>NZ_FUWY01000011.1 GCF_900167375.1 Anaerorhabdus furcosa
TGGATGTTCTTACCTGAATTTGATTTATAAATTTGCTGAGTTGATTAATATTTACTTCAATATCATTACTTTTAAGTAAATATCCAAGAACATTTTCTCCAAAAGCTTCATATACTCTATCAGAAGTAGAAGTCAAAAAAACAATCTTTGTCTTCTTATTTATAACTGATTTCGACAACTTTATACCATCAATTCCTGGCAATTCAATATCCAAAATAATTAAATCAAAATTCACTTCTTTCATCAAAAAACTTTCTCCATCATTGAATATCTCAAAATGGATATTGGTATTTTGATTAATCAATCTTTGATAAAGTAAATCAGAATATTCTACATTATCTTCAACTACAGCAATCTTCATAAGAATATCTCCCTTTTTTTATTATATCAAAGTTTTCGTATTCATATGATAAAATCACAATTTCTAGATTTAACCTTCATTCATTAACCAATAAATTTACCCATTTCTCCTTATCAATATAATCATTATTGTGTATCAAGATAATAAACTTAACTTATTCTCATATATTTCATGATTCATATCAAAATCATATCATTTCTAATTTAAGCATGAAAAAAGCCCCTGTTTAAGGGGCTTAAATTTCAATGGCGTCCTCGAAAGGATTATCTAAAATTGTGCGTTTATTGTTATATCGTCCATCTAGTGTTACAAAATCTGCACAGTCCATCCATTCTATACAGTACACTCAGTTTCAGATCAAAATCGTATCAAACTAGTATTACCAACATATACTAAAGCAACGTATTATCATTGAGCGATATACATACTTCAGTTTTTTTCTGAATTATTACATTTACAGTATAAAAAAAGACTTGGCTATCCAAAAAAATTTTGGGTTCGGCACTTTTAGGGTCAAACTTTAGGGTTTGAGAAATAAACAACGAAAAAGAAGGTAATAAACTGAAAAAGTTTACATCCCTTCTTTTTTCCTTATCATTGAACAGTCTATGCTCAACATCAATAACAATGTCAAATGATATCATAGAATTTCTAGATATAAAAGATGAAGATATTGAAATCACAGAAGTTGTGCATAGACAAAAAGATGGATACTGTGATTTTTTCACTAAATATCTATCTTTTCATATTTTTTTCTGAAATCCTAATCTTTGAACCTAAAAGTGAGTCGTTTTTTTCAGTCTAAACCATTTTCATGATTTTGCCCTTTGATTACTTACTTACCCCATAAAAGTTTAGTGGTCATTTCTTACAGACACCACTAAAGTTTAAAGGTCCATAGTTATTAAACTAAATCATCTTTTTTGCACACTATACAACATAGCGACTCCCCATCATAAAGTGCCACTTTTTCATGGGTCCGCACTATTTAGCGGATACCCGCCCTTTTTAACATATATTTTTATATCAATTTCACACTATTTCTTGAATAATAAACACATAATCATTTATAGTCTTTCCACACTTTTTTATAGCTTATCCCTACAAATTTTTAAAGACTTTGATTTTGCTTTACATAATATCTAGTTCGTTTTTTTGTTTTGTTAATTCTGTGTATTTTTTTTGTTGTCTAATGAAAACAAACATAAACACAACAGTGATTAGTACACTGGATATATAGAACCAAACATCCCATTCGCAATAACCAAAATAGAATAGAATAGTAATGCATATCAAGAACAAAGATGATATAATCGTTCTTATTTTCATCTACTCATCTCCTCTCATAAATATCTAGTTCCCTTCAAATTTATTCAGGGCAGTTTCTAATTCCTTATTTTCTTTTCTGCACTTCACTATAACCACGATACTATAAAAACTGTATCCAGCTAATAACAACAATGTAATCCAATGAATATAACAAGTATGTTCATTCCCGTATTTTGGTTTTTCAAAATTTTCTACGCTATCTTCAACCACTCGCACATTGACGATAAGTTCTTGACCATTGTCTAATCGGATGATTACTTTGTAGTTTCCTACTTCCGCTAGAACCGTATGAGACACTATTGAAAACCCTACTGCACCATTCTTTGTTGTTGCTGTGATGTATTGTCGTAGAATTTCATCTGTAATGCCTTTTTTAGCAACGCTTAATGGTATATCCCTACTCACTGCTACTGCCAACTCTTTTTCCATCGTTTTTTCGTCAGGAGCCATCGTAGTATCTTTATTAGGTGTTTTTATAGATGTATTTGACATAGGTGCGTCATTAGTATCGGATGGAGTTGTTCCTGTTTCTGGAACCGATGTCTTCTCATACTCCCATTTTGCATATAAACTTATTTCACTTGTAATAGGTTGCATAAAATCAAATTTATCTTTACATTCCTTATCTTTATACCACCCATTAAACGTCCAATTTGCTGGCGTGTTAATATTCGGTTGAACAATCAAAGTACCATGTTCAACAGTAATACTTGATGGACAAGTAACATCTTTAGGAATGTTATCACCTACAAACTTAAAATTTACGCTATACCAATTTATATCCCACTGTGCAATAAGTTGGATACTCATAATTGAGTCATCATGCACTAAATCTTCATAGCTCATAGTCGATATTACAACTACATCACCATACTTCCATCCCTTAAAGGTATAACCCTCTTTTACAGGATCACTTGGTAGTAACCCTTTATCACTATATTTGACTTCAGTTTTAGCTACCACTGAACTTCCACCTTGACTATCATAAGTTACGCTATAGTTCTTGAGTTTCCACTTCGCATACAAAGTTGTATTTGATGTGATTGTGTCCGCGTCGAAATCCCATTTTTGTAATAACTTATCATCTTTATACCAGCCTTCGAAATCGTATCCTGCTTTTTTCGGAATTGTAAGACTCGCTAGCTTCGTATCATATGGTATATCTTCTAAATTATCAACAGTTGATCCTCCATTACTATCGAATGTCACACTGAATTTTTTTATGGACCACTGTGCATAAAGATTGACACTTCCACCTGCTTGAGTAGTTAAGTTTTTGATTAGTGCCTCATCATTATACATCAAACCCGTACCATCTGCATGTAGTGTCCAACCTATAAATGTATATCCTGTTTTCGTAAATTTATTTTTTGTTAAAGGTTGAGCTTTATCATAAACAAAGCTTTGATTATTCATAGTTGATGATCCGTCAGCTCCATTAGCAATGAACTCAACATCATATGAATTTGCTTCCCAAACAGCATATAATTCAACTTCTTTATCTTTTATGCTAGTAAGATTTTTCACACTTTGTTCATCTGTATAATCTACTGTTCCAGCCTTAGACTTACTCCAACCTTTGAAAGTATATCCCTGATAACTAAAGTTGTTTTTAGACAAAGTCTTTTCTGCATTATAGATATGATTGGAATCTTCCATGGTGCCCATAGCACTCGATGTGTTTTTATCGTATTTTATGGTATAGTTATTTGCTTCCCATGAAGGATAAAGAATATCATACTTCTCTAATTCAATCCCAGTAAAGTCATTAATTTTATCTTTTACAAGAGTTCCATCTCTTGTTAGTGTCCAACCACTCATCGTATATCCAACAAATGCAACTTTTGGAACCAAATCATTGGTAATTATTTGTTTACCAGAATCATCTCCTGAAGATTTTGTAATTATCTCTTTACTTAGTGGATTTTCAGAACTTTCCCAAGTGCCAGTATATGTATCACCATCAATAACAACATCTCTCATAAAAGTCACAAATGGGTCTTTATATACTTGGTAAAGTCCAGATTTCTTTACTTTCTCTCCAAAGAAATTATTAATTGTTACTTCAAACGATTTATAAATACTCGTTTTATCATCAGTATCTAATGTTTCCTTTGTGCCTTCAAATTTTATTTTCCCAATTGTCTGTGCATTGTCCACATCAACTTCTTTGTTTGACGAAAATCTTCCATACATTTCTCCATCGATTGCTTCTATCTTATCAAAATGTGATCCAATTGAAGAAGTGATTGTTGCATTTAATTCTTCTCCAACTTTTACGCGGAACGGGAATATATTTGATGTAATTGTGGGTTGCTTATAAAGCCCTACATTAGCTTTCATAAAATCTTTTATCCCATTTTCTGCACTCAACCCCGATGTATCAGCTGTAAACTTAGAACCTTCATTTTTGTAGTCGCGTGGGAAGTTTGTATTGATATCATCATTTGCATAAGAACTCGTATAAACACTTAAAACATACTTTGCTTCATCGACTATTACTGGTGCTATTTCATATGTGGTCTTTTTAGGTTGTATACGTAATCTATATTCTCCGTTATTTAGATTCACTTTCGCTGTGTAATCTTTATTATCTATTAGATCCTTAAATGTAAATGTATCTTTATCATATAAGGTGTCTCCAGTATTATACAAACCATCAGGTATTTTACTTAAATTATCAACGAATATCTTTCCACTCAATACATACCAATTAAATGTATATTCTCCGAAATTCTTGCTTTGGGCGGTCCCTGATAATAATGTTGTATAATCTATATTTCCCGTAGTATCATCAACAACATAATACTTGTAACTAGATTTTGCTGTTATAAAAGAAGAAGATAAATCTGCTAGTTCATAAGTTTGCTCTTCATTTGTATACAATTCTAAACCAACCTCTACATTACCAGTAAACTCCGTTAAAAGAATTCGTATAGATTTCGTGTTTTCATCAGGTGTTGAAGAAGAGGTACCAGTTCCATCTTCTGTATCATAATATTTTACGCTTCCTGTTACTCCACTAGGTAAATTGACCTTTTCCACATGCATTGTAAATGTATTGTTCTTCGTAATGCTTGACTC
Source organism: Anaerorhabdus furcosa (assembly GCF_900167375.1). GTDB lineage: Bacteria > Bacillota_I > Bacilli_A > Erysipelotrichales > Erysipelotrichaceae > Anaerorhabdus > Anaerorhabdus furcosa. The sequence continues at coordinate 4,775 of NZ_FUWY01000011.1, forward strand.
AACATTCACACTTGTTCCATCTTTTTGCGGAATAGGAACAAAAAGTTCATATTCATCGTAATACTTTGTGGTTGTTCCTAGTTGTATATTTGCCTGTAACTGCTTTGTTTCATTTGCCTTCCAATGAATACCTTCCATCAGAAAATTATCATTTTTTCCTGATAAAATATACAAATTTTCTTGTGATGCTGCAGCTGTAGTAATTTGCGTTGATGATTTTACTTTTATTGGAACCAATCCATTTGAATCATTCGCTATCCCCCAAACATCTGGCTTTAACAAAGATGTAATAGACGTATCATAGAAATAGTCAGTATGACCAATATTATCGTCAGTGCTCATTTGTTCCAATGGTTGTAAGTCTACATATACCTCAGTAAAAACATTATATTGTTGACCCGATTTAGCTGCTATATTAGGTCTGATGGTATTTGATGGTATTGAAACACTAAAACTATCTGAGCCATTTTGTAAAGAAGGAATTATTCCTTTCATATCATATACTAACCAAGAATCTCCATTTTTGTCTTTGACAAGGTCAACGAGAGAGTCAGGATTACTTGCTAGGGTTGACCCATAATAACTAAAGTATGTTGAGTTAAGCTTTAAATATACTTTGGTACCATTCGGTAAAGGTGTAGCATATTCTTTCCCATCTAAAAGGGCTCTTTGTGAGCTGCCTTTATTCACTGAAAAAGGCATTGTTATCTTTATATCATTTGGAATAAATACGCCTTTCGTTGCTGTTGTAGGAGTATAGACGCCAACTTTTTGAATGTTTGTGTCGGGGGTGCGGATTGCGGAACTTCCATAAACAAAATACTTATAGTTTGATATAGTAACATGTTCATCTGTTTGCCCATCATATGTAATCGTTGATGTCCAGCTAGCCTCAATCCTCGTTTTGCCAGCATATTTAGGATTTTCTGAAACCCATCTGCGATCCATATTATAACCAATCGCAAAAATAGAAGAAAGTGATGTAGCACTCAATCTCGATGGGATACCCACTTCTTCAAAATGTATTTTTAGAGAAGTTAAAAAGATATCTTTTTCCGCATTATATCCTGGAAAGATTTCACGAAAGTTTGTTCCTGTCCCCTGAAGAGTACCGTTTTTACTAATATATATTTTTCTTGGTGAAGTTTCTCCAGTTAATGTATACTCTATCCATGCATCTTTATAGTAAACAAGCGATTTAGAGCCAGGGATGTTACCAAATGCCTGATTAAACATATAGGATTGTATAGTTTTCCATTGATTATCTCCTGCTTCATTTGACGGATCAATCGTAGGCGACAAAATTATATCTAAATTTTTATAACGTTGACTACTTGTGGTCAAGCCATCTGAGCCTAAATCCTTAAGTTTACCAAACCCTAATACAATACTTTGAAACGATGCCTCACTATCGTTATAAGATTGTTTACCACTATCAAACAGTAGTGTTGTATCTGTAGTGCTTATATATGGTTTATCGATTGGTTTTCCCAAATCATAGAATAGCGCATTAATTTTTCCACTAGCTGTTATACTCTTGTCTTCAGAAGCGAAAATACCTTCAATGATAATCTTATTTTTTTCAGGTTCATCTCTTGAGTCTGTAGTTACATCTGGATCTGTAAATTTTCCATATAATGTCTGACGTATGTCGGACATTGGAAATATATTTACCGTTTTATCAAATGGTCCAATTATACCTTTCTCGGTTAACTTGCACTCGATTTCGACTATTTTTTTATCACTTAATTTGGATAAATTCGTTTTTTCAACTCCGCTCATTTCTGCAGTATTTACAATTGCTGTACTTCCATCTTTGTACGTAATTTTAATACTTGTATACAAATTCGTACCCGCAAGCCCTTCTAAATTGAAATGTTCAGGAATTATAAAGGTCAAGGTTCCATTATTATAATCACATGCATCCAGTCCACCATCTGTCAAATATTTTAAAGGAATACTATTGGTTGTCGCATCAACTGTTGTTGCCTGTTCATTAAATCTTACTTTATTTTTAATAGTAAATTCAGGAACCGTAACCTTCATTTTGCCATAGTCAATTACTTTTTTCACTTTTGAAAGAGTTTTTGTTATAGGGTCATATTTCAATTGATACCATTCAATTGTTGCATTTTTATCTGCTTCATATTCACCAGGTGCTAACGGTCGTTGTTTATCTGCAGGCATGTTTATATAATACGAAGCGCCAGATATAGGGCATGTCGCTTTAGTCTGTAAGCCTACAACACCAGTAGCGCTTGATTTATCAATCGCTTCCATCTCTAATTTTGTTCCATAAATTGCGGGAGTATAAATATTCTGTTTTACATCCCCAGCAGGCATATGCATAAGTTCTGTTGTTTTTACCCCTAAATATCCATCTGCTTTTTGTCCACTATAGCCCAGTCTACCATCCATTAACACTTCCAGTTTACTTAGACTCCTTACACTATCGCTCATATTTGTAAACAGCCCATTAACCAAAATCCAATCATTACTTTCTTCTCCACCTGTTTCTGTATAAAGCAAATCAAGTGAAAAATCTATATTGGCAGTAATGGTTTTATCACCTTCCGTTAAGGAAGCAGAAGCACCGAAGGTTTGATTATCGTAAAACTTTTGTCCGATATAAGTTCCATAAACTGGGTTGCCTTTTACATAGGTTTTTCGAACATCCTTCCCCTCAGGCATAGCAATAACATCTAATGTCCACCCAGTTGTTGGAATATTAGAATTATTTATAACTAATTCAACGCTTCTATTGTCACTCGCAATTACTGCGCTTTTTATAACCGTTGGATCTTTCGCAATCTCTACAATTTTAAAAACTCCTCCATCTTCATTTCCTAATGCAAATTTAAGCGTTCTTTCACTTACACCCGATGCATCAGTCATTACTTTCATAGTATATTGTAAATGTGTATTTCCTGCTGTCATATCAGTTTGATTATCAACCCACCATTTCCAGCCGCCTTCTTTATTCGTAGTTAACGATAATAAGTCACTTCTACTTTCGGGAGAAGACGTTATATCTTTTGTCTCTGATGTATCTGTCTCCTCTTTTTGTTTTTCTTCTGTTCTCTCAATGCCACTTACTGTATAGGTGAGTGTCTCTTGATGTTCTTCTTTTGTATAGGAAGGAGAATTTTTATCCTCCACAACATCATTAGATGAATTTTCTTCCACCGTAGCACTCTTAGATTCTTCATTTTGTAGTGCTTTCATTTCTACATAATCTACAACAAATTTATATGTATCATTTTCATTTGCTACATATGTAACCTGCACTTTTCGATCACTTATCTTATCCATGAAAGTTTCATCTATCACTGTACCGTCTGGTAAAGTAATTGTTTCAATCAATTGATTTTCTTTAGGATCAATGGTAAGTTGTATATTTGATGATTTCTTATCTTCCGATAAAGTTTCACTAAATGTACTTTGAATTTCTATTGTCTCCCCTTGAATATAAGATATAAATTCAGAATCAATACATACGTTTATGCTGCATATACATAACATAGCTATTGATAATTTTTTGCATAATGAACCAATTTTTTTCTTTCTCATAAATACCTCTCCAATCTTTAAAGTTTTTCGCTCACATACTACTGGTGCAATAAAAGATTATTTTGTTGCAATTATTTCATAAAAAATAACATTTACTTCCATTACATTCCCTGCAATATCCGGAACTTTCAACACATTGTTGCTTTCAACATCTTTCGAAATATAAATTTCTTTCAATTCTTTATTTAGTACAAAATTATTTGTTAAAATCCCATCCTCATAAAACTCAATTTTATCAAAATCGATTAAACTATCTGTATCATCTATGTACAATGATAAATTCCCTTCGGTATAGTATTGTCTCGTTATAATTGGTATATCCGTATCTAAATTTGTAATAGATATGGTTTTACAATCAATCTCTTCGTTATTCTTCACTAAACTAATTTTGTATTCTCCATTCTCATATACCACTAAGTTGCTACTACGATTCAACAGGATTTCATCATATTGATTACTTGATGTCTTCACTTGTAACTGAAAAGGAGCATTTGTTAGTTCCGTTGGATAATTCACTTTTTCTATGACAGCACCACTTATGTTTTTCACATCTAGATTAGTTATATTTTCGTTCGATAATACTCCTACTCCCATAGGAAGCATCAATGCTACTCCAATATATCCATAGGCAGCTACCTGCCAAGGGTCTTTTACATTTTTGCTTAATTTCCTCTTTGACTTTTTTACATTTTGTAGCAACTCTTTAGAATCTAACTCAGACAAAGGTTCTCTTAATTCAATAAATGCTTCAAAGTATTCTACTATGTTCGGCATCATAATAAGACTTAAACAACTTGCACTATGAAATCCATGTTTTTCTAAAGCTTTTTTTAGTTTAGGTTTTAATCGCCCTATATAGTTTGTAATAGTTCCTAATGGTACTTGTGTAATCTCACTGATTTCCTTATAACTAAGATCTTCAAAGAATCTCAAATAACAAATTGTTCTATATTTTGGCGATAGTTCCTCTATTTCTTTTATTATAATTTCCTTGATTTGCTCTTTTTGGACATATGTGATTGGATCATCACTTCTCTTGTCTTCTATGAAATCATCTACAAATTCATCTCCCAAATCATTTGTATAATGTAGAGAGTCTTTCATTTCATATCGCAGCATTTGCATACATCTTGTGTAAGCAATGCGATTCATCCATGGATAGAATTTAGTAGGTTCTTTTAATTGATTTATATTTTGATATATTTCCAAAAAGACAGACTGTACAAGATCTTTCGCTTTCTCTTCGTTAGAAAAGAAGTTGATGCCAGTCCAGTACACATGGTGTCTATAATAATTAAAAATAAAATCGAAAGCATCCTTGTCCCCTTTTTGAAGCTGAATTACATATTTAATATCAAAATATTCTTTTTTCTTCTCTAACATCGTTTCACCTCACTTCACCATCAAGCATCATATAATAATGTCGTACAATATGTTTTTATGATTTTTGTGTGTCTACTAAGCACATACGCAATATCTTCATAACTCATTTCTTTCTTCCTATAAAAGTTTATTAGCAATAATTTTTTTCTGAAAATATAATATTGAATTCTCATTCCATCTTCCATATCATGTATCACTCCTTCCATCTTTAAGGTACATACCGTTGATAATTTATTGCATAAGAATAGTTTTAAACTTTACATAAAACTACAATCAGCTTGAATATATTATTCTTAATATCAATATTTACTTCTCCATCATATTTCTCTACAGTTGCATTTACATTTTTTAATCCAATACCATGATTATGTTTTTCACTTTTTGTCGTTTGAATAATACTTTCATCCATCCTTACTGGCTCTTCGAATGTATTTGCAATTTCAACAGATAGTGTATCTTCAACTAAAATAACAGTAATTGATAGTTCACGTTTTTCTTGCTCGACCTTTTTTAGAGCATCAATACAGTTATCTAGTGCATTTCCAAATAAAATACATATATCAACATCTTTGATATCAAGTCTACGATTAATTGCAATTATTTTTTTGATTTTCACATCTAATTGTGATGCTACTTTCAATTTTTCATCAATCAACGCATTAAATATGTAATTATCATTTGTTTCTAATGTGAATGAACTTGCTACAATATTATTAATAGAATGAATATAATCTCTAGCCCCCTGCATATTGTCATCTAATAACAAGGAGTCAATACACATAAAGTGGTTTTTCATATCATGGCGGAATCTCCTTAATTCTTCCATTGAATCAATCACTTGAGTATACTTCTCAGCTTGATCTTGAAGTTCCTTTTCCAATATCTCAAACTGTTGATTATTAAGTGCCTCTGTTAATTTTGCATTTTCGAGTAAGGCTTGTTCTCGTTCCTTTAATTGCGCAATCATGCGATTGAATGTTTTTGAAAAATCTCCAAGAAAATGAATTTGCATATCGAGTTTCCCATTTGCAACCAGACCTAGTTGCCATGTCAAATGTTTTAAAATAGATTGCAATTCCATCAATGGACCTGCATAAAGATTATCCTTGCCAACCTCAGAGTCCAATTTTCCTTCTGAAATATTCTCTGTTATCTCATAATTTCGATTAAGGATTGCAACAAACTTTTCAATAGTTTGATATAATCTCATCATCTCTGAATCTTGAAGTGTTAGTTGTTGATTTTCTAATGGATGAATCAAAATCCATTCAAGATAATCACAAAGAAGTTCTATATCCTTTTTCATGGATTCGCCTTCTCTTTCTATTCAATATTTGCCTTAAAACGACAAACACGTCCCCCTTTAGCCCAACAATCAATTTCAATCACATCATATTCTTGCCCCGTGTATTCTTTTAACACTCCCATTAAAAAACCTTCATCATAATTACATACCGTTTCTCCTGTCATAGGTAGTCCTGAGCAGTCTAAGTCTTCGCTTACTGTTATAACAATATGTTTGTTTTCCTTGTCTGTTTCTTCTATTCGTAAAATTCCAATTTTTAAAGAAAGCATCACTTCTTCCAGCGAAGACATGAAGTCTGTAAATCCCTGTGTTACATCTAATAACTCTTTACAAATTCTCTTTCCAGCCTTCTTTCCTGCATCTCGAAATAGTTCAATTGCAACCTCTTTTCCATATTTATCCGCAATTGATTCTTTCATCGTAAATTCAAATAAACGATAAACGACTACAGGCATTTCTTCACCTAAATTTTGTCTTCCTACTTTTAAATCTCCAATGTAATGATTCCAATCTTGCTTCATAGTATATTTCTCCCTTTCCGATTATCCATCGATTCTAATCAACATATACACACTAAATATTTTGTTCTTTTTATCATTTTCATAGCGTATGATACCATCGTGTTTCTCTAATAGTTCTTCAACGTATATTAAACCCATACCTTCATCGTCTTCTCGTTCATAAGAAGATACTGGTCTTTCTCCATCAAATAAAATGACTCCACTATATGGATTTTCAATGTGAATATTAAGCCATTGCTTCTCCACATTACTTTTTAAATTCATAAATCTTTTTTCCTTATCAAGTTTTTCATTTGCATCAATCGCATTATCAGAAACAACTCGTAATACTTCGTGAAGATCTCTTTCGGTTATAGACAAATCTTGAGGATAAAAAACTATCGCATCCATTTGAATGTCTTTTTCATCACATATTTCCTGTCGATTAATCAAAAGTGAATTGATAATAACGTTATTCGAATATTTTTGGGTATGTGGTAATTTATCTAGCTGAAATAAGCAATTTTTCTGCAATACATTTATTGCATCTTTTAAACGATTATTTTCGATGCATTCCTCAATCGTTAACATCTGTTCTCTATAATCATGCTTGAACACATTCACAATGTCTGTGATTTTTAAGAGTGAGTTTTGTTGCCTTAATTGTGATTGTATTGTTTCTAATTGTTTTTGATCACGCATTTTATGTTGGAGTAAATCTGCAATATGTGTTCCATAATCCAACACAACCATATAAATAACATATAGTATAATGCTTATCATTATTTGTGATATCGACACCCATACTAATTCAAGATTATAATAATATGTAAAAGTATTGAATATCATAAATAGTAATATAGCAATATGACAGCCTAGTACATGTATCAATTGCTTTCTATTAATTAAAAAACTCCTGATATTCTGTATTTTCATTATTTGTATGTAAATTATAAAGGTAATAAATAATAGTATTTGTATAATGATAATTGCCATCATATTATAATCTACATCCTGCAACACCATAAATGTGTTTATCTTTAGGATCAATGACATACTTCCTAGAACAATACCTTTAAATGCCATAAGATGGAAAACATAGAAACATCCTACGAAAAAGCTTTGGTTCAAAGAAAATTTAAAGCCTCCACAATACAACATAGTAATTAGGAAGAACGCGAAAGTATATGTTGCAGGTAAATTAGGTATAATACTAATACCTATGGAAAGAATAACACTAGTAAACAAAATAAAGATGCTTGATATGATTTTGGATTTTTTAATTTTAAATATTTTACGAAATCCTAAATACATTGTATATAAACTAAGGAAAATACATACACTATATACAATACACAGCATTTGCTTATTAATTACCATTAGAGATTTCTCTCTTCGCTTTTTGGATCATGAAATTTGCAAAGGTTAGTTTTAATTGTTTACTTAGCTCCTTATCAATTGGGATTTCATTTTTACTTTGATCTGATAGTACAATATGGTCTTTCTCAATCCTTCCAATATACTGTAACGAAACTAAATACTGCTCATTCACTTGAAAAAATCCATTTTCAATTAATTCATTAGCTATTGATGCATCAGCACTTTCATAAATAATTCCATCCCAATGATGAATATAACAATAGCCTTTATAGATTTTCACAAAACAGATATCTTGATATGAAAGCTTGTACATGCGACCACTTTTTTTGAATTGCAAAACATCATTTTTTGACTCATTTACAATTCCAATTGCTTTAGATAATGTTTGTTTGAATGTATCTTCTGTTAATTGATCTTTCAATAAATATGCCATTGCACTTAAACCTATGGATTCGAATATATATTCTTCACTTGATGTTAAAAAGATAATGATAACTTTACTATTTATTTCTCTAATTTTTTTTGCTGTTTCAATGCCATTCATCTTACGCATCAAAATATCAAGAAATAGAATATCTAAGCACTCCTCATCTTCTATCAACATCTTCAGTACATCTTCTCCATCATTAAATGCATAAGATTTTATTTTCCAATCACATTCCTTTGATACTACATCTACCATTTTTTGATACTTTTGAAGCAATGTAGAATTATCATCACAGATTCCAATTTTTGTCATTTTTATCATCCTTCCCTGAATTTTATCTTTTCCTCTTGTCTGAACATTTAAGATTTGATATGCTTTAATCGAACAGAGGTGAAATCAAATGTTAAGCAAATATCATATATTTACAAGTTTTGCAACATGCATTGTTGGACTAAGTATTGCTATTTTTCCAAAAGTCGCACACACTCCACTCACCTTTGCACAAATGAATCAAGATAAAGTTGAAACTATGGAAAAATACAAAAACGATTGGAATAACCATACTATCAAGCATGTAAGATACAACACCGCTGAATATCACGATGGTGATATTGTCGCTACTATCACAATTCCTAAAATGGAAATTTATGAGTTGCCAGTTTACTACGGTGCCAATCCTGTAAACAATAATTGGCATATTACTACTTCTGGACATGCAGGGAATTACGCTATGTTCGGAGAATCAGGAGTTAGTAGCATTGGTGCTCATAATTACCAATTATTTAAAAATCTCCCTGATCTTAAGACAGGCGATAAACTTATTGTAGAAACAGATGTTGATCGTTATGTGTATGTTGTTGATAGCACTGACATTTACGATCATACAAAGGATGTTTGGAATCAGAAAGCAACAGCTCACAAAAGCGACCATACTCTCACCTTAATGACTTGCTATCCTTTGGATGGCATACAAACAAACGATATGTATCTTGTTTATACCTCTTTACAAAAAGGGACAATTTTTGGTCAATAACTAGACTCATTTGAGTCTTTTTATTATGTAGCCATATACGATTTATGTATAATGGTCATAATCGTAGACTTTTATATGCGCAAATGATAAAATTAGAACGTAAAAAAAAGATCCGCATAACAAATGCGTGATCAATTCAATAAACATGGCTGAAAAGCTTGTAAAATAAGGGTATCACCACGATAGTTTGTCTTTCCATACAGTAAGCGTGATTATGACCAACTGTTCTCTATTAAGTTATTTTAACTTGAAATCGTATGGTTACTAAAGTCTACATTAAGAACCATTTATTGTAATAATAAATAAATCACATTGTTTTTATACCAAGAAAATTCTACTTATCATTTTCTTTATTCTCAGTCCACCTTAAAAAAGTATTACGGTTTACTTCAAGTCGTCTCGCGGCTTCTCTACAACTAATCGTTCTCTTTTTCCAACTTTCATAGACAGTTGGAAATTCATCTGGTATGGCCATTTTAGGACGCCCAAATTTAACACCTTTTGCTTTTGCTGCCGATATTCCTTCAAGCTGACGTTGTTTTATGTTATCTCTTTCAATCTGTGCAACGTAAGACATTAATTGAAGAAATATATCAGTAATCACTTTTGCTGTGAGACCATTCGTTTTCGTTCGTGTATCCAAAATAGGGCAATCAAGAACAACTATATCAATTTCCTTTTTCTTTGTAAGAAACGCCCATTGTTCAATAATTTCATCATAATTTCTACCTAAACGATCAATTGCTTTTATAGTTAATGTATCTTTTTTTTAACTTTCATAATAAGTTTTCTATAATTCTTTCGATTGAAATCTTTTCCTGATTCAAAATCAATGTATATATTCTCTTTAAGAATCCCAACCTCTTCAAGAGCAATAAATTGACGATCTGGGTTTTGATCCTTTGAAGAGACTCTAATGTAACCATACTCTTTCATTGTTTAACCTCCATTTTTGCTATTATAACATTTTCTATTGGACTTTTTTCACGAATACACTTGGTTATTATAATAAAGTTGATAAATCAACTCTTTTTAGCTTGATAAGTAATAATTAATAATAGGATTCCACTATTTAGAGAATACATACGAATATAACTACTTAAATCGTATTATGAGCAAAAGATTAGCATTCTTTGAAACTGCTTCTTCTATCAAATCTTTTATTTCGAGAAATTTTCCAAGTCCTGTATACGTTGAATGGACATCCATGATACTAGCTGTATCCATTATACTTCTTATATAATCCAATTCAATTTCCTGTATTTTTTTATATAAACTTTTTGTCATGAAATTGTTAATGTGTAAAATATGAAAATATTCATCTTTATATAACGCTTCAGTGTTCGCTTCTTCCAATTCTGAAAGGTTTAATTCTGGAGACAACAATAAATAGTAAAATAAGTTCGTTGTATTACTAAAATCTCCTATGTTAATCATATGTTTAGTAAAACTATCATCTTCACCAATCCCTAAAATATAATCGAGCCTTCTATTGTTTTCAATATCCTTTAGGCTTTTTATACCTTGGGGAGATATGCTGAATACTGCATCTAAATACATTTTGAATCCTCCTTCTATAATTAATATTTATTTCTTTATTTACTTGAAATTTAACTTTTCTGGGCACAACATTATTGCACTAGTAAAAAACTCACACAACATAAAATAGTCTTCAAATGATGCTTTTGATTCAATCCAAAATTTTATTTTCTTTGTATCTTGTAATTCCAAAGATATAAAATAATGAATTTGATATATTGAGTCACTTTTCTTTCTTGGTGAAGTCATCATTGTTTTCTTCATTTCATTTATGCTGAAATTCACATCATCAATACTAAAAAAAGTCCCTTTGTATGTGATTTCTCTTGTACATGTTTTCACTCTTTTATTAACCAGATAGAATCGGATTGACTCTTATAATAACATCATCACTGCAAAGAAAGTAATCCCTAATCCAGCAAGTGAGACACCCGCTTCAATGGACTATAAGAATAAAAACGGAAAAATATTCTTTTTTATATAGTGGTAAAACAAGCATTTCTTAATCATCTATTGTTTTCTTTGAGTTTTCGTAATCATTAAAATAATTGTTTAATAACTTATTCATAGTCGCCTTCTTTCTATTAGTATGAGAATATTTAGATTTTCATCATTCTTACCCCGCCTATTCTTTTAGGTACATATTACTAATAATTTATTGCAGATTTTTACAATGAGATTTTAAAAAGTATCAAAACATAAAACTTCCTTTTTAGTTGTCTTCCAATTGTATTATGAAAAATGAACTTCCTTAATTGTTCTTATTATTTTAGTACTTTAAACTTTAGTGGGGATACATTTAAAATAAAAAACTTCCGTAATAGAATGTTGTTGCGAACATCACACTATTAGGAAGGAGGAATACTATCCCTATTGAAGATTTTATCAAATTATTACTCAATGTAGAACCCCATGAAATTGCGCTTTTGATGAGATTCGTATCAAAATTATGAATCACATTAAACAAAAGTTAGACCAAGATAAGTCGAATCGTGAAAATAGGAAAAACTACTACTTACTCAAGAAATGGAATTGGTTATTAACCCACAAAAATGTAAATCTTGACAATAAAGCTAAACTGAATCATGTACTTAATTGTTACATTAATTATAGACAGATACTTAACTTAATTCTTGCTATTGATCCAAAACTTAATCTTGCTTATGAACTCTATTCTCGTTATCTTTTCTTTAATGATACTTGTACTTTCGATAATGCCCGAGATGTTTTAGATACTCTTATTCACGATTTTGCCAATTCTGAAATCATGGAATATATATCGATTACCACTATGCTTGTTAAATATAAAGAATACATACTTAATTCATTTCACTTTGTTAAAGGCAGAAGAGTGAGTAATGGACCTATGGAAAATATGAATGGCAGAATCGATAAGACTGAACTTGTTTCTAATGGTGTTAGAAATTTTCAAAAGTTTTGATGTCGTGCTATCTATATCTATTGCTTCAATAAAACAATTGCTTTTACCTTGAATTCATCCTGTCGTTCTAAGAAAAACAAAATGAACCCTAGAAGTTCTTATAATAAATTGATTTAATTGTTGTTCGCATATGAAAAGCTAAACCTTTTTCTCTTGGTCTAGCTTTCTTTTTTTCTTTTGACCCCATTTAAGTTTAATGGTCATTTCTTACTGACCCCACTAAAGTTTAGAGAGCTTTTAATATCTATACTATTGATTTAATATTTCCCTTATCCCCTTCCTGTAAAAATAATTTGGCATTTGACATTAGTAAAGGATGAATTGTTTTGTCCTTTGCAATGCTATTTAATTTTTGTCTTGCTATTTCTGTATTTATGCTCAGTCTTAACATATGAGCACAACACTTTGTTAATATGTTTGCATCAGTAGCAGTATTCAAAAGCATAGTATAAAACTTCTCTTTTTCTTCATCATTCTTTGCAATATTAAGTATTGCTTCTGTTTTTTTGTATGCTTTATTACCTGCTTTAAAATGACCATTCAACATTCATTCACCTTGTATTTTACTACATTCAATAAATTCATTAAGGTATTCCATTAATTGTTTTTTTCTTGTCATATGTTTTTCTCCACTATTTCATAGAGCCAAATTCTTTTAACTTGTCTATACCAAAATTATACTGAGCTTCAAAACTCTGCCCTGCGAGCCAATCTCTCACCGTTAACCCACCAGTGAAATCGGGTTTAGAACTATAAAATCCAGATAATTAATTATGCTGCTAGGTGTCAATTCAATTAGATTGTTAGTATTATTTATCTGCTGGACACTGAAACTGATTTTCCAGCTTGGTTTTGTTCTACAATACGGTTCCACTGGTTTCCTTGAGTTTTTACTGGATTAGCATTTTTTAAATGCTTTAAATGAATCATAACTTGTTCCAGCTTGACTAGCTCCATGATTTGTAAAATTATTATTACCACTTCCTGTAATTCCAGAATTCTGATTTCCATATAATTAGAAAATATAAAAACTATTTTGAATTTATACATGTTGATTTTGGTATTATTAATAAAGTTTTAAAGCCACCATATTTACTATGATCAATCAAAACTTTTCCATTATGATTACTTATTACCTGTTTCACAATCAATAACCCTAACCCGTGTCTTTGCTCAGTGGTATTGTTGTCACATACCATGTAATGAGGAGTCTTATTAAGTTTAACTATTTGTTCTTCAGAAACACCTATACCACTATCTTCAACACAAATAATAAAATCATTATTATCTTCATAAACAGATACATAAATAGTGCATCCATTATCATTATGATTTATGCTGTTCTGAATAAGATTAATCACAGCACGCTTTAATAAATCTTTATCTAGAATAATATCACACACAAATAAATTTTCGTCTGTATCCCACTTAAATGAAAATTTTTCATCTATTTCCATATTAATGAAATCAACAACAACCTGGCGGATAATAGCAACTATGTTTTCTTGTTTCATCATTAGTGGTTGCATATTATACTCAAGTTTAGAAGCGAGGTTAAGATTATTAATTAAACTCTTTATTCGATCACTTTGCTTTACAATTATAGATGCCTTTTTTCGCTCTTCTTCAGTTATCCCCTGCGCAGTTTCTAATTGGCTAGCATAGCCCATTATCATTGATAAAGGTGTACGAATATCATGAGAAACTCCAGCTATCCAATTAGCACGGGCAGTTTCTTTTTTATTCAACTTTTCTGTCTTATCTTGTAATATTTTAGATGTTTTATTAATATTTGTTGCAAGTTCAGACAATACGCCCTTTTCTTCAATATGAACAGGTTCACCACTTGATAAATCTTTTATTCCATTTGTAATTGGTTTAATTGACCGTAATAACCTTGAATTAGTAATAACGTAGATAATAAACATCAAAAATATATTTACACATAATGCAAAAAATACATATTTGGGTAGATTTGCAATGAAATCATAATTCCAACTTGCATGTATCAGTTTCCAATAACTGTCTTTTGGATAACCCAATACTAATAATCCGTTTTCAGTTTTTCCTGTAAATGTAGGATACCCTTCTACATACCCACGTGATAAATCTGAAATATCCCATAATGTATATTGTTTTGGAATGTTGTTTGGTAACTTTTCTGTATGCCAAATTACTTCATGTGTATTATCATCTATAAGAATACCCCAAACATTCCGTTTTTTTAGTTCGCCTACTATTTCATCAGATAAAGCATAGCCATTATCCGTTAAGTGAATACTTTTAGCAGCTTTGTCTGCAATATCCCAAGCTGAATCATGTGTTGTATATTTCCAAAATATAGAAATGTAAAAAATAATGTTTATAACAATGAGAAGTATAATACTAGTCATCATTATACCGACAAAACGTCGTATTAATTTAGGTATACTTTTCATGCTATGTTCTCTCCACAATTAACTTATATCCCAAACGTTTAACTGTTACTAGAGAGATAGGACACGATGGATTTAATTCTATTTTTTCTCTAATACGCCGAATATGTGCCATTAAAGAATTTTCATAGCTAAATGGATTATCTCCCCAAGCTGCTTCACACAAAACATCCATTGTGACGATACGTCCTGCATTACGATATAAAACAGACAAGATATCATGTTCCTTTGCGGTTAATGGGATACGTTCGTTATTCTTAATAATCTCGGCTCTATCAAAATCAATTTGACTATCCCGTAATTGAACAAGTTGGTTTTCCTCTTTATAACTCCTTCGTAAAATAGCCATAATGCGGAATAATAACTCTTTTGGTGAAAAAGGTTTCACCACATAATCATCTGCTCCTAAACCAAATCCTTTAAATCGATCATCATCTTCTCCTCGAGCAGTAAGAAATAAAATAGGATAATCATTATTTCCCTTTAGTTTTTTCATTAAATCAAATCCATTTCCATCAGGAAGCATAATATCAAGTATTGCAAAATTAGGATGACAGCTTTCAGCAAGTACAATTGCTTGTTCAACACTCTTTGCCGTATAGATATTATGAAACCCATCCTCCTCTAAAATAGACACAACCATATCTAACAAATCCTGTTCATCATCAACAAGCATAATTATTTTATTTTTTAAATATTCATTTCCCATACAAATACCTACTTTTCTTTTAAACATTGTAGCATATAGCAATATGTTTTTTTGTATCTAAGAGAAAATGTAAGGTTAATGTAAGGTAGAGAGAATGTTAGTGCAAGGTTGAGATTATATCATGTAGTTAGTGAAAGGAGTTGTTATTATGGAATATATGATTACAACAAAAGAATTAACAAAAAAATACAAACATTTTACTGCTGTCAATGATATTTCTCTTCATATTCGTAAGGGAAGTATTTATGGTTTTCTAGGTCCAAATGGAGCGGGAAAATCTACCACAATGAAAATGTTGTTGGGATTGACAGCACCCACTAATGGTAAATTTTCTATTGATGGAAAGACCTTCCCAAATGATCGTATTTCGATTTTAAAAGAAGTTGGTTCGTTTATCGAATCCCCTTCATTCTATCCAAACTTAACTGGTAGAGAAAATCTCGATATTATTCGTCGTATTTTAGAACTGCCTCAAAGTGCTGTTGATGAATCATTAGAGCTTGTTGGTCTTACAGAATTTAGCAATCGTCTTGCTAAAAAATATTCTTTAGGAATGAAACAGCGTTTAGGACTTGCAGGTGCATTATTGGGAAAACCACCAATTCTAATTTTGGATGAACCAACAAATGGACTTGATCCATCCGGTATACATGAAATCAGAAATTTGATTAAATCACTACCCGCTATTTATGATTGCACAGTTTTAATTTCATCACATATGCTTTCTGAAATTGAATTAATTGCTGATGATATCGGAATACTAAATCATGGTAGATTGTTATTCGAGGGTAGTTTAGATGAATTACGACAAACCGCATTAGAAGTCGGTTTTGCAACTGATAACTTGGAAGATATGTTTTTATCAATGATAGGAAAAGATAACAAAAGTAGAAAACAGAGAGCAAAACTATGAAAACACTTGCAATTGAGTTTCGCAAAGAAAAGCGTACAGGAATTTTATCTTTAATGATTTTAATAGGTATTTTAGGCGCAGCATACGTTTTTATTAACTTTATCATTAGAAAAGATACGCTATTAAGCTTACCCTTATCCCCTATGGATGTTCTTCTAACACAGCTATACGGAATGATTATGGTTTTGAATATGTTTGGAATCATTGTAGCAACATGTATGATTTATAACATGGAATTTAAAGGAAGTGCTGTAAAAAAAATGTATATGTTACCTATAAAGGTATCATCCATATATTTATGTAAATTCGTAATTATAACATTTTTACTTTTTGTAGCAATCTGCTTTCAAAATTTAGCTCTTACACAAATAGGCATTACCGATTTACCACAAGGTACATTTGAAATCAGCACATTAATAAAATTTACAGGGTATTCTTTCGTTACTACAATGCCTGTATTATCCTTTATGCTTTTTGTATCATCTCGTTTTGAAAATATGTGGATTCCGCTTGGAATCGGAGTAGCGGGATTTTTAAGTGGTATGGCATTAGCAAACTCTAATATAACATTATTTATGATACATCCCTTTATTGTGATGCTAAAGCCTGCTATAGCTATGAGTGCACAACCAAATTTAACTGTTTCACTTATAGCTCTAATTGAAACAACTCTATTCTTTTTCGCAGGATTATGGACAACTAAAAATATTCGTTATGAGTAAGGAGGTGTATGAAAATGAATTTTTTGGAACTAATTAAAATTGAGTTTATGAAAGTTAAGCGAGGAAAAATTTTGCTTTTGATTTTCGTTGCCCCGCTACTGGTAATCACATCTGGTATAGCTAATTTGCAAGCTTATTTTACCTCTGAATATACAAATACCTGGGCAGCAATGTTTATACAAAGTGCTTTAGTTTACGCTTATTACTTACTACCACTTAGTATGATTGTAGTTTGTGTCATGATTGCTGGACATGAAACACAAAATAACGGAATATTAAAAATGCTAGCTTTACCAGTAAGCCGTTACGCACTTTCTGCCGCAAAGTTTTGTGTGCTTTTATTCTACTTATTTTTGGAAATGTTAGTATTTCTAATTGTGTTTATAATCGCAGGACTTATAGTAACTAATACTTCAGGAATCATAGAAGCGCTACCATTCATGTATCTTCTGAAATGGTGTACTGGATTATTTTTAACCATGTTACCTTGTGTTGCATCAATGTGGGCAATTACAGTTCTATTTGAAAAACCCCTACTATCTGTCGGATTAAATCTATTACTTGTTATACCTGGAATTTTGGCAGCAAATACGTCACTTTGGATTGTTTACCCATATTGTTATAGTGGTTATTTAGTTTCCTGTTCTTTACATGATTTTACTACAGATAGCATTAATGGATCATTTGAATTATTTCCATTTCTGCCATGTGCAATTTTAATCTTTACCTTCATGTTTATGATAGCAGTAACTCGGTTTGGTAAAAAAGAGATGAGATAAATTTATCTAAAATAGATTATTACAAATCATAAGAAATATATCTTAAATATCTACCAGTCACTCCAAACAAATGGTTGAGAACGTTTATGGTCACTTGTTTCCAAGTAAAAAGAAAGAAATACTCAATGTACTCAATAATGTTCAATTAACTCCTCAAACTCTTTCTTAATTGAGGAGTTTTCTTATGTGCTTAGAATTGGTAAATTTTCTATATTTGCGTCAAAATGCCCAAAAAAGCCCAAATATTTTGAAAACGTGTCAAGATTTTGGAAGGTGATGTGTAAAAAAGGCTTTAAACATTGGCTATTTCACACAATTGAATCAAAGTATAGAAAATAAAATCATATAATTTCTAACTTAAGCATGAAAAAAGCCCCTGTTTAAGGGACTTAAATTTCAATGGCGTCCTCGAAAGGATTACCTAAATTTGCACTCTAGATGTTATATTGTTCATACGATGTTACAGAATCCGTGTAGTTCAACTATTCCACCCTATACACATAGATTCATATCAAAATCATATCAAACATTAATCTAGCTAATGAGTTTCATCAAGAGCTAATTACTATTCATATCTAGATTGTCATAGAATTTATCTATCTTTTCATATAATTGCTTACTTTCGAAACAATAATACGTTATTGTACCACTAGAAATTTCACCATTCTCTAAAATCTGAATTGTTTTGTCATTTTTTTCATCTTTAATGAAATTTATCTCATACTCAATTATAGGTAAATAAGGAAGTCCATAGTAACCTGATGACATATTTCTAAAAAATAGGTAGCTATTTCCGATACTTTTTTGCAACGATTTTATCTCTTCATTGTTCAATTGTTTAGAATGAAATTCTACATTTCCTAGTGAATCATAATTACGTTTAATTATTATGATTTTAGACGAATTGGAAATATCTGATGATATATCTATTGATTTAGAAAAATATAGCGATATCACTGCTACTCCTAAAACAATAAGTAGTAGAAAAGCAACTATTTTATTTTTTTTAATATTCTTCATAAAATCTCCATAGCCGTAAAATAGGCAGCGTAATTAAGTAACAAAAACAGTTAAAATACAAATTTATAATCAAATATAATTAATACAAGTAGAATATAGCTTCTCCCATTTTGACAGTTGGTGGTTCATCTATATATCCACCACTTCCAAAACTAGTTGATGCTCTACCATCCGGAAAAGCATATGTAGATGTTGTATAAACTTTATTATAGGTTACAATTTTTTGATAATGTTTAGCTTTACTTTCTGAGTAAAATGTCCAAGCACCTTCATTTAAAACTGTATAATAGCTTTTTGCTCCTAACATCTTTTGATTTCCCAGTACTACATATGTAAATTTTTCTTTTGTAGTAATTTTAATAGAAACATCTAATTTATCTGAACCGTCAGCAGTATATTGATTTCCAACATTAAAAGCATCTAGTACAGAAAGTACAATTGTTGCAAATGGATACATCGCATCTAAATAGTACCCCGCTACTACAAACCCAATTTTATCAGCGAACTTAGAAGTGTTGATACCACTTTTAACTCTTTTAGAACCTGTAGATGCAGTTCCAGATACTATCCAATCTCTCATTTGATACTTTCCATAACTTCTTATTGGTCCCCATGCACCCGATGCAGCTCTGCTACCCCTATTATCAATATTTGAGATTGTCACTATTGAGCTAGGATTTTTTTCATACATGTCAATTATTGATTGTTGAACTTCCAAAGGAATATCATATTCTTCAGCAATTTCATCAATATTATTCTTATCAACAATCATATCAATAATTATTTCTTCTACTGAGTAATTTTGTTCATTATCAGATTCAGCAAAAGCACTTGTCACATTTAGCACATTAATAGCACATAACATACATAATAGCATTTTTAGTAATTTCTTCATTTGATATTTTCTCCTTTATTTTTTCTTTATTGGTCTTGGCTCATATGCTCTATACTTTGATTTCTCTTCTGCACACTTGTAACCTTCTTTTACAATGATTTGTGCAATCTTTTTAACAATTTTCATGATTTATCC
>NZ_FUWY01000001.1 GCF_900167375.1 Anaerorhabdus furcosa
AAAAACGCAAGAAAAAAGGATATCCGCAAGGGATATCCAAGGTTACCTGGCAACGAGCTAGTTTCACTATGGCGTGCATAGCTATAATCGCCGCTGAAATGCTTAACTTCTGTGTTCGGTATGGGAACAGGTGTGACCATTTCGCCATCATTACCAGATTTGTGAGAGAAATTCTCTCAAAACTAAATAACAGTTTAAGACATTTTTTGTATCTTTCCGAATTGTTGTTGTGTTTGTTTTACTCTTGACGTGATTAAATCCTCGACCTATTAGTATCAGTCAACTCCATACATCACTGTACTTCCATCTCTGACCTATCAACCTCGTCGTCTTCAAGGGGTCTTACTTTCTCAAGGAAATGGGAAATCTCATCTTGGAATTGGTTTCACGCTTAGATGCCTTCAGCGTTTATCCAGTCCGTACTTAGCTACCCAGCCATGCCACTGGCGTGACAACTGGTACACCATCGGTACGTCCATCCCGGTCCTCTCGTACTAGGGACAGCGTTCCTCAAATTTCCTACGCCCACAACAGATAGGGACCGAACTGTCTCACGACGTTCTGAACCCAGCTCGCGTACCGCTTTAATGGGCGGACAGCCCAACCCTTGGAACCGAATTCAGCTCCAGGATGCGATGAGCCGACATCGAGGTGCCAAACCTCGCCGTCGATGTGAACTCTTGGGCGAGATCAGCCTGTTATCCCCAGGGTAGCTTTTATCCGTTAAGCGACGGCCATTCCATACTGCACCGCCGGATCACTAATCCCGACTTTCGTCCCTGCTCGACTTGTAAGTCTCGCAGTCAAGCACCCTTCTGCATTTGCACTCAACGATTGATTTCCAACCAATCTGAGGGTACCTTTGGGCGCCTCCGTTACTCTTTAGGAGGCGACCGCCCCAGTCAAACTGCCCACCTGACACTGTCCTTTGACCCGATCAGGGCCATAAGTTAGAATTTCAAGTAACTAAGAGTGGTATCCCAACGATGGCTCCATTGAAACTAGCGTCCCAACTTCTTAGCCTCCCACCTATTCTGTACATAGTTAATCAAAACTCAATATCAAGCTACAGTAAAGCTCCATGGGGTCTTTCCGTCTAGTTGCGGGTAACCTGCATTTTCACAGGTACTAAGATTTCACCGAGTCTGCTGCCGAGACAGCGCCCAAATCATTACGCCTTTCGTGCGGGTCAGAACTTACCTGACAAGGAATTTCGCTACCTTAGGACCGTTATAGTTACGGCCGCCGTTCACTGGGGCTTCAATTCAAAGCTTCGCCTTGCGACTAACTCATCCTCTTAACCTTCCAGCACCGGGCAGGCGTCACCCCCTATACTTCGTCTTGCGACTTTGCAGAGAGCTGTGTTTTAGTTAAACAGTTGCTTGGGCCTCTTCACTGCGGCTCTCTTTTACAAGAGCGCCCCTTCTTGCGAACGTACGGGGCAATTTTGCCGAGTTCCTTGGCAACAGTTCTCTCGCTCACCTTAGGCTTCTCGCCTTGACCACCTGTGTCGGTTTTGGTACGGGCCGCATCTTGATTAACGCTAGAAACTTTTCTTGAAAGCTGGTATCACAAACTTCGCTACTTGGTCGCCCGTTCACTCGTCGTCACGCTTTTGGATTGACATGCGGATTTGCCTACATGTCTCCTACTTCGCTTAATCCCCAATCCATTAAGGGGTATTGCTAACCTTCTTTGTCATTCCTTCACTCAAGTGCGGGTACGGGAATATCAACCCGTTGTCCATCGACTACGCTTGTCAGCCTCGCCTTAGGTCCCGACTTACCCAGGGAGGACGAACCTTCCCCTGGAAACCTTAGTCAATCGGTGTGTAGGATTCTCACCTACATCTCGCTACTCACACCGGCATTCTCACTTCCAAACGCTCCACCACTCCTTACGGTATGGCTTCAACGCTGATTGGAACGCTCCCCTACCCAATATCTTACGACATTGCCATAGTTTCGGTATTCTGCTTAGCCCCGGTACATTTTCGGCGCAGGGTCACTCGACTAGTGAGCTGTTACGCACTCTTTAAAGGATGGCTGCTTCTGAGCCAACCTCCTAGTTGTCTGTGCATCCCCACATCCTTTTCCACTTAGCAGAAATTTTGGGACCTTAACTGATGATCTGGGCTGTTTCCCTTTTGACCATGGACCTTATCACCCACAGTCTGACTGCCGAGTATACAATTCTGGCATTCGGAGTTTGATACCATTCAGTACCCCTAGATGGGGCCATCATGATTTCAGTGCTCTACCTCCAGGTTGCTTACCTCGACGCTAGCCCTAAAGCTATTTCGGGGAGAACCAGCTATCGCCGTGTTCGATTGGAATTTCTCCGCTAGCCACAATTCATCCGCCAACTTTTCAACGGTGGTCGGTTCGGTCCTCCAGTTGGTATCACCCAACCTTCAACCTGATCATGGCTAGATCACACGGCTTCGGGTCTACCATCACGTACTATGTCGCCCTATTCAGACTCGCTTTCGCTTCGGCTCCGTTTCTTCAACTTAACCTCGCACGTATTGGTAACTCGCCGGTTCATTCTACAAAAGGCACGCCATCACCCATTAACGGGCTCTGACTTCTTGTAAGCATACGGTTTCAGGTTCTATTTCACTCCGCTCCCGCGGTTCTTTTCACCTTTCCCTCACGGTACTGGTTCACTATCGGTCATAATGGAGTATTTAGCCTTACCGGATGGTCCCGGCTAATTCCGACAAGGTTTCACGTGCCTCGCCGTACTCAGGATTCCACTAGGTCTCATTCGATTTTCGTCTACAGGGTTTGCACCTTCTTTGACCGACCTTTCAATGCCGTTCGACTAACCGTTTGAGTACCACGTTGTGGTCCTACAACCCCAGTCCTTAGACTGGTTTGGGCTCTTCCCCTTTCGCTCGCCACTACTTAGGGAATCATTTTTATTTTCTTCTCCTACAGGTACTAAGATGTTTCAATTCCCTGCGTTCTCTTCTCACAAGCTATGTATTCACTTGTGGATAACACTGCATTACCAGTGCTGGGTTCCCCCATTCGGATACCCCCGGATCTCTGTGTGCTTACCACTCCCCGAGGCGTTTCGCCGTTCGCTGCGTCCTTCTTCTGCTCATTATGCCAAGGCATTCACCGTACGCCCTTTTTCATTTAATCACTTCGCCACAAGACTGAGATTTCTTCTCGTGGACTTCTTTTTTTAGATTGAACTGTTTTTACTATGTTTTTCCTAAAATCATTTCATTGCTGTTCTGATTTTTGAAATCTAGTTTTTCAACTTTTCGGAAAGACCTTAATATCTGTCTTTCTCTGTTATTCAGTTTTCAAAGAACTTCTGAGAAATCACCGATCTCTCAAAACTAAATAGGAAATAAACGCTTAACTCAATTACTGTACTTCTTTCTCCTTAGAAAGGAGGTGATCCATCCCCACGTTCCCGTAGGGATACCTTGTTACGACTTAACCCCAATCATCAGTCCTACCTTCGACGGCTCCCTCCTTTACAGGTTAGGCCACCGGCTTCGGGTATTACCAACTCTCATGGTTTGACGGGCGGTGTGTACAAGGCCCGAGAACGTATTCACCGCGGCATGCTGATCCGCGATTACTAGCGATTCCGACTTCATGAAGTCGAATTGCAGACTTCAATCCGAACTGAGACAACCTTTGTGTGTTTTGCTCGCTATCACTAGCTGGCTTCACGCTGTAGTTGCCATTGTAGTACGTGTGTAGCCCAGGTCATAAAGGGCATGATGATTTGACGTCATCCCCACCTTCCTCCGGTTTATCACCGGCAGTCTCTCCAGAGTCCCCAACTTAATGATGGTAACTGAAGACAAGGGTTGCGCTCGTTGCGGGACTTAACCCAACATCTCACGACACGAGCTGACGACAACCATGCACCACCTGTATCCTTCATCCTCCCCTATATCTCTATAGGCTTGTCCGGTATGTCAAGACCTGGTAAGGTTCTTCGCGTTGCGTCGAATTAAACCACATACTCCACCGCTTGTGCGGGCCCCCGTCAATTCCTTTGAGTTTCACACTTGCGTGCATACTCCCCAGGCGGAATACTTATTGCGTTAACTGCAGCACTGAGTTTCCCCAACACTTAGTATTCATCGTTTACGGCGTGGACTACTAGGGTATCTAATCCTATTTGCTCCCCACGCTTTCGTGCTTCAGCGTCAGTTACAGGCCAGGCAACCGCCTTCGCCACTGGTGTTCCTCCATATATCTACGCATTTTACCGCTACACATGGAATTCCATTGCCCTCTCCTGTACTCTAGTCGACCAGTTTCTTAGGCTATATGGGGTTGAGCCCCACGCTTTCACCTAAAACTTAATCAACCGCCTACGCACCCTTTACGCCCAATAATTCCGGATAACGCTTGCCACCTACGTATTACCGCGGCTGCTGGCACGTAGTTAGCCGTGGCTTTCTGGTAAAGTACCGTCACTCCTAGATCCTATCCAGGCCGTTCTTCCTTTACAACAGAGCTTTACAACCCGAAGGCCGTCTTCACTCACGCGGCGTTGCTCGGTCAGGCTTTCGCCCATTGCCGAAAATTCCCTACTGCTGCCTCCCGTAGGAGTTTGGGCCGTGTCTCAGTCCCAATGTGGCCGTTCACCCTCTCAGGCCGGCTACGCATCATCGTCTTGGTGAGCCATTACCTCACCAACTAACTAATGCGACATAACCCCATCTATTTGTGTTTCTCACCTTTAATCATCAGAAGATGCCTTCCAATGACCTATCCGGTTTTAGCGTCCGTTTCCAAACGTTATCCCAGTCCTTATAGGTAGGTTGGTTATGTATTACTCACCCGTTCGCCACTAACTTCCAAGAGCAAGCTCTCTTCCGTTCGTTCGACTTGCATGTATTAGGCACGCCGCCAGCGTTCATCCTGAGCCAGGATCAAACTCTCCGTTTGAATTGCTCATTTATGACACTGACTTCTTTGTCAGTTTTATCCTTTTTGTTTCCTTTTTAATTGACGTTCGTTGTTTAATTTCCTATTCAGTTTTCAAAGATCGTTCGCTAACACCTTCGTGTTTAGCGGTTTGTTGCACCGGTGAGGTGCTTAACTATAATATCAAACGACTCCTTTACTGTCAACAACTTTTTGAACTTTTTTTAAACTTTTTTATTATTTTTTTACTTCGTTGTAAAAACCCCTTATTTATAGTCGTTTTCACCTTCATTTTTTCTTTTCTCTTCTTGATTTTGACAAACAAAAAGCACAAATCTTTGTGCTATTGTTTTTGCATCTTTTGATACAGTTTGTAATACCGATTAATTGTTTCATCATTAAAGGGATCTTCCATCTCTTTTATTCTGCGAATTAAATCTTGCATTTGTCCTTCAACAATCATTTTAATATCATTTGAATAATTCATCTTTTTCCCATGATCTTCATATTCATCTTCATCCAAGATTTCAAACAAACCATTTGGATATAATTTTATATCTAAATCATAGTCAATGTTTTTAATTGCTTCTCCATCATATAAACTAGGTGAAGCTAAATTACAATAATAATAAATTCCTGTCTTTCGAATCATTGTTATAATATTAAACCATTTATCTGGATAAAAGAAACAGATAGCCGGTTCTCTTGTAAACCATTTGCGTCCATCAGCTTCTGTTACCCATGTTTTGTTAGTAACCGCAACAATTTGTGATTCATTCGCTTCTATCACGAACCCCTTAGCCCATGTGCGATGCAAGGACCCATCATGTTTGAAACTTTGAATATATACCATTGACCCGATAGTAGGTAACATGTACTATTCTCCTTTCAAAATCATATTGTCCAAATAAAACCTTGTTTATTATAACACAAATATCCTTTCCTTTAGTCTTTAAAATAAAAATAAGGTTGAGTTGTACCTTATTCTTATCTACCTATTTTATTTTAAACCTACAAATTCAAAACGCTTTGTTGTACTTAGACGATGAATAATTAGTGGTACTAAAATTGCCGCAATAATTAGTGTTACAAAATTGAACCCAAAATTATACCCCATAGAATAAATCCAAGCTCCCGCACTACCCGCAACTTCATTTGCTGGCCAATAATAAACACCAGAGACAACTTGACCTGCAAATCGCACAAACATCGTTATTGCCATCCCTATATATAGATTAGAGATTTTCCCCATTTTAGGGAAAGCACTTGCCATACCACAGATAGCTGAAGGAATAATGTAATCCAATGAATATTGAATCGGATTTAAATACCATTCATTCAATCCCATCATTGAAGTCACTAACCACCACAATAGTCCCACACTAAATCCTTTTTTCCATCCTAAATGATAAGAAGCCATAAATACAGGAAGAAGTCCCAATGTAATACTTCCCCCACTTGGCATTTGCAAGATTGGAATAAACTTACTAACATAATCCAACACCACTGCCAATGCCACATACAAAGCCATGTAACTAAGATCTTTCACGTTAATTTTCATAAAAAAACACCTCCGATTTGTTCAAAGGCGTAAGGATAAAAACTAAGAACTCCCTACGCTAGTATTAACTAGATCAGGTGATAAGGGTTAACTCTCAGCACAATGTGCACCCCTGTTCACGGTCTTTATTATAACATCGATACATGTGTGATACAATACAATAGAAAAAAAGGAGACCTTATGATTGATTATCCATTATTAAACAGTCAAGTTGAAGCACTACTTGAAGAAACAGATAAAATTGCAGCACTCGCAAATCTTACCGCTTGCATCAATGAATCCCTCGACAACATCAATTGGGTTGGATTCTATTTTCTAACAAATAACGAATTGGTACTTGGACCCTTTCAAGGCAAAGTAGCTTGTACACATATTTCGTTAGATCGTGGTGTGTGTGGTAAAGCCGCATCCACAAAGACAATTCAAATTATTAAAAACGTTCATGAATTCAAAGGTCATATTGCATGTGATAGTGCCTCAGAGAGTGAGCTTGTCATTCCAATCCTTGTAAATGATGATGTTGTAGGACTTCTTGATATCGATTCTCCTTCACTCAACCGATTTAGTGAAAGGGATGCAGTTGAATTTGAAATGATTTGCAAATTAATAAGTGAAGCTTATTTACTCCATAACTGGAAATAAGCTTCACTTTTTTATCTATAGATTTCGTATTTACTTCTCGCTTCAAAGCAACGTACCATTTCATCAATTGCTACATCTGCTCTAAATAGTTTTACATCTGAATTACCTATCTTCATATCGCGAATAGCACCTTTTTCTTTTAGTTCTAATTCAACCAAAACAAATTCATCACTATTGACGTCAATATCCAAATATTTCTTCCAAACTCTTCTTCCTTCAATTTCTACTGCAGCACCTTGAAGTAAAATCGGTCTACAATCAGATCGATATTCCGCTAAATGCAGTGCTGTGCAATTATCAAACCCAACACCAAGTAGTAAAACATATCCTTTTAACTCATATAATCTAGCAGTTGGTGATTCTTCTGATAATGAAAAATGAAGCGAGTGACGATTACACAATAACTTCGCATATTTTCCCCAAGCTACATAGGCACTGTTGGGATGATTAGATATGACTGCACCATCACGTCTTCTTAAATTCTCCGCAATGTCTCCCATACAAACACTTTCCGATTCTTTCTTATGAAAAGCTGGGGTATTTTCTCTTATTGTTTCAGCAAGACCCATTTCAACAGGTGGATTGACCCAAAATGTGGGCTCTGTGTTGTTACTACAATGCATCGGCATAAGAATAGTTCCACTATAACCAACGACATCAATGAGCGCATCAACTACTGTTTGTGCTCCTCCAATTACATAACCAAAACTAGACAATGATGCATGAACCTCCAATATCATCCCTGGTTTTACTCCAAGTTCGATAAAATTCTTCATCAAGTCCTTTTTGGTTAATACTGTTGTAATCATCTTTCTATTTTTCACTACTATCCCCTTTTTCCTTACCATGCGCAATTTTACTAGCAGCACTAGCTGCAATAGCTCCAACAATATCATCCAAGAACGTATTGCATTGTGGACCTTCATGATTATTCAATTTCGCAATAATTCCTGGTTTCACTCTATCAATATATCCATAATTTGTTAAAGCAATTGAACCATAGATATTACATATTCCATACGCTAATACTTCATCGACACCATAAAGTGAATAATCTTGCATTAAAATTGTTTCCAATTCCTTTGTAGCAAGTTTTCCCTCTTCAGCCATCATATCTAAATTAATACCCGTAACAATAGCATGTTGTACTTCACGTTTTGAAATAACTTGTTTTACTCCATCCAATACTTCTTCTAGTGTTAAATCTGGGTAGTAATCCTTTTGTAATAATTTAGCGCATTCTGCAATGTCTTCAAGTTCTACCCCTCTATCATGTAATAACTGAACACAAACATCATACATATTATTCACCTCTTAATTGACAAAGTTCTTTTGCAATTTCCGTTCCAACACGTGCATTATTAAACACAAGTTGAATATTTGAATCTAAACTCTTACCACCAGTTAATTCTTTAATTTTTGCAAGTAAGAAAGGTGTTGAATCTTTTCCATGAACACCTTGAGCATCCATTTCTTTAATTGCTGAATTAATCGCAACATCCATTTCATCTTTGTTCATTGCATATTCCTCAGGAATTGGATTTGTTACAAGTACGCCTCCATCAAGTCCCATTTCGCGTTTTGCTAAAATTGCTTCAGCGATTTCTTTTTCGCTATCCATTTCATAGTCCACCATTAAACCTGATGTTCTTGTATAGAATGCAGCCAATTCTTTTGTCTTATATCCTAACACTGGAACTCCAAATGTTTCAAGGTATTCAAGTGTAAGTGGTAAATCTAAAATTGCTTTTGCTCCAGCACAAATAACAGTTACATTTGTATGTGCTAATTCTTGTAAGTCAGCTGAGATATCAAATGTTTCTTGTGCTCCACGATGAACACCACCAACACCTCCAGTTACAAATACTTCAATGCCTGCTTTTGCCGCAAAAATCATAGTTGTTGCTACTGTTGTTGCACCCCATAATTTCTTTGACATAATAACTGGTAAATCACGGCGAGAAACTTTAATGATTCCTTCGCGTTTTCCAAACTCTTCAATTTCCTCTGGTGTCATACCAACAACACCAACACCATCTATAATCCCAATCGTTGCAGGCACTGCACCTTTTTCACGAATAATTGCTTCTACTTCTAATGCTGTTTTCACATTTTGTGGATAAGGCATTCCGTGAGATATAATTGTAGATTCTAATGCAACAACGGGTTGATTGTTATCTAATGCTTTTTGTACTTCTGGGTTTACTCTAATCATCATAATATTTTCCTCTCAATTTCTAATGTTTTAATTGTTTCTTCTATTAGTTTAACACATAATTCAGGATTCACAGTATGAATGCATGTAATTGTACATACTGCTGCTGCTATCGCAAACTCAACGGCATCATCAATGGATTTCCCATTCATTCTAGCATAGATATACGATGCCAAAAAAGCATCTCCTCCACCTGTCGCATTCGCAACTTCCACCATTTTATGTTTAACCCAAATTTTATGATCCTTGTTTCCCGCAAGAACACCTTGTTCACCCAGACTAATAATAGGCTCTTCAACACCTTGCTCTATGTAATTTTCTAGTGTTCTAATCGCTGATGCTTCATCTTCAATTTTTATATTTGTAAAAATCTCTGATTCATATTTATTTGGTTTAAAGATTGAAAAACGATTCAATATCCCCTTTACTTTATCTGCCTTTGCGGTAGAGATTGGATCAATCGCAATCTTAGCACGCGTATTTGATGTAATATAATCAATTAAATCCTTCTTCAAATTTGTATCAATAACCAATAAATCATCTTCTTCTATCTTACTCAAGATATCCGCCAACATGATTTCATCCATATGATTTAGAATATCCATATCACTCATTGCTAAGTGCATATCATGCTTCTCATCCAATATCGCAAGATAAATCGAAGATCTTGCATCATGAATTACTTTAGATAACGAACAATTCATCCCCACATCTTCACAATACTTCTTCAATTGTATTCCATACAAATCATCTGCAAAGATTGTAACAAAATAAACCTCTTTACCCAGTCGTGATAAATTCTCTGCAATATTTCGACCAACTCCACCAAAGGAAGTTGTGATTATTCCTGGATTTGAATCAAACATCTGCAAAGGTTTAAAGCTAGCCCCGCAAATATCAACATTGGCTCCGCCAATCACAAATACTCTATTCATAATTCTCCTCGAAAACTTTCTTGTTGAAGTTTTACTTTCTTCGACGCAACAATTTTATTCGCAAAAGCAAGTGCCGCCATCTTAAGTGCTATTTCATCTTCTTGGATAACTGTTACCCGTGTATCATTTTTTATCTTGGCATTGATCATCGCCATTGCCTGTTTCAATGCCTTTTCTTGTTCTTCACAAAAAAAGTTGTATGCTTCATGTGTCCCCGATAAATTTGCTTGGAAAAGAATACCATCCTTTACCTCTTTAATTGTCATCACTTGTTTAAGAATGGTAATCGCAATCAAATAACCAAAATGAACACGATTATATTGTTTTTTACGATTTGGTGCAGGTATCATTTTCCACTTCACATAATTATTTATCATTGATGGTGTCAAAATTTTTTCATCTTCTATTAAAGTGCCTACATACTTTTCAATCAAAGTAATTACTTGATCTTTATATAAGTCCATATCAGGAAGCTCTTCCCAACGTGGTAAATGGACATTATTTACTTGTTCACTCCATATTTCTAATTCTTTATCCATTGTAAGTCCTCACTAATTTATTCTATTTTATCATACTTCTATAACAAATTTCCTTATTTTTCGTTATAATAATTGAAGAAAGTAGGATTAACAATGAAACAAAAAGTACTCTTATTAGGTGGATGTTGCATTGATGAAATATTAGAATGTGACCACTTACCCAAAGCTGGTGATGATATTTTAATTAAATCAAAAAAAGTAATGCTAGGTGGTTCATGTTTAAACGTCGCAACCGTTTTAAAACGTTTGGGCAAAGAACCCATTCTTTATTCCGCTTTAGGTCATTCTATCTTTTCACAATATAAAGCTGATTTAATCGAAGAAGGTTTTGATTGTAGCTGCATCTATGAAGTTGAGGGACAAACTGGAACTTGTACCATCTTGATTGATAGTTCAAAAGAAAGAACTTTTCTTACCTACAATGGAATTGAAGGACAATTCAACGAAGATAAAATTCCTCTTACTGTTATCGATCAAATCGAATGGATTTATTTATCTGGTATCTTTTTAACCTACAAAGATGAATCACAAAAAATCGTTCCATTTCTAATGCGAATGATTCATCAAGGAAAACATATCTTTTTTGACTTAGGGTCACTTGTAGATCAAATCGAAATTAACCTACTAAAAGAATGTATTGAGTTATCATCCATTATAAAAGGAAATGAATCTGAGATCGATATATTAGTGAATCGTTTACATCTTGGTCATATCACTGAAATTCTAAATACAAACTTGAGAATTATTATTAAAACTTGTGGAGCGCAAGGATCACTTACATATTTAGAAAAGAATAGTTTATCTACCCCAAGTGTTGAGGTTGAACCAATTGATACAACAGGTTCTGGCGATAGCTTTGTGGGTGCATTCATAGCGAGTTTATTAGATAACTTATCAACACAAGAATGCTTAGAAATTGCTTCCAAGTTTGGGGCAATTGCGACAACACATGCTGGCGGAAGAATAAAACTAAACGAAAAAAAATAAGGAATTTCCTTATTTTTATTTTAGGAGAGGATCAATTGCATTTTGATTGATCTCTTTTAATGTTTCACAACTCTTATCAAACTTTGCTTGATCAACTTCATTTAAATCAATTTTAATAATCTCTCGAACACCTTCACGATTAATGACTGCCGGTACTCCAATGTATAATCCTTCATGACCATACTCACCATTTTGATAAGCTGATACAGTTAAGATAATGTTGTCATCATTTAAAATAGCTTGAACTAAGCGGTTGAGTGATAACCCTATTCCATAGTAGGTCGAGTGCTTACGTTTTACAATTTCATACCCTGCTTGTTGAACCTGCGTATAAATATCATGAAGATCACTTAAATCTCTCTTCTTTTCATCGAGCAATTCAAGAAGTGGCTTACAACCAATATAGGCATTATTCCAAGGCACAAAACTTGTATCACCATGCTCACCCATAATATAAGCGTGAATATTACTTGTAGATACCGTTAAATATTCACTCATCATAAATCTAAGTCTTGCAGTATCTAATAAAGTACCTGTACCAATAACACGATGACTTGGTAAGCCACTTACTTTTTGAGCAACATAAGCCATACCATCAACAGGATTACTCGCAACGACAATGATACCATCAAAACCACTCTTCATCACATTTTCAGTTACATCTTTCAATATCACTGTATCACGTGCTGTCAAATCTAATCTTGTTTCATCAGGACGTTGTGTTACACCCGCTGTAATAACTACAATTTGTGCACCTTTACAATCTGAATACTCACCAGCTTTAATCACCATATTGTGACGAGCATATGGTAAGCCATGTTGTAAATCCATTGCCTCACCAATTGCTTTTTCTTTGTTGACATCGATTAATACGAGTTCATCCAATCCACCCGTTGTCATAAAACTATACGCCATACTCATACCAACAGAACCTGTTCCTACGAGTACTATTTTTCTTTTCTCATTCATATTTTTACCCCCTATGTACTTGTTAATAAGTATACACTATTTCACAACTAGGAACTAGACTACAAAATAGTGAATCTATTGAATTTCTTTTAATAAACTTAAACAAGCATGAATATTCTCCTCAACCTGCTCCAATGTTCTTTCAGGCGATTGAAGTATCATATAAGATTTCATGATTTGTTCCTTAAATACAGTTTGCTTCTTTTCATCTAATGAATGTAAATCAACCTTACTAGTCGATATAATTACTTGTTTTAAAACCTCACTCTTTTGAAATAATTCATGTTCTTTTTTTACTTCTTCAAACAAATCATGGAGTCTCCATGTTTTGTTATGCTCTGTCTGCATGATTTTAATTCCACCATAAGGAACTTCTAACTCTTTTAACTTATTTAGAAATTCAAGCATGTCTTCTGTAGTAAAACCTTGCATCATCATGAACATTTCATCAAATACTTTATTTTCTTCAAATGTTGAATCAATCACAAATGCTTCTTCTAATGTTTTATCTAAATCACAATCACATAAAGAAGATACTTCCACACCTGTTATTTTTGACAATTCTTTATAGGTATCCACCATTTCTTTAGGACATCCATACAATCTGATTTTCTTCATTATTCCACCTACTTTTTATTTATCATCATTTTACCATGAAGGGATTCCACATTTCATTAAAAACTCTTTTCCATAATTTCATTAATTCATGACAATTCTAATTTTTCTTACCAACTCTTCAATTTCCATTCGATCACTCTCATGAATTGATTGAAGGGTTTTTGCTAAATACATTTGCCAAGCTACCGACAAATTAAAATCATCATAGAAACTCTTATTAAATTCAACTTTCATATTAAACTTACCTGCATCTGGACATGCAATCTTTACAAATAGTGCTAATTGTTGATTTGTACATGACAAGAAATATGCCGAAAATTCATCACCATAAAATATTTCATGATCAAATAAATCCAAAATATCAAATAATCCAATTTGTTTTGTTTGCATGTATTCCACTTTACCTTTAGTTGTGTTAATACTTTGAATCGCATTAAACAACAATTCAAAATGAACACTATCTTTCGTATCCGTTAAATATACACAGTATTTATCATCTAGAATTTTGTTATATACCAAAAGTTCTATTTCATCTCTATAAAACAAATCAAACTGTCTCATTATGTTCTCTTTGAATAACTCCAAATAAGCTACGATATCTTTTCCAAATTGCATCTTCATTTCTTCATACACCTCATTAATTCTTTGCCTATATCGATGACTTAATAAACGTATATTTTGAACTTCATTCTCTTCTAATACTAAATCGATTTTCTGTATCATGCGATTAGCAACATATTGTATTAAAAACAACTCACACAGATTAATATTCAATAAATTGATTTCAATATCTTTGCATACCTCATATTGCTTTACTAAATCATAGATACGTAGTTTAAATAGGTTACAAAAATCATTTTCAATTTTAAATCGATTTAGATAATATAAAACCAAATCCGTTCCATCTACCTTATACATATCATGATCTAGCGGAATTCCATCAATTAATGGATAATCTAAATCTTCATCTGTATGACAATGATTAAATTCTCCACGGTATTCATCTAAGGATTTTAAGAATCGTGGTATTTGTTCATCAATTATACTGTTATATCGATCATTCTCTACTCGTAATCTTGATATAACCAATTGTTTATAAATTTCTTTGATTTCATGAATGTCTTTTTCTATTTCTAAATTTCCCTGGGAATAAAAAGTCCGTATACTCTCACTTTTAAATTTTGATATTTCCATCATACTATGATTAACATGATAACTAATTGTATCTAATATTCTTTGGTAATTTTTCTTACTTATTGCTGAACTTTTTTTGTGATTAAATTTCAACACAAATTCTTTTGAAAGTAGTTTAAGTTCTATTAATAATTCCTGATATCGATTGGATGTTATCAAATGATTTTCTCTACATACATTCAATGTTTCAAGAATTGATAACTGACTACTCGCTTTACTCAACAATGTTGTCACGATTTGAATACCCTTCTTTCTTTAGTTTTGCAATGATGGTTTGAATTAAATCTTTTTCTAGTATTCCAAAGGATTCAATATAACACTTATAACAAATATCTATTAAATCTAAGTCATCTAAATGCCAATCAAATCTCATTCTTATTTTGTAATATAGATAAATTGCACTCTTTAAAATACCCATTTTATTTTCATAACTTAAGTAAGGAGAGTTTGTATAGGGTTGAATAATCTTGAATAGCATCTGGTCATCAAATTCGATACCTTCTTCTCGCTCTAGCACATATTTTTGATATTGGAATAATTCTTCAACTTCTTCATCACTTAGTTCAAATCCTCTTATCATTAAATATTCATTAATGACTGAAATTGAATTTTTTAACTCATCTTGTTTTTGAAGTTCCATAAAATCCTCCTCTGCTTACAGTGTCCACTAGTTATACCACCACCCACCACCCCTTACAACTCTTGAAAAATCAGCGATTTTGTGATATAGTTAACACGTAAAAAGAAGAGAAATCTTACATTATGTAAGTGTTCTCTTCTTTTTTTATTTTACTTGGTGTTATTCTTTCCTATATAATCCATCGCTTTTTGTAATAGTTCTTTTGAATTATTATAAGTCACTTTACTCAATGCTTGTTTATAAGGTAATAAAAACAACTTCATAATCTCGTTTTCTTTACCACTGACTTCTTGGTTATCATAAGTCGCAAGAAAGTAAGTTACATGTTTCATGATGTGCATTTCTTTTTCATACTCAACATCCTCCATGAACCCTTCAACGAAAGTTGCATCAATATCAGTTTCTTCCTTGATTTCTCTTTTTGCAGCTCCAATTTCGGTTTCACCCTTTTCAAGATGTCCTTTAGGAAATCCAATGTGCCCATCTAATTCTTGAACTAATACAAAATACAGTTCTTCCTCAATTCTAGTATACAAGATAGCTCCTGCTGAATATTCATAAATATATTTTTCAATCACCGCGTGTACACACTTATATTTTCCACATGATGTGTTAATGGAAACATATCAACAGGTTGTACTTCTTGAATCTGATATCCTAACTCTTTAAGAGTCACACTATCTCTTGCTAATGTTGAAGGATCACACGATACATAGATAATTCTCTTTGGATTCATCTTTGCAATTGATTCTAATGTAATTTGATCACATCCTTTTCTTGGTGGATCAACTATGACTACATCAATTGTTTCATTACGTTCTAATAATTTCATTGCACCATCTTTTGCATCAGCACAAATAAATTCAACATTAGACACATCATTGATGAATGCATTCTTCTTTGCATCCTCAATTGCTTCCGCAACAATTTCAATACCAATTACTTTTTTTGCATATTTGGATGCAATGATACCAATTGTTCCAGTTCCACAATATAGATCAACAACTGTATCTTCATTTGTAATTTGAGCATATTCAATTGCTTTATCATATAAAACTTGAGTTTGATCAGGATTAATTTGATAAAATGATTTACTTGATATATTAAACTTTAGATCATGGAGTTTTTCTTGAATCATTGTTTTGGATGTTAACGCTATTTCTTCATTTGATAAAACTACATTATCATTTCTAGTATTAATATTTACAATGATGCTTTGAATATTTTCAAATTCATTCATTAATTCTCTTTTTAACTCTTCTATGCCATTAACTGGATACTTATTTACTACAAATACAACCATGACTTCATTTGTTTTATGGGCATGTTTAATCAAAACATGTTTAAATATTTTTTCACAATTGTATTTTACAATCAATTCTTTTAATCGCTTTACAATTTGATTTGATTCCTCTGTTTGAACTAAACAATCATCGAATTCAATAATCTCATGGGTATGATTGCGATAAAATCCCATTTTAAGTTGATTCTCTTCAAATTGAACAGGTACTTGTACTTTGTTGCGATAGCGATAAGGGTTTTCCATATCAAGTACATCATGAACGAGAGGTTCACTGTGTGCTATTGATTTAAAACAGTCTTTTACTTTCTCATGCTTAAAATAACGTTGTTCATCTCTATCCATATGTTGGAGTTGGCAACCACCACAATTTTTATAAATTGTACAGATTGGTTCTACTCTATGAATTGAGGGTTTTAAAAGTTGAACACATTTTCCAAATCCATAATTTTTCTTCATCGAAGTGACTACAATTTCACCTTCTTCATCTCTCAACATATTTTTGACAAAGAATACAATGCCATTGTACTTCACAATTCCTAACCCATCTGTATTGTATCCAATACATGTGCTTATAAATTTATCGTTTTTATTCATGAATCCTCCTAAAAGAAAAGGAGCTATGCTCCTTTATTCTGTTTTACCTTCATCTGGTTGTGCTTCAGTTCCATCATCAGCACCACCGACTGTCATTTCATCATCATTTGGAGTTGGTGTAGGATTATTTCTATTTTCTACATCATCTCTTAATTGTTGTGCAAGTTCTGCATCCAATGGATCAGAGACTACTTGACTACGTGCTGTTTCCATATTTGAAGATTTATTTTTAATTACATAAACAAAGTTCTCAGAATCACGATCTTTTGCAAGATTGTATACATGAACTTCAATATCATACATTTTCTTACCATCTTGAAGTTTGAAATAAGTTCCTTCTGGTAAAACACTAACTACATCATTGTAAACTGCATCCGCAATACTTGTTGCTTCTGCGCTTGATGCTGAATCTGTGATATCAACATAAACACGAAGTGTTGCCGAAGATAATTCTACACTAACTTTTTCAACTCCGCTTTGTGATTTTACTTTCGATTCTATTTCCGAAATATTTGAACTAGTAATAGCTGGATCTAAATCACCTTTAAAGCGATCTCCAAAGATTGGTTTTCCCGTATTGAAAGAAGCAGATAATAGAATAAATCCAAAAATAATGAATGGAACGACAATAAGTGCCCCACCAATTAAAATGATTTTGCTCGTACGATCTAATTTACGCTTCGATTGGTTTTTTACTTTTTTTCTATTTTGTGACATTTCTTCACTCCTAACATGGATATTGTACATAAAATTGAAGAGTTTTACCACTATTTTATGCGTTTATTCAATTCTTCAACTATCATTTTGTTGGTCATTGCTGGATTTGCTTGACCTTTTGATTTCTTCATAACTTGACCCACAAGGAAGCCTACAGCACGATCTTTACCGTTTCTATAGTCTTCAATTGATTGTGGTTGCTCATCTAGAACTTCGTTAATTAAGCTCTCTAGCATTGAGGTATCACTTACTTGTTTTAACCCTTTTTCTTCAACAATTTGATTTGGATTTTTACCAAGCATTACATCTTCAAATACTTCTTTAGCTTGTTTCCCTGAAATATCACCATTTTCAATCATATTGACCATGGTTGCTAAATCTTCTGGTTTCATTTTTAAATCTGGGATTTGAACATTATTTTTACCTAACCAAGCAAGTACATCAGTAATCATCCAGTTGCATGCTAATTTAGCGTTTTTACATGTTTTCATGACTTCTTCATAAATTTCCGCTAATTCTTTGTTTGCTAAGAAAACATTAATATCATATGCACTTAATTGATAATCTCTTTGGTAACGTGCTCTTCTTTGTTCAGGTAATTCTGGTAGATTAGCTTGAATTGATTTGATCCATGCATCTTCTAATCGAATAGGAACAATGTTTGGTTCTGGAAAGAACTTATAATCTACATTTCCTTCTTTTAATCGCATTAATATGGTTGATTTAGTTGCTTCATCAAAACGACGAGTCGCTTGTTCAATGATTCCACCTTCATCCAATATCTTTGCTTGACGCTCAATTTCATAATCAATTGCTTTTTGTACATTACTAATTGAATTTAAATTCTTAATTTCATTCTTAACACCATACACAGTTGAACCTTTTGGCATTAATGAAATATTTACATCACAACGCATTGAACCTTCTTCCATCTTTACATCAGATACACCCAAATAGTATAAAGTTTGACGAAGTGCTTCAACATAGGCTGCAGCTTCTTCACCATTTGTCATATCAGGTTCTGATACAATTTCAATAAGTGGTGTCCCAGCTCGATTAAAATCAATTAATGTTCCTTCTGTTAAATGGAATTGTTTTGCTGTATCTTCTTCCATATGGATACGATTGATTCTAATTTTCTTTTTACCTAGAGATGTTTCTATTTCAATATGACCCTCTTTCCCAATGGGAAAGAATTGTTGAGTAATTTGAAATCCTTTTGGTAAATCAGAGTAGTAATAATTCTTACGATCAAATTTAACGACAGGATCAATTTCCAAATGCAATGCAGTACATGCTTTAATCGCTTGTTCAACTGCTCCCTTATTTACACAAGGAAGTGTTCCTGGATGAGCAAGATCAATTTCATTTACACAACTATTCGCAAGTTTACCAAATGTTGTAGGAGAACTTGAAAACATTTTAGAATTTGTATTTAATTCACAATGGATTTCTATTCCAATGACTACATCATATTCCATGTTATTCTACCTCCGCTACTAAATCATGTAATCCTGTGCAGTTTTCAATTCCTGCTCCAAGATTAAACATTGTTTCTTCATCAAATGCTTTGCATGTGATATTAACACCCAAAGGACATCCTTGATCAAATCCCATTGGAAGTGTCATGCTTGGATATCCAGAAAAGTTACCCATGACCATAAAGTTTTCTGCAACTAAATATTCATCCATTAGTTCATCAATTTTCTCACCTTTGATTTTAGGTGCAATTGTAGAACTTGCAGGTGCAATTAAACAATCAACATCCTGTAATGCTTTTTGCATTGCTTCTACAATTAATCGACGTACTCGTTGTGCTTTTCTAAATAATTTTTCTTGGTTCTCTACAAATAAACCATAGCTTCCTGTAATAAATCGTTTTCTGACTTGAAGTCCAAATCCTTTTGTACGAGAGTTAATCATAACTTCTTCTGTACTATCACCCATTTCTTGTTCACCAAAGCGGATTCCATCTAAATTCGAGTGATTTGCAGTTGCTTCGCAATTCGCAATCATATAATAAGTAGGAAGAATTGCACGTAGTAAGGCATTATCAAATTCAATTTCTTGTATTTCTGCACCTTCATTTTTCATCTTTGTAATTAATTCATTAAATGCTTTTGAAGTTGCTTCATTTTTAATCGCATCCGTTACATTCTTAATAATTCCAATTTTCTTTCCTTTTAAAGAGGCATTTAATAAAGAAGAGAAAGCAGGTACTTCTTTATTAGAAGATGTCATATCACGATCATCTCTTCCAGCTAAGACCTCAAGTCCAATGCATGCATCCTTTACATTACGTGTAAAATAGCCTACATGATCTAAACTTGATGCATAAGGGATAATTCCATAACGAGATATGCGACCATATGTTGGTTTTACACCTACAACGCCACAAAATGCTGCTGGTTTTCTTACTGAGTCACCGGTATCTGAGCCAATCGCAAAAGGAACAACACCACTAGCTACAAGTGCTGCACTTCCTCCTGAACTACCTCCTGACATACGAGTTGTATCCCAAGGGTTTGCTACAGGGCCAGTATAAGCAGTTAAATTTGAACCACCCATTGCTAGTTCATCCATGGATGCCTTTGCAATATAGATCGCACCTTGTTTCTTTAGTAGATCAACAATGTGTGCATTGTAAACAGGAACATAATTATCTAAAATTTTGCTCGATGCTGTTGTACGAATTCCTTTTGTATTTACATTGTCTTTTAATGCAATGGGTACTCCTGCCATCAAACCATTTTTCACTTCATCTAAATGAGCTAATTGTTCACTTGGATCCACAAATGTAACCACCGCGTTAATCTTAGGTTGAATTTTATGTGCTAAATCAATTGCTTGTTGTACATTTTCTTTTGCATGTGCAACATCATTTCTTAACTTTTCTATCATTAGCGTACCACCTTTGGAACTAGTATATGTCCATTTTTTGTTTTCGCTGCATTTGCTAATGCTTCTTCTTCACTCAATACATTAACAACTTCATCCATTCTTAAAAAAGTCGTCTCCATCTCAAATGGATATACCATTGGTTCTACACCTTCTGTATCCACTTGATTTAATAATTCCATTTGTTTTTCAAGAATCATAAACTCTTCTTGGATTTCATCCAATTCATCATCACTGCAATCAAACATACATTGATGAGCCAAATGACGTAAGTATTCTTTGCTCTTTATTTCTGTCATGTTACGCTTCCCTTTCTACGATTTTCATAAATTCTTCTTCTGTCATGGTCTCTATTTCTAAAGCTTGTGCTTTTTCTAATTTCGATCCTGCTGCTTCACCATAAATAACTAAATCTGTTTTTTTAGAAACACTGCCAGTGACTACAGCCCCTCGTTTTTCTAAATACTCTTGTGCCTCATTTCGACTAAATTGTTGAAGTGATCCTGTTAATACGATTGTTTTCCCAGTAAATGAAGAGTGAATCGTTTCTTCTGTTTCTTGTTTCATATTAACACCAGAAAGTTTTAAACTATCAATTAACCGTTTGGTTGCTTCTTCATTAAAGTAAGTCACAATTGCATCTGATGTAATTTCACCAATATCATCAACTGTCACTAAATCTTCAACTGTAGCATTCATAAGTGCATCCATGGTTTTGTAGCGATTTGCTAGAATACGAGCTGCTTTTGAACCAACTTGTCGTATACCCAATCCAAACAACAATTTATCCAGAGGATTGCTTTTGCACTGTTCAATTGCTGCCACAAGATTCTCATATGATTTTACTCCAAATTTATCTAGTTCAATTATTTCTTCACGATGATCTTTCAATTTGAAAATATCATCTACTTTATTTAACCATCCTGCTTTGTGGAATTGTTCTACCTTTTTCTCACCTAGTCCATCAATGTTCATTGCATCACGTGACGCAAAATGAGCAATCGAATTCACTATTCTTGCAGGGCAATCACTATTTACGCAATAATGTGCTGCCTCATCCGCAAAGCGATGAAGTGGCATACCACAATCAGGACAAATGGTTGGAAAACGATAAGGCATTTGTGTTCCATCACGTTTTTCTTCTATACTACGCACAACCTCAGGAATGATATCTCCCGCTTTTCTAACAACGACCATATCACCAATTCGTACATCTTTTTGATTAATCATGTCTTCATTATGTAATGTTGCAGCGCTAACTGTCGTTCCTGCTAAACGTACAGGTGTTAATTTTGCATTGGGGGTTGCTTTTCCAGTTCTACCAACTGTAATGAAAATATCTTCTAGTTTTGTTATTGCTTCCTCAGCGGGAAACTTATAAGCAATCGCCCATTTAGGAACTTTTACTGTATATCCCAATTGGCTTTGAATCTCATAATCATTTACTTTAATGACAATGCCATCAATTTCATAAGGTAAGTTATTTCTTTCAATGGTCATCTTTTCAATGAATTCCCATACATCATCAATATTCTGAAAAAGTGTTGTATTTTCATTTACTCGAAATCCCATTTTCTTTATCCACTCAA
The DNA here is from genome assembly GCF_900167375.1 of Anaerorhabdus furcosa. Classification (GTDB taxonomy): domain Bacteria; phylum Bacillota_I; class Bacilli_A; order Erysipelotrichales; family Erysipelotrichaceae; genus Anaerorhabdus; species Anaerorhabdus furcosa. The sequence continues at coordinate 22,312 of NZ_FUWY01000001.1, forward strand.
GAGATTCATAATGTGTTTTCAATCCATATGTTTCGCCATCTGGAACATGGTACCAAAATGCATCCAACTTTCGTGATGCAGCTACTTTAGAATCAAGTTGTCTAATTGAACCCGCTGCTGCATTACGAGGATTCGCAAATTCTTGTTCACCTTGTTGTCTTTTTACTTCATTTAGAGCTTCGAAACTGGATTTAGGCATATAAACTTCACCACGTATCTCAAACTCTTCTTTGTATGATACATTCATGGGAATTGATTTAATTGTTTTTACATTTAATGTTACATCTTCTCCTACCTCGCCATCACCACGAGTTACTGCTTGAACAAATTGACCATCTTGGTATTCAATTGACATAGCCAAGCCATCAATTTTACATTCTGCGCAATATTCAACTTTACCTACTTCATCCTCAATTCGCTTAGCCCATGCTTTAAGTTCTTCTTGATTAAATACATTGCCCAATGACATCATCTTGCGTTTATGTTGAATTTTAGTAAATTCATCAAGCACTGGTCCACCAATTCTTTGACTTGGTGATAATGGATCCATGGCTTCAGGAAATTTTGTTTCTAAATCGATTAATTCTCTCATTAATCGGTCATATTCAGCATCACTTACCGTTGGTTTATCTTGTACGTGATATTCGATATTATATTGATTTAATAACCTTCTAAGTTCTTCAATTCTTTCTTTCATAAAAATGCCTCCGAAATCTTCATTATTATACCACAAATGATACCCTTTCATGCAGTCTTATTGCACAAGCTATAATAATCTTTATAATGAATACTAGGAGGATTTATTATGACAAAAACTGTTCTCATTACAGGTGCTACAGATGGCTTAGGCAAAGCACTTGTGTATGAATTTGTGAAAAGAAATGATTATCAACTCGTATTATGTGGTAGAAATGTAGATAAAATGAATGAACTTCTTAATTCTATCCCTAGTGAAAAAGTGCTTTATTCTGAATGTTTTAACCTACTAAATGACCAAGAAATTCTTACTTTTACCAAAAATGTAAAAGATAAAGTCAACGACATTCATGTTCTTATTAATAACGCTGGTGCAAATTACAAAAAAGCACCTGTAGAATCAATCGAAATCCAAGAATTAAGAGATATGCTTCAACTCAACTGTGTTAGTCATTTAATGATGATTCAGGAATTTTACTCGAACATGAAAGCACGAAAAAACGGACATATCATCAATGTCTTAAGTTCATGTTGCTTATTCAACAATGAAACAATGGCTGCCTATACAGCAAGTAAAGATGCTATGGAAGGTATCAGCAAAGTATTAGTAAAAGAGGCAAGAAAAGACAATATCAAAGTTACCTCTGTTTACCCAGGTGGCATTGATACAAATTTTAGAGAAATACCAAACCATACCTATATGCGCCCTGAAACGGTTGCACAAACGATTGTCGATTGCATTGAATTACCAGATGATGGTGTAATGCATGACATTGTGATTCGCCCTTTCTCCGAAAGTAATTTCTAAAACAAAAAATGCACTTAATTCAATAAGTGCATTTTTATATTCATTTTTATTTAAGAACATTCTCTTTTACAAAATGAGCAAGTGCTTCATCCTTGTATGATCCAATAACTTTTGTCGCAACTTCTTGAAGACCTGGTGTAGATACCTCAACCGCATAGCCATTACCCACTGTTTTAAACATTTCGATATCATTATCATTATCACCAAAAGCAATACTATCCTCTTTACTAATTCCTTCACGCTCTAAGATGAATGCAATCGCATCACCTTTAGTTGCATGCGGATCTGTAATTTCAAAATTGAATTGATGCGAAGATGTGATACGCAAGAAATTAAATTGTTCTAAGACTTCACGCAACTTATTTTTTTCATCTTGGTTATGAGTTACAAAGTGAATTTTTCTTACGATATTCCCTTCACCTTCTAATACTTCACGACAATCATCAATAAAAATTCTAGTTTTTTGAATATCTGTATAATAATCACCTGTTACACCAATTTTTTCATGGTCTACCAAGATCTTACGATTAGAGTATAAATATCCCTTACAGTCAATTGTCCAATATGGATTGATTTCTTTGGCTGCATCTAACATTTTAATGGCATCCTCTGCATGAATTGCACGAATTAGTATTTGTTCATTTGTGATATTATCCATTACAACTGCGCCATTAGAAGTTACCAAATACTTTATTTTTTTATTTTCAAGAAACCATTTTGGTAGTAAGTTCGCAGTTCTTGCACTACATGGTACAAATAGAATCCCTGTATCCATTGCTTCATTAAGAACTTCTTTTGTAAATTCATTCACTCCACTTTGTTCATTTAGTAAAGTATGATCTAAATCACTCGCAATTAACTTAATATTTGTCATATTCCCACCTCATTGGTATTCATTATACACTTTTTTGTACCTAGGAGAAAGAGAAAAAGACATTATGCTGTCTTCTTCTTAATTGATGGATGTGTTGCCATAATCTTTTTAACACCATGAGGATATGGAAATGCAATTTCCAAAAACCCATTTTCATATTTCAATACAATACCATCACCAAATTTTCCATGAATCACTTGTTCACCTTTTCGCCAACGTGCTGCTGGTTCCGTTGATTTTGGTATCATTTGAGGCATTGGTTTATTGGTTGGACTATTTGGAGAAACCACAAAGTCTTTTGGTTTTCCATAATCAAATGTTGCACCTAAATGCTCAACATAATCTTCTTCTATTTCATCAATGAATCGAGATCTAACTCTCGCTTTTGATAAGATGTAACTAAACCCTGATGATTCTGTTAAATAAAGTTTGTTTCTTGCACGTGTAAAGGCAACATATGCCAAACGTCTTTCTTCTTCAACGCCACGATTTCCTTCAGCCATTGCACGCTCATTTGGAAAGATACCATCGGATAAACCACAAACAAAGACAGTATCAAATTCTAATCCTTTTGCTGCATGGACAGTCATTAATTGCACAAAATCACCATCCAGTGATTCTTCTTTATCTCCATATAACGATACAAGTTGAAGATATTCATCCAAAGTACTCTCAGGATAGTTGATTGTAAAGGATTGAACATCATTGATCAATTCCTTTAAGTTCTCTAATCTCTCAGTTTCTTTTTCATCTTCCAACATTCTGCGATAACCACTTTCATCAATTACCATTTCAAGTAATTCGAAAACCGCTTTCGTAGAAGCCACCGTCTTCCATCGCTCTACCATCGTCACAAATTTCGAAATGGTTTCTTGGACTTTACCAGAGAACAATTCTTCATCACGAATTACTTCATACATTGAACATCCTTTTTCTCTTGAACGCTCAAAAATAGTATCCATTGTTTTATTCCCTAAACCACGTTTTGGTTTATTGATTACTCGTTGCAGTGCCAAATCATCACTTCCAGATACCATTCGCAAATAACACAGTGCATCTTTAATTTCAGCACGTTCATAGAATTTTACACCGCCATAAATAATATATGGAATATGTTCATCCAACAATCCTTTTTCTATAGCACGTGATAAATAGTTACTACGATAAAGTATTGCAAAATCACGATACTTCTTTCCTAATTTGTGTCCTTCGGCAATTTTATTCGCAATCCAGGACGCTTCATATTCTTCACCTGCACTAATGTAGTGAGAGATTTTATCATCGTTACTACGATTGGTATACAAATCTTTTTCAATACGGTTTTTATTACGTCGTATTACACTGTTGGCACCATTTAAAATATTTTCAGTCGAACGATAGTTCTCATTTAAAACAACTGTTTTACATGGTTTATAATCTTTCTCAAAATTCATAATAATATTTACATCAGCACCACGCCATGTATAAATTGTTTGGTCAGGATCTCCTACAACACAAACATTATTCTCAGTACCTGCAAGTTGAGATATAAGTTCATATTGAACTTTATCAATATCTTGAAATTCATCTACATGAATATGACTAAATCGTCTTGCCCATTTTGCACGAACTTCAGGAAACATCTTAAACATCTTTACAGTCACTAGCAACAAATCATCAAAATCCAAAGCATACAATTCTTTTTGACGATTGCAATAATATTCATATACTTTCGCTTTTGATTTTTCACCACTAAAACTACCCGCTAAAACATAAGCACGATCAACTGTAATTTCAGCACCTTTGTTGTTACCAATGTAATCTAACATCGATCCAAACGAAATTGCTGATTTATCAATACCATGTTCCTTATATGCTTCTTTAAGAATTGTTTTTTGATCATCTTGATCCATAACAGTAAAGTTACGAGGCATTCCCATGGATTGAATATCTTCTCTTAAAATACGAACACAAAGGGAATGGATCGTACTTATCCAAACTGCACCACTTGGATCTCCTAAAATATTTTTAATTCTTTCTTTCATTTCATTAGCTGCTTTGTTAGTAAATGTAATCGCCAGTATTTTACTTGGGTAAACATTTCTTTCTTGAACTAGATACGCAATACGCGTAATTAAAACACGTGTTTTTCCAGATCCTGCACCTGCAATGATTCTGATATATTGGTCATTTGAAATAACAGCTTCTTTTTGAGCTGGATTTAAATTGTCTAATAAATTCATTATTTTTGGTTCCTTCTTAGTGCCCATTGGCCTATGTCTTCAAACCCGATTCGATGATATATCTTACCGGCTGCTGGATTATTATAAAACAAACAAGGAATTTTGTCTTCATTTAATAAATCAGAGCATAGCTTTTCTACAACTTTACTCGCATACCCACAACCACGATACTCAGGTAATGTCGCAACGCCTACAACCATCGCAAGACCTTCTGTTTCTGCCGTAGTTGATGCTGCTGATACAACTTTACCGTCTACTTTAATAAAATAAGTTCTTCCTGTTTTATCTTCAATATTGCTCGCCATGTGAGGGGAATCTTGATCAAATACAATTTTAATAATCTTTGCAATTTCTTCAACATCACTAGTTTTAGCCACTTCCACTGTTTCATCTTGAATAGATGGTCGCTTCACCATTTTGCAAAAATAACAGTCATCATTCTTATATCCGTCAAGTTTCATCGTATCTACAACACCTTGTTCACCAGATATATTTTCAATTTTATAATCTTCAATTAACTTGTATACAAAATCCTTATCTAACTCTTTTGTATAACTGCATAACAATAAGTTCTCATAATACACTAAATAAGCCGCATGGATTCCCTTGCTATCTTCATCAATGAAAATTTTTTGAAAGTCATTATCGAATCCATAATTATCAATATCACCAACGAAAAATAGATTTAAAACTCTATCTTTATTTAAATATTCTAATACTTTACCGCGATCACTCTCTTTACATAAACGAATCATACAAATACCTCCACACCATTTGTTTATTTACAAATTTATTAATGGTATAATGATACCATAAATTAAGGAGTATCTCGATGAAAAAATGTGCTACGCATTGGAAAGACTATGAATGCATTGATGCAGGTAATGGCGAAAAATTAGAAAGATGGAAAAACATCATTTTAAGACGCCCTGATCCTCAAGCTGTATGGCTTGCTGACACTTCATCAAAAGAGTGGAAAAACACACATGCAATCTATCATCGTTCAAAACAAGGTGGGGGAAGTTGGGACTTTAAAAAAGACTTACCTGAGTATTGGACAATTGATTATAAAGAATTAACATTTAAAGTATCACCAACAGGTTTTAAACATACTGGCTTATTCCCTGAACAAGCAGTCAACTGGGATTGGATGCAAGAAGCTATTCGTAATAGCCATTCTGAAGTTAGAGTTTTAAATCTATTTGCTTACACGGGTGGAGCTACAATGGCATGTAGCAGTGCTGGTGCAAGTGAAGTCGTACATGTTGATGCCTCAAAAGGCATGGTACAATGGGCGAAAGAAAATATGGCTCTTTCACATTTAGAAAACAATACAATTCGCTTTATTGTAGATGATGTCTTAAAATTTGTGCAACGCGAAAAAAGAAGAGGTCATACTTATCATGGTATCTTAATGGATCCTCCTTCATATGGTAGAGGACCAAATGGAGAAATGTGGAAATTAGAGGAACAAATTACTGAACTTGTTAGTGCATGTTTAGAAATATTAGATGATGAACCTCTCTTCTTCTTAGTTAATTCATATACTACTGGTTTTTCAAGCACAGTATTAGAAAATATTTTATCAACCACTGTATTAAAACGATTCCCAAATGGAAAAGTTGAAGCAGGAGAAGTAGGATTACCTATCACTCGTGAAAATTTAACTCTCCCTTGTGGTATCTATGGTAGATGGATTAAAAATGATTAATATTCTATATGAAGACAATCATCTGCTCGTTGTTGAAAAACCTGTCAATATCCCTATCCAAGAAGATGAATCAAAAGATATCGATTTACTTACCTTGTGTAAAGAAGACTTAAAGAAGAGATATGATAAACCTGGTAATGTTTATCTAGGACTTGTTCACCGTCTTGATCGCCCAGTTGGTGGGGTTGTTGTATTTGCAAAAACATCTAAAGCTGCATCAAGATTATCTGAACAAGTAAGAACACATCAATTCAAAAAGATTTATCACGCTGTCATTTGCAATGGTCACTTTAAAGAAAGTGGAACCTTGGTTGATTATCTTGTAAAAGATGAGAAACGCAATATGGTTAAAGTCAGTAACGAAAAAGATTCAAAAGCAAAAAAAGCGATATTACACTATCACATCTTAAAACAAAAAAATGATTTAAGTTATGTAGAAATCGAACTTGAAACGGGTCGTTCTCATCAAATTCGAGTACAGTTCGCAAGTAGAAATGCTCCTTTATGGGCAGATCAAAGATACAATCCAAATGCAAAAGAACATTCACAAATAGCATTATGGGCTACCTCACTTACTTTCTTCCACCCTGTATCAAAGGAAGAAATTACTATTGTGAGTAAGCCACCTAAAGAGTTTCCATGGACTATTCTTGAGGAGGTGTAAGTATGACACAACAAGTAAAACGTAAAAAAGTAGTAAAAAAAGTGAATCATCCAACAAATGGAACACGTAAAGTAAAGCGTAAAGTCAGACGCATTAAGAAACCTGTACTTTATGGATTTATTGCAATCGTTGTTTTAATTGTCGGTTTATTGACAATTCCCAAGACACTTGAAAACAATAAATTGAAAGAACTTGGATACAACAAAACTACAATCTCTGAGATAAGAAAGCAAAAATTAGTGAATCTAATTATCAAGAATGATTACTATTCAGAAAATCTTGCTGGTGCAATTAATGATAAAACATTAAACAAAGATTACATCAAGTTATATGTTGTATCAGATAGCTGTGATCAACGTGAATTCGTCTTATATGACCGATTAATTGATAAAGGTTATACAGAAGAGCAAGCCTTAAGTCTATTTGATTCATTAACTTTCTTTGAAATTACACCTTTACTTGTATTTGATTTCCAAACTGATGTTAAACCATATCTTGACGATGCAATTGCGAATAGTGGGACAAATAGTGCAACTAATTTTGCTCTATCAAATTCATATCGCGAGAATTATGCAACCACATTACCAGTAATTAATCCTGGTAGTTATGATATGTTAGTAAATAAAACCTATTACTTGGATAGTGCCTTTGTTCCAGGTCAACTTCAAGATTTATCAATTCGATATGCATCTGAAGGTTTACAACTTGATGCACCTGCTGCTGAAGCATTAAAATTATTCTGTGAAGGAGCTCGTGATTTAGGTTTAAGAATGTATGCCTCTAGTGCTTATCGCTCTTATGAACATCAACAAGCACTTTATGATCGTTATGTAAAAGCAAATGGCCAAGAAGATGCAGATACTTTCAGTGCTCGTCCTGGTTTCTCTGAACACCAAACAGGATTAACAGTTGATATGTCAGCCTTAACAGATGATCCATCTATTTCTAAATTTGAAGAAACTGATGAATTTACTTGGGCTAGTGAAAATTGCCAAGAATATGGCTGGATACTAAGATTCCCATCAGGCAAAGAACAAATTATTGGTTATCAATATGAGCCATGGCATTATCGTTTTGTCGGTGTTGACTTAGCAAAGAAAATTGTAAATTCAAAACTTACTTATGATGAATACTACATGTTGTATATGGCTCCTTGGAACAACGAAGAAAACAACAAAGCATCTAAGAATCCTACAACTGCTAAACCTGAAGAGAGCCCTGCTCCATCAGAAACACCAGCCTCATAAATTTCAAAAGCAGGAAAATATTTCCTGCTTTTTTTAATTCTTCTCTTTATGGTATGATAGAAACATTAAACAATAGGTGATTTATATGAAAACAGCAAAACAAGTACATTTAAAAGAATTTCAACACACAAAAGATTCCATTGAGCACGAACATAAAGAATCAATCCGTTTAAACAAGTACATGAGTGATTCTGGTATTTGTTCACGTAGAGATGCAGATAAATTTATCCAAGAAGGTCGTGTAACAATTGATGGAAAAATAGCTGAGGTAGGTACAAAAGTATTTAGTAACCAAATCGTTTGTTTAGATGATCAACCAATCCAATCGAATCAAAAACCAATCTATATCATTCTAAATAAACCTTGTGGCATCATTTGTACTGGTGATACCGAAATAGAAGATAACATTATAACTTATATGAATTACCCCGAACGTATCTTCCCTGTAGGACGTTTAGATAGGGAATCATCAGGATTAATTATTTTAACTAATGATGGAAATGTCGTTAATAAAATTCTTCGTTCTAATTATGAGCATGAGAAAGAATATCTAGTAGAAATAAATCGATATGTTATTCCATCATTTATTGAACAATTAAGTAAAGGAGTTGAAATCTATAACCCTGTTAAAAATTCCTATCAAACAACGAAACCATGCAAAGTATATCAAGAAACACCAACATCATTTCGAATCATTCTAAGTGAAGGACTCAATCGACAAATACGACGTATGTGTACAGCACTTCATTGTAAGGTTACATCTCTTCAAAGAATTCGTATTATGAACATTCATCTTGATGGATTAAAGGCTGGTGAGTGGCGATATCTCAGTAGCGAGGAAATAACAACACTCAATGAACTTCTACAAAAAAGCACTACAATATAAAAATGGGAGAGAATTATATTCTTTCCCATTTTAATTAGACTTGAAATTCAGGAATTGTAATTTCTCCCTCTTCCATAATCAAACGATTGTCAAAATAAATATTTGGTTTACATGTAACTAAATCAAAATGACTTTTTGCTTCATGTTTACCACCAAGAGCATGATTTCTACCAAATCCAATATGAAATGTTCCATAGACTGATTCATCTTCAATATAACAATTACCATCGCAATGTGATAAAGGATTTAATCCAATACCAAACTCAGCAGCAACATACATATTTTCATCTTCATAATCAATCAAATGCTGATTTAATATTCTACCACTTTCATTATCTTCAATATTCACAATTCTTCCATCTTTAAATTCAACTTTAACTGGTTGATTAACTTTACCTATGTAGCCAAAAGATCCATCTAAAACCAATATACCATTTGTTTTGGTCTCTACAATTGGAATGTATACCTCAACACTAGCACTTGCATATCCTTTACCATCTTTGACAGTTCCATTAAAGAAACCTGGTTTTCTTCTTTTCATAGAAAACTCAAGGTTAGTCCCTAATGCTGTAGTAACTACAATCTTCGATGATTTTTCAATATACTTTAATAAGATTTGCGCTTTTATACGACTCAATTCTGTATCTATCGTAAGAAAGTCATAAGCAAGCATGGATACTCCATTATTTGTAGATAAAGGGAGTGATAAAAATTTCTTACCTTTTTTTATCGCTCGATCTGCTGATTTCGTTGTGACAATTGAATAATCTGTAGCACCAATAATTGAATCATATACATCGAATATTTTCTCATTTTCATCGAAGAAAACACCGACATACTTTCCTTCATCCTTCACAAGCATAATAGCTACATTTTCAGTAATTTGTTCTGCAACTTTTTTCAATTCCTCAGCTTCAGAATAGTGTTTACTACTTGTGACGATACATAACTTTTCATTTGACTTTAGTTTCATCCATTCCTTAATGATAATCGATGACCCTCGTTCAATTTTTTCTTGGTAATTCATTTATCTACATTAAAATTAACATCATAATGATTTGGAATACGATCATAAATAATGCAGGTATAATTTGATTCTTAATAACACCAAATTTATCTTTCATTTCCAGTATGGCTACCGGAATAATATTAAAGTTCGCTGCCATTGGTGTACATAAAGTACCACAGAATCCACAAGTAAGTGCAAGCATACCTACCGCTACTGGATTTGCACCATATGCAAGAATGAATGGTGCCCCAATTCCTACTGTTAATACAGTAATCGCAGCAAATGCATTACCCATAATCATTGTGAATAGCATCATACCAATACAGTAAATAATAACTGCAATTACTAAATTTCCTTCAGGAATGAAATTTCCTACGATTGATGCAATTGTTTCTCCAACCCCAGCTGTGGTAAATACTGATCCAAGAATTGATAATAATGTTGGAAGCATACACAATGGTCCAGTGATTGATAAGAAACGCTCTGCATCATTTAAGAATGTAAGAGGTTTGTTTTGTTTGTTTTTAAGCATTAAGAAGATAATAGAGAATAATACCCCAAGTCCTGTACCGATTAGAGCGCTAAGAGTAAATGATTTTGGGAATAATAATCCACAAATACCGAAAACCAACGCAAAGACACCCATAGATAAAGCTGGAATAAAGATTTTTGAACCAATCTTTTCATAGTTTCCAACCATTTCATCAGTTGTTGGAGCTTTTGTAGAACCTGGTTTAACACGTTGAAGTACTGCAGGAATACACATAACAAACACTAGTACTCCAATTGCTGCTGGAGGTAAGAAGCGTCCTAGTGAACAAGCTACACCTAAGCAAACCCAGAATACAGCAGTTCCAAAACGTGCAGGATTACCTTTGTCAAATAAGTTTTTAACTCCTGCGTAAACGGCAACTAAACCAATAACAATATATAAAACTTCTAATAATTTTGTACTTGTTGTAACATCAGCTGATAAAAAGAAATCCATACTTATTTACCCCCTTTATTATAATATTTCTTAATAAGTTTCTTGTCCTTTAAGAAATAATAAGCACATGCAAATCCAACTGCAACGATTGCAACAGGGATTTCAACTAATGCTAAATCGATTAATGCAACTTCATAGCCTAATCCTTTTAATGTTGATTGAACTAACAATGCTCCTGATCCACCTACTACTAATACTTGGCAAAAGAACCAAGAAATATTTTCGATACCAGATGCCATACCTTTAACTTGTTCAAGGTGTTCTTCATTCACTTCATCACCTTTTGATTCGATTGCACCTTCTGTCATTGGAATTAATACTGGACGTACAAACCCAGCAATACCACCAATACCTACGTTGAATGCACCAAAAATTGCACGGATAACACCATAAGCACCAATAAGAGCTCCTGGTGTAGCACCTTTAATTTTTGAAATTAAATTTGCCGCTGCTTGTTTAAGACCATTTCTTTCAAGTGTTCCTGTTGCAAGCATAACAATGATAAAAATCAACATACTACGGTTTGCCACAAATACTGACCCACATGTTTCAAGCAATGTCACAATATCAATATTTGCGATTACTGCTGTAACTGCAGTTGCGACGATAATAATTAAGAATGAATCTAGTTTTAGCGCAAAGCCGACAATAACAACTAAAATACCTAATAAATTTAAATACTGCATACTATCCTCCTCTTTTTCTACTTAAAGAAATGTTTCTTTAAGTCTTATACAAACTAGATTTCCCCAACTTTTTTTATGAAATTATTTGATATTTATACATATTTTCTTTATTTATCAATTAGTTTCAAGACTTCATTTCTAGTTTTGTTAATTATAAATGATTAAATTGTTACTTTCAACATTTCTTTCATGTTTTTGTAAAGTTTTTCATCGCTATGTACATTTTTTCATATACTACGTCATTTTATGTTATTATATTGCTATAAAGGAGAAAATTTAAAATGAAAATACTAGTAACCGGATTTGATCCCTTTGGAGGAGAGTCAATTAATCCTGCTATTGAATCTGTAAAATTATTACCAGATACAATTTTAAACGCAGAAATCATTAAATCAGAAATTCCCACAGTTTGTGGAAAATCACTTACAAAAATCGATGAGGCAATTGCCAAACATAATCCAGATGTCATTTTATCAATTGGACAAGCTGGTGGCAGACCAGACATCACTGTTGAAAGAGTAGGAGTAAATATCAACGACTGCAGTATCCCTGACAATGAAGGCAACCAACCTTGTGATGAACCTATCTACGCAGATGGACCTGATGCTTATTTTGTAAATATCCCAATTAAAGCTATGGTTGAAAAGATGAAAGAAAATGGTATTCCTGCATCTGTATCAAATACAGCAGGTACATTTATTTGTAATCATGTATGCTATGGCGTACGTTACTTAACCGAAACAAAATATCCAGGTAAAAAGAGTGGATTTATCCATATTCCATTTATGCCTTCGCAATGTACAAACAAAAGAAACATGCCTTCAATGGACTTAGGAATGATTGCAAAAGGACTTGAATACGCAATTGAAGCTATTATCCAAAATGAAACTGATGTAAAAATCGAAGGTGGCGCAACACACTAAAAAATCACATTTACATGTGATTTTTATTTTGCATAAATTTTAGTATCTCTTCTTTTCTTGTTTCCATATCTTTATAACCTAATTCATATAATTTCTTTAAGTTCTCTGGGTCACCACTAAAACGTTTTACAGGAATTGTTTCACTTGGTCGTATCAAGATACAATTACCATCCTTGACTTCTTTTTCAATTAATTCCATTTGTCGATTATAAGATTCATGACGATGTGTATAATCATAGACCATTTTTTTGTATTTGCGATAATTAAAAGTCATTAACTTTTGCATAAAAGGGCCTGCCGCTTTGCGTCTATATCCTTCAGGTTTTGTAATAATAACCATATTTTTATCACATCCTGCTTCAATACTTCTTTCAATTGGAATCATAATTGATATTCCACCATCTAAAAATCGATATCCATTGTAATCAACAATTCTACCTGCTATGGGTAATGAACAAGATGCTTTTAACATTCTTAAATCAGGATCTAAATCTTGTGCATTAAAGAAAATGGTTTTTTCTTGATTCATATCATATACCCCAAACTCCATGGGCATATTCTTGTCTTTTATTGGTGATGTGTCATATTTAACTTCATCTCTTAATAGATGATCAAACATGTAATCATAACCAACATAACGATGTTCTTTTAATAATGGAATAAGTCCCACATTTTTTTTATCAGAAGTATACTTTACAGTAATATCATGTAGATATTCTTTACTTTTTAAAAGATAACTACATAAATTTACAGCTCCTGCTGATATCCCCACTCCATAATCAAATTCAATATTATTATCAACTAACCAAGCAAGTGCGCCAGCAGTATATGCCCCACGCATTCCTCCGCCTTCTAGTACCAATCCATATTTACTCATTAGTTTCACCTCAAACATAAATAATTTTACTTCAAATTGCCATTAAAATCAAAAGTTATATACTAAATTCGGTGTTCTTAACATATTTTTGTCTTTTCTTGTATAACCAAGTATAATAATAGCGGTGAAAATATGGAAAATTTAAGTTTAAGTTTATTTGGAAATGAAGAATTAATTTCAATTATGATAACATGTGGAATAGTTGCTATCATGATTTTTATACTTTTTAAATTATTGAAGAAGAATATTAAATCGGATGCTTTTTCTATTCTTTTAATTACAAGCATGTATGCCATTATCTCATTATGGCAACTTGGTTCAACTAAGATTCCCCAAACATGGTGGCAACCTGAAGCAACAAATGAATTTATTACTTTTGAAGTGTTGGATGAAACCCCATCTTTTGATACCGTTCTAGCAATCGGTGGCGAAGGTGATAATAACGCTTTGGAAAGTGGTTATCAAGTTTGGTTTAATGACCTTCAAGTTTTAGGGAGTAATGACAACATCAATTGGGAAACCATAACTGTATTAAATAATCAAAGTTCTTATATGGGATGGAATATAACAGAAGGTGATTGGAATTACCGTTATATTTCTTTAGTAATGCAAAATCAAAATTCCGTAATCAATGAGATTGCATTTAAGAAAACAGATTCTGAGGAGTTATTAGGCTTAAAACCAATCACAATATCAAATACAGAAAATCCTTACTCTGCTGAAAACATCATTGATGAGCAAGCTATTGTCCCACTTCATCCTTCTTATTATGATTCATCTTATTTTGATGAAATCTATCATCCACGTAATGCCTGGGAAATAGCAAATGGTCAATATATGTATGCATCTGTCCATCCATTACTTGGCACATCAATCATCGCAATCGGTATTAAATTATTCGGGATGAATCCTTTCGGTTGGCGTATTATGGGAGCATTATTTGGTATCATGATTCTTCCATTATTTTATTTAATGTTAAAGAAGTTATTTAAAAGTCGTTTTTTATCTACTGCAGGAACAACTTTATTTGCAGCCGATTTCATGTTGATAACAACCTCTAGAATTGGTACCCTAGAACCATTTAGTGTTTTCTTTATTTTATTGATGACCTACTTTATGATTCAGTATTTTTATACAAGTTTTACCAAAACGTCATTCAAGAAACAACTATTGTGGTTAGCCTTATCTGGTATTTCCATGGGACTAGCCTGTTCCGTGAAATGGACAGGATGTTATAGTGCTGTAGCACTCGCAATTATTTTCTTTACCCATTTTATAATTAATTTCATCAAGTACAACAAATCTAAATCACTTACTGATGCTGAGTCAATTGAATTCACAAAAGCATTTAAAGAACGTGCAGTCAAAATCATTCTATGGTGCTGTTTGTTCTTTGTGATTATACCTTTGGTTATCTATGTATGCCACTATATACCAACAAAAGTTTGGAAAAATGATACTTGGAGTATTTCAAATGTGATAAAACATTCAATCTATATGTATGATTATCACGCAAACTTACAAGCAACACATCCATATCAAAGTATGTGGTATCAATGGCTATTTGATATTAGACCAATTTGGTATTACTTTGGAAATTTAGGTAATGGTTTTATCAAAACTATTTCTTGTTTCAATAACCCTCTTGTAACAGTTACTGGATTCTTTACAATGGTTTATACTTTCTATCATACAATTAAGACCAAATCAAAAGAAGGATTCATCATTGTAATATGTTATCTAGCAGCACTTTTACCATGGGTATTGGTAACTCGTTGTGTTTTCTCATATCACTATTATCCTTCTCTTCCATTCTTAATTATGTCAATTGTATATGTCATGAAACTTATTTTAAATAAATTCAAAAATGGAAAGAAAATAATTATCGCCTATATCATTCTAACCCTTATCCTATTTATTGTTTTCTTACCAGTTATTACTGGATTTACGACAACACAAGAATATGTTAGAGCTTTACAGTGGTTGCCTAGCTGGTATTTTGGTGGATGAATATGACCAATAAAAAACAAACTTATTTATTTATAGGTTTCAGTTTATTATGCACACTTGCATTTGCATATCCATATTTAATAAAAGATTTTCTACCGCTTGAACATGACACATTATTTCATTTGAGTAGAATCGAAGGTCTAGCTCAATCATTTAAAGATGGCGAATTGATCGCAAGAATTTATCCTTATAAAAATTTATCTTTCGGTTATGCAAGCCCATTATTTTACAGTGATTTCTTTTTGATCATTCCTGCAATACTCTATAATTTAGGATTAGGAATTGCATCGTGTTATAAACTTGTTATTCTTGTTAGTACATTCTTGTCTTGTTATTTTGCTATGCGTCTTGTCTTCAAAATCACTAACCATCATTACGCTCCCTACATCGCAGGTGTATTGTACTTATTTAACAATTATCGCATATCTGATGTTTATGTTCGAGGTGCTCTTGGTGAAGTTATGGGGTTCATCTTCTTACCCATTGTCTTGTTAGGAATATATTATGTACTTTATGACAATCACAAACACTGGAAATATTTAGTTATTGGATTTGGTGGCTTAGCATTAACTCATAATATTACCTTTGTTCTTGCATGCATCTTATTTATCTTTTTCATTCTATTTAGATTAAAATTTCTATTACAAAATAAAAATCGATTTATTTCTATTCTAAAAGCTGCAACAATTACCTTCTTATTGACTGCCTTCTTTACCTTACCTATGTTGGAACAATTAAAATCACAGGAAATGTATTTAAATTATTACACTTCATCCTCTAGTCTTACAGCTTCTACTCTTCCTATTTGGAAATACTTTGTAAATACTACAGTTTTTGGTTTTGGATCAAATGATATGTCCAAAGAATTATCAATGTTACTTAATGTTGGTTATTTCCTAATGATTGTACCTTTATATTATTTATTCAAGAAAAAGAAAGATAATCCATTTATCATGCATTGTACATTCATTGGCTATCTTCTTCTGTTACTTCCTATCGATTTATTACCTTGGAAGTATTTCTATATGTTTAGCTTAATCCAATTTCCTTGGCGACTATTAATGATCAGTTCATTATGTCTTATGATACCAGCATCACTCATACCTTTTGAATTTAAATTCAACAAGCAAATAACGGCAATTACTGTAATCACCTTGTTATTATTTGAAGGTTTATGGCACATTCAACCTGTACTTAATCGAGATTTTGGTATTACATCAAAAACACAGTATAGTGAACTTCTAGATGGTTCTATTGTTGATCCTTTCTACTCAGCTCATTATGTTCGTGTTGAACTTGCTGGTGCTGATTATTTACCAGTAAATTCTCCTGATTTCAGACAAATACAAGCTGTTATTACAGATATTAATTCAAATCCTGTTAGTGCTAGTTCTTCTCGCAAAGGTACAACACTCTCATTTAATTATTTAACTCCAAATCAAACCTATATTCTTCCAGTAACTTCTTATAAAGGTTACCAAGTATATTCAATTGACCCAGAGAATGATACATTAACAAAAGTACCGACCTATCAAGCAGATAACTCTTTTGTAGCATTCGATGCAAATGATAGCTCATCCTATGTTCTAAAATATGTTCCTACATTTATTCAATATAGTAGTTTATTCATTTCATGCATAACATTACTTGGAATTATTTTATTCAAACTAAAAAGAACTGTTACAAAAAAATGATTAAAATTAATCATTATAAGCGTAACAGTTCTTTTTTTATCTTTAGCAATTATTTTCTTAAAGAAATGTAATTAACATGTTGAATAAGCATTAAAATCGTATCAACTATGTATAGAATTAAGGCAAATCACTAGCAAACAAAGAAGAAACAACTATTGAATGAACAACCAATTGTTATAATAATTTCACTGCAATACAAAATGAAAGTCTTGACTATCCCTTTCATACTTAGTAAAGTATACTTAAGGACTACACAAGTAGACTCGTGGTGGATGAATATGAAAAGAATTTGTGCTTTTATGATACTATTACTTCTTATTAGTGGATGCAGTGACAAACACAATGTTCAAGGAACTCCAGAGGAAGGATATCCAGAAGAAAGTGGAGATAAGACGATTGATGGGTATTTTATCGTAGAAGATGAGAAGTTTTATTATTTACCTAATATTAGTAGTGAAGATGAAATTGGTGATTATATGTCAAAGCCTTATTGTACATTTGATTATTATTTATAATATCTTTAGCTTGAAGATATAATTAAAGATATTACATCTAATAATCAAATAATTTACCCAATATTACTTTTCTAATCGAGAGCATCAAACGAATATGTAAAATTTTTTTCCAGATAATAAAGATGATTCTCCTATATAGAAATTATTTGTTTTATAGCTTGTTTAAAAATATATTACATTTTGAAAATATTGAATAAGGAATTAATAATATGAAATTTAAGAAATTGATAATCTTAGCTATTAGTATTTGGATTGTAATTATACTTGTTTTTATAGTTAAAATAAACAAACTAAATAATGATAACGGTGAATATTTATACAGGAATACTGCGCATGATATTAGTAATCCAAAAGATGTAGAAAATATTGTTCAAGATATACTTTATAACAATACAGGGAAAGAATTTCTTATTAAGAAAATAGATTGCTTCCCAAATTCTACAAATAAATGTGATTTAGAATTATATAGTCAACGATATTCTGAGTTTTCGTTTTATGCACTTTATCCTGATTATTTTTATCTTGATAATACAATAAATCTAAGTAAATTAAAAATTGTATATTATGGGTATCTTTACTCTATAGAAATGACTCAGCAAATCAATCAAGTTTTGAATATTGACAATATAAAAATTACCGTTAATTTGGATCCTGAATATTATGATCATCTTAGAGATGATTTAACCAGTGAGATAAAATGTGACGATTTAGTTGACTTAAAATTTAGATTTATTCTTAATGGAGAATCAGAAAATAATAAACAACAGATTCGAGAATTCATAAATAAGTTATATACAAAATCTTATGAACCATTCAAATGAAAAAGCAACAAGAAAAATCTTTATTGTTGGGATAAGTTTATAAAATAATCATACTGGATTAGAAATATAAATAATCTACGAACGGAAACTATTAATGCAATTTAGATAAAACTACTTGTATACCCCTTATAAACGGAGAAAAGAAAATGAGAAAAATACTAATAATTGTACTGATATTCTTACTTACTGGATGCAACGAAAAACAAATTAAGAACTATGATCATTTGGATGGTGAAGGTGATCATTATTTTATTGTTAGAGATTGTGAGTGTAATGATGGTGGTGAAGATGAGTATTGTGATATGCGATATATTTTAAATTTATATTACGATACATTCGATAATATAAATGAAGCAATTGATCGTGGTGAAAGTCTTATTGGCAAAGAGATAGAGGGTTACACAATCGATAAATATGCTGTTTTTGCTATATGCAATCGTAAAAATGATATTGTTAAATATGGATTAGGTATACTTGATGGTGATACAGAAATACAAGGTGAGATTAATCTTGAAAACTTAGAAAAAATGAACTAGATATCATATAGTGTTATATCCTCATTAATAACTAGATCATGTTATTTTATCTAAATTATCTATTGATGTCTTACGAAATAAATTAAACATTTAAGAGATAAAAATGATATATAAGATTGTAACTATTCATATTTACAATTTTAGATTTCTGCAATAAGTTCACTTTAATTCAAATACAAAATAAAACATTATAAAAAAGCTATTTCAATCAAAATGATTAGTAACAATCATCTTTCTTGTAATAGCTTCTTTTTTCTATCCTCTAAGTTTAGCGTTAAGTTTACTTTCAAGTTCACTTAATATTTCTTGATGCAATGGAACTACTTCATCATCTGTTAATGTATGATCAGTAGCTTGATAAACAATGTTCAATGCAATTGACTTGCATCCTTTTTCAACGTGTTCACCTTGATAAACATCAAATACTTCAGTTGATTGAATTAATCGTTTACCAACTTTTTTAATAATATCTAAAATAGATTGTGCTGTTGTATCAACAGTTACAACTAACGCAATATCACGCGATACTGATGGATAACGATCTAATGGTACAAAACGTACTTTTGTTCCTTTCGCATTTACTAACAAATCAAAATTAAGTTCTGCGTAAACACAAGGTGCTACATCCATCGCTTTAGCATAAGTTGGATGAACTTCACCGATAATACCAATTAAATCATTTTGAAGATAAACTTCAGCACTACGATATGGATGGAAGTGAATTGTATCTAATGTATTTTCCTTAATTACAATACGCTCTGATGCAAATCCTAATTTAGCCAACCATGACATGACAATACCCTTTAATGTAAAGAAGTCACTCTTGATATCTACTTTTTGAAGTCTATTTTCTTGTAAAGAATCTGATAATAAGATTCCAACTCTTTCTTGGACTTTATCTTTTTCATAAACATTTGATATTTCAAACAAGTTTACATTATCTGCCTTTCTTGCTTGATTATATGCTAGACATTCTAACATTGAAGGCATCATACTATTTCGAATGTATTTGCGGTCTTCACTCATTGGGGAAGCCAATTGAATATGTTGGCCAAAAGGTAAAACTGCATCATTCATGTACTGCTCTTTTACAAGCGTATAAGTTATAACTTCACGCATTCCAAGACCCGTAAACACTTGTTTAGTTTCTCTTCTTAATGCTTGGCGATGAGTTAGTTTACCAGCTGTTGCTTCCATTTTTGGTAATGTTTTATTTAAACTATCGAATCCAATTAAACGAATGATTTCTTCATCAATATCTTCTCTAATAAAGATATCAGTACGATAACTTGGAATTGTACATGTAAATGAAGTTCCATTTACTACTGGATTGAAATCCAATGCTTTTAAGACTTCAGTTACCTCATCCATTTTAAATGTAGTACCTAATAATTCATTACAATGTTCCAATGTTTCTGTTACTTGAATAGGACTATAATTTACACATCCTGCTTCAACTGTTTCTTCAAGTTCACTTGCATCTGCATATTCAATTAATAATTGAACAGCACGATCCACCGCTTTATTTTGAGCTAGTGGTTCTAATCCTTTAATATAACGAGATGCTGCTTCTGTCATTAATCCTAAACGTTTTGCAGTATTACGAATAGAAACATGGTTGAAATGTGCTGCCTCAATGATAATACCTGTTGTAGTTTCATCAATCTTACTATCATCACCACCCATAATACCTGCAATACCAGTAGCTTTTCCACCAGTTGTGATTAATAAATCACCTTTTTGTACTTCATACTCAATGCCATCCAATGCAGTTAATTTCATATCAACATCATCAATAACAGTTATTTCTTTATGTGGCATTTTAGCTAAGTCATAAAAGTGTAATGGTTGTCCTGTTTCTAACATAACATAGTTTGAAATATCAACTACATTATTGATTGCACGAATACCTGCAGCATGCAAATAGTCTTGCATCCATTTTGGTGATTCTTTTACAATAACTTTCCCAACAATTTTTCCTAAGAAATGTGGACATTTCTCAGATTTTGAAATTATTTTTAATGTTGTTGGATTTCCAATCTTAGATGCTCCTTCATAACTTGGAAGTTTAGCTTCTCTTCTTAATACTGCTCCTACTTCTTTTGCAACACTCCACATTGCCATGCAATCTGCACGATTTGGTGTTTGCGATGCATCTAATACAACATCATCATAACCAAGATATTTTAATACCTCTGTATTTCCTACAGGTGCATCATTTGGAAGAATTTCAATTCCGTTAATTTGTGCTTCTGTTAAATACTTCTCATTAACACCTAGTTCTCTTAAACTACATAGCATTCCATTAGATTCTTGTCCTCTAACTTTTGCAGCTTTAATTGTAATTGCAGGTAATTCTGCACCTACTTTTGCAACAATAACTTTTATTCCTGAAGTGCAATTTGGAGCACCACAGACAATTTGTGTTGGACCTTCTCCGTATTCAACCATACATACATTTAAGTGATCTGAATCGGGATGTGGAACACAACTCAGCACTTCACCAATGACAAGATTTGTCCCCTTTGCAACTGGTTCAACACCTTCAATTTCTAAACCTGCAGTCGTTAGTGCATTCGCAAGTTCATTTGCGCTTACTCCATCCAGGGAGATATATTCTTTTAACCAATTAATACTTACTTTCATTTTCTTTTCCTCCCTTATTAATCAAAACGGTTGAACGTTTTTAAGAAACGAACATCGTTAATATAGAAATTACGAATATCATCAATGCCATACTTTAACATTGCAATACGTTCAATCCCTGCACCAAATGCAAAGCCACTACATTTTTTACTATCAAATCCAGCCATTTCAAGTACATTTGGATGCACCATGCCAGCACCAAGAATTTCAATCCACCCAGTACCTTTACATACTGAACATCCTTTACCACCACAAATATGACAAGTAACATCAACTTCAACTGAAGGTTCAGTGAATTGGAAATAAGAAGGTCTAAAACGTATTTCTCTTCCTTCTCCAAACATTCTATCAGCCATGAATTTTAGTGTTCCTTTTAAATCCGCAAGTGTAATTCCTTCACCAACCACAAGTCCTTCAACTTGAGTAAATTGATGAGAGTGAGTCGCATCGTCATCATCTCTACGATACACTTTCCCTGGGCAAATAACTTTAATAGGCATTTTGCCCTGTGCTTTTTCAAGTTCTCTTGTTTGAATAGCTGTAGTATGTGTACGAAGCAATTCTTCAGCATTGATAAAGAATGTATCTTGCATATCGCGAGCAGGATGATCTGCAGGAATATTAGCACGTTCAAAATTGTATAAATCCAATTCAACTTCAGGTCCCTCAGAAACGTCATATCCCATACCAACAAATAAATCTTCAATTTCTTGAGAAATAACTGATAGTGGGTGTAATGTACCTAACACTGGTTCATATCCTGGTAATGTAATATCTATTTTTTCTTTTTCTAGCTTGCTAGCCATAGCACTTACTTCTAGAATTTGTTGCTTATCCTCAATTGCTTTTGCAATTGCTTGTTTACAAACATTCACTTCTTGCCCAAATGCTGGCTTTTCTTCTGGACTCAAATCCTTCATTAATGTCATTAATTCTTGAACTGGTCCTTTTTTCCCTAAATAAGTAACTTTTGCTTGTTGTAATTCATCCATCGTTGTACAAGCTTCAATCTTTTGTAATGCTTCTTGTTGCACAAGTTGTACTTTTTCCATACTGTTTTCTCCTTTACAATAAAAAAATCGCTCCTGTAACAGGAACGATTGAATCGCGGTACCATCCTGATTTACCTCAAACAAAAAATTGAGATACACCTTAATCCTTGATAACGGGAACCCCCGGAGATGATTAGTCTCACTATAAAGGTGAATTCATAAGTCTTGTTGCAAGTGAATTTCACCAATCATCACTCTCTCTACGCAATTCGCATCTTATTACTAATCCTTTAGTACGCTTTAATAACTGTAATTATATCAATAACCAAATTTTTTGCAATGCTTTTTAAAAATATGATTAACTTTACCTATTAATTTCTACTTGAATTGTTGGATAGGATTTTCTAAATTTAAGTCCTTAAACCAACTCGTTTTCCCTGCCCATTTTGTTGACATTTCATTTTTAAATGGATCTTTTGGATCTGCAAAGTGAATTCTAAAATCGTCATAATAATAATGTGATAACTCATAGTTACCAATTAATTTCCAAGAGAATTGATTGTGACCATAATTTAATCCATTCATCGAAAATTCATAGGTTTTAAGTTCACTTCTTGGGTTGGTATACCATTTCATTTTTCCATCTATTCGCTCAATAGTACTCTCTTCATATACCAAACCATCGCGTTTATCCACAAAAACCCATGGTAAATTTAACATCACTTCATTTCTAGTAAGTGGAACTCGAATCGTACCATTTAATTTATATTTTCCAATAAATGGTAAAGCTCCTTCATTGAATATACCAAATGATTCTCCACTTTCTAGTGATGGATCTAAAACACCATTTTCTTGCATGATACCACTTTTACATTGAAATTCTTCAATTACTCTACACTCATTTTGATATTGTGTGCGGACATTTATTTTTATTCCTTTTCCTGTAAAAACTTTATGTTGATCTTGTTCTAGCTCCACAATTAAATTTTCTTTGTAGAACTTCTCCATTTTATTTTGATCAATAGCACTTGCGACTACTCCTTCAAATTCTAGTAGTGAATCATTACTCTCCCGATATTCATAGCTCTTTTCAAAAACAGTTAATTCTATTTCTTGTTTGTCTAACTGAAATCTCAACTTCGTTTCTTTCTTTTTATTGGGAGTGAAATTGGTTTGGATTTCATTCTTATCTTGATTCAATGTTAGAGACATTACTTTTAAGTTATCATCATAGATGAAAAGTTCTTTTGGTTTTTCTTTACAACCACTGCATTCAACTATCATGTGAATTGGTGTTGCCTTATCAATTGAATAACTAGGCACGATTATATGATTTATATTTGCTTGATTGTTTGTAATTGAAATTACTTCTGACATGATATCATTTCTATTTCCAACTCGATCTTCAACTACGGTGCGAATGATGTAATTACCATTTTGCATAAATGCTATTGTTTCTTCATCACTACTTAACCAATCACTTTCCTGAATGTAAGTCTCTCCACCATCACTTGATATTTCATATTTCCATCTTAATACGCCCGAATGCAAATCATGAGGTTTAATTGTAACATCAACATTTGAGTCTGAATGATATTGAATATGGTAATCAGCGTTGGGTTTATCTTGATCAATCATAAAGGCATTGGAAATTACTTCACCACTATTACCAAACAAATCAAATAATTTCACTTTGATTCGCCATTTCCCTGTTTTATTAAATTCAAATTCTTGTATTTCTTCTTTGCCTTTTCTAATAAATTTTACTTCATTGTTGTAATCATTTATTAAATAATATTTAACATAATCAATCACTCTTAATTCTAGTGGTATAACATCATTATATTCAATAACCTTTACATCCATCACATTTACTCTGGGATTTGTGCTATGTCCATAATGCTTATAACATGGCTTAATTGCCATACCCAATACATTATTACACCAGCCAATATCATTTGAAGATGACCAAGCATAGTCTGCTTGTATAGAACTAGCCCAATACATTGGTATTGCAATATATTGAATGCCCTTTGTTTTATCAGTCATTATATATTCAAATTCCGTTTCTTTATTTGCCAGCGATGCATATTCTAGATAAGGCTTATCTCCTGTGATTTTCCAACCTTGTATTTGTTTTGCATTTTCCCCAATATCACGAATATGAAATGGTTCTTCATAAGCCGAATTATTCTTTCCTCTTCCCCAATCATAATAGAATGATTGAGAATTTTGAATGGGTACATAATTACTAACTAATGAAGCGGATGGAGTAAAGATTGTATTTGCTTCTTTTACCCAATTTCCTGTACCATTTCTATTAAAATTTCCTCTTCCCAAGCATGCATTTACTTTTTTAGTTTCTGCATTTTCAATGACATCTTGTGTCCATTCAACTGTTTCATTAATCTGATACTCTAAAACTTGAAAAAAAGATAAAATATATTCATTATCATCACCTTCAAAAAGAATTACAAGATCACTCATTTCTTTCATCTCAAAATCGAGTGTGACATAATCATTTTCGCTTGTGGTAAATATAGGATTTCCTTTTACTACCATTACACCATTATTTACAAACTCTGGATAAGCATTTGCATAAATGTATTTATTAACTGATCTTTTTGTTTTATTATCATTTGCTTCAATCTTGAATACTACTTTACCAATTCTAATCGGTTTACCAAATGCAATACTGAAATAGTTTGGATTCTTTTTTGTTCCATCTGAAATCTTTTTATAACTAGCGGTACCATTAAATATACTGGAGTCTACACTTTTGGGTTCTGAATGGGTCCCAAATATATTTTGACTAAAAGAAACAGACTTTGAATTGATATTCATTGCTTGATTTTCATCAAAATTAGTATCAAAGAAATCAAAATAGGATACCCACTCTTTTCTAGCATAGTATGTTATTTCTGTACATTCTTCTGAATTTGCATAACTCATAAAAAATCCACTCAATAAAACAATCAAAATTATGATTCTTTTTTTAATAAATTACCCTCCTTGTTACTTTCTTAACACTCAGTTCAAATGGAATATTTAATATTGAAATCCATGTTTCCTTTGAACATTTAACATTGTAAGTGTAGAACTTATTCATTTCTTCTTTACTAAAAGTGCACATCAATTTAGGATGTTTGTTTAACGTATCTTGTATTATTTCTTCCGCTTCATTGTGATTACTAATTCCTTCATGAACTTCAATTACCTCCGTAATATAAGAAGCAACTGAATTTATCTCTCGATACAACATTGCGATACCAAGCAGTTGAGGAATTAGAAATAAAAATAAGGCAAAGGTTATAATTATCCCATACATTTGTATTGATGCCTTCATGATAAAAACTCTCCAAAACTAATTCCTGAAAAGGATGCGATAAGTACAATCCCTACCCATAAAAAACTAATCCACGGTATTAATGCCTGTTTATCTAAAATCTTATTAAAATAATCTTTTCTTGCGTTAAAAACTCTCTCATTTGTTATCTTTGCCAAAGACATAACCATTTTCTCTTTACTCGTTGATGCATTAGAAATATTAAATAA
The DNA here is from genome assembly GCF_900167375.1 of Anaerorhabdus furcosa. Classification (GTDB taxonomy): domain Bacteria; phylum Bacillota_I; class Bacilli_A; order Erysipelotrichales; family Erysipelotrichaceae; genus Anaerorhabdus; species Anaerorhabdus furcosa. The sequence goes on from NZ_FUWY01000001.1 coordinate 48,672, forward strand.
AGTCTTTACTACTCTATTTAAATCCTTAACTTGTTTAAATTTATTATTGAACTCCAAGTAAGGAATCAATCCTTTTTTATGTCCAATATGAATATCTGAAACTAAGATTTCTAAATCTTTTTTAAATAACCTGGGAGCGACATCAATTGATTTATTTAAAGCGACTGGGACTGAATTATTCTGTATAAGGATACATAGATTGTTTAGATAATAAGGAAATCTTTCATCTGCTTCTAATAACTTTTTCTCATATTTTTTCTTTATTAAATAATATTGTAGTTTATAGAAAAGAATTCCTAAAATAAAATAGAATATCAAATAATTAATACTAATATCTTTATTTAAAACTAAACAAATAATAAAAGTTGCACCAATACTTTTTTTAATTCTTTTATGTATCACTTTTTTAATATTATCTTCTCCAAGATGCTCTAAAATAAACTTAAAGTCCTTTTCAACGAAAAAATCAAAGAAATTTTCCATATGATGAGTAGCATTTCTATTCCTAAAGAACCAAAGATAAATCATATATGTATAAAATAGTAAAAACAAAAGTAAAAAGTTATTCATAAAACCCCCTTATTCTAGTACCAATGTATTTGTACACCAGTTCTCATAAATAATAATTGTAATTAAGTTCAATATGTAATATAGAGTTAAAACTGCTTGCATCACACTATTTTGATTATTGGATTGTAAAGTTATAAAGTTAGTAAGACTATATACACCAAATGCATTTAATCCAAGTATTAAGTAGAAAAGATAATTATTTGATCTTCTCTTGTTTATGTATTCATTAAACGCTATCTCGTAATTTTCTATGTTTGTATATAAATAATCAATCAGATTTTGATTTACGATACCATCAATCAACTTATGCTTTAGTATGATATGTGCATTAATCACGATTGAATAAGTGTATTTATTTTCTAGAGATTCTAATCCAGTCAGAACATCTGTTGTTTTTAGGATGTATTGATTTACTTCTTTCAAATCTCTTCTAAGAAAGTTGTTATTGCTTTCCTCACATTCTCTTAGTATGTCCACCACTGTCTTATCTTCACGCAAATACATTAGAATGGATTGTGTGTAGATAAAAATAGAAGTTATTAGATTTATCTTAAATAATTGTCTCTTTTTTTGATATACAACAAATGGTATGGCAACTAGATAAAGCAATGTTATCAACAAAGTTATCCTTAAGCTCTTTGTTGTGGAATAACACAATAACCCTAGCGTTATAAATAATAAACTGGAATGTTTCATGTAATTGGATAAAGAGTAATTCATATTGAATTCATTTAGTTTTTTATTTATTCCACTATATGTATAGCTGTTTAAGCTTTCAACGAACTGTTTTTTTATTGTTTTCACTTCTTTGTTCTCTTTAAAACTATTGTTTAAAAGAAAGAGTAAGATAAAATAAAGACATAGTAGTATCATCTTAACTCCTCAATGCACTTCATGATTTGAGTCATTAATCCATTGGATAATTGATTGATTAGTCTTCCGTTTGAATAGATTTCAATTAAATGACATTCATCATTTGAAGCATCATAATAAAATTCATGTATTGATTTTACAGTTCTTTTTATACCCACTTTTGTTTCAATTTTTTCCATATGTACAACTAAGTCAAATAGTGCATAAATCCTTTTCTTCAATGAATCATAATTCTCATTTTCATCACGAATCATTTGTCTAATTCGTGAGGGTACATTTTCTGCTGATTTAGCATGCATTGTTGTCATGACAGTGTGTCCTGTTGATATTGCATCAATCAAATCCCTTACTTCTTCACCTCTAGCTTCTTGTAATAAAATACGTTGAACATTAAGTCGCAATGCCATGGATATGATTGTTGAATAGGTGTAGTTCTTTCTTATTCTAAAAGCTGTACAAGATAGTTCAGGAGCTATTGACTTAACATTAAACTCCATCGAATCCTCAATTGTTACAATTACTTCATTTTTTGGAATATAGGGAATTAAAAACTTTAATAATTCTGTCTTTCCAGACCCAGTTTCACCAATAAATAATAAATTAGCTCTTCCTTTAACTGCATAAATTAATACATCCAGTGCTTTTTTGCTTATTGTTTTATCTTGTATTAATCGATCATAAGTTAGAAATTGTTTTTTTCTTACCTTTCGAATCACAAGAGTTGTGCCTTCTTGAGACAAATAAGAATGTACACATCCCACTCGATAATCTAACTTATCTTTTTGAATATCACCTTCCAAACTCGGATTAGCGGGATTAAATTCTTTTTGCATTTTGTTTGCGATTTGATTCGCAATTCTTTCCACTTCAGATTCACTAATGAACATCTGTGATTTATAGTGTCCCTTATCATTTGATGTTATCCAAATTTCATTTCCATTCTTGCAGGCAACATCCGTTATATCTTCTTGTTCAAGTAAATTTTGAAGTAAACCAAAATCGATTTCATTGAAGTTTCCATCACTCATTTTGTTCTTCCTCATTCATTGATATTAAAGTTACATCAAGTGAATTACCAAGAATAATATTTCTGATCTTGTAATAGTCATAGTAATCTGTTGCCTCACTTTGACTAATGTTGTCATATGAAATTACAGGGGTGACACTTCCCATCGCTTTTGCTACACCAACTAGATGAGCATCTTCTTTAGATAACGCAACAACCAATACATTTGATTCTAGCTCAGTATCACTTTCAATCGAATTTCCCTCTTTATCTTTAACTGCAATAACTCTTGCATTCTTTACAATTTCACCATGAACAATTGCTTGATTTGCAGCGCCTTGATTCATATTGACTTTACCTAAAAAATACAAATCAATTAAATGACCTACCAAAATGGAATTCGCATAGGATGTTTTCATATCGACATCAATTGATATCGCTACCTCGCCTTCTTGTAAGAAGAATAGGTTTGCATCATTCATATTTTCTTTGTCTGCTATTAAATCATGATAAAACAATGAGTTCTGTGCAATTGACTGATATGGCTTTACATACTTTCCAATAATGTCTTCTTTATCTAGTGAAACATTTTCTAAGGTAATGCATTTTGGTACTTCAATATATTTGATATCCTCTTCCATTACAATTGTTCTAGACCCCATTGACTTTGCTGCTACAGGTACTAACACCAGATCACTTATTTCATTGATAGCGCTTTGGTAAGAAGCCATACACAAGACACCTACGACGATAGTTAAAAGTAGTGTAATCGTTGTTTTATGCTTATATAGAGTATTTTTGTTGCTCTTAAATTTCATGAAGTACTCCTTTCTTCAATTAAAACGAGGTTGGTATAGTCAAGTTCCAATTCATCCTCCATCATATTCAAAGATGAATAACCTCGAATTCGAATCGCAATTGCAGGTGGAGTTTCATGAATACCAACAAAATCGATTACATAATGATATTTATCGTTTTTATTTTCTTCGAATTTTTTCATCCAACTACGCATTGTTTCTTCACTAGAAATCGAATAATCACCATTGACAAATAACTCACCTAGATTTAAATTATCCTGAATTACAGATAACTGCGTTGTTCTTGTACTCTCAAAAATGTCATCTTCTAAGAAAATACGTTGGTTAAAATTCATTAATAGAAATAAAGCAATACTACCTGTTATGATAATTCCATATATTTTGATTACTCCACCCATTGCTTATCACTTAATCTCCTATTTCTGCTATTTTATCTAGTTGTGCTGTAATGTTTTCATTTATTTTACCGATAAATCCATTCTTTAGATTTAAAATGAGAGCACCAATTAAAACAATAGATAATATAAATCCTCCATATTCTTGTAATATTTCTTTCATATTTACCTTCCCTTCTAGATTTCTCATTTATTAATATGTTTATTTTTTTATTTCACCTAAAAAAATATCCTCTACATTTTTTGTAGAAGATATCTTTTACTATTCTAATGATTTTAAATCTCTTTCAGTTACCATTTTATTGTAGTATTTTTTTGTACATATCGTAAATAATGCTAGTATTGCTAAACACCCTGATATGATAAATATCATTTGTGTTGATAAATACAATACCAATACACTAGTAATAAAAGCAGATACTGGCATCGCCGCCATAGAAACAGCCATCGTGATTGAATTAACACGTCCTAAATATTCACGTTTTATTTTTTGCATCACAGTTACGCCTATATATGTGTTAATTAATCCAATTTCAACACCAGCAACGGTTCCCGATACTGCCACCAAAACATATTTCATCCATTCAACATTAATAAACTGACCAATAAGTACAGGTGCCATATACATAATAATTAGTGATATACCTGCCTGTTTTACAAATTGAGGACCATTTAAATATTTATTCGCAAGTGGAAACATGAGCGAACCAAAGATACCTCCAAATGCAAAACTAGCACCAATTACTGATAACATAACTTCATTTGATTTTAATACTTCACTAACAAGTGGAGCTTGTAAGGAATTGAAGGGAGATGTTAATCCATTTAAAAATAATGCCAAGATAATAAAATAGATAATAATTGAATGACTCTTTACAAACTTAAACCCATCCTTCAATTGTGTTAGGTAAGACTCTTCTTTTTCTACTTTATTATCCAGTGGTTTCAATTTAACAAAAGCAATGATGAAAGCACATAGAAAGAAAGTAACCATATCAATAAATACTGCACTCACAACACCAAATAAACCTATGATTAATCCTGAACTTGCTAATCCAATTAGTTCAACTGTACTTCCTAATCCTTGACTTAATGAAACACCATATTCATAATCTTCAGAATCGATTAGTTGGGGTATCATTGTTGCAGCTGCAGGCAATCTAAATGCTTCTGCTGATGAAATGATTAATGTCGCAATCAACAAATGCCATTCATTGAGCCAACCTCCTAAAACACCTAAAGCGATGAATAACACACAGAATCCTCGAAAGCAATCTGTTATGATTAATATTGCCTTTTTGTTAAATCGATCAGCGAGAACCCCAACAAAGGGTTGAAGGAAGATTGTCGGCAAACGATTAACCCCAAATATTAACGCTGACCAAAATGCATTTCCCGTTATTGCATAGACAATCCATGTAAATGCGATACTATCCAATGAATCTCCAAATCGATTAATAATATTCGCTACCATATAAGCAACAAAGGATTTTTCTTTGAATATTTTTTTATAACCCTTTTTTTCCATAATATTCAGCTCCTTTTATACTCTGTATCATACGGTAGTAAGTCAGTTACTTCTAGCATTTCTACTTTGAATGACGCAACTTCTAGTTTCATGTGCTCATTCTATCAATAAATAATGACTAAATAAAGAAAAAAGCGATTGATTACTTCGCTTTCTTTACTTTCGGTTTTGGAATTGGAGTTATTGGTTCAATTAAATCTATGATTTCTTTACTAAAGTCTCCATTATCAATATTTAATATGTAATGTTCCTTGGCACCTTGATAAGGATTTCCACAAGTTGCATCTGACATTAACTTTTCAATACATTCCAGTTTCTTTACATAAACAGTATTATCACAAACAAGCAAAACTGGTTTATTATTTACGTAAACCATATACTCACCAAACATTTTCTTGTATCGAATATCACCTGTACCTTTTATTTGATCACAGACATATTCAATAAAATCAACTGATGTTGCCATTTACTTTACCTCACACCACTTTCTACATGTCTCTATTCTTTGTCCATTATCGCCTTGTTTTTCATCATAAGCAAAATCATTTAATCGTTTACATGGAAATTGATCACACTTTCCACAATTTTCTAATCCTTTATCCTCACAACAACTCTTCACAGGGCACTTATCTGCCCAAAATGGTTTTGCAATTTTAGTACATCCTGGACAATTAACCTTTACCTTGAATTCACATTTGCTGCACTGTATACCACATCTAGACTCTATCATTTTTCTTCCTCCATGCACATATCATACTTGAGGTTTATTGACATCCGTATGTCATCATTCATATTTTTTTGACATTTTCGTTATCATTTTTTGAATCTTATTACGTACTTCTACTGGTTCAATTAGCTCCGCATTTTCACCAAAACCAAGTACCCAGGATATCAAGTAATCATCATTAGTAAAGGGAAATTCAAATCGAAGCTTATCTCCTTGTATTTGAAAAGAGTCGATTCCATACTCATCAATTAAGCGATACTTAACACTTGCATCAAATAAAATTACTGATTTAATTTCATCTGTATAAAATTGATTAAAATCTAAATCTTCTTTTGGAAAATTGACTATCTCAAAATATTCCTCAATTGATTTAAGGTTTAAAATTCGATTTAGTTTATAAAGTTTAAAGTGTTCCGTATTTTTCTCACATCCATACACATACCAACTTGACCATTGATAAACGATTAAATATGGATTTAAAACTACTTCCATTTCTTTTGCTTTGGAATAATAGCTAAATTCAACAGATTGATTTTGTTCAATACATTGTTGAAGTAACTCAATTTTAGGAGCAAGTGTATCTTTATAAAATGAGGATAGATTCACTACTATATGATGATTTATAAATGTTGTATTCTTACTTTTAAACTTATCGATTATCATTTCAATTTTGTTATCAAGCGTAACACTACTTAATCCTAATAAACCCGCAAAAATCACTTGCAATTCAGATTCATTAAAAAATGTTTTATCTATCTTATAACCTTCATCCATCATGATGCCACCATCAGTACCTGTACTTGTAACAATTGGTACACCTGCTAAACACAAATCTGTAATATCACGATAAATTGTACGTTTTGATACATTAAATCTTTCAGCTAAGGTAGTTGCGGTAACTTTTTTATTTTGTAATAAAATGAGTAGCATTGCTATAAGTCGTTCAATTTTCATTTTACTACTTTCTATAGCGATACATACAGATACCTGCTGCAATCGCTACATTCAAAGAATCAAATTCATTGATTTCAATTTTAAAATTTTGATCCATTAAACCTAATAAGTCTTTTCGAATTCCTTGTCCCTCATTACCAAATACCAATGCTACTTTATCAAAATCCTTCGCTTCACTAAAAGGAATCGCATTTTCTAATGCTGTCCCAAATAATTGATATCCTTCACCTTTTAATTCATTACAGATTTGGTTTAAATCACATCGAATCACAGGCAAATGAAAAATGGCACCTTGTGTTGAACGTATTGTTTTATCATTATAAACATCTACACAATCATTTGAACAGTAAATACCATCGATATTAAATGAGTAAGCAGTTCGAATAATTGTTCCCATATTTCCCGGGTCTTGAACATTATCCAAAAGTAATACCCTTGTTGCATCTACAATATGGTGTTCAATGTAATGACACACTGCAATATACTTTGCACCTGAAACATTTTGACTCACCTTATTCATTACATTTATACTACATTCTTCAACAACACTAAAATCAAAGGGATTATTAATTCCTTCTTCAATCAAAAGTAAATCCACACAATTCACTTTAAGTGCTTCTTTTATTAAATGTTCACCTTCAACTAAAAATTGTAAAGACTCATCTCTACCTTTTTTACCATGAAGTTTTACCCATTGTTTTACTCTTTCATTTTGAACAGATTGTATACTCATATTGTGATCTCCATTAGTGTCATTTTACATTATTTTGTTCACGAAAACAATTTATCTCATTATTGTAACATTGAATACAGATTGAATATTTATTTTTATATGTAAGATTATCTGTGTTATATTAATAATATATTTAGTAATGTTCATAGAAATTTGTCATATTCACTGAAGGAGGATATATTTTGGGCATATTAATCTCTTGTTTAAGTAAGCAAATTTTGAAATATCTATCCAATGATAATAATGTTATTTGTGATTTAGCACTTCAACTAACCATTGAATTAATCATTTATGATTTTATAACTTTTTCAATAACCTTGCTAATCGGTAGTTTATTTAACTTGTTTTTTGAATCACTTATTTACATCTTATTTTTCTCTTTACTAAGAGAATATAGCGGGGGATATCATGCCACAACGCATTTAAAATGTTTCTTATACTATATTCTACTGTTTGTAGGCTTATTGATGTTTCTGAATTTAAATTTAAAACCATTCGGCTTATTTTTACTATCAACTCTTTCAATTTCATATATAATTAAAGAAGTCCAATAGAGCATATAAACAATCCACTAACTATTGAAGAACGAGTTTCAAATCGAAAAATCACTTTTATCATATGTGCACTATATTTAATGATAATCACATTGGGATGTTTCATACAAATATATTCTATTAATGAAGTTTTTACCTATATATTTATCATAAATGCCCTTTTGATTTCCATACATAAAAACAGTATTTACTTTCGGAGGATAAATGAAATATAAATTTGTAATTGTTGATGACAATATCGAAGATATAAGAAAAATCAAAGAATTATTAGTAAAACATCCTGATAATATTTTTTTTGAATGTATTTATTTATCTAGCAATGACATTAATAAAGTATTGAATTGTAATTATGATCTTTATATTCTTGATATTGATATGCCTGAAATCAATGGAATTTCATTAGCCCAAAGAATAGAAATAATTAATACTGATGCACAATTTGTTTTTTACTCAAATAGAGAAGACTTAGTTTTCGACTCACTAATTGTGAACTCTATTTATTTCATTCGCAAATCACATTTGAAAGCTGATTTAGATATTGCACTAAAGAAATCTTTAAAAAAATTACATTTCTTGGCAAAATCATTCACAATGGGTCAAGTGGAAGTATTATTTAATAAGATTTTATATATTGAATCTCAAGGAAACTATTTAATATTGCATACTAGCGATTCCAAGAAAATATCACTTCGAACATCTCTCAAAGATGTAAGAAATGATTTTGCATCTAATAATTTTATAATGATTTATCATGGTATTATGGTTAATATGAACCAAATAAAAAAGCTTGATCATTTAAATCTCGAAGTTACTTTGCTAACTAATCTTAAACTTCCTATTAGCCATAGGAAGTTTAAACATGTTGAAACATTATATTTGAACTTTTTGTTGGGTGAAAAATTATGAATATATTTGATATAGCAATAAACACTATAGAGTCACTTCTTATTTACATATTTCTATCTAAATACCTGCGATTAAATCATCATTACTCAATGGTGTATATTGTATTATTCACAATAATTTCAGCTACTCTATTAACAATTATTAATACAATCAGTGGTTATGAAGGATTGCTCATATTTATGTTAATTACTCCTAATTTCATTTTTTCTTTTTTCTTTTCAGATAATGATGTATATGAATTAATATTTATAAATATTTTTATTTACCTAATTATCTCACTTATCAATTCATCACTAGTAGTACTAACTAGTATATTTGTTTATCATTCTCTAGATTCTTCTACATTATTGGAATCAAACTATTATTATTTTTTAGCTATCGCATCTAAAATCATTCTATTCTTTGTTTTAAGTAAAGTAAGTAAAATTCGATCAGAATATAAACATTTTTTAAGAGAGTTTGAAAGTAAATTAATACTATTTTTCTCAATATTATTAATTTTAGTTTTTTTACCTTTTGAAAATATATTATACAATGGTGAATTATCTATTAGTTTTTTTTCAATTGGAATAATTGCACTTATGATATTTACTCTATTCTTCGTTTTATCATTCTTTAAATTTATTGAATTAAGTAATAAGTTAAAAGATGATGAATTACAAATTAGAATTGATAATGAACGATTAAATAATATTCTTGAAATTAAAAAAATCAATAACCATATATCCGAATTAAAGCATGATATGAAACATATTCTCAGATATATTGATTCAAATTTAGAACAAAATAAAATAGAAACAGCTAGATATACAATATCTGAATATTTAAATACTATTCAATCAGTAAAATCTGTATATATTTCTAATAATTCTGTCTTAGATTACTGTTTAAATGTTCTACTAAGTGAATGCCATAAAAAAAACATAGACATTACTTACACTATTAATTCCAAATTGCATTTTAGCATGAATGAACAAGACTTACTTATCTTATTAAGTAATATTTTTGATAACTCTATGAAATATTGCAGCGGAAAAAACTATATAAAAATCGATATTTATGAAATAAACGAGTACATAAAAATATCAATTCTAAACTCAACTGAGCATGAGAAAATCTTTATTGATTTAAATCGCGAAACCACTCATGGAAATCATGGTTTTGGCCTAAAAAGCTCAATTAATATATGTGAAAGAAACAATGGTAAAATTAATTTTGAAAGTAAAGATTTTACATTTATATGTACCATTATTCTTCCTATGTAAACACTTATCCCTATTTTGATACACTTATCCCAATTTCATTGATATTTCTTCAATTGTTTGTTATACATAAATTATCACTAGTGACAAGGAGTAATAATATGAATATAATTAAGAAATTTTTTCTATCTTTTCTCATCAATATTAAAGCGAGAAATCTTACCATTACATCTTCTAGAGGTTTATACCAACCCCGCTTTAAAAGTACAACTAAAATTTAGAAGGAGTTAAATACCATGAAAAAAATAATAGCATTAATTTTGACGCTAAATATTTGTCTATTTTATTTACCTTTAAATATTTATGCATCAATAGATACGGGCAACGAAAGTTCTCTAGATTCAGAACCTTCAGGATGTCTACCTACACGACCTACTCAAGAGATAGAGTTACCAATTCTACTATCCGACAATTCCACAATTCAAACTAGAGGTTCAATAGCTACTATTGGCGTTGATCGAACATTCTCATTGCCTCTTCAAAATCAAAGTGGAACATGTTCTGCTACTGCTAAAATCAGGTTTACTGGTTCATATGATATCGAAACAGTTGGAACAACAAAGAAAGTTACGAATGTGAATATCCAATACTCTATACAAGGTGTGCAAAATTGGGATATTTCTGTTAACTCAGTTTGGCATCAAACAGGATCAACCAATGTAACAATGTATGTATATTACGGAAGTAATGCTTCTAATATTTACGATTGTGTTGTTGGTGGAGGATATTTCTATACCACAAAGACATTTACAGTTTAACTAGCATTAGAAAAGGAGGTGTTCTTATCATGAAGTTGTTAAAAGCGATTATTATTTGCTTATTTCTAGTAAGTTGTACCGCAAACAATGTAAAAACTACAAAATTTGATGAATTAAAAATTGAATCTAGTTTAGTCTCAGTGAATTATAACAAGAACAATGAAATTATTTCTAAAACTACTGAATATTTTGCCAGCAATCAACAAATAGTAAAAAAAATAATTAATGAGTCTGTTATAGAGTATAAATATATTGATGGGCTATGTATTTCTGTTGAATCTGATGAGTTTATTACTATGTTTGATTACGACGAAGGAGGATTGCTAGTTCATTCAACAAGCACATCTTCTGACGGGAAAATTTTTGAAACTATTGACAAAGAGTATGATAAGGATGGAAATCAAGTATACTCAAAATCAATCCAAAGTGAAGATATTGTTACCGAAGTTTACATAGAATACAATAATAATAATCAACCTTTAATTGTCACTAGTATCAATAACAAAGGTGAAAAGAATATCTCAAAATACACTTACAATGAAATGGGGGATATTTCAAATATTGAATATATATTAAATGATTTAATTATTTCAACAATAGAATATATTTATGAAAGTGGCAAATTAGTTCAAACTATCTCCACATCTGAAGCCGTTATATTAACTACGTATTTCTATTATGATGAGTTAAATCGTATTATTGAAGAAAAAACATCAAAAGATTTTGGATCTACTTTTGAAAACAGAATAGAATACTCATATAAAAAAGAGCAATAAAGTATAAGTAATTTCAAAAAAATAATAGTACGCCTTATAATTGGATTATTCAAACTATAAGGTGTACTTTAATATTTAGTCATTATTTCTTACTCTACCTACAAAAGTTTACCGCATTTAATTAAAACATTAACTTTATTTATTATTCAATACTATTTTAAAATGTACGCCTACCGGTTTATTTACGAATTCCATTGGTTATTCATAACATGAGTGGTGAGTATTTTGTAAAGTTGCTTAAACTCTAATACATCTTCAATGATTTAAGAAAGGTATGAGTTAATATATGATAAAACAAATACAAAATATCTTAATCCCAAAAAATGATTTTGCAAAACTTAAACAATGTCTAAAAAACAAAAATAACGGATTGACTACCTATGAGTTTGATTCTTTAAGATTTACAATAAACTTCAAACAATGCTTTTATGGCTATTTATTTGAATCATCAGTTGCCATTTCTTGTTTTATTGCTATTATTTCACCCATTGATTTGATTGATAACTATATTTTAACAGTTTTAGTCAAAGCAAGTATTGGAGCATTATTTGGAATAATAATAGCGAAAATATCACTTTACTTATTTTCAAAAGAGTCATCTAAAAATAAAATAATAGATTAGTTCAAAAACATTAATAATTTTGAGTTATAATTATTTTATATGGGAGGCTGACTATGAAAATAAGAAAATACAAACAAGATGATTGTTTAGAAATCATTCAACTCTTTGAAGACACAATTAAATCTATAAATAGTTTTGATTATACACCTATCCAAATAGATGCATGGCTTAATAATCATCGCACTCCTAACCAATGGAATCAGTTGCTGCTATCTCATCACACTTATGTTGCAATTGAAGATAACAAAGTAGTTGGATTTGCTGATATTGATGATTGTGGATATTTTGATCATCTGTATGTTCATAAAGACTACCAACATCAAGGTATCGCTACTTTATTGAGTGATACAGTCGAAGAACTTCATCTTGCACCGATTATTCAAACAGATGCTTCAATCACTGCTAGACCCTTCTTTGAAAGAAGAGGCTATCAAGTTCTTCAAGAGCAACATGTCCAATGCAATGGAATTGAACTTACAAATTACAAAATGGAAAAGAAAATGGGACCCTCTAATTAAAGAAGGTCTCATTTTTAGTCTTTATGTTGTTTTACTAGAGCAAGCAATGCTTTTGCAGCTTCATCGATACCGTGGTCTCCTTTATCAGGTAAACCAAGACATGTATAAATTTCACCAACTAAGATATTTTGTTTGTAAAGTTCTTCAAACATCTTATCAATAAGCACTGTACATTGTTCTTGTTTTTGCATTGGTCCAAATGGATTTGCAAAGAAAGTAGTTGATAAACCTTTTTCTTGTGTAGTACCAAGGGCAAAACGTTTGCCTTCTACAAAGATTTGTTTTGCTTCTTCTTGATCTTCGATAATTCTTAATCCACGACTATCTGTGTAGTTATTTGCATACATGAACATATCTACTGTTTGATTTGTTGTAACAACACTATATGGCGCAGCTGGAATAACAACACGTGAGTTCGAACTTTCTGGATTAAAGAAGATGGAACGGTCCATATCACGATATGCAGAACCACGATCCAAATCATCTAATCGTACAAAGGCACCAATTTCTGTACCTTGAGCAACAATCTTGCCATTGTGGTCAAGATGCAAAGTACCCATATCATCAAATACAACTTCTTGATAGTCTATTTCTGATTTAGCTAAGTTTGTAAGAGCTTCAATTGTTTCTGATTTACCCGCACCAGAATCTCCCATAAACATAATTCCTTTTTTTGTACCATCTTTAAGATGTAAGTTAATCATAGCACCATGAATTGGTAACCAATTCTTTTCCATCATTGCTAAGTTATGAAGTGTTAATGCCATTTTCTTTAAGTAACCAAAGTATTCAATCTTATCTTCATAAGAGATTTTACCTACCCAAATTTGGTTTGGTTTATCATGATAGAAAACTGTGTCTTTCTTACCATCTTCATTACCAAAGATCATAATACAATCTGGTTTTTTCCCAATACATTCTTCTTGTGATGCAAGTTCAAATAAGTTTGCTAATGAGATAGCACTTGCTGAGAAATCACGGTGGAAGAAGATAAATGTAAGTAATGATCCAACTTTACATGGAAAGCAAATCCAATCTTCATGGTTATCCACATAATCACTAATTGGATTATCTAATACTTCTGTAAATGTACCAGTACGTTTATTTGATTTAGGATGAATAATTAGGGGTGTTCTCAACATTAAAGTATGGACAAATGGTGTTTTATTTAACATTTCATATTCTTTTGGCATATCCCAATCACATGTACATAACATCATACTTGCGTTTGTACCTGCTTGTAATTGACGGAATACTCTGTTATTTGATCCTTGAACTTTTTGTTGAACACGACGATAAGTTTTTAATACTAAATCATTAAAATCATTATCTGCTTCTAGGAAGTTTGCCAGTTGAAGCCCTTCATCATGCTTTGAATAAACAATTGAAATACGCTGTGTTTGACGCCAAAATTGATACATTGACTCAATGACATCAAGTAAACGTTTTGGATCGTTAAGTGCTGGATGATTGATTTCATCCATTTCTAATACTAATAAAATCTTAGCTAAACGAATAAGTTCAGACTTTACTTCTTCCTCTGATGCGTTATTTGTAAGCCATAAATACAAATCTTGATTATCTTTCATCAAGAATTGTAAATAAGCATCTAAAAACTGATCAAATCCTTCAGATGAAATTAATTCACTTCCAGTTTTGCAATACTTTGTTGTATAGTTAACGATTGCAAGGTTATTTTTTAAATAAAAAGCTTCTTTCATAGAATTTCCTCCATTTCGTAATATTATATCACGAACTTATTCACTGATACCATATCTTCTTTGTCGAACTACTTCAAAACTAATCGCCGCTACTGCGCTAGCTGCATTAAGAGCATTTCTGAAGTCATTTGCATAAGGAATATAAATATTATGATCGACAATATCTAGAATTTCCTTACTTAATCCTCTCATTTCTCCACCAATCGCAAGAATGATCGGACTAGTATAAGTATATTCAAAATATGTCTTTGCATCTTTTCGCATAGCTGCATAAATTTTACAATCAAACTTCTTTTTAAGAAGCAACATATCTCTTGCCATATCATCACTTAAGATGAGTGGCATATACTCACTTGCTCCTGCGCTTGATTTAAGAATTGTACTTTCACTGCGAGTCCAATCACGACTTGGAAGTAATACTGCTGTACATCCAGCGCTATAAAGCGTTCTTAATGCATATCCTAAATTAAATGGATCTTCGACTCCTTCCAATACACAAATAAAAGGAATTCCCTCTAAACAATCATCAATTGATTGATACGAACGATTTTCGACATCAGCTAACACACCTCCGTGCGTTTTACCATCTGCCATCTTATCAACCTCTTCTCTCTCAAGGCGTTTTACTTCAACACCAAAATCCATTGCTCTAGCAAGGATAAACCCTGTATCTTTATCTTTCTTCTTTTGATCGATGATAATACAATTGATTTTACGATTTCTTGCTAATAATACCGCTTTTACACTAAGTGCCCCTTCAATAATCATCTTATTTTCTCCTAATTAAATCTTGTGGTTCTACGATAAATGGTATCTTAACTTCAACAATCGTCATCGGTTGATTGGCTACTTCAATATTTTCTTTATCACTATTGATGATTGAATCTACCACAAAGGCTTCATTATCAATGTGGGGTCCAAATACTTCAAGTTCATAACCACAACCAAATACATTTCTAACTTGGACTTTAGCAATTTGACTATCTTGATCATATGCCATAACTACACCTACAAAATCATGAGTAACACCTGCTCCATTGATTCCATAAAGATGAGCTTTTGCAGTTGGAAGTCCTCGATAGAATCCGATAGATGTTGGTCTATTTTCAGCTTTTGAAAGCTCATTTGCGTAGTATTCTAATCGTTCTGCATCTAATGGTTTCTCTGTTTGTGCTATTTCATCAATTGCTTTGCGATAAGTATGTACCACACTCGCAATATAATAAGCAGATTTCATTCTACCTTCTATTTTAAGTGATGCTACATTCGCATCCATTAAATCATATAGAACATCAACAGCCATTAAATCCTTTGAACTCATAGAAAACAAACAATCTTCCTTGCTTATCTCTTTTTCACCTTGTATTAAGTGATACTTCCATCTACAAGATTGAGCACACCCACCACGATTCGCATCCCTTAATGTCATTGCATTGCTTAATGTACATCGCCCAGAATAGTTGACACACATACCCCCATGAATAAATGCTTCTGTAGGTACTGGTGAATTTTTAGAAATCATACAGACTTCTTCTAAATTACATTCTCTTGCATAAACAATACGGTCTACACCTAATCGTTGATAGTATTCAATTGCCTTTAAGTTTGTGGTCGACATTTGAGTACTCAAATGAACTTCTAACTTAGGTGCAACTTTTTTTACTGTTTGAATGATGGTTGGGCTGGCAACAATTACTGCAGTAACACCTGCATTTTCTAACTCTTTTAAATAACCTTCCAACCCATCAAAATCCTCATCATGAGGAATTATATTAATAGTTACATGAATATGAGCACCATATTCTCTTGCATAATCGCAAGCTTCTTTTATATCAGAAATTTCAAAATTAGAGGCACGAGATCGAAGTGAAAAACGTTTGCCTCCAAGATAAACTGCATTCGCTCCAAATCGTATAGCAACTTTAGCACGCTCTAAATCGCCTGCTGGTGCGAGTAATTCTATTTTCTTATTCATACTTCACCTACTTTACTAAATTTGTCTTTTGGTACATGTACCCTTTACTAAAAGGATACTCACTGTACTTCTCTTCAAATTTCTTTCTTATGACTTCACTATCCATACCTAAATCAATCATGACAAATGCTTTGCACGCATCCACCACTAAATCTCTAGGCAAAAATATTCCATCAATACGCATTGACTTTAATCCTGTATCTTTTAACACCTTAAATTCATCAAATGCATCCAAGATATAGTCAGTAAAGATATGAGTACCTTGTTCATCTTCAAGAATAGGCATCTTACCTTCACGTGTTGATTCTATTAATACACAATTCATCTTATTCACACACGTATTGTCTGCACCAATCTCATCACAATAATTTTGAATTAAGTGACGTTTTGAATATGACATATTCAAATAACCAAAAAGGATTGCTTCTGTATTTCCATGTACATTTATACACATTTCCTTCATTTCATCTAGTGTGATTTCTGTTGAAAGTACTGCATGATGAATACCTTGATCCAAGACAAATTGCATATCCCTCGAATTTGTCATTAATGTATCCGGTTCATATACTAGATGACCGACTAGCCCTAATGACTCCGCAAGAATATAAACTGCTGGATCATTGTAATAAATGAATGCAACTCCATGTTCTTTCAAGAACTTCATATACTCTTCAGCTTGCTCTAACTCTTTGTCTGTATAAATACGATTCATATAAACCGCTACTTTAAGTCCTAATTCCTGTGTTTTTCCAAAAGCTTCTATTAATTCTTCTTGCTTAAACTTAGATGGAGCTCTTGTTCCATGAAACTCATCACAAAAAAGAAGAACTGTCGCTCCTGCTTCACAAAATAGGTTTATGTCTTCAATTTTTTCAACTGTTACTATAAATTCCATTCTTCTCACCTACCTCGTATAGTTTACCTTATTTTGTTCATTTTATAAAGATATTGCCACTTGGTTCATTTAAATAAAACATCAATCATCTACATTATAATTTGTATCTCTTGACAAAGGGTTCACATCTTTATATTCTTAAGGTAGTTACTTGGTTGTGCGTTAAGTGCTAGTGCTTGGGAAGCATTGGACGAAAAGGAAACTTGCGGTGCAACTATAGTCCCACATCTGTGAATTGAGTCTCTCATTCTTCACATTGTGGAGGAAAGGAGACTTTTTATGTTCAAAAAATCAGCTCAAAATCTAAAATCGATTAACTATCTCGCTATTATGGCCGTTTTCATCGCACTTAAAGTGATTATGGCAGGCGTTTTCATTCCAGTGGGTGAAAACCTTAGAATTTCATTTACCTTCCTTATAATCGCTGTAGAGGCTTGTATCATTGGTCCTATCCCAGGACTAGTGAGTGGGTTTATTACTGACTTGGTTGGGTTTATGTTATTTCCATTTGGTGCATTTTTTCCAGGGTATATCTTAAGTGCTATGCTCAATTGTTTTATCTATGCATTATTTCTTTACAATACACGCATAACCATTACCAAACTAATTCTTGCAAAAACAGTTGTATCTTATTTCTGTAATGTACTTTTAGGTTCGCTATGGAGTTCCATGCTCTATTCAAAAGGATTCATCTTCTATGCAAGTGCAAGTTTAGTAAAGAATACTTTATTATTACCTATTGAAATTATCATGTTAGTTATTGTGTTTAAACTACTCTTACCTTATCTACAAAAAAAGAACCTTGTACCTGTACAAGATTCTAAAATGAAACTTATTTAATTCCACCTATACGGATGGAATCATCTAGCATCGTAAGAACAACACTATACTTTTCATATACACTTTCTTTATTTTGAAGTTCATCAGTTAGTTCATCGAACATCATAATTTTTGTAGAATTGGATGTTGTATAAATTAAGTCAGCCTTGGGTTGACTTTTTTCTATTGTCACAACGCCATCAACAACTGTTTTCTGAACGAATATACTTCCTATCATCCCAACTCGTTCATCTAAATCGGTATTTGTTGTCAGTAGATTACCTAATGAATAATAAACAATTGTATCATCAATCCATTCAATTGGTTGGATACTTCCTGTTCCTGTACCAAGAAGTACATCAGCACCAGAATCAGCTAATAACTTAGCAATCCGATGTTGTTCATTGGTTACTTCAAATGAATCAACTTCACCCCAATCAAGATAAACAATGATAATATCTACTTGATTTCTTAAATTCATAATATCACTTGCTGCTTTTTGATCATTGTATACATCCAACAAAAATGGATTTGTTATTGTAATCCCTTCAATATTTTGAGGCATCGTATAAGAAAGTAATCCAAAGGTTATACCATTTTTATCATAGATAGCGGTTGTCCCCTGTTCATGTGCTTCACTACCTGAGGTATACATAATTTGATTATCCCAATAAGTATGAGAATCTAATAATTGTGTCTCCCCTAATTCCAATTGATCAGCACTTGCTAATGAAACCATTGAAAATCCTATGCTAGAAAACATATCCGCAAATGATTTAGGAACTCCCTCTTCTTTGTAGTCATTAACTACAACATCATCCAATTGAAATAAAGCCACTTCATTATTACTAACTGCTGGTTCAATATTTTCAATAAGCGGATAAAAATCTTGAACTCCATCAACTGTATATTCACTGATTAGATCATCATCAACACTTACTTTCCCACCAAAGAAGATGCTTGCACTGTAATTACTTACAACTGGTGGTTTTGTTTTTTCTATTATTTCTTCTTTTTGCTTTTCGTTGAATGTATTAATTAATATTAATAACACCACACTGACAGCGATGATACAAAAAACAATCGTTAAAACAAGTGCAACGATTTCCTTCTCTAACTTCTTATTTTTCATTCAACCACCTCTATTCCATTATACACAATTTATCTTTGTTTTTCTTGTATTCTTCTTTTTAAATCATGGACTATCCTTGTACAATCACCATCATATCCAGTATCCCCTAATTGGATATTCGGTTTAGTAGAACCATGAAAATCACTACCAATTGTCATACATAAATCATTTTTTATACATATCTCTTTGTAGAAAAGAGCATCTTCTTGATTATGGTATGAACAATAAGCTTCAAAACCATCAATACCTGATTCTATTAATTCATTAATCAAATCTAAATCTTGCGCAATTGTTACTTTGGGATGAGCACAAATAACTACTCCTTTTAATCGATGAACTAATTCTATGATTTCTTTATAGTGGGGAAGTTTCATTTCAACATAACCCCATTTACCAATAGCAAGATGATCCCAAAAGTAATTAGCAATCGGGCTATTACTTTTAGATCCTGTTTTATATATATTCAAATCTGGATGTTCAATATCTTCAAGTAATACTTTTTCAATTTCAACATTGGTATAAGGATAACCACCATGTGTCATTCCTTTTATCTTATTCTCATCAAGTTTACACCCATATTTATCCTCTACAAGTTTTAATCGAATAGAGCCAACACGATCTAGTTCCTTAATATAATTACTCTTTAATTCTAATAATTTTGGATGGTTTAAATCCATCCCATATGCAGTTAAATGAATAATTGTATCTTTACAAAAACAATCAATTTCAATGCCCGAAATAATCTCAATTTCATTTTGTAGTTGAGCTTCTAAAGAACCTTCAACTGTATTGTGATCACATAGGGCTAATACATCAATCTGAGCTTTTTTCGCTCTTTCTAGAACATCTGCAACACTCTGTGTACTATCGAAACTATAGATACTATGACAATGTAAATCGCATTTCATACTCATCACCACCATAGGAATTATAACACAATCGTGATACAATTTGGTGGGTGATACGATGAGTAATTATAGTAAAATTAGACAAGATTTAACAAATCAAAAATTAATTGTTGTTAGTAAGAAAAGAAGTATAGAACAAATCCAACAGTATTATCTTATGGGTGAAAGATGTTTTGGTGAAAACAGAGCCGAAGAGCTTATTGATAAAGCAAAACAATTACCCCAAGATATCGAATGGCATTTCATAGGTCATTTACAACGTAATAAAGTAAAGATGATTCTTCCTTATGTTAGCTATATCCAATCAGTTGAAAGTATTGAGCTTGTAAAAATCATAGATAAAGAAGCTCAAAAACTAGACAAAGTAATTCCAATTCTTATTCAATTTAACTTTGCTCAAGAAGACACAAAAAGTGGTATTGATAAAGAAGAAGCAATTACGTTTATCAATCAATGCCTAACCTACCCAAACGTAAAAGTTCAAGGTATTATGTGTATGGGTCCGCACACTGAAAATACAGAAGAAATTCTAGCAGTTTTTAAAGAAGCGCAAACCTATTTTAATATGCTTCAAGAAAAATTTGGTCATGATATGATAAAAGAGTGTTCCATGGGGATGAGTGATGATTATTTAATTGCTTGTCAATGTGGTTCAACCATGGTACGAATTGGTTCAAAACTATTTGAGTAAAAGAAAAGATGCACTTCCATCTGAAGTACATCTTTTTATTTGAAGAAACTCCAACCACAAAATACATAGAATAAGTGAATCACAAATCCTTGTATTCCAACTAGATCAAATATATTTTTTAATTCGGGTAAAACGATATAACCTAAATCCCAGAATATAAAAAACAAGAAAAAGAATGCAATCACAAATTTTTGTATCCAGCCATTGCTCTTCTTACCATAGTGTAAACTTACTCCCACTGCAAAGCATGTTGCTGCGACCAAAATAATAATTACTTCATTGGGGACATATGGATTAAGAAAGCGAACCAATAATCCGCCAATAATCATAATACATAATGGATATCCCACATTTCTCCAAAAATTATTCATACCATCACTCCTTAAATACTTCATTAGTTTACATGATTTAGAATATTTTATCCACCATATTCTTGATTTTGGTGGTTGGTACTTCTATACTTAAAGATAAGATAGAAGAGGTAAACAAGATGACATTTACTAGAAAAGCAGCAGATTTAGTTCCTATAGAAGATACCGTCTTTGCAGTTGTTGATTTGGCAAACAAAGAAGCAAAGAAGATTGGCCCTGAAAATGTGGTTAATGCAACAATCGGTGCTTTATATGATGAAAATGGTGAATTAGTTGCATACAAGAGTGTATTCGATCATTACAATCAAATTTCAAACAAAGCAAAAGCGAAATACGCTGCAAGCTTTGTAGGTAACGATTCTTATCGCCAACAGGTATATCAATGGGTAACACAAGGTGCAAACCTTGATTTAGCACACCGTGTTATTGCGACTCCAGGTGGTAGTGGTGCAGTAAGTATGACTTTTGCTAATATTTTGGATGCAAATGAAACAGTAATTCTTCCAAACATTGCATGGGGAAGTTATAAATTAATGGCTACACAAAATAATTTCAAGGTGCAAACGTATTCATTATTTGAAGAAGATCACTTCAATCTTGATTCATTCAAAGCAGTTTGTAGTGAAGTACTCAATCAACAAAAAAAATTACTAATCGTCATCAATGATCCATGTCACAACCCAACTGGATACTCAATGACAAGAAGTGAATGGGATCAAGTTATTGAATTCTTGAATAAATGTTCAGAGATTGGACCTGTTGTATTAATCGATGATATTGCATACATTGATTATGCATATGATATCCCACAATCACGTAAAGTCATGGAAGCTTTCAATCATATTTCTGACAATGTTCTTATTAGTATCGCATTTAGTTGTTCAAAGACATGTACATCTTATGGCTTACGTTGTGGTGCTGCAATTATTCTTGCTAAAAAAGAAGAAAGTGTTCGTGAAGTTGAAATCGTGTTTGAAAAACATGCACGTGCTGTTTGGAGTAATATACCAAATGCAGCAATGGATAATTTCACATGGGTTACAACTGATAATTACTTTAACTTCTTATCTGAGAAACAAGATTATATTGATTTACTTAAACAAAGAAGTTCCATTTTTATGGAAGAAGCAAATAAAGTTGGACTCGATGTATATCCATACAAAGAAGGATTTTTCGTAACAGTTAAATGTAAAGATAACAATCAACGTGACCAGCTTCATGAAAAATTGATTAAACATCACATCTTCACGGTAAAAGTAAATTTGGGAATAAGAGTTGCTATTTGCTCATGTAGTATTGAAAAAACAAAAGGTCTTGCCACCGCAATTAAAATGTTAGCTGATTAAATAGTAAAGGGTAGAAAATTTTCTACCCTTTTAATTTAATACGATTACTCCAAGCGATATGACCTGTCTCATCAACACATTCAACACGTCCAAATTCTTCATGTCCTCTTAATGGATAAGTAGCATGACAAATTGTTTCAGATTCACCAGCACGCACAGTACGTCCATCTCCTACACGGTTTCCAACAATAAAACGAATCTCCTTAACATTTGAACACTCAACATACAAACATCCCTCATCAACTCCAAAATCAAATAGTGAAGGTCCAGAAGATGAATAAAAATTCCCTTCCAATAGATTTTGAATAATTGATTCATGAGTAAGTGCTTCAGATCGAACCATAACATAACCACCACCTGAATCAGGTAATGAAGGATTGTTATGATTATCATCCGTTGCGGTTGCAAACAAAGTTGCTCCTCTTCTTAATGACACATCCCAATGCAACGAATCAAATCCAGTATTACTCTCAAGTTCTGTTCCATAATTGTAAATCTCTAGACCCCAAATATTTTTTGTGTCAATGAATTCTACTTCATCAACTCTTGACCAAACAGGATGATTCATCATCACAAACATGCCATAATCACGTAGTTGATCACACATTTCTTGTGCTACTTGCTTTCCATCCCACTTACCAATAAATTTTCTTGGAGTTAAATACTTTCCTTCGATCGGTACATTCCTTTTGTTATTTTGCATTTCTACTGTTCCAAGAAATCCATTTAAATGATGTGTCTTTAATGTGACTTTATCATCTTCACTTCTTAAACTTGCAGACAACTCCATTCCTGGAAGTGTTATAAATTGTTCATCATCTAATTCTTTACGATGATCATAATATAAATCATGATCGGTAAAACTAATAAATTGGTAACCTAACTTCTTATAAAGTTCTTTTGCCTCTACTGGACTCAGGTTACCATCTGATAAGGTTGTGTGTGAATGTAGATTTCCCTTATACCATTGTCCAGTATTCTTAAATATACTTCTCTTCATACGTTGTCTTTCTACGAACTATGTCGATTTAAGAAACAAATATTTCTATTATTTCACGCAAACTTGTCACATGCTTATCCGCAAGATTTCCAATGTCTGTCATTTCAAAATCACGCTGCACCCAAATCGCATTCATCCCCAACTGCTTTGCAGGAAGAATATCATTATCAATTCTATCACCAATCATTATCGCTTCATTGGATTCACATTTTGCATCGTGCAACGCTATTTCAAAAATCTTATGATCTGGTTTTTCTAACTGAACATCACTTGATGACACAATCACCTCAAAATAATCTGCTATCTTGAGTTTTATTAATCTCTCTTTTAATCCTGGCAATTGATTGGCTATAATTCCCAGTTTAACTTTCTTACTTAAGTTTTCTAAAACTTCGATTGTATCACAATATAATCTTTCTTTATCGCTTGACCATGGCTTTGTTTCTAATCCATAATACTTGCAAGCTTCCCTATAACCATGTTTTCCTAAGCGTGTATATTCATCGATTTTACTTACAAACTCATCATAAGAAATATCATGCTTTTCGATTGTTTTTTTGAATTGAGTTTCTAGTGCAAATGATTCATCCACTAGGGTAGAACCAATGTCAAAGAATACCCATTGTATTTGATTTATCTTCATTACTTTTTATTTTTTAAACAAGATTTGATTGTTTTAATCAACAAATCACAGTCTTTCTTTTCAATCCAATAATGTGTTACAACACGATATTCACAATCATTACTTGGATTAATAAGAAGATTATTTGTTTTGCAAAGTTCAACAAATTTCTTATCATTGAATTTCTTTTTATCAAATTTAAAGAATACCATGTTGATTTGAACTTTCTCAACATCAACACAGATGCCATCAAGTTTAGCTAATTCACTTGCAATGTATTTCGCATTCGCATGATCTTCTTTCAATCTCTTCGTCATTTTCTTAAGTGCTACAAGTCCACATGCAGCCATCATTCCAGCTTGACGTGTTCCTCCACCAATCATTTTTCTATGACGTCTTGCTCGTTCAATAAATTCCTTGTTTCCTACAATCACTGAGCCATATGGTGCCGCAAGCCCTTTTGACAAACAGAAAGTTACACTATCTGTATATTGTGCAATGTCCTTTACATCACATTTTAAAGATGTTGCTGCATTAAAAATACGTGCTCCATCAAGATGAACTTTTAGACCATATTTCTTAGCCATTTCATAATTTGCTTTCATGATATCTAGTGGTATGACTAAACCATTAGACAATGCATTTTCTAAACTAACTAACGTCGTTTTAGGTTCGTGAATATCATCTGGACGAATATTTTTTTCAATATCCTCTGGATAAATAAAATCATTTTCATGACAAATAACATGGGGCATTACTTGGCAAATTTGTGCTATACCAGCTTGTTCATGGACAATAATATGATTGTGCCAACCAGTAATAATCTCTTCCCCACGGTTGGTGTGAGCCCAAATCGATAATAAATTCCCCATTGTTCCACTACTTACAAAAAGTCCTGCTTCTTTACCTAACATTTTTGCTGCTAAATTTTCTAGTTCAATGACAGTTGGATCATCACCATAAACATCATCTCCAACCTTTGCATTCATCATTGCATTTCTCATTTCTTGAGTAGGAAATGTAACGGTGTCACTTCTAAAATCTACAGATTTCATTCCATTCTTCTCTTTACGCATTAGAATTCTCCTTTTCTTACTATTATAAAAGACAACCCGAAGATTGTCTTTAGTAAATTAAAGTTATTTCATGCTGATTTAGTGTTTTTTGTACATCAATGCATCTTTGATTGCTTGAACCTTTGAATTTTAATTCTAATGATTTAAGTTCTTGCTTGAATTTGCCATCGACAAGTACATCAATACACCCAAGAAATTTCATGGTGGCATCATCTTTTGCTTGTGTTAATTGTTCGAAGGTATACCCTGTATAACACCAAATATTTAAACCCATTTCTTTACAAAACTGTGCAATTTTTAAACATGCTTCAGCTTGTTCCATAGGTTCTCCACCCGAAAAAGTAATACCTGTATGATAATCTAGTGATTTTATCTCATTACATAATGCTGCAATATCTTTCTCTTCTCCATCCTCATAACTATGTGACTTTGGGTTATGACATCCAGCACAGTGATGTGGACATCCTTGAGTCCATACTACAAGTCGAAGTCCTGGGCCATCTACGATACTATCTGATTGCAATGGTGCTGCAAGTCTAATTTTGTCCATGCTTAACACGGTCTTTTACTTCTTGTAGTTTAGCATTGTTAAAACGATCTAGCGTACCAACTAAATAACCAGTAATACGGCGAATTCTTTCAAATGGAATTTCTTCTTCTACGCGGTGACATTGTGGACATTCATCATTGATGATTCCATTATAGCCACAAACAGGATCACGATCTAAAGGATGATTAATAGCTCCATATCCAATATTCGTTTCTCTCATAATTCGAACAATTTTTTCAAATGCATCTAAATTATTCGCCATATCCCCATCAACTTCAACATACGAGATATGTCCACCATTTGTATATTCGTGGTAAGGAGCTTCAATCTCAAGTTTGCGTTTGATGTTGATTGGATAATAAACAGGTACATGGAAAGAATTCGTATAGTAATCTCTTTCTGTAACATTTGGAATTGGACCATAAACTTCATTATCGATTTTAATAAATCTTCCTGATAATCCTTCTGCTGGTGTAGCAATCAGCGAAAAATTCAATCCTGTTTCTTTACTAAATTCATCACATAACTCACGCATTCTTTTTACAATTTGTAAACCTAACTCTTGTGATGCTTCACTCTCACCATGATGTTTACCAGTAAGGGCTACTAAACATTCTGCTAAACCAATAAACCCAATTGTAAGCGTCCCTTGTTTAAGAACTGATTCAACTGAATCTTCCATATCCAATTGTTCAGAACCTTTCCAGTTGCCTTGTGCCATTAAGAAAGGAAAGTTCTTTACTTTCTTTTGACATTGAACTTTATATCGCTCAATTAATTGTCCCTTAACAAGTTCCATTTTATCTTCTAATTCATTAAAGAAACCATCAATATCATCTCTACCCAAACCATGTTTAATTCCAAGTCTTGGTAAGTTAACTGAAGTGAAACTCAAATTACCTCTACCTACGACAACTTCATCATTTGGACATGCTGAGTTTCCAATAACACGTGTTCTACATCCCATATAAGCAATTTCTGTCTCAGGTCTTCCTTCTTGATAGTATTGCTTATTAAATGGTGCATCAATAAACGCAAAGTTAGGAAACATTCTTTTTGATGAACAACGAATCGCAAGTTTAAATAAATCATAGTTAATATCTTCAGGATTATAATTAATTCCCTCTTTTACTTTGAAAATTAAAATTGGGAATATTGG
Organism: Anaerorhabdus furcosa; assembly: GCF_900167375.1. Lineage (GTDB taxonomy): Bacteria > Bacillota_I > Bacilli_A > Erysipelotrichales > Erysipelotrichaceae > Anaerorhabdus > Anaerorhabdus furcosa. The sequence goes on from NZ_FUWY01000001.1 coordinate 75,937, forward strand.
TGTTTCGTGATTACCTAATCCACTCTCCATTGCAAGTAATAGATTACGCGTTACCATTCTTCCTGATTCACTGATGCATGTACCAAAGTTAATTGAACTAAATGGTACTTGAGCACCTGCGCGAGAATGCATTGTATTCAAATTATGAATTAAACCTTCCATCGCTTGGTAAGTTTCTCTCTCCGTTTTTTGAACAACTTTTTCAAAAATTTGCATTGCGTTCTCTACACCACACAAATCTTCTAACGCTTCTATTTTTTCATTAATTTGATGTAACTCTTCATCACTATACTTACTTGTAAAATCTTGATAGTCTATTAATACTTGATGATAATTTTTCTTGAATGAACAAAGTACACCCTTAGAAAGATAGTAATCAAATAAAGGTATTGCTTGGCCACCATGTTGATCATTTTGATTGGATTGAATTGCAATTGCTGTTAATGATGCATAGGAACCAATACTCTTAGGCTCTCTTAAAAAACCATGACCTGTATTAAAGCCATCTTTAAATAATTGTTCCAAATTAATTTGAAGACAAGTTGTTGTTCCCATTGGATAGAAATCCAAATCATGAATATGAATATCTCCAAAATCATGAGCATCCCCATATCGTTTATCCAAACAATATGCCGATGTATATGCTTTTGATAAAGTACTTCCATACTTTAACATTAAACCCATGGCTGTATCGCCATTGATATTGGCATTTTCTCTTTTTTCATCAACTTCACTTGCTTCTTTTATTCCAAAGTTTTCTAATGTCTTCATCAACTTATGTTCTTTTGATGAGAAACATTCACGTGCCAATGTTCTTTTTTGACGATATTGTTTAAATCGTTTGTATTCCTCCACAAAATGATTCTCTACATAAGATTCTTCCACGATGTCTTGAATTCTTTCGATTTCTATTTTGTTAACATTTAAATCTTGAATTTTATTCATGACACTCTTACAAATTGTATCAATACTGCCTTGAATATTATCTCTTTCTACAAATGCTTTTTCGATTGCTGTTTCAATTTTTTCGCGATTAAATTGAACGATCCTACCATCTCGCTTGATTACTTCAATATTTTCCATATGTTATTCTTCCTTTTCCAAAATATGAGAACCCTAGTTACACGTGATTAGTTTATTTCTCTTCATCCACAATCACTAGGTTAATTCTAAACTTGATTTGTATCTTTTTAATTAAAACTATCAACTAGATTAAATGTGAAATCATCACCATCTTTAATCATAGTTTCATCAATGCCTAAACACATTCCTTGTGATTTACATGTTTCATTATTTGTTGATTCATATAACCACCAAGGTCCAGATTCTTGTGGTCCTTGTTCAACATCACACAAAGATACAATAAATCTTCCATAAGTACTGTCTTCTGTTTTCATTTTAAGTTCTTCTGCTTCAGCTAATGCATCACCTAATGTTTCTGCATCGGTATGAATTGTACCACTATATAATTCTGCATCATTCACTTTATCCACAACTGTTATATTAATTGCTTTATCGCCTATTTGTGCTTCTTGTTTTGGCATTAATTGATTAAATCCAAATCCTGCTAATAAGATTACTGCTACTATACTTAATGCTATAATTATTTTCTTTTTCATTTTAATATTCCCCCTCGATTTTATTCAATACTTTTAAACATGGTTCAAAGATAAGTAAGCACATCAATGCACTGAGACATCCTTGTATTAAAGAAGTTTTTAATCCTAATAAAATATAGAATATTGTTACTTCTTTTGAAAATAAGATAAATGGCAAATCTAGTAATTGTCCAGTTGCAAATGATAATACACCACATACAAATACCATTAAACCTAATCTTTTTAATAATATTGGCTTTAAAGATGAAACAATGAAACTATAGGTTGGATAAATCAAAACATACATCATTGTCCAAATGTTGATACCTTGGACAAGCATGTTTACCATACCGAAGATAAATGAAGCAAGAATTGCCTCATTTTTCCTAAATGCACAAGCAAACAAACACACAGTAAACGTAATTCCTTCCAAATACAATACTTGAGAAAATATTGTAAAGACAACGCTTTGAATGCTTGCCATTATCGCTATTTTTGTCAGTGTTCTAACATTCATAACTTTTTGAAATGAATTGCATTTCTTCTACATTTTCATTTTTATTCTCAACTAAAGCCATTAATAAGAAAATATTTGATAGAAGATTGAAGAAGTCGTGGAGAATATATCTTTTTTCTCTATTTTCTTCTTGATCTATTTGATGGATTAATCGAATAATTGATTTTGTTTTACTCCGCAAGCAATGTAGATGGCATGCCCCAATTGATCCTTGTGGTAAAACAAAGTACTTACATGCTCCAACCTGTTTCAGTGTATCGTCATACAATTGATTAAGGTATTGAATGTCTTCTTCACTTATTGCGATTTTTGCACGCATAGAGCCATTTGCATGATAGACAAGTTCAACTAACTTGCTCAAATCATGATGCTTTACATAATGCATTGCTAAACCAATTTGTGAAGCCAACTCATCCGTTGCTATTTCATAATCACATAGTGATGATGATTCATAGAGAAACGAATAAGCACATGCACGTGTATCTTTCATTAATTCACCCCCTTCAACCAAATAAAAACTCATTCTTCGATGAATGAGTGAATAAGTACGTAATTAAACAAAAAATCTGTTTAAATCGCCGACATCTTTCACCCAGAAGAATCGTAAAATTTTGCAACAGGCAGGTCTACCGGCTTAGCATCATCCTTGATTTTCCCTTCCCGTACGTTTGTACAGTGGTTATCGAAAATCTTGTCCGCATCACGGTTGCTGGGGCAGCTAGAGATTTACTCTATTCCCTATTAAGGTTATTCACCATATTGCTTTCTTATTATAGCATAGATTTTTCATAGTAAAACGGTTATGCCCAATGTAAATTTGTTACATTTTGTAAAACCTATCATTACTATTTTTTTCACAAGAAGAGCAAAATAAAACACCTGGAATAACCAAGTGTTCTATTGTTTTATTTGCTCCAGCGAACAAATTCATCATCTGTTGCTAAAACAGAATGAGTTGGAGTTAGTTGAAACAATTTGCCTTTTGTATAATCAACGCCCTCTTTCTCCATATCATAGACCATCGCTACACGTTTCTTCTCAACCACAGGATTTGGATGAGGAATCGCTGACAACAAAGATTTCGTATACGGGTGGATTGGGTTGTGAAATATCTCGTCAGTTGTTCCAGTTTCCACGATGTGACCAAGATGCATAACACCTATTCGGTTGCTAATGTATTTGACCATGGATAAGTCATGGGCTATGAATAAATAAGTAGTACCTAATTCATCTTGTAAATCCTTCATTAGATTAACTACTTGGGCTTGAATTGATACATCGAGTGCTGATATTGCTTCATCTGCAATAACTAATTTAGGATTCATAATTAATGCTCTAGCGATACCAATACGTTGACGTTGACCACCTGAAAATTGATGTGGGAAACGAGTTGCATGCTCTTTTGACAAACCAACACGCTCTAGAATTCGATCTACTTTTTCATCTAGGTCTGCTTTATCTTTATAAAGATGATGTATTTCCAATCCTTGTGCTATAATTTCTTTTACTTTTTTTCTTGGGTTAAGACAAGCCATAGGATCTTGAAATATCATTTGCATGTTAGTACGCAAATATTTTTCATCTTCTTTTGATAACTTACCACTAACTTTACGTCCATCAAAAACTACTTCGCCATCAGTTGGTGTGTATAAGCGAATAATAGATCGTCCAGTTGTTGATTTACCAGAACCTGATTCACCTACTAATCCATATGTTTCACCAGGATAAATATCGAAACTAATTCCATCAACTGCCTTTGTTGTATATTTTCTACTAATTTTAAAATGTTGTTTTAAGTTTTTTACTTGAAGTAAAGGAGCACGGTTATCCATTCGCTAAATCCTCCTTTTTCATTTTTTCAATTCTTATTCTTAATTGCTCTGGCATACTCACTTTAGGTGCACGTGGATCGCAAAGCCAACTACATACACGATGTTGTCCACCTACATCAAAGATGGGTGGTTCCTCCTCAAAATCAATTTTTAAAGCAAATGGATTTCTTGGAGCAAATGCATCGCCACTAATCTTCTCTAATAAGTTTGGTGGTGATCCAGGAATCGCAAACAAGCGATGACTATCCGTATCAACATCTGGCATACTACTTAATAACCCCCATGTATATGGATGACGTGGATCATAGAAAATCTCATTTATATTTCCTTTTTCAACAATCTTTCCGGCATACATAACCGCAACATAATCCGCTACTTTTGCAACAACTCCTAAATCATGTGTAATGTAAATAACAGAAATTCCTTTTTCAGCTTGAACCGTTTTAATAAGCTCAAGAATTTTAGCTTGAATTGTAACATCAAGTGCAGTCGTTGGTTCATCACAAATTAAGATATCTGGATTACATGATAAAGCAATCGCAATTACCACACGTTGTCTCATACCACCAGATAATTGGTGTGGATATTGGTTAATTCTTTTCTCTGGTGATTCAATACCAACATAAGTTAATAAGTTAAGTGCTCTTTCTTTTGCTTCAGCATGCGATATTTTCTCATGTTCAATCATTCCTTCCATGATTTGTTTTCCAATCGTCATGGTTGGATCAAGTGATGTCATTGGATCTTGGAATACCATCGCAATTTTCTTACCACAAATTTGATAACGAATTTGCTTTGGACTCATTTTTACTAAATCAACTGATTTTTCTTCACCATGAGCATCTTTATAATTAAAGATGATTGATCCTTCATCAATTTTCCCATTACTACTTAAAATACCCATGATTGCTTTTACTGTTACAGATTTACCTGAACCTGATTCACCTACTATCGCAATTGTTTCTCCTCTAAATAAATCTAGACGAACACCACGAATTGCATTAACAATTCCAGATCCAGTTTCAAATGAAATACTTAAATCACGAATCGATAAAACACGATCTTTTTTATTTTTCTTTTCAGTCATCATCGATTCCCCCTTACATCTGCTTCATCTTTGGATCGAATGCATCACGCAAACCATCCGCAAATAAATTAAGACTTAACATCAATAGTGCAAGTACAATAATTGCACTCATCATCATATGTGGATAGATTGTCATTGATTTATACCCTTCAGAAATAAGGGATCCTAAAGATGCCATTGGTGCAGGAACACCTAAACCAACAAATGATAAGAATGCTTCAGTAAAGATTGCATTTGGAATTGAAAACATACTCATAATGATGATTTGTCCAAATATATTCGGCAGTATATCTTTGAAAATAATCGCAAAGTTTTTAGCACCTAAAGTTTTTGATGCCAATATAAATTCTTGTTCTTTTAGTTTTAATACTTGAGCTCGAGCAATTCGACTCATTCCTATCCATCCTGTTATCATCAATGCAAAGATAATGGATGCAATACCACGTGGTAATACTAATCCTAGCAATGTAACAATAACTAAAGTTGGTATACCATTTAATATTTCAGCTATACGTTGCATAACCATATCAATCTTGCCACCAAAATAGCCCGAAATTAATCCATAAACCATCCCTACAAATATATCAATCAATACTGCTGTAACAGCAATGATTAATGAAATACGAGTACCTTCCCAAACACGTGTGAAAATATCTCTACCTTGTGTATCAGCACCAAACCAGTAATAAATATCTTGAAATCCTTTTTCAACATAGATATTTTTTCCATGGAATGTACCATCAAATAGTCCAAAGTTTTCCAAGAAAGGAATACGTGGTGTAAGTGATGCATGCTCAATAATAATCGATTTATATGTATGCCCTGTTAAGTGAGGTCCAACAATTGCCATAATCACAATTAAAATAATAATGACTGCTCCAATAACAGCTCCTTTATTTTTAATAAAGTGAGACCATACATCTTTAGCATAAGAAGAAGTGTTGTATGTTTTATCTATGATCTTTTCATTTGTTTCATGGGCAAATGTAAAATCATCATCTTTAAATTCTATGTCTTTAACTTGTGTCATACTATGCTCCCTTCTTTGCTACTCTAATACGAGGATCAATTACGCCGTATAAGATATCAACAATGAGCATTGTGAAAATATACAACGCTGAATAAATAAACGCACATGCAATAACAACATTGTAGTCATTGTTTTGTATCGCAAGAACCATCAATGAACCAAGTCCTGGAATACCAAATATTTTTTCAACTACCATTGAACCAGTAAGTAATCCTACTAGCAAAGGTCCCATAACTGTAATAATTGGAATCAATGTATTTCTAAGTGCATGTTTAATAATTAATTTCCATTCTTTAATTCCTTTTGATTGTGCAAGTTGAACATAATCTGAACCCAATACATCAATCATTTCAGAACGAGTAAAACGGGCTACGTTCGCTATAGTAAAAAGCGACAACGCAATTGTAGGAAGCACCGATGACTGTTCAGGTATCGCCGGATTATACAAAATTGGAAATAATCCCATTTTGAATCCCACATAGTAAGCAAGTGCCAAGGCAAAAACGTACGAAGGTACGCTGACACCAATAATGGATATTACCGAACATAGCGTATCTACCCATGTATTATGTTTAATTGCAGCAATAATTCCTAGAACCAATCCAACTATACTTCCAAGAATCATGGCTTGTAACCCAATACGAATTGTAACAAAGAAACGATCTACAACCATAGAAGTTACTGCAAAGTTTTTATTTATAACATACGAAACACCAAAATCTCCTTTTAACATATTTCCAGCATAATTAAAGAAGCGGACAAAGAAAGGTTGATCTAAACCATATTTTGCATTCAATAGAATACGTTGTGCCTCTGTTAATTTTTCATCATTAAAAGGTGATCCGGGCATAAATTCTAACATTAAGAATAAAACAAAGAGAATTACAAATAGTGTCGCTAAACTTATCAGTATTCTTTTTAATATATATTTACTCATATCCCCTATCCCTTTCTTTTAAAGAAGAGAGCGAGAGATTCTCTCTCGCCCTAAACTATTTTTATTTTCTAGTCATATGACGATAGCTATCAACACCAGCACTATGGAATTCAATTCCTTCTACTGCAGGAGTAATCATCATTGCACCACCATTTTGGTAAACTGGAATAACACCAGCATCATCACCAACTAATACTTTTTCAGCTTGCACTAATAAGTCCCAACGAGCTTGAGAATCTTTTGCAGATTCACCTTGAGTCGCTTCAAGAACTAAATCTTGGTAAGCTTGACTTTCGTATTTACCATAGTTGTTTGATGCACCTACTAAGAATAAATCCAAGTAAGTTTGAGGGTCAGCGTAGTCTGGTCCCCAACGATGTAATGCAACTTGATATTCACCATTTTGCATCATTTGTAAACGAGTCTTCTTAGGTTTACTGTTTAATGTAACAGTCATACCTGGACAATTTGTTTCTAAATTATTTTGGATATATTCAGCAACTGATTTACCTGCTTCAGTATCTTCAAATAATAAGTCAATTGTTACATCTTTACCAAGATCTGCTTTTGCTTTTTCATAATATTCTTTTGCTTTTGCTGGATCGTATTCAGTAATCTTACCAGCTGTTGCGCGATATTCTTTACCATCAGGTCCTGTAGCTAATTCAATTGGAATAATTCCATCAGCTGCTACTGATCCATCTTTTAATACGTTATTCGCAATTGTTTCACGATCAACTGCATACATCATTGCTTTACGTAAATTTTGGTTTTGAAGTTCAGGAATATCAAAGTTCAATGACAAGTACCATAAGTAACCTTGTAAACGATTTGTGAATCCCTCTTGATCTTTATAAGCATCAACCATTTCACCACTTAATTTAACTACATCTAAATTTCCTGATTGATATTCAAGCATTGCTGATTGAGTATCTTGAATAAATTTAAAGTCGATATCATTTACATCAATTGTATCTGCTTTAAAATAATCATTGTTTTTAGTAAATGCATAACTGTTTCCTGGAGTCCAAGCTGTCATTAAGTAAGGTCCATTATAAATCATGTTTTGTGGAGTCTTAGCATATTGATCACCTTGAGCTTCATAATACTCTTGGTTTAAAGGAAAGAAACTAGGGAACGCTAGTAATCCAAGTAAGAAATCACATGGAGCATCTAGAGTTACTTCTAAAGTCTTATCATCAAGCGCTTTAACACCTAATTCTTCAAGTGGTAATTCACCAGCAGCTACTGCATCAGCATTTTTCAAAGTAATTGTTGAAAGAATGAATGCATATTCACTTGCTGTAGCTTGATCAATTAGACGTTGCCATCCATATACGAAATCATTTGCTGTTACAGGTGTACCATTTGACCATTTTGCATCAGCTAAATGGAAAGTATACACTGTTCCATCTTCATTTATATCCCAACTCTCAGCAATCTCTGGAATCGGCATGTTATTTTCATCCAATTCAGTTAGTCCAGAGAATACTAAAGTTTGAGCAATAAAGGAAGTTCCATCAGTTGCTAGGTGGTGGTCCATCGTGGACAAATCTGTGTCCGTAGCAACGACAACTTTGCTATTGCCTGTGCCATCTGTATTCCCACCTTCAGTACCACCGTTAGTTGCTGGTTTAGACGAACATCCTGCAACAAGAGCAAATACCAGGGTAGAAACAATCAATAATTTGAGTTTCTTCATTTTTAAATCCCCCTCTCAAAATATGTTACAAGTATAGTTGCATCAAATTCCACTGTCAAGCCAAAATGAAACATTTTACATCAAAAATGATAAATTTTACATATTTTTTCATGAAAACTGTTACATTCGTTACTAAAATAAAAAATCTTACCCCTTTTTTGAGTAAGATTTATTTTTTTACATATTCTTTAACATTGAAGATAGTTTAGGCATAAGTTGTTGCTTCCTTGAAATGATATCATGGTCATAACCAGAATTATCATCAAACTGAGTTTCAATAATGTTGCTCATAATATAAGACAATGGTCCGCAGTAGACGAACATTGTTCCTTCTGCCATAACATGTGTAAACATCATAACCAGCAAATCCAATTTCTTATCTTGCAACTCAACCTCTAGATTTTTCCTAAACTCTGGAAGTATCTTTTGAAGATCTTCTATATTATGATAATTCGTTTGACCAATACCTAAGTGATATTTACCAATATCATAACTCTTCAAGTCACGATTCAATATTTGTGAAGGTGTTGCATCTTTTAGAGCCACCGAAGCACTAAGCATTTCAATAGCGTATGTTTCAATATTAATATTCGCAAGTTCTGCTAGCCACTTTGCTGTCTTCTTATCTAATTCCGTTGTTGTTGCCGATTTAAAATGCAAGGTATCCGATATAATTGCACTCAGTAATATTCCTGCCATTTGCTCATTAGGCGTTACATGATTCTCTTGATATAATTGCGAAATGATAGTCGCAGTACATCCACATCTTTGATTACGATAATAAATAGGATGATCCGTTTCAATGTTACCAATGTGATGATGGTCAATAATTTCTTGAATATCAGCTTCTTCTATATTATTAATTGCTTGGTTTTTAGCACTATGATCTACTAAGATAAATTTCTTACGACGGTAATTTTGTAAATGATAGCGTGATACTGCCCCTACAATTTTACCCTCATCATTCAATACAGGATAACTTCTAAAACGAGTGTTCATCATTTTCTTAGCCACATCATCAACAAATTCATTTTCATTAAATGTCATTGCATGTGGTGTCATGATACATTTAATTGGAAATGCTTCATTGATTACTTTCGCTACATTCATTGTATCCCAATCTGTTTGAACAATTGCACAATCACTTGCTTTTGCAAGACGCAATACACTTTCATCAACATCTTGACCACAAGTAATGATTAAACACTTGGCGCCTGCTTCAATTAATTGTCTTTGCTTAAGAATACCATCTGACATAATGCAAATACTACGTTCTAGATTATCCTCAAAGTTTTCCATATTAATTAAAGTGATAATGAACACTTTACCACTGAGTTCAAAATCCTTAGCCTGCAATACGATTTTACCATTTACAGTCTTTGAAACTGATTCCAAGTTTGTTGAACGCATCAAGTATTCAATCTCTTCTGGCAACATTAATCTTGTCATCGCTAAATTTGATGTTGACACAATACCCACAAGATTTTCTGCATCATCAATTACTGCTAAACTACGATTACTAGCTCCAAGCATTTCACTCCAAGCTTCTTTCATTGTGTTGTATTCATTAATCAAATTAGCATTATCTTTTTCAATATCCATTAATTGACTTCTTGCATCTTTTAACAACAATGGATTTTCTAAGTTAAATTTCTTTAGTATAAATTTAGTTTCATCATTTAAAGGACCCAATCTGCATGCGATTGCATCTTCCCCAAGCTCACGCTTTAAATTTGCATAAGCTAGTGCTGAACAAATCGAATCAGAATCTGGATTCTTATGACCAACTACATATAGTTTATCGTCCATTTCTTTCACCTTTTCTATAGTACATTTATTTTACTTGATTATAGGATCAATTTCAAATAAAGTAACAAATTCTATTGAAGTTTAATTTTTCACGAGGTACACTAAATCAAGGTGATAGAAATGGAACTATTTAAAAAAGGCATAAAAGATGGTTTACCCATTGGTTTGGGCTATCTTTCAGTATCTTTTACATTTGGCATGATTGCTACAGCCCAAGGATTATCAACATTTGAAGCAACCTTACTCTCATTAGCTAATTTAACTTCTGCTGGACAATTTGCAGCAATTCAACTAATGGCAGTTCAAGCACCAGTACTCGAGGTATTCTTAGCTACAATTATTATTAATTTTAGATATGTATTAATGTCCATCTCACTATCTCAAAAATTGGACTCTAAAATGAAATTACGAGAAAAATGCATTGTAGCATTTGGAAATACAGATGAAATCTATGCAGTAGCTCAATCACAAAGTGATCCCAATAAGTTTATCTATATGGTTGGACTCATGACAACTCCCATTATTGGATGGACTTTAGGTACATTCCTTGGGGGAACATTTAATTCTTTGCTTCCAGCCTCACTTCAATCCGCTTTTTCAATTGCACTCTACGGAATGTTTATCGCAATCATTTTACCTGTTGCAAAAAAGGTTAAAACTGTTGCGTTTACAATCTTGATTTCAATTGTATTAAGTTCTATGTTTAAATGGATTCCTTTCTTAAATTTTATATCTGATGGATTTTCAATTATCATTTGTACTTTAATTGCATCTGCAATTAGTGCAACCTTCTTTCCAGTGGAGGCAAATGAATATGAATAATTTTATATTATATTTACTTGTAACTGCAGGTACAACTTATTTATTAAGAGTTATTCCACTTCTATTTATAAAAGGAAAAATCAAAAATAAATGGTTCTCTAGCTTTTTATTTTATATGCCTTATGCAGTATTAAGTGCAATGACATTTCCAGCAATTCTTACATGTACCTCATCCATCTACTCAGCTCTTGCAGGACTAGCCACTGCACTACTTCTTGCTTACAAAGAAAAAGGACTACTGACAGTAGCCCTAAGTGCTTGTGTTGTTGTTTTTATTGTAGAACGATTTATCTAATCACAGAGAATACATTTTGTTTTCTTGTCTTTGCTTCTGGCAGTTTTCCCGAAGGATAGCCAACAGCTAGCGATCCAACGCATGTGTAACCCTCAGGTACTCCACATGCTTTTTTTAATGCTGCATACTTTGGATTATTAAATACATTTTTTGTTGCATGAATCCAACATGTACCTAAATCATTTAAGACTGCTGCATACATCATATTAGACATCGCAAGAACGCAGTCTTCAACAGGCGCAATTGCATCATCTTTTGCAAATGCAACAATAACTGTAGGGGCATTATAATAAGGTGATTCTTCAATTCCTGTAGCCAATACCGCTATTTCTTTAATTACTTCTTCTTTTTGTATTATAACAAAAAACCATGCTTGTTCATTCATAGCACTTGCTGCAAGTTGAGCAGCACTGCAAAGTTCATGTAAATCAGTACTCGATATTTGTCTTGACTCAAAACTTCGAATACTTCTTCGATCTTGAAATAACGCTTTTCTTAAGTCATCCATTTTATGTTCTCCTAATATGTTAAAATTTCATTTCCATCTTCAGTGATTAAAATCATGTGTTCAACTTGTGCTGAAGGTTTACCATCTGCTGTATAAATTGTCCAACCATTATATCGGTCAATAACAACATTTGCTCCACCCTCATTAATCATAGGCTCAATTGTAAAAATCATCCCAGGAACCAGCAGCATCCCTGTTCCCTTTTTTCCTACATGTGCGATAAATGGATCTTCATGGAATTCTAATCCTACCCCATGTCCACCTAATTCTCTTACCACAGAGTATCCTTGTTGATGAGCATATTTACTAATTGCCTCACCAATATCACCCACAAAACCCCAAGGCTTTGCAGCTTCAATACCAATTCTTAAGCACTCTTTTGTTGCATCAACTAATCTTTGTTTTTCAGGACTTACTTTACCAATGCAAAACATTCTTGAGGCATCACTATAATAGCCATCTAATATTGTTGATACATCAACATTGACAATGTCACCTTGTTGCAGTTTTTTTCTTTTATTCGGAATACCATGACACACCTCTTCATTAATTGATGTACATACACTTTTAGGAAATCCTTGATATTGATAAGGAGCACAAATAGCTCCTTTACTCTTAGTAAATTCACTGACTAAAATATCTATTTCTTCTGTGCTCATACCTTCACAAATATGCTCTGCAACATGATCAAGTACAGCGGTATTAATTCTTGCACTTTCTTTGATTTTCTCAATCTGTGCTGGTGTTTTAATTAAACTTCTTGGTGGTACAATACAACCTTTTCTTTCGTATTCTTTGATTTTCATATCTATTTCTTTATGACAAGATGCATAGTCTTTTCCACTACCACACCAACACTTCTCTAAATCTTCCATTTCATTACCTCTCAATTCTATATTGATGATTTGCATCACTTACTAAATGAGCACTAAAGAATTTTTCCATTGCCAATATCATCATATCTGTATCTTGTACTCCAGCAGTTTCAAAAGCAGAATGCATCGCAAGTTGAGCACAGCCAATATCCACTGACAAAATACTTACATGCGAAGTACTTATTGCTCCAAGCGTTCCACCACCACGTTCATCTGAACGGTTTGTAAATGACTGAAATTTTATTTGCTCATCATGACAAATCTCTTTAAATAGTGCTGCTGATAAACCATCCGTACTATAGTGTTGATTTGCATTGTATTTCAACACGATACCATCATTGATTGAAACCACATTGGTTGGATCTGATTTCTCAGGATGATTAGGATGAATTGAGTGTGCATTATCTGCTGATACAATCATACTAGATGCAAGTGCTTGTTGAAGTTGCTCTGCATTGTTGCCAAGCCCTGAATTAATTCGTTGTAATGTATCCATTAAGAAAGTAGAATCAGCCCCTTGTTTTGTACCACTTCCCACCTCTTCATTATCGAAGCAACAATACACCGAAACTGTATCTTGATTTGATCCTTTTATAAATCCTTGTAATGTTGTATATGCACATTGCAAATCATCTAAATGATAGATCGAAACAAATTCATTGTTGTCACCCCACACTGCGCCTTGATCAACAGGGTACAAAAATAAATCAGTATCTAATATATTCTCTTTATTTACATTTACTTCTTTTGCAACAACATCCATAACATCAAAGCTTTGATTCTTTGATACCATTGGTAATAAATCGATTTGAGGATTCAACTTCACACCGTCATTAACACTACGATTCATATGAATCGCTAAGTTAGGTATGATGCACATTGGTGTTTTAATGTGTACAGGTTTAATCACAACTTGATCGTTTTCCTTCACAATGACACGACCTGCAATACTTAACAAACGATCCATCCATGTATTGTAAATTGGTCCACCATATACTTCAGTATTAATTACTTCATAACCACTGTTGTTCTTTTTATTTTTAGGTTTAAGTTTAAATGAAGGTGCATCACTGTGCGATGCTACAATATGGTAGCTCATACGATCCAAACGAGTACCTACTTTAAATGCAATGATGCTTGAATAATTACGTGTAACATAATATGATTTTCCTTTTTCAAGTTTAAATGTTTCACCCTCTTTTAATTCTATAAATCCTAACTTATCCAATTCACCCTTAATTGTATCCACCGCTTGGTAACTCGTTGGTGATGATTGAATAAATGATAACATTTTCTTTGTATTTTCCATTTTATGTCCTATAGCTTACGCTATACTCCCTTCTAATCTTTCTTATATTTTACACAATTGTCTTCCACAATGGTATGACAACACACTTATTTATTTGTACTTCCAAATCCACCATTGCGAATCTCAGTTGTTTCATCATCCACTGTAATTCCAAATGGAATGAAGATACCCTGCACAATTGCTGATCCTGCAGTAAGATCAAATGCGATATTTTCATCATTATCACATACAAGAGACATGAACATATGCCCTTCATTGTCTGAGCCGTAGTAATCCGAATCAATAATACCTGTTGTATTTCCTAAACGTAGTCCATATTTAAATCCCAGTGAACTTCTTGGAAATATTTGAAGTACCCAACCCTCATCAATACGAACACGAATACCTGTTGGTATTTTTATTTTTGCCTTTGGCTCAAAGTGAAGATCAATGGGACTAAAGAAATCATATCCTGCAGATCCCTGTGTAGCTCTTTTTGGAATTTTAATCGCATCATAAATTTCTTTTATCTTCTCATCATTATCATTGAATTGTTTTACCCAGTCTTTCTTAAACTGTTCAAAACTAACTTTTTCAAATTTTCCTACTTTCATTACATTTCCTTCCATTCTAATTCGATTCCTTTACTTGTAATAATCCACAATGCCATTGCAGTTTCATATCCAAATACATTGATAATCAAACGCAAAGGTATCTTGCTTGCTTCTGGATATAGTAAACAATAAATCAATTTCATGACAATTTCTTTTTTGTTCATTGTCTCTAAAGTTTTTATAATTTCTTTAACATTTAGTTCTGGTAAAACTTCAAAGTCTTTTGAAAATGCAGGTTCAAATTCTTTTTGAATTGTATCGATAACTTGATTTAAATGATAAAGTTCATATGGACTCATTTGCAACATCACCATAATTGAATCAATCATTGCAAAATTCATTTCACGTATTGATAAGAATGCTCGTTGACTTTCTCTACATAATTTTGTTGAAACAGCATCTTCATCAGAAATCAACATCAGTTTTGTTAACTTATGATCAAAGATCAATAAACGTAAATAAAAATCTTGAAACATTTGAGGCACATTTTCCTCTGGATAAAATGCATAGCGAATTCCATCCAACTTTCTAAATGCTTTCATGGTGTCAAAATAACCTAACAAAATATTCTGAGTGATTCTCTTTGGATCAAAATCTAAGAAGGAGCCAAGTGAAAAACTTGGATGAATATAGATAATACTTGGTTTATTTACAAATTGACGATGAATCGGTTTATCATCCAAGTCAACAGCTATGATTTCATCTGCACCTAATCTTAAAGCAAGTTCAATAGGCAAGTTATCATAATACCCACCATCCACAAATTCACAACCATCAAATATGCATCGTGGAAAAGCTGGGAAACAAGAAGCACTTGCCAACAAGAATTTTTCCCCTTTTCCTTCTTTCATATCATCTTTCGTTATATATCTATATTTAAGTGTTGGAAACTCAACTGTAACCAAGCCATATTGAATTGAGGATTTCATAAATTTTTCTTCATTATAATATTCATGAATCATTTCTTTAAAAGGTGTAATATCTGCACCTTGTTCTTTTACATATTTTTTAAAGAAAGAAGCTACTCGATTTGATTCCTTTAAAAACTCATCAACATTTAATTTTATTGGCATGTCTTCTGCAAGAACACGATTCATTTCCATATGTTCCCATAAATCAATAAGTCGGTCTTCCTCATGTTGAACAAGTAAAGCACCATTTAATGATCCAATGGATGTACCTGTTACGATATCATATTGAATTCCCAATTCTTGGATTGCCTTAACAAAACCAGCTTGGTAGGCACCTTTTGTTCCTCCACCAGCTAATGCAATTGCTCTTTTCATTGTATCTCCCTCTTTCCTTAATTATTATACAATAAATCATCTTACTATTTTTAAGAAAAGAAATAACTGAAGCTGTGTTTACAAGCGTAGACCTTAATTCTATATTATTGTTGGCAAGTGTAGAGAAAGGAAAATCCTATGCGAAAATTATATATTTTTGTCTTATTTCTGTTCATATTTTCAGGCTGTTCAGATAAAAAAGATGAATCAGTTTCCACAGATCTTGCAGTATCAAATCCTGAAATAGAGGTGCAAGATGATATCAAACTTCACCACAATCCAGCTAATCCAACTGAATCCAACGATGAATATTACTCTGAACTTGAACTCTATATGATTACTGAGAGTGCAATTGGATATCGATTAGAGCGACAAGATGCAAGTGGAAAGATGTTAAGTGGTTCTGCTTCAAGATCTAGTGATGGTACAATTGCAAATCCTAATGAAAAACATCTTGAGCCAATGACTTCATCCATAACATTGGAAACTAGAGGTGAGGGACAATTAAGTGATATGGATTACACTTATTTTAAATGCAAAGCTATCTTTTCTGATTTAACAGAGCAAGATTGTAAGAATACACTCATGGTAGAGGAATTAGGTGGCTATCGTTTTGGTCCTATTTATATCGTTGAGAAAGATGGCGAGTATTGCTTTACTACCACAAAATAAGTAAACAAAAAGGAGCCATTGCTCCTTTTATCTTGCTCTACTATACTTAACGCCATTCTCCATTTGAATCCCTTTTGCTGCCATCATTTCACTGACTGTTACAAGTTGATATCCTTTTTCAATAAGCATCGGTATAACTTGTTTCGCAGCTTCTTTTGATTCAAAATGAATATCATGCATTAATATAATGTCACCATCTTTTACATCATTCATAATTGTATCAATTGTTGATTGCACATCTCGAGTTTTCCAATCCAATGTATCCATACTCCACATAATAAATGGATATGGTGATTTTTCAGAAACACGATTATTTACTGCACCATAAGGTGGTCTAAATAGTTTGATTTGATAACACCATTCGCTGACATCCTCATATACTTTTGTTGATGTACCATAGAATTGTGTATCTAAGTCTTTGTCTTTTGTCTTCACAAGATTTGGATGACTCCATGAATGACTTCCTACTTCACTTCCAGATTCAATGGTATTAATAACTGTATATCTAGAATTCTTGCCAATACGATTACCTAAGATAAAGAAGGTTGCAGCACTATCATACTGACGTAATACTTCAAGAATTTCAGGAGTATATTCAACATGAGGGCCATCATCAAATGTCAACGCAACCATTGGTCGATTTGGATCTATATATCGTGTTGGAATATAAATCACAGGATCATCTATTGTTTGAGTCATTCCCAAATTCAAATTAATGTGATTTGCTATTTCTTCACCATTTTGTCTAAAAAGAATTGGATAGCCTTCAAAAGCATCAATATGGAATACTAAATCTTTTCCTTCAATTGTGAAATTAGAGAAAATGGAAGTATCTGCTGCTGTTATTTCTAAAAACTCTTTTGAAAAACCTAATTCTTTTAGATTTTCATCTGCCTTTACCATGTTCCTTAAGTTTTGCTTCATTAAGCGTAACGCGACATCATCAAAAACTTGAGTTGTATCCACCACAGAGCCAGTTGCTTTATCAATCATTGTGGATTCGATAAATTGTGATTCTGTATCATTTTTCATTACTCTTATAGTAAATTGTAATTGTGCTATTGAATCAGATAAATCTTCAATGTTGTAATCTACAAGAATCATAACTGATTTTGAATCTTCTAAATACTGCTCTTTATTACTTATGATTGAATTGTAGATTTCATTCGCTTTACTTGTTGAAATTTCATTTAGATTATTATCTAACTGTGGATAATATACAACAACTGAAAAGTCATTCCCTATTTTTTTAAGAAGCTTTACTTTTTCTGAATGCTCACTAACTTGTTTCAAAGGCTCAGGTATATAGCTATTAATTAATACTATACTTAAACTAATTCCGCATATAATTGCAATTAAAACAAAAACAATTGCGATTTTTTTATTTCTTACTGTAGAATTCGATACCATGTTTATTGCCCTCCCAAAGCCTCTTCTATTTTACCATAGTTATGCATTAGATTTGCCTCAGTTTCAAATTTTTAGAATTTCTTTAGATTTTCATAAAAAAGTGATTGGCTCTTACCAATCACTTTGGAAATATCGTGTATAAAATTCGTTCAAAATTCTTAAAATCGTTTTCATTTGGATGAAGTAAAGTTTCATCAAAATTTTTCAAAAATAAATCAACATCAAATCGTGCTGTTTTGCGATCCATTTTTTCGCATTTCGCCTTTATTGAAATTGGCATTTTCCCTTGACACATAAAATCACCGATAACTTTATTTCCTGGGTAAACACTTGATCTTACGATTTTTATTATACGATCGTAATATGTTTGGGTTTTTTGAAAACCTGCTGTTCCAAATAAGAATACTTTCTTATCTCTCATGTTTTTCAAAAAATCCAGAACCGAAGGATAAAAGTTACCTTTATCTACTCCTGACCCTACAAATATCAATTCTGGCAAATGATCTGATTTTGTAATATCTCCTTCATAAACACACTCTCCTGGAACACATTTTTTAATTACATCCACCAACATTTTTGTGTTACCCATTTTAGAAACATACACTATTGCGTACTCCATTCTACACCTCCACCTTTCTTTTACTATAACTTTTCTTAATTTAGTAGTCAACGAACACATATTGAATATGTAAAAAAATACGGAATTTTACAACAATATATAAAAACTCGGTTATATACCGAGTTATATTGTTATATCTTTTCCTTTGGATATCTTCATAAAAATGAGTAGTGAAATCACGGTTGCGACGGTTAGCACTGTACTTAATGCAGCGGCTATACCATAATTACCTCGAAGTACTTCTGTATAGATTGCAATTGTCAGTGTCTTTGTTTTTGTCGTATAAAGTATGATGGCAGTTGATAATTCACTTATTAATGTTACCCAGCTAAGAATAGCACCTGAAATAATTCCCGAAGCCATCATGGGCATTGTAATCTTAAAGAACGTTTTAAGTTTACTAGCACCTAGTGAAATACTTGCTTCCTCAATAGACATTGGTATTTGTTGAAGAATTGCTACACTAGATCGAATTGTATAAGGAAGTCTTCGAATAACTAGTGCAATAACCATTAATGCTAATCCACCAATCGAAAAGAATTTATTTCTAAATGTAATTCCAAATGCAATCCCTACAACAGAACCTGGAATGATATATGGAATCATACTCATTACATCGACTGTACTCGTCAGTTTATTTCTTCTACGAACAACTAAGTAAGCAATCAAAACAGCTAAGAAAATAATGATAATAAGAGCAATACCTGGAATCTTAAAGGTATTTACAATCGTATTACCCATACGTTTAAATGCTGCTTCATAACTCATTAAAGAGTGACCCTCTGTAAACAATAATCCTTTTGTATTTTTAAACGATGTATAAATTACATAACATTGAGGTAAAATAGCGACTCCAATGACCAAATACGAATACAAATGAACGAGGAAATTCTTCATTCCTTTTAATGGTTTTTCTTCAATTGTATGCATTGCATTCATTGTAAATGAGAAATGATTACTTGCATATTTTTGAACCAAGAAGATGATTGCAGTCACTACAATCGATACAATTGCGATTGCTGATGCAAACCCATCATCACCACTAACTTCACTCATGAACTCATTAAATATCAATACTGGGAATGTTCTAAATCCTTCCCCAATTAACATCGGTGTACCAAAATCAGATAATGCACGCATAAATACTAGTAAGCCACCTGCAAGCATGGTTGGCATAACTAACGGAATGATAACTCTTAAAAATAATTTAATACCACCACAGCCCATATTTTGACTTGCTTCAACCAAAGAGTTATCTACATTCTTCAATGCTCCTTGGATATACAAGAAAATGAGTGGGAACAATTGACATACTAAAACCAATAATATTCCTGCGAATCCATAAATATTTGGGATTGCAATACCAACTCCTTTAAAGAAATTAGTAATGACACCATTTCTACCTAACAACAAAATCCAAGAATACGCCCCAATAAATGGTGCTGACATACTTGCAAGGATAATCAAGATTTGCAAGAATTTTTTACCTTTGATTTTGAACATGGTAAAGAAATAAGCCAATGGTGTTCCAATAGCAATAGCTAAAATCGTTGTCCAAAAGCTAACTTGAAAACTGTTTATTAATGTATCTGAATAATATTTTTTACCAAAGAATTTTGTGAAATAATCAAGTGTGATTGCACCTGTTTCTTTATTAATTACCGCTTGATATAAAACTGTCCCTAATGGTAAGACCAAAAATAAGATATATAAACCAAGTATAGTAAGTGTGATTATTCCCCAAATATCTAACTTGAATTTATGATTATTTTTCATCGTTAACACCTACCATTAAGTTATACGATCCATCTTCATTGAAGATGTTTATTTTTTCACGTTTAACTGTTAACTTAATTTTTGTTTTAGGTGCAATGATACTGTCAATTGATGATTCTTGTATAATTTCTACTTTTTCACCTGTTTCTTCAAGATGCACAAAATAATGTGTATTTAAACCTAAGAATACACTTGAATCTACAATTGCATCCAATCCATCTTGTCCATGATGAATCACAAATTCTTCAGGACGAATTGAAATTTGCACATTTTGATCTTTTTGATGTTCTTGACTAACTGTATCTAATTCTACAACATAATTTGGAGTAATATTTAAGACTATTTTTCCATTACTTATGGATAGTTTTCCTTGCATAATATTCGTACGTCCAATAAATGTAGATACAAACAAGTTACTTGGTCTTTGATACAAGTCTTTTGGAGTACCGATGTGTTGTATAACACCATCTTTCATAACTGCAATACGATCAGAAATTGCCATTGCTTCTTCTTGATCATGTGTAACATAGACAGTTGTGATTCCAACTTCATTTTGAATATCTTTGATTACAGTACGCATTTCAACTCTTAGTTTTGCATCTAGATTACTTAATGGTTCATCCATTAAAAGTACATCTGGTTTTATAACTAATGCACGTGCTAAAGCAACACGTTGTTGTTGTCCACCTGATAGTCTTTCAGGCATACGATCTTTATAAGAATCAATTTGTACTATTTTTAAGAATTTTTCAGTATCTGCTTCTATTTGTTCCTTTGGAACTTTTCTATTTTTCAATCCAAAGGCAACATTTTCTTTAACACTTAAATGTGGAAAAATTGCATAGTTTTGGAAAACCATCCCAATATTACGTTTCCCTGGATCCATTTCATTAATTCTAGTATCACCGAAATAAAAGTCCCCACCTTCAATACTATTGAATCCTGCAATCATACGTAAAAGTGTTGTTTTCCCGCAACCAGATGGACCAAGAAGGGTGAATAATTCACCCTTCTTAATATCCACAGAAAGGTTCGAGATGACCGTATTTTGACCATATTTCTTTACTGCACCTTTGATTTTAATATTTACGCTCATCTTTCTGTCTCCTTTATTTAATTATTATTTTTGTAGTGATGCGAATAAATCAGTATATTTTGTAGCAAGTGCATCTTTGTTACTATTTACCCATTCACGATCTTCATCAATTGTTGTAATTTCAGCAATTGGAGTCATGTAATCAGCTGTTTGTGCTTCAGCTAATGCTGGACGATTTGTTAAAGTTGTACCAAAAATATCTTGTACTTCTGGAGTTAAGATAAAGTCGATGAATTTTTTAGCATTATCCATGTTCTTAGCACCTTTGATAATTCCAGATGTTGCAGGTAAATAAACTGCTCCTTCAGTTGGATATACTAATTCAACATTAGCACCATCACGAACAAGTTGAGCACATGGATCTTCATAAGATAAACCAACAATCATTTCCCCATCAGCAACTGATTTGTAAACAGCACTTGAACCAGAAGCAACTTTACCATCAAGTTGTTCAATTAATTTTCCTACATAATCCCATGCTTCTTCAGATTCATATCCACCCATTGCAAGTAAGATATTTGTTAATTGTGCAAATGCACTTGAAGATGTTGCAGGGTCTCCCATTGCAATCTTTCCTTTTAAAGCAGGATTTAATAAATCTTCATAGCTTTCAATCTTAATATCACCAATAAGATCTTTATTCACGATTAATACACTACCATCAAGAACATAGCTTGTCGTGAAACCTGATTTGTTTTGATATGCTTCAGGTAATGTTGCATCTGCTGGAGATACATAAGATTCCCATAAATCAGGGTTTGAAATGTATTGAGAGTGAGCTCCACCAAACATGATATCTGCATATGGATCATCCTTCTCTGATTGAATACGTTTAATTAATTCACCTGTTCCTGCTTGAATAACTTCAACTTCTACGCCGTATGTTTCTTCAAATAAAGGAATAACTGAATTCATTAACCCTTCACTGTTTGGAGAATAAACAACTAGTTTACCAGTTGCTGCAGCATCTCCACTTGGTGTACTTTCTGCTGGTTTTGCTGGACTTGAACATCCTGCAACAGACAATAACATCGCTGCCATTAAAACTAATGATAGAAACTTTTTCATTTTTAGATTTCCCTCCTGTTTCTTACCCTAATTATAAAAAGGTTGCAAACGCTTTCATATGGTATTATTCTACAAATTTGTCCACTTTCAAAAACCAAAACAAAAGCTACTAACAAGTAGCCTTCGCAAATTCTTTTGGTGAACACCCAATATACTTATTGAATACAATATTAAAATACTTATAATTTTTAAATCCCGTTAACTCAGCAATTCTATAAATTGGCTGCTTTTTCTCTTTAATTAGCTTAACAGCCACTAGTATTCGATAACGGTTTAGGTAATCATTGAATGTCGTTCCTGTTTCACTTTTAAACTTATTATTTAATAAGGTAGCACTACATTGAAGTTTTTCCACTAAATCATACATAATTATTTTATTAGGATAATTTTGTTGAATATATTCAATCATTTGTGCCACAACAACTGATTTATCACTTAAAATTAATAGACTATCATCCAATACATTACTTTCTGTAATCTCATCTTTCTTTGATATTTGATACAAGTAACTCTTTCGCATTTCAATTTGTTCAATTGCTCTAATTAAAGCATTCTTTAACTCTTGATGATCTACAGGTTTGAGTAAATACTCACTTACACCGAAACGAATGGCTTGTTTAGCATAATCGAATTCATTATAACCTGAAACTACAATTGCACTGTAATTGAATTCTTCTGAAGTTTGTTTGATCATTTCAAATCCATTAAGAATTGGCATGTTGATATCTACCAATACAATATCTGGATGATGTTCTTTTATTTTCTCTATTCCTTCTAAACCATTCTCAGCCTCTGAAACAACATTACAGTCAAAATCAGCCCAATTAATTGAATAAATTAAACCTTTACGAATAAGTGCTTCATCTTCAACAATCAATACTTTATACATCTTATTCCTCCAACCTAATATGAATCGCAATCTTTGTACCAATACCTACCCGTGAAGATATTGTTAAACTAGAACTATCTTTATATTGAAGATATAATCGCTTCGCGACATTTGCAAGTCCGATATGACTTGTTTGATTAATTTCTTTGGAATTAATAATCTCATTAATTTTACTTAACTCTTCACCATTCATACCTTCCCCATTATCTTCTACCTCAATGATTAATTGGTCATCAATAATATCTGCAGTAATCCAAATGGATAAGGTATTCTTTGTTTTAAAGTTATGCTTTATGCTATTTTCAATTAATGGTTGGATAATTAGTTTAGGTATTACACAATCATAACAACTTTCATCTATCTTAATTGTATAATCAAATCTTTCTTGAAACCTAACTTTATTGATATCAAGAAAACTACGTATATATTCAATATCTTCTCTTATAGAAACCTTATCTTCACCGTTGGATATACTATAACGTAAGATTTTAGTCAATTTAAATATCAAGTCACTCGCAACATTTTGATCCATGATCATTGTATAACGAATTGTCTCCAGTGTATTGTATAAGAAATGAGGGTTGAATTGTGCTTGAAGTTGTTTAATTTCCATTAGTCTTCTTAAATCCAACAACTGTTCATTTCTTTCAGCTAAATGATGGATTTCCTTAATCATGTCATTGGTCTCATTCGCAATGACTTCAAATTCATCATCCGTAGAAATAACAATTTCTTGAATCTCTCCCTTTTTTACTTTATCCATTTCATTTAATAAGATTGATAAAGATTTGGTTGTATTTTGTGAAATACGTTTTGCATAGTAATCCAGTAAAAAGGCAATTGCACCGATAGCTAGAAGGATGAAAATCACAAAAGTTCCTCGATCAATCATATCTTCTTTATACAATAAACTAATAAATTTATAACCATCTTGCGATTTAATTTTCGTTGCATAATTTAAATTATTAATTTTAACCATGGTATCATCAATGTTAAATGATATCTTTCGCATCTGTTTTACTAATTGGCTCTCAGTGCTCGCAACAACTTGATTTTTGGAATCCAAGATGACAAAATGATCTGCTGGTTTTCTTTCAATGTAATTAATCAAATTAGAATCCTTCATATAATATAACGCAATAGTATTGTTTGGAAGTTTCCCTGCAACAACAGTAAATTCATGATAATTCCCATTGATTTTTGCATAATAATTTAATGTTACATTATCGTTTTCATTCTCTAAATTACGATAGATTAACTTCTGATAGCTTCTATTTACTGCATCGAAGCTTTCATTTTGAAAACTTGTAAAAACAATTTCCATATCCGTATTCAATAAAACTAAATCAAAATTAAATTCCGTAATGTTGTTTATATGATAAAGCTCTTTATAAATAATTGAATCATCTTCTGGATGATTTAAAAAGAATAAAATATCATCACTTTGATTCATGCTCGCAATGCTTTCATTGCAGGAAATTACTAGTGAATTAAATTGATTTCGTATTGTATCATTGCTTGTATTAAGTTTTCTTTCATTGTTGTAATTTTCATAATAATTCGCAACAATAGTAAAAATAACAATTGCACCCAAAACAATCACAAGCGTATTCTTTAAGATTTGCTTTCGTAGTTTTTCCTCGAATCGATTCTTCTTATTCATAATTTCCCCTGTTTACTACTTTCATCCATTTTATAATTTTTAATGAGTGAGTGCAAACTAGAAAAAAAAAGTTCCGTAGAACTTTTATTTTAAAATAGTAGGTAAATAAGCCAGTGTTCCGATAATCCCTGTTCCAAAAATAATTGTGATTGCATTCATTTTGTACTTTCTTAGTAAAAACAAAGCACCAATAAACAAGATGAATTCAATGACTCTAAAATTACCAAAGACAATTGATTTTAAGTCTGAGTTGAATAAACCCAACACAAGAATTGATAAGCCAGCCGAAGCAATCATTGCAACAACAGCTGGACGAAGAGCTGCAAGAACAGTTTGAACGCCACTAAAATTACGATATTTATAATAGAAATGAGCAAGTAATAAACAGATAATGAATGCTGGAATTACACAACCTATAGTGCATATGAGTGCTCCAATTGGTCCTGCAAGTTGAGTTCCAACAAATGTAGCTGAGTTAATTGAAATTGGACCAGGGGTCATTTCTGCAATAGTAATTAAGTCCGTAAACCCAGCCATTGTCATTAATTGATGAACATTTACAATTTGATTTTGAATTAGTGGAATAGCTGCATATCCGCCGCCCACTGAAAACAACCCTACCTGAATAAAGCTGATAAATAGCTTGAATAATAAAATCATTCAGTGACACCAACCTTCCCCTTATTTCCATATAAATTGAAAAGTAAATCAATTATTCCTATAACTAAACACGCAAGAATAATAATCATTGCACTTATATTTAAGACAACTGCACAAAAGAAAGCAGTCCCCATAAGTCCAATGTAAAGTACACGTTGTGTAGCACATACATTTTTCGCAAGATTTAATACTACATCGAAGATTACAGCTGCAACACCAGCACGCATTACTTGAAGAGCAGTTGCAATGTATACATTTGATCTAAATTGTTCATAAAATACAGCAATAACTGAAATGATGACAAATGGCGGAATAATTGTACCTAAAACTGCTACAAAAGAACCTAAAATCCCACCCATTCTATATCCCAATATTACTGATGCATTAACAGGTATTGGCCCTGGTGATGATTGTGCTATTGCGGTAACATCTAACATTTCATCTTCTGCTAGCCAACCTAGTTTTTCAACAAACTCTTTTTTCATTAAAGATACGATGACAAATCCTCCACCAAATGTACAAGCACTTAACATAAATGTTGAACAAAATAGTTGCCAAAGCATCTTTTTATCAGCCTTTTTCTTCATTTCTATCTCCCCTTATTGTTTATCAATGTGATAAATATACCATGGCTTTTATATAATTACTAATTATGATATATTATATTATATAAATATTTGTTATATGAGGAGGTACAATGTTAGATTCTAAAATTGAAACATTTTTAGCAGTTGTGAAATACGAAAGTTATACAGCAACTGCACAAGAATTACACATGACTCAACCCGCAGTAACACAACACATTCATAAACTTGAAGATTATTATGGCTGCAAACTTGTTGATAGTTCTAAGCGATCAATTAAATTAACAGATGCAGGAAATTTACTTTATGAATATCTTAGCCTTCAACAAGCAAACGAAAAACATTTTATGAGTATGTTGCATAAAACAAAACAACCTCTTTGTGTCGGAGCATCGTTATCAATCGCTGATTTCTATTTATCACGATTGATGACAAAGAAATTTTCTACTGATAACGAACGAACTCGTATCTCCGTCGAAAACACTACGTCCCTTATTCACAAACTACATACTGGAGAATTGGACTGTGCTTTGGTTGAAGGTCTTTTCAATAATCAAATGTTTAACACCAGAATATTAATTGAAGTACCTTTCATTGCGGTTGTTTCCTCTACACATCCGCTCGCTGGAAAAACAATTAGCCTTAATCAATTACATGAATATCCGCTTGTATTAAGAGAACCTGAATCGGGTACAAGAGAAATATTAGAAAATTGGTTAGCGTCTAAAAATGATTGTTGCCAATCTTTTAAAGAAATTATTGAACTTGGAAGTTTTACCTTAATAAAAGAAATAGTCTTGAACTCAAATGCAGTCACATTCTTATATGAAGGTGTTGTTCAAAATGAACTTGCTCATGGTACTTTAAAAAGAGTAAATATAAAAGATTTTAATTTACATCATCCATTTCATTTTGTATTTAGAAAAGGTGATCCGCAAACAAATCACCTTCTTGATTTCTATGAACTTTTAAATGAAAATTTTAAAGCACTCGACTAGATTTTCTTACCTAATTCTTCAATAAATTCAGTATAGGATTGATCAAAGTCATCTACCCTATCCTTGACTCCATCAAAAGAGCTATTTCTTAATATCTCAACAATTTGAGATATTTTTTCATAGTATGGAGTAAAACTCAAATTCGCAAGAATACCTTTTA
This sequence comes from Anaerorhabdus furcosa, assembly GCF_900167375.1. GTDB lineage: Bacteria > Bacillota_I > Bacilli_A > Erysipelotrichales > Erysipelotrichaceae > Anaerorhabdus > Anaerorhabdus furcosa. The sequence goes on from NZ_FUWY01000001.1 coordinate 103,732, forward strand.
AAGTATGTGCTTTAAAAAATGCATTCTTAATATCTTGTTCTTCAATTGCCTTCTTTAACTCGTTTAGATTTTGATCATTTAGTATAAGTTCAATACAACTGCGGTAAAATTCTGCATCATTATTTAGTCGATTAAGTGCAGCTTGTGTATCACAACCTTGCTCTTTCAAATAAGTTAAATAATCCATAATTATTCCCTCTCCACCTCAATTATTGCTTGAACCTTTGCACAATTAGAAACTCCCCAATGAGTTCTAGAAGCTAATAAAATGTACTTCTTATCTCCTACAAAGAATTCTTTATTCAATTCCTCTTTGTCTCGAATTTCTTTATTAATCTTGTTAATTACACTTTGAAGTCTAAAATATGTTGCAATATCACCTTCTACAAACTCTGCTTTATCACGAATGATTGAAGCAATTTTTTTATTTGCATAATAAATATATCCTGTTTCCATATCTGATATATAAATATAAGCATTCAATGCATCTAGAATCCATTCTTTTCCAACAAATGATTCACATCGTGATAATATTTCTTGACCTTCTAAATAAAAACAACTCTTCGATTTACCCAATCGTTTTGCATTGTATAATGCTTCATCTGCATGCAGGTAAATTTCACTACGTGAAGTACCATGTTCTGGATAATAAGATATTCCAATTGAACAAGATGGAACTTCACCTTCATATTGTGACATTGATTTATTAAAAGTTCGAATGATACCATCAGCTATTTCTTTTGCTTTTTCTTTATATTCTATGTTTTTTAATAAAACAATGAATTCATCACCACCAAGTCGACCTATCGCATGCTCACCATGGCACTCATCCAGCATGATATTCGCAAACTCGATTAATACTTTATCACCAAAGAAATGTCCATATACATCATTTACCCGTTTAAAATTATCAATATCAATAATCATGAGTGCCGCAGGTTTCTTTGATTCTATAAGGTATGTTTCTATTTCATGTCGAAAAGCTGCACGATTTAATAAGCCCGTAAGTCCATCTGTTCTACCAGCGCGTATTGCACGTGTTAATTCCAATGTATTTTTCAAGCGATTACGGATAATTGCTGGATTATATGGTTTTTCAAGAAAATCAATAGCACCGGCTTCAATGATTCTTTCTTCAACATGTTTTGATTCAATTCCAGTCATAGCAATTACTGGAATTTCTTGGTATTCTTTAATCTTCTTAAATTGTTCTAAAAATTCATACCCATCCATTACTGGCATCACAATATCTAATAAAATTGCATGAATATCTTGATAATTATCTTCAAGAATATCCAAAGCTTCTTTTCCATTTGAAGCTTGCAAATAATTATATTTATTAGTCAAACATTCTATTAAAATTTTGCGATTTACATCAACATCTTCAACGATTAAAATTGTATCTTTCATGTGGTCTCCTGCTAGAGTTCTATTGTAATAATTATACTACAAGTTAAAAAAATAGACACCTTTTTTGTGTCTATTCATGTGTTTCAATTGTTGGTAAATGATTTACATCATCTACAGCATTCAATGATTTTTCATAGTAATAAACTCTAGCATTTTTACTTGGCACCTTACTATAAAATTTCTTTTGAATACGATCAATTACGACAAATATATCTTCTAAATTCTTAACTTCCACTAATAAACCAAAGTTATTTGTTACAAAACTTGTATAAATATCAGTTCGTCTTAAAGTATCCAATATAACATTTTCAAAAGTTTCATGAAGATGAGTTTGTTTTCCCTTAATATCTTTTAGTTCAAATACTATAATGTGATAATTTGCTTTATCTCTTCTAGATTTTCTTACATAGACTTGATATAACTTTTTAAATGTAAGTTGCGAACAAAATAATGGTCCATTTGCAATAAGATCTTCTTCAAATTCCTTCGGAATTTCTTCAATATGTACTGCTTTTGCAGTTTGTTGATCTCCCATAAACAAGCTGCGAATGTTATCACCTAATGGGATACCTAGTTCTTCATTGAATTTTCTAGACATCTTTTCAAAGTAAGTAAGTGCCTTGTTATATTCTCTAGTTTCAATCAATGCTTTACAATAATATAAAATAAGAGTTTCCGAGAAAGGATCTTTATCTAATGATTTTCTACAAACTTCAATTAATGTTTTATAATCTGGGTCTTTCTTTTCAAGTTCGTCTGAACAAACAGTAACAATCATCTTATTGAATAGTTCATTAAAGTATTCACGAATTGATAAAATCCATTCATCACTAAATTCTGCAAGAAATTGTCCATAATTTGCATCAACATTTCCTAATAAGCTTAAATCTCTAGATTCAGTAATCTTTTTATAATCATTTTCATAAGCATCCAAATCAACTTTTACCTCTAAAGCAGGATTCAACATATATCCCATTTTAGAAGTAATAATCCAATCATACTCACATATTTTTGCCAATTCATTTCTTAATCTAAATATCGCATATTTAATAGCACTATTTGGGTTTTCACTTTCTGGCCAAAATGAATCAATTAACATATCTTTCGATATAATGCGATTTCTATGATATACAAAATAGGCTAATAAGCTTGATAGTTGTCTACCCAATACATCAGCAGCATCGATCGTACTCCCTGATATTTCGATATAGAATTTCCCCAATGTTTTAAATTCTATTGTATTCATAACTTACCTATCTTCTTCTCCATAATTTCAGTATTCACTGCATAAGTTATCGCAGTTTCTTTAGAGATCTTACCTTCCTTAAATAACGTATAAATTGATTCATCCATGGATATCATTCCATCTTGTTTTCCAGTTGCAATATAATTGTCGATTTGATAGGTCTTACCATCTCTTATTTGGGTTCGTATTGCATTACTTGATAGTAAGATTTCAAAAGCTGGAATTAATTCATCATTTACTGTTGGTAATAATTGTTGAGAAACAATTGCTTGTAACACAGTAGAAAGTTGAATTTGAATTTGTCGTTGTTGTTCTGGTGGAAAAACATCAATAATACGATTTATTGTTTCAGCCGCCCCTAATGTATGGAGTGTTGATAGCACTAAATGTCCAGTTTCTGCTGCTGATAATGCAATTTTTATTGTTTCATAATCTCGCATTTCTCCAACCAAGATTACATCTGGAGCTTGACGCAATGTTGCTCGAAGTGCTTGAGCATAATCTCTTGCATCATTTCCAATTTCTCTTTGTGAAACAATTGATTGTTTATGTCGATGTAAATATTCAATAGGATCTTCGATTGTAACAATATGTGCTTTTCTTGTTTTATTTATTTCATCAATTATACAAGCAAGCGTTGTTGATTTTCCACAGCCCGCACTACCTGTAACTAGAACCAAACCTTTTAGCAATTTTGAAAATTGAATCACCGTACTTGGAATTGATAATTCCGCAGGATTTGGTAAATCTGGTTTTACAAATCTTAGCACTGCAGATAGTGATCCACGTTGAAAATAGACACTTGCTCTAAATCTTCCTAAGCCAGAAATAGAAAAAGAGAAATCGTCATCACCCATTTCATTTACACGATCAAACGATCTATTCTTATTTAGACTATAGATTTCATCAATAATTGTACGCGCCTCATCTGGACGTATTACATTTGTGTCCATTTGTGTCACACTACCATTTATTTTAAATGATATTGGGCTTCCCGCAATGATAAAAATATCCGATACATTTTTTTCTACAGCTTTTTGAAGAATCTCTTGAATCAACATAGCATTCCTCCCATTAGAAATTAAAACCTTTTTGTGAATAATCACCCTCATTATTAGTAACCACTATCCATGATAGAATTTCACTATTCATCTCTTCTACATTTAAATTCAATTTTACTTCAAGACGAGCATTATCATTTATCATTATAGTATAATCGACCGTATTATCCAATAAATTTATATTATCCAATGTATTTGTTAGTATTATTTTTGCTTCATCCATGCTATTTGACCTTGCTAGTATTTGATCAATCTCATAGCGAACTTCCATTGCTTTTGTATCCGCATCATAATTCTCTGTTAAAATCGCTATCGATTTATTTACACGGTTTAAACTTGTTTCAGCTTGTTTATAACTAAGAGTAGAAAAAGATACAAATACTAAAATAACAAATACGATTAAAATTGATGAATAACCTACAGATAACCCAAAGTTCTTCGAATTACGCATTTTAGTTACCTCCTGACATAACATCAAATTCAATCAATACATTCTCATAGTATGAAATTTGAATATGATGCATCATATAATCTAATTCAAGATTTTCTGATGTAACTTGAACCACATAATCATCTATGTTGGTCATATATTGGTTTTCAGCAATCTTATTGTATCCTTCAAGGTTACCATCATACTTTTTCATTGATTCCGCAACACTTTCACCAATTAACATTGCCTTGTTTTTTTGAATTGTTTCTTGTGAATATTGATTACTCTTAACAAAAAAATTAACACAAACAATACTTGAAAGCGCAAAGAAAAGAATTCCCCACAAAATTTCAATTAAGAATATATAAAATTTTGATTTTCTTTCAACTTTCATATTTACCTCATCACGATCTTCATATCATAACTTTGATTATTTATATTAATTTGATAATTTAATTCATTGTCTATTAACTCAAAATCAATAGAATCTACACTCGCAATCAATTCACCACTTGCCAATTTAAACTCAGTATCAGGTAATGAAACCATCTCTTTTAATTCCCCTTGATAAGCGTAAATATATTTTGAATAATCATCATAGGAGATGACTAAACACTCTACACCACCAACTTTTTGAATACTCACTTGATTTTTATTTGATTGTCTTATGGAAGTGGCAATGAATGAAATTGGAATTCTTTGATCCTCCGCTTGATTTGTATTGTTGATAACTGACTGATAACATTTCCCACCTAATAAGAGCAAGTAAAAACAACTTACAACAACACATGCAAGTAAAGTTAAAGTCCATAGAATTTCAATAACTTTTGTTTTTTTCATATTTTTACCTTTGATATACTTTTATTTCTGGTTTGATGTTCTCTCCAATTACTTCGTAAAATACGTGGTATTTTTGCTCATCAATGTAGACTCCATAATTTTGTTGCAAATACTCTAATGATGATGGATAAATTCCCTCCATGCTATAGCACGAAATAGCAGCTCGTCCCAATGCTTCTTCTAATCGTTTGGCTCCTTCTTGATTCAACTTACTTTGTAGTTGTGTTAATGAAATAATCATCCATCCCGCAACAACAAAGAATATTACCAAGTAGAGAATACGACTTACTTCTCTTCTCTTCTTAATCATAATTACCCCAAACTACTCATGATACTCATTAATGGTAACATAACTGATAATAAGATAATTCCTACAATGAATACACAACTCATCATCATGATTGGTTCAATCGCATTTAAGAATTTATTAATCGAATTTGAAGATTCTATTTCATATTCTCTAGCTACCTTTGACATAGTTTCATCTAATTTACCAGACTTTAACCCCAAACGAAGCATTTTCGTGTATACCGGTTTTAGAATAGTTGAGTTAACAATTACATCCATTGTATCTTGACCCTCTTCAATCAGTTTACTACATTCATTAATTTTCTTTATCATATCTGATTGATGAATAAGATTATGTAAAGATGCAAAGGATTCTTTCAAGTTCATTCCACTATTTATCAATAGACTAAGTGCAAAAGCCACTTTGCTTGTTTCTATGTTAATCATTAATTTTTTCGTAAGTGGAAAAGCAGTTAAGAATTCTGTAATCGCATTATTTTTGAATTTTACTTTGTAATATAAATAGACAATGAAAATAATTACCACAACAATTAAGAGTGCAATAAAACCATACTGAGCTAAAAACTGACCGACTTGCATTAGAACTAATGAGGTAGCGGATAAGTCAACACCCATACTGTTGAGCACTTCTCTGAAGATAGGTAATATTTTAATAACCAAGATTCCCATTAGTAAAATCATCATGACTAATAAAATAGTTGGATAAAACAGTGCATCTTTCACTTTATTTTGCATTGAATCAATTCGATTATAATAGATAGCACATTGATTCATAACTTGATCTAAATATCCTGTTTTCTCCCCAACTTGGATCATTTCTAAAAAATATGAATCAAAGATTCCTACTGAGTTTGCAGCATGGTAGAAACTCTCTCCAACAGATATCTCTTCTTTCATCTTTAATACAGCTTGTTTAAATTCATGATTATCAATTTCTTCAACTACTGCTTCTAAACCTTCTTGAAGTGTCAATCCCGAATCTAAAATCATACTTAATTGTTCACAAAATAATGATGTTTCATGGTATGTAATCATATGACTTCCTCCTCAATAATTATATTTCGACTCATAAGAGCCTTTGTAGTTTTGTTCTGCAGCTGCAAATGTTGGATCCATTAACTTCCATTCTTCTGAATTAAAGTAAATATTGGGATCTACCCACCCCACATCATGAATGTATACTTCCACCCACGCATGATATCCTTCTTCAACATACCCTGTAATTAATTTTGTTGGGATTTGCTGTACACGCAACATACACGTCATGAGTGCTGCATAATCGAAACAAATTCCTGATTTGATCTCCAATGTTTCATCGATAATTGGAACAACAAACTTATTTTGGACTTCTTCAACTTTATCCCAATCATAATCAATATTTTCTACAATCCAAGTGTAAATGCGATAAACTCGCTCTAGTTCAGTTGTCGCACCTTCACAAAGTTCAAATGACTTACTTATTGCAGCAGTTTGTAAATCATAGTCAATAATCTGATTTGGATAGAGATAAGGATAGTTAGGATCATCCAGTTTAACATCAATTTCTTGTCCTAAAACAAATGCATACGTATTATCTTTAACACTCTCTCTAACCTGAATATCATATTTTCCATCTCCCATATTTAATGGGTAGGAAATGTATTCATTATCTTTTGATAGATCATAATTGTAGGTTTCATCATCTTTTATAATTTGTACTTTTATTCGCTTATGATCATCTTTTAGAGTCTTTACCATGATGTACCCTAGGTTTGAATTCGAATAATCGATACTAACTAAATCATTTTCCATTACCAAAATACCAGGAGATTCTGGTATTTTAATATCTTCTTGAGTAGGGATTTTTACTTCTTCTGATTGCTCGATAATTGGATATTTAGCTTTGTCATTACTTGGGTTAGTTTGTGAACATCCAACTAATAATAAGAGTAAAGTCACCAAACATTTAATTAACTTCATGGCACCACCTATATTACTAATTATAAACAATTTTCTGTTATAATACTATGTATAAAGGCGCTACAAATGCAGCGCCTTTTCTTTATTTTACAGTAGACGACTGAATTTTTTCTCCATCAACTACTAATGATTCATCTTTATAGATAAATTCAATAATACTCTTACGGTTTACAACCGCAACAAACAAGTCATCATTTTTAGTCAATTTGGTGTTAGAAAAGTCTAGTTTTTTAAGAAAGATGCAACTTCCTCTGCGAATGATGACATGAACATCATCTGGATTCTGTATCATTTTTTTAATTTCTCTACTCCGAACTGTAATTGTAAAGCTTCCATCATCATTCATTTCTGTAGCATAAAGGTTAAATGCCTTTTTATTACGATAACTTATTACGATTGCCCCAACGACAATTACAAAGCCACTAAAAATCGCAAACTTCACGATTAAATCTTGTTCATTCTTTCTACGATAAGCTTCTGGTGTTTGTTCATCTTCAATCTCAACAACCTCTGCTTTTTCTTCAGCTAGTGGAGATATTGTTGAAAACATTGCTCCAATAACCAAAAATAATACTACCAACAATTTCTTCATAATCTTTACCTCATGGTATTAGTATGTATCAAAGCGGTTATATCATGGTTATAAATCCATAAACGCATCATTTTATTGCATCAATAGTACTTTTCCCTAAAAACACATAAAAAAAACCGATAATTCGGTTTATTTGATAAATGGAGCAGATGAAGGGAATCGAACCCTCGTGTCGACCTTGGCAAGGTCGCGTTCTACCATTGAACTACATCTGCATAGCAACTTACTGCTTTTGTATTCTAGCATATTTTCTAAATCGAAACAAGGTGATTTTCTAATTTTTTTATAATTTTTATTAAAAAACAGTACTGGAAGTTAGTACTATCTTTTCCTCTTAACTGCTTTAGTTTACATCTTCTTTTTGGGTAAATTGAAACGTGATTTATTAATATACCTCCGATAATTTCAATTAACGTATCCTTACAAAACAACCCAACACTGGATGTGTATCTTTATCTTCAAAAACAAGTGTAATTTATTTTGGCTTCCTCTACACTAGATGCCAAAGTATATGTGAACTACCCTTTAATTCTCTCACCATGTTCTAAGTAGTTAGAGAAGATAAACTACCTTTTTTATAAGTATGATTACCTTGTCTTTGTTCTGGTAAAAGAAAGCCTATATCCAATGGATATAGGCTCTTAAAATTTAATAGCACTTTTTATAATTAAGCTAATTAGATTTTCTTCTCTTAGCTATAAGAACAATTACTCCTCCAATGATAATAATCCCAATTGGAATTAATATCCAAGAATAGTCTATCGTTGATTTCTCTTCTTTAACGATTAAATTGGTATCGCATGTAAAGAGAATTGTCATTGGTTCATTAATCTTAAGCTCAATTATATCATCGGTTTGTTTAAACTGAGTTAGTTCAATTAATGATGAGTCATTAATTTTCCATATTCTAAATTCTTCATAACTAGGTAATATCTTTGAAATATCAATCTGTAGATTAATGGAATATTGATCATTAAAACTTGTAACTGATTGCCACTCTTCATCGTCAAGTCGAACATTGAATTCAACTTCCAAGACATTGCATATTTCCATATCTTCTTCTTGCAACTGATTATTGAAATTTTGCATCATTTCTACTTCTTGGTAATCCTTTGCTTCAATTTCAATCATGACTTCAGCTTTCGAGCCTTTTGCAATTTTATTTAATTGTTCTTGACTAAATAAATCATTAATCAAATCTTCACCATTGTCTATTGATGTATTCTTCAAATTACCACGATTCATCAGTAACATAATCTCGCCTTGATCCAATTCGATTTTCAAATCATCTTTTACTTCAATTACTTGATTTGGATCATTGAAATAGAATGCACCTCCTTGTATTGAACCCATACGTGTTTTATTACTTGCATTCGGTGTAGTTGTAGGTGTTGCAGTACTTCCCGATGGTGTTACTGTTGGTTTTTTTGTTGGTGCTAAAGTAGGATTTGGTGTTGGTGTTGATGTTGGTTCTGTTGTTGGGATTACTGTCGGTGTTGGCGTATTCGCTAAGATTGTTAACGTATTTGTTCCAATTACTGGTTCATAATCCTCTTTCTCTACTTTCCAATTGATTGAATAAGTTCCTGGTTCAGTATAATAAGCTCTAGTTATTGTACTATCTTCAGGTGCTAAAATATCTATAGTATGTGAGTTTCCATCATATTTTACTTCAACATCTTTTCCTTCTACCGCATCATTCATGTTAGCGTATGTAACGGTTAATACACCTGTTCCATAAGCAAATGAATAATCATTTCCTGGATTTCCACCAGAAGGAGTTAATTGATATGTCATTCCTGCATTCCAATCATTAATTGAAACAGTTGGTTTCACATAACCATTGATAGTTGATGGTGTCTCATTATTCACAAAACCACTTACACTTACTTCAAATTTTGGAGTTCCATTGAACACTACAGTTTCATTAATATAGTTTGCGTTTAGAACTGCTTTTGCAATTGTATAGTTTTTCACTGTACTCGCTGGTAAATCATAATTATCTTTATCATTCCCTTTAATATCATTCACAATTACATTGTAAGATCCAGAATGAGTTCCTTTATCACCTAACACTTCAAGATATGCATCATTAGATTCTACAAAATCTATTGATGTAGGAGTAAATTGATGTTCTGTTCCATCATATGATAGACTTTCATTATTATTCCATAACAACGAAATTTCTTTCTTATGAATTTGTGCTGTTGAAACTTGATTTAATAATTCCGTGGTACTCAATGTATAGTTATCTTTATCAACACCATTTAATTGAATATTATTTACATGAACTGTTTTATTTTCACCCGCATTTTTATCTGCAAAGTTAATTACTCCTGATGCCTTAACTTCATCCACTGAAACTACTCCTGTTAAAGATATAGAACCCTTTGTAGTAGTTGAGCCATCATATGTTTTATCATCAACAGTGAATACAGTAGGGTTTACTGTTTTCCTTCCAACAGTTATCACTGCACTTCCCATTAAATCTTCATAATTGTTTTTAGTCACTTTGTAATACACTGTAATTGAACCAGCATTTTTCAAAGTTGGAGAATCTACTAAATCATAAGTTCCATCTGTAGTACCATACATAATCAGTGCATCAGATGGTATTTGAGTATTTAGTCCATGATTCTCACCTGTATAAACATCGTTATAGCCAGTAATTAATACTGATAATGTTGCGTTTTGAATAACGAGATTACCACTTTGATAAGTAAATTCATAATCCGCTGCACTTCCATCTTGAGGGGTAAGCACATAAGTTCCAACGTTTGTGTTGTTATTTATGATAACAGGTTGTAAGTAATCTAATGGCCGCTTATCTTCATCATTTGATCCTGGTTCTTCACCATTTACAAATCCTGTAACAGTTATATGGAATGTTGGATTATTTCCATAAGTAATTGTTTCGCCATCATATTTTGCTTGCAAAGGTGCTTTACCAATTGTGTAAGTTTTTGTATTTGCTGTTGGTAATTTATAGTCTTGGTTATCAATACTTGCACTAGCACTGTAAATTCCTGCATGAACTTGATTTCCATCTTTGGTTGTTACGTTGACTGTGTCATTTGTTATTACACCTGTTACATCTGCTACTACATTTTTTTCTAATCCGTTATAAATTAAATTCTCTGTATTTTCCCAAGATAAGGTTAACTCTTTTGGTACTATTGTATATTCTTGATTCGGATTTGATGGTAGCACATAATTATTACTATCATCTCCATCTAAATCTACTGCAATCGCTTTGTATGTTCCAGCATGGATTCTATTACCATTGGTTACCACAACTTCAATATCATCATTTGCAATTTGATTATCTATACTAGCCATTACATTACTTGAACTTTGATCATAAATTCGACTAGTATAATTACTCCAAACCAACGAAACTTCAAGAGGAGTAATACTTGCGGTTGTAGCCACATCATTCTTATTTGTTTCTTCTAATACATAATTTGATGATTGATTACCACTTAAAACTAAATTTTTTAAATTCACATTCTTATTTGTTGAAACATTCTTGTCAACAAATTCAATTGCTCCTTCAACACGAATATCTGCTTCATCTTTAGAAAGAACACCTATTAGTTTCAATGTGCCTGTAGTATTTACTGCTCCATCATAAACCTTACTATTAATAGAATCTGCTGTAGCTTCAATTTCTTTAGGTAATATTTTAATCGTTGCAATACCCATCTTATCGTTATGATTTGGTTGCTTTGCGACATATGATATTTCATATGTTCCAACATCAGCAAATTCAAATTCATCACTAACCCATGGATCACTTTCAGATAAACGATATTCTATCGTTACATCTGAATCTTTCTTCACAATATCAAGTTCATGTTTTTCTCCATCATAAATACCTTCATATCCATTGATTTGAAGATCTATGTCAATTGGGTTAACTACTAAAACACCTGAAGTATAAATAAAATCATAATTGTTTGCACTTCCATTTTTTCCAACAACTTCATACCTACCTACATTAGGTTTATTTAAGTCATTCAATGTTGATGTAACACTTGCAACTGGTGCAACATAACCTTGGATTGCTGCATCTTCATTATTGACAAAACCTGTGACGTTAATTGCTAATTGTGGAGTTTGACCATAAACAATATTCTCTCCACTATATTTTGCTTGAAGCTCTGCAGGAATGATTGTATAGTCTTCAGTTTCATGATTTGATTCGATGATATAGTTATCATTTCCAGAAAGAGTTGCAGTTGCGGTATAATTTGTAACCACTTTTGAATCTGGATTACGAAGAACATTGATGTTATTTCCATTACTTACATTGATAGTTATCGTATCACCTTCATACAATCCATTTGCAATCGCTGATACATTACTACTCTTACCATCATAAATTCTTGGATTTAAACCTGACCATGTTAATGTTATTGGTTTTGGTTTTATTTTAGCGGTAGTACTTGTTTCATTTATAAATGTGTCATCTAGTTCATAATTGTTTTGCGAATCAGATGTGAGTTGAATATTTGTAACAAGAACAGCTTTATCATCTCCAACATTTTTATCCGTAAATGCAAACTGTCCAATTGCAGTTAAATCATCACCTTGTGCTACACTATCATCAAACTTCAATGTTCCAGTAGTATTAGTTTGTTTATCATAAACTTTATCATCTACATGATTTATAGTTGCGCTGACTACTCTTTTGGTAATGGTAACAGTAATCGAACCTGTTAAATCTTCTTCATCAAAATCTTTGATATCGCTAATTTTATACCAGATTTGATGATTACCTACATTCTTATATTTTGGTACAGTTGAAGTATAAATACCATCTTGTGTTTCACTATATGTATATTCATATTCATCATCAATACTCGTTACAATAACAGAACCTGAATGATATTCTCCATCATAAACACCTACATAATTATTAACAGTCACTGATACATTTTCTGGTAATATCGTTAATGTTCCTGGAATATTATTAAAACTATAATTCAAGGCACTTCCACCAGTTGGTGTTATTGTGTAAGTACCGTGATTAGTCTGATTAATCGTTACTGTTGGGGCATTATAATCAGTAGCATTCTCTGCATTTTCATTATGCACGAAACCACTCACTATCACAGTTGTTGGAGGTGTAGCATTATACTCTATCGTTGCATTATATGTTGCTGTTAAAACTGCCTTGGTTATAGTAGCAGTAGTCTCTATATCATTTAATTGTGCTACACTCAATTGATAGTTTGAATTTGGTGTATTAAATGCAATGTTGGCTACATTTACTTTTTTATTTTGTCCTGCATCTTTATTTGAAAATGTAAATGTACCTGTTGCTGTTACTGATGAGGCATCCACATCTTCAACACCACTTAATTTAAGTACTCCATTTGCAGTAGTAGTTCCATCATAGACTTTATCATTTACACTTAGGATAATTGGAGTAACTGTTTTCTTATTGATTACTACAGTTTCACTACCAATATAATCATTGTAATTTGGTTTGCTTACTTTGTAATAAACTGTATAACTTCCCACATTTGTATATTGTGGCGATTGATTAAGTGTGTAATTTCCTGCAGTTTCACCATATAGAATGGTAGCCCCTTCTTGATCACTTGTCACTGATACACCATGACTCTTCGCATCATATGTTCCATTAAACCCTGTTGAATGTATTGTTAAATCCGCTTTGTTAATTGTTAATGATCCTGAAATATGAATAAATGAATAATTATCTGCACTACCTCCTACAGGAGTAATGTTATATATCCCAACACTTGGCATACTTTGATTATCAAAGTTAGGACTGATCGTTACTGTTGGAGATACATAATTACTAGCATTCAATATCGTTTCATTATTTACAAAACCACTCACATTCAATTCTAAATTCGGCGTAGTTCCATAAGTTATTGTTTTACTATCAAATGATGCCGTTAATGACGCTTTAGTTATTGTATATGTGGTTGTCAAACCAATCGTTGGTAGTTTATAATTATCGCTTTTATTTCCTGCTAAACCAGTGATTGTCGCTGTATGAATACCTGCATTGGTTTGTGTATTATTCGATATTAATAAATTACATTCATCACTATCAACTAAATTCGTAATTGTTGCGGTAACATTGCTGGAGATACCATCATATACTTTAGTTGAATTATTACTCCAAGCAATAGTAATCTCTCTTGGTGAAATAGTATACCGTTGACTTAAATTAGAAGCCCCAGTCAATGTGTAATTGCTATCATTTACTCCTGTTATCATCGCTGTATGAATGCCTGTATTAGTTGCTGCATTTCCACTTATAGTAAGGGCTGGAGATTCTCCTGAAATTGCATTTGAAATAGAAGCACTTACATTACTTGCTATGCCATCATAAGATCTTGTATTTGTATTAGTCCACGTAATACCTACAACAATAGGTTTAATATTAGCATTACCTGTTAATGATGTCGTCAAACAATTATAATTTGCTACATCACTTCCTGATAAACGAATATTTGTGATATTTACTATTTTGTTATTTTCACTATTTTTATCTGTAAATTCAAATGTTCCATTTGCACTGACATTATCGTTTCCAATTATTCCTTCTATATTAAGAACACCACTACTTGATGTTGTTCCATCATATGTTTTGGAATTGATGGATTGAACAGTAACACTAATATCTTTCGGTGTAATTACAACTTGAAATTCTCCCGTTTTATCAACATAATTATTTCTACTAGCAACATATTGCACTGTATACGTTCCTACATTTTTGAATACTGGAACAGTTGTTCCCATATCAAAATTATTAACAGTATATCTAATTTGCTCTGCATCGTTGTTGTTAATTATTGGTCCATGTGCTAATCCATCATAGATACCTGAATAACCTTGAATATTGACATGAAGACTACCTTTTTGAATAGTTAATGATCCAGAAGTGTATGCAAATACATAATTCTTACCTGGATTTCCTCCACTTGGTGTCAATGTATAAACACCTGCATTTGTGTTTGTATTTATTACTATTGGATTAATATATGTGTTATCGGTTGTTGCATTTTCGCCATTTACAAATCCAGTCACATTAACTTGTAAGGTTGGTAACCCTCCATAAACAATTGTTTCTCCCTGATAAGTTGCTGTTAATTCTTTTGCTGATACAGTCGCATTCACTGCCACTGAGCTTTGTATTGTTTCATACCCTGCTGCGCTAATACTATAGTAAACCTTTACGGTTCCCACATCTTTTATTTGTGGAATAGTTGGTGAAAGATTACTTGGACTTGTACCATATTGAATAACTGCCCCTGGTATTGTACTTGTTATATTGATTGCATTATGAGTTTGCCCATCATAAGTGCCAGTATATGGAGTTATTGTATAAGTTTGCGCATCCATAGCTAACACAGTATTGATACTTACAGTTATTGGATCACTGCAAAGCATATTGGCGCCTCCATTAGTTCTCAACAAAACCGTAGTACCTTGAGCTAAATTTTCTAACTCTGTTACTGATCCTAGCCATGTTACACCAGCATCTAAACTATACATGACATTTGCGTTAATATTTTTAATCGATCCTTTGCCACTTACAGTTGTTGGTTGATTAACCGTTACTGTAGGTACACTAGCTTTCGATAAATTAATCTTTCTTATCGTACTATCTGGAATCACTCCATTCCCTGGTCTATAAATCCATACCGAAGAACCAGTAAAGTTTAATGGTATTTGAAAAGTTCCATTTATAACATTTTGACTTGTCATTGAAGTCCATGTATTTCCATTATCATAGCTTATACTTAACCCCGCAAATACTGGTGAAAGGGTATAATTCAAGCCGTTAAATTGGATGTTAGAAGGATCATATGCAGGCATAGTAACCGTTGTAGCATAATCAGTTAAGAGTTGATTATTGATGTTAGCATTTACTGTGAATGTATCTGATGCAGTTAATGTTGTCACTGTTACTGTATAACTTCCTCTCCCATTTCCACTATCAACTAATGAGTTTGCATCCATTGCATAATACGTTCCATTGATAGTAATACCATATTGAGATACTCCACTAGGAGCACCAACAAAATTTACTTCGAATTTTGCAGTAGCATTTATTCCATTGACTGATTGATTTAGTAATTTTACTGTTCCACTTTGCCATGTTGCATATAGCGTTACATTATTACTAATTGTAAAACTATTTGCTCCACTTTGTGTATAATCCGGAGTTCCATTTATTCCTTTATTCACTAATGACCATCCAGTAAATGAATAGAAATTTAATGTAGGTAATGGTGTAAAAGCTACATTCACTGTGCTACTTTTTTGATAGCTTTGTGTTGCTGGAATGCTACCTGTTCCATTATTCGCATTATAAACAACAGAGTACGTAGTTGACACACCTACTGCTGTAATTAAAATATTCCCTGTTATTGCTCCACCAAATATAGTTAAACTTCCAGTGGTTGAATTATAACTGTAACTTGTTGATGGTAAAGTAATCCCACCAACAGTAATTGTGATTGTACTTGGTAATGAATAATTGGCTGCTGGAACTAGTGTACCTTTCCAATCAATATTTAAAATTGCACTTAAACTAAAGTTATTTTTTTCTGTGATATTACTACTCGAAGAAGATAATCCTATTGTAACTTGTGCTCTTTTTATAATTAAATCTTTTTCCTTAACACTTAATCCATATTTATTTGTAGTAATAAATTTACTAGGATCTATTGTTACTCCATCTGATGCAGTTGCTATTACTGTATCAGAAATAGTAATTGTATTGATAATTGTAATATCTGCCATATTACCTGTTAGTGCCTTATTTACCATAAAGCGAGAGTCCGATAAGCTAGCAAGATCAATACCTTTTGATGTTTTATCACCAATTACAGGATTACCACTAATTCTTAATATTTTTGTTCCCGTACCTAATGATAAATTACCATTAGCAGTAACAGTATTTACTACTGTTCCTCCACTTATATTTATATTGATTCGTGCTGTTGTAATTCCTGTATAATTTCCTCCATAAATCCATTGAACTGTTCCTCCAGTCATATTGATTGTTTCGGAATTTGATAAAGAAGAACTAGCTCCACCACCATAAACAGTATTTAAATTAGCACTACCACTAATATTTATTGTTGCATTAGTCCCAGTAGCAAGTGCGCCCTTACCCCCACCAAAAACGCCTGATAGAACTGTTCCACCAGAAATATTAATAATCAAATTCCCACTCACAGAAGCAATATTGCCTCCCCCATAAATGTTATTAACAGTTCCACCCGTCATAGTAACTAATGTATCACCCGTAATTAAATTAAGGTTTCCACCACCATAGATGTCATACCCCGATAAATCACCTGATGCCAATGCAGCAACTGAATCATCGACTAGTCCATTTCCATTTTTATCCCAATAAACATCAGTTCCGCCAGATCCATTACTAACAATAACTAACGGATTACCATTTCCATAAACAATTTTACTTAATGTATCAACTGATGGAGCCGTCAATAATAAAGCTGCCACTTGCATAGAGTTTGTGGATTGGTATATTGTCATTAAGAATACAAAATCTGGGTTATTCTCCATTTGATCATAGACAGTGTTATCAATTGTAGCTATTTCATCAACCATAGCCATAATTAAATCAAATTCTTCATTAAATGTATTTCGTTGTGTTTCATCTATTAATGTCCCATCTGTATTAATAGAAATAGGATTAATAGCTATATCATCATAAAACATCTTAAGATCTTTTATCTTCTTTTGAAGTTCAGTAATTCTACTTGATACATCATCCGTTGGTGTTGGTGATGGAGTTGTTGTCACTTCAGGACTTGTTGTTATTTCAGGCGTTGCTGTGACGTCAGGTGTAACCGTAGCATCAGGCGTAGAAAAATCACCAGGTGTTGGTGTTATTTCAGGGCTTGTGCTTACCTCTGGTGTTTCAGTTGGAATCTCTGTAACTTCAGGTGATGTTACTGGTTCTGGTGTTGTTTCTGCAATGACAGTCGATGTAGATATACACATTGCCATTGTTGTTATGATAGCAAAAAATCGTTTCATACTTTCCCTCGTTGGACTTGCTTCAGATAGTAAAGCCTTTCTAGTGCTGATCATTTCAGCAGCTTATATTTTCATTATGTTATCCAATTCACTTATTTTCAAGAAAAGTAATCTTTATACTTATTATCCAAATTATACTTAAATAAAAGACGATTAACTGTCTCTTGAATTACGTTTTATTTTGAAATTTATTATGTTCTTTTCAGTTAAATTAAATACCAATCTATTTCGCTATTAATTTCAGAGTACATAGAATATTTTCCATCGCTAGATGCTCACTCATTTTATTTCGCTTATTCAACTACAGTAGAGAAATTAATTCTAGAAAGCATAAAAAAACCTGTATCAATTAGACACAGGTTTAATGCACTTAATGGTGTGTGTACCGCCTTCGAACTCATCATCTTTGATTAATCCATTGTCAAGTTTATGACTTCTTATAAATTTACAAATAATAATCAATTTAGATTTCCTAAAAATGTAGAAGTCTTATGATATCCTATTTTGATCCAGGATAGTTTAAATTTGTAATGATTTTAAAAATATTGTTTACATTTAATAAGCCATAGTCAGCTTTTTCAATCACTTCAATAATTTTGTCAGGAAATTTATCTTTGACTTCATTTTTTAATTCACTAAGCTCTGGAGTTAACAATATAATGTCTGCATCCAATCCAATAGAATCGATTTTAGAAAACCGACTAACATCTGTAAAAATGTTAAGTTTGTTCTTTTTAGCAAACATATTCATCTTTGTTGCAAGTGTTGTTGTATATGGATTCACTCCGTTATTTATTGGGGTTAAAGTAATACTATCCATACTAAATATAATAACCTTTCTGTTGCTACCCTCGTTCTTCGCATCACTCATCAAGTTTAGTTTTGTTTTAAAATTCATCTTTTTCTTCTCCTTTCACAAAAATGATAGTAAGTGTTACCTCAATGTCCAAATTGCCATATTCACCTCTATTTTCAAGACGATTCCATATCATGAACACAATATTAATACTTCCTTCTTTAATCAATTCATCTATAATTAGTTTTATTTGATCAAAAAATAATAATGTAAAGCAAAGAAGTATTAAGATACCTAAGATTAACATAAAAGTTTGAGTATAGAAACTGTCATTATGACAATATGTAAGCAAGTAAAAATAACTAGACAAGAAATATAAGTTATTTGAGTTAAGAATCCATTGGAAATATAATCGACAATAAACACTCATATACAAATTTAACTATTATTATTTGAAGATAGAAAATCACTTTCAGGTGAAAATCTCAACTTTCAAAGAAAATTAATAGAACTTATTAAATCGTATGAGAATTAATAAAACATTGTAGATAAATATTAACTTAGATTGGAAGAAATTCATTTATAGAATGCGAATTATAATATTGAAAGCAAGCTTAACAATTCACGAGAAGGTGTGCAAAGGAATATAATCGAATAATTTATTTTGTTAGAATATATCATTTGCATTAATATTATAATTCCAGTATATTGTGTATGGGAGAAATAAGACTAAATTATGAAAAAAATTATACTGTTTATGACTGTATTTATAGTAGTAGGGTGTAGTTCAAAAGAAATTAATGTAGAAAAAAAAGATACTGTTTCAACCATTGAACCTACTCCAATGGTAAGTGAAAAACCCTTTTTAGAAACATGCAAACTGAGAGGAAATTCTATTGAAGTATTGATAGAAAACGGATTTTATACAGCTGATAATATTGTATACAAGAGAAAAGGTGAATCAGGAGAAATTGAACATACATTTAATATTGAAACATTAGAATTAATTGGACCATTTGGGTCAAATGCTACTGACGGATACAAATATTCAATCAAAAATAATACAATAGACTTTCAAGGATGTCTTATTAATTTAAATCCGTTAACAACTTCAGGAAGTAATTGCTCGGATATAAAAACTTCGAATTTATCTGACTCAATCTACTCAATTCAACAATTCATAGCATACTATTTGTTTGAATGCGATGATATAACGAAATTTTCAAGAATAAGTTCAGAGGATCTTCAATCATTGATGAATGTTTTATACGAAAAATAATTTATTATTTTTTAATATATTGTTTTATCTATTTCATTTACTAATATATGCGTTGTTACTATATGATTGGTTTATAATATGTTTGAACATAACAGAGTTTATTTTGATGTGCACCATTTAACTTAAATAATTAGGGGATGTGGTGTTTTTTAATATAATCACTTACTCACTTAGTTTTGTTGTTGTTCAAAAAATATCTTGATTATTCAAAGAACAAATATTATGTGAGCAAATATTAATTAATTTAATTAAAATGTTCCCTAATCAATTAAGTCAGCACTTTTTATTTCTCTTAGCACATCAAAGCCATCATTAGATAGATCTGTATGTCCAAAGTATACTTTTCCTCCGTTGATTCCTGGACCCGACGCTAAATGTTTAATATACTCAATTTGACTGAAATCATTTACAAAATATACCCAGATATCATTGGTCTTGAAATTATTACTTTGATACTTCACTTGTTCATTTAACTCTTTAAGTTTCTCTATATACTTATCTGCTTCTTCATAATCATTCACCTGAATTGCAATAAAAAATGTAAATATCTTACAGTCAGTATTCCAGAAACTATCGCATTTACCATCATTAGCTAAGTTATCTTTTTCGTCTACGAAAAGTAGTATACCCGTGTTTAGAATTCCTTCTATCTTATCTTGATAAATATTGTTCATTTTTATTGTATATTGAATTTGACTATATTCCCTTTTCTCTAATTCTTCCACTTTTAGATTCGTAGACAACTTAGTGCCTGATATTGGATAATCCGGATATTTATCACTCAATAATACATAACTGCATGATTTTACATTGCCATATTTCTTTTCCTCAACTACACGACAACTAAATTCATCAACTGTGAACTTATCATTGAATTCTTTCTTAAAATTATTTACTATCGTATCTCTTAAAGTATCATCATCAATGTTCAAATAATCTACTTTAGCACTACATCCAACTAATATCATAATTAATATAGCAATTAAATATTTTTTCATCTTTTACGCTCCTAATTTATTAATAGCCGGTTAAGTAATTGAAATAATTCACTATTCCTTATTATATATATTATATAATTAACATTTGTAATAAACCAACCATATTGGTCGCAATATTATGACCACTAATTATATTAATATTATTAGATTCTTATTTTGAATACCCATTACAATGGCATCCTAATATTTATGACCAAACCTTTGCTATACTATTGTGATGCAATACCTAGCAATCCTACTTATTTTACATACTTAACAAATTCTAGAATTGTATTTACTTAATGATATTTATAGTTTCTACAATCGAATATCTTTGACAAAACAACAAAAAACCCTTTTTACAAAGGGTTTTTTTGACGCGATATTTATCGCGGCACTTATAAATGGCGGTCCGGACGGGAATCGAACCCGCGATCTCCTCCGTGACAGGGAGGCATGTTAACCGCTACACCACCGGACCATATTATGGCGAAGAAGGAGGGATTTGAACCCTCGCGCCAGTTTCCCGACCTATACCCTTAGCAGGGGCACCTCTTCAGCCTCTTGAGTACTTCTTCATGTAATACTTAACAGTGCTATATCATAGTACCATAAAGCATTTTTGAAGGCAAGTACTTTTTTCTTATTTTTTTAATTTTTTATAAGAGAAATTTCAATTACATAATTGCTGCTTCAAGAGCGATTTTCATCATATTTGTAAATGAATTTTGACGCTCCTCTGCAGTTGTAACTTCACTTGTTACAAAGCTATCTGAAATTGTTACTAAACATGCCGCATGTTTATTTAATACTTTAGCATTGTGAAATAATGCAAAACTTTCCATTTCTACACAAGTACATTTCTTTTCATCAACTAAGACTTTAACATAATCCAATCCACCTTCACGATAGAATACATCTGATGAATGAATACAAGATTCTATAACAGGAATACCTACTTGATTTGAAGCGAGTTTAATTTTCCCATTTAATACTTCAGATGGATAAGTTTTATCTTCTGTATATCCGCTTTGTACACGTGCATAACTTGATTCACTGTATGCACTATTTGCTAAGACAACATCAAATACTTTTAAATCTGCTGTATATCCTCCTGCTGATCCAATACGGATGATATTTTCAACTCCATATTGAGTATAAAGTTCATAAGAATAAATACCAATACTTGGCATACCCATTCCTGAACCCATTACAGAAATTTCTTTTCCTTTATATGTTCCAGTATAACCGAACATATTACGTACAGTGTTGAATTGTACAGGATTTTCTAAGAATGTTTCTGCGATAAATTTTGCACGAAGAGGATCTCCTGGCATTAATACTGTTTTTGCGATTTGCCCTTTCTCAGCGGCGTTATGTGGTGTTGACATAATTTTTCCTCCATTTTTCTAATTATATCAAGGTTCTAGCGCTTTGCACCTTTAGAACCTTTGCTACCTGATTCTGAATAATTCTCTAATAAGTTTGTATCATAAGAGAAAGTCATCTTTTCTTTTCTTCTATGACGATCTAATGCAATTTTTACTAGTTCATCCATCAATTTTGTAAAATCAATACCAACTGGACTCCATAAATAGAATGCCAATGAACCAGGAATTGTATTGATTTCATTCACCATGATGTCATGTGTTTCTCCATTCATCATAAAATCAATTCTACAAACTCCACTTGAACCTAGCACTTTAAACACTTCTAAAGCCAATTCTTTTATTTTCACTGTTTCATCTTCACTTACTGCAGCTGGCACGATTCTTGAAGTACTTGCCATTCCTTTAGAACCAGAAGTATCTTTTGTACTCTTTGATCCACCTTGGTATTTATCCTTGTAAGATAAGATTTCATCATTTTTCGCAACTTCTTCTAATTCACCAACTTGAGCACTGAAACATGAACCTAATACAGAAGCATTGATTTCTCTTAAGTTTGGCACCATTTTTTCTACAACTACTTTAAAATCAAAACTTCCAGTTTCATCAATTCCAGCTACGAATTCTTCTTCATTATGAGCTATCACAATGCCTACAGAAGAACCAAGACATGCTGGTTTTAATACAAGTGGATAACCTAAATCACTTGCCTTTTTAATATATTCTTCTTTTCTAGTTTCAAATTCATGCGCATATAACCAAAACCATGGTGTCATTGGAATATTTGAATTCTCTAGAATATGTTTCATTACTACTTTATCTTGCCCTACCGCAGCTGAAATAACATCACATCCTGCATAGGGTAGCTTTAGCATTTCTAAATACCCTTGAAGTGTACCATCTTCTCCATTGGTACCATGAACTACTGGAATAGCGATATCAATAGTATTAATTGGTTTTGTAAATAAACCTTTCTTTACAGGCTCAATAAATACTTTTTGATCTCTTTTTACTAAAGTTACTTGTGGTACTTTTGTAAGTAGTGCTTTCATATCTTTGTATTGAGATAAATCTCTTAACTCTTCACCACAATAGAAATCACGTGATTTTGAAATATAAATAGGTATTATTTCATACTTGTCTTGATCCAAAGCTTCCATTGCTTGTTTAGCAGAAATAATACTTACTTCATGTTCTACTGATTCTCCGCCAAAAAAGACTGCTACTTTTATTTTCATATATTCACTCCAATTCGATTACGTATATCATTATACAAAATTATTGACTACAATAACAGTCAAACTCAATGATTATTATTCAAAATTGTAATTTAGCGTACTATCGTGTACACTTTAATAAAGGAGACCTTCCATGAATATCAACAAAGATGAAATGAAAAAAATAAAGCCTTATCTTTATTTAGCTACGTATACAGTATTATTAATTTTCGCAATTATTGCGATACCTAATTTTCTAAGTTTTCTCAAGCGATTAGTACAGTTGTTTATGCCTTTACTTTATGCAATTGGTATTGCCTTTGTACTTAATATACCTTTGCGTATCTTTGAGAAATATTTAAAAAAATGGATTAAGGAAAAAAGTTGGTTTCACAATAAAATTCGAGGTATTTCTGTTACTCTTACACTTATTTTCGCTGCTGCAGTTCTCTATATCTTATTCAGTATTGTAGCGCCACAAATTGGTTCAAGTTTACAACTACTTCTTCAAAATGGTACCAACTACATCATGTCAATTTTAAATAACTTTAATAAAGTATTGGAATTTTTCAACCTAGAACAACTTAATATAAACCTTGATTCAAACTCAATTAATCAATTTATTACACAAATGGGTTGGAATTGGGAAACAATTGTTAAAAATATGGGTGACTGGGCTATTGGTACAGGAACAAGTATAATCAACAATGCACTTGCATTCACTACTGAACTTGCAAATTGGTTTACAGGATTTATGCTTAGCTTATATCTACTCTCTAGTAAAGAGAAATTCATTCGCCAATCTAGAAAAATTATCGTATCTATCTTTGGTTATAAATGGTCCTTAAAAATCTTTGAAGTTGGAGCAAAATCAAATCGCATCTTCAATAGTTTCATCTCTGGACAACTTGTAGAAGCTTGTATTCTCGGTACAATTTACTTCATTGTATTGAATCTATTAAACTTCCCATTCGCAATGTTAATTAGTTGTGTTATCGCGATTACAAGTATCGTCCCAATGTTTGGTGCCATGTTTGGTATGGCATTTGGATGTTTACTTATTCTTGCAGTACGACCTTTAATTGATATTGTTTGGTTTATCATTGTATTCCAAGCCGTACAAACATTTGAAGGCAATGTAATTTATCCAAGAGTTGTAGGTAACTCAGTTGGATTACCTGGTATTTGGGTACTTCTATCCATCATTGTACTTGGATCTATTTGGGGATTATTTGGTATGTTAATTGCAGTACCATTTACTGCAGTAACTTATAATCTTCTAAGTGAACTTGTAAACTACCGATTAAAGAAACAAAAATTGCTTGTTACCACGGATTCTGTATATCCTGAAGATGAGCAGAAAATCGAAGAATAGAAAAGGTGTTGTACAAATCGTACAGCACCTTCTTTAATTGTTAAATGCATCTGGCAAATCATTTTCGAGTAATATTGTATCTTCTGGTGTTGCAAGAGTATAAACTAGTTGGAATGCTTCTCTTACAGTTTTACAAATATGGATGTGATTTGAATCGAATCCACTTTCTTCAAGTCCTAGTACAATAGGTTTTGTTTGCTGTACACCGACCAAAATAACAACATCGACTCTATCTTTCATTTTCTTTCCAAACTCTTTATTGAGTTCATCTTGCTTTTCACCTAAATCAATCATACCTGGTGTAATCACAAATCGTTTATTTGGCATCATTTTCATGACTTCAAGTGACATTGCAGAACCAACAGGATTTGAATTAAAGGCATTGTCAACAAAGGTATAACCGTTGATTTTCTTTAATTCCAAACGATGTTCAACATATTTTACTTTTTTAACTGCTGATTGAAGCTCTTTCCACTCAACATTTAATTCTCTACTTATCGCAATTGCAGCACAAATATTTGCAATGTTGTGCTCACCCAATAATTTTGTTTCAAAAGTATAAGTACCCTCTTTTGTAACCACATCAAAGGTGCTTCCTTTTGGTGTGTAGGTGATATTTGTTGCATAGTAATCCACATTTTCATCATGAATTGCATAGCTTACTAAACGACAGTTATTTTTTATTGAATAATTGCGAATGTATTCATTGTCCATATTAATAATGCCACAGCCATCTGCAGGTAAGTTTTCAATTAATTTCATTTTCTCTTTGATGATATTTTCTAACGATCCAAATGTGTTTAAATGTTGAGGACCAATTGATGTAACTAAGCCAATTTTAGGATGAACAAAGTCGCATAGTTCTTGAATATCCCCCACATGGTCAGCACCCATTTCACAAATGAATACCTCATGAATAGGTTTTAAATATTCGCGAATAGTACGTGTAATTCCCATAGGTGTATTAAATGAAGCAGGTGTCATCAATGAGTAAAACTTTTCCGATAAAATTTCTTGGAGAATTGTTTTGCTTGATGTTTTCCCATAACTTCCAGTAATTCCTATTTTAATGAGATTGGTTTGATTCTCTAATATTGATTTTGCATCATTTAAATATTTTTTCTTTACAGCATTCTCAATGGGTTGTGTAATCCAATTCATAACCAATATCATCAACCAAACTCCCAAATAAGAATAAAGTAATCCCAACGTATCCCAATATGTTGTGAAGTTAAAAATTATAATATAGATTATAATATTTAAACATGTCATAACTACAATTTGTCTTTTTACGCGGTCTGTATAAACAAGTGGTTTAATGTATTCTACTTTTAATTCGTTAAATATAGAATAGCATCCCCAAATAGAAACAATGGCTACCGTAACAACTTGATGAATTCCACGATCAATCACAAATGAAGACAATACAATTAAAATTAGTAGTACTACTGGCAAAAAAGATTTCCCAGAAAATGATTTTATTGTCTTTTTAAGCCATGCAATATATCGTCCATTTTCGTAACGGTTTTGTTGAAACATATGCAATGCGTGTTTCATTGGTACCCAAGAAAATATGAGATAGACCACCAGCATTAATCCAAGTATTAAATAATAATTCTCAATCATTCAATTTTTACCCCTTATCCTTTTCAAAAAAAGCATCTAAAACTAAGCAAAATCTTCTACTTTGATGGAAATAAGCATAATGATCATCTCCTTCAAAAATAGCAAGACCGGCATTTTTCATCTTTTCTTCCATCACTTTTCCCATCCATAATGGCGTTGCATCATCTTGGTCTCCCCACACCAAGAGAACAGGACAATCAAATTTATCCAAATAAGGCGCTAAATCCTCATTGACAATCTTTACAAAACTTTCACGCATAACACCACTGGTGTTCTTATAATCTGTTGAACCAAAGTGATTTTTTAATGATTCTTCTAACGTTTTAGAACCAGTCAATTGAACCGCTTTCTTCCCTAATTTATATACCTTGGTACGAAGTTGATACTCTAATCCGCGTTTTGGCAGTAAACCAGCAGCTCCTGTAAGTACCATTTTTCTTACTGGGTATAAAGCAGCATAACGAATTGAAACCCGACAACCAAATGAATGACCAATTAAAATTGGATTCTCTATCTTATTTAATATACAAAACTGATGTAAGAATTCAGTATACTCTAAAACACCCCAAGCAGATGTAGGTTCGCTTGATTCACCAAAACCAGGAAAATCAAGATTAAAAACTCGAAAGTCTTTCGATAAATGATCTTGGATAAATTGCATCATTTGAGTGTTTTGTCCCCAGCCATGTAATAGAATTACATCTTTACCTGATCCTTGTATTGTATAATTACAATACACACCCATAACATCTAACTTTGACATCGCTTTTCCTCGTTTCCATATTATTGTACTTTAAAACGCATACTTTTTAAAGAATAACCTAAATATGCGTAATAAGTAAAATAAGAATTGTAAATTATGTAAGAGAGGTATATACTATAAATATAGAGAGGTGACTGACTATGTTTGAATGGATTCCTGGAAATGCTTATTCTACAGTGGTAACATTGTATCCAAACAATTTCACTCTTAATAATACAGCTGCAACTTATTTCAATGATGTACGATGGTGTTGCATTGGATTAGATAAGAAAGCACTTAAAGTGGCGATTAAACCCATCGCTAAAAGAGAAATCGATTTAAACCTTGTACCACTTGATCAACTACATAAAGTATCAATTGGTAAAGGATATGCACGAATTAGCAATAAGCTCATTCTCGATGAGATTGCAGCTTTACTTCATAAAGAATGCAATGGAATAAAGTACAATGCAACATTCGATGAGAAAGAGCGTATGCTTATCATTGATTTGAAAGAATCAAGCTAGGAGAGAGAATATGGAATTTTGGTTATGGATATCTATACTGATTGGTTCAATTATCCTTGAAATAATCACTGTATCCCAATTAATCACAATTTGGTTTGCTGTTGGAGCATTAGGTGCACTTATTGCATTAGAATGTGGAGTGCCACTTATAGGACAAATGATTATCTTCTTTGTCGTATCGGTTTTGTTTATACTAACCTGTAGGCCAATCGCAAAAAAATACCTAAGAGGGAATATTGTTCCTACTAATGCAGATCGTGTAGTTGGACAACAAGCAAAATTGCTTGAATCTATTACCGACGAACATTGGGGTCTAGTTAAAATTCAAGGTGCAGAATGGCATGCCGTATCCGTTGATGGAAAAACGATTGAAAAAGATCATGTCATTGAAGTACTTGCCATTGAAGGTTCAAAATTAATTGTAAAGAAAATATAGTTCATTATATAAGGAGAAAATAAGATGAATATAATTCAAATTTTAGCATTCTTAATTGTACTCGCAGTATTTGCAGCTATTATTGCATACTGCGTACGCATCGTACCACAAGCAAGAGCCTACGTAGTAGAACGTCTAGGAGCTTATCACAAAACTTGGCACACTGGCGTTCATATTTTAGTACCTTTCTTTGATCGCATATCAAATAAAGTAACTTTAAAAGAAATTGTAAAAGATTTCGAGCCTCAACCTGTTATTACAAAAGATAATGTAACAATGCAAATTGATACAGTTGTTTATTTCCAAATAACAGATCCAAAGTTATATACATATGGGGTTGAGCGTCCACTAAATGCCATTGAAAATTTAACAGCAACGACATTACGTAATATTATTGGTGATTTGGAGCTGGATGAAACACTTACTTCTCGTGATATTATCAACACAAAAATGCGCGCTATCTTAGATGAAGCAACTGATCCTTGGGGAGTTAAAGTTGCTCGTGTAGAAGTGAAGAACATTATTCCACCACGCGATATCCAAGATTCAATGGAAAAACAAATGCGTGCTGAACGTGAACGTCGTGAATCAATTCTTCGTGCAGAAGGTGAAAAAAGAGCTGCAATTCTTACTGCTGAAGGTGAAAAGGAATCTATGATTCTTCGTGCTAATGCTAAAAAGGAATCCATGATTGCTGAAGCAGAAGGTGAAGCTCAAGCAATGGAAAGAGTCTTCTTAGCACAATCGAAAGGTATTGAAATGATTAACAATGCAGGACCAAGCAAAGGTTTCTTAACTTTAAAAGGGTATGAAGCTTTACAACAATTAGCAAATGGTCAATCAACAAAAATTATTGTTCCATCTGAGTTACAAAATATCGCTGGAACACTAGCAAGTCTTGGGGAAGTATTAAAAGATCCTAAGAAATAAACAAAAAGGAAGAAATTAATCTTCCTTTTTTTCATCCTTTACTTGCTTCTTTTTTTCTTTCTTTGACTGTGGTCTTGAAATTCTAAAGCATACACCATTCGTCAAGTTTTCCGCTTCTACTAAATAGTTATACGTACTGCACACACGATAGACAATCGATAAGCCTAAACCGAATTTTCCATCCGTTCCTTTTTCATATGGTCTAAATAATTTTTCCAAACGATCTTTTGACATTTGATCTCCATCATTTGAAATCATTAATTCATTCTCACTTAGTGTTAACTTAATTTCTGTTTTTGCATAACGTAATGCATTATCCAATAGATTCTCAACAACAATACGCCAAGGTTCTTCTTCACCATGAAATGTTGCCTCATGAAGGTCTGCATCAATATTTATCTCTGGACGTATAACTTTGAGTGACATAATTACTTTTTCAATAATACTCTTCATATCAACGTTTGAATCTTCATCATTATCAAGTAAATAACCCATCTTGTTGTACATGATTAAGCTATATACTTTCTTTTCTAAACGATTCGCATGCTCGATGATAACATCAACACTCTTTTCCAAAGTTTCATATGGGTAAATACCATCTTTAATGCTTTCCCCATAAGATTTAATGGTTGCGATTGGTGTTTTTAAATCATGAGAAATGTTTTGAATCATTTCTTCTCGAATTTTCTTTTGGTTATCCAATTCAGCTTCCATCATGGTTAAAGCATCTGCTACCTCACCAATTTCATCACGTCGATCAATTCTTAATTCTGCTTTTTCATTTCTTCGTATTCTTTCCATATAAATTCTTATTTGGTTTAACGGATAGATGAGTGAGGCTACCCATAACATCAAAATAACAAATAGAATCCCCACGACAAGTACATTCAAATTGATTACACTATTTACTAAAGCTGCTCTAAATTCTGTGCGGTAAGCATCTGTAACTAGTGAAATCAAATAATTATTTTCATTGAGTTTCAAAATTGAATACATTGTTTTTTTATTATTGTATTCAAAGATAAAATCTTTATAGCCTTCTTTAACCAAAGGAATATTAGAAGAAATATTATCGATTACTTCACTTGTCACATTTTGTTGACCTAATATTTCAAATCTGCTTTTCACTGAGTTGTAATAAATGTGGATAATATTACTTTCATTGGTTTCTCCAATTGTATCCAACGGAATGTTGTTGTTTGCATAAAAGACAACACTTTCCTGTGATCGATGTAACATTTTATACATTTCATTTTGTACGAATGTATCAACTGAATCCGCAAGAAACACAAAGAAAAACAAACCAAAAACCGCTATTACAAAGAAAATAATTGTTAATAGCTGTTGTGACAATGATAATTCTTTTATCCAAATTCTTAGTCTTTTCATTAACCTAAACGATAGCCAAATCCATAAATTGTATGAATACTTAAATTAGGCATCTTCTTTCTTAAACGTCTTAATGTATCATCTACAACACGGTCTGATCCAAAATAATTGATATCCCATACTTTTTCAAGAATTTGTTCACGAAGAAATGCTGTTCCTTTATTCTTTACAAACAACATAAGTAAATCAAATTCTTTAGTTGTTAATTCTAATTCCACACCATTTTCATAAACAGAGCGTTGTGATTCATCAATTTCATATCCATCAATTTGAATACGTGAATTATCATTTTTATAGGTCCTCTTTATTAAATTATTTACGCGCAATACCAATTCCTTTGGTGAGAATGGTTTTGTAATATAATCATCACTACCTTTTTCAAGTCCTATGATTCGATCAAATTCTTTATCACGTGCAGACATGAAAATGACAGGTACCTCTGGTGCATGCAAACGTATCTCCTCAATTAAATCAAAACCACTTTTATCATCTAACATTATATCCAATACCCAACAATGTACATCATCATCACTAGTATGTTCAAAGGCATCGTCAAAAGTTAAATATGAGCGTACTTCATATCCTTCTTTTTCTAGATATCGTTTAACTAACTCATTTAAATCTCTCTCGTCTTCAACAATACTTATTACTTTACGAGTTGTCATATGCTTACCTCACATTCTACTATCATTATACATAAGAAAAACTCATGTTTCCATGAGTTCTATTGAAATTTCTTTTCGATAACACGTACAACTTGATAAACACAGTCATGACAGATTTCATCATTCTCTGCTTCCACCATTACACGTACAAGTGGTTCAGTACCACTTGGGCGTACAAGAATTCGACCATTTCCTGCAAGTCTTGCAGTAACGTCATCAACTTCTTTTTGAATATCTTCATCTTTAAGTGCTGCTTCTTTATCTTTTACTGGTACATTTACAAGAAGTTGCGGATAAATCTTTAGCCCTTCACAAAGTTCAGTCATAT
This sequence comes from Anaerorhabdus furcosa, assembly GCF_900167375.1. Lineage (GTDB taxonomy): Bacteria > Bacillota_I > Bacilli_A > Erysipelotrichales > Erysipelotrichaceae > Anaerorhabdus > Anaerorhabdus furcosa. The sequence continues at coordinate 135,316 of NZ_FUWY01000001.1, forward strand.
TCTTCTTTGTTTCAACCATGATTTCAAGAAGATTAAGTGCTGTTTGAAGACCATCTCCTGTTGTTAGGTGCTTTTTAAAGATGATATGTCCTGATTGTTCTCCACCGATGACGTAATCATTTTTTACCATATCTTCATAAACATATTTATCACCTACTGCAGTAATTGATGTATCAATTCCCGCTACTTCAAGTGCTTTGAATAATCCTAAGTTCGCCATTACAGTGGTAACTGCTGTATTCTTATTCAATTCACCTTTAGCTTTTAAATATTTAGAACAAACATAAATTACATGATCACCAGTAATTAATTCTCCTGTATGATCCACCGCAATTAAACGATCTGCATCTCCATCAAATGCAAGTCCTAGGTCGAAATTACCATTCTTGACTTTTTCTTGTAATTCTTCGGGATGAGTTGATCCACATTTTGTATTGATATTCACCCCAGTAGGATCATTATGAATCACCGAAACTGTTGCGCCTAAACGAGTAAGCAATTGAACTGCCGTGGTCGATGCACTACCATTAGCACAATCAACCGCAAGTTTTACCCCTTTTAAGTTTAGTGGATACGTTTGTTCAAGCCAATCAAGATATAACTCAAGTCCTGTTTGATAATTTATCACATGCCCAATTTTATCATCTGTTGCATATGTGATTTCTTCTTTACCATCAATGTAATCTTCTATTAATCCTTCGATGCTACTATCTAGTTTTACACCATCATGATTAAATACTTTAATACCATTGTCATAATAAGGATTATGACTTGCGGAAATCATCACACCACAATCAAAATCTTTGTGCATTACAAGGTATGCAACTGCAGGTGTTGGACAATATCCAAGTAAATAAACATCTGCACCATTTGCAGTAGCACCTGCTGCTAGTGCTAACTCAAACATACTACTTGATAAACGAGTATCTTTTCCAATAAGGATTTTACCTAATCCTTTTTGTTTATAGTAATATGCTAAATATCGTCCTACTTTGAATGCTCTTTCAGCATCCAAATTCACATTGGCTTTACCACGAATGCCATCAGTTCCAAAATATCTTCCCATTAGTTTGTTCCTACGCTTTCTTCCATTGTATTATCAACTTCACCTGATACAGTTACAGAAATTGTTGGTTGAGATACTGAGTATTTTACTAATGAACCAATTGGTTGTTCAACAGATAACTTAAATTCTTGGTTACCTGGTGTTGCATTAGCCATATCAAAATAAACAACAATATCATCAACATTTACTTTATCTATATTTTCTTGTGTACCAAAGATTTCAACATCTACATAAGCTTGTCCATCAAGAGTAGTAAATTTATATTTATTTACATTGTTCTTGTATGAAATAGGTACATTTGGAATGATCTTAGTAACTCCATTAGCAAGTTTAACATCCATTGTAACTTGATTTACACTAGAAGATTTAACTCCTGTTGGAAGTGTGATTGGTCTTAAGACACTTGAATCTTTAGTTAATGAAGATGCATCAAGTGTAACTCCTACTTCATTAATTTTACTTAATACTGATTCAGATGCATAAATCGTAACTGATTCATGATCCATTGTAATACTTTGAATTGCCATACCATTCGGTACATCACCTACAGTCTCAACAATAATTGGTACTGTCTTATTTGGCGAGGTAACTGGTACTTTAACTTTCACTGTATTTGGTACAATATCCGCATTTACTGGGACACCTTTTTTATCATATGCCACTAGTGTTGCTTCTTGTTCAAAATCACCTTCAACACCTGTAACATCAATTAATGCCTTAATGAATGCAATGCTATCTAATGTATCTTTTGAAGCACGTACATTAACTTTAGAATATTCAAATTCAGGTGTACCTAAACTATAAATACTATTCATCTTATCTTGGTTAATGAAATCATAACCAATATCAAATTGACCAGTACTCTTCTTTTTAAGTGTCACAACAACATCCGTTGGATCTGTTTTAACTTGTACATTATCCCCATAACCTTCTGCTTGAAGTCGAACAGTATGTTGTCCTTCTGTTAAGCCTTCAAGATTAGCAACAATAGTACCTTTTTGATTAGCTGCTGCATTTACATTTGATCCCTCACCAATAATTGTGATATTCGCTGTTGCAGGTAATCCAGAAATTTCAAAAGTATCTGTATTATAACGAGCAACAATTGGTACATTGTTTATTGGTTTTGCATTAACTAAAGGATTACCGAAAATTGAATTTTGCGAGTTAAAGTTTACTGTAATATAAATTAAAATTGCTAATCCAAGGGATACGATAACACTGAATCTTTGATTGAATAATACATTATCAATCCAAGAACTAAAACTTCTAATAACTCTAAACAATGAATCTTCAAAGTGAGCATATGTATTTACTACTTTTTTACTTTGCTTAGCAATTTTATTTGCTAATTCAAGCTTGCTATCAGGATTGTTATCCTTGATTTTCTTATTCTTCATATTTGTCATTACTTGCCACCTCCAGCTTGTTTATTTGCCGGTTTGATATCAAGAACTTCTGTTACTTTCGGCTTTTCAATACTCATTGTATCTAGCATCGCAAATTGATCTTCCAAATTATCATCAACTTGAATCAAATCTTCAATATTCTTATGTTGCGTTGTATGTAGTTCAGCAAGATTAATTTTTTTGATTTCACCTGTAAGTCCATTAATGTTAGCAGTTTCACTCTTGTCATTGAAATCCATTGCAAATTTAGGACGACTGTCAGCCTTCTTTGGTTGTTCAATCGGTTTAATAATATCTTCTAAATTGGTTTCATGAATCGGATGAGTCATAGAGTCTTTTACAACAGGTTGAGGAGCTGTTTGTTGAATTTTAGCTTGATTCCATGTCTTACCAGATTTAATAGCTTCTAAACGAGCTTTTCTAATTTCATCACCTGTCATTTCAGATGTAATTCCTTCTGAAACTACTTTAGATTGAGCAGAAGGTACTTTATCACCCATTACACGAACATGTTCATATCCACTGTAAGGAGTAGATTTTTCTTCTTTTATTGAAGTAAATTGTTGAGATTTATGGATTGCATTTGCATTATCCATTTCTTTCTTAATAATTTCTTCGATTTTACCTGAATCAACAACTGCTTTTTCTTCACTTGGTGCCATAATATCTTCAACAATTGTTTCTTCAATAGGAGCCATAAATTCTTGTTCTGTTACTACTTCTTGTGTAGGATAAGATGGTGCTGGACGTTCCTTTTTCTTAGGAAGTTTAATGCTCGCTTCTTCTTCATCTAAAGCTTGATATGTTTGCGCTTCAATATCTTCTTTCGATTGAGGATTTACTTCTTTTTTCTTAGATTTGAATAAACCAAATTTTTTCTTTTCTTTAACTTTCGCTGTTGGTTGAACAACTGTTTTCTCTTCAACTACAGGTCCATGAATTTCAATTTCACCAACTGTTGTTTCTTCAGAATCCGCTTCTGCCTCAGCATGACGTTTAATCGCAAGTTTACTTAGAATTGCAGTATCAAACTTACTATCACGTTTAGTTTCTTGAGGTTGTTCTTTCGCTTTTTCTTCAACGATGTACTCTTGTGCAGGAACATCTTGAGGAGCTTCTTTTTCTATAATCAATTGTCTTTGAGGTGTTGGTTTAACATTTCTAACTTCTGTCTCTTCACCACAAATAACACGGAATAAATATTCTCTTAATTGTTTACGATTTACTGTTAAAATTTTACCACCTTCAGTAATTGATACAGCACCAGTTTCTTCAGAAACAACAATTGTAACTGCATCTGTAATCTCACTAATACCAATAGCTGCACGATGTCTTGCACCATAACGAGAAGGTAAATCTAAGTTTGTTGGAGGGAAATAAGCACTTGCGCATGCAATGCGATCTCCTTGAATAATAACAGCACCATCATGAAGAGGTGTTGAAGTTACGAAAATTGATGTTAAAAGTTCTGCAGTAACTACAGAATTGATTGGTGTACCTGTTTTTATAAAATCAGTTAATGAGTGGCCTTGTTCCAAACTGATTAAAGCACCAGTTTGATCACGCGATAAAAGCATTGTTGCTGTTACCAACTCATCTACAAGTTTTTCTTTTTCATTTCCAGTCAAAGTTGAAATACGTGAAAAAACATTACTCTTTCCAAGTTTTTCAAGCACTGATCTGATTTCTGGTTGAAATACAACGATAATTGCTAAGAACCCCCAGTTAAGAAATTGATCAGATAACCAAATAACGGTATCTAAACCTAAAAATTTAGCGACACCATTCACCACTAAAATAAGGGCAATCCCCTTAAATATTTGTATGGTTCTAGAGTTTGTTCTTACAATCTTAATTGCATAATATAACAACATCCACACAATGAATATATCAAGCACCATGCGAAAAATCGTTTTTAGACTATCAAATGTTAAGCCAAGGTTGAAATTAATCACTTTTTTACCTCCTTTTGCTCATGATATTATACCATACCCTTTAGTTCATTGAAAACTTAAAATAACCCCTATATTCCTATTATTTTTCAATATGATATAATAAATAAGCTAGAAATTGAGGAATATTATGAATCAAAACATAACAAAAATTGAAGTCAATGACAAAGAAATATACCTAATTGGTACAGCACACGTATCCCATACAAGTCGTCAAGATGTAAAAGAATGCATTGATGAGGTACAACCTGACAGCATTTGCATCGAATTAGATGATGAAAGATATGCTGCTTTTAATAACCCAAAACGTTGGGAAGATACCGATATTATCCAAGTAATCAAAGAGAAAAAAACAGGATATATGTTAGCTAATCTTATTCTATCTTCTTACCAAAGAAGAATTGCAAAGAAGATGGATGTACAAGCTGGACAAGAAATGATTCAAGGAATTGAAAGTGCAAAAGAAACTGGTGCAAAACTTGTATTAGTTGATCGAAATATTCAAACAACCTTCAAAAGAATTTATCGTAAACATAATTTCTTTCAAAAGATCAAATTACTTACATCCCTCATCATGTCAATTTTTGATGATGAAGACATTAGTAGCGAGGACATTGAAAATCTTAAACAATCTGAAGTCTTAGATGTTGCGCTTAAAGAAGTTGCAAAAGAATTTCCTGTTGTAGCAGAAGTACTTATTCACGAAAGAGATCAAGTGCTTGCATATAAGATTAAAAATGCACCTGGCAAGAAGATTGTCGCAGTACTTGGTGCAGCACATATTCCAGGAATTAAAGAAGAAATAGGAAAAACCTATGATATTAAGGAGTTGGAAAGCATCCCTGAAAAAAAGCCTTCTTCTAAAATCATGGGGTGGGTTGTTCCAATCCTCATTATCGCAATGATTATCTCAATGTTCAGTATTAATACAGAGCTTGGAATTGAACAAATTCGCAATTGGATTCTTTGGAACGGTTCACTCTCTGCCATTGGTGTCTTACTTGCATGGGGACATCCACTAGCAATACTAACTGCATTTATTGCAGCACCCATTACATCGCTTAATCCTTTATTAGCTGCTGGCTGGTTTGCAGGATTAGTAGAAGCTTTTGTCAAAAAACCCAAAGTTAAAGATTTTGAAAACATACTTGATGATGTAAATTCAGTAAAAGGATTCTATAAGAATCGTGTCACTCATATTCTATTAGTTGTTGTCTTCGCAAATCTATTTAGTACATTGGGTACGCTAATTGGTGGATTTGATGTGGTGAAAAATTTCTTACAATCATTTATGTAATACAACAGTTCGCTGTTGTATTTTTTTATTCTTTCTGCTCATTACTTGTAAAGTAAAAGAAAAAAACCTAGTTACCTAGATTTTATTTTAGAAACTTTCTATTTCTTTTCACCATAAATAAAGTGAATACAAAATAGAAGATAAAAGTTAATGGTAAAGCTACAAAAATAATCACAATACTATTATTTGAAACGCCACCTGTAGCTGAAGGATCTCTTGCTAAATTCATCTCAATAAAAACAACAACGCAGAATACGATAAATCCAATAATAGCTGACATTAATACTTTATGAAAATATTGAAGCAATGCCAGCTCTTCATTTTTTCTTAATGTATACTCAGTGTAAAGAACATAACCAATAACAAATAACGTAAAAATAACAGACAAGATATAATTTGCATACAACCAATTAAATCCAATTACCAATAATCCCAAAGGAATAAAATTTGTTAAATCTATAAAACTAACTAACGTATTATTTTTCCCCGTTTTACTCATCATATGATCTCAAAAAAGAAGATAACTCTTCTAGTCCTTTTTCAAGGATATCTTTTCGTGTACAATACCCCAAACGAGCATATCCTGGCATATTGAAGCGATTACCAGGAACTAAAAGAACGCCTTTCTCTTTCAATAATTGAATACAGAACTCTTCTGTTTCTACAGGAATATCTAATTTTATAAAAGAGGTAGAAACATTCTTTGGAAAAACCACAGATACACGTGGTTCCTTATTTACCCAATCCTTCAAAATAGCAAGGTTTTCTTGAACGATTCTTTTATTGCGTTCTAAAATAAGTGCTGCATTTCTTAGTGCATACGTCGCAATCATATCATCTAATACCCCCGCACAAATCATTGTGTAGTCACGGATTTTGCGAAAAATTTCTGCTACTTCTAAATTCGATACAACCCATCCAATACGAACACCAGGTATTGAATATGTTTTTGATAAACTATTTGTAGCAATTCCTAAATCATATAAATCAACGATTGAAGGAACTTGTATCTCCTCTGTTAATGGTTTATACACCTCATCACACAAAATATATGCGCCTACTGATTTTGCAATATCAACTAATTTCTTCAAATAGGTTTCATCCATAATACTTCCAGTTGGATTATTTGCATTATTAATACAAATCATTTTTGTTGTAGGACGAATTAATCTTTGTAATTCATCTAAGCTTGGCAACCAGCTATCATCTTCATGTATTTGCCACAAGTCAACTTCTGCTCCAAATGATTTAGGAATATCTATTAATTGTTGGTAAGTTGGATACATCGATATCACATGATCACCTGGATTAATCAAACCATACAACACAAGAAAATTTGCACCTGTTGCACCGTTTGTTTGCAAAACTTGCTCTGGCGTAACTTGCTTATACAATTTGCATACCTCAGCTTTAAATTCAGGTGAACCTTCAATCCACCCATAATTCATTTTCTTATTAAAGCATAAGTTCATAAACTCATTTTTATCTATTTGTATTGTTTGTAAAACTTCTTCCAAAGTCATTGAAGCAATGGAACTACCCGCAATATCATAAATTGCATCATTCTCCCAAACATTTAACCAATCTTCTACACCAAACTTCGCAATTTCCATACTCCCTACCTCGCTATATTCATTATACATAATAAAAGTGGTATTAATACCACTTCAATTGTTTTCTTCGATAATAGATTGAAAATGCTACAGTACATAAAATCCATGTAACTGGGTAACATGCAATCAGCACAATGATGTCATGATAAGTTGGAACGACAAAGAATACCCAAAGAACTCTAACTAAACAAATTCCAATTGCACTTATAATAAGTGGACCCAATGAATCTCCAGAAGCACGAACAACACTGGACAAGATTTCTATTCCTACCCAGAATATATACATCGGCGTTAAGAACCTTAACATCTGTAGACCAATCGCAATTACTGAATCATCTTGAGTAAAGAGTCGATAGAATCCATCAGCTGAGAAATAAAGGAATGCACTCATGACAATCGTAGATATTGCAGCCATGATCAAACATGTTTTTACACATTTTTTTACACGGTCAATCTTATGAGCTCCAAAGTTTTGTGCTGCAAAAGTCATTGCTGAAATTCCAAATGCATTCATCATCATCCAAAATAATCCATCGATTTTCCCATAAGCAGTATAGGCTGCAATGGTCGTGGTTCCAAAAGAGTTGATACTACTTTGGATAAAGATATTTGATATCGAATACATCATTGATTGTACACCAGCAGGAAAACCAATATAAATAATCTTTCTAAGAATTTCTGGATCAAATCTTAGTTTTCTAAAATCAAAATGATGCATATCTTTTGTTCTTGATAATGAAAATAAGACTAAACAAGCACTGCAAAATTGAGAGATGATTGTTGCGATCGCAACACCTTGTACACCCATACCAAATCCCCTTACAAACAAGATATCCAACACAACATTAATGCACGTCGAACAAATTAAGAAGTATAGTGGTTTTTTAGAATCACCAATCGCATTTAGGATACTTGCTCCAATATTATAGGTAAGAGAGAAAACAGACCCAAAGAAATAAATACGAATATAATCAAGAGACAACGTAAAAATTTCCGCTGGTTCTCCCATCATTTTTAACGCAGTTGGTGCAAAGAAATAACCCAAAAACATTAATATAATTCCAAATGATATCGCAAGCGCAATTGCAGTATGAACCCCTTTAGAAGTCATTTCACGGTTTTTACCGCCATAATATCTAGAAATAATTATACTTGCTCCTGATGATATACCTAAGAAAAATCCAACTAGGCAGTTAATGATCTGAGCACTTGATCCACCTACTGCAGCAAGTGCATTTGCACCCACATACTGACCAACAATAATTGCATCCACTGTATTATAAAGTTGTTGAAAGAAGGAACCTAACAAAATCGGAAAGAAGAAAATAAGTATTTGTTTCCATATGATTCCATCCGTTATCTTATTCACTTTCTCCATTTTTTCATTCCCCCTTTCAAAAAAAATCTTAGATATAGTCTATCACTAGATGAATACTAAATTCAATAACAATTTGTAATTTTTATTTATAAATATATGATAGAATAATTTTATTAAATTGATGGAGGAAATATTCATGCAAAATTTCAACATTCACAGTCATACTTCTCGTTGTCATCATGCTGTTGGAAGTGATGAAGAGTATGTAGTAGCTGCAATTAAAAATGGTTTAAAGTACCTTGGATTTAGTGATCATGTTCCTTTTTCTAACGACATCCCCGATCGCGATCGAATGAGAATGTCTGAAATGAATGAATACCTTACATCCATCCAAACTCTAAAAGAAAAATATAAAGATCAAATTACAATTTACTCAGGATTTGAATGCGAATACTTCCCCGAGTTAGATGATCACTATAAAGAATTATTAACCAAAGTTGATTATCTTCTTCTTGGCCAACATTACCCTAATCAAACAGGTACAGATTTTTCAGAGAGTGCTACAGATGATGAAGTACTTCATTATGCAACATTAGTTTGCCAAGGTATAAAAACAGGTTACTTCTCCTATGTTGCACATCCTGAATATTTCATGTTACCAAGAACTGCTTGGAGTAGTGCTTGTACAGAAGCAATTACCAAAATATGCAAAACTGCAAAAGAATTCAACATGCCACTAGAAATCAATCTAAAAGGGTTATCTTATGGAAAACATGATTTTGAGAATGAAACAACTTATTTCTATCCAAATAAAAATGCGATTGCGCTTATTGAAAAATATGAAAATGACTGTGTTTTTGGATTGGATTGCCATGACCCAAAATATTATGACAAAATGAATGATTATATCCAAGAGTTTAAAAATGAATATTCTCATGCAAACTTAAATATGATTGAAGATGTACACCAAATCATAAAAAAATAGAGAAATTATTCTCTATTTTTATTTGTTAGAAATATATTCAATGCACGATGCAACACTTTCGAAAACCTGTGTTGCTTTCTTTTTTACTGCAATATCGGCATGATGTAATGTGTATCCACCATAATATTCAATCATGGGTAAATCATTAAATCCATCCCCAATGACATGAATTTCACCCTTTATTAAATGTGTTAGATTCTCTATTCCACTTTTTTTATCAATACCTCGTTTTGTAGCATCAATAATGCCATTATTAAAATGAAAGTTTAATTCATCATTAAACAAACGAACACATTCATCATAGAGCATTTTCGTTTTCTCTTTTGTATTTGATTTAAAATAAAATGAATTAATTTGTTTCGAATCTACAATATCATATCCATTTAACATTTCTGTATGAATTAACTCATTGTGATTTTTGTCTTCTTGTATTAATCCATCTTGAATATTGCCAAACTCAATTCCGTTGCTTACACCAATCATATTTGCTTCATCAAGAAGTACATGGTGAATTAATTGCATTGCTGCCTCTGGTTCAATATTAAATTGTTGAATCACTTCACCTTTATCATTCGCTATCACAGCGCCATTACCACCTACAATGAAATCATAATCAAAATTCAATGCTTTCAATTCATTACGAATCATTCCTATGGATCTTCCTGTTACAATACCAAATTTATGACCACAACTTCTAAACAATGAAATTGCTTCCTTATCTTCTTTAGAGATTTCATTTTTGATTTTCAATGTTCCATCATAATCAGATGCTAAAATCATCATTTTAGAAAACAACGCTCCATGAAGTTACTATTAAATAAATCTGTATCTTTTTGGCAATCATAAACACAATCACCTTCTGAATAAGTGTATTGAACATTGAAATCATCATCAATCACGACAAAGTCTGCATCTTTTCCTTTACTTAATTCACCCTTTGTTGTTGCTCCATAAACATGTGCTGGATTTTTTGATGCCATTTTAATCACATCTTCTAAAGAAATATCTAAGTTTGTTACTAAGTTTTTAATTCCACGAATAACTGGAAGTGTAGAGCCACATAATCTACCTGTGTCTGATAAACAGTATCCTTTGTCATCTATATTCACTTCAAACATACCTTCTAAATTGTAACGACCAATAGGTGCTCCTGACATCGGAACATTATCAGAGATCAGCAAAAACTTGTTGATTGCATCTTTCTTTGTCCTTAACATGATTTCTATCATTTCGTTAGAAACATGTAAACCATCCGCAATTAATTCATTGTATACATCATCATTTAAAAGACAAGCACCAAGTCCACCCATATTTCGATGATGGATACCCGACATGACATTTGCTGTGTGTGTTGTCACAGTAATCCCCCATTTAAACGATTCAAGTGCTTCTTGATACATTGCATTACTATGTGCAAATGCACAACGAACTCCATTTTTAGTAAATAATTCAATCGCATCTTTTGCGTTAGGAATTTCAGGAGCTATTGCAACGAGCTTTAACATACCCCCTGCCTTGTCCATCATTTCTTGACAGTGTTTTAAATCAATTTCAGGATGCCCTGTATCAATTCCTTTTTCACCTACACGGTTCAAGTATGGACCCTCTGTATGAATTCCTATCGGTTTTGCACCATCAATTTTAGTTTTTGATACACTTGCAATTGTATCAAGTAATGTGAAATCAGCAGTAGGTAAACAAGCCGTTACACCTTGTGATGCAACTCCTTTTAAGTAACCTCTAACTTCTCTTTCCTTATCTACCGCATCGCCCATTAACCCAAATCCCATAGTCCCATGATTATGCGTATCAATAATTCCAGGAATGATTATATTATCACTTACATCTTTGTCTACTTTTTCTTCACATGTTTTGAGTATATCTTTTATTTTTCCATCTTCAATTTGGATATACCCGTCCACTACTCCATCACTTGTGTAAATTCTCTTAGATTTAATTATCATATGATGATCTCCTTTATATCATTGTAATTAATTAACTCGATTTTATTTTCCTTAATAAACTCTTTTATTTTCGAAGATGTAGCTGCCTCTAAATCTTTGCACCTAATTATTGAATAAGTCGACTCATAAAGTAGTGCACTATCCACATAACCACAATGGCAAATAAAATAAGCTATCTCATGTTCTAATGAATTTTCAAGAGCGGTAAGTAATTTATCCTCAACTTGTGTATTCACTTGTTCACTAATTGGAAATGGTTTCGGTGTCCAATCACATGGAATCATGTGAATCTTATCATTTCTCATTGCTTTGCCCGAAAATACAAGTTCATATTTCTTTGCGATTTCCATTAATGCTTGAATTGAATTTTTAGTAACTAAAGAATGAGGGTGAATATAATCTGGCTTTCTACCCATTAGTTCTATAAATCTTAGAACTTGATTCTCTGTTTCCAAAAGTACTTCTTCATAATCATAGGGATCAACATCAAACATTTGTTCAATTGAATGTTGATTGCCCTCTTTTCTCATTTTCTTCATTTGCACAGTTGAAGGTATAAAATGTCCATCTTCACGAATGAGTGAGGTGATTTTAATTTTATCTTTGGTTATAGGATAACCTGCAACAAGATTAATATCAATACCCACACTGATACCTTCTATATTTTTTATTAAATTTGCCGCTCTTTGACTACTCGGCATATTCACAAATAATCCAGTATTTCGAATTATTCCTTCTTGTATCCCTTTTATAATTCCATCAGTCACAGCATCTGTAAATCCATAATCATCACTTTGAAACAATAATTTCATTATTACCTCCCACATAATGTTCTAATAAATTTCTTAATTTTTCTAAACGAACCATATCTATTTCATGATCCTTTTTAGATTTTGTATTTTTTACTTCAAATTGCTTATTTACAATTTGACCCGAAGCAATTAATATACTTTTTTCATAAAGTCCTAATCGATTATTAGGTTCATTGGCATATATCTTTTCAAAGAAATTTAATTTTGACTTAATAAACATGGAGCAATCGACATCTTCTTTGTGTGCACATACAAGTTGTTGCCCTGCTGCTAAAGAATCTAAAATAACAACCGTTTGATTTATATTGACTGTTTCCTTTAATAATTTAAATCCATCAATAGACTCTGTACCATAATCAACTAAAGCAATTGCAATATTTCTATCTTCAACTAATGAAAGTGCTAAGGCTAGTGAGGCACTATTTAAATTAAAATTAACTTTATTTGGATTTTCCTTAACAAGTAAGAAAGAAACAATCACACATGCAAAAAGTAAACCAATCGATAAGGTATAACCGAAATATTGACTTAACAAATTTGAATACAATAAATATGAAACAAATAGAAGAATAGCTAGAACAATCATTCTAAAAATCAAGTCACAAGTTAAATAAAATACATTTTTCTTTGAGTTGAATGGAAAATATTTATTATTCATCATCATTGTCTTACGTGGTGTATCATAAGCACATGCAATGATTGTTTTTGCATTGTTTATATTTCCAATATATAGATTATTAATTTTCTTATTCATCACTTTCTTTGAAACAACTTTGTATTCAATTTTTCTTTTCTTTAACATTTCAATTGTTTCTTCTAAAAAGAATAACTTTTGCTTCACTGTATTTCGTATACCTAGTGTTACTCCATATAACATCATTAGATCTTTCATATTTCCTCCAAGTATCAAAAGCTACGGAAGTCCGTAGCTTTTATTTAAAATATTCCAATAAATCCTCCTAATAAAGCAAATACGAATATTCCAATAATAAGTTGCGTTGGTCTTGCACCTTTCTTAATTAAGCTAACTAATAAGAATAACAACAATACACCAAGTAATCCTGGGAAAATCGAATTGATTACATCTGCAACAACAACTGATGTTTGACCTACATTCAATGTCCAATTTAGAGGTACATTTACCATTTGCGCTGTCATTGCACCTACCATCATTAGCCCTAATACAGAAGCTGATTTTGTTAATGCACCCATTAATCCAGATGAGAAGACAGAATCAATAAATGTTGTTCCATATGTGTATCCCCAATTAACAAAGAAATATTTGAATACTGATTGAGAAACTCCATACATCAAGATAAAGATAATTGTTCCTAGAATATTTCCTTGAGAACATAATCCAATACCAATACCTGCTGCAATAATACGTAAACAGTTAAAGAATAAACTATCAAACATACCTGCAGTTGGTCCCATTAATGCTGCTTTAATACTATCAATTGTTTGCCCATCAATTGAGTTTTTCTCTTTATGCTCTTTTTCCATTGCATAAGCTAAGCCTGCAATAAATGAGAACGGTACTGCATGGGTATTAAAGAAGTTTTGATGACGTAAATACGCCTCTTTCTTTCCTTCCATATCATCTTTATAAATAGATTCAATTGCTGGAGCCATTGTTGCGGTAAACCCATTTGCTTCCATCTTCACCATGTTAAATGATAAGAAAACTAGGTGAGACCGGAAGAACATTGAACGAAGAACCTTTTTCTCTTCAGTGCTAAGTATTTTCTTTTCCATTAGAAGAAGTCCTCCTCATTATTACTTACTGTTTTATTGGTTAATGAATTCTTTAAATCAATGATTCTTTTTTCAGTAAAGAACATCGTTATCGCAATTACGATACCAATGATTGCAATTGCAAGTGTGTTTAAACCTAAATATTTAACAAATACATATCCAAGAAAGAAGAAACAACCTACTTCTTTATTCCAAATCATAGATGTTAAAATCGCAAATCCTACCGCAAGCATCATTCCACTTGCTGCACCTAACCCAACCATTACCCAAGCAGGAAGCGAAGCTAAGAATGCACTTAATCCTTCTACTCCATAAGCAACTGCTGCAAATAAGATAACTGCATTAATTAATGGTGCTGTTAAACATGAGAATAGTAAGTTTTGAATTAAGAATTTCTTTGGTTTACATTCAAGTGCTAACTTTTCCCAATAAGCTGCAACACCTGCAAATAATGGTGTTAATAAACCAACTAATGATGCCATTACTGTACCAATAGGTAATGCAAGAGCTAATCCTGCTTCAATATTTGCACCTGTTAGTATTGTAAATGCAACTGCGATGATACTTGATGTTGTCGCATCTGCCGGAATAGATCCTCCTATTGCAGAGATACCCATGAAAATGGATTCCAATGCTGCACCCATAATAATACCTGTTGTAAAATCACCTAGAATTAATCCTGCGATTGGAGCAACTACGATAGGTCTGTTTAGACATTGCCAAGATACTATATAAGGGTCTAAAACCGCAACGATATAGTAAGCTAGTGAAATTTGAAATGCTGCTGTTACCATAATTTATTCCTCCTTATAAATAAATGTTATAGCGCTAATACTTTTTCTAATTTTTCTGGTGTATCTTCCGGGGTTGTTTGATAAATTGTTTCTACTTTATGACTTAAAATTTTCTTGAAAGTTTCTACTTCAGAATCATATGCATATAAATTAGAGCCATATGTCTTCCTAACTGCTTCACCCTGTTTTTTAGCAATTCTGCCATAGTTACCAATGTTAATTAGTGGCACATTATTTATTTCTTCTAATATCATCAATAAATCTTCAGGATTACTTACAATTACTAAAATTTTTAAATCATTCGCACGTGGATCTTTCAATAGAGCTATTGAATCTACAACACTTTTAATAGCTACCTTTGCAGTTGTTGGAGCTGCCATCATTAATGATTTTTGAATAATTGGATTTGCTGCTGCATCATCATTTGCAACGATAATGCGATCTACTCCCAAATGACGTGACCACTTAATCGCAACTTGTCCATGAATCATTCTTTCATCTAATCTAATCATTTTAATCATATTTTAAATCCTCTTTTCTAAAAAAAATCACTTTGTTCTTCTACTTCTTCTGGCTTAACAACAACCAACATTTGACGACTCATTTCTACAATTTCATCTAATTCTGAATTAGTTATCGTCTCTCGATTTGCAACTTCAAGTACAAAGGCTAAATTAACTCCTGCTACAAGTCTTGTGTTTGGCTTATCCAAATATAGAAACATAACCTGATTGACGCTTCCTCCATATAAATCGGACAACATCAACACCTCATCATCTTCTTTGACTTCTTGAAAGAAAGCATCAACATGTTCTTGCACTGAATCTTGATTGATGTAAGCATCAAAGACAGTTACTTTATCTGAATTACCCAGTAGAATATCCAAAGAACTCTTCATTCCACTTGCAAGACATCCATGTGACGCTAAGAATATCTTCAACATGATTTCACCCCTTTCTTTTATGTTAGCGTTTTCATTTATAGTCATACTATAGCTTCACTTTTTTTATTTCTCCATATTGTCTTTTTCATAGAAAAAAGGGAAATCATAAACTATTTCCCTTACTTAAGTGAAATTGGTAGTGCTTTTAAACTATCTCTCACTATTTCAATTAATGTATTTGAATTGCTTTGATCAATAATTAAACCTGTTAATTCAGTATTATTGGATATTTGGTAGAGTAAATCATTAATGAATCTTACTATTTCCAAATCGAATTTGAAGTCTACGCTTAATACAAGTACATCATTAATCTCTTTATCTCGCCATAATTTTGTTTGTTTCAAGTGATATAAATCCACAATTTGATTCATTGTGTATTTCCTTTTAACAAACACGATACATATTTTTCGGTAACAACAAATTTCTGATGTTTGTTTTAATTCTTTCTCAATGTGATTAATTGAAGTTGATGAATTTGCAATTTTAAAACTAATTAGTTTTATAAATGATTCATAATTATCAAAGTCAAAATCATGGTAAATATTAATGTTAGGTAACTCCATTTTCTTTACAATGCTTTCTAACTGAACTCCTTTTAAAACAATTTGATTGTAAATATCATTTAGCTGTTGTTGTGTAGGTACATCATCAATGACTAGACACGGCCACTCATACTTATAAGTAAAATATGGAAGACTCAATATGACATAATCATATTCAGTCTTTTTAATTCTTCGCATATCATAAAATTCATACACATCTAATTTTTCAAAATAAGTATTGAATCTTCCCTTAATTACATCTCTTAAATGATAACTCGCTTCAAATCCACTTTGTGTCGTTACCATTGCTTTAAGAGGTTTAAATGAAAAATTAATTCGTGACAATATAATTCTAATTGCATTGGCTATACTTAAAATGGTAATTAGTGAAATTCTTTGTTTATATTTTTTATAAAATAAATCCCCATAATCCATTGCAAAATTTGTGCTAAACAAACTATTTTTTATTTGTCTATCAAAGGTATGATAATTAAAAATTAAGTAGGATGCAGATTTAAATTCTTTTTGAATTATTAGTGGCGCTGAAACAGAAAATAAAATTCTTTCATAGTTTTTAACAAGACTCAAATCAACTTGATATTCATTTTTGATTAATTCAACATAATCTTGTATGAATTCATTTACTTCTTCATAGATTAATTTGTAGTCTTTATTTAAATTAATTCCTTCTGCAATATTATCAAAGAATAAAAAAACAAGACTTAACGCAGTAATTTCATTATCATCTACATCAAAATCATGAAATCGCTCGCGAAGACGATGAACAACTTTTTTGGCAACTCGATATTGTTTGAAAGTTTGAATCCATTTTATTTGTTCCTCTTTAAAAGTAACTTTACATTGAGAGTTAAATCGTGAACTCATCAAACATAAATAACGACTCAATCGTTGTTCATCTGTTATAAAACATCTCTCTTCTCGCATAACTTCAAGAAATATGTGACGGATATCATATCTTTCTTGGTCATCTCTATAGAAAAACTGTGTAAAATCAGAGCTTTTATAAAATGGAATCGCTTCATGATAGTAAACTTCAAATAAGGATAGCATCAACATTCTGCGGTCAAACTCGCTACCCTTAATTAAATAACCACTTTCATTTTTCTTTCGAAATGACATGTTAAAAGATTTTAATATCTCATTAACTTCTTGCATCTCTTCTTTTATAGAACTTTTTGTAAGATATAGTTCATCAGCAATATCGTCTATTGTTAAGTAGTTTGCTTCACAAATAATTCTCCTTAATATGTCATTTGTTCTATTTTTTTGAACCGTCAATGTTTCATTTTTGTACATAAAATGAATATTCATTTGATCTTTTACTTGTTTATAACAATTGCGGTCAACAATCTCTAAATAATATCCCTTACCTTTACGTGAGTGCAATGTTGCTCCTGATGCTTTACAAAAATCTCTTAACTCACGGATATCATTTTTAATTGTTCTTTCTGTAACACACGCTTTTTCAGCAAGTTCATAGGATCGTACATATCCTGCTTGACTTGAAAGAATGTGAAACAATAATAGAATTCTTTTTTTCTCGTTTGCCATGTCTCCATCCTCGTGCTTTTAGTTTACCGTAAAAAAAAGAAATGTCTAGTAACGACATCTCAATACTACTTATTTAAGAATTTTTTCAAATCTTCTATCATTTCTTGTCCGCACTTATATCCAATTTCGTAAACAGCCTCTAATTTATTTTTGTCTTTTTCAATTCTTCCTACAATTAATTTTTCTTTTGGTTGAATTACAAAGATGTTCCCTTTATCTTCTTGCTCTTCTATATAATCAACCGTTTCATTGTAGAGAAGATGTCTATTTTTCATGATTTCACTTACTTTGGGATACTTTGAATACACTAGTTTTGCAAGGGATGCTAGTTTATTTTCTGATTTGCGATATCCTCTAGGTTGTGTCAAAACAACCACATTTTTCATGTATCCATCTGACTCTATTTTACGAATCGGAATTGAATCAGTTAGACCTCCATCTAAATATTTCTTCCCATCAATCTTAACAATTTTAGAAAGAAATGGTAGTGATGCCGAGGCACGAAGATTGTCTATTTTGTATTTCATATCATCCAAGTGATGATATTCAGCTTTTCCAGTTTCAAGATTTGTGACAACTGCATATACCTTTGACTCACTTTTATTGTATGTTTCATGATCAAATGGATTTAAAATATCTGGTATTTCTCTATAAACAAAATCAGCACCAAACATATCCCCTGTGGTTACCAAACTATACACGCTGCAATATCTTTTATCATTGATATACTCAATGCTTATTGATTTCGCTCTTCCGCGTTGTTTTGATACATAACTACAAGCATGACATGCTCCTGCAGATACACCAATTACTTCAGGAAATTCAATTCCATGATCTAAAAAACAATCAAGAACACCGGTTGTAAACACACCACGCATTCCTCCACCCTCTAATATAAGTCCTACCTTTTCCATATTCAATATCTCCTTGAGTCACAATCATTATATCGATTTTGCTCTTTATTTTATACTCCAAACCCCTTTATTTTCTTGTTTAGCTATCTTTTCTGCTTTTTGTACAATTTCTGTATATTGGTAATCATCATACAAATATTTAACTTTAGCTAATCCCTCTTCAACCAGTTTTACTTGTAAAAGTTCTCCATCTATCCAAACCCAAGCTAATCTTCGATTGTATTTATCAACCTTTTCTTCTTCATATTCCACTTTTATAACTTTCGCATTTTGAAGAGCTTTGCACGTATAATTTGCAGCATCATCACCATAAGGATCCGCTGCTTTACCACCCTTTGCGATTTCAGGTGCATCAATCGCTAGAAATCGAACTTTTTCATCTTTGCCGTCAATATCAAAATGTGCTGTATCACCATCTACACATTTCGTTAAGAGTACTTTATTTGCTTCTAATGGTTGAGGTTTAAATTGTAATTCAGCAATAGTGACAACAAGAAATAAAAGTAAAAGAACAATAAAATATTTACTATTTTTCTTTTTATTCAATTCTTTCCACAGTTTCTTTTTCATATCTACTTACCAACCTCAATTGCAATCATTTCATTCTTCAATCGATAATAAGTTATCATTATAAAACTTTGAAAAATATGATAACTCTTCATTCATCATTTTTAATCCATATTTCTCAGCAAGTGTTCTTTTCTCTGAAAATAAATTAACACCTAGCCCCAATCGTTCTCCTTCTATCTCAATACCAAGACTTGCAAGAGTTGTTGGAAACATGTCGAATGTTGTAGCTGTGCGCATTTGAGTTCTATTTGTTTCAACTACACTATTTAAAATAACATTAAATACCGTACGATCTGATTTTTCAATATCATCAAATGTTTTTCTATTCATCGATAAATGATCACCTACAATTACAATCGTTGTATTTTCATAGAATTCTTGTTGTTTTACCCATTCAACAAACTCATAAACTTGTGAATCAGAACATGCTATTACGTTATAATATGGATCATCATAATCTACTTCACAAGATTCTTCTAAATACCCATCTTGAAAATGAGTATTAACTGTTAACATTGTTAAGTTAAATGGCTCTGGTTTTGATGATAGTTCAACTAATGTTTCTTTGGCATAATCAAATAATTTTGAATCTTCATATCCCCACCACTCAAAATATCCTTTTGGTAATCTTCCATCATCAATCGCTGCATGATAGTCATCGATATTGTAATCACCATGTTGCATAAACAAGAGATTTCTTGCACCAAACTCTGCTTTAGACCCAATCAATAATTCCTGATTGTACCCTTCTGATTCTAAAATATCACCAATTGAATAAGCACCTGGTAAAAATGGTTTCTCCCCATAGTATTGATTTGAATCAATTGGAACACTTAGCGGTAATCCTGTTGTTTGTGCCACCATAGCAGCAATTGTCCAACTAGCATTTTGTGGTACATACAAACCACCCATTTCATTTGTATTTGAAAAATTGACACCTTCCTTCGCATATTGCGAAAGATTTGGAAGTAAATTATCTTCCATAAACCCACCCATATCATTTGATAGATAAGTTGATTCCATTGATTCTAAAAATATGTAAATCAAATTGCGTTTATTTTCTGGAAAATTAAGATTTACATCTCTACCATCCACATAATTTTCTTCAATAAAAGAAGATTGCGTCGTTATATCAATAACATAATCTAGTGCATTCACACGAAGCAGTGAAAAACATCCAAATACAACAAACACAATAATTGCTGAAACAATCTTCCTGCATCGAATTAATTCAAATATTTTCTTATCTTCATATTTTTTACAAAAGTATGATACCAACCAAGCAATGACTATGGTTACAACTGCTGAAAATAAGAATGAATTTAAAAAGAAACTCTCTAAAATTGAACTACTAGTCCCTTCAATAGGAACTTTTAGATGATACACAATTTCTGAAAATTCGATTGCATTAAATGTATCAATAGCCCAATCTGTACTTCTAATCATCAATATTGATAGAAATAGAAGGGTCATTGATATAGCATATTGACCTATCTTCTTCCAATTTATAGTTCTAAACATAAAACATCTCCCCAAATCCAAATCTCTACTATTCTATCACAAATCTCTAAAATCTTGAGAAATGATTTGTATTTTCTCAAATGCAACCAAGAGTTTCCACTATGCAAAGCACTGTTGGTGGTGTGCAACCAACATTCTAAATAAAATTAAGCTATAAACAAGTACTTATAGAAGTGAGGTAGAACTATGTTATTTTGGTTATTTGGAATTATTATATCTGTTATAGGTTTAGCTTTGACATTACCATTTTGGATTCTTTCCGTTGTAATGTGGATACCCCTAATCATCTTAATCGTGGTGGGTGCAGTGGTCATTGCGATTGTAGGCTTTGCATTGAAACTTATTTTTTGGTAATCCTATGGGTTTATTTAGCAAGGAGAAAAGTAGAATGGAAAAATTCGAATATAAAGTTATCACTGCTTTAGTTGAAAAAGATATGATAGATGGAGACTTTCAAGGTAGATTAAATGAATTAGGTATTCAGGGTTGGGAGCTTGTAAATGTAACTTCTTCTACTAATCTAGGAAGTAGTAAATATTCACTTATTGGTTTAACCATGCAATGTATTGCAGTATTGAAAAGAAAACTAGATTAGTTTTCTTTTTTTATGCACAAAAAAAGTCGAATACTCGACTTATTTAGCGATTGGAGCGGATAGCGGGAATCGAACCCGCGTAGTCAGCTTGGAAGGCTGAAGTTCTACCATTGAACTACATCCGCAAATTGGTGTCCCGGAGAGGAATCGAACCTCCGACCCACTGATTAAAAGTCAGTTGCTCTACCGCCTGAGCTACCGGGACAAAATAAATTGGCTGGGGCACCTGGGATCGAACCAGGGGAATGTCAGAGTCAAAGTCTGATGCCTTACCGCTTGGCTATGCCCCAATCAAATGCAACTAACCGCGTTATATTTTTTTCTCCCCGAGCTATACTTGAGTAGAAAATGGTGGAGAGGGGCAGATTCGAACTGCCGAACTCTAAGAGAATTGAGTTACAGTCAACCGCGTTTAGCCACTTCGCTACCTCTCCAAGTTTAAATAAATGGTGCCGACTATAGGAATCGAACCTACAACCTATTGATTACAAATCAATTGCTCTGCCAATTGAGCTAAGTCGGCATGTATGTTGAGGGCGGTTTCTTAATCCTCTATAATAAACTTGTTGCTTCAAAAAAATGGTGGAGGTTGACGGGCTCGAACCGCCGACCCTCTGCTTGTAAGGCAGATGCTCTCCCAACTGAGCTAAACCTCCATTTATTTTTAGTGCTTACTTAATATATCATACCAAAAAACCCAAGTCAACACATTAATGGAAATTTCTTCACTTTTTTGGTATACTTTTTTTGTTGAAAGGAATATAAGCAAACATAGGCTAAATAAACCTGTGTTTCATATATTGGGTAACACATATGTTAAAGGTATTTAATACGGAAGCACTATCAAGAAATCAACGTTTTCAAAGAGGAGTCCTTGCAGGAATTATCGCTACAATTGTTCTAATGATTGGTTATGGTTGGCTATCTCAAATATTAAGAATTGAATTTTCTGTTGCTTTCCTATTAATAGGATATGCAATTGGTTGGGCAATACGTACTTATGGTCGTGGTGTACAATTAAAATTTTCTATACTCGGTGCCATCTGTGCTGTGGTATGCTTTATTGGAGCTGATATGATTAGTTATTTTGGATTTGGTGTTTTTACAGATTTAAATCTATTCATTGGTGCTTTCCAAACTTATTTAAGAATTTTATTAAATGTTAACTTTAATTCATTACTTGGTATCTTATTTAGGGTTGGAGGAGTTTACGCAGCATTCTACAGTTCAAGAATTGTTTAGGAGAGAAACATGTACAGAGAGAGTTGGGTTGAAATCAACCTTGATGCATTAAAGAAGAATTTTGAATACATTCTTCAAAAATCGAAGAAAGAGTTAATTTGTGTCATCAAAGCGAATGGATATGGTAGTGGTGATCAATATATTATACAAACTGCTATTGAATCAGGAATTCGCTTTTTTGCAGTGTCTAGCTTAGATGAAGCTATTGTTTTAAGAAATGAGGGTTGTCGCGAAAAGATACTTATTTTAGGTTACGTTGATCCAAAAGACATTGACTTGTGTATCGAATACAATATTTCTACAACCGTCGTTTCGTTAGATTGGCTTAAAGAAGTTATAAAAAAAGATGTACGAGGCTTAATCGTCCACATTAAAGTTGATACTGGGATGAATCGTATTGGTCTTAAAAAGATAGAAGAGTGTAAAGAAGCCTTATCCCTTTGTCTTCAAAATCAAATATTACCTGAGGGAATTTTTACTCATTTTGCTTGTTCCGATGATCCAAATCAAACATTAACACTGAAACAATACAACCGTTTTGTTGAACAAGTAAAATCTCTTGATTATAATTTCGATTATATTCATTGTGATAATTCCGACGCTTTGTTGTCATTGGATGAAGATTTCACTAATTATGGTCGTCTTGGCATTTCTATGTATGGTATTAGTGCACATGATAAAACACTTCACCCTGTCTTCTCTTTATATTCAGCAATATCTTGTATAAAAGAAGTTGATGAAGGTGAAATTATCAGCTATGGTGCGACCTATACAACAACATCAAAAGAGATTATCGCAACACTACCAATTGGATATGCAGATGGTTGGTTAAGAAAAAATCAAGGACGCTCTGTATATATCGAGGGTGAATTAGCTCCTATCGTTGGAAGAGTTTGCATGGATCAATGCATGATTCATACAACCAAGTTTTATCCAGTAGGTACTAAAGTTGAACTTTTTGGACAACATATCCCTGTACAAGAAGTTGCCAAAGATTTAGAAACGATTCCTTATGAAATACTAACTAACTTGAGTGAGAGATTAACAAGAGTCTATATCAAGAATAATAAAACGATTGCAGTTAGTAATGCTCGTTTAGAAAGATCATTAAAATAGGATATCCTAATGGATATCCTATTTTCTTTAAATTTCAATTTGCATCAAGATTTCTTCATCCATAGTTAACACGATAAATTCATCTTCACTCAATACACCATAACTCTTATCATATCCACCCTTTGGAATAGAAATTGATCCTGGGTTACAATAAACAACACCCTCTTCTCTTTCAGCTACAGGAATGTGCGTATGACCACTTAAAATAACATCAAATTTCTTATCCGGTATGTTTAGATGACCATGTGTTAAGCATACTTTTTTATCACCTAACATGAATTCATAATTATCACTCATCATTGGAAATTCTAGAACCATTTGATCTACTTCACTATCGCAATTACCTCTAACCGCTAAAATATGATCTTTCATTAAGTTTAATATACCAAATACTTCTTTTGGATTATAATCTTCTGGCAAATCATTTCGAGGACCATGATATAGAAAATCCCCTAAGCATAAAATCTTATCTACTTTCCCTTCTAAGAATTTCTTTTGTATAAATTGTGCCGCTTCTAATGAACCATGTATATCTGAAAAAACTAAATATTTCATATGTAGGTACTCCTTTTATAAATTAATTATAATTTAAAATTACTGACATTTCAAAAGATACGCGCTATAATAAAATCACTTTAGAAAAGGTATCCTTTGGACCCTTATTCGTTTATAAAGTTTATATCAAACCGATTTCAATTCATTGCATTCCATTTAGGAAGTGATAGGAGGAACTTATGAAATCTAAACAACTTAAACCTTTTGTTTTTCTAGCATTTTTTATCGCAATCGAAATTGTACTGATGCTTACTCCCCTTGGATTTATTCCACTTGGAGTCATTCGCGCGACGACTTTGCACATTCCAGTAATTCTTGCAGGTATTTTGCTTGGCTCCAAATATGGAGCTGCAGTTGGATTTGTGTTTGGCTTAATGAGTCTAATCATTAATACATCACAACCCACAATTACTTCTTTTGTTTTCTCACCTTTTGTATCAATAGGGGGAACAAGTGGTAATTTTGCAAGTTTGCTTATTGTGTTTGGTCCTAGAATCTTTTTGGGATTCTTTAGCGGATGGTTGTATCAGTTTTTTAATCGCTTTAAATGGAAACCAACATTGAATGTAGCACTTACTGCTATCATCAATACATTAATTCATACCTTATTGGTTATGGGACTCATTTTCATCTTCTTTGGTGGTTCATACGCTGCTGCAAAAGGTGTCTTGGTTTCTCAACTTATGAACGTTTTAATTGCCGTAATCACAACCAATGGTATTGCCGAAATGATTGTTGCAGCTGTTCTTGTTACAGCATTATATAAAGCATTAAAACCTATTGTAGAGAGGAATTAATTATGAAAAAATGTATTGTCATTGGTGTTACAGGTGGTATTGCAGCATTCAAAGCTTGTCAACTTGTAAGTAACCTAAAAAAGAAAGAGTATGAAGTACACGTTATTATGACCAAAAATGCAACTGAATTTGTTGCACCCTTAACATTTGAATCGCTAAGTGGTAATCGAGTTAGTGTTGATACATTTGATCGTAACTTCGAATACAATGTTCAACATATTTCACTCGCTAAAAAAGCCGATGTCTTTGTTATAGCTCCGGCAACTGCAAATGTTATCGCTAAAATAGTGCATGGCTTAGCAGATGATATGCTAACAACTACCTTCTTGGCAGCATCCTGCAAAAAAATCATTTGCCCCGCTATGAATACGGGTATGTTAAATAATCCTGTTACTGTTGAGAATATAGATAAGTGCAATCAGCTAGGTTACATGATCGTTGAAGCAACAAGTGGTCTACTCGCTTGTGGTGATGAAGGAAAAGGAAAGCTTGCTGATGTACAAACCATCGAAGATGCAATTGAATATGCATGCTCTCCCAAACCTCTACTTGGAAAAAAAGTTCTTGTAACTGCTGGTCCTACGCAAGAAGCAATTGATCCTGTTCGCTTTATTACAAATCATTCTAGCGGAAAAATGGGATACGCTATCGCAAAGGCAGCACGAAACCTTGGCGCAGATGTCACTTTAATCAGCGGTCAAACTAATTTAGAGCCTTGCCCTATGATAAATACAATTCAAATTAAAAGTGCCAAAGAAATGTTTGAAGAAGTTAAAAAATACGCTAGCAATCAAGACTGCATTATTAAAACTGCAGCTGTTGCTGATTATACAGTAAAAGAACCTGCTCTTAATAAAATAAAGAAACAAGGTGAAACACTCACATTAGAATTAAGTAAAACTGATGATATCCTTGCCTACCTTGGTAAGAATAAACAAGCGAATCAAATATTATGTGGATTCGCTATGGAAACAGAAAATCTAATTGAGAATGCTTCAAACAAATGTATCAATAAAAACTGTGACTTGCTTATCGCAAATAGCATTAATGAAAAAGATTCTGGATTCCAAACAGATACAAACAAAGTTGTTATCATTCGTCCTCAATCCATCACTCACCTTGAATTAATGAGCAAAGAGGAGTTAGCTTACCGAGTACTCGAAGAATGTTTTAAAGGAGAAGACTATGTTACTCACAATTGATGTTGGCAATACAAATATAACGATGGGTATTTTTGATGAAGATACCTTAGTAGGTAATTTTAGACTTACTACAAAAACACCAAGAACTTCTGATGAATATGGTATTTGTTTAAGTACCTTATTAGCTAAATACAATATAGACTCCGAACAAATTGAAGATGTAATTATTTCTAGCGTTGTGCCAAAAGTGATGTATTCACTAAATAGTTGCATAATCAAATATTTAAACCGCACACCGATCATTATTGGTCCTGGTGTCAAAACAGGTATTCAAGTGAATTCAGATAATCCTAGAGAAGTTGGTGCAGATCGCATAGTAAATGTTGCCGCAGCTTATCACACTTATCATCAACCTTGTTTAATCATAGATTTTGGAACTGCAACTACATTTGATTATGTATCAGAAAAGGGAGTCTTTGAATATACTGTGATCTCACCAGGTATTGAAATCTCTGCCCAAGCGCTTTGGAATCAAACCGCAAAACTTCCAGAAATCGAAATAAAAAAACCAAATCAAATCCTATCAAAGAATACCATCAATGGTATGCAATCCGGAATTGTATTTGGTTATATTGGTCAAGTTGAATATATTGTTAAACAAATGCTCAAAGAGTTAGGAAGAAAAGATGTAAAAGTTATTGCTACTGGTGGACTTGGAAAAATCATCTATTCTGAAACTGATTTAATTGATGATTTCATTCCTGATTTAGCCTTCAGAGGCATGAAAATTATTTACGAAAGAAATAAGAAAGCTGTAGTTTAGTCATCTAGATTACAGCTTTCTTCACATAAAATTCAATCAACACTCACTTTATCCTCAAATAAGTCGTTTAATCTAAACTTACTTACTATGAGGGAGAGTACTATGAAAAAGACTAGTTTTAAAGCGGTAAAACATTTACCAAAGAAGATAAGAATTCTTATGATCCTTGTATCATTAGTTTGTGCAGGAATACTCATTACAACTATTTTTAATAAGGTTTCTGCAAAAACTACAAGTCCAAAGAAACAAGATGAAAGTTATGTACGTACGTTAATATTACAAAAAAGTAATTTAGAAGAAACAGTTAGTGCAACTGGTAACATCGAAAGCCAAGATACAAGTAGTGTGACAAGTAATGTCGAGGCAGCTATACAAGATGTTTTTGTTCAAGTTGGGGATACTGTTGAAGAAGGAGATGTAATCTGTACATTAGATTCATCCGAACTACAAAAAAAGATTGAAAAAGCAAGAGACTCACAATCAACAAATAAAGAAACAAATCAAACTAATTATGATAATGCATTAGCTGCAAAAGATACTGCATGGAATAATTACAATTCACAAAAAACAACTACTGATAACGCATATACTGCATATCAAAAAGCATTGAGCGAATATCAAGTCGTAGAAAATTCAATTACTACACAACAGAATATATTTAATAGCGCTCAAAGTAATCTACAAGATAAAGGGATTACACTAAATCAAAAAGAAGGCTCATGTCTTGCGAAAGGATATCAATCAGATTGCAGTGATGCAACAAGTTCAACTGAATATACAGAATATACAACTGCAAAGAATGATTATGATTTAGCAAACCAAGAATTTGAAACAGCAAAAACAAATTTAGATCAAGCTAAATCAAATTCAAACTATCAAGAATTATACAATGCAATGACATCTACTAAATCAGCATATGATAGTGCAAATTCACAACTATCCAAGTTACAAGAAACTTTTAGTAGTGCAGATGCAAAAGTAAGCGAAACATATAAAACACTTACATCTACTACAAGCTCTGCTTCTGATTTAAATGATTTATTAGAACAACTTGAAAACTATACACTAAAAGCAAAATCAAGTGGTAAAGTAACTTCTTTAAATGCCACAATCGGTAGTAAAGCAAGCGGTACAATTGCAACTATACAAAATACCAATTCATTGAAAATGACATTCTCTATCGATGAATACGACATTCAAAAAATAGCTGTTGGAATGACTGCACGTATTACAAGTGATGCAGTTGATGAAGAGTTAACGGGTGTTGTAACTCAAATATCACCTGTTGCAACTGCTGGATCACAGGGTTCATCTAGTGGTTTCCAAGTCGAGGTAGAAATTACTTCTTCAAATAGTACGCTTCTTATTGGTATGAGTGCAAAAGTTGAAATATTAATTTCTTCTACTGATGATGTCTTCACAGTACCACTTGATGCCATCGAAGAAAAAGAAGATGGAACTTCTATTATTTATGTAAAGAATGAAAAAGGTGAATTTGTTGAAACTGAAGTTACTGTTGGTAATAAAACAGATTACTATGCAGAAATCTCTGGTGCCAATATCAAAGAAGGCATAGAAGTTCGTGCAAGTGCAAATGAAGAAGAAGCAACTGTCACTGACAGCAATATGAATTCATTCTCTGAATCTGGTGGTCCTGCAATGAGTGGTAATGTCATTATTACCGAATCGTCTGGTGGTGCTATGCCTGGCGGACAAGGAGGTCGACCATAATGAATAAGTATCCAATTATTCAATTAGATCACATTATAAAACGCTACTTTGTTGGAAAACCAAACGAATTAGAAATTCTTCATGGTTTAAACTTAAAAATTTATCCTGGTGAATTTGTAGCAATTGTAGGTGAATCCGGTAGTGGTAAGTCGACTTTGATGAATATCATTGGTGCATTGGATCGACCAACTGAAGGTGAGTACATATTAGATGATATTCCGATATCAAAAGTAAAAGACACTGAGATATCTCATATACGTTGTAAGAAAATCGGATTTATATTTCAAACATTTAATTTAATTGGAAAATTATCTGCAATTAAAAATGTTCAGTTACCCATGTTATATGCTGGAGTAAGTAAAAAAGAAAGTTTAAAACGATCAAAGGAATTACTTGAACTTGTGGGTATGAAAGATCGTATGAAGCATCAACCTAATGAGCTCTCAGGAGGTCAAAAACAGCGTGTAGCGATTGCAAGAGCAATTAGCAATAATCCAACCCTTCTTCTTGCCGATGAGCCTACAGGAGCTCTAGATTCATCAACATCACGATCAATCATGGACTTATTTCATAAACTCCATCAAGAAAAACAAATGTCGATTGTTTTAATAACACACAGTCAAGAACTCGCAAAAGAAACAGAACGCATCATTACATTAAAAGATGGACAAATTATTAGTGATTGTAAAGGTGAAGGTTATCATGAACATTTGGGATAACATACTTCTCGCACTTCAAAGTCTAAGAGTAAATAAAATGCGTGCGCTCTTAACAATGCTTGGAATTATAATTGGAATTAGTGCTGTTATTGCTATCGTTACATTAGGTAATTCAATGACTACCTCAATTACCGATTCAATGTCAAGCTTTGGCATTCAAAACGTTAATGTTTCTTTAGTCGAAAAATCATCTACAAATACAAGTGAAGGGATGACTTCTATAAGAATGTTTTCAAAACCTTCTTACGATGATGAAGATTTAATTTCAAATCAAATGATTGATGACTACCGAAAAGTATTTTCAAATGAAATTAAAGCAATTTCGATATCTGAAAATTTATCCCAATCCAAGATTACAAAAAATCAAAACACTGCAACCGTTAATTTAGTAGGTACTAATTCAGACTACCAAATCGCAAATAACATTGAGTTAGTTACCGGAAGATTTATTAATCAATCCGATATGGATCTTGAAAAATTGTTATGTGTTATCTCGACTGAATTTGCTGAAGATATTTTCGGTACAAGTGCAAATGCAATTGGTCAAACAATTGAATTGACTCTAAATGGTTTTTCTAAAACATTTACCATTGTCGGTGTTTATCAATATGATTCCAATGGACAAGTCATGAGTTCTTCGTCTATAACCACTGATTGCTACATACCCATTACCACAGCTAAGAAATACACAAATTCTCAAGCAGGATATAGTTCCTTCACTGTTGTAGCAAATAGTGAAGTGGATAGTTCTTCATTTTTAAAGAACACAACTTCATTCTTTCAAAGTTATTATACTTTAAATGATTCATATACTGTTTCTGCTTCAAACATGGAAAGTATGCTTGAATCTATGACCGAAATGTTATCCACCATTACTCTTGCTATTGCCGCCATTGCTGCGATTAGTTTGTTGGTAGGTGGTATCGGTGTTATGAACATCATGCTCGTTTCCATCACCGAAAGAACTAGAGAAATAGGAACTAGAAAAGCACTTGGCGCAACCAACAGAAATATACGACTTCAATTTATTGTAGAAGCCGTGGTGATTTGCTTAATTGGTGGATTGCTTGGTGTAATTCTAGGTATAATAATGGGTTCAATCGGCTCATCACTCATGGGTTACCCTGCAACCACAAGCATATCAGCTTGTATAATTTCTGTAGTATTTAGTATGAGTATTGGTGTTTTCTTTGGATATTATCCAGCTAACCGTGCCGCAAAGATGGATCCAATCGAAGCATTACGTTATGAATAAAATTTAGACTTTGCATATTTTATGCCTTACAATGGAGGTATCAACTTTGATATCTCCATTTTCAAACTTTAGAAAAGAGTTATTCATATGGAAAGAAAAATTGTTAAAAATTATATTTATAGTGTCATCTATCAAATGTTAATTGTAATAATGCCTCTTATTGTGACACCTTATACAACTCGTGTAATTGGTATTAATGCATTAACAATTAATACAAATACCACAAATCTTGTTCAGTGGTTTGTATTATTTGGAATTATGGGAATCAATATTTACGGTAATCGTGAAATTGCAAGGGTTCGTGATGATTCTACAAAATTATCAAAAACATTTTTTGAAATTTTCGCAATGCAAGTATTTAGTATGCTCATTGCTTCATTAGCTTTTTTCTTTTACATCTATATCATTGGCGATCAATACCAAACAATTCTTCTTATACAAAGTATTTCACTACTTAGTGTAGCTTTTGATATTACTTGGTTCTTTTATGGTGTAGAAGATTTCAAAAGTGCATCAATTAGGAATATGATAGTCAAAATCATTGGTGTTGTTCTCATCTTTATGCTAGTAAAAGGTCCTAATGATTTATTTATATTTGTATTAATTAACACATGTACTGGAGTTCTTGGCCAAATCATTATGTGGTTACAACTCAAACAATACATTCATTTTGTACCTATTTCTCTAAAAGGTATTATCCAACATATTAAACCAAATATTGCCTTATTTATTCCTCAAATCGCAATTAGCGTATATTCCATTTTAGATATCACTATGCTTAAAATTCTTGGACCTGTCTACGTTGAGACAAACCTTTATGAGCAAACACAAAAATTTGTAAAAATGTTTTTATTCTTTATAACTTCAATTGGAACAGTTATGTTACCACGTGTATCAAATGTCCACTCTAAAGGTGACAGGGTTGCAGTAAATAACTACCTCAACAAAACATTGCGCCTGGCTTTATACCTTTCAATTCCTATGATCTTTGGAATAAGTGCAATGATACAAAATTTCGTGGATTGGTTTCTACCTGAATCTTATCAAATTGTTGGACTACTCATCCAATGCACATCACCTATTATTTTATTTATATCCTTAAGTAATGTATTTGGAACTCAATTTCTTGTACCTACAGGAAATACAAAACCCTACACACTTTCTGTTGTAGTGGGAGCTATTGTTAATTTCTTAATCAACTGGACTCTTATTCCTACCTATGGTGTATTTGGCGCTATTATTGGTTCTGTGGTTGCTGAATTAAGTGTTACACTTGTTCAATACTTTTATATTAAGAATAGAATTGATTTTGACTTTAAAGTAAAGGAATTATTTATTGTATGCATCGCTTCACTTATCATGTTTATCCCTACACATTATATTGGTGTTTTTCTAGGAGCTAATTTCTTTGTTAATCTTTTACAAATATCCGTAGGAATCTTAACATACTTTTTAATTCTATTCTTATTTAGAGCACCACTTCTTAAAGAACTTCCCCTCAATCTATTTAAACGCAAATAAAAACGGTGATTTTAAATCACCGTTTTATTCTTCAGTTATTTTTATTCATCACTACCATCACTTAGGTCTGGCATTTTTTGACCAGCTGGAAGTGGGTTTTTCTTTCTCATAAAGTGATAAATAATGAATGGTATAAACAATACTGCCACAAAACTAACTGAAAGAATAGTTAAGTAAGTTGTCGATACACCTGGACCAGATAATTGAGATGGAGGTACAAATGAAATACCAAATGCGATAATTGATAAAATTAATCCTGAGAATCCAAAGAATAAACGAATACCTTTACTCTTAGAAATTTGGAATGCACGTGGTAGATCATCATGTTTTAATACAAACACAATGTATGCGACAAAGAAAATGATATATGCAATGATGTAGATAACTACAGTCAATGAAATTGCTGTGAAGAATGATAAGTTATTGTTACCACCTCCACCAAATGTTAAGATAGCTGTCCAAATTGTTACGATTACTCCTTGAAGTAATAAGAACTTTGTTGGTACACCTTCTTTATTTGTTGCTGATAATGATTTTGGTAATAACCCTTGTTTACCAGCTACTTGCATTCCCCAAGAAGGTCCTACAACCCAAGCTGATACTTCGGCAATAACACCACCTGCAATTAATAATGCGATGATTCTTACTACCCAATCTAATCCTTTACCAAAATGTGCTAATAATCCGCTATATCCTTGTAATACACCTGTTGATAGTCCCAATTTATCTGCAGGAACAACTGCACCAATTGAGATACCTCCAATTGTATTAAGAATAATTGCTAATATAACTAATCCAAGAATTGCTAATGGATAATCACGTTTAACGTTTGTCATTTCGTTTGCATGAGTTGCTGATGCTTCAATACCTGCATAAGCAAGGATGAATGAAACGAATACGACTAATGTATTTAATTTAGAAAAATCTGGGATCATAGAACTAAGTTCTAATGACATGCTGCTCTTTCCACCAGTTGCAAAGTATGCAATTGCTAGAATAAATAAGATTACTGCTGGAATCATAATTCCAATACTAAATCCAATTTTTGAAATTTTGGCTGTTAACTTTGTACCTTTAAATTGCGAGAAAGTTAAAGCCCAGAATACGATAAGTACACCGAAGAATCTTACCATTGGGTCATTGTTTAATGGTGCCCAATTCAATACATAAGATAATGCACTTAGTATGAAATAAATCATTGTTACAAATCCAACTGTGATTTGAAACCATTGGAAGAAAATGTTGGCAAAGCCCCATTTTTCGCCGAGGACATTACCAGACCAAGAGTATACACCTCCTGTATCCCATCCTTTTACTGTTGCCATTTCAGCTGCACATAGTGCTACTGGCAAGAACCAGAATAGACCACCTACAATTAGAAAGAACACCAATGATAATCCAGATGATGCAAATGTTGGATATTCATATACAGTCATTACCATCGTTGCTGTTAAAGCAAAGAATCCAAATAATGTTAAATGTTTTTTGGTATTAACTGGGTTTTTGTTAGACATATTAAATCTCCTCTCTTAACACTACTAACTAGTGTGTAAATCCTTGTTTTCCTAACATTGATTTACCTGCAGTATCAGTGTGAGTATTCTTTTCAAGATAATCAATTGCCATTGTTAAATCTTGTATTAATGAGTCACGCATTTCTGCAGAAAAATCTGCACGGATAACAAATCTTTGAATTACTGTACTTTGTAAATTAGCTGGCAATGTATATGCTGGAACTTGCCATCCCTTCATAGCCAAACGATCTGCTAATTCATATAAACTCCATTTATGATTTTCAGGATTCTTTAAGCGATAGCAAATTACTGGAACATTATCACCATCATTGTAAATTTCAAAGATTCCCATTTTTTCAATTTCTCTTGTAATACTTACTGCCATATCACGAGTATGTTGTTGAACAAGTTTTAAACCATTCATGCCATATCTCATAAAGATATAGTATTGTCCAATTATTTGACTTCCTGAACGTGAGAAGTTAATAGCCATTGTTGGTTCTTCACCACCTAAGTAGTTAACATAGAAGATTAAGTTTTTAGGTAAGAACTCTTGGTCTCTCCATAAAACCCAACCAACACCTGGATATACTAATCCATATTTGTGTCCTGAAGTACTGATTGAACGAACGTTTTTCAAACTGAAATCCCATTCAATTTCTGGATGAACAAATGGGGCAAACATTGCACCTGATGCACCATCCACGTGGATACCAATTTTAATTTTTGCTGTTTTATTATATTCCTCAATTAGCTTATCTAAAGCCTTGATGTCATCAAACTTTCCTGTATAAGTAATTCCTAATATACCAACTACACCGATTGTATAATCATCAACGTAATCTAGAACCTTATCAATGTTTAAACTCATGTGTTGTTCATCAAGTGGAACTTCTCTCATTTCGATGTCCCAATAAACACAGAATTTTTCCCAACAAACTTGGAATCCTGAAGAAATAACTAAATTAGGTTTCTTCGCATTGATATCAATTCCTGCTTTTTCTGCTTCTTCACGCCATTTGAATTTCATTGCAAGTCCACCAAGCATACATGCTTCTGATGATCCTACTGTTGAAGTACCAAGTGTTGTACCATTACTTGGTGCGTGCCAAAGATCTCCTAGAATATTAACACAATAATTTTCTACTTCAGTCATCTTTGGATATTCTGATTTATCGATAGCATTAATTGCCAAACATTCAGACATTAGCTTATTAGCTTCTGGCTCCATATATGTTTGACAGAATGTTGCAAGATTTTGTCTTGCATTACCTTCATCAATTAATTCATCACTAATCAATCTGTAAGCAACTTCTGCAGGGATAGATTCTTCATTTAATTTGTTTTTAGGGAAGTTTGTATCCTCTGTAAATACTGCTAGATTTGGTGTTAGACTCTTAGAGTCTTTTTTTAGGTCTTTTTTAAAATGTAACATGTTTTTTTATGCTCCTTTTTTTGGGTAAATCTCGATTTCCAATAATAACCATTTTTTCTTGCTGAGCACGCTCACCCCACTTCCTTCTATTTGAACAAGATAACGATTATTATGGTCAGTAGAGAGTTGTTGAAACGAATAAACATTTGCTTTATCGCAATCAAATTTCAATCCTTCTCTATCGATAAATTCACAATAACACTCGATATTTATATGGTCAATTAATGTGATTTACTCAAAAGTATCCATTAACATTACTCTATAAGTTTAGTTATAAAAAATTATTTACATGTCCTTTATTCATGCTATTTAAAAACTATTAACACATTGTACTGGTTTTATTTTTTACCAATAAATAAATTTTAAAATCACATAAAGTTTAAACAAAATATTAAGAAAAATTAATAGAACATTAAAGTAAAAACTTAGTTTTTCTTTTTAAAATCAAAAGAATATTGAATTAAAAACAAAAAGAAAATGAATTTATTTTCCATTAAATTCATCTTCTATTTCTTTTCATTTTTCACTTGTTTTTTTAGTTTTATTTATCATTTATACAAAACAATAGTGCACTGTTGATTCATCCATTTCTTTGTGTTATGTTATACAAATAAAACACTATTTAGGGAGAGCAATTTAATGAAAAAATATTCTATGATTTTCTTATTATTACTTACATTAACACTTACCTCATGTACAACTACCCAAAAAAACAGTATGTCGTTAAAACCTAGTCAACTTTCTAAAGAAACAAATGAAATTTTGGATTTATTTGATGATAACATTTACTTTTATGATCTCTCTGTTAATGACAAGGTGAAATCTATCACTATACAACTTTGGATATATCAAGAAAATCAATGGGTGGAAAGTGGAAATATTTCAGGTGATTTAAACTGTAAAGAAGGTCGAATCGCAATTCGAATAACAGAGAATAGCTTCGAATTAATTACAATTGACAAAGATGGACATAGTAAATATTCTACACCTTCTCTTGATACAGACTTCAAAGATTCTATCTCTACCCAAGCAACTGCTCTTAGTAATGAAATACCTTTAGAACTAAATAAAGAAACTACTATTTTTGTGAAAACTGGAACTGATAAAAACACAATTGAATCTACAAATAACATGGATGATTTTAGAGATAGTGATTGTAATACCGGTATCGCAATTACAGTAACTGTTTCTGATAAGATTCTTGAATAGAAAAATGATCATAATGCTCATAAAAACAATCAAAAAATATCCTACTGGATATTTTTATTTGTTTAACCGCACGAGAACTTCTTACTAATAAACTAGAAAAGTCTACTAAATACTAAAAGACATACGTATCAAACTAATCCTTTTAACGTGTATTCTTTAAGTACTTTTGTTGACCATTGCCTAAATTTAACTCCTTTCACTGAGTTAACTCTATAACCTATGGATATTATTGCATCCAAATTGTAGACTTTAACATTATATCGTCTACCATCACTAGCAGTTGACAAGGAATTCTCGGTAACTGAATTTCTGTTAAGCCCACAACATTTAAAAATATTTTTCAAGTGTAATCCAATATTATCTGTAAAGCAACCAAACAGTATCGTTTATTTTGTCTACCTTAACTCTAATTTCTAATTCTCCATCTTCAAAACTAACTATATTATTTAGTTTCCTCCCTATATCCTCCTACCTATTTATTAGTAAAAGAGCGATAATTCCCTATAACTATTAAAGATAAGCACACAAAAACCTGTGCATTTGACACAGGTTCGTTTAATTTAAATGGTGCCGCCTGGCAGAATTGAACTGCCCGCTCATCCTTACCATGGATGTGTGTTACCACTATACCAAGGCGGCGCTATTCTATAATAACTAAATAGCTAGTAAATATCAAGAAAATATCTTCATTAATTCTTGATAAACTAATGATAATGGTAATCCCATGATTGTATAATAATCACCTTTTATTTCACTAACAAAGCAGCCACCAAAGCCTTGTATACCATATGCCCCCGCTTTATCCATTGGTTCTTTGGTTGCGATATACTTTTTGATTTCTTCATCACTTAAATTGTTGAAAGTAACCTCGCTAATTGAACAATATTTATTTACTTTTTCATGGTCCATGATGCACACACCAGTTAATACCTTGTGGGTATTCCCTGAAAGAAGTTTTAACATCGCGAAGGCATCCTCCTCATTTTTCGGTTTACCCAGTACTTTATTATTGTAAACAACAATTGTATCTGCGCCAACAACTACCGTATCATCGTGTTTATCCGCAATAACTTTTGCTTTACGATAAGCTAAATGTTTGATTTCTTCTACTAAATCTCCATTCAAATCCATTGTTTCATCAATATCTGCAACCTCAATGGTAAAAGGAAGCCCAATAACTTCCATGAGTTCTTTTCTTCTTGGTGATTGACTTGCTAGAATTAAGTTACACTTTTTCATATTTCATCCTCTAATCTATTATAAGCATGGTATAATAATTTTAACAATATTTGAAGGAGAAATGAAATGAAAAAACCAGTTTTAGTAATTTTAGCTGCGGGAATGGGAAGCCGTTATGGCGGACTTAAACAAATTGATACAGTAGGAAATAATGGTGAATCTATTATTGACTTCTCTATTTATGATGCTCATGAAGCAGGATTCGAGAAAGTTGTCTTAATTATTCGTAAAGAACATGAAGAAGCTTTCAAACAATGTCTAACAGATAAAGTTTCAAAACATATGGAAGTAGAATTTGCATATCAAGATATTAATGATGTACCTGAAGGGATTAAAGTACCTGAAGGTAGAGAAAAACCTTGGGGTACTACTCATGCTTTATTAGCACTTAAAAACTTAGATGCACCTTTCGCAATTTGCAATGCAGATGATTATTATGGTAAAGATGCATTCAAAGTAATCTACGACTTCTTAGCTAATGAAGTAAGTGATGATAACTATGGTATGGTTGGTTACTTGTGCAACAATACCTTAACTGATAACGGAACTGTAACACGTGGTCTATGCGAAAATACAGATGGCTACTTAACAAAGATTGTTGAAATTCAAAAAATTGCTAGACAAGATGGTAAACCAGTATTCGAAGAAAATGGTGAATGGAAACCTCTATCTGATGACGCAGTTGTTTCAATGAATTTCTGGGGATTTACACCTAAAATGATTGAAGATTGTAAGCCAATTTTTGAAAACTTCATTAAAAAGGGATTAGAAGAAAATCCAATGAAATGCGAACATGTACTACCTACAGCAGTTGGACAACTAATTGAAGAAGGTAAATGTAAAGTTAAGATTATGAGTAGCAAAGATCTTTGGTTTGGTGTTACTTATAAAGAAGATAAACCTGGTGTTGTTGCTAAACTTCAAGAATGCAAAGATGCTGGCCTATATCCTTTTGATTTATGGAAATAAACTAAACCGTGTACTAATCCTACACGGTTTTATTTTGATTAATTGATTGAAGAAACTGTTTAGTTCTATTTTCTTTTGGATGATTGAAAAATGTTGTTACATCATTTGCTTCAATAATCTCTCCTTGATCCATAAATACAATTTTAGTTCCAATCTTCTTAGCAAATTCCATTTCGTGCGTCACAATGATCATCGTCATTCCCTCTGCTGCTAAATCTTGTATTACCGATAATACTTCATGAGTAAGTTCTGGATCAAGCGCTGAAGTAGGTTCATCAAACAAAATAAGTTCAGGTTTTGTCGCTATAGCACGTGCTATAGCGACTCTTTGTTGCTGACCACCCGATAACTCATGCGGGTAATAATCATATCTTTGTGATAATCCAACTTTATCCAAAGATTCTTTTCCTATTTCATTCGCTTTCTCTTTCGACATTTTTCTTGCTACTATGAGTCCTTCAGTCACATTTTGTAATGCAGTTTTATTTCTAAATAAATTAAAGCTTTGGAAAACAAATCCCGTTCTTTTTCTTATTTTCAAACTATCTTTCTTCGTTACTTTATCAAGTTCATACACTTCATCATCAAAGTTTAAAATTCCGCTATCTGCATGGGCCAACAAATTAATACATCGTAATAATGTTGTTTTGCCAGATCCACTTGGTCCAATTATCATCACCACATCTTTTTTATTTACATCTAAATCAATGCTTTTTAATATCGTATTATTACCAAATGTTTTTCTTAAATTCTTTATTTTCAACATTTCTTCACCTAGTATTCTAATTTGAAAGTTGATTCCAATTTATGTTGTAGTTTTGTTAGTACTGTACAGATGATTAAATAGATTAATCCCACTTCACAATACAAAGCAAAAGGTTCATAAGTTCTTGCAATAATTCTCTGTGTTGCCATTAACATCTCAAGGATTGTTATATTTGATGCAAGAGATGTATCTTTAACTAGACTGATTAATGAATTACTCAAAGATGGAAATGCTATGCGTAAAGCTTGTGGCAAAACAATGCGTATCATAATTTGAGGAGTTGTCATGCCCACACAATAACCTGCCTCTAGTTGTCCTTTAGGTATTGCTTCAATTGCCGCTCGAATTGTTTCAGAATCATAAGCACCCGTATTTAATGCAAATACAATTACCGCTGCTGGAAATGGATCAATTAATATTCCCAGGTTAGGTAGACCATAAAAGATAACATAAAGTTGTACTAGCAGAGGTGTTCCTCTAATAATCCATACATAAAATCTTGCAATCTGATTTAAGATTTTATTATTTGTCATTTGCATCATTGCAATGAATAACGCAAGTAGTATTGCGATTGAAAACGAAATGATTGTAAGTGGTATTGTCATCGTTAAACCAGGTACGACTATCTTCCAAAATGAATCTATAAGAATTTCTATTAATCTTTCATTCATTAGCTTTGCCTATTGATTTACTAAATCAACACCAAAGTATTGATTTGATAGTTCACTTAGCTCTCCTGATTCTTTAAGTTCCATAATGATTTTATTAATCTCATTCATTAATGATTCTGTATTCTCATTTTTTCTTAGTGGTATTGAAACAAATGATGCATCAGTCGTTAATGCAGCAATTTTAATACTTGCATTGGGGTGCTCTTTTATGTAGTCATAGTAAGATACTTCAGCATTCAATGTAGCATCAACTCTACCCGATAATACAAGTTCCATTGTTTGACTTAAATCATCAACACCTGTTGGATTTGCACCATAACTCTCAGCTAAAGTTGCATAAGTACTAGCTAGAGTATTCGCAGTTTGTTTACCTTCTAAATCTTCAAAAGAATGAATACTATCATTGCTATTTTCTACTATAATTGCCGTTTTTATATATGCATAAGGTTCTGTAAAGTCATATTTCTCTTTTCTTTCATCTGTAATCTCTACGCCATTAATTACTAAATCGTAACGACCAGCATCTAATCCCGCAAATAAGCTATCCCACTCTGCCTCAACGAACACTGCTTCTACACCTAATTTATCTGCAATTAATTTTCCTAATTCAACATCAAATCCAACTAATTGATCATCTTGGTTATGATATGTCCAAGGTGCCCATGTGCCTTCTGTCGCAATTACTAGTTCACCTTTTTCTTGAATTTGTCTTAATAAATCCATGTCATTGCTTTGTTTTGCTGTACATCCAACAATCATAAATACAAA
The DNA here is from genome assembly GCF_900167375.1 of Anaerorhabdus furcosa. Classification (GTDB taxonomy): domain Bacteria; phylum Bacillota_I; class Bacilli_A; order Erysipelotrichales; family Erysipelotrichaceae; genus Anaerorhabdus; species Anaerorhabdus furcosa. The sequence goes on from NZ_FUWY01000001.1 coordinate 176,410, forward strand.
TAAAATTAATACTAAAAACTTCCTTTTCATTTTTTCTCTCCTTTGATTTTGTTATCAATTTGATATACTAAATAATCTAAACAATCGATACATTTTTGACTTTCATGCACTTGCTCTAATAATTTTTTTCTATGCTTTGCCAGTAAATATTTTTGTTCATCTTTATAACCTTTTTCATTACAATTCATAAAACACGTTATCGTATCACAATCACAACCAGCATCTTTTAAATTCTGTTCTATTGCTTCTTTAGAATTATTATTTTTCACTTGATCATCCCCATTTCTTTATTACACTGAGAATCTTAACACCCCGATAATGTAATAACAAATACTTATATCAAATAGCCAACTATGCTTGACAGGTATAGTACAATAGAACTATAAGAGAGGGTATCCTATGGAACTACGCGTATTAGAATATTTCTTAGCAGTAGCACGCGAACAAAGTATTTCTGGTGCTGCTGAATCATTGCACTTATCACAACCAACACTTTCAAGACAATTAAAAGACATGGAAGATGAACTTGGAAAACAACTTATAGTTCGAGGCAATCGCAAAATCTCATTAACTGAAGAAGGTATGATTTTACGTAAGCGTGCCGAAGAAATTTTGGATTTAGTGAGAAAAACAGAAAACGAAATCCAAGTATCAGATGATTACATTAGCGGAGATATTTATATTGGTACTGGTGAAACCCATGCTATGCAACTAATTGCAATGACAGCAAAAGAAATTCAAGAAATATATCCCAATATCCATTTTCATATTGTAAGTGGAGATTCAGTTGATATTATCGAGAAACTCAATCGTGGCTTATATGATTTTGCAATATTACTCGGCGAAATTGATACAGCAAAATATGATTCAATTGAATTACCTTGTAAAGATACTTGGGGTGTACTTACAAGAAAAGATTCTACCCTTGCAAAGAAAAAAGAGATTCACCCACAAGATTTATGGAATGAACCCCTTCTTTTATCAAGACAATCTGTTAAGCAATATGGTATACCCACATGGCTTAAAAGAGATATAACTAAGTTAAATGTTACCGCAACATATAATCTAATTTACAATGCCTCTCTCATGGTTCAAGAACGAATGGGGCATGCGATTACGCTTGATCATTTAGTTAATACTTCTGGAGATAGCGAATTATGTTTTAAACCATTATCACCATCACTAGAAATTGGTATGCATATCGTCTGGAAAAAATACCAAATCTTCTCAAAACCAACAGAAATCTTCTTATCAAGACTCCAAGAAAAATTTTAATCCAAATAAAAAATCGTGTTTAGCATTGCTAGCCACGATTTTGTTTTTTTAACTCTTCTTTTGAATATATTTGTTGATAGTGAGTTTTTCTATATCTAAGATAAAATAACGTACAGAAAATTACTGGAATGATTACAATCAAAATATTAATAAGAAGTTTATTATCAAAAATTGAATAAAACATGAGTAGAAGTATTTCCGAAAGAGCAGTTAAGAATAAAATTGCGAATTCAAGAGTTTCTTTGACAGCATCAGACTTAATCATCTCATTACCTCCAAGTTGTACTTACAGTATATCATATTAAATTCATTAGAATGATTCGTTACTATCATTTCTCCAACCCTTGCATACATCTATCCAACAATTAAAGTTTGAGAATCTTTCTAGCTCATCTATTGTTAATTCAATTGTACTATTTCCACTACCACATCCTGGAAAAACAGTTTTGAATCGTTTAAGAGAATCATCTAGATATACCACGATGTTTTCCTTAATTGCAAAAGGACATACTCCCCCAACTGCATGACCTACAAGTATTTCAACATCCTCAGCTTTAATCATTTTTGCTTTTGTATGAAAGCAGTCCATGTACTTACGATTATCAATTTTTGCATCTCCTGCACTTACTATAAGTATAGGCCTATCACTAACAAGGAATGCCATTGTCTTCGCAATTCTTGCAGGTTCAACATTCAACGCTATCGCTGCCAACTCTACTGTTTCACTTGAAATAGGAAACTCTATTATTTTTTCTTCCATATTGAACTGTTTAAAATAAGCTTTCACATTCTCAATCGACATAATACTTCATTTTCTATTTATTTGTTTTATCATTTCAGCAAATAAATACTCTCCTCCATTAATTTATTGTCTATACTCTTTTATTTTATTATCACCATATGATAGATAACACTTAATTAATCTTATACTAGCTAAAACTACATTCATTTTTTAGTTTTCTGCTTTATTAGTTTTTCCTTTTTTCATTATCATTAATATGATTCCAAGAATAAATCCAAGGCACGCAGGGATTACCCACCCCATACCGATACCAAAGAATGGTAAATTACTACCAATAGAAATGCTTTTTTGAACCAACGAAGAATCGCGGATAAATGGTGGGCAAGCGTTTAAGCCATCCATGATTGCTGCAATTAATGTAAAACCTGTTGTCATCTGATATACAATTTTATCGTGATTAAAGAATGATCCAAAAATCGATAATAAAATTAATGTCATCGCAAGAGGATATAAGAACATTAAAACAGGAATTGAAAACTCGATAATTTTTGTTAAACCAACATTTGCAAATAAACATGCCATCGCACTAACTGTAATTGCAAATACTAAGTATTTACCTTTTGGAAACAACCCAACAAATGTTTCAGAGAAAGATGATATTAAACCAATTGCTGTTTTTAAACAAGCTACGATAACTATTGCTGCTACAACAATACTACCGAAATTTCCTAAGTAATAATGAGTTATTTGTGCTAACGCAATTCCCCCATTTGCACTTACTTCCAGTTGACCTACACTCATTGCACCCATATATGCTAATAGACTATAGATTAGTCCCATTAAAATAATTGTTAAGATACCCGATTTAACAGTATCCATCGCTATATTCTTAGGTTCATTTACACCCTTACTTCTAAGTGTTGTAATAACAATAATGCCAAATGCTAAACTAGCTAAAGCATCCAAAGTATTATACCCTTGAATAAAACCTGTAAAGAAAGGTTGAGTTTGATAACTAGTTTGTACTGCCATATCATTTATTGAACCCATTGGATTTGTAAACGCAATCGCAAAGAGAATAAAAAGTAAAATCAAAAATAATGGATTTAGAACTTTACCTACATAGACAAGCAGTTTAGATGGCTTTCTTGCATAAAAACAAGCAACCACAAAAAATACAATGCTAAATATTGCTAGAACAACGCTTATATTTGAAGCATCAAGAAAAGGAGCAATACCAATTTCAAACGATGTTGTCGCAAGACGTGGTAATGCAAAGAAAGGACCAATAACAAGATATAAAAGAATTGTAAAAATATATGCATACTTTTTACCTACTCTACTCGCCATGTCAAATAATCCTTCACTTCGTGATATCCCCATCGCTATGATTCCTAAGAAAGGCAATCCAACCCCTGTAATTAAAAAACCAATATTTGCCAAGAAGACATTCCCACCTGCCTCTTGTCCCATGTGAACAGGAAAAATCAAATTTCCTGCTCCAAAGAATAATCCAAACAACATTGAACTAATATAAAAATACTCTTTGCCCTTTAATTTTCTATCCATGCTTATACCCCATTTTACATTCTCATTAACTTAAATAAGTTTTTACTATTATATTCTATAAAATGACTCATTACAAATAAGAAATAAATATCACTGTACTTATGCATAGATAATTGCATTTTGGTAATTTATCTTTCCATTTTCAAAGAAATAAAAAGTGACTTGCGTCACTTGTTTGATTTATCCCTTCGCTATCATAAGCGCTATTGCTTCAATCAATAATATAATACCACTTACTATTAAATAAATTCCCGACATCCACTCAAATGTCAACGTAGTCACAAATGGACTAATAATAAAGAAGAATGCAAGGATAATATTTAGCCAGCCACTGAAAGTAATCATTCCAGTTTTGTATTCTCCAGCCATTTTCAATGATGATGCGAAATTCAGTTTATTAAATCCTGACATAAGCAATACTATTGCGAATATCATAGCCAAGAAATTAAGAATAACTCCTACTGTTAATGCTTTCGAATCCCCCATCCATAGAGTAAGAATCCAACCAGCAAATAAAATATTAATAATCGCTAATACTAAATCCCATGCACTTCTACTTTTCGAACTAAAGTAACGAACTAAAATATATATTCCTTCAATCCCGATTCCAATTGCAATTAATATTCCTGCACCAATACTCACTGCAAGAGGATTAATAAATAATAAAACGCCAACAGCTATCATAAGGATAGCAGCAATAATTCCAGAAAGAGCATGGCGTTTTAGCATGCCTTCCATCGATGTTTCCATAGTAAAATCTTGTCTTAACATAATTTTTTCCTTTCAATACAAGTTGGTTTTGACAAAGCGGGTCATATCAAGATTTAAATCTTGGTAATAATATTTGTCACTACTTGGTTAATTTCATTATAATACGCTTTTTTATAAAACACGTGGATTTCACTCTTTCAATCATTTCTCATTTAATAATTATAAGTCACTTAATAGCTAAGAATAAGTTAATAAAGCCAATTATGTATGAATTATCTCAATACATAATTGAAGCCAAAAAAAGCAACAATCTATTATGATCGTTGCTTCATTTACTAATGGTGTGAATAGGGGTATGAGTTGCGAACCCTATACTTCTTGTTACTTACGATGATATTATATCATAAAATATAATTTTGCATACATCATCTTATACCTAATAGATATTATACAAACTACAGTTAATCATTAATAGAAATGTCCCCGAATTACGATAATAACCTTAAATCGTTTTGAAATTCTCTCTGCTTTGGCAACTTCACTCTATGTGCACTTTCACCACAGATTACTAGCATATGCCTGTCATACCATAAAAAACATTTATTTTACTTACTTTAAAAATATCCACAGTTTTGCAAGATGTTTTTAATCAATTTTATAATACCCCACTAACTGTTTTAGGTCTTTACTAAATTGTTTTCAAACTGTTCAATCAGTTTGAAATGTAAATTTAAAAGAATGTGAAAAATAACTAGCAAAGATCTCACCATTAATATCAATTTTCCTAACCTACTAATTTAAAATGAATTTCAGTACCGTAAAATGAATTTTTGAACAATACCTCTTTAAGATTGAATTCATACATTTCATTTAGCTCAATGACAAAAGTAAAAATCTTTAAAATAAACCTCACAATTACCACATGCACAAAACAATCACAATGTGATAAAAACTTTAAATATAGTGTTGTTTGGATTATCATTTTAACATCATCAAATTAACAACAAAAATCATTAATTACGAGAGAACTCTTTGAATCAATATATTCAAAATTCATATTATAATCCCATCCGCTTTTATACTAAATATGTATCCGAATTATCATTAAGTATTATAAAATTAATATTAACTTCAGACATTAGTAAGTTTCTCAATAATATCTTTTAGTTTTATTACTTCTATCTTAGATTTTTTAGAGTCGTTATCTATATAATATTTTTTATCTTCTCCACTATTTACAATTTTAAAAATATAACCTGTTTCTTGTTCAACCGCTGAAGTCATTTTTGTGCCGTCCTTTATATCATTCATAAGATCCCAGCATATAATAGTATCTACATTTTCAAAAGAATGATTAAAGCAATCTTTTTTTAATTTATACTTTAATTCTACATAAAAATACTCACAATCTTTTAAAGGTTGATCACTATTTTTTCTAGCTAAAATATCTATCCCTTTATACGTATTATAATCAATTGGCTCGAAATTAAAATATTCTCTTTTCAAAGTATAGAGTGAAACAAAAATCGCATATGTTTCTTGCTCATTATTAGGTTCATAAAATGAACATCCACAGAATGTTATTTTCTTTTTTTCTTCTATCCGTCTTTTTCTTGCATTAAATTCTTCTCTTTCCACCTCCATAGTTCTCTTTTCATTTTGCCATGATTTCAATGCATCTAAACAATTATTTTTATAGAGATCTATATTAATTTCTTGAATAAATTCTTTAATTTCTTCTTCTAATGCATTCAATTCCTCAACCGAAGTATTTGTTATTGATCCTCTATTTGCAGTAAGTTTAAAATGCTGTGAATTTACAAATCCATGAATCATTACAAACGAATTTGATCCGGTTCCAAAGTTAGAAATCCACTCATTCACTCGCTGCACGGGAATATAGTCTTTACACAAATAGATTCCGTATCTATCCGAAACTTTATATCTTCCTTTTTGGGTTTTCTTGGCCCCAAGCATCGGATTGTAATTTTTTTTAGCAGAATCTCCTTCAACATAGATCACAACTTCGTATTTAAAATAGGGATACTTTTCCAAGCAATCACTTTTCTCATATTTCTTAACAAAATAATCACAAGCATCAACGTCATGCAACTCAAATAATTCATTAATATTATCATTGACTTTCGGAAATCTATGACCAAATTCAAGTTTCTCATATTTATCCCGATCTAACCCTTTTAACTTTATGATACAACTACTTAATTCAAGTTTCCCAAATTCTTTTTCAACAGATCCATGCTTAGTAAACCAATAAATATAATCTTTCACAATTTCATGCGAATACTTCGAATAATCTCTAGAATAATTTGTGAGTTTAATTCGTGTTCCTCGTTCACATTCGTGTAAACTCTTGAACTTAGGTGCATGAAGTTTTCCTCGTTTTAAGGCATCATAAGGTTTATCGCAGTAAGAGTAATAATGTTCCTCACCTGTTGATGTCCATATTTCAATTTTCTCAGACCTTAAGTAAATTTTTGTACCATGTCCTTTTTCTCCAATCTTCTCCTTATTTTCTTTAGAAGAAGAATTACCTAAGCTCCAAAAATTTTCTTTTAACATTTTTTCAGACATTCCACTGCCATTGTCTATTATTTCAATTGTAAAAATGTCTTCAGTCATCTGAAATATTAATGAAATCTCCGTCGCTCCATGATCATAAGCATTGGAAATACCTTCTCTTGTCACTTCTAAAGGATCTCCAAAATCACCTGTTATTTCACTGAATTCCCCTACACTGTTAACTTCAGGAATAATTTCTATTTCATTCATATCCAGTTCGTCACCCTCGTTTATTAGATCATGAATTACAGTAAATTACAAGATCTTTTCCATAATTATAATCTCCTATAATACTTAAAATAACTTTAAATGCATATGTTCTACTACCTCATTTTGAAAATATAAGATTTATCCTAAATGATTTAAATAAAACATTAGTTTAATTTTTCTTAATTATGAAAGATCTTGTTTTAATATGAAAATCCATTAGCATGTCATTTTTACAAATTTACAACAAAAAATCAGAACTTTTGATAATATTAATTCATGTGACAGTGACAAAAGAAAGTCAAGTAGAGTTTATTCTAATATTTGCTAAATAAATAGTTCTAGCCTAATACTTCCTTTCGTATTGAGTATATAAAAAGCGGTTATTTAAAACACTCAATTTATAATGGTAAGTCCTTGGGTTGGTAAAAAATGTATTCATTTTGCTTCTCTATAGTTAATAAAAAGCATTAGTTCTTCACTATAGCTCAACATATAATTTCATACTTTTTATTTTTATGGTGCCATATTTTTTTAATTCTATGATTACTTTATACAGTATCCATTTGCATTATGCAATATTTTTTCCCACCTGGTTGAAAAGTCATATTCGTTTGGAACACAGGCACCATTCTTCTTCATAGATTCCCCTAATTTAAATACAACTCTCTCGCCTAATTTTTTATTTGGATTGAGTAACATGAGTATGTAAATGAAATAGAATGTAGTGGAATTATCGACAGGTTCTCCATTCAAAAAATTTTCATTAACTATGGCTGGTTTGATGGTGTGCTTAAAACTAATATAAACGAGTGAAGTGGCAACATAGATTTCTAAGATATGCCGCACTATGATAAAGGCGATTCAAGTCTAAAGGACTAATATTTGAATAACCATCTATCTTTTTATCTTTTAACTTTAAAACAGAATAAAATCTGGATATATCTCCAAATGACATTATTTCACCATTGCCCATAGCGGTATTTCACCATCATATTTATTCCTATGATGTGCAACAATTAGATTTTTATCGTTTTTTCTGCTATATCATTCATTTTTTTAAGAATCCTTAAGCTGTCACCATAGTTGCTGTAATTATCTAAGTTCCTATATCCCATTCCACCATATTTTAATGAAAAACTATAGGAAATTTGTGTTTTCAAATATACTTCAACATCACTTATTATTTCGAATAATATACCTCTTAATTCTTTGTCAAATTTATATATAATATACATTTTCAAAACTAACCTTATCTTTAAATTTACCACATTCATCTAAAAAATCAATCATATAGCCACTAAGCGTAGATTATCAAGTTAAATTGGACAGTGAAAGAAAGCATGAATGAAATATAATGGAAATGAGAGATGATTTGTGATGGTCTTGAAAGGAGGTCATTTTATGACTGGCACAAATAAACATTTAACCTATGATGATCGTCTTAAACTATTATCTTTTGTTTCTAAGAATTATAGTATGTGTAAGATTGGAATGATTTTAGGTAAATCACCTTCCTCTATTTCTCGAGAATTAAAAATCAATTGTTATCGTAAATGGGTCTTCAATGACAATGATACCTTATGTACGCATGCTCGTACCTATCCAAGTATTAAACGTGGTTGCAATCAAACCTGTAAGCTTTATTAGCTTGAACCTTGCCCTCGTTTATTAAAAGCGCCTTGGGTTTGTTTGTTGATGATGAACCATTATCAAATACAACAATACAACGAATCTTCGATAATGGAATAAAAACCTCAGGAGTTAAAAAGATACGTATACACGATTTAAGACATTCTCACGCAACAAACTTAATCAATGCAGGTGGCAAACATAGTAGCAGTATCAAAACGCCTAGGACACAGTGATATATCAATGACATTGCGAGTATACACACATCTAATGAAAAGAAGTGAAGATGAACTTATCGCAATATTAGAAAATAAATAAATGGTACCAAAGTGGTGCCATTTTTACTTTAGACAACAAAAAAAAGTGGCTATTTATACCACTTATTTTTTAATGGTGACTCCTTGGGGGATCGAACCCCAGACCCACTGATTAAGAGATAAAAAAATCTATTAATAATCAAAGAAATATCAACAAATTTCTCATTCTTGCCAATAATTAATAGTTGATATAATGAAAAAATAATTCAATTCTTCAGTTAAATCATTTTTCTATAAACTACATACATATAAAAGTGGGTTGTATAAACCCACTCCTATTCATAGCTCCATCATACTGGTCCATCATCAATCATTCTAAATTTTGAAGTACAGGGAATCGGACTATCTTTTGACAACTTACCAGTGTTAACATCATAAATACAAGGTTTTATATTATTACTTGTATTTACAATAATCTGATTATGACTTCCAAGTACTAGCATCAAAATAATTGAACAGTTGAGAATGGTCTTCATTATTTTTTTCATTCTTCAGTCTCCCTTCTTATATATATTATACTTTATTTAGCAATAATTAAGATTTAGTTTGTGTTATAGATTTAAATAATTAATTCATCTTTAAGCACATTAAATTACTGTCTATTTATAACACTCAATCATTTGATAGTGTGATACCATTAATGTAGAGGTGAAAGCTATGGAAAATTATGGGGTTGCATTAGGAGTGCTTGTTAAACGCGAAAGACTAAAAAACAATTTAACAGCGCAACAACTAGCAAAAAAAGTAAATTTTTCAAGAAGCTATATTTCTAGAATTGAAAACGGAGTTTTAGTAGATGATTCAATCTACAAAAAGATAATGGCTTATTTTCATTTGCCTTATTATGGTATTAGTGAATGCCAAGCACATGAAAATAAACTTGATTATGCTTATTTAGACTTCATATATATAAAAGATAAAAAGAAGAATATTTCAGAATTACTCTTTCAACTAGCTGATTACAAGTATTCTCCACTATTCGCTAAATACATGATTATACAACTTATTTATTATGTTACTTACCCCGAAGAAAACCAACAAGAAAAAGAAACATTCTTAGCTGAAATATTATCACTAGTTCATTCCTTTTCACCAAATCATCAACAGATTATTTATGATTATTTAGGATTTGATTTTATGTACAGTAATGTATCAAAAGCAAAAATATATTTTGATAAAGCAATCGCTTGTGGAGTATTCAATGAGTCGACGAGTATGTTATACTACCATATTAGTGTCTTTCAATATCGTTGTAATCATTTATGTTTAGCATTCTCATTCTCCACGAAAGCTTTCAATCAGTTTAGCACTGAATTAAATTATAAAAGACTATTCTATACTAAATTTCATATTGCTAACATCTTCATGCTTGATCAAGCTTACGATAAAGCAATAGGAATGTATAAAAAATTGATAGATAATGATGCAGTAGAAGATAAGTCAATTGTATTTTCAAATCTCTCTTGGGCATACTACAGCATTAAAGAATACGATAAGGCAAAACTTATGATTTCAAAATGTACACATAAAAGATTTAGTTATTACTTCAATTCAATCTTAATTAACGCGGCTCTAAAGAATACTTCTGATGCCTTATCACTAATTAATGAGTTTTTGAAAAAATCAAACAATAATATAGAAAGGCAAATTATTTTCATATTAAAGTGCAAGATAACAAGTCAATATTCAGACGATTTTGAACAACTACTAATCACCAGCTATAAACAAGCAAAGAATTCATTTGATATTACAATTGTCTCACTTTTAAATTCGTACTTGGTTGATTACTTTATTTTAAATCGCGAATATAAGCAAGCTAATTATTATTTAAGAGAATTATTTAATTCTAAGTTATAAATTCCCATAACAAAAGGTCGCTTAAGTGACCTTTTGTTATGCTCACTCTAAAACATTTTTCACTTGAAATATAGTTTATAATTTAATTATAAGTACTAACAAGAAAGGTGGTTGATTCGCTTGCCAAACAGGTATGAGAATGGAGATAATTCAATAATCATTAATATGCTTAATTAAAATAGAAAAGGAGAAATGAAATGAAAAAAATTTTGATTGGCATTGTTACTTGTTGTTTGTTTGCTATCTCATTTAGTGGCAATGTATTTGCACTTGATGGAACTGGCGAAGATCCTGGTTTTACACCAAATGATCCACCTGGTACAAACGTGCCTGACGATTTCACCATAGACACAACTTATCGTGTTGAACCAAGACCTTCAAATCTACCATACACATTCACTGAACATCATTTATCACGTGGATATATAGTAGATTCACGTTGGACCACTGATGGTCTTTCATACTATAAACAAGGTGATTATCCTAATAATTATTATGGGGCAGATAACTGCTCTGATAGTATTGCTACAAGTGGATGTGCTTTGACAGCTTTAGCTTCTGTAGTAAGTCGCTATGGAAAATATTACAATCCACCTGAACTAAATATATTTTTAGGTAAAGGAGCATTCAACGGATGTTTATTAAACTGGATTACTGCTGCTAATCGCTTAAGTTTGTCATATCAAAAAGATGACTTTGCACCAAATTATTATGAAAGTACTGCTAAACTTAAAATGCAAGAAAGGGTACAAAAAGGTTACTCACCGATTGTGTCTCTTAAATGTGTTTCTGGACATGAAGCAAATTGTGAAGCACTAACTCACTTCGTTGTTAACTATGGTTACGAAATGTATTGGAACGATGATGGAACTGGATATACTACTTATTACTATCTACACAATCCTGGTGGTGCAAATAAAAATGAGATAAACCAGTACATGGATCACTATTATATAGTATCTTTACATAACTACGGAAACTAATGAAAAAGTATATCTATTTTATAGTATGTCTATTACTCCTTTCTGGGTGTTCTACTTCAAGTGAGCCCACTGTTGTATCGTCAACCGCTCCAACATTAATGTCTAGTACAGAACCGTCTATTGACCCAACAAATATACCAGAAGAAGTTGTAAGCGATATAGATTTAACCTTATACAAAGAAGAATCTCTATTTGAAGGGAAACTACATTATTATGTTAAAGATCCGCTACCTGAAGATATTATTGTTGTATTCAATCCTGCACTAAACACCGAAACTAAGGGAACCGTAGCAAGAATACTAGTTTATACAGAAAAGCCATTTTCGATATGGATTGAAGATTATTGGATAGTTACAAATAAAATTGAAGGATCAGATATCATTTATGAAGAAAATGGATACTATGTTATGGAACATAATCTCGTGGATTTTTATGACTACGATATTTTTGACTCTGACGAAGAAAAATCTATTGCATCAGAAATAAAAGAGAAGTATACAGGAACTGTAATATTCACTAATAAATAAGTATTGATGCTGTTACGAAATAGATGATTGAGATCAATCATCTATAAGCGTAATAGCTTCTTTTTTTATATCTCTCACTCTTATATCTTTTGCTTTTTATTTCAAATCAATAATTATCGATTTGCTGTATAACAAAAGGGTATTTCTAACATATTGTATAATCATTTGTTTTTCTCAAATAAAATCACTCTAAACTATTAATTTATCACATATTTGTTATTTTCATGAATAATCAGTTAATATATATGTATGTATATATAACAATATGACTGAAAGGGTGGTTTTATTATGTCAGTAACAATTTGTATAATTGACGACAAAGACAATGATCTTAAAAATATTCGAAATGAGATCACGCAACATTGTACTGACTATTTTGATCCTATTATTAAATTGGTAAACTCAGTAGATAATCTATCAATGATTACTGATTCAGATGTTTATTTCATTGATATAGATTTACCAAAGTATAATGGATTTGAAATAGCTAAATTCATTCTTCAAAAAAATGAAAATAAATTCATCATATTTGTTTCAAATCGAGAAGACTTGGTATTTAACTCATTCGATTTAAATGTATTTTATTTTGTTAGAAAATCACATCTAGCAAATGATATTGAAAGATGTATCTCAAAGTATTTGCAGACAGTACAAAAATCAAACTACATAATTTTAAATTGTAATCACAATACATATCAAATAAATCATAATGAAATCATCTGGATAGAATCAAATGGCAACAATCTATCTATTTACATGCCAAGCTATAATCTAATAGTAAGAAAAACGATGAAATCTATTATAAATGAATTAAATAATAAAATTTTCATTAGAATACATCACTCTTACTTGGTAAATAGTGAATATATACATTATGTTCACCAAAATACTTGCCATCTAAAAAATGGCTTAATACTACCAATTAGCCCCAACCACAAATTAGACCTAAATGTTTTCTTTTCGTCAAGGAGGTAACATACATGAACTATATAATTGACACCACGATTTATTTATCATTTTTATTTATAATGTTCCGAAAGAAAGATAAAACACATTTAACAATTAGTATTTTATTTTCACTTATATTTTTAGCATTTCTATTCAAGATTAGCATTTTTGAACTTAATTTTAAAAATGTTACATTTATTATATTAATATACGCAATTATTATAAATTTATCTGATGAAAGTGATTTTGAAATTTTTTATACTATGGTTCTATACTTGGTTTTAGGAAACTTAATGAGCCAAATAGTTACTTATTCTTATTACAATTTACAAACCACTTACAAAAACTTATTGATTTACTTGTTAAATAATTATGCAAATATTTTTATTATTAGTCGCATTTTTATTCTTTTGACTTATCTATTATTAGCACACTTTAGAAATAAACATAAAATTAAATTTAGTCTATTAGAGATTTTACCACTATTGATTATAAGTGGAACTTTGCTATTTATATGTGTCTTGCTTTCTAAAATGCTTTTTGGCCAATGGATTTTAAGTATAGATATACTCATTATAGATATTTTTATTTTATTAATTGTTATTATTGTTAATATTCTATATCATTATTTAGTTCAACATAAAGAACGAATAAATGAAGTTGAATTCGAAAAAATTATTTTACAAAATAAAATCATTACTCAAAAAAGAATTTGTGAACTTAATGATGAAATAATCCATTTTAGACATGATATAAAACATTCATTTCGCTATATTGAAGATTTACTACAGATTGGTGATATTTCTACAGCACTAAGTATTGTTAAGAAACAGCATGAACTTCCTGTTTTAAACTCACATTATGTTATTACTCAATGTCCTCTATTTGACCTGATTATTAATGATTATAAAGATAAGTCAATAGTTGAAAAATTTGATTTTAAAACGACTGCAAACATTACTTCTGACGTTAATATTGATGCACTTAAATTCAATTCAATACTTTGTAATTGTCTTGATAACGCTTTTGAAAATTGTGGCGTAGAAGGTTTTATTGAATTATCTGCTGTTATCAATGATTCTTCAATTAATATCAACATAACAAATAGTATTGCAAAAAATATTTTTCCTATTCAAAAAGATAAAAAATTTCACGGCAAAGGAATTAACAATATTCGTTCCAATATAAATTCATTAAATGGCAATTTTAATATTATATTAGATTCTTTAGCATATACATCAATATCTATTCCTAATTATCCCTCAAAGTAGATAACTTATCACACTTTTATACTTTTATATTTTAACGATATACAATCTAAGTAGAGGAGGTATACAGATGAAACGTATTTATTTATTACTTGCAATAGCATTATTTGGATTTGGTGTATTTAACGAAAAGGAAATCACCATTGATCCCAATATAAATCAGAATCAAATAGCAACAGGAATTACTTCTTTAAATTATAACGATAATCTCGCCTATAATATTGATAATTCTGTGCTCGCTGAGATAAAACTTGAATTTCCTTATTATTGCAGCCAGCCCACTTATTTCAAAGAGGTAAATAATGGTAACTTTTCAGATATTCCTGGACTAATTACAATTAGAATTAATTTGTATACGAAAATTGGTGTACAAAATGAGTCCATTGAGTTGAGGGAATATGTCCTTTTAAAAAAAGATAATATCTTTAGTTTTGATTCTTTAGTAGGTTATCAAAAAATAGATGAAATTGCTGACTATAGTATATTTATATCTAACAGTTATTTAGACGAGTTAGCAATACCTGAAAATTTTTCTCTTGAAGAAATTAGAGCCACTCTTGATCAATCAATTTCATTTTACAAAATTTCCGAATAATTTTCTAACATATAGAATTGCTTGCCACAAAAATTAAAATTATTAGTTATGGAGGTATTCTTATGAAAAAGAAAACAATAATTTTAGCAATTTCATTATTCTACATCTTTACATCTGGTTTTTCAACTTTAGCGGAAAGCAGTCAAGAGGCTAGAGTTCCAATTTATTATAATTACAAGAATTCATTCTGCTATGCTGGATCAACTGCTCCTGATCTTGTTTCTATACATAATTACTATATTTCCGGTGTATATTGGTCTGGTGCTGTTTATAAAGGCGACTGGGTTAGTTCATATACACAAGGGAATGTAACATACAATTGTTATATGTATGCAGGAGAGCTTCATTCAAACTCTTAGTTAGAATCACAATGTAAATTCATAGCAATTCTATATGTATATTATTGACAAGTAAGTTAAAGACAATTCAAATACTTACTTGTCTTTTTTGTCTAAATATATTGTATAAATCTACACTTTTTATTAATTTCCAAGTATCATCTCAAATGATTTCAAATCTATAATAAAGGATAATACGTACTTTTTCAATTAACCAAGTTTTTGCTCTTTCATCTTTTGCTTATATTTATTCTTTCTTTCATGTTTTCCACTATATTTTCTCTTATTAATTACTACATTCGAGTCAAGTTGCACACCAACATCAATAAGACCAGTAATTGCGCCGATAGTAAGCACCACACCCACTTCATGATTTGTTTTAACTTCATTTGTTCTTTGTTTTCTATCAACTGGAACGAAGTATTCATCTGATTTTTCATCGCTAATGTTAAACTCTCTTGTTTGCTCATAATTTGATTCATAGTGATAATTGCTTCCTCCATCTGCGTATTTGTAACAATTTGCATCAGATCCTCTGACATCAGTTCGATTAATTGGTTTTGTTTGCCAAAGTTTTCTAAACTCATCTCTCGATAATCCGATACCGCTTTCAACAACTGATTGAATTCGCTCTTGCTCAGAGATACAGCGTAAGGCGTTTTCTCGATTACTTGCTTTAACTGTGGCAGGTACATTTTCATTTGTTCCAAAGTCAGTGGTGTTTCTACTATGTTCTTCTCTTTCAATTCTTCTAAACTCAAACTCATAATCTAATACCTCTTTTAAGTATTTCCTTTCATGTAATTTATTATCTCTACATTTCATTCCGTTTGGACACGTATAGGTAATATATTTATAGTTATCATTATATTTAACTGTATAACCACTTTTTTGCATCTTATCAATAAATTCATTTTTGCTTTGCGCTTCATTCATGCATCTATCAATTGCATTCATTAGTTTGAACTTCCAGCTCATCCCTTTTTCAGCAGCTCGATATTCTCGTGGTGACAGCCCCTTCTCTTTGTGAAGTTGGATGGGTTGTTGAATGCCATACTCGAGGGCTATTCGATCTGATACACGTCTCAACTCTTTTAACGTATGTTTGTTTTGATGGAGCTTGATTCCTGTTTCCATATTTACACTATTAATCACAAAGTGATTATGCACATGTTCTCGATCCACATGGGTTGATACAACAACTTCATAGTTGGGATAGAATTCTTGTACCAACTTACAACCTATCTCATGAACTTGAGAAGGAGTAAGATTTACTCCTTTCTCAAATGACTGAATGGTCATGTAGAATCGAACTCCTGTATCTTTACCATGCATTAGTCGTGTTCTCTTGAACTCCTGCTGGGCAGTACTCGGATGGCAGTTAATTCCTGTTACTAAATTCCTTCCCTCGTGCATTGACTTTTTCTTTTGCGTACAATACTTCAGTACTACTCCTACAGCGCTCTCTGTTTGTTTTGATTCACGGATGTATTCTACAATGGGCATTTAGTGTATTCTTTCTTGTAAAGCCACTAAGGTTTCCAGACACTTGTTCAATGCACTCTGTGTCTCTTGAAGATTCACTACCTCAACTTTATTCATGTTCGCTAGTACTGTTAATTGATTCACGTTATTTCCAATTTTTTTTAGTTGGATATACGTTTCTTTCAAGTCATCTATTCGAATAACTTTTTTATTCAAACATGATCGTACAATGAAGTCTGTTTTCGTGAGTCCTGCTTCACATGATAGGTCACAAATCTTTTCAAAGTCTGATTCTGTTGTTTTAAATACTGTTACTTTATTTTTCATCTTTCCTCTTTCCTATTTTTACAGGGGCACGGGGAACCCCCGTACTCAAGACTGCGCCGGCGTATAGCCGAGTGCTATGCTTGCCCTTCCAAATGGAAGGTTCTTTTAATACTTTAAGGTTAATTGTCTCAAATAAATTATTTTCTTGAACTAGCCCCTTTTTAGCCCAACACGGCGTCGTTGTTGACGATGGTGACGACGATTAGGGGTATCCCTATTCCATCGGCGCATCGGCGCCACTGTCGTCCACGAGCGTTAGTTCCAACCACCTTTTCTTTCCTCTACCTTTGCTGAACACAATGTTATTCTTTCGTAATATTTCCACATTTTTACTTAGTAATGTTGATAATTGATTGGGATAAATCACTAAACCTATTCTGCTACACAACTCATTGGCTGTGTCATTAAACTTCTTTTCTTTGGATATATAGTTGATTACTTTCGCAATATTTACATCCAAACTTTCATCTTGTTCTTCATCGTAAGCTTCCCATAGAAGTCTCTCATTTTGCTTAATTGTGATACTTCTCATCGGAATACTTTTACCTGTTATCATCAACTCTGCTGTATCACTCATGATATTTTCACGATACAGTACCATCATATTATCGGCAGCTGCAGGGATACCATTGGTTCCATAGAAGGCTTCAAATGGACTATTCTTTCTGCAATCTTTGACTAAGTGATGAAGCAAGATAATAGCGATATTATTCTCTACTGCAAGCTCTCTGATTTCGCTTGTTTGTTTATAATCATCTTGGTAGTTTGCTTTTTCATTACTTGAATCTCTTAACTTACCATAGGTATCCACAAAAACTGCGATGAGATTTGGATATCCTTCCTTCCATTCTTGGATGCACTTATCGAGATGGAAGTAATTCCCTTTTGACCCTATTCTGAATTGAATATCGATATTCTTATCAATACCAAATAGATTGAATCGTTCGTCAATATCTTTTTTCATTTTACCTTTAATTTGTTCCCACATTCTTTTGTAAGATTGTGCTGATATTGGTTTTCTATCATCTACGTTAGTAAATAGATTTTCCATCGGACATTTCGCTAAAGTTTTCTTTAAGTAATCAACATCTCCATTTTGCATTGGTAATTTTCTCATTGATGATTTTGATTTTGTACCTTTTTCTTTGCCTTGATTTTGTGTGAATTCAATTGATTTATTTATACTAATCATCATTGCATTAAAGTTGAAATCTGATTTTTTAAGAGCTAGAATTTCTCCTTTTCTTAATCCATAATGCCATGCAAGTGTTATGAACAATTTCTCTCTTAATGTCAGAATTATTGAGTTCAATATTTTAATCTCATTAGAAGTTAATACTCTTTTTTCATTCTTTACTACACTTGGTTTTGGAATAAAATCACATGGATTTACTTTCACAATATTGAGTCGATGTGCTTCTTTGAAGATTGAATTTAAAGTCATATGTACTTTTTGAGACTGATTAGGATGATTTTTAAGTTCATTCATAATTGCGTTAATATGGGACATGTTGATCTTTTTCATTTGCAAATCATTGAGTGGCTCACAATGATTTAGTGTTGTTGCATACATTCTTTTAGTATTAGCACTTTTGGTTATCATATTTCTTTCATACCACTGTTTTGAATAATCTTTAAACAAAGTTTTATCTGTAAAACATCCAGAGACTTTTGCCTCGAGAACTCTTTTATTGAGTTCTCTTGTATTGTTAGCACATATGTATCTTCTTTCACTTTTTCCTGTGATAGGATTGAATACTAGAATTGTTGTAGCATATCGACCGTCTGCTCTTTGTTTTCTAGATAACATTCTTAATAATAATCCTCATCATGGATATCAAAGAAGTCTTCATAATACTTCCTGAATATCATTCCACTTTTAGGTAACTGGGAATCATTCAAGTTATACTTTTTCTTGATTTCTCGATACTTGCGAGCTGACTGTGTGTAACTAATATCTAGTTCTTCAGCCATCTCAGCAATACTAATAGTTAATTTCTTTTGTTCGTTTGATTTGCTCATTTCTCTTCCTCTCTTTCTTTTGAAAGACATTTATGAGATAATATAAATGCCTTGGGAGCAATCCCTGCAGGAAGTCGTCCGTCGAAAGTTGGCTTCCTTTTATTTTTGTATCGCTATCCGTGTATTTCGGACATACAATACAATCGTAATATATCCTATTTTATCGGATATGTCAAATATTTTTATTTTTCTTTACATGTACGACTTTGTCGGATATTATTATTTAAGAGGTGATAGTAATGAAATCAGAGAAACAAATCGAAAAAGAAGTTAAAGACTCTTCGATTCAAATTGGCGAGCGAATTAAACTCGCAAGACTGCACTATGGTTATACAAAAACTCAGCTAGCAGATCAATTAGGTATTTCTTATAAAAGAATCATCGAATATGAAAACGGTCAATTTAAGCCTAGAGAAACAACACTAAGAAAAATAGCTAATGTTCTTTCAGTCAACTACTTTTGGTTGACTTCTGGTGCCCTTATTTTCGAACCAGCATGGTTTAGCACAAAAACAAGTGATAAAGATACTAAAAACAAGTTGCGAGCTGGAGCATTAGGAATTATTAATCAGATGTCGAGTAAAATGCCCGATCACATTGTCTTTCAAATTTCAGATATTATCTTATCTGAAATAAGGAAGCAAATGGATGAGAAGAATGAATCTCAAAATAATGTTCAACTAAACAAACCTAAAATTTCTAAGAAACTAAAATAAAGGCTCATATATTGAAGTCATCTTTGCCAATAATGGAAATGAATTTTACTTGTTTGCCAATATTTTTGCCAATAATCAATTTGTATTTTTTATTTCAAATCAATAATTTTATTCATAAACATCATATTATATCCGAATTTTACGGACGTATACAGAATCGCCGATTTACCGCATTACAAAAGGCTATTTCTAACATATTGTAGAAATAGCCTTATTTTTTAATGGTGACTCCTTGGGGGATCGAACCCCAGACCCACTGATTAAGAGTCAGTTGCTCTACCATCTGAGCTAAGGAGTCATGCACACTTATTATATACTTTACGAAGTATATTTTCAATAAATAAAGCCCTTGCGGGCTGTTATTTTAAATGGTGACTCGTACGGGATTCGAACCCGTGAATGACGCCGTGAAAGGGCGCTGTGTTAAGCCGCTTCACCAACGAGCCAAAAAAAATGGCGCCTAAAACAGGGCTCGAACCTGTGACCTAACGGTTAACAGCCGTTTGCTCTACCAACTGAGCTATTTAGGCGTGTGCTAAATTATAATAACATGCACTGACCACCATTGCAACTGTTTTTTGTAAAAAAAACATCTTTTTTTGATGTTTCTTTTATCTAGTAAAATCTACTATTTATGCTTGCTCAGAAGGTCGTGTTTTAATTTTAAAAATAAAGTAGAATAAATGGAATAACCAAACAATAAATAAAACGATTTGTCCAATTGGAACTTTGTGCATCATGATAAAACCAACAATCATTGTCAATGTTACAATGATCATGATTTTAATTTTTGTTTTCTTTGTCATTGTCTTATCTTCTACATAACTTTCTAAATTATTCTTATAGAGTTTTGTTTCAATAAACCAATTATGCAATCTTTTGGAACTTTTTGCGTAGCAATATGCCGCAAGTAGTAAGAAAGGAAATGCTGGCATTAGAGGTACTACAGCACCTATTGCACCCAAGACTAAACCAATGGTACCTAAAACAATATAAAATATTTTCATGTCGTTCTCCTCTTATTCTTAAGTGAATCAGTTAGATGTCTAAATACAACAATTGGATTCACCCATATCATTCTTTTTCCAGAATACTTCATGACTTGCTTAATCCTGTCACGATGATTATGATCATAGCAATGAACCTTACATTGACTACAGAATGTTTTAGATTCTATAAATGGACAATGATCAATGCGCTGATTTGCATAATTTATCAATTCTTTGCAATCATCACAAAGATTTATTTCATGATGACCTTTGCAATAAATAGAAATCATTTTTTCTATTAATTCTTTTTCTTGTTTCTTTTTTCTTTCTTTGACATTCATTAGCTTACTCTGCCACTATCAAGCGTGATTAGTTGATCAACTATCTTCATCGTTGATTCTCGATGAGATACTAAGACAATTGTTTTGTTTTCTCTTTGCTCGTAGATCGATTTTAAGAGCACTGCTTCGTTTAAACTATCCAAATTACTCGTTGGTTCATCTAGGAACATAAACGGCGCATCATGCAGGAATGAACGTGCTACACCTATCCTTTGTTTCTCCCCACCCGATAAAGTATCCCCCAATTCACCAACCTGCGTTTTATATCCTTGTGGTAAAGACATAATCATATCGTGTATCGCTGCTTTTTTACACGCATCCACCACTTCTTCATTTGTAGCATCAAGCTTAGCTACCTTTATATTATTTTCAATTGTATCTTTAAACAGAATTGTTTCTTGTGTTACATAGCTTTGATGATTTCTTAAATCCTTGGTATTTATATTTCGAATATCTTCATTTGCAATTTCAATGTTTCCTTGTTGTACATCCCAAAATCGCATTAATAATTTCAACAAAGTTGATTTCCCCGATCCACTCTTTCCTACTATTCCCAATATCTTATTATTCTCTATTGGTAAATTGATATTTTCAAGAATTGGTGTCTCTTGATACCCAAAAGAAACAGAGTTTACACTTATGTTTGCAAAGGCAATATTTTTTTCATTTTCAACATCATTCACAACAGGCTTTTCATCTAACAAATTTAGCACACGATCTCCCGCCGCTAAAGTTTGTGATAACCCATGTCCCAAATTACCTAGAGCTACCACTGGACCAAATGAACTAATCATACTTACCGTAGATACTAGTATAACTTCAAATGGAACTGCACCTTTTAGATACATCATACTTGATACAATAAACATCACAAATCCAAACCCAAATATCGTGTTGTTGATCCACATTGTTGTTTTTCCAGACATTCGTTTCAATTGTTTTTCTTTTAAAGACATCTCATCAGTCATTCTATCTATTTCATCAAGTTTCACATAGCCTTGTTTGTATTGTATATTTTCTTGAACACCACGAATATTATCGAGAAAGAAACTACTAATATTTCCTACTTCCTGACGTATTTCACTTGCATCTTTACCAACCTTTGAAGATACAATAAGTGGAATTATAACACCTACTGATATATATCCTATTAGCGCAATGATACCTAACTCAACTGAATATCCACCTATAAAGATTGTCATAATTATACTCATTATTATTGCGATACAAATAGGCGAAATCGTATGAGCATAAAATACTTCTAAAAGTTCAATATCATTTGTAATGATTGTGATTAACTGTCCTTTCTCTTTACCTTCTAGTTTTGCAGGTGCAAGTTTTCTTAGCACCGTAAATACTTTATCGCGAATCATTGCAAGTAGTTTAAATGCTATGTAATGATTGCATGTTTGTTCACCATACCTCAAAATTCCTCGTGCTATCGAAATGATTGCAAGTAAAATCAAGATAGGTTGGATTGTATTATTTCCTTGAAGTAAATCACCAATTAAAATACTACCTAGAATCGGAATAAAATTAGCACAAATAAATCCAAGTACACCTAGCACAATCGCAAGCGTCATGATAAGAAGCATTGGTTTTATCAAGACAATTAATTGCATCATTATTGATAATTTCGTTCTTTTCATATATTCACTCCTAAATAATTCTCTATATCATGTTGAACATTCCAATACTTATAATAAATGGATTGCTTCTTCAACAATTCTTGATGATTTCCCACTTCTACAAATTTACCTTGACCAAGAACGAATATTTGATCAGCATCTATAACATTCATTAAACGATGTGTAATAAAAATGACTGTCTTCTCTTTCGCAATATTCTTAACAACTTCTAGTATTTTATTTTCACTTTCCACATCAATGTTTGATGTCGCTTCATCAAATATATAGGCTGGGCTATCATGTAGTATTGCCCGTGCTAATGCAAGACGTTGTTGTTGCCCTCCTGAAAGATTACTTCCCTTTTCATTTATACGGGTATTTAAACCATCTTCAGATTCAAAGAAATCTAATAAACCAACTTTCTCTAGTACTTCTTTGCATTCACCATCTGTTACATCATCTTTAGCCATTAATAAATTACTTCTCACTGTTCCTTTAAACAGGTAACTATTCATTGATACTAAGGTAATCTTACTCGCTAGATTCTCTTTATTTATTTTGTGTATTGATACATCATTTATTTTTATATCTCCCTGTTTTAACTCTTTCTTGTTCATAATTAGTGAAGCAATCGTACTTTTTCCAGATCCACTTTCACCCACAATCGCAATTAGTTGTCCTGGATTTGCAGTGAAACTGCATTCATCTAACACTATTTTATCTGTATAACCAAAAGATACTTTATCAAGAGAGATTCTTATTGCATTTGAAACAATTTCTTCTTCACCCTTCGCTCTCTCCTTTGCATCCAAAAATTTAAATATCTTATCACTTGAAGCCATGCCATTCATCGCTATATGAAAGTATGAACCAAGTAAGCGTAGGGGCAAGAAGAATTCCGCACTCAGCATAATGATTATAAATGCTTGCGCTATGTTAATTTCATTTTGTAGAAATAACATACACGCAACACCAATACCTAGAGCAGACGCACCATAAGCAATGATGTCCATAACAATAATTGAATTGAGCTGCATTGATAATACTTTCATTGTCACTTTTCTAAACTTCTCTGATTCTAAATTCATTTCATGATGTTTCTTTTCATCTGCTTGATAAATTTTTAATGTTGTTAATCCTTGTAGATTTTCTAAAAAAGAATCGCCTAGTTTTGTATATTGTCCCCAATATTTATTCAATAATTTCTTCGCAACTTTTTGAACAATGATAATCGACAAAGGAATAAGGGGAACACATGCTAACAATATAAGCGCAACATTCAAACTAATTGGGGCAATGATGACAAATAAAGTTATAGGCGCAAGTAAACTATAGAAAAGTTGTGGTAGATATGAACCAAAATAACTTTCTAATTGTTCAATCCCTTCAGAAGATAGTTGTACAATTTCTGCAGATGATATTTTATCAGTATATGAAGGACCCAATTTTAATATCTTCTCCAACAAATAGTGGCGTAATTTTCTTTTTACATCTTTTGACGCAATATAACTAGCATCACTTGTCTTTATTGTGCAAAAAGATTTAAAAAATAATAGAACAACACCTATACTCACACCAAAGAATAACTCTTGGATTACAATTGTTTTATAATAAATTCCTTGAAGTAAATAACCTAATAGATAGATAATTACAATTGTTCCTAACAAATTCAACCATTGGAATAATACGATTTTCCCTATGTTTTTCTTTGAATCTCCCATACTTTCAATAAGTCTCTTATTTACCATCATCGTAAATTCCTCCTACAAGTTAGTTTTACCTAACCATTAAACCAATAAAACAGTTAGCCTTGACTAACTGTTTATAGTTTATAGAATTTTGTGTTTCTTGTCAATGTATTTTTATAGTGGTTCGTGCGTTAAATTTACTACCCACTTCTCTTTTTTAACTAGCCAATATCCAAATATTAATTTAATAAGATCAGTAGATTGTCCAGCTATATAAAGCAAGAAAGCACTTAATGGGGAGAAATAAGCAAGTATCCCTACTAATGGTATATTAATACACCACATAAAAGCACTATCCATAATTAAGGTAGATTTTGTATCTCCGCCCGCCCTTAATATAAAGTAGTTTTGTGTATTTAATACATAGATTGCAAACATAACACTTTGTATTCTTAACATGATTTCTGCAATCTTTAACGCTTCAATTGAAACATTGCTGTATAGATATGGAATATAGAAACTTGATATAAACATTAAACTTGCAAAGATGAAAGATAAAACAAAACTAAATCCAATTAGTTGATAACCATGTTGCTTTGCTTCATCTAATTTATTTGCACCTAAAGGTTGCGAAATAAGAACTGTTGATGCTGCTGCCATACCACCAAACAATACAAAGAAAATATCACCAATTGTACTCGATATAGAATATCCTGACATTACCTCTGCTCCGCGTGTTGAATAAAATTTAAATAATGTTGCCATACCTGCAGACCATAAGATTTCATTTAACGCAAGTGGTGCAGCTTTAATCATAATCTTTTTCGATAAAGTCAAAGGTACTTTAACAATTTCTTTCACTTTTGTTTTAAATCCAAAATCTCTGTCTTTCAAGAAATAAAGTAGAATACACACCTCTATAATACGAGCAACAACTGTTGCGTATGCTGCACCGCGTATTCCCAGTTGAGGAAACCCAAATTTACCAAAGATCAAACAATAATTTAATACCGTATTTACAAGTACTGCAATTGCACTGACAAACAATGGAATTTTTGTTTCACCTACCGCACGCATTGCACCAGAGAAACAAAGTGTTAATGCTATAGGTAAATATGACCATGCAACCAATCGAATGTAATAGACACCCATTTGTATAATTTCTTGATCAGGTGTAAAAAAACCTAAAATCGCTGTTGGAAAAAAGATTGCCGCTAAAAAGAACATCAACATAATTGCACAAGAAATATTGATTAAGAATCGAAATGACTCTTTCATCTTCTCTTGATTTCTTGCACCATAATATTGTGCTATAAAAATTGATCCTGCTGCAACAATTCCATTTGTACCATATTGAGCAATAATATAAAAACGATTCACAGCCGCAACTCCCCCAATAGCAGCATCCCCTAATTGACCTACCATTAAATTATCCACAAGATTTACAGAACCTGTGATTAATTGTTGAAGCATGAGCGGAACCCCTACGAGGATTGCAGTTTTCATAAACGCTTTATCACCAATGTATTTTGATAAATTCATCCTATTTCCCCCATTCTGTATGCGACTTATTTTATCATAATCAACCAAGCAACGCTACCACAATCAAAAATAAAAACGAACTATTCATTAAAACAGTTCGTTTAGTTAATTTATTTAATTAGTTAACAATTTTTATTTTCAATATCCATGATTGTTTGAACACGCTCTGCATGACGACCACCTTCATAAGTCGCATTTACCCACTCATCGACAATCATCTTTGCAAGTTCACTACCAACAACTCTTGCACCAAAACATAAAACATTTGAATTGTTATGTTGCTTAGAAAGTTTTGCAGAAAAAGGTTCTGAGCACACACAAGCACGTATTCCTTTTACTTTGTTGCATGCAATTGAAATACCAATACCTGTTCCACATATCGCAATACCACAATCCACTTCACCTTTAACTACAGCATTTGAAACAGTTTCTCCTTGTGAGGCATAATTACAACTTACTGATTCATCTGTACCATAATTCACAACTTCAAATCCACGTTGCTTTAAATGATTCATAATTTCCTTTTTAAGTTCTACAGCAGTATGATCATTCCCAATTCCAATTTTCATGTTAACCTCCTAGTATATTTCTTCATAGATACGATAATTCTCTAAAACAATTTTAACATAATTACGTGTTTCAGGATATGGTATAACATCTAATGTTTTCCCATTACTTGAATACTCGCCATCACTTAACCATGTTTTCGTAATATTCATCCCCGCATTATAAGCAGCTAATTGTGTACTTGTTTCTTTAAATTCAGTTCGTAGTAGACTTAAAAAATATGCACCATATCGTAAATTATGTTCAGGTTCAAATAAGTCTTCGTACACTGTTGTGTTATCATTTAGTTTCATTTTCAACCAATCAAATGTCGGTTCAGTAATTTGCAGTAACCCTCTCGCATTAGCACTAGAAACAGCATCTGTTTTAAACTTACTTTCTTGCCGCATAATTGCATAGATTAAATTCTCATCAACATTGAATTCTTTCGAAACTTTCAATACTAGTTGATGATAAGGTTTAGGATATTCAGATCGTAAGTTACTATATTTCGATTCTACTTGAATACTCAGTGCAATTAACATAATCGCAAAACATACAAGCAAAATTGCCCTTGGCTTTTTCTTCATTTTCTTCATATCCCATATTATACTAAAGTTTCTTCTTAAAACAACAAATTCCTTACAATAGTAAGGAATTCGTATGAATTCATTTTTATTCAATAACTTCAATAACTTGAACAGGACAACTGTTTTTTGCCTCATTTGTTTCAATTTCAAAGTTTGTTGGATTTTCCACAGTTACAATTGCGATACCTTCATCACTCATTTTAAATACGGTAGGACAAATCGCAACACACATACCACACCCAATACATCCTTCATTAATTTTAACTTTCATATATGATCTCCTTTTTATCTTCGCTATAGTATTTCACCATCAGTTGAGATTGTAACGATTTGCCAAGGTATAAACTTCCCACTATTTTTTAATGCTAGTTTAGTTGCTTGCTCAAGTCCACCACAACAAGGCACTTCCATTCGAACAACTTTAACTTCTTGTATATCATTATCACGAAGTATTGCAGTTAGTTTTTCACTGTAATCTTCCATATCCAGTTTTGGACACCCAATAAGTGTCACATGATTCTTAATAAAATCTTGATGAAAATTTGCATAAGCATAAGCAGTACAATCAGCCGCAATTAATAATTTACACCCATCAAAATAAGGAGCATGAATTGGCACTAACTTGATTTGAATTGGCCATTGTCTAAGTTCACTTTGTTGATTAATCTCAATATGTTGATGTACTTTAGGATTCATTATCTTTGATTGTGTTCCTGGACACCCACAAGGTAGAACTTCTTCCTTCCTCATATTGGCTTGCACCGCTTCATGATCGTAAGCTAGCGCTTCTCTTTCTTCAAATGTAATTGCACCTGTAGGACAAGTTGGTAAACAATCTCCTAACCCATCACAGTAATCATCTCTTAAAAGTTTTGCCTTTCCATTAACCATACCTATCGCTCCTTCATGGCATGCAACAGCACACGCTACACAACCATTACATTTCTCTTCATCTATTTTGATAATTCTTCTTTTCATCAATGTATCCTCCTTGTTTTTACAAAGTTATTATAATAGAATGCATTTAGAAAGTATGTTGTTTTTACAACGAGATAAATATATGATGATTACTAAAGAATTACACTTAAAAATTAAACTACTTAAAAATTTTGATTATGAAGATTTATCGAAGGTTTTAAGCAGTTTACACGTCATAGAAAAACAATACAAGAAAAATAAAATCATCCTAAATGAAGGACAAACTATACGTGATATTGGAATTATTTTAACTGGCTCTGTCCAAGTTTACAATTGCGATTTTTTTGGCAACAAAAGTATTCTTACCGAACTTGAAGAAGGAGATACCTTTGGTGAAGTTTATGCACTTTCCGATAAGATCCCAATTCCTCTTGTCGTGTTAGCCACTGAAAACACTACTGTTTTATATATCAATGTAAACGAATTATTCGATTCAAACACTAACCCACTTAAACAGGAATTCATTAAATATTTACTAAAAGAATTTACTAGTAAAAACTTACTTCTATCAAAAAAAATTGAACACTTATCTAAGCGTTCAATTCGTGAGAAATTATATTCTTATTTATCTTCTGAAGCAATTAAAAACAAGAATTCAATTTTTAAAATACCATTTAATCGACAAGAGCTTGCTGATTATCTATCCATTGATCGAAGTGCCTGCTCTAACGAGTTATCTAAAATGAAACAAGAATGCATTCTCGATTTCCATAAGAATGAATTCATTCTTTTCAAAGAAATTTAACGAAGCTTTGTCGCTTTTTCCATTTCTCGCTTTGCTGTTTTTAATTTATCATCATGGCGCTTATCATAAAGCGCTTTTCCTTTTGCTAGTGCTATTTCAATTTTTGCTCTACCGTTTTTTAAATACATCTTTGTTGGTACAACGGTATAACCTTTTAATTTCACTTTATTATGTAGTTTGCGTATTTCAGTTTTATTTAGTAGTAACTTTCTTACACGTGTTTCATCATGGTTAAATTGATTCCCATGATCATACTGAGCAATGTGCATTTCTTTAATAAATGCTTCACCCTCCACAAACGAAATAAAAGCATCTTTGAACTGAACTTTTCCTTGGCGTATTGATTTAATTTCAGTCCCCACAAGTACAAGCCCCGCTTCAAAACGATCCTCTAAAAAGTAATCATGACTTGCTCTTCTATTTAATGCTATAAGTTTTTCACTCATCAAGAATCACTCCCTTGTTCTATTATAACTTAAATCCAGCGTTGTTTCTTCTTTTTCTTATCTTTATAAATAATAAAATCAATTGTTTGTTTTTCTTTGCTGGCATCAATCAATTTAACTCGAACTTCTTGTCCTAATTTATATGTTGTTCCTGTTCTTTCACCAATCAATTGATAACCTGATTCATCATAACGATAGTAATCATCCGATAAACTTTGTACATGTACTAATCCTTCAACCGTATTTGGAAGTTCTACAAAGAAACCAAATTTTGTTACAGAGCTAATTACTGCATCAAAAGTTAAGCCAATTTTATTTTGCATGAACTCTGCTTTTTTCATATCTTCAACATCACGTTCAGCTTCAATCGATGCTCTTTCTCTTTCAGATGTTTCAAGTCCAAGTTTTTCCATCTTAAGTTCATCATTATTGATTTCATTGACATCCAAACATTGATTAAATGAATATTTACGCAACATTCGATGCACAATCAAATCAGGATATCTTCGAATTGGTGATGTAAAATGCAAATATTCATCCAAAGCTAACCCAAAGTGACCTAAGCATTTTGAATCGTATTTGGCTTTTTGCATTGATCTTAGCATCAATGTTGATATAACAGGATATTCTGGTTCATCTTTAAATTCATTTAATGCTTTTTGAATTTCTAATGGACGAATATCTTCCATGTTCCCTTTGAATTTATGCCCCATGATGAGCGCAACTTTTGCAAACTCTCTTAATTTTTTCGCAAGAGGCTGTTCATGAACACGATAAAGAGAAGGAATTTCCAACCATTTCATATGTTTAGCTACTGTTACATTTGCACAAATCATAAAATCTTCAATGATTCTTTCAGATTCACCACGTTCTCTTAATTGTATATCTTTTACTTTACCATTTTTATCTACAATGATTTTTGCTTCTTCTTTATCAAAATCAATTGCACCTTGTTTTTCTCTGTTTTTTCTAATTCGTGACGCACAAACTTTCATATTTTCGAATAAATCACCTAAATGCTCATACTTACGCATAACAACTGGATCATTATCTAAAATCTTATTTACATTATTGTATGTCATTCTTTCAGTTGAACGAATGAAAGAAGGATAAATTTCATAAGAACTTACTTCCCCACTTTCATCAATCAACATTTCACACGTCAATGTTAATCGTTCTACTTTAGGATTAAGCGAACAAATTCCGTTAGATAAGATACGAGGCAACATCGGTACAACACGATCTGTTACATAAGTAGATGTTCCACGATTTTCAGCTTCAACATCAAGTGGTGAATTTTCAGTCACATAATAAGAAACATCGGCAATATGCACCCATAAACGATACTTATCTTCTTCCTTTGTAATACTAATTGCATCATCAAAGTCTTTTGAGTCATCTCCGTCAATCGTAACGACAATCATATTTGTACAATCTCTTCTACCTATTTTTTGCTCTGGTAAAACTTCTTGCGAAATTGATTCTGCTTGTTTAATTGCTTCAACATCAAATTCTGGTTGAATATCATGTTGAAGAAGAATCGATAATACATCCACTCCTGGATCATCTTTATGACCTAGGAGTTGAAGGATTTCTAATTCAATTGTATTCTTAAAAATCTTAAGTATTTTAAATTGTGCTTTTGTACCCGTCACAACTTTAAACTTAGATAAATTCTTAACAACAATTCTTCCCTTTAATCGCTCATCATCCAATTCAACAATTGTTCCTGTTTTTCGAACAATAAAAGTACCAATACAAATTTCTGTATTTCGCTTTAATATTTTTACTACTTCACCTTCATTGCTATCCAATTTAAAAAGTTTTACAACAACTTCATCTTTATCCATTGCACCTCTTAAATCTTCTAGGCTTATATGAATACTATTGTCCTGATCAAGATCTAAAAACCCAAATCCTTTTCGGTTAATTGATATTTTACCCACATAAATTCCTGCTTGGATTGCAGTCATAAAGAAATTTTTTGGATTACGCGCTATAACATAATCATCTTCTAACTCATTTAATGCTTTATTTAACAAAACAAAATCACTTGTTGATGTACAATCAAGTTCTTTTGCAAGCTTCTCCATATCGTAATAAGCTAATTTTCCATTTTCTATTTTTGTAATTATTTTGTTTTTTAATTCCATCATTTCCATAAAGCTCACCTCCTTCTTTCGGCAAATAAAAAAGGCTCAAGGCCTTTCCTACATAATTCTCATTAATATAACTAAGACAAAGAATAATATACCAACTCCTAAAGTTAGGTTAGAAATAATTTTCTCTGATCCTCTTTCTTTTGTGTTGGCAAATAGATTTAATCCACCGCTACCTGTAAAAGCACCTGAGATACCATCTGATTTTCCACTTTGTAGTAAAGAAAGTATTATTAATGCAGCGGATACGACCATCAATAAAATATCTAGCATAGACTTCTCCTCCTAGCGAATGAATAAAACATTGCTAAATAATTATAGCATATGGATGTAAATTTGCAAATACATTCCTAGTTTACAAAAGAAAAGAGCCTATTTAGACTCTTATTACTCTCTAACTACCTCACATGTGTACCCATCTTCCTTAAAACCAGCTACTGATTCATCAAAACCGATAATAACACTAAGTCCATCACCACCAGTAACAAGACCAACTCGCTCTAAATCAGATTGGTTTAATGAAGTATATTGAATAACCAACTTTGTAACAACTTGATCAGTTTTCTCATCAATTTCATATTCTAAACCAAGAATTCCTTCATATGATTTTGCTGTGTCTTTGATTGCTGTTATGATTTCATCTGTTGGATTAAAATATGTAGTTTCCCACAATACACCATCCACATGAACACCCGTCTCAGATAACATTGTAAGTGAATCTTTTACTTCATTATTTTCAAAAGTACAAACTGCTTTAGATATTTTTTGATCCTCAATTAACCAATCTTGTTGAAGATCATCGAATTTAGCCCATTCATCTCCTGGTAATGCATAAGTTTCACCTAAATATACAAGGTAATCATGCATTTCCTCTTCAGTCATACCCAATTCATCGATAATTTCTATGTATTTATTTTTTGCATCCTCATCAATGACAAGATTATTATCAGAATATGGACTTATTGGATCACTTATGTACACATTACCATAAAAGAAATCTTCTTCATTTTCATAGGTAAATCTTATTTCCCCCAATTTATCACTTGCATCTTTCGCTGTATTTAAAATACCTGTAATTTCCCAATTTGAATTCTTATCTTCAAATACAACATAAACAAAAGTGCTAGAGAAATTGACCATCTTCTTCTTATTCATATCTTGATAAATCGCTTCATGATCCATCCCAGCATAACTTATTATTTTAGGGCTACTACTACACCCAACCACCAGCATTAAAATCATCAACACCCATATTATTTTCTTCATAAAATAACCCCCACTAATCATTAATTATAGAGAGGGTACGAAAAGGTTTCAATCTATTTTTCTCTCAACTCGTCAAAAAAAGTTAATTGGGACTTCCTATAAGGAGATTGATAATCCTCAACTATTTTCTTCATGTCCGTTATAATTCCATATTTATTGCATTCTTCCACAAACATTTTATATTTCGTTCTAACATTTGGTATAGCACATGAATAATTATCTCGATATTTCTTTTGGTATTTTTCTTTAAGTCCTGGGAAATATTGATCTAACTTTTCATAATAATAATCTCTTTGATTCATTCTTAATGTAACACCAAAACCAGAATATATATATTTCACACCACATTCATGTGCCTTTTTTACTAAAGCTAGAATATTTTCATCACTATCAGTTATCCATGGTAAATTAGGCATCAATAGAATACATGTATTAATTCCCGCATGACTTAACTTTTTTAATGCTTCAAATCGTTTAGAACTAACACATACATGTGGTTCAATTATTTTAGAAAGCTCATCATCTACTGTAGTCACTGTCATTTTAACAAGTACTGGAGAGTGTTGTTTAATTTCTTTGAAAATATCAATGTCACGCGTGACTAAATCACTTTTTGTTGCAAGAGCTACGCCAAATCCATATGCATTTATCAATTCCAATGCATGGCGAGTAAGTTGTTCCTTTTCTTCAAATGGGTTGTACGGATCACTCATTGCACCTGTACCTACTACACCTTTTACTTTCTTTCGTCTTAAATCATCACGTATTATTCTTAATGCATCTTCTTTAGCACGTACTTGATCAAAATTTTCAACATGGTAACAATCACTTCTAGAATCGCAATAAATACAACCATGACAACATCCACGATAAATGTTCATATTATATTTTGTTCCAAACCAAAAATCATTTTTGCAATTCGTTATAATTGTTTTCGCCTTAACAGTCTCCATACGATTACCTCTTATTTATATTATACATTAGGTAACATGACATCTTTTGTCAACATAAGAAAACTCACTAACCGAAGTTAATGAGTTTTATTAAACTATTTGTTTTTAACGTTGTAGAAAGCTTGGCGTCCAAGGTATTTAGCAACACAGCCAAGTTCATCTTCGATTCTGATTAATTGGTTGTATTTAGCAATACGGTCTGTACGAGACATTGAACCAGTCTTAATTTGTCCAGCATTGAATGCAACAGCGATATCAGCAATTGTTGTATCTTCTGTTTCACCAGATCTATGAGAAACTACACAAGTATATCCAGCTTCTTTAGCCATAGTCATAGCATCAAATGTTTCTGTAAGTGTACCGATTTGGTTAACTTTGATAAGGATTGAGTTAGCAATTCCTCTGTCGATTCCTTCTTTAAGGATAGCTGGGTTAGTAACGAATAAGTCATCACCAACGATTTGGATCTTATCACCGATACGATCAGTTAATACTTTCCATCCG
Source organism: Anaerorhabdus furcosa (assembly GCF_900167375.1). Taxonomy (GTDB): domain Bacteria; phylum Bacillota_I; class Bacilli_A; order Erysipelotrichales; family Erysipelotrichaceae; genus Anaerorhabdus; species Anaerorhabdus furcosa. The sequence goes on from NZ_FUWY01000001.1 coordinate 210,884, forward strand.
TCCCAGTCTCTTTCTCCAAGACCATCTTCGATAGAAACGATTGGATATTTTTCTACCCATTCAGCATACATATCAATCATTTCAGCAGTAGTTTTTGTACCACCATTTGATTTAACAAGTTCATAAACTTTAGTTTCTGTGTTGTAGAATTCACTAGCAGCTACGTCCATAGCGATAGCGATATCTCCAGGTTTACCTTCTTTAGAAGGGTTGTATCCTGCAGCTTTAATAGCTTCAACAATTAATTGAAGAGGTTCTTCATTACCATCTTTACAAGAAGGAGCGAATCCACCTTCATCACCAACATTAGTGTTGTATCCTTTAGCTTTTAATACTTTACGTAAGTTGTGGAATGTTTCAGCTCCCATACGTAATGCTTCTTTAATATCTGTAGCTCCAATAGGCATAATCATGAATTCTTGGAAATCTACTGTAGAGTCAGCATGGCTACCACCATTAAGAACGTTCATCATTGGAACTGGTAATGTTTTACCATTGAATCCACCTAAGTAACGGTATAAAGGCATACCATAGTAATCAGCTGCTGCAATAGCACAAGCCATTGAAACACCTAAGATAGCGTTAGCTCCAAATTTAGATTTGTCTTTTGTACCATCAAGTTCGATCATTGCTTTATCAACACCACATTGATCAGTAACATCCATACCGACGATTGCATCAGCGATGATGTCATTTACATTGCTTACTGCTTTTAAAACACCTTTTCCTAAGAAACGAGATTTATCTCCATCACGTAATTCAAGAGCTTCTCTTTCTCCAGTTGATGCACCAGATGGAACCATTGCGCGTCCAAATGCACCAGATTCTGTTGTAACTTCAACTTCAATTGTTGGATTTCCACGTGAGTCAATAACTTCGCGTGCGTAAACGTCTACTATATAAGGCATTATAATACCCTCCTTCTTTTCTTTTATCATTATACATTTGATAGGTTTATTTTTAAACCACTATTCACTTGTTTTTACTATTTTGTTGCGTCAATAATTGCTGTGAATGAATCAACTTTTAATGAAGCTCCACCAATAAGTGCTCCATCGATATCTTCACAAGCCATGTATTCTTTAATGTTTTCAGGTTTAACTGATCCACCATATTGTACACGAACACCTTCAGCTGCATCATCACCATACATTTTGCGAACTTGGTCACGTACAATTGCACAACAGTTTTGAGCATCATCTTTACTAGCAGATTTACCAGTACCAATAGCCCAAATTGGTTCATAAGCAATAACGATGTCTTTAACACAGTTAGGACACATGTCAGCAAGACTACCTGTTAATTGATCACGAATTACTTTTTCAGTAAGACCTGCATCATATTGAGCTTCAGTTTCACCAATACAAACGATTGGAGTAATATCAGCTTTAACTAAGCGTTTTGCTTTTTTGTTTACTGTTTCATCAGTATCACCAAACATCGTACGACGTTCAGAATGACCAATAATACAATACTTAACATTTAATTCTTCTAACATAGGAACACTTACTTCACCAGTAAATGCGCCATTGTCTTCAAAGTGACAGTTTTCTGCTGCAATGATTAAATTCTTTGCAGTAGCAGTTGCATCTTTAAGTGCTGTGAATGGAGCACCTACTCCATAATCAGCAGCATCATGTAAAACTGGTTCAATTGCATTGATGAATTCAACTGTTTCTTTACAAGTTTTATTCATCTTCCAGTTTCCAACAATAATCGGTTTTCTCATTTTATGCTTTCTCCTGAATGATTGCGATACCTGGAAGTTCTTTACCTTCCATATATTCTAGTGAAGCTCCTCCACCAGTTGAAATGTGGCTAAATTTGTCTTTGAATCCTAAGTTAATTGCAGCAGAAGCAGAATCTCCTCCACCAATAACTGTCATTGCATCAGGTAATTCAGAAATTGCTTTACAAATTTCAATAGTTCCTGTAGCAAATTCAGGTTTTTCAAATACACCCATAGGTCCATTCCATACTACTGTATGAGCACCTTGTAATTCTTTTTTAAACAATTCAATTGTTTTAGGACCGATATCAAGACCCATATAACCATCAGGCATTGCATCGATATCTACTGTTTTAATATCTGTTGGATTTTCAAAGTCATTTGCAATAACTGTATCCACAGGAAGGATTAATTTTCCATTACCACGAGCCATGAAATCTTTTGCCATATCCACTTTATCTGCTTCAAGTAATGAATTACCAACGCCATGCCCTTCAGCAACAGCAAATGTATAAGCCATACCACCACCAATAATAACTTTATCAGCGATATTTAATAAATTTTCAATAACTGCGATCTTGTCAGAAACTTTTGCTCCACCTAAGATTGCTACTAATGGACGTTTTGGATTGTCGATAGCTGCACTTAAGTTTTCAATTTCTTTTTGTACTAAGAATCCACAAGCACTTGGTAAGTGTGTTGCAATACCAACTGTTGAAGCATGAGCTCTGTGTACAGAACCAAATGCATCAGAAACAAATAAATCTCCAAGTTTAGCCCAGTATGCAGCTAATTCAGGATCATTCTTGCTTTCACCTTTTTCATAACGAGTATTTTGAATAAGAACGATATCTCCATCATTCATTTCTGCAACAGCTTTTTCTAAAACTTCACCACGAGTTTCAGGAACAAAAGTTACTTTACCTGGAACAAGTTCAGCTAAGCGTGCAGCAACTGGAGCCATGTTATTTTTCTTTTTACCTGCTTCACATTTTTCTGGATCTTTATGATCAATCTTTCCTAAATGTGACATCAAAATAACCTTTGCACCATTTTCAGTTAAATAGTTGATTGTAGGAAGTGCTGCTTGAATACGATTATCATTCGTAATCACACCATCCTTTAAAGGAACGTTGAAGTCAACACGAACTATGACGCGTTTACCTTTTACATCTAAATCTTTTACAGTTTGTTTTGCCATGCAAATTATCCTCCTCTTTGCTACTAAATTATACCACCGATAGCGAATTGAAGTAAACGTAAAAAAAGCACTTTGTGTAAGATTTCACAATTTGAAAACGCTTACTTCAACAAAGTACTTTTTTATTCTTTTTTTTACTCCATAAATCTTAAAATTAAATGCAATTTCAATCATTTTTCAAAAAAAAGAATGGACCTTATTCTATATCTTTTAGTGCACCAAGAGTATTTTAATAGCCAGAAACTGTAGTGCTTTTGTATAGTGTATAAGTGGGTAACTAATGATTTTTAATTTATGAAATGATGTTTCAAATTCATATGAGTCGGAGTTGGGTTCTAAACTCATTAAAATCTGCACATACAGCTCTGGAAAATTAATTAATTCAATCGTCTAATTTCATTGATTTATGTTTAGTCAATGATAGACCACCTGGTAGTTCTATTCTAAATCTAAACGCCTAGCCATAATTCACTAATATTAGACTTATCTTGATTAATTATACCCTAATAGTTATCTTTTTTCAACACCTATTGTTCATTTAACACATAAACTATTAAGGGTAAACTAAAAGTGGAGGTAACCAATGGATAAACTAAATATAAGCCAAATTGGGTTAAGGCTAAGAAAGCAAAGAGAACTCATGAAAATGACAAGAGAAAATCTTGCTGATAAACTAAATATCACCGTTAAGTTTTTATCCGATATTGAATTAGGCCAAAAAGGAATGTCGATACAAACACTCGCAAATTTCTCAAAAGTCCTAGATTTATCGGTAGACTATATCTTATTTGGAGAAAGTTGTGACGATCAATTTATACCTACTGATGAAAAGATTTTCTTAACAACAAATACAGAGAATGAAAACATTGATAAAATATCATTTATTGCAAATTATATAGCACAAAACTTTACAACAAAAAAATAAAGAAACGGATACTTATTCCGTTTCTTTTTGATTCTCAATGATTTGATCCAATTCATGGCATATCTCTTCAAGTTCTTTTTGAATTAAATTCATGCCATCTGCTAATTCAGATACTTCTATTACTGTACCTTCAGATACATCTGAAGAAAAAGTAATCAACTTAATCAGTTTCGATACACTTTGTAATTTCGATTTTACTAATTCAAGTTTAATATCTATCACCTCAATACATTCTAATTTTAGTTATTGTATACATTATAATTATTAAGTTTTTATTATGCAACAAAATATCAATACTCTCAATAAGTTATCCATTTCCATTTTCCCATTAACTGATAATTAGAAAAGGTAGAACTCTCATCCTACCTATAACTTCTAGATCATTTCATATAACTCATGATATAAGTTAGCACTATATTCCCAACTTACATCAGTTTCCATTGCATGCTGTACTAGAGATTTCCAACCTTCAGGATTTGTATAGTATGTATCTGTTGCCCATCTTAATGTATGAACTAAGTCATCGCCACTAAATGCCCAAAAGCTAAATCCATTTCCTTCATTTGTATATTGATTATACGCATGAACTGTATCACGTAAGCCACCTGTTTCTCTAACAAGTGGTAGTGAACCATAACGCATCGCAATCAATTGACCAATACCACAAGGCTCATAAAGAGAAGGCATTAAGAATAAATCACATGATGCATAAACACGATGAGCCAATTCTTCATTGTATCCACAATAATAAACAGCACGACGTTTATATTTTTCTTCCATGTATCTAAATGTACTCTCTGCATCTTGCTCACCTGTACCCAACACAACAAATTGAAGATCAAGTCCCATAATATCCGCAAGACGTTCAGCAATCAAGTATACACCCTTTTGATAAGTTAAACGTGATACGATACCTACCATTAATACATCGGGTGCTTCTCTTAATCCTAAATCTTTTTGCAATGCTATCTTATTATCACGCTTCCCCTTTTGCACATTCTTCATTGTGTAGTTTTTCGTGATGTGCTTATCCGTTTGTGGATTCCATTCAACTGTATCAATACCATTTACGATACCCCATAAATCATGTTGACGATAACGAAGTATTTCATCTAAATGTTCACCATACTCAGCTGTAAGAATTTCTTTTGCATAAGAAGGAGAAACAGTAGTTACTTTATCAGAATACACAATTCCTGTCTTCATAAAACTTATTCCACCATCAAAACGCATTGATCCATCTTCGTAATACTTATACGAAAGCCCCAAACATGAGCCAAGAATATCCTTAGGGAAATTTCCTTGGAAAGCTAAATTGTGAATTGTATAAACGTGTTTAACTTTATCAAATCGCCAATCACTACCATAATGAATCTTTGTAAGTGCCGCAAGCATTCCTGTATGCCAATCATGCGCATGCATGATATCTGGAAAGAAGTCCAACATTTTACACATTTCCAAGATTGCTTTTTGGAAGAAAGAAAATCTTTCACCATCATCTGCAAATCCATACAATGCATCTCTTTCAAAATATGCTTGGTGTTGCACAAAATAATATGTCACACCTTCAACTTCTGTTTTAAAATAACTCGCAGGTTGATCAATCCATCCAATTTTAATCTGAACAGTACCTAAATACTCAAAACTATCAAAATACTTTTCCGCAACCTTTTTATATAAAGGTAATACTACTCGTACATCATATCCTTTTTCATTTAATATTTTTGGTAATGATCCAATAACATCTGCCAAACCACCACTTTTAATAAATGGTAATCCTTCAGCTGCTGCAAATAAAATCGATTTCATAAAACCTCCTAGATTCTATCAGCACGTTTTACATAAATTGGAGCTTCAGGAGTTCCAACTAATTTCTTAACATGATGAACAATTGCACTCTTATCCACAATAACACTATCTAACTTCGCACTTTCACCAATAAAGGCACCTGGTAAAATAATACAATTCTTAACAACCGCACCTTTTTTCACAGTTACATTTCGTCCAATAACACAATTCTCAACTTTACCTTCAATAACACATCCATTAGCAACAACACTACTACATACTTGTGCATCTTTAGAATAACGTGTTGGTGCTGAGTCATTGGTCATTGTATGAATTGGCCAATCCTCTACAAATAAATCCGATGCAATATCAGGACAGCGTAATTCCATATTTGCTTTGAAATAAGATGGAAGTGTATTAATGCATGCAACATATCCACGTACTGGATATCCTACCATTTTCAATTCACCACATACTTCTCTAAGAATATCTTTAAACCAATAAAGTGCACTTGTATTTGCAGCACGATTTACTAATTCAATAAATAATCTTTTACTTAATACATAAGCTTCCATGGAAACAGCACGTGTTTTGTATTTACCACGATTCTTTTCAATTGAAGTAATATGTTTATCTTTATCCATAACTAATGTATCACAACCAATAAATTCTGTTTTCGCATTATCAACATTCTTATAAAGAACTGTAATGTCATTTTGTGATGCAATATGTTCTTTTAATACTTCAGTGTAATCAATTTTATATATCATATAGCTTGGAGCAATAATCACATAAGGCTTATTAGAATCTTCAATGTATTGCATGTTTTGAATAAAACTTCCAATATCATGATTATATACTTCAGACATTACTTTACTTTCACCATAAAGTAATCTAAGTTTTCCACGCTTTGAGTTAATATTGTAATGCAATCCTGTTCCTAAATGTTCAATCAAACTTCTTGGTTTTTCTTTGATATGAACTTGAATTTGAGACATCCCTGAATTTGTCATATTTGACAAGACAAAGTCAATGATTCGATAACGTCCCAAAAAACTAATTGCAGGTACAGGTCGATAATTACCTAAACCTTCAATATCAGCAGTTGAGTCTTCAAAATTTATAATCCCTAATGCATCAACCATTTTTCTGTCCTCCTATTTAGAAACATTCTTTGCTACAAGAAGAATATTTTCACTATCTTTGTTTCCTACAACAGCACCAGGCGCAATTTCAACATTATCAGCAACAATGCAACGTGTTACTTTTGCACCTCTACCTACTGTTGCGTTTGGCATAATGACAGAATCAATTATCTTAGCATCTTGTGATATTACCGTGTTGGTAAATAATACTGAATTCTTAACACTTCCATATACCTGACAACCTTGTGTTATCAATGCATTGTTTACATCGGCATTCTCACCAATAAACTGTGGTACTGCATTCACGTCTTCTGTATAAATTTTCCAATCAAGATCAAAAATATCTAATTCATTATTCGGATTAATCAAATCCATATTTGCTTCCCATAAACTATCAATTGTTCCAACATCTTTCCAATATCCTTTAAAACGATAAGCTGTTAAACGTTTACCATCTGCTAAATAATTAGGAATGATATCTTTACCAAAGTCATGACTAGAATCAGGATTCTTTTCATCTTGTAATAAATATTTTCTTAATTGTTTATACTCGAAAATATAGATACCCATTGAAGCTAGATTGCTCTTTGGCTTCGCAGGTTTCTCTTCAAATTCTACAATGATATCATTTTTATCTGTATTCATAATTCCAAAACGATTTGCTTCTTTTAAAGGTACTTCAAGTACTGCAATTGTTGCATCTGCACCTGTTTTCTTATGATGTTCAAGCATATCAGCATAATCCATCTTATAGATGTGATCTCCTGATAAAACTAAAACATATTCTGCTTTCATTTGATCTAAGAAATCAATATTTTGAGTTATCGCATCCGCAGTACCACGATATTCTCCAAATCCTGTTTCATCTTTTTCACGAGGAGGTAAAACGAAAACACCACTATCTTTCGCATCCAATCCCCAATGATGATCTCTTGCAACATAAGAGTTTAATAGTACTGACTCATATTGCGTTAAAACACCTACTACTTCTACTGAAGAGTTTGCACAATTACTTAGTGGAAAATCGATGATTCGATATTTACCACCAAAGTAAACTGCTGGCTTAGCCACCTTTTTGGTTAGTTCAAAAAGTCGCGAGCCCCTTCCACCCGCTAGAATCATTGCAACCATATTATTATTTTGTCTCATGATCTTTTCCCTCACATGATCTTTATTTATATTTTCATTATAACCCAAAGTCAAATTTTTTAAAAGCATCTATTCACCTTTTTAGAAAAAAGAAAGAAAGTAATTTTCATTACTTTCTTAAATTTGGATATTCACATTTTGTTTTTCATTTTCATTTGCTTCAAAGAAGTCAAATTTAGAAAATTTCATGATTGATGCAATAAGATTACTTGGAAACATTTCTACCTTTTGATTAAAGATGGAAACATTAGAATTATATAGACGTCGTGCAGCTTGTAAATGCTCTTCAACATCAAAAATACTTTTTTGTAATTGTTCAAAATTAGTACTTGCTTTTAAATCTGGGTAAGCTTCTGCAATCGCAAACAGTTTTGTTTGTGTCTCACTGTATTGATTCTCCAAATTTGATTTTTCTTTCATACTCATTGAATTACGTAATTCAATTACTTTTTCTAATGTTTCTGTTTCATGTTTTGCATATCCTTTAACACATTCCACTAAATTTGTAATGGTGTCATATCTCTTTACAAGTGCTACATCAATACCTGATGCACCTTCTTCAACTTTGATTTTATATTTAACCAATTGATTATAAATGTTAATTATCATGAACCCTACTATAACAACAATACCAATTACTATCCATATCATTTCCATTTTATTCCTCCATCAGCCTAAACTGTTCAATCATATCCTTTAAATCGTAAATATGTCCTTTATCAAACTCACTATCACTTGTTGTCACTGATTTTAATATACTTGGTTCAAATAGATTTTTTCCCGTATTTACTGCAACATGAAATTCATTATTCATAAATCCAAAATAAACTTCATGACTATTTTTCTTCCTAAAATCCATGATAACTTGCATGAATTGCGGTGTTAATAAATAGAAAGCTTCATGTTCATTGCTAGCATAGACATCAAACATTTTATTAAACTCAATACTTTCAAATTCAACTTTACTTGTTTTGGGACAATTTGAGAACATCCCTCCAGGTTTATTGCCAAAAAATGCATTTTCTTTAATAACCATAAACTCTGTAATATTTTTGGGGAATGAGAACACCATATATTGCCCTTGAAAGTTTGTAACCGTCGTTGTTGTTTTACCTGTTGATGTTACTGTTTGAATTGTTACATCACCGCGGTTAATTTTCACACCCTTGTATTCTAAACTAATTAAATCATCACTATAAAATCGGTTCCCCTCTGGGATTAAGTAAGAGTTTTTAATCTTTGATTCAGAATAACCACTTAAATCAACATTCACTGGTGTTTCAAATACTTCTTCAAATTGACTCGCTAAGAAATAATTCTTATAACGCATTTTGAATTCTTTATTTTTCTTACCACTAATTATAGCAGGTATAATACCAACTAAAACCAAAAAGAAAAAACCTGTAATCGCTAAAAGGGCTCCTATTGCAAATGTTACAATAGTTATCGTCGTCCACTTCAAGGCTTCTTTACGATATCCTTCTAATTCTTCTAATATCACTCGCTTATTATTCATCATTTCTCCCTTTTTCCAGACAATAATCACGTATCTCACTTATAAAGTATAAAGAACCACATACAATGCATGTTCCACTTTCCTCGGCATCACGAATTCCTCGATTAATGGCTTCTTTTGCATTTTCAATACATAGTATATCATCATATTGCTTTAAATTAATCGCATGTTCAACTCGATAGAAATCAAACTCTGTAACAATCAACTCATCTGCAACATTATAAATTTTCTCAACCATTTTTAATGCAGGTTTATCTTTTAATGCAGAGAATACAAATATCCATGGTTTAGGTAAGTTCTTAATAGAAGATAACAAAGCATCTATGCCCTCTTCATTGTGTGCACCATCAAGCAATAGAATAGGATGTTTTTTTACAATCTCAAAACGTCCCTCCCAATTACTTCTTTTAATTCCATTGAATAATTGATCATTGGTAATTTTTATTTTATTCATCCTACTTAATTCATTAAGTATCGTTAGTGCTACTGTTGCATTTTGCATTTGATAATTTGCTTTGCTTTGTATTTCATATCTTTTCTTATTAAAAAGAAATGATGCCTCATCTATTTTTATGACTTCTTTACATCGTATAATTTTTGAATGCATTTCATTAGCTTGTTTTAAGATTACATTAAATACAGAATCACTCACTTGACCAACAACACAAATAGAATCTGTTTTAATAATTCCTGCTTTTTCAAATGCAATCTTCTCTTTTGTATCACCAAGCAATTCCATATGATCTAAGCCAATGGATGTAATGCAAGATATAAGAGGATGATGCAAACAATTTGTACAATCTAATCTTCCTCCTAAGCCCACTTCAATAACCATGAAATCTACACTTTGCGTAATGAAAAACTCACACGCTATGATAAAATCAATCTCAAACATATTTAATTCATTTTCGATAAAGACTGAATAATATTCATTACAAATCCTCAAGAAGCTATCATCGTCAATCCACTTACCATTGATGCGTATCCGGTCTTGATGTTTAACCATATGTGGCGACGTAAATGTTCCTACTGTATATCCCGCTTCATTTAAGCAATCCTTTAAAAATGTACAAGTACTTCCTTTTCCATTAGTCCCTGCCACATGGATTGATGGAATCTTATCTTGAATATTTCCTAACCTTGTCATTAAACTTCGAAACGCTTCAATTCCTCGAGATGGATTTCTTTGCGCAGTAATCCACTCAATTGCTTGTTCAACTGTATTAAACATAGCTAGTCTTCAATCTTCCACATTACTGGTGCTTGATGATGAGCTTCAAGAAACTGATTGCATTTTGAAAAAGGTTTTGTTTGGAAAAAACCAGTATGTGCCGATAAAGGAGAAGGATGTGATGCCTCCAGTATCAAATGATTTGGATTTGTAATAAGAACCTTTTTATCGCGAGCATTTCTTCCCCAAAGAATAAATACCATTGGTTTTTCTCTGCGATTCAATTTGCGAATTACTTCATCAGTAAAAATTTCCCACCCTTTTCCCTTATGTGATAGGGGTTTTGAATCCTCTACTGTCAAAATTGTATTTAATAAGAATACTCCTTGCTTTGCCCACGACATCAAATAACCATGCTTCGCAATTGGATATCCTAAATCATTGTATAATTCTTTGTATATATTTAATAAACTAGGTGGTATAGCAACACCTTTTTGTACAGAAAAACACATCCCATGAGCTTGATTGGGTTGATGATATGGATCTTGTCCCAATATCACCACTTTTACATCAGAAAAATCTGTATTCTCAAAAGCAGCGAATACATTTTGCTTGATTGGATATATTTTTTTGTGTTCATATTCTTCATGAATAAAAGCTGATAATCGTTTGAAATAATCTTTCTCAAATTCTTCCTTTAAAAAAGGAGTCCATTCATTCTTAAACATAGTCTCACCTCTATAAGAAAACCATCTTACGATGGTTTATTTCTTATCAACAAAAACTGCTTTCGCAATATTGCAACAATGGTCAGCCATACGTTCCATATTACTTAAAATATCACAATATACTGAACCAGATATCATTGATGAACATTTTCCATCACGCATTCTTTCAAAATGTCTTTGACGTGATTCATATTCTAGTAAATCCATATAATTCTCATCTTCCATGAGTGCTTCATAACGTGCATAGTCTTTGGTCAAATAAATATCAATTGAACTGTTTACCATATGATAGAACAATTCATACATCGAATTTAATTCACCAATTGCCTCTTTTGTGAAATTTGATTTATCTTCTTTTACCATTTCATAGAATTCTGTAAGATTCACCGTAATATCACCAATACGCTCTAAATTTTTTACTACTTGTAAATCTAAATTGTACTCAACAAAATCAGATTCTGTCATATCAGCTTTTGAAATGAGTAACAAATAATCAACTATCTTTTTATCTAAACTATTAATTAATCCCTCTGCTTGCATGATATGTTCTTTATCTTCAGCATTTGCTTTTGGATTCATTAAATATTTTTGTGAGTCTTTAACATTGCGCTCTACCACTGCATTCATCTTCACAATAACTTCCTTAACAACATTCAATGCGGTACTTGGAAGTGTGTGTGGTAATACATCAGACAATCCATCAATATTAACATCCAATTTTTCTGGTTCATTACCAGGAATAATTTTACGAATAAGCGCACACATTTGTTTTAAGAATGGGAAGAACAAGAGTGTAGTAACTAAGTTGAATATAATATGCGCTACTGCAATCTGCATCATTGGCGATAAATTAAACATTCCCGTTAAGTAGATTACGATTTGAACATATGGGACTAAAAGTAACATTCCCAATAGTGTTCCAACTACGTTAAATAATGTATGTATACCAGCAGTTCGCTTGGCAGCAAGTGAGCCTCCAATTGCAGCAAAGATACCTGTAATTGTGGTACCAATATTTGAACCAAACACGAATGCGATGGCAGCCATTAATGGCATACCGCCAGCTTCATATATTTTTTGAACAACACCAATTACCGCTGATGAGGATTGTATTAATCCCGTCATGATTGTACTTGCAAGTAACGCTAAGATTGGTTGTTCACCTGCAAGTTGTGCAAATTCAATGAATTGCGGAATATCTTTTAATGCTTTTAATGCATCACCCATGATTCTTAATCCATAGAATAATAATCCAAAACCTAAAATTACTTCACCTAAGTAATGTAATTTTTTACGACTACCAAAACACAAGACAATTGCTCCTGCAAAAACAAAGAACAACGCAAATTTTTCTACCTTTAATCCAATAATAAACGCTGTAATTGTAGTACCAATGTTAGCACCCATCACTATTCCAGCAGCCTGTTCAAGTTTCATCAACCCTGCACGAACTAGTCCAATTGTTATTGCTGTAGTAGCAGATGATGATTGAATTACTACGGTAATCAACGTTCCAATTAAAACAGCCATAATTGGTTTAGTTGTATATTTATCAATATATTCTCTTAGCTTATCGCCTGCTAGGCTCTTTAAGCCATCTCCCATAAACTTAATTCCGAATATAAAGAGGCCAAATCCACCTAATATCGCATCCCAAGAAATGTTCATTGTTAGTCCCCCAAAGTTTACAGTGTTATTATAACAAGACATCATGATAAATTCATTCAAAATCGTACTTTTTTGTGAAAGTTTTAACCCACACCCAAAATAAAAGCCTTATTTCAAGAACATTAATTCTTAAAATAAGGCATAAACACTGATTATATAGCCCAAACTCCATTTTCAAATACTGTTATTTCTTCTTGATTCATCGTTGTACCTACTATTTTTAAATCTTCAGATCCAATCATAAAATCAACATGAATCATTGAATCATTGTAATTTTCTTTTTCAAAATCATCATTTGTCATTTTTTCATAACCTTTTAAGTTATTCTTAAATGCCATACCAAACGCAAGATGACAACATGCATTCTCATCAAACAATGTGTTGTAGAACATAATACCCGTTTTATTAATTGGAGAATCAAAAGGAACTAGTGCAACTTCACCTAAATATGCTGCTGCATCATCCATCTTTACCATTTCTTCCAAATATTTTTGTCCAACTTTTGCTTTAACTTTAACAGCTTTTCCTTTTTTAAACTGAATTGAGAAATCTTCAATTAAGTTTCCTTGATAAGATAATGCTTTTGTTGATACAACTTTCCCATCAACACGATATTTATCAGGCATTGTGAAAACCTCTTCAGTAGGCATATTCGCTACAAACTGAATACCACCTAAATGAGTCTCTTCAGCACTTAACCATACATGCTTAGGATGTAATCCTAGTGTTAAGTTTGTTCCATTTGATGAAGTATAAGTCAATTTATCAAAATGATAACGATTCATCTTACGTGCTTTTGTAGATAATGTTTTCTTATGTTTTTCCCAATTCGCAATTGGATCTCCATCTAGACGTGTACACTTGCAAATGGCATCATCCAATAAACGATATGCTTCTTCATCACTAACATTTGGGAATATTTTCTTAGCCCACTTCACTGAAGGCAAAGCTACGATAACCCATTGATATTGATTATCTTGTGCATCACGATAAGGTTTTAAAATTGGATAACGAGCTTGTCTTGCTTTTGAAAGTTTTCCTGTATCCACACCACTTAAATAATCTGGATCCTTATCTTCTACATAGATATAACAAGGTTTCTTATCTACATCATACTGTTCAATTGCTTCTTCATATTTTTCTACTGTACTTAATGATTTTAATGAACGATATTTACTATTCAGTTTTGAAATTGTTTCATCTTGGAAATTCACAATAACCTTACTTGCTTTTGCTTTATATGCTTCTTCAGTTAAATATTGTGCAAACTCTGCATTTTGTGGTGAAATCACAATTTTTACTTCTTGCCCTTTTTGCAAATTAATTCCTGATTGAACAACTAACTTTGCATAACTTTTTAATGTTTTCTTATCCATTTTTATCCCCTTTACTTAGTTCTCTATTATTTATCCAGTTTGCCATATCGTCAATAACATCTTGATTTACAGTAGCAGGCACTTGATAATCTTCTGTTGTTCCTTCGATTGTTGGCATAAACAAATGATTTAATCCTGGATATGATTTAAACATAACGTTGTCTTTTCCTTCGCTAAGTTTTTTCCATTCTTCATAATCATTGTCAAAGAATACTTGGAAGTCTTCTTCACCTTGAAGAATTAGCACATCACATTTTAATTCATCAAAGTAATTCTTTGCACGAGACTGATTCATTTGATACCAATAACTTAGTGGGAAGTTCCACACAACATAATCATCAGCTGTTTCTTCTGTTAATGCTTGTATCTTTACGATATTATCATCAATTGATTTAACTTGTCCTTCAAGTTCTTCCATTTTATACCCTTGATCTAAAAGGGCATTCAATTGTTGATCTTTTATAATTTCTTCAAGTCCTCGAGGTGATCCAGCTAGCGAAATAATTCCTTTTACCTCTGGATGATCATATGCAAGTCGAGGAGCTAACATGCCTCCTTGACTATGACCAATTACATAAATTTGATTGTGATTTACTGGCATATCTTCCAATTGATGAACTACACTTGAAAAATCATTAAAGTATTCCCAATCAAGTGAAGTCTCACGAACACCATCCCACTCAGGATAAGCATAATAACGCTTATCATAGCGAATCGATGCAATCCCTTGTTTTGCTAAACCATGTGCAATATCTTCAAATGGTTTATTACCATATACTTCTTCATTTAAATTTGATGAGCCAGATCCCTGAACCAAAATTACAACAGGTGGATTTTCAATACCATTTGGTACCGTTAGCATGCCATCTAACATATTTTCATAACCAACTTTTACAACTGTTTCTGTAAATTCTTCCGTTGTTACTGGTGCAATTTCTTCATGAACTGGATTAATTACAATACGATCAATCTCCATATTATCATCAAATCGAAGCATCAATTTCAAAGTTTTATTCTCATAGTTATACAATACATAACCTAGATTTCGATCATCAGGTCGATATGTTTGTACTTCCATATCCACAAATGAACCCGCATCCGCAATTAATGAATTCCATGCGGTCTTGATTTTTTCATCAGAAACATCTTTTTTTGTTTCTTTTGATAAATAACTAATTACCATCTTTGTATCTTGATCTTTAAGGGCATTACCTACCGCTGTTGTAACCATCTCTATGTTTTCAGATGTCACATCCAACTTCTCTTTTTTACTACATCCTGTTAGTAATAAACAACCTAAGAGGATTGCTAAACTTAGTTTTTTCATCCTATCTCCTATTCTGCATTCTCACTTACAATAGATTGAATTGCTTCTTCATATGTAATTTGATTAGCCCCATGACATATTGGGCAAATTTCAAAATATTTTGTTGATATTGGAATAATTGGTAAAAAGAATAATGAAAACCAATTGGTAATTTTAAGAACTTGCCATGGTGCGATATTATTGCATCGTCCACAACGAACTCTTTTTTGTACACCTAATATTTTCTTTGTTGATTTTGTACCAAAAATGATAAACATTATGCTTCCTCTTGTTTTTCTGGTTGACTTGTTAATGTAAAAATTGTTTGTTCTGTAATATTATCCATCATGTTTTCAAAACGTTCAATTGATTCTTCTTTGTAAGCATCAATTGGTTTTACAGATGCATATTGTCTTAAATAAATCCCTTTCTTTAATCGGTCCATATTATCAACATGATCCATCCATTGTCTATCTAGAATTGTTAAGAAGACTATTTTCTCAATTGTTTTATTATCTGGATATATTTGGCGATAATTACTTAATGCACTTTCTATCCAAATATTTTTTGCTTTATCTGATTGATTAAAGCCTTCTTCAATAGCTTCTTCACTTACTTTTAATCGCTTAAGTTGTTCATGACAATGAATACGATTTTGATTGGTTTTATCTTGATTGTATGATAATGCAAGTCGTTCAATTACTCGAACATATAAACTTTCAACAAGTTCAGTAATTTCTTCCATTGCTAAGATTTCGTCACGCTGAGAGTACACCATACGACGTTGTTCCATTAGAACATCATCATATTCCAAGACATTCTTTCTTGAATCAAAGTGCAATCCCTCTGCTCTTTCTTGAATTGAATCCACTAGTTTTCTCATTTTATCTTCACTTACTTTATCAGATTCGTAATCATCTATAGTTTCTTTCATATAATCAGTAGCAAATTTTTCTACCAAATCATCTTCCATTGATACAAAGAATCTAGAATAACCAGGATCACCTTGTCTTCCTGAACGTCCGCGTAATTGATTATCAATACGCTTTGATTCATGTCTTTCACTACCCAAAACAACAAGACCACCTAACTCAACAACACCTTCACCAAGTTTAATATCAGTACCACGTCCTGCCATATTGGTTGCGATAGTTACTGTTTTTCTTCTTCCAGCCTCTGCAACAATGTGCGCTTCCTTCGCATCTTCTTTAGCATTTAAAACTTGATGTGGAATTCCTTTTTTCTTAAGTAATTCTGATAAGTTTTCACTCATTCCTATACTAATTGTCCCAACAAGTACGGGTTGTCCTTTTTCATATAAAGAGACTACTTCATTTAAAATCGCTTCATACTTTTCTTTTTTAGTTTTAAATATTGCATCTGGATAATCAACACGTGCAATTGGACGATTGGTAGGAATTACATAAACACGCATATTGTATGTATTTAAAAATTCTTGTTCCTCTGTTTTTGCAGTACCTGTCATCCCTGATAACTTATTATATAAACGGAAGAAGTTTTGATAAGTAATTGTCGCAAGTGTTTTGTTTTCAATCTTAATTCCAACATTTTCTTTTGCTTGAATGGCTTGGTGCAATCCATCAGAGAATTCGCGCCCTTCCATTTTTCTTCCAGTAAATTGATCCACTAAAACAATTTCATCTTCTTGAACAACATATTCAACATCTTTTGACATTAAGAAGTTTGCACGTAATGCATTTTGTAAATAATGAATTAATTCAGCATTTTCAGAACCATACAAATGATCCATATTAAATGCTTTCTCTGCTTTCTTTATACCTGACTCTGTTAATGTCACAGCATTGTCTTCAAGTACAATTTCGACATCCTGTTCACGACGACAACTTTTTGCAAAAGCATCAGCTTTCATATAATAAGGAGATAATTGATCTCCCCACCCAGATAGTATAAGCGGTGTACGAGATTCATCAATCAATACTGAATCCACTTCATCGATGATTGCATAATGTAACCCACGTTGTACTCTACCTTCAAGTGTTTTCGCCATATTATCACGTAAATAATCAAAACCTAATTCTGAGTTTGTTGAGTAAGTAATATCACAAAGATATACATCCTTCTTTTGTTCAAATGAAAGACTGTGTAAATTCACGCCGACAGTTAAACCTAAGAAACGATAAACCTCTCCCATCCACTCAGCATCACGTGCAGCTAAATATTCATTCACGGTGATAACATGTGCACCTTTTCCTTCAAGTGCATTTAAATAGATTGGCATAGTTGCAGTTAATGTTTTACCTTCACCTGTTTTCATTTCAGCTACATCACCAAAATGCAAAAGAACTCCTCCAAGTATTTGTACAGGATATGGGAATTCACCCAATACTCTTTTTGCTGCTTCTCTACAAGTCGCAAATGCTTCTGGCAACAAACTTTCTAAAGATTCTCCTTTTGCGATTCTACTTTTATATTCATCTGTTTTGTTTCTAAGTTCATCATCACTACATTGGCTCATCGTATTTTCAAAAGTTAATACTTTCTCTTGAAGTTTTTGCGCCTTTGAATAATGACGTTGTTCACTATTAATTAAATTTGTTAAAAATCCCATATTTTTCTCCTATAAGTAAAAGGGGATTAAACCCCTTTATTATTTTACTCTTACATGACTGCACATACAAGTAAACTATATGCTTTAATCTGAATATCTTGTGAACTATGCAACTCTTTTACAAGCCCGTTTTCATCTAATAATAATGTGCATTTCTCATTAAAATGCAAATGACGATCTACCCCAAATGGATTTAGTATGATTTTCATTCCTTTGCAATTCCATTTGCTTTCTTGGTGATGAATTGTAATCGCAACTACATTGGCATCAAGATAATCAAAACTAATCTTCTCTTCAATCTCCAATGCACTTCTTAATCGAAATGCTTCAAACTTTTTACGCAAAATAATACAAGTTCGTGTATATTGTACTACATCTTCATAACGAATCATTCGGTCCCAATCCATTTGATTGATTGAGTCTGGTGAGTTGTATGTGTTGTGATAGCCTAGTTTTGTACGACAAAATTCTTGCCCTGCATGAAGAAATGGAACACCTTGCGAAAACAAGATACTTGCTATACACATTTTATGCTTCTTAATTCTTACCTCTCTTGTATCTTCCTTGCAACAGTCTTTAAGTTTATCCCAAGAGGTTTGATTATCATGACATTCTACATAGTTAATGGATTGTCTTGGTTCTTGAAAGATACGAAGTGCATTGCTGCTTTTTACATTACCGCAAAAACTACTTGCGACATTATAAGCCAAATCACCATCACCCGTACAATATCCTTTAACAAATGATTCTGTTTCAGATGACTTCCCTTTAATTGAATCTCTAAAGTAATCATTAAAGTGTCCTACATCAGGCATCTTCGCATTATTCGAGATACATGCCTTGTTTTCTTCACTAAGGTAGGTTGGTAGATTCCAGCCTTCCCCATAAATCATACAATTTGGTTTTAATTCTTTTGCTGCTTTTACAATACGATTCATTGTATCCACATCCAGTATTCCCATCAAATCAAATCTAAATCCATCAATGTCATATTTTTGAATCCACATTTTTATGTTATCAATCATATATTTTCGCATCATGAAACGACAACTATCCGTATCATTACCACAATATGAACCATTTGATAGTGATCCATTCTCATGATATCTAAAATAATAATATGGAACAATTAAGTTCAAGTTTGATTTTGATAAATCATAATGATGATTTAATACTAAATCGAGATTTACTCTTATACCCACATCATGAAATGAACTAACCACTTTACGCAATTCGTTTACACGTGTTAATGGATGATTTGGATTTGTACTATAAGACCCTTCTGGACAGAAATAATTCAATGGATCATATCCCCAATTATATTGTCGATTTGGATTATCTTCATCAATTGTCGCAAAATCAGCAACAGGCATGAGTTGAACGTGTGTTACACCCAAAAGACGGATGTAATCAAAACCAGTAGGTCTACCATTATTTTTTGTATTTCTTTCAATTAATCCTTCATACTTACCATTCTTTTTTGTTCCACTTGTACTGCTTGATGTCATATCACGAACACTAAGTTCATAGAGTATTGCATCTGTTGGATGTTGAAACTCTGGTAATGTACGCGTTGACATCGCCACAAATTCATCTTCATTTAAAATTGCGCTACGCCCACCATTGGATGTAGACGACAATGCATACGGATCAGTTGCTTCATGTACCTCATCATTTACATGAACTAAATAAGTGTATGTACAATTCTTTAAATCTTCTTCAACATGCAATCGATATACACCACAATCACTTCTAGTCATTGCAACTATTTTTTCTTCATGTTGTTTTTTTATTGAACATTCTACGCGATGAGCAGTAGGTGCCCATAGCGCAAATTTTGTTCCCGAAGGATGATATTGATTACCTAAATCATTTCCATCATAACTAAATGTTTCATCAAACATTCGAGTACGTACTATAAATCGGATTTGAAGCGTTGCTTGAAATCCATGATTATCAACGATTTTATATTCTATTCCTAATTCTATCTCAGCTGGTACAATACAATCATATTGTGTATAAGCAGTATGATCCACCACACTGCGAATAACACAATCACTGCAATACCCTTTACTGTTCTTTAAATAAAATGAATCAACTTTCCCATGATAAAAACGATGTGACACATAGATTGTCACTTTTCCATAATCATCTAAATAAGCTTCAATGCTTCTATCTTGTCTCATAAATACCTCTAACTATATGTCTTATTATAGCATTACCTTAGTCAAAAGAAAAAGGCGAGAAATCTCGCCTAAAACATGCACTTTTCGCTATTAAACATTTTTGCTAATACAAAGACAAAGATAAATGTATAAATCAAGTTTGCAACAAGTGTAATCGCGAAGTAAATCGGATTTAAGGTAAATCCAAAGATTCCATTCATACATGCTACATTATTATACAAAGGAATAAGTGCTGTAATTAAACTTGGCCCCTTATCCGAAATCATCATTGAACTAACACCAATTAGCATTACAACAATCATAAGCGGCATAATCGCAGTTGTTGCTTCCTTAACACTCTTTGAATAAGCTGAAATGATTGAAATCAAAGAAATAATAATAAGAATACTCGATAAAATAATGACTAACAACATGACATAATCCATCATAGAGTATGCCATTGCATTTACTCCATCCATTTGACCACCATATAATTTAGGTAATGATAAAATTGTACCCAAGAAACTAGATAGACCTGCAAGTAATGAAATAATACTCAAACTTATAATTTTACCTATCGCAAGTTCACTACGTTTCATTGGTGTAACAAGAAGAGTAGCAATCGTACCTCTTTCCTTTTCACCAGCAATTGATTCAGGAGCAATTCCCATACAACCACTAAAGATAAAAATCATAAGAAGCATTGGTAACATCATCGAGAATATTTCTCCAGTTAAATCTTTTTCAGATGCTAAATCATATGTAATACTTTGATCAACATTGACATCAAATACATTGGATAATGTATTTTCATATTGACTCAACACTGCTATCAATGCGCGGTAAGCACTGCTGGAATCTGATTTTGTAGAATTATAATAAATTTCAACATTTGGAATCTGTGAATGTGTTTGAATATCTTCTTCAAAATTCTCTGGGAATATAATCGCAACATCAATTTCCTTATTCTCAATTTGTGTTAATACTGCATCTAATTCATTTTCAGTAAATCCTCTAAAATCATATTTTGTTTCTTGAAATAATGGTTCGATTTCTGAAGGTATTTCATTCACCACAATCTTTGGGATATAGGTAGAATCCCCTTCCATTTTATTCAAGAATCCACTACCCATAAATGAATAAAGTAAATAAATCATTAACCCTGGAAATAATACAGTTGTGAATACTAATTTTTTATCTTTAAAGAAACGAGCTAACTCTTTCTTAATAATCGTTACTATGTTATGCATCGATACGTCCTCCATGAGCTTCAAAGATTTCAAAGAATCTTTCTTCCATACTCATTCCATCTTGAATGCGTTCTAACGTATCTGCACAAACCATTTCGCCATGAATGATAATCCCTACACGGTCACAAATTTTTTCTACTAAACTAAAAATATGTGTTGATACGATAATGCTCTTTCCTTGTTTCTTTAAATCCAATAGAAAATCAGTTACCACTTTTGCAGTTAAAATATCCAATCCATTTGTAGGTTCATCAAAAATAATAATATCTGGATCATTAACAAGTGAAATAACAATTGATACTTTTTGTTTCATCCCTGTTGATAAATTTTCTATTTTCACTTCCGCAAATTCATCAATACCAAATCGTTTGAACAGTTTTTCTTTTCTACTTTTACATGTTGCTACATCAACACCATATAAATTACTGAAAAAATCATATAAATAATTTGGAGTAAAGAAATCCTCTAATTTTAATTCGCTCGTAAGAAATCCAATCTTTCCTCTTACTGCTCCTGGATCTTTAACAATACTACTACCATCCACTAATGCATCACCAGCATCAGGTTTAATTAATGTTGCAATCATACGTAGCGTAGTCGTTTTCCCTGCACCATTTGGTCCCAATAACCCAAATATTTCTCCACGATATGCATCAAATGAAATACCATTAACTGCTACTTTCTTTTTATCTTTTGTTTTCTCTAACTTCATTTGTTTTTTTGAAAGTGTAAATGTTTTCTTTAAACCCTCTACTTTTAAAATCGTTTCCATGTCATCCTCATTTCTTTTTAAATTCTAAATCTCTAACTTTTTTTAAATAACTGATTGTTTGTGTAAGCCAGCCAATACCTATTAATATAACGAATACATAAGAATCGGGTTGAAACATCCCAATAAACAACGCTACTACCATCACATAGGATAATACTTTTTGTGTTAAGCGATACGAGTAATAGCTCGCTTCTCCGATGATTCTCTTTTCATTTTCATCAGCGCTTTCTAACCAAACAGTTTCAAATTTTTTCTCAAGCGCATATCCTTTTTTCTCTGGGTAAATCTTTTTGATTAAATCAACTGTCTTGACTTGAAGACAAGTACTAGCAATTATATAAATAATGAAAATTATAACTGTAGTCATACCTAGTACAATAGAATAAGTTCCCATTAATGAAGAATCATTTCTTTCCCAATAAGACATCATTGGAATTACTAAGCCCATCATCACCATACCTAATACACTACCTACTGCATTTAAGGAAGACACCATTGAAAGTTCTTTATCTGCGAGTAAATAAATCTCTTCATCTTCATCATTTGATAGATTAACAAGTTTCTTTGCCTTAAAATATTTCAAAATTGTTAACACCATTATTATGAGCAAAGTGCTTAATAACAATGTACAAATAATTGTTGGTAGTAATTTTAATATCCAACCAAAATTCCAATTAAGATGTCTGCTTATCATTGCAATAAACCCACCTGCACCACCTATAAATGCTGAAATCGCAGTTATTATCATATATCGATAAAATGATTTTTTTCTGTTATTCATTTTCATCCTCCACGTACTCGAATACATCTTCTACTGTTGTTTTTAGTATTTTTGCTATCTTTAAAGCTACAAGTACACTGGGATGATAATCACCACATTCTATTGAACTAATAGTTTGTCTTGATACACCAACGAGTCGGCCGAATTCTTGTTGGTTAATACCAGCCGCAGTGCGATATTCTTTAACTTTATTTTGCAAAGGCATATGTACCCCTTCCTTATGACAAGTTTTCTTGTCATAAGGAAGTATATACCTGCCAAGTAAACTTGTCAAATAAAAAAGCCGATATTTATCGACTTTTATCATTTTCTAACAATTTACGCTTTCAACTTCATTATTTTCTTTTACTTTATAATTTATAAATGAAGTAACTACTTGTACTAAACCTAGAATTAACATCACGATTGTCCATTTATCCACTAAAGCCATAGGATTACTCATGTCTTGAGTTAAGATGAAGATAATGATACTAATCACTGCGGTTATACAACCAATGACTTTTGCATTCTTGTTTACTTTTCTTGTTTCATCATTTGTTGTCTTCTTGCCTATAACCATCATAATTGCTAATGCAGCAATACCTAAAGTCAAAACCAAATTAATTAATGACCAAGAATCATGACCAAGTGCAAGTGGTGTTACTTCTTCTTCAATTGTATCTAGATTGTTGGCATTTATTACTTCAGGTGTAGCATCATCCAAAATTGTTTCATCTTGAACTTCTGGAGCAACTGGAGTAATTTGTTGAGCTTGTCCAGGATTATTCACAACTGGTTCAACAGGTTCATTGATTACTGGTTGTTCAGGTTGTGGATTTTCTGCAGTTGGAGGTGTAGTTGGTGTATCTGTTGGAGGAGTTATTGGATCTTGTGCTTGTGTATTTTCAACAAATTTAGCTACGATTTCAGTACTCTCTAATAATTTTGTATTTTCTAATGTTGTATATACTTCTTGAGAAGTTGTTCCAATTAATGAACCATTTAAATACCATCCATCAAATGTATTTCCTTCTTCAGCGACAGGTGTTGGCATTGTAGCAACTACATCTTTGAATAAATCACTTGTTGTAGAATCAAATGTTACATTTCCAGTTAAACTACCTTTACCTTCAGTTACAAATTTTACTGTAACATTGAATTTTGGTGTAGCTTGTTTAAATTTAGCAGTTATCGTTAAATCTGATAGTGCTGCTCCTCGTTTAAAATAAGAATATACTTCGCTTGATGTAGAACCAATATAGCTATTACCCCAATACCAACCACTAAATTCATAACCTTCATTTGCTACAGGTGTTGGTATTGCAGTTACTATATTTGAAAATAAATCCGAACTTACCAATGAATCAAATTTAGTTTGTCCTGTTAATTCTCCATTTGTTTCTGCAACAAAGTAAATTGAGAAATGTACTTTTGGAGTTTCTACTTGTTTAAATTTAGCAGTTATTGTTAAATCTGATAATGCAGCTCCTCGTTTAAAATAAGAATATACTTCGCTTGATGTAGAACCAATATAGCTATTACCCCAATACCAACCACTAAATTCATAACCTTCATTTGCTACAGGTGTTGGTATTGCAGTTACTATATTTGAAAATAAATCCGAACTTACCAATGAATCAAATTTAGTTTGTCCTGTTACTTCACCATTTGCTTCTGCAACAAAGTAAATTGAGAAATGCACTTTTGGAGTTTGTATCGATTTATTACTTTGTTCAACTGTTTCTTCTTTTTGAAGTTCCACTGCTACTTCTTCAGTTAAAACTTCTGTTTGTTCAACAAGTATTTCTTCTTGAACTTGTTGATTTTCATCAGTATTACTATTTTCCTCTGCAAACGTTAATGCAGAACAATTTAGTAATAGTCCTAATGATATCATTGTAAGCATTGTTTTTCTATAAAATGCAAATGTTGTTTTCTTCATATATTTACCCTCACTCCACGAATGTTTTCTTTTGATGTCTACATAATAAATCATTCTGGTTATATGAAGGTTATATTCAGAAGATATTATATTATTTTTAATAGACATTCAAAATACCCTTTAAAATAAGCACATTTTAAATCTTCTACATTGTCAAAATTATATTGTATTTCTATATTTATTGAGTTTTTTGACTACATAACCAAGAATAATTTATTGCTATATCGTGGAAAATATAATCATAACTTGTATTTCTTTGCCTCTTATTTAATATACCTCTAAATATAACCACATAACATCTAGCCAATTGCCAACTTTTTACAGAACAAAAAAAGACACTTAGTATAAGTGCCTTGATTTAATGAATAAAACTGTATTTCTTTTAAATTTTGACTGAATGAATATGCCAAATATCTTCTGCATATTGTTTGATTGTACGATCCGATGAGAAATAATTTGATTTAGCAATATTGATAAGACATGATTTTGCCCATTCACTTCTATTTCTATACTTTTCTTCAATCTTCTCTTGTGCTTTTACATAAGCATCAAAATCAGCTAACAACAAGTATTCATCATTGCGGTACAACAATTCATCATAGATAATTCTAAATTCTTCTTTATTATCTATCCAAGTACCATCAATCAATGAATCTATCGCATTTTTAATTCGCATATCTTTTTCATAATATTCACGAGCTTGATAAGTAGGTTTAATTGCTGTAACTTCATCTACTGTTAAACCAAAGATTACATCGTTCTCTCTGCCGACTAGTTCATCAATTTCAACATTTGCACCATCCAGTGTTCCTAGGGTAATTGCTCCATTCATCATGAACTTCATATTTCCTGTTCCACTTGCTTCTTTTCCTGCTGTAGATATTTGTTCAGATACATCCGCTGCATTCATTAATACCTCTGCAATTGAAACACTATAGTTAGGGATAAACACCACTTTTAGTTTATCATTCACTGCAGGATCGTTGTTAATTACACTTGATAGTTTATTAATCAACTTAATTACTTTCTTCGCAAAGACGTAGGCAGGTGCTGCCTTAGCTGCAAAGATATAGGTTCTTGGCTCTATTGTATAGCTAGGATCACTCTTTAATCGTTGATATTGATAGATAATATGCAATGCATTCAACAATTGACGTTTGTATGCATGAAGACGTTTAGCTTGAACATCAAATATCGTATTTGGATTTACTTCAATTCCTGTTTTATCTAAGATTACTTTCGCAAGTATTTCTTTTCGCTCCTGTTTTACATTCAAGAAATCTTGTTGAAGTTTTACATCATCTACATGTTTCATTAAATCTTCAATATGATCAAAATTATCTAAGAACTTATTACCAATTGTATCTTCAATCAATTTTGTTAATTGAGGATTTGAATAGTATAACCATCTTCTTTGAGTAATTCCATTGGTTTTGTTATTGAATCTTTCTGGATAGATTTTCACGAAATCCTTAAATAAGTCTTTCTTAATGATTTCACTATGAATTTGTGCAACACCATTAATGCTATGACTTCCAATTACTGCTAGATTTGCCATATGAACTTGGTTATCACGAATTATCGCAACACGATAAGCCATATCATTATCACCTGGATATTCACGTCCCACCTTACTTTGAAAACGAGAATTGATTTCTTCTATAATCATATAAATACGTGGTAATAATTGGCGCACGTAATCAACTGGCCATTTTTCTAATGCTTCTTGTAAGATTGTATGATTTGTATATGCCATGACTTTAACGACAATATTCCATGCATCCATCCATTCATAGTGATGTTCATCCATTAAAATTCTCATTAATTCAGGAATTGCTAATACAGGATGTGTATCATTCAATTGAATTGCCACTTTATCCGCAAGATTATCCAAGTTTGGATAAACACGCAAATGAGCACGTACTATTGCATTTAATCCTGCACACACAAAGAAATATTGTTGTTTTAAACGTAATATTTTACCCTCAGGTGTTGAATCATCTGGATAAACATTTAAACAAATCTCTTGCACTTCAGCTAAGTATTTTCTGAAGTCTTTATTTGAGGGAATAATATCGCTTGCTTCTGCAGACCACAAACGAAGTGTATTTGTTTCATTTGTTCCTCTACCTACAATTGGCATATCATAAGGTACAGCTGTAATGTGTTCTGCATCCACATGATCAAAAACAAAATGTCCTTGAGCATCTTGGCTAACATTTACATGACCACCGAACTTAATATCCACGGCATGTTTAGGTTTACGTACTTCCCAAACATTTCCAAGTTTTAACCATTGATCTGGTACTTCTACTTGATTTCCATCACGATCAATTTTTTGTCTAAATAAACCGTATTGATAACGTATACAGTTCCCATTACCTGGTAAACGTAGTGAAGCTAGGGAATCAAGGAAACACGCTGCTAAGCGTCCTAATCCACCATTCCCAAGTCCAGCATCAGATTCTAGATCTTCAAGCTCATTGATATCAATTCCAAGTTCATCTAAACCTTCTTTAACGATATTATAGATACCTAAATTCATAAGATTGTTTGTAAGAAGTCGACCAATTAAGAATTCCATAGAGAAATAGAACATTTGTTTATCTTCTTCTTTCGCTACTTTCTCTTTTGATGCTTTCCAATTTAAACTCGCATACTCTCTTACCATTTCACCAAGTGCCATGTACTTTTCTGTATGGTGCGATTGTTCAATTGAACGTCCATACATTTCGGCAATTCTCAATTCAAATTCTTGAATAAATTCTTCTTTACTTTTAAACATGATTATTCTATCCCTTCACATCTTTTTTCATTGTTTTTTTAACTACTTTTTTCTCTACTACAAGTTTTGATTTATCCAAATGAAGTACAATCGCACCAAATGGAGCTAATCGAACTGATATCATATTTTCTAAATGATTCAGCTTTCCTTTTTTACTTCTTATTGGTTTGAAGTTGCACATATTGCATCCATCATAGATATCTTTTTCTGAATTAATTAATTCAGTATATACACCCTTATATGGAACACCCAGTTTGAACTCTTCATGTGCTACTGGAGTCATATTTAAGATTGTTAGTAAAACCTCGTGTTCATCTTCACGATAGTAAGAGTAAATGCTTAATTCTGAATTATCTGCATCAATCCATTTAAACCCTTTTAAATCATAATCATATTTACTCCAAGCACCATGATGCAAGTAGATATGATTCAAATCATTAAAGAATCTTAGGAAACTATCATGGCGTGGATAAGAAAGCAATTCCCAATCCACTTCTTTTGCTTCATCAAACTCTCTAAACATTCCAATTTCATTACCCATGAAATTTAATTTTTTACCTGGATGAGACATCATATAGATGTACAGGTTTCTTACTTGAGAGAACTTTTGATCATAATCTCCCCACATCCGATCAACAATGGTTTTCTTACCATGAACAACTTCATCATGTGATAATGGCATAATGAATCTTTCTGAAAAGAAATAAGCCATTGAGAATGATAAATTGTTGTGATGATATTTACGATAAATTGGATCTCTTGCATAATAACTTAGCGTATCATTCATCCAACCCAAATCCCATTTGTAATCAAAGCCTAACCCCATATCAAGGGTGCTTTGTGTAACTTTTGGAAAATCACTACTATCCTCTGCAATCAACATCACCTCTGGATATGTTTTGCTAAGGTAATAATTCAAACGGCGAATAAAAGCTAGAGCCCCTTCATTTGTTCCTCGATCTTTATTT
Organism: Anaerorhabdus furcosa; assembly: GCF_900167375.1. Lineage (GTDB taxonomy): Bacteria > Bacillota_I > Bacilli_A > Erysipelotrichales > Erysipelotrichaceae > Anaerorhabdus > Anaerorhabdus furcosa. Next base: position 239,818 of record NZ_FUWY01000001.1, read on the forward strand.
CCTTCCCAGAAAATCATATTTGCTACAGCATCAATTCTAATTCCATCAATATGATATTGATCACACCAGAATGCTGCACTACTAATCAAGAATGAACGTACTTCCTCATTCCACAAATCAAAGTTGCAAGTTCCCCATTGGCTATTTGCATCATTTGGATTCTTATATTCATATAATGGTAATCCATCAAACTCTCTTAATCCATGATTGTCTTTTACAAAGTGTACTGGAACCATATCTAAGATAACACCAATGTCATTCTTATGACATTGATTTACAAAATGTGCAAATTCCTTTGGATTTCCATAACGTGATGTACATGAGAAATAACCATTTGCTTGATATCCCCAAGAGCCATCAAAAGGATGTTCATTGAGTGGCATTAACTCAATATGTGTAAATCCATTTTCCTTAACATAAGGAATTAATTGTTTCTCTAATTCTTCATAAGTAAACCAATTCTCATTTTCATAACGTTTCCAAGATCCTGCATGTACTTCATAAATGTGCATAGGTTGATCAAAGTTTTTGCTACGATGTTTCATCCATTTTTGATCTTTCCATGTTAAATTATCTAATTGCACAACTTTTGATGCTGTTCCCGGTCTAGTTTCACTAAAGAATGCATATGGATCTGCTTTATCCATTTTATTACCATTTAGATCAACTATACGATACTTGTATGTTTCCCATTCTTTAATCCCTGGTATAAATAAACTCCAAATCCCTTTGTCAGTAAGACGCTCCATGATGTGATTACTACCATCCCATTCATTGAAACCCCCAACGACTTGTATTTCCTTCGCATGAGGTGCATAAACAGTAAATCTTACTCCTTCTTGTGACTCATAACAAAAATGAGCACCGAAGAGTTTATAAGCATCTACGGAATGCCCCTGATGGAAGCTTTCTATTATTGTTGTGTAGGTCATAAATACCTCCTAAATATAGTTTTATTTTACCATTAATAGCTTAAAATTCATACCTTATTTTATTTCTACTTACTTCTTAAAAGAAAAAAGAGTAAGATTATTTCTTACTCTTAACTAAGCTGTGATTTCTTTCATTGCGGCATGATACATTGTTGCCTTATCTTTGGAATCTTGTAGATTTTCTCCTTTAACACAGAAGTAAATCTTACACTTAGGTTCAGTCCCACTAGGACGTACCGCAATCCAACTTCCATCTTCTAAATAATATTTAAGTACATCGGATGGTGTAAAGCCTTCAAGCTTCGCTAACTTGCCATCTTTAAAGTATTCAAGTGTTCCATAATCTTCCCATCCAATTACTTTCTTTAAGGCAATCTCTTCTAAACGATTTTCACGAAGTGATGAAATGATTTGTTTGATTTTCATTGCTCCTTCTTGTCCAGCAAGTGTTATAGAAACTTGAGATTCATCATAGTAACCTAATTTTTCATAAAGTTCATTCAAAATATCAATTAATGTTTTACCTTCTTGTTTATAGTAAGCAGCAGCTTCAGCTAACATAAGACATGCTTGTTGCGCATCTTTATCTCTTACAAATGGTGAAATTAGAGATCCATAGCTTTCTTCATATCCAAAGACATACTCTTTATCATGATTGATTTCATATTTAGCTACTTTCTCACCAATAAATTTGAATCCAGTTAATGTTTTTTCTGTTGCAACATGATAGCTATCCGCAATCTTTTCACCTAAATCACCTGTTACAACTGTGTTAAACATTACTGCATTGCTTGGCATTTTGTTTTGTTTCTTTAATTGACTAAAAATATATTCAATTAAGATAGCTCCTGATTGATTGCCAGTTAATACAACATACTCCTCACCTTGTTTAACACCAACTCCCATACGATCAGCATCTGGATCACACACAAGAATAATATCTGCATCGTTTTTCTTTGCATATTCTAGTGCTAATTCATAAGCTCCTGCTTCTTCTGGATTTGGTGTTTTTGTATTTGAGAAATCTGGATCTGGATCACATTGCTCAAGTACAGGAATGCAATCATAACCAGCTAAATCATAAAGCGTTCTTACTGGAATATTAGCAGTTCCATGCTCTGGCGAGAAAACAATCTTAATATCTTTGTTTACATCTTTATTTAATTGAATTGATAGTACTGCATCAATATATTTTTTATCAATTTCTTCACCAATCATATGAATTAATTTTTCTTGATCAGGTGTTGGGTTAGCTTCAATTGATAATTCATCTTCAATTGCATTAACACGATCAATAACTTGTGATGCAAGTGATGGAACAAGTTGACAGCCTCGTTCATCATATAATTTATACCCATTATATTCTTTTGGGTTGTGTGAAGCAGTAATCATAATTCCACCAAAACAATTTAAAGTACGTACTGCAAAAGAAAGCTCAGGTGTTGGTCTTAAACTTTCAAATACATAGGATTGAATATTATAAGTTGCGAGTACTTTCGCAGAATCCATAGCGAACTCTTTTGACATATGACGATTGTCATAGCCAATAGCTACCCCACGACGACATGCTTCATCGCCATGTGATGCGATATACTCTGCAAATCCAGCATTTGCTTTACGAATGGTATGAATGTTAATTTTGTTGGTTCCAGCACCAAGTACACCACGCATCCCCGCTGTACCAAACTCAATGTTCGTATAGAATGCATCTGCTTTCGCTTTTTCATCCATTTTTTCCAATTCATTTTTTAGTTTTGGATCAATGTTTGCATTGTTGTACCAACGTTCAAAGTTTTTTTCGATTTTGTTTTCCATTTCGACCCTCCTAGGTTGAAAAAAGGAAGATACCAAAAGGCATCTTCCTTAATTAATTATTTTTACTCTATGCGATGACTTTTTGAGCACGTAGTACTTCTTCGATAGTTTTGATAGCGATTTCTTCATCTTCACCTTCGCAAGAAACTACTACTTCAGATTGAGTAGGAATACCTAATGACATTACACCCATAATAGATTTCATGTTCACAGTACGTCCTTTATAAGCCACTTTGACTTCACTTTTGAATTTACTAGCTGCATTTACTGCTACTGTTGCAGGACGAGCATGTAATCCAACAGGGTCAATTACCAACACTGAAATTTGTTTCATCTTCTTAATCCTCCTGTATACTGTCTTCATTTTAAACTATATTTGTACAACTTACAAGAAGTTACTTGTGATAATTTTCGTTTTTTCTGATTTTATAGCTACGATAAATTTGTTCTACCAACAATAAACGTACAATTTGGTGTGGAAAAGTGCAATTTGATAGACACCAACGTAGATTTGCACGTTGAATTACTTTTTCACTATACCCCATTGAACCTGCAATCGTAAATGTCACTTTACTTGATTGATACGTTGATATTTCCTCTAATTTCTTACTTATTTCTAGAGAATTGTAGTTTTTACCATGCAAATCTAAACATATCACAACTTCATCTTCTTTTATTTTAGATAATATCGCATCGCCTTCTTTTTGTTTTACTAATTCTTGCTCCGCTATGGATGCATTAGGAGCACAAGCCCCATCAGGTACTTCAATAATTTCTATTTTAGTATAGGGTCCAAGTCTTTTTATATATTCTTGTATACCATCTACAAAATATTTTTCTTTTATTTTTCCCACTGCTACAATTTTAATCATTCTAATACTACAGTTATATTAACTTCATTGTTATCTCGAACAATAGTTAGTACAACTTCATCTCCAACATTCATACTATAAAGTGCTTTTCTAAAATCTTTGAAGGATGTAATTTCAGTATCACCTATTTTTGTAAGTATATCATTAGTTTGTATACCACCAGTACTAGCAGGTGTGTTTTCAAATACCTTCGTAATTAACACGCCTTTTGTACGATCTAAGTTAATACCCATATAACTCTTTTGATAAATTGTTAATTGTGAAATATCTTTACCTACAACACCAAGGATTGGGCGAATAACGTACCCATTCTCTTTTAGTTGATCCACGATTGGAATAATTTCATTAATTGGAATTGCAAATCCTAAACCTTCAACATCATCACCTGATAACTTCATTGATGTAATTCCTATTAAATCACCACTCATATTAATAAGTGGTCCACCACTATTACCTGGGTTAATAGCTGCATCAGTTTGAAGCACTGTCATTTCCCAATCTTCAATCCCATTATCATCTGTATCAATCGCAATAGAGCGATCAATCCCAGAAATGATACCAAAGGATACAGAGCCTTGTAAACTCAAATCAAGTGGACTTCCTATCGCCAAAACATACTCACCTTTTTTCACTACGCTTGAATTACCTAAGTTAAATGCTTCCACACTAAATGTAGGTTGTACAACGAGTAATGCAATATCACTGATAGCATCACTTCCTTGTAGATGAGCAATTAATGTTTCACCATTATCAAACGATACATATATTTCTGTTGCACCCTGTATTACATGTTGATTGGTAACGATATAAACGCCACTATCATCTTTGCCATAAACAACACCACTACCCGTACCCAACAAATCTTCATGAGCACTACTTGTAATTCCAACTACTTTTGATTCTGTCTTTGTTACGATGTTTGTTAAGTCAGTTGTAAATCCATTAATTGTATTGTTGTTATAAATTGGAGTAACTTTTTGCCCTGTTGTTTCTTGTGTTTTTACTCTACTAATTTCATAAGTTAAGTAACTATTCCAAACCAAGAGAACAGCAATTAGAGCTACGAGAAATTTTTTCATTTCCTTCTCCTCCTTGTACTAATTCAAATTGTCCTGCTGCAATTAAAATCAAATCAGTATTCAAGCAATTCTTCTTTTTCATCAATGCTTCTGTATTTACTTCAAGTGCTCTTTGACGTGTGTTAGCTTCTTCTGATATATGAGCCAAAAAGATTTGCTTCGTATTTTCTGTAACTATTTTTTCTAATATCTCCGCACAATTTTCATTGCATAAATGCCCACTGTCCGAAAAAATTCTTTGTTTTACAAAATGTGGACGCTTCGATTCCATCAACATCTTAATGTCATGGTTACTTTCAAGAATAATGTAATCTGCACCAGTTAATTTTTCATAATATGATTCATTTAAATAACCTGTATCTGTAATATACACTAATTTTTCTAACCCATTCTCAATCACATAGCCTACCGTATTCTCAGCATCATGGCTAAGTGGTAGTGGTGTTATCGTTAGATGTTTTACTTGAAATGTTTCAAATGGTTTTACAAGATGAAATAAGAAACAATCATCAAGTGGACTTGCTGAATATACTTCAGTATTCTTAAACATCTTAATTTGGCTTATATGATCGACATGATGATGCGTGATTAAACACGCATCAACATCATCTAATTTTATATTTAATTTTTGATAACTTAGTTCTAAGTGTCTTCGTGTTGAGCCACAGTCAATAACCAGTGTACACTCATCATCCTGTAGGACAAAACTATTTCCTTTAGAACCACTACAACAAAGTGCAAATCTCATATTAACATGCCAAGAATCCAGCACATGGATCGCGTCTTTCACCTGTTGCTGATACGATAATAAAGAAGTGAACATGTGGTCCAGATGCTTTACCTGTCATACCGATTTGACCAATTACATCCCCTTTATCAACACGATCTCCAACTTTTAAATCAGTTGGTTTATTCATGTGTCCATAATAAGTTCTATATCCTGTATTACCATGGTCAATAATCATATAGTTACCATTAATACCTGTATAACCAACTTCATAAACTGTTCCACGGTCAGCTGCATAAACTGGTCCATAACGATTGTATGGGTTTTGAACATCAAGTGCACGGTGACCACTATAGCATCCCCAACGACAAGTAATCAGCGGATTATCAATTGGATATCTAAATGTTCCTGTACCATTACCCGGAACTTCCAATGTTCCAACACGAATGATTTCTTGTTGAGGTTGCATTGTGATAATTGATGATACTTCTTCCCCAGATACAATGACACCATTAATCCAAGTTTCTTCTATTAATGAATTCTTTGATCCTACTTTAGCTTCTTGGACAACTTCTTCTTCGTTTGTATACATCGAAGCATCTTCTTGATAGATTGTAGGTCCTGGTTCTTCATCTCTTTTACGCAATGATTCTTTCTTAACAACAACATCAATTGGTGATTGGAAATAAGTAACATTCAATTGTGTACCTGGCGATAATACTTGATCCACACTACTTAAAATATCATCATTGATATTTACAACTTGCTTATCTGATAAGAAGTTATTCTTACTTCCTACCCCTTGAATTGTATCTCCTGGAACAACTGTATAGTATTGTTTTTCAACACCTTCACCCCATTTTAAATAATCTAATATTTCATTGGTTGAAGTCATAATCTTATCCGGGGAAGCATATGCTTTTTTCATTGAAATATTTTGTAATATTTCAACTGACATATCTCTTTCACCATATGTAGTTAATGCTGGAACAGTTTCATTACTTGTAATTGCATTCAAAGAACTTTCTTCAACAAAATACATTAAATATTTATGAAGAGCCTCTTCATATTTTTTTACATCATCAACATAAATCGTTGCAAAAACACCATTCTCATCCGCAAAATCAATTGCGTTCACTTGAACAGTATATGAGTTTTTTTCTTTTAAATATTGTGTAATTTGATCATCAATGTTCTGATAATCATTATAACTTAATTCCTTAATTTCGTAGATATCATTTCCAGTATCTAGATGTGTTCCCGGAAACTTAGATTCATATTCTTGAGTATAAACTTGTGTCAATAAATTTGATACAGCTGCATCATCATTTAAAACACCTACTAAGACACCTGAATCATAAATCTTTGTTATTTCTTTTGGTTCTGTTCGAACACCAATTACTTCTTGTGGAAGAATTGATTTTTCAATTTGTGCTTTTGCTTCTACAACTTTTACTGAATTTACGTCAAAAAATTGTGGGAGTAAAAATACAATCGCTAAACTTGCAAGTGCAGCAATCACTAAGGGTAAAACTTTTTTCATCGCACTCACCTCTCTTTAATTTCTATGCTTACTGTTGAGATTTATCAATATTGTAGAATGCATTGATATCCGCTTTGAATGCTACATCAATTTTTCGAGTAGCACCATTACGGTGTTTCGCAATATCAACTTCAACAGACTCTATTCCATTTTTAATTGATTCTTCTTTTTTCTCTTCATTATAGTAAGATTCCCTAAATAAAAGCATAATAATATCCGCATCTTGTTCAAGGGCTCCAGATTCACGAAGATCTGACATCATTGGGCGCTTATCCGTTCTTGCTTCTACACCACGAGATAATTGTGATAGTGCAATAACAGGTACCTTCAGTTCACGTGCCAACGCTTTTAGATTACGTGATATTTCAGATACTTCTTGTTGACGGTTATCACTTGATTTACTACCACTTCCAGAAATAAGTTGAATATAGTCAATGATAATACATTGAAGCCCATGTTCAGCTTCAAGTTTACGACACTTCGAGAATATTTCAGAAACACGTACACCTGGTGTATCATCAATAAATATTTTTGTTGATTTTAATTCTGTTACAGCCTCTGATAATTGATTCCATTCTCCAGTAGATAGGAAACCTGTTTTCAAATGATCACCCATGACTGTACTCTTTGCCGCAAGAATACGTGAAATCAATTGTTCAGCAGGCATTTCAAGTGAAAAGATTGCGATTGCTTTCTTTGTATTGATTTGAGCAATATTCATCCCCAAATTAAGCGCAAACGCTGTCTTACCCATTGAAGGACGAGCCGCTAGGATAACTAAGTCACCTGGTTGAAATCCGTGTGTTAAGCGATCTAAATCCTTAAATCCAGTAGCCACTCCTGTTATTGGAGAATGATTATCAGACATTTTTTGTATATTTTCGATTACTGAGTTAATAACTTCAGTACCTGATCTAAAATCTGTTGTTCTACGATTTCTTGTAACGCTTAAGATTAATTTTTCAGCACTATCCAAATAATCATCAATATCAACTTGACCTTCAAAACCTTCTTCTGCGATATTTTGAGATGCTTCAATCAAATTACGCATATAAGATTTATTTTGAATAATTTCCACGTATGATTTTGTGTTTGCACTAGTTACTGCAGCATCACAAAGTTGCATTAAGTAATCTACTCCTCCAACTTGCGATAAACGATTTGTATCGTTCAATCTTGCAGAAACTGTCGTCATGTCCACTGGTTTTCCTTCGCTGTGCAAGTCAAAAATTGCACTGTATATTTTACGATGTGCATCTAAGTAAAAATCAGAATCACCTAATCCTGAATCCATCACAACAGTTAAACTGTTAGAATAAACCATAAGTGTTCCAAGTAATGACTGTTCAGCTTCTAAACTATTTGGCATTTGACGAATCATGCTTAATCCTACGCTTTCTCTTTAATGTGACATTTAATCTCACCAATTACATTTTTATATAATTCAGCTTTCACCGTACTATAACCTAATCCTGCAATTGGATCTGTATCAATAAATTTTCTTTTATCTACATGAATATTAAATTTCTTATTCAATTCTTCTGCAATTTGTTTTGTAGAAACTGAACCAAATACTTTTCCATTTTTACTATTCAATGTAAATTCCAATGTGATTCCTTTTAATTTTTCTTTTAATGCAATCGCTTGTGCTTCAAGCTCTTTTGCATTTTGTCTTGCTTCTTCATTTTGATCTTCTAATATTTCCATACTCTTAGCAGTAGCTTGAACTGCAAGACCTTTCGAAATAAGAAAATTTCTTGCATATCCATCAGCCACTTCTAATACTTGACCTTTTTTACCAACTTTTTTTACATCACTCAGTAGGATTACTTTCATTTCCTTCAACCTCCTCAAAATATCGACTAATTGCATCAATTAGTTCGTTCTTTAATTCTACCACATCTTTGCCTTCTCTTTGTAGTGCTGCAGCTGTTAAATGTCCTCCACCATGCATATTTTCCATAATTCTTTGAACATTCACTTTACCTCTACTTCTCGCACTAATTGCAACTTGATTCTCATTGATCATTGCAATCACAAAACTTGCTTGTATATCTTTAATTTGAAGAATATTGTCCGCAACTTGTGACATCATTGAACGAGATACCACTTTATCAGTTACTGGGGCAATAATAATTCCTTTTTCATATTGTTCACAGTTATTCATAATAATTGATTTCATCGTAAACTCTGCGTAGGTATCTTTTAAGTACTCATCAACCACAAGTGGATCAGCACCTAAACTTCTAAGCATTCCTGCAGCTTCAAATGTCCTTGTTCCAGTTCTTACTTTAAAACGATTTGTATCAATAATCATACCAGCATACATAATATTTGCTTCTAATTCATTAAGTTCTATGCGATTTGATAGATATGGAATAAATTCAGAAACAAGTTCAGATGTACTTGATGCACCTGCCTCAATATATACCAAAATTGGATTAATTTCCAAATCAGCACTACGACGATGATGATCAAAAATCGCAATCTTTTTCGCATTCTCTAATAAATGAGAACCATTTGATTGTTTCAAACTGTGATGATCAACCATAATAACTAAAGTATCATCTCTATATTGATTAATTGCTTCATTCTCAGTTACAAATTGATGATGCTCTAATAGTTCAGCTTTATTCTTTTCAATTACACCAGATAGTTTTTCTTCAATACCACCTGTTTTCGCAATAATGCAACATCCTTTACCATAGGCTTGAACAATACGACTCATCGCGATTGCACCACCCATACAGTCAAAATCTGCTTCTTTATGGCAACAAATAATTACATTCCCTGATTTTTGAATTAAATCTTTCAGTGTGTTTGCCATAATTCTTACACGAACACGACTTCGTTTTTCTATTGCTTCAGAGCTTCCTCCAAAGAATTTCACATCTTCACCAGCTCTTCGTATTGCAACTTGATCTCCTCCACGAGATTGAGCTAAATCAAGTAATTGAACAACCATTTCATCTAATTCTTCAAAATTAGATGTCCCTCTTGCAAATGCCATAGATAAAGTAATGGATACATCCAACTCTTGAGAAGCACGACGTACTGTGTTTAAAATACTGAATCGATTCTCAACAAGTCCTTTAAATAAACTCTCATTTAAAACAACCATGTAACGATCATTTTTTAGTCTTCTAAGTAATAAACCATGTTGCTTACACCATTCAACAACCGGTTGTCGAATACTATTATTAATACTTGATGTTAATTTTTCATCCTCATAACGAGTTGATTCTTCATAGTTATCTAAATTGATTAAACCAACAACAATTTGCTCATCTTCATAAGCATCTTTAAACATTTTTGTTTCAGTAATATCTTTAAAGAATAAAACTTTTGCATCCTCTTTACGATGCACTAAATAAATATGATTATCTAATTTTATTTCTACTTCTTCTGCTTTACCAGAAATCAAGTCATCTGTTTCTGGTAACCACACAAGTAATTTCTTACCTACACGATTAAACCCTCTTTCTTCAAAGATTTCACTCATCCAAGAGATTACATAGTTGTCATCATAAGCAAGCATTCCTGTTTCACCAAAAAGAAATGCTTCTTTTGCTTCAGTACCTAATACTCTTGTTATTCCATGATTTGTTTCTTCCAAATCCTTTTCATATGTCTTAAATAAAATTACAAGCATCGCAATTTCAATTGCTGTAATTAATGCAGATAAAATAATATTGATATCCCACATTAATTTGAAAAAGACAATCAAAATCACTTGGATAACAAGTAATAGTGAAACTTGTACTTTCAGTTTACTTAATTTCTCCACTTTGAATCCTCCTTAATAAGTCCACTCTCCAATTAGTTGCGATGTAAAGAAATCCAAATAAAGAGAATGCTGGAATTGCAACTGGTAAAAACAATATTGTTAATAGAACTAAATAAAATGTAATATTTTTCTTGAATTGTATAGCTCCAAATACAATTGCTCCCAAATAACCAAAAAACATTAAATATAAATTAGAAGCCAAATTCAAAATCATTAAAATATCTTGTACATTAGATTTTTGTGGCGTTCTTAATAAATATTCAGCTCCAGCCCAACAAATAATAGCTACATATCCAGTCCATTTTGGGCTACTAATTTGTGATAATGGTTTTGCTTTAGGAAATTGAAATCCTAATCTTTGAAGTAGTAATCTTGAAAGCATATGAATCAATAAACCCTCAACAACACCCGTTAAGAAAACACTAAAGATTGCAGCGATACGAATCATTTGTGTAATGTCAATTGGTAATGCTGCAACAGCGGTTCCCATAGTTTGCTCAAACACTTGTTTCATTGTTTGAACTTCCATAGCTATATCATAACCGAAAAAGGATGCAAATAAAACAGTTGTCACCAAATTAGAAACTAGTGAAATCCCCATTGCAGTAAGCATTAATCGACGTGATGTCCACTTTTGCTTAACTCCTTCTCCATAAATCAGTCCAGTTACAGACGTTACAGTAAAGTAATATATCGATTGTGGAGTACCCAATAGCACTGTCAGAATAATCATTGCTGCAAGTGGCAACAACCCATCTTTCCAACCGTATTTTGCAGTAAAAAATACCATTGGTAAGGGTAATATCCAAGCAAACAAATCAACAATCCCACCTAATTGCCGATTCGCGAAAAGCAATACACCAACAAGTGCTGTCATCATTGCTCCATCTGTAATTTTTCTCACATTGTTATTCATTTAGGGTCTCCTCCAAAAGTTCAAAAACCTCCATCATGTTGACGGAGGTTTACCTGTTAATCATTAACGTATGGTAATAGTGCCATTTGACGAGCACGTTTAATTGCTGTTGCTAACATACGTTGATATTTAGCACGAGTTCCAGTTACACGTCTAGGAATAATCTTTCCGTTCGCTGAAACAAATTTTTTCAACAATTCAATATCTTTATAGTCGATTGATGTAACGTTATTCTTTGTGAAGTAACATACTTTCTTACGACCCATTCTTTGCTTTTTGAATGCCATGGTAGATCTCCTTTCTAAAATGGTAAGTCATCGCTGGAAATATCCAAAGATGGTCCAGCATTGAAATCATCAAACGCGTTATCTGCTTCAAACCCTGATGCTTCCATACCTGAATAGGATGGGCCATCAAATGATGTTGATGCAGGGCGGTTTTCTGATGTTGATTTAGATTCTAATAATTGACAAGAATCACAAACAACTTCTGTAACATAAACTTTTTTACCATCGGTTCCATCATAATTACGTGTTTGAATACGACCTTCAACCCCAACTAAAGCACCTTTTCTAGCATATTGCCCTAAAAAGTCAGCAGTTTGGCGCCAAGCTACGCAGTTAATGAAATCTGCTTGTTTCTCTTGTCCTTGTCCAGATACACGACGATTGCATGCAACTGTAAATGAAGCAACAGAAAGTCCTGATGATGTTTTTTTAATTTCAACATCTTTTGTTAGTCTTCCGACTAAAACGACACGATTAATCATGGGTCACCTCTTAGTTTTCGTCTTGTTTTACAATCATGAAACGAACAATGTTTGCATTGATACGCATTAAACGTTCAAATTCTTTAACTGTTTCGTTGTCAGCTTCAAATGTTACTACCATGTAATAACCTTTGGTCATGTCTTCTATACGATACGCAAATTCTTTCACGCCCCACTCATCTACATTTACGATTTTTCCACCACCGTTAGTGATGATACCGTGCATAGACTCGATTACTTCTTGGCGTTTAGCATCTTCTAAAGATGCATTTACGATGTACATGACTTCATATTTTCTCATGTGTACACCTCCTTATGGTCTTCTGGCCTTTTCAGGCAAGGAGTAGACGATTAATCTACCCGTGCCTATGATTTTATCACATGTTAGACAATGTGTAAACTTTTTTAGAGCCTTTCTACCTTATTTATCCTTTATTTATCTATCTTTTCCTAAGATTGTGTGTAAAAATTACCTCAAGGAGAGTAATTTATGAAAAAAAATAAGTATTTAGCCTTAATTTTCGCTATTTTAGCGCTTATTGATACCCATGCTGCTTGCATTATTATAACGAGTGATTATGTCCATGGATATTATGCAGCAAAGTATATGTATGCCAGTGCTCCTGCATGGCTTGCATTTCTATGGCTCATTCCTTTTGGATTTGGATTACTTTTATTTTCACTTCTTTCTATCAAATTTTATAAAGCCTACAAACAATCTTTGCAAAATCCTAAAGAATCTGACGAATAACCTGATTTTGATAGTAAATTTTGACTAAAATATGCTAAAATGTTTGGGTACAATTAAGGGGGTACAATTATGACAAAGAAAAGTTTATTTTCTACAAAAACAATTGTGGCAACTGGTCTTGGGGCAGCATTATTCATGGTATTATTCATGTTTGTAAAAATACCTTCACCAATTCCTGAAACAAATTTACAAATCGCTTATGGTGTATCTGCATTCTTTGGTGCAGTGTTTGGTCCAATTTGTGGTTTCTTAGTAGCATTCATTGGACATGCTCTAAATGACTTCAGTTATGGAGCTCCTTGGTGGAGCTGGGTTATCGCATCTGGGGTAGCTGCTGCTATTGGTGGTATGGTTTACTTCATGATTGATGCAGACAGTGGCAAAATCGGTAAATCAGAAATTTTCAAATTCTGTGCTATGAATATCGTTGGTAATGCAATTGCATGGGTTATTGTTGCGCCAATATTAGATATCGTAATTTATGCAGAGCCTGTAAATCTTGTATTTACACAAGGTCTTGTTGCCTTTGTACTTGATGCAATATGTGCTTGTGTTGTTGGGTCATTATTATTGCTTGCTTACGCTAAAACAAAAACTAGTAAAGGCTCACTTACAAAAGAATAATTATTATTACTTGTAACAGGAATGGGCTAATTGAATTTAGCCCATTTTTAATTAGTAGACAGACGAGGTGAAATTATGAGACAACCTGTTATTCAATTTAAGGATTTTACTTTCCAATATTATTCCCAAGCAGAACCTACATTGCATAACATCAATTTAACGATTCACTCTGGTGAAAAGATATTAATTGTTGGACCAAGTGGAAGTGGGAAAAGTACACTGGGGCATTGTTTAAATGGATTAATTCCTTTCTCATATAAAGGAGAAATTCAAGGTTCATTATTGATTCATGATTCAGAAACAAAAACACAAACTTTATTTGATTTATCGAAACAAATTGGTACTGTTCTTCAAGATTCAGATGGCCAATTCGTTGGATTAACCGTGGGTGAGGACATTGCATTCGCTTTAGAAAATGATAATGTTCCTTTACCTGCAATGAAAGACAGAGTTAAAAAAATTGCACAGCTTGTATCCATGGATGAGTTATTGGGTAGTAATCCCTTTGAACTATCTGGTGGGCAAAAACAACGTGTATCACTTGCGGGTGTATTAGTTGATGATGTCGATATCCTTCTTTTTGATGAACCTCTTGCAAATCTTGATCCTGCAACTGGAAAAACTGCAATCGAATTGATTGATGATATTCATGATGAAGGAAAAACTGTTGTCATCATTGAACATCGTTTAGAAGATGTACTACATCGTAATATTGATCGCATCATTGTTATGAATGAGGGAAGAATTCTTATGGATGATACACCAAACAATGTATTATCAAGCAACATTCTTCTTGAACAAGGGATAAGAGAACCCCTCTATATTACTGCGTGTAAATATGCAGGAATCAAAATCACACCTGATATGAATCCTGAACATATCTCTACATTCAATATCGATGCTGTCGCAAATCAATTACAAAGTTGGTTCAAAACACATAACCGTACACTACCTACACCAAAAGAAAAATCATTGCTTGAAATTAATCATTTGAGTTTTAGTTATGATGGTAGTCGTAAGATATTAGAAGATATTAACCTCATCATTAATGAAGGTGAAATGATTTCAATTGTTGGTAAGAATGGTGCTGGTAAAAGTACACTTTCTAAACTTATTGTTGGATTTGAGAAAGAAGATAAGGGTTCGATTTTATTAGAAGGACAAGATTTAGTAAACTATACAATCAAAGAACGTGCAGAACATGTTGGTATTGTTTTACAAAATCCAAATCAAATGATTTCTAAAAACTTAATCTATGATGAAATCGCTTTAGGACTGCGCATACGAAATATTAATGAAGAAGAAATTGAAAAACGTGTTTTAGATGTAATGAAAATTTGTGGTTTGTTACCATTTAAGAGTTGGCCAATTAGCGCATTAAGTTATGGACAAAAGAAAAGGGTAACGATTGCTTGTATCTTAGTTCTTAATCCTAAAATACTCATTCTTGATGAGCCTACAGCGGGTCAAGATTATCATCACTATTCAGAAATCATGGAATTCTTAGAAAGTTTAAATAAGAATGGTCAAACTATCATTTTAATAACACATGACATGCATTTAATGTTGGAATATACCCCTCGTGCTATTGTTCTTGCAAATGGAAAGAAATTAGCTGACACAAAAGCATATGAAGTCTTATGTGACCCTGTATTAATTCAAGAAGCAAATTTAAAAGAAACTTCATTATTTGAATTAGCACAAAAAGCACACATTAGTGACCCACTTAAATTCGTAGAATGTTTCATTATCCAAGAAAGAAGGGAACGTAATCATGAAAGTTAAAATGTTCTCTTACAATCAATTAGATACTTATATCCATCATTTAAGTGGTCTAACAAAATTTGTATGTTTCTTGTTATTAACAACGACCGTCATGTTATCATTTGATATTCGTGTTATCTTATTTGTATTAATTTTGTCTTTTGCTTTATTCAAAGTTGCAAAAATAAAATTTAGTCAAGTTAAGCTTATGTTGATTTATGTCTTCATCTTCTTAATTACAAATTTCATTCTTACCTTTGTTTTTGCTCCATTACAAGGTGTTGAAATTTATGGTACTGAACATGTGTTATTCACCATCGCAGGTCCATATGTTGTTACACTTGAACAACTATTCTATCAAATAACAAAGCTATTAAAATATTTATCTATTGTACCTCTTGGTATTATGTTCTTTCTTACTACAAACCCAAGTGAGTTTGCATCATCACTAAATAAGATTAAAGTGAATTATAAAGCATGTACTGCTTTATCACTGACACTCCGATATTTCCCAGATGTTCAACGTGACTATCATTCAATCTCACTTGCTCAACAAGCTCGTGGTACCGAATTATCAAATAAAGAGAAATTATCAAAACGATTCAAGAATATTATTTCTATTCTTACACCTCTTATCTTTACAACATTAGATCGAATCGAACTTATTACCAACGCAATGGAATTAAGAGGTTATGGTAAAAGCAAAACTAGAACTTGGTATGCATATCGTCCACTTAATAAAAACGATTACATCGCAATGGGAGTATGTCTTGCAATCTTTATCGCTTCACTTCTAATCACAACTTTTGTAAATCATAGTATTTACTTTAATCCATTTATATAAAAGGAGAATAAAAATATGGAAAAACCAATTTTAGTATTTCAAACAGACTTCACTTATAAAGAAGGTGCAGTATGTGCAATGTATGGTGTTGTTAAGAGTGTTGATCGCTCACTAGAAATCATAGATGGAAGTCATGAACTTCCTCAATATGATATTTGGTCTGCTTCTTATCGTTTATATCAATCGATGAAGTTTTGGCCAGAGGGAACTATCTTTGTATCTGTAGTAGATCCAGGTGTGGGCACTGCAAGAAAAGCCTGTGTTGCAAAGACAAAAGATGGCTACTATGTTGTAACACCTGATAATGGTGCTCTAACACACTTAATGAAGTATGTAGGTATCGAAGAGGTAAGAGAAATTGATGAAACAGTAAATCGTTTAAAAGGAAAAGGAACCGAAGGTGTTGCAATTTTCCATGGTCGTGATTTATTTGGTTACTGTGCTGCAAAACTTGCTTCTGGAATTATTACTTATGAACAAGTAGGACCAGCTTATCCAGTTGAAGAAATCGTAACTCATGAAATTTTAGAACCAACGCTTTCAGGTAATAAAGTTGACGGTATATTTGAAATCAATGATCCAAACTTTGGAAACTTATGGACAAATATCCCACTTGTTATGATGCATGAAGCTGGCTTCAATTACGGTGATTATCTCAATGTTGAAATTAAGCACAAAGGTGAAACTGTTGTGAATAAACCAATTCTGTTCCACAAATCATTTGGTATGGCTTCTATCGGCGAACCAATTATTTATAATAATGAATTGATGAAAGTGTCATTGGCTGTATCAATGGGTAACTTCGTCGAAGAATATCATTGTGACTTTGGTTCTGACTGGACCATCACTTTCACTAAATAGGAGAATAAAATGAAAAAAACTTTAGTATTACAATCCGACTTTGGATTAGTCGATGGAGCAATTAGTGCAATGGAGGGTGTTGCCTTTGGTGTTGATGAAACATTACGTATTCGTAATCTTACCCACGACATCACACCTTACAATATCTTTGAAGCAAGTTACCGCTTATTCCAAACAGTAGAATATTGGTCAGAAGGTACTGTCTTTGTTTCTGTTGTTGATCCAGGTGTTGGATCATCTCGTAAAAGTGTAGTTGCGCTTACAAACGCTGGACATTACATCGTTACACCAGATAACGGAACTCTCACTCATATCAAAAAATATATGGGAATTAAAGCAATTCGCGAAATATCAGAAGTTTCAAATCGCCGTGCTAATACAGAAGCGAGCTATACTTTCCATGGCCGTGATGTGTATGCCTTTACAGGTGCTCGTCTTGCTGCTGGTATTATCACATTTGAAGACGTTGGTCCTGAACTATCAGTTGAAAGAATTGTTGAATTACCTGTTACTGCAACAGAAGTTACAAGTGATTCTGTAAAAGGTTCTATTGATATCCTTGATGTTCGCTTTGGATCACTTTGGACAAGTATTGAACGTGAAGAGTTCTTAAGCATCAATCCTGCTTATGGTGAAAGACTTGAAGTTACTATCTACAACAATGATATGTTGGTTTATCAAAATCAAGTAATCTATGGTAAAAGTTTTGCAGATGTAAGAATTGGTTCACCAATTATTTATATCAACTCTGTTTACCGCGTAGGTATCGCAATCAATCAAGGTTCATTCTCAAAGGCATACAACATTGGTGTTGGTGCACAATGGAGTGTAGAAATTAAAAAAGCATAATATCAAAAAGATATGTTTAAATTGAGCATATCTTTTATTTTATCTTCACATATTCATATTTAATACTTGTACCCACTACAACATCTTCAATCTTGTCGATAATTAACCAATCATCCATATTACTTTGTTTATCAAAATCCAAAGGTTCTATTTCTTCTACATGATTAAATTCAACAAGACATAGACATTTCTTTAGCCAACGCTCTTTTTGTTTATCAGTAAGATTTAATTTCTTTTGATTCTTTTCAAGAATTTCTCTACTTTCTTCATCACTCAATTTAACATAATTCTCTACATGAGTTACAACTGCTTTTGCAGTTATTTTCATCGTTCCTTTTTCCATGAAGTATAGAACGTCATTTTCAAATACTCTGCTGTGGGGAAACTTTCTACCCGCTGCTCCTCTAACAACCATCGTCTTTGTATGATTGATGATTTTATCTAACTCTTTATTTCCTTTTCCTCCTGTATTATCACAGTAAACTAAATGCACCATTTATTTATCCTCCTCAATGGGAATCCAAATTTGACTTAAGTAATCATCGTCAAAAGAATTTCCTTCACTATACCATTCAACTTCTGGACAATCAGCATGATTGAATGGATACTTTACAACCCATTCTTCATTTAAGAATTTCCATCCATTTTGAATCGCCTCTGGTAGTCTACCTTTACAATCAAATACTGCCCAAGTTACTGAAGGTAACACGATTTCTTCAAACTCATCTGATTGTTTATCACCGATTACCGCTACTGCATAATCAATTTCTTCTGCCTCACTAGAATAGTTCAAACACAAACCAAATAGTCCCTTGGGACTTCCTTGATCCAAGTTAACAAGTTTAGAAAATGTTCCATCTTTAAAATATTGTTGCCATATCGCTGGAATTTCTTTAAAATTGTTTCCATTTACACAAGATATTTTTTTTATTTTACCAAGCAGTCGCATCTCTTCTTTTTTTACCAATCGCCAAGCATATTCTTGTTTTGTAGATACTTGCATCTTTGGAAATACTCTTAATTCAATATCTTCATTTCTAGCATCTTTAGGTGATACCCCATGAAATTGATTGAATGCTTTTGTAAACGATGTCGGTGAATCATACCCATACTTGTAACTAATATCAACCACTCTCATATTTGTGCTTTTCAAATCATAACCAGCTAGTGTTAATTTTCGATTTCTTACATATTCTGCAAAACTCATTTCATTCATATAAGAAAATACTTTTTGAAAAAATCCGTATGAACAGCCTGCGATTCTTGTTATATCTTCTTGTTCAATTGGCTCTTCAGTTCTCTGAAGATGATTTTCTACATAATCAATAATTTGTTGTAACTGTTCATTCCAATCCATATTCGTACCTCATCGTGTATTCTAATTCTACATGAAATAAATATTACTTTCATCTCTTTTTATGTTCCGTCAGGATAGAAAAAGATAAGTATTCACTTATCCTCTAATACAATATTTAATTACCAAAATGAAAAACGTAGAGTGGACCCATTTTTGCATAGATACGGAATTGATTATCATCATCGACATGAACTGTTTGATACCATATTTCTTTATCTTCTAATTTCATGTTTTCAAGATTATTATCTGCAAGATTAAATCCTGCAATCATAAATGCAAGCCCTGCAATAATTAAGCATGAACTCCAAATCAATAAATTCTTTTTACTAAGTAACTCTTTTACCATAATTTAATTCCTCTCAATCTTTGCAAACAGTTGATATCAACCCAACCCCAGACATTCTTCGTGATAACAACAAAGTATTTTGAAATCATTCCTGTACTGATTGCTAGTAAGATAAATAAACCCGATGCTATAACGCCTACACCAAATTGTGTCAAACCTAGAGCTAAATTACTTTGCATAATTGCAAATGACCCCAATGTGCTAACAACGCTTAGGATAACACTAACAACAGTAAGCGTTCCCATAAGAAATGGAATTGTCCAAAGTAGCATATAACCCACTAAAAGTAAGCAAAATCCCGTTAACAATAACATGAGTCCCATCAAAACAAACGCACCCCAGAATGGACTTCCAAGCACAATCAGTGTTGCGATTAACATCTTTTTTGCTGGTGTACTTTCCTTTTTCGATTTATTTGAAACATCTTCTGATAAAATTGTTTCTGCAATTTGTCCAGGTGTACCTACTTTGATAACTGCTTCTTCCTGCGTACAACCATCTTCTATGAAATCTTCTATCATTTCACTATAATATGAAATCGCTTTTTCTCTCTCACTCGGACTTAATTTATTTAAAAGATTTTCTAATCTTTCTAAAAATTCTTGTTTATTCATCCTCTTTATCTCCTTTTATAAATTTGTATATTTTCTCTATTTCATCCCAATCCTCTAAAAACCTATTAATCTGTCCAATTCCTTTATCAGTTATTTGATAATATTTTCTTAATCGACTATTATGCTCAACAGAATAAGTCGATACTTGTTGGCTTGTTTCTAATCTTTTGAGTATTGGATATAAAGTTGATTCAGAGATTTCAATGCATGTTGAAACATCTTTTACAATTTGATACCCATAAGAATCTGCATCTTTTAGTGCTGCAAGAACGCAAAACTCTAAGAATCCTTTTTTTAATTGTGCATCCATAAGAACCTCCTTATGTGTATACTATACATTGCATAGTATAATGTGTCAACTAGTATTTTACAAAATAAAAAGATGAGATTTTTCTCATCCTTCTACCTTCACAATTATTTCAATGAATTTAAGAATCTTTCCATTCTTTCTAATGCTTCTTTAATTTCATCAATACTATAAGCATAAGAAATTCTTACATATCCTTCTCCACATTTACCAAAAGCTGAACCTGGCACAACTGCAACTTTTTCTTGTTGAAGTAATTTCTCACAGAATTCATCTGATGTTAAACCTGTAGATGTAATGTTTGGGAATACATAAAATGCTCCTTCAGGTAAATGGCATTTCAATCCAATACGATTTAAACCATTTACGATAAAGTTTCGTCTACCTTCAAATGATTCACGATGAACATCACAATCATTATCTCCTTTAGCCGCAGCTTCTACTGCCGCATACTGACTAATCGTTGATGGACACATGATGCAATATTGGTGAACTTTATTCATTGATTTGATAATATCCGCATCCGCTAATAAATAACCAATACGCCATCCTGTCATAGAATAAGCTTTAGAGAATCCATTGATGATGATAACTTGTTCTTTAATTTCTTCAAAAGATGAAATTGTACAAAATTTATCTCCATAAGATAATTCTGCATAAATCTCATCCGTTAATACTACTAGGTCATGCGCTTTAATAAGCGGGATTAATTCTTCATAATCTTCCTTATTCATAACCCCACCTGTAGGATTACCTGGGAAATTTAAGAATAAAATTTTTGTTTTATCACTAATTGCATTTTCCAATGCCTCTTTTGTTAATTTAAAATGATTTTCTTCTTTTAGTTCAATGATGACAGGTGTTCCACCTGCAAGACGAACTAATGGTTCATAAGCCACATATCCAGGTTGAAGTAGTATTACTTCATCTCCTGGATCTAATAATGTTCGCATAACAATATCAATAGCTTCTGATCCACCAACGGTTATCATACATTGATTTTGCCAATCATACGAAACACCAAAACGACGTTGATAATACTTACATATTTCTTTTCTTAACTCTGGTAAACCCACATTACTCGTGTAAAATGTTTTACCACTTTTAATTGCATAAATTGCTTCTTCACGAATATGCCAAGGTGTTTGAAAATCTGGTTCCCCTACCCCTAACGATACTACTCCTTCCATTTGACTTGCCATGTCAAAGTATTTACGAATACCTGAAGGAGGAATTTCTTGAATCAATTTATTTAAGTATTTTGCTCCACTCATGGAGTAACAATCAATCGTTTAACAGGCTCTTCATCTTCTGTTACTACGACACCTTCTACTTTATATTGTTTAAGAACGAAACATGTAATTGTATGTTTAACACCTTCAATTGGTGCTAACTTTTGACCAACGAAATCCGCAACTTCACGCATTGTTTTTCCTTGAATTACAACCATGAATTCACTTTTACCACTCATTAAATATAGACTAGAAACTTCAGGGTATTTTGAGATTTCCGCGGCGACATTATCATAACCACTTTCACGTTCCGGTTGCGCACCAACCTCAATAATTGCCATACAGTGATCACGATTCGTCTTGTCCCAATTAATTACTGTGTGATATCCACAAATAATTTTTTCGTCTTCAAGACGGCGTTTTGTACGAACAACTACTTCTTCTGTTTCGTTTAGAATATCCGCTAAATCAGTAATTGATATACGAGGATCATTTTCTAACACATGTAATAGTTTTAATTCATCCATAAGACACCTCTTTCTATTACTATTTTATCATTACTTAGTTACTTTGTAATCAAGATAATTCTTAAAAGAAAAAGATATACCGTTTATATTAACTATATATCTCATCCATTCATTATCGATTGCTAAAAGTAGTAAGCATTTCTTTTGTTACTTTCGAATAGTTCCATTGACCGATGTATTTTTTTTCATTACTTATTACCTCACTTTATATGCAACCTTATTTTTTCATATCTAGGTTATATCAGAGTTATAATTCAACAAATCTTTATTTTTCATTCATTTGCATAGTAGCAATACAAAAGAAAGCACTCCTTACCTTTGAGTGCTTTCTTACTTTTAATTGTTTTTTAATTGTTCTTCATACTTTTCTTTTGGCATTGGTTTTGCATAATAGAAGCCTTGAGCAACATAACAAGAAAGTTCTTTTAATAAGTTTACTTGCTCAATCGTCTCAACACCTTCAACAACCACTGACATATCTAAGCCCTTAGCAAGTGAGATAATATTGCTCAATACAAACTCAACTCGTTTACTATCTTCTGCATCAGTCAAGAAACCTCTATCTACCTTTAATACATCAGCTTCAATGTCCTTTAATAAATTGAAGGATGAATAGCCACTTCCAAAATCATCAATACAGATAAGGAATCCTTTTAATCTTAATTCTTTACATATCTTAGAGAAATTTTCGATATCTTCATGAATAATCGTTTCAAGTAATTCTAACTCTACAAGATGTGGTGGTAAATCATATTTGTTAATAATTGACTCTAAGCGTTCTACATAACCTTCGCTATACACTAAAGCTTTCGATTGATTTACTGAAATCGGTAATGGTGTTAATCCCATTGATATCCATTCTCTTTGCATCTTACATACTTCTTCTAAGACAAATAAATCAATATTTACAATGAATCCATTCTTTTCAAATAATGGTAAGAATTCATTTGGTGGAATAATTTTTCCATCTTTAATCCAACGTACTAAAGCTTCTGCTCCAACCATTTTTCCAGTATTTATATCTACTTTAGATTGTAAGTATGCTTTAAATTGCCCACTATTTAGAGCTTCATACATAACGTTTTCTATTTCTTTTTCATTAATTGCATTTTCTCTCATTGTTTCCGTATAGAAACAGAATTTACGTTCAGACTCCATCGCTTTTGCATCTTGATGAGCCATGGTTGCTCTGTCCATAATTAATCCAATATCTTTTTCATTAGCAGGCACCTTATAAATACCTGTTGTTACATTTACTTTATATTGCTTATCTGCCTGAATTAATTCTTCTCTTAACCGTGCTCTAAATTCAACACCCATTTTAAGAACTTCCTCATCTGAATTACACATTAGTAAGCACATAAAATTGTCACCAGATTCATGACAATATAAATCTTCCTTCGTTAATATTTTAGAAATAAGTTTCTCCATCTTAAATAAAATAAAGTCACCCTCAGTATAACCATACATGTCATTAATCATTTTAAAATTATCAACATCTACTCTAACCATATATAATCCAGATTTGTAATTTTTCAACTTATCTTCTACTAATAATTTAAACTTGTTCAAATTATTACAATGAAGAAGTGGATCTGTATAAGCTAGATTCTCTAATTTCTTTTTGTTTCGATACTCCATAAATACAATCGCAATTAACAAACAGCTAAACAAAAGAATCGAAACTGTTACGCTAATAATATTTCTTATTACCAAACGATTGGTATAATCCATAACAACAGATTTTGGTACAGCAGTTACAACGGACCAATTATTTATTTTTGATGCGGCAAATGTCGCCAATAACTTTTGTCCATTGTGCTCATATTCAATAACATTTTGTTCATGTTTTTTAATATCTTCTTTATACTTATCAATTATTTCAGCATTATTGCCTTCTTCTTTTAGAAGTGTATATAGATTTAATCCTGCAGTTGATTCTTCATTCAACTTCGAATGAGTAATGATTGTCCCTGCATCATCAATAATGTAAGAGTAACCATAATCACCAAATGTACTTGTACTAATTAAATCAGAAAATATATCTGGAGAATTAGTTGCAAAGATTACTCCTTTTAATTCACCTTGCCAATAGTATGGTGTTGCATATACATTTATTGGTAATCCATCTACTCGATCAATCAATTGATCCGATACATTGCTTTTACCTTCAAGTGCTATTTTAAAATATTGTCTATCTTTCGATGTAAATGTCATATTATCTGTAGTACTTGCAATACCATCCAAAGAGATAAACGCAAGTCGTTTGAAACTAGTTCTATCATCTTCCATTGATAAAATCTCTAATACGTTTTCTATACTAAACTCTTCAATGTGTCCTGCAATATTGGATATAGATTCTAGTTTATCTAATTCTTGCTTCACCATTTTATCAAGTGCATTCGCATTTAAAACTGCTATTTCATTTAAAAATTGCTCATTTTGTTTATCTAAGTCATCTTTAGTAGATTCTACAATCCATATACCTACTACAAAAAGAGTTCCTAAGATTATAGAAATAGCTAATATCCACCGAAATATTTTAGATGAATTCTTCTTCACACGACACCTCTCCTACACACTTGTAAAACCCATACTTACATTATAACAAGAAAAAAAACGGATTTATACCCGTTTCTTACTTTAAATCTATCAATTTGCCATCTTGTAGAAATACTCGATGATCTGAAAGTTTAGAAACTTCATTGCTATGTGTAACAACAATAACCGTTTTACCAAACTTTTCTGTTAACATTTTAAAGATATGAATGATTTCACTTTCTGTTGCGGTATCTAGATTTCCTGTTGGTTCATCTGCAAAAATCAAATCTACATTGGACGCTAATGCACGAGCAATCGCAATCCGTTGTTGCTCTCCACCAGACAAATGTGTTACTAAACGATCTGCTTTTGATTGTACAATCCCAAACTTATCCAGTAATGCATAACCAATTTCCTTTTGGTTTTTTGGCATTTCATTATCTGTTTCGAGCATAGCTACTTCAATGTTTTCGATACCAGTTAAATACTGAATCAAATTATAAGCTTGAAACACTACACCAATTTTATTTCTGCGATATTTATACAAACCCAATTGTTTAATATCTGCATCATCAAAATAAATATTTCCACTTTCCTGTGAATCTAATCCTGCAAGAATACTGAGTAGTGTAGTTTTACCGCTTCCTGATGGACCAAGAATTGTATAAAACTTTCCCTCTTCAAATTCATAACTTAAGTCTTTTAGTATTTCTCTTCGATATCCACCATCAACATATCCATAGCTTATATGATCTATTTTTAATTTTATATTCATTTTATCCTCCTACGACAACATGATTCTCTTTGGATTTAAACGCATAATCATAATAGATGGAATTAATATACTTATAAATACAACAAGTACTCCCAATCCATAGATTTCAATGATAAGCAATGGCTCAATCGATACATTATAATTCTCTAATAGTTCATCTTGGCTAATCCTCGTAAAATAGTCTTGATCCCAAATTCCGCCATAAGTAACATCTGTTTGAATTTCTTCTTCAGTATTACTTTGTTGATAATCCAAGACCAGTTCTCCAACTTTTCCTGCAATTAAACTTCCAGTTCCAACTGCCAATGTAAATCCAAGAAAAGCTACAATTAGTAATTCTGCAAACAATTGCATGACTACTTTTACTTTACTAACACCCAATGACAAAAGTACACCGATTTCAAATTCACGTGTTTTCAATGTAAGAGCTGTAACTAATGATATAATGACAACTGCATTTATCGCTACAATCCATACGATAACATTCGCAAAGAATGAAAGTGTATCCAATGGTTTTGCCAATTCCTTAAATTCTTTTTCGTTTGAATTGAATTTTATAAATTGTTCCTCAAGTGATTGATGATCACTTACAAAAGATTCAATATTTTCTGCACTTTTCAATAAGAAAGTTGCTTTATTTGTAACTAAATAATCTTCTATTACAGGTCTTTCCTGACCTTCTATCATTGAGAAATTCCCTGTGCTTACAAAATAGTCATACACTTTAGAAATCAAATTATAACTATAATCTGCATATGCTGTTAATGGAAGCAAAATTACATTTTTAGGTGACTCATAAGGTGCCATCCAATCAAATTGGTCAGAATTTGGATCTACATCATTTTTGGTTGAGTAGATACCAATAATTTCTACTTCCATGATGCAATCTTGATCTGTAAGTCCCATCGTTGTTTTATATTGTTCTAATTGATCATTTTGAAACATAACATATTTAAATGTATCACCTATTTGTAAACCATTTACCTCTGCCAACTCTTTTGTAATTAAGGCAACACGATTTGAATTATCCATATCATCTTGTGTATACATTCTTCCTTGTTCCAAGGTAAATGTACCATCTTCAAACTCAATCATGTTTGGATAGGCATTAGCCATCAAAAATAAATTTGCTTCTTGATATACATATTCTTTACCAGTAATTGCATCATAACTTGCTCCTGATGAATTTTCATTTTTCTTATTTTCATTACCTACAGGCACATTTTCTATTCCTATGGAATATACCATTGTACTAGTAAGTTGATTTACTGCTGATACTCGTTCATCTGCCATCATTTTCTTTACATTTTCATTATTAACTCTTGGCATATTTTTATTAAATTCTGTTCTTTCTTCATCGGATTCTAGTTTATCCATTTCTTTCCAGAAAGAATCATAATCAATTTCATAATTTACAACAGCGCGCATCTTATCACGTGTTATTTTTTTAGCATTTTCTGCAGCATTACTTATTCCTAACCCTACTAAAACTAAATTACCAATCATGAAAAAAGTAATTCCTAAAATAATTGACTTCGATGTTTTTCTTTTACAATACAATATTGCTCTTTTCAAATAGTTCATATCTATCTACCACCTTATACAATTATTTTATTTGATAAATATTAAGAACTTCTAAACACAAACTTAATTTTCATAAAAGAAAAAGAAGTGAAATTTCACTTCTTAGTCAATGTCTTGTAATTTGCCATCTTGTAGAAATACACGATGATCAGATAATTTTGAAACTTCATTACTGTGTGTTACAACGATAACTGTTTTATTAAATTTTTCAGTTAACATTCTAAAGATTTGTATAATTTCTTGCTCTGTTGCAGTATCCAAATTCCCTGTAGGTTCATCCGCAAAGATTAAATCTACATTAGAAGCTAGTGCACGCGCAATCGCAATACGTTGTTGTTCTCCTCCTGATAGGTGAGTAACTAAACGATCAGCTTTTGATTTTACAATTCCAAATTTTTCTAATAAAGCATATCCTATTTCTTTTCGATTTTTAGGTACTTCGTTATCAGTTTCTGTCATGGCAAGTTCAATATTTTCAATACCTGTTAAGTATTGAACTAAGTTATATGCTTGGAATACTACACCAATTTTATTTCTTCTATACTTATATAAGCCAAGCTTTTCTAAAGATTCACCTGCATAATAAACAGTTCCTGATTCTTGTTTATCAAGACCCGCTAGAATACTAAGTAATGTTGTTTTACCAGAACCTGATGGACCAAGGATTGTATAAAATTTACCTTCTTCGAAGTCATAACTTAAATCTTTAAGGATTTCACGACGGTAACCACCATCTACATATCCATAGTTTATGTTTTCTACTTTTAATATTGTTCCCATGGTTTCCTCCTATGCCAACAAGATTTGTTTTGGATTTAATCTCATAATCATTGCAGATGGAACTACGATACTAATAAAGACAACCGCAACACCCATTGCATAGATTTGTAAAATAATCCAAACACTAATTGATACATTATAATTCTCTAGTAATTGATCCTGACTAATCTCAGTAAAGTAATTTTGATCACCTACCCAAGAATAATAATTGTCATCGGTAGTAATTTCTTCTTCTGTATTACTTTGTTGGAAGTCTAATACCATTTTTCCTACTTGACCTGCAATTAAACTACCTGTTCCAACTGCCAGTGTAAATCCAAGGAATGCTACAATTAATAGTTCCACAAACATCTGCAGAACAACCTTAACCTTACTTACACCAAGAGACAATAGAACACCAATTTCAAATTCACGTGTTTTTAATGTTAATGCAGTAACTAATGAAATGATTACTACTGCATTTAATGTAACAATCCAGACGATAACATTTGCGAATAGTGATAATGTATCTAATGGTTTTGCTAATTTTTTGAATTGTTCATTGTTTGCATTTAAGAAAGTATAGTCTTTTAATTCTGATTTGTAATCATCTACAAATGAATCTACTTTTAATGGCTCATTTAATAAATAAACAACTTTATTTGCATAATATGAAGTTTCAACTGTTGGCTCTTCACCATACATATCACTATTTCCTTGAGATACATAGTAATCATATGATGCCTTTGATGATGCATAGTTGAATTGTGCGTATGTTGATCCAGGAATTAATACAAAATTCTTTGGAGATTCATAAGCAGACATCCAATCAAATCTTTGATCATTTGGATCAACATCAGCTTTAGTATTATAAATACCAATAATTTCTAAATCCATTTTTGTCATTTCTTCTGTAATACCCATTGTTAACAAATATTCCATTTGATTCTTATCAGTACTTGACAACGTAATTGTATCTCCAACTGATAAACCATTTACATCTGCTAGCTCTTTAGTTATTACTGCAACTGGACTTGCATTATCAATATCATTTTGATTGTACATTCTTCCATCCACAATCGTATTCGTACCTTCCACAAACTCAATAGTCTCTGGAACAATATTTGTTTGTATCATGATGTTTGGCTCAACATATTCCATTTGAGTGCCATCTTGCATCACGACGGCTCCTCCTCCACCATTTTCAGCTTTCTTTTCTTCATTTCCAAGTGGAACATTATCAAAGCCTTGAGAATACATTGGTGATGATGCAGAGTAATTCATTGCTTTCACTCTTTCATCTTTTGCCATTTTAAGTGCTATTTCTTTTTCAATTTTTGGATAGTTCTTGTATGCTTCAGTTCTTTCTTCATCAGACTCTAATGAATCTGTATATTCCCAGAATTTTTGGTTATCAACCTCATAGTTAACAACCGCACGCATTGATCTACGTGTTAATGTTTTAGCGTTATTTGCTGCATCGCTAATTCCCAAACCAATCAATACTAGATTTCCAATCATGAAGAATGTGATTCCTAATAGAATTGATTTAGACATCTTACGCGTTACATAACGCCAAGCACGATTCAAAAAGTTCATGTTTTATCCTCTTTCTTTTTATACTAATTTGAAGCTATTACCGACATTCCTTCAGTCAATTCTGTATTCGTGTTAATTACAGTCACTCCATCAGAAGAAAGTAATTTGTATGCTGTACTTGCTCCATCTATTGTACCAACCACGCTTAGATTCACACCATTTGCTTTACATAACGCTTCAAACATTGAGAAGTTTTGACCAGTATATGTAAATGATTTATTTTCAGGCGTTGGTGTTGGTGTTGGTTTTACAGTACAAGCTCCAGTTGAAGTCTTCATTGCAATCTTCGCATTTAGTGGCAATGGTCTTGCACACCCATTTGCACTTGTATCAATTTGATTACCATTTCCATCTAAACAACGATAACTAATGATTTGACCAGGTGTTGGGTATTCATCACTACATACTTGACCATCCCATGCACCAGTTGCTAAGTTAGCACCTTTACCATTTGCATCATCTACCCATTTTGTTAACTCGAGATAATCCTTACCATACCAAGCACGGCTATTTGTCTCAAGTTGAGGCATATAAATCGAGATAGTAAGTTCAAGCACTGTTCCTGCATCAACTGCAGAACCAGCCTTTATTGATTGCTCAACCACTGTTCCTTCTGCTGCACTGTTATAACGTTCTTTCTTAACAATTGTTACTTTATTCTCTGGTGTTGCTGCCCAAACTTCAAGCATTTCTTTTGTATAACCAACTAAGTTAGGAATCTTAACAGCTTTTCCTTTAGAAACAACTACAGTAACTGTTGCTCCTTCTTCAACGCTATCACCTACTTTAGTTCCTTGAGAAATGATTTTTCCTGTTTCAACAGTATCACTATATACTTCAGTTTTTTGAACAACTAATTTTTTTGTAGTAGCCCAAGCTTCAAATTCAGCAAATGTTTTTCCTACAAAGTTTTCCATTGCTACAGTTCCAGCAGGTGCAGGTCCTTTAGAAATATTAATTGTTAGTGTTGCACCTCTAGTAAAACTACTTTCAGTACCTGTTTTTAATTCGAAATTAATCACTTGATCTTTTTCTACAATCGTATTGTATTGCGTATTAATTTTTGTTTTAGATAGTTTGTTGGTTTCAATCCAATCTTTAATTTCTGAATAGTTCATATTCATTAAATCTGGGAAATCAACAGGATCCTCTGGATTCGCACCTTTAGATGCTACAAATGTTAAAGGTGTTGTATCTTTAATCTTTGAACCAGCTGTTTTATCTTGAGATATAATTACATCTTTATCATATTCCATGCTAAATTCTGTATTCATAATAATATTTGAAGTTGAAATATTGTTTTGTTTTGCCCAAGCTCCTACATCATTAATTGTTTGTCCTACAAAATTAGGCATTGGAATTTTAGGTGCAAATACAAAATACCAAACTGCTACTCCAATTGCTACTAATGCAACAATTCCTGCAATCAATAATTTCGGATCTAATTTGAAAGGTTTCTTTTCAATTTTTTCAAGCTTTTCTTCGTGGAAACTATTTGGTCCTTTTCCATCTCTTAATGAAGCTTTCCTTGGTGCTGCTGTTGGTGCTGGTGCTGCTGTTGGTGCTGCTGTTGGTTTTTTTACAGGCTCACTAACAACTTGTTTAGTTGGTTGTGGAGCAGGTTTAGGTGCTGTATTGCTAGATGTAGATTTTTCATGTGGAAAATCATAGTCTTGATTTTTATAACTTCTTAATTCATCACCCTTATTGTTTGAGACTTGATAGATATCAAAATCATCGCGCTCAACACCTTTTTTTTCATCTTCAAGTTCTTCTGCAAGTGAACTTAAGAAATCTTTTTTATTCGTCATACATTGCCCTCACTTCTTTTCTATTCTACATGATTTAGATAGTCATTGCCACCCACTAGAGTAAATATTCATAATTTCTTAAGATTTAGGGAAGATGAAAAAATATAAATTAAAAACAGATGATTTTTCACATCTGTTTAATTGCATTTTATTCGCCTTTTATTTCAATTAAAATGTCTCTTAATTCTGCAGCTCTCTCGAAATCAAGGACTTTTGCAGCATCCTTCATTTCTTTTTCTAAATTAGCAATCAATTCTTGTTTTTCTTTCTTACCAACTTTAGATTTCTTCTTAATAAACTTCGCTGCCATTTCTTGTGTTTCTTTGCCATGAACAGCTTCTTGAATATCTTTTTTAATCGTTGTAGGTGTTATTCCATATTTAATATTATGATCTTCTTGAATTTTTCTACGACGATTTGTTTCATCAATTGCAAGTTGCATTGAATTTGTGATTCGATCTGCATACATAATAACTTGACCATGTGCATTACGTGCAGCACGTCCAATCGTTTGTATTAATGAACGTTGTGAACGTAAGAATCCTTCTTTATCGGCATCCAATATAACAACCAAAGATACCTCTGGAATATCAAGACCTTCACGTAACAAGTTGATTCCAACAAGGACATCAATCTTACCACGTCTTAAATCACGAATTGTTTCAATACGTTCCAGTGTTTGAGTTTCATGATGAAGATAAGCAACTTTGTATTCACTTTTCTTCAAATAATCCGTTAAATCTTCTGCCATCTTCACAGTTAATGTTGTGATTAAAACACGTTCATTCTTCTCGATACGTGCATTGATTTCATCTGTTATATCATCAATTTGTCCTCTTGTTGGGCGGATAAATATTTCAGGATCAAGTAGACCTGTTGGACGAATAATTTGTTCTGTAAACTTGTTGTTTACTTTTTGCAACTCATAATCACCTGGTGTTGCAGATACATAAATTGCTTGAGGGAATATTTCCTCGAACTCACTAAATCTCATTGGTCGATTATCTAAAGCACTTGGAAGTCTAAATCCATATTCTACAAGTGTTTCTTTTCTTGCTCGATCACCGTTATACATTCCTCTTATTTGCGGTAATGACACATGACTTTCATCAACAACTAGTAAGAAATCATCCTTTGGAAAATAGTCGAATAGATTGAATGGTCTCTCTCCTGGTTTTCTATTATCAATTTCTCTTGAATAGTTTTCTATTCCAGGACATACTCCAAACTCTCTTAAAGCTTCAATATCAAATGTACAGCGTTGCTCAAGTCGTTGTGCTTCTAGAAGTTTTCCTTGGCTTTGCAACTCTTTAACTCGTGCTCTCATCTCTTCTTCGATTTCATTGCACGCTCTTAACATATTTTCTTTTGGTCTTGCATAGCCTGTTGCTGGGAAAATAATATACACTGTATAGCCATTAATAATTTTTCCTGTTAATGGATCCACTTCTAATATTCTCTCAATCTCATCATCAAACATTTCTATTCGTAACGCAAATTGATCCGTATGCCCTAATGTTATTTCTACAACATCGCCACGCACTTTAAACGTTCCTTTTTGGTTATCTATATCATTTCTTTGATATTGTCTTTCAATTAATTTCCTAAGCAAAGCTTGTCTTTCGATTCTTTCACCAACACGAATTGTAAAAAACATGCCTTTATATTGTTCAGGATCACTTGATGCATAAATACATGCAACAGACGCAACGATTATTGTATCTCTTCTTTCAAGTACTGAATTGTACGCCGCCATACGTAACATATCTAATTCATCATTGGTCATCGAGTTCTTTTCAATATAAGTATCTGTTTTTGGCATGTAAGCTTCTGGTTGATAAAAATCGAAGTTAGAAACAAAGTATTCAACTCGATTATTTGGAAATAATTCCTTGAATTCTGAATATAATTGTCCTGCAAGTGTTTTATTGTGCACAAATACAAGAGTTGGTTTATTAATTTGTTCAATTACATTTCCGATTGTAAACGTCTTCCCTGTGCCTGTTGCACCCAAAAGAACTTGTTCATGTTTTCCATCTCTAATCCCTTGAACGAGTTCTTTAATCGCTAGGGGCTGATCTCCGGTAGGCTTATATTTTGATACTAATTCAAATTTGTGTTCACTCATTTTTATGCCCTCCCTTACTATTCTAGCACATAATTATAGAATATACATGAATTATATTCAAGTGATAAGAGTTATCTTTTCATATAGATAAATTCATCAAATCCCATTTGTTTTGGATATTTCACTTTTTCTCTTTTAAATTCATGAAACCCCTTCTTTGTATAACAATTTATCGCATTTTCATTGATACTCGTTACTTTTAAACTTATTTCTTTTTGTTTATTATTTTCAATTGTATGTTGCAATAATTGACTCCCTATTCCCTGATGATTGAAGTCAGGATCAACCCCCAAAATATCAACATAGACTTGATCAGTATTAAAATGAAGTGGTTCTTCAAATTCTTTCTTTAACATCATTGCCATTGCATATCCTTTAAAGAAACCAACTTCTTTTTGAAATACTTTTTCTTTAATATATTGTGCTCTCTCATTCTTTGTAACAAGTGATATAAATCCAACAATCTTTTGATTCACAATAGCGACATCATAAACATCAATAAATACACCTGGTGCTAATATTCTAGCTATTTTATTTTCATCTGTACTTAATAATTTCCAATCATTATTAAAAGCTCTTGCACTGATTAATGCAATCGCTTCCCTATCTTCTTCTAGTGCTTTTCTAATTATTAGATCCTTCATTTTCATTACCTCAATGTCTTTTTATGATAACACAAGAAAAGCTAGATTACTCTAGCTTTGCTACTGATTTTCTTTTAGTACATTAATTGCTTCATTCAATTGTGCATCTTTAGCTTCATTGAGTGAGTACTCTTTAACTACCGATGAAACTATAGCCTCAAATGTACCTTTGTCTAAAATACCATCTTGTGTTATGTTCAAGTTTTTCTCAAATTGTTTAAGCGCAGTTAATGTTGATTCATCAAAGTATCCATCTGTACGATTTACAGAATATCCTAAATAGTCTAAACCTTCTTGTAAAATACGCACATAATTTGATACTTGATCAACTGTAAATGAATCTGTTTCTTCCATTGGTAAGTAGGCTTCATATAGAATATCATGTAGTTTAACTTCAATGTCTGGTTTAATTCCTACACCATCAATTGAAACTCCACTTGGTGATAACCATTTCGATGAAGTATATTTTAAAGCTGATCCATCAGTAAATGGTTGTGTTATTTGGACAGTACCTTTACCATAACTTGTTGTACCCATAACAGTTACATTATCTCTTAATTCTTGTAATGCGATTGTCAATACTTCTGATGCGCTTGCAGTTTGTTCATTAATAAGAATTACAATATCTTCAATATTATCGTATTTACCACCAAGTGAAAGTGTTTCTTGAACGCTTCCATTTGCATATTCTTGTTTCATAACGACAACATCTTTATCAACAAAGAAACTTACAACATCAACAAATGCGTCTAAGTAGCCTCCACCATTGTCTCTTAAATCAATCACAAGCTTCTTCATGCCTGCATCTTTCATTTCATCTAAATATGCTTCCACTTCATATCCTGTTGAATCTCCAAAACCATATATTTCTAAATAACCAATATCATCTTGAAGCATTTTTCCATAGGTGGTTCCATTTACTTCTGCTCTGCTAATATCAAGGGTAACTGGTTTTCCACCTCTTAAGAATTCAATTGAAACATTTGTCCCTGATTCACCACGAACTCTGTCTTTAATATCATCAGTTGTTAATCCTTCAACAGATACACCATCTATTTTATTTATAATATCACCAGGTAATACACCTGCTTTTTCTGCTGGAGAATTCTTGAATACACGATTAATTAAATAAACTCCTTCATTGGTTGTAAATTGAACACCAATTCCTACAAAGTTCATATTAATTGATTGCGTGAAATTTTGTAACTCATCACTTGAAAAATATGTTGTATGTGGATCCTCTTCACTTGTTGCCATTCCATATAATGCACGATCCATCAAATGTTCTTGAATATCTGGATCATCTTTCGCAAAATACCAATTATTTTCTAGTAGATCCATGACATAATCAATTTTAGACTGTTGCTTTTCTTGAGTTGTTGGATTGATTTGTATTACTTTTGCATTCCCAATTAGCCATCCCACAACAAAAACAAAAATCATACTTACAACTATAAAAACCGTGAACAATCGTCTTTGGAATTTTTGTTCCTTCTTTTCTGCTTCATCTGGCCATATATGACGTTCTAATTTAATTCGAACTTTTTTATCGTCATCTTTTTCTTCTTCATTACTCATATATTTTTACCTCACGCTACCTATTTTATCATAAATCACAACAAAAGGAGACAATCTGCCTCCTTGTTTTTATTAAAATACTTCTTCTGGTCTTACGCGGCATGGTGCTCCACGATTTGCACAGGTAGTACTTAATCCGGTATTACCCCAGCCAGCTCCAAATGCTAAGTCACCATTCCAAGATGAAATGTATTCATTAATTGACATTGAACCTAGTTTAAATACTTCAACATGGCAATGATTTCCAGATGAGTTCCCTGAACTACCTACTCGTCCAATTGTATCACCTGCATTTACAATCGTATTTTGTGCAATTGGTGATCCTTGTTGCATATGAAGATATTTGATTGCGTAAAGAGTACCATCAATTCTAGTAAGTAAATACACTTGGTTACCACCACCTCGGCTTCCACCTTGTGCCTCACCACAACTGTTTCCCATTCCACCAGTTGATGGACAACCATCTGCACTCTTGATAATAACACCATTACCTGCAGCACGAATCGCAACTCCAGCTCCTGGTGCAAAGTCTGTACCTAGGTGAGTTCCTCCATCAGGATATGCCCATGTTCCCGCTGAGATTCTTCCACCACTTACTGGTCTTACAAATCCTGAAGAACTTGGAATATTATCAAGTGATGCAGACATTGCAGCTAAATCTTTTTTGATTTGTTCAAGGTTACCTGCGATACGGTTACCTGCTGCTTCAAGTTCTGCTTCCTTCTTTTGTGACTCTTCTTTTGCTATTTCTGCACGACGTTTCATAACCATAATTTCATTTTGCTTTGTCACCACATCAGCTTTATCAACTTCAAGTTGTGCTTTATCTTCTTCAAGTTGTGCTTTTGCTACTGTTAATTCATCAATTAAAGCTTTTAAACTTTCCTTAACACTATCATCATAACTCGCAATATCACTTAATCCATTCGTTCTACGAACTAGGTCATTTAAATCTTTTGCACCCATAACGATATCAATGTATTGATTCAAACGCATCGTTGATTGATTTGCAACCATACGGTCTTTCATTTTTTGTTTTAATGCTTCAATTTCTGCTTCTTTTTGAACAATTTCAGCTTCTTTTGCAGTTATCTCTTCTGTTTTAACTGAAATTTGTTCATTTAGTGCAGCGATTTCTGCATTCAATGTAGCGATTTTTGCATTATACCCTGCAATTTCTCTTCCATATTTCTCAATATCTTTTGAAATTGCTTCTCTTTCAGCTTCAATTGCTGCAAGTTCTTCACGTAACCCACTTGAACTATTACTATAGTAATCCGCGAAAGCTTGACACGAAGTTTTTTCTTCTGCTGTCAAATCATCACGCGAACATTTCGCAACCCATTCAGCTGAGTTAGAAAAATCTTCTTCAGCTATTACTGGTACTACTATTCCTAGAATCATCAAGGAACTTAACATTAATTTAATTAACTTTTTCATTATCTCTTCCACCTCAAGTATTTAGTAACTGACAAGAAACTACCAATTAATCCAACTAACATTCCTACCCCTACTAATAACAATGAAATTTGTAATACAAACGGATGTGGCGGTATCATGATGAACATACTTGAGATTAAGATACCGTTTAATTTGGAATATGCAAAGATATATCCAAAGATGGTAGCGAAGATTGGAATGATTGCCCCTAATGCTCCAATAATCATACCCTCTACCACAAATGGTGCTCGTATAAATCCATTCTTAGCGCCAACATTTCGCATAATGG
This sequence comes from Anaerorhabdus furcosa, assembly GCF_900167375.1. Classification (GTDB taxonomy): domain Bacteria; phylum Bacillota_I; class Bacilli_A; order Erysipelotrichales; family Erysipelotrichaceae; genus Anaerorhabdus; species Anaerorhabdus furcosa. The sequence continues at coordinate 277,482 of NZ_FUWY01000001.1, forward strand.
CAATTTCGTTAGCACGTGCTAAGATTGTTACTTTGATTGTATTTTGAATCAAGAATATTGCAAGTAAACTTAATGCAACTACGATGACAAAGCCACCTGTTCTAACTGAACCAAGTGCATCGACTAACATGACAGAACTTTCTCCACCATAGTTAGAATTCGCAACACCTTCAATTGCATCAATTTGTGTTTTCAATGCTTGTAGATCATTTCCATCTTTTATTTTTACATAATACGCATTATGCATTGGATTATCTTCTCGATAAGATTCAAAGATTTCTTTTTCATGCTCATCTGTAAAACTATCAATAAAGAAATTCAATTCTTCTTCTTTACTTGAGAATGTTACAACATCAACTCCTGGAAGTTCTTTTATCGCTAATCCGATGCGATCAATATTTTCCTGTGACTCATAGTTATAATCAATCATGACAGAGATTTGTACATCCCCTTCGATTTTATTCGTCATTGAGTTTACATTGACTGTAAAAATAACAAAGATACTAATAATAATTAAAGTAATTGTAACTGCCGATGCTGATGAAATTGACATTGCTGCATGTCGTCCTACTCCAAAGAAGCCTTCTTTAATATGTCGAATAAATCTACTGAACATGTTTAATATAGCCTCCTTCAGATAAGTCCGCAGCAACATGACCATTTTCTAATACGATCGTTCTTTTACGATGCTTATTTACAAGCGTGATATCGTGAGTAACCATGAGGATTGTTGTTCCTTCTTCACGATTTATCTTTTCAAGAAGTGTCATGATCTCATCTGATTTTACTGGATCTAAGTTTCCAGTTGGTTCATCCGCAATTAATACTTTCGGTTTATTAGCAATTGCACGTGCGATAGCCACACGTTGTTGTTGCCCCCCTGATAGTTCATTCGGAAATGAACTTCCTTTATCATCAAGTCCTACAAGATTCATTACTTGTCTTACACGATGACGGATAATATCTTTTTTCATATTTATTACTTCTAATGCATAGGATATATTTTCAAAAACTGTTTTCGCTTCCAACAAACGGAAGTCTTGGAAAACAACTCCAATATTTCTCCTATACAAAGGTACACGAGAATGTTTCAATTTCCCCACATTGATTCCTACAACATCAACATTTCCTTTTGTAGGTACTTCTTCTCCATCAAGAAGTTTAATTAAAGTTGATTTACCTGAACCTGTTGGTCCAATAATATAGACAAATTCACCTTGTTTGATTTCAAGATTAATATCATACAAAGCATTTACACCATTTTTATATGTTTTACTAACACCAGCTAAAGTAATCATCTCACTATCTCCTAACTAACATATTATATCACAACCATTTTAAACACGGTATCCAAAACTAAAACCTTCCCCATGGACGTCAGTTGTATCCGTAGTAATAATAAATGCCTTTGGATCTATTTCATTGATGATATCAATGAGTTGTGGATATTGATTTTGTGACACTACTGCAAGTACTACATTCTTTTCATCATTGGTATAACCACCACGTGCAAGAGTTATTGTCGTACCGCGATTTAACTTATCATGAATTTCTTTTGAAATTTTATCATATTCTGCCGAAATAATTTGTACTGATTTTGATTCCTGTCCTCCTACAACCAAAACCTTATCGATTGCATAGCTTGTTGTAAAGACAGAAATAATACCAATCAAAACAGTTTCTAAATTGTATGCAAATAATCCCAATAGAACAGTTAAGAAATCCGTAATCAAAATTAATTTTGCAATGGATATATTTGTATACTTGTGTACAACTAGTGGTGGTATATCCATACCCCCAGTACTTGAACCAGTTCGAATTACAAGTCCAATTCCAACTCCTGCAATAAGTCCTCCATAGAGTGAAGCTAGTATTGGATCAAGATTCGCTGGTGGTGTTAAAAATGAAGAAATTAGAGTTAGAAAAACCGGATAAACAAATGAACTCACTACTGTTTTAATCGCAAAATCTTTCCCCAATAAAATCCAACCCACAAAGAACAATCCAATAACCAACGCATTAACCATTACATCAGTAGGAATTTGAATAAAAGAGTGAAGTGCTACAGCAATCCCTGCAACGCCTCCTGATAAAATATTATATGGCAATATGAAAAATCCTACCGCTAACGCTAGTAAAAAATTTCCTAACAATATTAAAAAAGTATTTCTTATTTTGACCTTCATTATCCACCTCAAACTTACTGGACTATTATAACATAAACTTTTAATGATAAATATGTTAGAATACATTACGAGTAGGAGGCAAGTATGAAATTCATTCGAAGCAACTGTTGGGTACTAGTAATCTTAATGATTTGTTTTATCTTTATGAATTCCTTAACCCCTGCTGTATCATCAAAGGCATTAAGTAGTGATATTACAAATATTATTCTCAATGGATTCAATTCTATTCATGTTCAAATGGATTACGATTTCTTACACCTCATGATTAGAAAGTCAGCACATTTTACTGAGTATGCTATTCTTGGAATACTCATTATGTATGCAGTTAAGACAAAACCATTGTTTCAATCTAGCGTAGTCAATTTTACAGTTTTCTTCTTGGTACCTATCACAGATGAACTTATTCAAAAGTTCACTCCAGGAAGATCTTGTGAAATCGGTGATATGTTTATCGATGCGTCTGGTATGATTGTTGGATGTTTACTCGTACTTGGAGTCATTCATTTCTTACTAGATAAAAAGAAGTAAAATAGAAAGAGGTTTTATGAAAAACAAAAATTTACTCATTGCTATCGTTGTATTTCTAGTTTTATCGCTTGGATGTTTCTATGTTCTATTACCTGCACTTTCAATCCAATCCTATTCTTCACTTATTATTTTTGGCGGGATTTTATTTATTACTTACATGGTTTATACGATTGGTATTAATTTTACCCAACCGCTATCCACAATCAAATCTTCTTTTTACCTTATGGCAACAGTTGGAGCAATCATTATCGTAGCAGTTGTTGGTAGTGTACTAAACTCACCTATCTTTATTAGTAAGACTTATGCAAATCGTCTTGAAGTAACTACTGGTGATTTTGCAGAAGACATTCAACCTGTTAATTTAAACAACCTTCCCTTGTTGGATAAATCAAGTACTGAAAAAGTTGGAGATCGTGTTATGGGACAACTTCCTGAGCTTATTTCACAATTCGCAGTATCTGATCAATATACACAAATAAGTTATAACGGAAGACTTGTACGTGTTACACCATTGGAATATAACGGGTTCTTCAAATGGTTTGGTAATCGCAATGAAGGAATTCCTGGTTACATCATGGTTGATAGTACAACAGGAGAAGCAAGTTTAATTAAACTACCTGAAGGTATGAAATATGTAACTAGCGGATACTTTAATGACAACTTGCAACGTCACATTCGTTTTCAATATCCAACTGAGTTATTATCTACATCAGTATTTGAAATTGATGATGATGGTAATCCATATTTTATAACACCTGTATTAAAAGTTCGTTGGATTGAAATGTTACCTGATATTAAGGGTGCAATTCTAACCAATCCAATTGATGGTACATCAACATATTATGATGTAAAAGATGTTCCAAAATGGGTTGACCATGTTTATCCTGCAAATCTTGTGATCGAGCAAGCTAATTCTTGGGGGTCATATCAAGATGGTTGGTTAAATAGTTTCATTGGTCAAAAGAACGTTCGTACAACAACTCAAGGTTATACTTATCTTGCAGATGACACAGATATCTTTGTTTATACTGGTATTACATCGGCAACTGCAGATCAATCAAACATCGGGTTCATCTTAATCAACTTACGTACAAAGGAAACTAAATATTATGCAGTACCAGGCGCAGAAGAATTTAGTGCTATGGCATCAGCTCAGGGGGCAGTTCAAGAAAAAGGATATATCTCAACTTTCCCTCTTCTTATTAATTTAAATGATCGTCCTACTTATTTATCTTCTTTGAAAGATAGTGCTGGCTTAGTTAAAGCTTATGCATTTGTTGATGTACAAGATTATCAAAAAGTAAAAGTAACAGACAGTTCTCTTGGATTAGTTACTGCTGCTAAAGATTATTTACAAATGATGGGAGCCACTAATACGGAACTTGTCGTTGGTGATAAAGTAACAGGAATTGTAACTGATATTCAAAGTTTAGTACTTGATGGAAATACATACTATTATTTAACAATACAAGATGATTCAAATATCTACAAAGCCATGGTGACTTTGGATGATCATTTACCATTTATTAAAGTTGGTCAAACAATTTCATTCTCACACGCAGACAATGCCATCATCATGATTGAATCAATTCAATAGTCACAAAATCTACTAGAGGAAACTTTAGTAGATTTTTATTTGTAAACCACCTATAATAAACCTATGAAAAAACTACTATTAATCTTACTTACAATTACATTATTTGGATGCAGTCAGCCTCAGGCAGAAAACATTCCAGATACAATTCACATGGTAACTACGACTGACATCCATGTAATTGATCCAAGTCTTGTTGAAAATAAAACACTATACAATGATTTATCACTAAATTCTGGTGATGGTAGATTGCTTAATTACTCAGGTGAAATACTTCAAGCTTTTATTGATGAGATGCTAATTAAGAAACCTGAGTATGTCATCATTACTGGTGATTTAACCTTAGATGGTGAAAAATTATCTCACCAATGGTTAGCAAAACAATTGGATCAACTGGTACAACAAGGTATCCAACCTTTAATTATCCCTGGAAATCATGACATTATGAATCCATCATCAAGAACCTATGGTTCTCCTTCTACTTATACGTCTACTGTATCAGCAGAAGAATTCGCAACAATTTATGAAAATTGTGGTTATGGTAATGCACTATACAAAGATGAAAATTCATTGAGTTATGTTTATGAATTGAGAGATAATGCTTGGATACTCATGCTTGATACTGCAATGTATTATGAGAATTCAGCACTAGGTGCAGAATCTTCTGGGAAAATAAAATCAGAGACTTTTGATTGGATTGAAGAAATTGGAGCTCTTGCAAAAGAAAAAGAAGTAGAACTTATTAGTGCCACCCATCATAGTTTAATTCAACATAATTCTTTCTTTAGTTCTAGTTACACTTTATTAAATACCCTTAAAGCACAACGTATATTCGATGAACAAAACATTCGTATTAATTTAAGTGGACACCTTCATGCTCAGACAATTGCACAAAAGGAAATAGTAAACGGAACAATCACTGATATTTGTACCAGCTCTTTGTTGGTGTATACAAATCAATATGGTGATATCCATTATAAGCCATTTGAGAATTTCAAATACACTTCCAGCGAAGTCGATATTGAACTATGGGCACAAGACAATTCTGATAATGATGACTTATTGTCTTTTGAAGATTACTCTTATGAATATTTTAAGTTTGCAAGTACATCACGAGGCGTAGATCGTTTTAAGGAAAAAGGATTTACTGATGAGCAAGTAAAGGCTTTGCAAGATGTAAAAGGGATATTAAATTGTTATTATTTTACAGGAAATGTTGATGAAGTAAGAGATGAATTCAAAGCTTCTGACTTCTACAATTGGCTCATTGAACAAGATGATGATACTAAATCTTATATTCTAACCATGATTCAAGAATCACCCATCTACCCAAAGGAAATAACTCTCATATTAAATAAATGACAAAAATGTAAGTTATGTGTAAGTCAGTATTAAGGTGCTGACTTTTCTTTTGCCTTAAAATAAAGTCATAAAGGTGGTGATACCATGAAAAGAGCAATTATCTTATCCGTGATGGCTATCATGTTATTTGTATTGAGTTTATGTGCACCTATCATTAATGATGGATATGCAATGTATAAAAACGCAACTAAAGAAAAAGATCTAGCAACAATGATCCAAGAGATACGTTCTAATGAAAACTATGTGACAATTGATCAAATATCTCCTGACTACTTAGCCGCACTTATTCAATCAGAAGATCATCGATTCTATGAACATTTTGGTTTGGATGTTATTGCATTAACACGGGCTTTTGTAAAAAATATAGCCGCTGGAAAGATAAAAGAAGGTGGTAGCACAATTACCCAACAACTTGCAAAGAATCTATACTTTTCCTTCGAAAAAAAATACGAACGAAAAGTTGCTGAATTGTTTGTCGTATTTGACTTAGAAAATAATTATACAAAAGATGAAATCCTTGAATTGTATGTAAATATTATTTATTTTGGTGAAGATTGCTATGGTATTAAAGAAGCATCATTGCATTACTTTAATAAATTACCTAATCAATTAAATCAAGTTGAAATCAATGCTTTAGTTTATACAATTAAATCGCCAAACAATTATAATCCAAACAAATTAAAACTAACCTATGCAAATTAATATCCTCTTCATTATCTTTTAAGTGCTACTGATTTGTTCTTCTTTTCCAAGATGTTTAATGCATTATCTATAGCACTTTCATTCTTAGTCGAAATTACAATAATATCGATATTTGATTCTATAACTATTTTTTTACTTCCACCAAATCCTTTGCTACCTTTTATTGATTTTATCTCCAAATATTTCATGAAGACAAACTTTCTATAGCTATAAGAAATCATGAACTCTTCAAAAAATAAGGTATTGTCAATAATTTGATATTTTTGAATTTCCTCATTTGTCAATTGCATCAATATTTTATTTAACTTATTTAGTCTAATTTCAATCATGCTAACAATAAATACTTCATAGACTAGTACCGCAACAAGTAGAATCCATGAATTTATTCTACCAAAATAAAGTAAGACTAAAAGCAAACCAAAAAACAGATTAAATGCTGAATCAGCCCATACTTTCTTTGCAAAGGTATTCTTTATTTCTTTCATCATCTTCTCCTTAATTTCTAATTCATCTATAGCAAATTGTATCACACTAACAGTTTTTTATTCAAAATACAAACAAACCAAAGCATTCCTTACTTTGGTTTGTTTATTCTTCTAAAAACATGTCTTTCAATTGTTTAAAATCAATTATTGAAAAATCTGCTTTGCTTTGATCAAAATTAAATCGCTTATCTTCCTTTGCAATTACAAATAAACCCGCATTCTTTGCAGCTTGAATTCCTACTGTAGAATCTTCAATTACGATACAATTTCCTTGATTTAATCCCAATTTCTTAAGCGTATCCTGATAAATTTCTGGATTCGGTTTGCTTTCAACAAAATCTTCTCCTGAAACGATGACATCAAAATATGATTTTAGTTCTATAGTATCTAGTACTTTTGAAATTGTTTCTTTAGTACTTGATGAGGCTAATCCTATTTTCATGTTCTTACTTTTTAAATATTGAATTAAAGCACGAATACCCTCATTTTCTATTCGTTTATAATTTACATCGAAATCAATCCAAAACTCTTTATAATCTTCTAAATAAGTCTCTTCATCAGTGTAGAAATTTACGATATGATTACTCAACAATTTAAACGCATCTTTTCTAGTCTTACCGACAAGTTCTATTAATAATGATTTATCATATTCATAATTCTTAATCGCCATGAATATTTCTTGTTTGTGAATATAAACTGGTTCTGAATCTATTATTACTCCATCCATATCAAAAATGATTCCTTTAATGTTTCTATTTAATATTTTCATTTTTAAAATGCGAATAATATTCCTGTAAGTGCACAGGTAACGATAATCAAAATTGGATGAAGTTTTTTAAATTGATTAACAACAATGAGTGCACCTAATAGGAATACTGATTTCATATTAAATAAATTGAAAATTGAATCAAATTTTTGATTGAATAAAGTAATTAGAAAAATATCAATGCATGCAACCAAAATCAAAGAAACAACAGCTGGTCTTAACCCATAGAATACATCTTGTACTGTTTGATTTTGTTTGAACTTTGTTAACATATTCGCAATAATGCAAATTACAATGATACTTGGTGCAACAAGAGCAAGTGATGTTGCGATAGCTCCTGGTAATCCAAACATATGATAACCAACATATGTCGCCATATTAATACCCATTGGTCCTGGTGTACTCTCAGAGATTGCAATCATGGTGGTTAGCATTTCAGTTGTAAACCAATTATATTTAACTGCCATATCTTGTAGGAAGGGGATAGTTGCTAATCCACCACCAATTGCAAATAAACCTGTTTTGAAGAATTCAAATATTAATAACAAAAAAGTACTCATATTTTTCTTCTCCTTATATTACGAATAACAACTCCAATAAATGCTGAAAGTAAGATTGTTATAACTACCGAGAAATCAAGGAAGTATGATAGGATAAATGCACCACAAAAAATAATGATTCCCGTAGTATCTTTGATACTTGATTTCCATAGTTTAATAATACTTGTGATCATTAAATAACATACTGCTACTCGTATACCTGCCAAAGCATTTTGTACTATTGTGATTTGTGCAAAATTACTTAATGCTGTTGCAATTAAGCTAATAATGATAAGACTGGGTGTTATCACACCCAGTGTCGCAACAATTCCACCCAATACCCCTTTTTGATAATAGCCAATAAAAGTTGCTGTGTTTACTGCAATAATACCTGGTGTGCATTGACCTATTGCATAGTAATCCATAACTTCTTCTTCTGTTGCCCATTTGTGTTTCTCAATAACCTCTTTTTGAATCATAGGTAACATTGCATAGCCACCACCAAATGTGAATAAACCCATTTTGAACCACGAAACAAACAAATCAATATATATTTTCATACCTTCACCTAAAAAGGAAGGGATGCAGCGCATCCCTATCACCTTTATTTACTTCCTAATAAATAGTGGAAATTTCTGATCTTTGGTATATTTGCATTAATACCTAAATCTTTAGATAAGAAGAATGCTAAGCATTGTAAAGGAATAATGTATTCAAATGCACAGAATTCTTTATCATTTACAAATTTGAAATCCATATCTTTAGAACTGTTCACCCCTAAATCACCAATCATAAATTGATGTGAAGAGTAATCACCCATAAAGTTTTTCAGTTTAACGGAGCGTTCTTTAAATTCATCATCTTGAGCTAGATAAACCAAATGAACTCCTTCATCAATCGAATGATAAATACCATGCATAAATTCTTCTAATTCATATCCTTCAATACCATAGCGAACTGCTTCTTCAATTTTCAAACGACCTTCTAATATATTACCAAAGTTATTTTTATAACCCACTAGAAGAATTCTCTTGGCTGTTAAGAAATCTTCACGGTTTCGATTATACCAATTGATCGATTCATTGATTACATGATCTAAATTCTCTACAATCTTGTATAATCTTGCTAATACTTTGTTATATTCATCCAAAGTAATCGTATTGAGTGCTAATCCTGTTTCTAATGCCATAACTACTAACATCATCATTGTTGCTTGATATCCTTTAGTTTTTGGTCCTGCCACTTCAGTTCCACAAGCTAAACATAAAGCAATATCTGAGTAAGCAGCTAGCTTAGAATCTTTACCAGCTTCTGTTAACGAAACCGTTTTACATCCGTGATCTTTTGAATATTCCAATCCTTGAATTGTAGATTTGCTTTCACCACCTTGTGAAATACCAATAACGACTGTTTTTTCATTAAAAACAGATGTAAAGTTTTTATACAACAATGGATAGTTTGCATCTACTGTTACTTTTAAAGTTCTTTCCATAAAAGCTCTAGAAGATAATCCACCATGATATGAAGTCCCTGATCCAATAATAATTACTTTTGAATATTTATTCTCTACAAAATCATCTACAAATTCTTTTGTATATTCTTTTCTATTATCTAGAATGTTTTTTAATACAGTTGGAGTTTCGTGAATATACTCTAACATTGCATTTTCTGATATAGTATCGTAGTTATCCATTTTACACCTCTTATCCAGCTACAACTGGTGCCAAGAAAGGCACACTTTCTAATAATACTAATAAAATTGCTAATCCAATAAGAAGGAACATAACTTTAGTTGTGCTCATTCCTTTTTTCATTAAATAGTAGCAACCAAATGTTAATGCTAATGGAAGCATATTTGGCATTAATGTATCAAATAATGATTGAATTGCATAAGACACATTACCAAATGAGAATGTAACTGATGTGGTAACTTTAACCATGCTTGAAATCATTGCTCCTACAACTACAGATCCAACAATTTTAGCTCCGGCAGTTACTTCTTCAATTGTTCCACTTCCCATTGCTCCACTTAAGAAATTCATTCCTTGTTCATAACCTAATTTTAGTCCATATTTACGTACTAAGAAGTTAGGAATATTATGAATTAACCAGAAAATAATTGGTCCTAGATAATTTCCTTCAAGCGCCATAGCAACACCAATACCTAATCCCACTGTTCTAAGTGTTCCCCAGAATAATCCATCTCCAATTCCAGCAAGTGGTCCAATTAGTGCTGTACGTACCGCTGCAATTGAGTCTCCATCCATTTCTGGATTTCTATGTTTCTCTTCCTCCATCGCAAGAACTACACCTTGAATGAAACATGTCATTTGTGGACTTGTATTGTAAAACCCTGTATGACGAGTTAATGCTTCTTTAAATCCTTCTGGATCATCATGATAAATTTCTTGTAAGCCAGGTACTAAACTATATAACCAACCTACTGTTTGTTGACGTTCATAGTTGAAACATCCTTGTAGAGGAAATGAGCGCCAAAATGTACGTTGCATTGTTTTTGATGTTAATGTCATTTTCTTATCCTCCCTATGCTGAATGCTTTCTAGTTTGATAAATTGCTACTGCAATAATAACCCCAATAAATGTAATTCCTAATAAACTCATACCTAAGAATGCGTTGAGTACAAATCCTAAGAATAGATATACTGCTGTTTGTTTATCAAACATAAAGTTCATTAATAGAGCCATACCTAAAGCAGGTAATAAGCTTGCTGATCTTGATAATCCACTAAGAATAACTTGTGGAATATAGTTAACAATTGTTTGAACTACATCTGCTCCAAAATAACATCCCAAGAATACTGGTAATGCTGTAAGAGCAAAGAAGATCCATGCACCTTGCCATAATGCTCCATCAATTTTTTTAGTATTGCCTTCTGCTGCAGCTTTGTCGATTACGATATTGTAACGAACGTTAATCATACGACATAAGATACCTAATGCTTGTCCAAGGATTGCCATAGGCATTGCTAATGCAACTACTGTTTCAGCATCTAATCCTGCTGTAATTGCAAAGAATGTTCCCATAACTGCACCGATAGTTGAATCCGGAGGAGTTGCTCCACCAATACCAACAATACCTAAGAAAATTAATTGCAAGCTTGCCCCCATGATTAATCCAGTATAAGGATCCCCCATGATAATACCAACTAATACCCCTGCACATAATGGAACTTCAGCTAATGTTTGTCCAAACACACGTCCATCCCAACGTAATAACCCTGCTAGAATTGAAACTAGAATACATTGAATTAAAAACATAATTATTCTCCCCTTTCGATTTATAATTTAGATGCGATTTCTTTCAATGAAACACGTTTTTGATCTGGTTTTGTTTGTTGATAAATTGTTCTGTCTAGTTTTTCAATTTCTTTTAAATCTTCAACATCTTTTTGATCAACAAATACTTTTAATGTAACTTGTTTCTTACCATTTGAAGATCTCATTGCACCAATATTTACTTCATGAATTGCTTCACATCCTTGTACAAGTTTTAATGCGTTTTGTGCATTAGCACACACAATAAATATTTTTTCTACATCATGTGAACCATCATTCACATACTTAATCGTATCTTCCAATGTTAATACATGCATTGTTACTCCCTTTGGTTTTGCAAGGTTCAATGTCATCGTAAGCATTGGATTTGTTGCGTGTTGATCATCTGCAACAATTACTGTATCAGCCCCTGTATGAGATAACCAAAGAACAACAACTTCTCCATGAATCAATCGATCATCAATTCGTAATTGCTTAATCATATTTTTCCTCCTTTCCTTTTAAGCATTGTTGCTTTCACTAAATACATCATTGATATACAACATTGTATTTTTAGCATCTTCTAAAATGTTTCTAATATTTTCATGAATGTCGCCATCTTCAACTGCTTGCATTGCAAATGCCAACATCATTCCTAAATTTAATCCAGAGATAACATGCATCATTGGATATTCAGCCAACATGGGTGCAGCACATGCTGTTGTACTTCCTGCTGGAATATCTGTAAGTACAAGTACTGGAATATTTGCATCTACTTGATTCATATAATTCGCAATACTTTCTTTCACTTCTTCTGGTGAACTTGATACCGTAACACATAATGTATCAATCATTGAATTGTCACCCATGATAACGTTAACTGATTCTTTAATTCCTTCTGCGAAAGTACCATGCGTTATGACTAATATTTTTTTCATTTCTACCTCCCTATATGAATTTACTATTCATTTTCTTATGAAAATATGGATCACTTGGTTTGTTTGGATTAATTCCCTTACTAATTGCAATTCGATAAGCAAGAATTTGGCAAGGAACAATGTATTCAATCATCGAAAATTCTTCGCTTTCCACAAAATCAATCACCAAGTTTTTTTCTGTTTCTTCATCCATTTGACTTGTGATCAAATACTGATGACTAGTGAATTCTCCTAAATAATTTTTTAACTGAATCATGCGTTGATAGTATTTACTCTTATCTCCAAGATAGAGAAGATAACAGTTCTCATCGATTGAATGATAAATTCCATGCATAAATTCCTCTAATTCATAAAAACATGTTTGAAATCTACCACACTCAAGAATCTTCAATGCCCCCTCTTGTAAAATTCCATAATTTTTACCATAGCCAACAAGAATCATCCGTTCACATTGTTTCAAATCAAGTTCATTTCTTTTAAACCATTCATCGCTTTTGATTGCAATCGTTGTGAGATTTAGAATTGTCTTATTTAATTCAGCAGTATATTCTTCATACTCAATATTCGTTATTGTCTTTAACTCCCTTGCAGTTTCTAATGCACAACATAGTAATGTTACAAGCTCACATATGAAACTTTTACTTTTTGGTGATACATCTTCAATCCCATGATCTAAGAAAATTGTTTTATCACAATGCTTAACAACCTCTGATTCTAGTTCATTAGTTAATGCCATGGTAATCATACCGAGCGAGTTGGCTTTATCTAATGCATTAATTGTTGATGCACTACTACCTGTTGCAGAAATACCTATAAATAACCCTTTTCCCTTTACCATATAATCACCATCGATAAAGTGATTAGTTAAGGGAACTAATACTGATACTTTTAATACCTTTTCAAAAAATGTTCTTACACCTTGTGCCGAATAATTCGAAGTACCTGCACCTGTTAATACAATTGTTTCAATTTCATTGGTTTTGAATACATTGATAAAGTCAGAAGATAACTCTTTTCGATTTGAGAATACCTTTAGTGCCACCTTCTCAGACTCATAAATGTAGTCATGCATGTCCCCTAAAAATGTTTTCATATTCAATTTTCCTCTTTTGTTGGTTTTAGATTACCATATTCTTTTTTATTTGTATATACATTTCTATTAATATATATGATTATTTTTTTATTTATTAGTTTATCGAGAATAAAAAGCTTAATTTTTTTTCTCTTTGTAGTTATTAAATTCCATACCTGAGTCCATCAATTTTACAATTAAATTACTACAAAATCATTATTTAACCCTTTATATAAAGGTTTATTTTCATTTTTATAACTAATTTTCAATTTCGTTTCAGTTGTTAAAAATTAAAAAACTAGTTCCCTCGAACTAGTTTTAACTTCGTTTTTATTTATATATACATTGAGTTATTTTATGCTTTAAGATGAAGTCTTTATTTTGTAAATCTTCAATTTTTGTTGAGTTATCATAAACTAAATTACCTTCTACATAAGTACATTCCACTGTGAAATCATCATCGATAACTACAATATCTGCATAATTTCCAATTTTTAATATTCCTCTATTTTCTAGTTTATATAGGTCACAACAATTTTTGCTACTTAACTTTAATACTTCCTGTAGATCATAATCTAACTCTTGCACAAGATTCTTCAAACCATAAATCATCGGTATACTACTTCCTTGTATTTTTCCTGTTTCTGTATGAATTGAACCATCTTTGCCAACTTCGATTGTTGTTTTATCATCCGTTCCCTGATATACCCCCGCTGGTAACGCTGTATATTCAGAGTTATCTGAGATCATAATGATTTTATTTAAGTCTTTCACACTCAACATGATTTGTACCATCTCTTTACAGACATGAATAAAATCACAAATGACTTCACAGTAAACATTGTTGTTTAAAAGCCCAGCGCCTATAGCACCAACATCACGATGATGCAGCCCTGTCATTGCATTCCCTAAGTGAGTCATGACCCGAAATCCTTTTTGATCAATACACTTATTAACATTTTCGTAAAGATAATCTGTATGTGCGATAGCTAAGGTAACATCCTTATCCTTCATTACTCTTGTTACAGATTCTATGCTTTCAATTTCAGGTGATAAAGATACTAATTTTAATTGTCCTTTTCCATCATTAACCATTTTTTCTGCTATTTCTTTCGAAGGGTGTATAAAACCTTTTTTTATTCCCTTTTCCCCGACCCGATTTAACCATGGTCCCTCACTATGAATCCCCAAAATCTTTGCACCCTTTTCTTTGTTATCTTTTGCAAATGTAGCAATTGAAGCAATCTTATCAATGGAACATGTTGGAAAAACTCCAGTTACTCCATAAGCCACTAAACCCTTTAAATATCCTTGAATTGCTGTTTCGTGATCGATTGTATAGTTTTCAGATGTTCTCATCGGGTATCCCAAAAATCCATGATTGTGCGTATCAATTAAACCCGGAATTATTTTCTTTCCTCTAAAATCTACATCTATTTCACCATCGTATTGCTCACAAATATCTTGAATCATTTTATTTTCTAAAATGATATATCCGTCTATTACTCCGCTTTCCGTGTAAATTTTGTCACATCTTAGTACTGTCAACATAAAAAAACCTCCATTCATATATATAATACATTAAATGTATATATATTTAAAGAGGTTTACTTTTTATTCACCTACAACTTCACTACTAAATGAATATTCAAAACGATTAGAAATATAATATGTCTCTGTATATTCATATACTTCTTGATTTTGATTGTATCGAATGGATACACTCTTTAGTAATGCATCTTTGCCAATTTGTAATAGTTTTTGCTGATAATCGTTTGACATTGTTGCCGACATTTTTGTTTCATAGTTTGAACAAAACGTACCTTTTTTCTCTAAATATTCGTCCATAGAACCATCTAATCCAGATACCTCAAACTCACCTACAATCTTTGCTACCAAATAGGTATGAGCTAGTGCTATCGGTTTTCCATCACCTGTTCTTAGGCGAGTGAAATAGTAAAGTTCATCATCTTGATTTAAATTTAAGTATTCAGCAATAATGGGTACATCTCTGCTTGAAATCACTCGATATTCAATCAGTTTAGATCCTGCTTTCATCCCCATTTCCTTCATATCATCACTAAAACTACGCTTCGTTCTAATTGAACGAATAACAGTTCTTGGTGCTACAAAGGAACCTCTTCCAGCTACGCGATCAATATAACCTTTTTGTTTTAACATAGCCAGTGCTTTATTAACTGTAAGTCGACCAATATCAAATTTATTACTTAGTTGAAGTTCAGTCATGATTTGATCGCCAATTTTTAGTCTTCCACTCTCTATTTCATCAATAATATATTTTTCAATTATTTCATACTTTTTCATTATCTTTTTTCCTTTTGCATTTATTTATCTATATAATAGCATTTTTTATACAATTTTAGAAATCCAAGAAAAAATGAACCCTTCGGTCCATTTTATATCTGACTCTTTAAGTAGCCAAAGATGAATTCATCAATGTTTCCATCCATAACACTTGAAACATTCCCTATTTCCACACCTGTACGATGATCTTTAACAAGGGTATAAGGACAAAATACATAGGAGCGTATTTGTGATCCCCATTCAATTGCTTTATGATCACCCTTCATGGCATTTACTCTTGCTTCTTGCTCCTCAATCATGCGTTGATATAGTTTAGATTTCAACATATTTAAACAATGTTCACGGTTTTGAATTTGGCTTCTTTCAGTTTGACAAGTAACCGTAATCCCTGTAGGTTTATGAACCATGCGGACCGCTGAATCTGTTTTATTAACATGTTGTCCTCCAGCCCCACTTGCTCTCATGGTTGTAATATCCAAATCCTTTTCATCAATTGTAATTTCAATTTCATTATTGAATTGTGGCATGACATCAACAGAAGCAAACGAGGTATGACGACGTCCAGATGAATCAAAAGGAGAGATACGAACAAGACGATGAACACCTTTTTCTGCCTTTAAGTAACCATAGACCATATAACCTTCAATAAGAATACTGCAAGATTTCATCCCTGCTTCATCACCATCTTGATAATCTAAAACCGTGACTTTATATCCTTTATCCTCTGCCCATCTTGAATACATACGGAATAGCATTTGTGCCCAGTCTTGCGACTCAGTACCTCCTGCTCCTGGGTGTAGTTCAAGAATTGCATTGTTCTTATCATAAGGATGACTCAATAACACCTTAATTTCAAAGTCTTCAAATTGTTTCATTGTATCAACATATTCTTCTTCAATTACCATCATTAATTCTTCGTCATAAGTTTTTTTCATTTCTTCAACAGACTCATCAATGCTTAATAATTGTGCTTTCAAACTAGAATAAAGCGATATTAATTCCTTAATCCCATTAGTCTCTTGAATCACGACTTGTGCAGCCTTAGGATCATTCCAAAATCCCTCTTCTGCCATTTTTTCTTCATTCTTCGCTACAATTTCTTTTTTGTTAGCTAAGTCAAAGAGAATCGCCTAGTTGTATTAACTTCGTTGAAGAAGTCTCTAGGCTTTGTTTGATTTCATATAATTCCATTATTTCTTTTTCTCCTCAATTACGATACGTACGTTAAGACAGAATCCAACTATTTCTTGGGAAATACGAACCATCATGTCTTCAAACATTTCATATCCTTCTTGTACATAAGCTTGTAGTGGATTTGCTTGTGCATAAGAACGTAGTCCAATACCATCACGTAATTTCGACATCATATCAATGTGATTTACCCAAGCACGGTCGATTACTTTAAGTACCATTGTTTTTTCTATTGGTAAAATTTGTTCCTTCACTTGAGCAATCTTATCTTCATATTCTTTCCAAGCTTGTTGGCTACAAATTTCTACCAATTCCTCTACTGACTTATCTTTTAAATCACCAGCATTTAGTTTTTCTTTGAATCCCATCTTTTCTAGATTTTCAAGTATTTCTTCAACATGGATTATATCTTCTTTCCCTGTGTGATCTACATGAGAACTAATGATATTAGTGATAACGCGTTTAAACATATCCTCTACAATTGTATGTACATCTTCATTTTCAAGAATGAAATTTCTTTGTTCATAAATAATTTCACGTTGTTGTCTTAATACATCATCATATTCCAATAATGCTTTACGCGAATCAAAGTTAACACCTTCTACTCGTTTTTGTGCATTTCCAATTGATTTTGTGATTACTTTTGATTCAATCGGTACATCTCCTAATTGTGCAAACAAGCCCTCCATACGTTCACTGCCAAAACGAACCATTAGCTCATCTTGTACTGAAACATAGAAACGAGAATATCCTGGATCACCTTGACGACCAGAACGTCCACGTAATTGGTTATCAATACGGCGAGATTCATGTCTTTCAGAACCAATAACCGCAAGACCACCTATTTCACGAACACCTTCGCCAAGTTTAATATCAGTACCACGTCCTGCCATGTTTGTTGCAATTGTAACTGCACCTTTGCGTCCTGCAAATTGAATGATTTCAGCTTCACGCGCATGGTTTTTAGCATTTAAAATTTCATGTGGAATCTTACGAGATTTCAACATCTTAGAAATAAATTCTGATGTTTCTACAGCAATTGTTCCAACTAAAACAGGTTGTCCTTTTTCATGACATACTTTTACTTCTTCAACAAGTGCTTCAAACTTCGCTTTTTGTGATCCAAATACTGCATCTGGATAGTCAATACGCGCAACATCTCTATTTGTAGGGATTTCATAAACACGCATATTATAAATACTTAAGAATTCTTCTTCTTCTGTTTTTGCAGTACCCGTCATTCCTGATAGTTTGTTGTAAAGACGGAAGAAATTTTGGTAAGTAATTGTTGCAAGCGTTGTTGTTTCTTGTTTAATTGAAACTCCTTCTTTCGCTTCAATCGCTTGATGTAATCCATCCGAATATGCACGCCCTTTCATAAGACGTCCAGTATTTTGGTCAACAATTACGATTTCATCTTCTTGTACAACATATTCAACATCATTGTGCATAATATAGTTTGCACGCAATGCTTGTGATATGTGATGAACAGTTTGTGTATGTTCTAATTCATATAAGTTTTTAACTTTGAATGCTTTCTCAGCTTTAGTTACACCCTCATCTGTTAATGTAATTGCTTTTGCCTTAACGTCTATTTCATAATCTTCACCTTCAGTTAATCCCTTAACAAAACGATCAGCTTGAATATATAGATTTGCGGTTTGTTTTTGACCACCTGAAATAATTAATGGTGTACGTGATTCATCAATTAAGATTGAATCGACTTCATCAATCAGTGCAAAGTGCAATGGACGTAATACGCGATCTTCTACGCGAGTTACCATGTTATCTCTTAAGTAATCAAATCCTACTTCTGCATTGGTTGTATAAGTAATATCACACAGATAAGCAGCACGTTTTTGAGCTGGTGTAAGTTGACGTAAATTCAATCCAACTGTTAATCCTAAAAAGCGATGAATTTGACCCATCCAATTCGCATCACGCTCAGCTAGATATTCATTGACAGTAACAACATGAACACCTTTTCCTTCAAGGGCATTTAAATATACTGCCATAACTGAAGTCAGTGTTTTCCCTTCCCCAGTCTTCATTTCCGCAATATCGCCACCTTGCATAACTGCAGCACCCATTAACTGTACAAAGTATGGATATTCTCCAATTACACGTTTTGCAGCTTCACGAACTGTCGCAAAAGCTTCAGGTAAAATATCATCCAAAGATGCACCTTCTGCAAGTTTTCCTTTTAAAATATTTGTTTGGTTTTTTAGTTCCTCATCACTCATTGCGGTGTACTTATCTGCTAGAGCTTCTACAGGTCTAACCTTATTTTCTATTTCTTTAACACGTTTCTTTTCTACATTGAAAAGCTTATCAATAAAATTTGCCATAATTCCTCCGAATTCACATTTTTATGCACGATATATTATACCTTATTTACCCACTGAAAACAAACTAACTGACATGGATTTCCACTATTTTAAGTTTAAAGGGTGAATAGCAACTACAAATATCTTAATCTTACAATTATAGACAGAAAGCGCATGGAGTGCTCCTTTGATTGTATTCCCTGTTGTACACACATCATCAACCAGTAAGATTTTCTTTGGTATTGTCATATTCTCTTTACATTTAATGTTGAATTTCATTTTCTCTCGATCTTTTTTATTTAAGAACGCTTGTTTTTGTGAACTTATTTTTTCAAGGCAATCACATTGTTGTAACCCAGTATTCTCAAACATCCTCGCTACATGATGAAATCCTCTTTCCTTTACCTTCTCATTACTACTGGGCATAGGGACAAGCGTATAACCTTGATATCTCAGTGAAAACCACCAACGTTTGGTATAGAGAAAAACATCCGCCAACGCCTCATCCATACATTCCTTGTATTGAACTAAGAGTGAACTAAAAAAGTCATCATAAACATAGACATAATTCACTTTTATTTTTTGAATATAAAACTTCTTTTTACTTGTAGTTAGTGACCTTCTACACACTGGACAAATAACATCATGATTCGCTAATAAATCTAGAACTGTCGAGCCATTCTCAATCGACTTAAAGCAATACTTACACTCTTCCATTATCATTTATTTTTATGCATGTTTTGATGCAATCATCAACTAACTTTGATTTTTGCTTGGATAAGAAAAGACAATCTCCTGTTGGATAATTAAAACTTCTTCCCACTCGACCACTCATTTGTACCAAACTCGCTTCATCAAAAACAGAATTATCCGCATGAAAAACACAAACATCAACCCCTTCAATTGTTACACCTCGCTCAAGAATTGTAGTGGCAATTAGACATTGAATTTTCTTGTCTTTGAACCTTTCAATAATATCATCTTTATTTACTGTTTTACTTGTACATGAACCGACTACAAATAGGCATGATAAAAGGCGATGCATAACTTTAGACAATTGTATTGTAGGTACAAAAATAAGAAGTGAGTGTGTTGCATGTTGCTTAATCCAAAGTACTAACAATAAAAATAAAATCATTGTTGGTGCAACAATTAATTTAGGTACAGGTAAGTCTTTATTATGAGGTCTACGATAAAGTTTTAAATGCGTTAATTCATCGTTTTGAATTCTTCTTTTTATTGTTTGGTCTGGTGTTGCTGTTAAGTAAACCATTTGTCCTATACAACTTGTTTTCACAATGCCTTCCAATACAACATTCCCTTTGTATGGAAAAGCATCAGGTTCATCCAGTATCACCAGATCAAATGACTTCGGATAGCGATACAATTGATGCGTTGTACACACAATTAAATCACCAACTAAATCCTGAGTATATCCTTGGCATACCGCAATCACTTTAGCATGGTTGAAAATCGCCTTTAGTCGTGCATACAAATCCAACACAACCTGTCTTCTTGCCACTGCAAAGACAACTCTTTTCTTATTTTTCAAATAATAACTTATACTCTGTAAAACCAGTTCCGTTTTACCTCCTCCACACAATGCATCTATGAACACATCTTTTCCATTCATTAAACTTTGTAGACACTTGAGTGATACTTCTTTTTGCTTTGGCGTTAAAGGGTATTTTAGTGTATATTCATCTGCATTCTCTTTGATTTCCACTTTCCCGTTTTCTTGTATTTCCTCCTCAATCAATTGCCTTTTAAATTGAATACAGCGTCTACAAATCCAACCCCGACTTGATTTATAAAAATACTTTTTATCTTTGTTTCGACACCTTGGACATTGCATAAAAAAACTCCTTCATATTCTTATATGAACGAGTTATCTTTTCTCCTATTCAATATCTTCTGGTGTTGTAATTTTGATGTTTTTGTAGTCACCCTCTACTACTGCTATCTTTACATCACTGTATTTTTCTACTAAGGATGCATCATCTGTTCCCAAAAACTTATCTTTAAAGGCTTTTTGGTAACATTCTATCAATAATTTTGTTTTAAATGCTTGTGGTGTTTGGGCATGCATTAGCTTGGCACGGTCAAGCGTCTTCGCTATAACGCCATTTTCTACTACTTTGATTGTATCCTTACAAGGTACCATAAGTAGTGCTGCCTCGTTATTTTCCATAGCCTGTGTTAATTTTTTAAGAGATTCTATTGTCACAAAGGGTCTAGCTCCGTCATGAACAAATACAACTTCCTCTTTTGCTGCACAAAGGCCATTATATACGCTTTCTTGACGAGTTTCTCCACCTTTTACAATCACAATTTTCCCTGAATATCGGTTTGTATGTGTTTTATAATCTTCACCTTCAGTAACCACAATGATTTGATTACATAATGGGTCATTTTCAAACTTTTTCATGGTTTGTTCAAGGATTGTGATCCCATTTAACGGATAATATACCTTATTATAGCCTAAATTCATACGTGACCCTCTTCCAGCAGCCACAATGATAACTGAATATTTCATTTGAAATCCCTCTAACTTTTTTTACATCATACACTAAAAACTTTACTTACTCAATATTTTAAGTTTCTAGGAAGAAAGTTAAGTTTTTCTATTCAAAACCCAGTAATTTTATCGTATAATTAGATTAGCTTTTTGAGGAGGATTTATATGAAGGTATCTACCAAGAGAGGCGATACCGGTACAACGAGTATCTTTGATCACCGCGTTAGCAAATCTAGTCTAGTTATCGAAGTTTTGGGTGAACTGGACTCATGTATTGCGGAATGCATCCTACTCAGCGCAAAATGGGATTCCGAGTCCTCTACATCAAAAAAAATTGTAGAGGATTTAAATTGTATATGTGCAATCATTGCCGGTTATCGTCCAGCATCACTATTTACTGACGACAAAACAGAGTGGCTAGAAAAGACAATGGATCAAGATTCTATCACCGATTCCTTTCACTTTGTTTACCCTTTCGATAATGAAAAGGCAGCAGCAATGAATCATTTGCGAACAACTGTACGAAGAGTTGAAAGAGTTTTGTGCCAACTAATTCAGGAACAAGAAGTTCCACCATCCATCTTGCGATATATCAATCGCTTAAGTGACTTTTGGTTCATCTTAGGTTGTAGAGAATATTTCGAGAATACTACAAAGGAGAATGTATTATGACTTATAGCAAAGAAACAATCCAAAAACTAAATCAAGACATTGAGGCTTATTTTCCTCATCTTACAAAGATTGAGTCTGATTTTCACACAATTCACAGTGGTGTATCACGTCTTGTTATGTTAGATCGATATTCACAAAAAGATAGAGAACTCATTTCTCTTGGTGTTGGTGATATTGTTTTAACTGTCATTAAAGAAGATCCTAAGTATCCTGCAAGAGGAGTAGGTATTATCAAATCAATTGATCATGCTAATGAAACTGTTGTGATTGAAATTGAAGAAGAATTTAGAGGAACTCTTGAAGATGAAAAAGAATCTCAAACAGGTCTTGTAAAACGTACATTCTTCCAAATTGATAAACCATTAGAAATATTTTATGAACAAATCGCAAAACGTGTTGGTTTTGCTTTAGCTAATCCTGAAAAAGATGATGCTACTCGTCAAAAATATGGACAATTGTTTTATGAACAATTAAAAGACTTAAATACAATACCAGCAGGACGTGTTTTATATGGTGCTGGAAGTGGAACACAAGTAACTTACTTTAACTGCTTCGTTATGCCATTTGTAAAAGACAGTCGTGGTGGAATTGCCGATCATAGAAAAGAAGTTATGGAAATCATGAGCCGTGGTGGTGGAGTGGGAACCAATGGTTCAACACTACGTCCAAAATCTGCACCTGCTAAAGGTGTAGGTGGTAAATCAAGTGGTGCTGTATCATGGCTAAATGATATTGCGAATCTAACTAATTTAGTTGAGCAAGGTGGTAGTCGTCGTGGAGCACAAATGATTATGCTTGCTGATTGGCATCCTGATATTTATGAATTCATCATTTCTAAGATGCAAAATCCAAGAGTATTAAAATGGTTAAGCGAAAATTCAAATGACGAACAAATTCGTGAGTTAGCTCATCGCAAACTTAAATTTACACCTCTCTCTCGTTTAGAGAAAGAAATGTATGAAAGTTTAGTTGATTCAAAAACAACGCCTGAACATATCAAAGATCATGCACGTGAAGTTTTATTAGACGGCGGTAGTTTAGAAGTACAAAACTCTGAATTCTTAACAGGTGCAAATATTTCTGTAACATTGACAAAAGAATTTATGAAAGCTGTTGAAGAAGATGGAACATTTGATTTACGTTTCCCAGATCTTCAAATCTATAACGAAGAACAAAAAACTGCTTATGATGAAAAATGGCATGATGTTGGTGATGTACGTGAATGGGCTGAGATGGGCTATCCTGTTAAAACATATCGTACTATCAAAGCACGTGACTTATGGGATTTAATTTGTTTCTGTGCTACTTATTCTGCAGAACCTGGAATCTTCTTCATCGATAATGCTAACGATATGACAAACGCAAAAACATATGGTCAAAAAGTAGTTGCTACAAATCCTTGTGGCGAACAACCTCTAGCTCCATATTCTGTATGTAACTTAGCTGCAGTAAACCTTGCTAATTTTGTTAATAAAAATACTGGTGAAATCTTATTCGAAAAACTCGCTAACACTGTATCACTTACAGTACGTATGCAAGACAATGTAATTGATGATACACCTTACTTCTTAGAAGCAAACAAAAATCAAGCACTAGGTGAAAGACGTGTAGGTCTTGGTATTATGGGATTACATGATTTACTCATTTGGGCTAGAAAACGTTATGGCTCACCTGAATCGATTGAAACAATTAATTCAGTATTCAAATGTATTTCAGAGAGTGCTTATAGAACTTCTGTTGAATTAGCTAAAGAAAAAGGATCATTCCCATTCTTTACAAAGGGAGAAGATTTCATTCAATCTGGATATATGAAACTAATGGACGAAAGTATTCGCCAAGATATTGTTAAGTATGGTATCCGTAACTCTCACTTACTAACTATCGCTCCTACAGGATCAACTGGAACAATGGTTGGTGTATCAACTGGTCTTGAACCATACTTCAGCTTTAGTTACTTCCGTTCTGGACGTTTAGGTAAATTCATTGAAGTTAATGCTGCAATCGTTGATCAATGGTTAGCACTTAACCCTGGATATAGCCGTGATTCTTTACCTGATTACTTCGTAAGTGCTATGCAACTTTCTCCTGAAGAACACGCTGATACACAATGTGCGATTCAACATTGGATCGATTCATCAATCTCTAAGACAGTCAATGCACCTCGTGGCTTCTCTGTAAGACAAGTACAACGCATTTATGAACGTTTATTCAATGGTGGTGCAAAAGGTGGAACTGTTTATGTAGATGGTTCTCGTGATTCTCAAGTATTAAGTCTTACAAATGATGAAGATACTGCATGGGATCAAATGAGTATTACAAAAGACTTTGGTGTTGATGTAAGAAAACAACAAGAAGAAGAAAAGAAAACTGATTTAAGAGCGGATCGTCAAGATAGAAACATTGGTGTTGAAGTTGGAGACATCTGTCCTATCTGCTTAGAAGGTATCGTAGAGGAAATTGGTGGATGCAATACTTGCACAAACTGTAATGCTCAACTAAAATGTGGATTATAAAATAAAAAGAGACTCTGTCTCTTTTTTATTTGAATAAACATGCGATATCTTTGATGAAGTTTAAGAAGAATGCTAGAATAGAAACAGTATTACTTGTTAATTACTAAGAACTAGAAATTCTTAAAATGGTTTAATCACAATCATTTTTCTTGAAAGGATGTAATGAAATTATGAACAATACAACAGATTTATTATTAAGCAGAGCTTCATGTAGAAAATTTAGTGATACTCCAATTACCAACGAAGATATGAATGCAATCATACAATGCGCAAAACAAGCACCTAGCGCAGGAAACATGCAAATGTACACAATCCTTAACATTACCGATAAAGAATTAAAAGAAAGATTAAGTGTTACGTGTGATAATCAACCCTTCATTAAAGATGCTAGTCACATTCTAATCTTTTGTAATGACATGAGCAAATGGGATCGTGCTTTTACCTTGTTTGGTGCAAAACAAGAAGGCGACAAATCAATTGATGAAGCTGATTTTATTCTTAGTATGCAAGACGCAATCATCGCTGCGCAAAATGCAGTTATTGCTGCACAAAGTATGGGAATAGGAACATGCTACATCGGCGATATTATGGAAAATTTAGAAATTCACCAAGAGTTATTACATCTTCCTAAATACGTATTCCCTTGTTGCATGCTTGTGTTAGGTTATTTTCCAGATGCACCTATTATTCCACCACACAATCGTTATACAAACAAATACATTGTTTGTGAAAACACCTACAAGGAATTAACTGATGAAGAAATTGGTGAAATGTTTAGTATTGGGACACATGAAGAAACAGTTAGTTGGATGAAACGTTTCTACGATCGAAAAATTAATTCTGATTTCTTTAAAGAAATGGGACGATCATTAAATAAAGCAATATCTGAGTGGAAGAAGTAGTCAACTACTTCTTTTCTATTTATAATGAATACAAGAGGTGACATGATGAAATTTGACAAATATTCTTATTATCTAGGTATGACTTTTGCATTTGTAGAGTGTGTCAGTAATGATGCAAAGGAAGTAGCGCTTACCCATCCTCTATCCAATGAAGAATTTAAAGTGTTAAAAGAATACAATGAAAAAATTGTATTTGAAAATCAACTTCATTTATACTGGGATACGATACATAATAAAACAATAGGTGTTATTTATAAATACGAAGAAAGCATAATTAAATATGTAGCACTTCGTAAGCATTTCAATGTAATTGATAATTTCGATAAGTTTAAAGATTTATTAGGTTATAATATCGTATCAAAAATGAATGAATACACTAAAATTGAAACCAATATAATTCAAAGTGAAGACTGGCTATTGGCACATAATAATCAACAATAATTAATCGCAATTCTATAAGAGCACTAATTTATCTCTTTATCTAAATCAAGAAGATATTTTTCTAATGCATCAATAACAATAGAATCAAATTGTATATCTTGACATCTCCGCAGTTCAGCAAGAGCATTTTTAGTTGTCATCCCAACACGATAAGGTCGTGTTACAACCATTGCATCATAGGCATCTGCTACACAAATAATGCGTGCAGCTAAACTTATTTCATCTCCTTTTAACCCCTGTGGATATCCTTTTCCATCCAATCGTTCATGATGATCAAACGCAATCTTTGCGACTTCAGGTCCATAATATTCTAATATCATTTCATAAGTGTGACGACTATGAGTTTTCATTACTTCATACTCATCATCTGTAAGTTTTTCAGGTTTGAGTAATATTTCTACTGGAATTCTTGCTTTTCCAACATCATGAAATTTTGCAGCATAAAAAAGATTAAGCAATTGACTTTGATCAAACTCAAGATAATAAGCAATACCCATTGTCAAATTCTTAACGCGTTCGCAATGAGAAAGGGTATCACCATCTACATTTTGTAATTGGAAAAGAATTTCATTTAGGTGTGTTACAGATTCTTCAAATTCACCAAAACAAGGAGTCTTACGAATACTTAATAATTCAACATCATCTATTGCTTTAAATAGATGATTGCGTTCTAGTTTTTGATAACAAAATGTATCCCCTGGAGAAAGTAAAACTTTTTCTTTAACATCAAATATTTCAAGTCTTCCTTTGATGATATAATTAAATTCAAACTCTTCAGTATCCATAGTATAAAAACAACCCACCGTTCCCTTAGGAAAAACATCATGTGTTACTTCAAAGGATGGATCATTATATATTAAATGAGTCATATTCCCACCTGAAAATTCTGTTCCAGCGTGCATATATGATCCAGCTCTATTTATCAAAATATCTTGCATAGTAAATTCTCCTAATTATTATTTCTGTTTATACATTTCATAATTTAAAATAAAAAATGATTCTTAACAATATAAAAATCAGCAATTAAACATCACTATGATTACCCTAGTTATATAGTATACTTTTAAAAGTATCTTTGCAAATAATTAACTGGATTAATGAGCAAAATAATACATTAATTCTTTATTTATTTCTAACATCATTAATTTATGAAATTTAATAAAAAAAATTAGTAATTAATTGCTACCTTACTAATTTTTTTATTTTATACAATTCCTTTTGTTAGCCAAGTTTTTCCTCGATATCTAAAATAGAAGAACGCTGATCGAATAACCCAGTCACACATCATTGCAAGCCATACACCAACTAATCCTAGTTCAAAGGTTAGACCAAATAAATAACTTAGTCCTATACGACATGCCCACATCGTAATGATTGAAGTTACCATGGTGTACTTTACATCTCCAGCAGCACGTAATGCATTCGGTAATCCAAAAGCTGGTACTGCAAAGATCATAGCTCCTATACAATACATCGTCATAATCTCTAATGTTAATTCAAAGGTTGGTAATGATAAATTATAAATACTTAAAATTGGTTTTAATAATAAAATCATGACCACATTTAATGCAATAATTCCAATATAACTAAGTTTCATTAATAGTTTAGTATAGTGACGTGCTTGTTCAAATTCTTTAGCACCAATGCATCTACCTACTACCGTAATCATCGCTAATCCAATCGCCATTTCTGGAATTGTTGCCAAATTTGATAAATTATTTCCTACAGCATTCGCTGTGATCGATATTGTACCAAATGACGCAATAAGTCCTGCTGTTAATAACTTACCCACATGGAACATACCATTTTCTAATCCAGAAGGAATTCCGATTAAAAATATCTTTTTGATAATTTGCATGTTAGGACGATAAGATCTAAAGGTATCAATTTTCACTTCCGTTTCTTGATGTGTAATATTATAAATCATGATAAATGCACCGATAATCATTGATCCTGTTGTTGCGATTGCTGCCCCTGCAACACCCATATTGAATCCATAAATCAAGATTGCATTACCAATTACATTGATTGCATTCATTAATAACGAACATTTTAATGATAACTTTGCATTCCCAATCGCTCTAAATAATGCAGCTCCTGCATTAAATAAAGAAATGAATGGATATCCAATTGCAGTAATCAAGAAATATGTTTTTGCACTTTCAAAAACTTCTGGATCAAGATTACCAAAAATCATATGAATCAAATTAATTCTAAATGTAATACATAGTGCTGAAATAATAATCGCAATAAATACAGTTGCAAATACAAGTTGTTTTGAACTTTTCTTTGCACTTTCTAAATCCTTTTTCCCCAAATATTGACTTACTACAACTGAGCCTCCCACAGCTAATGCCGCAAACAATTGAAGTAGTAATACGTTGATTCCATCGATTAATGATACACCAGATACCGCTGCCTCAGAACATGAAGCTACCATGACCGTATCTGCCATTCCCATTAATACCGCAAGTATTTGTTCAAATATTAATGGAATTATTAATTTTCTCAAGTCTCTCTTACTAAACATATTCTCCCCACATTCATGATTGATATTATAACCCTTTAGGCAAAAAAAAAGAAGAACGAATTCTTCTTTAAATTGTTATTTCAATGCTTTTTGCTTCTGGATTAAGATAAGATTCAATATAAGCATAGATTCTTCCATTTTTTGTATTGATTTTGCTTTGAACACAAATGATAGGTGTGTTAATTTTTACATTCAATAAATTCGCAAATTTCACCGGAACAATCATTGGGACGAATACTTGATTTACAGAACCTGTTTCAATTTTTGCACTAAACTCCAAAATATTAAGAATGTTGTTCATCACAGAATCATCTATCATTAAGCGAACAATATAAATCTGATCTAAACTCTCTGGTTGACCGTTTTGTAAATTTAAACGTACAATACGAACAAATTGATCATGTGTTGATATTTCGAGTTTTTGTGCTACTTCTCTATTTTCATCTTTTACATCAAAATAAATTATTTTGTAATCACACTCTAAATCAAATGAATTTAAAGCATGGCTATCTGTCTTTTTATGCAACTTACTATCCGCTACAAAAGTACCAATATTTTGTACACGATATAAGACTCCTTCTTCAACTAGAAGATCAATTGCTTTTCGTACTGTCATACGACTCGCATTGTATTTTTTCTCTAATTCTCTCTCTGAAAGAATTGGCGTATTTGGAGCTTGATTACGTATTTCATCACGGATTAATTCCATAATTTTTTGATATATTGGTATTGTCATAATCATATCCTCCTTCTACCTTTAAAATAATAACAACTTTTTCAAACTTTTCAATAGGAAAAGCCTTTAGCATTATCTAATTAACGCAAAAGGCTTCCATGGTTCAATAAATTCTAGTAAGATTTTTTCTTCTTCTAATACTTTACCAACTAAATTAATGTTCCCTGTATTTGGCATATCTTTTAGAATAAGATGTAATTCCCCTTTATAACGTCCATACTTTTCATTTAGGATACAGACATCACCTCGATGCAATACCTCTGGTGTTGTCCCTTGTGGTATAACCGCATCTTTGTAGTCAATTCTACTCATGGTACTTCTTGCCATATATTCACTCATATCACCACGGACATAATGCGGGTAATTAAATAGTATTTCTTTTTCTACTTCTGTTACTTGTTGATTTAATTCAATCTTAATTGTAAGCTTTCCTGGATGAATTTGGTTTACTTGTTTAAGTTCCTCTTCACTAGCATAACAATTCGCTATTAGTATATCATCTACAAGCCCTGTTGCATATAAATGTCGTACTTGAAGATCAATAGGTAAATCACGGTGCATTTCTAATGTGCATAATCCATCATTCACTGGCCAAGGTCCAAATGCATTCTTTTCTTGACTTGACACAAATGCAGCAACTTTTAGATTGTTTTCTTTAATTGCACTTGATGTCTTCTTAAATAATTCATAACTCAATCCTGTATAGCGTTGTGGATAGAAATTATGGCAGGTAATTAAATGATCACGATAAGGTTTATAACTTAGAATATTATCGATAAACTTTGTATCCTGTGAGGCATTTACTTCTATTTTTAATCGTTGAGGATTTACAGTCATTAATGCTTCTTTTTGTCCATTAAATCCTTCGTCGAGTCGTATTCCATCTGCATATAAATCTTTAAAAAATGTTAAATCATCATAACTACAATGATTGGCTTCAAATACACTAGGTGCAACATCAAGGATTACTTCAAATCCTTTTTCATGGGCGTATTTGTTTAATTCTTTGAACTTCTGTAAATCTTCTTCACTGACACTTAGTAAATTTGTGAAGAGCCTTGAATATCCATATTTTGCTGCAAGGTCAATGTACTCTTTATCTTTTTTCATGTCTTTTGATACATCTGGATATAATGAAATACCAAGTCTAGGCATATGTTATTCTCCTTTTAATACATGATCCTCAATTGCATTGAGTAAGTAATGTATTCTTCTCTTACTTCTTCCTTTATAAAATACTCTCATAAGTTTATGATTCAATTTCTTCATTGTATCTTTACCTACAAAATCTTCTTCATAGGTTACTAAACATTCATTTTCATTTAAATCCTTTGCACTATATCTTATTGTATTTCTCCCTTGAGTTGAATCAAAAGTAGCTTCATACTCAAATGGTGATTTTTCTAACTTTGTAATTTCGACTGTTACATGGTCTGTTTGTTTCATTTGGGTTGTTAATGGTTTTTTATAGGTTATTCCTGCACGAATATGATCTTTATCTACATTTACTTGTCCATATTCTTTAAGTTCATATTGAATTGAATTGAGGATGTGTTGAGAAAATTGGTTAGCACTAATTTTTAATTGTTGTTGAATTTGCATACTAAGCCCTTCTTTCTTTCTTCATTTTCCTGTTTTTGTAGATAACCATGCCTATACCTACAACTACATAAAATAGCCCACTAAATATCATCATTAAGTTGACTGGTGTTGTGGTTGCTGAAAGAGTAATTAATAATAAACCTAATGTGCAAACTGCTAA
Organism: Anaerorhabdus furcosa; assembly: GCF_900167375.1. Classification (GTDB taxonomy): domain Bacteria; phylum Bacillota_I; class Bacilli_A; order Erysipelotrichales; family Erysipelotrichaceae; genus Anaerorhabdus; species Anaerorhabdus furcosa. The sequence goes on from NZ_FUWY01000001.1 coordinate 308,847, forward strand.
ACCCCATTTTTCCATTTTCTTATCCTCACTTTATTACTTGAAAATATAACGACTTTCCTAACTCACTATTTTTAATAATTGATTTCGCAAGTTCTACTGCTGAGTCATCATCCGTTGTTGCTTCAAAGGATAGTTTTAATCCAGTTTTCCCTTTGAATTCAAACTTTACATCACCTGGATAACTCTCTAATAATTTTATCACTTGTTCATGTTGAGCACAATTTACATAAATCACGATAATCCCTACTTTCTACTTTGATAAATTTCAATTAATTCTTGTGCAATAATCTTGAATCCTTCAGCACTCATCAGTTGATCTTCAGCATGTACAAGTAATAGATTAATGGATGTAATTTCTCCATTTGCTTCTTTTTGAATTAATTCTGCATGTGCATGATGTCCTTCTAAGAAAAGTTGACTTCCTTCTTCCATTTTCTTAGTCGCTTCTTCAAAATCGCCTTTTTTAGCTTCTTGAATCGCTTCAATATACAATGATCTAGCTGTTCCAACAGTTGAAATAATTTGAAATGCAAGTAGTTCTAATCCTTCCATAAAACCTCCTATTTTAAAATGAGAGAGGGGTTTTCACCCCTCATAATTGTTTATTATTCTTGAGATGGTTTGATTGTATTCGCAACTTTAACGAAGATTGACCATAAGAAGATTGCAATAACTAAATTCAATAAAGCAACTCCTGCTGCGACGATATTTCCACCTGTTGCTAAGAATGCATAGAATACTGGTGGAACAATCCAAGGTACTTGAATAAACACTGGTGGGATAATTCCAAATTGAGTAAATAAATATGCAATGGTTACTAAGATTGGAGTAATGATTAACCAAGGTATTAAATAAACTGCATTCAATACGATTGGAAGTCCAAATGCTACTGGTTCATTGATATTGAAGATACCCATTGGTGCAGAAACTTTTGCAACTGCTTTTTCATCTTCACGTTTAGAGAAAATTAATAGCGCGATAACTAGTGCAATTGTACATCCTGCTCCACCCATCCATGCAAATGCATCAAATGATCCACGTGTCCATAAGTATGGAAGTTTATCTACTGCAGTTCCAGCCATATAAGCTGTATTGTTTTCTAGTAATGCAGTTAACCATGCACCATCTAATACTGGTGCCAATACGTTTGTACCATGTAATCCAAAGAACCAGAATAATTGTACAACGAATGTAAGAATTAATACTGCTGGTAAACCTTGAACTAAATTAATGAATGGTCCTTGAATCACTTTGAATACCCAGTCATTAAATGCCATTCCAACAAATGTTGAGAATAGATAAGCAACAATACCGAATATATAAATTGCGATTGTTCCTGGAATGATTGCTGCAAATGCTTTTGATACAGCTGGTGGAACAACATCTGGCATTTTGATGATAATATTCTTTTTCATTAAGAATACATAAATCATTGTAGCTACTAAACCGATAAATAATGCTGAGAATAGAGCACTAGCTCCAAATTCTCCCCAGTGGAAATAACCCCAACCTGCATCTACTTGAGATTGACGAGTTGTTACGAGAAATGCAGATAATGCTACAAGTCCTCCACCTAATGGGTTCACATCATAACTCTTTGATAAGTTATATCCAAGTGCAATTACAAATGCAATTGCTAAGATAACAGTAGTTCCCCACCATACATTTCCGTTAACACCAATCACTGGCGCCATTGCAGTAACGAAATCTGTCATCTTCCACATATTTGGTAAATCACGAACAAATACATTAATTAATGAAGCAATAGCCCCTGCCATTGTAATTGGCATAATAGAAATGAATGCATCTCTAACTGCTACTAAATGGCGTTGAGAACCAATTTTTGCTGCAATTGGAACAAAATTACGTTCCATCCAATTTACTAAACCGTTCATTTTATCCTCCTTGAAATTTAGTTATGTTGAACAATAGCTATTTTATAAGTGCTATTGCATCAGCCAATATTTTTTTACCATCCATACGACCATAGCTAGCCATATCAATTGTTGCTACTGGTTTGTTTGGATCAAGTGCTTGAATGCGAGATAAAGCAAATCTGATTTGTGGCCCTATTAGAATGACATCAGCAATCGCAACATTTTCTTTCGCTTGTGCTTCACCTACTGCCCAAATCTCTGCGTCAATGTTTTGCTCTGTTGCAGCATCTTGCATTTTCTTTACAATTGCGCTTGTACTCATCCCTGCACAACAAATTAAACAAATTTTCATGATTTCCCCTTTCTAGCCTTTTTGCTCGGTATATACCAAAAATACCCTTTATTTATGCCGGTATATACCACTTACACTCTCAATATAATCTATGAGAGAATAAAATGCAAGCGTTTTCTTTAACTTTTTTACTAAATGTTTACAAGGAGTAAAAAGTTTACTATTATCTTTTATAGCCAAAAATATTATACTGTATTTTGTCATAAATATAACTTTTCATCTAACCAAAAGCGAAAGAAACAATACCAAATTACTACTTATATTTCAGTATCTACCCCTTCCTTTAGACGCTAAATCTCAATTTATTTAACTAAAAGTACTCATTTTCTCTTAAAATTCTCTATTGCTACGAGGTTATTCTTAGTTTCATATCCCAGGGAACCTCTATTTAGTACTAAATTTTAGTACTGTTACATGATTTGCTTATGCTAAAATAATTTATAGAGGAAACAGTCATGAAAAAGATAAGTAACATATTAATTAGCAATAACAATAAACAGGAAATTCTTTCAAATATGAATCCCGATTTCCCCTATATTTCATCATATTCTGAATTAGATAAATATCCTGAAAAAACTGCTCCTTGGCATTGGCATGAATCCATTGAACTATTTTATGTCAAAAGTGGAAGCCTCGAATACAATACACCTCAAGGAAAGAAAATATTCACAAAAGGTCAAGCAGGAATCTTAAACTCAAATGTATTGCATAAAACACGCTCCTTGGATGAAAATGGAAATACAGTTCTTTTAATCCACATGTTTCGTCCTGTCTTCTTAAGCGGTAAAAAAGAGAGCCTTATCGATAAATCATTAATTGCACCTTTTACAAGTTCACATGAAATTGAGCTCATGCAATTCACCAATAAAAAACACAAGGAACTCATTCGACTAATTAAAGAGTCTTTCACCTTAAACGAAAATGATTTAGCATTTCCAATTATGATTCGCTCTACTCTTTGTGACTTGTGGATTAGAATACTTGAATTAAATGAAACCAAAGTATTGTTATCCAATAAGAATTCTAGACATGTTGCAGAAGATAAACTTAAATCGATGATGGTTTATATTCATGAGCATTATTGCGAAAAAATTGCGATCATTGATATCGCAAATTCAGCCTTTATTAGCGAAAGAGAATGCTATCGTACATTTAAGAATTCACTTCAATTAACACCTTTAGAATATTTATATAATTATCGTATTCAAAAGGCATCCTATCGACTTAGATATACGATTGAACCCATTACTACTATTGCTCTATCTTGTGGTTTTTCTTCTTCTAGTTATTTTGGGAAGATCTTTAAAGAATACACAAATCACAATCCAAATGAGTATCGTGCATTATGGCAGGATATTGATAGTGAATAGTCAGTACTTCAATATTAAAATTATTTAGTTCATTCTATAATTTGTACAAGTTCAGCCTTTACGGCTAGCCCTCTATTAAGTCTCCTTAATAGATTCTATTCCTAGAAAAACACAATGATTTTATTCATTGTGTTTTTCATTTATTTTACTGTCTCATTATATTTTGTGATTTCATCAAACTCTTTTTTCTGCTGATCAGTCAAATAATAGTAGCGTCCTTCTTCAATTATACTAGACTGTGCTTTTACTACTTGTAGAATTCCATCAGTAGGTTCTGCTATACCTAAAGTATATTCTTCAATATTATCAAAGAACTGAATATACTCTTTATCAAATAGTGTTTTTGAATATTGAATGCATACACGATGAGGTTGTATATCTACAGATTCCATCGCTATTTCACGATACTTAGGAATAAATTTTTCTCCTTTTGATACCAATTCAAATAATTTATTACCATCAAAGCCAACTTCTGTTCTAATCAGTTCATTCTCATCTTTTGGAACTAGCACATAAGTTTTATAAATACCTTCAAAATCTACAGTTCCTTTTGGATAAGCAACATTATCTTTCTCAGCATCTAGTTTGTAGATCAATACTTCCGAAGAGCCTCGATTAATCGATTCAATTGGCTCAACTAATTCTCCATTCTCATAAATATCATATTTTGACATATCATCAAAGTAATAGAAATATTTTTCATCTTTAGATAGAAAACCTCCTTTTTCATATCTAGAGCCTACAAAATCATTATTCACTTTAATACCTAAGAAATTCTCACCTTCTCTATTTCTCATTAGATATATACTAATTTTTCTTCCATCTAATTCATTATTATAAACACTATTATTTTTACTAATTTTATAATTGCATCCACTTACCAATAGCACTACAGCGATGATAGCAATAACTTTTCTTTTCATATTTCCTCCTTTTTGTAATCACTATTAGTTAAAATCATTTTGAAATGATGTTACGATTGCATTTGCAAAATAACAGTTATCCAGTTTTCTAAATACATCATAAACAGGGATGATTCCTACGACCTTATAGTTTCTACCAACAGCTCCAAATTCAACCAACCTACACTCATTAACTACAATTGGATATCTTTTTATGTTTATCTCTTGTCCAAGTTCACTAGAGTAACCAAGTTTATCAAGTAATGCTAATGTAATTATGATTTCATTGTTATTTTGTGGTTCTCTACCTTTCAATAAAGTTATGTTTGACTGTCCTTGTTTGTATATGCTAATTATTCCTAATTGCTCTGCTTGAGTATAATCAGATAAAATGATTGCGTTATTGGCATCTACCATAGATTTCAGCGCACAATTTTTAGGATCCCTTTTATTACTGGAATCTTCTGCAAAGATTAGTACTGCAAACTGAATAAAAACTATACATGTTAATAGAACTACACTTATTTTAACTAATTGCTTATTCCTAATCATATTGCTTCCTCTTTACAACATTATACCATTATTATGCATTTGATTAAAAAAAGAGAAGATACTTCTCTTTAATTTTTTTCAGAACTATCGTGTGATGTGTTGTACCAACCAACAACACCATCTACATTCATAAATGTTAATAATGTAAATAGAATTAAAAATGCAAACAAACAATTTTTTAAAGTTTTAAATCTTATATTCAACACATGCGTGATGATAAACACAAAGAAGACTAGCAACAAAATCATAAACCACATCGTAACAATTCTTAATGTTGTTAAACCATAAGCACTTATATACAACAACATTTTTGACATGGATAGAACGCCCATGATGATTGATACAATTGAAAATCCCAATGTTAAATACTTTACTGTTTTGTTATCATTATTTTTACTCAATGAATTCATAATCATGATTATAATTAAATTGATTACGGCAATACGAATTAGCTCGAAGAAACCACTTCTTGCATATTCTGCATAAGTATAACCTAGTGGTAATTGTCCTATTATGCCATTTGTATAGTACGTAATTTGAGCAACGAAGAAAATCAGATAAACTATTAATAAAGGCACAAATGAAATTATCATTGTTAATGATTCCATAGTAATTCTTTTTTCATTCTTTGAGAATACTTTCTTAATTTCTTCTTTTTCATTTCCTTTAACTACACCATACATGAATGAAGCAGTTAATGAACCAAACACTATATCCACAAAAATTCGATCCAATTGCACATCATTGAACATCTCTAAAATCTCTGTCATAAAATTACTTACAGATTTCATAAATAAATAATCTGCTTGAACAAGTAAAGATAAGATTACAACCATTAGGGGTCCTGCTATGCATAAACCAATAATTATACTTTGTGTTGTTTTATTTTTTTTCTTATTTTTTGTAAAGGTTGTTAATACTTTAAATAAACCGCCAAAGCATGTAAATGGTGTAACGAAAATACTATCTACAAATTCCATACAATTAATGTCTTTTGTTTTATCCCAAGGACGTTCAACATAAGCATAGCCAATGATGAGCGCCGCAATCATAAAACATAGACCCATAAAATGAACAAATTCATTGTTAAATATCGTAAAACTTAAAGAGAAGCACGCTAGATAGGCAATGCCAATTTTACATTCCAGCACTATATTTTTTTTAGTTTTGATTAAGTAAAAAACAAGTGTACCCAACAAAAGAATAAAGAAAATGGATAGGCTACTAAACTTGCCATTGAAGAAATTATCCACTAGGAAAATTCCCAGAGCCCAAAAAATAAATCCCAATATTTTTTCGATACTTTTTGCTTCATTTAAAATTGGTGGTTGTGTGCTGGATTGAGTCAATTCATTAGAAATCATTTTAGGTTCAATCATATTTATTCCTCATCGTCTTTATACTCTAAAATATCCCCTGGTTGACACTCTAATAACTTGCAAATAGCCTCTAAAGTTGAAAATCGAATTGCTTTTGCTTTCCCCGTTTTTAATATTGAAAGATTTGCTTGAGTAATATCTAATTTTTCGGATAGCTCACCCAACGAAATTTTCCTTTTTGCCATAACAACATCTAGATTTACAATAATTGCCATATCTATTTCCTACTTTCTTTAAATGGTGAAATCATTTTCTTTTTTCAATTCTACCGCTGCAGCAAATACATTTTTCAATACGCGTAACATAACTCCAAAAAATGCAGCTAACATCGAAAGAAAAATCGATGGTATATACACAAAAGAAAATATTAGAAATAGAAGAGAACCTAGGAAGCATTGCCATGATAGACTGCGAATAATTTTTGTATTTTCTGCAACAAAAACTTTATTACTTTGTATATTCATAATTAATTTATATAGCATAAATAAAGATATAAATACTGGTATTGATACGATATAAAATACAATCGTCAAGTATGTCAGTTGAATGCTTGTAAAAACTGCATAGTTTTTAATTTCACTTGTAAGCCATGGAAACCCAAATACAAGAAGAATCATAAAGCCTATTCCTCCTGTTAAAACAAATTTTGTTAATTTCAATGATTTTTCATTATTCCAAGACATAGTAGTAACCTCCTAGATAGCTTGTAACAAAAGAATACGCATTATTTTATTGATTGTCAACATTTATTTATTGTTTATCGATAAATAAATGGTTGTGAAGAATAAAATAAAAACCCTATAATTGTCTTCAAAGACTTAGAATTACAGGGTTTTTGATTATTTAAGGAAGCAAATTTCCTGCAGAGCGATAGAGTTCATACCATTCAACTTTAGTTAGTACAATATCAGTCGCTTTTGCCATATTTTTGATTCTTTGTGGATTTGTGGAACCAACGATTGCTTGAACTGACATAGGAAGTCTTAATATCCAGGCTATTGCTATTGCCTCAGGAGTTACTTCGTATTTAGCAGCTAATCGATTAATTGTTTCATTTAATTCTGGATAAAGATCATTTCCTAAAAATGTACCTTCAAAGAATCCATATTGAAGTGGTGACCAGGCTTGAAGAATAATATTGTTTAAACGACAATATTCATAGGTACCACCATCTCTTGCTTCTCCTGCACTTGATGGATGATTTGCATTAATACCCGAATCAATGAGTCCTGTATGTGCTAAACTAAATTGCAACTGATTAATTAAAATGGGTTGATCTAATTCACTTTGAATTAACTCGATTTGCATTGCGTTGACATTAGATAATCCAAATGCACGAACTTTTCCTTCATTTTTTAGTTGATTGAAAGCTTCCGCAATTTCTTCTACTTCCATTAGAGCATCTGGTCTATGTAACAAAAGAATATCTAAATAATCTGTTTTTAATCTCTTTAAAATCTGTTCAACTGATTCAAGAATATACTCCTTTGAAAAATCATAATATCCTTTACGAATGCCACACTTCGATTGAATTACAATATCTTTTCGTTTTTCAGGATTCTTTTGTAACCATTCGCCAAATAATTCTTCGGACTTCCCTCCACCATAAATATCTGCATGATCAAAGAAATTAATTCCTACTTCCAATGATGTGTTGATCAGGTTTTCCACTTCACTACTTGATAAAGCATTGATTCTCATACATCCAATTCCAATCTCAGAGCATTGTGGTACATCTTGATTTATTGTTATATATCTCATATAAACTCCTTCTCTGTATTTACTATTTTGATTATATCATAAGACACAGTTAATCTGATTGATTAGACGTTTTGAGATACTTCATGATTATCCATGTTTTCTACTAAATAAGTTGACCATCACTCATCTCCATCACCACATCTGCACACTTAGCTAATACAATATCGTGTGTTACATAGATTACCGTTGTATTGAATACTTTAGCAGTATTTAGTATAAGTTCGATCACCTTATCACCATTGATCTTATCTAAGTTTCCTGTAGGTTCATCTGCTAAAATTAGCATTGGTTTAATAATAAATGCACGCGCAATTGCAACACGTTGTTGCTCACCACCGGAAAGTTGATAAGGTTGCTTTGCAAGTAATTCATTCAAACCTAATAAATTTACTAGTTCATTAAAATAATTCATATCAACTTTCTTTTTATCTAGTAATAAGGGTAAGCAAATATTATCTTTGATTGAATATTCTGGCAGCAGATTGAAATTTTGATATATAATTCCTATCTTTGTTCTTCTATATAAGGCACGTTTTACATCATTAAAATGACTTACATCTTGATGATCTAAATGAATTACACCTTCAGTAGGATAATCAAGTAACCCCAACATTTGTAAAAGTGTAGATTTACCACTACCACTTCTACCTATAATTGCCACAACTGATCCTTCATCTACACTGAAACTAATATCTTTTACAGCTATTGTCTTTTCATCATACTTCTTTGTAAGATTTTCTACTTGAATTAATTTATTCATTCTAAACTCCTCCTGATTCTTTCATATTTTCAATAGGTTCATTCTTTATCATTTTATAAAGTGGATACAATTGAACTAATAACAAAATGAAGATTAATAATAAATTTAAGATGATAAGTTGACTTATAGGATACTCAAAATAAATATCATAGCCATAAACGAAAATCCTTATGAATTCAATCAGATACTTAGGTTGATTTATATAACTCACTAGAGCAAGCACAAGTCCATTTACAATGATAATCGTAGGTATGAATATTTTTATTATCTTCATTAGATAAGCCTTGATTAATTGTTTCTTTGAACAACCCAACCCTTGTAATATTCCTATTCTTTTTCTCTCCACAAGTAATGAAGAACTGACAATATTGCATAACAAGATAAGTCCAAATAATGAAGCTATTGATCCAGATAACGCAACAATTAATGCCTTCTGTGTACACTCACGATACAATTTATCAACCAGTTCATACGTGTCAGATTGAAGTATGCCTCCACGAGATGTAACTATAGAAGCTATTGATTTCCTTGTTGCAAATGAAGCATTTTCATCAATTGTTAGGTTGATGTTTGTATACTCATCCTCTGTAACTCGTCTTTCTTCCATCCTTAACATCAGTTTCTTATAAAATTCTTGTGATATGAATATGCTACCATTTGTGATTGCCAATTCATTGCCAAACAACAATTGATCATTTAATTTTGGAAGAACACCTAATACTTCAATATCTTTTTCAAATACATTTGATTTGGTATAATCATATCCCTCTTCATCAACAAACTGATTTGATGTTAACGCAAGCATTGAACCTTTTTCTACAGGCAATTCTAACAATTCAAAATCATCATTTTGCCTTACACTTATAAAATTATATACCATCCCTGTTTTCTTATCTTTTTCCAAAATAGCTTGGTAATAAATAACTCCTTCACCATTTTTAAATCGTACTGCTTCTTCTTTATTCATATCTGATGATTCAACAAGCAAGTCACATTCCTTGTTAGACAAAACATAGAAATTAGTCAATAATATTCCTCTTTTATAAAAGTGAATAGGTGGTGTTTCAAAACTTGCATCATAAATATCATCATATGCTTTATTTTCTCTAATATCCTTCGATGTGACAAAGTATTGTAATGGAACGAAGTTAATAGCTGATACTTCTTTAACCTCTGGTATTTTCTCTAAATCATCCAATATTCTTCCATCAAAAAACTTCTCTGATTTACTTTGAATATTTAATGCAGCATAAGAAACATTTTTTTCATATGGCATCATCTGCCACTTGGTGAAATAAAGTGTTCCTATTGAAGTAATAAATATAAATATTATTAATAGGATAACTGTTAATTTTGGCTTTGATGCAATTTCTACCTTCTTCAGTATTTTTGTTTTCTCATTTCTTAATGTACCTGGATTATCAATACGAATCATCATCGCAGAAATAAGAAACGAAGTAAAGCAAACAAAATACATTGAAACTAATATTATTATGATTTGAATGTATGGAATACTTATTATCGCGTTCTTTGCGAAACTTGTTATAAGGACACCAATTAGTAATCCTATTGGTATCCCTACAACAAAACTAAACGTTAAAATAAGCAATGATTCAATAATAACTACTCCTATTATCATTGACCTTGTTGAACCTAAATTAGACATTGTCACAAAACTTTTTTTCCGCTTATTTAATAACAAGGAATAAATAATTAAATTAGAAACAAACGTCAACAGAATAATTCCAATTTGAATCATCATTAAAGAATAATCAAAACTATTATCGATAGGATACGCAAACTCATTTACTACTATATCTTTGTTTGCACTCTCCATTAATTTATAAGACTCAAATGCCTTGGATCCTTTCCAAAATATTTGATATTGCTTAGAATAATTATTTATAGAATCACTAACGATTGCATTTACTAATGGTGTTTCATTTTTTTGCCAGAAAACATCATACGCAGGTAATATGCCAACTAATTTGTACTCAATAAATTTTGTTTCAACTAGCTCTCTTTGTAATTTATCTGTGTCATAATCCATTGGTAAAACTGGAATTTTTACAAATTTATCTAAGTCATAAGAATAGCCTAAACTATCTAAAAGAGATGTTGTTAATGCGATTTCATTCTCATGTGTAGGTAGTTTACCATTCAATAATTGAATCCTTCCTAATTCTTCAAAGTTATCATCAACTTTGCCAACAGAACCAAGAATTATATTGTTATCACAAATTAATGCATACTGTTCAACTATACTACTTACACCTTCTTGACTTACAACAGGATCGATTACATTATAAGTTGTTGTATACCATTCTCCATAAAGATTTCTTCTTGTTTCTTCCAAGCTCTTTAAACTACTTTGGTTATAAATTAAATATGATACCGAGAAAACAATTGATAAAATAATCATCATCACCAATAAAAAATTTTGTCTTTTTCTTCCAATTATCCCTTTTGCTGATAAATAAAAGTTTGCCTTCATTTTATTACCTCGATTCTCCCACTTTGTTTTATTTACTTAAATCTTAATCAAGTGATGTGTAATCTTTGTGTAACATTATCATTCTTAACATTTAATTCAAAATAAAACCCGTAATTATTTGTATGAATATACAAATGACTACGAGTTTTCTATAAATGTTCTAAATACAATCTGACTTTCTTACTTATCAGAAACTTATTTCATGATTTTATTTTAGTTAATTCTTGTAGGTATTTAAAAGCATCTTTATATTGATGTTTATTCTTGTAATACTTAATAATATTGTTATAAATCATTTCAATTGTTTCAAGATCACCTTTGTTCCCTACTTCAATGCTAGCTTCTTTTAACAATTCGACATACTTTTCACTTTTATCCTCACCATCCAATTGCATTTTGATGATAGATAATCTTTTGATTTCCAATGAATTATTTTTATTGAATTTTATTCCTTCTTTTATAATCCTATTCACTTCATCTCGCTTGCACAGATTAAAATAAATAAGTGCCAAATGATAATAATATTCATCATCTTCTTCTGCATTGCATAGTAGTCCAAACCTCAATGCCTCTTCATAATTTTTACTCTTTATATAGGTCCAACAAATATTACTATAAATAACGCAAATATCTCGTTGAGTTATATTTGGTACTTTAAGCAATAACATGAACTCATTAATTGCTTCTTCATAATCACCATTCTTTGATAATAAAATAGCGATATGCAATTTAGTATAGTATATTCTTTTAAAATTCATTTCATTTCCAAATAACTCTAATGCCTGTAAACAATAGATTAATGCTCGGCAATAGTTATTCGTTCTATAATAGTACATGCCTAAATGATATGCCAGTAAACTTGTTGCGTGATCATATGTCCCTAAATCAATTGCTTTTTTATAGAAAGATAATGCCTTGTTATTATCAATACTTAAATAGTAGCACCCTATATAATCGTAGATAATTTGCTGATTTCTCGAATCATATTGCCCTACTAGTTTTTCCATTTCTTCTACAATGATCTTAACATTTTTACTATTTGCCTTATACAAAACATAGTACGCTAATCGAACAATTAAGTACTTATGATACACAACTGAATATTTGTAGTTTTTTCCTTCTTCGATTATTGTTTTTGTTTCTTCTAAATCAATATTCAAATACAAAAATTCATGCAAAATATTATCTAACTTTATATTGTATTCTGAAGTATCTTCTTGCTTTTTGTAATTCACACCTAAGGTTTTAAATATTACACTGTATATATTTTCATCAACATCAACAATGCCATTTTCAATTTGAGAAATATACCCTCTTGAATAACACGCTAATTGCGCTAATTTTTCAACAGTTAAACCTTTAGATAAACGCAGTTTCTTAATTAAAATACCCAATCGATTGAACTCACTCATATTTGTTACCCCACTCCTAGATTCTATCATAAAATTTCAGTAATTATGTTAAAAACTTTTTTTAAAAACACGCGAATATAAGCATATTTTCATCAATTTTTTTAACCCAATCTTTCAAAAGTTTGTCGTATAATTAGCACATAGGAGGCATTATTTATGCAAAATTTTCAATCCAAATTAGTTAAGCTTTTTCTAGTTTCAAGTGTTTCGTTCCTCTTCTTAGGATCATTAACTATTCGTCCTAATGCAGAAGTTGAACCAGTTAAACCATGTGTATATGAAGAAGATGGTACTCTTTCAAAAGATAGCCCAATTCCATGTGCACCAACAATTGTTCCATTTAATCATACTGGTGGACCTCTATAAAAAAGAACAGTTGATTTGTCTAAGTTAGACATCAACTGTTTTTTTATTCAATTTCAAACAGAAATATATAAATATGTGTTGTGAAAAAATAATTTTAGCTACAATCTCTCCATTGATAAATCATATTTCTATAAAGTTGATGTTAAAGTTATATACTATTTTCTGTAACCTCAAGCATCGGTTTTTGTTTCCTACCAAAATAACATTCTTTATTTGATATTAACTTTAATAGTCTATAATTGCATCATTTAATAGAAAATTTTCTACTCCAATGAAAAGTATTCCATTTTCATCATGCCAAGGAATTATATCATCTTTTACAATTACAATTTTCTTAAACGAGTCATCTACTCGTAAAAGCGATTGAACTTCTTGATTTTTCTTTTCTTCATCTACAATAGAGAGTGCAGATTGGATATAGTATCTTTTACTTGCTTGATTCGCAACAAAATCGATTTCAAACTGTTTTCTTTTGCTTAATCCATTTTCATCTTTATAATTATATTCAACTACTCCTACATCTACATTAAATCCTCTTCCTATAAGTTCGTTGTAAATAATATTTTCCATAATATGATTTTCTTCTTGTTGCCTAAAATTTAGCATTGCATTTCTTAACCCAATATCAGAATAATAGTATTTTAATGGAGTATCCAAATATCTTTTTCCTTTGACATCATATCGATAAGACTTACTTATTAAGAATGAATCTATAAAATAATCTAGATATTTACTAATCGTAGCACTCGTAATTGTAATCTGTTTAACACTTTTAAATGTTTTAGAAAGTTTAAGTGGATTAGTCAACAATCCAACTGCTGTTGCAATTAAGTTTAATAAATCACTTAATGTTTCTTTGCTCGCTGATATCTTATTTCTTTCAACAATATCTTCAAGATAAATCTTATTAAATAAATCGATAAGATATTTGCTTTTGGATTGATGATTTGTTAAAGATACCAAATATGGCATTCCTCCATATGTCACATACTCTTTCCATGCATTGTTTTTATTATCAAAGCAATCATAAAGCTCCCTATATGATAACGGTGCCATCTTTATTTCATCTCCACGACCTCTAAACTCTGTAAGAATATCTGAAGATAACATCTTTGAATTACTACCTGTTATGTATAAATCAACGTTTTTCATTTTTATTAATCCTAGGAGTACATCAACAAAAGTAATCTTTTTTCTACCATCTGTTACGTATGGATTATCCACACTTTCAACCATTTGAATTTCATCAATAAAAACGTAATATAGATTGTCTTCTTTCTCTATTTTTTCACGAATGAATTTATCCAATTCGAAAGGGTTTCTATATTTGATATTTGCCAAATCATCTAAGGATATCTCAATGATACAATCTTCATCAACACCTTCATTTTCAACTAGATACTTGTGATATAGTTCAAATAACAAATATGATTTACCTGATCTTCTAATTCCAGTAACTATCTTTATTAGCCCATTTTCTTTTTTACTAATAAGTTGATTTAAATATTTATTCCTGTTAATTTGCATATTTATACCTCAATAAATTTTTGCGTATTTACGCATTTTTTGTAAATGATTTGTTACTTTTGTTTATTGTACATAATGGATATTTATAAGCAATTTTTTCATTATATTACTACTTTTGCTATTTGCATATTGTGATAGGTAAACAAAAAAAACACGTTATTCCCCAATATTTAAAGGATTATAACGTGTTTTATTTACTTGATATTAAACTATTCGTTTGTCGCTCTATGTTTCATGTGTGGGAATAATAGTACTTCACGGATTGATTCGTTACCTGTAAGTAACATGATGAATCTATCAATTCCAATACCGATTCCACCTGTTGGAGGTAATCCGTATTCTAATGCTTCAACATAGTCTACATCCATTTCAGTAGCTTCATCATCACCTAATTCTTTAAGTTTTAATTGCGCTTCGAAACGTTCTCTTTGATCAATTGGATCATTTAATTCTGAGAAAGCATTTGAATACTCTGTTCCATAAATTAATAATTCAAAACGATCTGTAAATCTTGGATCTTCTGGATTTTTCTTTGCAAGTGGAGATATTTCAACTGGATGTCCATAAACAAATGTAGGTTGTGTAATTTTATCTTCGCAGAATTCTTCAAAGAATAGATTAATAATTTGTCCTACAGATTTTTGATGTTCTTCAACTTCTACATGATGTTCCTTTGCAAGAGCTAATGCTTCATCCAGTGTAACTTCTTTCCAGAAATCAACTCCTGTAACTTCTTTAACTGCATCAACCATATGCCATCTTTTAAATGGTGCTTTTAATGATACTTGGTGTCCTGCAAATTCAAATTCTGTTGTATTAAATACTTCCATCGCAACACTTTCAAATAAGCCTTCATTCAATTTCATCATACCTTCCATATCAGAATATGCAACGTATGCTTCTACCGTTGTGAATTCAGGATTGTGTTTTGTATCCATTCCTTCATTACGGAATAAACGTCCGATTTCATATACTCCTTCAAGTCCACCAACAATCAAACGTTTAAGTGGTAACTCTGTTGCGATACGTAAATAGAAATCCATATCCAATGTATTGTGATGAGTTACAAATGGTCTTGCTGCTGCGCCACCTAGGATTGGTTGAAGAACTGGTGTTTCAACTTCAATTAATCCTTGTCCATCCAAATAATGTTGGATAGCACGAATAATACGAGGGCGTAGCATTGCAACTTGACGACTACTTTCATTCATAATTAAATCAACATAACGACGACGGAATCTTTCTTCCACATCTTGAAGACCATGGAATTTTTCCGGTAATGGTCTTAGTGCTTTTGTTAGATGAGTGTAGGTATGTGCTTTTACTGATAATTCTCCTGAATCTGTCTTTGTTACTACACCTTCAATACCGATGATATCGCCCAAGTCACTTGCCTTAAAGATTTCATAGACATCTTCACCAACTACTGCTTTGTTGACAACGATTTGAATTTGACCATCACGATCTTGCATGTGCATAAATCCTAGTTTACCCATACGACGTTTTGTCATGATACGACCAGCTACTTTAACATGCACATCAAGTGCTTCTAATTCTTCTTTTGTTTTTTCGCCATAAGCTTCTTTTAATTCTAAAGATCTGTGTGTTCTTTCAAAAGCTGAACCAAATGGTTCAATACCTTTTTCTTTTAGTTCTTCCATCTTTTGACGGCGAATAACTTCTTGTTCTGATAAATTTAGTTCCATAGTTTCCTCCTAATAAAATAAAAAAACTCTTCACCCAATAGGGACGAGAGTTATCATCGTGGTACCACCCTAATTCATGATGCAATCACTTACATCATCTTAGCGACTATTTAAAGTCATTCTTAACGCGAATTAACGTTCAACTCCAAGTCTTTATTCATTTATCATCCACTTGCCTAATCACACCAACCTAGGCTCTCTTGAAGTTACCTGATAAATTACTCTTCTTTTCATCATTGATTTACGACTTGATTATATCTATTTTTTAAGATAATGTCAAAGAAACTTAATCAACTACTTCAATACCCAGTAATGAGGCTAAACGAATTGCTTGTGTTGAATTTACTTTAATTCCTTTTAAGCTATTCAAGTCAACAGTAATCCCCTCAATAATTGATGAAGAAAAGTCAACTCCATTAAGCGATGTTTCAAAGAATTCACCTTTAGTTACATCATTTTCTTTGAATTCGATTTTCTTTAATTCAACTTGAAAGAAACGAGATTCTTCTAAGTTAGAATTTTGAATTCGAGATAGTTCAATTTTGCCATTGGAGAAATTACTAAGACGAATTAAACAAGCATCAAATTCAACATTTTTCATAATACAATGATAGAAATTTGCACCTGACATTTTGCAATTTGTGAACTTACAGCGATGAAAGTTAACTTCATTAAACTCCATAGTTGTAAAATCACAATTCTCAAAAATAACATCCAGAAATTCTTTTACATCAATTTTAGTTTTGGTAAAATCAATTTTCTTAAAATGACAACTGTCTACACGACATTCTTCATCCATATCCATTGTTGGATTTTCATCAATTAATTTATTATAGAAATCTTGGTCAATAATGCAATCATTGAATGTCGCTTGGTTTAGTGTTTGAATCTTGGGTTGTTCTATCTTCATATTCGATTCCTCTTTCATTCAAAAACTTCACATAATCACCAAATAAGTTTTCTAAATCTTTTAGAGTTTTTAGTTTAGCACATTCGTTTTTAACGCGTGCACTAAATGGCATTCCTTGGATATACCATGGTGCTAATCCTCTCATTTGTTTTATCGCAACTACCTCTCCTCGCAAAGCTATTAATCGCTTTGCGTGATCAATACCCATCTTCATTCTTTCTTCAAAACTCGGTTTAAAATCTTCTTCGTTGTTGAAATATTGAACCATTTGCTTAATCAAAAATGGATTTCCAATTGCACCTCGTCCAATCATAATTGCATCGCATCCTGTTTCTTGAAGACGCTTAACTGCATCTTCCACTGAGCGAATATCACCATTACCGATAACAGGTATCTTTACAGCTTCCTTTACCTTTTTTACCCATGACCAATCTGCTTCACCTTCATACATTTGACCACGTGTTCTTCCATGAACTGCAATCGCACTAACACCAATTCGTTCTAACTCCTTTGCAAGTTCAACGCAGTTAATTGTTTCTTTTGTCCAACCTGATCTTATCTTAACTGTAACAGGTTTCTTAACTGCATGAACAATAGCTTCAATAAGTTCAACTGCATATTCAGGTTCTCTCATTAATGCAGATCCTGCATTGGATTTCACAATCTTATTTACAGGACAACCCATATTGATATCAATAATGTCACAATCTGTATTTTGATCCAAATAAATTGCAGCTTGTACCATTGATTCTTTATCATGTCCAAATAATTGCATTGATAATGGATGTTCTGTTTCTAGTATTTTGCACATTTCTAATGTTTTCTTACTATTAAACCCAAGTGCTTTATCACTAATCATTTCTGTATAAACTAAACCTGCTCCATACTCAAAACAAATCTCACGAAAAGCACTGTTACTTACTCCTGCCATTGGAGCGATGACAATTGGATTTTTGATTTCTAATTCTCTTATTTTCCACATGATTTTCTAAACTCCAAGATGGATTTTAACTCATCTTCGCTAAAATCATATGTTTTATTACAATATTCACATTTTACTTGGCACCCATGATCTTCTTCAATCATCTCTTCTAAATCACTTGATTTAAGCGTTGTAAGAGCACCTTTAAAACGATCTTTATTACAATCGCAATGCCATTGAATTGGGCTTTCTTCTAGTATTTCTACATCATCAAATAAACGCATGACAATATCTTGTGGTGTATGACCATTTTTAATCATTGTACTTATTGGTTCTAGTGTTGCTACTGCTTCTTCAACTTTCGCAACATCTTCCTCTGTTGCATCTGGCATAATTTGAATTAATAGTCCACCTGCAGCTAAACAGCTATAATCTGTATCCACTAATACGCCTACTGAAACAGCTGATGGTGTTTGTTCAGATACTGTAAAATAATACGCGAAGTCTTCTCCAATTTCACCTGTTTGAAGGGCTACTTGTCCAGTGAAATCAACTTTCATTCCTAAGCTTCGTGTTACCTTTAAATAACCATCGGTTCCTACAGCTAAGCCAACTGCAAGTTTGTTGTTGTCATTGTACTTAAGATAAATTTCATTATCTCCTACAAATCCTTTTACATCGCCATTTTGTTTACACTCAACCATGCATGTACCAATTGGTCCATTCCCATTAATTTGAATCGTAATTTTATCATCATCGTTTTTTAACATACCTGCCATCATCGAACCAATTGACATAATTCTTCCAAGTGCCGCTTGTGATGTTGGCCATAAATCATGTTGTAAACGTGCTTGTTCACATAATGCTGTTGTACGATTTGCGTACATTCTTACTTTGCCATTTAAGGCAATTGCTTTAACTAATATATCTTTCATACTTTATACCTCGTTTGTTTAAAGATTATATCATAAAGACCTCACTTCGACTATTGGAATGCCATGGAAAAGAAGTAATTTCTCTTATCAAGAAATTACTTCTTCTTTTTAAAAATTTAGTTTTGTAATGATATAATCACAATATTTTTCGGGTGTCCCTTTTTTTATGCATGTGGCTATACTTTCATAGCTTTTACCATACTGTGGCTCATCAACTAGATAGCCAACGGATGTTCCACCATTAAATGCATACCCCCAGATTACTATTTTTTCCTTATCCTTAGCTTTTTTGATTTTTACACCGAGTTGATTAAATAACTCGCAAGGAAGGCATACAAGACAAAGCTCTCCAATTTTCCAAATTGTTCCATCTATTTCTGCATGATAATGTGATCCATGTGACATTTGTGATTTTAATGCAGCTAAACCAGAATTCAACAATTTGATTTGATCATGATTTGTTTCCTTATCCAGCTTAGTCTTGTTTTCATTATATCGCACTTGTAACTCTTCTAAATCAATATCTTCATCAATTTCAAAATGAGTTTCACTTACCTTTATTTCATCATTCTTTACATTCTTCCAATTCCACTCACGATTGAATTGCACATCTAATAAATCTGTAAGACGATTTAATTCTGCACCATCTTCACCTTGACGATATTGTCTTGTTCCCATATCACCTGCAGCACCTTGCATCATGAAGACTGGTGTACCCCATTTCTTTTCAAGTCGATTTCGTATACTACCGAAAATATCTGAAGAGAAGTATAGATTTTGCGGACCTAGAACAGTTGGGTGGCAAGCGAAGTTAACGCATGTGAGTAGAACTTGTTCATTATTATAGAACTGAATGCAAATGCATTCCTTATCTGCTGGAAATTCTTTCCCATTTCGATTACCAAAGCAACCCTCAATATCAAATGAATCATATCGGATACTTGTTTCTTCTAAAGATCCTAATGCGCCATAAAGTGCATCCATGCATTTTGCGAATAAAAATTCTGCATATCCTGGTCTAGCACCTAATTCTGATGTTTCACTAAATATACCCTTCTCTGAAACCTCTGGTCCTGAATGGGTATGAATAACACTACATACAACTTCAAACTCTTTACAATCCAAAATGTGACTCACAACCTTTTGAAGATTAACAGTAAATTTTTGATCAAGCATAACTAGGTCAAAGCTAAACCAACATCTTGTTTTATCTCCATCTTTTAATACAATACAGCTTACATAAAGAGGATCTAAAGTTCCTTTTGATATTTCTGTTCGTATCGCATGCCCACAAAGATAACTAGGTTCTTTTGGTGTAATTTCATGACTAGCGTAACCCACTTTCATTTTTATCACCTAACCTAACATTCCAGTAATGTAACCTACAAATGATAAGAGCAGTACCGCAACAATAACTTTTGTCGACGTCATTCCTTTTTTACCAAGCAACCAATATACAAATCCTACAACTAGTGCTGGCATAAGATTAGGCATAATCATATCAATCGTACTTTGAAGTGAAACCGCAACCTCTCCTTGTTGGAATGTAAATGGTATTGTAACACTAATTACAGATCCAATTAATGCACCAATAACCATCATTCCTAAAATATTGGCCGAGTTTGTTAAACTCTTTAATTGATTTGACAACGTAGTTACAAATTTACTTCCTTCTTTGTATCCCATCGTAAACATATATTTTCGTAAGAAGAGTAAACAAAATCCAAATAGAACTCCTATTCCAATTCCCAGTGGACTTCCTTCTTTGCCCATATAAGCTGCAATTGCGTTGAAAATAGTAAATGGAATAACAAAGAAAATTGCATCTCCTACCCCTGCCAATGGACCCATCAAACCCGTTTTGATGGAAGTAACAGCCGAACGTGTACTTTCAAAATCACTATTACCACTTTGTTCTTCCATTGCAAGTGCAGCACCTAATACGATATTCCCCATGAATGGTTGTGTATTAAAGAACGTATAATGTGAATCTATTACTTTTTTATATTCTTCATCATTTGTATAAATTTTTCGAAGGGCAGGACCAAGTGCTAACACAACCCCACCTGATTGCATTGTTTCGTAGTTCCAACAAATTTGACAGGATGTTGCCCATCTTATGAAAACACCATTTAAATCTTTTTTAGTTAATAAATTAGAGTTCGTCATCCATTGCACCTCCTGTTGTTACTACAACTGAATTATTGTCATTTTTTGTTTGATTCTTAAATGTAATAATCGCTATTGCTAATCCAAATAATGCGATTCCTAACATTGGAATTTGTAAATAACTAATCATTGCAAATCCAATCAATAAATATTCGAAGTAACTCTTTGCGTTCATGTATTTTAACAGTATTCCAATACCAACTGCCGGTAAGATACCACCAGCTACTTTAAATGTTCCCATTAACCATGCAGGGAAAAGATTCAATAATGAATCAATATTATTTACACCAACGATGAAAACTAAAAGTATTGGTAAAATTCCTTTTAAAGCCCATGGAATTTGTCCGCAAACAATCCAAGTATATGCTTTCTTCATTTGTAAGTTTTCACTAGCTTTTTGTGATTGGTGCAAGAAGAATGTTGTAATCATTCTTACAAGTACATCCAATTGAATCATAATTAAACTAACTGGTAATGCGATGGCTAATGCAGATTCTAAATCTCTTCCCGTTGAAACTGCTACGATTGTTCCAATTACTGCTCCAGTATGATAGTCTGGAACACTTGCTCCACCATAAGCTCCAATGCCAAGTGACATCAATTGTAATGTCGCTCCAATCGTTAATCCAAGTGTTGGATTACCCATAATTAGACCTGTTACAAATCCTCCAATTACTGTAGTTCCACCATAGAGCATTACCTGTAAATTCATTCCTTCGTATGTATAGAATGCCATATACACACAAATCAATATTATTTGTATAGCATTTATTTCCATATTTTCCCCCTATGCTTTCTTGAGCACATCCATTAAATCCTCACTTGGATTTGATGGGATTAGTTGGAGTGTTAGTTTAACTCCAAGTTTGTGTAAATCATTAAAACATTCAATTTCTTCTTTTGTCACTGCAACAGTATTGGCTATTTTTATCTTTCCCTCTGTATAAGTAAGATTACCCACATTTACTGTTTCAATTTTGACATTAGCTTGTATTAATCGAACTAATGTTTTAGGGCTTTTTAAAATTAAAAATACTCTTTGCCCATCATATGCATTTGCATTAATTCTTTCTGCCGCCTTTTCCACAGGCAATACAGAAAGTGCTACATTGTTTGGACATGCTAACTTCAATGACATTTTCAAAACATCATCCCCTGCTGCTGCATCGTCTACTACCATGATTCGAGTTACACCTAAATTATTAGTCCACATTGTTGCAACTTGCCCATGAATTAAACGATCATCAATTCTTACGTGTACAATTGCCATTTTTCCTTGTACTCCTTTCCTACTTGCATTCTAATTAACAATTTCAATTATCACCATTCAATGATTTTCCACATCATTACGGTTATTCATCATCTTCTGAAGTCATAACTTCGTAACAATTTAAGTAAACCAATTGTTTTTGTGCTTCATTCACAATTGCATTCACCTCTTCATTCATTAGATAATCATCTTGTTTTGCTACTATTTCTAAGATAACTGCAAGATTGACCCCAGTAATGATGTGAGTATGTTGTCTTTGTAAATAGGGTAAGAAAGCTCTATTTACACTTCCTCCTAGCAAATCAGTAAAGATAACTAATTCATCTTCCTCTTTTATATCTTGAAGTGCCACCTCAATCTTCTCTTGTAGGCTTTGGTTATCAATATATGCGCAAATAAATGAAATGTTTTGTTCACCCGCAAAAAACGTTACTGTATCAACCACTCCTTCCGCAAATTTTCCATGACTAGCAATTAGTATTTTTCTCATTCTATTTCTCCTTATTTCAATTTTATTTTCTATTTCAAATTAACAGTATCGGTTTTTTTTCCTTTACGTTGTGGAAACTAACTTTACCTAGTTTAGTTTATTGAACATCAATCAGTAAAAATGCTCGCTCAATTGCAAGTCTTATTTCTTCAAAGTTTTTAGCATTTAAACATTCATGAACAAACTCAAAGTCTTGAACTAACAATTGCAACCATTGTAGTACAGTAAACATTTGCTCTTCATTGTTTCCATTGGACACCATGAATACAAGTTGAGCATTTTCTTGTCCCCAAGTTATTGGATGTTTTAAAATCGCAACTCCGATAATTGTTTTCTCACTAGCTGGAAATAAACTATGTGCTATAACAACATTATTTCCTCTTTCAGTAGAACTAATTTCTTCTCTTTGCAATACCATTTGTTCAAACCCATTAGTAATCTTTGCATTCTCAATCATTTGCTTAGAAAGCTTAGTTATCACTTTTTCACTTGTTTGTGCATCAACATCAAATAAGCAACAGTTTTTATCCAGACAATTTAATAACGTATGCAACATAACACCTTTCTTTGAAAAGAAATCTTTTAATTCTTTTTTCTCTTGAGTATTAAATTGATTCATAATTTGAATTAATGATATCTTTGATCTAAATCTTGCTCTTGGCATATCTGTAATTATTAAATCTAATTCATTTTCTATTTGCTCATTTAACTCATAATGTTCAAGCACATGAATGGATTCAATGTATTTTGAGTAAGACTTCATTAATTTTTGTTTAACAATTAACGATTCATTTCTGCCCCTACTCCAAATTAATCCGATTTTCAAATGTGATCTGACTTTCATGTTTTGTTCCATGGATAGGTGAAGATGATTTGCAAGTACCGCGATTTCACTTTCATTCATTGTATAGCCATATTTTTTCACTAGATAATCAGCCATGATGACAGCATATTCAAAAGCTAAATTCGTTTGCTTTACTTGAACCATTGAATTACCATGATATTCATACCCATACGTAATACGTATAAGCATACTCTTTAACTCTCGTGATAATAATTTTCTTAACTGACTATCAAAAGAGAAATCTTGATTTGTGTAAGTAAATAAAAATTTCAACATTTCATCTTGTAGAAAATAACTTGTTTTGTTTTCAGTTAAATCAAACTCATCATCAATTCCTAAGATTTGTCTTGATAGTATATGTAATGTATAGTCGGCTATTTCATTTTCATCAGCGAGTGGTAGTATTTTGTTCCACCAATTCTTCATTAATTTATATTCACGATATGTTTTAATTTCCTCTAATTGATTGTCATCAAATTTTACTCTATGCTTTTTCTTAATTCTTAAATCAGCTATTTGCATTAATGCAATTGCTTGCTCTAAGGAAGACACTGAAATATGTATTTTATTTTCAATTAGAAATCTTATTATTTCTTGTTTACAAAAATTCGCATCTAATTCTACTCTTATTGTTTTAATCAGTGTAGTTCCTTCTTCATCCATATTCATATAATCACTTAATGCAAATCGAATATGTCGCTCATCACCAACAATTCTTAAACCATAATTTGGTTTATGTTCAAGTTTCAAATGATATGAATTCAAAATTTCTCTTACCTTCTTTAAATCAGCTGAAAGTGTTGTCCGTGATATAAATAATTGATTCTCAAATATTTCACTTTTTACATACCCGTCACTAATTAATAGTTGATGAAGAATCACCCTAATTCTTTCAGTCGCATAAGAAGGAATTGACGCACTATCACTGTATTTCTCATTGAAACTTTGTAGAAAAACATTGAATTCACCTCTATTAATTACTTCCAATGTATATCCTATACCGGATTTCGAAATAACTTGAGCCCCCATCCTTTGTAGAATTTGATCAATTAGTTTAATATCTCCACGTATTGTTCTTGATGTGGCACCTAAAATAGAACCTAAAAGTTCACTACTTAGAGGCTTTGAAGCATTGATTAAAACTTTCATGATTAAGATATGGCGTTTTTCTAATGCTAACATAATTAAATTCTCCTTTTATAAAGTCTAATCTATTCACCTCAATGTTTCCATATAACAATTTGCCAGTATCTCATGAAAAATAGTTGCATGAGATTTATGAGATTTTCCCCAACTAAAAATTAGCATTTTTTATCAAACATAGTGTATAATCAACAAATAATTAGCCAAAGTGTTACACTATAATTAGATCATCCGTATGAATGATCAATTAACTAAACAAGAATTAATCTTGTTGAATAATATGAATCAAGTGTATTTAGAAAGGTCAAACACAATGAAACTATTTAATATAAAACAAAAAGAAAAACCCGTTATTGTTTGCTTCCATGGTTTTGGAAGAAGACAAAAAGATGAGTTTTTACAACTTCAAAAGATTATTAAGGATTATGAATTTGTTATTCCTGATCTGTATAATATTGAAGATGAAACAGACACAGATTGGACCAATTGGATTAACCGTGCTGAAAGTACTATAAATAATTTAGCAAGCGAAGGCAAAAAAATAATCTTAGTTGGATTTTCAATGGGAGGAGTAATTGCAAGCTATTGTGCTACAAAACCAAATGTAGAAAAACTAATTCTATTAGCTCCTGCCTTTGAGTATGTAAACTTCAATAATGCAACTGATTTTGTGACTTCATTTTTTGAGAAAAAAGAAAAAGATGAATCCCCATACCCTGAGTTACCATCTTCTTTTACAATGACATTTACAAACTTAGTGAATAATTGTCGACCTGCTGTTGAGGATATTCAAGTACCTACACTTATTTTCCATGGATTAGAGGATGAAGTCATTCACTATTCATCGAGTAGGAAATTCTACAAAAAAATTCCTGCACCAATTAAACACTTATACTTAATTGAAGATGTTCATCATCGCATCCTGGATGATCTTCAACATGGAGAATTCACAATTAATTGCATTCAAACTTTTATCCAATCAAGAGGATGCTAAATAATTTATTTATTACTCAATAACATTATCATATATATGGATTTCTCTATGATTCTATATGTTGGTTTAAAATTATTTTTCTTACTTTTTAGTAAAATATAACCTAATTATTAACATTTATATGCAATTACTTAGAGAATTTTGTCGCTACTCATATTTTCATTCTTTTCAGTTGCATTCTTATTAAATTTCAATTTATATATACTCAGCTCAAAACTTTATCTAATCAATCAAAATTGCAAATGTTTCTATCTATTTAATTTTATCATAGCCAAATATAAATAAAAAGACTACAAAAAATTCAAACTTAGAACTAGGATATAGTCATAAAGAGGTACCTACTTTATCAAAGAAAAGGAGACATTATGAAAAAAATAATTTCTATCATTTGTTCTTTTGCATTGATATTGTGTTTCTCAAATCCTAGTGTCTTTGCTGAAGAGCACGAGAAAATTGTGGATACTAATTACAAAAGATTTGTTGTAATGAATACAATTCCTATGAATATTGACAACTCCACAAGTTTTCAAATTGAACCTAGAGGTGTAGGTGCAATACTTGTATTTTTAGGAGGTTGGCTAGCTGGCGAAATCATTAATGGAGTTTTTAAAGCTGCAACTGGAACTACTCCATCTGACATTGTTGCATCCGCTATTACAAAAGCGGTTAATTATGCTCTTGGAAAAGGAAAAAATATGTACGGATGTTCAATGAATTTTGATAAGAATGGTAACTACATCAGTGGCTCATCTGGCTGTGGTTTTGGCGGAACTGGTGGTGGTGGCTGGAGATTATTTACTTTATAAAATAGTTAAATAGTTTCCCAATTGGAGAAAAAAACAATCCAAATAGAAGCCCTAGTATTGCGACAACAGTGATGAATATCACTTTTGTCTTTTTATTTTTCTTCATTTTGTATTTTCCTTTCTTATTTTGTTTTATATAACTTATAATTTTATTTTTGTAAATATATAGAGATATTTATAATAAATTTTTCTTTTCTTGTAAGTATAAAAAGTAAGTAATTTGAAATATCATTCTTTTTAAATTATTGCGTTTATGTATCACTAACCATGAGTTTTAATATCCATTTACAAAGCACCAATTTACTTCATATACATGCTAAATTAATCTACTTGATTTTTTATTTCTTCTATTTTTTTAATAATTTCTGTGAAACTATAAATTCGGTGTACATCTGTATTGCATGGTCTTTCCTTGTCTGGCCATAACCAAACAGGTGTACAGTCCGCAAGTGTTGCACCATATACATCTGCATAGAAAGTATCCCCTACATAAATCATCTCTTCAGGTAATACATTTAATTGCTTGCATGATTCCATAAATATTCTAGGGTCTGGCTTATGAATCCCAAAATCACCTGAAACGATCACAGAATCAAAGTATTGTTTTAAATCTGTATAATCTAATTTACTATGTTGTCCTTTTGAATCACCGTTGGTGATACAACCTATTTTATAGTGTTTCTTCAATTCTTTTAAAGTCTCCACGACACCTTCTCGTAACACTTGATATTCATGGAAATTATCTAACCACTTACTAGCCAAGTCATTTGTGACTTCAATGTCTAGTTTGTATGTTTTCGCCAATTGATCAAACACGAATCTTTTTGATACTGTACCATATTGGTCCCACGTCATACAATTTTGTACAATTGCTTCAAATTCAATTGATGTATCATCCACTTCTGGAAATAAGATTTTTATATCATGTCTATATTTATCATAGGCAGCATGTGATCTTAATGAAAGTGTTCCATCAAAATCAAATACGATTGCTTTTATATTTTTCATATTTATACCTCTTGGATATTATACGTGAAATTTCATAAATTACAAATAACCATACTCATCTTTAGAACGATAAAGACAAATAATAGAAAGAATTATACCCAAAAATTCTGCAACAGGTACCGCTAACCAAATCCCTTCAATACCAATAATATTTGGTAGCAATAAAAGTGATGCAATTAAGAATAGGAATGTTCTTACAAATGATATAAGTGCTGATATCTTTCCATTAGATAATGATGTAAACAATGCTGAAGCAAAGATATTGAAACCTACGAAGATAAAACTAATTGAGAATATTGGAAAACCATGCTTCGCAATCTTAAATACTTCAGATCCTTGTTTTGCAAAAATAGAAATGATAATATCTTCAAATCCATTGGATAGTAGAACCATAAGTACAGAGAATATAGAAACAAGAAGTATACTCATTTTGAAATACTTTTTTATTTTCGCTCGATTTCTTTCTCCATAGTTGTAACTGAATATTGGTGCTACTCCTTGAGAATATCCTAAGAAAATTGATGTTAATAGGAATTGCGCATACAAAACGATCGTGATTGCTGCAACACCTGTTTCACCCATGTATCTAAGCATCATCATATTAAATAAAAATGTTGTTACAGAGATGGATAGATTGCTCACCATTTCAGATGAACCATTTGAACAAGTTGTTAATAAGACATCTTTTCTAAATACTGGTTTTTCAAAATGAAGGATTGTTTCTTTTTTTATCATGAAATAATATACACCATAAATTGCTGGTATTGAATAACCAATGACTGTTGCAAATGCTGCACCACCAATACCCCAATTAAAAATAGCGATAAAAACATAGTCTAAAACAATGTTTGCAACACCACCAAGTAGTGTTGTTATTAAACCTAAATTTGGTTTACCTGCTGTTACAAAGAAACTTTGGAAAATCATTTGAAATATCGCCAATGGAGTACCAATGGCTAGAATCATCAAGTAATCTTTGCAATATCCAAATAACGCTTCTGTAGCCCCTAATAGAAGAATTATCTCATCGATGAATAAGAGTCCAAAAATGACTAAAAGAACTCCCAAAACTAGTCCAAACAAGCAAATAAGGCTAAAATTCTGTTTTGCATCCATTATTTTGTTCTCGCCCATGTTTTTCGCAATGATTGCACTGCCACCTGTACCAATCATAATCGCAATACCCACAACAATACTAGGTATTGGATAAACAATGTTAATTGCAGATAAGGCATACTCATTAATTAAATTCGATACAAATACCCCATCAATCATCGTATACAAAGCCAAGAAAACCATCATAACTATTGGTGGTCCAGTAAACTTTAAAAGTGACATCAATGTGAAATCTTTTCCTAAACTATTTTTCATTTTCCATTTCTTGAATATAATCATTGCGCATATCATCTAAGATATTGCAAAATATTCCAATCTCCTTTTCACTATACTTTCTTTTTACATTTGAAATTGCATGCGACATCGCTTTCTCAACAAGTTTATAGTAAACTCTACACCGAGAACTCACCTCTACATAATAAACTCTACGATCTTCACTACTTTGTCTTTTAATCACTAAATCTTGTTTTAATAATTCATTTAGTTTTAATGTAACAGCTGCCTTAGACACACATAACTTCTCCGCAAGATAACTCCCTGTACAATTTGGTGTTAAGTTAATTAAATCTAAATAAAGTAAAGAGTTATAACTAATATTCCACTCTTCCATATGATTCAATAAATGCAATTCATTTAATGTTACTTCATATATATAATTCTTCAAAGAATCTTTAATCATTCTATTTATACTCCTTTAGTTTAGTTTGCTTAACCATTTTATAAAATTATACTCAAAAACACAAGAAAAAAAGCACATTTTGCAATGTGCTTTAATTATTTAATAAGCTAAACTTATTTAATGATTTCTGTAACGTTACCAGAACCTACAGTTCTTCCACCTTCACGGATAGAGAACTTAGTTCCTTGTTCAACAGCGATTGGAGCGATTAATTCAACGATCATTTCGATGTTGTCTCCAGGCATAACCATTTCAGTACCTTCAGGAAGTTTAACAACTCCTGTTACGTCAGTTGTACGGAAATAGAATTGAGGACGGTAGTTAGTTACGAATGGTGTATGACGTCCACCTTCTTCTTTAGTTAATACGTATACTTGAGCTTTGAAAGCTGTATGTGGAGTAACTGATCCAGGTTTAGCTAGACATTGTCCACGTTCGATTTCATCACGAGAAACACCACGTAATAATGCACCAATGTTGTCTCCTGCTTCAGCATAGTCTAATAATTTACGGAACATTTCGATACCAGTAACAACTGATTTCTTAGTATCATGAATACCAACGATTTCAACTTCTTCGTTAAGGTTTAAGTGTCCACGTTCAACACGTCCAGTAGCAACTGTACCACGACCTGTAATTGTGAATACATCTTCAACAGCCATTAAGAATGGTTTGTCTGTTTCATGAGTTGGAGTTGGAATCCAAGAGTCAACTGCATCCATTAATTCAGCAACTTTTGCTTCCCAATCAGCATTTCCTTCAAGAGATTTTAATGCAGAACCACGGATAACTGGTGTATCATCACCTTCGAAACCGTAAGCACTTAGAAGTTCACGAACTTCCATTTCAACAAGGTCGATTAATTCTTCATCTTCAACCATGTCGCATTTGTTCAAGAATACAACCATTCTTGGAACACCTACTTGACGAGCAAGTAAGATATGTTCACGAGTTTGAGGCATTGGTCCATCAGTTGCAGCAACTACTAGGATTGATCCATCCATTTGAGCAGCTCCAGTGATCATGTTTTTGATATAGTCAGCATGGCCTGGGCAGTCAACGTGTGCATAGTGACGTGCATCTGTTTCGTACTCAACGTGAGAAGTATTAATTGTAATACCACGTTCTTTTTCTTCTGGTGCTCCATCGATTTGGTCGTAAGCGCGAGCTTCAGCCTTACCTGATTTTGCAAGGTAGTTAGTAATAGCAGCAGTTAATGTTGTTTTACCATGGTCAACGTGTCCAATAGTACCAATATTAACGTGTTCTTTACTTCTGTCAAATTTTTGTTTTGCCATTGTGCAAATTCCTCCTAATTTTTTATGTGTATAACCAAATACATTTTAAGATAAACACTCAAATAATGCAATATTTTAAACTAATCTTTAGCGTTTTTCTTAGCGATACCTTCTGCAATGCTCTTAGGCACTTCTGAGTAGTGATCAGTTTGCATTACATAGTTTCCACGACCTTGTGTAAATGAACGAAGATCTGTAGAATATCCGAACATTTCAGAAAGTGGTACAAATGCTTTTACTTTAATCGCATTTCCAATTTCTTCTTGGTCACGGATTTGTCCACGACGTTTTGTAATATCACCCATTACTGAACCTAAATATTCAGCAGGAGCAGTTACATCAACTGTCATGATTGGTTCAAGAATAACTGGTTTACATTTTTTAGCTGCTTCTTTAAGTGCCATACTTGCTGCAATCTTATATGCCATTTCAGATGAATCGACATCATGATAAGATCCGTCAAATAATGTAGCCTTAATATCTACAACTGGGTAACCAGCAACTAAACCATTGTTTAGTGCAGCTTCCAATCCATCATGAGCTGGTTTGATATATTCTCTTGGAACTGTTCCTCCAACGATAGCATCAATCCACTCAAAACCTTTACCTTCTTCATTCGGTTCAAAACGAATCCAAACATGTCCGTATTGTCCACGCCCACCTGATTGACGAACGAATTTACCTTCACACTCTGCTGTACCACGAATTGTTTCACGGTAAGCAACTTGTGGAGCACCAACATTTGCGTCAACTTTGAATTCACGGCGCATACGATCAACAATGATATCTAAGTGAAGTTCACCCATACCAGCAATGATTGTTTGTCCTGTTTCTTCATCAGTGTATGTTTTGAATGTTGGATCTTCTTCAGCAAGTTTTGCAAGAGCAAGACCCATTTTATCAGAGTCAGCTTTTGTTTTAGGCTCAACTGACATTTGGATAACTGGTTCAGGGAACACCATTGATTCAAGAATAATTGGAGCCTTTTCATCACATAGTGTATCTCCTGTAGTAGTAGCTTTTAATCCTACAGCAGCAGCAATATCACCAGCATAAACTTCTTCAATTTCAGCACGGTGGTTTGCATGCATTTGAACTAAACGCCCAAAACGTTCACGAGTATCTTTTGTAGCATTTAATACATAACTTCCAGATGATGCAGTACCTGAGTACACACGGAAGTAAGTTAAACGACCTACAAATGGGTCAGTCATAACTTTAAATGCTAATGCAGAGAATGGTTCAGAATCATCAGCATGTCTTGCTTCTTCTTTCCCATCTTCAGTAATCCCTTGAATTGAAGGAATATCTAAAGGTGAAGGAAGATATTCAAGAACAGCATCCAACATTAATTGAACCCCTTTGTTCTTATATGAAGATCCACACAATACTGGGAAGAATTCAGATGCAAGAACTCCTGTACGGATTGCACGTTTGATTTCTTCAATTGTAGGTTCTTCACCTTCAAGTACTTTCATCATTACATCATCATCGAAGTCAGCAACCATTTCGCATAGTGTAGCACGAAGCTCTTCTGCTTGGTCTTTGAATTCATCAGCGATTTCAGTAACTTCAATGTCTGTACCCAAATCATTTTTATACATATATTGTTTACGTTCGATTAAATCAATAATTCCTCTAAATGTATTTTCAGCACCGATTGGCATTTGAATAGCAGCACCTTTAGCTCCTAAACGATTTCCAATTGAGTTAACTGACATTAAGAAGTCAGCACCAGTCGCATCCATTTTATTACAATAAACGATACGTGGTACTTTATAAGTTGTAGCTTGTCTCCAAACTGTTTCAGTTTGAGGTTCTACCCCAGCTTTTGAGTCAAGAACTGTAACAGCACCATCTAATACACGAAGTGAACGTTCAACTTCAACTGTGAAGTCTACGTGACCTGGAGTATCGATAATGTTTACACGGTAACCCTTCCATGATGCAGTTGTAGCTGCGGAAGTGATTGTAATACCACGTTCTTGTTCTTGAGCCATCCAGTCCATTTGAGAAGCTCCATCATGAGTTTCCCCAATTTTGTGAGTTTTCCCTGTATAGTAAAGGATACGCTCTGTAGTAGTAGTCTTACCAGCATCGATGTGAGCCATGATACCGATATTTCTTGTATGTAGTAAATCAAATTCACGTGCCATAACTGTATTTCCTCTCTACTACCAGCGATAGTGAGCGAATGCTTTATTCGCGTCAGCCATTCTGTGAGTATCATCTTTCTTCTTAACTGAAGCTCCTGTACCGTTTGCAGCATCAATAATTTCATTTGCTAAACGTTGTTCCATTGTTTTCTCATTTCTTAAACGAGAATAGTTAACGACCCAACGAAGACCTAGTGTTAATTTTCTTTCAGCAGAAACTTCTACTGGAACTTGGTAGTTAGCACCACCTACACGACGAACTTTAAGTTCAAGAAGTGGCATTACGTTAGCTAATGCTTTTTCAAAAACTTCCATTGGTTGTTGTCCAGTTTTTTCTTCTACAATATCAAATGCGTTATAAAGAATTGTTTGAGCAACTCCTCTTTTTCCGTCTAACATAATCTTATTGATTAAACGAGTAACTAATTTTGAATTGTAGATAGGATCTGCAAGAACATCTCTTTTTGCTATATAACCTTTTCTTGGCATTCTAATTACCTCCTATCCTATTTAGCAGCCTTTGGCTTTTTAGTACCGTATAATGAACGAGATTGATTACGTCCAGTTACACCAGCACAGTCCAAAGTTCCGCGGATAATGTGATAACGAACCCCTGGTAAGTCTTTAATACGACCTCCACGGATCATAACCACACTATGTTCTTGTAAATTGTGTCCGATTCCTGGGATGTAAGCTGTAACTTCCATTCCATTGCTCAAACGCACACGAGCGTATTTACGAAGAGCTGAGTTAGGCTTTTTAGGAGTCATTGTCCCTACACGAGTACAAACCCCTCTCTTTTGAGGACTAGATAAATCTGTTGAAGTGCTCTTTAAAGAGTTGTAACCTTTGTTTAAAGCTGGAGATTTAGATTTCCAAACTTTATTTGTACGACCTTTACGTACTAACTGATTAATTGTTGGCATTAATAGTTCTCCTTTCGAATTCTAAGCACACACTTCCAAGCGTGCCGTACATTAGCATAAATAATAGTTTCCATGCAGGAAACTTTAGTAGTCGCTAAGCCTTATTATTTTAGTTCATTTCACTATTGCTTGTCAACAGTAAAAGTTCAAATATTTCATATCTTTATAAAAACTACTCATTTTCTTGAATTATCCCTGTATAATCGCATAATTATGTCCAATACACAAAGAAAAAAGTGAATAACACTCGTTATCCACTTACATTAATATCTTTATTCTTTTATCTCTATTTCTGATTCAATAGATGTTTCAGAAGAAACTGGAGTTTCTGTAGTAACTGGTTCTTCAGATGGAACTGGTTCTGGAATTATGCTTTCACCCAGTTCTTTTTCTTCTTCATCAGCTACTGGTAATGTAACTTCGTTATTCATATCAAGATTCGTTGTTTGGGATATGTCAGAACTAACTCTAGTATACTTATCCGTTCCTTCAATCTTATGTCCATTTCCAATTTCAGAAAGCGAGTTCACAGTCCACGTGCAATTAATCAATTGAACTATTGTTGCATCATCTCTCAAAAAGCCTACTAATGCACCTACTTTATCAGCACTTGGTCCTGTAACGGTGCCTGTTGCTGAACAGTTTTCAAGAATAGTGAAGATTTCATTTGTTCCTAGAACTTCACCAATTAAGCCTCCGATAGAAATATTATTAGCAGTTATGTAGTCTTCCAATGCATTAGAGCTTACATTTCCTGTTGATGAACTATCTTTAACACCTACTCCTCTGCTTAGAAACCCAACTAAGCCACCTACTTTACGTGTTCCTTCAACATTTACATTTGAAGAACAATTAATAATCATATAAGTAGAGCTATTTAATTCCCCTGTAAATCCAACTAATCCGCCTACATTATCACCTTCAAAGTTTGCAGCTAGATATATACCTCTTACAAAACTTGAAGAATCAACATCAACTCTACTATTGCTAACTGAACCATAACCTTGACCACCCAATCCACCTACTTTGTAGTTACCAACAATTTCAATATGCCCTTGCACAGCACAATTATCGATATCACCTGTAGAATAACTACCAATTATTGCACCTACATTTGCTTTACCAGTTAAGATTGCATTATTTATTGTAACGTTTTTAATTACTCCTGGTGTAATCATATTTCCAAACAAACCAGTTCCCAAATCAGAATTTTCGTTTGAACATGTTAAATTAGATATTACTTTATTGTTTCCATCAAATGTACCCATAAAATGTTTCTCAGTTGTTCCTATTGGTGTCCAATTGAGATTACTCAAGTCAATATCATTTGATAATTTGACTGTCTTTCCTTGGAATGTATTTCCATTATTTACGAGTTGAGCTAAACCAGCTAACTCCTTGGCATTTCTAAGTATGTATACTTCTTCATTTACATCATACCAATTTACATCAATATCTGTACCATTCCATGGTAAATTTATATTTTTATCATTTACCTTACCATATGTAACATTACCCGTTAGTTTAGCATCAACTTCGATAATAAGTTCTGTGTCATCTTCAATTCTAACACTTGCTTCACTTGGAATGATCAACTCGCTATTTGCTTTTACAACAAATATGTTCTCACCATCTTCATGTGTGTTTGATTCATTAAAACTATAATTCTTGGTTGCCATTTCAATAATTGCCTCATCTGGGAAAGCATATTGTAAGCCACCTAATAAACCTGTTTCATTTGATCCATAATAGTATCGATAAGTATTCCAACCTGTATTATGTCCATAATCAGAGTAAATAAAATCATTGGCACAATTTTGGTAACTATTTGATTTTGCTAAAGTTGCATAATCCAAAGTCAAATTAACTGTTTTAGTAGCTCCTTTTTTGTTATTCATGCCATCTAAAAATCCTAGACCTGCAGTAACAATAATTCCTGAACTAGACCAATCTTCATTCTCATGCTGATAGCCAATAATTGTATTATTATTAATTACAACGTTAGTTGCTTTATCAGTTCCTGCATACACTACAACTCCATTTGAAACTAATCCTGAAAGTTGTTTATTCGAATTAGAAACAAGTGTGTTATTTTCTAATGTGAATTGATTGGAAATAGCCCAAATAGCCGCCTTCCCTAGCAACGGTGTTGTTTCATTTAAATAGCCTTGATTGTGAATTTCCAAATCGCTAATTTTTATTCCATCTGCATTTAAGATAAATGAACCATAAACTTCGCTTCCTGTTTCACCTTGAATTGTTGTTGCTGCATTAATCGAATATACTTTATAGTCTTGATCTGAACCAATAATACCTCTTACTTTTATGCTGTTTTTTTTGTTTGCTAACGCTTGTTCCAACTGTTGCTTAGTTTGTACTATGACTTCTGCCGATTTATCTGACATATAGAATGGCACAGTTTCTACAACAGTACTTCCACTAATAATTTTTGGATTTTCAATTTCTTTATCTTTTATAATTACTGTTCCAGTATTTTCAAAAGATTCAATTTTGACTTCAGCAACACTTGCCCATCCTGCTAAACTACCAGCATTAACTAAAGTAGCATTTACTGTTCCTTGATTTGAACAATCTTTAACAAATACGGTTGAATCATATCCACTTGTATTAATCACGTTATCTTTTTCCCAATATGGAAATTGATTTTTATCAATCGTTGAAGACCCTGAGAATTTTGATGTAGCTTCAACAATACTTCCCCAAATACCACCTACATTTGATTGCCCTTGAATACTTACATTAGAACCAACTTTACAATCAATAAAACTATATACTGCATTATTATTGGCAATATTGTAATGGCGATAATTCCACATTTGCCCAACAATTCCGCCAGCCGCCCATGACTCATCACTATACACAATACCTGCTTTTACCGTTCCATCAATAAGTTCAATATTTTCAAATGTTGAACCACCAAAACTATATGCCGCAACAACCGCTACACGACTTTCACCCGTAATTTCAAAATTTGAAAACTTCACATTTTTAATAGTAGCCTTACCCAATGCACCAAAAAGCGCAGAACCATCATTGACTGTATCTCCATTGTTATAACATTTCAAACCACTAATTGTATGATTATTACCATTTAATGTTCCTAGGAATGTACGGTAATAAAACCAATAGTCTTTATAGTTTGAACCTGCATCTTGACCATCCAACGTAGCTCCACCTTTTGCATAGCGATACCCAATCGGTGTCCACTCTTTCTTATTTAAATTTATATCTGATCCTAAGTTGACAGTTTTACCTTCAAATGTAATTCCATCATTAACAAGTTTTCCAAAACCGGCAAATTGTGCACCTGTTGTAATCGTATAAGTAGTTGAACTTTCACTATACCAACTAGTATCTATTGTTTGTCCATCCCACGCAGTATCAACTGGTGGTGTCGTTGGATTCGGTGTTGACGCTGGTACTTCCGGAGTTGGGGTAGCTGTTGGCACCACAGTAGGAGTTATTGTAGGTTTTGGTGCTACCGTTGGTGTTGCAGAAGCAGTAGGTGTTGGTGTACTTATAGGATTATTTGTAACATCTTGAATTGGATTAGCACTCACAACTATGCTATCTGGTTTGATGTCCCCAGTAATATGTGTTGAATCAGTTGTTAAAACTGATGTGACTTTTCCCTCGCCTGATAAACCTACTTTTGTTTCTGTTGCTAAACTATTAACAACAACATCTTTCGATATTGTTAAATCAGTATTTTTCGCATTTGCTGAAACCTTAACAATATCAATAGATGCTTCTATTTTCACTGTACTTTGTGCTTTCAAACTCAATTCGCCAATAGGTGATTGAACATGTAAACTTGTGGGAGCATTTACCTCAATAGTGGATACCTTTGCATTAGGTTGCACCATTACATTGCTACCACTACTTGTATCTTTAACATTAATGGAATTTACCTCACCATTAACTTCGATATTAGAATTTTGCATTACCGTTACTTGATTAACTTTGGTGTTTTCTGAAACGACTATACGTACTGGATTGTTTACTTTATTCGCTTCAATTTCATTAATAACACAATTATTAACATGGATTGAATTAAGTCCACCACCCTTTACAATTAATTTCCCTTGTATTGAAACATTATCTAAAGTGACGTTTCCTTCTCCAACCTTTTCATCGATAATTAAATCACCTTTGAAATTAACATTTTTAAGTGTAACTTCTGAAGCAGTAATTGTTCCTGTATCAAACGAACCTGTTTCTTCATAGGATTTGGACTCATCATAAATCATTTCTGACGTTTTCTCATTGTTTGCTTTTTCATCTTTTTTCGTTGTACAGCCACTTAGCAAACTCAACCCCATCCCCAAACACAATACCAATGTAAATAATTTTTTCATTTTCTTTCCCCTTTTCACTTTACTTAACACTCAAATAGCACATCATCAACTGCACAACTTTTTTGTGTTGCGTATACTTTTAAGAGAGCTTGCTTGGCAAACTCTCTTTTACAATTACACTTTAAAAATTCAAATCTGTTTCATTAATTTGAGTTTCCGATTCCTGTGTTGTTTCAATTAAATCTGTTTCTTTATTTTCATCAGTTTGTTCACTATTTTCTTCAGGTACTAAATCAAGATCAGTTGGTACTGTGCTAGGTTGTAAAGATTTCACTTCCAGTACAACTTCTTCTTCCTCACCCCAAGAATCTACAGTTGCATTAAATCCAGGTGCGGATTCTGTAACTTCAATAATTGCAGTTTTTGTCACACCTCGATGCGTTGCAGAAATTGTTGCTTTTCCTTTTGCTTTTGCGCTCACCAAACCATTTTGGTCAACTGTTGCAATATTTTCATTTGAAGATGACCACACAATTAAATTATTATTTGATTGCGGCTTTGTAAGCGTTAGTTGAACAGTTTCATTTACATTTAATTTATGTTCTGTAATATCTAAACTTATACGATCATTTTCCAATGGAATATCGATACTTTGTGTTTCTTTTGTGATTTGCCCATTATAAATAACGATAATATCAACATATAGTTTATCTACAGTATCCAACCAACCCACTGGCTGAACAGTACTTGGATTTGTCCAAGTTTGCCATGATGAACTTCCATTAGGTAAAGAATATCCAATGTTGGTTCCATTTGTATCACCTAAATAGTTTCCATCCATATCTGCAAGATAACCACCCCAAAGTTTATTTTTAACTAGTGGGTTATTATTGCCAGTTGTTAACGGGTAGCTAACATCTCCTTGTTTATAGTAATATGTCAAAATAATATCATTACCTATTAGTTTTGCAGCATTTTGTACTACATTTGAATCACTGCTTGAAAGCAAATTAGTATATTGTTCACTAACCATGTCAATACTTGTTAGCTGACTATTATAATTATCAAAAGTAAATCCTTTATCAAGTGTAAATCGAACAATTACGTTTTCTCCACGACGATATTCAACTTCAAAATTCGAAATAGTCACTGGATTTGTATCCAATAAGGAGTATACATCTCCAACTTGAACATTTGGATATTGATCATTACTCTTTTTAGTAATTTCAAGAGTATTATCTTCTCGCAAAGTAAAATATACATTATTTGAATAACCCCCAATATACCGATTAAGAGTTTCTTGTTTTATACTTCCATCAGCATTATATTCAATTTCATCAATTCTCAAATCACCAAAATTATTGTCACTTACTGCCACTTTATAATTTTCATCTTCATACTTAATTTGAATTACTTCATTTGTATTTCTTTGATTTACGAAAGTACCTACTACGCCTAAATCAGGTTTTGGTAAACTTCCATTTTTCTTTAATATAATTTTATAACTTGTTGTCTTTCCATTTGGATTTTTTAATTCTACAATCAATTTATTTTGTCCATTTAATGATTGTTTTGGAACAATCGTAGTATCATTAGAAAAATTATAAATAGATTGAGGTTCATTCATTGTATACAGTTTATATGTTGTATCACTACCAATTTGCGGGTTAACCTTAACAACAATAGATTCCATAGCATTCCAATCAATTTCACCAATTCCTTCAAAGTAATAATCTCCATAGCCAGGATAGGTTGTATCAAAGTTTAAAATTTGATCATTTATCATAATCTTCGAATTGATGCTATCAACTGAATATTTACCTGTAATTTCATCAATAAAGAACGAATTCTCTAATAATATTAGTTTAAGGCTTTCCGCTGTTGTATTGTTATATTTCAAAATTTTTGTATTACTTCCAGAAAAATTAACTAACATTTTGCTAGCTGATGTATATTCTCGACCAGCATTACCATAATCATTATTTAATTCTGTGATAATACAATTATTAATAGTAATTTCTTTACTTGCAATATATAGTGGATTCTTTATTTCTTGATTATTTCTACCATTTATCGTTAGAGAATAGCTTCCTCCGTTTGTAGTTAATCCAATTAATCTTAATCCAGTTTGTTCAACAAAATTATTAATAACTACTTCTGATGAAGAAGTACCAATATAACTACCTTCTGCAACTATACCTGCAAACCCAGTAATATTATCCCAAGTTCCTTTAACACTTCCATTATTTATACAGTCAGTTAGAACAATTCCATAATATTCTCCATCCACAAAATCTTCATTGCTTCTACCTCGACCAATAATTCCACCAGCAGCTCCTTTACCTACACCATTATAAATGGATTCGCTAGTTACTTCACCATTATTGACAGTTTGAATTATTTGCCCTGTATATTCTCCCGCTATTCCTCCAACACTTGTTGGACTATTGCTGCTAAAGTTTGAATACACACGTCCGTTATTTGTACTATTTACAATTGCGTTGAATTGAATTATATTTGGTGTTCTACTTGAAAAATGTCCAGTTCCAGCTATTCCTCCAACTGTTAAACCACCATTTACACTACCATTGTTTATACAATTTTCTATTGCATAAACATTTGGGGTACCATCTTCTTGACTCATTTTTCCAACAATTCCGCCAGTTGATGTAACTCCATTAACTGTTCCATTATTCACACAATTTTTAATTGCAGACTGATTAGCTGCTACAAATTGACCAACAATTCCTCCAGTATTTCCTGCAGTACCATTTACGATTGCAACATTACTACAATTCAAAATAATTGATCCTTTTGTACTTAACCCCGCAATTCCTCCAACTTCTTTAGCAGTTACACTACCACTAGTTGTTGAATTACTAATTGTACTTGTATTCGTTATTTTTCCCGCAATTAATCCCGCACAATCGTTTGAATCTACACTAACATTACCTACTACATTCAAATTTTTTATAGTTCCATTTGAAACAACACTAAATAAACCTGTTGGAATTGTTACATCGTCACTAGGTGACTTCGTAATATTTATATTTTTAATTACTAAATTATTTCCATCAAAAATACCTTTAAAAGAATTAGTATCTCCTTTACCAATTGGAGTCCATTCAAAATTTGCTAAGTCAATATTAGCATTCAGCGTAATTATTTTATTTTCGAAACTATTTCCATCACTCACAAGTTGTGCTAAACCAGCAAGTTGATCTGCCTTATTAATAACAAATGAGTTAGTCGAATCGTTATACCACGAGCTATCAACAGTTGTACCATCCCATGCTGATGTAGGAATTGGTGTTGCTGTTGGTGCCGGTGTTGGATTAGAAGTTTCTGGTGTTGCTGTTGGTGCTTGTGTAGGTACCACTGTTGGTTTTGGTGTTGCAGGTTTTGGTGTTTGCGTTGCTACAGGCGTTGGTGTTGCCACTGCAACTTCTTTATTTGTATCCTGAATAGGATTCGTACTTACTGTGGTTGTATCTGCTTTTATATTACCTGTAACATTTGTTTTATCTGTTGTTAATACTGTTTGTAATTTTCCATCACCTGAAACATCTACTTTAGTCTCAGTTGCCAAGCTACCTACCACTGCATCTTTTCCCAAAGTGATAGCTGTATTTTGTGCATTTGAAGAAACAGTCACTGTAGTTACAGGTGCTTCAAGATTTACTTTACTTGCAGCTTTAATATCGAGTTGCCCAATTGGTGCCTTTGATGATAATTCAACAGTTGCATTTAGATCAACTTTTTTTATTTGTGCAT
This sequence comes from Anaerorhabdus furcosa, assembly GCF_900167375.1. Lineage (GTDB taxonomy): Bacteria > Bacillota_I > Bacilli_A > Erysipelotrichales > Erysipelotrichaceae > Anaerorhabdus > Anaerorhabdus furcosa. Next base: position 351,064 of record NZ_FUWY01000001.1, read on the forward strand.
TTTCTTTTATTTCAACAACACTTCCTGTTGAAGAAGATGTTAATGAAAGATTTTTAATTTCACCTTGTACTTCGAGTTTAGTTTCACTTGCGATTTCTAGGTTATCCACTGATGTGTTTTCAGAAACGATAATACGCACTTTCCCATCAGGTCGATTACTCGAAATAGAGTTAACTTTACTATTATCAATATGAACAGAGTTCTCTCCTCCACCATTAACAATTAATTGTCCTTTTATTTCTACACCATCAAGAAATACATTTCCTTCTCCAACTTGCTTATCAATGATTAAGTCTTGTTCGAATGTTGTATTTTTAATTGTTACATCTTGCGCAACTATTTTTCCTGACTCTAACTTTTCGTTTTCATAAGTTTTAGACTCATCAAAAAGCATTACAGTTTCTTTTTGATCTACAACTGCCGTTTCATCTTTTGGTTTATTGCTTGAACAACCTGTTAAAGTCGCAACAATAAGCAAAATACTCAAAAATTGTATTCCCAGTTTTTTCATGTTGTCTCTCCTTTATAATACAAAAAGTGTACCCGGCTATACCCAGTACACTTATGGTTCTTGTGCAACTGGCTACCATTTAACAGGCCCTATAGCTTTGTGCCCCTACCTTTCGATAGGTTTACCGATGATATCTTTACTTTAATTATACCAACTCAATTTATTATTACAAGTAACAAATACAACTTTAAATGTAAGATACGACAAAGAAACATAACTCTCAGGGTTCGTTTTGATGCGTAAAATAGGAAAGGACAATCAAGTAGATTGTCCTTTCCTTACAAAGTTTTCCCGATTTTAATCACATTTCTATTGATTTGAACTTTCTTCTTGATCGATAGAATCAAAAAGTATAGGTAAATCTTTCTCAATTTCATCTGTTTTTTCATTTGATTCATCTAAACTAGGTACACTCTCATCTAAATTTTGTGATCCCTCATTAATTTGATTAACTATTGTATCATTTGGAATTTCTACTGATACAGTTTTCTTTATTACTTTACCTTCCACAACTATTACAATATCAACATATAATGATTTCCCCTTAACTGGATCTAACCATTTAGTTGCCACTGTTCCTATTTTTGGGTTTGTTGCGGTTAACCATGTTTTATTCGATAAAACCGTACTACCCAGCATTGTTCCGTTGATTATATTTCCATTAGGAATCGTAACAGTATTTGCTCCATCTTTATAAATTAAATACTCACTCCAAAACTTATTCTTCATTAAAGGAATTTGACTTCCTTGTAAATCAACTGTCATTAAAGGAATCTGATTGTTATCTTCAATATAATAGTAATAATAAATAATATCATTACCTAATTTTCTTGCAGCTTGTTCCTGTTCAGTTTGTGTACCCGCTAGAATTTGAGCATAAAGAGTCGCAATATCCACTTCTGTTGGAGGTGTTAAAATGAACCCACGGGTCAAATCAAATTGTACAACGATATCTTCACTCACCGGATTATATCGAATACTTTCATTTGAAATTGACGGTATGTTTAAATCAATTACATTTCCTTGTACCACTCCTGTTAATTTCCCACCTTCATTTATAACTAGTTCTGTATCATTTGTAATAATTGCATTTGCCGTTGTTGGAACTATTAACTCGCAGTTACTTTTGACAACGAAATTATTATTTAGTGATTCTCCTGTAACTTCTTTAGTAAATGTATAATTCCCCGGTGCTAATTCTACTTTACTATTCACTTTACTTGAATACATTAATCCATCTATTACTCCTTTTGGATTTGATGCAAATGTATATTTATAATATCCATCTTCTGCTTTTAATGAATAATCCGTATATACGAAATCATTATAACAACTATAATAAGTATTTTGTTTTGCAATTGACGCATAATCGAGGGTTAGATTAACCGTTTTGCTTGAACCTTTTTTATTTGTAGTATCATAGGGGAAATATTGCCCTGCAGAGAATATCGTTCCCGTACTTGACCAATTGTCATTCTCATAGCTATAGCCTGTTATTTCATTATTCTCAATTCTTATATTTGTATTGTTATCTGTTCCAGCTAACAAAACTATACCATTCGAAATCGCTTCTTCACCGTTAACTGTGTTCGATGAAATCAATTTGTTATTTGTTATTTCAACACGATTCGATACTACAGTTATAGCATTTCTGCGTGCATCAACTGGATTGCCTGTTATCCATCCTTGATTGTGGATCTCTAATCCATTGATTTTGACATTATCCACATCAATGATGAATGATCCATAGATTTTGCTATTAGTAGCTCCTAAAATTTCTTTAGTTTTAGTCACACGATAAATTGTATAATCACTGTCAGTTCCAATTGTCCCTCTAATTTCAATCTTTGCTACATTGGATTTCAAAGCGTTCTCTAGTTGTTCTTTTGTTTGAACTATTGTTTTCGTTTCTTTATCCGATGCATAGAATGGAACTGAATTCACCACTGTATTTCCACTAATAATTTTTGGATTCATATCTTCACTATTTTTAACAAACACTTGCCCTTTATTTTCAAAAGATTTGATATCAACCACTGAAGTATATGCCCATCCTGCTAAACTACCTGCATTTATATAAGATGCATAGATTTTACCTTCATTCTTACAATTATCAACAAATACAGTCGAATCATACCCCGTATAATTAACTGTGTCGGCTCCCTTCCAGTTTGGATATTCCGTTCTTGATGAAGCATCGAAACTTCCAATCTTCTTCGAACTAGCCTCTGTGATACTTCCCCACATACTTCCAACATTCGCTTCTCCACTAATTGTAACATTCGAATTTACAACAATGTTTTGAAATGAGTAGGTTGCATTATTTTTACCAACCGCATAGTGTGAGTAGTTCCACATTTGTCCAACAATTCCACCCACAGCCCACGATTTACATGTAGGATCTGTTGATTGAGGATCATTTACATACACTTGTCCATTGCTTAGAGTTATACCGTCAAATGTTGAACCACCTAATGCATATGCCGCAACAACAGCAACTCTACTTTCTCCACCGACATTAAATCCGTCAAAATTTAAGTTTTTAATTGTTGCATCACTGACAAATCCAAATAATGCGGCTCCATCATTTGCTGTCTTCGAATCATTATAAACTTTCAATCCTTTGATTGTATAATTGTTTCCATTAAGTGTTCCTGAGAACGTGTTGTGATAAAACCAATATTGTGAGTAATTGCTACCCGCATCTTCATTTTTATATGTGGTTCCTGCACGTGCATATCTTAGTCCTATCGGGGTCCACAGTTTATTATTTAAGTCAATATCTCCACCCAAGTTAATCGTTTTCCCAGCAAAATTATTTCCTTCATTAACCAACTGTCCAAATCCCGCAAGCTGTGCCCCATTATATAACGTAAATGTTGTTGATGCCGAATTATACCAACTGGTATCAATTGTTACTCCATCCCAAGGCAACTTAGAAACCGGCGGTTCCGTTGGTTGGGGTGTTGGATTAGAAATACCAGGTGTTTCTGTAGGTTTGGGTGTTTCTATAGATTTCGGAGTCTCTGTAGGCTTTGGTGTTGCAGGTTTTGGTGTATTTGTAATAGTTGGTGTAGGAGTTGTTGCTGCTGCACCTTTATTGATTGCATCTTGTATTGGCGTTGTACTTACTGTTGTATTCTCAGGTTTAACATTGCCTGTCACAAAAGTTTTATCTGTTGTTACTACAGTTCCAAGTTTTCCTGTGCCCGATACATCCAGTTTTACTTCTGTTCCTAGATTATTAACTACTGCATCTTTTTTTAAATCAATCGTTGTATTCTGAGCACTTGAAGAAACAGTAACTAAATTTACTGCCGATTCTAACGTCACTTTGCTTTCTGCTTTTATCGCTAAGTGTTCAATTGGCGATTTAGCCGAAAGAACAACCGGAGCATTAATTTCTACTGTTTTAATTTTTGCTGTTTCACCAATATTAACCGAACTACTTGTTGCGTTTTGCGAAATCGAAAGAGTCTTCATCTCTCCATGAACTTCTAATTTAGTTACGCTATCAATATCTAGTAAATCTACTGATGAAGTTTCAGCGACTACAATACGAACAGTTCCCTCTACTCGATTGCTTGACACTGAATTGATTTTACTATTCTCAATGTGAATAGAATTTTCTCCACCACCATTAACAATCAGTTTTCCTTTTACTTCAACTCCATCAAGATAAACATTTCCATCTCCAACTTTTTTATCAATAATTAAGTCTTTTTCAAAAGTCATGTTTTTCAATTTAACATCTTCGGCAGTGATTTCACCTGATTCCAATATCTTATTTTCATAAATTTTGGATTCATCAAATAACATAAATGTTGTTTTCTTATTTGCTTCATTCATTTCTTCTTTTGGGTTTGCATTTGTACACCCTGTTAAAACGGTTACTAACATAACTACGACAATCAAATAAATCCCTAATCTTTTCATTCTTTGCTACCTCCACAATCGAAAAGTTGAATAATTCAGTAGTTATACAAGATTATCCTGAGTAACTAGTTACCTTTTTAGGCCTTCAGCATTTGTTTCACTGTTTTAATGTGTTTTGATTTTAATGTATTGGTTCTCTCTCAAAAAATCAATTATTTCTAAATTACCTTTAATTTATTATTTCTTTGAGATACATTTATTCACGGGGATTATCGCATTAAAATTACAATACTACAATAGGATACCTTTTTGAATAAAACTTATTGTTATCTATTTACTTGTATTCTCTATTTCCTTAAGTACCTTTCTTGCAGATTTCAAATTATTTCACATTTCAATTTCTTAGTTAAAAAATCTTACAAAAATTCGAACTCTTTTAAAATGATTTCTTTTAATTAATTATTGATATTTGTGGGTTCTATATATTGATAGCAAATACAAAATTTCTCTCTATTGAACACTATAACACTCGCATTTATATATTCATGCCCTTATCTAAATAACATTGATTCTTAGTACTATAAAAGTTACATTTAAATCAAATTGGAATTATTTAAGTAAGCAATCATCTTACTAAATTATCTCTCTATTTTTCAAAACCATCTCGATGCTTTAACCCCATCCTAGTTCTTACTACCTCATATAAATCAAAATCCACTTGACTATCTATCCATAAGATATCATGATAATTTTTATGCGAAAATGCATCTAAAAAAGACAGCACTTTTTGCGCTATCTTGATTTGTTTTTGTTGCCACACCTGTTATTTGTTTGTAATGAGGATTGATAATATAAAGAGATGACGGTTCTTCATACTTCGAGATTTTCACTAAGCATTTCTCGCTAAAATGATTAGTATACAAACAGGCTGTGGCACGGGAGTTGGACATTACGGGTATTGGTTTAAATTTGGGCTGTTTTAGAGAAAATCTAGGTATTGGTCATTCGGGTATTGGAATCTTATATTACTTTGGTAAGATTCACACATATTTACAAGTTTCACTATGTTCATAGTTACTTCAAATTGCTAGATAGATATACAAACAAAAAAGTGCACTCATATCCAGTGCACTTTAAAAAGTAATTTATGTGCAACTGGCTGTCATTTTAAAGACCCTATAGTTTTGTGTCATCATCTTTCGATGATTTTACCTATTTAGTTTATATTTATAGTATAACCTATATTCTAACTCTTTTGCAACCTAATTGACTATAAGATAAATTATTCACATTTAAAGACTTTTAAGTATACTACCCTTTATTAATACTCCCATAAATCATATTCGCTTGGTAATGTAAAAAAGAAAGAGAACAATACATTCTCTTTCTAAATAAATATTCTTAATAGATTAAACGCAATAAATGCAACAATATATGCAACCCCTGTTTGGAAAAGAATACTTTGAAGTGTAAACTTCCAACTTCCACTTTCACTTTTTACTGTAGCAACCGCAGCCATACATGGACTATATAATAAAGTAAATACCATGAATGAAATTGCGCTCGCATGCGTAAACACTTGAGAGAGCACTGTCTCTAATCCAGCATTCGTTCCAACTCCATAAACAACAGCCATACTTGATACAACACTTTCTTTAGCAATGAAACCACTTAGAAGTGAAATAACTGATTGCCAATTTCCAAAACCTAGTGGTGTAAATATCCACGCAATTGCTTGTCCTATATTACCTAAAATACTCATTGAAGGATCTTCAACCATTTGTAGTGTGAAACTAAAATTAGTTAAGAACCACAAGAGTACTGTCATTGAAAAAATAATTGTTCCTGCTTTTGTTAAGAAGCCTTTTGCTTTTTCCCACATATGCATCATTGTATTTTTAAATGATGGAAAACGATAAGGAGGCAGTTCCAAAATAAATGTTGAGCCATCACCCTTGAATACAGTTTTTCTTAGAATAAGTCCGCAAATAATTGCAACGACTATCCCTAACACATACATCGAAAAAATTGCGATACCCGCACTTGTAGGAAAGAAGACACCTGCAAACAAAGCGTAGACAGGTAAACGAGCACCACAAGACATAAATGGTGTTAGAAGCATTGTCATCTTTCGATCTTTTTCATTTTCTAACACACGTGTTGCCATAACTGCTGGAACAGTACAACCAAAGCCCATCAGCATGGGTATAAACGCTTTCCCATTTAATCCAATTTTACGTAACAAGCGATCCATCAAGAATGCAGCTCGTGACATATATCCACTATCTTCTAACAATGACAGGAACAAAAACAATAACATAATTTGAGGCATGAAAGAAATAACACTACCCACACCACCGATAACAGTAGTCACTAAATTAATAGCCCAATCACTTGCACCTAAACCCAATAAACTAACAGTTGACCATTCACCAAACATTTCGATTCCTGTTTCCAGAAATCCTTGAAGTGTTGATCCCAGTGGTCCAAATGTAATCATGAAAATTACAAACAAGATAACAAAGAACATAGGAATACCCAAATATTTATGCGTTAGTAAACTATCGATACGATCAGAACCACTTTTCATTTGAGCAATACATGGACGACACAAACTATGTGAAACAATTCTTTCTATTTCCATATATCGTGTATCCGCAACAGCCATATCAATATCTTTTTGATTCTTTAAAACACAGAAGTCTCTTTGAATACTATGTAACTCATTCAATTGAGTTTCGTTAAAATTTAAATTCTTTTTTATAAGTTCATCATTTTCCAACAACTTAAATGCATAGAATTTGTCATGTGTATGATCATGACGTGTTTCTTCCACTAACGTTTGAATTCTACTTAAAATATTTTCTGTTTGAACATCGTAAATATAAGTTGAACTATTTGTGTTATGAAGTAAGCTATGAACCAATTCATTCATACCTTCACCATTTCTTGCACTAATAGGAACAACCGGTGTATTTAATTCTTTAGAAAGCTGTGCAATATTTAATTCAATTTCTTTTTGTTGAAGCTCATCCATCATGTTGACTGCAATTACCATCGGAAGTCCTAATTCCTTCAATTGCATACTCAAATATAAATTCCGTTCTAAATTTGTTCCATCAACAATATTTATTAGTAAATCTGGATGCTCATCCATTATGTAATCTCGTGAAACAACTTCTTCAATACTATATGGAGACATACTATAGATACCAGGTAAATCAACTAAAGTAATTTCGTGTTCTTCGTATGTAAATTGACCCACTTTTTTTTCTATCGTAACTCCTGGCCAATTTCCTACATGTTGTTTAGACCCAGTAAGTTGATTAAACAACGTCGTTTTACCACTATTAGGATTTCCTACTAAAGCGACTGTATGTTTCATGCTACCACTTCTACCTTAATCTTTTTAGCTTCATCTTTACGAAGTGATAACTCATAGCCTCTAAGATGTATTTCTATTGGATCTCCTAAAGGTGCAATCTTTTTAATATGAATCACAGTATTGGTTGTGATTCCCATATCAATTAATCTTTTTCGCACTGGAGTATCCCCTTCAATTCCAAGCACTTTAACTTGTTGATTTATTGCACAATCAAATAATGTCATATTCTTCCTCCAGCTAATGATTTGTTAATCTATTAGTTAGTCTACCCTAACCAAATGGAAAAAACAAGCGTTTTTACGAAAATAAATGAATTTTAGTTATTTTTCTTTGTTCATGATTCTTAAAAATTCTTCAGTCATTTGCTGTGGAGTTTCTTTTACACCATTCTCTAGCCAGTTGAGCATCATATTATAAAATGCTCCTGAAAAATAATAAAGCTCATAGCGCTGAATTGATTTAAACGACATATCTCCAGCTTCTTCTATCTCACAATCTGTAATTACATCCAATAAAGAATGTGCTATTTTAGCATGATGAAAAGTTAAGATTAACTGGGCATGTTCCCCATAAAAAGTAAACTTATACAACAACAATTCTTTACTGTGTGCTCCCTCATAATTTTCGGGTTTATTTTGATGATATGCTTCTACCATCTTTTGAACACCATAGTCAACAATCTCTTCAACTGATTTAAAATTGCGATAAAAAGAGGCACGCGCTACTCCTGCTTTTTCAATTAATTCAGTTACACTTACTTTTGACCAGTCTTTTTTATTCGCAAATTCAATGAGTGCTTGAAACAATTTATCTTTCACTTGTTTATTCGCAATTTTTCTTTTATCCATGACACATTTCTCCTTTTTTTGTCTCACTTATTCAATTGACGTTTATATTGCATATGATACAATTTGTATCAGTTAAAAACAAGTAACTAATTAATAGGAGGTCATCATGATTTATTATTTTAGCGGAACTGGAAACAGTCAACTTATTGCACAGAATATTGCGAAGCAATGTCATGATCAATGTCAATCAATAACACCTTACCTAAAACAAGGTAAACACTTTCAGCTTCAAACTCAAGACCCACTAATATTTGTAGCCCCTACTTATGCTTGGCGTTTGCCTAGTGTAGTCAATGAGTGGATAGAAAAAACAGAATTCATCGGAGCTAAGAAAGTCTATTTTGTCCTCACTTGCGGGGGAAGTGTTGGAAATGCTTCGCATTATCTTGAACTACTATGTACAAAAAAGAATTGGGATTATCAAGGATTAGCATCAATCGTCATGCCTGACAACTATCTAGTAATGTATCCAACACCTGATAAAAAAACATGTGATGAATTAATTCAAAAAGCTTTATTACAGGTAAGTCCAATTGTCAAATACATTAATGAAAAGAAACCTTTTCCGTCTCTTCCTATTACCCTTAAAGAAAAAATGTATAGTGGCATTATAAACAATGCCTTTTATAAATTTTTTGTTTCTGATAAAGGATTTAATGTTTCATCTCGTTGTATAAGTTGTGGTAAATGTGCCCAACGTTGTCCTATGAACAATATTCAATTAACTCAAGGAAAACCCATATGGCACAACAATTGTACACATTGTATGGCCTGCATTGCAGGATGTCCAACAAGTGCAATTGGTTATAAAAAAATTGAAAACCGCAATCATTATTTCATCATGAATGATGAAGATAATTTGAAAATTGGAGATTAATCTTTATGGAACATATTATAAAAATCGATAAGTATCGTTGTATTGGTTGTAAGCAATGTATCAATGATTGTCCTACTGCCAATATTGAACTGCAAGCGCAAAAAGCGCACATCCTTGATCAGCACTGTATTCATTGTGGACATTGTGTTGCGATATGTCCAAAATTGGCAGTAACGATGACGGGTTATGATAATGAGCCTATTGAATTAGAAAACCCCGCTACTCTATCACCTAATGATTTACTCATGATGATAAGAGCTAGTCGCAGTATCCGCTTTTTCAAAAATCAATCTGTTGACAAGTCTGTTCTTCAACAAATCATTGAAGCTGGTAAATTCTCTGCAACAGGCAGTAATGCTCAAGATGTATCCTACTTAGTTCTTCAAGACAAAATTAATATGGTAGAAGAAAAAGCAATTCGATTTTTTCGACGTATTCTACCCATCGCTAAACTATTCAGCACAAGCGCAAAAAGAGTTGATATCGATGATCATTTTCTCTTTAAGAAAGCTCCACTTGTTCTTATCGTCATGGCAAAAAGTACTACAAACGGCATGATAGCTACTACGCACATGGCACTAATGGCAGAAGCTTTGGGGCTTGGTGTTTTATATAGTGGTTTCTTTACTACAGTTGCAAAATACTCATTCGCAGTTAGAAAAGCTCTTGGCATTAAGCACAACGATCGTGTTGTTGCTACACTTGTACTTGGCTATCCAAACGTTAAGTATCATCGCACTACACAAAAAGAGGCTGTAGAAATTACAGTCCTCTAATTTTATAGATGAATCGTTCGTACCTTTAGATTTTCCAAAAACAATCGATCATGACTTATTACAACAATTGTTCCTTCAAATTTAGTTAAAACATCTTCAATGATTTCACAACTTAGTAAATCTAGATGATTGGTCGGCTCATCAAGTAAAATGCAATTACAACCTTTGAGCATAATTTCAAGTAGTTTCATTCGCACTTGTTCACCACCACTAAAACTAGAAATATAGCGATACATATCCACCTGATAAAATCCAAACCAAGCAAGATAACGTCTTGCTTTTTCTTCCTCCAAATTGCAGACTCTTATAAAATAATCAAGTATTCTTTCCGAATCATTTTCAAATTTAATAATTTGTGGTAAATATCCCACATCTACCGTTTGTCCAAATTGAATTGTTCCCCCAAGTGGTTTTACTTCACCCAGTAATGTTTTAAATAATGTAGTTTTACCTGTGCCATTTGGTGCTACAATCGCAACCCTTTCTTTTCTTTGAATTATAAAGTTCAAAGGATTACATAAAGGCGCATCATATCCAATGAATAAATCATTTGCGATAATTACATCTTTACTACCTACTTGCGTACTTTTTAAATCAAAAGTAAGTTTGTTTCTAATTTCAGTTGGCTTGGGTAGTTTTTCAATTCTCTCTAATCTTTTTTCTAATGCTTTTGCTCGTTTAAAGAAATCTTCATTATCACCTTCGTGGCCCCATTGACGATATCTTCTAATAGCGAGTTTAATTTTTGATATTTCTTTTTGTTGCTGTTCATAGTCAAGTACTAATCGCAAATAACGTTCATGTCTTTGATTACGATAACTATCATATGATCCATAATAAGTTACAACTTGACCATCTTCGATTTCATAGAACACAGAAACTACATTCATTAAAAACTGACGATCATGTGAAACTAAAATAAGAGTTTTATTTGTTGTCTTACAATAGTTCTCTAACCATTCAATTCCATTCATATCTAGATGATTAGTTGGTTCATCCAAACAGAGAACTTCAACATCTTGTAGTAAGAGTTGAACTAAAACAATTCTAGTTTTTTGCCCACCACTGAGTGTATCAAAGGGTTGCTCAAGAACATCATCAATGCCTAATCCCTTAGCGTAGGCTTCCAATGAATTTTCCAAATTATACCCCCCGGCATTCTCAAACTTGTCCATGACCTTTGCATACTCATTTAAAACTTCCTCAGTCATGTTCTCACTACTCATTCTTTTTTCTATACTTTTTAATTGTTGTTGATAGGTTAAGTATTCTTCAAAGCATGACAAAATATAGTTTCTACTGGTATCAGTATAATTAGGAAATACTTGAACCATATATCCAATATTCATTTCTCTTGGTATGAAAATTGATCCTCCCTGGATGTTTTCAATTCCTGCAATAATTTTAAGTAAAGTAGATTTACCTGATCCATTTTCACCAACAATCGCACATTTACTACCTTTAATGATTTCAAGCGATAAGTCATCTAAGACAATTTCACCTGTATATGATTTTACTATATTATTAATTTGTATTTTCATTTTTTTCTCCTCCATAATTGTGAAGGAATTGCATAAGAAAAAGCTAAGTTAATAAAACCTAGCTTTATATTAAACGACTATGGTTTCATCAATTCCTTCTATTTTAGACGCACTTGTCCCTTGTTTAATAGAAGATTTGTAAATGAAATTGTACGACAAAAAGCATCAAAATGACTTACATTATTTTCATTTAAATGTTGTTGCGTACATTTACACATCGTCTTTCACCACCTTGTTTACGATAACTTGATTATATCATGATACTAGAATATCTTGTCAATGCTAAAGTTCAATATGAACAACTTCTTCTCTTGATTTTAACATGCGATAAAAGTTAGCAACAGTAACTGAAGTATATGGTGTTGTATATAACCCCACAATTCCAAATGTTACTATACTTAAAATAATCCAACCAAAGAAAGACAAATGGATAAAGAATAAATCCGCTTTATGTCCAGCCATCATAGCTCTACTCTCACTAATTGCATCAAGTCCGCTCATCTCTGGATTATCTTTCATAATATAAGGAGCCATTATGTAAGAATACATCTTAATGATTCCTGGGATAATGAATAATAATGTCCACCCCACCAAAAGCAAAGTATTCACGATTTCAAATACAATGACTCTTCCATAATCATTGAACCCATCAACTAGTTGAGCAAATTTAACTTCTTTTCCATCCGCCAAATCTAATGTCATCCAATTGAACCCCATTAGAAGTGGACAATAAACGAATAGAAATATAAAATACACTAATGGATTTTTTGCATTATCAATCAAATAATAAATGATACTCAATACCAATGCACAGCCAATCATAATCCAAAATACAGGTTTCAACTGTTCTCTTGCTTTTGCTTTTAATTCTCTTCCATCCATATTTATCCCTCACCACTTTCTAAACAAATTATATCATGGTAAGTTTATACACTTTGAATTTAGTATGTGCAAAATTGATGTTTTACTAAATTGATTTAATTTTACGATTCATCTCTTTGATATTATTTCTTATCATCATATAACTAAATATCCAAATCATTGTGTAGATGAAAAAGAAAATTGAAAAATAAATAAGGATTGATTTAAAGTTGTGATCCATCCAAAAACAAAGATAAGCTACTGGGAATGTTGATAAAGATGTTAGTGCTAGGTGTGTAATTGTTTGTCTAAGAAGACTCCATCTTTCAATTTGAAATACTAAAGGTGCTATACCCCATGCAACTCCATAAAGAAGTGACAAAACAACTTGTATTTGAACAGCACCTAGTTGAGTTTTATATACTTCTTGCATCTCTAATGCCACTGGATAATAATTACCATCACCAATCACCATTGAAATAAATAATGGAATAATAAAACTAATACTAACTCCAATGATTGCACCTAAACATCCTTGAACTATTATTTTCTTTTTCATGTTATACACCTAGCACTTTCTTTATCTTAGAAACATATCTTCTTGAGACATACGTTGAATCACCATTCTTTAGTTTCACAAAAATTGTACCTGAATAACTCAAATCAAAGTTTTGTACTTCTTTCAAATTTATAATTTCTGAATTTGATATTCTAACAAAAGATTTAGTGTCTAATTTATTTTCACATTCATACAAACGAATTTTTAATGTGAATTCTCCTTTTTTAGTTTTCGCTATCACTTTATTGTCTTCTGTATAAATGCGAACGATTTCATTTTGTTCTATTAATTGAATTCCCTCTGAGCATATCCCCGATATGAAATCTGTACCACTATCATTTAGTTTTAATAAAAGATTTGATACTTCTTCATTCATAGTTTGCGCCACAACAATCAATCGCAATGACTTGCATGTTGGATCTATTTTTACTTCAATCTCCATCTCATTTTCCTCACTTACCTAAAGTATACCGAGCACAAAAATAAAAACCACTTTTTTTAAGTAAGTGGTCATATTTTAGTATTACTTGGTTTAATTAGTCTTCAAGAATTATTTCACTTAGAAACCATTGTTCTTGAAACCATGTTTCTTTTTCTATTTCTTCTTTTGTATAATGTGAACCCTTAGGTGCTACCACCCACTTATCTTCAACATCATCCTTACGATGTATAATCGCAATAATTTCTCCTTCAAAAGAATCTACTGCTTCATTTACACCCAAAACATAAGCATCTTGATATTCACCATCATTCGCAAGAATTCCTTCAACATATCCATAATTAACTGGATAAACAAAACCATAGACTGGATGTTCACTTCCTAGAGGACGATCCATAGTTACTTTTACAATTTCACCTATCATTTTATTACCTCATGAATACACTCATAAAACCCGCAAACATTGAGAGAACCATACAAAGCACAATAATTAATAATGTATATTTCATAACTTTTTTACTCATTCTTATCCACCTTTTTCATCATGACTGTATCTAATATTTTAAAGTATTCTTTTTCTAAGTCAAATTTTGTTCCTGGATGCGTTGCCCAAACTTGAGATATTCCGATTAAAACACAGAAAGCTGCATGCATTAAATTTTTTGGTTCACCCATATTTCCTATTTCACCGCGTTCTTGAGCTTTCTTAATAAATCCAATTTGCATTTCTAAAAAAGGTCTCTCTTCAGTAAAATCCTCTTTTTCCTTTTGTTCATCAAAGGAAACTGTTAAACGTGCCACCAATATTTTCTTTACGATATCTTTACCACATGATTCAAAGTGACGAATACGTTTCTTAAGTATTTCACAATATTGTTGATAAGGACTATCCAACATCATAAGTTTTGCCACCTCATCCGATGATAAATCATCGGGCAAGGTCATAACTGTTTTCAGTAAGCCCTCTTTTGATGCAAAATAATAGTAGAAAGTATGTTTCGAGATTCCGCTTTCTTCGCATATATCATTAATTGTTACATTATCAAAACCACGCTCTTTAAAAAGCGTTAAAGCGATCTTGCGTATCTTAACTTTAGTGCTATTATCAGGCCTCATAGTGCTTACCTCCAAACGCACTATAACATAGTTGTATTACTTTCGCAACATTTTAATATATATTCATTTACATTTTTATATTACCGTGGTAATATATTCTCACTCTAAAGAAAGGAGCGAATCATGTTTAAATTATTACTAAAATACTGTAAACCTTACATTTTATCTATACTTTGTATACTTGCATTAGTATTTGGACAAGTTCAAGCTGAATTAGCTTTACCTGATTATATGTCTAAAATAGTTACTGATGGTATCCAATTTGGTGGAATTGTAAGTAGTGCACCAGATATGATGAGTGAAGAAACAATGTCGAAAGTTCTTTTGCTATCAAATGAAGCAGATAAAGCGATACTTCAATCTTCATATACACTTGTAACTAAATCAGATGAGTCAGTACTTAAAGATTATCCTAATGTGAATGTGGATAGCTTTTATGTACTAAATAAAGCAGATCGTACAAAAGTAGAAGAGGTTATCGCAAAACCTTTATTGCTTATTCGTACCTTATCTAGCCCAGACGCAGCAAAACAAATGAATTTACCTGAGGGTGTAGATATTTGGCAAGCTTTGAAAGCTAACCCTGAAATGCTTAAAGCAATGGAATCAAAGATTGAACAAGGCATGGCTAGTTATTCAGAAGAAAACTTGCAAAGTGCTGCCAAAGTTATGATAAAAGAAGAATATCAAGCTCTTGGCATCAACACAGATAACATTCAATCGAACTATATCTTTAAAGAAGGAATCATCATGCTTGTGATTGCCCTCATTGGTGCAGTATTTGCAATTGCAGGAGCTTTCCTATCAAGTAGAACAGCTGCAAAAGTAGCACGTGATACTCGTAAAGATGTATTTACTAAAGTTGAGTCATTCTCAAGCAATGAGTTTGGTAAATTTTCTACTTCATCATTAATTACTCGTACAACAAATGATATTCAACAAATTCAACAAGTATTTACAATGATGCTTCGAATTGTATTGTATGCACCCATCATGGGAATTGGAGCATTATTAAAAGTCATTCAATATCCAAGTATGCTTTGGATTTTAGGATTAGTAATTGGAATTATTATGATTGTACTTATTACAACATTCGCAATTACACTTCCTAAATTCAAGATTGTTCAAAAATTAGTAGACCGTTTAAATCTTGTTATGCGTGAATTCTTAGATGGTATGTTAGTTATTCGTGCATTTAATACACAAAAGCACGAAGAAAAACGATTTGATAAAGCAAATTCAGATATTACAAAAGTGAACTTGTTTGTTAACCGTACAATGGCAAGTGTTATGCCAGTTATGAACTTCATTATGAGTTCTGTCATGATCTTAATTGTATGGGTAGCAGCAAAACAAATCGATATTGGAACCATGGATATCGGTTCAATGATGGCGTTCCTTCAATACACAATGCAAGTACTTATGAGCTTCATCATGGTTTCTATGATCGCAATCATGTTACCTCGATCATCTGTATCGGCAGTTCGTATTCTTGAAGTATTGAATACAAAACCTTCAATTCATGATCCTAAGAATCCAAAACCTGTGCCAACAACAAACGAAGAAATTTGTTTCAACCATGTTTATTTCAAATATCCTCGTGCAGAAGAATATGTATTAAAGGATATTAATTTTACAGCTAGCCCTGGTGAAACAGTTGCCTTTATCGGTAGTACTGGATCTGGTAAATCAACACTAATCAACTTACTTCCAAGATTCTTTGATGTAAGTGAAGGTGAGATTACTTATGGTGGTGTCAACATTAAGGATTTCAAACAACATGATCTTCGTGATCGTATTGGTTATGTTCCTCAAAAAGGTGTACTATTCTCAGGTGATATCGAATCAAATCTACGCTACGCTGATGAGAATGCGAGTGATGAAATGATTCAAACAGCAATTGACATATCACAATCAAAAGAATTTATCGAAAGTAAACCAGAAGGTATTCAAACACCAATTTCACAAGGTGGTACAAATGTTTCTGGTGGACAAAAACAACGTTTATCTATCGCACGTGCTATTACAAAGAATCCAAGTATTTATGTATTTGATGATTCATTCTCAGCACTTGACTATAAAACAGATTCAAATTTACGTGCAGCACTTGGTCACTTTACTCAAAAAACAAAGAGTACTGTATTCATTGTTGCTCAACGTATTAGTACCATTCTAAACGCAAACAAGATTGTTGTATTAGACCAAGGACAAGTTGTTGGTATTGGTACACATACAGAATTATTAGAATCTTGCGAAGTTTATAAAGAAATTGCATATTCTCAATTAAGTAAGGAGGAACTAGAACATGGCAGAAAATAAAACAGCTGTTCCTCAAAAAAAAGGACCTATGGGCGGTCCAGGAGGAGGCCCAGGTGCAATGATGGGTACTGGCGAAAAAGCAAAAGACTTCAACAAAACAATGTCTAACTTTATCGCTTACTTGAAACCTTTCTATCTACCTATCATCGCAGTTCTATTGTTCGCAATTGGTAGTACCGTATTCACCATCCTAGGACCTAAAATTCTAGGTAATGCAACAAATGAACTTGCAAGTGGATTAATGAGTAAATTCTCTGGTGGCCCAGGAATTGATTATGCTGCTATTGGAAAAATCTTATTATTCTTACTAGGCATCTATGTATTAAGTGCATTACTATCTTATGCACAACATTGGATCATGTCAGGTGTAACTCAAAAGGTATCTTTCAATCTTCGTAAAGAATTAGCCGAGAAGATTAATCACATGCCTCTAAAATATTTTGATACAAAAACTCATGGTGAAATTCTATCAAGAGTTACAAATGATATTGATACAATCTCACAAAGTTTAAACCAATCCCTACAACAAGTTTTAACATCTATTGTAACGATTGTAGGTATTCTAGTTATGATGCTTACAATCAGTTGGGAAATGACACTTATGGCGCTAGTTGTTATTCCATTATCTGGAATTGCCGTAAGCATGGTCGTTAAACGTTCACAAAAATTCTTCAAAGCTCAACAAACTATTCTTGGAAATGTAAATGGTCACGTTGAAGAAATGTATTCTGGACATTTAGTCATGAAAGCATTCAATGGTGAGGAACGCTCCATTAATGAATTTGTAGTGTTGAATGATCGCTTATTCAATGCTGGATGGAAAGCTCAATTCTTCTCAGGACTTATGATGCCAATTACAAGTTTCATCGGTAACTTAGGTTATGTTGGTGTTTGTATACTTGGTGGATTCCTTGCTGTAAATGGTCGTGTGGATATTGGTAATATCCAAGCATTCATTCAATATGTAAGAAGCTTTAACCAACCTATCACACAAACTGCTCAAATCATGAACGTACTACAATCAACTGCAGCTGCAGCTGAGCGTGTATTCGAATTCTTAGATGAAAACGAAGAAATTGAAGAAACTAAAAATCCAATTTCAATCTATGATGAAAATGGAAACCTTAAAATTAAAGGTGAAGTATCCTTTGAAAATGTTCACTTTGGTTACAATCCAGATAAGATTATTATCAATGACTTCAGTGCCTTTGTAGGTGCTGGTAAACAAGTTGCGATTGTAGGTCCAACTGGTGCTGGTAAAACAACAATTGTAAAACTATTAATGCGATTCTACGAGTTAAATAGTGGAACTATCTACGTTGATGGACACGATATCAAAGAATACTCACGTAACGACTTAAGAAGTTTATTTGGTATGGTACTTCAAGATGCATGGTTATACAATGGTTCCATTATGGAAAATATTCGTTATGGTAACCTTGAAGCTAGTGATGAGGATGTCGTCAAAGCTGCAGATGCTGCTTATGTTGATCACTTCATTCGTACACTAGAAGATGGATATAACACAGAAATCAATGAAGAATCTACAAATATATCACAAGGTCAAAAACAATTATTAACCATTGCTCGTGCCTTCCTAAAGGATCCTAAGATATTGATTCTTGATGAAGCTACTTCATCTGTTGATACTCGTACTGAATTATTAATTCAAAAGGGTATGGAAAACCTAATGAAGGGTCGTACATCATTCGTTATCGCTCACCGTTTATCTACTATTCGTAACGCAGATTTAATCTTAGTTATGAAAGATGGAGATATCGTTGAAGTTGGTAAGCATGAAGAACTACTTGAAAAGAATGGTTTCTATGCTCAACTATACAACAGCCAATTTGACGAAGGCGAAGAATAAACAAACAAAAACAAACTTTTATCTCTCGATAGAAGTTTGTTTTATTTTAGTAATGTTTATACTTTCAATTTTCTTAGTTCTTCCATAATTTATCCTCTACTAAATAATACGAAAGTACAATCCAAATATTTTTCTATTCATTAACAAATATCGGTAGTATATTTTTCTCAATTAAATCAAGCCGATCTTTGCATCTAGGCTTAAAATACCCAGTAATTGTGATCGTCATATTCTCTTTAACATTGATATAAATAACATTACCGCCATCTCCCAGTGCTGCAAATCCATCTTTCACAACCCACCACAAATAACCATAAGATAACTTTCTTTCTTCCCATTTACTTTGTTCTTTTGTGCAGTCATTAATCCAAGAAGATGAAACAATTTGTTGATTATTGTAAATTCCACCATTCATAAGCAGTTGTCCAATCTTTAGTAAATCTCTTGCTGTTAATGATAAACCCCATCCTGCTGAATTGACACCAACACCATCTACAACCCATCCACGTACATCTTTCTCTTTATAATAAGCCATTTGTTCTTCTTTACTTTTTAACTCAATCAATTTATCTACTTGTATACCTAAAGGACTAAACAATACTTCCCTTGCAAATTCCAAAACTGTCTTTCCTGTTGCCTTTGTTAAAATTCCGGTAAGAATATCTGGCCCCACAATTGGTGTGTATCTAAACTTTTCTGTCAATTTCTTTCCACCTAAGTAATTAAGTGAACTACTCACAGAGTCCGGGTTAGTAAAATGTTTTGTATACGGTGCAAAAATATATTTGTAGGGTGCAGTCATTGTAAGCAAATGTCTAATCGTAATTTGTTGTATTGTTTTCTCTCCACGTTTAATCTTGTATTCTGGAAAATAATCTAAAACTCTATCATTAATACTCTTAATATATCCTTTATCAATTGCAATTCCAATTAGGATGGATACAATACTCTTCGTTACTGAAAAAATATGTACAGCGTTATTTGGATTTGATCCATTAAAGTAATTCTCATAAAGAATTTCATCACTCTTCATCACTATGATCCCTGCAGTGTTATCATAGTCTTTAAGTATAATTTGATTCAATTCTTCAATTTTTTTCATTCATTTTATTCCTCCTATTTTTGTTTGGAAGGATATCCTTAATTGAATGATAAGTTGATAAGAAATCTTTTACAAGAACTTTTTTAAAATATTTTAAAGTATATAAAAATGAAGAACATTTTACTGTTCTTCATCTTTAATTATTTTAATTTACTCAACATATCTTCTATTTCACTAATATCTTGATCATCTAATTCTTCTGTATCAATTAGTGATGCTATTAAACTCTTCATTGAACTATTGTGTATTTTCTTATATAACCATTCTGTTTCAAGTTTTTTATAGTCATCTTCATTAATAATTGAATAATAATATTTTAATCTTTTTTCTTTTTTGCTTCCTGCAAAACCTTTGTCTTCTAAACGTGTTAATAACACTTGCACCGTGGACATAACCCAATTTTTATTTAATCTCTCAACGATTTCGCTTGTTTTTAGTGGCTCTTGTGTTTTCCACAAAACATCCATTACTTCTAATTCTGCTTCTGGTAGTTTTTTCATTTTATTAAACCTCTACTCTCTATAACCTTGACTTGATTTATTTGTTAATATTTGTTGTGATGTAATATAGTCAGTAATCTCAGCATCACTCATAGTACTTGGAATAATTTCTATATCATTTTTTAAGACATCTGGAAAATCCAATAATAATGTTGTGGTACTTATTAAATAATTCACTATACCGTTTTCACTTCTTTGATTGTAATCCAAGGGGATTTTTTCTCCAGTTGAGAGTTCATAGTATTCCCATATTTCTCCTGTGCTCTTGTTATATGATAATTTTACGTTTTCACTTATATTTTCTGGATATTTTATTACCAAGTCGTCTTCAAGTACATAAACTTTCTCATTTCCTCTTAATTCATAATCTATTTTGAATTTATCCAATTGTTTTGAATAATTGTCAGTAAAGACAATATTTACTTTTTCTAATCCTTCATCATTTTGAAGTTCAATGATTTCATCACCTTTAACAAAATAACTTTTTTCTATGTGGCGAACTAGGTATGTTGAATTTCTCAATTCTTCTAGGTATTGATTATATCCACCTTCTACTTTTACCCAATCAGCTGCAAAATATTTATTCTCTTGATTCGTTTTAAATTTGCATTTTCCGACAATTTCATTATTCAGTTTATATGCATAAGGCAATTCACCTTTTTTGATATTATCACCATAGTTTCTAGAGAATGAATTTCTATTCAGATTATCCGTTTTTTCTCCTACTGTGATTTCTGTGACATATTCTTGATTAGGTATAACAATACTACATACATTTATGTTCTCATCTATGTTTTCTTCTGTTATTTCTTCCCCCAAATAAGCCATTCTAAATTTATTTTTCATATCAACAAATACATTTACTCTCATGTCTTCATGATAATAGATTCCATAAGCATTATTTAAGAAAAATATGGATTCAAAATCATCTAATGGGATTATATCATTCGCTGCATCATCAAATGGTTTGTCTAGTTTAACTACAGCCATTTTTACTTCTACATCACGATTATATCCATTTTTTGCTCTTGCAATAAATGTTGTATACTCTAGGTTAGAATCACTTTTATTCTCAATAGTATCAATTACTATTTGATCACTTTTTGCAAAGATAAGTTGAATATCATCATAAAATGTATAGTCAATCATATCCTCGGTTTCTTTTATTTTAACATTTTCCCCTACCGTTTTTTGTTGACTGCATGATACTAAAGAAGCAACCATACTCACTAGTAGAAGTGACAAAACGATAATTTTTATTCCTTTTGATTTCTTTCGCATATCAACTAACATACTAAATCTCTCCTTCACTACTTTTTTATCTCCATTAAAACTTGTGGTTAATTCTGATGATTGCTTTATTGAACTTGATTTTAGTAATGCAAGGATTGTATCACCATATTCTCTTCTAAAACTTACGGATGAATTTGTAAGAACTTGTTCATCACATGAGAATTCAATATCCTTATTTGCTTCATTTACCATCAGGTAAACAACTGGGTTAAACCAATGAATACTTCTTACAATCAACAACATGAGTTTAAAATACAAATCATGTCTTATGTGATGCACTAACTCATGTTCTAGTATTATTTTTTGTTGATTCAAAGGTAACTGCGAGTCATTAATAATAATCATTGGATGTATAAATCCAATTAACATTGGACTTGATATGTTTGGATTTTCATATACTTGAATATTTGAACGGCGATGGTATTTGTCTTCTATTTCATTTAAAACTGCATCATAGTTAATCAAACTTATATGTGTCGTACTTTTTACAGTTTTCAAAAATATAAAATATTTGCAGAGCTGATAACCAAGTGTCAGTAGACAACCAACTAACCATATGCCAAGTCCTAAATCCCATAGTGAAATTGTATTGACTGATGATATTGGTGGAGCAGTATTTTTTACTGTTACTGCTTGTGCATTAGAAGTATCAATCTTTATTGGATCGTTTGTTACTAAAGGTTGTTCTTCATAGTTTATTGGCATTATAAATGTTGTTTTATTTGAAGGAACCTGAATTTCTACTGCTTTAGGAAATGATATATTAATCGGAATTAACAGGCGTATTGTAATAAATAACCAAATAAAATATCTCATCTTAACACCATATTTTTTGTTAAATAAAGGTTTAAGTAAAATCATTCCAACAATTACAATTGATGTCATTAATGAAATTTCTAGTAGCATCATGATTATTTTTTCCATAAGATTCCTCCTTACTTACGTTTGTCAGTGTAAGCATATATCTAATACCGACATTTGTCAATATGAATTATTGTTTTTGTTTTAACCAAAAGAAAAACTGCCATTTCTGGCAGTATCTTATAATACTCTATAAGCAAGGCTTAATAGGAAATCTCCAGCAAGTTTTGCAATTGCAAGTGCTACTAACAAATATAAAACTTGTGCGGGAATTACTTTTCCCTTTTTTATAAACTTCTCATAATTCACACTACTTAATCCATACATTGTTGCTGCAAAACACGCTAAGTAAACAAGTGTACGAACTATAAATGGAATTAGATTTAAATTAATACTATTCACCAACTACTTTAAGTCGATTCATTGCGCGCTTTAATGATAGCTCTGCGCGTTTGATATCAACGCTTTCGTCTTTACTATTAAGAAGACTTTCAGCTCTTGCTTTTGCTGCTAATGCACGTTCTTTTTCGATTTCTTTTTTATTTTCAATTGAGTCTACTAATATCATTGCCTCATTCTCTTTGAAATACAACAAACCGCCACCAATTGCATATTCTTCTCTTTCACCGTTTTCAACAGTTGTCATTTTTGATATTTCTAGCATTGTGACAATCGGGACACGATTTGGGAGAATACCCATTTCTCCAACACTATTTCTAACATTTAGAATTGGTGTTTCTAGCTCTTTATATTTACCAAAGGGGGTTACAATCTTGCATAGAATCATAAATCTAACCTAACTTTCCAGCTTTATCTACTGCTTCCTCAATTGATCCTACAAACATAAATGCTTGTTCAGGCAAATTATCATATTTTCCTTCAAGTAAATCTTTAAAACTGCGAATTGTATCTTTTAAAGGTACATATCTTCCTGGAATTCCAGAGAATTGTTCAGCAACATTAAATGGTTGAGATAAGAAATTTCTTGCACGTCGTGCACGATTTACAAGTACTTTATCCTCTTCACTTAACTCATCCATACCTAAGATAGCTATGATATCTTGTAGTTCTCTATAACGTTGTAATAAAGCTTGTACACCACGAGCAACTTCATAGTGTTCATCTCCTACAACAAGTGGATCCAAAATTCTACTACTTGATTCAAGTGGGTCTACTGCTGGATAAAGTCCTAAAGCAGCAATTCCACGATCAAGTACTGTTTTTGCATCTAGATGAGTAAACGCCGTTGCTGGTGCTGGGTCAGTCAAGTCATCAGCTGGAACATAAATTGCTTGTACTGATGTAATTGAACCACGACTTGTTGACGTAATACGCTCTTGTAATTGTCCCATCTCAGTTGCAAGCGTTGGTTGATAACCTACAGCTGATGGCATACGTCCAAGAAGTGCAGATACTTCGGATCCTGCTTGTGTAAAGCGGAAGATGTTATCAATGAATAACAAAACATCTTGTCCTTCAAAATCGCGATAGTATTCTGCCATTGTAAGTCCAGATAATGCTACACGCATTCTGGCACCTGGTGATTCATTCATTTGTCCATAAACCAATACTGTTTTATCTAAAACTCCTGAATCTTTCATTTCATGATACATATCGTTACCTTCACGAGTTCTTTCACCCACTCCAGCAACTACGGAACGTCCTCCATGCTCTTTGGCAATATTATGAATTAATTCTTGCATTAAAACTGTTTTACCAACTCCAGCTCCTCCGAATAATCCAATCTTACCACCACGAGCATATGGACATAATAAATCAATAACTTTAATTCCTGTTTCTAATATTTCAGCTGATGTTTGTTGTTCTTCAAATGAAGGAGCATCGCGATGAATTGGCATTCTTTTTACCTCAGGTCCTAGAGGTGGTAATTCATCAATTTCTTCACCAAGTACATTAAACATTCTACCTAAAACTTCAGCACCCACAGGAACACAAATGGCGCTTTCTGTATCGATACACTCCATACCACGCACTAATCCATCAGTTGAACCCATCGCAATACAACGAACACAATCGTCTCCAACGTGTTGTGCAACTTCAACAACTAATTTTTCATTTTCGTCTTTCATGACTTCAATCGCATTTTTCAATGCAGGTAATACGCCACTATCATATCGAATATCGACTACAGGTCCAATAACCTGTACAATTTTACCAATATTTTTTGCCATATTCTAATCCTTTCTACAAGGCATCTGCGCCCGCAACAATTTCTGTAATCTCTTGGGTGATTGCAGCTTGTCTTGCTTGGTTATATGCTAGTACAAATTTATCATTTAATTCAGTTGCATTATCTGTTGCATTTTCCATGGCTAAACGACGTGATCCTTGCTCAGCTGTTTTTGTTTGCATCCAAATACTATACACAACATTTTCAAGCATCATTGGAATCAATGAATTAAGAATTTCATTTGGACTTGGTTCAAAATCTGTTGCTACTGTACTTACTTCTTTTTTCAAATCCTCTTTTTTTGCAAAATAAGGAAGAAGTGTTTCCATAACTGGATTAAATGTAACAGTATTTACAAATTCTGTATAAAGTATTTGAATTCCTGATACTTCATCTTTTTTAAACATTTCAATTGCTTGATCCACAAGATCTTTCAATTCAACAAATGTAATATTATCTGAACTTATATATTCATTAATAACATTGAATTTTCTCAGTTCCATCCAATGAATTTGTTTTGTTCCAATAAGAAATACTGGATCATCCGGATTAAGAACTTCTTGTGCTAATCGCATCATATTTGAATTGTAACCACCACACAAACCAAGGTCGCTACAAAATATGAATGTGCATCTTTTATCTGATTTCTTTTCTTGTAAAAACTGGTTATCTAATCCTTGATTATTCGCAAGAATTTCTCCAACTGTTTTCTTTAAAACATTTGCATATTCACGATTCTTCTCCATCAAATTTCTTTGTTTTTGAAGTTTTGAATTTGCAATTAATTCCATCGCACTGGTAATCTTCTTTGTTGCATTGATTGAACGAATTCTTTGTTTTAAGGCTTGTTTTCCTAGTGCCATAAACTATGCCTCATTCATTAAATGATATTGTTCTAAGAAGACCTTCATTGCGTTTTGAATATTTGTTTCTAACTCTTCAGTTAAAACACCACTCTTTTCAAGTTCATTTACTAGATTAGAATGTTCTGTTTTAAAGAATTTATGCATTTGCTCTTCAAATACTTTTACATTTTCAACTGCAACTTCTTTTAAGAAACCATTCTTTGCTGCATAAAGTGATAACACTTGATATGCCATGCTAAGTGGTGAATATTGTCCTTGTTTTAATAACTCAGTTAAACGAGCTCCATGATCAATTGATGCTTTTGTTGTTGCATCTAAATCACTTCCAAATTGAGTAAACGCAAGTAATTCATGATATTGAGCTAAGTCTAGTTTCAATGAACCTGACACTTTCTTCATTGCTTTTGTTTGAGCAGCAGATCCTACACGTGATACAGATAATCCACTATCTACTGCAGGACGTACACCTGAATTAAATAATTCAGTTTGTAAGAAAATTTGACCATCAGTAATAGAGATTACATTGGTAGGAATATATGCTGAGATATCTCCTGCTTGTGTTTCAATAATAGGAAGTGCTGTAATAGATCCTGCACCTAATTCATCATTTAACTTTGCTGCACGTTCCAATAAACGAGAATGCAAATAGAATACATCTCCTGGATATGCCTCACGTCCTGGTGGACGACGAATAAGTAGTGACATTGTACGATAAGCTACCGCATGTTTACTTAAATCATCATAAACAATAAGTACATCCTTACCTTGTTCCATCCATTCTTCACCAATAGTGCATCCTGCATAAGGTGCAATGAATTGAAGTGGTGCAAGTTCACTTGCTGTTGCTGCAACAATTGTTGTATATTCCATCGCACCATGTTGTCTTAATTTTTCAACGATTTGCGCTACTGTACTTGCTTTTTGTCCAATTGCTACATAAATACAATTTACATTTTGTCCTTTTTGATTCAAGATTGCATCAACTGCAATCGCTGTTTTTCCTGTTTGTCTATCTCCAATAATTAACTCACGTTGTCCTTTACCAATTGGAATCATTGAGTCAATAATTTTTAATCCTGTCATTAAAGGTTGATGTACACCTTTTCTAGTCATAACACCAGGTGCTACACGTTCAATTGGTCTAGTTTTAGTTGAGATAATCTCACCTTTACCATCAATCGCTTGCCCCAGTGCGTTTACAACTCGTCCTAGCATTCCATCCCCTACAGGTACTTCAACAATACGGCCAGTACGCTTTACTTCATCGCCTTCTTTAATACCTGTATCATTACCAAGTAATACGGCAGCAACATGACTTTCTTCTAAGTTTAAAATCATTCCATAAACGTCGCCTGGAAACAATAGTAGTTCACTTGACATTGCACGATCTAAACCTTGAATTAACGCAATACCATCTCCTACACGGATAACAGTACCCACATCGTTGGATTCAATTTTATCATGATAGTGTTTAATCTGTTCTTTGATTAACGCACTTATTTCTTCAGGTCTTAACTCCATTCCTTTCACCTCGCTCCTTTTAGTAATTCACGTTTCATATTCATAATTCTATTCTTCATTGACGTGTCTACTACTTCATTATCAATTACAACTTTAAATCCCGATATTAAACGTGCATCGATACGATTAATAAGTTCACACTGAAAACTAGTTTTCTTCGACATAACTTCTTCAATTTCGTGAATTTGATTTTCTGTTAAAGGTCTTGCCGAATACACAAATCCTTCTTTAATATTTTTTGATTGATTACAAGATGAATTAAAACTAGTTAATATTGAATGAACTTGAGTAAAGCGATGATGATCCACAAGTAAGCATACAAAATCTAACATACGTGGACTTAAGACATCTTTAAATGCTTTAATCAATACTTCTTTCTTTTCTTCTTTTGTAATTTGTTCAGCTACAAAGAATTTATTCATATCTGGTGTTAAAGTAACTTGAATTACCTTAGCTTGTTTTTGCCATTCATTAACTTGATTTTCTTCCATCGCTAACTCAAAAAGCGCTGTTCCATAACGTTCAGCTAATTGATCCATTATGATTACTCATTTCTTTAACGAAATTTTCAATGGTTTTTTGATCATAGGTACTATCTACTTTTTCACTGATTAGCTTTTCAGTTGCAAGCATTGCGACAGTAACCATTTCATCAACCATTCCTTCACGCATTTGACTTTTCTCAATTGCGATTTCTTCACGTGCTTTTTCGAGTTTTGATGTTGCTTCATTTTTTGCTTGTTCAAGAATATCTTCTTTAACAGCTTTAGCTTCATTTTCTGCCTTAGCTATTATTTCCTGTGATTTGTGATATGCATTAGAAACTTCATCATGAGCTTTTTGTCTTTCAGACCTAGCTTCTTGTAGACTTCTTTCTGCTTCACTTAACTTTGTATGTACAAAATCCGAACGCTTTGCAAGAAGTGCACGCGCTGGATCCCATAAAAATTTATATGCAAAGAAAAATAGAACACCTGTTGCACATAATTGTATAAACATTGTTAACGGATTAGGAAATAACTGTTGGGCGATATCGATATCGATCATCATTCATTCCTCCTTCGTGATCAATTAGGCAAATCCATCCTATTTGAATACGAAGATTAATAGGAACGCAATCAACATACCGTAGATGGCACATGTTTCTGCAAGCGCACACCCTACGATTAACATTGTACGAATTTTTGATTCCGCTTCAGGGTTACGACCTACTGCTTCTACTGCTTTCCCTGCTGCAAAACCTTGTCCAATACCCGTCATCATACCTGTCATAATTGCAAGTCCTGCACCAATCGCTACTAAACCTCTAGTGATATCCATAATATAAATTTCCTCCTCTATTTCTATCATCTATTCTTGTGGTAATTCGTTTCCGATAAATACCATTGTTAATGTTATAAAGATAAACATTTGTATAAAGCCACTAAATACATCAAAGTATGCATGAAGCACTGGTGCTAGTAATGGACCTAAGAAATTTAGGAAATCTAAACCAGATGCCGAGAACAATCCTAAGATCGTACTTGATATAAATCCTGTAAATGTATAAACAAGAGACATAATAATTGCACCACTAATTACATTCCCAAACAAACGCAAACTCATGGAAATTAATGGGGCAATTCTACCAAAAATATTCGGTATAATTAGAAATGCAAAGGGCTCAATATACCCATGCAAATAAGCTTTAAATCCATTTTCTTTTATACTTGTATACTGAATCATAATCCAAGTAATAAGCGCCAAGGTAAGGGTTACACTATAATTTTGTGTTGGTGTAAAGATTCCAAATAAGCCACTTATGTTTGATAAGAAAATGTAAATCGCAATCGTTCCAATATAAGGTGCAAGTCGTCTAACATGTTTTTTGTCAACGGTACTTCCAACTGTATTGTCAATCAGTTCAACTAACCAGCAAGCAAGCATTACAATACCTTTTGGTTTTTCAAGTGGATCAGTCTTCTTGATTTTATTCCCTATCCATACAAACGAAACACATAAGAGTGCAACGATTAGGATGATATAAGGAACTTCTTTTTGAAGCGTTAAATGAATTGTTCCAATCAATTTTTCACTCCTTTCTTCTTAAATTCATTGAATAAATAATTACTTTATTCAACAATAAGCCTACAGCTGCACCAATAAAATCAAAGAATTGTGGTAATACAACAGCAAGCATAAGTGGAATCGCCAACAGAATTAAATCTGTTAGAAACATAAATATCCATCCACCAATTTTCTTTTTGTTTTCTAATCCAAGTGTAATATTTCTTTCTAATCGATACAAATGAAGAATAGAAATAATGGTTCCTACTAAAACACCTAAACTAAATCGATAACCAAAGAATAAACCAATAACCATCACAACCCCACATAGAATTAATGTTGGTTTTATTGTTTTACTAATTTCAATATTCATTTTTTCACCACCATTGCATAAAGCGTCAAAAACGCACTAACTGTTCCACATAGTATTCCAATAATCATAAAAATTGGTTTGGTGCCTAACCATACATCTAAGCCATAGCCAACCAGTGTACCTAAACCAATATTTGCGATAATTGTAAATCCAAGTGACAACGCTTGAGCAATGCTTTTCATTATTTTGTTCCGAAAATTCTATCTCCAGCATCACCTAAGCCTGGAACGATGTATCCTTTTTCATTTAGTTTTTCATCTAAAGCCGCCAAATAAATATCAACATCTGGATGTGCTTCTTCAACTGCCTTAACACCTTCTGGTGCACCAACTAAACAAACAAGTTTGATAATTTTAGCTCCTCTTTTTTTGATATTTTCAATTGCAGCTACTGCACTTCCCCCAGTCGCAAGCATTGGATCTAATACCATAGTCACTGCATCTGGCATTGTGCTTGGGAATTTTGCGAAATATTCATGAGGCATCAAAGTTTCTTCATCACGATACAACCCAATAAATCCTACTTTAGCTGTTGGAATTAAATCGGTAATCCCATTCACTAATCCAAGTCCAGCTCTTAGAATTGGAACTAAAACTATTTCTTTTGATAATTCAAAAGTTTTACATTCAGAAACCGGTGTCATCACCGTTACTTCTTTTACTGGTAAGTCACGACAAATTTCATAAGCCATTAACCCTGCAATTTCATCTAAGTTTTGGCGAAAATCTTTTGTTCCCGTTTCAACTTTTCTCATTTGTGCAAGTTTATGCGTTATCAAAGGGTGATTCATTACATTTAACATTATATTTCCCTCTTCTTTCATTCTTTGTAATTATAACATTTACATATCTAAAGTTCTATAATTGTATATGCGAAATATACTATATTCCTAAGTAATTTTTCATTAAAAATGAAAGTGCGTTAATCAAGCAAAATTCCATCACTTTGTGATTGATTAAATTCATTTGCTAATTCAAATCCTTTTTTCGCTGCAATTACTGCAATAATCTCATTTATAACAGCCGCAGCTGCAATTGTACCTTGGATAATTACTGCTTCCTCTGGTGCAGGTCCTTGTAGTACAGAGACCGCAATACCAGTAAAAATAAGAGAAACTCCAGAATGAGGAAGAAGTGTAAAACCCAAATATTTTTGTACTGTAACCGGCATTCTTGTTAAGGTTGCACCAACTCGTGCTCCTGTATATTTTCCTATTGCACGTACCACAATATAAACCACTGTAAATAATCCTGCACCAAAAACTGCTTTATAATCCAAAGGTGCACCTAAATTCAAAATAACAATAATCATTGATATCCCTAAAATTGGGTTGAAATCTTGTAGAACTTTATGCAACTGTTTACTTGGCACAATATTAGAAAATGCCGCAGAAAAAGACATCCCCATCAACATAAAGTTTAAAACAGGTGATGGCATAACAACTTCATTGAAGAAATACCCAACACCAGCAGTCACTAAAATCATCATAATCAAAATTGCTAAATTGCTTCCTTTTGAGTGACTTTTCTTTAATAAAAATCCAGTAGGAATCCCGGTAATCACACCTATTACAAGTGGTAATAAAATCATGACTGGAATCATATAGAGTGGCATAGGTTGTCCTGAAATAGAACGAGCTACAAACGCTATGACTGTAAAAAAGACGACAACACCCACAATATCATCCAAAGCAGCCATTGGAATAAGTGTTTTAGTTACTGGACCATCTGTCTTATATTCTCTAACAATGGATAATGCAGGAGCAGGAGCGGTTGCAAGTGCAATCCCTCCAAATACAAAAGCAAGATAAATTGGCAAATTCATCACATAGAATATCAGCGCAAAAACAAGTGATACAAGAATAAATGTACCTAGTGATTGTGTCAGTGTCGTAATTATCAATGATGTTCCACTTTTTTTGATTTGCTTCCAGACCAATTCACTTCCTATCATTAGACCAACCGCACATTCTAATACATGCAAAATTGTTTCATACCAAGAAACATGCATTAGTTCATTAGACATCAATCCAAAAGCATTTGGACCAATTATCATCCCCGCAATTAACCAACCCAAAATTGCTGGTAATTTTATTTTTGATACTAGTTTCCCTACCACATAGGCAAACCCAATACTTACTATCCAATTTAATATCATTTTTCTACCCCCTATTTGCTATTCCGTACAACATAAAATCAATCATCTTCAATAAATAATCCTCATGCATCATCACCCATTCATCTTGCGATAAGCTTTGATATGTTGGACTACTAAAATAACCATTGAACATCGCTTGCATAATCGAAAAATAATTCATTGCATTCTTTTTTGTAACACCTTTTCGCAATGTAAGGGTCGATAAGATCCCTTGATAAATTTGAATATTGAGTTGATCAAATTGTTCTTTAATCAATTCAATTTCTTTTTTCAATTGATGTGGCGGTTGCAAAATCGCCTCGAAAAATATTCTTCCATGATTTGGATACGTTTGAAAAAATTGCAAACGAGCCTCCATATATTTTTTTGGATCTGTACCAATTTCTTGATTTTTTATGTATGTGATTAATTTATCAAATGATTCCTTAACACACTCTAGATATAATACATCTTTACTTTCAAAGTTATGGTAAAGTAATCCTTTTGAAATACCCTCTTTGCATATGGTATTAAGCGAAGTTCCCAAATACCCATTTTCTCCGAATTCTTCAAGTGCTTTAGCCATAATTTTATTTTTAGTGATTATTGTTTTTTGTTCTTTTTTCATATACCCTCCACTATTATAGACTATACGGTCTATTATAGTTAAATCTATCTCGTTGGTCAACAAAAATTCTTTTATAATTTGTTGCATTAAAAAAACCTCACACTGTTTGTGTAAGGTTCTCTAACTTTCTTTACTACAATTTTATTGATTATCTTTGTAAACACGGCATTGCGATTTACCTATTGATTTTGCTTCATAAAGAGCTTTATCTGCATGCAAAATCAAAATATCTGTTTTCGCATTTAAATTATCATTAGTCGCAATTCCAGCACAAGTTGAAAGCAATTTAAAATGATCATCTTTCTTAAATTCTTCCTCTATATAATTAATAAAATACTTAACATCTTTTTCTACTTCATCAAGATTGAACCCATCAAAATATGTAACAACAAACTCATCTCCACCTACTCGTGTTACCACAGCCTCTTCAAAATATTCTCGGAGTAATGCAGCCATAAGCATGAGTGCTCTATCTCCTTCTTGATGACCATAAGTATCATTTATATTTTTAAATTTGTCTAAATCAAAATAGACAACACATAGAGGTTTAACTTTAATTTCATTTGTAATTCTTTCATAAAGAAA
This sequence comes from Anaerorhabdus furcosa, assembly GCF_900167375.1. Lineage (GTDB taxonomy): Bacteria > Bacillota_I > Bacilli_A > Erysipelotrichales > Erysipelotrichaceae > Anaerorhabdus > Anaerorhabdus furcosa. The sequence goes on from NZ_FUWY01000001.1 coordinate 384,144, forward strand.
TCTACGATTGTACAAACCAGTTAAGAAATCTGTATTTGCATTCTCCATAATTTCGTTTTGAAGTTGACTTTCTTTTGTTACATCCAAGGCAATGAAGAAATGTCCAAAGTGATTACCGAAAATATCTGTAATACTTTGTTGCTGAATTCGATACACTCTTGTTTTGTTATGCTGACTAAGTGTTACTTCTGTTAATGTAGTATTCTCAAGTTCTTCAACTGACATCCCTAATATATTTTTACAAAAGCTTGTATAAGTGGTTTTAGTTAATTCTTCTGTTGTTAGTGAAAAATATTCATTGAATTTAATGTTACTATAAACACTATTGCCTAAATGATCTACAACAAGTGTAGCAAATGGAATACTTTCCAAGATGATTTCCATTTCTTGTCCTATATTTTGTAAGTCAGTAACATCCTTTGCAATACCTACAGTACCAAACATTCTATGTTTCTTGTCATATAAAGGAGACTTGTAAGTTTTGAATTGGCGAAGTCCACTTTTACTCAATACCTTTTCATCAAATAAGCATGTTTCTCCTCGTTCAATAACTTCTTGTTCCGTTTCAAGACAAACATATTCACCATCTGCATACTCATCTGGCTCAATATCCCAAATATAATAGTGCCCACGATTTTCACATTGCTCTTTTGTTTTTCCTACCGCCTTACAAAATGCATCATTAATCTTTAAATGGGAGCCTCTTAAATCTTTAAACCAAATTAAATCCGGAACACTGTCTATTAACGTATTCAAAAAGATTTGATATACTTCATCTTCTTTATTTTTTTTGAATTGATTCATAAATTGATTCATTTGAAACTCAAATAAATCTTCTGTTTTTGCATCAATCCAAAAAAGTAAATCACTACAATTTGAATGAATACTCAATAGTTGTTTCATCTCATCTTCAGTTGCAATAAGTGCTGATGTCATCGCACTCAATTGTTTCATTTTATCTTGAGGCAATACAGTTAACCCATCAAAAATAAACCCATCGTACTCTTCAAACAACACATTGGAAAATGCACTTGAAGTTTCTAATCTTATTTTATTTGTATCAATAAATTTTGTCATCATTTCTTGAATTGCACAACTTTTCGAAATAATAACTAATTTGTAAATGACTTCTTCTAACATATCTTTTCCCCTTCTCCCTATTACCTAAATATTAAAAAAACAGATTAAAATCTGTTTTATTCGAAGATAAATTTCTCAGTAAGTTCTACTACTTCTTGTTTTACTTTCGCAATATTGTCCTCTGATGGGTTCTTCAAAACATCGGCAATCCATCTTCCGACTTGCTTGAACTCTTCTTCTTTGAACCCTTTTGTAGTCATAGCTGCAGTCCCTAAACGAATGCCACTTGTTACAAATGGTTTCTCAGTGTCAAAAGGTATCGTATTCTTATTACAAGTGATATTAATTTCATCTAATAATTTTTCAGCTTCTTTACCTGTCATACCAATTGATTTAACATCAACAAGTATTAAGTGATTATCTGTACCACCAGTAACAATTCTAAATCCTTCTTTCGTTAATTCATCTGATAATGCTTTACAATTGACTACAACTTGTTCAATGTAGTCATGAAATGATGGATCCAACGCTTCATAGAAACACACTGCTTTTCCAGCTATGACATGCATCAATGGTCCACCTTGAATTCCAGGGAATACCGTTTTATCTAATGCAGCTGCATATTTTTCTTTACATAAAATAATACCGCCACGTGGTCCTCTTAATGTTTTGTGTGTTGTACTTGTTACAAAGTCTGCATAAGGCACGGGTGACATATGATGTCCTGTTGCAACCAATCCTGCAATATGCGCCATATCCACCATAAGGTAAGCGCCCACTTCATCTGCAATCTCTTTGAATTTAGCAAAATCTATTTCACGAGGATAAGCACTTGCACCACATACTATCATTTGTGGTTTTACTTCTTTTGCCACTCTTAAAACATCTTCATAGTCAATCATTTCTGTTTCTTTGTCGACACCATAACTATGAAATTCATAGAGTTTACCAGAGAAGTTTAAGCTATGCCCATGTGTTAAATGTCCTCCACTACTTAAATCCATACCCAGTACTTTATCACCAGGATTTAGCACTGTCATATAAACAGCCATGTTTGCTTGAGACCCTGAATGAGGTTGAACATTTGCATGCTCTGCATTAAAAAGTTTACACAAACGATCTCTTGCGATATTTTCAATAATATCTACATCTACGCAACCCCCGTAATAACGTTTACCCGGGTATCCTTCAGCATATTTATTCGTTAGAATTGAACCTGTAACTTCACGTACATCTCTTGATACAAAGTTTTCAGACGCGATTAATTCAATATTGTGGCGTTGTCTTTGGGTTTCAAGGTCTAATGCATTTAAAATTTCTAAGTCTTTCATTTTTCTATCCTCCAATTTTATTTATTATATCTTCTAATGTAATTGGTCCCTGTCTTAGTACAACCAACTCACTTTGTGTACAATCTAGTATGGTGCTTGCTTGAGCATCACGATGTTTTCCATCCAGTATACAATCTAGCTTATCGCCTAATCGAACCTCTACTTCATTTGCATCTAAGCAAACTGGTTCCCCCGATAAATTAGCGCTAGTTAGAAATAAAGGAACTCCTACATCTTGTATTAGTTCACTAATTCCTTCACCTTCAATCATGCGAATCGCTAAGGTATCTTTTCCCTGATTAACTCTATTTGGAACACTTTCTTTCTTTTTAAGAATTAGCGTTAGTGCTCCTGGAAGAAACGCATTAAATATTTTTCTGGATCGCTCATCCAGTTTACATAGAGTTTCACATTGTTCTAAACTGCCTACAACAAGTGGAAATGGTTTTTCTTCAGGTCTTCCTTTGCAATGAATTAATCTTTCTTGCGCATCTTCATTATCATAGCGACAAGCTAAACCATAAACTGTATCCGTTGCAAATGCAATAAGTCCACCTTGTCTTACAATTTCACTCGCAGTTTTCCAATCTTTTATTGAAATTACCTTACTCATTATATCGCCTCACATTACAACTATTTTATCATAGTTTCCCAAAGAGTCACGACTACATTTTGCTATCAAGTATGATTATTTTACTTATATTTAATATTTCTTCTTGCATTTTGCTCAAACATCTTTAAAATTAACATAGAATACACGGGAGGTATGGCTATGACAATGTTGGTTACTTTAAGAAAAACTAACTCATCTCTTGCTATCTTTCCTATTTATTCATTTTATTATTCCTAAAACTGTTAACATTTGTTATCAGTTTTTTTTTGGAAAATTAATTGCACACGGGAGGTAAAATTATGCCAAAAAGAGAAGACATTAAAAAAGTATTAGTTATCGGTTCAGGTCCAATTATTATTGGTCAAGCTGCTGAGTTTGACTACGCAGGTACTCAAGCTTGCTTAGCTTTGAAAGAAGAGGGATATGAAGTTGTTCTTATCAATTCTAATCCCGCTACAATTATGACAGATACCAACATGGCAGATAAAGTGTACATGGAACCTTTAACCCTTGAGTATGTTGCAAGAATCATCCGTATGGAAAGACCAGATGCAATTGTTCCAGGTCTTGGTGGACAAACTGGTTTAAATCTTGTTATGCAACTTCATAACAAAGGTATTCTTGAAGAATGCCAAGTAGAGATTCTAGGTACATCCATCGAATCAATTCAAAAAGCAGAAGATAGAGAATGCTTTAAAGAAATGTGTGTATCTATCAATGAACCTGTTATTGCATCTAAGATTGCGAATAATTTAGAGGAAGGTATTCTTGCTGCAGAAGAGATTGGCTACCCTCTTGTTCTACGCCCTGCTTTTACGCTAGGCGGAACCGGCGGTGGATTCGTTGATACGAAAGAAGAATTCATTGAACTCATGAAACACGCATTATCACTGAGCCCAACTCATCAAGTTTTAGTAGAGAAAAGTATTAAAGGCTACCAAGAAATAGAATTCGAAGTTATGCGTGATAAAACAAACAAAGCCATTGCAATATGTGATATGGAAAATATGGATCCTGTAGGTATTCATACAGGAGACTCTATTGTTTTTGCACCCTGCCTTACATTATCAAGTAAACAATATACCATCTTAAAACAAAGTGCTTTGAAAATAATCCAAGAGTTAAAAATTGAAGGAGGGTGCAATGTTCAATTCGCATTAGAACCAAATACATCCAACTATTTTTTAATCGAAGTTAACCCCCGAGTTAGTCGTTCAAGTGCACTTGCATCAAAAGCTACTGCTTATCCAATTGCACGCGTCACTGCAAAAATTGCAGTAGGCTATACTCTTGATGAAATTGATATTAGTGGAATTGCAGCATCTTTAGAACCAGCAATTGATTATATTGTTTGTAAAGTTGCTCGTTTCCCATTTGATAAATTCCAACATGCAAGCAATACTTTATCAACACAAATGAAAGCCACTGGTGAGGTCATGAGTTTAGGTGTTACTGTGGAAGAAGCATTACTTAAAGCACTACGTGGATTAGAAGTTGGTTCACCATATCCTGTTTCTAATAAGTTTATTACAATGAGTAAAGAAGAGCTTCTATCTTATATTGTTATACCAACAGATGATCGTATCTTTGCATTGTTTGAAGCACTACGCAAAGGTGCAAATACAAAAGAAATTGCAGAAGCTACAAAAATTACAGAATTCTTTATTCAAAAAATAGAAAATATTGTTACTTTTGAAAAGAAGCTACAAGCATCTAAAAATAATTTAGATTTATTACAAGAAGCTAAACAATTTTCTATCGCAGATAGTTACATTGGATCATGTTGGGGACTAAGTGATATCGAAGTATACCAATTAAGAAAGAAGAATCAAATTTATCCAAATTATAGAATTGTTGATAACTTCAAACACAAACAAAACTATGTACCTTATTTTTACTCAACTTATTCAAGTAGTGATGAAAACCATGTAACCGATAATAAAAAAGTCATCGTTTTAGGAAGTGGTCCAATTCGTATAGGTCAAGGAGTTGAATTTGATTATTCAACTGTTCACGCCATTTGGGCAATCAAAGAACTTGGATATGAAGCCATTATCATCAATAACAATCCAGAAACTTTATCTACTGATTTTACGATTGCCGATAAGTTATATTTTGAACCCCTTATTCTTGAAGATGTAATGAATGTTATTGATCGTGAAAAACCGATAGGTGTCATTGTTACTCTTGGTGGACAAACCGCTGTGAATCTTGCAGAGAAATTAACAGCGTGCCATGTTCAAATTCTTGGAAGTGATTTAGAAGCGATAGAGAAAGCTGAGAATAGAGATGCTTTTGAAAAAGTAATGAATCAATTACAAATTCCTCAACCCAATGGAAAAGCAGTACACACAATTGAAGATGGATTAAAGATTGCAAATATGATTGGTTATCCAGTACTTGTACGCCCTAGCTATGTACTTGGAGGACGTGCAATGCAAATTGTAAACGATGATAACCAGTTAAAAACATATTTGCTAACTGCTGTTCAAGTTGATGAAAAACAACCTGTTCTTGTTGATAAATATATCGTAGGAAAAGAATTAGAAGTAGATGCTATTTGCGATGGTGTCGATGTCTTTATCCCTGGTATTATGGAGCATGTTGAAGAAACTGGAGTTCATTCTGGTGATTCCATTAGCGTATATCCAACAATGTCCATATCCAATAAAACAAAAGAACTTATTACCTACTACACAAATAAGCTTGGTTTAGGACTTGGAATTAAAGGTTTATTCAACATACAATTTATTGTTGATGAAAACGAAAATGTTTATGTAATTGAAGTCAATCCTCGATCATCAAGAACTGTTCCATTCCTTTCAAAAGTTACTGCTATACCAGTATCCAATATCGCAACAAAAGTAATGCTTGGACAATCACTGAAGAGTCAAGGATATGGAACATTTACTCAACCTATTGGTCATCGTTGGTATGTTAAAGTTCCTACATTCTCATTTGCAAAAATTGTTGGTTTAGATGCTGTCTTATCTCCTGAGATGAAATCCACTGGAGAAGTTATTGGATATGATGACAACATGAATAGAGCCTTATACAAAGCACTTCAAGCTAGTGGTTCAACAGTATGCAATTATGGAACTGTATTTGTAACTATTTCAGATTCTACAAAGTATGCAGCATTACCTTTGATTAAACGTTTCTATAAATTAGGATTTAACATAGAAGCAACTTATGGTACTGCAGAGTTCTTAAAACGAAATGGAATTAAAACTCGAATCAGACAAAAAATTAGTGATGGATCAAATGAAATAATTGATTCATTGCGAGGTGGACATATTACATATGTTGTAAATACTGTTTCATCAGAAAGTAATCACTCGCAATGCGATGGAGCGATTATACGTCGTACTGCAGTAGAAAACGGAATTACCATGTTTACTTCTTTATCTACTGTTAATGTATTACTAAATGTATTAGAAGAAATTACAGTTGGTGTTCATCCAATTAAATAGAAAAAGACCTCACGGTCTTTTTTTCATTTATCTAAAGTAAACAAACAACATTCTGTCTTTACCATTTATATCTTGTAGTACTTCTGCTTCTGCATTAGGTAAATACTCTTTGACAAGATTTAACATGACTGTCTTTTGATCCCATCCCATTTCAAAAGCCATAAATGCTTTTTCATTAAGAATTTTTTGACAATTTTCAAAAATAGTACGATAGAACTTGAGCCCATCTTCACCACCGAATAATGCAACGTGCGGTTCATAATCAATGACAGATGTTTCTAATGCTTCATGTGATGGAATATAGGGAGGATTACTTATAAGTACATCCACTTTTATTCCAAGATCAATTATTGGTGCTAGCATATCTCCTACAAAGAATTCTACATTCGCTTCATTATCCATAGCATTTTGTTTTGCAACTTCAATTGCTTCTTCACTTATATCAGTTGCATACATTTTTATATGCTCCTCTTCATTCGAAACACTAATCGCGATTGCTCCACTACCCGTTCCAATATCCACTGCACTAATATTTTGTTGCGGAAACATTTCATCAACTCGCGATAAAATGTACGATACTAATTCCTCTGTTTCAGGTCTTGGAATTAATACATTTGAATTGACTTTAAACTTGTAACCATAAAACCAAGAGTAACCCAAAACATGTTGCATTGGTTCATGATTTAAAATTCGTTTCATTCCTATCTCAAAACTTTCTAAAACATCACTTGGAACTTCTTGATCAAATTTCATATACAAATCAATACGCTTTTGTTGAGTCAATTCCACAAGATAGGTTAATGCAGTTTGTTCAGGTAAATCGAGTTGATCACATTGAAGTGAATACTCATGCAATAATTGTTTAAAAGTTGGCATTAATTTTCTCCTGCCAACTTTTGTCTTTGTTCTTCTTGTAATAACCCTGCAATAACATCATCCATTTTACCTTCCATGATGCGATCAAGTTGGGTAATTGTTAATCCAATACGATGATCCGTTACACGATTTTGTGGATAGTTGTATGTACGAATTTTTTCTGAACGATCTCCAGTACCAAGTTTGCTTTTACGCTCTTTACCTTTTGCTTCATCTTCAATACGTTTCATTTCTGCATAAACTTTAGCACGTATTGTATTTAATGCTGTAGCACGGTTTTCGATTTGACTACGTCCATCTTGACACTTAACAAATATCCCTGTAGGAATATGAGTAATACGAACTGCTGAGTCAGTTTTATTAACGTGTTGTCCACCCGCACCACTTGCACGCATTGTTTCAATTTCTATGTCATTCATATTCAATTCATATTCGTCTTCTGCAATTTCAGGGCTTACTAAAACTGTTGCCGTTGAAGTATGAATACGCCCTTGTGTTTCTGTCTTTGGAACACGTTGTACACGGTGTGATCCACTTTCAAATTTAAGTTGACCATAAGCACCATCACCTTTTACGATAAATGATACCAAGGTAAATCCTCCAGCTTCAGCTTCCATCATTTCAATGATGTCAGTCTTCCATCCTTGTGTTTCTGCATAACGAGCATACATACGATATAAATCACCCGCAAAAATATTGCCTTCATCGCCACCTGCTGCTCCACGAATTTCAACAATTGCATTGTTGTCATCAACTGGATCTTTAGGTATCAATAACACTTCAATTTTTTCTAATAATTCTTCTCTTAGTGGTTCACATTCTTCAATTTCCAAATGCGCCATTTCCTTAATTTCATGATCATCTTCCTTTAGTAACTGATGTGCTTCATCAATTCTTGAATTCAGTGATTTTAATTCTTCATATGCATCTACTGCTTGTTTCAAACCTGCTTGTTCCTTTGCAAGTTTACCCATTAATTTAGGCTGAGAAATAATCTCATCACTTATCAGTAAATCATTTATTTCATTATAACGATCTTCAATCTTTTGAAGACGCTCTATAATTGCACTCATTGTAAATCCTCCTTTTGTTTTTACTACTCAATCTTATTTAAATAAAACTCAACAACATTTTCCCCTCATACTCATCCCCGCTACAATCCTAATTTAGATGGTTTATCTTTTACTTCATGACAGTGCCTGCAACGTGCTTCATAACTTTCAGATGCACCCACTAAAATTAATGGATCATGATAGCTTGCTGGTAAACCGTCAACTAAACGTTGTGTTCTTGTTGCCGGTGAACCACACTTATTACACACAGCTGTTAACTTTGTAACAAATTCTGCTTCAGTAATAAGAATCGACATCATACCAAAAGGTTCACCTTTAAAATCTGTATCAAGTCCTGCACACATTACACGTTTTCCTTTTTTAGCTAAGTAATCGCAAACTTCCGCAATTCCTTCATCAAAGAATTGTACTTCATCAATCGCAATAACATCTGTTTCTTCTGTTACATGATCTAAGATTTCTTGTGATGAATTAACGACAATACTATCTACCTTACTACCTGCATGTGATACAACTTGATTATCACTATAACGATTATCGATTGCTGGTTTAATTACCAATATATTCTTTTTCGCAAATTCAAGCACCTTAATTCTACGAATTAATTCTTCTGTTTTTCCCGCAAACATACAGCCTGCAATTACTTCTACCCATCCTGGGCGATATTGATTATACATCATACTCATACTTGATACCCCTTCTATAAAATTCCTTTACTATTCTATCACAGTCAGTGCTTATTGAGAATGATTTAAAGCGCTTAAACAAATAAAAATCCATTTTCATGGATTCTTACATTTATTCAATATTACTGAAAATTTTCATAGCTTCCTCAAATTCTGCAGGATTATCCGAATTCACCGTTAATGTCAAAATAATTACATAATCTTTTTCAATTCGAACTGCATTCATCCCAAAATAAGAATCCTCTGAGTTCGAAGCTGTTTTTGCCTCATAAGTAAACATTTTAAAGATTTTACCATCTATCGTTAAATCCTTCATATCCGATACTACAACATCATCACCAGCCCATTTTTTCGCAGCTTCTACTTGCTCTGCAAGAACATCCTCAATTGTTGGTTTGCTTGAACGAGTTGATGTATCTTCAATTAAAATGCCACTAAAATTCTTCCCTTCATTGGATTCTAATGCTAAATCCCAAAAATAATTTGTATTTTGGGCACTCTTGCATTCTTCAAAGGTTTCCATCCATTCCTCACCCTCAACAAGCTGACACCCATACAGGAAAGCTACTGAATCTTTACCTGTTTCCACCCAATTTGTTGGATAATTTAGTTCTAATTCAAAGAATGTATTTTTATAAACACCTTCCGTGAAGGTTCCTCTTTCAAACTGTTTTGTTGCACATCCACTTATGCATAAAAGACATAAACTCAAAAACATTAAACTTAGTTTCTTAATCATATCATTTCTCCTTTTAACAAAAATCATTATACGCCAATAGTTGACATAGTCAACTATTATCTCAAAATAAAAGAAACTGAATAATTCAGTTTCTTCGAGCATTGGTCTATTTATTGTTTGCGTAAACAAGCATAGCCTTGGATAAGAATAGTGCTAAACCTTCTCCATATTTGTCTATATTCTTTGTGAATCGCTGATCAGATACATACATTTGACCAAGGTTTTTAAAAGCCTCTATTGAATAATGGTATCCAAAATTCGCATTCATCTGCTCATACATTTTATCTATTTCTCTTTGTGCTATTTCTGATTCTGGATCTTCATTTTTTATTTTGGCTAAATCTTTAAATAATTGATCCATTTTGTTTGTAATCTCATCTTGGTCTTGTTTTGATAAATTCATAATATAGTTTTTGCTTTGCTCAACTTTTTCTTTACCCCACAAACGAATCGCTTCCTCTTCATAAGGGTTATTTGAAAAGTCAAAATCTTCTAATTTTTCTTTCATCGTCATTACTCCTCCATGTTTTACTGTTTTATCAAGTAGTGCAATCATCTTCTCGATACGTTTCTTTTCGAATTCTAATGCCTTGCGTTGTATCTCAAATGCTTTTACTCGATTAAATTCAGAACTACTGATCAAACTTTGTATCTTTGAAAGAGAGAATCCACATTGTCTAAAGAATAAGATTTGTTGAAGAATGTCGACATCTTCTTCGCTGTACTCTCGATATCCATTTCCCGGGTTACGAGAAGGACATAACAATCCAATCTGATCATAATGGTGTAGTGTCCGGACACTTATCCCTGTTAAGTTAGCAATTTCTTTTGCATTCATTGTATTCCTCCTTCTATTACTATCATAAACTATAACGTTACGTGAGTGTCAAATAATAAAAAAAAGAAGAATTAATCTTCTTTCTTCATGCCAAATTTCTTATTGAACTTTTCAATACGTCCTTGAGCAGCAGCGAAACGTTGTCTTCCTGTATAGAAAGGATGGCAGTTTGAGCAAGTATCCACTTTGATTTCTTTCTTAGTTGAACCTGTTTCAAATTCATTTCCGCAACTTGTACATACAACTTTACATTTGTTGTATTCTGGATGAATTCCTTGTTTCATAGTTTTTATCTCCTTCCGCCTTAAACTTCTTATCAGTTTAAAGTAAGTGCTTATACATAATATCATGACATTTCAAAGAAATCAACACTTAATCTTTCTTTAAAAAAACGCCTATTTAATTGCTAATTTAAGACTTTTTGGTTCAATCTCCACAAGACAATCACTGCAAATTACATCATTGAGATATTGATACCCTAAAATGATTTCGCATTCCGTATTTCCAGCTTTACAATTTGCCATATCCATAATTACCTCAATATCTTCTTTTGTGAGTTCAATCGAATTTGTTGATGTTATCTTCACCTTTACAAGTGGTGATACATCACCTATATCAAAGTTCAATTTATCATGATTATTGATATATTGTATTGGTATTTCTTCAAATACAGCTTCTGTTTTCTCTTTTCTAGGGCTAGAACAACCTAAAATCAAAAATAATGAAATTAGAATTAAGAATATCTTTTTCATATCATTTCTCCTTATTTCCTCATTATACCTATCGATTGTGTATTAATTGTGTAATTATTTTAAAATAATTCTCACATTTTAATTTATGATTTCAGAACTATTTATAATTCTAATAAATTCTTCTATTTGTTTTTCGTTTAATTGATAATACTTTATGTTTAAGTCATAGATGCCGTTTTGTACTTCTAATATTCCATAATTATTTTTATCTAACAATAAATTAATACTATATGCATCTTCTTCAAAACACCCGTATTTTTTATTAAAATGACTCTCCGCTCTAGCGAAATATATAAACTGTCTTTCATTATTAACTCGAATCGATTCTTCCTCAGGAAAAATTTCTTCATAACTTTGAATAAGCTCTAATACTTTATAAGGATCATAAGTTGCATCATCTAGCCATTTACTTTTTCCTTCGATATCAGCAATACTCACTTGAATCATTGCATCTTTACTTTCAAGAGACTTATCATAAGCCATTAAATCTTTCTCAGCATTTAATTTATAAATACTTGCTTCTCCTTTACCCTTCATACAGGAGATGGTTTGTTCAGGTACAATCAGTTTTCCATCTTCATAAATATTATACGAAGAGAATTGATCCAAATAGTAATAATGGATTCCATCTTTTGATTGAATACTTCCCAATTGTTCTCCAGGTCCATAAGAAATAATGCCTTGTTTCAATTGAATATAGACTGTCCCTTCCCCAAACATATATTCATAAACTTCTGTTTCTCGATCTTCAATAATAATTGTATCAATTAATTTAGAGGTTTCTTTAGGGATATTTTTATCAATGACTTCTTTTAATCGCACAGCATTACATCCTGTTAAAACTAATAAAAACACAACACTCATCGAAATTAGTTTTTTCATTTGCTTCTCCCTTGTTTTTTTCATTATAACACGTTTCAATAAACATTATCGTCATACAAAAAACTCCTTACATATTGTAAGAAGTTTTCTCATTTATTATTTATTCTATTTCTTCACGCCAAATCACAGCACCGAGTTGCTTTAATTTGCCATCTAAATCATCATATCCACGATCAATATGATTTACATCATGAATTTCAGTTACGCCATCCGCGATTAACCCTGCAATAACTAAACTTGCTCCGCATCTTAAATCCGTTGCAGTTACACTATCACCATATAATTTTGTAGGTCCATGAATCACACTTAAGCCTTGTCCAACTTCAATATCTGCACCCATCCGTTGTAATTCAGTACAATGCTTAAATCGTTCTGGATAAATTGTTTCTTTTACTGTAGAATCACCTGTTGTTTGTGTTAGTAGGGCAGTTAGTGGTTGTTGAAGATCTGTTGCAAATCCTGGATAAGGAAGTGTTTTAATATCGACTGCTTTTAACTTATCTGATTTTTCAACAGTAACACAATCGACATCCACATCCATCTTAACTCCCATTTCTTGAAGTTTTGATAATAAACTCTCTAAATGCTGAGGGATAATATTAGATATTTTCATTTTCTCTGCAGCAGCTGCAGCCATTACAATAAATGTTCCCGCTTCAATGCGATCTGGAATAATTTCATGGAAACATCCACCTAAGTCTTCAACACCATCAATAGTAATTACATTGGTTCCAGCTCCACGAACTTGAGCACCCATTTTATTTAATAAAGTTGCTACATCAATAATCTCTGGTTCTTTTGCAGCATTTTCAATTGTTGTTCTACCTTCAGCATAAACCGCAGCCATCATAATATTAATTGTAGCTCCAACTGAAGAAACATCTAAAAATATTTTTGCACCAACCAATTTATCAGCTTTAATGAGGTAACTACCTTCAACATATTCAATTTGAGCTCCTAAAGCTTCAAATCCTTTAAGATGTAAATCAATTGGACGAGGGCCTAAATAACATCCTCCAGGCATTTTCATCTTTACTTCACCATATTTCCCAAGCAATGCTCCCATGAAATAATAAGAAGCTCTAAGTTTTGTAACTGCTCTATGATCCAATGGCTTATTTTCCATATTTGTAGGATCAATAATAATATGATCTTTTGATTTATGAATTACCGATACATTTAACTCATTTAAAAGTGTCGATAATGACTCAACATCTGATATATTTGGAACACCTACTATTGTTACTGGTCCCTTTGCAAGTATAGCTGCAGGTATTAGTGCAACTGTTGCGTTTTTAGAACCACTTATTCTTACTTCACCATTTAATAAATGTCCACCTTCAATTTTTATTACTTGTTCCATAGTATTCCTCATTTCACGAAGTTATTGTATCATTTCTAAACCCACTTCTCAATGAGTTCCTTGACTTCATCTAAGTGGTCAACAATGATATCGGCTTCATCTTGTTTATTGTGTAAACGGTGATCACAAAGTGCAATAACTTTCATCCCTGCTGATTTCCCAGCTTCTATTCCATATTGTGAGTCTTCAACAACAACACAATCTGTAGGGTTTAATCCCAAAACCTCTGCTGCATGAAGATAAATTTCAGGATTTGGTTTACTTTGTTTAAATTGTTCTCCACTTACAATGAAATCAAGATAAGGTTCAAAACCACAACCTTTCACCGCTGCATCAATACTTTTTGAACTTGATGATGAACATAGTGCTAATTTTAAACCAAGTTCTTTACAACGTTTAAGTAAGTTAATTGCTCCTGGCTTTGCAATTGTTTCATATTGTAAAGGGTGATTCTTAAAATAAGTTTCGTTTTTCTCTTGAACAAATTCTATAGAATACTGATTGTCTAACATATCCACAATCATTTCATAAGTTACTTGCATTGTTGTACCAATTATTTCGCACACTTCTTCAAATGTTCCTGTAAAACCTAATTCTCGCATCCATTCTAATGTACCTTCCATATAGAAAATCTCAGAATTAATTAAGACGCCATCCATATCAAATAAAACTGCTTTCATACCTGTCCTCCCAAACTCATGGGTACAGTATAACATAAGAAAACCTAATTTTTTAACGCTTTACTAAAATGAAATATTCCTGCTGAACAAATCACCAAAATCCCTGCAACCACAAGTATCACCTCAACAGGAATGATATCTGCAAGGGGTCCATAAAACATCATCCCAAGTGGTAACATACAAGACGTTGTTATTTGCATAAAACTAAATACTCTTCCTTGCATGTTTTGTTCAACTCTTTCTTGAATTGATACAGTAATTGGTGTGTTGTAGCATGGGCTAACTAAACCAATACAAGTATTAAATATTAAATACAATAAAAACCATGGTGATGCACCTAGGCTAATCATAAACACACCATAGAGTGTCCCTGCAAGTAACGTAGTATTCAATCGATTCTTAAATCCACCCCATGTCGTGATTAATATTCCACCTAGAACCATCCCTAAACTATATGTCATTTCACTTGCGGTTAAGCGCCACACTTCATCACCAAATCGTCTTGCGATCATTAAAGGTGTTAAAAATGCTGAAGGACTAATCATAAACATCGATACCATTTGAAAGATTAATAAGTTTAAGATGAACTTATTATTTTTAACATAACTAAATCCTTCTTTCATATTTTGAATCATTGTTTTCTCATTACTTAATTGATCAATTAATTTCTTAACTTTAACAGTTGATGTAATACTAACTCCTATAATTGCAGTAATCACATCAATAAATAAGGTTACTTCTAATGAAAATACCGATAAAATAGCACCACTAATTGCAGGTGATAAAAACATCATAATTGAATTGCATGTACTCAATATGCCATTGACTTTCATCAAATTCTCTTGAGGTACAATTTGAGGTAATATCGCATTGACTGCCGGTGTTTGTAACCCCGTTCCAGCAGATCGAATCATAAGTACAATAAATAATACCCAAATGTTTTTGTTTCCTGATAAAAAGAGTAACGCTAAAAATAATGTTGCACATGCTATCATACTATCTGATAACATAATTAATTTTTTACGATCATACTTATCAATCCATGAGCCTGCAAATAAGGAAACACAGATTTGTGGTAAAAACCCACAAATTGTTGATATTGTAAGCATCAGTCCTGATGATGTTGATAATGTAACATACCAAACGATGGCATATTGCACTAGTGATGATCCAAATAATGATATTGTTTGTGCACTAAGAAAGCGCACTGTATTGTTTTTCCAATTGTTTTCCATAATTTCTCTCCATTTCTTCAAAATAAAACGACGAACAACATTGCCCATCGCTTGCACTTAAAATGAAGTTCTCAAGTAATATGAAAATACGTAAAAATTACGTTCTCAACCTATTACTTGATGAATCTTATTTGAGCTCTGCACAATGTTTCATCATACCTGTTTGTACAGAGCTAATTCGTCTTCTAATCGAACAGAATCTAATAACTAATTTCATTATGCTTCACCCTTTCTATACAATAGTTTAACACAATGATTCCAAAATATATAATAATTATGAAAAAATTATTAATTATCACTTCTTTAAATTCAGATTCTTTTTTAGATTCTTGGGTAGGTTTAATGCTTGCTTCACTTTCAGATGTAGGCGTCAGTTTACTTATTTGTTTTTCATCTGTATTCTTCGAACTCCCCAACAAACATTAGAAAAACTAGTATTCCAATTAATATTTTATTCATCACAATACTTCTACATTGGAAAACTTATTGCATTTCTTCTCTCTAGTCGTCTAAGCAAAATAAAAACTTGAAGTTTTCACCTCAAGTTTATTTATTTATTGATTAAGCTTTGTTTGCTGAACCAAATTGATTCATCATTGCAACCACTTTAGATTGGATTGCTTTAGCACCTGGAGCTAATAGTTTACGAGGATCGTATCCTTTACCTTCTTGGTCTTTACCTGCAACGATATATTCACGAGTTGCATCAGCAAATACTAATTGAAGTTCTGTATTAACGTTGATTTTAGAAACTCCTAATGAAATAGCTTTAGCTACTTGATCAGCTGGAATTCCTGAACCACCATGTAATACAAGTGGTTTACCATTTGTAGCATCTTGAATTTTTCCAAGAACATCAAAGTTTAAACCAGCCCAGTTTGCAGGGTATTTACCATGAATATTTCCGATACCTGCTGCTAAGAAGTCTACACCTAAGTTAGCGATAGTAGCACATTCTTGAGGATCTGCGAATTCACCCATACCTACAACACCATCTTCTTCTCCACCGATTGAACCAACTTCACATTCAACTGAGATACCTTTTGAATGAGCAAGTTCAATGATTTCTTTTGATTTTTCTAAGTTTTCTTCAAACCCATAGTGTGAACCATCAAACATAACTGAAGTAAATCCAGCAGCGATAGCTTCTTTTGCACCTTCATATGAACCATGGTCTAAGTGAATTGCAACTGGAACTGTAATTCCCATGAAATCATGTACTTCTTTAACCATAGCTACAACTGTTTTGTAACCAGCCATGTATTTTCCTGCACCTTCAGATACACCAAGCATAACTGGAGATTTAGCTTCTTCAGCTGCTGCAAGAACTGCTTTAGTCCATTCTAGGTTATTGATGTTAAATGCACCAACTGCATAGTGGCCTTCATGTGCCTTTTTAATCATTTCTGTTGCTGATACTAATACCATATTAAATTTTCCTCCTAATTTTTTAACACTTTCATTCTATACCATAAAGTACCAAATGAAAAGTAAATTGTATAGAATAATGCTCTATGATTTGCTATAATTAAAAAGGTTTGTGAGGAGATCAACTATGAAAAAAATTGCATTTGATAATGACAAGTATATCTCGATGCAATCAAAACACATCGAGGAAAGAATTGCCCAATTTGGTGGCAAGCTTTATCTAGAATTCGGCGGCAAACTATTCGATGATTTCCATGCAGCTCGCGTATTACCAGGTTTTATGCCAGATAGTAAGGTTAAGATGCTCGAACAAATGAAAGAGAAAGTAGAGCTAATTATCGTAATAAGCGCGAATGACATTGAGAAAAACAAGGTGCGTAGTGATTTAGGTATTACTTACGATCTTGATTGTCTTCGTTTAATTGACGCATTTAGAAGTATTGATTTTTATGTAGGTAGTGTAGTAATAACACATTACGCTAAACAACCTACTGCTGATCAATTCAAAAAGAAATTAGAAGGGTTAGGCATTAAAGTAGCCCTACACTATCCAATTCAAGGATACCCCGCTAATGTAAGCCATATCGTTTCTGATGAAGGTTATGGTTTAAATGATTATATCGAAACAGAAAGAGAGTTAGTTGTTGTAACAGCACCAGGGCCTGGATCAGGTAAGATGGCAGTTTGTTTATCCCAACTATATCATGATTCAAAAAGAGGGATTAAGTCAGGATATGCTAAATTTGAAACATTCCCAATCTGGAATATTCCATTAAAACATCCTGTTAACTTAGCCTATGAAGCTGCTACCGCTGATTTAAATGACATCAATATGATTGATCCATTTCATTTAGAAGCGTATGGTATTCAAGCAATTAACTACAACCGTGATGTTGAAGTATTCCCTGTGCTCAATACGTTATTCGAAAAAATACAAGGCAATTCACCCTATAAATCACCAACAGATATGGGCGTAAATATGGTAGGTAATTGTATTATTGACAATGACGCAGCATATAAAGCAAGTTACGAAGAAATTGTACGTAGATATTACAACGCTCTTGTTGATTTAAGAAAAGATCGTGGTACAGAAGAAGCCGTTTCAAAAATTGAACTAATTATGAACAAAGCAGGCATCACTGCTACAGATGTTAGACCTGTAGTAAAGGCTGCATTAGATAAAGCAGAAGAAACTGGCGGTCCTGCGGTTGCAATTGAACTTGAAGATGGAACAATTGTAACCGGAAAAACTTCACCACTACTTGGAGCATCAAGTGCATGTTTACTAAACGCGCTAAAAATATCTGCTGGTATTGATGATAATGTTCATTTGATTGCAAGAGAGGTTATTGAACCAGTTCAAAAATTAAAAACTGATATCTTAGGAAATCGCAATCCACGATTGCATGTCGATGAAATACTCATCGCTCTGTCTATTACAGCGATTAATAATCCTGTAACTCGTAAAGCATTAGAACATTTAAAAAAATTACAATGTTGCGAAGTACACTCTTCTGTAATTCTTGCAGAAATTGATGTACTGACATTTAGAAAATTAGGTTTCAATTTAACTCAAGAACCTAAATACAATACAAAGCGTTTGTATCATAAATAAAAAGAGTCGAGAACTAAATTAAAGTTCTCGGCTCTTTTCTATTGCCTCTACTAAATTATCTACAACTAGCACTCCTGTTTGCTCTAAAATATGTCTAGGTTGATGTCCTTGCGCTACTAAAATACAATGTGTACCACACTCTTTAGCACATTCAAAATCATGAACACTATCACCGATCCAAACAACATCACTTGCCTGTATATTTGATTTACTAATAAAGTCTTTCGCAAGTTCAACTTTTGAATGAGCATAAATATTATCAAGTCCTAGTATTTCTTGAAAGTATTGATCACACTTATACTCAGTTGCTTGTTTCTTTAGAATATCAATTTGTGATGCAGAGAGTAAAACATTCATAATTCCATTTTCTATATTGTTTTGTAAGCAATCAATTGCTTGTAAATGCAAAGGATATTTTAAATATGTCGCTTGATAACCTTGCGTATATTCAATTGATAAATCTTCAAATGACTCCTTTTCAAAATCAAATCCTAATTGTTGATAAACACGGATTACAGGAAAACAAAATATACTTCGATATTCATCAACACTTTTTAATTGTTTTAGATTTCTTTTTTTACATAAATCATTTAATACATGGAAACAACATTCAGCATCATTAAGCAATGTTCCATTCCAATCCCAAATCATCATCTTCATTTTTCTACCTCTTGTTGTAAATTAAAAGGCAGTTTATCTGCCTAGTAATCATCATCTGAAAAATCACGTTTTGTATCTTCTTCATCTTCTCCGTCTGCAAATTCATCATCGAAGTCCTCATCATCGATTTCTTCAACTTCTACATGAATTTCGTTATATAAGTGACGAGATCTTAAATCCCACTTATTATCAGCTAATGAAGCAAATCTTGTATCAAGCATAAGCTCTGTGTAAAACTGTGCAATTTTTCTTTGTTGAACTGTTGTATCAAATCCTAATGTGTCTGACACTTCAGACCAAAGTTTATTAAATTCAAGTCCTTTTTTCTTCTTTGTTAAAACATTATGTGCTACGTCGGTCATTGATTGGTAAGTCAAGTGTATTCCTCCTATACTATATCAATTAAATAGATAAAATCTTTGTTTTCATGTGTTATTAAAACACATTTCCAACATATGTCAACTACTTTTACTCATCATTCATTAGTTTTTGAATATACAATATTCTATACGAGTGTGAATCGTGATTGCATCCTCGGAAAAAATCTTATATTCTATGCACCATGAATCTGATTTTAAATCGTATTCTTCAATTTTTGTAGTGAAATGCAACTCACCATATTCACTGATTACACGTGCGTTTCCTTGTTTTTCCTTATAAAGATTTACTTCTGTTTTAACTTCACCATCTCTAAGAATAATCATTGAATTCTCATCAAAAAAGAATTCTTGTTTACCTAACTCATTTGTGTACGTCAAATACCCAAGTTTACTAAACACTTCTCCTTCATAAAGTACGGTTTGTGTGTTATCAATGCAGTCTGTTTGCAAAAATCTACAACTTACTTTTGTGTGTTCCATTTTTCTCACCTTCATAGATTATACTTAACCTTCTACAAGAGTCAAGCAGAATAATTTCATTCCTTCTAACCACTTGATTCTAATCAACTCATACATCCAATATAAGCCACTTTTAAACCATAATAATTAATTGACCAAATAAAGAAAAAAAGCCATCTCCCATGACTTTATTCCCAATGCTCTGAATTCTAATCTCTCTTGCGTGCATCTCCCTGCACTACCAGCTAAATTATATAATTATTATAGGACTCAATGCTTACACAACGCTTACAAAGAATCCAATAATTAAAATTTTGCATTAATCTTTTTGCGATAAATCATATTTCAACATGAGTTAAATTGTAAACAATAAAAAAATGAGCAAGATTTATTTCTCACTCACTTCTTCGAACATTATTTGCTCTCTCCCTAAATTCTTTGGACAATGATGTCCATCATTAGATTAACGCTTCCTGCTTACTCCATGCTTACAAATTTGTTTGTTATTAAAAGAATTTATACTATACTTATTTGCCATGAAGTATATCAATTATTCATTTATGGAATTAAAATTTTAACCTCGGTTCCATTACCTATTTCGCTAAACACTTCAACTCTACCCTGACAATTCTCTTCAATCATTTTCTTAACTGTTCTAAGTCCTATATGATGAAAATCTATTGCAGATTTTCTAGCCAAATCAAACCCAACACCATCATCCTTTACACTTATAATAATTTCATTATTCTTACGGATTGTGGAAATGATTATTTTCCCTTTCTCTACTTTTTTTGCAATACCAAATTGGATTGCATTGTGAACAGGAATATACAAAGAGAGTGAAGGCAACAGAAAATTATCTACTTCAAGATTCCATTCAACACTAAAGTGATTTGCATGTTGTATTTGTTCCAAAAATAAATAATCCTTTACATACTCTACCTCTTTGTTAAATGAAGTTAAATCAGAATTTGTTAATGCATTTAAATTTCCTCTTAAGTAATAAGAGAAATGTTCCAGTGCTTCTGATGCTACTTTTGAATTAGATGAACACAAGTTTTTAATATTCGTTAAACTTTCTTGCAAGAATACTGGTTGTATTCGTGACATCATCATAGCATTTTTATTTTTTTCTAATTCCATTTTATTTGCATAATACATATGTGACTGATTAAGTAATATGAAAATATAAATCCCAATGATTACTATTGTAGCAACTGGGAATAAATACCAATTTTCTGTTGTAATCAATTGATAGACAAGTGCGATAAGAGGAAGACCAATTAGAATAAGAAATGAAAGTTTTTCTCGTTTAGTAAATTTATCTAAGTTTTTTAACTGTACAACAAACAGAGGAACTAAACAAATTACCCCCATAACATTACTTACCCAAAACCATTCTCCTTCCACATATAGATTATTTACATTTACCCAATAATAACTCTTGGTCATTGTAAACAAGAATGTCATAAGAATTGAAACGATGACTAATACTTCAATTACCTTTTGTAAATTATCTACAAGTATTTCTTTTTGTTTTAGATAACTAATATAAAATTTAGAAAAAGGCAACATCGCAATATATGCAAAAATAAAAACCATGAAGTTTGATGCGTAAACAATATAATAAGAAATTTCACTTTGATTCCCATCTACCAAACAAGCTATCATATTTGAGACATTAAAAAAAATACATATAGTAATGAATTTTGAATAAAACATATCCAACTGATTTTTGTTTTTCTTAAATATGTTCAAAAATAAAATTAGCATCAATGACAATGCAATACTATAAGATAACAAACATACACTCAAATATGTATCTACACTTAGATAAGAACCAATACTAAAAAAATTCATGAAGTATTCTCCTCTCCCAAAGATATACTTATTTTTTACATTTTTTGATAAACTTCTTGTTGACGAATTAATTCTCCTACTGTAAACTCTGACCAACTATAATTGCTCATGTACTCTCCAGTAAATGTATTAATTATTTGTGAATCTTTATTAAGGAAACGATAATAATCACAATCAACCATACTCACATTTATTCCAATTTCTTTATGGTGTTTGATTATGATATCTTGGATACCTTCTTCCTTAAGTGTTTGCATTATAGAGAATATAATCTGATGAATATTATTTTGTGTCGTTCGATCATAAAGTTTATCTTCCCACAAAATTGCAGCTAACTCTCGCAAAGCCACCATCGCACCTTTTCTGTCAACTAGATAAGCTAAACACTCCTTGCATCTACTTCTAGGAAATTCCAACGGTTTGCCATCCACAAATACTTCGAAATTACCAAACGTTTGAATTCTTACCCGTGACTGATCTGTCTTTATCGGATATCTTAGATTTGCTAATTCTCTTCTTAAATCTTGTTCACGAACTGGTTTCAACAAATAGCCACTTGCATGCAATTTAAATGCATCCAGTGAATATTGAGAATGTCCTGTCACGAATATAATATTGATTTGTGGACAAACCTCTGTAAATTTTCTAGCCAATGCTAATCCATCCATTTCACTCATTTCTATATCAAGAAACGCAATATCAACATGATTTGCTTCAATATATTCAAGTGCACTTTCTACATCAAAGAACCCTACACCTTTGTAGTTAGGATCTGTTTTCAGTAGTGTACCAATAAGATTTTCAACAGCAAGTCTTTCATCATCAACAACAATGAATTTCATTCTAATTACCTTTTAAGGGAATATATAGCTTTACTTTAGTTCCCTCTCCTTTTTTACTCTCTATTATTACATTTCCATTACACTCAGCAAGTATGCGTTGCTTTACATTTCTAATACCTATGTGTGTTTGTCCATCATCCAAACTTTGATTCACATCATAGCCTACTCCTGTATCTTCTACACTGACACAAACTTGATTTTTTATTTTTTCAACGGAGATTCTTATTGTTCCTCCCTCTTTCTTTTTCATAACACCATGACGAACTGCATTTTCTACGATAGTTTGCAACGTCAATGTTGGTATTAGAAAATCTTCATATTGAATATTATATTCAATTTGCAATCTATCTTCAAACCTCATCTTTTCAAGAAATAAGTAATCTTCCACATATTCAAATTCCTTTTCGAATTCAATAAGACTTGTATTTGATAATGAATCTAAATTCCCTCTTAAATAATAAGAAAAATGTTCTAGTGCAACTGCTGCTTTTTTAGGTTCTGTATCACATAGTTGTTTTATGCTGAGCAAACTATTGTACAAAAAATGAGGCTGAATTTGAGCTATGATCATTGCAGATCTAGTTTTTTCAAGTTCTAACTCTTTCTCGAAATATAACTGAGTTTGCTCAGACTGTATAAAGACATAAATCCCAATAACTACAACCGTAGTTACAATATGTAATGGGAATGCTTTCCCTGTCACTACTGTATAGATTAAAGCGATGAATGGTGCGGAAATATATAACAAGAAAGAAAATCTCTCATTACCACTAAATCTCTTCCAGTTTTTAAATAAAGCACTGGTAGGTGCCAACACTAACAAAATACCCATTAGTCCAGAGAGCCAATAGAAGTTGCCCCGAGAGTAAATATTGTATGCATCAATACGATAGTATATTCCAGTAAATAGTGATAAGACAACCAAGACTTCGGATACAATTAGAGTAACTCTTGCAAAAATTATTTCTTTTCCAAAAACACCATTTTTCTCTTTTAAGAACGTAAAGAAATATCTACAAAATGTTCCAATCAATAAATAAGATAAGGCATACATTAAAAATGTTGATATGTGTGCAATCAGCATTGAAGCAAAGTCATCTTTTCGATCAAATAACCAAGACAAAACATTGCATGTTTGAAGTAACACATTGCACATTACAAACTGAGTATACAAAAAGTCTAAATAACTTTTACGAATCTTAAAAATTCGAAGAAAAAGAATGATGATGATTGAAACGAGAATACCAAAAACTTGGAGTGATATGCTTATATATGCCTCAGTGCTCATTGACTTTTCCTACTTTCATGAATCAACAATAGTTTACCATTTCTTATAAGTTTATTGTATTTCATTCTCATTGAAATAGAAATAAAAAAATGCTCTATCCCATAGGATAAAACATTTTCTCTTCATTTTTATTTTCACCATGGACAAGTGAATGCACTATATTGCTTGCTTCTGACAATTCTTTTGTCGTTCCATCATTCATCGCAATCCATATAGCTGAATATTCATCTTCACGATAAGGTTGATATGGTCTTTGAATTACCTCATCCGTTTGAAAGTAGTACCGTATATCATATTTCTTACTAACTTTTACTTTCTTCTTTTCAATCATTTTAGAATTTATAATATCCTCATATTTAAATAAATCACGATTCAATAATCTACGCGATAAATCCCTTAGTATCTCATCCTCACAATTTGATAAACAGGTAAACCCATAAAAACAAGTATTCTCATCCATTAAGAAATGATCTTTAATGGAAATATTCTTATTTCGAATAAACGATCCAAACATAGGAACACATTTAAGTACTGCAGGATTCTCTTTCTTACAATCCCTTAGTCTTTCAAATAATTTTGTTAAGATAATTTCATAACTTCTAGCTGTTGGATGAAAGTAAACTTGCCAATACATATGATATCTTGCCATGATGTAATCTTCTACAGTATGAATTCCAGTTTCTTTGACTACAATTTTATTATCTTTAACACGTAGTGTTCTTAATACTCTCTCAAGGTCAAATTCTCCATATTTTGTTCCTGTAAAATAAGCATCTCTTAACAAATAATCCATACGATCAGCATCCAATTGCCCACTAATCATTTGTGTTAGTAATCCATTGGGATGCGTATGGTTAATGATACTGGCAACAATCTTTGATAATCCTGGTTGTGTTTTTTCTATGATTCGATGTACTTCACTATCTTCTAATAAGATTTTCTCAGTAAACTCTTCATGATTGGTTTGACACACTGATTCAAAAGCATGACTAAATGGACCATGCCCAATATCGTGAAGTAATCCTGCCAATAAGACAGCCACTGAATCTCGTTGTGATATCGCTATTTTAATATCTTCATTCTCCGCAATCATTCTACGCACAATTTCATACACACCTAAAGAGTGCGCAAAACGAGAATGCTCCGCAGTATGATAAACCATATACGATGCACCTAATTGTTTGATACGACGTAATCGTTGAAACTCGCGACTATTGATACACTTCCAAATTACATCATATTCAACATGGATATAGCCATGAATCGGATCTCTTAATACTTTGATTTCATCTATTCTTTTAAACATGAGAAATCCTCCACTATTAGTATTTTACACTATTTACATCGAAATATACAAAAGAAAGGAGCGAACCCCTTTCTATTTACTAATTGGTATTTGTACCTCTGTTAGCCATTCATTTTCATCCTCTTTATTCCATATGCCATCAATGTAACTTTCTCGAGGATAACCATTCATTAAATAACCATTTTTCTCTACCCAATCAATTGCATAAGCAAATGCTAAACGAAGAGTGTTATAACTTCCTTTGTGCATCACTGAAACAACCTGTATAGGCTCACTTTCACGAAATTCAATTTCTTCACATCCAATACCCATTCTATCTACCGCTTCACAATATTCTACTTCCCATTTTTTACCCTGTTCAATATCACCTAAATAAGAGATATAACAATATTCAGGGGTTGCACATTTCAATGTAGGATTTAATTCAGCTAACTTTTCCCCAATTTGTGGAATCTTATCTAGATATTCATCATAACTTGAAACTACTAATTTTTTGGCATATATAATTTGTCGTGGTATTTCCTTTAAAATTGCTTTGTATTTTGAATTCATTTTTTCTTTATTTAAAATTAAGTCAATCTGTTTATGTTGTTGACTCAATTCTTTCAACCTTTCCTCAATTTCTTTTTGTCTGTTTATTAATATATCCATTGTTTCACTGTCTTTCAGTATTTGTTTTATCTCTTGAAGTGAACATCCAATTTGGCGATAAAATTGTATTTCATGCAAAATTACTAATTGTCTTGTTGTGTAATAACGATAGCCTGATACAATATCAATTTCCTCTGGTTTCAAGATATTAACTTCATCATAATACCTTAAAGTTTTGATTGAAACTTGTCCCATTTTAGAAAATTCACCAATTCGATACATAACTACCTTACTCCCATCTAAATAATTTCATTGAACCTACGATACTTATAATCGCAATAATCGCTAAATAAATCACTTGCATTGTAACATTAGTTGCATCTAAATTCATAGATGTTGTTTTCAATAAATCAATTCCGATTGTAAGTGGCAAAATCTTAGCACCCGTTTGAATCCAGGTAGGGAAGATTTCAAAAGGAATTGATGCTCCTGATAATAGTAGCATTGGGAAGTAAACTAATGTACAAACCAAATTCGCAACTTTTGTGGTCTTACACAAACTTGCCATGAACATACCTAAACCATACATCGCTGTCATTGTTAGAAGATAAGAAAAGATGACCAAGTAGACATTACCTTGAATAGTAAATCCCCAACCAAAATGTAGAAACAAGTAAACACAAATTGCTGAAATCGTAGAAATTAATGCACAAATAATAACATTAACCCACAACAGTAAACTTGGCTTAGCTGGTGTGATAAAGAATTGTTTTAGTATTTTCTTTTCACGATAATCCGCTATAGTTAATGGTAATCCCATGAACGCTGTCGCACATACCCCTACTGTGATTAACGCACCAAATGAACCTTGTATCAAAGAGTAGCCACCACTTGTTAATTCATTCCCTGAGGTTAACCCAATTAAACCCACAATACCAAGTGGCATCAATATCCCAAAAAACACCCCATCAACACTTCTAATTGATAATACAAATTGTATTTTAAAATAAGTCATCCATTTCTTCATATTAACTCTTCTTCCCCCATATACCATAAATAAGCTTGTTCCATTGTTTTGTAAGGTGATGTTTGAATCACTTGTTCTACGGTGTCTTGTATCAATTGTTTTCCTTGTTCTAAAATGAGTATGCGATCACACAACGCCTCAACTTCATCCATAAAATGAGATGTTAGAATAATACTCTTACCTTTTTTCTTTAGATTACTAAGGTACTTCCATACCTCGCGTCGTGCCACTGCATCAAGTCCTGTTGTAAGCTCATCAAGAAAGAGAATGTCTGGATCATGAAGAGACGCAAGCATAATTGATAATCGTTGCTTCTCTCCACCAGACAAAGATTCCACTTCTTTATTTTGAAATGACTCCAAATTAAATTCCCTTAGTTTTTCTATAATGTTTATTTCCTTATCATACAAAACAGCTCTTTCTTTACAGGCCTCGATGACTTTAATTTTGTCTTGAAAGGCAGACTGTTGCAGTTGTGCTCCTACATTTTGAAATAATTGTGGCTTGTGAACACTCATATCGAAGCCTTTTAATGTAATATTTCCTTCAAACTTCTTAAGGCCTAGTATTGATTCAACAAGAGTTGATTTGCCTGCACCATTGTGGCCTAATATCCCTAAGCACTCCCCCTCTTTTACACTAAATGTGATATCATCCACTACTTTTCTAGTACCATAACTCTTTGATACATGATTTACTTCTACTACCTTCATCCTCATATCCCCCTTGTGCACTTCATCATAAAGTATCCAGTAATGGTAGAGTCAAGAGGTACTTGAGTAAAAAAACAGATAGACTCTATATCCTCGTCTATCTGCCTTCTATCAATCTTTGTAATTCTTTAATATTTTGAATTTACAATTTTATTATATGTCCTCGATGTTAATGCATACACAATTCCATATACTAGTGTAAAGATAACAATGGTACCAATTGTACAAATAACAAACAATTGATCATTGTGCATGTTGAGCACAAACAACACTCTTTTAATCATATTGAACGCAAACCCTATGTGTATTACTGCCATGATAATCGGTATAAAGAATACCATGAGCACTTGTCTTCGAATTGATGAACTAACTTCTTTTTGACTCATTCCAACTTTTTTCATGATATCAAATCTTTTTGCATCTTCATAACCTTCAGATAATTGCTTGTAATAAATGATAAGTACTGTCGCCATTAAGAAGAGTGCTCCCAAGAAGATTCCTATGAATAAAAATGAACCATAGAGTTGCATAAAGTTTCCTCTACTTGTTTCTTGACCCTCTGCCATACCGCTCATGATTTCACTTGCCTTAATGTCTTGATAGATACTATCAATTACATTGATTTGAGTTTCCGCTGGTGCATCCAAATCAAACATGTAAGTATATCGCTCATTCACATAACCGCTATCTCTTACTAAATTATTTAGGTGATAATAATCATTCACAAGAACTGTAACAACCGTATAGGTGTAATAAGAATAATCTTCAATACTATCATTATTTTTAACTTGTTCTTTTATACTATATTTTTCACCTAAAATATTTATCTCATCATATTCATAATTATTCTTGCCATAAATTACAATAACTTCATCATCATTCAATGTGTAGTTAGAGCCAGCGAATCGATTAAAATCACTTACTGGGATTATGTTGAGATATCCACTAGGATTATCTTTAATCAAATCAAATGAATTTCCATTAATTAAGAATGCTGCAAAAGTATTTCGATATTGAACTGAATTTAATGGAGCCACTTTGTATTCATTCATCACATCATTTACGATACGATCTGCTTCAATAACCGTTGCTTCATCTGTTCCTATTCCAGTTACAATTACATTTCGTTTAAATCTAGCACTTAATAAATCATCCATAGAGAAATAAAGTGATACTGTTGTTGAAAGCATAACCAATACACAAGTACTTAACAAACAAATGTTCGCAAGTCCTGCTGCATTTCTTTTCATTCGATAAATCATACCTGAAATTGAGGTAAAGTTTTTTGTTTTGTAATAGAAATTTTTATTTTTTCTCAATGCCTTTAATATAACAACACTACCTGATGTAAACAAACAGAACGTCCCAATGATTACCAAAATAACTGCAATAAAGAAATACATAATCGCTGCAACTGGATCGGTAATTGTTTGCGATATATAATATGCTGCACCTAGTGTGATAAAACCCATAAGTGCAACTAACCAATTTGCTTTTGGTTCTTTTTCACCTGCTGATTCTTGACGTATTAATTCAATCGGTTTTGAACGCATAACAATCCAAATCGTATTCAATAATACTGCTAAGAACACACACGAATATAAGCCTATCGTTGTTACAATTGCTGTTAATGAAATTGTGAATTCTCTTGTTGGATCTATTTGAATCAATTGAAATAAAAATAGTTGAGCTAATTTAGAAAATAAAACACCAAATAACAATCCTAAAACTAGTGAAATAACACTCGTAATAATCGTTTCAATACCCACAATCATGGATATGTGTTTCTTCTCTAAACCGAGTACATTATATATTCCAAATTCCTTTAATCTCTTTTTAAGAAGAAAACCACTTGTATAGAAAATAAAGATAAAAGAGAATACAACAACTACACCTAATCCTAGCGAAAGAAATGTCGCTACTGTTGCTCCACCAAATCCTTCTAATATGAATGGTGAAAATGTAAGTGACATTAGAATGGAATACATCATGATTGTCACAACACATGTAAAGATATACGGGATAACAGTTCGATAATTCTTCTTTATATTTTGTATAGCTAGGCTAACAAATAAAGACTTACGCATTTCTCTCACCACCTGTAGTGATTACAGTTAGTGCATCCGTTATCTTTTGATACATTTGATCATTGTTCATATTACCTTTATAAATTTGATGGAATACTTCACCATCCTTGATAAATAAAACACGAGATGCATGAGATGCTGCCTTAATGCTATGAGTAACCATCAAAATTGTTTGACCATGCGCATTAATATCATTAAACGCTTGTAAGAGATGATCAGTAGCCCTAGAGTCAAGTGCTCCTGTTGGTTCATCTGCCAAGATAATTTTTGGACTTGTAATCAATGCACGTGCTACTGCAATACGTTGTTTTTGACCACCAGATATTTCATAAGGAAATTTATTTAAGATATCATTAATTCCCAATTGTTTTGCGATTGGTTTTAATGCATTTAACATTTCATCATATTTTTTACCCGATAATACCATTGGTAAGAAAATATTATCTTTGTTAGAAAATGTATCCAACAAATTAAAATCTTGGAATACAAATCCTAAATTATTTCGACGAAAAGCTGACATTTCTTTTTCTTTAATTCGCGCCATATTTTGACCCGCAAGTAATACTTCACCCGATGTTGGTTTATCTAATGAAGCCAGGATATTAAGCAAAGTAGTTTTACCAGATCCCGATTCACCCATAATCGCAACATACTCACCTTCTTCGACTACAAACGAAACATTGCTTAATGCTTGAACACTATTACCTCCAAATCTTGTTGAGTATATTTTTTTTACGTTATTCACTTCTAACAATTTCATAATTGTTCCTCCTTTGACACTATCATCATAAGAAAAATGAGGCTTGCTTACCTTAACTTTGGCTTACAAAACCTCATTTATTCTTACGCTTTTGTAAGGATAGTATCCAACCCAATTTTAACTACTGTACCTTCATTTACAGTTGAATCAATTACAAGTGTGTGCCCTAACTTATCACATATCGTCTTACATAAATATAAACCGATACCCGTTGATTTCTTATTATTTCGTCCATTATACCCTGTATATCCTTTTTCAAAAATACGTGGTAAATCTTCTCTACTTATACCAATACCACTATCGCGAATAACCAATGTATTAAACTCTTTTGTTATAGAAATTATCCCATGCTCTGGTGTATATTTAATTGCATTTGAAAGAATTTGTTCAATTACAAAACTTAGCCACTTTTCATCACTTACACAGGTAATATGAACTGGTTCATAATTCAAACTAATTTTTTTACGTATGAAAGATTTTGAAAACTTACGCACAGCTTGCTTAATGATTTCATCACTATCAAATCTTCTAAATAAAAAATCTCGATTAGGTTCATTCATCCTTAAATATTGAAGTACCATATCAACATATTGTTCAATTTTAAATAACTGTTCTTCTATTTCACCTTTATCTTCATACTGACTTGTTTGTAGAACTAATCTCATTGCCGCAATGGGTGTCTTGATTTGATGCACCCACATTGTAAAATACTCCGTGTTATCTGTAATTGTATTATTTAGTGCAAACTCCAAATCATTCTTACTTTCAATTAGTGACTGAATAATTTTTTGATATTCATCTTCATAAAACTCAACAGCTTTTGGCAAATTTTGCATCGATAGATTTGGATTACCTATACAATCAACTAGATTTAAACTTTTATTTCTAAAATAGGCAAAATCAACTGCAATAAAAAGACCAACAAATACACTACATAATAATAACCCATACGAAATCGCCGCTATATCTAATCGATATAGAAAAAGCACAATTCCTTGTATAATTAAGCAGCCTATAATTAATAGAATCGTTTTCAATTTTTGACGTAAATATCTTACAAACATATTATTCTGCAATCCGATAACCGATTCCCTTCTTTGTAATTATAAAATTTTCTAATCCTGCCTCTTCTAATTTTTTTCTTAGTCGAGCTACATTTACCGTTAATGTATTATCATCAATAAATTCATCTGTTTCCCAAAGTGCTTGCATCATTTCATCTCTTGACACAAATCGGTTACTATTCTCCATTAATGTGGATAAAATACGTACTTCATTCTTTGTTAAATCAATCTTTTGATTTTCATAATTCAATGTTGTGTCATTAAGATTTAATACAGCACCATGAACTTCTAAATTATTTTGAACTGTAGAGAAATCATAAGTACGTCGAAGCAATGCTTGAACTTTGGCAATAAGTACATTTAGATCAAATGGTTTTGCTACAAAATCATCACCACCCATATTCATTGCCATGATGATATTCATATTATCTGATGCACTTGAAATAAAGATTAGAGGTACTTTAGATGTTTTTCTAATTTCTGTACACCAATAGTATCCATTATAAAAAGGTAGCGTGATATCCATTAATACAAGATGTGGATCAAATTCATTAAATTCATCCAACACATGATTAAAATCATGAATACCTTTACCAATATATCCCCATGTCTCTATTTGTTTGCATAAAGCTTTTGTAATAACTTCATCATCTTCTACAATTAATATCCGAAACATTTCTCTCTCCCCTGTCTTCTATTTTTCTAGTAGAACTATTGCTTGTGCCAAGACACCTTCTTCTCTTCCAACAAATCCTAATTTTTCCCCACGTGTTGCTTTAACACTAATTTGATCTTCTTCACAATGTAATGCCTTCGCAATATTATTTCTCATTTGATCAATATGGGGTGCCATTTTAGGTTTTTCTATCATAATTAATGAATCAACATTTCCTATTTTATATCCTTTTGATTGCATTATTTCATAAACTTCACTAAGAATTGTAAGCGAATTTGCACCTTTATACTTTGGATCTGTATCTGGGAAATGTTTCCCCAAATCACCTAAAGCAAGTGCACCTAGAATTGCTTCTGATATCGCATGCAACAATGCATCGGCATCACTATGTCCTAGTAATCCTTTTGTATGTTCTATTTTAACTCCACCTAGGATGAGGTCTCTTCCCTCTACCAATTGATGAATATCACTTGATTGACCAATTCTTACCATTTATATCACCTCGTATTTTTATTATAGCACGGTTATGTTATCATATTTTAAACGAGGTAAAAATTATGAAGAATATTTTATTAATTGGTACATCAATGATAGATCAAGTCTTTTCATTAAAAGAAGTCTTTCCTAATCAATGCAACAAGGGTGTAATTTCAATTGGACATGGCGGTTCAATTCATAATGTTTCCTATAACTTAGGATGCCTAGATTTAAACCCAATCTTCATCACCAAACTTGGTAACGATGCATTAGCTCAAGAGATTCAAGATAGTTTATCTTTGCAAGGAGTTGAAGTACACCCTATTATTTTAAATAAGGTAACTCCTATTTTCCAAAGTATACAAGCTTCCAATACACAATTCTTTTTATCCACAATCACGCCTGACTTCTTATTCCACGAGGAGGATGAAGTTGATTTCAGTCTATTTAAAGATTCTTATGTTGTTACAGATCAAAGAGATGAAAAGTTTCTTTTTAAACTTATGATAAATTCTTCTTCATCAGAGTGGATTTTAAGTGGATTTATTCCATCAAAAGAGTTATTATCATATACAACTGGAATTGTACTCAACGAAGATGAACTAGAGATGGATGCAATTGATTTCTCTACAGGATTAAAATGGGTACTTATTACTCGTCATGATGGGGCTACCTTATTAACATCTACTGGCAAAGTATTTATTCCATGTCCCGTTGTTGATACACTCAACACATTAGGCGCTGGAGATGCTTTCTTATCTGGATTACTTTATGGACTATTAAGAAATCTTACACTTGTTGACTGCGTCAATATTGGACATAGAGCAAGTAAAATCATTCTACAATCCCCAAGTGCCACGAATCCCGATCTGCAAAATCTAACCCATCTTATCTAATAGACATTCAAATGAATGTCTTTGATTTATATAGAGGATTTATTATGAAGAGAAATGAACTTAAACATGCCTTTAAATTAGCTTTCCCCCATACAATACCTGTCCTTACAGGATTTTTGATATTGGGTATTGCTTATGGTGTGTTGATGTCATCCAAAGGATATCCTGTGATTTATTCTGTCTTAATGAGTGCTATTGCATTTTGTGGTAGCATGCAATTTGTTGCTATCACATTATTAACCACTCTATTTAATCCACTAGAAGCATTTCTTCTTAGTTTAATGGTAAATGCTAGACACTTATTTTATGGTATATCCATGTTAGAAAAATACAAAGGTTTTGGAAAGATAAAGAATTTCCTTATCTATACTCTATGTGACGAAACCTTCTCCCTTGTTTCCAGTGTTACCCCTCCAGAAAATGTTGAAAAGAAATACTTCTATTTTGCCATTTCATTTTTGGATTATTCTTATTGGATAATTGGTACATTCTTAGGTGGTGTATTAGGATCATTTATTACATTCAATACAACAGGTCTTGATTTTGTATTAACAGCATTGTTTGTTGTTTTATTTATTGAACAAATTCGCATCAAACAAAATAGAGTTTATGGATTTTTGGGCATCGCATTAGGTATTTTATCGCTAATTCTATTTGGGGCTAGTAACATGGTTATCCCAACGATGATTTCAGTTCTTATTGTCTTGTTAGTTTGGAGGAAATGGGTATGCAATTAACATCAATTGAAACACTTCTTATCATCTTGGCCGTAGCGCTAGGAACAATCATCACTCGTTTCACACCATTTATTCTATTTCCCGAATCAAAAGAGTTACCTCCTATCATCACATTTCTTGGGAAAACATTACCACCTGCAATGATGGGATTGCTTGTTGTTTATAGTTTAAAAAATGTCTCAGTTCTAGTTTCACCTTATGGAATACCCGAAGCAATTTCACTTGTTATTATCACGATATTGCATTTGTGGAAACGAAATGTATTATTGAGCATTGGTGTTGGAACACTGGTTTATATGTTTCTTATTCAGGTTGTTTTCCTATAAATAGTCATCTCTTGTAACCAAACGTATAAGAAATGACTTTTTTTAAAGATAAATCAAGATTAGCAAATGATAAAATAAATAAGAGGTGTATTTCATGGACTTGAAAGCATTAAAATATTTTATTGAAGTTGCTAATCAAAAAAGTATAAACAAAGCTGCTGAAGTTCTATATGTTAGTCAACCTAATTTGAGCAAAATAATGAGAAACTTGGAAGATGAATTAGGAGTTCCTATTTTTGTTCGAGATAACCATGGGGTTAAGTTGACAGAGTATGGCGAAAGTCTTTTTTTCTATGCGAAAGATATTGTTAATCAAATGACAACAATTGAAGCCATTGCTAAATATCGTCCACATGAATTAGTAAGTAAACTATCTGTGTCAATTGCTTATTTGTTTTTAAGAGATGATCTCATTCTAAAATACTATGATTCACAAATAAACAATCATTGCATCGTTAATCTTAACGAAACATCCATTGAACTTGCAATTAAAGCAGTAGGAAACCTCGAATCTGAGATTGCGATTATTGTCGCTAATACAAACCAATACGAATTAATCAAGCGAATGGTAGATTTCAGTTTTCTAACAATTGACGAAATAGGATGTTCCCCTTTAATGATTCATGTAAGCGATAAAAATGCTCTTTCAAAAAGAAAGAAAGTCACTGGTAAAGATTTACTTTCACTTACAAAACTTCAACTACCTACAAGTTATTTTGATCACATTAATACAATACAACTTTTTGGTGGTGTTTCAGCACATGAATTCAATAAAACTATTTCAGTTGATAACTACCATACATTTATTAACTTACTAAAACACAAAGATACATTTATTTGGGGGCACAAGTGGAATATGCAAGAATTATCAAAAGGTTCTATTGCATCAATTCCAGTTGAGGACAAAAAAATAAAAATGCATTTATTGATACTTTCTAGAAAGAAAGAAATTTTATCTGAACAAGCTAAAAGTTTTATTCATTTATTTAAAGAAGTATATGCCGAACTATAACTTTCAGTTATAGCCTAGTTATAATAAATATATATAAACACACTTTTTGTTTTAGTCTTAAAATAAAGATATAAACAAAAGGGAGAATATAATATGAATAAAAAAATAATTTCTTTACTAGCTACTGGAGCTGTAGTAGCTACTGCAGCAGGATCATTTGCTGCTTGGGATACTTTATCAGATTCAACCTCTGCAAATATTACATTTGGAACACCAATCGTTATTTCACCAACTCTAGCTGGGGGACAAGCTGCACAGACGGCTCCTGGAGCTCTACCTGTTGCATCTGCTGATTTAGACATCAACACCACAGGTACAGTACCATCTGGAAGTAAAATTACTTTTGTTACTGAACTAAAGGATGGTTCAACAACAATTGACCCAAGTCTATATGACCTTGTAATTACGGATGACAATGATTCTAATAGTGTAGTTACTAGCGGAGACTTAGAAGTAACTAATGCAAACAACTATACAGTTAAAGTAACTCCTAAAGACAACTCTGCTGCAACTACTGCATTCCAAGGTAAAACTATAGATCTAAAAATAACTGCAACACTTGGAAAATAATAAGAATTAAGGATTAACTTTTAAGTTAAGGAAAGTCAATGAGTAAGTCAATTAAAAGAATTTCTCACATTCTATTTAATATACTATTAGCTGTACTCTTCATGTACAGCTTTTTCTCATTTCTTTATCCAGAACAAACATATAAAATAATTGGGTTTAAAATATTTTCTATATTAACAGATAGTATGGATCCCACTATTCCTCCTGGATCAATGGTATTAATAAAAAAGATAGATGATCCTAGTCGCCTTCCAATTAATACAATCATTACCTTTAATGCAGATCGACTTGGTGAGAAAATCGTGTTAACTCATCGACTTGCTAAGATAGAAACTGAAGAAGATGGGAAAATACGATACTATACGCAAGCAGATGGTTATTACGGACTAGATTCTTATGAAACTTATGCTGATGATTTAATAGGACAGTACGTACTTCATATACCTTATTTAGGAAAAATAGGATTGTTTCTACAAAGTTTCTTTGCCCTAGTGATGATGTTTATCATTTTTATCATTTATCAAATTTATAATTATCTAATGAAAAAAGCAGACCGAGAAGCAATTTTAAAATTTGAGATTAGCAATCAAAGTTTTGAAACCAAGAACCTTGATCGAAAAGAATACGAAAATATCACAATTGTATCAGGTACACTCGTTAATATCACAGATTATCATTTTGATTATATTAAGATTCAACTTGCACTAGTAAATAAGAAACAAATTGTAACAATAAAAGAATACTTCATTAGTCAAATGAATCCTCACGAAGAAGTTAATTGGACTCTTTGGTTTGATACAATTGATTTTGATAGTGTTAAGGTAAAGATTACTACAAAACAAAATAAAGACTCCTAAGTGAATACTTAATCGTCTTTATTTTTGTTATTTTAACAGATATATGTCCATTAACAAAGTGTCTTTCCTATGAATTAAACCACTGCTAGATTATAGAATAATTTGTAGGTTTTTAAATTATTAATTCTATTCCTACTTTATGTGATAAAATTATTTAAAATATTAACGGGAGAGAATAATGGAATTTATTGATTTAATGCGGGAAATATTATCTTACTTACCCCCTGAAAGTGCTTCATTTGTAAATATGATTAACGGGATTTTCCCTTGGATTGTTTTGACGATTTCGCTATTAGTTTGTTTGTTTGGCTATAAGATTCATCACATTTGGTCTGGATTTGTATTTTTCCTTATTGGTTTTTTGTTAGGTGCTGTACTTGGAACTCTCTTACCAAATATAGATATACGAATTATTTTAGCAATTTCTTTAGGACTTGGTTTTCTAGGAATCTTATTAACTCATAAACTAATCAAAATACAAATATTCTTGATTAACTTTTTACTAGTTTATTCTGTTTCACCTGATTTACTATCTAAAATTATTCCTGCGAATTATTCCTTGCTTGTTGGGTTAATTCTATCTATTCTTGTTGGATTAATCGCCGTGAAATACAAATATATTGTAACAATTATAACTACTGCCTATGCAGGTGCAACCTCTTCTGCACCCATCATTCTGTCTTTAATTACAC
Source organism: Anaerorhabdus furcosa (assembly GCF_900167375.1). Classification (GTDB taxonomy): domain Bacteria; phylum Bacillota_I; class Bacilli_A; order Erysipelotrichales; family Erysipelotrichaceae; genus Anaerorhabdus; species Anaerorhabdus furcosa. Next base: position 422,088 of record NZ_FUWY01000001.1, read on the forward strand.
AAATACCTGCATCCTCAAAAACTCTTTTAATTATTGTTATGATTGTCCTTGGAGTAAGTGTTCAATTTTACACAAAACACCTTTCTTCTAAGAAGAAACATAAAAAGCTAAATAACGAAGCACAAACAATCGCTTAGCTTTCAAACTGAGCATTAAATAATTTTGCATAGAAACCATGTTGCATCATGAGTTCATCATGGTTACCTGACTCAATGATATTTCCTTGTTTTAGAACAAGAATAATATCAGCATTTTTTATTGTGGATAAACGATGAGCAATAACAAAAGATGTTTTTCCCTTACATAGTTTTAGCATTGCTTCTTGTATTTGCATTTCTGTTCTAGAGTCAACATTGCTTGTCGCTTCATCAAGAATTAACATTTTGCTTTCCGATAACATCGCTCTTGCAATTGTTAAAAGCTGTTTTTGTCCTTTTGAAATATTAACCCCATCATCTGTTAAAACCGTATCATATCCATCTTTTAGTGTTTCTATAAAATCATGCACATGGGCAGCTTTGCATACCTCTATGACTTCTTCTCGTGTTGCATTTTCTTTTGCATATGCTACATTTTCAAAGATAGTTCCACTAAATAGCCACGTATCCTGAAGTACCATTGCATATTGTTTACGCAATGATTCACGAGTACAATCAACACTTCTATATCCATCTACTTTAATCTCACCAGCATTGATATCATAAAATCTCATTAATAAGTTAATTATCGTAGTTTTTCCTGCACCTGTTGGGCCAACAATCGCAATCATTTTCCCCTCTTCAGTATAGAAATTTAGATCGTGTAAAATTTCTTTGCCTTCTACATATCCAAAACTAACATGTTTGCATTCAACTTCCCCTTTTACATTGACTAATTCATGGGCATTGATGATATCACTTAATTCACTTGGTTCATCCAGCAATCTAAATACACGCTCTGCTGCAGAAATTGCTGACTGCAAATCAGATAATATATTTGCTGTTTCACTTATTGGACCTGAAAATTTTCTTGAATATAAAACGAAGGATGAAATATTCCCAATTGTCATTGAACCAAATAAATAAAGCAAAGCCCCAAACATACTTACAAATGAAAGTGATAAGTTATTAATAAAGGTAACAGATGGTCCTACGACACTTCCTTGATAATCTGCCTCATAGTAAGCATCTACTGCTTCAAGATTTTCTGTATCAAATTTTGAGACAATGGTTTCTTCTTGACCATATGCTTTTATTGTTTTGTATCCCGATAACATTTCTTCTACAAATCCATTCAATTCTCCTAGCTTCCTAGAACGCTTCGAGAATAAAGGTTTTACTTTTTTAGTTCTATATCTTGTAAAGATAATAATTAGTGGGACAGTGACTACGAAAATAAGACACAATGTTGGTGAAATTGCGATCATCATGATTGCCGAACCAACAACTGTAATAATACCAGTAAATACAGTAATAATATCGCTTGATAACGAAGAGTTAATTGTATCAATATCATAGGAAATACGAGATATGATGTCTCCAACTTGATTTCTATCGAAATATGATATTGGTAAGGATAATAAATGATTGAATACTTCTTCTCTCATTTTGAATGTAATACCACTTGATACATTAATTAATATTCTTTGTACGATATAGGCAAGAATTGCACTTGCAACATAAACACATAACATCCAAATACAATATTTAATAACAATATTGAAATTTACATGCCCAACATTAGTCCCTATCGCATCAATTGCTAGACCTGATAATTGTGGTCCTACTAAAGCAAAATAATTACTAAACAGTGTTAGTACTAATGCAATAGCTACAGGTAGTTTATGTGCCAGTAAGTATTTACCTATCCGTAAAACTGTTTTCTTCTTAGTCAACTAGAGCACCTCCCATCTGTGAATCGCTTATGGAAGCATAAATATCACTTGTACTAACCAACTCTTCATGAGTACCCATTGCACTAATCTCACCTTGATCAAGGACGATTATTTGATCTGCGCTTTTAATACTAGATATTCGTTGTGCAATAATAACCATTGTTGTGTCTTGATATTTATCTTGTATCGCTTTTCTAAGTTTTGCATCTGTTCCATAATCAAGAGCACTACTTGAATCATCAAGTAACATAAATTCTGGATGACTTGCAAAAGCTCTTGATAATAAAATACGTTGTCTTTGTCCACCAGATACATTGGTCCCTTTGCTAGTAAGATGATGATCCAATTTCTCTTCTAATCCATAAATAAATTCTGACGCTTGTGCATCAACTACTGCAGCACCTAAATCATCATCTTCAATGTCACGACCAAAAGTAATATTTTCTTTAATTGTATCGCTAAATAAAAAATCATTTTGCATCACAATTCCAAACATACTTCTTAATTCATGTTTAGGAATATTCCGAATATCTTTACCTTTAATATAAATAGCACCCTCATCAATTTCGTAGAATCGTAAAAGCAATTGCATAATCGTTGTTTTCCCAGATCCTGTTGCACCAAGGATGCCTAACGTTTCTCCTTTTCTTAACTTAAAACTTATATTTTTAATATTGTCCTTTACTTTTAAATAAGAAAACGAAACATTTCTAAATTCCAAATCATATTCTGGATTACCTTCTGGATATTGAATATCTTTACTTGATTTTTCATCAATACCCAAGACTTCTTGAATACGATTTGAGCTTGCCAAACCTTTTGATGTCATAACAAAAATATTACTAATCGCAATTAAGGCATTGGATATAATTGTAAAATAAGACATGAACGCAATAATTTTTCCTGTTTCCGATAATCCTTGATTAACACGATATGCTCCTACCAAGATAACAAGCGTTAACCCGACATTTAATAACAATGTCATACTTGGATTAATCATAGCCATTTTGATATTCGCATGTTTTTCTTGGTTTCTTAATTTATCATTACTATCAAAGTAGCGATTCTTTTCTGTTTTCTCTTTACTTAATGCCTTAATTACACGAATTCCTTGTATATTTTCACGTACTACTTGTACCATTCGATCATTCGCTTTTTGAACCATATTAAATAAGGGTACCCCACGAGTTGATTTTTCATAGATGACCCAGGTAATAATGGGAAGAATAGCTAGGAAGACTAATGCTAATGTAGGTTCTAGTATAAATGTCATGAATATACCACCAAAGGTTAATATTGGTGCTCTAACACCCATTCTTTGAATCATCCCTAACATACGATGGACGTTGTATGTATCAGAGGTAAGTCTAGATTCTAATGATGGAATAGTCACTTCATCTGTTTTAGTACAACTTAGATACATTGTTTTGCTAAATAAATCATGTCGAATATTTTCCGTAATATCGCGTGCTACCTTACTTGCTTTGCGATTTGCATAGACATTTAATCCCCATGCTGCTAAGGAGCATAAAACCATTACACCACCCCATACCAGTACTTGATTAATATCATTCTTTGGCACAAGTTCATCAATGATCATAGATAAAATAAAGGGTAAGAAAAGTTCAACTAAAGAGCCTACTGCTTTAATCAGTAGGCCAATGAACATGGATAAGAAAAATGGTTTCGCATATTTCTTCAACATTTCCATAACTTAATACCTCACTAACTACCTAATTTATTTTTTGTAAGCCAGTGTGAGAAATGGTAATAGAGAGCTGTAAAGATAGCCGCACAACTCCACGTTAAACTATAGCCCCATGCAACAATATCAATGTGATTAAAAATTGGCATTGCAATTGATAAATAAATTTGTCTTAAGAAGACAAAACTTATTATTGAAGTTATCATTGGTATTACAGTGTATCCCCCAGCTCTTAATGCTCCTGAATATACTTGGTGGAATGTAAGTGCAGTATAGAATGGAATCATAACACGAATCATTGATGCACCTGCTGCTATAACATCTGAATCTCTAGAGAAGATTTCAATCGCAACATCCGCAAACAACCACAACGGTATTCCCAATAAAATTACTGAGATAATTCCCATTAAAATTGTCGTGTTGACACCTTTTTTAACTCTATCTATTTTTAATGCACCCATATTTTGTGCAGAGAATGTAGTAATTGCTAATGCGAAACTGTTTACAGGCAAGGCAATAAAATTATCAAATTTATTTGCACTACTAAAACCTGCAATTGCTGCAGCTCCAAAATTATTAACATACGACTGAACAATAACATTTGAAAAAGAAACTATCATATTTTGAAGTCCTGATGGTATACCAATTTTAATAATTTGAATTAATGTCTTCATATCAATTCTTAATTTATTGAGTCTTAAATGATAACTCTCTTTCGACAATAATAAAACTATGATAACAAGAACTGCCGATACTGCTTGAGCAATCAATGTTGCCCATGCAACACCTGCAACTCCCATATTTAATTGCGTTACAAAATACAAGTCTAAGATAATATTGATAACACTCGCAACACCTAAAAAATATAATGGTCTTTTAGAATCACCTATAGCTTGTAGAATTCCTGTTCCTGCATTATATAATGTCACAAAGATTACACCCAAGAAATAAATTTGTAAATACTCTACTGCTTGAGGTAAAACATCACTTGGTGTTTTCATCCACTCCAAGAATAATGGTGACATAAAATAACCTATAATCATTAACACAATACCAAAGATAATTGAGAAGGTAACAAATGTATGAACCGTTACACTTAATTCTTCTTTACGATTTGCCCCAAAATGCCTTGCTACAATTACGCCTGCCCCTACTGCAACTCCCATAAAGAAACCAATAATCAAGTTAATTAATGGTGTACTTGCACCTACTGCAGCCAATGCTGTTTTACCAACATATTGTCCAACCACAATCGAGTCAACTGTATTGTACAAAAGTTGAAATAAGTTCCCAAGTAATAATGGAATTGCAAAAAAGAGGATTCTTTTCCATATTGACCCTGTTGTCATTTTTGCCTCAACCATTGTCATGAAATATCCCCCCTTTTATTAATGTATTTTATTATACCACCACTTTAACTTTTATGCTTATCAAAGAAATGATAAAATAGACAAAAGAAGGTGAAGTCATGGAATTATCTAAAGGTTGCCTACAATCTATTGAAATTTTGAATCATCATGGCTACAAAGCCTATCTTGTTGGTGGTGCAATAAGAAATTATTTACTTGGAAAACCTGTTCAGGATTATGACATTACGACAGATGCACTCCCTATTAATATCAAGGAATGTTTTAAGAATTACAAAACAATCGATATTGGTATTCAACATGGAACAGTTGCTGTTCTTATTGACCATGAACAAATTGAAATTACAACATTCCGCACCGAAAAAGAATACATCAACCATCGTCATCCTAAAGAAGTATCATTTACAAGAAGTCTTCAAGAAGACTGTCTTCGAAGAGATTTCACGATTAACGCTATATGTTACCACCCTAAAGAAGGTTTTATAGATTTTTTTGGTGGTGAGTTTGATATTAAAAATAAAATCATCAAAGCTATTGGTAATCCTATTGATCGCTTTGACGAAGATGCATTGCGTATTTTGCGTGCGATTCGTTTTAGTACGCAACTTGGATTTGTAATCGAACCCAATACAAGCAATGCTTTGTTTACATGTATGGATTATTTAAAATCCATTTCATCTGAGAGAATTATGGATGAATTAACCAAGATTTTTTTATCACCTTCATGTGCTAACCAATGCTTTGAGTATCAAGATATCTTTGAAGTTTTTATACCTGAACTTAAGGAAATAAACTTTTACCCACAAAAAAAGAATCATGTTTATGATGCATTAACTAAATCGCATCCATCATTGCCTATCCGCTTTGCGATTTTAATACACCAATGCAATGAACCAGATTTATCCTGCAATGCTCAACAAATTATGAATCGACTTAAGTTTTCTAGAACACTTAAACTACAAGTAAATACTTTATTGTCTTCAATTAGAACAAACTTCGATTCGAAAATAGCAATTAAACAGTTTTTACAAAATTGCAAAATCGATTTCATGCATGTATGTGATTTTAAACAATGTATAGATTCCTCATTTAATATTGATACTATTCAACAACTTTATTATGAAATTATTGATAACCAAGAATGTTATACATTGAAACAACTCGCAATCACTGGGCAAGATTTAAAAAATCTTGGATACAAAGATAAAAATATATCTTTGATTCTTAATGATATTTTAAACGAAGTTATAAAAGACAAATTAAACAATAACAAAGAAGAGATCTTAAAATACATAAAAATGTAATCTACACCAATAGACCTTTTCTTTTTTTTATGTTAGAATTTCATTAAGTGAGTACTCTATTCATCATTTCCTCATATCTAGACTAACTACCTAGTAGACTCACATCTATTTATTGTTAGATTGTTATACCTAGTTACATCCTTGTCATATTACTGTGTATACTTTGGAGGCTTTATGATAAAAAAAATAATACTGTTTCTCATGTGCCTAAGTTTAGTTGGTTGTGTGCCTGTTAAACAAGAGGAATTCACAACCACGACTATTGGTTTCGATCAAGCTGATGAAGAAGCTATTAAAAAACTAATCTATGATGAAAACTATTTTTTCCCATTTCTACTTCAACAAAAGTACATTTATACAAAGTTTAAGACGAATGGTATTTCTGTAAACTTCTATAATAATGCTAAATTTGATGCACTTTTCAATGTAGATGGTTCTTTTAACTATAATTTTAGTTTTCAACCAAATGAAATCAAGCTTAATGGAAAACTTGTCGCAACACTTTTAACATCCTATAGTTATGTTCCAGACTATTATGATTCTCATTTACTTGCCTACATTACAATTGATGATAATTCAAACTACTATGAATTTGATCAAAATCGCGTAGAACTAGTTGATTATACAACAAAAGAAGTAGTAACAATTGATGATACTATACAATCCTTTATTATTGAATTATTAAAGGAACAATGGAATCAAATGATGGAGTTTAGAGTTCTATGTGAAGAATTCAATATGTACATTACTCACATCGCTAATACTGAAGACACCCTATTCACTAAAAGTAACTTACCGGTCCAAGGTTTTGTTGGTGAGTGGGAAGACAACTTAAATGGTGAAACAGGTATTTATGAGCCTATGGCCAATATTCCAATAATAGAACTCATCAAAATCAATAATGATGAAATAAAAAATAGTTCTTCTTTATCTCCTCTTGAATCTCTTGCCACGGTATTCTTCTATATTGATGAGAGTATTGATTATGATAACCCAAGTTACGATCAAATATTAGGGTGGCTATTTAATAATTCAAACTTTGAAAATGAAATCACACTTGAAGATTTTAATAAAATACTCAGTCATTCCTTTAATTTATCCCCAGCTACAATTGACTATGATTTAATTCTTAAAAATGGTATTACCCAAGATGATAAATCTCAAACTTATCATGCGTCAATTATGCATGGCGTAACAAGTGACTATAGTGGATTGATTATGAAAGAAGAAAAACCCACTGAAGCAGGAACGGCTTATACTATTATTCCTTATCAAGTGACCATTGATGCTTTAGGTAAAAGTAAAGTTACAATCAATAATATTGAATTTAGAAATGAAAAATCAACCGAAGAAGATATTGTTACTTATTTAGAAAATAATATAGAAACACTTCCTCATTGGTACATTGAAATAGATAATGAAAAACAACCTAAACTTCTTTCTGCAGAATTAATTGCTGATTAGATGAGATTCACTTATAAGGAGATACTCTATGAAAAAAATATTATTACTTATTTTAGCTTTATCACTTGTTGGTTGTAATAAAGTTGAACCAATTGAATTAATTGATGATCCAAATCCTGAAGATGCACTTATCTTAAGTGATGAGCAAACTGAGCAGTTAGATAAACTAATCTATACAGGTGGTTATTTTGATGATGTTGTTGAATCTCAAGACGAGATTTTCTACTCTGTTGGAAAGAATGCTATTCATGTTCAACTCAGTGGTCTAACTAAAATAGAGATTGATTTTAACCTAGATGGTATTGCTTCCTATTCATATACCTTTAATCCTATTAAATTAGATTATAATGAAGAAGGTACAAATAAAACTGCTCAGCTTAATTCAGTTTTTATTAGAACTGAGGATTATGCTAACTCCAAGATAACTTCTTCCTTAGTTACAAATGATGATGTGTCTTATGATATTTGTTTTAATCAAGCAAACTACAAGATAGAAAATAATAACGCTACTAAATCATCAGAAAATTTATCTCTTCCAGATTCATTAAATAACAAGTTATTCGATATCTATACGAATCAATGGAATACACTAATGGCATTTGATTCATTCATGCAACCATTAAACAAACAAATTAATGATCTTGTTATGAACTTTGATTCATATTCATATCGAAATCGAGATTCATTGACCTTAGTTAATAACAATCAAGAAGTTGCTCGAACTGAAATTAACGCCCCTGCAACAACATACGAATTTACTGATTTCCCTTATTCAGCAAATAATCATAATTACCTTTATTGGTATACATTCAATGGTGAGCCTAAAAAGACATTCCCTGAAGCTTCTGCATATGAGCGTACATTATTCTTATTCTTCTTTTTAAACTCTAGAGATAGTTTTTCTATTGATGAACTTTCAAGTGCATTCTTAACAGTTGATAGTCAATATTATTGTTACAATGGATTCTGCTCAACAAATAAAGATGAAGTTAATCAAGGTAAATTTAGAGAGCATGAATTTTCATTAATGACACTTGATTATTTTAATCAATGCATCAATGATGTCTTTGGATTAAATCCCTATACATCGCTTGATAAATATAAATATTTAGACAGTGGTGTTTATGTAAGTCAATCTGAACAAACATTGATGTCTGATATGATATCAGGTCCTTGGGATATACACTATCATGGAGCGAGTGTTGATCATTATAATGAATCAGGTATCGATTATGTTACCTTCACTCCTTATATCGCTCAATATGGCGATTGTCGAAGTGGGCAAGAATGTACATATGACCTGTATACAACAGAAGCTAATTTTGTTAAAGGCAGTATTCCAGAATCTAAAGTAAACGATTATGTAGTCAATAACAAATCAAAATTCTTTACTTGGGATATTACACTGGCTCCAGGCAATAATCCTGATTTCTACCAAGTTCTATCTTATGAACAAAAATAAATACGGGGGAGTTTTATGAGAAAGATTATCATCATTCTATTATCCATTTTACTAGTAGGTTGTAATCAAGTTGAACCAGTTAAATTAATTGGTAATTCTACTTCATCACCCCTACCTGAGAAGAAAGAATATATTTTGGATGAGAAACAAATTGAGCAATTGAATATGGTAATCTATTCTGGTGGATTTTTTGATGATATTATTCATTCTACTGATGAAATCACTTATGTTGTAGATAATGATACACTTCTTGTTACCCTCTCAGGTGAAACAAAAATGGATATTAAATTTACAGTAGATGCTTATGCAACTTATACCTATCCATTGAAAGATACTAAATTTACTTACACAAAAAACAAACAAGATAAATCTGCTACACTCTCATCAAAATATACTCGCGCAATTAATTTGGATAATACAAGAATACGAACAACACTTATAACTTCTGATAATCAAGAATACAAAATTGTTTTTAATCAGGAACGACATACTTTGGAGAATAATGGTACACCTGATTTAAACCCCGGTACTATGTCATTCGTTGATTCATTAAGTACACAAATGTATGAGTACTATGAAAACTCTTGGAATGAAATCATGCTATTTGATTCTTATATGCAAACATTAAACAAGCATATTTCAGATATTTTCAATAACAATGAATCTTACACTTTTAGAAACAAAGAAACGTTGATTGTTGATAATCGAAAAATGTATTCCTGGCAAAATGAGAAAAAACAAAAAACTAATAAACAAGAATTTACTGAAACTCCAACCCGTACTTCCTTCATGTCTAGATTCTATTATTATGAATTCAATTCAGATGAAAGAATGTCAATTAAAACAGCAACACCGTATCATCGAACCCTCTTCTTATTCTCATTTCTTACATCATCAACGGATTTCACGATTGATGAATTAGCTACTGCCTTTATCACAGTATTAAGTGAATACAATTGTATGGGTAAAACTTGTAATAATAGAAGTAATAACTCAGAACTCACGATAAGTCAGGGTACAGAAGGTGAAGGATATTATACTGTTCTTACCTTAGATTACTTCAATAAGTGTATACAAGATGTTTTTGGAAGGGATACTTATTCAATTGATGAAACAAAGAAACTACCAAGTGGCATTGTTCAAGGTAAAGAAGAGAAAACATTTGTTGGAGAAGCTTACGCAGGTGATGGATACATTTCATACTATGGATCGATTTATAGCCATTACAAAGAAGATGGAATTGATTATGTAACATTAACTCCTTATTATGCATCACAAACTGATGGTGAAGGAATCGTTTATGACATCTATACAACCGCTCACGATAAAATTGGAAGTGGTATCAAAGAGAATAATGTTTATCAATTTGTAGAAAATAATAAAGAAAGTTTCTTAACTTGGGAAATAGCATTGACTCCTGGAAGTAATCCTGATTTTTATCAAGTGTTATCTTATAAATTAAAATAACTCCTAGATTTTAGGAATTATTTTTTTTATAACTGCGAAGTGATTCATTTAGTTTATCTGTATTCGCTTCTTGCTCTAACTTTTCTCCCCATAACATCATGATTAATCCAATCAACATGGTAATCGTAAATATCCAATAATTTATATTAGGTAATCCCTTAAACCATTCAAATGCTATGGCAGTTGCACTAAATATAATTGTGCAGATAAATAGCCATACCAATGATTTGGAAAAGAATATTCCTTTACTATAATCACATCTTGCATCCAGCATTGTTACTTGCAGTAAGGCAACTATCATACTTGCCATAATGCCTGTAAAGATGGTCAAAAATGTCATCTCATAAACACCTTGTACAAAATACATGAATCCTGCCAAAAATATGACTGCAGAAAAATAAATACCCATATATAACTTCATATTCATTGACCATAAAAATATATCTCTAAATTTTTTCATTTTATTTCTCTCCTTTTAATTTTTCTTTCAATAGTCGTGCATAATGCCGTGATACAACTAATAATTCTTCATTATCCATTGTTACAATGATTCTTCCATTCAACTGACTTTTTAGGCTCTCTACATGTTGAATGTTTATGATGAGGTTCTTAGCTCCTCTAAAGTAATCCGTGCCTTGGTATGTATCCTCTAACTCTTGTAGAGTCATCTTTAACTTGAATACGTTATCTGTTGTGTAAATATAAGTAATTCCATCCACACTTTCAATGTAAAGTACATCCATAGGGTGAACATATACTTTTTGATTTTGGTTACTCACTGCTTCTAGTTTTTGATTCTTGTTTTCAAGAAATTCAATTAACTTCTTTAGATCAGGGGTAACTTGTCTACATTGAATTGTTATTTCTTCTTCTTTTTCAATATCAATTACTACTTTTACTTTCATCTCGCTACCCTCTTCTAAAAACTAGAATACATGGAATATCAAAAGAAAACAACCCACGATGAAGTGAGTTGTCAAATGTTATGGTTAAGTTGCGATTTAATAATCTCCTTGAGCAATCATTGCATCGATTACTTTTTGCACTCCAGCAATATTTGCACCTGCAACATAATTCTTTTTACCTAAGCGATATTGTTTCATTGCATCTATACATTGTTGGTGAATTGCTTTCATTATTCCTTGTAGTTTTTCATCAACTTCTTCAAATGTCCAAGAATAACGCATGCTATTTTGACTCATTTCCAACGCTGATGTTGCAACACCTCCAGCATTGGCTGCCTTACCTGGCGCGAAAAGAATTTCTTTTTCTAAATAATAGCTAATTGCATCATTATTATCTGGCATATTAGCACCTTCAGCTACAGCAATACAACCGTTTGAAACAATTGCTTTTGCACGTTTTAAATCAATTTCATTTTGTGTAGCACATGGAAGAACAATCTCTGCTTTTAATTTTGCATCATAAACTGAACCTTCAAAGTATTGTCCATGTTTTGCCATCTTAGGATAATCTTTTAATGATCCTCTTAATTCTTCTTTAATCTTCTTAATAACTTTTAAATCAATTTTTTCATCAACAATGTAGCCATGCGAATCACTCATTGCAATGACTTGAATACCATGTTGCATTGCTTTTTCTGCTGCGTAAATCGCAACATTACCACTACCCGATACGATTGCTTTGCAACCAATTGGATCAATGTTATTTTCCTTCAACATTTCTAGTAAAAAATATACTAATCCATACCCTGTAGCTTCTTTGCGTGCAAGAGATCCACCATAGCCTAATCCTTTACCCGTTAGTACACCTCTTTCACTTTTTCCACGAATACGACGATATTGTCCATACATGTAGCCGATTTCTCTACCACCAACACCCATATCACCTGCAGGTACATCCACATCTGGTCCAATATGACGATAAAGTTCAGTCATAAAACTTTGACAAAATCTCATGATTTCTGCATCACTTTTTCCTTTAGGATTAAAGTCACTTCCTCCTTTACCACCACCAATTGGTAATGTAGTAAGAGAGTTTTTGAATACTTGTTCAAATCCTAAGAATTTTAGTACTGATAAATTAACTGTTGGGTGAAATCTTAATCCACCTTTATAAGGACCTAAAGCACTGTTATATTGTACTCTGTAGCCACGATTCACATGGGTATTTCCTTTATCATCCATCCAAGATACTTTGAATTGAATAATTCTTTCTGGTTCTACTAAACGTTCAAGTACAGCCATTTTTTCATATTCAGGATGTTTCTTAAAAATGACTTCTGTAGAATGCAATACTTCTTCAAGTGCTTGAATAAACTCTGGTTGATTTGCATCCTTTGTTTTCATCTCTTCTAATACGCGATCAATATATTTCATACTGTGTCCTCCAACCTATGTTCTTATTTTAGACTTATGTTTTTCAGTTGACAAGATTTTTCATCTCTAGTTTAGTAATTTATTTGCGCTCTTTTCAATCAGTATCGCACCAAGTGGTGCACTTACAAGAATTGCCACAACTGCACCTGTTAATATGATATCACCACTTGCCAATCCCATCGCAAGTGGTAATCCTCCGATAGCAGCTTGCACTGTTGCTTTTGGAATATAGGCAATTGCACAAAATATTTTTTCTTTACTATTTAATTCGGTCTTAATTAAACTTACAAAAACACCGACTGATCTAACCACTAAGCACAATAGAATAACGATGACTAAACTTATTCCACCCTTAAATGCAAGGCTAAGATTAACACTTGCTCCCACAAGCACAAATAAAAATATTTCTCCTGCTACCCATAGCTTATTGTATTTACTTGATAAACGATTTGCGAGGGTTGGATAAAAAATATTCATTGATATCGCCATGGTCATCACACAAATTAAACTTGAGAAAGGAATGATTGTGTTTATATTCTTCTCAAATCCAACAAACATAAAAGAGAAAGAAAGAATGAGAATCATCTTCACAGAGTCTCTCATATGAAATTTTTTAAAATAAATCTGCAATACATATCCCCATGATAGTCCTACTAAAATACCTAGGATTATTGATACTGGGACTTGCAACACACTTGTAAAGTTAACGACACCTGATAATAGAAAAGTTGATACTACTGTAAACAAAGAAATGACTACCACATCATCAAATGATGCCCCTGTTAAAATAAGTTGAGGAATCTTTTTATCTTCACCTTTTCCACTTTGAATTAGTTTAATCATGCTTGGTACAATAACAGCTGGTGAAACTGCTGCCAATACACACCCAAGTAACATTGCCTCTAGCGTGGTTAGTGGTAAAAAGATTGGCGCTATGATTGTACACGCAGTAATTTCAAATAATGCAGGAACAAAACTCATAAATACTGCCGGTCTTCCTATCTTCTTGAAATCATCTAATTTTAGTGTTAAACCTGCTCTAGTCAAAATAATAATTAGAGCAATTTGTCTAATTTCACTCGAAATATCCATGAGTTTATTATCCAATAAATGAAGACCACTGTTCCCTAAGATAATACCTGCTAGAATCATTCCAATTAATCCTGGTAGTTTTAACTTATTAAAGATACCAGCACATAATAAACCTACAATACATATCAAACCAATACTTACCAACATAGTTCTATCCTCCAAAATAAAAGCCGATGATCCAAGTTCAAAAAAGAACTAGACGTCATCAGCTTCATAAGCGGTTTTGCATTACGCATGGGAGATCATCATTCCCATTCATATTTTATCATATACAATCTGTTTTACAATATTTTTTAGCTGACAAAGGATGTCATGTTCATTTTGTTAGAGTATAGGTACAGAAAGTATCTGTTAGAAAAAGAGGAACTTAAGATGGAGTATATTTGTCAATGTTGTGCAATGCCAATGCAAGAAGGAAGTGATTTGTTTAGTACAAATGCTGATGGATCAATTAACAAAGATTATTGTAAATATTGTTATGAAAATGGAAAATTTACTTGTGATTGTTCAATGCAAGATATGATTGATTTCTGTGTACCTATGATGGTAAAAGAGGGAATGGATGAAGCTGAATCAAGAGAATACATGAATGAAACATTACCTACATTAAAACGTTGGGCAAAATAATAGAAAGGACAGACCTCATGGTGAGTGCTGTCCTTTTTTATAATCATTGATTAGCCTTCCACTTTTTTAAATGATATATTTCTTTTAATCAACATCATTATAGAATAACTGCATAGACAACATATAATTTCAAAAGAACTACAACAAAAAAACAGACCACATAAAGTGATCTGCATTTTCTTATTCTTCAGTTGTTTCTTCTGCGATATCTTCTACTTCGATTAATTCTTCATCCTCAACTTCAACATCTTCTTGAACAGAAGTTACTTCTTTTGGAAGTGCATCTTCTTCATCCATTTCAGCGTTCGCAAGTTCACGTTCTAGACGCAATTCTTCAGCTCTTTCTTTGATACGAGTTGTACTTTCTCTTTCAAAGTCAGATCCTGTTCCAGCTGGAATTAGTTTACCAATGATAACATTTTCTTTTAATCCATGTAGTCCATCAATCTTACCTTTAATTGCTGCTTCTGTAAGAACCTTTGTAGTTTCTTGGAAGGATGCAGCTGATAAGAATGAGTCAGTTTCAACTGATGCTTTAGAGATACCAAGTAGAGTAGGTCCAAACTTAGCTGGGCGTTTTCCACTTAATAATACTCCTGTATTGATATCAGTAATACGTTGAGTACTTAATGTTTGACCAGTTGTTAATCCAGTATCTCCACCATCGATGATGATAACTTTCTTTAACATTTGGCGAATCATAACTTCAATGTGCTTATCTGAAATATCGATACCTTGAGAAGCATAAACTTTCTTAACTTCTTTTAAGATATATTTTTGAACTTCTTGTACACCTGCAACTTCAAGTAATTCTTTTGGATTTACTTGTCCTTCAGTTAGTTTATCTCCAGCTTTAACTTGAGTACCAACTTTCATCCATGAACGGATGTTTTGAGTCAAGTCACATTTGTGTTCAATACTTTCTTTTTCATTTGTAACAATAATATGAGTTCCTGTTCCACCTTCAAG
Source organism: Anaerorhabdus furcosa (assembly GCF_900167375.1). Taxonomy (GTDB): domain Bacteria; phylum Bacillota_I; class Bacilli_A; order Erysipelotrichales; family Erysipelotrichaceae; genus Anaerorhabdus; species Anaerorhabdus furcosa. Next base: position 437,757 of record NZ_FUWY01000001.1, read on the forward strand.
TTCTGCGATTTCTGTGATTTCTCCATCAATCTTAGCAAGAACTGCAACGTGTTTTGGACAACGTGCTTCAAATAGTTCTTCAACACGTGGTAACCCTTGAGTGATATCCCCATCATTACCTGATGCAACCCCTCCAGTATGGAAAGTACGCATTGTTAATTGGGTACCTGGTTCCCCGATAGATTGAGCAGCCATAATACCAATAGCTTCTCCATTTTCTACAAGTTTACCAGTAGCCATATTACGGCCATAACACTTACGACAAACACCTGTTGTACTTAAACATGTGAATGTATTACGGATATATGCTCTTTCAACACCAGCATCTACTACTTTTTGTGCTAATGCTTCATCAATGAATTGTTCAGCTTCAACAATTACTTCCTTTGTCTTAGGATCAACTATTTCATCTTTTGCATAACGTCCAACTAAACGATCATATAATCCTTCAATCACTGAATTATTCTTACGATCGACAATTGTTTCTACTAAATATCCTCTATCTGTTCCACAATCTTCTTCATTAACGATTACATCTTGTGCAACGTCAACTAGACGACGAGTTAAGTATCCAGATTCTGCAGTCTTAAGCGCTGTATCTGTTAATCCTTTACGCACCCCATGGGTAGAAATAAAGAATTCTGATACATTTAATCCTTCACGGAAACAAGAATAGATAGGAACCTCAATAATTGATGGTTGATATTCTTTCTTAGATTTTGATTGTGTAGGACGAGCCATTAATCCACGCATACCTGCTAGCTGAGTAAAGTGAGACGCATTACCACGGGCACCTGATACAGCCATCATGTTGATTGGATTCATACGAGGAAGACTTTCCATAACTTTACGTCCGATTTCACTCTTGATATCATCCCAAAGTTTAGAGAAGTGTCTTTCCCATTCTGCTGGAGTTAAACGTCCACGTTTTAATAATGCTTGTAAAACTGCTGATTGACGTTTACCTTCTTCAACGAATTTTTGTTTATCTGGTGCAACGTTAATATCTGCAAGAGATACCGTCATACCTGCAACAGTAGAATATTTAAATCCCATGTCCTTAATCTTATCTAGAATATCACTTGAACCTTCTGTACGATAACGATTGAACACTTCTGCGATTACATTACTTAAGTCTTTTTTCTTAAATTCTGGACTTAATGCTCTTGCCTTAATTTCTTCTTTAATGTTAGATCCCATTGGTAAGAAATCAGAATCAGGAGTTGCTTGTAATGTAGCCTTTGTTACTTTATTTACATAAGGGAAATCACTTGGGAAAATATCATTGAAGATAATTTTACCAACGGTTGTCACTAAATAAGATTTCTTTTGCTCTTCAGTAAAACAATCTCTATCTAATGCTTTCCCTGGAATTGCGATACGAGTATGTAAGTGAACCACTTTATTATCATATGCCATTAATACTTCATTAATATCTTTAAATACGTGACCTTCATTGTCCCCAAATCTTCTCCAAATTTGAGCCGTTTCACCATCACCTAATGCTTCAATTAAATCAGCTTTAGCGTAGAATTCTTCAGAAGTTTCTTCCATATTCAAATAGAAGTTACCCAGCACCATATCTTGAGATGGTGTAACGATTGGTTTACCATCTTTTGGACCTAGGATGTTGTTTGAACCTAACATCAAGATTTCTGCTTCAGCACGAGCTTCTTCACTTAATGGTAAATGGACAGCCATTTGGTCACCATCGAAGTCAGCGTTAAACGCTGTACAAACTAGAGGGTGAAGACGAATTGCACGTCCTTCTACTAACTTAGGCATAAACGCTTGAATACCTAAACGGTGAAGAGTCGGTGCACGGTTAAGGAATACTGGGTGATTTGTAATTACTTCTTCCACAACATCCCATGCACGTGCATCTTGACGATCAATTAATTTCTCTGCAGTCTTACGAGTTCCTGCGATTCCTTGATTAACAATTTCGTTGATAACGAATGGTTTAAACAATTGAATTGCCATTTCACGTGGAATACCACATTGATACATTTTTAAATCTGGTCCTACTGCGATAACTGAACGTCCAGAATAGTCAACACGTTTACCTAATAAGTTTTGACGGAAACGTCCTTGTTTACCCTTCAAACTATGAGATAGAGACTTTAATGCACGTCCTCCAGCTCCAGTGATTGGTTTACTACGACGACCATTATCAATTAGGGCATCAACTGCTTCTTGTAACATACGTTTTTCGTTTTGTACGATAATCGCTGGTGTACCAAGTTCTAATAGTTTCTTTAAACGGTTATTACGAGTAATAACACGACGATATAAATCATTTAAATCTGATGTTGCGAAACGTCCACCATCAAGTTGTAACATTGGACGTAAATCTGGTGGAATTACCGGTAATATAGAAAGTATCATCCACTCAGGTTGATTATCAGAATGTAAGAATGCATTAATTGTTTCTAAACGTTTGATTAGTTTCTTACGTTTATCCCCAGTAGCACCCTCAAGTTCTGCAATTACTATTTTATGTTCAGCATCAAGATTAACTTGTTCAAGTAATGTTTGAATTGCTTCAGCACCTGTTTGAGCTTTAAATGATCCAGGACCATATACTGCAGTGCTTTCACGATATTCACGTTCTGAAATAACTTGTTTGTAATCAAGTTTTGTATCACCTGGATCAGTTACTACCCAAGATACGAAATATACTACTTCTTCTAATTGTTTTGGTGTGATATTTAAAAGTAAGCTCATACGTGAAGGAATTCCACGTAGATACCAAATATGTGCAACTGGAGCCGCTAATTGAATGTGACCCATTCTTTCACGACGCACAGAAGCTTTTGTAATTTCTACGCCACAACGGTCGCAGACAACACCTTTATATCTTACTTTTTTGTATTTACCACAATAACATTCCCAGTCCTTAGAAGGTCCAAAAATCTTTTCGCAAAATAAGCCATCACGTTCTGGTTTTTGAGAACGATAGTTAATTGTCTCTGGTTTTTTAACTTCTCCATAAGACCATTCTAAGATTCTCTCAGGTGATGCCAATCCAACTTGAATAGCTGAAAATTTGTTTATTCCTGTCATTTTCGCACCCTCCTTAATCCATGTCGTCCATGTCGAATCCTACTTCTGCAGCTTCAGGGATTTCATCTTCAGTTTGAATAGTCAATCCTTCTGTATCAGTTACAATATTTTCAAATCCAACGACTTCATTGATTTCTTCTTGTTCCACTTTTTTCATGTCAACTTCTTTACCATCTTCGTCTAACATCTTCACGTCAATCGCAAGAGCTTGGAACTCATGTTTTAATACTCTAAATGATTCAGGCATTCCAGGTTCTGGAACTTCTTTACCATTAATAATTGCTTCATATGTTTTTGTACGACCATTAATATCATCTGATTTAACAGTTAAGATTTCTTGAAGTGTATGTGCAGCACCATAAGCTTCTAATGCCCAAACTTCCATTTCTCCAAATCTTTGTCCACCGTTTTGTGCTTTACCACCTAAAGGTTGTTGAGTAACTAAACTATATGGACCCGTAGCACGAGCATGTAACTTATCATCTACCATGTGTGCAAGTTTAATCATGTACATTACACCAACTGAGATACGTTCATCATAAGATTCACCTGTTCTTCCATCGTATAGAACTTGTTTACCATCTGGTGTACATTCAGCTTCTTCCATGATTGATTTTAATTCATCATTGCTGATTCCATCAAATACTGGTGTTGCGAATTTAACACCTAATTTCTTAGCTGCAAATCCTAAGTGAATTTCAAGTACTTGCCCAATATTCATACGTGAAGGAACTCCGAATGGGTTCAACATAATATCAACAGGAGTACCATCTGCCATATATGGCATATCTTCTTGAGGAAGAATTTTTGAGATTACCCCTTTGTTACCATGACGTCCAGCCATCTTATCTCCTTCAGAGATCTTACGTTTTTGAACGATATATACTTTTACTACTTCATTTACTCCTGGAGGTAGTTCATGTCCTTCACTACGTTTGAATACACGTACTGAATGTACAATACCTGCACCACCATGAGGTACTTTTAATGAGTTATCACGAACTTCACGAGATTTTTCTCCAAAGATCGCTAATAATAATTTTTCTTCTGGTGAAACTTCACTTTGCCCTTTAGGTGTAACTTTACCTACAAGGATATCGCCTTCTTTAACTTCCGCACCAATCATTACAATTCCGCGTTCATTTAAGTGACGACAAGCATTCTCAGACACGTTTGGAATATCACGAGTGATTTCTTCAGGTCCAAGTTTTGTTTCACGACATTCAATGTCATATTCTTCAATATGGATTGATGTATACACATCATCTTTAACCATTCTTTCAGACATAATGATTGCATCTTCATAGTTATAGCCATGCCATGTCATGAATGCGATTGTAACGTTTTGACCTAATGCTAATTCTCCATCTTGCATCGAAGGACCATCAGCCAAGATATCACCACGTTCAACTTTTTCACCAGTTCTAACGATTGGTTTTTGATTGATACAAGTACCAGCATTAGAACGACGGAATTTTTGAAGTTCGTAAACTTTCTCACCATCTTTTTCTTTAACTACTACTTTTTGTGCATCACAATATGTAACTAACCCATCACCAGTGGCAACACAAGCTGAACCTGAGTCAGCAGCGATACGGTGTTCAATACCCGTACCAACATATGGTGAATGAGGATTTAATAAAGGTACTGCTTGACGTTGCATGTTTGCACCCATTAGCGCACGAGAAGCATCATCGTTTTCTAAGAAAGGAATACAAGCTGTAGCAACAGAAACTATTTGTTTTGGTGAAACGTCGGCTAATTCAATATCTTCGATATCAACCATTACAGTTTCTCCAGCTTTACGAGCAACGATTTGATCGCCATGTAATGTACCATCAACAACTTCGTTTGCTTGTGCAATGATATAATCATTTTCTTCATCTGCTGATAAATAGACTACTTCATCTGTAACAATTCCACCTTTTTTAACAATACGATAAGGTGTTTGTATAAATCCGTATTCATTAATACGAGCATATGTAGTTAAGTTTGAAATAAGTCCAATGTTTGGTCCTTCTGGTGTTTCAATTGGACAAATACGACCATAGTGAGAGTTATGAACGTCACGCACTTCAAATCCAGCACGCTCACGAGTTAATCCACCTGGACCTAGAGCCGAAATACGACGTTTGTTTGTAAGTTCAGCAAGAGGATTTTGTTGATCCATGAATTGAGACAATTGAGAACTAGAGAAGAACTCTTTAATAGCCGCAGTTAATGGACGAATATTTGTAAGTTGTTTAGGTGTTAATCCAGAAATTTCTGCAATAGACATTCTTTCCTTAACAACTCTTTCCATACGAGATAATCCAATACGGAATTGGTTTTGAATTAATTCACCAACTGTACGGATACGACGATTACCTAATTGGTCAATATCATCTACTGATCCAATTCCATCAAGCATATTTAATTCATAGCTATAGAAGGCAATCATATCCGCAATTGTAATTGTTTTCTTTTGGTTTAATGGATCATTACCAATAACCTTAACTGCAAAATCAGGACTAGTTACATTAGCAACTTGGATTGTTTGTACTGCAGCACCAACTAACCAAGCAGTAATTTCATGTTTATCACGAACTAGCGCACTTACAGCTTCACTATTTTCTGTAGTAAGAGGAAGTACATCTTCATCTGCAATATAACGTTCAACCATTAATCCCATATCATCTTGAACATCTGCATCGTTTTCAGTTAAACGTCCTAATACATAGAAACGTTGTCCATAATTCAATACACTGTTGATGTTATCTTTTGTAAGTTTAACTGGTTGTGCAATAATTCCAGAATATACAGTAACATCACTAAATTCTTTAGCGATTTCTTTTGCATCTGCTTCAGTTAAAATTGTTCCCTTTTCAAGGTTAACTTTTTTACCTTCTACATCTGTTGCAAGTACACGTCCAATTAATGAGTTAGTCCAGTTTGATGGTACCAACACTGTATCTGGATGTGAAAATTTATGATTGAAAGGCATTGCACTCATATGAATACCTTTTACAATTTCTTCTTTTAATGCATTTCTTTCAAGTTTAGTAATTAATGTTCCCTTTTTATAAAGAACTTTACCTTCAGCACTTACGATATCTTGTTTTAAGATTGCACCTTCCATACGATCAAGTACGTTTAATTTTTTATTTAATTTATAACGACCTGCTTTGGTTAAATCGTAACGACGGTGATCAAAGAACTTCGCGTTCATTAATGTAATAGATCCATCTAAAGTTGGAACTTCATCAGAACGTTGATTTTCATAAATACTAATTAAAGATTCATGAGTCGTTTTTACTTTATCTGCTGCAAGAGTATTTTTGATTTCTTCATAGTTACCAAAAATTGAAGTATAAAGTAACATATAAAGATTTAAGAATTCTCTTGGTTCACCATCAACAACACAATCATCAAAAACTTCAAGCCCAAGTGACTTCAAGAATTTTTTAATCTCAGTTGTATCAAAAGCATCTTCACCGCTTTGGATATCTAATGATAATCCAATTGCTTTAAATAGGATGGTAGACAGAATTTTACGTTTACGGTCAACTGACATGTTCATAATTCTACCCAACGCAACTTTCTTGCTATCAGACATAAATTCTAACCATGTACCACGACTTGGTATCAATTCACATTGAAATGTATCGCGACCTGTTTTATCTTCAGAAACGATATCAAAATATGCTCCTGGAGAACGAACGATTTGTGATACGATAACACGTTCTGCACCATTAATAATGTATGTCCCTGTATCTGTCATTAAAGGGAATTCACCTAAGAATACTTCTTCATTTTTTGTTAGAACTTCTCCAGTTTCAGGGTCAATCATTTCTAATTCCATTTTCCCCTTTAAAGGAGCTGCGTAATTTGTTTCACGATATTTGCATTCACCAATTGTATATTTTGGTTCTCCAAATTCATATCCTGTGAAGCGAAGTTGAATATTTCCTCCATAGTTTGAAATAGGATAAATATCGTCAAATACTTCCTTTATTCCTTCTCGTTTGAACCATTCAAAAGAAGCTGTTTGAATTTCTACTAAGTCTGGTAGTGCTAACTCTCCACTAACCTTAGAATAATCACGACGCTTTGCTTTTTTACCTAGTTCTAAAATACGGTAAGTTTGCTTTTTTTCCATGTACGCCATCCTTTCACTTGCTGTTAATAACGTCTAAAAGGGCGCATTAACCCTATTCTTAATTTAGACTTTTATGCAATTTATTATATTACCAAAGTTTTGTCAATATGTCAATCTTTTTTGACCGCTTTGAGAATATAATATCCTTTTTCTTTTTCTACAATTTCACAATTCCCAAAGATTTCTTCAATCTTCTTCTTAGCGCTTGGAGCTCCTTGTTGTTTACGAATAACAACCCACAAACAACCTTTATCCTCTAGAAATTCTTTTGCTTTTTCAAACATTTCATAGATTACGGTTTTTCCAGCTCTAATTGGCGGATTTGTAACAATACTTGTGAATTTGCCTTCCACTGTCTCATAACAGTTGGATACCTTCACTTCAATATCTACTTGGTTCTTTTCTGCATTGAGCATTGCAAGTTCTGTTGCTCGAGGATTCACATCTACACTAAGTACACTAAGATGATCAAATACCTTTTTACAAACAACCCCTACTACACCATAGCCACATCCAAGATCCAGCATTCTTGTACCAAGATTCTCCTTACAAATCGTTTTCAGTAAAACCCAAGTACCAAAGTCCACTTCGGATTTACTGAATACACCATTGTCAGTAATGAAGGTGTAATAAACGCCCAAAAACCGGAAAGGAATTTCTTTCCGGTTTACTTCTAGATTGCGATTATCAGTAAAGTAATGACTCATAGTTCGCATCCTTTCTATTTGGGCAGTTATTAATAACTATTTAAACTTAAAGAATGAGAACTATTTAATTGCTACTGCAGCTCCAGCTTCCATAAGTTTCTTTTTGATTTCTTCAGCTTCATCAGCAGAAATGTTTTCTTTGATTGCGCTTGGAGCTCCGTCAACTAATTTCTTAGCATCAACAAGGCCTAAACCTGTGATTTCACGAACAACTTTAATAACTCCAACTTTGCTATCTCCAGCACTTTCCAACATAACTGTTACAGATGTTGGAGCTGCGTCAGCAACTTCAGCAACTGCAGCAACAGCTACAGGAGCAGCAGCAGTAACGCCGAATTTTTCTTCGATTGCTTTTACTAAATCATTAAGTTCAAGAATTGTAGCTTCTTCTAAGAAAGCTAAGATATCTTCATGTGATAATTTTGCCATTTTAATTTCCTCCTATATGGTAATTATTCTGCAGCTGCTTCAGGAGCAGCTTCTTCTGCAACTGGTGTTTCAGTTGCTTCAACAGCAGGAGCGCTAACTTCTACTGCTTCTTCTTTTACAGCTTCAATAACTGGAGCTGCACCACCGTTTTCTTCTTTTGCATCTGCAACCGCTTTAACAACGCAAGCAAATGAACGAACAGGTGATTGTAAGCATCCTAGTAACATAGAAAGCATTCCTTCTCTGTTAGGTAGGCTTGATAATTCTTTAATTGTGTTCACGTCTACTACTTTACCTTCAACGATTCCACTCTTAAGAACTAATGCTTCATGTTTTTTAGCAAATTTTGCTAAAATACGGCTTGGCGCAACTGCATCATCACTGAACGCGATGGCATTTGGCCCAGTTAAGTATTGTCCTAAATCATTGAACCCTGCAGCTTCCGCAGCACGAGCAGACATTGTGTTTTTGTAAATTTTGAATTCTACATTCTCTTTACGTAATTCACGTCTTAGTTCAGTGACCTCAGCAACGCTTAACCCACGATACTCAACTACAACTGAAGAAGCAGATTTTGTAAACTTGTCTTGAATTTCAGCTACAACTGCTTGCTTAGCATCTAATACCGTTTGTCTCATTGCGACACCTCTTTCTATCAACGTTTCAATATACGCATAACATAAATTAAAACCCACGCGTAAAGACAGCATGGGTTTGAAAGTTCATATTAATAGAATTTTCTACCTCGGCAACCTGATTAAGCACTAGGCCGTTGCTGTCTATGGTATATTGATAACGTTGTTATTATATAGTATAGCAGTCTCTTAGTCAACTATAATTTCATTCTTACTTTACAGTAAATCGATAGAATTTTTCATTAATTAATATGTCTACGTTGTTTTCATCAACAAATTGATATGAATAGCCTGTACCAAAATTAGATTGATCATCTTCAGTTGGTATCATCGAAGGCTTAACCTCTGTTCTAATTTCGCCATCCATTACCCCACAACGTGACATGATATCGCTTAGTTTGTTGGTATCATAATAAATCTTCCCTTTAATCATCACCATGGGAGCTAAATCTATTTCAGTAGTATCAACCAATAAAATAGCATATGGATGTTGTATTAGCATAGGGTAGCTTTCCAACACTGTTCCATCATAATATACTTTTACTTGTTGATTCACATCAAAGTCATTCATACTATCTTTTAACTCTGTATCCAAAGAAACTGAGTACAAGGTGTTCATCTCATTCTCATAAGTCATCACAAGAATCGCTCCATCACTCACTTCCATGACTGTACCCGTAATATTAGGTTTGTCTTTCAAATCATTCATTGTCATGGGACGATTTAAGTACATAACAACTACTACCCCCACCAACAAAACCAAGACTACACTTATGATTAACCACTTCTTTTTCATGAAAATCACCTCTTTTTCATTTTAGCATGAACTTTTTACTTTTAATCACATTTCTTGAGTATACAACTTATCTCTATTAAAATATAAGCATAACGAAAGAGGTGTTTTTATGATTAAAAAACTCTTTCTGTTCCCAGTTATACTCCTATTAGCTTCATGTTCAATTGCTTCATTAGAAGAAAATCAGGCATCAGGTGGTATTGATTCAGTAACATCATCCACCAAATCTTCAAGAACCGCTATACAAGAAGAATACAACTATAATGTTGAATTAACGAGCGAAGAAGCAATTCAAAAAGTCCAGGGTACAGATCCAAACGCTATTGTAACATCAATTAATATCGACGAAGATAATGGCTACATCATTTATGACCTAGACATTATTTCAAATAATTCTGCTTATGATGTCAAATTAGACGCAAATACAGGGGAAATTGTGGAATGGAAAATAAGTAACTGATAAAGGTAGAAGCGTCTACCTTTTCTCTTTGTAAAGTGTACATTCCTTGTAACACAATCTTCATCAACCTATAATTTAATTAGGAAGGCGGTGACATAAATGAAGAAGATTCTACTCATTTTATCATCAGTATTATTAGCAGGTTGTATGCAAAGTACACCCGCACCTACCCCAACCGCAAGTGCAACAAGCGCACCTACTGCAACACCAAAAGTGGACGCAACTACAAGTCCAACTTATACAACAGAAGACAAAAAGTTCGGTGATGTTGAATTAGGTGTTGATGATGCTAAGAAAATCGTGATGGATAAAGAGCCAAACGCAAGCATTACGAAGATTGAACTTGATGATGACCATGGTCGTATGGTTTATGATATTGATGCTACACTTGAAAAACGTGAATATGATATAAAAATAGACGCAAATACAGGCGAAATTATCAAATGGCATTACGATGATTAACTAAGAAAAAATGTGCATAAAACTCAGTTTTAGATGTACATTTTTTGTTTGAACAGGATTTTTCGCTTTATTAAAAATCGATTGCATAATTAATAGAGTTGGTTGAGAACTCCTTTGTTAGTGTAAAGAAAAGTGATATAATTTAGTTATACATAGAAGCAAAATTTATCCTAATCTAGAATCTATCACAGTCTAAACATTCACGGAAGGAAATTCCTAACGACTATACTCAACCATTTTTATGTTGAATTTTAACAAGTTCATACCCATATTAACTAAATAATAGAGGAGAGCTAATATGAAGTTTAAATATTTAATCAAGATTCTTACATTCAATAATGTTCAACTTAACAATTTTGAAAGAAGCCTTAGCTCATTTGATGATAAAAATAAAGTTAAAAAGCTTAGATTTATTCTAAAAATTCACTATCCCGTTATTTTGGCCATAATCATTAGTAGTTACGCTTTACAAATCATATTACTAAATAATGGCATCTTGTCTTTCAATAATCTATTTTTGGAGTTTATAGTTATCGTTATTAGTATCTTGCTGATTTATCTATTAATTTTATCATTATTGATAAATCAAGATATTATTGATGTTATTGATAAATATGAAGAATTTTATGAATACCTCTAATTTGCTCAAAGCACTTTAAATTTTATAAGGTAAAAGAAAAAAGCTAGACCTATTTTGGTTTAGCTTTTTATTGCGAACAGCAACTAAATTACTTATCATAATAATCGCTTGAGTTCATTTTAATTTTCTTAAAATGATAGATAGTATTCAAGATACAAGTAATTATTTTATTGTAAGTATGTAATTTTTTCTAAGAATTCTTTTGCACGATCAGTTTTAGGATTTTCAAAGAATGTAGTTGGGCTACTTTCCTCTACAATTTTACCTTCTTCCAAAAATAAAATTCTTGATGAAAGTTTCTTAGCAAAACCCATTTCATGAGTAACAACAATCATACTCATTCCTTGCTCCGCTAAATCTTGCATAACTTTTAATACTTCACAAACCATTTCAGGATCTAGTGCTGATGTCGGTTCATCAAACAACATGAATTCTGGATTCATCGCAAGTGACCTCGCAATCGCAACACGTTGTTTTTGCCCTCCTGACAATTGATTTGGATACGCTTGAATCTTATCCTCTAAACCCACTTTTATAAGTAAATCTTTCGCCAATACCTCGGCATCTGCTTTACTCATTTTCAATACCTCAATTGGTGATAAAGTTAAGTTCTCAAGAACTGTAAGATGTGGGAATAAATTAAAATGTTGAAATACAAATCCCATTTTATTTTGTTGTTTTATATTCTTTTTATCAAACTTTTCTCCATCAATATAGATTTCACCTTGTTCCACCTCTTCAAGACCTTTAATTGCACGAAGTAATGTACTTTTACCACTACCACTTGGACCAATAAGGCAAACAATTTCACCTTTTTTAATCTCAACGGATACATCATCCAAAGCTTTAACTTTCCCAAAGGTTTTTACCAAATTAGTTGCTTTAATCATTTGCTGCCAACCTCTTTTCTAATTTATTCGCAAAGAATGATACAACACTTGTCATAATAAGGTAGATGATTGAAGCCGCTACTAGAAACACAACATAATTATAATAACGTGCACCTAGAATTTGAGCTCCTTGTAATAGCTCTACCGCACCAATACAAGAGATTAAACATGAGTCTTTAATCAACATAATAAATTCTGAAACAAGTGGTGGTAATACATTTTTAAACGCTTGTGGAAGGATTATCTTTCGCATGGTCAAACCATAAGGTAATCCCAATGTTTGACACGCTTCCCATTGCCCTTTATCAATAGATTGTATTCCTCCACGAATAAGTTCTGTTACGTAAGCTCCACTATTAATACTAATTGCGATAATCCCGATTACATATGGATTTACCCGGATAAAACTTCCAGTAACCATTTTGTAAATCAAAGGAAATCCCAAATATAAGAATAAGATTTGAAGAAGCATCGGTGTTCCACGAATGAAATCAACATAGATTTTCGCAATCCATTGAAGTAACTTACTCTTTGATATTTTCATTGCAGCACCAATTACACCAAGTATCGTACCAAATGTAAATGTACATATTGCGATAAACAAGGACATCATGGCACCATTCAACAAGTAAGTTAGATTCTCTACAGTTAGCATGTCACTTAAAGTCATTTTAATCTAATTCCCACTTTGTTAATAATTCTTTGTATGCATTTGTTTGTTTAACTTCTTCAATTACACTGTTGATTTTATCCATTAAAGCTGTGTTCCCTGTTTTTGCGATAATGTAAGTATCATCATCTTGAATTGGTTCTTCTAACATAACAAATCCAGCATTTTTCACAAAGTTTTCTGCAACCGGTTTATCAATAATCACCGCATCATAAGCATTGTTTTTTAATGATTCCATCATGATATTTACATTGTTGATACTATTTACTTCTGCATTTTCAACATTTTTAGCCGCAACTTCTCCTGTTGAACCTAGTTGAGCTGCAAGTACTTTCCCTTTTAAATCATCAAGTGTTTTGATATCGCTATCTGGATTAACTACGACAACAGCTGCACTTTCAGTATATGGTGTAGAGAATAATACATCACGATCTTTGTCATATGTAAATCCTGATACCCCTAAATCAACTTGTTCCATTTGGATTGCAGAGATGATTGTAGAAAAATCCATTTGTACCCACTCAATCTTATAATCTGATCCATCTTCGTTAATATATTGAAGCAATAAGTTCATGAAATCAATATCGAATCCTACCATTTGATTTGATGTATCTAACGCCTCATATGGTGGATAATCTGGTGATACGCCGATTGAGATAATACCATCCTGTACTAGTGTATCACTCCAAGCAGCAGTTTCTGTTTCAGCAGGTGTTTCAGTCGGTGTTGTCGTTGGTGTTGTTTGTGCCGGTTTACTTGCACATCCAGCTAGAACTAGCATTGCTAGTAACATAAGTCCTAATTTTTTCATTTTCTTTCTCCTCATTTTCTTTGTTATTTTAAATTTATTTTGTAGGTAAGCCACATCGTCGTCGCTTTACCCACCCCATCATTTTCTTATCCATTTCCTTTTCCCCATTGCTTAATCAATAAAAAACGCCTCTATTATTTCTAATAGAGACGAAAAATTCCGCGGTACCACTCTGCTTATTTAGTTTCACTTAAAAACTAAATCACTTTCCTTTAATGCAGGCTCACATCCATCTTACTAACATACGATGAATCTCAAAAGCTCGTTTCGTCTACCTTCCTCATTCCCTCTTTCACCTATCCAGGGCTCTCTAATAAAGTTTCCAGTAAAGTACTACTCTTTCTCTTCGATGTGTTTAAGTTTACCTACATTTAATTCGAATGTCAATACTAAAATGTAAAATTTTACAAATTAATGTAAAGATTTACATTCACATCACTTCCTATTGTACTTCTTTTCTCTTTGCTACAATTCGATAAATAAGTTTAATAATTTCCGAAAGAATAACGACAGTAGAACCTATACCAATTAACTTGATCCACATTGATAATTCCAATGGAACTGTACTAAAGAAAGCCCCTGCATATTGAATAATCAAGATTTGCAATAAGAATGTACACCCTACTGTAATCAACATAATTTTATTCTTAAACAAGTTTTTAAATATACTTCCATCATGTAACTCTCTGCAATTAAACGCATTGAACAATTGGAATAAAACAAACATGGTAAACAATACGGTTGGCATCTTTTCTTGCGATACATTTAAGAAATTAAACACATATTGACTTAAGAACACAATTGACATGTATACCCCAGTTATCACAATTCTTACTAACATATTTTTAGAGATAATACTTTCATCTCTTTTTGTTGGCTTACGACTCATTAAGTCTTCGTAGTTTGGCTCCAACCCTAAGGTAAGCGCTGGTGGACCATCCATGATAATGTTAATCCACAACAGTTCTAGTGCCGTAAATGGAGCTGGAAGACCTAATAAAATCGAAGTAAACACAACGATTACAGAGGCAAGATTCACTGTTAATTGGAAACTAATAAAACGTTTAAAGTTCTCATAAATATTGCGTCCCCACTCAACCGCTTTTACAATCGTCGCAAAGGAATCATCAAGTAAAACAATATCACTTGCTTCTTTAGAAACTTCAGTACCTGATATTCCCATTGCCACGCCCACATCTGCATTCTTTAACGCAGGGGCATCGTTAATTCCATCTCCAGTAACCGCAACAACATTACCAGACCCTTTTAATAACTTAACAATTCTCATTTTTACCGTTGGTGTACTACGTGCAATAACCGCAATTTGAGGAAGTTTTTCAAGTAATTCTTCATCACTCATTTCAATCACTTGACTCGCTTCTATCGCAATTGACTCATCATTTAAAATATGCAATTCATTAGCAATCGCTGTCGCTGTTACAATGTTATCTCCCGTCAAGATTTTTAAATCAATACCCGCTTTTCGGCATGAGTCGACCGCTTCAAATACTTCTTTTCTTAATGGATCTGCAATCGCCACAAAACCATCAAATACCATGTTACTTTCTAATTCTAAATGAGATGCTTCATCTTCGAAATCTCTCATTGATGAAATCGATTTATGAGCAAATGCAATAATACGCATGGCTTGCTCTTGTGCTTTTTCAATATATTGCTCAATTTCTTTTTTCTTTATCTCATCTAAACTACACATCTTCATGACACATTCAGGACTACCTTTAACATAGGTAACGATTTCACCATGAACCTTTGAGATTGTTGTCATATGCTTTAATTCTGAAGAGAATGGAAATGAATGAAGAATTTCATGATCAATTCTTTCTTCTTTATAATTCATTCCCGATTCTATTCTTTCTTTTGAGTTCTCATAAAATTGAAGTAGTGCACACTCAGTTGGATTTCCAATAAATACTCCGTTTTCACCAATATCTGCTGTTGTATTCAAACAAACATTGTGTGCAAAGTACTTACTTGTAAGTTCAGTTGGATCTGTATGCCATGCATGATCATAAAATGCACGAACTGTCATTTTATTTTCTGTTAATGTCCCTGTTTTATCCGAACAAATTACATTGATACATCCAATGGTTTCAGATGCAATCATCTTCTTCACTAAAGCATTTTGTTTAGATAACTTGATAATATTAATTGATAATGATACCGCAACAATTGTAGGCAACCCTTCTGGTACTGCTGCCACAATAAGAACAATACTGGTTACAAATGCTTCCATTACTTCTTCAATATTTAACCCACCATGCATCGCAAATGAAACAACTTGCGATATGAATACAATCGAAGCAGCAATCACCCCAAGGATTGTAATTGTTTTTCCAAGACGTGCGAGTTTCTCTTGAAGCGGTGTACTAGTTTTTCCCTCTCCTCCAAGTTCACTTGCAATCTTACCAAATTCTGTTTCATCACCTACTGCAGTAACAATTAACTTGCAATGTCCACTTGTGATGTAAGTACCACTGTATAACATATTGGCACGATCAGCTAACGGAAGTTTAGGATCACTTATTTCAAAATTCGCATCTTTCTTTGCGGGTAAACTTTCACCCGTTAGTGCTGATTCATCAGATGCTAATCCAACACTTTCCAGTAATCTTCCATCCGCAGGAATCTTATCCCCAGTACTTAGTAATAAGATATCACCTACAACAAGTTCAGCTTGATTCAACAAGACAGTTGAGTTATTACGGATCGCTTTAATTACTGTGTTGTCACTAATTCTAGAAAGAGCTTCAAATGCTTTTGCACTCTTACCCTCCATAACAACACTAATGACAACGGACAAGGATATCGCAATAAAAATACCTACACACTCAAGAAAATCAGCTTCTCCTCCTGATAAACTTCTGAAAATGTTGACACCAAGTGCAATCAACCCAGCCGCAATCAACATGATGATCATTGGTTCTGTTGCAGCATCCCATAATCTTTTCCACAACGATTCTGATTTTTGTTTCGTTAAGGTATTTGGACCATGCAATGCTAAACTCTTTTGTACTTGATCATCACTTAGACCCTCTGTTGCATTTGAACTTAATTGGTTAATTAAATCAATCTTTGTTTCCATGTAATCTTTCACAAAATTTACCTCATTTCTCAATCAACATAAAAGACCCACATAGTAGTGAAATACAAAAATATTTGTATTTCACCCTACATGAGTCTCGTTAATTAAGACAAGCCAGACCATTTGGTCAGTTTGTTGACTTGCCACACTTTATTGCGCAAACTACTCCCCCAGTTGGGTTTATTAAGTTGTTTTCACATGATATCACTTATCACAAAAGTTAGTCAACACTAACTTGCTTCGCTTTTAATTCTCTTTGCTTGTTTTCTTAAATGAAGCACGAGCATTTTATTAGTTTTTATCATATCTTCACCTCATACACGACTATAATTCGTGCATGAGGTGAACTTCAAGCAATTAAAAAAGCTCTTTCGAGCTCTTTAACTATTTTATTTCTTTAAAATACGATTTAAGAATACTTTTGTTCTTTCTTCTTTTGGATTAGTAAAGATATCTTCTGGTGTACCTTCTTCTGCAATAATACCTTGATCCATGAAAACGACATGATTTGCAACATCTCTTGCAAATTCCATTTCATGTGTTACCACAATCATCGTTAACCCTTCACGAGCCAAATCTTTCATTACAGATAAAACCTCACCAACCATTTCAGGATCTAGTGCTGAAGTAGGCTCATCAAACAATAGAACCTCAGGATCCATACACAACGCTCTAGCAATCGCTACACGTTGTTTTTGTCCACCTGATAATGTTGTACTAGAAGCATTCGCAAAGCTTTCCATACCTACTTTACGTAGATAAATCATCGCTTTCTCTTCTGCCTCTTCTTTTGATCTACCCAATACTTTCATTTGAGCAATTGTACAATTCTTCAAAACAGTCATGTTATTAAAAAGATTAAACTGTTGGAAAACCATTCCCAAGTGACTACGATATTTATTTACATCTTTTGTATTTAATACATTTTCACCATTTACAATAATTTCACCCTCATCAGCTGTTTCAAGCATGTTGATACAACGAAGTAAAGTTGATTTCCCACTACCTGAAGCTCCAATTAAACAAACTACTGTATTTTTCTCTACGGTGAAATCAATGCCCTTTAATACTTCTAAATTCCCGAAGCTTTTGTGTATATTTTTAATTTCTATTAACGACATTTATTTCACCCTCTTTCCATTACGAGGTAAACTTATACTAGAAGACGTACTATCAGAGTGTGGAAAACTTGTACGAGTATGATTCATCTTTTCTTCAATTAGATGAAGAATAAATGATGTGATTGTTGTTAATACCAAATAGATACACGCAATAATGAAGAATGTTTCTGGAAATCTAAATACACTACCCGCTATTTTATTCCCTTGATACATCAATTCAGTAATCGCTATAACCGATAAAACCGAACTGTCTTTGATGTTTACAATAAATTCATTCCCAATTGCTGGAAATGCATTTTTAATGGCTTGTGGAATCACAACCATCATCATCGTTTGGATATTTGACATACCTAAAGAACGAGCAGCTTCCGTTTGTCCTTTATCAACAGATTGAATACCTGAACGAATAATTTCAGACATATACGCACCTGTATTAATTGATATAACAAAGATACCTGCAACAAGTGGTGACCACTTAATTACCTTTAACAATGAATAATAAATAAACACTGCTTGTACCATCATTGGTGTTCCACGGAATACTTCAATATATACCGTTGAAATAACATCGTAAATCTTTTTTATTGTTTTAACTAAAGCAGAAGAACTTTCATCTACTTTGATTGCTTTTAAACCGCCTACAACTAATCCAATTACAAGCCCTATGATTGTACCACTTAGTGCTACCAGTAATGTATTTTGTACACCTAGTAACAAAGATGGCCAAGAAGATTGAAGTATCTTCCAAACGATTTCAAAACTGAAATCCATTATTATTCTGCCGTTGCTGGTTGACGATCTGTAGCAGCTTTCATGATCTCAACTCTTTCTTCTTCAGTAATTGAATCTAAGGCAGCTTGGACTTTATTTAGTAATTCTGTATTTCCTTTTTTGATAGCGATCGATACTGTTGTGTCTGCATCAAATCCCTTACCCTCTTCAAATGTAACTATCTTTAAATCAGGATTAGCTGCAACAACACCTTGTGCAACTGGTAATTCAGCTGTTAGTCCATCTACTTCACCTTGTTGAAGTGATAATACCATACGAGGGTATGTTGCTTGTGGTGTCATGTGATTAACACCTTCGATTTGATCAATTACATCATCATATAACGTATTGATTTGACCCAATACTTTTTTACCTGTGAAATCTTGAATTGAAGTCGCATTCGCTAATTCATCATCTCCACGTACAATCATAACCATTTGTGATTCATAATATGGCTTTGTGAAATCTATTGCTTCTGCACGTTCAGGAGTTGCTGTCATACCTGCAATAATTGCATCTACTTCATCATTGTTTAATCCCGTAATCAAACCTTCCCAAGCAATTGACTTAATTTCTAATTCTTGTCCTAATGAATCTGCAATTTTACGAGCTATCGCAACATCATATCCATCACAATAATCTGTAGCTGAAATTTGAACTGCAGTATCATTTGCAGTAGTTTGTGTCCAGTTAAATGGTGCATAATTACATTCCATAGCTACTGTAAATTTTTCCTTTGTTCCCTCTGTTGGTTGCCCTGTAGAATTTGGTGTAGCTGGTGCACTTGAACATCCTACAAGCAATAATCCCGCTGTTAATAACACTAATACTTTTTTCATTTCCTTTTCCTCCTAAAGTAAACAAAAATCGCATGCTCTATCACATACGATTTACTTTAAAAGGTAAATTGTGTAATAGCGCCCTTCGATTGAAGGAGTGTTATCAGTCTTCCCAATAACCCCATAGTATTTTCTTGCCAGAAAACCTATTCGGCGATGATTACCTTTCACTAGATTCTTTGTCTGCCGACTCCTCTAGTTACTCATTTGCATCGCTACCTCTATACGTTTTGTTGTGTCTTTATAATACAACATATTTCTTGTTTGTCAAATTTTTTAATTTAAACTTTCGGACTCCTTTATCCACCTATCAATAATTAATCTCCTATTATCTCAAAATATTTATACAATGCTAACGCTGTTTCACCGTCATGAAAACCATTGTTTCTCAACTTTTCTTTGACTTTGCTTCGCTCTTCAAAATAAGCATTAATTAATTCTTCCTTTTGGACCTTGAGTTCTCCTTCACAAAATTGCGCATAAACAACCACGACCCTTTGCGTTGTAAGTCCATTACAGGGATAGAATTCAGTGATTATCTTTTCGTTTTTTATTTTTATTCCAGTTTCTTCAAAGACTTCTCTTCGTGCTGCATCCAGAATATCTTCACCTTCTTCAACACCACCACAAATTAACTCTGTAGAAAACTTATCCACAACAAAGCGATAATTTTCAGTCAATAGAATAGAATCACCCTTTTCAACAATCACGACAACAGAAATACCTTTAAACTCCACAACGTTGTAATCTTCGATATGATGCCCATAATAATCTAAATCCACTAAATTTAATTTGATAAAATTACTTTCATATATTGTTTTTGTTCCATGTATCTTCACATACTTATTATCCATAGACACTACCTACCTAGATAAATTATAGCCTATTCTTCTTTGTTTTTTTCTAATTTATTAACAATAACTCCTGTTACAAGTGTTCCATTAACATTTAACATCGTTCTTCCCATATCTAAAATTGGGTCAATAGCCAAAATAACACCTAGGAGTGGATAGTATTCCACAAGTCCCATACCTGTTAATACAATTGCAACTGACATTGTAGCAGCACCCGGTATTCCTGCAATTCCAAATGATCCAAGCACAACCACAAAGACTAACATAATGTAGAAAGAGATATCCATTGGAATTTGAAGCATTGTTGCAAGAGCAATAACTACTAGAGTTGGATAAATTCCAGCACAACCATTCATCCCCATATTCGCACCAAAGCTACCTACAATATCAGCTATTCCTGAAGGAATGTGTAACTTTGTCGTCATTGCATCAATGGTTACCGGAAGTGTCCCTAAACTTGATCTTGATGTAAATGCTAAGAGAAGCGGTTTCTTTACTGCCTTTAAATATTCCCCCACAGGTTGCTTAAATAGTTTCACTAGAATCAGGTGAATAATAAACATAACTAAGATTGCTGCATATAAAACAATTACAAAATTAATTGCTCCTAATATTGTTGAATTACCTTGCGTAATGACTACATTTGCTAAAAGCGGAATAATTGCATAAGGCATTAAATCCATAATAAATACCGCAAGTCTTCTAACCAATTGATAACTAGCTTCTACAAGTTTAATCAACGGTTGAACTTCATCTTTTGTTTCCAATGCTTTCAATGATATTCCTAGAAGAAACGCCAGAACAATTACTGCTAAGATATTCCCTTTTGCAAAAATATCAACTGCATTGTTTGGTACCATACCACGTAATGTAGCAACAAATGTACTTACTTCTCGGATTGTACTTTGTGTATCACCTGCTGTTGTTAAACTTTGAGTAAGTGGTAGTAATCCCGATAACACAATCCCCACCAATGAAGCAATTACCGTTGTTGTCGCCAAAACCACAACAGTTCGAATCGCTAGTTTTTTAAAGTTTTGTTTGGTTGTGATGATGACGCGAATCATTGAGATGAACACTAGCGGTATTGCTACCATCTTCAACAAATCCATGAATCCATATCCCACTAAACCATACCAACTTGATACCTCTGTTTTTATAGTTGGAAATTCATTGGCAAGCCAATTGCCAACCAACCCTAAAATTACTCCAATCAACATAGCTAAAACTAGAATCTTCGTATAGTTGTACTCCAACTTATCTAGTTTTCGAATTAGTACAACTGCAATAACAAAGAAAAGTATAAAAAATACAGTTGTCCAATTACTTATTTGTAAATACCCATTTAAAAATGTCTCTAACATAATTTATCCTCCAAATTAAAAAGTGCCCTTGCATTTATTCCGCAAGAGCACCCACTATTTTATGTATTAATAAAAACAGTACGAAAATACTCTTGTCTATATTCTATAACAAGAGCAACAGCAACTAACTTGTACAAAGTGTTGTTTTCTCATACTCATTTCTCCTAATATAGTCAAAGTATAAAACCTCAACATTGAACTGTCAAAACATATGCACTTGAGTATAATAAGTATAGGAGGATATTTATGATTAAACATTTAGTATTATGGAAACTTTCAGAAACTTATTCAATAGAAGAAAAAGAAGAAGTCAAACAAAATGCAAAGAAAAATTTAGAACAATTAATTGATAAGATACCAAATATTTCTAAACTCGAATTAATTATCAATCCCTTAGATTCTTCTAATGTTGATCTTTGTTTGGATAGCGAGTTTGAAACCATCGAACAATTAAACACTTACGCAAATCATCCACTACACAAAGAAGTAGCTAGCACTTACATTACTCCCTTTGTTGAAACTCGAACATGCATTGACTACAAAAAATAGACCCTAGGGTCTATTTTATTGATTCACAGAAATTTGTTTTGCATTTTAAGATTTGATTTGGTGCTTCTTCATTGATACCCTCGATTCGATCTATCAAGATTCGTGCAGCAGTTTTACCCTCATCATAGGCAGGTTGTACGATAGTTGAAATAGTAGGATAAGAAAATTCTGTCCATTCCAAATTATCAAAACCCATAAGACCAAGTTTATCTGGCATTAAGTCACGATAATCTTTGATTGCTACAAATACCTTTGGAAGTACCCAACAATTTGGCACAAAAATACATGTCTTTTTATCAGTAAGACTGTTATGTACAAACGATTTAATTTCATCACTTGTTGTATCTGAATTGACTATCATTGTTTTCACTTGATGATTCTTTATCTTTAACGCATCTTCATAACCACGTGCTCTTTCCATTCTAGTTGTCAAAACTGATGGATCTGCAGTAATCATAATAAAATTTTCATATCCTTTTTGAATAATGGATTCAGTTGCTTCTAAAACAGCTTCATAATTATTTGTCTTAACCCATAATCCTTTCGAATTTCTAGATTGCGAATCAATATAAACAATTGGTTTATTACGATTCAATAACTCTTTTTCAACTAATTCAAATTGAATTGTGGGTTGTACTATAAATCCATCCACACCCATAGCCATCATTCTTTCAATGTATTTTCTTTCCATTTGAAAATCATAATTACTATTACCAATAATCAATTGGTAATTTTTTTCTTTTGCTACATTATCAATACCTTTAACAATTTGATTGGCGAAAGAGTTTGTAATATCACCTATGATAACACCAATTAATTGAATACTTTTGGCATTCAATGAACGAGCAATAACATTCGGTTCATAATTTGTTTTCTCAATAACTTCACGAATTCTTTCTTGCGTACTTAAAGACATCTTTTCTGTTTTCCCATTTAAGTAGAATGAAACTGTTGTTTTTGATGTTCCTGATAATTTAGCGATATCTTTAATTGTTAACTTATCACTCATTCATATATCCCTTTCCCTTGTACTCTTTTGATACTATGTAGTATACCATATATTTTACTAATATTTTAATACATGCGGTCGATTGATTCCATCT
This sequence comes from Anaerorhabdus furcosa, assembly GCF_900167375.1. Lineage (GTDB taxonomy): Bacteria > Bacillota_I > Bacilli_A > Erysipelotrichales > Erysipelotrichaceae > Anaerorhabdus > Anaerorhabdus furcosa. Next base: position 461,165 of record NZ_FUWY01000001.1, read on the forward strand.
TTAATTTCAATTACTAAACTCTTTGCATGAAAGCTACAATCTTCATAACTGAATATTTTCGATCCCTTAAATACTTCTTGATGAAAGATAATCACAACATAACTTTCTTTTTCATTAACTATGAATTTCTTTGCATAGAAAAGCGAGGAATCAGTACAAAGATTATCTCCTTGCTTTATTTCGACATCTTCCATCTTAATTCCATTTTCCATAAACTCTGTAATAGATAAAAGATAATTCGTAAATTGATGCTTTACTTCTACAACTTTTTGTTTAGACATCTCATTATAACGTAACGAACATTCATCTTCTTTGATTATATAGTTTCCATCAACTTCCATTTTCAAGTATTTATCTCCTGATTTAAGTAATAAATTTTCATTCACTTGTACTTCAGGATCAAAATGATAATAAGCTTTTGCTTGATGATTTCCACTATAGAAAATTTCATCTGCAAAAACCCATATATTCTGTCGATAACAATCAATTTTCTAAAAATGCTTGATCCCTCAGATAAAACTGTAACACCTGATTCATAAGTGTGAAACTTATCAACATGTCGATAATATGTTTTTGTGGGTCTACAAAACGCTTTATTGCTCCAACTACCATTTGCTATTGAATGTGGTTTTTCATCAATCACTAATACATTATGCGAATTCATCGATTTAAGTCGTATGCGATCCTGACTATCTTCCCTATAAGTATATCTCCCATTATCAATTAAAAACGGTATTCCTTCCATAGAGAAGGAAACATGTAAATTATCACAATGTCCATGTCCACTTCCTAATGAACCATTTAAAAACATAGTACTGGAAGCATCTTTTGAATTAGAACTCTTCGTTACAAATATTCCAGAATCAACCCCATCAAAATTTAACGGTAACTCTTCATTTATATCTAGCTGATTATATCGTCTTACCAAAGCCTCACCTAAATCAAAAATCGTTTCAGCTTCAACCCTCCATTTATTTTTCTTCCAACGGTTCGTATTTAGAATGCTACACGCTTTTATAAAAATATCATGAGTTGTTACTCTATCACTATCACCAAAAGTTTCAATGTATCCCTGAGGCAAGGTTAATCCATACAATACATCCGTCATCTCGTACGCTATTTTAATATAAATTTCATCAATCTCAATCAGATTCTTTTTATTCATTTGAATCATTCTTAACAACGTATTTAATACTTCCACATGATACATTGTTGATTGTTCCCAATGCATGCCATCTGGGTAGATTTGAATTTCAATTTGTTTCCTTGCTTCTTCTTTTGCCCATAAATAAATTTTATTTATTTTATAATTGAGATCAATCTGAGGAATGATATAAAGTAGAGTCAATAATTGAATACTCCCCCAATTACTTAATCGATATTTCGTAATATAATTTTCTCTTAAATACTTTATTTGAAGAAATATACTTGAAATAATTTTATTTTTTTCATTCATTGACAAGAGTTTATTTTCTTCTAAAAATTGAGTGATTGTTACAAATAGTTCAATTCTAATACCTGTATCTAACGTACGTGTTGATAAAGTATATTCTATCGTTGGATGTGCATCAACCCATTGGATTATTAACTCTTTTGCTTTATCCAAGTATTCTTTTTTATCAGTTATTAAATATGCTATTGCCAAATCTTTTAGGAAACTAAAACGATTGAGCATAAACACCCATTCTTCATCTTCATTGTATACTTGATTCCAATTAATACTTTTCGGTAACTGATATTTTTTTATACATCGTTCCATATCCCATGTCTTATCAAATGAAAACTGGTGATAAATTATCTCATTTGCATAGTTTACGATTTTATTATTCTCTTCTTCGTTTTGTAAATATTTTTTCATACGTATACTACACCTTCCTTTTATTGAAAAGAAATCTACACTGAGTAGATTTCTTAACGTTTATGATAATATTCCTAAACCGTAACCCGCTATACCAATGATAACAGTAAGAATAACTAACTTATAAGTTGTCCATCCTTTTTTCTTGATTAAATAATAAACGATTAATGTATATAACATAGGAAGTAGACTTGGAGCTATTTTATCTAACATCCCTTGTATTGTTACAATCGATTGATTCACATCAGCATTCAATTCTCCTGCTGCAAATGAGATTGGAACATTTATTTTTACAAATGTTGCTGCAAGTCCAGCGATAACCGTTACACCAATTGTGTTTGCGATTTTTGAAATTGTACTCATTTGTTTGCTCAATTTATCCACAACACTAACACCTAATTTATAGCCATATAAACCAGTCGTTAATTTGATTGTTGTTAAGATAAAATTCATTGCCACTATAAATAGAATTGGCCCTGCAATTAATCCCTCTGCAGCTAATGATGCAGCAATCGTTGAGAATAAAGGTGCCAAACAGAATTGTGATAATGAATCTCCAATCCCTGCTAGAGGTCCCATTAATGCCATTTTAATTCCACGTGATTCTTCTTCACTTAACCCACTATCCAACATAACCAAATGCAAGCTAGTAATAAAAGGTAAGAAATGAGGATTTGTGTTGTAGAAATCACAACTATCTACCATGGTTTGTTTTAATTTTTCTGGATTATCTGCGTAAATCTTTTTAATTGCAGGATAAATAATATTTGCATATCCTGTCCCCTGATAGTTACTATAGTTAAATCCATTTTGCAGGAAGAAAGCGCGAAGTGAAGTAATAATATAATCTTTTTTAGTTAGTCTATTAGATCCAGTCATCTTGTTTTCCTCCTTCAGCCACTACTTCTACAACTTTTGGTTCTCTATAGTAATCTATTAAAGCAAAGATTGTACCTACTATTGCTATACCTATTACTGGTAGTTTTAAATATGAAGCACATACATATCCCAACAACACAAATGGTACAAGTTCTTTTTTACCCATAACTGATAAGATCATTGCGAAACCAATTGCTGGCAACATCTTACCCGCTACAGTTAATCCATTAAGTAAAAGAGGTGGAATATAATCAACTAATTTAATAATTGTATCCATTGATATCGCTCCTCCAAAACCTAGTGCAAATCCAATTACTGCAAACAATACAATCGTTGTATTCGCTGAAACCTTGAATTTCTTAAAATTCCCTGCAAGAATTGCTTTTTTAGCACTTTCTGGTGTGCCAGCACATGCTGTGTAAGCAAATGTTTGTGCAAATTGTATAGCTACCGCAATCGGTGTTGATAATGCCAATGCTGCTTCTGGCGTAATGTTGCCTTTGCTTGTTATAGCCATTAATGTTCCAAAGATTCCAGGACCAATAGGATTGGGTGGAACTGTTCCCCCAGCACCAACTCCAAACCCCATATAAGCAAGTTCTGCTAATGCCCCCATAGCAAGTGCCGTTGGCATATCATTAAGAATTAACCCAACTCCAAATGATAAGATGATACAACGATTTGTATAAATTCCTAACAACATTCCCGAGAAACAGAACGCCGTCCACAGTCCAATTAGAACTGCTTGTACAATTGTAATTTCCATATACTTTTTCTCCTATATATATTTTGTGATATCAACTTCTGCACTACTGTTTCCTTCATTTGGCACTGTTTTTGTATCAAACGTTACCTTGTGTTCAACTAAAGTACGAAGTATCTGTTTGTCTGCTTCTGACAAGAAAATTGAGCGTGTTACTTTTTCTTTGCCCTCAGCATTATGAATATTTCCAATATTGATGTGAGTTATTGGAACTCCCCCCTCTACAAGTTTCTTTGCATCTTCTAAATTCTTAATGATTAAGAATATTGTTTGCTGTGAACTTGCATTGTGAATAACATCGATAACTTTTTGGATTGGAAAGAATCTAACTGCAACTGAAGTAGGAACAACAGTTTTCATTAGTGTTTGTTCTACAGGTGATTCCGCAACGTTATCATTAGCAACGATAACAGTATTACACCCTAAAACTTTTATCCAAATTTGTCCTTGACCGTGAATTAAACGCTCGTCAATTCTAGTCATGATAATATTTGGTGTGCTCATATATTGTCTCCTTTTCTACCAATATGGATTCCACTTTTTTGCTTGACGAACTAACGCCTCAAAATAGAAGTAATCACCCCATGTATTTCCTTCATCCACGCCTTTACCACTGTGCCAAGAATAGACTCCATGGAATAAAACGGGATCTCCTGCTTCATGCATTTTGCTAGTGTAGTTATGAATCAATGAACGTAAGATATTATGAGTTGCTCCCATATAAATCTTTGAATTATCATCACTTAGATATTTACTCATTTCATCCATTCCACAACATGCAATTGCCGCTGCACTTGAATCTCTTGATTGTTTTGCTTCATTAAGGAAAATCAAATCCCAGTAGCAAACATTATCATCTGGTAAACGATTCAAGAAATAGTTTGTCATTCCCTCATAAAGACCAAAGATTGATTTTTCATGTGTATATTTATAATTTAATGCTAATCCATAAACACCCCACGCTTGTCCTCTTGCCCAAGAAGAATCATCACTATATCCTTGGCGTGTTGCACCTCTTAGTGGTTCTCCTGTTTCGTGGTTCATATAGAAAGTATGGAATGCACTTGCATCATCTCTAATTACATATTTGATGCTGGTTTCAAAGTGTTTACGTGCAATTTCTTCATATTTCTTATCTCCTGTTACCTCTGTTGCCCAATACAACAATGGAATATTTAACAAACAGTCAATGATAAAACGATAATGATCCGGATTATTAAATTCTCCCCACGCTTGGATGAATTCTCCTTTATCTTGGTAACGCTCAATAAGTTTGTCCGCAGCCATAATTGCTGTTTCTTTCGCAATTTCACTACCTGTTAACTTATAAGCTGCCACACATGTAGGCGTGTATAAAAATCCCAAATCATGATGATCCACCTCAATACGATTTTCAATACGATGTTTAAATGTAAGAATGTTTGCTTCAGCAGCAGTTCTATATTTTTCATCACCAGTTACTTCGTAAGCTAACCATAGCATTCCTGTCCAAAATCCATCTGTCCACTCAATACAATCAATTACTGGATATTTCAGTCCTTTTGTAGCTGGTGCCGGAAATTTATCCTTTAAATACTCCATATTTAAATCGATTTGTTTCAACACTTCTTGGATTGCTTGGTTTAATTCTTCTTTTGAAAGTGGCATGGTTTCTAAAAACTCTTGTTTCTTACTGATTTCTTCAATAGCAATTGTTCTCATTCTCTTTTCACCTTTCTATTAAACTAGTTTACTTCGCAATGTCATTATATATTTATAATTTATAACTTGTCAAATACTTTTTATAAAAACCTTTTAAATGCTCGTTTATTGGGATTTTTTAATAACTTGACTTTATTTAGAAATACGACTATTATAGTATCGTATAAACCAGTTTACTATGGTTTACTAGGATTATTTATAGAAAGGTCGTAATTTATGCATCCAATATTACAAGAATTATCAAACATCGGTATTATACCCGTCATTAGAATCGATAACCCTAGCGACACACTACCTATGATTAATGCTTTAAATAAAGGTGGAATCAATTGTGCTGAAATCACATTTAGAAGTGAGCACGCAAAACAAGCTATTTCAGATATCTCGAAAACTTATCCTGAAATCCTTGTGGGTGCAGGTACAGTCTTAACCATCCAACAAGCGCAAGAAGCAATTGAAGCTGGTGCAAAGTTCATTATTTCTCCAGGTCTCAATGAAGAAGTAGTGAAATGGTGCATTGATCATGATGTATTAATTATCCCTGGTATCTCAACTGCATCAGAAATCGAAAAAGCCATGACTCTTGGTTTAGACACAGTAAAATTTTTTCCTGCCGAAAGCAGCGGTGGTGCTAAACGCATTAAAGACTTAAGCGCACCTTATACAAAAATGCATTTTATCCCGACTGGTGGAATTAACCAAAACAATATGCATGATTATTTATCACTTCCATGTGTCGACGCTATCGGCGGATCATTTATGTTACCACAAGAATTAATTGATAGTAAAAATTGGGATGGTATTGAAGCAAAAGCAAAAGAAGCCATCACTAGCTTATTAAATTACCGCTTAATTCACATCGGAATTAACACCAATTCAAAAGATGATGCCTCTAAATATGCCACACTTCTATCCACATGCTTCGGCTTTAAATTATATGAAAAACCAAAAAGTACTTTTGCTGGAGAAGGATTTGAATTATTAAATGCACCTGGTCCAGGGGATCATGGTCATATTGCAATTTATACTCCCTATCCAGAACGTGCTATTTATCAATTAGCTAAATTAGGAATCAACGTATTAGAAGATACAATTACAAGAAATAAAAAAACAAGCAAAATCAATTTTGCTTATCTTGATTTAGACATCGCAGGATTTAAGTTTCACTTAATCAATCCCGATGTAAAGATGTAGGAGGTACAATATGAAAATCATAACCATGGGAGAAATCATGTTGAGATTATCAACCCCGGGAAATAGTAGAATCACACAAAGTAATGAGTTTGATGTGGTGTATGGAGGAGGAGAAGCAAATGTCGCAGTATCGTTAGCGAACTATGGACATGATGCTTACTTCGTAACCAAACTACCACAACACGAAGTAGGACAAGCAGCAGTGAATGCACTAAGACAAGTTGGAGTACATACTGACTACATTACAAGAGGTGGGGAACGTGTTGGAATCTACTTCTTAGAAACAGGCGCAAGTATGCGAGCTAGTAAAGTTATCTATGACCGTTCCCACTCTGCCATAGCAGAAGCTAGTGAAGATGACTTTGACTTTGATGCCATCATGAAAGATGCAGACTGGTTCCACTGGTCAGGAATAACACCAGCGATTAGTGACACAGCAGCAAAACTTGTAGAGAAGGCATGTATTGCAGCTAAGAAGAACAATGTCACAGTTTCAGTTGATTTAAACTTCAGAAAGAAATTATGGAGTAAAGAGAAAGCACAATCTATTATGAAACCCTTAATGGCGTATGTGGATGTTTGTATAGGGAATGAGGAAGATGCAGAGTTATGCTTAGGATTTAAACCTACAGCAAATGTAGAAAAAGGAGAAACAGGAGCAGAAGGATATTATGAAATCTTCAAAGAGATGAAAGAAACCTTCAACTTCAAGATTGTAACCTCAACACTAAGAGAAAGTTATAGTGCAAACCACAATGGATGGAAAGCATTACTGTATGATGGAGAAAAGTTCTACCAATCAAAGAGATATGATATCGAACCCATCATCGATCGAGTAGGTGGAGGAGATAGTTTCTCTGGAGGAATGATTCATGGATTACTGACAAAGGAAAGTAAGCAAGAAGCGTTGGAGTTTGCGGTAGCAGCCTCAGCATTGAAGCATACGATTCCTGGGGATTTCAATTTAGTGAGTGAAGCTGAGGTTGAAGCCTTATGTCAAGGTGATACAACAGGTAGAGTACAAAGATAGGAGAAAATATATGACACAATTTAATATGAATGCCTTCTCACTTGAAGGTAAAGTAGCACTCGTAACAGGAGGATCTTATGGTATTGGATTCTCACTTGCTTCAGGTTTTGCAAAAGCAGGAGCACAAATCGTATTCAATGATATCAATCAAGATTTAGTTAACAAAGGAATAGAAGCATATAAAGAAGCAGGTATTACTGCCCATGGTTATGTATGTGACGTAACAAATGAAACACAAGTACAAGAAATGATTCAAAAAATCGAAAAAGAAGTAGGAGTTGTTGATATCTTAGTAAATAATGCAGGTATTATCAAACGTGTCCCTATGCACGAAATGAGTGCTGATGATTTTAGAAAAGTCATTGATGTAGATCTTAACGCACCATTCATTATGGCGAAAGCATGTATTCCATCAATGATTAAAAAAGGACATGGAAAGATTATTAACATTTGTTCAATGATGTCAGAACTTGGAAGAGAAACAGTGAGTGCCTATGCAGCAGCAAAAGGCGGCTTAAAAATGCTTACAAAAAATATCGCAGCTGAATATGGCGAAAACAATATTCAATGCAATGGAATTGGACCTGGATACATCGAAACAGTTCAAACTGCACCACTTCGTGAAAAACAAGCTGATGGAAGTCGTCATCCATTTGATCAATTTATTATTTCAAGAACACCTGCAGCTCGTTGGGGGATTGCTGAAGATCTAATGGGTCCTGCAGTATTCTTAGCAAGTGATGCAAGTAACTTTGTTAATGGGCATATCTTATATGTTGACGGTGGTATCTTAGCTTATATTGGTAAACAACCAAACTAAAAGGGAGAAAATAGAAAATGAAAATCGCACTAATTAATGAGAATTCTCAAGCAGCAAAAAACAGTATTGTTTACAATGAATTAAACGCAGTTGCATCAAAACTAAATTATACAGTTCATAACTATGGTATGTACTCTGCAGAAGATACACACCAACTAACTTATGTTAAAAACGGATTACTTGCAGCTATCTTACTTAACGCAAAGGCAGTTGATTTTGTTGTAACAGGTTGTGGAACTGGGCAAGGCGCAATGCTTGCATGTAACTCATTCCCTAATGTATTATGCGGTCATATTGTTGATTCTTTGGATGCTTATCTATTTGGACAAGTAAACGATGGCAATTGTATCGCTATGCCTTTTGCTCAAGGATTTGGATGGGGTGGTGAATTAAACCTTCGTTATACTTTTGAAAAATTATTCTCTGAACCTTTTGGTGGAGGTTATCCAAAAGAACGCGTTATCCCTGAACAAGCAAATAAAAAAATCCTAGATCAAGTAAAGTTAGTAACACACCAACCTATGATTAAGATTTTAAAAGAAATGGATCAACAATTCTTAAAAGATACAATTGATTACCCAGAATTCAAAGATCTATTTTTCAACAATTGCCAAGATGAAGAAATTGCAACTTACTTAAAAGAAGTTTTAAAATAAGATATCCCCTTTCCAACTAAAAGGATTAAGTACAAACTCTGTACTTAACCCTTTTTATTTTGGACTGATAAGGAATTTTATTTTAATTGTTTTCCCTTGTTTAATCTTATATTGTTCAAGTGGTTCTGCACCCCAACTGCCATTTCCCAGTCCTCGTTGCATGACATCCAAATGCATTGTTGTTTTTTCTTTTCCTTCTAGTTCATAATAATGCTTCACATTTGAAATATCTTGATCTGAGTAAGGCAAGATATTTACACCAAATTCTTGATTTGATGCAAACCTTAATTTCGAATTATCACTACTCACTTCAATCCATCGAATATCTGTTTTATTTCCACTATCTTGTGGTGTTAAGTATGTATCATTAAACCATTCATCTACATTACCTGTATAAATACCAATAAAAGAAGCTGAATTACGATCCACATAATTTTCAAATGGACCTCTACCATATAGTGTATACTGAGTCATTCCATTGGACAAATCTAGTACCAAGCCAACTCTCGCGATTTCTCCAACAGATTTGACTGTTGGAATCTTTATGGATGGTTCTATTAACACTTCACCCTCCCCATTCACTGTATAGATAGTCTTTAGAGAAGTATTTGTGGATTCTATTATTCCCTCACTAATAACGACAACATATTTATCTTCTACACTAAAACTGATTTTATTTGGAACATAAGTTGTATCTGCATTTTTAACTTCCTCACTAAATTCAATATCATTCGATACAGGTGAGCGATAAAAACTTACTCGAGGACCATTAGAAAATAATTCTTCACCGTTTATGGAATAGCTTGAAATAATGCCCTTAGATTTATTAAATATAATTTCAAACTGTTCTCCATGAATCACGATTTCTTTATCATCTTCATTTGCTTTAACCATTTTACTTTCAACAAAATTGATCGTAGGTTTGTACTCTTGAAGAATAAACTGTTCCTTGGAATTTACATCACCTTTTTTACCACCGTATTCATTGGCCCACTTTTGATCATAGCGATAAGTTACAAACACATTAAGCAATACTTCACCTGTGTAACTACTTAAATCTGGCAACATCAATTTAATAACTCTTGTTACTAACGGTTTTAAATCTGTTTCTTCATTTGATAGTTTCTTATTATAAATACTTTTACCATCATGTAACAATTCAACTGTCACATCAAACTCATTTAAATTTGTATCAACGCATTCACTTTCAATCGATAATAAATTATTCTTATAACTCATTTGAAAATCTTGTTGAACTTTTTTAACCTCTTCAATTTCTGCTTGTGGTACTCGGTTTGCACTGATTAAACCATTACCACAGAAATCACCATCATGTAAAAGTGTTCCCCAATCACTTCCATTACCATAGAACGCAATTCCATTTTCATCTGTTGTATAAATTGATTGATCAATGAAATCCCAAATAAATCCTCCTTGGATATTTTCGTATTGACGATAACTATCATAGTATTCTTCAAAGTTACCCAAAGCATTGCCCATACCATGACCATATTCTGATTGGAAGAATGCATTCTTTTCTTTTTTGCCATACTCATTAATTTGATCAAGTGTCCAATATTGACTGCTCACCACATCAACCATTGATTCTTCTCTTGTCTTACCTATACGATTATCTCTTTCATAGACACGCAAACGACTTGGATCTCTATTTAATACCCACATTGTTGTCACATAGAACGGATAATTTTCATCCATTGGATATTCTTTGTAAGTCGCTTCATTGCCAAGTGACCAAAATAAAATACTCGCATGATTTTTATCACGTTCTACCATATTCATTGTTCGATCTAAAATAAGTGGCGTATAGATTGGGTTATTTCCTGGGACACCTAATTCTTTTTCACCAATATGCGTTTCGATATTTGCTTCATCTACTACATATATACCTAACTCATCTGCTATATCATATGTTATTTCTTGATTTGGATAATGTGCAGTTCTAAATGAATTTATATTATATGATTTCATTATTTCTAAATCTTGAATTATTTCATCTTTTGTTAGCACTCTACCATTCATCAAACTTGTTTCATGGCGATTAACACCCTTCAACATTATCGGTTTTCCATTTAGTACAATTTGAGATTTCCCATTTATTTCTTTCACTTCAACTTCTCTTATACCAATTCGACTACAAACCGTTTCAACTGGATTTCCTTCTTCATCAATTAGTTGTATAACCAATCGATATAAATTAGGTTTCTCGCTGCTCCATAGTTTGGGTTGTTTAAGTTGTATTCCCTCGTTTATATTTATTCCCTCATCCTTAATACTCTTATAGGATTGAAGCGTTTCTATTTCTTGTATTACCGGTTTATCTAAAACAGATTTGTTTTCTGTTTGATCATAAATATCAATTAGTAAAGAGTAATTACTTTTGGAATCAGAAGTTAAATTTCTAATTGATGCATCAACATTAATAAAAGCTTCTGTATAATCATCATTTAGTTTTGTCGTCACAAAGTAATCTCTTATTTCTATATCATCTTTAGAATAAAGAAGAACATCTCTAAAAATACCACTAAGACGAATAAAATCTTGATTCTCAAAATAACTACCCGTTGACCAACGATACACTTCTACTGCTAGCGTATTCTTTCCTTCTTTAAGATATGGAGTAATATTAAAATCTGCTGTTGTATAACTATCTTCACTATAGCCAACTCGTTGCCCATTTACATAAACATAGAACGCCGATTCTATACCTTTAAAACTTAAGAATACATTTCTGCCTTTAAGTGATTCATCCAATTCAAATTCACGTTTATAATGCCCTACGCTATTTACAGCTGTGGGTGCAAGAGGTACACCTTGAAATCCATATTGAATTACTTCAAAGTTTAGCCAAGGATAAATTTGATTAATGTAAATTGGATTCTCATATTTAAATGTTCCATCCTCATTACGAATCGTTTGAATATTTGATGGAACTACAATGGGTTCAAAGAGTGTGTCATCCCAATCTTCCCAATACGTAAACGCATCAAATCCCGCTATATTTTTTAATCGATCACTTGGTTTTGATGCATAATAAAATCCCCATGTGCCGTTAAGCGATTGAACATAGGGTGATGAAAACATATCAAATTGATCCAAACTACTTTTCTCAATTTCTAGAGCTTCTTCAATAGAAGAGTAAGGCGTAAAACTCGCATGTGCTAATTCACGGTTAATTTCAAATATTTCATAGTTGTCATACCACTCTTCACTTACGAAGGATGCGTCTGGTTCAAGTGGCACTATACTTGGTCTTGGTGTTCCACTAGGCTCAACAAACTGTGATGGTGCTTTCGAACATCCACTTAAAATTATTAGAATACCTAAGCACAATATAATTTTACGCATTCTAATCCCCCTATTCTTGAACTAAGACACTTGTAATTTCTCCTACATAAACTCGATGATAATCTTTCTTTGCATATTCTTTCTTATCTATATCTTTATTTAAAAATTCTTCTTCCTTCAAATCGTGTACGTATAACTTCTTACACACAAACACTAATTTAGCTTCATTTATTACTGGTGTGTTATCCACAACACTAGATGTCATTTCACATTGGGCTAGTTTATCGAAATCTCTTCCAGATTTTGAACCTAAATAACTTAATTCCTTGCGATATTTCTCATCGAAGAATGCAAGAGAAAATGTATCTTCATCATTAATAAATGGATAGGTATAACGTTGAGGCCTTACATAAACCGTGATCACATTCTTGTTCCACAAATGACCCATTTGTAGCCAACTCACTGTCATGCCATTTGCTTTTTCTCCAGTCTGAACTGTAAGAATTCCCCAATCTTTTGATATAAGTTCGAATACATTGTTACTAAGTTCTGATATGTTGATTTGTTTTAGCATGTTTTTTCTCCTTCTTTATTTTTTCTTGATCTTTTTATCATTGTATTGATTTTTTGCTGTAATTCTGTTTGAGATAATTTTGATTCAATCGCTTCAATGAAAATAACAAAACCCTTTTCCTTATCAATCTCTAAAACTTCCTTTGGAATTTGTAATCTATTTTTTGAATAATAAGTTAAAGCATTCCTTAATTCAAAAACAAAGTAATATCGATTTGCACTATCCTTTTTTATTATTCCTGCATTGATAATATCAATCCACTCTATCTCATTTAGAAACGCATGATTGGACTTCATTCCCTCTTCATCAAACTGAATCATATAGTGATGATAGATTAGATAATATACACCTAATAAAGAGATAACTGTGATAATACATGAGATTCCAAACAACCCAATATTGACTGTCGTGATTTCTATAACGCTTAGAATGAACGCAATAATTATTGTAGCAGCAATCATTAATTCATATTTCTTTTTTACGATAATATTTAATTTAACTTTGATTGAATTACTAAATTCATCATCAGTCTCATTTTTACTTAATAATATTTTCGATAAAAGTTCTGTCATCAACTTTTTAAGTTCACTTGATGCATTATCTAACTTTGTATATTCTTTGAGTAAAGTATCTATATTTTCAAAGTAATTTATCTTCAGTCTTGCTTCTGCTTCCCTTTGAATTAAGATACCTTTACGTAATTCATTTAAGCTGTATTTCATTTTATTATCTAGTAATTTTATGTTGAATAGAATATTTTCTTTACTAGTTTCACTTTTTAATTCCTTTAACAAATTATTCATCTTTTTCTTCGTATAATATTTCATTCCCTCTAAAATTCCACACACCGTAAAATAAGTAGCAAATAACGGAAGGATAACTACTATGAAATTCAATACCGGATTATCTTTTGCCCTAATATCAACTAGTGAAATAATACAAATCCACACATAAAATACAATCAAACTCAAAGCAATTATCGAAATAAATCTAGTTAGCTTTTTATAGTCCATTAATTTTGGTTTAATATCCTTGTAAAAAATGACATTATATCTTTCCTTTCTACTTATTGAAACGATAGAGAACTGCGATTCTAATATTTAATTTTTTATTATTCTTTATCGCCCTTCATTTTCTCTTTAATTATATCAAGATATTCAACTTATTTTAAAGTTTATCTTTCTTATTTATAGTTTCTATTGAAAAATTAATACAATTATTAAGGAATGATTTGAAATTTAAACCAATCTAACTTGAACGCAATAAAAAGATCGACTTTAAACTACAAGTAAGTCGATCAATTTTTTAAATCTCTTATAACATTTTAACTAAGACTCCTGCAACAATACAGCTAACAAGAGTTACCGCTACAACACTACCAATAATCATTTTTGGAAGCATCTGTTCAGTTAAGTATGTTTTTTCTTCTTCTGTTTTTGCTACAACATCTACTGCTTCATTGGTTAAGTTGTAATTATATGGAAATCCCAAGAAACAGTTTAAACCGATTGCTGATGCCATCCATGTTGAATAGCCAAACTTCTTTCCAACTGGAATCGAGAACAATAGAATACCCACAGTTGCAATTATGAGTAAGCCAAATACAACGATAACCATTTGTCCTATTGATGCTGGTGTTGTATCTGCAAATCCTGACATGAAACTTGCAAATAACGCTAAATTCAATATACCTGCTGAATCAGATTTATTCATTGGATTTGGTGGAATCAATCCAAATTGACTTGCAGCTACACCAACAATAATCATAACAATACTACGATCAATGGCACCATTAAGAAGTTTAAAGATTATTAAACCTAAACAACCCAATACACCCATTACTGTCAAATAATAAGTAGGTGTACAAATTTTAGTTGGTACATACTCATAAATTTTCTTCTTACTTGTCGCTTGTTCTCCTTCACTCTTAGTGCTTGATTCTTTAATTAAATTTGGATTGTTTCTAATTTCTTCTACTAATCGTTCACCCTCTTTTCTCAAAAAGAAAGCTGTAACTGGAAATCCTACAAATCCTTGCATAATGAAGATTACAAACGCTACTACTCCCAATGCACTTTTTCCAATCGCTATTGCACCTTCATTCATAATCATCGCTGCCATACCTCCACCCGTCAATGGAGCTGCAGCAATAATTGCCATATCTTTACCAAAGATTACTGTACCAATTGTTAACACAAGTGCTAGAATCCCTACAATCGCACAAAGAGTTGTTACAACTACACGCCAATCCTTTATTAATGATTTTACATTAAACATTGATCCTACATGAATTAGTATAAATATTTTACAAATTTCTGCTACAACACTTAATCCTGATATCGTTAATATATCTTTAGGCAAGAATGTCCAATATCCAAAGAGAAATAAAGTTGCAACAATGAACATTTGTGGTAATTTACCACCCGTTTTTGAAGATATGATTTCTCCAACTAACATAATAATAGCGATAACTGCAAACCCAGTACTAATATCCCACATATCTTAATCCTCCTTATCCTTCTTTGCAAAGCTAACTGCATATCCAACTGTTGCTTTTACACCTAACATTAATACATTTTCATCAACATCAAAGAACTCACTATGATGTTCTGCTCCCGTACCTTCTTCCTCATTTTTAATTCCTAAAAACGCAAAAATTGATGGATATCTATGTGTGTATGCGGAGAACGATTCGGATGCATACCACTTATCGCATGATGCGATTTTTTCTTCTCCTATATATTCAATTAATTCTTTTTTCGCAAACTCGCTACATTCTTTATCTGTAATTACCGGTACTCCAATAACTTTTGTTTTTTCATCAAATTCTACAAAGCAATCATACATGGCAGCTGTATGCTCACTAACACTTTTAAATAAGTCGACTGCTTTTCTACCTTCTTCTACATTAAAGAATCTAAATGTCCCTGCTATTGTAGCTTCGTCACTAAAGACATTGGGTGTACCTCCACCATTTAAAGTGGTAATACCACAAGTCACTGTTTCATTTGCATCAATTTTGTTAACAAGAACTCCTCCTAAATTAACTAAAATATTCGCTGCAGCAAATACTGGATTGTTTGATAAGTCTGGTCTAGAACCATGTCCACCCTTACCAATTACTTTCACCATTGTTCCAGCAACTCCAGCCATTCTTGGTCCTTCATCAACACAAATTTTCCCTGATTCTAATTTGTTGTAAACATGAATTGCCCATACAGTATCCACACGTTTTCCTTCTAAGTAATCAAGGATAGATGTTACTCCCTTTTTTCTTCCCAATTCTTCACCTTGTTCAAAACAAAAATAATACGTTCCAACAAGTTCTTCTTTTATTTCATTTAACACTTTCATTGATGCAAGTAACATTGCAGCATGAGCATCATGCCCACATGCATGACTTGCATTCTTATTCTTTGAAACACATGTTCTTTCTCTTTTTAAATTATAGGAATTTTCTGTTACTGGTAACCCATCAATGTCTGCACGTAGTGCTATTACCTTTCCTGGTTTCCCTGTTTCTAACCTCGCGACAACCGTGAACTCTTCTATGATTTCATAGTTAAATCCAATGTTTTTAATTTCTTCAATTATATAAGCAAATGTATTTTTTTCTTCGTCACTTGGTTCAGCTAAACAATGTAGTTCTCTTCTTGTTTTTATTACATAATCCTCAACACTTTGGAAAGCTTTTTCAAATTTCATACACCACTTCTTTCCTTTCTATGTCTTTGGGCCCATTTCAATAATCGATTTAATCCTTCTAATAAAATATCAGTTGGACACGCAATATTTATTCTTTCAAATCCTTCCGCAGCTTCACCAAAAATATATCCCTCATCAAAGAATAATTCACATTCTTGAATCATTTCTTTTTCGAGTTGTTCTTTACTTAAACCGAACGAACGTAGATCTAACCATTGTAAATACGTTCCCTCCAATGGGTATACTTTTATTTCAGGTATATATTTTTTACAGAATTCTTCTACTATGTTTCTATTTTCATCAATTTTTAAAATTAACTCATCTAGCCACTTATCACAATGTGTATAGGCAAGTTCACATGCTTTATAACCCAATGTTCCACAACTCATAAACGCAACTTCCAACATCACTTGTTTCATCTTATTTCTAAGATTTTCATTCTTAATAATAAGATTACTTGTTTGCATACCTGCAAGATTAAATGTTTTCGATGGAGCAGTGCAAACAATACAACGATTTTCAATCTCTTCTGATATCGTAGCCAATACGGTATGTTTATAACCTGGCATGATCAAATCAAAGTGAATTTCATCTGATATGATTAGAACATCATGTTTTAAACAAATATCTACTAATCGAATCAATTCTTCTTTTTTCCATACTCGTCCCACTGGATTATGAGGAGAGCAAAATAATAAAATTTTATTCTTTGGATTACTCGCCTTAATTTCTAGATCATCAAAATCTATTTCATATTTTTCGCCGTTATTAATTAATGGGTTTTCAACAATTACTCTGTGATTCATTTCTACACAGGAGAAAAATGGATAATAAACTGGAGACATGATAATTACTCCATCTCCTGGTTCAGTAAAACCTCTTATTGCATGAGCTAAAGCAGGCACTACACCAGGGGCTGGAACAATCCATTCTTTATTTATTGACCAATCATGCTGACGTTTCATAAAATTTACAACTGCATCTAAATACTCATTTGTTGGACTTGTATAGCCCAAGATTGTTTCATCTAAATAAGTTTTTAATCCCTCCATGATTTCAGGAGCATTCTTAAATTCCATATCTGCAACTGAAAATGGCACAACATTTTCCGAAACATCTGGTTTTTTATCAATCATACCTAACCATTTAGAAGAACCCAGTTTTTTCCTATTGATCAAAGATTCAAAATCATAATTCATATTTTTCTACCTTATTCTATTTTCATAGTTTCCCTTTCCACTAAATAGTTAAAAAAGCTAGAAACAGTTCAAACAAAGCATAATTAAAAGAATGTTTTAGTGAGAACATTTTTTAATTAATAAATTGTAAGTTATAATTTGTGGAAATTTCCTTAACTGATTTTCTTTCGCTTTTTTAAATCTATTTCATATTTTTATTATAGTGATAATTTTTTATCACGTCAATAATTATTTATCATTTGTTGATTTCAACATAAAAAAAACTTAACCGACTGAATCAGTTAAGCATCTTGTGTTTTCTTTAGATATCGATAGATACTCGCTTCTGAAGAGTGAAGTTGAACTGCTGCTTCACTTACCGCACCCTTTAATAAGAACACGCCTTGTTTTTTCAACTCTTCAATCAGTATCATTTTTTCATTAAAACTAAGTCTTGCAAGTGGTAAATTCTTTTCTTCTACAATTGGCGCAATAATATTGTGAATAACAGTTGATATTTCTTCTGTAAAGTATTCAACTGAACTTTCTTCAACATAACTAGTTTTATCATCCACTAGATTAAATAGTTCTTTTAACTCTTCATTAATCTTATTTATGCTTTTATTAATATGATCCAAGTTAAAATTGATACACAATAATCCAATAAGTTCCTCTTTCTCATTCTTGATAAAGAAGGTTGAACTGCGCAAAACCTTATTTCCAGATAAACCTTTATAGTTAACTTCATAATCAGATTCTTCATATTTTTTCTCATTTATAAATTTCAAAGCTAATTCACTCAATGGGGCCTTCAACGTTCTTTTTGAGATATCTCCATTTTCAATATGAACTAACTTTAATTCTTCATTCTTTATTTCATGGATAGCTATTTCATAATCTTCTCCCAAACATGCTGCAAGGAATTTTGCTATTTTCTTATACTGTTCAATCAAAATTTCATTCATATCTTATCCATCCTCTTCTAATAAAATTATATCATAATTTATTTGTTGTTATTGTAGGTTATTGTTATATGTCCAATTCCAAAAATTATTCCCATTAGAACTAATAAATATCGTTGAGTGAAGACACCACTTATAACGAAAATAAGTGTTGGTATAATCGCTAGAAGTATTGCTCTTGGTAGTGTTTCCTTGCGAAAGAAGAATATCCAAATTAAACAATAAAATATCGCAAGTATACTTATTACTACGATATACATGGTATTCCCATTCTCAAATAAATAACCATAACTTAAGATAGGTAGATTAATAATCATTAAAAACATAGAACCGTAGCGCCCTATTTGTTCAATTGCTTCCATCAATTTATTTTGATATTTACTCTCTACACTTTTATTTTTAAATCCATATACAATATTAGGAATCATAATTATGATTATCATTATCAATCCAAACACATTCAACCATTCCATAAATTACCTCATGAATAAATCTTTATTCTATTGATAACTACACCCACTACTACACCTAAGTATTTCCAATTATTAATTTTCTAAATTTTTTGTAATGTTATTATATCATTATTTTCATCGATTATTTCGAAAAAAAAGAATGTCTTTCGACATTCTCTTTGAACTATTCTACTGTAACTCTAATTCCAGGACCCATTGTTGTAGCTAATGTTACAGATGTCATATAGATACCTTTAACAGCAGCAGGTCTAGCTTTTGCGATTACATCGTATAGAGCTTTGAAGTTTTCAGCAAGTTGTTCAGCAGTAAATGATACTTTACCGATCGCAACATTGATGTTACCTTCTTTATCAACACGGTATTCAATTTTACCTTTTTTGATTTCATTAACAGCTTTTGTTACATCCATAGTAACTGTTCCTGTCTTAGGGTTTGGCATTAATCCTTTAGGTCCCAATACTTTACCTAATTTACCAAGCTCACCCATCATATCTGGAGTAGCTACGATAATATCGAATTCAAACCAACCTTTTTTAATTTCTTCAAGAATTTCTTTTCCACCAACAAAATCTGCGCCAGCATCTTTAGCTTCTTGTTCTTTAGCACCTTGAGTAACAACTAAAACCTTTTGAGTTTTACCTGTTCCGTTTGGAAGCACGATAGCTCCACGGATTTGTTGATCAGCGTGACGAGGATCAACGTTTAAATTAAAGCAAGCTTCTACAGATGAATCAAATTTTGTAGTACTTGTTTTCTTTGCAAGTTCTACAGCTTCTGTATAGCTATAAGTTTTGCTGCTATCAATTAATTTTGCAGCTTCTAAATATTTCTTACCAGCCATCAATTAGTCCTCCATGCCTTCTACAACAATTCCCATATTACGTGCAGTACCTGCAATAATACGCATTGCTGATTCAACATCATTAGCATTTAAATCTGGCATTTTGTATTCAGCGATTTCTCTACATTGTTCCAATGTGATTTTCCCTGCTTTAACTGCCTTAGGGCTTCCTGATGCTTTTGCAACTTTTGCTGCTTTCTTTAATAATGCTGCAGCAGGTGTTGTTTTTAATACGAAGTCGAATGACTTGTCTTCATACGCAGTAATGATTACTGGTACGATGTCTCCTCCACGTTCCTTAGTAGCATCGTTAAATGCTGTACAGAATTGTGGCATGTTGATACCAGCTGAAGCTAATGCTGGTCCTGGTTTTGCTCCGCCAGCTGGAAATTGTAGCTTGCAGACTTTTGCAACTTTTTTACTCACTTGACATACCTCCTATAATTTGTTGTCAGTGCAGTGGTATAGTGGACTAGTTGCAGTCCTCCCACGCAAAGAATGCACATGTGTGCATTAAATATAATATCTCAAATAACCCTTCGAGTCAATCTTAAAAGTAAAAATACCCTTTAAAATAAAGGATATTTACTCAAATAGACTTAATAAGTCACCATAACCCTCTTTTTCCATCTCATCTTTTGGAATAAACTTCAAAGAAGATCCATTAATACAATATCGAATTCCATTTGGAGAAGTTGAGTCACCTTCGAATTTATGCCCTAAATGAGAATTCCCCACACGACTGACAACTTCTGTTCGAACCATTCCCAATGAACTATCTTTCTTCTCAACAACTGTACTTTCATCAATTGTTTTGGTAAAAGCTGGCCATCCACATCCACTGTCATATTTGTCTCTAGAAGAAAATAAAGGTTCTCCAGTAACAATATCTACATAAATACCATCATCAAATAACTCATCATATTCATGAGAAAATGGTTTTTCAGTTGCGGCTTTTTGTGTTACTTGATATTCCATTGGAGATAGATTTTTACTTATTTCATCTGCCGCTGGCTTTGTATACTCTGCCGGATCAATCATCATTTTCTTTACTTTATCAAATTTTGCTTGTGGAATATGGCAATATCCTTGTGGATTCTTATCCAAATAATCTTGATGATATTCTTCAGCTTCATAGAAACTCTCTAAAGGTTTTACTTCTACCATGAAATTTGCTACTCTTGATTTCTCATTTTCTACTACTTCTTTTACAATATTCATACTGTTTTCATCAGCGTAATAAACACCTGTTTGATATTGAGTTCCAATATCATTTCCTTGACGATTTTCAATCGTTGGATCAATCACTGAGAAATAGGCATATAATATTTTTTCTAAACTTACAACATTTGGATCATATTCAACTCTTACTGTTTCTCTAAAGCCGGTATTTCCATTTGAAACTTGTTGATAAGTTGGATTTACACCTTTTCCATTTGCATAACCTGATATACCTGAAATTACTCCCGGAATACTTTGAACTAATTTTTCAATACCCCAAAAACAACCTCCAGCTAAATAAATAATCTCTGTTCCTTCTTTTTTCTCATAACTTGCATCTTTTCCTATCATACTAATATCATAAACCTCTCTTTCATTACTTTCTTGACTCGTTGTACATGAACTTAACATAAATGATGCAACAACAATTAAAGCTAGTATTATTTTTTTCATTTCTTCACCTGCTTTAAGTAAACACTTATTGAATGATGTTTGCAATTCAAATGCCCATAATAAAAACAGGATTTTACTCCTGTTTATTAATAATCAGCTTTTACTAAATCAGTGTAAGCAATATCAGTTGGTGTTTCACGCCCGAATAATATTGTAAGCACAGATGCAACTCTGTCTTTATCATTCATTGCATTCACTTTACCTTCCATTCCTGAGAATGGTCCAGATAAAATCTTAACTGTATCACCAACCTTGAAATTAACATTAACTACACTATCGCCAATACCAATTCTTCTTAAGATTGATTCAATTTCATCTGGTGATACTGGGAATGGTTTTGCTCCTCCTCCAGATGAACCAATAAATCCTGTAACTCCTGGTGTATTACGAACAACATACCAAGCATCATCAGTCATAATCATTTCAACGAATAAATACCCAGGAAATAGATTTCTCATCTTTTCCACTTCTTTACCGTTCTTATATTCTATTTCACTTTCCTCAACCACAAGAATTCTAAACAAATAATCTGAAATTCCCATTGATTCAACACGACGTTCAAGATTTTCTTTTACTCTATTCTCATGTCCTGCATATGTATTGACTACATACCAGTTCTTTTCAACACCATCTATACTATTTTTTTCTACATCAGTCATATTATGCACCTATTCCAATCAATTTTAAGAAGAATGTAATTAGAAATTCACATCCTACAAAGAACGCTCCAAAGAATACAATAAAAATCAAAACTTCTGCAGTACTTGACATTAAGTCTTTTGTCTTTGGCCAACGTACACGTTTTGCCTCTT
The DNA here is from genome assembly GCF_900167375.1 of Anaerorhabdus furcosa. GTDB lineage: Bacteria > Bacillota_I > Bacilli_A > Erysipelotrichales > Erysipelotrichaceae > Anaerorhabdus > Anaerorhabdus furcosa. Next base: position 483,591 of record NZ_FUWY01000001.1, read on the forward strand.
TTGATATTCCACTAAAACTAAACCATTTCAACATTGTGATGTCCTCCTACTTTGTTTCTTTATGGAGGGTATGTTCTCCACATTTCTTGCAAAACTTCTTTAATTCAAGTCGTTCATTTGAACTTTTTTTATTACGATGAGTTGTATAGTTACGAGACAAACACACCGTACAAGTTAGAATTACTTTATCTTCTTTTGCCACGATTAAAACAACTCCTTTCAGTTTCTACGCTTATTAACTCTACCATAAAGAAATTCCCCAGTCAATAAAGTCATTCTTCTTGACCATGCAAACTTGTATTGAAATGAAAAGTAAAAGTCGAATCATGGATTTGAAAGGGTTAGTATGAACTTATACAGTAAAACAATCTTATCCACCACTAGTTCAAGTTTCCATTTGTACACTACTCCGCTTCCTTCATCCCTACCCTCACCGTTAATGATTTGTCGTCCCCTCACTTCGCAGTTATTATTTTCAGTTGAACTTTCATTAATTAGATAGTCACTATGCTCTGTATACTAGAAAAGATGACTCTTGTTAAATACAAAAATCATCTTCTATGCTCAATCCCGTTTTCATACTATTGAATAGTATAGAACTAATTGAATTACTATTGCTTAAATAATTCATCTTGTAACTAACAAGAGTTAAGGTAACATTGTCAAAGTCACACTATATATTAATTGATTATTAGCTAGAGCTATATTCATATCAATTTCATTTGTATCAATGATTATGTTCTTGTCTTCTACTTTCATATTTTCATATTTCACTAAATTCTTTAAAATTACTTCGAAAGTAGATAATAGTTCTTCCTCGGTTCCTTCTGCTGTAATTTCAATATAAACTTTGTGTGTCATACTTTCACTTAACGAATAACTAAATTTAACATCAGTTTTTAATTTGTTGATTTCATTTAAAATTGTTTCTTTCTCAGGGAAATCAGGAATTATTGCTTCTATTTTATTTATACTCATTTCTTGATTACATGAAATTGAATTTCCATTATCATAGACAATATTTTGACAAGTAGAAGATTCTCCTAGATTAGCCAATAAACCCTTATCTTTATCCGAAACAGATAACTTATTCATGTCATTTTCATGACTATCATATTCATATGTATATTGATTTGAAACTAGATTTTCTTGAATTAATCCTCTTATATCTTTATTGTCATTAAGCAATTCAGAATAACGAACTATCAATTCATGATTATCATATTTACTAAAATCAACTTTCTTATCTTCTTTCGCACAACCTACTAGCAAAACAGAGAGTAAGGCAAAGCAAATTATCTTATTAGTAAGTTTCATATGTAAATGTATAACGATATCTTGTAATACCATATTCTCTATCTGAGCGAGTAGAGATATCGTTTCCTTTATGTCCAAATTGATTAAATCCATTCCAGTAGGTAATCTTCTTATATGTACAATTTTCAAATCGCTCAAAACCACCATTGTAGTAAATTCCATCACAAGCTTGTTCTACGTCAGTAGTATAAATTCGTGGTTCAATTTCTATTTTTTCATCTATAATTGAGTCTTTTTCACTTTTTTGAGTTTCCGCTAAAGTGTTGATGGACATAGTAGCAAAAAAACATAGAGTTGCGCACAACATTATTTTAATTTTTTTCATAATCATCTTCTCCTCTTTTCATTTTATTTTTTTACTATTCAATTTTTGAATCTCCATTCTTGTATCTGCTGATTTTTATCTTTTTTGTTAATTCCAGTTTAACATATACTTTAAAGTAATTATGTTCGAGAAAAAATAAATAAAGCGCGGTTAAAGTACCTATTTAAAAAATATTCTCTAACGTTTCTAATTAAAAATATCAAATTCTATCGATAAAGAGGGCATCATCAATTGCCCTTTCAGCGAACATAGCGAATATCATGGTTTTGGAATTCAAGCATTACACTAAACTTCCTAATCTTTCATTTGCAGTCACTCCTTGCTACGATATTAATGAGAAGTGGTAATCTACAGATCACGAGAAGAAGAGTATGTAATTTGTACTTTGAATATTTTAAATCATATGAGTCATTCCCATCTTTTCAAGCACAAATAAATAGAACTCAGAGCTTTGACACTTATCATTGATTGTATCAATTTGAATAAATATCATTAGATAGCAATCAAGATTACTCCTACTCATTTTGAGGGAGTTTTGTTATGAACTCTGTTTTACACTTATTCTTGTTTTGCATTTTTTGAATACTACTCGATCTATTTACAACTATTCTTTTTCGAGTTGACACCGTCCAAATTTAGACATTGTTCCATTTCCAATAATCGTCATGAACATCGATGCAGTTTTAAGGAAATTAAGAATTTTACTACTCATAGTTTTCCCCCCTTCTATTCTTTGTTTTTATCATATAAAACCAAATGCTAATTTATCAATAGATTTGGTTCGAATAGGCAGATTTTTGGTTTGAATAGATAAATTAGTTATCTGACAAGACAAAATACTTACCTTAAACAATTCAAGTGTATACTCTTTTGATTAATATATATCATTGCTCTTTAAGATTAACAATACATTTGGGCTAACTTGCATTATTATGGGCTAAATAACATTTATTTTAAATTAATCATATATTTTACAAACCGTTTATTCACGTTTTAATAATTAATGTTAGATGGTGTTTCCAATAATTATGTATAAGCGATTAATAGAAATCAATTGTAACTAGTTTCAAATAAAATGATTATGTATAGGTTTTATAGATACTCCATGATTAATTGTTATACCACACAAAAATAACCACAAAATTAAAAGGAGTAATCTCTGTTCAATACAGAAATCAATCCTTACTAATTGCTTAATCAAGCTTATTTTCTTTTTATCTAAATAACCAGACTCATTCTATAGTCACTTTTTATTTATCACCCTTCTTAAAGGATATCGTTTATTGAATATTCAAATATACTTTCTTTTTTATTAATTTCTTAATCTTTTGAACTCGATTATCATAGTTTTTAACACTCTTCCCTATTATCTGGGAAGCTTCTGCATAGGTGTAATCCAATAAATATAAGTCTAAAACACGTTTGTCCGCATCATTTAAACTTTGAATCGTCTCTTGAACTCTAAGCGATGCCTCTTTGTAATCCAAACAATAATTTGGACTGCGCCAATCTTCTAAAGCCTTGCCCTTGTATCGAAAAACATTGTCATCTTCAGTAGGAAAAACATCAAGCGATATTGAATAAAGATTAATTTGATTACTCTCCCTCAAATGATGTCGAAGCAGTGTCTTTACTCGTCTTAGGGCGCATTGGTAAAAGAAAGTTCCAAATTTACATTCTTTTTGATCTCGATAACAATGTATTGCATCCGTAATTGCTAGTAGTGCCTCTAACACAAAATCATCTTTAAACATTTCTAAAACTTTGTATCCATTCAAACTCTCTTTTACTATTTTTCTAGAATAGGGAGTATACTTTCTGACAAGTGTCCTCAATGCCCACTCATCATTTTGTAGACAATAATACAATAACTCAAAATCATTTGGATAAAACAACCACATATTCATTCTCCTCTACAAAGGGAAACGTTTGTTATATACCTCATACATTAAAATTCCACACGCTACTGATGCATTAAGTGAAGATATTTTACCAACCATTGGCAATTTAACTAAAAAATCACATTCCTCTTTCACTAGACGAGAAATTCCTTTTCCTTCATTTCCTATTACTAAAACAATTGGCGTATCATATTTAGGTTGACGATAATCTTGTGCATTTTTCATATCAGTCCCTACAACCCAATACCCTTTTTCCTTTAACTGTTTTAGAGTCTGTGTTAAATTAACCACTTCAGCTACTGGAACCGTTTCAATGGCTCCTACTGAAACTTTCGCAACAGTGGATGTTAAACCCACAGCATTGTTCTTTTTGATGATGACACCATCAACACCGACTGCATCTGCTGTTCTTAAAATAGCTCCTAAATTATGTGGATCTTCTAACTCATCCAACAATACCAAAAATCCTAATTTCTCTTCAGGAATATCGCTTAATATTTTATCGATTGTGACCGTTTTATATTCTTCAATTTTAGCAACCAATCCTTGATGATTACCATTTTTTGATAATTTATCAAGATACTTGCGGTCCACTTTTTCAATACGTATTCCTTTTTTTCTTGCGTTTTGTTCAATATCTTTTTGATTATCCATTAGATATAAAACATCAATTTTTTTATTATCTTGGAGTAATTGTTGAATAACATTTTTCCCATACACGTATTGTGCCATACTATACCTCCACAAAAGTCTTGACTTTTTCCCAGCATTCATCAAGTCTATTACACATCTTCTCAACATACCAGTAACCAAGTACAGCTTCAAATCCTGTTGATGTTCTATAAGTTGTTACATCTGTATTCTTCGGTACGCTATCACTTTTAAAATTTCTTCCACGCTTAAAAATATCCAACTCAGTTTCACTAAAGAATTCTTCTTCTACGAGTTTATGATAGAAACTCGCTTGTGCTTTTGCACTAACGAAGCGAACACTTTTAGTTTGTAAATCATTGGCACGATTGTATCCTTTTTCTACAAGATATTCTCTTACATAAAGTGACCAAACTGCATCTCCTAAATACGCTAAAGTACTTCCAGAGATTTCATTTGTCTTCATTACAATAATCCTCTTTCAATTAATTGATTTCTCACTTTGTCAGCTTCATCAAAATTCTTTTCTTGTTTTGCGCTATTCCACATTGCAAATAAATTTTTATCTTCTTCAGTTAAACTAATGCGATGATATTCTATCCCTAAAACATCTAACATTTTTTCAACTGTATTAATATATTTACTTACTTCATAAGCATCAATGTCTTTAACACGTAATACTTGGTTTAGTTTTTTTACTGTTTCAAAAATAACTGCATAAGCATTTGGTGTATTCAAATCATCATCCATTGCATCTAAGAATTGTTGAACTAATTCTTTATCCAATCCTTCTTTTATTGTTTCGTTTGCTAATGCTAATTTTACTGTAGCTTGTTTTAGTGGAGTTAAAACTTTATCCAATTCTTTTTGTGCAGTTTCAAATACTTCATCACTAAAATTTAGTTCCATACGATAATGTACAGACAACATCAACCAACGTACTAGTTGTGGGCTAAATTGCTTTAGTACATCTTTTGCAAGTGTAAAGTTTCCTAATGATTTACTCATTTTTACACCATCGATATTTATCATCCCATTGTGTAACCAAAAATTTGCGAGTGTTGTGTTGTGTAAAGCACGGCATTGCGCAACTTCATTTTCGTGATGAGGGAAACGTAAATCCATACCACCACCATGAATATCAATTAAATCTTTACCAAATTCTTTATTGATCATGACAACGCATTCCGTATGCCATCCTGGTCTTCCATCTCCCCATTTTGTATTCCACTTAATACCCATATCTGTTTTCTTCCACAGAGCGAAATCCAAAGGGGATTCTTTTTTATCATTTTCTTCTATTCTTGCACCGACTTGTAAATCATCAATGTTTTGATGTGATATTTCTCCATAAGATTCAACACTGTTAACTCTAAAGAAAACATCACCGTCAACTTCATACGCATGACCTGTTTCAATTAATTCATCAATAAATTTAATGATTTCATCCATCGTTTCTGTTACGCGAGGTGTCTTGTACAAATCGTGTGCATTTAATTTATGTCTTACTTCGTTATAAGCTTGAATGTATTCTTCCGTTATTTCTGCTTCATGTTTGTGCTCTTCTATCGCTTTGTTGATAATCTTATCATCGACATCTGTATAGTTCGAAACATACTTCACCTTATAGCCTTCTGCTTCAAATACTCGGCGTAGTGTATCAAATACTATGATGGGTCTGGCATTTCCAATATGGATGTGGTTGTAGACAGTAGGTCCACATACATACATACTCACTTCACCTTCTACTAAAGGCTTAAATTCTTCAATCTTTAATGTTCTAGTATTATATAATCGCATAGCTTATCCTCCTCAAAATATACTTTGCTTAAAATCTAATTTTACTAACAATCCATTCTTTTGGTTTACTCTTCTTGGTTATAACTACTCACTTCATACCTCATTGTATCAAATTAAGCCAACAAACTCAAAAATCAAAATCGTTATAAATGCTCAAAAAAACAACGAGTGCTATACTGAAATTAGATGAAGTGGAAAACTTCTCAAGGAGACCTATATGATTAACAAAACAAGAATTATGCTTTACGGAAACGACATTGACAAATTAAGTGAATTTTGGAAGTTTGCATTCAATGCTGAAATTATTGAAACAAACGAGCTTCCTGATGGATTCACAAACAAAGTGCTTTCTTTATCCCCAACAATTGAAATATCTTTGTTTAATAAGGAATTCATTAAAAAATATTCGCCTGAAGTTATCGATGCAGTCCCATCATTAATGCTTTATACAAACGAGTTTGATGAATTGCACCAACGAATCAAAACAGCAAGTATGACGATGGAAATTGATGGACATCCATCTTTTAACTTCTCTGATCCAGAAGGCAATTACTTTGTTGTAGTAAAAGAATAAATAACAAGCACACCCTGTTTTGAAACAGGGTTTTTATTTGAAATCATTTAGTCGTTCTTTAAAACAATACAGTTTCCTTGTTTTGATAAAATAAAAATGGCATCCTATAAAAAGACGCCATTGCGTGGTTCCACTTTTCTTACTTCTTGAACTCTTAACGCGAGAAACGTTTCATCCTACTTATCGGACAAACCCTCCTAGATGCATTTCAAACTAAATCGCACTAACTGTTTCACCAACCCAGTTATCTCTACCGATTGCTTTAGTTCTACTCTTCTATTCATCAGTTTATATTAGTATAGCTTACTTTATTTTTTGATACAAGGCTATTTTAGATGAGCACGTTTAAATTGTACTTTTTGTAACCAATCTTTTTGTGTTTTCATCGAAACATAGCCAATGACAGAAACAACTAATGCTCCTGCGGCATCAACAATTAAATCCTTCATGGTATCCATTAGTGCAGCTCTACCTATTAATTGTGTACCATCTTCTAACATGAATTTTTGCATATTCAATCCAAGGACACCATCAAATGTAAATTCATAAATTTCCCAAATAACACCCAATGTAATCGCAAAACAGAACGCAAAGATTGCGACAAACAATGGCGATAAATTCATTGGTACTTTTTCACTTTGATTTAATAAAGAAACAAAAGAGAAGCCAAGTGCTCCCAACATACCCCCACTAAATGTATGTAAGATTGTATCCCAATGATTCACTGTATAATAATAACTTCTTACTTCACCCAAGAAAATTGCGCAATATAAGAAAATAACATACAAAATTAACATATAACTTGGAATAATAACTTTGAATCTTTTTTCAAAGATACTTGGTAAAACCATTGCTACTATACCCAATAAACATTGGAAGAACATGAGTGTATAATCTGATTTAACACGTGCGTACTCCATACCAGCTTCAATTGTAGCTGGTGCCACAATCATTTTATACCCTATAAATACAGTCGATATAATCAAACTCGCCATTACAAAGATAAAGATAAACTTTTCCCAATTCAACTCTTTTAATTTTTTCATTTTATCACCTGAAATTATTTTACATTTCTTCTTTTATTAACACAAGTAATTTAATACATAAGAAAAGGAGTGATATCACTCCTCATTTTCCTTTTCTGGGATATAGAAACTATATACACTATCTACTAGTTTCATCCAACCCTTCATTTCTGGATTCCATATTTCATATTCTTCATCAATAATTTCTTGACGAATAAGTCGTATTAATTCCTCTTCAGTGAAAGGACCACCTTTTCGTTTTGAACTACGTACATACCATATTTTATCCATTGTTGTCCCCTCCTGTTCCACCAGTTCCAGGATCAGTTGGTGGTGGCACTGGTGTCACTTCCGGCGTTGGTGTTGGTGGCGTTGGTGTTGGTGCTGGTTTCGCTTTATAACGAACGGTAATTTCTTCGTTTTTAGATCCCATAGTTCCTTCTACCACTGTCCTTAATGCTTCATATCCATCTATTTTTGGACTTTCAACACGGTAAGTATCCCCCACATTATAAGTCATCACATAATCTTGATATATATTCGCATTTACATTGTCATCATAAACATATTTTATTGTAAGTGTAAACGCTGGTGTAGCTGTTGGTTCAGCTGTTGGTGCTGTGTAAGAGAAATCCACTGAATATACTTCTGAATTTAATTCTTTATCTGTATTAGAAGCTGCAATGATTGTAATCACGTACTTTTGACCATCAACTAATTTTGATTGATCAATCGTTAATGTGTTATCTACTGCTTTTGCAGTATAAACTGGACTCGTATCAATTGAAACTTCATAATAATCTGCACCTTCAACTTTATCCCAAGTTAATTTTACTTTGGATTTATCATAAGATACTTGAAGATTTTTAACTTTTTCTAATTTTTCTTTTGTTGTTGATTCTGCTTCATTGGTATATTGGTTGTATTGGTTATCACCTGCACCGACCATTTTACCAGTTGTTGTAAAGCCTACAAGTGTATTGTTGTAAGCTGAGATGACTCCAATTCCAGTCCAAGCTTCTACTGATTTTTTCAAATCTTCATTAGTCGTAACAATTTGAACTTTACCATCACTTCCAAGTCCTGCAACAAAGCCATTTCCTACTGCAACTTGAGTAATATTCTTTAATGTTGATACATTGGTTGCTGTTGCACCTGTATAAGAAACTGTAGTTACAGTTTGAGAAGTATTTAGAAATGCGACTTCATTTGTTCCAATTGAAACACTTTTTACACTTTTAATTGATTCCATTGAACTTGAGTTTGTTACACTACCTGCAACTTTTACATTACCTGTAGAATCAATACCAATCGTAAACCCATTTCCTGCTTCAACATCAACAATATTTTCCCATGCATCAACATTACATGCACCTTGTGAATTATCACCAACACAAGTTACCTTACCATCTTCTAATGCAACGGCTGTATGTTTAGCACCTAGGGATACATCCACAGCTTTTTCTATTTTCTTAATATCTAATTGTCCATTTGTATTTGAACCAGCAGCAACAAGAGTGCCATCTGATTTTAAACCTACAACTGAATCTTTATATGCAGATATTTTTACAAGATCTGTAAAGTCTGTCATTGTGATTCCTTGTCCATAAATCGCAACTTTTTGATCATCACGAATATAAACTGTGAATTTTTCTGTTGTACTTAAACGGTTAGCTTGAGATAGTTTTAAACTCAATCCTCCATTACCCTTATTCATATTTAATAACCAGAAAATACCCGCAACAAGGACAATAGCACCAATTACTCCACCAATAATCGCAAATAACTTCTTGTTGCTTTTGCTTTTTTTAGTTGGTTTTTGATTAATATCAACGCGATGAATTGTATTTTGTGGTTTTGGTTGTTCTTGTGGTTTCTTTTCCACTTCACTAACACGTTTAATTTGAGCTGTTGCTTCCATGTTTACTTTTGGTTTTTGTGGATTAACCATGCTTGGAATTTCGATATCTTTTGCTTCACTATCTTTCATAAATGGAATTTGTATACTATCCTCTAATGATAAATTTGGCAAAGGAATATCTGCTGAGTTTTTCAACATATCATCCAACGAGATTTGGAAGATGCTTGATAAACGCTTAAATTGAGCTAAGTTACAGATACTACGTCCGTTTTCCCAACCCATATATTCAACAACATTAACACCCATTTTATCCGCAATTTCTTGTTGCGAAAAACCAAAGTGTTTTCTTAATAATAATAGCTTCTCTGGTAGTTTATTTACCATGCTTGTCACTCCTTAAATTTCATTCGTCCTAAGACCACTTTTATTTTACTTTCTTTTTACTCTTTTAGCAAATCTTTAGTTCAAAACTGCCGATATGATAAGCTTTTTTGTCATTTTACAACCTTTATACAAATTAAAAAAACCGATAGATTTTTCTACCGGTTTAAATACTAAACATTGTTTAATTATTTAATGTTTGAGAAGTATTTGATTGTTCTAACCATTTGGCTAGTGTAGCTGTTTTCATTATCATACCAAGAAACTACTTGTACTTGGAATGTATTGTCATCAACTTTAGTTACCATTGTTTGTGTAGCATCGAATAATGAACCATGAGATTCCCCAATGATATCACTTGATACTAATTCTTCTTCAGTGTAACCAAATGAATCATTTGCAGCAGCTTTCATTGCAGCGTTGATTCCTTCTTTAGTAACGTCTGTTCCTTTAACTACAGCTACTAAAATTGTAGATGAACCTGTAGGAACTGGTACACGTTGTGCAGAACCGATAAGTTTACCGTTTAATTCAGGGATAACTAGACCGATAGCTTTAGCTGCTCCTGTTGAGTTAGGAACGATATTGCAAGCTGCAGCACGAGCACGACGTAAGTCACCTTTACGGTGAGGTCCGTCAAGAACCATTTGGTCACCAGTGTAAGCATGAACTGTAGTCATGATACCACTAGCGATTGGAGCATATTTGTTTAATGTGTTAGCCATAGGAGCTAAGCAGTTTGTTGTACAAGATGCAGCTGAGATAATTGTATCTGCAGCAGTAAGAGTACCTTCGTTAACACCGAATACGATTGTTGGTAAATCGTTTCCAGCAGGAGCTGAAATAACAACTTTCTTAGCACCAGCAGTGATATGAGCTTCTGCTTTTGCTTTTGTTAAATAGAAACCTGTACATTCAAGAACTACATCAACACCTAAATCTCCCCAAGGAAGTTTAGAAGCGTCTGCTTCTTTGAAAATTTTGATTTCTTTTCCATCAACTGTAATTGAAGCTTCACCAGCTACAACTGTATGCCCGTCATAACGACCTTGAGCTGAATCATATTTTAATAAGTGTGCAAGCATTTTTGGATCTGTTAAGTCGTTGATTGCCACAACTTCATATCCTGCTGCCCCAAACATTTGTCTGAACGCTAAACGTCCAATACGACCGAAACCATTAATTGCTACTTTAACATCTGCCATTTTAATTGACCTCCTCTATGATGCAATAAAATTATAGTCTTTTTAGACCCCAATTGTCAATTGTGAAAAAACTAATTATTAACCAAAAAAAGCCCTTGCAATCGCTATTTATCGCAATTAAGCGCTTACATAAGTGTGATAAATTATTAAACTTTTTTTAACTCAAATCCGATTTTTATATTTTATCCGCAAAACTAGTCTCAAACCTATTGATTACTTCCAAAATAACACCTGTTGGACAAGCTAAATTGATGCGAATATACCCGACCCCATTTTGACCAAAAGTAGATCCTCTATCCACAAAAATTTCATTTTTATTAAGTCGTTCTATTATTTCATCTTCACTTAAGCCTAAAGAATTTAAGTCTAACCACGCAAGATAAGTACCTTCTAAATCACTTAAAAAACATGTTGGCAGTGATTTTTCACAAAATGTTTTCAACAAATCAAAATTACTTTGAATGACTTGATTTAACTCATTCTTCCACTCACTACCTTCTTTACTATAAGCACCCATACATGCATAGTAGCCAAAATATGTTTGGTAATGCACATCATTTTCATCCAAATGTTGTTCTAATGCTTGTTTTATTTTTTCATTAGGAATGATGATATTCGCAAGATTTAGTCCTGCAAGATTAAATGTCTTACTCGATGATGTACATAAAATTAATTGATCTTGAAGTAATTCTGTAAACACGGTATGTTTACCCTTATGAATGAAATCAAAATGAATTTCATCTGCTACTAAAATTAAATCATATTTCACGACAATGTCTTTTATACGTTGTAGCTCTTCTTGACTCCAAACTCTTCCTATTGGATTGTGTGGGCTACATAGAATCAACATCTTTGCCTGTTTTGCTTTTTCTTCCAAATCATCAAAATCCATCACATAGCGTCCTTCAACTATTTTCAAAGGATTTTCAACGCATGTACGATGTGTATGATCAATGATTTTCTTGAATTGATGATACACCGGTGTTTGAATAATGATGCCATCATTTTCTTTAGTAAAGCAATTTACGATATGATGGATCGCTTGAATTACACCATAGGTTTGAAGTATCCATTCTTCTTTAATCGCTGTATCATGTTCATTTTTAAGCCAATTGATAACTACATCAGTATATCCTTTCGGACAAGATGTATACCCAAATATACCTTGATTAGAAATTGCATTTTGTATACTTTCCACAACACTTGGGCACATGATAAATTCCATATCTGCAGTTGATAGTGGTGGTATTGTACAAGGTTTGTTTAAACTTCTTTCAGCATTTTTCCATTTTAGTGATCCAGTTCCAGAACGATTTACTCGTGTTTCAAAATCATATTTCATCATCTTTCCTCACTTCTCTACAATCATTCTACACAAAACCAAATTAAAACTCCACTTAAGGAGTTCTAATAAAATTCATTCATAAATAAAGGTTTACCACTTGATGCAAATACTTCCTCAATCGTTGTTGCATTGATTTGAAATAAGCGATTAAATAAATCATAATCATTAATCTTTGCCATTGTAAATCCATAGTCTTTTACTTCAACTCCTGGATAGATAATTCTTAAATCTTCTACCTCACTTGTATGCACCTTTACAACAGATCTTATTTGTAATCCCAAATTAATTAACTTTGTCAACGCAAGACTATTCAAGTAAATGCATTCTTCCATAATCACTTCTTTGTTTGTGAACAAGCAAGTTGCATACGCTTGAAGATGACCTTTTTCATTATAATACGCTAAGATTTTTCCACCTTGACTCGCATTTTCTTTTTTCATTTGATTAAAGTTTTCAACATCACGAATGTAGTATCCATTAAATCTTTTCACAAATGTTGCATAAAGTTGTAACATATCTTCACTACTTACATTATAGCTACATCCTTCATTACTTAGTTTTTGAACATGGTTTCGTGTAAATGTTGTTTCTTTATGATTGTATATCATTTTGTAACCATAAGGTTCATACAATGCCGGGTTATATGCTTGGATTAAACTAATTAATTCTTGATGTTCACTTTCATCTAATGCGACTTGCATTAGTTTTTTCATATTTCCTTGTTTTTGAAATTGTGGTAATGTTGCTACACCAACAATCATCGAAGTGCGAATGACTCGATTATTGAACATCATTTCATGAGGGATTCTTTGAAGGGATGATTGGACAATACCGTTTTCCAAAAGAATGATTGTATTCTCAGGTTTATAAATCTCTTCGAAATAGTAATCAATATAACTTTCCTCTTCTTGTGGAAAACATTGAAGCCACATTTTTTTAATTGTATTTGTTTGTCCTACTTCTACTCTTTTAATCACGATTTTCACCCTCTCTGCATAATCGATATTTCTCAATCATAAATTCTGGATAATATGCCATCTTTGCTTGTCTTAGGTTATCATACCCCATATCATCTTCTCGATTTACATATTCAAACTCACTAAACTCATGACTCAGAAATTCTTTAATTAATGCTTGATACAACCCACGAATAGTTGGGTCTGCCTTTTCTATATTTTCTTGACACATTCTTTTTGACAAGATCGATCCAATTGCGAATGCCTTGATTTCTCCATCAATGCGTATACAACCACCACGATATTCAATCTCACCAAACAAATCCAATATTCTCATTGTACCTTTTCGATCTGATTGTAGGAATGCATCTTCATCTTCTGCTTTCCATTTTTCTAAAAATGCTTTGCATTCAACAACATTTTCCTTGTTCATTGCTTCATATACAAATCGGTTTTCATAATCCTTGTAGAATGCATTTAAATGATTTCTCTTCTTTTGTAACTTCTTTCCTGAAAAACTCATCAACTTTTCTACTCTATAAACATAGTCATAACTTTCTCTTGCAGGACAAGCACAATATTCAGGATAAATCATCAACACTTTATCCATCGCTTCCTTCGTAAAACAACTCAAGACAAATTTCACACCATAATGATCAAAAATCGATTTTGCCTTAACAATTGCTTCATTAAAGTATTCATCTTTGCAAAGAGGCATATAAAGAAATAATTCACCTTCGTGAATACCTAGCAACAATAGATAATGTTCATGTTCAACACAAAATAAGGGATACCACTCCAACCATAAAATCATATTAACTAAATTATGATTGCTCTCCTCGTAATGATTAATACTTAAATATTCTTTGATTTTCTCCCACTGCTCTTTTGAGACAGGAAGAAAATCATGATACATTTCTATTTCAATTTCTGTCATCGTTCTGACTTCTTTCCGTATATTCTGCATCAATAACATTTCCAGTATTCACTGGTTTTTCAATGTTTGAATCATCTTCTTGTTGATATGGGTTTTGGAATGTTGGTTGTTCATTCGATTGTGATTCATAATAGCCTGTTTGATCACTATTTTTAAATGCTTGTTTAGCTTTATAATTGAGGTATGCAAAAATACCCACAATGAATAATCCAAACACTAAGATAAGTGGCCAGAATATTTGAAATAGTACAATGAATGTAAATACTGTTAGTAAGAAATATATTAGTCTCATATTATTTTTCCTCCATTACATTATAATGTACAAATTAGGAATGTACACTAGTTTGCATCTTAATTTTGTCAGCTAATTCTTGGATTTTTGTAAATCTGTGCTTCATTCCAGATTTACTCATCACAACTCCTTTTTGTCTTTCATATTCTTTACTCAGTTCATTTAAACTAAGTTCAGGATTTTCTTTTCTTAGCACAACAATTTCAAGTAATCGCTCATCGAGTTGGTCCAATTTACCAGCATCCTCAATAATTTGAATATCATCCAATTGTTTTTTTGCAGCATTTTGACTTTTCATTTCATTTGCTACTTCACAATTATCTAAGCGCGTTAAACTGTTTTTAAAATCACGATGAATACGAATATCCTCAAATTTCATGAGTGATTCAAATGCACCAATAAGTCGTAAAAAGTCTGCAATCTTATCTGCAGCCTTGATATAAACTACAATTTGATTTCTTCTTAAAATTGATTTAGCGGGTAATTCAAAGCGATTCATTACTTTAATAATGAATTCTGCATGTTCTTCACTAATTGTACCTATTTCCAAATGATAACTTGTTCTTTGTGGTGCATTGACGCTACCCATCGCCATAAAAGCACCTGCAAGATAGGCTCTTGCACAGCACTCTTTTGTAACAATACTTTGTAGTGGCCTTGATAGTAATCCTCTTGTTGAATACAATCCCAAATCTTCTAAGATTTCTTTTGCTTTGTTTAATACACGAATGTAATAGATATTATTCTTCTTTAAATTCATCTTTTTCATTACCGATAAATCTGTCTCAACACCATAACATTCTTTTAACATTTTCCATGTTCTCTTCGCTGTTGTAGCATTTTCAGTTTTAATGAGTAAAGTTAACCCTTTGTTTGATATTGATAAAGTTGAACACAATTGAATTAGCGCTGATAGCTCCGCCTTCTTGCAACAATCTTTCAATTCATTAAATGCTATTTCTTGTTTTACTTCTGTTGTGAATGACATGTATTTTCCACATCCTTTAATAAGCTTTCAACCACTGATTTTATTTTCATACTATCATGGCGAACCAAATTGTTTGAAAAGTCTAGTAAACTAGCTTCTACAATTTCATAGCTATGTCGTTCTCTTACAATTTTTACTGGTGTACTATCTTCATCTTTATATCGTTGTATGATGTAGTCAGGAATAACATCATTGTTCACAACGACTTTATCGACATATGCCCCATGATCAATCAACGCATCAACATGATCCTCAACTTCATAATTAGTTGTTTCTCCAGGTTGTGTCATCGCATTACAAATATATATTTTTTCACCTTTTGCTTTTTGTAAAGCATCTTTAATTTCTGGAATAATAATGTTTGGAAGAATACTTGTATAGACTGAACCAATTCCATAAATAATTAAATCAGCTTCTTTAATTGCATCAATCGCTTTTTCACTTGCACGTACTTCATCTTGATAAAAAACACGTTTAATTCGATTGTGAATTCTTGGAATATTATCTTCTCCACGTACAATTGTTCCATCTTCCATAATGGCAAATAGTGTGATTACTTGTGAAGTAGAGGGAATAATATTTCCTCTTACATTTAAAACTTTAGATAATATTTCGATACTTTCCACAAAGCTTCCACTTGATTGTGTAAGTGCTACTAAGATTAAATTACCTAAATTGTGACCAATAATATCTTGTTGTCCTACTACATTATCATCATTTGAAACAAAACGATAATCCATTAATGTACTTAATAATGTTTCACTTTCAGCTAATGCTATTAATACCCCACGAATGTCTCCCATTGCAGGCATATTGAAAAATTGTCGAAGTCTTCCTGTTGACCCTCCATCATCAGCCACTGTTACAATAGCTGTGATATCAATATCTTCAATGTGTTTTATCCCCCTAAGTATTGTCGATTGTCCATGTCCCCCACCAATCACAACTACTTTTTTATTTTTCATCATTTAAGCCCTTTTTGTCTCTATGTTCTTTGTAACAATTATATTTTTTATGATAAAGTTCATAAAGATAATTTGTAACCGCTACTGAACGATGTTGTCCCCCTGTACAACCAATCGCTACTGTAAAGTGATTCTTTCCTTCTTTTACATATTCATCAAAGGCATAGTCTAAGAAAGACACAAGTCTTTTAATGAATTCTTTGGTCTGTTGATTCTCCATGACATAGTCATAGACAACCTTATCATCACCTGAATAAGGTCTTAATTCTTGTACCCAATATGGGTTTGGTAAAAACCGTACATCCAGCATTAAATCCGCATCCATTGGTACACCATTTTTATATCCAAAAGAAACAAAGCTTATTGAGAATGTAGGTGCTTCTCTTAATTTGAAATAATTCTCAATTTTACCTTTTAAACCTTTAAAATCTGTAAAGGTTGTATCAATTGTTACAAATGTATTATCTTTTGAATTCATAAACATTTGACGTTCAACATTAATTGCTTCTTCTAATGTATTCACTGTGTTACTTATTAAAAGCGGGTGTGTTCTTCGTGTTGATTTGTAGCGATGCAATAACACATCATCTGATGCATCGAGAAACAACACTCTTACATCCATATCGGCACCCTTAAAAGCTCTTAAAAACTCTGGGAAATCAATCGCAGATGTTGCGAGTGCTGTATAATCAAAACGCGGATCTGTGCTTGATTCAATCACATCCACAAGGTTAGCAAGAATTTGTACTGGGAATTGGTCGATGCAATGATATCCCATATCTTCAAGAATATTGGTTGCACTAGTTTTACCAGCTCCTGACATTCCACTAACTAAAATTACTCTTTTTTTATTCATGGTTTTCACCTCATTTTTATTCTACCACGTACCCTGGTGTTTCTCAACGAATACCATAATGTTCACATAATCATTTGATACAATATCTTCTCAAACCTATGATAGACTTAACAAGGAGGATATGTTTATGTTTTTCTATATTGATTGGTATTATATTTTATTAGTTACCCCCGCAGTTATTTTCTCAATTTGGGCAAGTTCTAGGGTAAATAGCACTTACAAGCGTTACTCATCTCAATATTCAAGACGTGGTATTACAGCGGAAGCTGCTTGTCGAAAAGTATTAGATGAAAATGGTTGTGGTAGTGTACAAATTGTACGTGTACAAGGTCACTTAACTGATCATTATGATCCACGCCAAAATATTATTCGCTTATCCGACGCTGTGTACGGTAGCACTTCTACTGCAGCGATAGGGGTTGCTTGTCATGAAGCTGGGCATGCAATACAATACGCACAAAATTATGGTCCCATTAAATTTCGTGCTGCCATTGTAAATATAACAAACATTGGTTCTCAATTATCAATCCCATTAATTCTATTAGGAATTCTCTTCTCTGCAAGTGGACAAATTTGGGTTAATATTGCTTACATTGGGGTTGCATTGTTTGGACTTTGTGTAGTTTTCCAACTCGTTACTCTTCCTACAGAGTACAATGCAAGCCATCGTGCCATAGCCGCTCTTGAAAGCAGTGCTATTTTGGATGCCGATGAAATTGAAGGTTCTAGAAAAGTATTGAATGCTGCTGCATTAACCTATGTTGCTGCACTATCTGTAACAGTTATGCAATTCTTAAGACTACTTTTATTAGTAGGAAGAAGAGGCAATCGAGATTAAAAAAATGTGTCAAGCACTTGCTTGGCACATTTATTATTTTTCATGTTCAATTTCAACACTGTGATGATAAGTTTGTTTCGATATGACAATCGAATTTTTTAAACGATATTGTTCATTGAGGTAATCATAATATGATCCAGGTGACATAATACCATTTGGATTTGCAGCAGCAATTCCAGTAGCACGAATTACATAGTCTGATAGTTTTACACAATTTGTGGTTAGAACGAAATATGTTTTGAAACTTGTGTCCTTAAATTTATACATTGATGCATGAGTTGCTTTATATAATTCACTTGCATAGTCATTTGGAACTGTTTCACTTTGATATTTACCTTCTTCATATTTTTGATACAAACTTTCCCATGGATACACATGTGTAAATAACTCACTCAAGCGATCTCTAATTGCTTGTTTTTGTTTGTCCGTTAAACTTAAACCAAATGCAAAAATTGAATCTCCTGTAGCCTTAGCACAGAACTTGATATATTCATCACGATTGTTGGCTGTAAATAAGACACCATCTCCAATAGAACCAAAGAGTTTTGTTGATTGAAAATCATAATTTCCATAACAATATACTTTACCCTCAAAATATAAATCTGCATGGCCTATTGTTCCAAATCCTTTTTCTGTAACGTGCACAAAAATTTCAATGTCAGGTATTTTATCTACTTTAAAGCTATCTTCTTCAATTACTCCATCATCATCAACCGCAACGAGGTTGTTGATGTAACTAATTGCTTTTTTTGGCATCAACATTGTCATGAAGACTGGCAAATTAACACGAATTCTTTTTTTGAAACGATTTGTTTGTTTAATTGGTGCTACCTCTACTATAAAATCTCCTAACAAAGAGAACCCATAAAATATACAGAAGATTCCTGTAATTAAAAATGCTCTTCTTTGATTTATTCCTGGTGCAAATAACAAAGGTAATGCAAATAAGTAAATCACAATTGCACTAAGCAAAACCATGCTTCTTCCAGGAGTTTTATTCGATCTTTGGATTACATAGTCAATCGTTTTTACAATCGCAATAATTAAAATATAAATTCCTAAAAACAAAGCGTAGAGCGTTGAGAATTGATTAATAAAGGCAAGGATTGTAATCCCAAAGACAATCGGCATCACACCACGGATAACTTTTGAAAAACTAAAGTTATTTAAACATCCCAAAAGCCCTGTAATCCCCATAACCATTGAATATCCAAAGATAATAAGTCGTACAATTTTAGGTATTTCTGTTTTCCAAATCAAAAATGAAATACCCGATATAATATAGAGCAAAGCTGTAAACCCCAAAGAGCCTACTCCAATATATTGACGCACCAATTTTCCTTCTATTTTTTCCATAATTTTAATACTCCTCTTTATTTTTAGTATAACTCGAAATCCGAAAAAATTGTGATAGGACACTCTTCATATTTTATTTCTGTTAATACTATAATAAATTTGATACGTTGTCATTATAAAAAAGGAGCTTAACATCATCTATAATTGAGTTGAGTCAATCAATTTACATCCCTTGCTCTCATAATAACGAAGCATTTCACTTATTTTCTTTTTATCATAGCTAGTTATACAATCTGCTACTACATGTACGATATAATTTGCTTTTGCTAAATTATATGTACTTGATTTAATACAAGCCACTGCATCTGCTCCTGCTATATAAAACTCGCCTATTTCATTTTTATTTATGAAGTCGACAAATCCCTCACTGGTTAATACATTGCCTTTTGTCTTTGTAAAAATATTGTTGGACACTACATTTAAATCAGGAACTAATTCTGATCCCTTTGTATCTGGTTTAAATGTTCTCGTTCCTTCTGATAGATTGAAATGTTTTATGTAAATCACATAAATATCATTTTGGACCGCCCAATTAATAGAATTATTTATCTTCTCAATAATGTCCTTATAATTCTTTGTCATATCATTTTGAATGTCAATTACAACTAAAGCTTTCTTTTGCATTTTAAATCTCCTTTTCATATTTTGAGTATATCAGACGATTGTTGACATCATTATGTCAACAATATATAATTAGTTAAATTTGGAAGGTGGTCATCTAATGAAAATCGATCGACTCATGAGTATTGTCTTCGTTCTCCTTGATAAAAAACGTATTAGTGCAAAAGAGTTGGCGGATATGTTTGAAGTTTCACTCCGTACAATATACCGTGATATCGATGCCATTGATTTAGCTGGTGTTCCTATTTATTCAACTCCGGGTGTTGGTGGTGGCTTTGAAATTATGCCAAATTACAAAATAGATAAAAACGTTTTTTCACCCTCTGACCTTACTGCAATTCTTACTGGACTTTCTAGTCTTACCAACATGATAAAAGGCGATGAGTTAATGAACGCCCTTGCTAAAATTAAAAGCTTTATCCCCCCTGAAAGAGCAAAAGAAATTGAACTAAAAGTAAATCAAATTTATGTTGATTTAAACTCATGGAATGTTAATTCAAATATTCAACCCTACTTAGAAGATATCAAAACAGCTTTGCAGTCAAACAATCTAACTTCATTTGAATACATAGCTCATCATGGAAATATAACAAATCGTATTGTTGAACCCTATCAATTAGTTTTGAAGAACAGTCATTGGTATCTCTATGGATACTGCTATCAAAGAAACGACTTTCGCATGTTCAAATTATCCCGCATGCTAAATCTACAAATTAAGAATGAATGCTTTATACGACGCGATTACCAAAAACCTCAATTAGAATTCTCTGAAGTTTTACAAACAATGCAAACAAAAATAAAAATTCGTATTCACAAATGCATCTTAGATAGAGTTCTTGATTATTGTAGTTATGACAATTTCTCCCCAGATGGAGATGACTACTTTATTGTTGATTTTCCTTTTGTAGAAAATGATTATCACTACGATATACTTTTAAGTTTTGCTGATAAATGCGAATGTTTGGAACCACCACATTTCCGTACAAATTTGAAGAGTAAACTATACGATACACTTTCTCTTTATAAAGATTAATATGAGTTTGCTCCTTTACATTTTTTTACAAAGAAAGACTTACAAATGAAGTACACTTCACCTGTAAGTCTTTTTACATATTATTCTAAATTACTATCTTTAAATTCTTCAAAGTGTTTGAAACAATACTTCGCTACCCCCGATTCTTCATTTGAGGTAGTGATTGTATCCGCAATTAATTTTAATTCAATGCATGCATTTTCCATTGCTACTTTGATTCCCGCATTTTGAAGTAAGGTAACATCATTATTCGCATCTCCAAACGCAACTACATCTTTACAATTCACATCAAGACGTTCACATAACCACTTTAGCGCATTGCCCTTTGATGCTTTTTTGTTCATAACTTCTATATTAGTTTTAAGTGATGACGATGTTGTTAGTTCAGAGAATTGCTTTATAATCTCAATTACTTTACGTTTGGTATCTTCATCTTTATAAAAAATATTCAAACGATCTATTTGTGGGCATGATCGTATAAATTGAATCATGTCACTCTCTACAACTTTTCTACTTGATACTACATAATGATAAATTCCTTGATCTAAATTAAACTCATGAAGTCGATCCATTACACTTTTTTGTGTATATACTTCATTATCTGAAAAAATATCAAAAGTAATATCAAAATGGTTTAACTTGTTGTATAAGTCAATAACCAAGTTGTTCGAAAGTCCACAAAAGAATAATTCTTTTTTATCTTTAACACTATAGATAGATGAACCATTTCCACAGATTGCATACAAAACACTTGGGTGGTTAATAATTTCATGACTCATCCCAGACAAAAGTCTTCCTGATGCAGGTATAAATAAAATATTATTTTGATGACACTTTTCTAATAACTCATGATTTTCTTGAGATATTTTTTTATCTTCTGTAAGAAAAGTTCCATCTAAATCTGATACAATCATTTTCAACATACTATTTAAGTATTGCTCCTTCTTTTGCAGAATTTACCAATTTTGCATAACGTCCAAGTAAACCTTTTTCTTGTTGATGGCTAAATGTTTTTTTCATCCTTATTCTATTTTGTATCTCTTCGTCTGTTAAATCAACAGAAATTTTATTTTGCGCCAAATCAACCTGTATTTTATCGCCATCTTCAATGATTGATATTGGACCATCTTCGGCAGCTTCAGGGCATAGATAGCCTATACTCAAACCACCAGAGGCACCTGAAAATCTACCATCGGTGATAATAGCTGTATTGGGAATAGCTTTCATAACTTCTGTAATACGATGAAGTTCTTTCATACCAGGACCACCTTTTGGCCCCTCATATCGAACGATTAATGCATCTCCTGATTGTATTAACTTCTTATTGAATGCTTCAAAACATTCTTCCTCAGAATTAAATACTTTTGCAACACCCTCAAATTGATGCAATTCAGTAGGTACTGCACTTGTTTTTACCAATGCTCCCTCTGGTGCTAAGTTACCATATAAAACTTGGATTCCATTAGCAACTGATTTTTCATCATCAACCGTCCTTATTATATTTCGATCCACATCTATTTTTTTACTCAATTCTTCTTTTATTGTCTTCCCTGTTACAGTTAGACAATCTGTATCTAAGAACTGTTCAACTGATTTCATAATTGCAGGTACTCCTCCTGCTTTGTACAAATCAACACAAGTTAAATTTCCATTTGGAACAATATTGCAAATAACTGGAACTCGACTTGTTGTATCTGCAAAGTCTTTCCATTCAAGTTTTAAATTCAATTCATGTGCTAACGCTGGCAAATGAATCAGTGCATTCAAAGAGCCTCCAATTGCGCTCAAAACAGTTACTGCATTGTTTAGTGCATCTTGTGTCATGATTTGGGAAGGGGTAATGCCATTTCTTACAAGATTCATCAATGCAATCCCACTATCTCTAGCGCTAAAACGTCTCATACTTGTTGAACTTGGAATGAGTGATCCATAAGGTAGCATCATTCCTAACGCCTCACATAAGCAGCCCATTGTATTGGCAGTGCCTAAGAAAGGACAAATACCAGGCCCTGTATAATATTTTAATGTTCCTTCAATAACTTCTCGTTCGCTTATTTCACCTCGAAGAAATTTTTGTCTTAATTCTTTTGATTCATTCGGTTTGATTTCTGCATAGCATGGACCTGATGTTACAAGTATACTTGGAAGATTTATTCGAGCTGCTGCATTGAGCATTGCAGGAACAATCTTATCGCATGCTGCTAAATAGACAACACCATCAAACACACCTTCTCCAACAATCATTGCTTCACAAGAATCAGTAATAATTTCACGATGAGGAAGACAATATCGCATTCCTGAATGTCCTTGAGCTATACCATCACACATTGCAATTGTATTGAACTCAACTGGTTCGCCACCTGCTTCTAAGATTCCTTTTTTTACTTCTTCTGCTAATTTTCTTAGAGGTTCGTGTCCTGGACAAATTTCATTCCAACTATTCGCAATTGCTATTAATGGTTTCTCATTAAGAGCATCAATTGATACTCCTGCAGCTGCTAGATGTGCTTTTGATATTGCTTTTTGAAATGGTTCTAATTTATCAATTGCTCTTTTCATATGTTCTCCTTTTTCAAATAGATAAAGAGGATTTTCACCCTCTTTTAATTATTCTTCAGTTTGTGCTACTTTCTTCTTTTTACTCATAAAGAACCATACGATTCCAAAGACAAGTAGAAGTACTGGTATAGATATCATTGGGTTCTTTGTAAATGCTTCAAACACTAAGAAACTTTCAGTCAGTGCTGTTGCTGCAAACGAAGCGATACCACCATCAAATTGTAATCCTACTGATGTAGCAAGAGCTGTAAGAACTGGTGATGTAATTGTTCCTGCTAATAAAACTGCTGCCATTGTAACTAATCCTATAATAATACTTCTAAATAAATTACCTTTACAAATTGCAACAACAAGAGCAACACGGAATGTTAATACTGCAAGATCTGCAAATGGTAACACACGGTTTCCTGGAAGAATAACTGCTAATGCAATAACAAGTGGAGTTAAAATTAGAGAAGTTGTAATAACATTTTCATTACCAACAACAACTGCTGCATCTAAACCAATAAATAATTTTCTTCCTTTGAATCTTGATTGAGTGAATTTTTTTGCTGCTTCAGAAATCGGCATTAACCCTTCCATAAATAATGAAGTCATCTTTGGAATCAATACCATGACTGCTGCCATGTTAACACCTAAATTAAATGATTGAGCAAGATCATATTTTGCTAATAAACCAATCCCAACACCTAAGATAATACCTAGCATCATTGGTTCTCCAAAGAATCCTAAATATTTTTTAGCACTTGAAATAGAGAAATCAATTTTATTGATTACTGGAATTCTATCAATTAACCAGTTCATTGGTGCTGCAATAATAACTGATGATACTGCTGATACTGTTGGCAAGGATACATCCGGTATCCCAAAATATTTTTCAACGAGTGGTTGTGTCCAGTCAGATAATTTAAATGTTACAACTGCCATTACTGCAGATGCTCCCATTGCTAAGAACACACTGTTCGTTGAGAAGTACACCATAATCCCAACAATTGCCATGTGGTGGTAATTCCAAATATCCACATCCATTGTATCTGTTAACTTAAAAGTAAGCATAACAATGTTAATAAATAAAATTTCAAATACTAGAATAGCGATAATTGGTGATGCCCAAGTTACTGATGCAATTGCACCCCACCCAACATCAATAATATCTAGATTAATTCCAAAGTTTTGAACCATTGCTTGTGCCGCTGGTCCAATATTACTTTTTAATAAATTTACAACTAAGTTAATACCTGCAAAACCAATTGCAATTGTTACCCCAGACTTAAATGCTTTTGAAAATTTTACACCAAATATTAATCCAATTAATGTGATGATTATTGGTAGCATAACTAGTGATCCTGCATTTAAGATTGTTTGGAACCCTGCATAGATTATATCTAAAATTGCTTCCATTTTTGTCTATCTCCCTTTTTCCTTATTTCAAATGACTTACAATATTTTCTAATGTTTCTTCTTCATTAATTCCTGTTAGTAATGCAATAGCACCCACAACTGGAATATTAATATCATCATTAGAATATTTACCTGTAGTGACTAGTAAATCAAAATCTGATGCTTTTGATTCAACTTCTAAAAGTTTACATTGTACTACATTTACAGCAATACCTTCAGCTTCACATTTATCTTTGATTTTGCTAGCGACTACTGTTGATGTTGCAACACCATTTCCACATGCGATTAAAATTCTTTTCATTTTCTCTCTCCTTTTCCGTTAAATTAACTTATCTTTAGTCAAGTCAAAGACTATTTTCGGATCATTTGTCATTGTGATCTTCGATAATATATCCTGATCTTGAATCAAAGCAATAATTTTTTGTAACATTTCAATATGTCCATGTGGCTCAGTAAGGGCCATCATAATCACCATAGATACTTTAATATTTGTATCGGGATCATCCATTTTCGCAAATTCTACTGGATGTTTTAAAACCCCAACGCACAAAGCTGCTTCATTCACATTTGCAATATCACAATGAGGGATTGCTACATTGATTCCTTCTGTATCAATACCTGTAGGATATGTTTTTTCTCTTTCCAAAATTGCATTTAAATAGGTATCCTTAACCAATTTCTTACTTTCTAGAAGTTTTGCCATTTTTTGAAGAACTTCTTCTTTAGGTAATTCTTCTTCAATTACTATGATTTGTGATTCATTATAGTTTGTCATTCATCTACTCTCCCCAATTCATTTTTGATTCGAAATATTCAATTTGTTTCTTTAATTCTTCTTCATTGCATTCAATAATATCTTGTTTATTGAATATCCCTGATCCAATACCTGCATAGCTTGCACCTGCTTGTAAAAATTCACTAACATTCTCACAATTAATTCCACCTACTACCATGATGGGCATAACCCCAAGTGGCGCAAATATATCTTGGATATATTTTGAACCTAAACGAGCTGCTGGAAATATTTTTACAATGTCTGCACCGTCTTCAAATGATTGTTTAATTTCAGTAGGTGAAAATGCGCCTGGTACTGTAACCACATGATGGGCTTTACAATAATCTAATATTTCTTTACTTAACATGGTTGGTGATAGGATGAATTTTACTTTTGCATCAATGCATTGCTTAACTTGCTCTAGTGTTAAAACTGTTCCTGCACCAACTAAGATTTGACCACCAAATTCATCAACAATCTTCCGAATCATATCAATTGCACCTTCAGAATTCATCGTAATTTCAACAGAACGTAATCTTGTTCCAACCATCGACTTAACAACAGCACGAACACTTTCATAGTTATATCCTCTTAAAATTACAGTAACTTTAGGGAAATCTAAAATCTCTGTCATATAAAAGTCCCCCTTCGCTATTAGTATATGTGCGAAGAGGGACCTTTCATTGTCCAATACTGTATTATCCAAAGAATTTTTTAAATATTTCTTTTTCTGATTTACACGCTTTTAATAACTCCATAAATTCAGGCTCTTTAATGTGTTGATATAACTCTTCAAAGGCTGTTCTATGGCTTTCATCTATCGCAATCGTGAAGATAAAGTCGACCATATTATCTCCATCCCAACAGATTGGTTTGTCTAATTTTGTGATATGAATGACTGATTTTGTAACAAATTTTGTTTCTCCATGAGGAATTGCCATGTTTCCTTTTAAATATGTTGGCAAAAATGCTTCTCTTTTATAAACACTTAGTAAAAAAGATTCTGTTACATAACCATCCATCGATAATTTTTTAACAATTTTATCCAATATTTCCTCTTTACTAACTTTGCTGTGTTCAATTAGAATACAATCTTCATGCAATACATCTTCCAGTGGATTATAGAAATTTGTATTATTAATAACCAAATTCTTTAATCGCTCCAATCCTTCTCTTTGATGAATCTCTTCTGCTGAGAAGAATGGTAAATCAATTACATTGGGATTGATTGTTCCAACACACGCAACAAGATCATATTCTTTTGATAGCATATTAATCTTGTCTTGAATCTTCGACTCATCAACATACCCAATATGCAACCACTCCAACTTCTTAAATACTGTTTCGAATTGATGACGAATGTAATTCTCTAAGTGAATCGCTGCTCCTTCTCCTGTTATGCAACATGTAAGTATAGCTGGCTTTTTTGATTTTGGTGAATTTTGATTTTCATAAATGTTCATTGTTTCTTTGGAATCAATGGATGTTAAAATCTCATCCAATGAGTCTTGAGTCCACAATGTTTTTCGCATGCATTCAATTACCAAAAGTGTGTCTGTTCTTCCCAACACGCCTACATGAATATCCAAAGTTTCTTCAATCTTCGCTCTTACCTGAAGCAAAGAACCCATATCCGCTAAGATAATCGTTCCTTTCCCTTCATCAATTTGTTTTACTTTAGCAATGACTTTATCACACATAATCTTTGGTGTATCTTCATATTCTAAATCTAATCCATGAGCGTGATTTTCACCTAAAATAACATTAGCTGCTTCTGCCATTGCTGTTGCAACATGACCATGCGATACCACTAACACCGCAATTCGTTTTGAGTCTACATTGTAGTTGCTTTGAAACTTTTGAAAGTAAATTGCCAAATAACCTGCTTCTTCATTCAAATGAGGAATTTTTACTTTTGTGGACAAATTCTCTAAGATATTTCTTGCGACAAAAAATTCTTTTGGACAGTTATCTTTAATTTGTTTCAATTCACTTGATACATGTTGTTTTGTTGATTGTCGATCTTTCAACATTTTCAAATGAACTGCGAGTGGGAAAACAATTGCTTCATTTAAAAATGGTAATTCCAATTTCGCTCTTTCATAAATTGATTGTGATAAGTTCAATATTTCCTCGCCTGCTATTATTGATATTTCTTCTCTAGAAAGTTTATTTTTTTGAACATCACGGATTTGTTGTAGAAGACTAATTTCAATTTCCTCTGATAATTGTTTTTCAACTTCCAAACTAGGAAGCCCTGCTTGTTTTAATTCTGAGAATCTCTTTTCTAGTTTGCTGTAATTATCCCAACTATCATTTATTTTTGTACGTGAAAAAACTTTCTCTTCTTTTGAAATGAAGACCAAATCTCCTCTTATCCATGTGTTAACATCTTTTTCAACTTGTACTCTTTGATTTATAAAGGTTTCGCTTAAAAATCTTGATTCTATGATTAACTCTTTTTTCTCAGTAACTTTACTTTCAACAAACGCTTTTGCACAAGCTATCTTAACCTCCGCAAATAACTGTCGCATATTCTCGGCATAATCTTGGCTTGCTAAAGCAATCAATACATCTCTTTTAACAGTGATATCCAATTTCATTTGTTGACTTTCAAGCATAAAAGCTTGTTTTATGAATTCTATTCTTTCTAGAAGAGATCGCTCAATAAATCTCGGCATTTCTATTTTCATCGCAAAATGACGCAATACTTCTTTACTGACTGTTGATGATGCCTTTGCATGAATACTTGCAATAATAAGCGCTTTACTCGTTCGTATTGTTAAATTATCATTTAGTCTAGTCAACTGTCTTTTATCAAGATATCGATACAATGACTCTAATCCCTGTGGTGGAAAGAATTCAATGTTCTTGATATACACAAAATTCAATTCTTCTTGTTCTATACAACCTTTTTGAGATTCTTTACCAAATAAAAACTCTAGCAAATCAAGAGGTCTTTCTAAGTAATCAATGCAATCAACTTCATAAACATAAACTGTTTTATCTTGATTAAGTGACTTCGCATACTCCGCCATCGCATAGACAATAATACTTCTTCCACTACCAAACCCACCTGATAAACAACAATGCAATCCAAAGGGAGGATAACTAACTGCTGCCACAACTTGTTGAATTACATTTTTAAGCGATCCTTTTTCTCCTAATATATGACTAAAAGAATTTCCCGAATCATTTGATTTTGGTTCTTTTATTTTTAATTCCGATCTTATTTTGGCTACTACATATTTACCAACAACAAATTGGGAATCATTTAAACATTTAGTTAATGCGCGATCTGATAAGGTTGCATCTTTAGCTAGATATTCTTGTATTACTCTAACCAATTCATTTTTTCTTCTTTCTCTTGAATCAGGTATTTTTAATTCTTTTCTAATTCTTGTTACAACCTCACGGGAAAGATCTAATTTATCTGCAATATTTTCATCAGTAAACGGATTTTTTTTATCTTCAATTTCAATACAATGATTAATTTCGTTTTTAATATTCACTTTAGTTCACCCCAATACTCAGTCCACACTATTATAGCTCAAGAATAAAAGAAAACCACTTCTAATTTTGAAGTGGTTCATTATTATACCATTGTTCGATTCTTACTATATCTTCATTTGTTGCATCCGGTATATCAATGTATGGATAAGCAATATTTAATTCTTCATACTTAGAATCACACAGGGATCGATAAGGCAGGAAGTCTACCTTTTCTATGCATGTATATCCTTGAAGTAAGTCTTTCAGTTGCCTTGTTTCTTCTTGCGTATCATTGATTGTCGGTATAACAACATGACGAATCCATGTCTTGCATTGAATCTTTTCAAGATATTGTAAAAATTCCAGAGTTTGTTTTAAGGAACCTTTTGCAAAAGCATCATACTTTTCTTCTGTGGTCATTTTAACATCCAATAAAACTAAATCCGTGTACTTAATTAGTTCTTTGACATCATCATTTAATACACATCCACTAGTATCAAGTGCAGTGTGTAAATTTAGTTTATGACATTCTTTAAATAATTCTGTAACGAATTGTGATTGAAGTAATGCTTCTCCACCACTACAAGTTACACCTCCATTTTTATAGAAGGTAATTCCTTTTTTAATTTTATCAATAACTTCTTCAATACTTATTTCAATGCCATTTTCAAATTCCCATGTTTCCGGGTTATGACAACATTTGCATCGAAGCGGGCATCCTTGCATAAAAATAACTGCACGGATGCCAGGTCCATCACTCGTTGAGAAGGAATGAAATGAATTTATTCTACCCATCATAATGTTGTATGGAATGTACGTTGAATTACTTCTTTTTGTTGTTCACGAGATAAGCGATGAAAATTTACAGCATAACCGGATACACGTATTGTAAGATTAGGATATTTATCTGGATTCTCATAAGCATCCATAAGTTGTTCCTTGTTTAATACATTCACATTTAAGTGATGTGCATTTTGGATAAAGTATCCATCCATTAAGTTCACCAAGTTAACTATTCTCTCTTCTTCCTTAGATCCCAATGAGTTTGGAACAATTGAGAACGTGTTTGATATTCCATCACGACATGCATCATATGGAATCTTTGCCACACTGTTTAATGCAGCAATTGCTCCATTTGTTTCTCTATTGTGCATTGGATTTGCACCAGGTGCAAAAGCTTCTCCTGCTTTTCTACCATCAGGTGTAGCACCTGTTTTCTTACCATAAACTACATTCGATGTAATTGTAAGAACTGATAATGTATGAATTGATTTACGATATGTTTTATGTTTTCTTAACTCTGTAATAAATTTTTCTACTAATTCTTTAGCGATAAAATCGACACGGTCATCATCATTACCATATTTAGGGAAATCACCTTCAATTGTAAAATCTTCAATGATTCCATTTTCACCTAAAACTGGTGTTACCTTAGCATATTTAATTGCACTTAATGAATCCGCAATTACAGAAATTCCTGCAACACCAAATGCCATGAAGCGTTCTACTTCAGTATCATGCAATGCCATTTGTGTTTTTTCATATGCATATTTATCATGCATATAGTGGATGATATTCATTGTATTTACATACAAACCAGCAAGCCAAGACATGTATGAATCTAAACGGCTAACTACTTCTTCATAACGAAGTGGTTGCCCATTCGCAAGTGAATCCATTTTAGGTCCTAGTTCAACACCTTTTTTCTCTTCGATTCCACCATTGAGCGCAAGTAGTAATAATTTAGGCAAATTACATCTAGCACCAAAAAATTGCATTTGCTTACCTATCTTCATAGCCGATACACAACATGCGATTGCATAATCATCACCATAAATTGGACGCATCACATCATCATTTTCATATTGAATAGAATCTGTAAGAATTGATATTTTACTACAGAAGTTTTTAAATCCTACTGGTAATTTCTGAGACCATAAAATTGTTAAATTTGGTTCAGGAGCTGAGCCTAGATTAATGAGTGTATGCAACATTCGAAAACTAGACTTTGTTACTAAACTCTTACCCTCAAGTGAAATACCACCTAATACCTCGGTAATCCACATTGGATCTCCACCAAATAGTTCATTATAATCAGGTGTTCTTAAATGACGAGCTAATCGCAATTTAATAACAAATTGATCCATTAACTCTTGTGCTTCTTCTTCAGTAAGTGTCCCCTCTTCGATATCTCTTTCAAAATAAATATCAAAGAATGTACTAACTCTACCTAATGACATTGCAGCACCATTTTGTTCTTTTATTGCACCAAGATAACCAAAATATGTCCATTGGATAGCTTCTTTTGCATTTTGTGCTGGTTTAGAAATATCATATCCATGCATTTGAGCCATCTCTTTAAGTTTACCTAAGAATGTAATTTGTTGATATAACTCTTCCAATTGACGAATTTCATCTTGCCCTAGACTTACTTGTCCTAAAGCATTTTTGTCTTTTTTCTTCTCTTCAATTAATTTATCAATACCATATAACGCTACTCTACGATAGTCTCCAATGATTCTTCCTCTACCATAAGCATCAGGTAATCCTGTAATAAGACCTACTTTACGAGCAGCTCTCATTTCATCTGTATATGCTCTAAAAACTCCATCATTGTGAGTTGTTTTATATTTGAATTGTTCTTCTATTGTATCGGATAACTTATAACCATATGCTTCAACTGCACTTCTAGCCATACGAATACCACCAAATGGATTAACGCCACGCTTTAGTGGTTCATCTGTTTGTAACCCAACAATAAGTTCTAATTCTTTATCAATATAACCTGGTTCATAATTTGTTAATGAAGTAATTACTTCTGTATCTACACTTAAAACCCCATTGTTTTCGTGTTCTTTTTTTAACAATGAGTTAACTTCTTCCATTAATTTATTTGTGCGTGCTGTTGCATCTTTTAAGAATTGATCATCTCCAGTATATTCTTTGTAATTGGAAATTATAAAATCTCTTACATCAATGCTTTCTTGCCATTTATTTCCTTTAAACTCACGGTATGCATTTGTCATAAACTTTACCCTCCTATGCACTAGTATAAACAAAAGGCAATTCAAAAGAAATTGAATTGCCCAGATGGTCGACTTTGCTTGTTTACCCTATTGCATTGTGTGCTCACATTCCATCAGCAATAGGCAAGTATTCGCTTTTACTACCCTAGTTTATCATTTCAGAAACTAAAGTCAAGTTTGTTAAATAATTAATATGCAGATTTAATGGATTTTACTAATTGTACCACTACATCTAACTGTTCTTGTGGCATTGTTTCTGAACCATCAGTAAAGACATAAGCCAAGTATCCATCAACATTAACCACATAGCCATCACGCTTAATACCACTATCCACGATTGTACATCTAGCAGTAGCAATACCATCAAGTGTAATGTCTGAAGCCGTCACTGTAAATGCACCACTTTCATCATCTGCAAGTAAACTTTTTACAGTGTCTAGTAATTCTTCATTTGTTAATGTGACTTTCACTTCTGATAGAATCATCACAGATACATTGTTTTCAACATCATAAGAATCACCATCTAAACCATAAGCATAGTAATCATCGGAAATATCAGTTTCAGCATAATCCAAATCAAATTCTCTTGGAATATCATATTTTAACCCACCTTCAGAAACTGTTTTAGTTGCTGGTGGATTAGCATTAAATTCATCGACTGCTTTCTGTAATTCTTCTTGATTGAACCCTAATTTAATTCCATAGTATTCTTCTAACTCAGTAATAACTTGAGCAGTATTTTTATTACATTCATCTAATTCTATTTCAATTCGAAGAACAAATCGTTGATCTTTTGATAATTCTTTCGCATAGACAAATTTATAAACTCCACTTGCTTCATAGTTATAATTTTCAACGAGTTGAGATGCTTCAAAATAAGCTTCTTCTCTTTTATCATCTACTGTGACTTCTGATACTGAAACTGTTTCAATTAAATCATATGTTTCTTCAATATACTCTAATTCTTCTTTTACTACATCATCAGCATAATCACCATCTTCATAATAGTAGCCATTAAATGATACATTTACCATAACGCCATTTAAATAAGAATAAGCATTATCTCCATAGTTACTACTATTTGAAGTTTCAGGAATATATGCAATCATTTTAATTGTTTCTTCACCATCTTTAGTTTCAGTTTCTGATAACAATTTGGCTTCCATTAATGTTTGGTATGCATCCTCATTTGATTTTTGATTTACAAGCGTTGGTTTTCCACCACCAGTTGAACAACCTGTAATCAAAAGTAATGCCAGTAAAGCCAAACAAATTTTTTTCATTTTTCCCGTGCCCTTTATCACTAATATGCTGCAATACTACTAATAAATGCATCAGCATCTGCGATATTTGCTTCATCTGCACTTACAGTAATATTGAACAAGTATTCTCCTACAACTCTAAAATAAACTTTTTGGTGTAGATCATAGTTTGTTTCATGTAGATAGATAAATCCATATTCTTCTCCACCAAGATTAACTGTTCCTTCTTCAACAACTTCATAGTTAAATTCTTCAACTGCAGTTAATTGAGCTTTCATAGTCTCTGACAATAATGTAAGAGAAAATGATTTAGCCATAGGTCCAACATATGAAGACATAGCTTGAACATTAGCTTTTCCATTTGCTGATGTTAATAAGAACTCTAAGTAAAGATCTTCTTGAGTTTCTCCTTCAGTTCCCATTACTTCTGAACCAGCATCTAAAATAGCTTGTTGGTATTCATCACTTTGTATAGCCCAACCTTCTGGTAATGTAAAACGAATGTTTAATGTTTTACTTTCATACGCTGTATCTGTCCATGTTCCTTTTTCATAATTACCTGTCTCTGTGTTAGCAGTAGGTGTTGGTTCCACTGTTGGTTCAACTGTAGGTTCTGGTGTTGCTACTGGTTTTGGTGCTGCTGTACATCCTGTAATTAAAAGTAATGCCAATAAACTTAAGATTATTTTCTTCATTTTCTTCCCTCTCTCTACAAATTGCAATTAGTTGCTTTTTCTTCCTAGAATTCGAAGTACATATAAGAAGATATTAATAAAATCTAAATATAATTCGAACGCTCCATAAATAGCTAACTTATCCAACATGGTTTCATCCTGTTGTGCAATTTCATAATTTTTCTTCATCTTTTGTACATCGTATGCAGTAATCACCAAGAACAAGAAGATCCCTCCATAACAGATGAACATATCAAAAGCTGCAATTCTCATAAACATACCAATTACTGATGCGATAACTAATGTGATTAGCCCACCCAGTAATAGACTTGAATATTTTGTTAAATCAAATTTTAATGTCATCCCAATGAATACCAAGGATACAAACAAAATCGATGTCAATGCGAAAGCTGTAAATATTTGTGACATACCATAGATAACTGGTAGTGTTGAAAACGTTACACCCGTGATTACTGAATAAACAATAAATAATACTTTTGAAGTTATTGGAGCCATTTTATATAATCTTGATGATAAGAAGATGGCTACCCCTAATTGAATAAATAATGGTAATAAAAATAGAATACTTAGTCCTGATTGAGCTAAACTATACATAATTTGGAAGTAAGCACCTGTGTCATACATAACAAACGCTACCCCTGCTGTAATAATTAGTCCCAATGCCATCCAAATAAAACTTTTAACCATGTGCTTTTGTAAAGAATAAGCATCTAAATATAAACTATCTTTCATTGTAAGCCTCCTCATAATTGAATCTTTCAATCTCTTGTTGATTATCTTGTGTCGCTTCATAGATAACCGCTTCTTTTGTTCCTGTATTAATTTCGACAATATATCGAAGTGTACTTAAGTCTTCAGGTGGTGACTCTTGCAGAAAAGTTGCTACATCCATATCATGGAACAGTAGTTTAAGACTTGCCACTTCTTCCAAATTCGAATACATTCCTTGATCAATTGCAATTTCTTTAATTGAATCTAATGACATGCTTTCATCTACAACTACATCGAATGCATAACCATCCACTAGTGTAGAGAAATAAATATAATAATCCACTGTACTTGGTTTCACCAATTCACGATATAGCTCAACATTAATGTTGTATTGCTCTGGTGTACCTTTGTTTTTCAATGGTACATAATCATATCCTTGTGGTCTTATCCAATAAGTTTCAATGTTTTCCATGGCACTATCTGTTGTAACCATGAGTTTACCCTTAAATGCATATTCTGAATTGTTATAGAAATATAGTACTGTCTCATTATCGATGATTTCATATGTTACTTCTATTTCACCATTTTCACTAAAATCAACATTTCTAAACGGACTATCATTATTTGATTCATCTTTTATGGTAGGACTTTGCTTACTCATAAAATTTTCACTGACATAGTAGTAACCAAAGCCAAAGATGACAAATAAAATTACTGATAACAACGCAAATGTAATTAGATTCAATCCACCTTGTTTCTCTGTAAGGTTAACACTTGTCTTTTGATTTGGTTGTACATTTTCCTCGGTTGATTTTTGAACAATCGCAAGTGGATTTACCATTGATTGCAATTTATTCATTGCAAGTTCACGATTCGATTTCTTTTTCATGCTATATTGAATCATGTACTTTTTATTTTTCGCCATTATTTCTATAACTGGTAAAAATGTATTCCCTTTAAATATTTCTTTGTCTTCTATTCGATCAATCCAAGTTTTATGTAAGACAAATGATCCCCCTAATAAGTTATAAAGAATATAATTTTTAGAAACATAAAGACGTTTATGAACTAATTCAAATTCTTCTTCATCAATTTCAATACCTTCTTCTTTTATTCTTTTCTTAAAAAGGTTCATTGTTGTTAAATATCGAATTAATCCAATGATTACTAAAATTAAGAAAATCAATGCAGCGTATATTACTAATACCAACGCTATTATAAATACAAACTCCAGCGATTCATTTGACTGCCCTATTGTTGAGCCTAGCACTGGAACAATTACTAATAAAACCAATGATACCACTAAAGAAATCAAAAGTTTTTTAGAACTGTTAAATAACAGTGACTTTATTTTTTTCATTACTTATTCTCCCCTACAAATTAATTTGACCTTCAATGTATTTTTTTAGAAAACATCGCTATCTATTGTTAAGAAGCTATTTTTAGTTTAACTTCTTCAAATATCATCAAAAGTATACTTACCGATTTCTTAAAATCCGCAGTATGTTCTTAATTAGTTTACTTTTTTCTGGTTATATTATGGTTAGATTAGGTTAATTTGCTCGTTTTACTGGTTAATTACATGTTTTTAATTATAAATTCACTCATCCAATTGCACAAAAAAACCAGCTGACTATTTTTAAGTCAACAGGCTTTATTTTAACTCTTTATTGTGTTATTCCGCCAACAAGTTGAAGTTCTGTATCAGCTTCACCGATAAGATTTTTTTCACTTTCTTGAGTATCTACTGATTTTTCGTAGTAAACACCTTCTTCAATTTTTTCGCCCAATACTTTTTCAATCTTTGTAATGCTTCCTTTGAATCGAGAATCATTGTTGAAGTTACCTTGTTTTACTAATCCTGTAGGACCAGCTCCAAAGTATTCTGTTGCGATAGCTGAATCAATAACAAACTCGATTACACTTGCGTCAGCTGCGTGTGAGCATCCATTAGGAGCATCTTGCGAAGCTTTTGCATCAACTTTAACGATAGGTAAGATAATGCCTGAATCAAGTGTAAAGTAATATCTTGATCCAATATCACCAAAACTGTATCCAAGTGCCGCACCTATAAATCCATCCTCATCATATAACATACCTGTAGTTGGATCCACAGTCATGTGATTTTGAATGTATTTATATTGCTTTGACCCTTTTGCAGTAATCGCAGTATAAGGCATATATGTTTTTGTTGAAGATGTAGAACAAACTTCAATTTCTTCTGTTTTAAACTCTTTGTTGTATTGATCTAGATTTTCTATTGTAAATTCCTCAGACTTAAATCCACTTAAACCCAAGAAACAGACCAACAAACAGAGCATAAAAATGAATTTCTTCATGTTTTATTTCTCCTTTGCGTGCCTAATCATTATACCATATTGCCTCTTCTTGTCAAAGTTGTGAAAAGTTAGTTTTTAGTTGCCAAATTGATGCAATTTTGATAAAAGTTAAACATTCATATAACCATAACCTCTTGTTGACTATTTCGAGTCTACTGATGTAAACTTTATTAGAGGTAATATATGAAAAATTTAGTTAACTATTTACTTTGTGGATTACTCCTTTGTGGATGTTCTACTCAAAATAATCTTCTGGTTTCAACAGATTCATCCACTTTTAAGCTTACAACCTATGAAGAAAATGAAATAAAAAAACTTTTTAATGAAGATAATTATTTCACACCTTTTGTAAATAGCCTCGATGATATAAACTGGGATATCAATGAACTAGGATTATCCATTAACTTAAATGGGTCAAGAAAGATACAGGTTCTTATTAATTATGAAGGTGAAATTGATTTGGTATATAATTTTGATGATATTTCTTTTACATATGATGAAAAGGGCAGTTCTACTTTAGTTAATTTGGAATTATCCATTGATAGCGAAGCATACTTTCGAGGCATTTATCTTAAGGTGCAATTAAATCAGGATGAACCTTTTGATATTGTCTATAATAACAACAACACGCTGTCTTACAATTTTTACAATACTACGAATCTTGAACTCGATGATCGTCTACAATTGGAAATCATTCATCAAGTGGTTGATGAATATCAAAGTTTTCATTTATTCTTATTATCATTGCAATCCTTTAAAGATAGTTTTTTATCTTTAATCAATTTTGGTCCTTTGTATTATAATCCTAACATTGAAAAAATCTCAACCATATATAATGTTGATTCTGATAACGCGAATTATGATACGGCATACACCCCTCATTTTGATAAACTTCTCTTTTTAGTTCCTGATGAATACTTCTCAGTTTCAAATTGGGATACCGCGAAATTATACAATACTGCATCTATTTTATTTTACTTGGAGAATGAAATTAACGATTCAACTTGTTATCAAAGAGATAGTTTACTCCAAACACTACTATCTATTAAGCCAAACATATTCTGTATTAAGCAGAAATGCACAACGAATTTCGAAACGAATGAATTCACATTCACGTTAGATAAAAATTTGAACCTTTATTTCATCCAAGGTTTGGATGTAACAACATTAAACCTACAATTATCTGCACTTTTTGCAAATTTTCAAAATTTCAACATTGAACAAACACTACTTAGAGTTGATGGAATTGTTCAAATCGAAGAAAATAATGCATATTTTATTAATCATAAAAAGAGTTACTTAAACTATGAAGCTTTTGATAAATTATATAT
The DNA here is from genome assembly GCF_900167375.1 of Anaerorhabdus furcosa. Lineage (GTDB taxonomy): Bacteria > Bacillota_I > Bacilli_A > Erysipelotrichales > Erysipelotrichaceae > Anaerorhabdus > Anaerorhabdus furcosa. The sequence goes on from NZ_FUWY01000001.1 coordinate 522,409, forward strand.
CGAAGTAATTAGTAATTCCAATAATAAGTTGTTATTACATGTCACACCTTATCGCGTTAATTTTAATTGGTTATTAAATAGTCAAGATTGTTATATTGAAACAGGTGAAGGTGAAATACTATATCCTGAACTAATTTTTAATGAAGTCAATATGAATGAGTATATTGTGGATCATTTAGATAAATTTCAATCCTGGGAACTTACTTTAGAAAATAACGATGCCTTGGATTTCTATCGAATACTTTCAGCAAAAAAAATTAGATTGGAGTCAAAATGAAAAAAATAATTTTGTTACTATGTACTTTATTACTTTTAGGTGGATGTACCTCAAACAATACAAATGTCATTTTAAAAGATAAAGAAAAAAAGATAATTATCCAATCGATTGTACAAAATGAGGACTTTCATCATCACAATGATTTTCTAAGTTACAAAATAGGAAATAAATCCTTAATATTAAGTTCAGATAATCTTTATATTTCTTTGAATTATTCCAAAGGATTTGATTTTAAACAAAAGATAAAAGATAAATTAATCATTGATGGAAAAATACATACTCTTATTTATTCATATGAATTTACGGAAAAAGGATTAACTGATAAGCTTATCCATTCAGTATTAAGACAAAACAATCAACCAGATTTATTTCTCTCATATGATCCTACGTCGGATATCATATTGAATACAAAAACAAATACTCCTGCACTTTTAGACGAATCCTATCAACTAAACCTGCTACCCTACTTCAAAAATCAATACATTGAATATAACTCCCTCTTCAATTCCACCGCTTCTGCCAACTCGTTAGCTTCCTCTATCATTCATGATGAAATCGTTTTGTATAAATATAAAACATTTCCCATAATAGATGAAACTTCTGAATTTTTCCGATTCTTGCCTAGTTCAGCATATTCTCATATCACATTAAGAATTAATGATGATGAACCTACAAAAATACTTAACTTAGATAAAGAGATGCAATTGGTGGCGTTTGCATCATTTATTGATAGCCCCATAACTTCTTTTGATGATATTTCATTTGAAACTTATTTTTCTTATATTAATCAACTGTATCCCGGTGAATATACCTGTTATAAACCGGAAAATACATCCGATCCATATTATTCTCAATTAGAATCACTTCGCATTAAAAGTAAAAATACTTCATGCTATTTTTCCAACACAAGTGAACTATTTCCTCTTACATCGATAGATATCCCAGACAATCAACGTTACACCTTTTATTCTACTAATTATCTGAATCAATTATTTACAGAACGCTTCTCATCAAATATACATTTCCAAATTGATAAGGATCGTCTGCTTTCTTACTATGTAAGCCAAAGTTTGGATTTAGACGCTTATATTACGTTACTTCATTACGCAAGTGACTACAAAATGACACTGAATGGCATCTACATTGAATCAATAAAAACTAATGGAACATCACATATTTACACTGTGCTACCTTATTTTGTAAGAGAAGACTATGCAGGTGTTAGAAATAACGATTATATACTCAATAACTTAGGAAATTTTTTCCTTATTCATAAAAAAAGTTCATTACCTGAAGTAATTAATTCTCTTAAAAATCAATTTGATTCTCTTGAGATTATAATTGATACAGCGGGTGACACACCTAAAATTGTATCGATAAAATCCTTATAAATTATAAAACCCCATAAAAGTCACAGCGAGTGAGCTTTATGGGGTTCTTTATTTAGATTTTCTTTTCTTGTGCTTTTTTTAAGCGGTGAATTTCTTCAATAAAGCGGTGAATTCTAGCTGCAATTTTTCTACAACTATCATTATCCATTCCTACAGCTATTGTCGTATTACCTGACTTAACTGTCATAACACTATCAATTACTCCTTTTCTAAGAGTAACACTTTCCATTTTACTAAGTGGCATTGCTTGAATACTTTGTCCATTACTTCCTTTTTTCGCAAAGATTAATCTACGGTTTGTAAGGGCATATGCATAAGCACCTAAATGATTAAATTCAGATACATATTGATGGTTGCCCATAAATGTGAATAAGATTTTCTCTTTTGGTGATAGTACATGTAGAATTAACGCCGTGTTTTCAAGAATTACACTTTCGTCAAAGCCTTGACCATACCCGTGGTTCATAATATATTCATAACACTTCTCTGGTGTATCAATCAACTCAATCTTGGCAGGTTTTTGAACAGGTTCTTCTTCCTCAAAGATTGTGAATTTCTCTAATAGTGATTTTTCAGGTTGTTTAGGTTTTTCTGGTAATGGTGTTTTTATCTCATTTTGAAATTGTGGTTCTGGACTATATCCATAATTTTCAATTGGCATTTGATAAGGTGAAACCACTTCTTCTCTAGATTCCTCTTTGTGTATACGCTCTTTTTTAGCTTTATTCGGCTTTTTGATATTGGATAAAATTCCAAACGAAATTATCAAAACTAGTGATACACCTAAATTAATCCATAACCAATATTGACTTTTAGATGACACAATATCCACTACTACAATGATAATTACCGCGAGTGCTTTAAATGACGTGTCATAGTGCAAATTCATCTTATTTAATACCCAATCAACAAGTGGGCACAACATAATAGCACACATAAAAGCCATTGTTGCTCCAACCATAGAATTTGTATTACCCAAACTTATAAAAATACCAACACCAATACAAACTAAAGTGCCTATGTATCTTAATATTGTAATAACGATTGGTAATATCCCTTGTTTTTCATTCATAGACATTCAACCTTCCTATGCATTTAAATAGTTTACATTGTACATCGATTTTATGCAACCTTTGAAAAAAACCATCATTTCTGATGGTTTATGTGTTTTTTTGAACAGCTCTTAATTGCTTTTCAATTCCTCGCTTAATCATGGTTGAACCTGCTCCATAATCAATAGAATATCCTGCCCTAGTTTCTACTATTCGTGTTGCACCTAAATCAGCTAGAATTGATAAATTTAATATGGATGGATCAAAAACTTGAATTGTTAAACGATTAATTGAAGCTTGAAGCATTTTGATATTGCTTGTGCCACCCATCGCCTCAATTGTCTTGTCAACAACATGACGACTTGACCCACTGTTGAATAAATCAACCGCTAGATATTTAAAGTATACTTTCGTAGCTAAGAAATATACTATCAAACTAATGACACCTACAATTGCAATCGTAATAACAACATTACTATAATTTGGATTACGAACAAAATTCATAAATTCCAAGATATTTCCCGGGAGTCCTATAACGACATTGCCACTATAACTAAATCCCAATGCGATTTTCAAGGCTTGGAATAATCCAAACAACATCCCTGTATAGGTGATATGGAACAAGAACAGTAATGGACAAAGCAAGATTAATAAGATTTCTAAAGGTAATAGTGTTCCTGAAAACAACGAAACAATTGTTGCTAAAACAAAGAATAACCTAATTCTTCTTTTCTCAATTTTATCTGTATAAACCGTATAGAAAGCCCAAATCATTCCAGGAATAGCAAATAAATTCAATACATAATATGGAGTAATAAATCGGCCAGCTGTTGCAGGTACAAGGTTTTGTGAAACCATTGTTGTCCAAATTCCAACATCGCCCGCAATACTTTCTCCCACTAAATTAATCCAAGTACCACCTAGACTACCATACCAAAATGGTGAACGAATAAATGATCCTAAGCCAAATACCGAGAACAAACGATCCGATACCCCATAAACGAAAATATTAATTGGGTTTGATATATCACTCGCAATAAATTTAGACATTTGATCAATGCTTTGAAATAGATATTGCCAAATAAAACAAACCACAAACGCAACAATTATTGAGTAAATAAAATTTAAAATCATTGCCCACATATCACGATCCACAAACGCAAATAAACCATAAGAAGATTTATTTCTTGATTGTTTGTAAGCAATACGTGTTGTAATTGTAATTAAAATAACTCCAACCATTCCTGTTTGAACAGGATATTGTATCTTCCCTGCAAATGCAGCTAATTGTGATGTTGGTAGTGAAATACCAAACAACGATGAGAATGCAGTTGAAGGTAAAGTTGAACTTGCAAAGAAAATTGTAAAAATAATAAATGTAAAATACCCCATCAATCCAATAAGAATTGTAGTAATCCCATTACTTTTTCTTGATACTAACCGTAAGAAGAAAAGGAAAGGAAAATATATTACAAGGAAATTGCCTATTCTTGTGATTGCTTCCGCAAATAATATTACATATTGATTATCTATGCTCCAATAAGGACTAAATACAGGATTTGTAATTAAGTTCCCTATTCCTAGGAATAGAATCGCAAGAAAAAGCATTTTCAATGGTAATTGTAATACTTCATAAAATGTATGCCATCTCTTCATACGCCACCTCGCAGTCTATCATATCATTTTTGCCTTTTTGATTCAACGTAAGGAATGTGAAAGGTTTTTCACTCTTTCAATGATTTTTTTGTATACGACAATCATTTCTTTTTCACTTACCCACTTTTCAATCTCATCAAATGGAATCCACTTTAATGCACTATTTTCATCTTCTTTAATGCATAGAGCTGCCTCTTCATCTGCCTCGAAGACATAAGTTACATTAAAGTGACGATGTGCTATCACTGGTTTGCCACGTTTAATGTGAGCTTCAACTGGTAAGTCATCCAATGAAATAATCGATGATATTTGTTTTACTTCTTCTAATCCTGTTTCCTCTAGTACCTCTTTTTCAGCTACGTAAGCCCAGTTTTCATCGCCATCGTTGTGCCCACCTGTCCAAGAATAGGATTGATAAATATTGTGAAATGCCATGAGGACTTTGTTATGTTCTTGATTTACCACAAACCCTGTACTTGTCATATGACCTTCTAAACAATCTCGTGTAAAGATATTGCTATGAGTTTCAGCCATTTCTAAAATATATTTCTTATCCTCTTCTTCTTGTTTATCTTGAGGTATATAGTTTTTGATTGCTTCAATTCCTATCATTAGAATAATGTCTTCAATCTTTCTAAATAAGATACATGGCGATAGCGCATCATGCGAACACTTCGATTGCTTAATTGACACACAACTTCACTTTTACCATCAAGTTTTTGACTATTTGAGTCAGTACATAAAAGTGCCCCTTCAAAATTATCAGATACAAGTCGGACTACACTATCTTCTTTTAAAACAATGGGTGAACCAAGTGATTGAAATTCTCGATGATGTATTCCTGCAATCTCAGCTACCTGAATCACAGGTAATCCCTCTTGAATAATTGCGCCTTGAACAGAACGGTTATACGCCGTTGAACCTAGTTGTGTACAAACACAAATTCCGGTACCTCTATAGGTTTCAAGTTTCTCATCATTAATATAAATATCCAATATCTGTGTGCGAATACTATTCTCTACACGCATTTCATTGATTGCGTATACTTTTTCTTTTTGATCTATTGTTACTTCTAAAAGTTGTGATTCCACAATCTTTCCATCTTTGTTTAATACATCTTGAATTAACTCATCAATTTCTGAATTAAGATAGTCTGTGAAAAAACCCAAAGTCCCGCTATGGATTCCTACAAAGCTTACTGTGTTTAACTTCTCACAATATTTTTTTACTGCATATATAAATGTGCCATCTCCCCCAATTGTAAAACAAATCTCGGGATTTTCCTCATCCCACGCAAGAGAACAACTTAGTTTTTCTTTTAAATAAATCGCTAATTGTTCTGATTGTGGATCTGGGCGGTGTACAACAACGAATGACTTCATAAACTCACTTCCTTATATGTGTTATTATATCATAGAAGGAAGTGATAAAATGCACTCAAAATTGGAGATTGAATACAAAGTATCTTTGACTCTAGAACAGTTTAATCGATTACTTGAACATTATCCAAATCATAACGTAATATTTCAAAATAATACTTACTACGATACAACACCTTCCCTTAAAGAACGAGGCATGGCTTGTAGAATACGCGAGATTAATGATCAATATTATTTTACATTAAAGATTAAACAAGAAAAGGGAAACACTGAAATTGAATTCCCTATTGAATCAAACGATTTAAGTTTGCCTTCTGTACAAGAAGTTTTAAATCAATACCACATTAATGGTCTTGAAGAAAAAGGTTCCCTTTTTACAATTCGGCATTTAGTTGAATTTGAACATGCAGAATTGTGTATTGATAAAAATGAATACAATGATCTTGTGGATTATGAAGTAGAATACGAATTAAAAGACTCCACTGTTGATACGTTCAATGAATTTATGACTATCTTAAACGAAACACAAATTCCCTATATACCCAACAAAAGAACCAAAATACAACGCTGCTTAGAAACAAGGAGGACTTCATGATGAAATGTGCTATTTTTTGTGCCAATGGATTTGAAGAATGTGAAGCATTGCTTGTTACAGATTTGTTGCGTAGAGCAAACATTCAAATCGATATTGTTTCAATGAATCAAGAATTAGAGGTAATTAGTTCACACAACGTAAAAATAATTGCGGATGAATGTTTTATGGATATTAATTTTAATGAATATGATGTCCTTGTCTTACCTGGTGGCCAACCCGGTACTACCCATCTACAAGAAAACGAAAAACTTCAAAAAGTAATTTTAAATCATCATGCAATGGGAAAACTACTTTGTGCTATTTGTGCAGCACCTAGTATCCTTGGCTTTTTAGGTTTACTACAAAATAAAAAAGCAACTTGTTTCCCTACTTTTAGAGATAAATGCACTGGTGCATTACTAAGCGATGAGAAAGTTGTGCAAGATGGAAATATAATTACAGGTAAAGGATTAGGTGCTGCAATCGAGTTTGCTGCATGCATTATTAACAATATTCAAGATAAAGAAACAGCTGAAACAGTATTAAAACAAATCCAATATTAAAAGAATGCATATCATATCATTAGCATTCTTTTTCATCTTGTTTTACTATGAAATTATGAGATAACCTCATTAGAAACGAGCACCTATATGTATCCAAATAAAATTATTCCATTTATTACCTTTTGTGGTCAAACTAAAGAAGCAATTGACTTCTATGTAAGTATTTTCCCTAACTCAAATATCGAATCCATTATCTATGTTACAAACGAAGATCGTGGTGTAGAAGGCGATGTACTTAATGCAAGTTTTACGCTTTATGATACTCCGTTTATGGCCATGGATATGGAAAGAGAGTATTGTCCTACTACATCTTGGGCAACATCTTTCTATATGGAACTTGAAGAGGAGAAAGAGTTTGATGATTTATTCAATAAGTTATCTAAGGATGGAACTGTTATGATGGGCCCAGAGTCTATAATTACAGATACCATTAACATTACAAAATGTGCATGGGTTACTGATAAATATCAAGTAACATGGCAATTGGTATTTCAATGAGAAAAGTAGTTTTTCATATTGACCATCCAGATTCATGGGGTCTATTAATTAGTAATGTACACAACATGATCGAATATTATTCAAAACATCAGTTAAGTTATGAAATTGATATTCTTGCGAATAGTATTGCTGTTGCAGATTTAGTCAATCCATCCTTTGTCTATAAAAAAGAACTCTTGAATTGTATTTCTCTCCATGTTCAAGTAGTAGCCTGTGAGCATTCATTGAAAGGCCTAGGTATCAATCCAAAAGAATTGTTTGAAAATATTCACACGATTCCCTCTGGTGTTGTTTATTTAGCTGAAAAACAATTCAACGGCTATTCATACATTAAACCATAACAACGATTCTGTTTGATTAATTTCAAACAGAATTTTTATTTTGAAATAACCATTGACTCTACCATGATGATATACTTTACACTATAGTTGAGCTCAGAGGGAGGACCTCCAAATGTTAAAGATATCAGACTTTTCAAAACTATCCAGAATTAGTATAAGAATGTTGCGTTTTTATGATGAACAAGATTTATTAAAACCAATCTTAGTAAAGGATAATGGCTATCGCTATTACGAACCAACACAACTCAAAACTGCAATGCATATTCATTACTTAAGTTATCTTGGTTTTTCTACAGTAAAAATAAAACGTATTCTATCTACTTTTCAAAACGGGAAAGATATTATCCAATATCTTGAAGTACAGCTAGATGAGATGAAAGATGAAAAACTATCCTTGAATGAGAAAATTGATTCTTTAACAAAAACAATTAACAAAATCAAACAGGAGGAAACGTTGATGAGTTATAAAGTTGAAGTAAAAGAATTACCTGCTATGAAAGTCATGGCAAAACGAGGAATCATTCCAACTTACCAAGATGAAGGTTTGTTATGGAAAGGATTAACCAGTGAATTAAGTGCACTTGATATGAAAATTAATTATCCAAATGATTCAAAGACAATGACTGTTTTTTACGATGATGGTTATAAAGAAAAAGATGTTGATGCCGAAATTAGAATTCAAGTTTCTGGAAACTATCAAGATACAGAAAATATAAAGTTCAAAACAATTGATCCAATGAAAGTAGCATCAGTTACCTTTACTGGTGGATATGAACATATTACAGAAGTATGTATCCATATCGCTACTTGGATCTCAGAACACAACTACGAAATTATTGGACCTGATTTTTCAATCTATCATGTGGGTTATGGACAAACTCAAAACCCAAATGAATTTGTCACAGAGATTTGTTACCCTATTAATTAAATAAACTGATGCGGAAATAGGCATCAGTTTTCATTTCTTATTTTTATACATTGTTTAACATCAGCAAGAATGGATTCATCCTCAACTTCTATCATGAGCCATTTTTGACCCATTCCTTCATTTGTTGAACGAGCTAATTCTTGCATGTATGGCGAGAATGAATTTAGCGTTGATTCAAATCGCTCTTTTTCTTTTTTCCCTATCACAACAAGAACAATGAAGTATCCATCTAGTGGATAACATCTACACAATGCTCTGCTTGATTTTTTAAAGCTTATATTCCAACCATAGGGGCAACATTTACTAAATTCAAATTTAGGTTTTATATGATATTCATCCATCATATATTCAATGAATTTATCCCAATTCCTATTCCTAACATGCTCACTATAATCGATAAGGGAAGGTTCTTGTTTACTATCTTCTTTATTCCACATATGAATCTCCTATTTCACATTTGGTTTTCTTTTTATTTCTAAGAGTTTTAAAAATTGATCATTTAGATTATCACTATTTATTTCAAACAAAACCCATTTGCCATCATGGAATGTCGAAGCATTGTCATATTTTTCTAAAATTTCTTTTGAAAATTGAAGACGTTTTTCTTCTACACTAACTCTTTCATCTTTACCAAATATTATCATAAATCCAAGAACGTTTTCTTTAAATAAAAACGAACAAAAAGACTTGCTTTTACTTTTTATCTTGTACTCATAGTCCCAATTTTTACCCCCAGTACACCAAAGTTCATCCAGTTGATAAAACCTATGAATTTGACTATTTAATTTTTTAAAAAGCTTGGTTTTCTTTTTACCAATAATCGACTCTAATTCTTCTTGATTAAGTTCATTTACCATCATATTATTTTGCCCTCTTAATTGGATGTCTTATTACTGTCCTCAAATTCTCAGGTTTTGTTTTTCTTGGATCTCCTAGATAGATTTCATGATGATGTCTTTCTTCCATATCTTCAATATATCCTTCTTCTTTAATAAATTCTACTAGTTGAAGTACCGTTTCAGGCTCATCATCATATGACCCTTTATGCATGATTTGAGCACACAATCCTTCTTCAATTTCTTCAAATTTTGTCTTACTAAAATCGATGTTTGGTTTTTTCTTTAATACTTGTTGTTTCGCAAACTCAAATACCTCTTCTGTTACAAAATCTGGTTGACGAATCATTGATCGCCAAACAAAATCATCTTTATCAAAGACACCGATTCCATTAAAGACATTATCTTTTAACCACCAATATCCTTCAAGTGGTGGTACAACATAATCAAAGTATCCCTTTGGTTGATTTCCTGCCATTTTACTCATTTTAATTGCATAAGATAATCCATAAAGTATTTCAAGTGCATCCTTATATTCTTTTGACGTATTTGGGTTTCCTTTACCATCAACTACAATAAACTTCATCTTTGGAATTGATATAATACTTGGTTTTGTAGATGGAATGTAATACTCCTTTTCTAATTTCTTATAATCTATACTGTTTACCATATACTGTTTATAGTAAGAATTTCTTCTTACTTTCTCCTTTACTACTTCATCTTCACATATTAAATATGACATCTTTTGTCAGTGACTAATATTTTCTATCATTTTCTTTATTTCTTCTTCAACTTCTTGTCTTAAATGTGTAGGCTCGATTACTTGCACATGTGATCCAAATGATAGAACGTATCCTTTAATCCAAGTATCAATGGGTACCTCCATCACTACTTCTATCCAGTTATCTAAAAATTGAATTTGTGACTCCATGAATTCTTCTAATATACGCATTTTGTATTGATAATCAAAATGTAAAATTACTTTCTCATAATTCGAATCATCTTCTGATATTATTTTGGGTGGATTAAGAATATCTGTAAATCTCTCTTCTGTAATTTGAGCTTTCTCTATTCTTACAAGTTTAAAAGTACGATAATCTTTTCTATTTAAACAATACCCTTGTAAATACCAAGCTTTACCTTTAAATACCAGTCGTGCTGGTTTTACTTTTCTTATCGTGTTTTTTCCACTTAATCCCCAATAAGATAATTCAACTACATACTTTTCTAATATCGCTTCTCTTAGGATTTCAAATACATTATTGGTCATACCCCAATCATCTAAGTCTACTTCAATCCAGTTCGTTGTATCCTTACGAAATAAATTTTTTAACTTCAAAACAAGTTCTGATGAACTGGCAGAAGTGTTTTGAATACTTTGCAATGCCATAATGATTTGTTCCTGCTCAACTGATGTTAGGAAGGTTTTATTGATGATGTGATTGTCTAGTAATGTAATCCCTCCACCTTTTCCCTGTGTTGTAATAACTGGAATACCAGAAAGTGTTAGTGTATCAATATCACGATAAATTGTACGTATCGATACTTCTAATTCTTCTGCAAGTTCTTGTGCTGTACATGTGTTTTTATCGATTAATCGATTTAATATTTTAAATAATCTTTCAGCTGACATATGATTACCTCTGTAATTATTATTATACATTTAACTTGACATCTTTTGTCATATTTAAAAAAGAACCACATTCGTGGCTCTACAAATTCGCTTTTCTTGCTTGGGAATGTTGAAATTTTCGTGGAACAAGATACATTTTTCCATCTTTCACAAATCGATATCCTGTTTGTTTAAACCAAAAATTGACATTTGCTTTCTCACATTGCATTTTCAAATCCAATATCCAATCAAAATGGCATGGTCTTGCCTTACTTCCTGATTCTCCTCCACAGACAAGTTGATAAATATCATCATCCAAATATTTACTGAAATCAACTTTTTCTAGCATCGGTTCGCAAATAATATTTTTCTTTTTAATTGGTAGAGCTTTAAAAATGGGTAGTCTTTCATCTGCACGTTTTTGTGTTTCACAAGTTACCCCTATCCATACATTGTCATAACCATCTAACCAATCTGCAGGAAGATTTTTTTCAATTCTCTCTGGTCTTTTCGTGATAAAGAAAAATTGGCAATCACTTCTCTCTTTTATCATCTGCCATGCTTCTTCACGCCACTGGTCAGCTTCTTCTATAAAAAAGTCTGACGTAAAACATGTCCAAATCATGGATCCTTTTTTTATTTTGTATTCCCCTTTTTTATTCTTTGCAACGGGTGCATAAAATGAGTTTGTTTTGTGGATATCTTCAGGATTGTTTCCTCGTTTAAAATCACCACGAAACATGTAACAATTCAAACATCCTTCACTTTTTTTGTGACATCCATGCCACAAGTTCCACATCGCCATACTTTACTCCTTATAATGTTTATCTATATCAAGAACTATATCCTTACACAGAAACAATAAATCTCTTCTAACATCACTACGGTTTTTCCATCCGCGTTGATCCCACTTATCACTAGTTAAATCATCGCCACCATAAATTAGTGCGGCATAATTAACATTTCTAAAATTGGTTACTGCAAATAATCCTGCTTGTTCCATTTCAACCATTAGACAATTTTCATTATTGCGTAATGCAATCTTATCTTTTGTTTCTCTATAAAATGCATCCGTAGTCCATACTTTTCCCTTTATATATGACACTTCTCTCTCTTTAAGCTGATTTTCTACAAAAGATAATACTCGATCATTGCATCGAACTTCTCTTGATGGTGCCATGTAATGATAAGATAACCCCTCATCTCTTATTGCGGAATCAACCAACACAATTTTGCCCACTGTAATATCTTTGTGCAATGAACCTGCTCCACCACAAAACATGATGTTTCTAGCACCTAGTTGAATGGTTTCTTCTAAATCACCACCACACGCTGCTCCACCTACTGCACCTTGCATAATCATACAGTCATAATCTTTAAAGCGATACACTGGACAAGGATTCTCACCTGAAATCATTTCATATAATTCAATAATTCCTTCAGCTAGTAGTGCTCTTAAAACATCTTGAAAGAAACACACAACTAGATTTTTTGACAGTGGTTTGCTGTCTTCTTCCACAATTGAAGGATTGATAAATGCATTGGGATTGGAATCAAATTCCAAAATAGGAAATTCTTTTCTTAAACCATTTTTTTTCAGATAATCCTCTTTGAACATAACATATCGTTTGCATTCAATTTTTTTATCAAGTTGCACTGCATCAAATATAGCATCTTCTTCATAGTGATACCCAGTTTTTATGATTACTCGACTTGATCTATCATTTCCTTTAAAATGCTCAATCCACAACAAATCGACACCTACATCATCAAATAAATATTGATGAATACGATTAACAGCTTCAGTCATTATTCCTTGACCCCAATAATCTTTACTTAAACAATATCCAATGGCTCTTTGATCAAGGTCTTTATATTTTTCGAGTATTTCATTTTTAATTCCAATTGATCCGATTGTTTTATTTATATCTTTTAATACAATTGCATATTCACTATGACTTTGGATAAAACATTGCAATATTTGTTGACTGACTTCAATGGAATCATGTTTTAGCCAACCTGCATGTATTCCCACATCCTCCATTGATGCATACTCATATAAGTCATCTAAATCTTTTAAATTCCATGGTCGAAGTATTAATCGACTAGTTTCTAATGTTTTCACATACATCACCTTCACTATTCTATAACAAGAAAAAACATGTTTATATTATAATAAACCATTTACTTCAAACCTAAAAGAAAAGATGAGAATTCTAATAATAATTTACAAATAAAAAAAATGAATGTTTCTTGTTAAATCTACAAGTTTCATTCATTTTATTGTTTTATTCATTATTAATAACTAGATCTTACTTTGATTTTCGTGGTTTCGGCTGAATATAAATCCAGTTATATCGGTCATCCACATTTGATTCATTTGGATAATATACAAAATAATGATCTCCAGAAATATCAGTATTTTTCCTAATATCCCCAATTTTTGGTTTTTCTCCTGAACTTTCATCATAGTACTTATCAAAATTGACCTTTACGCAATATTCACTTAAATACTGTTCTGGACTCATTTTTTTAATTCTTTCAATTTCCGCCTTATCAGCAGGAGTAATTGAATTAGGTTTACCCTTTACATTTATATAGTAAGTACCATTCCAAAATATAACATCACCATTACCTATGTTTAAATCACCAATTGTAGATAAATCTTCCAGATCGTGGTTTATATCAAAAATATCGACACCAATTGTCATACCAGTATGTATTGTGCAATATACTTTTCCCTTATTGATAGCAATTTTACCTTTATCTGGACAAACTTCTCCACCAGCATATAATCCGCCATCTACATTTTGAATTGCATCAACTGTTGTAAGTGTTCTTGAATCAACTCCCTTACTTTCAGCCACAAGAATAGCTCGTTCTATTAGTTTTCTATTATTAGCACATGTTGTACTCTTTCCAGCCTCAATATATCCAAATACCTTTGGTACAATAAGCAAGCCCAAAACAGCGAGTATCGCAATCACTACGATTAACTCGATAAGTGTAAATCCTTTCTTTTTCATGATATTTTCTCCCAACTAACATCATTTCAATGAATTTCATAAATTTTACACCCTAATTTTAACTTTATTTACTGTTTATGTCAAAAAATGGTTATTTGCTTACTTTCCTATATACTCTTTAATGTTTATCGTTTCCCCAGATTTTCTTGACTTTTCTGATGCAAATGCTAAAACATGTGAATGAACAGATCCGCTTATTGGATTAGAGTTCGTCATTTCTTCATTTAATATGCCAATAAAATTATGCATAATGCCATAATCTCCGCCACCATGTCCCTTATCTTGTTTTTCTATTGTCACTATCGTCTTATTTCCACCTAAGAATTCTGTTATTTCAATTACTCCAGAATTCATAGCTGCTTTTATTTCTCCATGTGTCCCCATTATTCTTAATGTACGATCACATTCTTCAGTAAAGGCTGTCATTGTGAATGTCATGATAACACCATTCTTATATTTAATGTTTATTGTTTGGTGATCTACTACATCATTATCACAATGAAATACACAATGACCATACATCGTTTCTTTAAGGCTCTTTACTCTTCCATCCAAACTCATATCTGTACCTATCGCATTCGTTGGCCATCCAATATGTTCTGTTAGATATGTTTTATATACATCATACCGACAGTTATCTCTGTTTGGGCAATGATCTAAACAACAAATCGGTGCATCTTTTGGTGCATTTTCTTTTTTAAAGTAAGCTAAATCACCATAGCTAGATAATGACTCTGCCTCGCTACCAATTAGCCAAGTATAAATATCTAAATCATGACAACACTTTTGTAAAATCATTGGAGAAGATGTTTCTTCTTTTCTCCAGTTACCTCTTACAAATGAATGGGCTTGATGCCAATGCCCTACATTTTCCATTGCTTCTACGTTAATAATTTGACCTATTGTTTTCTCATCCAATAGTTCTTTTATCTTCTTATAGAAAGGTGTATAGCGCAATACATGACAAACAATAATTTTTGTATTGTATTCTTTTGCAAGTTTTTCAATTTCTAAGCACTCTTTTAGATTTGGTGAAATTGGTTTCTCAAGTAAAATATCATAACCTAATTTAATGGCTTCAATTGTTTGAGCATAGTGATCTTGATCCATCGTTGCGATGATAACTGCATCCGCAAGTTTCCCTTGTTTTAGCAATTCTTCACCACTTTCAAAACACATTTTATCTGGAATATGATATTCCTTCTTGAATGACTCAACTCTTCCTGGAATTAAGTCAGCAACCGCAACAAATTTTAGTCCGCCATTTTCTTTGACATAAGGTGGGTATGCGTATTGACCTCTAAGTCCCGCTCCAATTACTGCGCATGTTTTCATTGTCTTTTCTCCTTATTATAAAAGCTCGAATAATCGAGCTTTATCGTACTTGTGTTCCCAGAGGTAAATCTTGGATATTTAACACTTCAATTTTCTTATCTGTTGCTCCTGCAAGTATCATCCCTTGAGATTCAACACCACGAAGATTTGCTGGTTTAAGATTAATAATCACAACTACTTTCTTACCCACCATGTCTTCTGGTTTGTAACTTTGAGCAATTCCAGAAACGATTTGTCTCATCTCTCCACCAATATCAATTTGAGACACAAGTAGCTTATCTGCTTTTGGATGTTTTTGGCATGAAATAACTTGTCCAACAACCATTTCAACCTTCGCAAAATCATCAATAGTGATTTCAGGTAATTTTGATACCTTAACTTGTGGTTTTACAGTTTCTGCTTCAATTGTTTCAAGTATTTCTTTTTCATCTAAACGTGCAAATAATATTTCTGGTTTATCTGTTACATGAATTCCAGATTCAAGTTGTCCAAAATTTTGAATTGATTCATAATCACGTTTGTTTGTATTTATTTGATTAAGAATTTTTTCAGATGTTTCAGGTAAGAATGGTTTCATTAATATTGCTGCAATTCTTATACTTTCAAGTAGATTGTATAAAACTGTTTTTAAGCGATCATGTTGGGCTTCATCTTTTCCTAAAGACCAAGGAGTTGTTTCATCAATATATTTATTACTTCTTCTTAATAAAGTAATAATTTCATCAATTGCATCGGCAACTTTTAATTCATCCATTTTTTTATCTACATGAATTACTGTATCATTTGCAACTTGTATTAATTCCTCATCAAACTCACCAACACATTTTGTATTCTCAACTAATCCATTAAAATATTTATTGGTCATTGAGATTGTACGATTAACTAAATTACCAAAAATATTAGCTAAGTCTGAATTGATTCTTTCAATCATTAATTCATAAGTTACTGTTCCATCTTGAGCAAATGGCATTTCATGTAGCATGATATAACGAACCGCATCAACACCAAAGTAGCGACTTAAGTCATCTGCATAAATCACATTTCCTTTTGATTTACTCATCTTGCCCTCACCTACAAGTAACCAAGGATGACCAAATACTTGTTTTGGTAGTTCAATATCTAAAGCCATTAACATAATTGGCCAGTAAATCGTATGAAATCTTAAGATATCCTTACCAATTAAATGAACATCTGCAGGCCAGTAATGTTTAAATAGCTCATCATGATTACCATCAAGATCAAATCCTAGACCTGTTATGTAATTTGTAAGTGCATCAATCCAAACATAAACAACGTGTTTTGGATCAAAATCAACTGGTATTCCCCACTTAAATGATGTACGAGAAACACACAAGTCTTGTAGTCCAGGTTTAATAAAATTATTAACCATTTCATTCTTACGTGATTCTGGTTGAATAAAATGAGGATTTTCTTCAATGTGTTTCATTAAACGATCTGCATATTTACTCATCTTAAAGAAATAAGCTTCTTCTTTAGCTGGTTCAACAGCTCTACCACAATCTGGACATTTACCATCTATTAATTGAGACTCTGTAAAAAATGATTCACAATCTTTACAATATAAACCCTCATATTCTGATTTATAAATATCACCTTGTTCATACAATTTCTTAAAAATCTTTTGAACTTGTTTTTCATGATAAGGATCTGTTGTGCGCATAAATTTATCATAGGATACATTCATACCATCAAATTGTTGCTTTATGATTTCAGCCACACCATCCACATACTCTTGTGGCGTTTTATTTGCTTCTTTTGCTTTATCTTCTATTTTTTGTCCATGTTCATCTGTTCCTGTTTGAAAGCGAACATCATATCCAACTAATCTTTTATAGCGTGCAATTGCATCTGCTAAAACAATTTCATATACATTCCCAATGTGGGGTTTTCCTGATGTATATGCAATTGCCGTTGTAATATAATACTTTCCTTTGTTTTCCATTTTGCTTTCCTCCTAATAAAATAAAAACGCCCTTAAACCTAAGGACGTGATTTACGCGGTACCACCTTAATTTATACTTTACAGTATACACTCAACTTCTTAACGCGAAGGCACGTCTCATTTTACTTATCAAATGATCGGCTCCTAGACCATGTTCTCTTGTTATTTCATGTATGTTTACACCAACCACATACTCTCTTTGCTTTATAATCAAGATACTCTTCTATTCTTAGCCTGTACCGATATTATATATAGTAAGTGATATTAAGTAAAGAATAACTTCTTTTTTCAATTGTTCTTATATAATTTGTATAATTCTATTTTTACTTATCTAAATAGATTGATAATAAACTCTCTTATTCTTACAATAATGATTCATCTTTGTACTATATTCATCAAATTAACCACCACATCTTCAAAAAAGCCCTTATTTATGCACATTATCGTTTGACACGATGACTTTACCATGCTATGATGAAAACGTATTCAAGCAATATCGGGGATTTCACATCGAGGTCAGTGTTGATTGAGATGTATTTTTTTTAAGATTTGCTATACAGGTTATGGAGGTACAAAATGAGTACAGGTAAAGTAAAATGGTTCAACGCTGAGAAGGGTTACGGATTCATCACAGGTGATGATGGTCAAGACATCTTCGTACATTTCTCTGCAATTCAAACTGAAGGATTCAAAGCATTAGATGAAGGTCAAACAGTAAGTTTCGACGTTACAACTAGCGATCGCGGTCCTCAAGCAACAAACGTAGTGAAACTTTAATTTATATTATTAAGTAGCTAACTGAAAAGATATCGATGATATCTTTTCTTTTTGACTTATCATTTTAACTCCATTACAATTTTATATATGGAGGTAGATATTTATGATAGTAACTACTACAAATGCAATTGAAGGTAAGAAAGTTATCACTTATCATGGCATCGTATTCGGCGAAGTCATCACTGGTGTAAACTTTATACGTGATATTGGCGCAGGTTTTAGAAATTTCTTTGGTGGAAGATCAGAGGGTTATGAATCTGAATTAATCGAAGCACGTCAACAAGCACTAGAGGAATTAAAGCAAAATGCTACCAAATATGGTGCAAACGCTGTGATTGGCATTGATTTTGATTATGAAGTTTTAGGTGCAGATAATGCTATGTTAATGGTAACTGCTTCTGGAACTGCAGTAACTGTAGAATAAGAAAGAATTGCATGACTGCAATTCTTTTTTATATATAAAAGTGCACCCCAAATGGGGTGCACCATGTTATCAACCTTTAAGATTCATCTGTTTTTAGTTTTCTGATAATCATCTTCCAATTACTGAAGTTAAGATGAGAAGAATTTAAAGATTACCATTCAACTATAATTTAGCTTAGAATATCAACAGGGAGAGTTGGGACATTCTAGAATTTAGAGATAATTCAGGTATTGGTATGATAACTAGTGTTTGGATAATGCTGGGTTTGGATATAATTCTGGTATATTTATCTTAACTTCAAGGAACAAGATTTGCCTTTGCTCCATTCACACATTGGGTACCAATTTGTGTCAATGCAACAAATAAATCAGTCAATACTCTTTATAATCTCCATGTAGAAACTTTTCCTAATTTCTACATTAATAGAATAACTATATTTCATGAAAATTACAATAAAAATAATCTCATAATCGTACTTTTTTTCAAAATAAAAGCTGATGTAGTTCAATACATCAACTTTTTAATTTTTAGTAATTTGTTTTTCTAACTTCAAAGAATGATTTTGGATATCCACATAGAGGACAAGCTCCAGGAGCATTTTTTCCTACCATTGTAAATCCACAGATTTCACATTGCCAAGCAACGTCTTCAGATTTAGAGAATACTGTACCTTCTTCAACATTTTTAAGAAGAGCTAAATATCTTTCTTCATGTTCTTTTTCAACTTTAGCAACCATGTCCATTTGTGCTGCAATCTTAGTAAATCCTTCTTCACGAGCTGTAGCTGCAAAGCCTGCATACATATCAGTCCATTCATAGTGTTCACCTTCAGCAGCAATTTTTAAGCCTTCCATTGTGTTAGGCATTTTATCTCCATGAAGAGCTTGGAACCATAGGCGTGCATGTTCTTGTTCATTACGTGCAGTTTCTTCAAATATAGCTGCGATTTGTTCCATACCTTCTTGACGAGCCATGTTTGCGAAATAAGTATATTTATTTCTAGCTTGGCTTTCTCCTGAAAAAGCAGTTTGTAAATTTTGTTCTGTCTTTGATCCTTTTAATTCCATTTTTGTTTTCCTCCTAGTTTTTTTCAATTTTTTTGCTGCATTCATCACAAATGCACTCAAAGGTAACACTATGTCCTAATATTGATATACCCAACTTACTCTCTATGTCTAGATCAAGTGTTTCATTGTACATCATTGGAGCATCATGAAATTTTCCACATTGAACACAATGAATATGATAATGAGGTTTATTGTTCCCATCATAATAAGAAATATCCTTATCAATGATGCGAGTAATAACATTCATTTCCACTAAACGATTTAGATTACGATAAACTGTCGCAATTCCTATATTTGGATTTATCTTCGCAATTTCTTGATAAACTTCTTCTGCTGTCATGTGTTTATCAACACCTTGCACAACTTGAAGAACTTCCTCTCGTTGTTTAGTTTGTCTATAGGTCATATTGTCACCTCCTTATTGATAACTGTTATCATTATAGCACTTTTGTTTAAGATTACAATACTCTAAAATAAGAAATCAATTTTCATTTAAATTTCAAGATAAACGCAACAGAGTGTTGCAGTTAGGTGAAACAGTTATAATAAATGTACCTATGCTTGGTGATAACTGACTATATAAGAAAGTGAGGACATTGTTATGTCTAAATCAAGTAAACATCTATCATTAAATGATCGTATTTCTATTCTTCAATTTGTTACCGAAAATAAATCCATGCGTAAAATAGGTAGAACCCTTGGTTATAGTGCTTCCACTATTTCTAGAGAACTATCCCATCATCGCTATCTTTCAGAAGCCAAAAGTTTTAATCGTAAACGAGATTCTAATTCTTGTCATAGTTCTCGTCTAGCTTCTGCTCCTTGGGTTTGCCATGGCTGTAACCGATATGGCCATTGCCAAAAAGATAAATATCTCTATACTCCTAAGTTTGCTGATCAAGATTATCGTTCTACTCTCATTGTTTCTCGTCATAAAGTAGGTTGTGGTTCTGATGCCTTTGATTATCTAAACGATTTATTACTCCCTTTAATCAAAGATAAGGGGCAATCTTTTAATCATGTTTTCGCTTCCATTTCAAATCAACTTGGTATTAGTAAAAGTACCCTTTATCGTTACATTGACAAAGGTTATCTGAATGATATCAAAAATATTGATTTACCTCGTCGTGTTCGTTATAAACCTCATCGTTCTTCTAAATCAACTGTAACAAAAGATACAACGATACGCATTCATAGGACTTATCTAGACTTCCTCACCTTTATCAAAAATAATAAATGTAAATACATCTGTGAAATTGATTCTGTCATTGGGTCTAAAGGTGAAGATGAAAAAGTATTGCTTACTCTGCTTTTCCGTAATTCTAATTTTATGTTAGCTTTCCTTCGCAATCATAATGATGCCCAAAGTGTTGTCGATATCTTTGATCGCTTGGAATCACTTTTAGGTTTTGCTAAATTCGCTTCTCTCTTCCACGTTGTTCTTGGTGATAACGGCTCTGAATTTGCTTACGTGGATGCTTTAGAAGCTAATCACAGAAAACTGCAACGTTGTAACTTCTTTTATTGTGACGCTCGTGCCTCCCAACAAAAAGGTAAGTTAGAAAAAAATCACGAATTCATTCGTTACTATCTTCCTCAAGGCACATCTTTCAATCATTTAAGTCAGTGTGATGTAGATATCATGATGAATCACATTAATTCCACAAAACGCTCTAGTTTAAATGATAAATCACCTTTTGAATGTCTTACTAAATCTCAAATTACTGCAATAAAAAAACTTGGCTATACCGAAATTGCCCCTCAACAAGTAATTTCAAATCCAAGTTTATTTAGAAAATAGGCTATCCTATTTTATCATCAAACATAGGTAATCCACTAATACGAAAGTGATGCATTTTCTTGAAACGTTTATTCCACTTTCGTTTTTGTCATACCTTCATTCCTTGATTTATATCTTCATTGTACTACTTTTACTCTTTTTTCATAGAAAAAAATCTGTTTCTTCTTTTGATTTCTTCAGTTCTTCCCTTTCTCTTGTTGCGTTTTCTTGGGTGTTTCTTTTACCTTGATATTTAAGCGAAATCAATTTTCTTTGATAAGAAAGCACAAATCCATGCAAAATAACTATTTGCTTTGAAGTTTCAAACTTGTTCTATTATAAATAAAACCCATGTGCATTTACCATCTGTATGGTTCTTGCACTATGGGCAATTATTTACTTCTTTTCCATTTGTTCATTAATTTGTTGTACCATATCTTCGACATCATTTACTTGAATGAAATCAATGCTTTTTTCAGTTAATTCAATCACACCACGATTATCATCCGTTCTTTCATTTTCTGGTATCTTCTTTGTCATCTTTATCATCATTTTCATCATATTTCGATGTATAAATCCTAATTTATTTAAATCCATATTTCCACGGTAATAATAAATTCTTGAATCATCTGCTTTTTCAACAGGAACAACTTTTCGTATTGCTTCTCTAATCGCTTTTAAGTTTTCTTCTGTTCTACTTGATAGCCCAACCGAATAAATATAAACCAACGTTTTATTTGTATCTACTTTTTCTATTGTGTTTTTCAGTCCAGTAATACCACCTGCATAATGACCACCACCAATAACAACCACTTCATAATCATTTAGTTTTGATACTTCTTTATAGTTCTTACAATCAAAATCTAATCTCTTAGCTATTTCTCTTGCATACGCTTCTGTTGCTCCATAATGTGAGCCAAAAACTACAATTCCTTTTTTCATCTTAATTTCCTCCTATGGCATTTTCAATTGCCTTCTTAATGCACACACTACTTGTAGTAGCCCCAGATATTGAATCAACATCAATCGATTGCTTGAGAATGACTTCTTCCACAATTGTTTCTGCTTTCTTTCCAAGAGCGTTGATATGTTCTGTGATTAGAATTTGATCTATCTTTTTTTCTTTCATTACTACTGTTAATTTAACATGTACTGGCCCAACTGTTGCTACACCTTCATATTCCCCATCCTCAAGATTTGAATGGTCAATACTATCAATTGTAACTTTACCAATTACATCTTTTGCAAATAAATCAAAACCAATAAATACCGCAATAACAAAACCCAAGATACAACAAACCACAACAATTAAACGCCTAAGTATTTTATTTTTCATTTATCAATTCAATTCCTTCATGTAATTTATCAAGTAACTTATACAACATGCCTAATTCTTTATCATTGTAAATCGAAAATAACTTAAGCAATATTTCATTGTTTTCTTGATTAACTTCTTTAAAGTATTTATGTAGCTCTTTTCTTGATTCGATTGCTAATGCTCTTGGATCATGTTTACTTTGCTTAACCGTTACAAAATTTTTAGTTTCTAATTGAATCGCTAGTTTCTTAATATTTTGTCTTGAGCAGCCTAACAATCTACCATAGTCAGTCAAAGTAAGTTCTTCATTAAATTCTGTACTTTGTTTCACCATAATCATCAACATAAATTGTTTCAGCGTTACTACTCCATACGTTTTATCAAACGTTGTTTGCAACAAATTTTGTATAATATTCAATTGTGCAAAAATACCTTTCGCTTGATTAAGTCTTGAATCTTCATATTTCTTTGCAAGTTGTTTAATTTCCATATCGCACCTCATACGTAACTTATTACCATTATTATAGTAACTAGTTACTAGTATGTCAAATAAAAAATGAAATCTATTTCTAGACTTCATTCTTTTATAAGTTCTATTATTTTTTTTACTTTATCAAGACTAACTACTTCATAATCATTTTCATTATGATATGCATAACTCACGCCATTCATTGTCGTTGTTGGATCAATCTTCCAGTCTTTACAAGATGAATGAACTTGCTGAATATTCGTTTCTTTAATAAATTCAATTACATTGGTATCATTGATTCCACTTCCTGCAAGGATTTCTATCCTGTTACCATATTTAGAAACCAGTTCCTTGATCATTGCTTTCCCTTGAATTGCTTTTTCTTTAAGACCACTTGTTAAAATTCGATTTACACCTAATTCAATTAGCTGTTCAATTGCAACATATGGATCTTTTACACAATCATAAGCTCTATGAAAAACCGCTTCTTTTCCATTATATGATTTAATAAGATTCACCATTTTCTTTGTATTTTCAATATCAATTGTTCCATCTAGGTTTAAAAACCCAAACGCAATTCCATCAGCGCCATTTTCAAGTAGTATCTTCGCATCCATAAACATCACTTCTATATCTTCTTTACTATAGTTAAACCCCGCTGCTCGTGGTCTTACCATTGCGATTATTTTTAATTCTGTATCTTGCTTTGATTTGACTAAGCTTGCAACACTTGGAGTTAATCCGCCTAAATGTAGAGCACTATTTAATTCAACACGTTTAGCTCCTCCATGATATGCAGCTAAACAATCTTCATAACTTCCACAACAGATTTCAACAATTTTCATCTTACTTCCTCTTTATTCTTCTATTGGTGCCATTCTAACAGTTAAATAATTATCTAGCCATTCTTGTGATGCAACTTCACAAATACATTTTCCATCTGTGTTTTTAACTAGATATACTGTTGGTTTTTCATTCTCGGTCGCAACTGCAAATGAGAATCCATCAATATTAGTTGCCACTCCCCATTCACCTTTATTATTCATTGCGATAACCGATAAATCGCCTGCTTTTTGTCTTCTTTCTTTTAATTCTTTATCCAACTGATTCACCGCTATTTCACATGCTGCTTGAGGATGATGTCCATCTTTCATTAACCGCACAATTTCATAGGATATACACCCCTTCATTAGATCTTCGCCTAGTCCAGTCGCTGTTGCTCCTCCAACCTTTGAATCTGCATAGAAACCAGAACCAACGATTGGTGAATCACCTACACGACCTTTTCTTTTCATAAACAATCCACTCGTGCTTGTTGCTGCCGTTAATTTCCCTTGTCTATCCAAACAAACCATTCCTACAGTATCATGCCCACTATATGGTTTTAATTCTTGTTCCTTAATTTCTTTTATACGCTTACGATAAAATATTTTTGCACGATCAGTAAGCATGTTCTTTCTTTCAAAGCCTTCTTTATGTGCAAACTTTTCAGCACCTTCTGCTACAAGCACGCAATTTACTTTTTCTTTACTTAAGCGTTTAGCAATACTAATTGGATTAGCATAATCTTTTATTGCAGCAACTGCACCAATATCCAATGTATCTCCATCCATATAAGCTGCATCTAATTCTACTTCCATCTCCTCATTTGGAAGTCCACCATACCCAACAGATTTAAAATACGGAAAATTTTCTACTTCCATAATCGCTTGTTCAATAGCATCACAAGAAGTACCACCTTGCTCTAAACTAATTGCGCTTTTTTCAAGCCCTTCTTTTGCCATTCTCCATGTTGCTATGATACCCCACATAATTTATTCTCCTTTTACTAGATGTTTACTATATATCTGTTTATTAAGTTAAGCATAATAATTTTTAAAATTTTAATCAACATATTTCCCCGATTTTATATAATATAGTTTGGATTAAACCAAATACTGATAAGAAATATTAAAATTAAAACAATAAGTAATAGTATATTAGTTTTCTTAGTATTCATTGAAGGTATCTCTAATTTCTTTCTTTTCCAGTTTTAGTGATATTGGGCTAAAATCAAACTTAAAGTCAAACCGTATACTATCGCGAAAGTGTTCTCCAAATACAAATGTGATATTCTTATCTGGACTTAAATAGTTCACAGAATTTAGATTCACTTCTTCACCATCTATATAAGCTTCTATTTCCCTTATAGAACATCTTGCATCATTGTTATAATTTAAACCAAAAACATCTTCTGTATACCAGTTTAAATTTAGACATTGTCTTACATTTACTGGTTGTTCTAAAACAACTATTAACAAATTTCTAACTCCATTACTTTGCAATAGAAAAACATAACTAATAATAATTACATAACTCAACATTTCACTACTTAATATTTCTTCAAATATTGATACTTTTTCAACCTTGCCTTTTATCATAAATGTCGCTGCAAGAAAGATCATAATACATTGAATTGGAAATACATATATTAGTAATGCATCGAAAACATTTTTGAGAAATGAAAAATACATTGCTAAATGAAGTATACTTAATGAAATTAGTATTAACTTCTGATGTCCATATACTTTATTCTTTATTACTAAATAGATAACAAAAATCAAAGTCATTACGATTAATAGTGCTTTGAATAATCCCCATATCTCAATATATGTTGTATCGATAAAATAAAAAGTATAAATTAGCAAACTAGAATATAACAAGCACGGAATACTAATACACAGTAAAATTTTGCTGAATTTATTCATAATATAGCCCCGTATTTTCTAAAAATATATAAAACCATTTTAATGTCTTTCTTCATCAAGAATACTATTTTCATAGGATTCATTACGATAAGAATCGATTCCTTTTGCATTATTTTCTTCAAGGACACTTTCAACCATTTTGTTGACACCATAGTTAGATACAAAACTATTTGTATATTCAATTTTACCTTCATTACTAATATATGGATTAAGGATGGTTATTTCAAGTATCCTATCTTCCATCTTGTAAAACAATGACAAATAAACATCCTCATCCTTTTCATGTTTATGATAAAATACTGCGTCAATCATGTTTTTGTCACCATAATCTTTTTTATATTGCAATGAATTATTGTTAAGAAAAGAGTGTACCTGCTCAATATTTTCTTCGTTAATTTCATCTATTATCACATCAAATTGGTTTTCTATTTCTACAAAACTGGATAAACCTTTTGGTCGATCATCAATTATAATTCTCATTATATTCTCATTAATTGTCCAGCCAAAATGTTCTATTATTTCTTGATTTGTACTCATCTTAACAATAACTTCATCTCTTGGGTTCAAATAATTTATGGTATATGGTGATTGCCATTTTTCAAGAGGTTCTCCATTAACCAATACAATTGGTGAACCACATGCATAATTAAGCAATTCATCATTGCTTGTTTCTAATTTTAAATTTGTATACCCCAAAGGTCCTACAATTTTATAACTGCTTATGCAATCATATATATCAATTTTTTTAATACTCTGTACTTTCAAATAGTTTTTGAATTCCGAACCATCAAGAAAATAAATTACAAATAACAACAAAAAAATAAGCAGTGAATTACTCGTAAGTATTTTTATGAAAATATTTTCATCTATTACTTCCTCATCATGTTTACCAAATATTTCTATTAAATAAATTAAGATAATAAACACAATTAAAATCATTCTTGGAATCAATCCTAATTGGTCTCTTATGATATAAATTGTAGTAATGAAAATTAAAAACAGAGTAAAAAAATATGCTTGTAAACCTTGATATCTTTTGCGAAAAATAGTAACAAACCCAATAAAGAATAAACTTATCAAATAAATTGTAAACTGTATATAATTTCTGGCATCTGCATAATTTCTATAATCATAATAATCGCCTAGTGAATTTATAAATAACAAGAAATATAGAATTAATAAAATAATGCGTCGTATAAGTATTTTATTCATAGCTTTACCAATATCTACTCATCAATGAATAATAGTTATAATTGATGTATATCAATAACAAAATAGAAAGAATTATAAATAGTAATATATTCATTATCAATTTAATTTTCTTTGCGCTACTCAAATTGTTCATATCATCTCTTACTTTTATATTATAAAAGTAACTCCCTCTACCACTCTACATCAGTAGACTTTTCGTGTCAATATTTTATTATTGAAATATTCATATAAAAAAGAGGTTAGCTAACCTCTCTTCAACTTCTTATAAGTTATAAAAACAATGTATCTTTGAATTGAGCTTGTAAATTTTGATATCACGAAATTTAATTTTGATGTATGTAATTATATATTTCGTTTTTCGACATTCCTGTTTGTTTAGCTACTGCTTTAATTGCATCTGATTTACTTAAACCTTGGCTAATAGCTTCTTCAACAAGAAGTGTAATTTCTCCCATATCAATTGCTGGTTTTAATTCTTCATTAAATCCTTCAACTACGACAACCATTTCTCCTTTAGCACCTTTTATTTCTTCAAGAACTTCACTACAGCAACCACGAATAAATTCTTCATGTTTCTTTGTTAGTTCTCGTGCCACACATACTTGACGATCACCCAGTGCTTCTAGAACACTTGCAAGCATTTTTTCAATTCGATGTGGTGCTTCATAAAAAATCAATGTCATTGGATAGTGTTTATATAAATTTAAAGTTTTCACACTTTCTTTTTGGTTTGCTGGTAAAAATCCAATGAATGTAAATGGTTGTGTAATGAGCCCTGAAGCAACCAAGGCATTTAGCATTGCATTGCATCCTGAAAGTGGCACAACATTGTATCCAAGAGCAATTGCTTTGTTGACGATGACTTGTCCTGGATCACTAATCAATGGATACCCCGCATCAGAAATAACTGCAACATTTTTTCCTTGTTCTAATAATTGAAGTAATCCTTTTGATGATTCTTGTTCATTAAAATTATGATATTGTACAAAGCGTGTATGGATATCAAAGTATTGCAATAACTTCATTGAATTTCTTGTATCTTCACATGCAATGACATCAACATTTTTTAAGACTTCAATGGCACGTGGTGTCATTTCATCAAGGTTACCAATTGGAGTGGGTACAATATATAGAGTTGGCATTTCATTCCCAAAACTTTTTTGACGATGAACCAAGGCTATTCAGCCTCCTTTTTAGGTTGAGGTGGTTCAACTTTTTTGACTTTTGCTTTATTCTTTAAATCATCTAAAGAAATAAATTGAACCGTTTCACGATTTTCAAGTTTAGCTTGTTGAGCTATAACATTCATCGAAGTAACTCGATATGTTTGCCCTTCATACTCCACTTGTGCATTTAGTTTTGGTAATCCTTGTCTTAACTCTTTATATGCATCATCTTCAAATTTTAAACAACACATTAATTTCCCACATTGCCCTGATAACTTTTGAATATTTAGAGCTAGTAGTTGATTCTTTGCCATATTAATCGAAACAACATCAAATTCATCCATAAATCTTGAACAACATGTTTCCATGCCACATGGTCCAATGCCTCCAATAATTTTTGCTTTATCACGTGATCCTATTTGTCTAAGTTCAATACGACAATGTAATCCACTTGCAAGTTGTTTTAATAATTCTCTAAAGTCTACTCTTTCATCTGCAACATAAACAAATAAAACCTTGCTTCTATCTAAAGTATATTCTGCACTTATTAAATTCATATCCAATTGAAGTCTTTCAATTTCTTTTTGACAATAAGTGTATGCTTCTTTTGCAAGTTCAATGTTTTCTGCATAACGTTGACGATCTTCAGCTGTTGCTTTATTTAATACTGGTTTTAGCGGTGTGCGTACTTCAACATCTTTAAGTTCGCGAAGTGGACTTACAACCTCTCCTAATTCAACACCCCTTGCAGTTTCAACCACAACATAATCACCATATTCAATTTCTTCATTGTTTGTTCCAAAAGAATAGCATTTGTTTGTATTTCTAAAGCGAATAGAAATAACATATTTATAACTCTCTTGTGTTGGAACTTGATTTATAGTTTCTTCCATTACATAACCTCCTTTATCTCGTAAATCATTTGTTCGATAACTAATTGTAAATTATAACTACGATTGCATTTGTCTTTGCTCTCTAACAGAATTAACAAGATTTTTTCTATTGCAATGTTTTTATTTGCAACTCGATTTACTTCTCTTTCAAACCATCCTGTTTGACTCTCTTTATTTGAAACAACATCTCTAAAGAATATAAGTAAAATTTCTAAAAACATTTTTACAATATCTTTATCTTTGTCTTTATTTCCTAACACTTCTGTTTCAAACCAAACTAAGAAACGATGGATATCTACATCAAATAAGGAAACAAATCTCTCTGCAACAACCATGCCTGTTTGATATTCTTCTGTTTCACTCATTTCTTTCATATAATCAACATCTTTAACAATATGACTTAACACATAACTATCCAAAGAGCTCAATCCTGAATCTAAACCACTTTCATAATAATGTTCTACATTCAAAGGCTTAAATGGAATTATTTGACATCTAGAAATAATCGTTGGCAATAATCGATCAATACTATCTACAATTAAAATTGCTTGGGTGTCTTGACCATTAGGTTCTTCTAAGAATTTCAATAAACTATTTAAAGCTTCTGTTGTTGCATTTTCAGCCATATCTAGAATATAGAATTTTTTTCCACTTTTCTCTAAGGCTGTTTTAGAAAATTGTTCTTGAAGGTGAAGTATACTATCTTTCTTAATCGTAGCATCGTTTCCATCAAGGTAGATTAAGTCTGCATATGTATTTTCAGTTATTCTTCTACACTCATCACACAGTTCACACGCAAAGCCATCTTCAGTATGTTCACAAATTAAGTTTTGAGCAAACCACAGTGCTGCTTCTTTTTTTGGTGTGCCTTTTACACCAGTAAATAAATAAGCATGGGCAAATTTTCTATTTTTAATTGCATTGCTTAATGTTTGATATACAATGGGTTGCGTTTCTTGAAGTTTATCCCTGATCATGGATAATCTCCAGAACACGGTTATATGCAGTATCTACAACGGTTTCAACATCTTTTGATGCATCCACAATTAACATGCGCTCTTTAAATCTTTCAACTATTTGTTTATACCCTTCTTGCACATCATGATGAAATTGAATTGTTTCTTGATCCAAACGATCTTTAAATTCTCTATTTTCAATTCGTTTTAATCCATCTTCAGCACTTAAATCTAAGTAAATTGTTTTTACTGGCATGAACCCTTCAATTGCGAAGTTATTAATTGACCATATTTCATCGATTCCTAGATGTCTTCCGCACCCTTGATATGCAAGCGAGCTGTCCACAAAACGATCACAAATAACTACTTTACCTTGCTCCAATGCTGGTTTTACTTTTTCCACAAGATGCTGTCTTCTACTTGCAGCATAAAGTAATGCTTCTGTTTTCGCATCCATTGTTGTGTGCTTTGGATCCAAGATAATATCTCGAATTTTTTCTGCAATTTCAATACCACCAGGTTCCCTGGTATATATTGCATCAATCCCGTTCGCTATTAATTTATCATAAACACCTTTTGAAACAGTTGTTTTACCGCTTCCATCGGGTCCTTCAAATGTTATAAATATTCCTTTTTTCATAAATTCACCATCATTTCTTATCAATTATATCATGGTTTTAATCTATCATAAAGAAGGCGATTTCACTGCATTATTTTATAATATGTGCACTTTTCATTGCTCATTTGGTCAATATGTCATTAAAAACACATCCTCTGCCCCAAATACCGAGAAAAATAGTGTAAGATGTATATATATCTATTTTTTCACAAATACCTCGATTCCATTAGATGCGTTTTTATTTAGGGAGAAACTAATTTTATATGCATAAGTACAAAATTGTAAAAAATATACCTTTATTGTTACTAGTTTTAGTTAATTCGCTTTTAGTATTAACTATTTTTTCCTTGATGGGATATGCACAAAATTTATTAAATTCTGATATTCAAACTAATTTAAATGAAATTGTTATACAAAATAAGGATGTCATAAACAACAGTCTTAGTAACGAAGTTAACAAATTAAACCTTATTTCAAGTCAATTGTCTGAAAGATACTCACAAAAACAAATTCCTTTAGAACAGATATTTACGGAATTCGCGAATGATAAAAATGAATCTCAATTATTTATTGCATTACCAAATGGTATTGCCTACTTGCCGGATGGAGGATCGCTCGATATTAATGGAAGGAAGTATTTTCGTTTAGCTTTAGAGGGTCAAAGTAACATCTCTGATCGTTTGATATCTAGAGCAAACGGTTCAACTCTCTTTGTTATGAGTGCTCCAATTACTAGCAACAATGAAATCATTGGTACAATTCAACGTCAATTTACTCTTGAGCAAATGTATGATCTATGTTCATCTTCCCTCTATACTGATAAGGGATATACTTACATTATAAATAGTGATGGGTATATCATTATAGGTTCACAAGATGAAGAATACACTCCTGAATCTGATAATTTATTTAGATTATTATTTATAGACAATCCTAATGAAACACGTATTTTACAAGAGCATATAAATACGAACACCACTGGATTTATGAAGGTTTCATATCGTGGCACAAAAATATATGCTTCTTACACACCGTTAGACAAAGTATATGATTGGTATCTTGTGTCTAGTGTAAAAACAAACGCTGTACTGCCCAATGTACAAACTGTGGTTAAAATATTCTACGTTGTACTCTTTGTTTTATTTATTGGATTCCTTTTGTCTTCATCTTATTTTTTCTATTCAAGATTAGAGCAAGAAAAGAAACTAAGAAAATTAGCTTTTATTGATCCTGTTACTGGACTTGATACATATACAAAATTCCAATTTGATTTACAAAGCATTCTCCAATCAAATCCAACTAAAAAATTCTTTATATTTACTTTTGATGTAGATAACTTTAAGTATATAAATAATTATTATGGATACAACATTGGTGATAGTATTCTTACAATTATCCACAAACTATACTCTGAAACACTATTGTCAAATGAACTATGTGCTCGTCTTTATAGTGATCACTTTGTCATGTTATTAGAAGACGCAAGTACACAACGATTAAATTCATTATTTAGTTCAGAGATTACAATTGATAATATCATCGTTTATTTGTCTGCAGGTATTTACGAAATAACTGATTCAAATGAAAATGTAAACTTGATGGTAGACAAAGCAAACTTAGCTTCCAAAAATTCAAAAGGTACCCACCACAAGAAAGTGGAATTTTATAATGTTGAACTAGATAAGAAACTTATTCAAAATGAGCAAGCAAAACGTGCCATAGAAAAAGCAATTCAAGATGATGAAATTGTTCCTTTCTTCCAACCTAAAATAAATATTAATACAAATAAGATTGAAGGTGCTGAGGCTCTTGCGCGTTGGATTACCAAAGCAGGAATCATTATTCCGCCAAGTGATTTCATTCCTTTATCAGAAAAAACTGGTCTTATTCATGAAATTGATTTTATTATTTTAGAGAAAACGTTAAGGTTCTTAAGGAAGTGTCTTGATGATGGAATTAATTGCACTCCTATTTCTATCAACTTTTCTAGAATGCATCTTATGAGTCATGACTTCATTGTTCGATTAATAAGTAAAATCAATGAATACCAAATTCCTCCAAAACTAATTGAAATAGAATTAACAGAAACTGTAATATTTGATAATTATCAAATCATTGAAGATTTCATTAACCATTTACATGAACATGGTTTACAGATTTCTATGGATGATTTTGGTAGTGGGTACTCTTCACTAAATATGTTGAAGGATATTGAAATAGATGTTATTAAATTTGATAGAGGTTTCTTGCAAGATACTCAGAAGAGTGAAAGACAAAAAGTAATTCTTTCAGCAATTACCAACATGGCTGTTGGTTTAGGTATCAAAGTTGTTGTTGAAGGTGTAGAAACTCAAGAAAA
Source organism: Anaerorhabdus furcosa (assembly GCF_900167375.1). GTDB lineage: Bacteria > Bacillota_I > Bacilli_A > Erysipelotrichales > Erysipelotrichaceae > Anaerorhabdus > Anaerorhabdus furcosa. The sequence continues at coordinate 555,627 of NZ_FUWY01000001.1, forward strand.
TGTTAACTTAATGAAAGAATATGGTTGCACAATAGCTCAAGGTTATTATTATGCAAAGCCAATGCCAATCGATCAATTTGAAATCATATTTAAAGAAGGTAAACTATGAAAATAAAATTTTTAAAATTAGTAATTGCCTTCGTATTTATCATTCCTTTATCAAGTTGTTCCACTAAACAAAAAGAGGTTTATATCGGTGTATCCTTTGGAGTTGGTGAAGCTATCCGTTGGGAAAAAGAAAAAGGATATATGGAAGAAGCAGCAAACAAGTTAGGCATTAAAATTGAAACTCGGCTAAATAAAACAGATACGCCATTAACTCAAACAGAAGATTGTATAGAAATGATTGATAGCGGAATTGATGTATTAATTCTTATACCAAGAGATGCGTTTAATGTTGATGAAATACTTGATTACGCAAAGAAGAAGAATGTTCCTGTTATTAGTTATGCTAGAACAATTATGAATAATCCAATTGATTTGATTGTTGGCTATGATAGTAATCGTATTGGTCAATCAATGGGACAATATTTATCAGAAACAGCTTATCAAGGTGATTATATTTTATTAAGTGGTGATCCTAATGATAACAATGCACTTGATCTTTATAATGGTGCAATGCGATATCTTGAACCCATTAAAGATAATATAAACATTATCTTGGATACATCTGTTCCTAACTGGTCTGCAGATGAAGCAAAGACACTCGTTAGAGATGCAATTATAAGTAATCATGGTAATGTGGATGCAATCTTAGCACCAAATGATAAAATTGCTGGTGCCTGTGCAGAGGTAATTAAAGAGTTCAATATGGATCATCCTGTTATTATAACAGGTATGGATGCTGACCTTGATGCTATTAAAAGAATTGTAAATGGTGAACAAAATATGACACTTAGTTTAGATTTAAAGGAACTTGCTAATGTGGCAATTCAGGAAGCCTATAATATAGCTACAGGAAATCCTACTACCGTTAATTCTGAAGTCGATACAGGTTATACAAAAGTAATTAATGCTCATCTAATTGCAGGAAAAGTAATTGTTAAAGAAAATATTGATAAGGAAATCATTGAAGCAGGAATTTATACACACGCTGAAGTTTATGGCAATTAAAACAAAAGGCACCTAAAATTAGGCGCCTTTTCTTATATCAAATTTCTTTGAATATTTTAGTTTTTGCTAAGACTTTAATCAATGGAATACCAATCACAAAACAGGATACCAATTCACCAAACCCAACTTCTAAAGCACTAATAATAAATCCTGAAGTTATTGTCGCTGGGAAGAAAACCACAGCTAATTCCAATCCAATAATAATTGCATTGAATAGCACTGGCATAAACGCAGCCAATAATGGTAATCCTTTGAATTCTATGTTTCTCAATCGGTATGTACATACTGCCGCTAAGAAAGTTGCAAATGTACCCACAAAGACATCCATGAATCCTAGGATATTCATCCCCGTCATTGCTCCTACTAAATTAGTAAGTGCACAACCAAGAGTTACTCCCCATATTGCGGGTGGATAAATAATTGGTAATAATGTTAAAGCTTCAGCAATCCTTACCTGTATATTGCCATAAGTAATTGGTGCAAGTGCTACAGATACAACCGTGTATACTGCTGCAATCATTGCAATGATTGTAAATCTTTTTAATCGAGCGTTCACAAAAAATCCTCCTTGTTTTATTTTAAGTCAGGGAATCGCGACTGACTGTTTACTAGTTTAGCACTTTTTTTATTCTCTTTCCATCATTTCTTTAATCATGAATGTCATTGCAATTGTCTTTGCATCTTCAATTTCTTTGTTCATTATCATTTCTACTAAATTATGAATTGATTTCTTTGTCACATTCATAAATTCATCTACATCTAAGTTTTGACCTTTAAATTCATCGACCTTTGCATAATACATTTCTATTTTTTCTTCCAAGTAAGCACCTGTTGGAATCATTCGTCCTAAATAAAGATAATCTTTTCCACTATATCCCGTTTCTTCAATTACTTCTCTTTTTGCGGTTTCTAATGGATCTTCACCTTTTTCCATCTTTCCAGCTGGAAATTCCATTAATACTTTTTGTTGAGCATAGCGAAACTGACTAACAACAAAGAAATCTCCATCAATATCTTGTAAAGCTATTGCCACACCTCCTGGATGCTCTACTACTTCTCGTAAACCCTTATCTCCATTGGGCAACTCAACCTCATCATGTCTAACATTAATTAATCTACCTTTAAATTTAATTTCTTTACTTAATGTAATTTCTTTAAGCTTCATCTTCTACCTCTATACCCTGATATTTTAACGCTAATAATATACCTTTATTCGTTAGTTTTTTACCCATTAATTCTTTCACCCTCCAATGAACTTTACTCGAAGAGGGATCTTTCAAATTGTCAATTTGCTTTGTATATTCAGTTTGTTCTTGTTGGATTTTCTCAACCATATTTTCAAAAATAGCTAATCTCTCGATTGCTTCACCATAAAATTTTCCATTTTCTTCATTTAAATTTTCTACTGCATATTTACCATTTATTTTCTTTGTTAAGCGCTCCATGGATTACCTCTTTTCTTCATTTACTATACACCTTTTCTATTATTTTCCCAACTGGGTTTGACTATAATTCAAGTTGTTTTATATAATAGTTAGTAAAGGAGAACAAAACCATGTACTTAAATGAACAAGAAATCAAAGATTTGCATTTACCTCGTTGGAATGAATTGCCAAGTTTAAACTTATATATGGATCAAGTAGTTGATTATCTTCAACAAGTACTTGGTGTATTGATGATTTCAGGACAAGAAAGTTTTATTACAAAAACAATGATAAATAATTATGTTAATCAAGGAATTATTCATGCACCTGAAAATAAAAGATATTCAAATAAACATTTAGCTTATCTCGTTGTTGTTTGTATTATGAAACAAGTCTTCAGTCTTCAAGAGATTTCATCTTTATTTAAATATCAAATTTCAATGTATCCAGATGAGCAAGCTTATAATTATTTCATTACCGAGTTTGAATCATGTTTTAAAAACTTATGTTTAAGACAACCTATTAAACATACACCAAGTCTTGATGAAGGAAGAGATGCGGTTTATATTATTCGCAATTTAGTTATGAGTATTTGCACAAAATTAAGTGTTCAAAATGATTTGCAAAATCCTGAACTTAGACAAAAAAAGAGTTAATGATGAAAAAGCTGTATTGACTTAGAATGTAATTATCATTTTGATAACGATTCTACTTTATACAGTTTTTTTTATGAGTTACTTTAAATTATGACTTGTTTCTTTTATTGCTTCTTTATTTATTTTTTCATCCTCGTACCATCTTCTTCCTAAATAGAAAATTACAATATTAAATAGCATGAATACAATCATGATGAGTGTGTACTTATCAACATATACCATTGGTAAGAATATATTTTCAGTAAGTACAAATAGAATACATGCAAATAATGTAATAAGTATGCCCAGAACTTTATAGATGCGTTTTCTATACCATTCTTTTCTTTCCTCTAATTGCTCTCCGTTTTCATCAACTTCATCCACATCTTTCTTCTTTGAGAAGATTAAAAGTAGTGTGAACAAAAGTCCAATCAGTGTTACTATTAAATTAACTAATGCCCAACTGCGCCCATTACCAAGAATACCCATTGTCGGCATACCATTTTCACCAATAATCATTAAGTTATTATTACCACCACTTGTAGGTGGGTTTTGTGGTTTAACAATAACCGCTACTTCATCTTTAGTTTCAGGTGATGCCACAACCTCTAAAGATGGTGTTTTCTCTACTGGTGGATTTTTAGGATTTGTTGTTGCATTAGGTGTTGGTGTCTTTGTTGGAATTGGTGTTGCCGTTGGATTGGGTGTTGGATCATCTGGTTGTGTTGTCGGTGTTGGTACTATTGTTGAATTTTTTATATAAAACAATTTGATAACTTTATTGTTATTAATTAAGTCACCTGCTTTTAATGCTGGTTCCATATTTGAATAGGAATATCCCGTAAATTTCTTTGGTAAAATAGAATCACTTGTAATTAACAATTGATCTTGATCATTGATCCAAACATTAATTTCAACTACATCCGTTGAACTCGCTACTGAGTTTCCTTCTAACCAATGCTCTACGACATATTTAATTGGTTTTGTTATTGCATCATCTTTAACATACTTTGCAATTAAACTAGTTCCTGATGTAATTTCATCTCCTAAATTAACTGGGTTAACTCCATCATAAAATCCTTCTAGTTTATATCCGATTTTCGCTTTGTCTTCAAGCCTTCCAATTGAAATCACTTGTTGATTAATCCAAGCATTATTGGTATAAATTTCTTCTAAATTAGAATCTATATTTCCTTCATAGGAATATTCAACTTTATAATTCACTTCTACTAAGATTTTTTTGTAGGCTATCGTAATTTCTGTTCCATTGATTACGATATCATTAGCGTGAATCTCATTTCCAAGGATATCCTGAATTGTATTAATTTCATATCCGTCATAATCAGCTGTCGTTAATGAATTAAGTGAATTGGTTGATACTTCTAAACTTTTATCTAATGTCCCTTGCCATATTTCTTTTTCATAAATTTTTGATTCTATATGATTTTCAGTTACATGATGGACTGTATATTGAATCGTCTCCATATTTCGATCATAGTAAAGTCTTAAAGTATTATCTCCACTATCCATTTGAATGGAGTTGATTGCATCTTGATGATTTGGAGTATATGTATAGAATTGAAAATTCTTTACATGATTACTTGCCAATACCTCTGCACCAGCAATGTAAGGTACATCAACATTTTCTGTTGGTTCTTGTAAAGTATATGTTCCATCTTCATTTTGTAAATAATATTCTACAATATAATCAAATGTAAGTGGTGCTAATCTCTCTTTATATCCATAATATAAACTATATTGTTTATTACTTGCATCAACTGAATAAATTGTTGCCATACTTGCCCCTATGGCATTTGGAACATACTCATAATATTTACCCCAAACTTCAATTGTTTGTGGAGGTATTACTGAGTAACTATTAAAACTCAAATCAGGGCTATTGTTTTCAAGATAGTATTTATTTTGCAGTGTCACTCTCTTTGAAAATTCTGTAATTATTTTATTTGATTGATCAATAAGTTTTCCTGAATCATTTACTAAATAGAAATTCATATGAATCGATCCAGTATTACCTATATTCAACGTTGGATTTTCATAATCTCTTGTTTGACTATCATTGTTATAATCCGTGTATGTTAATGACGCAGATTTATTTGTTTCAAATAATCCACTTTCTTTAAAATCATCTTTAACTTTAATATAAATTGATAGTGTTTCTTTCTCTTCTGAAATATTCCCCACATTCCAAACTACTTCGTGGGTAGTAAGATTATACGATGCATCTCCTGTAGAAGTGCTCAAACGAGGCTCTCCCCCAGCATCAACCATCACTTCAAATACTTCATCATTTATAATGTCTCGAATAACCGCATCGGTACCAGCTATACGAATTTCATTTGCGATTTTTGTATATACCGCAGATAAATCATTTTTATTTGCTACATTTATTGCAAAGCTTGGTTCAGAAGCTAGAGACACTAAATTATCATTAAATGCTTTCTCACCAACCTCAAGTCCAATGGAATAGACTGTTGCAACACTTTTAAGTTGGTTTGATCTTGATTCAATTAGTCCTACATCTTTATTAGGTACACCATCACTCAAAAATATCGCATAGACAAGCCTATTTTTTTCTGACTCTGGTCTTGATTGGATTAATTTATAAGCATACTCCATACCAGCTGCATAGTTCGTTTCTCCTTCAAACCTAATCCTGCTCCATATTACATTGGTGTAAAAATCTACGGTTTCATAATAATCTTTCGTTCCTTGCAAGAAATTGGATATTTCAATTTTTTGTTCTGGTCCATATCCACCAAAGTTATCTGCTAAATAACCTGCCTGACTATCAAAATCAACTACCCCTATCCGAATATTGGATTCAGGTGTAATTACAATGTCTGCTAAATCTTTAACTGCTTCTTTTAATGCATCAACCCGATATGTATCGGCTGCTGCCATACTTCCAGATGTATCCAAAATAAGTACAACATCTGAAGGGGCTTGAATTGAATTACCAAAGACAGAAAAATCAATTCTAGCTTCTCCTTTACTCTCATCTACCCAATAAGCTTCTTTCGTACTAAAAACAGCTCCTGGATCTGCATTGGATGCATGGATACTTACTAAATTATCTACCATTTCTTCTTCAAATTCTTCTAAATCAGTTGCTTCTTCTGTTGGAATTATATATAAATACTTAAAAATAACTGCATTTCCAGTTTCTTTTATTTCTATTTCTTCTTGATCTTTTTCAATCAATTGGTACCCTTCTTTAAGTTGAACATAGTCATTCGTATTAATCATCTCACCAATAGGTAGATCATCGATAACAACTTCTTCTTCCTCTTGGGTATCACCATCAATATAAATATGAATCACTTTCAGAGATGCTGTTGATTCTTGTTTTACATCTTCCTCTGGTGTTTTTTCTTCTTCAAGCATATCTACGATTGTATCTTCAGTTTGATTTATTGTCCTAGCAAAAACAGAAAAGCTATTTACAGGAAGTAATGCTGCCATTAAAGCTAATGACAAGAAAATTTTTAATATTTTATTACGCATTTGGCTCACTCCAGTCTTGGTCTATTGACTCTATATTTTCCCAGTAGGGATTATACATGATGATATCTCTAACATCTTCTAATATGACTAGAATAAGACAGAAAATGTGCCAACATTTGAAAAATAATCGAAAAAAACTAGATTTTTAGTCTAGTTTTGATTAAATATCCTTATATTTCTACACCACTTTGTATAATTACTTTCTTTATAGTTTCATCAATATTATCATGCAAAAATGTTGCAAGTTCTGTTAAACTTTTGTCTTTATAGTCATCATAACAAATTGCTTCTCCAATCGTTATGCGATAGGGTGTTTTATTTTTGATGTTTTTGAAGTCGCCATAAACATTGTGCAGAGTAATCGGTACTATATTTGCTTTTGCAAGATATGCAGGTTTCAATGATGCTTCATGAAAATTATTTACAACGCTAGATTTTGAACGAGTTCCCTCTGGGAATACTAAAACCGAGTTACCTGCTTTCATCCAACGGGTTGCTTCTCTTAACATCTTGATGGCACTTGCTTGATCATCTCGATCAAAATAAATTAAATCTAATATTTCAGCCCAAGTACTTATCACTGGAATTTTTTTATTTTCTTTCTTTGATATAAATGTTGTTGGTTTATTCAATGCTGCAACAATGACCAGTGGATCAATTGTCCCTTGATGATTTGACACAAAAAGAGTTGGACCTTCTGGTAATTCAATATCATTTACTTCAACAGGAGTTTTTACAATCTTCAAAAACTTTAAACAAGCTTGTCGTGCTTCAAAATAACGTACATCAAATGATGCATTTTTGACATTTTTAGCTTTAGGATAACTGCATAAAACATAAATAGCACCTAATATTAATCTAAACATCTTCAGCCACCACCATTGCCATTGCATATTCACCATCATGACTAATTGATAAATTAATTTTATAATAATCCATTAAACAGATTGGTTTTCCTTCACTTGTTGTTTGAATTTCGATAACTTTCATCGTTTGTATTACTGTTGCTTTAATAATCGCTTCTTTTGCTGCAAATCGACCTGCTAGCCATTCTTTTTGTCTTGTTTTTGAAAGATTTTGAAATTCATTGTACTCATTCTCTGTTAAGATTTTTTGTGCAATCTTTTCATCAATTCTTTCTATTTTACATAAATCGCATCCAATACCAACTATCATTTTTTACCTCTATTTAGAATTGTCAATCGCAAACATTAATTCAGCTTCACAAGCTAATTCACCATCAACAAGTGCTTTTGCATTTGCAAAACCGATTCCCATTCGTACTTTTACTAATTCTACTTCTAATGTCAAAACATCACCAGGTACAACTTGGCGTTTAAATCTAGCTTTGTTTATGCCCGCAAATAACGCAATCTTTCCTTTATTTTCTGGTATTGAAAGCAAAAGAACTGCTCCTGTTTGAGCTAGCGATTCTAAAATTAGAACCCCTGGCATCACTTGCTTTTCTGGAAAGTGACCCACAAAATGCATTTCATTCGCACTTACACATTTTTTGCCAGTTATTTTTTCTCCTTCAATAGCTTCAATTGTATCCACTAATAAAAATGGATAACGATGAGGAATAATTTTTTTTATATCATCACTACTATAAATCATATTAATCCTCCCACTTTTTGAACACTACTGAAGCATTGTGTCCACCAAACCCAAATGAGTTAGACATTGCATAATTTAACTCAGCTTGAATACCTTTGTTTAAAACTAAATTCACATTGCATTCCTCATCAATATTTTGATGATTAATTGTTGGTGGAACAAATTGGTTTGCTAATGCTAATACACTAATGATTCCTTCAATTGCACCACTTGCACCAAGCAAATGTCCAGTCATTGATTTTGTTGAAGATACATAAGGTTTATGCTCACCAAAACAATGATTCATGGCTTTGCTTTCAGTTTTATCATTTAGATTTGTTGATGTCCCATGTGCATTGACATAGTTTATATCACTTGGATTAATCTTTGCATCCTCTATTGCCTTGCGCATTGCTTTGGTTGCAAATTCTCCTTGCTCTGCGGGTGCAGTAATATGATTTGCATCACATGTGTTTCCATACCCTACAACTTCACCAAGTATTTTAGCACCACGTTTTTGTGCACTCTCAAGTTCTTCTAACACTAAGATTCCTGCACCCTCTCCCATGACAAATCCATTTCTTTCTTTATCAAAAGGAATACTTGCACGATTAGGGTCAGTACTTTCACACAATGCTCGCATTGCCATAAATCCACCAATTCCTACAGGAGTAATACTTGCTTCACATCCACCTGCAACAACCACATCTTCATATCCATCACGAATGCGTTGATATGCCAAACCAATTGAATCTGTTGCTGATGAACATGCTGTTACGATGCATTGAACATTACCATGTATTTGATGATCAATTGCTATTTCACCTGCAGCCAAGTTAATCAATGACATCGGTATGAAATAAGGAGAGATACGTGTTGGTCCACGACTTTCCAAAGTTTTTGTTGCGTTTTCAATTGATGATAACCCACCAATTCCTGAACCTAAAATAATACCAATACGATCTTTATCTAGTTCATCAATTTTTGCTTCACCAATTGCTTGCTTTGCAGCTATTCTTGCAAATTGTGTAAATCGATCATTAAACTTAAGTTCTCTAGCTGTAAAGTATTGATCCATATTTAAGTCCTTTACTTCAGCTGCAAGCTTTACTCGATAATCTGTTGTATCAAATGCTGTTATTGGACCAATTCCACACTTGCCATCCATGATTGCTTGCTTTACTTCTTCAACTGTATTTCCAATCGGTGATACAACACCCATTCCTGTAATAACAACTCTACGTTTCATTTACATCACCATCCCGCCATCGATTACAATTACTTGTCCTGTAATATAATCTGCATCTTTACTTGCTAGAAACTTTGCGACACCTGCAACTTCTTCTGCATGTCCAAATCGTTTCAAAGGAATAACATCCATCATTTTATTTTTAAGATTTTCATTTAATACTTGTGTCATTTCTGTTTCAATAAACCCCGGAGCTATAGCATTCACTTGGATATTACGCGAACCTAATTCTTTAGCACTTGCTTTTGTCATTGCAATGATAGCACCTTTACTAGCTGCATAATTTACTTGACCAATATTTCCAATCAATCCAATAACACTAGCAATGTTGATAATCTTACCTTCTCTTTGTTTCATCATGATACGACTTACTGTTTGTATACAATTGAAACAACCTTTTGTGTTGATTGCCATGACTTTATCAAAATCTTCATCACTCATTTTTAGCATTAAATTATCGCGAGTAACTCCTGCATTATTTACTAACACATCGATTCTTCCGTATTTCTCAACTAATGATTTCATCATTTCTTTTACTGCTTCATGATCTTGAACATCACATTTATAAATAGAATGATTACCAGTAGGTAATGTATTCAATACTTGGAGTGCTTGTTCTTCTCTACTTGCAAAATTAATTATTACATCATGATCTGCGGCTAAGCATTTCGCAATTGCTGCACCAATACCACGACTTGCCCCTGTTACTAAAGCAACTTTTCTTGTCATACTTGACCTCCTTGAATCATCTCTTTTGTTTTTTCAAAACTCTTCACATCATCCACATTGCAAATTGTTACTATCTTTTCATTTGCTTGTGCAATCTTCTTAATGAAACTTGAGCATGTTGTTTTAGGACCAATTTCTATAAATGTATCGAATCCATCTTCCATCATTTTCTCAATTCCTTTTTGAAATCTTACTGGTGATACAAGTTGTTCTGTTAAACTATCTACAATATTGTCAGTAACCTCACCAGTTAGATTTGTATAAACTGGTAGTTGTGGTTTATTCCACTTTACTTCATTGAGTGCTTTTCTCAATTCATCTTTTGCTAAGTTTAAAAGAGTACTATGGAATGCTCCACTAACTTGTAGACGAATTGCACGTCTTGCACCTAAATCAATACAATTTTGAATTGCTTTTTCAAGTGCTGCTTCTTCACCAGTAATTACAATTTGATCTGGTGCATTGTAATTCGCAACACTTACAATGCCCACATCACTTGCATCAAGACAAGCTTGCTCAATCTTATCCGCACTTAGTGATAGAATTGCAGCCATACCACTTGTTGTCTTTTCAATTGTTTCTTGCATTAATGCACCTCTTTTTTTAGTTAGTGCAATACCCTCTTCAATTGAATATGCTCCAGCGCATCCATATGCACTGTATTCACCCAAACTTAATCCAATACAACCTTCGGGATGTATTCCTTCATTTTTAAGCATATTTACTGCAGCCATAGAAATACTATAAATAGCCCATTGTGCATCTCTTGTTGTATTTAATCTTTCACTATTTTCAAAACAAACATGTACTAAGTCATTATTCTTATTGCATACGTCAAATACTTCTTTAAAACTATTAGAATTCTCTAAACAATCTTTACCCATTCCTAGGTATTGTGATCCTTGCCCTGCAAATACAAATGCTATTTTCATTTTATATCTCCCATCAAGTCATGAATAACTTCTTTTACATAACGTAATTTTGTTTGAGTTGGAATCGTTATTCCACTAAATATCAATCCATCTGTTGTATTTCCTTTTGCTGCTTGAATTAATGCTTCTGTAATACAAAATGGTGTCACTTTGAAATCACAAGGCTTAATACAATTTACACAATAAGTAGGTGCTACTCTTCCTTTTTCAAGTTGTTTAGATAATGGATTAGCTATTGCTCTACCATAATAGCCAACTGGACTTTTAATTAATGTTAATTCTTGTTGATCATGATTCAAAAACATTTCTTTGAATTTAATATCTGCATCACATTCAATAGTTGGAATAAATGATGTTGCAACTTGTACACCCTTTGCACCTTTGTTTATTGCCTCTTGAATTTTTTCTTTTGTATTCATTCCACCTGCAACATAAATAGGAATTATGCAATTATATTTTTCTTCATATTCACGTACAACTGGTTTTGTTTCTTCTAAAATATCTAAAACATTTTTTGCACTATGTTCTAATAACTCTTCGGGTTTAAATCCCAAATGTCCTCCTGCATCAGGACCTTCAATTACAATGAAATCTGCTGTGCAGTTATAATGTCGATCCCAACTCTTTAATAAAAGTTGTGCAGCTTTAGCGCTTGAAACAATTGGTGCTACAAGCAAATCTCTATCTTTTGTTAGTGATGGTAAAGATAAAGGTAATCCAGCACCACTGATAATGACATCCACTCCTGCATCAATTGCTGCTTGTACATATTCGTCATAACGATTAATTGCACACATTGCATTGATCGCAAGTAATCCTTTTCCCTCGCTAATTGCTCTTGCTTTATTTACTTCTTCCTTTAATGCTTTTACGTTTGCACTAAATGGATCTTTCATAAAATCTGGATCACGATAACCTGGATGTGCTAACGAGATTACTCCCATTCCACCTTCCTTCATCACTGCTCCCGCTAAGCTTCCTAGTGATATACCTACTCCCATTCCACCTTGAATTAATGGGATTTCTAATTTATTCAAAGTTAAATCGAAAGTTCTTGCCATATGTTACTTAACTCTTCTTTGTTTGTTTTTGCTTCATGCATTAGTTCATCAAGGATTTCTTTAATTGGTTGAATTTTTTTACACATACCTGCAACTTGTCCCATCATGACAGATCCATGTTTCATATCACCATCAAATACTGCACGACGTAATGCACCTAAAGTAATAACTTCTAATTCTTCTTTTTCTGCATTTGCTTGTTCAAGTTTACGATATTGAAGTGCCATTTGATTCTTTAGAATTCTTACTGGTGCCCCTAGATTTCTTCCAGTTACAATAGTATCTAAGTCTTTTGCCTTAATTACTGCTTGTTGATAATTCTTGTGAACTGGACATTCTTCACTCACAAGGAATCTTGTGCCAATTTGCACACCAACTGCCCCTAGTGCTAAACATGCATTAAGTTGTGCACCACTTGCAATTCCTCCTGCTGCAATAACTGGAACATGAACAGCTTGAACAATTTGTGGAACAAGTGCCATTGTTGTTAATTCACCTACATGTCCGCCAGATTCTGTGCCTTCTGCAATAATGCCATCAACACCTGAGTCTACTAAACGTTTTGCAAGTGCCACACTATTTACTACAGGATAAATTTTTATACCTGCTTCTTTTAATCGTGCACAATATTTACCAGGATTTCCAGCACCCGTTGTTACAAAAGCAACTTTATCTTCTAAGATGATATCTACAATTTCATCAGAATATGGATTCATTAACATTAGATTTACACCAAATGGTTTAGCTGTTAATTGTTTGCATTTCTTAATTGCTTCTTTTACTTCTTCTGGTTTCATTGCACCTGTTGCAATAATTCCGAGTGCTCCTGCATTTGATACTGCTGCTGCAAATTCAGGTGTTGCAATATGAGCCATTGCTCCTTGTAAAATTGGATATTCTACATTAAATATTTCTTTGATATTCATTATTTAATTTCTCCTTCTAACTTCCAAAGGCAACTGCTATAAGTTAACCCTGAACCAAATGCTACAAATAATATCGTTTGGTCTTTTTGAATTAATTTTTTATCTACCATTTCCGCAAGAACCAATGGAACACTTGCACTTGAGGTATTTCCATACTCCTGAATGTTTTTATAAAATTTATCTTCGCTTATTCCTAACTGTTTACTAGCTAGACTTATAATCCTTACATTTGCTTGATGTGCAACAATATAATCTACTTGATCAATTGTAATTTGTGCATCATCTAATTCTTTTTTTATACATGTTGTAAGTGCGTTCACCGCAAACTTAAACACGTCTGTACCCTTCATAGATAGTCTTGTTTTTTCATCATAGATTGAATTGGTTTTCAAACTATCAGTTATATCATGCTCAGTAAAACTATGAAACTTTGGTTCATAATCACTTTGTGTTAAGACAACAGCACCTGCTCCATCACCAAAGAGAATACAAGTCCCACGATCAGTCCAATCAATAATGCGACTCATTGTATCACTCGCAACAATTAAAATATTCTTGTAGCTACTTAGTAAGTGATGTGCAGTTTCTAATGCAACCACAAATCCACTACACGCTGCATTAATATCAAACGCCAATAAATTTTTACGATCAATATCTAGTCTTCTTTTTAATTGACAAGCCATTGAGGGTGTAAATAAATCTGGTGTGATTGTAGCGAATAAAATAACATCAATTTCTTCTTTATCTAACCCTGATTTAAGTATTGCTTTTTTTGCAGCTTCTGTTGCAATATCCAAATTGGTTTCATTTTCGACAACATGTCTTCTTTGTATTCCTGTTCGTTGAACAATCCATTCATCATTTGTATCAACCATCTTACTTAAATCATCATTAGTTAATACTTTATTGGGTGCATAACTTGCAACTGACAAAATTTTACTCATGGCATGCACCTAACTTTCTAAATTTCTCATAGCGATTTTTACTTCTTACTTTTTCATTTTGAGTTTGAAGTTTATTTAATTGTTCATATAATCCTTGTCTAACTTGTTCAATGCAGTAATTTGGATTTTCTTGTATCCCACCTAAAGGTTCTTTGATGATTTGATCAACGATACCTTTTAAATATAAATCCTTTGATGTTAACTCCATCATTTTTGCTGCTTCTTTAACTCTTGTTTCATCTTTCCATAGAATACTTGCAAATCCTTCTGGTGACAAAATAGAATAAATTGCATTTTCAAACATCATGATGTGATCAGAAACACTAAGTGCTAATGCTCCTCCACTACCACCTTCAGATAATACAATCGTGATTACTGGAACATTTAATGTCATAAATTGTTTAAGACATTGAGCAATTGCTTCAGCTTGTCCTCTTTCTTCAGCACCTTTACCAGGATATGCTCCTGATGTATCTACGATTGTAATAATTGGACGGTTGAATTTCTCTGCTTGCTTTGCTAAACGTAATGCTTTTCTATATCCTTCAGGATTCATCATCCCAAAATTGCATTCCATATTTTCTTGTAATGTTTTTCCTTTTCTTTGCGCAAGAATTGTTACTGGCTTCCCTAAGAAACTACCAATTCCTCCCCAAAGTGCTCCATCTTCTCCATAAAGTCGATCACCTTTTTGTTCGAATAAATCAGTAAATAAACTCTCAACTAAATCCATTGATTTAATTCGTTTTGGATGACGAGCTAAACACACAATATCCCAAGCATCTAAATGAGAATACGCTTCTTTTTTTAGTTGCTCAATTTCTTTTTTTATTAAACTTGCTTCTTCTTTAGAACAGTTTTCTAACTTTTCTCTTAGAAGTAGTATTTTTTCTTCTGTTTTTGACCAACTCATTTTTTACCTCTTTCATGAATCTTCAGTAATTGAATACATGTTGATCTCATATTTTCGCGTTCAACAATTTGATCTAAGAATCCTTTTTTCTCCAAAAATTCTGCAGTTTGAAAATCATCTGGTAATTTCTCATTTACAGTTGATTGAATAACACGTTTACCTGCAAAGCCAATTAAACATTGTGGTTCACTTAATTGAATATCACCAAGCATTGCAAAACTTGCACTCACGCCTCCTGTTGTCGGGTGTGTTAAATAAGAGATGTAGAGTAATCCTGCTTCATCATGTTTGGCTAATGCTGCACTTGTCTTTGCCATTTGCATTAATGAAAGTATTCCTTCTTGCATACGTGCTCCACCTGAGCAACTGAAGATAATTAGTGGTAACTTTTTCTTTGTTGCATACTCAATATGGCGAGTAATTTTTTCTCCAACAACTTCACCCATGCTACCCATCAAAAATCGATTATCCATCACGCATAATGCTACGCGGTAAGTTCCAATTTTCGCAACTCCTGAAACAACTGCTTCATTCATATTTAGAGTTTCTTGTAGTTTTAAAATTTTATTTTCGTAGCCTGGGAAATTACTTTTCTTTACTCTTTTTAACGAATGAAATGTTTCGATAAAACTGTTCTCATCACAGATATAATCTAATCTTTGTTGCGCAGTTAAGGCATGAACATGTTGGCAATGAGGACAAACAAAATAATGTTTACTTATCTCTTGATAATTAAATACACTCTCGCATTTATTGCATTGCCATGTATCTGGATGATTCATCTTTTTTATAGGTTTGGAAAGTAACTTTTCTCGATAGTCTCTAAATACTTGTAGTCTATCTTTTCTTTCCTTAAAGGCTGAGTTCATTTTTCTTTACCTCTTCAATGAATTTAGTAAGAGATGATGTATCATATCGTCCACTTACAAAAATCGGATCATGGAATAATAAATATTGAAATTCTATGTTTGTCTCTACTCCTTCAATTAGCAATTCTTCTAATGCAACTCGCATTCTCTTGATTGCCTCTAATCGTGTAGGTGCATGAACAATTAATTTAAGAATCATTGAGTCATAGAAAGGCGGAATTGTATAACCTGCATAAACTGCACTATCAATACGTATTCCTTGTCCTCCTGGTACATGGAAAGTTTTAATTGTCCCTGGGTTGGGTGCAAAGTTTGCTTTCACATTTTCAGCGTTAATCCTACATTCAATGGCATGTCCTTGTAACGTGATTTCATCTTGTGTAAATTCCAGTGGTTTTCCTTCTGCAACACGAATTTGTTGTTTAATCAAATCCAACCCCGTGATCATTTCACTAATTGTATGTTCCACTTGAATCCGTGTATTCATTTCCATGAAGTAATGATTTTGTTGATGATCTACCAAAAATTCAATGGTACCAACGCTATCATAATTTACATATTTTGCTGCTTTAATTGCATCTGCATATAATCTTTCTTTTGCTTCTTGTGTTAGGACATCACAAGGCGCTTCTTCTACCGTTTTTTGATTACGTCTTTGCATTGAGCAATCACGTTCAAAAAGATGAACAACATTTCCATGTTTATCACCAAGTAGTTGTACTTCAATATGTTTTGGGTTAACTAAGTATTTTTCCATATAAACACTATCATCACCAAAAGAGATTAGCGCTTCACTACGGGCTTGTTCATACGCAGTAACACAGTCTGATTCTTCATATACGATACGCATACCACGACCACCGCCACCACTGCTGGCTTTGATGATAACTGGATATCCTATTTTATTTGCCATCTCGATACAATCATCTTTTGTTGCGATGCATTCTTTTGATCCTGGTACTACAGATACACCTGCTGCAATCATTGATGCTCTCGCATTGGACTTATCACCCATGCGATCAATAACTTCTGGTTCTGGTCCAATAAAGATAATACCAGCATCAATAACTTTTCTAGCAAAAGTACTATTCTCACTCAAAAATCCAAAGCCTGGATGAATAGCATCTGCTCCTGTTCCTTTTGCTGCTTCAATAATT
The DNA here is from genome assembly GCF_900167375.1 of Anaerorhabdus furcosa. Classification (GTDB taxonomy): domain Bacteria; phylum Bacillota_I; class Bacilli_A; order Erysipelotrichales; family Erysipelotrichaceae; genus Anaerorhabdus; species Anaerorhabdus furcosa. Next base: position 572,700 of record NZ_FUWY01000001.1, read on the forward strand.
GAGTCCATATTAAGATAACTATTCTTACTTGGAGCATCTCCTATACATATACTTTCATCTGCAAGTTGTGTATGATATGCTTCCTTATCTGCTGTTGAATATACCGCTACAGTATTAATATTCAACAGTTTACAAGTACGAATAATTCTTACTGCTATTTCACCACGATTCGCTATTAAAATCTTTTTAATCATTATTCGATTTCAAGTAGCGGTTGGTCAAACTCAACAAGTTTACCTGATGGTGCAAGAATTGCTTTTACAATTCCTTCTTTATCAGCTTGGATTTCATTCATGACTTTCATTGCTTCAATGATACCGACAGTATCACCAATATTTATTTTTTGTCCTACAGTAACTAACGCTTTACTTTCAGGTGAACGCGTTAAATAAAATGTACCTACTAGTGGTGCATTAATTGTTTTCATTTGTTTCTTAACTTCTGGTTTATTTTCAATTGGAGTCGCATGCACTTGTGGTTCGTTGGCATAAACAACTGGTGCATTCCCCATGTTTTTTTCTAAGCATACTTTGAAGTCTTTTTCTTCAATACTCAATTTAGTAAGTGAAGTTCCTTCAAATTCGCGTATTAGTTCTTTTAAATCTTCTTTTTTCATCTTTGTTAGTAAAAAAGGGAGTTAATCCCTTTTATTTCCCCGCTAATAGTTTTTCGATATCGCCAACAGTTTTTAATTGAACAAGTTCTTCATCTTCAATTTTGATGTCAAAATTGCTTTCTAATTCCAATGACAATTCAACAGCTGCCAATGAATCAATTCCCAAATCATCTTTTAATGAAGCTTCAGGTGTGATTAAGTCAGCATCTACATTTAGGGTTTCTACTAATACATCTCTAATTTTTTCAAACATAAATAATCTCCATTTCTTTTGAGCATATTGATTATAGCATTCACGATTTTACTTGTAAACATCATCTCTTATTAAAAAATAGATGACAATCTATGCGATATTACTTTGAAAGCGCTATTTTCGTTGTAAAACCCTTTATTTAAAGGTATAATCTCATTTGTGATAGAATGATGAAAAAAGAGGTTTGAGATGAAAAAGAAGATATTTTTTACTGTTTTAGTTGTATTTATCGTGGTTTATGTCATATTACAGGTAATCCCTTTTGGTAAGAATAAGGTGGATAATCCCTTTAAAATAGAACCTGGATCAAGACCTTTAGTTATTGCACATGGTGGAGCTAAACTAATGAATCCTGAGAATACTTGGATGGCTTATGATTATGCCTACAATCTTGGTGTTGATGTACTAGAGATGGATCTACAAATCACAAAAGACAATCAACTAGTAACCTATCATAATGATGCTTTACAAGACTTTTCAAATGCACAGGGTCTAGTATCTGAACATAACTATGTTGATTTAAAACAATATAATTTTGGTGAAAACTTTGAAGATTTAGAGGGTAATCTTCCTTATAAAACATTAACCGAACAAGAAAGAATTACTTATGGTGATGCTTTAACTCCTGCTAATTTAGAAGAAATGTTTCAAAAATATGGAAAAGATGTCTTATATATTTGTGAGTTAAAGAACTATGGTGAACTTGGTCAAAAATCTGCACAAAGAATTCTAGAATTAATCAAACAATATGATATGGAGAATTATGTTTGTGTTGCATCCTTTGATAAAGCTACTTTAGATTATTTTATTTCCATTGCTCCTAAAACAATAATTACCTCTTTTGACATGGGAACAGCAACTAGCTTTGTAATAGCGAATTATTTGGGGTATGGTATTTTTATGAATTATCCACAATCTGGATTTCAGTTGCCTATGAACAAGTTTGGAATTCCTTTAGATACGTCTTATCTTGTTTACAAAATACATAAAAATGATATGTTTGTACACTATTGGACAATCAATGAAATTGGCGATATGAAAAAATGTATTCAAGTTGGAGCCGATGGAATAATTACAGATCGTCCTGATTTACTCATTAATTTACTCAATGATATGGGCTATTAAAGTTAACTTCTTGTTAACTTTTTCTTTTATTCTTAATAAGAGTTGAAACATATTCAAGTTTTGTTGTATAAATAGTTTAGAGGAATAATGTATGTACTTTAAATATGGAAACAAAGAAAAAGATTATCTAATAAACAAAGATGAAAAACTAGCTCAGGTGATTCACCAAGTTGGACATATTCAACGATCAGTTAATCATGATTTATTTTCTTGTATTGTGAATAGTATTGTTGGGCAACAAATTTCAACTAAAGCACAACAAACGATATGCGAAAGAATGAATCTCTTACTTGGAGATATTCATGCGGATACCATTTTATCTGTGACTATCGATGAATTACAATCACTCGGTATGAGTTATCGCAAGGTTCAATACATTGTTGATTTTGCAGATAAGGTTAAAAACAATGAAATTAATTTGGATTTATTACCCACCTTATCTGATCAAGAAATCATCAATCAACTATCAAGTCTAAAAGGCATAGGGGAATGGACTGCAGAAATGATGTTACTTTTTAGTTTAGAACGCCCTAATGTGTTTAGCTACAACGATTTAGCAATTCTACGTGGTTTACGTATGGTTTATCATCATCGCAAAATTGATCGTAAATTATTTGAATCATATCGAAGAAAATTTACTCCTTATTGCAGTGTCGCAAGTCTTTATTTTTGGGCCATTGCAAGTGGTAAATACGAAGGCTATAAAGACTATGCACCCAAGAAAAGAAAGTAGGTATTCTTATGGAATATACAACGCTTTATAAGTCGCCTTTAGGTAATATTACGCTTGCTAGTGATGGCGTGGCAATTACTGGTTTGTGGTTTGAAAACCAAAAATACTTTGCTCGTACATTATCAAAAGAAACCTCGCAAAAAAATCTTTCTATTTTTAATGATGCTAAAAAATGGTTAGACATTTATTTTGTTGGAGAACAACCTGATTTTGATTTACCCCTTGCAACAAAGGGTACTCAGTTTCAAGAGGATGTATGGAAGGTTCTTCTTGATATCCCTTACGGAACAACTTGTACCTATGGTGATATTGCTAAGAAAATTGCACAAAGACATAATAAAAAGACCATGTCTGCACAAGCTGTTGGCGGAGCTGTTGGTCATAATCCAATTTCTATCATTATACCTTGCCATCGTGTTGTTGGAGCAAACAAGAGTCTAACTGGCTATGCTGGAGGTATTCATCTCAAAGTGAGTTTATTAGAATTAGAAAAAATTAATATTAATCAATACAAGCTTCCCACTAAAGGAACTGCATTGTAATTAAAATAAAATCACTTTATTTGTGATTTTATTTTTTCTTATTCGCAATAATTTTCACTTCGCATTCAAGTTCATATCCAGTTTTATTTTTAACATCTTGTTGAACATATTCAATAAGATCAATGAAATCATTACTTGTTGCTTGATTATAATTAATTAGAAACCCTGCGTGTTTTTCAGATACCATAGCACCACCACACATCTTTCCCTTCAATCCACACTGATCAATAAGTGCACTTGCATAATTTCCTTCAGGTCTTTTAAAGACGGATCCTGCACTTGGATATTCTAATGGTTGTCTATCTTTTCTTCTTTGTAAGTAACGATCCATGAGTGATCTTATTTCAGTAAAATCACCCTGTTCTAATTCTAGAACAACACTTAGAATAATTTTATGAGTATCTGTAAACATACTTTTACGATAAGAGAAATCTGTTGGTGTTACTTGGATTTTATGAAAAGTTCCATCTTCATCCAAATATTCTATCTCTTTTACAACATCCTTAATTTCTCCTTCGAATGCACCTGCATTCATATAGATTGCTCCACCAATAGTTCCTGGAATCCCATATGCAAATTCAAGTCCTGTTAAACTATGTTCACATACAACCTCGCAAACATCCATTAGGTTTGCTCCTGCTTGCGCAACTACTTTATTTCCCTTTACTTCTACATATTTAAAATTCCTAGCTAAAACTAATACTACTCCTTCATACACTTTATCCTTAAATAAAACATTCGATCCATTTCCCAAGATAAGCATAGGTAGTTCTATTCTTTCTACTTCTTTTTTAATTAGTTGTATTTCTTCGATATTATTTATTTCAATTACGTACCAAGCCGGTCCACCTAATTTTAGTGTCGTATAATTCGACATTTCTAAATCCTTAAAAGTTGAAATTTCATGCTGAACACAAAAGTTTTCAAACTCTATTCTCTTATTCATAATAAACCTCGTCTATATTGATATTTTAAACTGAAAACTACTTTTTTAAAATAGAGATGCATAACATAAAAAAGTTGGTGTTACACACCAACTCTAATTATAATAATTCTTTAATCTTTTCTTCAACAACCGCTAAATCTTCTGTAGGTTCAAAACGAGCAACTACATTTCCTTGACGATCAATTAAGAATTTTGTAAAGTTCCATTTAATATCTGGACTTTCTTTGTATTTAGGATTTACTTTCATTAAAATTTCTTCAAGTTTTGCTGTGATTTTATGTTTTGGATTAAATCCTGCAAATCCTTTTTCATGTTTTAAATAAGTATACAATTCATGTTCATTTTCACCATTAACTTCAATTTTCGAAAAACGTGGAAATGTTGTTCCATAATTTAAACTACAGAATTCTTGTATTTCTTCATCAGTTCCTGGTGCTTGATTATGAAATTGATTACAAGGGAAATCTAAGATTTCAAATCCTTGATCATGATATTTTTTATAGATTGATTCTAGTTCTTCATATTGTGGTGTGAATCCACATTTAGTTGCAGTATTTACAATTAGTAAAACTTGTCCTTCGTATTGTCCTATTGAAATTGTTTCACCTTTTGGTGTCATTACATTAAATTCGTAAATTTTCATTTTTCCTCCATGTTAAGGCACTCCTTAACTTCTATCTTCATCCTATCAAGGAAAAACACTTTATTCAAAACATATGCTTCTTACTACAATGTATCAATTCCTAAGAATTGTTTTGCTAGCAATCCAATGACGAATGAAATTGCTGCAACAGATAATGAAATGATTGCCATTTCTAAGAATCTCTTAACAAATGGTTCATCTTTAGCAACAGATATATAATAGTTAAAAAATAAAATGATAAAGAGTACAGTCGCAATCATACATGCAAAAGCTGTACCATACATTTCAGATGGTAATAATAGATATGGTAATACCATTAATCCTACCGCAACAATGTAAGCTACTCCAGTATAAAAACTTGATTTGATCGCATTCTCATTTCCATTCGCTCTTTCTGCTAGATAATTGGATGCAGCCATTGAAAGGGTTGCAGAAATTCCAGTTATTATTCCTGTCATCGCAACTAATTTTGTATCTTGTAGCGCAAATGTAACACCCGCAATTGCTCCTGTTAATTCCACAAGTGCATCATTCAATCCTAAAACCATTGCGCCTACATAGTGAAGTCTTTCTTCATCCAACATGGCATATAATTCTTTTTCATGTCGTCTTTCATCTTCTACAATTCTTGCAGTATGTTCAAACTCTTTCGCAAGTAAATCATATCCTTCTATTGTAAGTTGTTCATTCCTTTGCATTTTTTTAACCATAAAAGTAAACCCTAATAAAATTGTTACTAGTTTCATAAACCCAATCTTTATTGGATTTGGTTTTATCTTTTCATTTGATATTGATTCCCATACTTTCGCATGCATCTTTTCATCACTCGACATTTTTTCTAGTATTGCTTTGTTTTTTTCATCTTTTTGTCTTTTTGCCATAAAAGCATACATTAATACGCCTTCTTCTTCATCCAACTGAGATGACTTTACCAGCTTCATTACTTCATTATTAATTGATGTCATTTTCTTCCTCCTTATTAGTACGTGGTATCATTATACCTTTTTCTATCTTTTCATACAAATCATATACTACTTCGTGTATGATATCTATTAGAGTTTGGAGGAATACTGAATGGACTATACATTAGATGACTACAATGCTGCAATTTACGCTATTACTTCATCATTAAACAAAAGTCAAAAAGCAATTACCAAATTAAAAGAAACCACTTTTCAGTATCGCTTACTTGAACAGGGAATCAAGTCATATCATATGGCACTAAATTTGATTCAACACGAACTTGAACAGTCCAGTATTGATTTCTATTCCTCTGAAGAACTAGATCGTGCTATTGATTTTTATTCTACATCGATACAAAGAGTAGAAAAGGTGATGCCTAAGTTTAATGTTGGCACATCGCAACATACTTTAGGCATTCGAAGAATTAAAGCTTTTGAAATTGCTCTTGAATTAATAAACCAAATAAAAAATCTCACTGATTAAAAATTAGTGAGATTTTATTATACTTCAATTACTTTCTAGAAACGCATCATCATTTCTACATGAACTGTAAATACAGATGCTACTTGCATATAACACAATAATGCACCCACAATAATTCCTGGAATGTATGGATTGTTACAAAATTTGAAGATTCTTCGAAGTACGATGACTGCTACTGGGAACACTGGAATAGCATTAATCATATATGTGAATGTAAATGGTGCACCAAATATATTAGCTTGTACACCTGTTTTGTTGAAAATCCAATACCCAATAACTGTAATAGCTAAAGCTGGAATCATATTCATAATTGCAAAGAATAGATCATTTGCCCATGTTGGTTCTTTACCAATTTTTGAATAATAAGCTGAATTAAGTGCAATACTCACTGCTAATCCAAAAATCAAATAGAATGGTAAATATGTAAAGAATAAGTAATAGTTTTCTAATCGCATATCACGAATTCCCCATAGATAATAACGTAGATCCATTTGGAAAACATACCCAGCAATATAAACCACTGTCAATGTACTTAATACTGCAATAATTGCTAAAAGAATAGATTTAAGAATATCTTTTATCGGAATGATTAAACCCCAATCTTTTAAACTTTGTCCTTGTTTCTTTCCATATAAGAAATAAGAACCAAATGAAGTAATCAACATAAATATTCCATTTGCACATGCCCACAAAGCGTAAATATTGGTTGTTTGTTGTGGTAATATCATCGTTCTAAAGAACCCATATCCATTCGCAAAAATGAGTGAAACACTTATAAACGCGAAGGCACAGTTAGCGATTGTTAAAATCCAAAAACATATTTTACCCTGTTTGTTTGGTGCTGGTCTTAATTGTTTGTTATCTTCTGCTTTTAAGCTTGCAAAGAATTTAGTTTTAACTAATGTTGCAACCGTAAATATACAAATTGCTAATGCTCCAAACAATGCTGTTAAAGAAAGAGCGCTATAAAACTTCCAAATTTGAAGAGTTCCCACGATATAATGCGGTGCTTCAAAAGTATCTTGGAAGAAATCTACTGACGCTGCTAATGCACCACTTCCCCCTTGTGGATGGGGATGAATTTCTTCCGCTTTATTGATAATACGAATTACTTCTTTACCATCAATTACTGTCTTATAAGTATGTCCTACTCTTACTTGTTCATCTTTTGGATTACTTGCTCCAAATTGAACAAATGATTTTGCTTCATTCGATGTTAAATATTGTTGCGCATTCATTGGTGCACCATTTTCATCTTTTGTAGCAAAATAAACATGATCATATAGTGTGTAATACAACCCTACACTACGATCACCATATAAATTGTCAAATTCACCTTCTGCATTTCTATACAATGGGTCGCTAGAAACTAAGTAAACTGCCGAAACTAAGTGATTTCCTGCTGCATCATCCGCAATTACACTACTGTTTGCTGCATTTCCTCCCATTGAATGTCCTGCTACACCAATTTGGTTTAAATCTACATAATCTAAAGTATCTAAATAACGTACTGCTGCATAAGATCCATCCGCCTCTGAATTTGGATCCATAAAGAAAGTTTCATACGAAGTAATATCTGAACCACCATGATTAAGCATATCAGGTGTGATTACCACAAACCCTCTTCTTGCTAATTCCAAGGCATATTGTGCATAGCACTCTTTTGTTGTCCCTAATCCATGAGTGAATACAACTGCCGGAGCTTTTGATGTACTTGTAGCTGTTTTAGGACTATAAACACGAATGCTTACATTATCACCAGACAATGTTTGAACTGTTGTAGTTTCAATCTTAACTTTTCCAAAGTCACTTAAGATTAAATTCGCACCAATAAGGCACAATAACGTAACTACAATCGAGATAATAAGTCCTTTTTTAGCTGTAAAATTTATTTTTTTCATTTCCTACCTCCTCATACTTGAATCATATAGTGAAGCGCTTTCATTTTCCTTGTCAATTTTGTTGTATTTATATGACAAATATGCTGTACTTCTATATACATGTCTTATAATATAGGTAAGGAGGTATTTTATGGATTACGAATTTATTCAATATTCTGACATCTCTTGTGTCAAATTATTTATTGTGGATATCAATTTTCGTTCAAGTCATTTACACCCTGAAATTGAGTGTCTTTATATTCTAAAGGGAGAATTAAACATAATTATCGGTGGCAAGACCTCCCACTACAAACCAAGAGATCTTATTATTGTAAACTCTAATGAAGCTCATGAATTAGTTGCTACATCAGAAACTGTTACAATCGCAATTCTTCAATTATCTTTGTCTTTCTTTGATTCATATTATTCAAAAATTCATCAAACTGTATTTAGACATTACAATGTCAATTTAAAAGATCATAAAATTGTTGAACTAACTTTCCTTCATTTAGCTTATATTTACTTTACGACTCCCCCTTACTATGAAGTTCGAATTGCAGGATATATAAATATTCTTTTTAATTATTTTCTTTTGCATTTTTCTAGTTATCAATTATCATCATCAAAATACAATGACTTACAATTACGCAATAAACGTTTAAAAAGAATCGTTCATTACATTGAATCTAACTTCGCAAACAAAATTACGCTTCAAGAACTTGCAAAAAGCGAAAATCTTTCTACTTCTTTTTTATCTCACTTTATAAGTGAGAATTTACAACATAATTTTCAAGATTACTTGACGATAACAAGATTAAATCACGCTAAAATATTGATTCAAACAACCTCATTATCTATGTTGGATATTTCTTTGCTCTGTGGATTTTCTGATTATCGTTACATGACTAAGGCTTTTCGTTTATATTGTGATTGCACACCTAATCAATATCGTTCTCTTCAAAAAACAACACTTCTTAATCACCCAAATCGAAAATCAGATGAATATTTTTTAACCTTACCTGAATGCAGTCGCTTAGTTGAAGATACTCTAAATCTACTTGGATTCAACAAAGACTTTATGTATTAGAAAAGAGTTTGTTTTAAAAACAAACTCTTTTGATAAAACTTGAATTATTGATAAACTGTAGAATCAACGATTAAAAGTTAAATTCTTCTTCCCAATTAAAATCACCACTGCTTTCTACATTTTCTGGCCAATGTTTACTCCACTTTGGTGAGGTTACTTCTTCAACTCGATCCAAGCTGGGGATGTATGGTTTTATATCAAGTAGAGGAGTATTATCATTTGCATCAATATAAGTTAATCCAACAATCCCTTTCTCTCTATCAACATATGTTATACAACTACAAGACAAGGCAATTGGATTTGGTCTTTGTGGAGAACGTGTTGCGAAAATACCTAATTTTTCTGGTCCTTTGTGATATGGCTTTTCTTCAACTAAATTATTTCTATCTGTTATGTTATCACTCTTTGAAAACCACCACATAACGTTAATGTACTTGTAATCCTCAATGCCAATTAAGGCATCTCTAAATTCTTCTTTTACTTTTAAATAGAATCCCTCTTCATTGGCATGAATTACACCGATTTGATTCATTACAAAATTTTTATTCATCGTTTTCTCCTTTAATTTTGTGTTTTACGGCGCCGTAATCCCAGTATAGCATTTCAAAATTACACTACAAGACAGAAAAAAAAGAATATCAATAATTACTGATATTCTTTTAGTTAGCATAAATTTTCGCTTATTTAATTAAGCTTTCATCCCAACCCTCAGGTGCTTTAAATCCTAATAATTCAACAACTGTTGCTGCAACATTACTTAATCCAAAATGTCCTTCTTTTAATTGTACATCACTATTGTATACAATAAATGGTACTGGATTTAGTGTATGAGCTGTTTTTGGTTTAGGTGCATCTTCTGGATTTTTTCTCTTTTCATACATTTCATCAGCGTTCCCATGGTCAGCTGTAACTAATAAAGTATATCCTGCTTTATCACAAGCATTCATAATTCTCTTTAACATTAAGTCAACTGATTCAACACCAATCAATGTAGCTTCATAGTTTCCTGTATGTCCAACCATGTCTCCATTTGGATAGTTAACACGTAAGAAATCATATTCTTTTGATGTAATTGCATCAACAAGTAAATCAGTGATTTCAGCTGCTTTCATCCAAGGTCTTTGTTCAAATGGTATAACATCACTTGGTACTTCAACCCAAGTTTCTAATTTGTCATCGAATTTTTCTGAACGATTTCCATTCCAGAAATAAGTTACATGACCAAATTTTTGTGTTTCACTAATTGCATATGATTTAACACCTTGTTTTACAAGGAATTCACTCATTGTATTTGTAATATGTGGTGGAGCTACTAAGAATTTGTTAGGTATCTTTAAGTCTCCATCATATTGAAGCATTCCAGCGTAGAATACTTTAGGGAAACGTACACGATCAAACTCAGTAAAGTTTTCATTCCCAAATGCTTTAGAGATTTCAATTGCACGGTCACCACGGAAGTTATAAAGAATAACGCTATCGCCATCTTCAATTGTTCCTACTGGTTTACCATTTTCTTCAATAACAAATCCTGGTAAATCTTGGTCAGATACACCAAGTTCTTTACGATAAGTTTCAATTGCTTCTTTCATTGAAGCAAATTTTCTTCCTTCTCCAAGAACATGGATATGCCATCCTTCTTCAACCATTTTCCAGTTTGCTTCATAACGGTCCATTGTAATTTTCATACGTCCACCACCTGAAGCAACTTTAATGTCAAAGTTTTCATCATTTAATTCATGAATCAAGTTTTCAATTTGATCTACATACTGTAGTGCACTTGTTTCAGGAACATCACGACCATCCAATAATGCATGGATACGTACTTTCTTTACTCCATCTGCTTTTGCTTGTTTAAGCATAGCTTCTAAATGTGCGATATTTGAGTGAACATTTCCATCAGATAATAATCCTAAGAAATGCAAAGTTCCACTCTTACAAGAATCAAGTGCTTCTTTCCAAGTTTCTGATTTGAAAATTGCTCCTGTTTCAATACTTTCATTTACAAGTTTTGCCCCTTGGCTATATACTTGGCCACAACCTAATGCATTGTGCCCAACTTCAGAGTTACCCATATCATCATCACTAGGCAATCCTACTGCAAGCCCATGAGCTTTAATTTGAATATTTGGACATGTTTTGATAAGTGTATCTAATTGTGGTTTGTAAGCATGCATAACTGCATTACCGTTGTCTTTTTCAGTACATCCGATACCATCCATAACCACTAATACTACTGGTTTTTTATTCATAAATCCTTCCTCTACTTTCATGTATTAGTTTAGCACGATTTGTTTGTTTTTTCACTAGAATAGCATTAATTAAAACAAATCGTATCGCTATTTTTTACTACTTTGCTATTAATCAATTTATTTTCACAATATAAGCCTTTTAGACAGAAAAGAGCCTACAATTGAGGCTCCCTTGGTGCTTGCACATACAATATATGATTTGAAATTGTTTGATAGATCTTTTTTAAGTCAGCTGTATGAATTACCATACTTTGAGTTGGAGATCCTGCAGAACAAATAAGTTTCTCATGATTGAAAATCTCGGCATCCACAATAAAAACGACATCTGCATCATATCCAAAATTTGTAGCACAACCTACTTTGTATCCTGTTTTTTCTTCTAACTCTTCAGCTGAAGTAATTGATAATTTTTCACCTGTTACTTCTTTTAAGAATGCTCGATTAAATCGTATACCCTCTTCAGTTATAAACACATAATATGTGCCATTTTTATCTTTAAGGAATAAGTTCTTGCTTTCTGTCCCTTCAAGATTGTATTCTTCATCAACCTTTTTAGCAATTTCATAATTTGTCATTGGTTCATGTTCAACATATTGATACTGAATTCCTAGATCATCCATAATCTTTAATAAATCATATTTCATCTTATTCACCTCAATGTATATATTATAACATTGAAAACTTTTATCTGACTTACTTTTGCCTTTTCTTAACATTCATTTTGACTATATTTTACAAGCCTTGTTTTTATTTTAGTGTTAGAATATGACCAATCAGTGAGGTGCTCATTATGGAAAATGAATCAAGAATTGTAATTTATGATGAACAACTAAAAATAGAAGCTTATATCTTACAAGGCATTGTTCAACCTTTTCCTAATCATTTTCATGAATTTTATGTAATTGGTTTGATGGACCAAGGACAACGATATCTTAAATGCAAGAATTCAGAATATGCCTTAAAGAAAAATGATATGATTATTTTCAATCCAAATGATAACCATGGATGTGCACAACTTGGAGATGAACTCTTAACTTATTACGGACTAAATGTTCCAAAAGATGTTTTACTTAAACTCGTTGAAGAAATTACAGGAGAGCGATCTCTACCAGTCTTCTTTACCAATGTCATTCAAGATGATGAGGCTATCGCAATTTACCGTCCTTTGCATCATATGATAATGGAAAGAACTACAGAGTTTGAAAAAGAAGAACACTTATTTTTACTTATCTCTCATTTATTACAAAACTACAATCAACAATTTGATACTACTTCAGTTAATTGTGATAATGAAATCGAAAAAGCGTGTCGTTATATAGAAGACAATTACAATCAACACTTATCTTTAGATGAAATCTGTAAAACTGTTGGACTTAGTAAATCATCATTACTTCGAGGATTTACCAAATCAAAAGGAGTTACACCTTATCGCTACTTGGAAACGATTCGCATAAGTAAAGCTAGAAAATATTTAGAAGAGGGCCTTCTTCCAATCGAAGTAGCACATTTAACTGGATTCTCTGATCAAAGTCATTTCACAAATTATTTTAGTCAATTCATTGGTCTATCTCCAGGAATTTACCGTGATATATTTAATCACAAGGATCTACCTGATGAGTAAGAACAATTACTTTGGATTGCTTTATATTCTAATTGGAATTATTTATATCTTTCTTAATAAAAATATTTATACGCTTAATGTAAATTCAATCGGTGCAATTCTACTCTTTGTATTTGGTTTATGTATCTACAATAAAAATAATTTAAATGATTAAAAAAACAGAAGATTTTTCTTCTGTTTATTCTGTTGCAGCTTTTTTTAGTTTTAAGAAGATAAGTACAATCCCTACACCAAGAATAATATGGCCGATTCCTGCTATCCCTGAAATTGCAGCACTCATTCCTGAAGATAGTGGTGTATTTAATACTTCTGTAATTCCACGCACTAACATCATCACTACCATCCAACATAAACCCACATTGTAAGTAATAAGTGCTTTATTAAATCCTTTTTGGTTTTGAACTTTTGTACGATCACAATATAATCCTAAAATAAGAAAGAAAATTGTTCCCAGTACAAGTAAATGCACATGCATCTTGCCTAGTGACGTTACTCCTACAAAACCATTTAATTTTGTAAATTCGCGATAGAATACACCTGCAACCATCGCAACAATACTATAAATAAAAGCTAGATTAATCATTTTTTTCATTTTTATTTACCACCCTTCTTCATATCTTGATATCCAATCCATACTGTCCATACATAAGCACAAGTCTTTGGAATCATCAACATTCCTACTAAAGGTATTGTATCTGCAAACAAGACTACTGGGATATAGAACGCAAAACTCAAGACAATTGTAAGATACATATATTTAAATGATGTATCATGATGTTCTTTAGCACTCTTATAAAATAAGACAATTATCAATAACCCCATTAGTGCAAAAGGAATATTACGATAGATTCCCCAGCTTAATGGTGCAGCTGCACTAGTCCACATGTTTTGTGGGAAAAGACACAAAGCTATACGTGCGATTGCTAAAACATAAATACTAATTGTTAATCCATTTTTGCCTTCAACTTTATAACGCAAACGCCATACATAATAAAGTAAAATGTAGAAAACTGTCATTGTGATTGAAGTAATGAATTTACCTATACCCAATGCTACTGTAAAACTCTCTAAACCTGTTGTACATAAAGCTAATGCTCTTGGAACTAAATGAAATGAATCACCTAAACCAAGTGTAATTGCCATAATTCCGAATAATTTTGTTTCTTTACTTTTTCCTTTTAGAACCATGATGATTCCAAGGGTCACAACTGTAACTAAATAGACTACATCAAACCCTGTTTCCATAATTGCTTGCATACATTTTCCTCCTAATTCATTGCATGAATCATTTTAAATAAGACATCTGTACTTCGCTTGTTGGTAATACAATCAATCAAACTCCATACAACATAGTCTATAAATTCTTTTTCGTTTATATTCTGACTTTTTAAAGATTTACACAATCTCTCTTCTTTTTGTAAGGAGAATAAAATTCCTCTTTGCATATGTACAAAATATTCACTCATTTGTTTTTTACCAGCTTGGACTTCTTTACCACTGAAGTATTGGTTGTGTTTTGATAAGAAATCTGGAAATTCTCTTATTCCTTTTCTTATACAAGTTTCAAACCATGCTAAAACTTCAAAGAAACTACTATTCTCATAATCACACACTTGATTATGAAAAACTTTTCTCCAAATCATTTCTACCGTTTCTACAAGTAATTCTTGTTTTGATGGAAAGTAGTTATAAATAGTTCCTACAGAAACATTACACTGACTGGCAAGACAACGAATACTTAGTTCTTTAAATCCTTTAGTCTTTACTAAGTCAATTGCTTCAAGTAGAATGTCTTCTTTTGATTCTAGTTTCTTATACATCTTATCCCTCCAAACTGAACACTGTTCATTTTAAACCTATATTACTCAATTGTCAATAATCATTATCAATAAGTTATTTATATACCTAAATAAACTAAAAGAAGATATATACTTATATCCTCTTTTACTTATTATCTTAATGTAAAATCAATTGCTTTTTGAATATCTTCGATTGGCCACTCATCTTTATCTTTAATGTTTACACAACCAACTTTTGTTTGAATTTTAGGATTTCTTTCTCCTATAATCTTTGTTGCTCCATATCGACCAAAATGAATTGAGATATAGTTCTTCACGCTTGCTAGTGCAACATAATTATCTCCTGTTTTAAATGTTGGATAATTCCATTTTGGCGATAAACTACAACTTTCTTCTACATGTGGGTACTTTGTTCTTATGTAATCGACCACTTCTTCAAGTCGGTTTTTTCTAATACCTTTAAGTGATTCTAGGTAATGATCAACTGTATGCATACTATTCCTTAATTTCTCTAAATCTCATCATAGACCAATTATCATTTAGAGCTACCATTGCGCAAGGTTCTATGCCATCTTTGTTTGAGTGTCGATATAAAATATCACGATTTACATCATATTTAATTTTACCCTTTGATTTTGGATAGTTTATCCACAAAATTCCTGTTGAATTTAGCTTTGATAACGCTGATTTAATCTTTGCATCATACTCTTGTAAACTTGATACAAACATAATGACATAGTCTGCTTTTCCTGTTTTGATTAGTTTTATAGATGAGTGATCTGTAACTAGTTCAAAAAACTCTTGTGGTGCATTTATGCATATCATTGAAGCATCATCTTTTAAATGCATTTTTTTGAATATTGTATTTTCCATAGATTTGCCTTCCTATACAATATTCTTATATCATGGCCAATCTCTATACTCAATTAATATGATTTATTAGCTTTTACAAAACTAATCACTAAAGCTACAATTGAAATAATCACTAAGAATAGTACTGGCTCAATGGTTATGTTGGATGAATTCATTAATTGAAATCCCCATGTCCCAGGCAATACTTTGTTTATTACTGTAATTGCATTGGGTAACATAGTTTCAGGAATCATGATTCCTGATAACATGACAGTTGGTAGAAAAACACATTGTCCAAGCATTGTTGCCTTTGAATTTTCTTTTACAAATACACCAATTAATGTTGCTATACTTAAACTTGAAATTAAGAATAATATAAGACCTACCCAATATGCACCCGATGTTGGTAATGTGGCTCTAAAAATAATTGGGGCTGAGAATGTGATGATGCAACACATAATAAAGATGTGTAAAAATGCAGATAAGAAATTTGTAATAATTACTGAAGACAACGGAATATTCCCTGTAATATATGATTTCTTTATATCTGATGCAAAGACATCGATAAGTGGAGATGGACTTCCTAGAATTGTACCCATTGTTCCTCCGAAAACAACCATGGATGGAATCAGTGTTTCTTCCATACCTGGCATAATATTCATAAAGATACCACTCATGAATAAGTAGAAAACTAATGGTACCAAATAATAAACTGTGATAATTTCTTTATCTCTAAAATTTAATTTCCATTGTAATCCAATGCTATATAATAGTCCACTCATGCGTTTTTCTCCTTGGCGATAGCCATAAATTGTTGTTCTAGTGTAGGCAAGTCAATTTTTATATCTCTTATTGAATTTCCTTGTTTATTTGTTTCAATGCAAATTTCTTCGATAGCGGTTGTAATGTTATTTGTTTCAAATACATAATAATGATGATCTTCATCTGTGTATTTACTCTTAAGTAAATTCGAACTAATAAACTCTTTCTCGAATTTAACTTTTATATTTAATTTTTTTTGAACTATTTTTGATAATTCTTGTGGTACACCAATAAATGCAATCTCACCATCTTTCAAAATTGCGATACGATCACATAAGTCTTCCACCTCAGCCATGTCATGACTCGCTAGTAAGATGGTTTTCCCTTGCTTTTTCAAATTACGAATTTCTTCGTGCAAAGCAATTCTTCCTTCTACATCCAAGCCCGCTGTTGGCTCATCCAAGATAACAATATCCGGATTCCC
Source organism: Anaerorhabdus furcosa (assembly GCF_900167375.1). Lineage (GTDB taxonomy): Bacteria > Bacillota_I > Bacilli_A > Erysipelotrichales > Erysipelotrichaceae > Anaerorhabdus > Anaerorhabdus furcosa. The sequence goes on from NZ_FUWY01000001.1 coordinate 589,738, forward strand.
TAATAAAGCGATTGCAAGGTGAAGTCTTCTTTTTTGTCCAGTTGAACAATCTTTGTATTGTTTCTTTTTAAATTCCAATACACCTAGATTTTCAACACTTTTCATATCGATTTGTACTTTATTCCATTTTGCGAAAAATTCAATTGCTTCTAAGCATTGAATGTTCTTTGGCAAAGAGGAAACTTGTAGCTGGACACCTAATTTACCATTAACAAAGATTTCCCCTTCGTTATATTTAGTAATACCTTCTAAACAACTCAATGTTGTCGTTTTTCCTGCGCCATTTACTCCTAACAATCCAAATATTTCTCCCTTATTTACAGTAAATGAAATTCCATGCAAAATTTCATTTTTGCCATAACTTTTCTTTAATTGTTTAACTTCAACTATATTATTCATTTTCCTTATCCTCCTGTGGAAATGACGCTCCTTGTTTTGCAAAGTAAGCTTCTAATGCTTTCCCTATAAATTCATCAATCTGTTCTTGTTTTTCAGCTATTTCTGGATTCCAGATTTGTTTATTATCGTTAAATTCCATTAATTTTGGTAAAAGTGACATATCCCCCTTGGTGAAATCCATAATCATTGCCCACCATCTACCTGCTAATTCAATTGCTTGGTCACTTGTATTTGAAATATTCATCTTTTTCATTTCAAGTGTTTCTTCCAATACCTTTTTATAGAAAAGGAACAACTCTTCACCCTTTTTAAAATCATTTTGAAGCGTTTCTCTTAAATGATCTATGACTGTATCATCCATAGCTTTAATTACCCAATACTCTTTGCTATTCAATCTGATTAATTCTATGATTGTGGCATATTTATCAAAATTAACATCTTGCATTTGAATTACTTCATCCTTAAATGTTTTAAGTGATTTTAGTGCTTTTGATAGGTTATTGATTTGCATTTCCATGATACTTTCTTGTTGACTTAATGCTTCCACAACCTCTTCTGTTGTATCAAACTTGAAGATTTTTTCTTTGATATCATCTAGCGAAAATCCTAGATATTTAAATGATAATATTTGATTCAATTTAACAATATCCTTTGATGAGTATAGTCTTCTACCACCTTCACTCATCTTTGATGGACATAATATTCCCTCTTTATCATAATATTGCAACGTTCTTACCGTAACATTCATAATTTTTGATAATTCCCCAACTGTTAAGTATTCTTTTTTACTCATTGTCATCACCTCATACTTTGAGTATAAAACATTACGTAACGTAACAAGCAAGCAAAAATTAAAAGTTTTTTCATTTTCATAATAAAAAGTGGATTTCTCCACTTAATTGCTTTTCATTAATTCAAATGTTTTAACTTCTGTATAAGGATTACACTGAACAATACTTAGTTTTTCACAAGTGACTCTACCTGCTTCAAACAATTCTACTAATTTAGCTAATCCTTCTTTTGCCTTGGTATCTGTTATATTAATTGTAATATGGGGCATCCACTTAAATGGTCTAAAATATCCATTATCCCCTGGTGTTGCAATTTCATGTAAATAATCAAAGAAAGCTTCACATGAGTCTTGTAAGAATTCATTTAATTGAGGTGCAACAAAAAGTACATTAGGTTTAAAAGTACCTACAACTCCCACATAGATTTGTTGACTCACGATATTTTTAAGAGCACTTTCTACTAAATCGATCAATACTTCTTCATTTTCAGTCTCAAAACACCCAACCACAATATGTGGTGGAATCTTATTATCCAACATCATTGTATTTCCTGTAACAGCTGCAACTTCCTTAATATATCGATTTAATTTCTCTTCTGATTCACAATCAAATGTATAGCATAATGCATATTCCATAATTTATTCCTCACTAGAAATTTATTATAACATAACCCATTTCAAGTATTCATTGGCTTTCTATATTTTTATATCTTTTATTCTATTTCATAGAGTATGCTATGATAATTACAAAAGGGATGGAACTGGAAATGCTTAATGAAAAGAAAATGATGGATTTAATTCTTACCCTAGCTTCTTTGCGTGACGATGTTCGTCTTGTTTATATGAATGGCTCTAGAGTAAATCCAATGATCAAAAAAGATAAATACCAAGATTATGATCTTGTTTTTGGTGTTACTACCACCGAATATTTCCTTCAGCATCAAGACTGGATTAAACTGTTTGGTGAAGTCTGTATGATTCAAGAACCAGATTATATTGATTGTAAAACTGGACTAAAGGAGAATGCAGATTTTTCTAAATCCTATACTTGGTTAATTTTATATAAAGATGGAAATCGAATTGATTTGCATATTGAGCTTGTGAGTGAATCCAAAAAAAATATACACAACTCCAGTTTAACTAAAATTTTGTTGGATAAAGATCACTGTCTTGATTCTATTCCACCTTCCTCTGACATTGACTATCACATACATAAGCCTTCCCAAGAATTATTTGATGCTTGTTCAAATGAATTTTGGTGGTGTCTAAATAATGTTGCGAAGGGATTGGCGAGAAATGAAATACCTTATGCACTGTCAATGTTTCATGTTTATGTAAGAGAAGTATTTCACCAAATGATTGATTGGCATATTGGTTGCCAAACTAATTTTTCTATTTCTAGTGGGAAGATGGGTAAATTTTATAAGAATTTCCTAAGTCCTTCAGATTACAAAAAATACCTAGCTACCTATTCAGATGCTTCAATTGAAAACATATGGACAGCTGTTTTTACTTGTTGTAGCCTCTTTAGTGACTATGCACTACAAGTATCCAATCAGTTGAACTTTAGGTATAACCTAAATGATGAAAACAATATGTTAGAATACTTAAGAAAGTGTCGTGATGATAAATAAAGGACTTTGCAATTAATGCAAAATCCTTTTTCATTTATTTATCTTTTGATGGCAAGTAATAAATCTTTTCTCCATCTTTTGTCATCATATAGTTACCACGTGCATAACTTTGAACATAATTTGGATCAGCTAATTTATCTCGTTGAGATACCAGATATTCATTTTCATCTTTTACTGTTTCTAGTTTTACTTTAACTTCTTTCAGTTGTTTTTGTAGTGCGATGGTTGTTCCAATTTCTTCTACTACACCATAAATTAACCAACCTGAAAAGAGAATGACCGCTATACACAATAGTTTTGTAAGAGGACGTAATGTTCTTTTTGGTTTTTTGCGTTTGACTACTTTTCTTCGAACAGTTTGTTGTGTCATTACCTTTCTCCTTTCTTCGGATACCTCTATTATAGTGATTGATTACTTTCTTCGCAAGTTGTATCCTCTAACCATTTTTCATCGACAACTTCATACATCATCGGTGCATCTGCTTTTTTAGTAAAGTTAGTCGTTTCTAAAATCTTTACTGTCATTTGTCTTTGTCCAAAAGTAATCGTTACGACATCACCAACTTTTACATCATAGGATGGTTTTACTAACTTCCCATTGACTTCAATTCTTTGATGAAGTGCTAATTCTTTTGACACTGTTCTTCGTTTTAATATGCGAGATACTTTTAAATATTTATCAATTCTCATTTTTCTTTGCCTCTTTACTTCGAATCAGTACTTCGATTGCTAGTTTCAAACCATCATTTACTTTCGGTAATCTTACAATGATTTTTTGATCTGTATAGCGTAAAGTGATATCTTTTGAAATTGTAGTAAAAATTTCAAATAACTTTACTCCATCCACATGTGCACTAAACATTTGTGAAAATACGATTTCGATTTGCCCTTTTACTTCTCTATACTTTTCAACATCTTCTGAATTTATTAAAATCTCAAGACGTTTTTTCTCAAATAAAACTTTTACTGATTTTGGAAGTTGTCCAAATTCATCTAAGATTTTATCTTCATAAATTTCAAGTTCTTCTTCCGTTTCAATTGCATCAATTTTTTGATACATACTGATTTTATCAAAATCATCAGGTGCAAATATTTCAGGAATATAACTATCAACCGATATATTTGGTTTGACTGTTTCTTTTCTTTCTTTCTTTTTAATTCCTTTTTTCTCTTGAATTGCTTCTTCTAGCATTTCTATATACATATCAATACCTACTGTATCAATAAAGCCAGATTGTTCTGGTCCAAGTAAATCTCCTGCACCACGTATCGTTAAATCTCGCATCGCAATTTTATAACCACTACCTAATTGTGCAAAATCTTTAATTGCTTGTAGTCGCTTTGATGCAATTTCAGATAGTTGTTTTTTGCTTGGTATCATCAGGTAAGCATAGGCTAAGCGATTTGATCTCCCTACCCTTCCCTTTATTTGATAAAGTTGAGATAACCCAAAGTTTTCTGCGTGCTCAACTAAAATAGTATTTGCATTTGGAATATCAATTCCTGTTTCGATGATTGTGGTACAGACAAGGACATTGGTCTCTCCACTTGTAAATCCTAACATAACATCTTCAATCTCTTCTTTACCCATTTGTCCATGAGCTACCGCTACTTTAGCATCCGGTATTAATTCCTGTATCTTTCTTGCAGTATGATAAATTTCTTCTACATTGTTATGAAGATAAAAAGCTTGTCCATCTCGAGCTAATTCTCTTTCAATTACTTCTTTTATTAAAGAAAAATTCTTTTCTACCACATACGTTTGTACCGATATTCGATTGTTTGGTGGTGTTTCAAGTTGAGACAATTGTCTTATACCAATTAAAGACATTTGAAGAGTTCTTGGTATTGGTGTTGCCGATAAAGATAATACATCAACTGATTCTTTTAACTCTTTTATCTTTTCCTTATGCTCTACTCCAAAGCGTTGTTCCTCATCAATAATAAGTAGTCCCAAATCTTTGAACTTAATATCCTTACCTAATAAACGATGGGTTCCAATGAGGATGTCTACTTTACCTTCTTTACACCCTTGTATTACTTCTCTTTGTTTTCCAGGTGATACAAAGCGATTCATTAACTCAATGTTTACAGGATAATTCCTAAATCGCTTTGTGAATGTTTTTGCGTGTTGTCTTGCGAGGATTGTTGTTGGGCATAAAAACGCTACTTGCTTATCTTCACTTACTGCTTTGAATGCAGCACGTATTGCCACTTCTGTCTTTCCAAAGCCAACATCACCACACAATAATCGATCCATTGGTTTTGGTTTCATCATATCTTGCTTTACTTCATTAATCGCTATTTGTTGATCTTGTGTTAATTCATATTCAAAATCATTTTCAAATTCTTTTTGATAAATACTATCTTCGCCATATGCATAGCCAATATGTTCTTCACGATGTGAATAAAGTTGAATTAATCGTTCCGCAATGTTATTTACATTTTCTTTTAGTTTTGCTTTTGTTGTAGTCCATTCATTTGAACCTAATTTATGTAATTTGGGTACAACACCTTCTCTTGAGACAAATTTACGTACTAATCTAAATTGTTCTAAAGGCACAAGTAATACATCGTTTCCTTTATAAACTACTTTTAGAAAATCTTTATGAACTCCTAAAATATCTTTTGTTTCAAGACCCATGTATTGCCCAACACCATGTTGATTGTGTACAACATAATCTCCTGGTTTTAAATCTTGATAACTTTTCAATACCTCAGCATTTTTAAATTTGTTTGTAAATTTTGATTGTGTTCTTCTTGTCTCGAATAATTCAGCTGAAGTAATGACAATCAAGTTTTCAAATCCTGCTTCAAACCCTTCATAAATTGATGCAAATGTGATATTAATTCCTAACCCTGCAGGCTCATTTTCTTGAAGAAAATGATATTCCACACCCTGTTCAATACAAGCATCCATTACTTGTTTAATTTCAGAATCTCTTAAACAGAAATAATAGCGTTTGTGTTCAATATGTTTTTTTAGTAATCCAATTTGAACTGACATGGATTCTTTTGGTAAATTTACTTCTTGAATTCTAGATGTATTATCATCGAATCGATCAACATTTTGAATAGTATATAAGTCAAGAATACGATTAAAATCATGCATTACACTAAATTTTGGTAACACCTTATTTTCTTGTACCATTTCTTGAAGATAGCTTGTATTCTCTTCCAGTGCATGGTGTAATACTTCATTGCATTCTTCCACTGTCGATACAATCACACTTGGATGATCCACGTACTCTAATAAATGACTCGTTTTATCTAAGAAACTCATGTATGTATATAAACTATGATCTTGTATATGATTTTGTAGATATTGTAAATCCATTTCTACCTTACCTCTTAATTGATCATTATGTAATGAATCAAGAAGTACGGTTACCTTTTGAGTAATTAGTTTTACATCCTCATCACTGAATAAAATATCTGTTGCAGGAATACAAGTAACTTCATTTATATTTTCTACAGTGCGTTGTGTTTCGATATCAAAGTAACAAAGTCGTTCAATTTCTGTATCAAAAAATTCAATACGTACAGGCATTGGGTTATTCATTGAATAGAAATCTAAGACGCCCCCTCTTGATGCAAAGCATAAGGGTGTATCAATATGTGATACTTGAGAATAACCACTTTGAATTAGTTTTCGTTTTAATTCATCCATGGTAATCGTTTGACCTATTTTTAAATGAATACAACTATCTTTAAATAAGGTTGGACTTGGTAACTGCCTTACACATGCCGAAGCATGAGTAATCACAATTCGATTTGGATTATCTAAAAGTAGCGAAAGTGCTTCTACTTTGTTAGCCATGTTTTCAGGACTTGCTGCTATTGCTTCTACTCGAAGAGATTCTTCAACGCTAAAAATGACACATTGCTCTTGAGGGAGGAGGGTGCTTAATCTCTCATAAAGGCGTTGTGCCGAATATAAATTCTTTTCTATAACTACGATGGGTCTTGGTTTTTTTTGATAGCTACTCGCTAAGATGAGTGCTTCTTGAATAAAAGAGGTAAATGTTATTGGTGATAATCCATTGGTACAATCAAGAACTGCCGGATTACTTTCTAATTCTTTTAATAACCATGATTTCATGATTTGTTATGTCGATTCATTACTTCACTAAATTCATGATTTATACTCATGTAGGCAGCCTCTGCCGCTTTTTGAAGTGAAGCTTCGTAATCTTGTCTACTTTCTTTTGGAATCTTACCTAACACATAGTCTACAACTGGAATTAATGGATTTTTATCAATTCCCACTCTTATTCTTTGTATTTCTTGCGTATGCAAGTGATTCATAATACTTTGCATACCCTTTTGTCCACCAGAACTACCTTGCGTCCTTAATCTTAATTTTCCTATTGGTAAATCCAAATCATCATGAATAACCAAAATATCTTTTGGATCAATCTTATAGAAATTAACAGCTTGGATAACTGCCTCTCCAGAAGCATTCATGTAAGTTTGTGGTTTCATTAGAATCACTTGTTCACTTCCAACACGAACTTGTGCAACTAGAGCATTAAACTTCTTTTGATCAATAGAAGTGTGACAAAGCTTTGCGAGTTCGTCCATCACATCAAAACCAGCGTTGTGACGTGTGTGTTCATATTCTTTTCCAGGATTACCTAGTCCTACAATTAATTTCATTGTCATCCTCCTTCTATGCTCAATTATTTTATCACGACTTGTACAAAATACCAAAGAAAAACAAGAAGGTTTTCCCCTCTTGTCTTTACATACTTTATTAATTAGTACATTACTTTTCCATTCATGTCTGTATCTGTTTTAACAGCTTTTGAATAGAAGATATTCCCAGTAGCACCTTTTGAACCATCTGGACATACTTTAATACGTGCTCCTTGATCAATTGTTCCTGATTCTGTTTCTATTGTTGTGTAATCGCCATAATAGAATGTTAACTCAGCTCCATCAGGTGTACAAATTGTAAATGTATTTTGCGTTGTACCTATAACTGCACCCTTAAGGTGTGGGTTGTTATCATTTTCTGCATTATCAGTAATTGAAGAAACCATTGTATTTGTAGTATCTTCGCCGCTAATATCTCCTGCATATTCAATATCAACTTTATTTCCTACCAACAAACCATTGGAATAATTTGTTGAAGCATTCTCAGTATTAAATTGTAAATCTACTCCATCCACATCAATTGTAATTGATGAAGCATCTGTCGATACAACATAACCAGTGATTGTTTTATATACAACTGGTGCCGGTGTTGGTGTAGTAACTGGTGTTGGCTCTACTGTAGGCTCTGGTGTTGAAACAGGTGTAGCTTCAACTGTTGGCTCTGGTGTTGGTGCATCTTTGTGTGTATACACAACCGTAACTTCAACATCAGATTGTCCCATAACACCTTTTACTTCACCGATACTCACTACATAATCATTCGTTGTTGGACTTGTAATATCATATGTTTGTCCTTCTTTAATTGAATCTACATAGTTTTTGAATAATGGTTTTTCGTCCGTATCTACATATTCAATATTTAATGTATGTTTAGGTGCTGGCGTTGGTGTTGGTGTCACTTTTGGTGCCTCTGTTGGTTTTGGTGTTGGTGTTGCAGGTACGGTAGACGTTAGCATATCGGAAGGAACAAATCCTGTAGTTCCATCAAGGAATACTCTTGTCCATCCATTGTCTGTCACACCAGTTACATCAATTCCTTGGTGTTGCCATAAGAATCCAACTTTTTTATATTCTTTTGAATTTCCTGCATAAATGTTTGTATCCAATACACCATATAACCAATCCTTTTTCTCAGTTACTTTAATGTTCTCAACTGGAACAAGTGTTGGTTTTGGTGTTGCACTTGCTTTTGGTTCTTCTGCTTTTGCATTTTCTTCATTGTCTACAATTTTAAGAACTTGTACACCCGTTGCATCCGTATCTTGAATTTGACCAATATAAGTAATGTAAATCATGTTACCTAATTTGATTCCATCTCTTATATCCATCTCTGCCATTGCGGTATTGAATACGATTTCTTTTCCATTTACTTTGATTGTTATTGTATTCATTGATGAATCAACTACTTCTCCTGAAATAACTGTTTCTTCAACATTTGGGTCATCTTTTGTTTTATCAATGACACGTTTTACTACTGCTTTTGAAGTATCTTTATCTTTAATAGATCCTTCATATTGTAATAAAATATCATCTCCTGATAATAAGCCATGGGTAGTTTCGACTGTTGCTTGTGAGACATCAAAAATTAATTCATCTCCTTGGATTGTGTTAATTGTAAGTAGATTTCCACTGAAAGACTTTAATATTCCTTCTATTGAATTACTACTTGTTTTGTTTCCTCCAGATTGACATCCAGATAATGCAATAACACACATTATTGCTAGAAAACATTTTAAAACCTTTTTCATGTTTACTCTCCCTTAGTTATCTTTCTCAGTATGATTTAACCACTCAAGATTAATGCCTAATTCTGTAAGATATCTTTTTCCAAGTTTTGTATCATAGAATCGTTGCACATCTTCTTTTATTAAATCAAAATCGTCTTTTCGATTTTGTACTGAATAAATTTTCACTAGATAGGCTTGACATAAATCTTTATACATTCCTATTAACTGTTTTGCATATTTATAACCTGAATAATCACCATCTAAAATATCTTTGAAAAACTGTTCACCTAAATCTTCTTTTCCTTCATATAGTTTGAATGCATGTTGTGAAACATGATAAACCATCGTATCTTTTAAATATTCACAGTTCTCATTTATTTTTTCTTTGAATTTTTCTATTTTTTCAATATCTTTTCTACCATACAATGCATTAACACATGCTAAGCAAAGATAATACAAACTATCTTCATTTAATTGTGCTGTATCACGTTTAAAAGGGCCTCTATTATCTACTAGTGGAAAGCATTGTACTTTATCTAATAACGGTAGTATTTCATCATCGTGTCGATAGAATACTGAACCCCACAAATTCAATACAATTCCTTTCATATAAAATTCTGGATCTGTTGTTGTTTTTAAATAATCCTCTAATTTTTCAAAAAATATTTTTTCTTCATCAAATGAAGTAATACAATCTACGATTTTCTTATTCTTTTTATTTCTCTTAATTAAAAAAACAAATGAGATTGAAAAGAAAACAATTAATCCCAACATAATGATGTTGAGTGCTAGACTTATAAATTCCATATTTTCACCTTACTTTAAATTAATTTTAACATAATGTATAAAAATAAAACAGTTCTTATGAACTGTCTTATTCAATCTCAATTTTCTTATTAATCACGAAGATTGTTATAATGTAGAAGAATGCTATCTCAATACAACTATATAATACTGCCATCCAATTAATATTAAGATGGAAATTACCATAACTGTTAAATTCCATAAATAATTCATTATTATTTATTGGTAACATATCCCCGATAATAGCTGTTACAAATGCATAGAGTACAAAGATAATAAAGCCCAATGCTGTTTTGTGATTTCTTGTATATTTTGTTTGTAGTATTGTTGTTAAAGCAAAGAAACCAAGAATTGTCACAATACTTTGAACAGTAAGTTGGAAAAGAAGTGAGAATAGGGATGCAAAATCAAATTTACTAAAATTTTTGAATATTTCATTAATAATTTCAAATAAGTTGACTTGATATCCTTCCACAACCATAACCGCCATAACTAGAATTATAAGTCCTAAGAATAAAATTACTGATGTAATAAACAACCAAATCAATGCAGATAATACTTTTGAGATAACTAGCTCATGTGTACTTACTGGTAAGGTCAGTGTTAAGTATCCCGGTTTTTTAAACATCGATGTGTTGTAGTTTCTTATAATTGTTACAAAGACTGCAATTGATATTCCAAAGAATGCAAACATAATTAATGTAGCTCCAATAATACTTATATCGTATGGTAAAAATGGTACCAATACACAAGCAAGCAAGAAAACTCCAAAGATAATCGCAAAGCTTCTATAGCTGTGAATCATTTCATATTTAATTAGTTTTAGCATTTGAATACCTCTCTGAAAATTTCATCAATTGATTGACCTCTTTCGTGTCTTAATTCTTCTGCGTTACCACTGATTACTAATTCACCATCTTTAATGAAAATAACTTCTTCAAAGATTTTTTCTATATCACTAATTAAGTGTGTTGAAATTAGTACTAAACTATCTTCTGAATAGTTATTTAAAATAATTTCAAGTATTAGTTCTCTTGCAGCTGGATCTACACCGCCAATTGGTTCATCTAAGATATAGATTTTTGCTTTTCTGCTCATTACTAATGCAAGTTGGAATTTTTCTTTCATCCCTTTTGACATTGATTTAATACGCATGTCTGGATGTAAATCCATACGTTTCATCAGTGTTAAACATTTTTCTAAATCAAAATCTTTGTATAAATCATGAAACATTGATAAAGCGTCTCTTGCTTTCATCCAGTCTTCCAAATAGGTTTCATCTGGTAGATATGAAATAATACTTTTTGTATGGGTATTTGGTTTTTGCCCATCAATCAATACTGTTCCTTGGTAATCCTTTAGTAAACCATTTAGAATCTTTATTAGTGTTGTTTTTCCACTACCATTTGGGCCAAGTAATCCTACGATTCTTCCACCCTTTAATGAACAACTGAAGTTACATAGTGCAACTTTCTTACCGTATGTTTTCGTACATTGTTCAATTTTAATTAATTCTTTCTCACTCATTCGTTATCCCCTTTCGATTCCTTTACAAGGTTTACCGTTTCTTCTTTTGTAAATCCAAGTGACTTCATTTCAATTACATATCTTGTTGTTTTTTCATGTCCTTGATGAAGTTTTAATTCTTGAATCGTTTCACTTGTAGCACTTATAAATCTTCCTGATGTTCTTTCTGACTTAAGAAGTCCTTCTCTCTCTAATTCTTGTAATGCTCTTTGAATGGTATTTGGATTTACACCAAAGAAGATTGCCATCTCTCTTACTGTATCCACTTGGTCACCTGATTTCAGTTTACCCGATACAATTTCTTTTTTTATATAATCCATTACTTGAATATAGATAGGTATATTCGAATCAAAGTTAATCATATGTATCATCTCCTTGTATTAATCAAATAGTACAGTAACACAATAACTTTTGTCAACACTTATTTCGTGTTATAATTCTTTTCATGAAAGATTTGAGGTAGTATTAATGAAAAAATTGATTGCTTTATTGCTTGTTGGCTTAGTTCTTGTTGGATGTTCAGATAAGAAAAAACCAGAATCGACAACAACACCTATCCCAACTCCTATTAGTACAGTTGAGCCAACACCTATCCCTTTAGATCATGATACTTATGATAGTTTATACGTTATTATAAATAAGAATCACCCATTACCGGAGGATTTTGAGCCAAGTGATCTTGTAGTACCTAATGTCCTTGCCACAAAAGATGGATTGCAAATCCGTCAAGAGGCAGCCACTGCACTAGAAGATATGTTTAATGCTGCAAAAGAGGAAGGTATTACACTTCGATTAGGTAGTGGATATCGTTCATATAGCACTCAAAATCGCCTTTTTAATAATTATGTAGCAAAAGATGGTGAAGAAGCCGCAAATCGCTATAGCGCTCGTCCTGGGCAATCTGAGCATCAAACAGGTTGGGCAGTGGATATAAGTGATGGAAGTATGAACAACTGGTTAAAAAACAGTTTTAAAAATACCCCTGAAGGGATTTGGTTAGCTGAAAACTCATATAAATATGGTTTTGTCCTACGTTATACAGAAGAAAAAGAAGAAGTTACAGGTTATATCTATGAACCTTGGCATTTCCGTTATATAGGCTTAGAAGAAGCTCAAAAAATAACTGAAAGTGGATTGACTCTAGAAGAATTCTATAATTATATGAATTAATCTCTTTGAACTTATTATGGTTTTTATTGACTTTTAAATAACTGTCCCTTATGATTATAAAGCAATTGTTCTATTTATTATAGTAAAAATGGAGGTGGATTTGATGAAAAGAACATATCAACCAAGCAAAAGAAAACACCAAAAAGTCCACGGATTTAGAGCCCGCATGAAAACGGTTGGTGGCCGTAAGGTACTAGCACGCCGTCGCAGTAAAGGTAGAAAGATCTTATCGGCTTAAGAAAAGTCACCAGATGGTGACTTTTTTTCAAAATTTTATGAAGATACAATATCGCATTAAGAAACAAGAAGAATTTCAAACCATAATAGGTAAGAAAAAATCAATTGCGAACGCTACTTTTGTCCTATACTATCAACCTAAACAAGAGCTTTGGTCTAGAATAGGTATCTCTGTGGGTAAAAAGATTGGAAATGCCGTTTACCGTAATAAATACAAAAGACAATGTCGAATGATTTTACAAGAAACTGTAGATTTTAACAGTTATCCTTGTGATTTAATCATTATTGTTAGAAATAAATTTACTAAGCAGTCTTATCTAGATAACAAAAAAGACTTGGAAAGCTTATTAAATAAAGTTACAATTATAAAGCATATATGATGAGGAGATTTAAATGAAAAGAAAAACAAAAAAAATTATTCTCTTAGTAGGAATCTTTGCAGCACTATTTCTATTAAGTGGATGTACTACTCCCATGGTCAAAGATCCTGAGACAGGAAAAGAAGTCGTAAAATTAATTACAACTTCAACAACTTTCCAAGACATATTTAATTCTGAGAGTTGGTTCAGTGCATTAATTGTTTTCCCATTATCACAATTAATGAATTACTTAACACCAATCATTGGTGTTGTTGCGGCAATCGCTATTGTTACTGTTGGAGTTAACGTATTTACAATGTTACTTACTGTTAAGTCAACTGTAGCTTCTCAAAGAATGCAACAACTACAACCAGAGATGGATAAAATTACAAAGAAGTATGAAGGTAAAACAGATGATCGTTCTCGTATGGCACAAGCACAAGAAATGCAAAACCTATACAAGAAGTTCAATATCAATCCATTCTCAATGATTTTAGTAACATTCTTGCAATTACCAATTATCTTAGCTATCTATCAATCTGTTCAACGTTCTGAAGCTGTTGCACATGGTCATTTCTTAGGATTAAGTTTAGAACAAACTCCTTGGAATGGATTACTAGAAGGTCAATACATGTATATCGTCTTATTCGTGTTGATGCTTGCATGTCAATTCGGTTCAATGTACTTACCACAATTCTTAGCAAAACAAAAAGCGAAGAAGGAAGCTGAAGCTGCAGGTAAGAGATATACACCAACAACTAACAAAGCAAACAACATGATGTATTATATGATGGTTCCTGTTATGGTTTTATCTGTAATGTGGCCATCTGCTATGACAATCTACTGGGCTATTTCATCTTTAACAATGATTGCGAAAACACTTATTGTACAAAAATTCTTTATTGACAAGAAAGAAGGTTAATTATGAAAAAATATACTGCTAAAACATTAGATGAACTTTTAAAAAATGCCGCAAATGATAAGCATGTAGAAATTAATGATTTAACTTATTTTGTAACAGAAGAAAAAAAAGGTATTCTTGGAATTGGAACTTCAGTTAGTGCTGATGTTTACTGTATGGATGATGTGAAAGAATTTATCTTTAATTATTTAGGCGAATTCTTTACTGAATTAAACCAAGAAATTGAAGTTGAAATTGTAAGACAAAATGACGGATTCAAAGTCATGTTGAATGCTGAAAACAATGCAATTCTCATTGGTAAGAATGGTCAAACACTTCAAGCAATGAATACAGTATTACGTGGTGCAGTAAATAGTACATTTAAAAAACGTATTCCTACATTAATTGATATCAACAACTACAAAACAGATCGTTATGCTAAAGTAAAAGCTATGGCTAAGCGTATCGCAAGAACTGTACAAAAAACAAAAGTTGAAGCAGTTCTAGATCCAATGCCTAACGATGAACGTAAAGTAATTCATCAATTCTTAGGAGAAATGGATCATATCAAAACAGAATCTGAAGGTGAAGGTAATCATCGTCACTTAAAGATTATGTATGATGAAAATAAAAAAGGAACTACAAATTAATTAGAAGGGACAGAATGATAAATTTTGTCCCTTTTTTTGTTATACTTTGTATTGAGGTATACATAATGAAAATTACTGCTTTAGTTGAGAATATTTCTCACACAGATTTAAAACCGATTCATGGATTATCTTTATTTATTGAAACAAAGCATCACAACATACTATTTGATTTAGGACCAGATTCAACTTTATTTGAGAATGCAGAAAAATTGAATATTGATCTTCGTATGATTGATGTCGTTTTCATATCTCATGGTCATTATGATCACGGAGGAGCTCTAAAAAGATTTCTAGATATAAATAATACCGCAAAAATTTATGTGCAAAGAAAAGCATTTGAGAAGCATTATAATAAAATTAGTCTATTTAAAATTAGTGTTGGAATTGATCAGCATTTAGAAAATCATCCTCAAGTTATTCTTGTGGATGGTGATTTAAAAATTGATGATGAATTAACTTTATTTGTAGTAAGCAATATAAGCAAATGTCGATCTATTGAAAATGATCATCTTTATACAAAAGAGGGGAAAGATAATTTTCTTCATGAACAAAATTTAATCATCAATGAAAATACAACTGCCCTTATTATGGGATGTGGACATGCAGGTTTAATTAATATTCTCGAAAAAGCTAAAGAAGTAAATCCTCATATTTGTGTTGGTGGATATCATTTAGCTTATCCAGCAACAAAGAAACAAATTAATTATCCACTACTTGATCAAATCATTTTGGAGTTAGAAAATTATCCAAATATAGAATTTTACACTTGCCATTGCACTGGCATAAAGAGTTATGAATATTTAGCATCTAAGCTAGATTGTATGCACTATTTATCGTGTGGTGAAACCTATAGATTTGACTAGAATTAAAATTCTAATTTAACTTCATTTTAAGACGTGATAGAGCATTTGATTCAAAATACATTCTACTACATTAAATTAGCTTGAAACCGCTTTATAACGCTTTAATTCTCATCGGTTATGTGGAAAACTAACATATAACCGATGATTTTTTTAATTGTTGAAAAAATTAACTTCGAATCATATGAGAAATCCACAATATTTTAGAGTTTTCAACAATGAAATCACAATCCACAATCATTAGTTTTCCACAATTGTGGAAAACTGTTGAAAACACTAAAATACCCTTTATTTATCGCGTATTTTGATTGTTGATAAATGGAGATAACTTCAAGGCACATTCGATTTTCCCACATTTTCCACAATCTATATCTATGTGGTAAACTTTTCCACGATTTATCCCCTTTTTAAAGTTGTGGAAAATTGTGGAAAACTCAAAAATAGTTAGTAATTATCACTCTTTATTTATTTTTCTGTTGTGGATAAAAAAAGTTTTCCACAATTTGCTGTTTTTTACCTAGATTTAACATGCTATAATGTTCCTACAACTTATATTTATTTAGTGAAAATTTATAAGGAAGGGGCAACTATTTTTATGACTAACAATTCTTTTTATTTGAATGAAATTTGGTCGAGAACTCTTGAATCAATTGGGACTTCTGGACGTGTAGATAACTTCGTATTTGATAATTTTTATAAGGAATCAAACCTTGTTGATTTAAATGAGAAGAAAGCTCTTATTTCTGTTGCTTCGTTTATTCATAAAACTTTATTAATGAATGAAATTGATTTAATTTCTACTACATTAGAAGATATATTAAACGCACCTACAAAATTGCAATGCGATATTATATTAGAAAAAGATTTAACACGCTTTGTTGATAATACAAATGAAGTCAATATTATTGAATCAATGGATGAATCATTTGATAGTAGCCCTTTAAGAGAAGATAGAACCTTTGAGAATTTCATTGTTGGTGATTGTAATCGGGAAAGTCACTCTGCAGCACTAGCTTGTGCATATAATCCTGGTAACTTGTTTAATCCTTTGTTTATTTATGGTAATTCTGGATTAGGTAAAAGTCATTTGCTTTGTGCTATTGGTAATTATGTAAAGAAAAATGAACCTAGTAAAAAAGTATATTATACAGATTCAAATAAATTTGTAGATAATGTTGTTAATTCTATCAAATTAGGTAAAATCGATGCCTTTAAGAAGTATATGTATTCAATTGATGTTTTATTGATTGATGATATTCAATTTATTGCTGGTAAAGAGAAATCACATGAGATATTTTTCTCTATATTTAATGAATTAGTTAATAATCGTAAGCAAATTTGTATCGTTTCTGATCGTTTACCTACTGAAATTAAAGGACTTGAAGATCGTTTGATTAGTAGATTCTCTTCAGGTTTATCTGTTGGTATTGATTCTCCTGAATTTGAGACATCTTTAGCAATTCTAAAATTAAAGATGAGTAATTCTGCATTTGAATCAAGAAATATAGATGAAGAAGCTTTATCTTTTATAGCATCTAACTTCAATCGTGACGTAAGACAGTTAGAAGGGGCTTTAAATCGAGTTCTATTCTATGCGATTGAGTTTCAAAAAGATGATGGAAAGATTCGTTTTGATACGGCTACCAACGCTTTAAGAGGTCAAGTGCTTGTTTCTGATAAGTCGGGTATAACCGTTCGAAAAATTATAAAATGTGTATCTGAATATTATGGATTAACAAAGCAACAACTAACAAGTAAGACACGGACTAAAAACATTTCAACCGCTAGACAGATTGCTATGTTCATGTGTCGTAAGTTACTTGATTTACCTTACATTAAAATTGGTGAAGAATTTGGTGGTAGAGATCATTCTACAGTAATGAGTTCTTGTGAGAAAGTTGAAAAACAAAGTAAAGCTAGTGGTGCTTATTTACAAGCTTTAAATGAAATTGAAAAAATTATTAAGTCTTGAACTTTACACACTTTTACGCTTTTATTTCACATAGAAAAGTGTTAAAATATACTTATAAAATAAGGCGATTTGGAAGTTTTCCACTTTTCCACAGTCTTAATAGTAATAATTCTTTAAAAACTATTTATATATACTAGGAGGCCACTATGAATTTCAAAGTATCGAAGAGAATTTTCTACAATGCATTACAAGTAGTTTCAAGAGCAATCTCTGCAAATTCTCCATTACCTTCTTTATCAGGAATTAAAATTGAAGTAAATGATGATCATATTATTTTAACAGGAAGTGATTCAGATATTTCTATTCAAAAGATTTTGAATAATGATGATGAAGATTTAAACTTAATTGTAAAAGAAACAGGATCGATTGTTATTGAAGCTAAATACATTTTAGAAATCGTTAGAAAAATTGATGCTGATGAAATTAATTTTGAAATCGTTGATGGATCATTAACAAAAATTAGTGGACTTTCTGCAGAATACAAAATTAATGGTATGAGAAGCAGTGATTATCCTGCAATTGATTTTTCAAAACCAAGTCAACAATTTGATATGGATGCAGATGTTTTAATGAAAGTTATTAATCAAACAAGTTTTGCTACAAGTGATAAAGAAACAAGACCAGTATTAACTGGTGTTAACTTTAGATGCAAAGGTGGTAAGCTTGAATGTGTTGCAACAGATAGCTATCGTTTAGCTAGAAAAGAAATTGAATTAGAAGGTGATAATAATTTTAATATTACTATTCCTGCTAAGAGTTTAAATGAAATTGTGAAGACAATTGATAAAGATGGTAAAGTTAATGTTTGTGTTTCTGATAAGAAAGCACAATTTTGGATTAGTAATACATTAATTCAAACACGCTTAATTGATGGTTCATATCCTGAAACTGAAAGATTAGTACCTACTGAATTTTTACATGAAATGATTGTTGATAGTCGTGATATTCTTAATGCTATTGATCGTGCATCATTTATTAAAAATGAAGGGATTTCAATTGTAAAATTGAGTGCTGATTCTAAAGAAGTTGTTATTTCAAGTAAATCGCAAGAAGTTGGTTCATCTACAGAAAGATTGAATGTAATTTCTTATACTGGCGATCCAATAGAAATAAGTTTTAGTGGAAGATATGTATTTGAAGCTATTCGTACTTTATCTACTACAACAGTTAAAATTCAATTTAGTGGTGAAATGAAACCATTTGTTATTAAGAACAATGAAGATGATTCAATTCTTCAATTGGTATTACCAGTAAGAACTTATTCATAAAAAACAACGATAATTAATCGTTGTTTTCTTTTCTATCATTTACCATTTGCATATAAGGTAGTACTTTGTATCCTAAGCGTTCATATAGAGCTATAGCTCGTTGGTTGTCTTCTTCTACCTCTAGACGATAGCGGGCTGCTTTTATATTCGCATTTACATAGGCAAAGACTTCTTTACCTAATCCTTTACCTTGGTAATTAGGTCTTACATAAATTTCTTCAAACCAGATACTTGGGCCACCAACTTCTGGTGAAAATGATTTACTTAGTAAAGCATATCCGGCTGGTTCATTATTAAATTCTAATATAAAGCATTCTAGATAGTCTTTTGAGCGAATAATTTCATTAAATGTATCTTGTATATAAGATACTGGAATTGGTTCTAAAACGGCATCAGAATGATAAAATTCATCACACAGTTCCATAAACAAAGATTCATCTTTTTTTTCTACATGTCTTAACATAAATAACTCTCCTTTCTTACGATTATAACAAAACGTAATGAATTAATCCAATTAGCTTATTTATTCTAGACAAAGTAAGAATAAGTGAAGTAAAAACAATCAAGAAATTTGAATAAGTATTAGGAAATAAATGAAATAAAAGTAAAGACTTTTTTGATTCATTTTAAATTAGTAAAAAGTGTAAAAAAAGCTTGATAAAATGCACATATTTTGATGTTTTTGTGGTATAATTTAATAGGGTTTTTGTGCCTAAAAAAGAGGAATATTTATGACAAAAATTAATACTGATTTTATTACTTTATCACAGTTATTGAAAATGGAAGATTTAGTTAGTTCAGGAGGAGAAGTTAAGTACTTTTTAGCTAACGAAAAAGTTTTAGTAAATGATCAAGAAGAAAATCGTAGAGGAAAAAAATTATATCCAAATGATGTCATAAAGATTCATGGTAAAAAGTTTATTATTGAAAAATGATAATTAAAGAATTAAAACTTCGAAATTTTAGAAATATTAGTTCTTGTACTCTTAAATTTAAAGAAGGAATTACTGTTTTGTTAGGCCAAAACGCACAAGGAAAAACGAATATATTAGAAAGTCTTGTCTTTTTATCAACTACTCGTTCACATCGTTTATTGTATGATCAACAAATGATTCAGGACGATAAAGAATTATGTAATCTAGAGTGTACAATTTTAGATGAAAAAGAAAAAAAGATAGGTGCTGTAATTTATCAAAAAGGAAAGACTTTATTAATTAATTCGCAACCTGTTTCAAAAAGTAGTGACTTTATTGGAAAGTTAAATGTGGTTTTGTTTTCTCCTAGTGATTTAGAAATATTTGATGATTCTCCAAAAGAAAGAAGGAGAGTTATGGATATTGAAATTGGTAAATGTTCTAGTCAATATATGTTTCATTTATCGAAATATCTAAAATTACTTAAAGAAAGAAATACATGTTTAAAGATGAATCGTGTTGATGAATCTTATTTGGTTGTATTGGAAAATCAAATGATTGAATGTCAAATTCAGATTCTTATTGAAAGAAAGAAATTCTTTGAATTATGCAATCAAACAATTAGTAAGTTTTATAATTTCTTATCAAAACAAAATAGTTTAATTGAGATGGTATATGAATCTTGTATTGAAATTACAAGTCTTGATCAAATGAAAAAAGATTTAAGAGAATTATATAACAAAAATAAAGAAAAAGATTTGTTATATAAAATGACTTCAATCGGCATACATCGTGATGATTTTTATTTCATAATGAATGGTAAGAAAGTTGAAATGTTTTGTTCACAGGGTCAGAAAAGAATGGTGATTTTAGCGCTTAAATTTTCTCTTGTTGAATATATAAAAAGAATTGAAAATAAAATTCCTGTTTTGCTACTAGATGATGTTCTATCTGAATTAGATAGTCAAAAGAGAATTAACTTGTTTAAGTTGTTGGATAATTATTGTCAAACAATAATTACAACCACAGAGTTAGTTGAAGGATTTGATGAATTAAAAAGTATGCCATTTATTTATGTAGTGGAAAATGGGCAAATGCAAGCCAAGGAGGGTAACAATGACTGAATTTGATAACAAAGTAGATCATTCTTATAATGAGAGTGATATCCAAGTCTTAGAGGGGTTAGAAGCTGTAAGAAAACGTCCGGGGATGTATATTGGATCAACTTCTGGAAGAGGATTACATCACCTTGTTTGGGAAATCGTAGATAATGGGATTGATGAAGCTTTAGCAGGTTATGCAACAACAATCGAAGTTATTGTTGATAAGGATAATGTTGTTACTGTCAAAGATGATGGTCGTGGTATGCCAACTGGTATTCATGAGAAGACTGGTATTTCAACAGTAGAAACAATTTTTACAGTTCTACATGCCGGAGGTAAATTCGGTGGTGGTGCATATAAAGTATCAGGAGGACTTCATGGAGTTGGAGCTTCTGTAGTTAATGCGTTGAGTGAGTGGTTAGAAGTAAGTGTATACAATGGAGGACAAGTACATTTTGTTCGATTTGAAAATGGCGGAGAAACTGCTGTACCTCTTAAAGTTGTAGGAACATGCGATCTTGAAAAACATGGATCAACTGTTCGTTTTAAAGCAGACCCAACAATATTCCAAGAAACAACTGCCTATGATCATAATGTGTTAAGAGATCGTTTAAGACAAATTGCTTTTTTGAATAAAGGAATTCGAATTATATTCACAGATGAAAGAATTGAAGATCAAGCTAAAATAACTGAAGTATTTCATTATGAGGGTGGATTAAAAGAATACATCGTTTATTTAAATAAAAATAAAACTGCAATTCATGAAGATATTATTTATTGTGAAGGTGTTGAAGAGGGAATCCAAGTTGAGATTGCAATGCAATACAATGATGGCTATGTACCTAATATTTATACATTCTGTAACAACATCAATACAAATGAAGGTGGAACACACGAAGAAGGATTTAAACTTGCTTTAAATCGTGTTATTAATACTTATGCTAAGGAAGCTGGAATCATCAAGAAAGATGAAGATAGCTTACAAGGAGATGATGTTCGTGAAGGGTTAACGGCAATCATTTCAGTGAAACATCCAGATCCTCAATATGAGGGACAAACAAAAACAAAATTGGGAAACAGTGAAGTTCGTAAAATTGTTTCAAATATATTTGGAAATAGCTTACAACGCTTTTTATTAGAAAATCCGAATGAAGCTAAAATAATTTTAGATAAGGCAACAGTAGCATCTAAAGCAAGATTGGCTGCAAAGAAAGCACGTGAATTAACAAGACGTAAAGGTGCTTTAGAAATTTCTAGTTTACCAGGTAAGTTAGCAGACTGTTCAAGCAAAGATGCAAGTATCTCTGAAATATATATTGTCGAAGGAGATTCAGCGGGTGGAAGTGCTAAGCAAGGACGTGATAGTAAATTCCAAGCAATTCTTCCACTAAGAGGTAAAATTCTAAACGTTGAAAAGGCAAGATTACATCGTATATTTGAAAATGCTGAAATACGTTCAATGATTACAGCTTTTGGATGTGGTGTGAGTGATGAAGTTGATACAAGTAAGCTTCGTTATCATAAGATTGTAATTATGACCGATGCCGATGTCGATGGCGCTCATATTCGTACATTATTGTTAACGTTCTTCTATCGTTATTTAAAACCAGTTATTGAACAAGGGTATATTTATATTGCACAACCACCTTTGTATAAAGCACAAAAGGGGAATGCTGTACGTTATGCATATAGTGATGATGAATTAGAAGTAATTAAAAAAGAATTAGGAGATCGTTTATCTATCCAACGTTATAAAGGGTTGGGGGAAATGAATCCAGAGCAGCTTTGGGAAACAACAATGGACCCAGAAGTACGTACATTAATTAAAGTAGAAATTGAAGATGCAATTGATGCAGATTCAGTGTTCAGTATGTTAATGGGTGATGAAGTAGAACCACGTAAAAACTTTATTGTAGAAAATGCACAGTTCGTTAAGAACTTAGATATTTAGGGAAGGGGGAATCATTAAATGGAAGACAACAAATATAATCCAGATACGTTTAATCATGGCAAAATAAAATCTACCGATGTATCACATGAAATGAGAAACTCTTTTCTAGATTATTCCATGTCAGTAATTGTAGCACGTGCACTTCCAGATGTACGTGACGGAATGAAACCTGTTCACCGTCGTATTTTATATGCGATGAATGATTTAGGTATGACACCGGATAAACCACACAAAAAATCAGCACGTATCGTTGGGGAAGTTATTGGTAAATATCATCCGCATGGTGATACTGCTGTTTATGAAACAATGGTTCGTATGGCACAAGAATTTAGTTATCGCTATCCACTTGTAGATGGTCATGGAAACTTTGGATCAATCGATGGTGATGGTGCAGCTGCGATGCGTTATACTGAAGCACGTATGTCAAAAATTTCAACTGAGTTATTAAAAGATATTCAAAAAGAAACAGTGAACTGGGTTGATAACTATGATGGTGAGGAAAGAGAACCAGAAGTACTTCCAAGTCGCTTTCCAAATTTATTAGTTAATGGTACTACAGGTATCGCGGTTGGTATGGCAACAAACATGGCTCCACATAACTTGGTGGAATCAATTGATGCAGCAATTGCGTTAATGGAAAATCCAGATATTACAGTTCAAGAATTAATGGAAAACTATATCACAGGACCAGACTTTCCTACAGGGGCATATATCTTAGGACGCTCTGGAATTAAACAAGCTTATGAAACAGGACGTGGTAGTATCATTATGCGTTCTAAAACTGAAGTTGATGAACTACAAAATGGTAAACCAAGAATCGTTGTTTCTGAAATTCCATACATGGTTAATAAAGCAAATCTTGTTGAAAAGATTGCCTCTCTTGTAAGAGAAAAATTAATTGATGGAATTACAGATTTACGTGATGAATCAAATCGTGAAGGTATTCGTGTTGTAATTGAACTTAGAAAAGATGTGCAAGCAGATGTTATTCTAAATCAACTATTTAGAATGACAGCGTTACAATCTTCTTTTGGTGTAAACAATATAGTGTTAGTAAACAATGAACCTAAGCAATTAGGAATTCGCGATATATTAAAATATTACATTGAACATCAAATTGAAGTAACTGTAAGAAGAACAAAATTTGAATTAAAGAAAGCAGAAGATCGTGCGCATATTTTAGAAGGATTAAAAATTGCATTAGATCATATTGATGAAATAATAAGTACAATTAGAAATTCTAAAGATGCAACAGAAGCTATGCCAAGATTAATGGAAAATTTTGGTTTATCTGAAATTCAAGCTAAAGCAATTCTTGATATGCAATTTAGACGTTTAACTGGATTGGAAAGAGAAAAGATTGAAGGAGAATACAACGACTTAATGGCATTCATTATGGATTGTAAAGACATCCTTGCGAATCATTCTCGTGTAGTAGATATAATCAAAACAGAACTTACAGAAATCAAAGAAAAATATGGTGATAAACGTCGTTCTGAAATCATTGAAGGTGATATCGATATGGAAGATGAAGACTTAATTCCAGTTGAAGATATTGTAATTACGATGACAATCAATGGTTACATTAAACGAATTCCTGCAGATACTTACCGCGTACAAAACCGTGGGGGTAAAGGTGTAAAAGGAATGGCAGTAAATGAAGATGATATCATTGATCAGTTCTTATCAATGTCTACACATGATTTCCTAATGGCATTTACAAATAAAGGAAAAGTATATCGCTTAAAAGGTTATCATGTTCCTTCATCAAGTAGAACATCAAAAGGAATTCCAGTTGTTAATTTATTGAATTTAGATAAAGAAGAAAAAGTAAAAGCATTAGTCGCAATTAAAAAACAAGATAATGAAAATAAATTCTTGTTCTTCGTAACACAAAATGGAATTGTAAAACGTGTATCAGTTGATGAGTTTGAAAATATTCGACAATCAGGAAAAATTGCAATTACATTAAAAGAAGACGATGAACTAATTGGTGTTAAACCAACAACAGGAGACGATGAAATTATTATTGCAGGAAGCAATGGTAAAGCTATCCGATTCAAAGAAACAGATATTCGTGCAATGGGAAGAACTGCTTCTGGTGTTAGAGGATTTAATGTCGATGGTTCAAAAGTTATTGGTATGTCAACAAATCATGAGGGAAATTATATCTTAGTTATTTCAGAAAAAGGATATGGAAAAAAATCTCCTCTTGAAGATTACCGTATGACTAAGCGTGGAGCAAAAGGTGTCATGACGTTGAAGATTACAGAAAAGAATGGAGCACTTGTTTCACTCAAAGCTGTAAATGGTGATGAAGATTGTATGATCATGACTGACGATGGAATTGTAATTAGAATTCGACTTGAACAAGTTTCGACATATGGTCGAGGAGCTCAAGGTGTACGATTAATTTCAACAAGTGATGCAAGTAAAGTATCTACAATTGCTATCGTAGAAAAATCAGAAGAAGTAGAAGAAAATGCAGATTTGGATGCGGTAGAAAATATTAGTGAAAATAGTGAAAATAGCGAGGAATAATCGCTATTTTTTACGTTTTTAAAGCAAATAAAAACCCTCTTATTTGCATCGAAATTATTTTTGTGGACAGTAACCCACGAAAATACGAAATGAGAGGGTATTTTTTTGTAATAAAACTTGAAATTAAATCAAGTTAATATAAACCACCTAAGCGATAACCATTTTCTGTTTTTGTGATAATTATTCGTTTTAGTTCAGGATCAATAATATCACCATAAGATGAAACGATATCAACTAAAATCTGATTTTCAATTTCTTTTGAACTAATAATTAATGAAGTATTAAAAACTTGTTCATCAGTTATACTTGGAACATTTTGTATACAATAAAGTACACCGTTATCTTCAATATAAATAGGAGACTCAGATTCAAATACTTCAGCATAGAATTGTGAAATGAAATTTATATCAAAAACTTGTTCAACATAATTTTTAATTTGGTCAATTGAAGTTGGATTTTCAATTTCTGCTGTATTAATGACTTGATAGTAACCAGGATATTTTTCACTTTCTTGATTTGCTAATTCAACACCAATTCCGTATAAATAATCAAATGCTTTGCGATCTTTTGCGAGCAATTCATCTAGTATAGTTTTTGTACTAGCAAGTTTTGGGTTATCTGGATAAATTGTATCTATATCTACTTCAAAACTTGCTTCTCCACATGCCCAAAAACTGTCGCATTCTCCATAAATATGAAATACCATTTTGTATGGATTTAAATCAAGTTCAGCTATATATTTTGCATTGCTATGATCATCTTCTCTAGTTTTTAGATCTTTAAGAGATTCTATTTGAGTAATAGTTTCAATTTCTACTGGTAGAGGAGGGGTATCAAGTGTGTGAATTATTGAATCTGCTGCCACACTTGTATTGTAATCAGAAATGCACTCTTGGATTAGCATTAACATTCTTTCATCAAAAGTCATTTCTTTTGGTTCATTTGTTTTTGTTGAACAACCTGTAACTAGGAGGAATATGGATAAGATTACTATTAATTTCTTCATATGTTCACCGTCTTTCATTAAATATTATAACACTGTTAAACAAGCCTTGACAAACCTAAGTGAGGGTGATTAAATGGTATTACAAATCGTTGAGAAGGATAAGTAAATTCTAATATGGTTGTAGAGAAATAGCGGTTGGTGAAAGCTATTGCATCTGGGATTGAAATCTACCTTTGAGTTAAAGTAAAACTTTACGGGGCATCGTTAAATGCATTGAGTGGTAATTGTTTCACGTGAAACAATTACAACGAGGGTGGCAACACGAGATATCGTCCCTTGATGGAAGATATCTTTTTATTTTGAGGAGGAAAGAATATGTTAGATATTAAATTGATTAGAGAAAATGCTGATTTGGTAAAAGAAAATATCAAAAAGAAGTTTCAAGATGGGAAATTGGTATTAGTTGATGAAGTTATTCAATTGGATAAGGAATTTAGAGAAATAAAGACTAAAGCTGATGATTTGCGTGCGTTAAGAAATACCAAATCAAAAGAAATTGGTTCTTTGATGCAACAAGGACTTAAAGATAAAGCTCAAGAGGTTAAAGAGGCTATCGCTCATATTGGAGACGAAATTAAAATATTAGAAGAAAGAGAAATAGAATTAGAGGCTAGTATTAAAAAAATCATGCTTACTATTCCAAATATTATCGATCCAAGTGTACCTTTAGGAAAAGATGATTCTGAAAATGTAGAAATAGAAAAATTTGGAGAACCTATTGTACCTGACTTTGAAATACCATATCATGCTGAGATAATGGAAGCATTATCTGGTGTGGATCTTGATAGTGCTAGAAAAACAAGTGGAAATGGCTTCTATTACTTAATGGGGGATATTGCACGTTTACAATCAGCTATTCTTTCCTATGCAAGAGATTTTATGATTGATAAAGGATTTACATACTGTATTCCTCCATTTATGATTCGTAGTGATGTTGTTACAGGTGTAATGAGCTTTGCTGAGATGGAAAATATGATGTATAAAATAGAAGGTGAAGATCTGTATTTAATTGGTACATCTGAACATTCAATGATTGGTAAGTTTATTGATACAATTTTAGATGAAAAATCACTACCTCACACATTAACAAGTTATTCTCCTTGTTTTAGAAAAGAAGTAGGAGCACACGGTCTTGAAGAAAGAGGTGTGTATCGTGTTCATCAATTTGAGAAACAAGAGATGATTGTTGTATGCAAACCAGAAGAAAGTATGGAATGGTATGATAAAATGTGGAAGTATACGGTTGAATTCTTCAGAACATTGGATATTCCAGTAAGAACATTAGAGTGTTGTTCGGGAGATTTAGCTGATTTAAAAGTAAAGAGTTGTGATGTTGAAGCTTGGTCGCCAAGACAAAAGAAATACTTTGAAGTAGGAAGCTGTTCGAATTTAGGTGATGCACAAGCAAGACGATTGGGTATAAGGGTAAACGGTGAGAATGGCAAGTATTTCGCGCATACACTTAATAATACGGTAGTAGCACCTCCAAGAACGTTGATTGCTTTCTTAGAGAATAATCTAATGGAAGATGGTGGTGTAAAAATTCCGGTGGCACTTAGAATGTACATGGGTGGAAAAGAAATCATTAAGAAGTAGGAAACTACTTCTTTTTGTTTCACGTGAAACATATTATAATATATTTAAGGAGAAATTGTTATGGAAATAAGAAAATTAACAAAGGAAAATGTAGAGGATATATATAATTGCCTACTGTCCAATGATGAATATAATAAAATGTCCAACGATGAAGTATCAAGAAAAGTAGCAGAAGATATGTTGAGTTGTAGGCCACCGGGCATAATGGAAGAAAATAAAACTCTTTATGGGGCGTTTGAAGAGGATAAATGTATTGGGATATCAGATGTTATATTTGGTTATCCTGATAAAGAAACATCATTTATCGGATTACTAATGATTGACGGAGAGCACCATAAACAGGGGTATGGTAAAAGGTTTTATGAACTGATAGAAAAAGTAATTGATTCAAATGCATATAAAAAAATAGCGTTGGGTGTTTTGATGAATAATATGAAAGGTTATACTTTCTGGCAAAAACAAGGCTATGTATTGAAAGAAATAAGAAAAAGAAAAGATACCAGTGAAGAAACTGATATCAAATACATGGAGAAAGAAATTAAAAACACTTGAATATATATCAAGTGTTTTTAATTGTTTGATAGATCTTTTATTAAATCGAATAGTGCGTGTTTTGTAGCAGGTGTAAGAGTATCAGTAAATTTTTCGTAAGTTATAAAGTTTTCGTTAATACCAGTTACATAAGGTGAATAGCCATTTGAATAACAGATAAGCATTGAATCATCTTCGTTAATAGCTTTAGTATAATAACTGAATAATTCATTAGGGGAGAAAATCAATTTGATTTCACCAAGCTTAACTCTAGAAATTCGTACTTCTTTATTTAGTTGCTCAGGATTCTTTAATAGTTCTTCCCTTACTTTGATACCAATGTTTATTGTTTCTTTCTCTCTATCTGTTAAACCATCTGGAATTAATGATAAATCAATAGGGGTAAAGTCATGTTCAAGTGGTAAATCCTTCGCAGTAAAATCTATTGAATCAAAAGATTTAAAATTCTTTTCATTGAACAACATTGTGTTTACTTCATTAACAAGGATATTACCTAGATATTCAACTCCTGCATAGTCTTGAGAAATACGAGTGAATCGAGAACTGATATCACCACTAGCTCCTTGAAAGAAAGTGAAGAAAGTTTCTTTGTACATGTCACTAAGATGTTGAAGAGTGTATCCAGGATATTCGCTTGAAAAGAATGGAGTATCACCATTTAAAATTGTAGGGTGACAGTTGTGTGTAATACAAGTAATAACTCTCTTATCACCATCGTAAATAGATAATGTTTGAAGAACAACATTAGCAGTATGATTTGATATACGACTTCTGCCAACTTTATCAAATTTTTCATGTTGATAACACATAAATAAATTTGATTCAGTATATTCTAACGAAATACATGCTTGAACTATTTTATCGATGAAAAAAGCTTGGTATTTTTCATCATGAGGATCAGGTGCAAAATGAGTATGTGTTGATGAAAGAATAACATGACATTGTTTTTCTTTTCTTAATGTAAGTTGTCTTTCTATTTCATCTTGTACATGAATTCTAAATCCTAGATTATCACAAGATAATAGAAAAAGAATTTTATCATTATCTTCGAAAGAAAGGATACGTGCATGTAAATCGTCGTGAACTTGACTAATTGGATTAACTTGTTGGATAAATCCAGATTGTTTAATTGGAAATGGTGAGTCAATAGTTATTGTTTTTATAGAATATTTCATAGCTTTATCTCCTCGCAAGTATTTGTAATCATTATACATCAATATACACCAATGTATATAATTTTGTATATTGATATGATATAATAATTTAAAATGGAGGAAATTTATGCTAGATTTAACGAAATTAACTACAGAAACACGTAATCCAAAAACAATGGAATTGGATTGTAAAACACCATTGGAAATTGTAACAATCATGAATGAAGAAGATCTAAATGTTGTGAAAGGGGTAAAGGAAGTTTTACCTCAAGTTGCACAAACTATTGAATGGTGCGCTAATGCAATTGAAAATGGAGGAAGAATTATTTATATAGGAGCTGGAACAAGTGGACGACTAGGATTGTTAGATTCAGTTGAGTGTCCACCTACATTTGGTGTGTCTCCAGATCTTGTTGTTGGTTTAATTGCAGGTGGGGAAAAAGCTTTCATTAAAGCTGTTGAAGGTGCTGAAGATAAACCTGAATTAGGGGTAGAGGATTTAAAGAATATTAATTGCACAAACAAGGATGTCGTTATTGGTTTGGCTGCAAGTGGAAGAACACCATATGTAATTGGTGCTTTAGAATATGCGAATAATCTTGGTTGCAAGACTGTTGCGGTTGCGTGCAATAAAAACTCAAAAGTTGGTCAAGTAGCGCAAGTAGCGATTGAACCAGATAATGGACCAGAAGTATTAACAGGATCAACAAGATTAAAATCTGGAACATCTCAAAAAATGATTTGCAACATGATCTCAACAGGAACAATGGTTCGCTGTGGTAAAGTTTATCAAAACTTGATGGTAGATGTAATGCAAACAAATGAAAAATTAGTAGCACGTGCTGAGAAGATAATTATGGAAGCTACCGGATGTACAAAAGAAGAAGCGCAAAAAGCTAGAATAGATTCAAATGGAAAAGTGAAAACAGCAATCGCAATGATTTTACTGAATTGTAATTTTGAAGAAGCTAGTAAAAAATTAGAAGCAGCAAAAGGACATATACGAGAGGCTATTGAATGCAAGTAAAGCTTCTTGTTTCTGATTTAGATGGAACGCTATTAAAAATTGGTGATCAATATTCTGCAGGTGTTAGTGAAGAGAATAAAACTGCTATTAAAGAATTTGTTAGAAGTGGAAATATTTTTGCGGTTGCCACTGCAAGAGGAATTGATTATAAAGAAGAACTTGAACAAGTACTTGGTTTTGAAATTGATTATGTTGGAAACAATGGAGCAGTTATCAAAATACAAGATCGACAAAGAAAACATATTATTCCAAATAAGTTGGTGAAAAAAGTTCAAGATATTGCAAAAGAAGAAAAACTGAACTTAACGGTTTCGATTAATGCAGATGAAGGTTTCTTTTATGTACCAACTAGTTGTTATCCCTTTGATGATAAAAACTCAAATCATAATGGAGAGTTCTTAGAAAAATTTGCAGAACGTTATAAAGAAGGACCAAACTATCATGTTACTAAAATCATGGCTCTAGTTAATCCAAATGAAGTAAATAAAGTAAAAGAAATTTTGAAAAAGTATTTGGGGAATGAATTAGAAATTGTATTGTCGGATGTCGATTTAATTGATATGACTTTAAAGGGATGTAGTAAAGGAAATGGAGTAAAGGAACTTGCTGAAATGTATAATATTCCTGAGCACTTCGTAGGTGTAGTGGGTGATACAGAAAATGATGTGAGTATGTTTGTTAATTTTAAAAATAGTTACTGCATGAATCATGCCACTGAGGAAGTAAAAAAGGAAGCGACAACGATTGTAAATTCAGTAAAAGAAGCATTGGATATTTTTCAAAAGATAGACGGATAAATCTTTCTATCTTTTATTTTTAAAATAATATACAATATTATGTACATTAAGATAATGTAATGCTATACTGTCAATTAATAGGGAAAAGAAAAGTGAAATTTTATGAGTAAAAATGAAAAACTAGTTTGTTTAATTTCGGGGTTATGGACGTTAGGAAACACCATGTCAGCAGTATTTGTCAATGTATATCTATATGCATATACAGGGTCACTTGTAGTCATGACAATATATTGTATGATTCGTATAGGACTCTTTCCATTGTTCTTTACAATAGGTGGTAAGTGGGCACAAAGAAAAAATTACAGTCAAACATTAATCATGGGATTATTTATTACCATCCTATCTTTAGTTTATGTTTTATCTGCAAACAATTTATTTGAAAGTAATCCAAATTTAGTTTTTATTGTAGCGGCTTTAGTTGGGTCGGGAGAAGGATTCTTTTGGCTCAGTGTAAATAGTTTAAATCAAATTGTATCAACCGATAAATCACGTGCAGCATATGTAAGTAATTTAGGAATATTCAATAATGTTGCTAATCTATTTGCACCATTATTTGCAACCATCATGATTGACATGGCAGCAACAGATGTTGATGGGTACATGAATATCTTTAAAATAGTTATAGTGGTTTATGTTGTGATGAGTGTAGCTGCATTTAAAATAAAAGCAAATAACTCAAGACAAAAATTTTCTGTTTTGAAAAATCTATGTATATTAAAAGATCAACGTTGGCGTTATTGTATGACTTCTACTTTCTTATATGGGATGAGAGATTCCTTGATTTTAACTCTAGCAGGCTTATTAGTTTATAATGCAACAGGAGGATCAGGAGGTTTATACAGTTCACTTCTAACGGTGTTTGCGGTTGTTTCAATAGCAGCTTACTATATCCTGTCTAAGAAAATGAATACTGGAAATTTATATAAATGTTATTGGATAGGTGCTGTGCTTATCTCGTCTAGCACAATAGCACTTGTTATTTTTCCAAATATGTTTGGAGCAATTTATTATGGAATTGTAAATGCTTTAGCAACACCATTGTATGCAAATCCATATCAAGTTATTATGATGAATAATATTCAACGTTATGAGAAAAATGAAAACTTATGTGGTCGAGTAATCGCAAAAGAAATATATTTATCAGCGGGTAGATGTTTTGGAATGTTTTTAATTGTAGTGAGCTCATTTTTCTTATCTGAACAATTATACCTACCTGTGTCGGTTATCTTCTGTTCGTTATTCCCAATAATTCTTATCTTGTACGCAAAGAAATATGAAACAAAAAATTTCCAATTTGAAGAAGTAAAAATAGAAAATAAAAAGAATGATTTAGTTAATAATAAACTATACCCCGTAAGGAAGACACTAGATAAAAAGTGACTACCTTACGGGGTTTTAGTATACTTTAGAAGAGGAAAGAAAATATGGGAAGAAATTATTTTAGTAAAGAACAAATAGAAGAATTAAGAAAAAGCAAGTATGTAAAGAAAATCAGTGAAGCAAATGTACGATTTACAGATGATTTTAAGAATGAATTTACAGGTTTACTCAATACAGGAGCATCACCAATAGAAGCACTAAACAAATTAGGAATTAGCCCCAAAATATTAGGACCAAAGCGAGTTGGTTCATTGACAACTAGAATGCGGGAACAAGCAATGCGACCTGAAGGATTTAGTCGTAAAGAGAATAGTTCAAAAGGAAAAAAGAGAAAATTAACCTTTGAAAATGAAA
>NZ_FUWY01000004.1 GCF_900167375.1 Anaerorhabdus furcosa
CGATGTCTAGAAGAGGTAATTGTTGGGATAATGCACCACAAGAATCATTCTTTGCGATATTAAAAACAGAAATGGATTTAAAGAAGTATAGGACTTATGAGGAAATGGCTTTTGCGATAACTGATTATATCAATTACTATAATTACGATCGACCACAGAAACGACTTCATAAGAAGACTCCTTATGAAGTTGATCAGTATCTGACAGATAAAACATTGGTGAAATATCTGCCTGTGATTGTTCCTCAATCAATCATTTATTTATAGTAAAAGCAGATGATTTTTATTCACCTGCTTCATATCTTTTATTCTTGTGTCCTTGACAAGGGGTATAGTTTATTGAATATCTTTTATTTTCTAACCATCAGAACAATGTTTTCGATATGTTCAGTAAATGGAAACATATCTACTGGTTGAATTGTTGATATCACATAACCTCTTTTCTCAAGTACTTTTATATCTCTTACTTGTGTTATTGGATTACAAGATACATACACAATGGTTTTTGCTTTTAAGCTTGCTAGAAGAGTAAGAAAGTTTTCATCAGATCCACTACGTGGCGGATCAATAATTGCTACATCCACATCTTTCATCTCTTGAACATAATCACGCATGAAATATGATACATCTTCTGCATAGAATTTGGCATTCTTAATTTGATTTAGTTTTGCATTGATCATAGCATCTTTAATCGCTACTTTGTTTAGCTCTACTCCTACTACTTCTTTTGCAGAATTAGCAACAATTAGTGAAATGGTTCCAATACCACAATAAGCATCCAAAACAATATCATTCTTATTTATATTAGCAAGTTCAATTGCTTTTGAATAAAGTTTTTCAGTTTGTTCAGGATTAACTTGATAGAATGACTTACTTGAAATTTGAAATTTAACCCCACAGAGTACATCTTCAATATATCCTTTTCCAAAAAGAATTTTCTCTTTCTCTCCCAATACAACACTTGTACGTCTGGCATTAACTTGCGTACAAATTGTTGTGATTTCTGGATGTTTTTGACGAAGCAATTTCATAAACTCTTTACTACCAGGAAACACTTGTTGACCTAAAACAAAAACCAACAAGATTTGATTTGTGTGGTAACCAACCCTTAAGTAAGCATGGCGTAAAACGCCAGTTCCTCGGTCTTCATTAAACGGTTGTATTCTTAACTTACTTGCAATCTCACAAATAGATTTAAGGATATCATTTGCTTTCTCATTTTGAATTAAACAATCCTCAATCGGAACAATACGATGACTATTTTCTTCATAAATCCCACACGTAACTTTTTTTGTCTTACTAAGTGAAAATGTTGCAAATACCTTATGACGATAATAATAAGGATTATCCATACCAATAATTGGCAATACAGTATGTGGTTTAAACAAAGATTTAATTTTTTCTTGTTTGTTTTCAAGTTGTTTTACATATTCTATTCCTTGATATTGACATCCACCGCATTTCTTTGCATATGTACAAATTTTCATTTTTGACCATCCATGTTAAGAATTTTATTTCTTAATTCTATATAACGATTTGAGGGTTGGAATTGAACTTGCGATTCTCTAAAATCATTTCCAAAACTTCCTCTACTAACTACAACAGCTGGTGGAAGTTGCAATCTTTTAAATACTGCTTTTTGCATTGTTTTTATCACCCACTCTAAATCATCAATAAACAACTTTGGATTGTCTAAACCATAATACTTCATCCATTTTCCTATTTCAGTTTGCAATAGATTTCCTTCAAGATAAGATGACATAATTTCTTCTACTTGATAACCTGGATATTCAATGAGTTTTGAGATTAACCAGTCATGGTAAAACCATTTCATAGGATCTAGCTGTGCATCTTTTAATTCAGCAGATGGTGGCATATCCCATTTGATTGACTCACCCTCTATCTGAGGTAATAAATTTAGTGGAACAACTTCTTTACCAAAGTATTTATTTAAACTATATCCTAACTCAAACAACTGAACTTTTGTGCAATCTCCTATTGGAGAAAAAGCACCAATTGAATCACCATACATAGTGCAATACCCTAAAGCAACTTCCACTTTATTTCCATTGTTAATGACAACTCCTCCAACAAGTGATGCAAATGTTGAAAGTAAGTGCCCACGAATTCTAGCTTGTATGTTCTCAAGTGTTAATCCTTGATTTGCACCTTCGTAACCATAATCATGCATTGTATCAATTGTTGCATTCACAACTTTTTCAATCGCACCTTCTCTTATTTCTATACCAAGTCTTTCCGCCATATCTCTAGCGTTATTCTTAGTCATATCGCTATTATATTTAGAAGCCATATTGTATCCAAGAATACGTTCTGGACCTAAGGCATGTACTAAAAGACAAGCATTAATTGTACTATCAAGTCCTCCCGATAAACCAATAACCCATTTAACTTGTGCATTAAACATTTGTTGATCCACTTCTTTTATTGCAGTAGATAATGCTTTAAGAAGTTTATCTTCTGTATGCTGACACTCTTCACTTTGACTTAAATCAACTATTTTACATTCTTCTATAAATGCATCATTGCATCCACCAATACAATTTCCATTTTCATCATAAATCTTACTATTTCCATCAAGTACGCAAATAGATTTGCCCGTATTTTGCATTCCACAGGCATTGGTATAAATAAATGGCACAAACTTACCATGAGTTTTAATGTGTGCTTGAATTTGTTTATCACGAGAACTTTCCTTGTTAATTGTCCAAGGACTTGCAGATAGATTAAAGATAAGATCAACATTTTGTTTTAAATATTCACCCGTAACATCAAATGAATAATCTAAACTCCAAAGGTCTTCACAAATTTCAATTCCAATCTTTACTTCTTTACCACGGATTGTTGTTACAAATGGTGCACAAGTTTTATCATTCAATGCTAATGCACTTTGAAAATATCTTTCTTCATCAAACATGCGATAATTTGGTAATAAATGTTTAATATAGTACATTTGTCCCGCTGTCGACTTTACCCATTCATTGTCCTTACAAAAATAAGCAGCATTATAACGTACAATTCGACCATCTCTACCCTTTTCGCTTGAATTTAAAGCAACATTTCCAAACACAATTCCAATTCCATTTGATAATGCCTTAATACGATCATTATATGAAATACAAGTTTCCATAAATTGATTATCCGTCCACTTATCTTGAAGACAATAACCACCTATACACATTTCTGGAAATACTATAAAATCAGCATGTCGCTCTTTTGCATAAGCAATCATAGAAGCCATCTTTATAAAGTTTTGTTCACATTGTCCTACAACAACATTCATTTGACCTAAAGCTATTTTCATACACCACACCTCCACTCTATTATACATGATTATTAAGTGAAATACTCCACGAATAGTAAGAAGTAAAATCAATTAAATTTCCCTTGTATTTAAGCGTTAAACGCTTATTCTTCCTATGCACTTTACTCGAATTTCCTAAATAATTTTGCTGCAAAAGTTTCACCTAATCGATAGAATCATCAGTGTGAATATGTTAAATTATTTACACGATTACTTGGTACTTCCACTGTATGCCAGAGGAGGTGATGGTATGGACGAAGTTACTAGTTTTTTGGTAGCTATCTTAGTAGGTGTATGTACTCGATACATATGTCTTTGGCTTTATAAGTTCACCAAAAAGTAATCGTGAATGTATTAGAAAAGCAAGGTTGGCAGACCTTGCTTTTCCTTTGTTCAGTATGAACAGTTACTAGTTTTATAAGATTATTATACTTAAATATTATTAGAAGTCAATTACTTTAAACTAACAAATTTATTTCATTTTCAATTATAGTTTTTACAATTGCATCTACTGTTTGATTGCCATCTACAATTAAATCCGCCCCATCAATTCCTAAGCGTCTTGCTTCTTCATATAGAAAATTATTTTTTAAAATTGTATCTAACAAAGTGCTCAAACTTATCTCTTCATTTGGATTATCTCTTTGAATTTTTCTTTCGATACTTAAATCACTTGGTGTATCAATATAAATTGCTGTATCAATATATTTCTTTATTAAATCATGACGATAATCAAAGGGATAATCCAAAAACAAATAATCATAACCCTTCTCTAATTCAAAATTTATTTTCTTCTCAAGTTCAGATAAGTCAAATTCATTTGCATTGGATCCACGACTTACCCATTCTTCAATATCCATGATTTCACTTTTTACATCATAATTACCATCATCAAAATAAATTGCCGCTGATTTTGGAACTTTTTTATATAATTCTTTTGTCACAGTAGTTTTTCCACCACCTGAAACAGAATTAATTGCAATTACTTTTGTTTTTCTCATATTCTATTCGCTCTTAAAATCTTCAATATCCATCCCATTGAAGTGTTCTATAAGATGTTTTAGCTCATCATTTTTCTCAATTATTGATTCTTCTAATAATTTTTCTTTCTTCATTTTTTCTACATCATTCAGTACTTGTTTTGTCATATCAAATTGAACCTTTGGAATATGTTTCATATGATTATCTCCACTTCTAACTACATTATAATACAAATACCTCACATAATAAAAGGTTCAATGTAAACAAAGGGTTGACTCATTGAGCCAACCCTACTTAATACCTTTATTTCCGATATCATGACGATAAAATAATGAATCACATTTTATCTTCTTTATTTCTTCATAAACACAATCTTGTGCATCTTTTAATGTGGCTCCACTTTTTAAAACGAATAGAACTCTTCCACCAGTTGCAATGAGTTGATTCCCTTCACTTGATGTACCCATGTGGAATACGGTTGCATCACATTGATCCAAGCCTTCAATGATTGCTCCTTTTTTATAACTTTCAGGATATCCTTTGTTTGCCATAACAACGCCACAAAAATGCTCATTGCTCCACTCAAGCTTAGTAGGTATACCCTTCATTGTATTGCTCACTACTTCAAACAAATCATTTTGTAAAGCTGGTAATACAACTTCTGTTTCAGGATCGCCAAATCGAACATTGTATTCAATTGTTTTTACTCCATCTTTTGTTAACATACACCCACCATAGAGTATACCTAAGAATGGTTTTCCTTCTAAAACCATAGCATCCGCCATAGCTTGCACTATTTTTTCTACAGCATCATTGTATGCAGATTCAGGGATATGATGAACAGGTGTATATGCACCCATACCACCAGTATTTAATCCTTCATCATGATCAAAAGCACGTTTATGATCTTGAGCAATTTGCATAGGTACTACTAAATTGCCATTTACAAATGCTAATAGTGAGAATTCCTCACCTTCTAAAAATTCTTCAATAACAACACTGCTTCCAGCTTGATCAAATAATTGATTGCACATCATTTCTTCAAGTGATGCACATGCTTCTTCCATTGTTGTTGCAATAATAACCCCTTTACCTGCTGCTAAACCATCTGCTTTTAATACAATTGGCATTTCTTGACGAAGTAAATAAGCTTTCGCATCCTCAAAGTTATCAAAACTTTCATATTTTGCAGTAGGAATATTGTATTTTTTCATCATTGCCTTTGAAAATACTTTTGACCCTTCTAATTCTGCCGCAGCTTTAGTTGGACCAAATATTTCTAGACCTGCTTCATGAAAAGCATCTGTGATCCCTGCACACAGTGGAATTTCTGGTCCCACAAAAGTTAAATCAATTTCATTTTCTTTTACAAATTCAATTAACTCTTCAAAATCATTCGTTTGCAGAGGAACAAGAGTAGCAACATCGCTCATCCCAGGATTACCTGGTGCTACAAATACTTCTTCTACTTGTGGTGATTGTTTAAACTTATAACAAATCGCATGTTCTCTTCCACCACTTCCAATTACGAGTACTTTTTTCATTAGTGTTTAAAATGACGCTTTCCTGTAAAGAGCATTGCGATGTTTGTCTCATTACATTTATCAATCGAATCTTGGTCTTTAATTGAACCACCTGGTTGAATAATACATTCAATTCCATATGTACTTGCTAGTTCCACTGTATCATTCATTGGAAAGAATGCATCTGATGCAAGTGTAGAACCTTTAGCTTTATCACCAGCTTGCTCACATGCTATTTTAGCTGCACCTACACGATTCATTTGGCCTGCACCTACACCCAAAGTTTGACCATCCTTTACAAGTACAATTGCATTAGATTTCACATGCTTCACAATTTTCATACCAAATAAGGCATCAGTAATTTGATTTGCAGTAGGTTGTTTCACAGTTACCACTTGTAAATCTTCTTTAGTTTCAAGTACATCATCTTCACCTTGAATGAGTAATCCACCTGTAACACTTACCATTTTATTTTTTGCATCTTCACCCTCTGTTACAAATGTCATTAAACGAATATTTTTCTTTTGACTTAATATTTCAAATGCTTCTTTAGAAAAACTTGGAGCAAGAATAATTTCCAAGAACATTTGGCTCATATCCTTAGCGCAATCAACATTTACTTCTTCATTAAATGCAACGATACCACCAAAAATACTTACAGGATCTGCCGCATATGCCTTCTTCCATGCATCAGTAATATGATCTGAAATCGCTACTCCACATGGATTCATATGTTTTACTGCTACCACAGCTGGTGTTCCTACAAATTCCTTAAGGATTTGTAAAGTTGCATTTGCATCTTGAATGTTATTGTAAGACAATTCTTTACCATGCAATTGTATTGCAGATGTCATTGCATAACGCAACTTACTTCCATCCGTATAGAAAGATGCACTTTGATGTGGATTTTCTCCATAACGCAATGTTTGTACTAAATCATATCCAAAGATAACCTTTTCTGGATTCTCATCTTCAAATTTATCAGTTAAATATTGTTGAATCATGGCATCATATGCTGCAGTTGTACGGAATGCTTTCGCAGCCAATTTTTGACGAGTATCCAAAGTCGTATCACCTTGATTTGCAATTTCATCGAGTACAGTTTGATAATCATTTACATCAGTTACAACTGTTACAAATTTATGATTTTTTGCAGCACTACGAATCATACTTGGACCACCAATATCAATATTTTCAATTGCTTCCTCATGTGTGAAATTAGGTTTTGAAATTGTTTCTTTAAACGGATACAAATTAACACAAACTAAATCAATTGTTTCAATACCATATTCTTTCATTTGATTTACATGTGATTCTTTATCACGTACACCTAAAAGTCCTCCATGAATTAATGGATGTAATGTTTTTACACGTCCATCTAGCATTTCAGGAAAATGCGTAACTTCATCTATAGCTATTGTTAAAATACCTTCTTCATCAAGAGCTTTTTTTGTTCCACCCGTTGAAATAATTTGATATCCACATTGTACCAATCCTTTTACAAATGGAATCAATCCTTCTTTATTTGATACACTAACTAACGCTCTTTTCATCTTCATTTTCCTCCAACAATTTTCTTAATGTTTCTGGATACAATTGATGTTCGATTTTATGTATTTCACGCTCTGCATCTTCATGAGTCATACCATCTAGAACATCAAAACATTTTTGGGCGATGATTTTACCACCATCCATCTCCGCATTTACATAGTGAATACTCACACCCATAAGTTTCACTCCATAATGGAATGCTTGCCCAATTGCATCTTTACCTTTAAATGCAGGTAACAATGAGGGGTGAATATTAACAATACGATTTGGATAAGCTTCTAACAAACAATCAGCTAGGATACGCATATATCCTGCAAGTACAATCCACTCTACATTTCTTTTCTTGCATTCACTTACGATTTCTCTTTCATAATCATTTTTAGTTGCATAACTTTTTGGATTAAAAACAAAAGTATCAATGTGCTTCGCTTTTGCTTTTTCAATAACTAGCGCATCACTTTTATCCACAACCACTAGTTCAATTGAAGCATTCAGTTTCCCTTCTTCAATACTAGCTTGTATAGCATCAAAATTGGTACCAGTACCTGATGCAAATACGGCTATTTTTCTCATTTGAAAGTTACTCCTTCACCTTCAATAATCTTACCTATTACACTTGGACTTTCTCCATTAACTTTTAGAATTTCCATTGTCTTATCAACATCACTTGGATTAACGACTAAAATCATACCAACACCCATATTGAAGACGTTGTACATTTCATGCTCATCCATATTTGATAATTTTTTTAAGACATTAAATATCGGAAGCACAGTGTATGAACCTTTTTGAATTTCGATTCCTTGACCATTGTTTAAGCAGCGAGGCATATTTTCATAGAATCCACCACCCGTAATATGGGCAATACCATGAACATCGATTTCATCTAACACTGCCTTCACTGGTTTTACATAAATTCTTGTAGGTGTTAATAATGTCTCACCAATTGATTTATCTAATCCTTCGAAAGTACTGTTTAAATCCACTGCATTATCTTTTAAAACAATCTTTCTTACTAATGAGAATCCATTTGAATGAACTCCACTTGATGGAAGTGCTATCACTACATCACCAATTTGTACTTTTTCAGGAGTTATGATCTTAGATTTTTCTACTGCACCTACAGTAAATCCAGCAATATCATAATCATCCTCACCATACATATCTGGCATTTCGGCAGTTTCACCACCAACAAGTGCACAATCAGCTAATACACATCCATCACAAACACCTTTTACGATTTCTTCAATTTGTTCAGGATGATTTTTTCCTACTGCAATATAATCCAAGAAGAATAAAGGAACAGCGCCTTGTGCTAACACATCATTCACACACATCGCAACTACATCTTGACCAATTGTGTCATGTTTATTCATTAACATTGCAAGTTTTAATTTAGTACCAACACCATCAGTTCCACTTACTAGTACTGGTTCTTTAATCTTTAAACTTGATAAATCAAATAAGCCACCAAAGGCACCAATACCACCCATTACACCTAAACGTTCCGTACGCTTGATGTGTTTTTTAATTCTTTCTACTGATTCATACCCTGCTTCTAAATTTACACCTGCATCTTTATATGACTTTGACATCTTAGTCCTCCTTTTTGAAGTAGTTGACACCACTTGCGAAAATATTTTGCTTTTTGTTACCAGGAATATTTTGGAATACACCCTCTACATAACGCTCTGAATGCCCCATTTTTCCTAAAATCTTTCCATCTCTTGAAACAATACCTTCTATTGCATATGTACTACCATTGATATTATAACGAGGATCATTGCTTGCATTACCTTGGTCATCACAATACTGGAATGCAATTTGTCCATAACGAATTAATTCTTCAAGTTTGTCATCACTACAAACAAATTTTCCTTCACCATGACTAAACGCAATCATATGATCACTGTTTACTTCTAAGTCTTGTAACCAAGGTGAGTTATTTGAAGCAACCTGCGTATGTGCCATAAGTGAGATATGACGATTGATATCATTACGATAGAGTGTAGCATCTTCTTTTGTAAGTTGTTGGATTTCACCATAAGGTAATAAACCAGATTTCAACAATGCTTGGAAACCATTACAGATTCCAATTATTAATCCATCTCTATCTAATAAACGATGTACCGCCGCTTTGACTTTATCATTTTGTAAAACATTCACAATGAATTTTGCACTTCCATCAGGTTCATCACCACTAGAGAATCCCCCTGGAATGGCCATGATATGGCAGTGATCTAAAACTTCAACTAAATGCTCTATTGATTGATTAATATCTTTCTCTGTTAGATTTCTAAATACAACAAATTCTCCAATCGCTCCTTCATCTTCAAAGGCACGTTTGATGTCATACTCACAATTGTTTCCAGGGAAGACAGTAATACAAACTCGTGGCTTATCTACT
The DNA here is from genome assembly GCF_900167375.1 of Anaerorhabdus furcosa. Lineage (GTDB taxonomy): Bacteria > Bacillota_I > Bacilli_A > Erysipelotrichales > Erysipelotrichaceae > Anaerorhabdus > Anaerorhabdus furcosa. Next base: position 9,784 of record NZ_FUWY01000004.1, read on the forward strand.
GTTTCTTTTGCTTTAAAACGATTCTTTGTTTCATAGCAATTTGTTCTAACTAATTTTTCATTTCCTTTTGCAAGGCGTGGGTAATATGGATCCATCATGGATGTCCATGCACTTACCACCTCATCATGAGTTAATTCAACTCCATTGATTTTGTATCCTTCCTCAATTGTTTTACCAATAACTTGGTAACGAGAATCCATCAAAGGTTCACATGTTTCAACAACAATTGCTCCTGGTATCATTTTTAAACCATTATGTTTTGTATTCAATTCAAATCCAATCTTATTTCCAAAACTCATTTTCAAACAAGAAGCGATAAATCCACCTTCTTCAACAACATAACTAGAAAGTATTTTTCCTTGTTCAATTTGTTTTGTTATATCATGAAAGATTTCATCGTAACTACTTAAATCAGGATATCCAGTTGAATCAATTGTAGGAAGGTAAATTCCTAGCGTATGATTACTATCTTTAAGTTCACTAGAAACAATGTGATTCATATCTGCTTTAGTACATGCAAATGAAATAAGAGTTGGTGGAACGGTAAGTTCATTAAATGTTCCTGACATACTGTCTTTTCCACCAATTGCTGCTTTATTAAAATAATCTTGAACACTCATTGCTCCTAGTAGTGCCTCAGTAACTCTACCCCACTTACTAGGTTCAAAATTCAAACGTTCAAAATATTCTTGGAATGAGAAATATGTATTCTTGATATGACCTCCAACAGCAACTGTTTTAGCCAATGACTCTAGCACACTATACATTGCACCTGTAAAACAAGAATATTCCATTAAACGAGGGTTAAATCCATAAGTCAAAATTGAACAAGTATTTGTTTTACCATCAAGTACTGGTATTTTTTGTATCGATGCTTGAGTTGGTGTCATTTGATATTTACCACCAAAAGGCATATGAATTGTTGTAGCACCAATTGATGCATCAAACATTTCAACTAAACCTTTTTGACACGCAACATTGCGATCACTTATCGCTTTCAAAATATTTTCTTTTGTACATTCTACATCCACCATTGGATTTTCTTTATCTGCTGTTTGGATGAGTACTTTTGTATTTTGTCTAGCCCCTGCTGAATCAACAAAACTACGCGCAATATTAACAACTTCAGTTTGGTTTAATTTCATAATTAATCGAGGATCTTCAGTTACTTCTGCAACTTCATAAGCCTCTAGATTTTCTTCTTCAGCAAATTGAATAAACTTATCTTTATTTTCTTTCGATACAACAACAGCCATTCTTTCTTGGCTTTCACTAATAGCAATTTCTGTTGCATTTAAGCCTGCATATTTAGTACGAACTTGATCCAAATGAATGACTAATCCATCTGCCAGCTCACCAATTGCAACACATACTCCTCCAGCCCCAAAATCATTGCATTTCTTAATTAATTGTGTGCATTCAGGATTTCTGAATAAGCGTTGTATTTTTCTTTCTTCTGGTGCATTTCCTTTTTGCACTTCACTTGCACAAGTATCCAATGAAGCTTGCGTGTGTTGTTTGCTAGAACCAGTTGCCCCACCAATTCCATCACGACCCGTTCTTCCACCTAGTAGAATAATAATATCACCAGCTACTGGTTTTTCACGCACAACTGCATCCGCTTTTACTGCACCGACAACTGCACCAACTTCTAAATGTTTCGCAACATAATTATCATGATAGATTTCACGAACATATGTCGTAGGTAATCCAATTTGATTTCCATAACTTGAATTACCATGTGCTGATTTCTTACTAATCACTTGTTGTGGTAGTTTACCTTTAATTGTTTTATCCAATGGTAAAGTAATATCACCAGAACCTGTAATACGCATTGCTTGATAAACATAACTTCTACCACTAAGAGGATCACGAATAGCGCCACCAATACATGTAGATGCTCCACCATAAGGTTCTATCTCTGTTGGGTGGTTATGTGTTTCATTCTTAAACTGTAATAACCATTTCTCAGTCTCTCCACCATGATCAACATCAATGAAAACAGAACATGCATTAATTTCATCTGATATTTCTACATCTGGTAATAACCCTTTCAACCGTAAATAACGACTATTAATTGTCGCTAAATCCATTAATGTTTGTGGTTTTTCATCTCTACCACAATGGTGTCTTAACTCCAAATAGCGATTATATGCATTTTGAATCGCATCTTGAAAACGACTTGTTTCAATTTTAACTTCAGTTAAACAAGTTTCAAATGTTGTATGACGACAATGATCAGACCAATAGGTATCTAATACTTTTATTTCAGTTTCTTTAGGATCTCTATTTTCAGATTTAAAATAATCTTGTACTAATTTTAAGTCTTCAAATGACATAGCGAGACCCTTACTCTTTACAAAATCCTTTAATTGGTTTTCATCAAGTTGAATAAATCCACTAAAATCCTCAAGTGGTTTAATCTCTACATTTTGATCAATCGCTAAAATATCCAATTGTTTTTCTCTTGCTTCAATTGGATTAATTAAGTATTCCTTTATTCTTTGTAGTTCACTCTCTGAAAGATCACTCTTTAAAATAACAATTCTTCCTGTTGTGATTTGACAAGTTGATGATGGATTTAATAACTTAACACATTGCACTGCACTATCTGCTCTTTGATCATATTGACCTGGTAATGTTTCTATTGCTATATACTTCATTCCTTTTAAATCAATTACTTCACTTACTTCATCCACCATTACTTCTGAAAACACTGATTTTTTTGCTTTTTCTAAATCATTTTCTTCAATTTGAAATACATCATAAGTAAGAATGATGCGAACCTCATCTACATTAATTTTTAAATTTTCATTGATACTTTTGCAAAGATCAATTGCTTCAACCCTAAACCCTGGTTGTTTTTCTACAAATATACGTCGATTTATCAAAGTCATAATTTTACCTAATCAATCGTACTTTCTAGTACTTTATTTTTCATATCTTCTTTATACTTAACAATCTTATCATGCATGCTTTGATCAAATGCACCAATGATTGTAGCTGCAAGAACAGCAGCATTTTTACACCCTGCTTTACCTACTGCTACAGTAGCCACTGGAACCCCTGCTGGCATTTGCACAATTGATAATAAACTATCTAAACCATCTAATGTTTTTGTTTTCATTGGTATTCCAATTACTGGCAATGTTTGACAACCCGCAATAACACCTGCTAAATGTGCTGCACCACCTGCTGCGGCAATAATTACTTTTAATCCACGTTCATATGCAGCTCTTGCATAGGCAATTGTTTCATCTGGAGTACGATGAGCACTCAAAATTTTAGCCTCATACTCAATCCCAAAATCCTCTAAAATTTGAAGAGTTTCCTTTACATCATCTAAATCGCTTTTTGAACCCATAACTACAGCTACTTGTACACTCATCTTAGTTTCCTCCCTTAACAAGTAAAAAGACATTGAAGTCTACCTCAATGTCTACAAAACAAAAAAACTGTTTTGTAGTCTCACCATTACGGTAGTGAGGTAGAAACTTGTGGACCAATTACCACATTTATACAAAAACAAAAAGAGTTCATGGAAAAAATCCACGAATCAATTAATTGTACTTGAAAGAGAAACAGTATATTTAGATAACAATGTCATCTGCTTACCTCCCCTTCAACACCAAAATCATAACAAATAAACCAATCTTTTTAAAGGAAAATTTGCTTTTTTTCGCATTTTACTAAATCACGCCAATGCTTCTCGATATTTCCAAGCATTTACCCCAAAAAGGATTCCGGCAAGAAATAGTGCAGCCCCTAGTCCTGTATAGAAAAAGGCAATAAATGAATCTGGTGCAAGGTTAAAAGTTCGAATCAATATACCAAAGGTCATCATAAATGCCATAATTAAAAATGATTTTAAATCAAAGAATTTATAAAATAGTTGGTATTTCTCTTCATAATTGATAATTCTATTTGTATGTTTAACAACAAGTTTAGAAAAAATAAGAAACCAAAAGATTAAAAATACACCAATTGATAAGAGTATATTCAATACAGTGATGTGATTAACATAAGTAATCAAACCTATTCTTACAATATTAAAACCTGCAGCCATCCATACAATACTTGCGATAACAAGCAATGTTTGTTTTTTGACTTTCATATCATATCTCCATAATTACAGTGTTTTTCTAATATGAACACTGTTCACTATGAAGTTTACTACCCTATTTATTCACTGTCAAATAGAATGCTCTTAACAATATAAAAAGCCAAATCTTTTTGATTTGACTTATTATTTTTTCATTCTTCTGTATTTTTTACCAATTTTTTCTTTTAATGTTTTTTCTACTAAATCCGCTCTTTTCAAATCAAATACAACTTCAGTTTGAAAATTACCTGATTTTTGTTTTCCATCCTTATAAGAAAAGAAAACAATAAATTTATTTTTTTCTTTTTTATAGTCGTAATCAATCACATCATTAAACGATACATAGTTTCCAATTAAGAAAAATCCATCATCGGTAATTCCATCTTGTAAGAAAATGAACATTGAAATTGCAAAACACATGATAACTGAACGAATCATTTCACCAATATTTCCCCAATAGATAAATATCGTAACAATCGCAAAGATGAGAGCAACAAAGAACATAATTCTTGTGGCTGTAACAAATTTGCCATAAATTCTAACTGTTTTTTGCATACGAACTAATTTGAAACTCAACCAAAATGCAATTGCTAAGAATACACCTGTTAACACTAAATTCATGAAATCCATAAGTACCTACTTTCTAATAACCAAAATCTTCCTTAACAATTATAACATGAATTCTTTCTCTTAGGTGAGATTCTGTTGTGATTACTTTACTACCACATATTCTTTGATGATGAGCACAATCTACACAATGTCCTAGTGTTACACAGGGTGTTGATTTATTTAATCGAACACAGTTAGCAGGTGCTGCAATTTGTTCAACACGTTCGATTGCACTAGGAATATCCTTCACTATTTTATTCCATCCAACAATGACTAAAACACGATCTGGACCAAATGTTAATGCCGCAACACGATTACCATTACCATCAACATTGTATAATTGACCATCCATTGTGATTGCATTTGAACTCATTAAATAGGTATCACAAGTTAAAGCTTGATGAAATATTTCGAAGGCATCTTCAGCATGATAGCGATCAAGATATGTAATCCGATTGTTTTGTTCAAGATAATCAATGATACCCATCTCAAAGAGTGTCATTGAACCACCAACACTTACAACTTCACCATCTTGAATTAACTCATCCACCAAAGTTAGACACTCACTCCCATTTTCAACAACATCTACTTTGAATTTATGACTCTCTAACTTTTCTTTGCACAGTGTTACATGATTTTCTAGTGTTGCCCTTAAATTTTTATCCATTGTTATCACCTCTTTCTCTATTTTAATACTTCATAGCGTAATCTTACAAATGAATTTTCTAATGTTTGTGCTTCAATCAATCGACAACTACTCAACAAATGTAACTGATTACTTGAAGTTATTGACTCACCATCAATTAGCGATGTTGTATCTTTTCCACCTACTAATAATGGAGCAATCACAATATCAAGATAATCAAAGCATTTATGTCTTAAGAAATATCCATTCATTGATCCACCAGATTGAATCGTTAATCGATCTACCTTGTAGTTACTTGCTAATTCATCTAACAGTTTTTCACCATCAAATTTTTCTTGATAGAGTATTGATAAATTATCTAGGTTCATTGCATAAGCAGGATGATTTTTATTTGTTGTAACAATTACTAACTGCTTTAACCAACTGCAAAGGTGAAGAATACCCTTTTCATTCAAATGTGGTTTATTATCGATAATTACAAATGAAACTGGAGATTTAAATTGTGCAACTGCCTTATCATTCATTCCCACTTTTTCCATAACACGACCACTATTTAATGACCACAAATCAGTGCATTGTTCCAAATCATAATACTGCCCAATTCCTTCTTTTACACCCACTATTGTTTTCCAATCTTTGTCAGAATCTAATTCATCACTGTCACCACTTGTAATCTTTCCATCAATCGACATTAACATAAACAAAGTTGTAATTGGTCTTTTCATAACATCACCTCAAGACTATGGTAACAAGATATTTTCAAATTGCAATCATCATTTAAATTATCACAAGCAAAATAAAAATATGCACTCACTTTACATGAATGCATATTCATTCAACTTAACTATTTTTTTCTAGTTTCAATATTCTTAACACTGGTTTATATAAAAGTAATACAAAGATTAAATTCATACATCCTTTAAATAAATTGAATGGTAAAAATGCTGGAATTAACAACTTTACAACCGCTTCCCTTGCAATACCCATATAAAGTGGTGTAATCAAATAATTCCATATCATCATTCCAAGAGTCATCGTAAATACACCAATCACCAACCCAATAATTGCACTTTTAAATGATGGATTTCTTTTGTAAATAAATGCTGCAACACATGCAAAACTACAGCTTGATATTATATTCATGATACATCCAATTACCCCAGTACCACTAACTGTAATCATTTCAATAATAGATACAATTGATGAAATCGCAAGTGCTGCTAAAGGACCATACATAAATCCTCCCAGCGTAATAATTACATCTTTTGGATCATACTTTAAGAATAAAACGATGGGTATCCTTCCTACTACCATCACAACATAAGCAATAGCACAAAGCATCGCCAGTACTGCAAGTTTTTTAACTCTTGAATTCATACATTCTCTCCTCCTAATAGAAAACACCTGAAAAACGATTGTCTTTCAGGTGTTTTATCAAAAGGGTTGATAAACACATCTTCTTTCATCCAGACTTTACTGTCGCCACTGGAATTACACCAGTTCCTGCATATGCTCGCGGGGTTTACCGCCGATTGGGAATTTCACCCTACCCTGAAGACGTTTTGTATTCAAATGTTAATTATAAGATAACGTATAACCAACATCTTTTCAAGCCCTTATTTTTGTTTTATTACATACTCATCATTTTCAACATCAACAAGAAGCGTCTTTCCCGCAAGTGATTGTTCTTTTAAAATTTCTTTTGCAAGCAATGTTTCAATTGAACGTTGAATGTGACGTTTCATTGGTCGAGCACCAAAGACAGGATCAACACCACATTCGATGATTTTCGCTTTACATGCAGTACTAAATTCAACTGCAATATCTTTGTTTTGTAAACGGTGTGCTAATTCTTTCAAGAATTTATCGGCTATTTGTACAAGTACCGTATCACCTAATGCATTGAATACAACTAATTCATCAATACGATTAACAAACTCAGGTTTAAAATACTTACCTACCTCTGTAATATAGTGATTATTTCTAAGTGCTTTATCTGCTTCAAATGCATATTGCGCACCTAGATTGCTTGTCATAATAATTAAAGTATTCTTAAAATCTACCGTTACTCCTTTAGAATCAGTAATACGTCCATCATCTAAAATTTGTAACAAGATATTAAATACATCAGGATGAGCTTTTTCAACTTCATCAAGTAATACAATAGAATATGGCTTACGTCGTACTGCTTCAGTTAGTTGCCCACCTTCTTCATAGCCTACATATCCAGGAGGAGCACCAATTAAACGAGATACACTGAATTTTTCCATATACTCACTCATATCGATACGCACAATCTTTGATTCATCATCAAATAATTGTTGAGCCAATGCTTTTGCCACCTCAGTCTTACCAACACCTGTAGGTCCTAAGAAGAGGAATGATCCTATTGGTCTATTCTCATCTTGAATTTGAGCTTTAGAGCGAAGAATTGCTTCTGTAACAAGTTTTAGTGCTTCATCTTGTCCCATGACTCTTTCTCTTAAAATATCTTCTAAATGTAATAGTTTTTCTCTTTGAGTTGTCATCAGTTTACTTACTTCAATATGCGTCCAACGTGCTACGATTTTCGCAATCATTTCTTCATCAACTATCTCTTTTAACATACGATCGTTATCAATGATTGATGCTTGTTTTATCTTTTCTTCCAATGCTGGAATTTCTGAATACTTCAATTTACCTGCAAGTTCAAAATTACCATCATTTTCAGCATTTTGTAATTCACGTTTTTTACGTTCTAATTCTTCTTTAGCATTTTTAGCATCATCCAAACGTTTCTTTTCATCTTTCCATTTTTCTTCTAAGATTGCATATTCTTCTTTAATCGTAGATAACTCTTTCTTTAATTCTTCCAAACGTTGTTTCGACTTATCACTTTTTTCTTTCTTCAATGTTGTCGCTTCAATTTCAAGTTGCATTTTCTTACGATTTAATTCATCGAGTTCAGTAGGCATCGAATCAATTTCAACACGAATCGATGCACATGCTTCATCAATCAAATCTATTGCTTTATCAGGTAAAAAACGATCTGTAATATAACGGTGTGATAAAGAGGCTGAAGCAATGATAGCTTCATCTAGGATTTGTACACCATGATGCGCTTCAAATCTTTCCTTTAATCCACGTAATATTGAAACTGTATCCTCTACTGATGGCTCATCCACTTGAATTTTTTGAAAACGTCTTTCCAAAGCAGCATCTTTTTCAATGTATTGACGATATTCATCAAATGTTGTAGCACCGATACATTTTAATTCACCACGAGCTAACATTGGCTTCAATAAATTTGCAGCATCCATAGACCCTTCCGTTTTACCAGCTCCAACTAGATTATGAATTTCATCGATGAATAAAATGATATTCCCATCTGCTTTCTTTACTTCATTTAAAACTGCTTTCAATCTTTCTTCAAACTCACCACGATATTTTGCACCTGCAATAAGTGAACCCATATCAAGCTCTATTACTTTCTTATCCTTTAACCCAAAAGGAACATCATTCCCTGCAATACGATGCGCTAAACCTTCAACAATTGCCGTTTTACCAACACCAGGCTCACCAATTAAAACTGGATTATTTTTTGTTTTTCTTGATAAGATTTGAATAATTCTACGAATTTCTTCATCGCGTCCAATTACTGGATCAATCTTACCTGATTTTACATCTTCAACCAAATCTCGCCCATATTTCTCAAGTGCATCCATTTGATTTTCCATACTCATTTCAGTCATCCTCATTCCACCTCGTCTTTCTAATTCTACTTTCTCTATTTGTTTTTCTGTTAATTTTGTTTTGTCGATAATTGCTTTTGAAACTTCAGAGCCATTAAATAACATACCAATAAGAAATGCAACAGTACTCATATAAGTTTCATCTTGCTTCTTACTCCATTTTAGTGCTTCATTATATCCATTGACAATGTATCTGCTCATCATTGGTTGTGGTACTTGGTCAACCTTAGGTAAACGCTCCATATAGGTATCAACTAATGAAAGAAGCGGTTCTTTATTAACTTCTAATCTTTTCCATAAACCATCTAACCCATCATCAAGAAACATTTCATGAAGGATATGTTCAGTTGCAATCTCACTATTCTTTAATTCTTGACTTAACTTTGCTGCTTGCATCAAAATTCGTTGAAGTCGTTCCGTCATTTTTTCAAAATCCATGTGTTCCCTCCTTTAGCACTTATTGATACAGAGTGCTAATTCTATTGTTTTAGAAAAGGGTCCCTAGGACCCTTATTTAAATGCTTTCTTAAACTTATCAAAGACAGATTCTTTGCCACTCTTCTTTTGTAAGTCTTGAAGCTTTTTATAAAGCTCTTTCTCTTCTTTTGATAACTTTTTATTGATTTCAACATCTACAATAACATATTGATCTCCAGCACCACGAGAATCTTTAACACCTTTTTCTTTCAATCTAAACTTCGTTCCTGTTTGCGTACCCGCTGGTATTGTAAGTTCTACATCACCATAAACAGTAGGTACATCTACTTGACATCCAAGTGTTGCATCAACACTTGAAATTGGAATACTAATTGAAATATTTTTACCATCACGTGTGAAGAAATCATGTTTCTTTACTAGTACTTCAATGTATAAATCACCATTAGGTCCACCATTCTCTCCACGCTCACCTTTTCCTTGAACTCGAAGTTGTTGACCCGATTGGATACCAGCAGGAATTTTCACATCAACGCTAACACGCTTATGTTCATATCCTTTACCACCACATTTGCTACATTTACGCTTGATACTTTTACCAGTACCATTACATGTAGGACAAACTGATTGACTTTGGAATACTCCAAATGGTGTTCTTTGTTGTGTTACTACTGTTCCAGAACCACCACATGTAGGACAAACTGTAATATCATCTTTACTGTGTGCACCAGTTCCTAAACATTCACTACATTGTTCATCAACACCTAAGTTGATCGTTTCTGTTTTACCGAAAATGGCATCCATGAATTCCACTTTCATTTGCATAAAGCGATCTTGACCTTTGCGTGGTCCATTACGTCTTGCTTGACCTTGTTGTCCGCCAAAACCTCCAAAACCACCTCCAAAGAATGATCCAAAGATATCATTTAAATCATCAAATCCACCACCAGAGAATCCTCCAGCACCACCAAATCCTGCGCCTTCCATTCCTGCATGTCCAAATTGATCATATGAAGCTTTCTTTTGAGGATCACTTAATACCTCATAAGCTTCACTTATTTCTTTGAACTTATCTTCTGCTCCTGCATCTTTATTCATATCGGGATGGTATTTTTTTGCAAGTGTACGGTAAGCCTTTTTAATATCTGCTTCACTTGCACCTTTTGCTAGACCCAACACCTCATAATAGTCTCTTTTATTCGCCATAGTTCATCCCTCCTTAATTTAAGTGATTGATATATTGATTCATACCTGCACCACCAGTAACACGAATTCTTGGTAATCTTAGTACATCCATACCAGGATGTATTTTACCAAACTCTGTCGTAAATGCAAGTTTTGTTCCTGAATCTTTCATAATAGTAATCGCATTTTCATTTACATCACCAAAAGGATAACAATAAACAAATCCACCATCAACATATTCATAAGACTGAATTGTATCAGCCACTCCATCATCATACCCTACACACATAAGGCGACCACCATGTCCCATACCAGAACACCCACCTTGATGCATTAAGAAACTATGACTTTGAAGTTCAATACCTTCTTCTCGCATTTCCCAAAGTTCATAAGGTAATGTTGGATCCATCCAACCACCAATAATAAACATTGTCGCATTGATTCCATATTCTTTTAGAATTGGATATGCATATTTATAAACAGACTCATGACCATCATCCATTGTAAATCCATAGCTTTTAGCAGGAACTTGTGCACGGTCTTCCATAAAATATTGTATCTCACGCATTGTTAATGAAGTGAATCCATTATTCACTAAATACTCTGCTTGTTCTCTTAATTCATTAACTTCAACATAATTCACATCAAGTCGCGTTTCACCAAGTGATTCATCATAGAAGAAGTGATACATCATCACCGGAACTTCAGTTGCAAGTTCTTTTTGATTCTCTTCAACCGCTCTTTCCATTACTTCTTTTACATCACTTTCTGGAATATAATAAATTCCGTTTTGAATGAGTACACCATATCTTGGGTCATCACTACTTGGTTTTACATAAACTTGATAAATATCTGCTAGTGAACTATTGGCTTGTAACTGACCATAACTATCTTCAATACGGTACGTATCATTCGTAGTTAAAGCTAATGCATAAGGTACTAGGTGAGTTTGATTTTTAAACCATCTTTCACTATTTGCTACATCACTTTGTTTTACATACCAATCTGTTCCTTGTACTGGAATCACATCTGCAACAGCATCTTGATCAGCAATATCCAAATAAGTATTAGCTTCAAAGACTCCTGCCTCTGTCAATTTTCCATCAGTAAGTTTAAAAATTGGAGTTTGACTTGTAGTTTTAACTTTAATATTTTTGTACTCATTGCTTACGGATTGTACATCTTTATTTATTGGTTGATTTGGCTCATCTTTATTTTCTTTTGATGAACATCCCGCCATACTAATGAGGCAACAAAACCCTAGAGTAAGACCTAGGATTTTGATGATGTTAATTCTTTTCAGTGAAGTCAGCATCGACAACATTGTCATCGTTAGCACTTGTATTTGCTTGTCCTTGATCTGGACCTGCTTGTCCTTGTGCTTGTTGTTGATACATTGCTTGAGCCATATCATTTGCTGCTTTTTCTAATTGTTCCATTTTTGATTTCAATGTTTCAATATCATTTGCATCAATTGCAGCTTGTAATTCATCACGTAATTTCTTTACTTCTTCTTTTTGTTGTTCTGTAACATTTGCATTATCAGTCTTTAATGTTTCATCGATTTGATTAATGAATTGTTCAGCTTTATTTTTAATTTCTATTTCTTCTTTACGTTTTTCATCTTCAGCCTTGTGTTCTTCAGCTTCTTTTACCATCTTTTCAATTTCAGCATCACTTAATCCATTAGAACCAGAAATCGTAATTGATTGTTTTTGGTTATTACCTTTATCTAATGCAGAGACATGAACAATACCATTTACGTCAATATCAAATGTAACTTCGATTTGAGGTACACCACGACGAGCTGGTGCAATTCCACTTAATTGGAAATTACCAAGTGTCTTGTTGTCATTAGCCATTGGTCTTTCACCTTGTAATACATGAATATCAACAGCTGGTTGGTTATCTGCAGCAGTAGAGAATACTTGTGATTTTGATGTAGGAATTGTTGTATTTCTAGGAATAAGAACAGTCATAACTCCACCCATTGTTTCAATACCTAATGATAATGGTGTAACGTCAAGTAATAAGATATCCTTAACATCTCCCGAAATAACTCCACCTTGAATTGCAGCACCCATTGCAACTACTTCATCTGGGTTAACTGATTTGTTTGGTTCTTTACCAAGTTCTTGACGAACAACTTCTTGTACAGCTGGAATACGTGTAGATCCTCCAACTAATAGAACTTGATGAATATCATTCTTTGTTAAACCTGCATCACTTAGTGCTTGACGAACAGGTCCTACTGTACGATCAACAAGTGATTTAGTCATTTGATCAAATTGAGCACGTGTTAATGTTGTTTCAAAGTGTAATGGTCCATTAGCTCCTGCACTAATAAATGGTAAACTAATTTGAGTTTGTACTACACCTGATAAATCTTTCTTCGCTTTTTCAGCAGCTTCTTTCATTCTTTGTAAAGCCATACGATCTTGTTTTAAATCAATTCCGTTTTCTTTCTTGAATTCAGCAGCCATCCAATCAACGATAACATTATCAAAGTCATCTCCACCAAGTTTGTTGTCACCTGCTGTTGATAATACTTCAAATGTACCATCAGCTAAGTCTAGGATAGAAACGTCGAATGTTCCTCCACCTAAGTCAAAGACTAATACTTTTTGTTCTGTTTCTGTTTTATCAATACCAAATGCTAAAGCTGCAGCAGTTGGTTCATTAATAATACGTTCAACTTCTAAACCTGCAATTTTACCTGCATCTTTTGTTGCTTGACGTTGTGCATCATTGAAATAAGCAGGAACTGTAATAACAGCTTTATCTACTTTTTCTCCTAAATATGCTTCTGCATATGTCTTCATGTATTGAAGAATCATTGCACTAATTTCTTGTGGTGTATATTCTTTACCTTCAAGTGTTACTTTTTCATTTGTACCAATTAAACGCTTAATAGAACTTACTGTATCTTTGTTTGTAACTACTTGACGTTTTGCAGCATCCCCAACGATTCTTTCACCGTTTTTAAATGCCACTACTGATGGAGTTGTACGATTTCCTTCAGGGTTTGTTATAACTTTTACTTCTTTTCCTTCCATAACTGCTACGCAGCTATTTGTTGTACCTAAGTCAATACCAATAATTTTTGCCATATAATTTTTCCTCCTATTCGCTAACCTTTACCATGCTAGCACGCAATATGCGATCTTTTAATTTATAACCTTTTTGTAATACTTGTGTAACCATTCCTGGCTCAACTCCATCTACATGCTCAGCCATTAGAGCTTGATGGAAGTTTGCATCAAATGGTTGTCCTTCAGCCTCAATTTCTTCAACGCCTTCTTTTTGTAAGGCATGAATCAATTGATTGTAAATCATTTCAACACCTTTACGATAACTTTCTATTTCTTCTGTAGATGGCGTTTCTAACGCTCTTTCCAAGTTATCAATTACAGGTAATATATCCAACGCAAAACTTTGAATACGATATTTCTTCGCTTGATCAAATTCGCTTTGAAGACGTTTTCTCATATTCTCCGTATCTGCATAAGCTTTTGCATAATCATTTTTTAGAACATCAATTTCTTCTTTTAATTTCTCTACTAATTGATGTGCCTCTTCATGTTTTTTATGTTTGTCATGAGGATGTCCTTCATGTTTTGGATCATGATCATGTTTTGGTTCAACTTCACACTCACATCCTTCATGTTTTGGTCCATGTCCACACCCTTCGTGTTTTTTGTCATGTTCACATTCACAATGCTCCTCGTGAATTTCATGCTCCATTTCGTCTTTTTTCTTATCTTCCATGTTTTCCTCCATTTCCATAGAATTTTTCAATCGTACTTGATACATATTCCAACAGTGATGCGACTTTATCATAATCCATTCTTGTAGGACCTACGACCATAAGTTCGCCTTCTTCACTATCACTAACTCTAAATTTACTTGATACAACAGCTACATCATCAACCCAAACCATTTTAGAACCTTCTTGTGTTTTAACCACTAACTCTTGTGATTGCTTACCAAGTTGGCGCCATAAGGAACGATTATCCAACATTGTCATAAGTTGTTTTAGTTTCTCAATATCTGCAAATTCTGGTTGATACAATAGATTGTTCTTTCCTGAGAAGTAAACATTTTCACTCGCAAATTTCATGAATGCTTTTACAAATGCTTGGAATAACATTTCATGTCTTACAACATTTTCAGCCAAGATTGGCTTTAATGCTTGCATACGTTCAACCACATCATGTATGTATGTTCCTTTTAAACGATCATTCAATATTGAACAACATTGTTCAATATCTTGAATCGAAACATCATCATTGAAATTAAATGTTCTATTCTCTGTATGTCCATTATCAGTAATAAATACACACACAGCACTTCTTTCATTAATTGGAAATATTTTTATATGTTCTAACCGCTGCATTGATGCATCAGGTCCTAGAACTCCGGTTGTTAGATTTGTCATTTGTGACAAGATGTTACAACTTTGCATAATCACTTCATCTAAATTAAGATGATGATTCACAAATAAATCTTGAATAGCTAATTCCATTTTAGGATCTATTTTTGCTTCCAATAGATTTTCACAATAGAACTTATACCCAAGTGTACTTGGTATTCTTCCACTTGATGTATGTGTTTTTTCCAAGTATCCTAATTCCTCTAGAAATTGCATATCATTACGAATTGTTGCACTAGAATATGGTAAATCATACTTTTCCATTAATGTCTTAGAACCAACTGGTTCAGCTGATTGAATAAACTCATCGACAATTGCTCTAAATATATCAATTCTACGTTGTGTCAGCACTTTTTACCACCTCCATTTAGCACTCATTCTTAATGTCTGCTAATACAATAACACACTCTTTTAGCACTGTCAACAAATGTGTGCTAATTTTTTTCATGATTTAATGTTAATATAAAAAAGCCTTTTTTAAAAGGCTTTTACTCTTCTCCTTGTCTTATTTTGTTTGCTGCAGTTTTACGGTCACGATAGATTAAACTTTGCATACTATCTTGATAAATACGATCAAACGTTTCAAGTGCAACCATGATTTTAGCACTCAATTCAGGCTTTGCTTTGGCAATAAGCACAGAATCTTGAATACATCCCCTTGATATAATCGGCTTATCATCTTCAAAATGTGATAAATACTCATCGATACACTCATTGATCTTATTTGATTTATCCCATTTCGCATTATAAGCAAGTAATCTTAACCCTCGTCCTCGAACATATGAATTCTCATCATGCATCATTTCGATAAAATCATTTACATAGG
Organism: Anaerorhabdus furcosa; assembly: GCF_900167375.1. GTDB lineage: Bacteria > Bacillota_I > Bacilli_A > Erysipelotrichales > Erysipelotrichaceae > Anaerorhabdus > Anaerorhabdus furcosa. The sequence continues at coordinate 25,750 of NZ_FUWY01000004.1, forward strand.
TGTAAACTTCATTTGAACTCTTACTTACCTCAATTAGTTCTTTTAGTGCTTTATATGCAATGTTTGCATCTTTATCTCTTAGTAATTCGATGTTTTCGCTAATTCTCATTTACTTATCCTCATACAAATATCATACTTCTTTTGTAATCATCGCTCAATGGATATTGACTTTAAATCTCAATGTGATATATTTGTATCATAAAGTGATAAATATATCACATCGGGAGGTTTCTATGTCAAAGAAAACGATTAAATACTTCGTATTGGGTGGAATTGCAGTTGTACTCATGCTTCTTTGTTCTATCGGTTATTCTGTACTATTTAATCAAAGTCGCTTAGTTGAACCTACTGATTTTAATACGTACCATTTTATCATTCAAGATACACCCATGGTTCTTTCTGGTCTCTTCTTATTCCTTTATGTCATTGTGCTTATTTATCAAATTGTAAAAGCGATAGCATCTAAAAAAACAAACGACAATCAACATACACGAACTATTTCACCTAAACTTGGTTATTTAGGTTTTGCAGGATTTATGGGATTTTCTGGATTTTTAACTTATTCTATTGATCATACCTTATTTCCTTTTATCTTCTTTACCTTCTTTGGTTTCTTTGGCTTCTTTTACGAAGGAAAACTGTCAAATATTTTAAGAGATGAACTATTCATATTAAATGAAAAAAAAGCTGAATTATCAGCATACAAGATAGGGTTTATTATTTTATTCTTTATGATTTGGTTAATTGGCATGGGCTTATTTAGAAATAATACAGAATGGATTGCAATCTTCATGGTGATTACTGTTTCCTGTATTTACGCCTTAGTTTTATTCTTAAGTAAATATTTACTCTATAGATATGAAACAAAGGAGTATTAAATCATGGATAATGAATTTACTTGCAATCTAAAAACATATCGCACCCTTGCAGGATTAACACAAGAACAACTTGCAGATTGTGTTGGTGTGCGTAGAGAAACCATCATGCGCCTTGAAAAAGCACAGTACAATCCATCTTTAAAACTTGCGATAGACATATCCAGAGCTGTTAATGCACCTATTGAAGATATTTTTATATTTAAATAAAATTCCTTGCAAAGCACATACTTGCAAGGAATCTTTTTACGTATATCTCATTTAAATTCAAATTGATACAACTCATTTTTATCATCAAACAAATAGCCACACGACTCAAATGTTTTACATGATGGTAGATTTTTCAAATTTGGAAGTGCTAAAACACGTTGTGCATTTGGAAGCGATTCAATCATCTTCGTTAATCCTTGAATAATTTGTTTTCCATATCCCTTACTTAAGAATTGTGTTTCTCCAATTAAATAATCTAAGCTATATGTCCCTTCCAAACTTGTATCACCATGCCATGTCTCACCACTATTTTTTAATTCGTAATATTGGCAAAATCCAATCGGTACATCATCAACTTCTACAATAAAATGATGTAACCAATTATATTTTCCATTTCTTTTTTCAACTTCCTCAATCCAATCTTCAGGATCTTCATACCATGCAGCTACATGTGGTTCTTTTAACCATTTTTTAAATAAATTTATATCTTTATCTTCTAATTTTATATACTTTATCATATCTATTTTTCCAATCTTTATTTAATTTAAATTTGCTATCTCCAAGGTTTTTTAGAATCCAACCAACCTTGCTCTTTCCAATGTTTCGATTCATCAGAAAAGTAGTCTTCTTTTTGTTTTGCTTTTACCATTAAATTAAACATAAACTTAATATATAAGCTGGGTTGTTTTACTTTCGAATCTTTAACTTTCTCTGATAATCTTTTCATATCCTTTTCAATCTTAATTTTATTCTTTTCACTTACTTCTTCCCAATTACCCGCTTGAATGCCAAGAGCATACGTGTAGACATTAGGAACTCCCCAATATTTAAGCGTTCTCTTTACTGGTTCAATCGCTTTTGACATCCCAGCCCCAGCTGCCGTTGAAACAACGATGGCTTTTTTTAAGAACATACTTTTCCTTGGGCGATGTGGTATCCAATATTGATAAAACAAGTCAATGAAAGCTTTCATTGGGGCAGATGGCGCCATGCAATACGTAGGTGTTGTTAAAATTAATATCTCTGCTTCTTCCATTGCATCCATAATGACCTTCTTTTGATTATAAAAAGGACATTTTGATTCATCTTGTATACAAGCTAAACAACCCGTACAAAAATGATTTAAATCTTTGGGTAAGAAAAACTCTGTTATTTCATTTTCTTGCGTTATTTTTTCACACAGTATTTTCCCAATATGATATGTAGATCCTTTATGATTTTGACCGTTAATCATTACAACTTTCATGCTATTTCTCTCCCTTAATAATGAATCAATTTCTCTTATCCCTTTTTCTAATTTATCACAATACATTTATATCATTAAATTCATATTTAAAAAAGAGTTCTATAAAAAACTTACAATTTACTCTATCCATTGTCATACGACTTAAGGTATTTGTCAAAAATGATTTCTTTTAGTAATAGAAAAATGTATGCAATAGATTCTTGGTACTATCTGCATGTAGAGTAAGAATTTTTCTCAACTAAATAATAAACGCCAATAAAATCAAAAGATACGTCCACAACGTATTCTTTTTCATATTTGTATAAATCAATCCAAAAAGGATTGAATAAATCATAACTGCCATTGCTGTAGATAACGATCCTTTTGATAAGTAATGAACAATCCCCCAAGTAAAACAAAGAACAAGTCCACCATAAGGAACACCCTCTCTTTGTTGAAAGTTTTCTTCAAAGAAAGCTTGTCCACATATTAATATAAGTAAAACTAAACCAATTTCCACAAAGTAATATAGATATTGAAACAGAAATAGAATAAAACTCTTACTTTGAAATTCTGCCATGATTTTTAATGTGTGCCAATCATAATAATTCATTCCAATACAGATAATCACCAAAATTATACTTACTACAATCCCTTTATAACTAGGTTTTGTGTAATTGAATACATCGAATTTTTTTACCTTCTTCAAATCAACAATGATATATACAATCATACCTACCCACAAAAACATCGTAGCTACCCAATGAATAATTTTTTGAAGCGAAGAGTATTGACTCGTGATCGTCCCACTAAAAATAAAGGGTTCAACAAAAAGTAATAATCCCATTTCTAAGCCCAGCCCCAAGAATGCAAGCATAGCATAATTTAAATAATCCCATTTGATTCCTTTCATATTTCCTCCAACACTATTTTTAAACTTTATATTTTAGATAGCTTTTTTATCTGCCTAAATATTTACTTTAATAAATATTACTGACTTAGTAAGATTACTTTTCAATAATCTGTTCAATGAGTTCAATTGTTTTATTCAATCCATCCTCTTCTTTAATTTCCTTAGAAATTCGAATGCAATTTTCTACATACTTTCCGTAGTTTTCATCCAAATCATTGATTCTTTGTACAAGATTTTCTTTTGTAAGATCGCCAATCAAAATTGGTTTTGGCGTAACATTCAATTTAACTAGTTTTTGTGCGAATCCAACTTGATCTAATACATGAGGAATACAAATCGATGGAATTCCATAAATAAGACTTGATGCTGATGTACCAAAGCCACAATGATGAATGACTGCATATCCTTGTTTAAATAACCAACTATGTGGTACTGACTCTATCGCAAGCATTGTTTCAGGAAGAGAAATATGTTGTAGTGACTTCTTAAACCCTTGAATGATTGCTCGTTTATTAGTAGTCGTAAATGCCTCTATAAAACAATTCAGTTTATCCACTTCTTCTTTACTCTCAAATGACATAGCACCTAGAGCTAATATAATTGGTTTATCTCCATTATTTAAAAAGTGCTCTAAATCTTTCGATGGTGTAAATAACTCATCATCTAAAAACCAATAACCAACTACTTTATTGCTACTAGCCCAATAAGGATTTGTTTCTTGCATTAAGTGACTAATTGGAATTAAATTTAACTCTTTAGACATTACTTGATCCATTGATTTTACTTTCTTTAAATTATACTTTTTTCTTATTTTATTATAAGGCTTTGCCATGACAGGATTAATTATCAATGCAATTAATTTTTCTTTCATTGTTTTTTCTTTTTTTACTTCTGGTAGCATTTCAGTTTGAAGTGTTACATTGATTGTGTTAATACCTAGTGCTTCTGCTTCCGCTGCTCCCATTTGACTATGCGTAACAACAATTAAATCCTTCTCTTTACAACACTCATAAATCTCATTTGATGATTGCTCAATAAGTTTAAATACAAAATTCATTGTCTTTAACATACTCATCATTGGATTTTTACTATTGCCTCTTATTTTAGATGCCTCAATTTCAATATCGACATCAAGTCCTATCGATACAAATGTAACTCCTTGTTTTTCAACAAGTTCCTTCCAACAAGGATGTGTACCTAATGTAACACTCATCCCCTGCTTCATAAGTGCCTTTGATAATATAAGATAAGGTTGAACATCTCCCCTTGTCCCCATTGTAAACATAGCAATTTTTTTTCATGTAAATTCCTCTACTCTTCGGTTGTATGCTGGTGAAATACTTGTTTACCTAGCAAAGTAATTGCCTGCTTTGGACATTGATTTATACAACGATAACACATTGTACATTGATTTGAAGCAATTGCTTTATTATTCTCTAGACTGATATTTTTCATAGGGCATAACGCAACACATAAACCACATCCAATACAATCATCACTTATTTTTAATTTACTTGAATATGATTTTGTCTTACTCAAAAAGTAAAGCCGTTGACCAAAACAACCTAGCATTGTTGAACCAAAACTCATTCCTTGTTGTGGATAGTGGTTTTCTTTAATTTGTTCTGCTATTCTGTTTACTTTTGTTGTCGCTTCATTTATTATTTTTTCAATTTCTTTTGGTGTATGTTTTAATAATTTTTCATCACTTATGCAATCTGGCATTTTAAAATGAACACCACCTATAGGAATTGCACCATAACTTTTTAGAAAACGTGTTAATCTACCACTACCATCACCACTAAACAATCCCATGGTCGCAATAACAAATACTTTTTTACAATTCCATATTCCTGAATTGTTATGAATAAAATCAACTAGAATTTTTGGTATATTGCTATATTGAACTGGATAACTTATATAAATGGTTTCTGCTCCTTGAATTTCAAGTATGGACTTAGGATCTTCAATAGAAAACATTTCTATTTTAGGACTTATTTTATACAATAATTTTTCTAAACAATATTTTGAATTACCCGTCCCACTAAAATAAATACCCACACTTGTCTTCATGCATTTTCCTCTTTCTAAACATCATTAATATTGAAATACCTTTAATTATTTTTTTTACTCTCCAATGCTTGAATTGTTTGGATAGCAAATTTACCTTGAACAACTGCAACAGGAGTACCTCCTGGTGTCATTTGCCATTGACTAGCAAGGATGATGTTTTTTATTGGCAATTCATTATTCATAATCATCATTTGTTTGTTGTTGGGTGTCATCGCATAGGCCATAAATGATCCTTTATATGCATTAACATAATTCACATAGGTTTTTGGCGTTACAACATCCAAATCCTCTAATTCTTCCATTTCAGGAATGAGATTCACTATAATTTCTTTGAACTTATCTGATATTTCTTGTTTAAACGCTTTGTATTCTTCTTTGCTCATTTTTTCTATTTGATTGTATTGGTCTTCATTTGTAATAAGATTTACTTGTACGACTGTTTTTCCATTTTGAATAAGAGTTGGTTCATAACCAAAGTGTTTTATTCCAATACTTGTGTAAGATTCATTTAAAACAGTATATTCGTTTGTCTTATAAAATGAAGTTTGAGCTATTCTACTTAAATCAGCATTTGTTCGATAAATTGCTGTTATTAAACTGCAAGTAGGATTCTTTATTTTATCTTGATCACGTTTCATCATTTCACTAATTTCATACTTATTTTTTAGAAGATGCTTAGTTAGATAATGAAGATCTAAAGCACTGACAATATAATCCGCATTGTATACAGTTCCATCGCTCAATTGAACTCCACTTGCTACATCATTTTCTACTAAAATTTCATCAACATTGCAGTTCAAATTTAGTTTTCCACCCAATGCTTCATATTTTTTAGTAACTCTTTCAATCAGTGGTTTTGATCCCCCTGATGGTACACCACTATTTTTGATCATTAACCCACCTAAAGTAGCGAGTAAAGAGGAAGTACTGTAGTTACTTGGAATCATTGAATTAGTAAAAAAGAATTTTAATTCTTCACTTTCAAACTGTTGTCCAAATTCTTCAATAGAAAGTGTTCCATACTCCTTCATCACTTTGATAAGAGGAAGCATTTTCATTCCATAACTTAAACCTTCCATCATTGTCCATAAATGAAAAGGTTTCTTAGAAGGAACAGATCCACAATTCATAGACTTCTTAATATTTTTTATAAATTTCTTTAGTATTTTTTTATCATTTGGTGTTGCGTATTGATCAAGTTCTTTCTCCAATTTAACTAAATCTGTCCACATGTTAATTTTGTGACCATTGATATTTACTTCATAGAAAGTATCACCATCATATATTGTAACCGTATCATCTAATGCGCCTATTTCGTGCCAGATTTTATTTAGATCACCTTTCTTGGATTCAGTTAACCAATGAATACACCCTTCGATATAACTACCTTTTCGTGTCCATCCTGTACATAGACCTCCTGCATAATTATTTTTTTCAACTATTTCTACTTCATATCCAGCTTTTCTTGCATAGATTCCTGCAGATAATCCTGCAAGTCCTGCTCCAATAATAATTATTTTCATAACTAACACCCCTGTTCCTTTTTATATAAAGACATTAATGCATTAAATTGATTGGTAAGTCGATTCGCAACTTCATCTTCATCAATGTGTACAAGATCAAGATTTAAGGCACAAGCTAAACCATAAGTATAGATTGCCATTTCCAAATGATATTCAGCTGCTTGTTTTTCTGTGAGTTGATATACATCCGTTAAAATGTATCGAATTTGATCAGAGTTTACATCTTCGAATCTGAGTCCTTGTTGATTTTGAGCTTGCATATATAGAAAATTAAAAAGTCCCTTATGTTCTTTTGCAAACTTAACATAGCCCATCCCTACACTTAAATAAGAAGAATACTTACTATTATTAAGATAATAACTCACACAGTCTTTGTATGTATTTTCAGCTTCTACCTTTAGAGCAATTTTTAAATCATCCATACTTTTAAACTCAGAATAAATGGGTTGAGTTGAGCAACTTAAATAATTTGCTATTTTACGAGCATTCAAACTATCAATTCCCTCTGTTTGTACAATGAAAAGCGATGTTTCTAGAATTTTTTCTTTACCAACATGTTTCAATCTAGGCATAATATCTCCTTATATAACATCCGTTATATAACATATGTTATATTATGTGCAAAAAAAATGCAATAAAAAAAGGAAATAACTTCCTCTCTTTGTTTTCTATTTGAATTTTTTCATTACATAATCATTAATTGCTTCAGGTATGAATTTAGAGATATCTCCACCATTAAACGCTATTTCTTTAGCAACAGAGCTACTTAAGAATGAAAATTCTGGACGCGCAACAAAAAATAATGTTTCAATGTGATCATTAAGCATCATATTTGCTGTTGCTTGTTGAAGTTCATATTCGTAGTCTGCTACTGCTCTTATCCCTCGAATAAGTGCTGTTGCATTTAGTTTTGTTGCAAAATCTACAGTTAACCCTTCTCCAACCACAACTTTTACATTGGGCAAATCCTTAGTACACTTCTCAATCATCTCTTTACGTTCTTGTTGATCAAATGTGACTTTCTTCTTTGGATTTACCATAATAGTTACAATAACTTCATCAAACATCTTACTTGCACGTTTAATAATATCTAAATGACCATTTGTTATTGGGTCAAAACTCCCTGGATAACATGCTATTTTCATTGATTTTCCTCATTTCCTTTATAAATACATATTTTAGTAATACCATAAATTGTTTCTTTTTTTTGTTTAAATGAATGATAATGATCTAAAAATTCATCTTCTTTTAATCCTTCACAGATGATATAACCCTCTTTGGTTAATAAATGATGTTTATCAATGAAGTTTAATATCTCATCATATGCAATTTTTCCATAGGGAGGATCAATGTAGATAAAACTAAAAGTCTTTTGATTGCTTACACATTCTTGTAAAGCTCGTTTGTAGTCCATTTTAAGACACGTACAGCATGTTTCTTCTTTTAATGAGGCAATGTTCTCCTTGATGATTTTCATTGCTTCAAAGCTTGCATCTACAAACAAACACGTATCCACCCCTCGTGATATACATTCTAAACCGATTGCTCCTGATCCTGCAAACAAATCAAGTGCATCACCACCATTAAAATAAGGTCCAATTGATGAGAAAATGGATTCTTTTACTTTATCTAATGTAGGTCGTGTATCTTGTCCTGGTCTTGTTTTTAAGATTCGTGAACGATGTTTTCCAGCCACTATTCTCATTCAAAATCACCTTGCCTGTATCTTGAAATAACTGCTTGAGAGACACCAATAGCAACCATGGCAGCCATTGTACTTGATCCTCCATAAGAAATCATAAGTAGTGGAACACCCGTAAGTGGAATCAACCCTGTAACTCCTCCTACATTAAAGATAAAGTGAATCAAAATATACATTGCTGTTCCTATTAGGATAACTCTACCCTTTTCACTCTTCATTTTAAACGCATATTTAAAGAGTCTCATAATAATTAATCCATAGCATACAAAAATAACCATGAATCCCAAAAAACCTAATTCCTCAACCACAATTGCTAAAATAAAGTCCGTATTAGCAGCTGGAAAGTTTGTATATTTTCGAACAGAGTTACCAAACCCTACACCAAAAAATCCTCCAGAAGCAAATGATACTAAACCATTAACAAGTTGATATCCCGCTCCATACTTATCAACGAATGGATTTACTGCAGATAGGATACGTGATTTTTGATATTCAGCTAAAGGCAAATGTTCAACAAAATTTATCCCTATTGGTGATATTAAAAAGACAACTCCTACAATACCCGCGACAATAAGTAAAAAGACAATCTTTTGATACTTTGTCAATTGAGGATGTTGTGGTATTAAAAAGATAATAATTGCAATTGCAAGCATAACTACTGCAGAACCAAAGTCAGATTGAAGAATCGCTACAATCAATACAAATGATCCAATAAGAATTGCTGGTGTTTTAATTAATTCCCAATTGGTTGGTTTTTTCATTTTCAAGTCGCATAAATAAGCAGCCATAACTAACATAATCGATATCTTTGCAAACTCTGATGGTTGAATTGTAACCTCTCCCCCTGGCATTGGAATACGAATCCACGCCTTAGCACCCCCTACCGATGGGAAAGCTAGTGCTAATAATAGAAAGACGAATGTTGCAATAACAATCAAAGAAATATTGTCTCTTAATCTTTGAAACGTAAATACTTTAGCAACCATTAACATAGCAATATACCCAACAATTGAGAATATAATTTGCTTTGCAACTACGTTAACTAAAGATATTGTATTACCAGCTGCCAACCCCATGGATGCACTGGTTATCATGACAAGACCAAAAAACACTAATACGATTGTAGCGAAATGAATATATCGGTCATATAAATAAGGCATTCTAAGTGCGCCAGACTTTCGCTTCTTCTCCAAATAATTCACCTCTTTAGGTATTTTATCATAAATCCTGATACTTTTTAGAACATTTGTCTTTAAAAATTTGGAAAATTTGGTATCATTATAGATGAGGTTTTAATATGGAAATAAATAATAATACAATTGTTAAGGACACTGATCCTAAAATCAGAGAAAAATCTTTTCCTGTTGATCTACCTTTGAGTCATGAAGATAGAGAAATTTTGAAAAATATGTTAAACTACGTTAAAGAGTCAATTATACCCGAAATTGCTGAGGCAAAAAATCTAAGACCTGCTGTCGGTATATCTGCAATCCAAATTGGTATACCAAAACAACTAACTGCAATTTCACTAACTGATTATGATAAAAATGATAATGAAATTCATTATGAATACGCTTTGGTAAATCCAAAGATTGTTTCTTATTCAGTTCAAATGTCTTATCTTGAAAATGGCGAGGGTTGTTTATCAGTGGAAGATCCACACCAAGGTTTCGTACCACGTCATGCAAGAATTAAAGTAGAAGCATTTGATATGTTACAAAATAAAAATGTTACGATTAAAGCACAAGGTTATTTTGCAATCGTACTTCAGCATGAAATTGATCATTTCTCAGGCACATTGTTTTATGATCGCATTGATCAAGAAAATCCTTTCAAGCCAATTGAAGGGGCACAAGTTATATAAAGAAAGAGGAAAATATGAAAGAAGTAAATTCTACAGGGGCTAAAGCTCGTAAAGTTAAAAAAAGCGAGGTTCCTGTAACGAAAGAACATAAAATGAACCCACGCACCGATACTCAAATTTATGCATTAGGAGGTTTAGGTGAAGTTGGAAAAAATATGTATTGCATTGAACATGATAATGAAATAATTATTATTGACTCAGGAGTACGTTTTCCAGAAGAAAACTTACTTGGTGTTGACTATGTAATACCAGATTATAGTTACATTACAAAAAATCAAGCAAAGATAAAGGCGTTAATTATTACCCATGGTCATGAAGATCATATCGGTGGTATTCCTTTTCTTCTACAAACATTACGTTTTGATAAAATCTATGCACCAAGATTTGCTTGTGCATTAATTAATAAAAAACTAGAAGAAAGAAAATTAACGAAAGCATGTAAACTAGTAGAAATAAATGATGAAACTCGCATTTCTACTAAAAACTTTTCTGTTGGATTCTTTAATACTGTTCACAGTATTCCAGATTCATTGGGAGTTTTAATTAATACACCGAATGGAAGAATTGTACATACTGGAGATTTTAAGTTTGACTTAACTCCAATTGGTTCTAATTCAGATTATCAAAAGATGGCTTATATTGGTCAAATTGGAGTTACTGTTTTATTAAGTGATTCAACAAACTCTGGTGTTGCTGGCTTCTCAATTTCTGAAAAGAAAGTAGCCCAAGCAATTCTTGAACAAACTCGTAAAACACCAGGTCGTTTACTTGTATCAACATTCGCAAGTAATGTACTACGTGTAGGACAAATTTTAGAGGCTGCAGTTGCTTGTGGACGTAAAGTTGCAGTATTTGGTCGTTCAATGGAAAACGTTGTTGAGATAGGCCAAAAACTAGGTACAATCAAGATTGATAAGAGTCATTTCATTACGCCAGCTGAACTAAATACATTACCTGCAAATAAAGTATGTATTGTTTGTACTGGATCACAAGGAGAACCACTTGCTGCTTTAAGTAGAATTGCCAATGGTACTCATCGTTTTATTAAAATTATACCTGGAGATACAGTCATCTTCTCAAGTAGTCCAATTCCTGGTAATACTAATAGTGTTGGTGCAGTTGTTAATCAATTGACTCGTGTTGGAGCTAACGTATTAGTTAACTCACCACTTACATCACTACATACAACAGGACATGCTTCTCAAGAAGAACAAAAACTTATGCTCCAATTAATCAAACCAAAATACTTCATGCCAATTCATGGTGAGTATAAAATGTTAGTACAACATACAGAAACTGCTGTTGAAACTGGTGTTCCTAGAGAAAACTGTTTCATATGTAGTAATGGTGATGTGCTTGTTATGAGAAATGGTGAATGTTTCTTAAGTGATGAACGTATTCAAACTGATGACATTTATGTTGATGGAAATGATATTTCTGGTTTATCAACTTCAGTTATTAAGGATAGACAACTACTTGCGGATAATGGTTTAGTAGCTGTTATTGTTACAATCGATTCTCGCTACAATAAAATCTTATGTCGCCCTAATATTGTAAGTAGAGGCTTTGTATTCATCAAAGAAAGTCAAACTTTACTTAAAGAAGCTGAAGTCGTCGTTTATGAATCATTAAAGAAAAAAATGGAAGAACGTACAACATTTGGAGAACTAAAGAATTGTATTAGAAGTTCACTAGAACCATTCTTGTATAAGAAAACAAATCGTAATCCAATCGTTATCCCCGTTATCTTGAATCAAAAAGCAGCAATGCAAGCGATGCAAGCTAACGCTAAAAAGCGAATCTCAAAAACAAAAGAAGCGTAAGCTTCTTCTGTCTATTGATAAAATGGTATATCTAAGAAGATGTATCATTTTTTTATGAAATTTTTCAATTTGGCGCAGTAATTTTAGTATTATCTTGTTATGATTCAACCGCAATTATGTAAAGTCGAGTTATTGTAAAAGGAATTAGAATACAAAGACCAAGTGGAAAGAAGAAATCACCAAAGGGTTTGATGAATAGCCATGCAACAAAGATAACAATATATGCAATAGTAATCTCGAATTTTGCATGAATTAAGTAGTTCTTTAAACCTTGTCCTAATTTGTTGCCATTTTTCTTGTATGTTCTATAAAGAAAAATTCCAGCAGTTAGACAAGCAATTAGAATCGAGAAAATACTATAAAAATCTGAAAAGAGTAATGCAAAAACTATTTCAAGCAAATTGAATGGCACTCCAAAAAAGCCTTTAGATGAAAGTACAGTTAGAATTAATGTATTCACAATTGAAACAATGATGAAGATGAATAGCGGATATACTTTATAACGTGCAAACATCAGATGAATACGAGTATTCTAAACATGCATTGGTTTGTAACCCACATGCGATAACAACTCCTTTCCTCAAAGAATGCATTAGAATTTATTTTGGCTTGGCATCCTAGAAAGGAAAAGGTGATTATTAGTACAATAAATATTTTCTTGCATATTTTCATTATCTATAGTCACTCACACTTTCATTAACTATATTATTCTCTTCAATATCTCCATTTTTATGTCTACCCATATTTTCATTTCCTTTGCTAACCTCATATTAACACAAAATGAATTTGAAATTTGTTCGAGATAAAAAATTTATTGCACAGTTAAAGTACACTTTTTAAAATTTTTCTCTAACATTTTTCATTAAAATCATCTATTTTCTTATATAATCGCTTATTTCTGTAACATTTCATAAATAGTTATTTAGCTTATTGTCTTCCTAATAATCTTATTTATCGTTTCTTTTTCATAATCATTCACTTACCTTGCTAATGTGACTTTTCACTCATCCATATAGTGAATATACCCGGTAAAAAAAAGCTAAACCCTTTTTCTCTTGGTTTAGCTTTCAATCTCACTTTGACCCCACTAAAGTTCAGAGGGCTTGTTTAATAATGCTGTAAATATTTGTATCTTTTGAGAAAGTTCTGGATAACGTGCATCCGTTTTAGGTAATACTTCTTCAATCATTTTGTAAGTATTTAAACTATCCTTCAAGTAATCAATGAATAGTTCACTTCTCTCTTTCATCAAAAACGGACCAAAGGTAACATGAAGGTCACTGTATTCTGAATGATAGTTCGTATTAAATACAACAATTTGATAGAAGCGATCATCATATACAAGCTTTTCAGCAGTAATTGTAAAGTGATGATTTGATATCCACCTTCTCAAATCTATAATGTCTTTATTTACTTGCACGATAATTTGTTTACACTTATATAAGTGTTCCATCCCATCTTCAAGTATTTCTCTTGCAGTTCCAAATCCCATACCTGCTATAATAGCACAATCGATATCTAAAGGAACATGTTCAAATCCATTTGATTTAATCACTTCAATTTGACTTGATAACCCTTCTTCTTCAATATTTGTCTTTGCAATTTGACAGGGTCCATCAATTACATCACAAGCATAACATTTTGGTGAAAGTCCTTCTTTAATACACGCAATAGGAACAAAAGCATGATCTGTTCCAATATCCGCTACAACACTTCCTGGTTCAACAAGATTCTTAATTGCTTCTAATCTTTTATTCAAAGCTTATCCTTTATCGACAAAGTCACGTAAGCGTTTTGAACGAGTTGGATGTTTTAGTTTACGTAAAGCTTTCGCTTCAATTTGTCGAATTCTTTCACGTGTTACATTGAACTCTTTACCTACTTCTTCAAGTGTTCTTGTACGACCATCATACAATCCAAAACGTAAACGTAATACTTTTTCTTCTCTTTCAGTTAAACCTTGTAAAACCATGTTGATTTCATCTTTAAGCAATTGATTGTTTGCGTATTGATCCGGACTCATTGCATCTTTATCTTCAATGAAATCACCTAAGTGAGAATCATCTTCTTCACCAATAGGTGTTTCAAGTGATACTGGTTCCAATGCTATTTTTTGAATTTCTCTAACTTTTTCAGGTGAGATACCATCCATTTTTGCCGAAATTTCTTCTGCAGTTGGCTCTCTTCCTAAATCTTGTACAAGTTGTCGTTGAATACGTGTTAACTTGTTGATTGTTTCAACCATATGTACTGGAATACGAATTGTTCTCGCTTGGTCAGCGATAGCACGAGTAATTGCTTGACGAATCCACCAAGTCGCATAAGTACTAAATTTAAACCCTTTTGTATAGTCAAACTTTTCAACCGCTTTAACAAGCCCCATGTTACCTTCTTGAATAAGATCAAGGAATAACATACCACGGCCAACATATTTCTTCGCAATTGATACAACTAAACGTAAGTTGGCAGAGATTAGAATGCGCTTTGCTTCCTCATCCCCTTCTTCAATACGTTTTGCAATTTCAGGTTCATCTTCTGCTTTTAATAGAGGAACCCGTCCAATTTCTTTCAAATACATTTTAACTGGATCATTAATTCTTACATTAGCTGATTCAGCATAATTAATTTCTAATATTGGTTTTTCAATTGTTTCAACTTCATCTTCAATTTCTTCAGCATCATCTGCTAAGAAGTCAATATCATCATCACTAACCAGTTCTTCTGCGATATCCTCATCTTCAGAAATCGCAATCTCTTCATTAGCAAACCATTCATATAAGTCTTCCATTGAAGTATCATCTAAATCTAAATGATCTAGTGCATTCATAATGACATTTTGATAAATTACTTTATCTTTTTTAAATACTTCTTTAAAATCCTCTTTCAATTCATCTAAGGTTTTTAATTGTTTCGTTTTGCCTTTACCTTTATAAATTTCAATCTTTGTTTGCTTATCCTTCTTTGATACTTTTGGTGTATCAGCTGGGGCTTTTACATTCTCAATAACAGTTTCCAATTTAATCTTTTCATCCTTTTCTTGCGAATTCTTCTTCACGCTTTTCTTATTAACCTTATCGTCACTTAAAATAGGGTTCTTTACCTCTACATCTTTTTTTATTACTGTAGGTTGAACTTTTTTTTCAACTACTTTTGGTGCTACTTTCTTGGAAACAGTCTTCTTTTCTACAACAGCCTTTTTAGCTAAAGGTTTTGGTTGTACCTTTTTTGTTTCCACCTTTTTCGTTATCGGTTTAGCTTTTTGTGCTACAACCTTTTTAACAGGTTTAGCCACAATAGCTTTCTTTGCAGATACATTCTTTGAAACAGCCTTTTTTGGCGCAACTTTAGCTACTACTTTTTTAGCAGGTGCTTTCACTACAGCTTTTTTAGCAATAATCTTCTTTGCTTCTACTTTTTTAGTGACTACCTTTTTTGTAGAATCTTTAGCCACCACTTTCTTTGTAACTACTTTTTTAGAAACAGGTTTTGCAGTTTCTTTCTTAGCTACTACTTTTTTCACTGGTGCTTTAGCTACTACTTTCTTTGTAACTACTTTTTTGGCTTCAACTTTTTTTGTTGGTGTCTTTTTTGTAGCTACTTTCTTCGGTTCTACTTTTTTTGCAGGAGCTTTTTTTGTAGCAGTTTTACTTACTGTTTTAGTTGCTACTGTTTTGCTTTTTACGACTTTCTTCATCGATATACCTCCTAAGTTCAACTAAACTATTACTATATTCTTGCATTAGTGCGTTTCTACTTTCCTCATTGGTAATGGTTCTGATTTGTTTTTTAAGGTTTTGCACCTTCTCTTCCAGCAACCATTTCTTAATGCGGTCAATTGACCCAATCACTATTTCTTTCGAATAACTTTGTGGCATCGCTTCCGATGTTGTTAAATCAATTAAGTATTTCTTTAACTCATCACCTTGAAGTGAGTCCATAAAGTCTGCAAGAAAAATTTTGTCGGTTTTACGATACTCATCTAAAATCATCATCGCAACTTTTTGTTGCTTATCACTGGTTAGAAATCCTAGTTTTTCTTTATAGATTTCCGCAGCATCAATGCTTAGTAACATTTGTGCTATGAGAATATCTTCTGCCTTATTTCTACCATCGATTGCTTGAGTAATCGGTTGTACCTTCTTTTTAGGTGTGATTTCCTTTGGTTTAGAAACTTGCGTCTCATTCAACATGGATTGAAAATTAAATCCCGTCATTGTTGACAATTGATGAGTAAAGTTCTGCCTGTCAAAATCATCACTTAATAGTTTAATTTCACTCATCACTTCCTGTGCAAAATCTTTTTTGCTTGAGTAATTATCCAAATCATATTTGCTACTTAAGTACTCAAAGACAAATTCCATCCATGTGATTGGTTTTTTAATCATGTCTTGTAGTCGTTCAATACCAAATTCTTTGATAATCTCATCAGGGTCTTTATCTGTTTTATTTGAAACGATTTCAACTTTGCACCCTAATTCTAACGCCATCTTACCAGCGCGATAGGTTGCTGCTTGTCCAGCCCTGTCTCCATCGTAGCAAAATCTTATCGTAGAGCTACATTGCTTCAACAATTTCAATTGATTTGTTGTGCATGCAGTTCCAAGTGTTGCACACACATTGCTAATCCCAGCACGTGCAAATGCAATCACATCTGTAACACCTTCTACCACGAGGATAAATCCCATTTTCCTTGCATCGTTTTTAGAGCGATGATAGTTATAAACAGTATTTCCTTTTACATAAAACTCTGTCTCAGTTGTATTGATATATTTACTTGGATTGCTTGGATCCATTGTTCTAGCACTAAAGCCAATTGGATTTCCATCCACATCATGAATGGGGAAGGTAATCCTTGAAGTAAATACATCATGTATTCCTGATTCAGTAATTTTTGTAACATTGGTAGCGATACAATCACTATCTTTGTATCCTTTTGCTTTGAGAAACTTAGCTAAATTGTCTGCTTCATCATTGTATCCAATTTGAAACTGTTGAATAATTTTTTCATCTAAGCCTCGTTTATGTAAATATTCTTTTGCAAGTGAGCCTGTTGCTGAATTTAGCGTATACATCATGTATTGAATTGCTTCATTCATGACTTTATAACCAGCTTCTTTATGTGGGTCAACTTGCTTCACAAAATCTGATGTCGTCACTTGTAGTGGTTGTCCTATAAGTTCTGCAACTTTAACAACTGCCTCTGGAAATGTAATATGTTCATAGTCTTGAACAAAGGTGAAAACATTTCCACCAGCTCCACATACAAAGCATTTAAATATTTGTTTATCTTGAGAGATAGACAAGGATGGATCATGATCATCATGAAACGGACACACAGCGGTAAACGATTTTCCCTTTTTAACTAACGGAATAAATCGACCAATAATATCCGCGATGTCTGCGCTACTACGAACTTTTGCAATATCATCATCATTTAAGCGCATAAGCAATCCCTCCTTTAGAATTTAATTGCTTTTGAAATATAATCCTTAACTTCAGTTAATGGTATTCTTTCTTGCTCCATTGAGTCACGATGACGTATTGTCACACATTGATCTTGTTCTGTTTCAAAATCAACTGTAATACAGAAAGGTGTACCAATTGCATCTTGTCTGCGATAACGTTTACCAATACTTCCTGCATCATCAAAGTCACATGTAAATTCACTAGCCAACTCTGCATATAACAGACGTGCTGTATCACCTAACTGTTTAGACAAAGGTAAGATACAAGCCTTAATTGGTGCTAAAGCTGGAGAGAAATGCATTACGATTCGTGAATCATCTTCACTAAGTTTCTCTTCATCATATGCTTCACAAAAGAACATCAAGAACAAACGTTCAACACCAACAGCTGGTTCTACACAATAAGGAATATATTTTTCATTTGTTGTTGGATCTAAATATTCCATTGAAGTTTTAGAATGTTCCATATGGCGAGACAAATCATAATTAGTACGATCTGCAATTCCCCATAGTTCACCCCACCCAAATGGGTATTCATATTCAATATCACAAGTTCCTACTGAATAGAAACTCAATTCTTCTTTCGCATGCTCACGGAAACGTAAATTAGAATCACTTCCACCATTTAAAGATAAAATCCAATCCATACAGAATTTCTTCCAATACTCATACCATTCCAAATCAGTACCAGGTTGGCAGAAGAATTCCATTTCCATTTGTTCAAATTCACGAACACGGAAGATGAAATTTCCAGGAGTAATTTCATTTCTAAATGATTTTCCAACTTGCCCAATACCGAAAGGTAATTTCTTACGCATTGTACGTTGAACATTTTTGAAATTCACAAACATCCCTTGTGCAGTTTCAGGACGAAGATAAATCGTATTCTTTGCATCTTCAAGTGTACCTTGGAATGTTTTAAACATTAAATTAAATTGACGGATATCTGTAAAATCATGTGCTCCACAATCAGGGCAACCAATATGATTGTCTTTTATGTATTGCATCATCTCATCATTTGACCAACCCTCAGGATTTACTTCACCCTTCGAAAACTCTTCAATCAAGTGATCTGCACGATGACGTGTTTTACATTGTCTACAATCCATTAATGGATCACTAAATCCAGTTAAATGCCCTGTAGCTTCCCATACTTTTGGATTCATCAAAATTGCAGACTGAATTCCAACATTGTAAGGACTCTCTTGAATGAATTTCTTCCACCAAGCATGTTTAATATTCTTTTTTAATTCTGCTCCCAATGGACCAAAATCCCACGTATTACTCAAACCACCATAAATTTCAGAGCCTTGAAACACAAACCCTGAATTCTTTGCGTGATTTACTATTTTTTCAAATGTTTTTTCAGCCATATTTTCTCCTTTTTAGACATTTTATTCTAATGTATAATATACCATATTTAAAGGGTTTCAGTCAATTTAAGTACGGCTTAAGTTTTTGCTTAAAAAGAGATTCTTTGCAATAATTCCTATTAAGCATCCTACGACAAACGCAAGGAAGTGAATCATTGCGAAAATAATCGCCGACAAATTGTAGTAAAGAAACATTGTCGGTATAAACAAGACACCCACAAGTACTGGATAAACCCAATGTGGTTGATTCATTGAAGTATAGAAAGTTCCTAAGATAATTGTGATTAAAGGCATTACCAACAACATTAAAATGGTTTCATTGGCATTACCTCTAAATAGTAAAGGTAAAACATAGAAATTAAGAATGACACATACTAGATTAATAAGTAAACTTTTATTTTTCATCTTAAACCTCCACGATTTCCTTAAGAAATTTCCATGATGTTGAATCGATTCCACTATGTACTTGCAAGAATTCAAACATTGAACTACAATCTTGAAAACTCCAAGGTCCATAATTTTTTAATACGTCATAATTTTCTATACCTGCTTTATTAATTAATCGAAAGCGTTTTAAATCCATTTGCGTATCGATACTACTGTCTAATTCACTCATACATTCACTGCAAACAAAACCACCCTCTTCAATGCTAATACGATTTACTTTGGTATTACCACAGAGTACACATTCATCAACAATTGGTGGTATACCAAGGTAATTTAACATTTGTGCTAAAAATAAACAAAGAAGTAACGGATGTTGTTTTTCTTGATTTAATTTATCCAAACTGAAAACAAGTAAATCAAAATAATTGTCATTTACATCTTCATCCAGTACACCTTGAGGTAAACTTTTATCAATCAGTTCACAGAATATTGCAGCAATATTCATTTTTTCTAAATCTTCTTGTAGGAAACGATTTGAGGATTTAATTGAAGCATTCTTTATTGTAAACATTGATTTATCTTCAACATAATCAAATACAAATTCACTTAAGACATATGGTAAACAAGAAGTACTTGATTTACTATTCATTTTCTTTACACCACGTGCAGTGAGTGTTAACTTACCATATTCCTTTGTAAGAACTGTCAAAAGAGCATCATTTTCACGATACTCACTTTGCTTCAATACTATCCCTAATACTTTCTCATTCATCATCAACCTCGATTTGGATATATCCTAATTGTTGAAGTTTACTCTTACGATTTCGCCAATCTTTTTCAACACGAACAAAACATTCTAGATAAATGGTTTCACCCAAAATACCTTCAATTTCTTTGCGTGCTTGAGTTCCAATTTCTTTAATCATTGATCCTTGTTTTCCAATAATAATCCCTTTTTGACTATTTCTTTCAACAAGTATCATTGCGTTAATCAACAATTTACCTTTTTTCCTACCCATTCTTTCAATCACAACTGCAACTGAATGAGGAATTTCTTCTTCTGTTAAAAGAAGTACTTTCTCACGAATTAATTCAGAAATAATAAATTGTTCTGGATAATCACAGACTTGATCTTCTGGATAATATTGAATTCCATCTTCCATATATGTTTTTGTAATAGTAATTAGTTCTGCAAGATTTGTATTTTCTTTTGCAGAAATTGGAAATATCTCCGCAAAATCATGTCGCTTTGACCACTCAATTAATAAATCCATGATTTTATCTCTACTCAACAAATCAATTTTATTCAAAATTAAGAACACTGGGATTTTCTTTTCTTTAAGTGATGCCAATACAAACTCATCGCCACTACCAAAAGGTACACTGCCATCCACTAATAAATAGATACAATCTACCCCACTTGCAGCCGCAAAAGCTTCTTTATTCATTTGTGCCCCTAATTCATGATGTGGTTTATGGATGCCTGGAGTATCAACAAAAATAAGTTGAGAATCTTCATCCGTACGTATTCCTCGAATTTGATTTCTTGTTGTTTGAGGTTTTGGTGAGATGATCGCAACCTTTTGTTGAATAAGTGCATTTAATAATGTACTCTTCCCTGCATTGGGTCTGCCTACTAAAGCAATAAAACCTGATTTCATTTCAAATCCTCAGGTCCAAATTGCATAGGTAGTAATTCCCTAATTGTTTTCTCCATTGTTTCAATACCATTTGAAAGAAGAATTGGCGTATCTTGATTTAATAACTCAGCCAATACTTGTCTACAAATACCACATGGTGCTCCAATACGACCACCATCAGTAACAATCGCAATTGCTTCGATATCATCTTTACGATATCCATATGAATAAGCCCCAAAGATAGCACTACGTTCTCCACAATTTGCAGCACCATAAGCAGCATTTTCAATATTAGCTCCTTTAAATGTTCTACCATCTTTACATAAAACACATGCCCCTACGTGATAATTAGAATAAGGTGCATAGGCATTCTTCATTGCTTCAAAAGCTTCATCTAATACATGTTGATATTTCATCGTTTTTACCCTCCTATATGGTTTAATACCATTACAATACCGATTATTAATGAGATAGACGCTGAAAATAATACAGCACCTGCCGACATATCTTTAATTGATTTAATTCTTGGATCTGTTTCAGTAGAGCAAAAATCACACACTTTTTCAATGCATGTATTGATCATCTCGATAGAGATAACCAAACCACAACATAATCCCAAGATTAACCATTCCATCATTGTAAACTTTAATACAAAAGCGACAATCACAGCTCCAATCATAAAAATGAATTGAATTAAAACACTACGATGCGAAAGAGCTTCTGCTAGTCCTGAAAATGCTACTTTAAATTTATTCATCGTGGCACCACTGGATCTAGAATTTTATGTTGTAAGTTAAACATTTTCTTCTCATCCTTTGCATTCATATGATCATATCCCAAACAATGCAATAAGCCATGAATAAATAGAAAACAAAATTCTCTTTCTTCACTATGACCATATGCTTGCGCTTGTTCAATCACCGCATCAACATTTAGGAATACATCACCTAATTCCTTAACATCACTTACTAAATCATACTCATCTTCACTATCACAAATCGCAAAACTAATTACATCTGTAGGACGATCAATTTGGCGATACATTAAGTTCACCTCATGTATTTTTTTAGATTTGACTAAAATAACCGAAATGGACATTTCATCATTTAACTTCAAAACACTCAATGTGCGATTAGCCAATTCCTCTAAACGCGAATAATATTTTTTCCAATAGGTACTTCTTGTTTTATTTATCATCGTTACAATCATCGTACTATCCTCGCTTAAACATTATAACACTCAAATCCCTTTAGATGCATATCGGTCAATAATTTTTTGTACAAGTGGGTGACGAACGACATCATCACTTGTTAGATGCAAAATCTTTATTTCCTCAATACCTTCCAATAACTTCGCTGAATCCACTAATCCCGATACCATACCACGGTGCAAATCAATCTGTGTGATATCGCCAGTAATTACCATTTTAGAATTAAATCCTAGTCGAGTTAAGAACATTTTCATTTGTGAAGCAGTTGTATTTTGAGCTTCATCTAAAATTACAAAAGCATCTTCTAAGGTACGACCACGCATATAAGCGAGTGGTGCAATTTCAATTGTTCCTTTTTCAATGTATTTTTCTGTTTGCTCAGCTCCTAGCATCACATGCAGTGCATCATACAAGGGCGTAAGGTATGGATCCACCTTTTCTTTTAAGTCGCCTGGCAGAAACCCCAAACTCTCCCCCGCCTCAACAGCAGGACGAGTCAGTACAATACGTTTAACTTCACCTTTTTTAAGCATTCCTACTGCTTCAATCACTGCCAAGTACGTTTTACCAGTACCCGCAGGCCCAATCGCAAAAACAATATCATATTTTTCAATTGCCTCAACAAAACGATACTGTCCTATTGTTTTAGGAGAAATCAATTTCCCATTCATTGTTTTGCCTATCACTTTTTTATGCAAATCAACCCAAGTTTCTGTTTCATTTTTACTCACTAAGCGATAACTATACAAAACATCTCTCTCTGTGATTTCTTGATTTTTCTTCACTATTTCTACTAAAGCTTCTAAAACTTCCGTTATTTTAGCTAATGTCTTTTCATCACATTCGTCAATTGTAAATTCATGATTTCGAAATACAATTTGTTTTTCAAAGCATTTTGATAAAACCTCTAAATTACGATCTTGTGGACCAACCAATCGAGTCGCTTCATCTGCACTTAAATCTTCAATGCTGAATATTTTTTCATTTGTCAAAGGATAATCCCCCTCTTTGTATCTATTTTATCAAAAAACAGACATAAAATCATTCTTCATATTAAATAAGTGGAATTTCTTTTCATATTCTTTTAAACTTGACCATTCACACTAAAAGTGCTATTTAATAAGTACAAGGAGCGTGTGAAATGAATAAAGTAACTAAAAAAGGGTTCACACTCATTGAACTCATTGTAGTCATTGCTGTCTTAGCAGTACTAGGCTTATTATTAGTGCCTCAAATTTCTGGCTATATCGACGCAAGTCAGGCAACAACTTGCCTAAATAATAGAAAACTTGTTGAAAGAGCCATCACCGTTGCAGAAGCACAATCAGGTAAAAAGCAAACCTTTACAAAGCCAGAAGATGTGGCAGCAATACCAGGAAGTTTATATGATGGCGGTAAAATCTGTCCAAAGGATGGCACAATCACCATCATGGATGGCAAAGTTAATTGTAGTATTCATAAAGAATCAACTGGTGGCGGAGGTTCTAGTTTCATTAAAGATGGAACAATTTTAGACCAGAGAGAAAATGCTGTCGATTATACCAATCAAGCAAGAATAAATTTTAATGATGTCATCAAGCAATTACAACCCGATGGAACCTATCGTTATGTCAAATGCATAAGTTCAACTGGATGTGCAGTTGATGCCTTTCCTTCATTACCATTTTCTGGCCCCGACGCAGCTCGATTCAAGGAAGTTTCTCTTGAATTTTATTATTGGAATAATTATAACAAAGGCGATATCATTACGTACAATGGGGAGTATTATATGTGGAATAGTAATAATTCATATCCAACATCACCTAACTTCAAGGATCCATCGAAATCAAATGAATTTACAAAGATGGTTAAGGATGCCAGTGGAAATTGGGCGCCAGCAAATTAAATTGCACACATCTTGATTAAATACACCTCAAATCTTTACAATAGAGATAGGAGGTGTTTTCTTATGAGATTATCTGGTTTTGAAAAACTATCTAATACAAGGGACTTAGGGGGATTACATACCCAAGATGGTAAAGTGATTAAATACAATAAATTACTACGTAGTGGTCGATTATATTTCGCATCAGAGAATGATATAGATAAATTAAAGAATGAATATTATCTCAAGCGTATTATTGATTTTAGAAATGAAAATGAAATAGCACGTACTCCCGATCCAATCATCGAAGGTGTACAACACATCACTTGCTCTATACTGAAAAATCATGTACAAACAATTACAAAAGAAAAAAGTATCAGTGAAATAGATTTTGACTACATGAAGCATGTGATTGAATTAATGGACTTCAACGTTGAGCAAGCAACTATCCACGAATATCCACAACTCATAGAAGATGAGTATTCTATTAAACAATATAAAAAGTTCTTTGAGTATCTCTTAGAGGAAGTAGATGGTTCAACACTTTATCATTGCAGTGCGGGTAAAGATCGTGTAGGAGTTGGTACATTATTACTTTTAGGATCACTTGGAGTTAGCAAGACTGATATAATTGAAGACTATTTAAAAACAAACTATTATTTATCTACACGGCTTGAGTATTATACAAAAAAAGCACTTGAACTTCATCTTGATACTAAATATCTAGATCAATTCCCAGCACTATGTTGTGTTAAAGAAAGTTATATTCAATCCATATTCGATGTTATTGACGCAAAATATGGAAGTATTGAGCACTACTTAATTCAATGTCTCGGACTTTCTTTCCAAGACATTAAACAACTTAAATCAATATATTTAGAATAAGATACTAATCTTATTCTTTTTATATGACATTGCAATAAAATTAATAGAAGATCTCAGCGACACATCAACAAATAAAAAAATAAGGAATTTCTTCCTTATTTTGAGCGACGTGCTTTTCTTGCAGCTTCCGATTTTAATTTACGACGGACGCCTGGTTTTACATAAAACTCTCTTTTGCGAGCCTCAGCAAGGGTTCCGTTGCGAGAAACTTGACGTTTAAAACGACGTAGTGCGTCATCCAGTCCTTCGTTCTCTTTAAGTACAACTCTTGGCATTTATTAACCCCCCTTCTGATGCATGCATTGATATTTTAGCAAATCATAGGCTAAATTGCAATATTAATACGTATTATTTTGAACTTTTTCGCCTTGTAGTAAGCTTACACCACTACTTGTACCAATACGATCAGCTCCAACTTCAATCATCTTTAACAAATCATCATGGCTGCGTACACCACCTGCTGCTTTAACTTTGCAAGCATTCTTCACAGTTTCCTTCATGAGTTTTACATCTTCAATGGTTGCTCCTGATGTTGAAAATCCTGTAGATGTTTTTACAAAATCTGCACCTGCTTCAACAACAGCTTTGCATGCTCTTACTTTTTCTTCATCAGTTAATAAACATGTTTCAATAATTACTTTTAAGCAATGAGTTCCTACAGCTTCTTTAATTGCTTTAATCTCATTGATAACATAATCCATCTTATTATCTTTTAATGCACCAATATTTAATACCATATCTACTTCATCTGCACCCATTTCAATAGCATTCTTTGCTTCAAATACTTTTGATGCTGAAGTCATAGCACCTAATGGAAATCCAATAACTGTACAAACGCCTACATCCGTACCTTCTAATTCTTTTTTACACAATTCAATCCAACATGGATTTACACAAACTGTAGCAAAATCAAATTCCTTTGCTTCTTTACATAATTGAATTAGTTGTGCTTCTGTACTATTTTGTTTCAATAGTGTGTGATCAATTGTTTTATTCAGTTTCATCTATATTTTCTCCTTTATTTAAATAATACTTGCGAATCATTTCTCTTGCGACACGATGATCTCCTAAATATGGCTCTCTTCCAAATTCACCATACATGAAGATTTCATCACCTTTACCTAAAATTAAGATAGTGTCATTTTCATTTGCCATCTCAATCGCTTGTCGTATTGCATCAAAGCGACTTTCAATGATGATGTAATTTGTTTTCTTAATACCCGACGCAATCTCTTGAGCAATATCGTATACACGTTCATCACGTGGGTCATCTTCAGTTAGGATAATCATATCACAATACTTGTCTGCAATCTCTCCAAATATAGGTCTTTTCTTAATATCACGCTTCCCTGCTGAACCAAAGACTGCAATAATACGATTTTCTTTTGGAGTAATTCTTGCCCCATATTCCATTACTTGCATAATACCATCTGGTGTATGGGCAAAATCAACGATTACGTTGTAAGGTTGACCCTCATCAATACGTTCCATCCTACCTTCAATCTGTTCAAAACGATTCAGTTTAGGAAGTATAGATTCCATCGCTAATCCTTTTGAGTGAAGTGCTGCGATTGCTGCTAATAGATTGTAGATATTAAATGTAGCAACAAGATTTGTTTCTACGCGATATTCTTCATCAAAACATTTCAATGTAAAGATAGTACCATTTCTTAGTATTTGAATATCCACTGCTTGATAATCAGCAGGATTCTTTATACCATATGTAATTACTTTTCCTTTGGTATCCTCTACGATGGCTAAACCATAAGGATCATCACTGTTTGTAACTGCAAATGCCGATGGTTTGATTTTATCAAAGAAACTCTTCTTAGCTGCAAAATAATTTTCCATTGTTCCATGATAATCCAAATGATCATGTGTTAAGTTTGTAAATATCGCAACATCAAAATCAATAGTATCTACACGTCGTTGTTCAAGTCCAATACTACTAACTTCCAAAGCGCATGCTTTCATACCTGCATCCACCATATCATGCAATACACCATGCAAATCATCAATTTCTGGTGTGGTTAGAAGTGGTGGTAATTTTACATTTCCATATTCAATTGAAATCGTACCAACATAACCTGTAGGTATAGAATCATTAAGAATATTCTTAATCAAACTTGCTACAGAACTTTTACCATTTGTCCCAGTAACTCCAAAAAGAACTAATTTATCTGATGGTCGATCATAAAATAAATTTGCGATTTGATTGTATGCAGTGAGTACATCTTTTACTCGAACATATGTCACTGTTGGATCCATTGTTTCAATTGGATCACTATATACAATACAAACAGCTCCATTTTTAATTGCTTGATCAATAAAACGATGTCCATCATTCATCATTCCTTTTACACAAAAGAAGATTGAATTTGGTCGTCTCTTTCTACTATCGGACATTAGTCCTTGTATTTCTAATTCTGGTGCATTTTCAAATATTGAATTTAATTTCATGCAACAGTTCACCCCTTTACTTTCCCAATTAATTCATCATCAATCATTGATGAAATACTTACAGTAATCATTTTATTTCTCTCGTGTATACCATCCACTGTGACTGGTAAATATTCACTTGAGTGTCCAAATGATTGATTTCCCCTATGCTCCTCAATTAGTACAGAAACATCTTTGTTAATAAATGATGACTTATACCCATAGTATAAGTTTTTTGATAGCGTACTACAAGTTTGTACTCTTTCTTTTTTTATCTTATCTGTGATTTGTCCTGACATCTTCTCGGCAACAGTTCCCGTTTTACTTGAAAATGGGAAGACATGAATAAATGAAAATGCACAGTCTTGTATAGTTTGAAGAGTTTCACAAAACTCTTCTTCACTCTCTTGTGGAAAGCCCACAATTAAATCAGTACTAATTGAAATTTGTGGTAGTGCTTCTCGTATTTCTTGAACACGAGCAATGAATTCTTCTTTTGTATAAGGTCGATTCATTCGTTTTAAGGTTGCATTACATCCAGATTGAATCGGTATATGCAAGTGACGAGCTATGCGATGAGTCGACTTCATAAGTTCAATTAACTCATCTGTGATTTCTGTAATTTCAATTGAAGAAATACGGATACGCTCTATGTTAGAAACTGCGCTTAATACTTCTTTCATACAGGTAGCTAATGTTAAGTTTAAATCATGACCATATCGTCCTGTATGAATACCTGCTAAAACAATTTCTGAATGACTCATTGATAACGATTTCGCTGTTTCAATCACTTGTTCCAGTGGATAAGAACGCTCTTTTCCTCTAGCATAAGGAATAATGCAATAACTACAAAACTGATTACAGCCATCTTGTATCTTCATATATGCTCTTGTTTGATGTTCAAAATGACTTAAACTCAATGTTTCAAATGCTGCTTCTTTTCTTACATCCTCAACAAGGACTTTCTTTTCACGTTTTTCAACAACTTCTTGAATAAGACGAGGAATATCTTGTTTGTGACTTGAACCCACTAAAATATCAATGCGTTCATTTTCTTTCATATTTTCTGCATTGATTTGAACATAACAACCCACCACACAAATTACTGCTTCCTCATTTTGACGAATTGCTTGATTTATTTTTTGTCTTGATTTACTTGCCGCAGTATTTGTTACCGCACAAGTAAAAACTAGATAGACATCTGCTTCTTCTTTAAAATCAACTTCTTGGTATCCCATCATTCTTAATGATTGACCAATACTTTCTGCTTCATATGTATTTACCTTACATCCAAGGCATGAAATTGCATATCTCATGGATTTAATTTCCTCCATTTATTCCACCAATGCATCAATCGCACTCAACACATAGGTTGTTGCCGTTTCCGCACGTAATATTCTTTTACCTAATGTGATACAATGAAAATTGTTTTCTAAAAGGTATTCCACTTCACAGGGATCAAATCCCCCCTCAGGTCCAACTACAATCGTAATTGAGGTTGGTTGTTTTACAATATCTCGAAGTTTTTCACCAATGTATTTCACATCTTCATAAGCAACACAATTTATTTCTGATTTGTATTGTGTAATCTCTTTGAATCCTATCGGTTCAACTAGATTTGGACATGAATTTCGTTTGCATTGCTCTGCAGCTTCAAGCAGGATTTTATGCCAACGTTCTAACTTCTTTGATACCTTTTCATCTTTCGCTTTTACAATCGTTCTACTTGATTCAAAAGGTACAATTTCACTAACCCCTAACTCTGTACATTTTTGAAGTAAATAATCCCACTTTTCTTTTTTTATCAACCCTACACAAAGTGTAATCTTACATTTCATATCATTTGAATTTTGATCCAATTCATTTATATGTGCAACTACGTCTTTACCACGATAAAAAATAGAGGCAAATCCTGCTTCTTTTTCTTGATTTACAAGGCGAATACACGTTCCTTCTTTCATTCTAAGAACATCTTTTATGTGATGAGTTTGTTCTTTATCGAAACTGATTTCAGCTCCTTGTTCAATTTTGTTATTTATAAAGTATTGTTGCATCTTTTATCACCTTGTATAGTGTACCAAATTTAAGGCAAAATAAAAAGCACAAGGTTTCCCCTGTGCTATTGGTAGTTTTATTAATCCTTTGGTAATACAAGATTTAATACAATACCAATTGTTGCTGATAATGCCGTACCACTAAGTGTTACAAAGCGACCTAAAGGCAATAATGCTCCTCCAAGACCAATAACTAGCATTGCACTTGCAATAATTAGATTTCTTTGTTTTGTAAAATCAACATTGTTATCAATTAATACACGTAATCCATTTGATGCAATTACACCATAAAGTAGAATACTCATACCCCCTAATACAGCATTGGGTATTGTTTGAATAAATGCTGCAACAATTGTACAACATGATAGTAACATCGCAATACACGCTGCCCCCACAGTAACATATACTGAAGCAACTTTAGTCATACCAATAACACCTGTATTTTCACCATAGGTTGTATTGGCTGGACCTCCCATAAATGCAGATACTGCTGTGGCAATACCATCTCCCATCAATGTTTTATCCAGTCCTGGATCTTTTAAGAAGTTACGTCCACAAATTTTCCCCAATACAGTATGATCGCCAATATGCTCAGCAATTGTTACAAGTGCTACTGGTAAAATTGCGAAAGTTTCTGGTCCAAAATACAAATTATATGTTTGGAAGTTTCCAAGTTTAAATGGAAGAATAAATTGAGGTAATGCAAAGAATTGACCTGATTCTAACACAGCTGTAACTTGTGAAAAATCAACAATTCCCAAGAAACAAGCAATTACATACCCAATTATAATTCCACAAAGGAAAGGAATAATCTTGAAGAATCCTTTTGCTTTTGTACTAATTAGAGCTGTAATCATGAATGTTAAGATAGCAACTGTCATTGATTGCCAAGCTCCACCTTCTACAAAACCTGCATTTCCTACTGCATTAGCCGCTAAGCCTAACCCGATAACCGCAATCATAGGTCCAATAATAACTGGAGGTAATAATTTATCAATCCATTCTTTTCCTATGAACTTAATTACAATTGCAACAACCACATAGATTAGCCCAATAAGCATTAATCCTGTTTGGGATGCATCTACACTACCTCCCATTGCTTCAACTGCAATAACAACTGCACTGATATAGGCAAAACTTGAACCTAAATATACTGGTACTTTGAACTTAGTAATTACTGAATAAATAATTGTTCCAAGTCCTGAAGCAAATAGTGCAACAGAGATTGGAAATCCTGTTAAGATAGGAACTAAAATTGTTGCTCCAAACATTGCAAAGACATGTTGAAAACTTAATAGAGCCCATTGTCCAAGCTTTGGTTTTTCATTGACATCTAGTGTCATTTCTACTTTTTGTGACATCATCGTCTCCCCTTTCGACTAGGTCTTTTCATGAAAAAAAGACCCCTAAGGATCTTTAGATTGTGCAAAATTTCGCTATATCTTTCTGACATCTCGTGTCAATTTAAAGAATCCTTGAATGTATTATAGCATAGCTTTTCAAGATGAAAAAGAATTTCTTACTTCTTTTTCTTATCCTTTTCATCTTCATCAACTACTGCATTCACAATGACTTTAATCTCATTTACTTTACGAGCATCCGATTTAGTGACTTCAATATCCATATTCTTATAGCTAAACTTCTCACCAACACACGGAATATGGTCTAACTTATGAATTACCCAACCACTTACAGTGATCATCTCAAACTCTTCATCTGTTTTGATATCAAAGCGTTCAAACATATCTTCAAGTTCAGCATCACATTCAACTAAATAGATGTTTTCTTCTAATTGTTTATAGTATTCCACTACAATATCATGCTCATCCCAAATATCCCCTACAAGTTCTTCTAAGATGTCTTCTAATGTAATGATACCCGATGTACCACCATATTCATCCAAAACAATTGCCATGTGTGTCTTAGAACTTTGAAGTTGTTTTAATAAACTTGATATTTTTACATGCAAGTTTGTAAAAATCAATGTCTTAATTATTGATTTTAAAGGACCCTTTTCATTGTAATATAGATTATAGAAATCTTTTTCGTGAATAAAGCCAACAATGTTATCAATCGAATTTTCATACACGGGTAATCTTGAGAATGAATTAAAACGGAATACTTTTTCTATATCGATGAGAGGACTCTTAATATCCACCGCAATTAAATCAACCCGTGGAGTTAAGATATCTTTAACATCCAAGTCATTAAATTCAATGGCTGCACTAATTAAGTCACTCTCATGTGCTTCTAAATTACCTTCATTTTCTGCTTCTTCTACCATTGTAAGTAATTCATCTTGGGTATCAGTATCCTCTTGTTTAAACTTAAATATTTTCTTAATTATATTTTTCCAAAAAGAAAATAAGATATTGAGTGGTACAAAAATAATTGTAAGTACTTGGATAAATCTTGAACTAAACATCGCAAACTGTTCAGGACTTTCTTTTGCCATGCTTTTTGGTGTTATCTCACCAAAGACTAATACAACAAGTGTCATGACTAAAGTAGAGATAGATGCCCCTGCATCCCCATAAATCTTTGTAAAAATGACAGTGGCAATCGTGGCACTTCCAATATTAACAATATTATTTCCAATTAAAATGGTTGAAATCAGGTCGTCATAGTTATCTAACAGTTTTAATACTCTTCCTGCTGTTTTGTTGCCATTATTCAACATATTCTTTAGTCGAATACGATTTGAACATGAAAAAGCTGTTTCCGTAGCACTAAAATACGCTGAAAACAAGATTAAAACACATAATATGATAACTAAAAATTGTACATTACTATTCATAATTTTCTCCTTTATTAAACTACAATATTAAACAGTGTATCGAATTAAGCACGCATAAAATGCAGCCTTTGTTTGACATTGAGTTTTTCAAGGGAAATTATTTCATAGTTTTCCCTAAGCCTAATGGGTATAGGTGAATCGTCCAATTTTCACACATCCTTTCAAAATACTGGGATTATTATAACATTCTCCCCATTTTAGTGCAAATTTTTGAATAAGCAAAAGAAAAGCATCACTTGGATGCTTCATCATATTTAGCTAATAATTCTAAGAATTGGGGTTCTTCTAAAAGAAATTTAGTTTTCTCTTCTTGTGTTGCTTGCAATAATATATTTTGAATCATCGCCTTAGAAAACTTTTCATTTGGATCCTTAATTTCTAAGTGATCATAAACTTTCTTTATCGATACACCAATTGGTTTTTCAAGTTCTATTGCCATTTCGCAAATTGAATTTATTATTCCTTGACGATTATCTATTTCAAAACATTCTCTAAATTCAATAGCTTTACTCATATATTCATTAATTCCAAACAACGTATTGAATTGAATTAATAAGTCTTTGTAATACGTTCTATCTTCGATATTCTTATTTAGTGCTGCAATCTCAAACGCTGAGAATAAATACCTTTCAATTTTAGCTGTAAAAGAATACACTTCTCTTTGAATTAGTTTTAACGCTTCATCAAGTTTATTCTCCGCCATGTATGCAGTTAATTCTAATGGCTTTTTATCAAATTTATTTTCAGGAATTTTATCTAAATATCTATATGCATCTTCAAAGTTTTTCTCTTGCAATGCATTTGCAACTAACAACTGTGCAGCATAGGATTGTGTTTGAACTTGATCACTTTCAATAAGTAACATTAAAAGTTCATTGATTTTTTGATTCACCTTATCAATATTCTCCACTGGTACCATGATTGATAGACCTTTGAGTACTGCAACAATAGATACCGCTAATTCATCATTGTTTGGATATTCATACAATGCATCCATCGCTTCTTCATAAGCTTTCTCAAAATCTTGATATCCTAATTCCCCAATACGATTTACAATTTCACCCATTTCTTCTCTGCTTAATTCTTTCTTGAAATCAAGTAGTGTATTCATATCGACCTTTAATAAACGAGCAAGTGAAGGTAATTGTGTAATATCAGGATATGAATTTCCACTCTCCCACTTATTTACTGCTGGTGTTGATACATGAAGAGCAGTTGCAATCTCTTCTTGTGTTAACCCTAACTCTTTTCTTTTTGTTTTAATAACTTCGTTTATTTTCATATAATCTCCTTCAATTTTCTTGATCTTTTGATAATTCTATTCTAACGAAGAATAAGAGGTAACACAATTGAGCTAAAATTAAGTTATTCTTATCATTTATTAACCTGCAGTTAAGAAAAGACAATCTTTTCATGATTGTCTAAGATTTAATACTATTGATATCCGATATGACACCATAGTGAATTTTTTTATCTCTTATATTTTCTGATAATGTTGTACGAATTCGAACTTTTTTATATTCACCACTCTTACTCAATAATCGATAATCCAAAAGTGTTGCATCATCACCTTGTTTCATTTGTTCTAAAAGTTGATTAATTGAATTTCTATCCTCTGGATGAACTAAGAAATATGGACTTTGTTTATCTAATAATGATAATTCATTTTCAGAATAACCTAAAAATTTAGAAATCCAACGATTTTGATATTCCAATTTTACTTGTTCTTCACTAAATTCTATAGTTAAAACTCCACCTGGAATAGCGTCCAATAAATTTTTAAGTTCATCATGTGCTTTTTCATTTTCAAGTTTTAATTGATATAATTCTTCAACATCCGTTTCAATTCCAAGAAAGATAATTTCTTTTTGCGTTCTTTCTGTCATAGATGCATCAATTTGGACATGTCCATAGGTACCATCTTTCCTTATAGCTCTAAACACTGCATGAACCTCATCTAATCCATCGTACATATTTTGAATTATTTTTTT
This sequence comes from Anaerorhabdus furcosa, assembly GCF_900167375.1. Lineage (GTDB taxonomy): Bacteria > Bacillota_I > Bacilli_A > Erysipelotrichales > Erysipelotrichaceae > Anaerorhabdus > Anaerorhabdus furcosa. The sequence continues at coordinate 60,063 of NZ_FUWY01000004.1, forward strand.
TAGTTTATCACGATCATCAGGATGAGCGTATGAAGTTATATCATCATTCTCTATTTCACTTAATTCTTCTTTTGTAAATCCTGTATAACGTTGAGTCCAATCATTCGCATGAGTTACACGTATACGATCAGTTAAAGAAAATACCAAAACACTACCTGGCATATTTCCTATAAGTGCTTCATAGGGTGAGCATCCTTCTACTTGTGCTTTACCACTTCTGTTTAGTTTACTAGTTCCCTCTTCATTGACATTCTCAAAAGAAATTTGCTCAAAGTTTGTATCAACACTAATCATGTGATAACAGTTTTTCCCATTCTTCTTTGAACGATACAATGCTTTATCCGCAGTATGATATAACTTATCAAAAGTCACATGACTTTTTCCATAAGCAACTCCAACACTAAGTGATATAGGGATTTCTTTGCCATCAACTTCAATCTTCACTGAAGTTAATAACTCACTTGCCTTTTTCTCAATAAGGTTTGGGTTAAAACTACCTACAAGCATAACCATGAACTCATCGCCACCCATTCTTCCAACTGCATCACTATTTCGAAACATGTTCTTTAAAGTAACCGCAACCTTCTTCAATGCTTCATCTCCAATGGGATGACCATAGGTATCATTAACTAATTTAAAGTCATCAATATCCAAGATAAAGAGTGCTGTAATACATTTGGGATCATATTCCCTTAGTAATTGATTGGATAAAGATTCAAACCCCTCGCGATTTAAAACATCCGTTAAGCCATCACTAAATAAGCGATAGGTTATTTTATTAAAACTATCTTCATAATTCTCTATCACTTTCTTTTCAATATTAGTAAATGTTAAAGGAGCTATGGAAGAAAATAAAACATTCCAAGTAGATCCATTGTGATATGTAATTATTGTTTGATTAATATTATATCTTTGTAAAACTTCATATTCATCCAAAAAGAATAATTCGATTTGTCCTGTAAGTAATACAGATAAATCATTAAGCACACTTGATTTAAAATTAATTACATTGTAGTTCAACAAACCACTTGATGTTTCATGATAATCATTATTTACCAAAATTAAATCATCTTTACGATTATTCTTAAAAAAGTCATTTATTATTTCGAGTACTTGATCTTTGTTACTTCTTAAATTTCCCTCTAAAACTTCTTTAAATAAAATCATAAAAACTTCTTGATTTTTCATATTATAAACTCCTCCCTTAGAATCTATAAAATCTATATTAAAGTATAATTATTTATTGGATAACTAAACATCAATACTATTTGTATCCATATTACCTATTATAAAAATACACTAACTGTATCTTTTATTCAATCTAATCCTATCCTAGAGGAGATCAGTAATCAGTGAAATTGTGTATTGACAAAGCGACACTGATGTCGCATTATTTAAAAGACAACAATGTCGTTTTGATAGAAGGAGTTATATGATGACTAACAAAGGCGAGCAAACAAAGGCAGAAATTTTAACGATATCGAAACAAATATTTTCCAAGAACGGTTTTTCATCAGTTACCATGAGTGATTTGTGCGAAGCAACAGGATTAAGTCGAGGTGGATTATATCGACATTTTTCATCAACAAAAGAAGTTTTTACTGTTTTATTTGAATCAGATAAAGATAATTGGCAAACTGAAATGGATAACGCAATGCAAAAAGGTATTCCTGCTCTACAAATGCTTGAGGTTTATCTCAATCAAATTCAAAAAGAGATTCATGATGGTGCCGGAGGATTATCTCTTGCCCTCTATGATTTTGTACAAAGCAAGCAAGAGTCGAATAGTTTCCTTGATGCTAGATATGATTTAGGAGTGAATATGATGAAATCATTACTTCACTATGGCCAACAACGTGGAGAATTCAAATCTTTCAACCTTCAAACAGAAGCAGAACATATCGTCATCTTTTTAGAAGGATTAAAAACTGCCAGTGCTGTTATTCCTTTTTCTGATGAAGTCATTTCAAGACAACTTAATCATATTTTAGAAAGAATAAAAACAGAAGGAGTTCACAATGAAAAAAAATCCTGTATTTAATCCCATCGATAGAAACTCATACCCAAGATCTCAGCAGTTTTATTATTATACTGAAATGGCACCGACTACCTACTCAGTCAATGTGACACTAGATGTTACAATCTTAAGAAAAACATGCAAAGATAACCATATCAAGTTTTTTCCTACTTATCTTTATTTGGTTACACGTGCTATTGGAAAACAACAAGAACTACGCATGTGCATACACAATGGGGTACTAGGATATTGGGATAATCTAACACCCACCTACCCCCAATTTCACGATGATGATAAAACAACCTCTTTGCTGTGGACTGAATATGATGATAGTTTTCAAGCATTTTATACATGTTATTTAGAAGACATTGCAAAACATAAAGCGAGTCATGGTGTTTTATCATCAAAGGGTACTCCTTTATCAAATTCCTATATTATTTCATGTATTCCTTGGTTCACCTTTAATAGTTTTTCATTGCATAATCATGGAATCAAGGATTATTTTGTTCCAAGTTTTGAAGCTGGTGGATTTGTAGAAAACAATGGGAAAATTACAATGCCTCTCTCGATTACAGTACACCATGCAACAACAGATGGATATCACCTCAATGTCTTTTTTAATGAACTACAAAGAACAATGAATCATCCTGATGAGTGGTTCTACCAATAATTTAAACATATTTTCATGCTCATTAGATGCTTTGTTATCCATAGTGTTGGTATCATGAAGTGCTTTAGTCTATTTACAGCTACTGGATTCAACACCATTCTTGATCTTTATTTATACAATGATTTTTTGAAGAAAAAAAGTTCTACCAAACTATGGCAGAACTTTAATTATTTATTCAGCAGGAATTACTGAACCATCGCTATAAGTATCAAGAATGAATTGTTTAACTTCATCAGACTTTAATACTTCAATTAATGTTTTAATTGCAGGATCATTTTCTTTTCCTTCTTGTACAGCAACAATATTTACATATGGATTTGTTGCATCAGCTTGTTCAAGAATAACTGCATCTGTAGTAGGATTTAATCCTGCTTGGATTGCATAGTTACCATTGATAGCGACTAAATCACCTTCACCTTGTTCAAATACTGTTGTTAATAATTCTGGTTTTACTTCTTGGAATACTAAGTTTTTTGGATTTTCTTTAATATCTTTTGTTGTTGCATTTTGAGCATCAACACCATCAGCTAATGTAATAACACCAGCTTTTGCAAGAATTGATAAGATACGTCCATGGTCAGCTACAGAGTTTGAAATAATCACTGTTGCGCCATCTTTAATATCATCAACTGATTTTACTGTTTTAGAATAGAAACCAAATGGTTCAATGTGAATACCTGCAGCATTTACAATTTTATAACCATTTGCTTCTACTTCACCTTCGAAGAAAGGAACATGTTGGAAATAGTTTGCATCTACTTCACCATCATTTAATGCTTTATTGAAGATATAATAATCATCTAATACTGTAATTTCTAAATCGATTCCTTTTTCAGCTAAGATTGGCTTAGCGAATTCTAGAATTTTTGCATGTGGATCAAGTGTTGCAGAAACTTTTAATTTAGTTGTTTCACCTGTTGTAGGTTCAGTCGATGTTGGTGTTGCTTCTGGTGCTGGTTTGCTTGTACAAGCAGCTAGTCCTAAGACTAATAATCCAGCTAAACATGTTTTTAATAATTTTTTCATTTTCTTTTCCTCCAATTTATCGTTTGTCAATTCGTTTGACGATGTAGTCACCAATTCCTTGTATTACAAATACAATGATGATGACCAGTACTGTTGAACTAAAGAGTACAACATTATCTCTTCTAGCAAAGCCATAGAGATAAGCAAGATTTCCAAGTCCTCCAGCACCAATAGCACCTGCCATTGCCGTGTAGCCTACTAAGGAAATCCCTGTTACACAAATACCTGAAACTAAAGCGGGTAATGCTTCTGGAATAAGTACTTTGGTTATAATTTCAAATCTACTTGCTCCCATCGCTTTACTTGCTTCAATCGTTCCTTTATCAACTTCCGTAAATGCAATGACTGCAAGTCTTGCATAAAAGGGAGTCGCCGCAATGACGAGAGATGGAATGGCAGCTTTGGCCCCAAGCATTGTTCCAACTAACATCTTTGTAAACGGTATAACTAAAATCAATATAATAATAAACGGTATTGCTCTAAGAACATTAATAATAAAATCTGTACCTGCATTTAATATTTTGTTTTTATACAAACCTTCTGATTGAGTACTAAATAAGAGAACACCTATAATTAATCCAAATACGACCGAAAGTGCTAAAGAAGTAAATGTCATAAATAAGGTTTCATTGAGCGCTATAATCATTTGATCAACGTTAATCTGTTCTAATAATTGATTCATAGAATATCCACCTTAACCCCTTCTTTTTCAAGCAAATCAGAAAACTCACGATATTCTGCTTCACTTCCATCTGATACATGAGCATAGATAACACCCATGGGTCCAATTTGAGAATGTGTAATGTTGGAATTTACGATACTTACAGGCAATGTTGTTTTACGAATCACATCCGCGATAATTGCCTTGTTGCTTATATCTCCTGTAAATCCAAGTCGCATGACTTGTCCATATGGATAGAGTTTCTTCAGTTCTTTTTTTATAACTTCAATGTTTTTACCTTCCACCGTTTGAACAAATCTTTTTGTTACTTCATTTTGTGGATGTTCAAAGATATCTTTGACTGTACCCTCCTCAACCACTTTACCATCACTCATTACCGCTACCTTATGACATAACTTTTGTACTACTTCCATTTGGTGAGTAATGATAATCATTGTGATGTTGTATTCACGATTAATACGATCTAATAATTCAAGAATCGAATCTGTTGTTTCAGGATCTAGTGCTGAAGTTGCTTCATCACAAAGTAGAATACTTGGATTATTCGCTAATGCTCTAGCGATTCCAACTCTTTGCTTTTGACCCCCAGATAATTCACTTGGGTAAGCATTTTCTCTTCCTTCAAGCCCAACCAATCGAATTAATTTTTGCACACGTTCTTTTCTTTCTTCTTTTGAAACACCTGCAATTTCTAATGGAAATTCAATGTTCTTTTCAACAGTTCTTGACCATAGAAGATTGAAATGTTGGAATATCATACCAATTTTTTGTCGTTTTTTTCTTAACTGACTTGAACTGAATTTTTCAATTTCCTCACCATCGATAATCACTTTTCCACTGCTTTGTTTCTCTAGTTGATTGATGATTCTTACAAGTGTTGATTTACCAGCTCCTGAGTAGCCAATAATTCCAAAGATTTCACCATCCTGTATTTCTAGATTAGCTCCTCTTACCGCATGAATATCTTCACCTTTTGTAGAAAATGTCTTTACGATGTCTTGTATTTGTATCATAACTGACCTCCTGTATAAATAAAAAACCCGTCCTATAATCAAGGACGAGTGCTATTACCCGTGTTACCACCTTTGTTTATAATTACTTCACAGTAATTACCTTATCAAGTACATCCATACTTTATCACGTTAACGGGTGAATCCGTCATAGCCTTAGTTTCCCTCGGTATGCAACTCCAAGACCATTTTCATCTTGACTTCCTTTATCCCTTTTCAGCAACTGGGACTCTCTAAGAAATTCCATCAACATTACTTTTCTCTTCAATGTCTTTAACAGTACTTTACTCTTTTGAATGTAAGATGTCAATATCTTTTTCTGAAAATTATTTCAAAGTAATAAAGTCTTTTAATTTTTCTTCGTTATAGTTAAGAATTAACTCCTTAGGAAAGTTCAATTCTTCAATTAATTCATCAGCATAATTTGATTTACCCACATCAAATGAAATATGAGCATCACTATTTAGTACAATCATGCACCCTACTTTCTTACATGCTTGCAAAATCTTGCGACAATTTTCAGGTCCATTAATTCGACTCGCATTTGGACGAAGTGATGAATTATTAAGTTCAATCAACGTATTTGTTTCTTTTGCCATAAGGGCTAATTTTTCATAATCACATGGATATCTACCATCATCAGGGTGTCCAATAATTTGAACATATGGATTCTTACATACTGCTTCATAGGCTTTCATATTGTCTTCTAATGAATGATCCGCGCTATAACAAGGAGAATGAAATGAAGCAATACAATAATCCAATGTCTTTAATATCTTCTTTTCTAAATCTACAGTCCCATTTTCATCAATTATATTTAACTCACAACCCCTTAAAACTCTAACTCCATCGATTTCTGTTGGAATTACCTCTAAGTTCTTAAAATGAAAAAAATGAGTTCCACCAGGGATTCCTGGTGCATGATCACTCATGCCATAATATTTTAAACCCTTACGTTTAGCTTCTTGAACATTCTCTTGTAATGTACTATAAGCATGACCACTACTAATTGTATGGGTATGTAAATCAAGTATATTTTTCATCATTATTCTCCAATCAACTTCACTATTATAAGACTTTCAATGTGTAAATACAAGAATACGCCTCCCCACTTTGTGCTATAATAATCAAGAAAGGTTGGTTGTTTATGTACTTAAATTCAAATTGTAAAATATCTGATTTTGATGAATTTGTAAAAAATCATGAGTTTTCTCATTATATGAATACATCCATGTGGGCTAAGACTTGTGATACCAATACAAAACCTTTTTATGTTGGATTTTATGAAGATGATGAACTTATTGGAACTGCATTAGTATTAAAGAAGAAATGGTTAAATAAAACATACCTCTATATCCCATGGGGACCCTGTTTGGATTATACAAATCAAAAAGAACTCCAAGAAGCACTAAACTTACTTAAAAAATTTACTCTCAATGAAAAATGTTTTATGCTTCGAATTGATTTTAATGTCGTTCGTGTTAGTAGAGATATTGATGGCAATATGATTGATGGAGTAAATAACGAACACATTACACAGATCCTATTAGAAAATGGATTTAAGCATAAAGGATATGGTTATGCCTATAATGGCAGTTGGACAAATCGTTACACGCTAATTAAAGACATTTCTATACCCTATGATGAATTAGTCCTAACCTATGCAAAACCTCGTCAAACCGCTTTAAAACGTCATCAAATCATTGGAGTCAGTACAAGAGTGGGTACAATCGATGAGTTAGACTCACTATGTGAATTTGAAAAAGAACTTGCTGAAATTCAAGGATTCAAACCTCATCCAAAATCATATTTTCAAAAAATCATAACATCATATCAAGATCATGCAAGATTCTATATTACTGAAATCAACTTAAAACAAATGATACAAGGTTTAGATGATGAAATACACTCTAAGAAATATGCAAAAGACAAAGAAGCTCTAACTTCAAAACAAAAAGAATACCAAGAAGCCATTCTTCTACAAAAACAATATGGCGATGTAGTAAAAATCGCTGCAGGCTTATTTCTTTATGTTGGAAATAAATCCTATGATTTATATACTTACAACAAGAAAGCCTTTGGTTTCGTAAAACCCGTTGATAATTTGCATTTGTTCGCTATGCAAGATATGAAGAATCTAGGTGTAGTCCATTATGATATGTGTGGATTTTCTGGATCTACTGATAAAAATGATCCCTATTATGGTCTATATAGTTATAAGAAATCATTTGGTAGTAACTTTACTGAATACATAGGTGAATTCGATTATGTTGCATCAAATAAAGATTACACAAATTTCATTAAGCAATATCGTCTTGTTAGTAAAGTAAAACGAAAATTAAATTCCATTTTGAATAAGAAAAAATAAACAACTCCTCGTCATATGACACAGAGTTGTTTTTTATTGTATATAAAAAAAGTCTAAAACTATTGACACTCTTGGTCTACGTGTGTAGACTATATACAGAGAGGTCACTAAACTATGGAATTTCTTACACATATTCAATGCGATCAATTTGATACCTTTGTAAGTCATCACCCTTATAGCCATTATATGAAATTATCATCATGGGCTAAATACAAGTCACAAACTGAAGGAGCAATTATTCATTATGTGGGCTTACAAGAACATCATACACTGATTGCAACTGCATTGCTACTGGAAAAACAAGAAAAAGATATCTCTTATTTCTATTGTCCTTGGGGATTGTGCACTGATTACAACAGTGAACTTGTTACCCGTTTCTTTTTACAAAAAATTAAAGAATATGCACATACATGTGAAATCGATTTTGTACGTATTGATTTAAATGTTGAAAGAAAACATCATGATTTATTAGGAAATGATCTTGATGATGGTTTCAATAATGAATTTGTGACGGACTATTTCCTTGAAGAAGGTTTTAAACATAAAGGATATGGTTACGCCTATAATGGTAGTTGGGTGAATCGATTTACGCTGGTTATTGATATTGATAAATCACTCGAGGATATAAAGTCTAGCTTTGATAAACCACGAAAAGCAAGAGTAAATAATTTATCAAATCAAGGTTTATCAACAAAGATTGGAACTAGAAGTGATTTAATTTATATCGCACTTTTTGAAAAACAATTATCCATTCAAAAGGGATTTAAACCAAAGCCACTTTCTCATTTTGAAGAACTCATGGATAACTTGAAAGATTCTATTGTTTATTATGTCACTGAGTTCAATATCAAACACTACATCGAAAACATCGATCACTTGCTTCAAACAAAAAAATATAAAACAGATTTAAAAGCTGCATACTTCAAAAGGGAAAAACAGAAAGAAGCACGAATCTGGTTGAACAAATTTGGCGAAACTGTGGTGGTAGCGGCAGGTATGTTTGTTCGTGTGGAATCAAAGTGTTGGAATTTATACACTTATAACAATAAAAATTTTCCAACTATCCATTCTTCCGATTCATTGCATATGTTTGCGATAGAAGATATGAAGAATCATGGTGTTAAAGCTTACGACATGGTTGGTTTCTCTGGTTGCACCAACAAGTCCGACCCCTATTATGGTTTATATGAATATAAAAGTAGTTTTGGTCCCCGCTTTGTTGAGTATTTAGGCGAATTTGATTACATAATTAACGAAAAACGTTTTCAGAACTATTTCAAGAAAAAGAAGTTAATAAAAAGATTAAAAAATAAATTCTATGCAATCAAATGTAGAATAAAAAAAACTCCTCTTCAATGAGGAGTTTTTATTAACGTAATTTGAAGAAACCAGGAATTTGGTTATCTTCTTCTTCCACGATGACTTCTTCTTCATAGTCACGTGCATAATTTGCTTGTGTTACAGGTTTACCTTGTGTAGGTATTTTTGCTTTTGGCAAATCAAATCCTGTTGCAATGACAGTAACGATGATTGCATCACCAATTTTTTCATTGATTGCTACCCCGAAGATGATATCAATATCATTTCCTGCAGCTTCACGAATAAATTCAACAGCTTCACTTGCATCATATACAGAAATTGATGCACCACCAGTAACATTAACAATTGCATTCTTAGCACCAGTAATTTGTGCTTCCAATAATGGTGATTGGATTGCTTTTTGAGCAGCCTCTTGTGCTTTGTTATCGCCTTGAGACATACCAATACCAATTAATGCAGATCCTTGACCTTCCATAATTGAACGAACATCTGCAAAGTCTAAGTTCATTAATGCTGGAACAGCAATTAAGTCAGTAATTGTTTGTACCCCTTGACGAAGTACATTGTCTGCTTCTTTAAATGCTTCTTCAAATGGAATATGTCCAATAACTTCTAATACTCTATTGTTTGATACGATGATTAAACTATCTACGTATTCTTTTAATTGTTCAAGACCTTCTTCAGCTTGAATCATACGACGTTTACCTTCAAAACTAAAAGGCTTTGTAACGATACCCACAGTTAAAGCACCCATTTCTTTTGCAACTTTTGCAAATAATGGAGCAGCTCCAGTACCAGTTCCTCCACCAAGTCCAGCAGTAAGGAAAATCATATCAGCGCCTTCCATTGCTTTCTTGATGTCTTCTTGGCTTTCTTCTGCTGCTTTACGTCCATTAAGAGGATTTCCACCAGCTCCTAAACCATCTTTACCTAATACAATTTTATTTTCAACAGGCGAAACTTCCAATACTTGAAGATCAGTGTTTGCAATAAAGAACTCAACGCCTTGAACTCCTTCTTGAACCATACGGTTTACCGCATTATTCCCTGCACCACCAATACCAAATACTTTAATTTTTGCAACTTGATTATAAGCTAAATCTGCCATCTCTTATTCCTCTTACTTTCTTGCTTCAAAAAGCATACCTTTCAAACGTTTTGTAATTGATTCTTCTTCTGAATCAGGATTTTGTTCTTTATATTGAACCGTCTTGCTAAATTGTTCCATATCAATACTATTTTCATTCTGTCCATTTATTGGAAGTTGATCTTTATATGCAAAGAATAAACCTAAGCAAGTTGATAAACCACTATAACGTACACCCAATGTTTCTGGGGTATAATTTTTCACATCAACACCTAATTCTTTTGATAATAATGTTGATAAACCTTGTAGTTCTCCACCCTCACCCGTAATCATAACAGTCGTTTTATTTGAATTCAAGATAGGAAGACAAATTGCTTTCATATCAGCTAACCATTTTCTTACATTTGGTTCAATGCAACCACACAATTCTTTTTCAGACATTGTAAAGGTTTCACCATGATTTGCCCAAATATAGATTGGAGAATTTGTATAACTCGTTTCATCCAAACGAGCATTGTATTTTAATAAACGAGAAAGCGTATCTATAGGTAAATCAAATTTTTCATTAATTGATTCAATCCATTGATCCAATCCTTGATCAAAGATATCACTATTTACAAGTTTACCCTTAGTAAGCAATCCCAATGTTGTTGATTGTCTCTCTAATTTTATAATAATTACATTTTGATCCATTGTTTGTTCAAAGAGAGCTGCTTCTTTCGCTATAGCGTAAGTATCAAGATAAATATCCATGACATTTAATCCTGCTTCCTCAACACAACGAACATAATCAAATGCAACCTCACGATCAACACATAACAAATCAATATCTACTGTTAAATCAGTACATTTTTCATTTAAAGGCATACGTCTTGTTGAAATACCATTGCACGTATATTTTACACATACTGCTTGAATCATTGCTAATGAATCATCTATTTTTGTAGCCATAGCTTTCTTAACTGATCGACGAATGTCTTGAATTGTAACAACATTATCAATTGATTCTACCTTCGTATTCACTTTTAGTGGATAACGATGCATATTAACTGAAGGAATACACAACAAAACGCGCTCAATTTTTGCTCCTACTGTACGAGCAGCATTATCAACCGCTTTCTTAATTGATTCTTGAATTGCTTCTGAATCAGTTATTCTGTTATTGCTTATCCCAAATGCTGGAACTCTTTCGACCTTGATTATATTAAAGCGAGTATTAAAAAATTCACCTAAAATTAACCTAATTTCGTGATCTGCTATTTCTAGGGCAGCAAAGATTTGTTTGTCCATGTCCTTAGAAGACCCCCTTTTCAAATTCACAATGTTATAATAACACATTTATTCTATTATAAAAAGAGAATAGTCAATAAATTCACTAATTTTCACAAGAAATTATTGTTCAGGGACTTGCAAAGAAATAATAGATATGTTATAGTTTACAAGCGAATTACGAAAATTAGAGAGGGGGTCTACGGTATGTCAAGAGTTTGTGCCGTATCCGGTAAAAAAGCATTATCAGGAAATAGACGTTCACATTCATTACGTGCAACTCGTCGTAAATGGAATGTAAATTTACAAAAAGTTAGAGTGATGATTGATGGGAAACCACAAAGAATCCGTATTTCCGCTCGTGCATTAAAAACTTTAAAAGCTGAACAAGCAGCAAAATAAAAGAGTCTAACGACTCTTTTTTTGTTTGTTATTAATCATTTGTTTGCATACACAATAATTTTCCTGAATGAACAACTATCTTCGCTACTTCACCTTCAATCTCATTGGATAGCCCGATGAGATTTTTTGTACTCATAAAATACTCATGCAGAGGATACTTCACATCACTAAAGGTAACAACTGCATCTTCAATTGCAAATAATGATAAATATCGATAACCCTTCTTTTCTACAACGTGTTCTCCTTTGTTTAATACAAACATAAGGTTACACTCATCAATTAATTTTAAATTTAATTCTTCATTCATAAGTAAACCAACATTTACATAATGATGATCATATCGTTTACCTAAACCACCATAGAAAATTATTTCTTGATATCCTCTTTTTTTACATTCTTCAATTGCTGCTTGACTGTCACTAAAATCTTTCATTGGTTTTAGCTGTATTACTTCATTACTCATTTTATAAACCAGATGTTTTTCTTCTTCCATAATAGAATCAAAATCACCTATAGCTACAACCATGGGAATGTTTAATTTTGCCAAATGAAGTGCACCTTTATCAATACCAATATAATCTGCTTCTTCTTGCTTTATTTCAGTTTTAATATTCGCAACCAAAATTGCTTTGCTTAACATAAACTTGCTACAGCTTTCTCAATATCATTTTTAAATACGTAACTTCCTGCAACTAAAACATCAACACCTGCTTCTTTGCATAGATTTGCAGTATCTTGATTAATACCACCATCCACTTGAATTAATGTACTGTAGTTGTTTTCTACAATGATTTGCTTTAATGCTTTGATTTTATCAATTGCACTCATCATAAATGATTGTCCACCAAATCCAGGTTCAACTGACATAACAAGTACTAAATCAAATTCCCCTACGATTTCTTTTAAAACTTGAACATCTGTATTGGGCTTAATACTAATCCCTGCTTTAACACCACGCTCATGAATATGGTGTGCGATGCGTAAGCATTCCTCAACATCTTTACACACTTCATAGTGATATGTAATCATCTCAGCACCTGCATCAATAAAAACATCAGAGAAAAATAATGGATCACTTACCATGATATGCACATCTAAAAAAAGTGGACTTAATTTTCTAAATGCCTTTAATATATCTGGCCCAAAAGTTAGATTTGGTACAAAATGGCCATCCATGACATCAAAATGTAACCACTCTGCTTTTGACTCATTTAATGCATTTGTTTGTTCATTTATTTTTGTAAAATCCAATGATAATACTGATGGTGAAATAATCATATTTTCTCCTCCTATTTTTTCATAAGTGGTAAACATTGTAGGTAGTTCTCATATCTTATCTTTGATACTTCCTGCTTCTCTACCGCCTCTTTAATTGCACATCCAGGTTCATTTACATGAATGCAATCTCTAAACTTGCATTTACCAATATAAGGCTTAAATTCAAACAATGAATTTGCACACTCAATTGGTGTTGTCTTTGTAAAGTCAAGAGATGAAAACCCAGGTGTATCAGCAACCCATCCACCAGCTACCTCATGAAGCTCGGTATGACGTGTTGTATGTTTTCCTCGTCCAAGTGCTTTTGATGTCTCTTGGGTTCTTAGTTCAAAACTTGGATCTAATGAGTTGAGTAAAGTTGACTTTCCTACTCCACTTTGTCCTGTTAATACTGTTATTTTATCACACAAAACAGATGCAAGCTCGTCATCTACACTGTCTTTACCACAAAGTAAACATGTATAACCTGATTTTATATAATCATCAATTATTTTGTATAACTCATCATTTTGTTTTACTAAATCCATTTTTGTAATACATAAAATGGGTTGAATGTTTGCAATTTGTATCAAGAAAGATAATCGATCCACCAGTGTGGTACTAAAGTCTGGATCTTTACTAGACATTACAATAATCGCTTGATCAACATTTGCAATAGCAGGACGCACTAAAACATTCTTTCTTTCAAGAATTTTTTCAATGCCTACTTTATCGCCATATCTTTCTATTTCAACTAAATCACCAACAAAAGGCGTTGTTTGTAGTCGAACTTTTCCCATTGCAACACACAATAAACGCGTCTTATCTTCAGTTAAAACAGTATATTGATTAGAAATTATTTTAATAATTCTAGCTTTCATCGAGCCTCCTTAATAATAGTAAAGAATAATATAACTTCCTTCTTCTTGAGTATAAGCACTACCTAGTGCAGGTGATGTATCTATCACCACACCCCATGATAAGTTTGCTCTTTCTTCATCACTCATACTACTTGTATCCATTGTACTTAATCTTACATCAGCACCAAGTTCTTCTAGTGCATATTTGGCATCTTCAATTGGCATTCCTTTAATTGAATGAGGAATCACAATACTTGGATAACTTGAATAAACTAATCGCACCTCAGTTGCTGCTTCTGGATTAAATTCAGTATTCGGCAATAACAATTCTTGGCGAATAATTTGACCTGCAGGTACATCTGGATTTTCTTCAGAAACAGTGTAAATTCTCATATTCTTATATTGGCTTAATTCTGCTTTTGCTTCTTTTTGATTAGAACCAGTATAATCTTTCATTTTTATACCAATACCACTTGAAACTGTTACTTGAATTCGTGATCCTTTATCCACATTAGTTCCTACCATTGGATTAACTTCAACAATCTGTCCCTTTGGTGTATTCTCAGTTAATTTATAAGTAACATTGGATGTATCTAACATTACATTGTTCTCTGTACATACATCTTTTGCTTCTGTAATGGTTAGACCAATAATATTAGGTACTTCATATCGTCGTGTTATTGGATCTAAAATTCCCGATAAAGAAATTAACATATATCCAACTCCTACAGTAAGTATTAGAATTAACGCTGTAATTACCTTAGGAAGAATTGATTTTTTCTGTTTTACAGGCACCTTTTTCTTTTTTGTCTTTGGTGCATCTTGTTCTTCAATTTGATTAAACATAACCGTTTTATTGTCATTTGCTTTTGATGTAAACACAAGCTTTTTATCATTTGCATGAGTTGGCAACAAACATTGATTTAAATCATTTAACATTTCTAAACAAGATTGATAACGGTACGCTTTATTTTTTACAGTTGATTTTATAATAATGTTTTCAATTGATTGTGGTAGAGATGGATTAAATTCTCTTACCGAAGGAATTTCATTGCGCATGTGCTTTAATGCAACTTGCACTGGTGCATCTGCTTGAAATGGTAATTCTCCCGTTAATAATTCAAAGAAAACAATACCCAATGAATAAATATCACTTTGGTTGGTTGCTGATTCTCCACGGGCTAATTCTGGTGCCAAATAATGCACTGAACCCATAACAGAATCAGATTGTGTAAGTTGTAGTGAACCTTGTGCTAAGGCAATACCAAAGTCCAACATCTTAATTGTTCCATCTGCTTTAACAATTACGTTTTGAGATTTAATATCGCGATGGATAATCCCCTTACGATGTGCTTCCGCAGTTGCACTAATTAATTGCTTCATGATATCGATTGCTTCTTCTTTGCACAAAGCACCACGTTGATTAATTAATTGTTTTAATGTCTTTCCTCTAATGTACTCCATAACGATAAAATGTTTGCCATTTTCTTCGCCTACATCATAGATATCTACAATATTGGGATGTGTTAGAGCCGTTGAGGCACTTGCTTCACGTTGAAAACGCAATAAATTGACTGGATCACTACTGAGTTCTCCACGAAGTATTTTTATTGCTACTTCACGATTTAGGATAATATCAACCGCAACATACACATCAGCCATTCCACCTTGTCCAATGTGTTTTGTTAGTATATATCGATTTGCTATAGTTTCATTCATCGGTTGTCATTCGCCTCCAGTTCTATCAAAATAATTGTTACATTATCATAGCCCCCTACTTTTAAAGACTTATTAAGGAGGTTTCTTACTTTTAATGTTGTACTTAATTCTTTACTCATCATAATTTTTTGTATCACTTCATGTTCCACATAGCCATACAATCCATCACTACAAATAAGGAATGAATTGATTCTTTCGGGATGTGGATCAATATCGATTCTCACATTATCCCAAACACCCAATGCGTTTGTTAAAACATTCTTCTTTGGATGAAATTCTGCTTCTTCAATACTAATTTCTCCTGTTTTAACCAAATCATTGACGAGTGTATGATCTTTTGTAATTGGTATAAATCGTCCATCTGGATAGGTGCAATAAACACGGCTATCTCCTATATTCACAACAAAACGACCTACTTTACAAATAAGAACCCCTACAAATGTTGTTCCCATACCACGATAAACATTGGAAGTTGTTGATTTAGTAAAAATAATATCATTTGCCTTTAACAAATGGAATCGAATCCAACGTATTGCATCCTCTTCATCTTTAAAACCAGCATTCTCACTAAAAACTTCAGAGAAATAGTCAATCGCAATCTTGGAAGCAACATCACCAGCACGACCTCCACCAATACCATCACAAACAATAGCGAAAACGTCACCTACTTCATTTGAAGCGATGACATAATTATCTTGATTTGTTTTTCGGATGAGTCCCTTATCAGTTACTCCATAATAACGCATTGAGAAACTATCCCCTTTCGTGTTTTGCTCTTAATTGACCACAAGCCGCATCAATATCATCGCCATGTTTGGCACGCAAAGTAGCTTTAACCTTATTCTTCATCAAACAATCATAAAAGCGTAAAGCTGATTTAGAATCACATGTCTTGTAACCATGCTCATCTACTTGATTGTATGGAATTAAATTAACATAGGCATTCATACCTCGAATCAAATTCGCAAGATTTCTTGCATCTTGATCTGAATCATTAACACCTTTTAGTAGAACATATTCAAAAGTTAAACGACGATTGTTTTCTTCGCTATATTTTCGTAATGCTGCCATGAGTTGATTCAATGGATAAGCATGATTAATCGGCATAATTTGATCACGCAATTCATCCGTTGGTGCATGCAATGAAATTGCTAAATTGTATTGTACATGTTCTTTAGAGAACTTTTCAATCATTGGTACAATGCCACAAGTACTTATTGTAATGTGACGAGCACCCAAAGCTAATCCTTTATCATGATTAATTGTCCTACAGAAATTCATGACATTGTCATAATTATCAAATGGTTCTCCTGTTCCCATGATAACCAAGTTTGATATTCTTTTTTCTTCTTTATCTAACTCTTTTTGTACATACAGTATTTGTGCAACAATTTCACCACTTGTTAAGTCACGTTGCTTCTTCAATAATCCTGATGCACAAAACTTGCACCCCATATTACATCCAACTTGTGATGTAACACAAATACTTTCTCCAAACTCATAATGCATTAACACAGTTTCTATTAAGGATCCATCTTGTAGTTTAAATAAATACTTTGCAGTTTGATCTTTTGCAACTTGTTTATCTACTAATTCAAGTGGATTAATACAATATTCATTTGACAACTTTTCAATTGCTTCTTTGCTCATATCACTCATCTCATTAAAACTTGAAACGCGCTTGCGATAAAGCCATTGAAAGCATTGATCCGCTCTAAATTTTTTCCAACCCCAACCTAGAAACAAAGCCTCTAGTTCGGCATAACTATAATCATATATTGTCTTCATTTTTTCACCACTGTACTATTTTACCACAAATTACCCTTTTTTTAACAACTTCGCCATATAGAAGCCATCTTTTGTCGAATCTATAGGAAAAATAGTATTTTCATAACATAATTCGTATTCTGGATGACTGTTTATAAAATTTTGAATCTGTTTTTCGTTTTCTTTCTTATTAATTGTACATGTACTATAAACTAAAACACCCTCATTCTTCAAGAGTGACTGTACAGAATTTAGAATATTCTTCTGAAGTTCAACAATTTCATCAATATTTTCTGGTTGTATTTTCATTTTAATTTCAGGTTTACGACGTAATACACCTAGTCCTGAACAAGGTGCATCCACTAAAATAGCATCAAATGATTCCTGCTCAAGAATTGTATTTAGTAAAATTGCATCTTCATTAATTACTTTTGTGTTTGTTACACCCAGTTTATCCATTGCTTCACTTACTAACTTTGCTCGATGCTCATGCAATTCATTCGCAATGATTTCACCTGTATTATTTAGCATCATTGCGATTTGTGAAGTTTTTGTTCCAGGCGCACTACAGCAATCTAAAACTCTTGATTCTTCTTTTAAATTCATTATCTTTACAACTTGTTGACTTGATTCATCTTGAATGACAATTTTGCCTTCTTGAAATATTTCACTTTGAACAAGATTGAAATCAGCTACAAAAGCAAGTTCATCTAAAAAATGAATTCCTTCTATTTTTTCTAGTTCTTCTTTAGAACTTTTTAGTGTATTAATTCTACCTACAACCTGTGCATCCAAGTTATTTCCTTCAATAATCTCTAACATCTTTTCTTGACCATAATGTGCTTTCCACAAATTAATCAACCACTCTGGATGGCTTGTTTGTATCCCAATATCATCTGAATGCATCTTGCCTCTTGCTTCAACTTTTCTAAGTATTGCATTTACAAAACCTTTGTTTGAGTTTGGTGCACAATCTACCGCTTCATTAATAATCGCATAAGTCGGTACTTTATCCATAAAAAACAACTGATACACACTCATATCAAGAAGAATTGCTATTTGCTTTGAACAAGGCTTATCTACCAAATCATTCCATTGATAGCGACACAAACGATAATTACGTAGTGTACCATAAACAATTTGAGTAACTAATCCTTTATCTTTATCACTTACTTTATCTAGTGCTTTACGCATCATTAAATTTGCATATTGACCCTCAAGTATAATCTTGCATAAGCAATCATACGC
Source organism: Anaerorhabdus furcosa (assembly GCF_900167375.1). Lineage (GTDB taxonomy): Bacteria > Bacillota_I > Bacilli_A > Erysipelotrichales > Erysipelotrichaceae > Anaerorhabdus > Anaerorhabdus furcosa. The sequence goes on from NZ_FUWY01000004.1 coordinate 78,765, forward strand.
TACAAATCGTGCATTCATGTTGTATCTCCTCTATTCTAAAATCATTGGATTCACATCAACTTTAATCGTTGGACATCCACTAACTGAGCTTTTCTTTCTTACGACAAGACGAACACTTTCTTTCATCATCTCTAAATCTTTTCCTTTAATTAGAACGCGATAACGGTAGGTATCCTTCAGTTTTAATAAAGTAGAAGGTCCAAGTATTTTATAATCACCATTTAACTCATCACGAATCTCTTTGGCAACTCGTTTTGCTTTTTCTGTGTTTTTATCTTGAACTAAAATTGAAATCATATAGTTATATGGAGGATATCCTCCTGCATGTCTAAATTTCATTTCATGTTGAAAAAATGAGTCATAATCCTGCTTAATCGCTGTTTGAATCGCGTAATGTTCTTCATCAAATACCTGCAGCACAACTTCTCCTGGTAAGTCGCTTCTTCCACTTCTTCCTGATGCTTGGACAATCAAATCAAACGTAGTTTCAATACTACGATAATCCGTTCTACTTAAGCCAGCATCTGCATTGAGTACACCAACAAGTGTTACACGAGGATAATCCAATCCTTTCGCAATCATCTGTGTACCGACTAATATATCTGCTTTACCCTCTTCAAACTGTTTTAATAAATTCTCATGACTATTTTTCTTTGAGGTTGTATCTGCATCCATCCTTATGATGCGACTAGTTGGAAAACGATGTTGTAGTTCTTCTTCCAATCGTTGCGTACCAAAACCAAATGTTGAAAATCCGGCATTTGATTTGCATGCTGGACAACTTTGGATATGACGAATTACTTCACCACATGTGTGACATTTTAATGTTTTATCACTTGCATGATATGACATTGCTAAATCACAATGAGGACACATGATGACTTCTTGGCAAGCATTACAACGAAGCGTTGTACTATAACCTCTACGATTTAGTAGTAAGATAACTTGTTCTTTACGGTTTAAACATGCTTCAATTTTATCCTGTAAGAAATTACTCAAAATGTAAGACTCACCTTTTTTTACTGTTTCTTTTAAGTTTACACAATGAACCTTTGGTAATGTTTCATTAATTCTTTGATCCATCTTTACAAGTTGATAAACACCCTTCATCGCTCTTGCATAAGATTCTAAAGAAGGTGTAGCACTTCCTAAAATGACTTTACAGCCATATGTGTTTGCACGGTGAATCGCAATATCTCGGCAATGATATTGTGGTGTATTATCCTGTTTATAGGATGAATCATGTTCTTCATCAAGGATGATTAGCCCTAAATTTTGAAAAGGCATAAATACAGCAGAACGAGTACCTACTACGACATTAACTACCCCTTCTTTAACCAATTTATACTGCTCATACTTTTCTTGTGGATTTAAGCCAGAGTGATAAATCGCAACATGGCTTCCAAAACGACTTTTAACACGATTAACCATTTGTGGTGTAAGACTTATTTCTGGAACTAAAAATAAAACTTGTTTTCCTTCTGTACATACATCTTGAGCAAGTTGTAAATAAATCTCCGTCTTTCCACTACCTGTTAATCCATGAAGCAAAATCACATTCTTATCTGCATTTCTAATTTTATCAATGGCTTCTTGTTGGCACTTGGATAAATCCAAATTAGGACTTAGTTCTTGGTTATCACTTAGTGTTGCATTGGCTTCTTTCTCTATTTCAAGTAATGCCCCTTTATCAACACAGTTCTTAACATGCACTCCAAACTTTTCTCTTGCCTCACTGTATCGAACCCACTCATGACTTGAAACATACTCATAGACTTCAAGTTGCTTCGGTGTCAACAAGACTTCAAGGTGACTAACTTGTAACCATCTTTCCATTTTAATCGCTTGATTATTTGATGTTGGCTTTACTTTTGATGGAAGCATTGTTTTAAAACAACTAATTGTAGGTGAAACGGTATCTTTTGCCATCCATTTCGCAAGACTTACTAATTCTGGTGTTAAATATGACTCTTCATCCAACACACTTAAAATAGGTTTACATTCAAACCCTTTACTTTTATTTATTTCTTCTAGTGATTCATAAGGTGTTACCGATTCCACAAACCCTATTATCTCTTTATGATTAAAATTGATAAGTACTCTTACACCAGGGACAATTGAATCATCATCTGTCACATAAGAATATGTTTTATCAAGTTGTAATAATGGATGTTCAATCCAACATTCGATTAGATTCATAGCTTCCCTCCTGTTTCATAATTTTAACATAGAGCCTCACATTTGATAAGAAAAAGAAAAGGATGAACTCTTAGTTCATCCTTGGCACAACCATAACTATGTAATCTCACTTATTTGATATTTTATCAACTACTTGAAGATATTCATCAACCACAATAATATCATCAAAGTAGAAACCATCATATATTTTCCCAAATGGTCCTACTGGTTGAACACGAGTTCCTTTAATCGTTTGTAGAATATTATTCTCATCCTCTCGATCATATAAATAAACACTTCCACTTATACCACTATTTTGATTCGTCATTGTATCACATTCTTGATATACCACATTGTTTGATCCACTGCGATCATCGGGTGTTGTATCTAGAGGAATATTATTTAAGGGAATATCAACGTGGACATTATCCATATTTTGTTCAAGCTTATTTTGGGTATAATACTCAAGATAAATTAAATCCTCACCATAACGACGAATCAAAGCACAAGAATTAAGTGAAGTGTTGTATACATCCTCTGTTAGATACATCTCATCATGCAATATAACATAATCTTGAACGATTTCATTAACATTCTCACTTTGATAATTAAATGAATACAGTTTCTTTTGACCATTTGCATATTCCCTTGTTATTTCGTAATGATCATTGGTCGAATAAATAAGATCCATCAAAATCTCACCTGATGTTTTATCCACAAAACTAAATGCAATATCACCTTTTAGATATTTACCACCATCTTCTTGAATGATTTCTGGTTTACTCATTTTAAATGGTGCTTCATTTAATACTTTTACTCCAAATTCTTGATTATAAATTGTAAAATAATACTCTGTTCCCTCCGTTGTGTCCAATCGATCTATTTTACGATTCGCAACGTTATTCTTAATTCCTGAACTTGAGCACGAAACTAACATTGAACTTATTAATACGATACCAATTGTACCCACAATGAAATTTCTACTAAGTTTCTTTACATTTGTATTAAGCAAACCCACGATTCTCTCTTTTACTACAAACTTATTCGAATTGAAATTTGTCGTCAATGACATATTAAACTTTTCATTTTGATTCTTTAATACATCCAATATCGTGAATCCATATTCTTTTCTATATTCCAATGATTTTTCTCTAAGTATCATTTCATCACATGATAATTCTATATCTTTATCCGCTTCCTTATACAATAAAATCATAACTGGATTAAACCAGTAAAGCGAACGAACAAACATAAGAATCCATTTGAATAGAACATCTTTTCTTTTATAATGCATTAACTCATGCATACAAATCATTGCGACCTGATCATGTGTCAATGGAATATTAGGAATTACAACAAATGGCTTTATTATTCCTACTAGCATTGGTGTGCCTAAGTTTTCAATCACATAGATAGGAATTCTTTTCTTAATCCCCATAGAGTCTTGTAGATTATTGAACAAATTTATCAACGCTATGCTTGGTTTTTTATAATTTCTCTTCAACTTCTTTATATCATAATAATACGTCCCTATTCGAATTATAATTAATAATCCAGAAATAATTAAGCTAATGATTAAACCAATTTCAATAAAGCTAATTTCTCTCCCACTTTTCGCTAATGTATCCGCATCTTCAAAAGAATTAACAACTTCATATTTTGTAGAAATCCTATTATCTAATTTAACTTGATTAAATTCATTTGTTTCACCAATATAGATTACTGGTAAATTGGGTTGTTCAATTTTAATGGAAGTAGGTAAAGAAAAATTGAATGGTATGATTAAACGTATTGCGATAGCATACCACAATAAATATCTAACATTAAATCCATATTTATTTTTCGTAATTTTTTTAATTACACTTAAAACTACAATGCATAGTGACATTGTAAGCATAACCTCTAAAATCATCTTTACCATACTTTCCATAAATTTCTCCAACTATTTAATCTTGATATCTAATCTATCCAATAAATCACTTCTTCTTTGATCTGTCCCTGGAAGTGTCATATACCCTATTTTATATTCTCCAACCTCTTTATACAACTCATGATATTTTGGAAGTTCTTGTTTGGTAATTGTTACATTAGCTCCTAAGGATTTATCCTCGTCATCAATAATAAAGAGTACTAAATCACCCGCTTGTGCCAATGTAAACATGCTATTTTCATTGTACTCCGATATTTCAAGGATATTATCTAAATGAATTGAATCATCATTTCTTATCGTAATCACCACTTCACTCTCATTGAAGTCATATACAACTCTATCATTGTATGTTCTCATTTTCAAATTATCACTAAATACTTCGGTTACATATTTTTCTTTTGTACAGCCAGTAAGTAATAGCAAAGTAATAACACAAATAAATATGTTTCTTATTCTCATAAACTCCTCTTAATCTATTGCACTTCATCCAAATAATTCAAATATTTTTCAGGAAGCATACTTTTATCATCATTAATGTGAATTTCATTAATGGTAACACCCTCAATTAAAATATCAAATGGACCTAACAAACTATACTCTTGTGCCACAATCATTGATTTTATTTCATCAATGGAATGTCCATTCTTGTAGATTGCACTAACTGTACTTTGATAGCTTGTACCAGGATCATCTAAAGAGAACATTTTCATAAACTTCATATGGGATTTTTGATCACCAAAAACGATTTTCATCGTTTCTTCACTATCATCAAACACATAACTAGTTAATCCTCTACTCTCTAAATTCTTCGAGATATTTGTATAAGTGTAAGGATAGATTGAAGAAGTATAAACTCTTATATCCGCAAACTCTTGATTTACATCAGTTAAAACGATACATACGTTAATCTTTGACAACAACTCATTATCCGTTAGATCGTTGATAATCATAGAATCTTTTAGTTGTTGGTTGATTTGAGTTGAAGTCGTTTTAAGTAGTAAAGTTATACCCTGATTATAATCACTATAAATTGGCGTGTAGTTCTCATAATTGGACACATCTGATTTTGGGAAAACAATCTCGTTAACTACTTCCTTTGAACTCGAATCTAAAACAGGAATAACAATATCTCCCTTAATATAGGGCTTACTATCTTCTTGAACAACCCAAGGTGTATCAAATGATACAGGCGAATTATCAAGTAACTTAATTTTTATTTCTTTCGTATAAATTTGAAAAATATATTCTACTCCATCCTCTACAGAAACGATATCAATCTTTCGATTAGGAACTTTATTCAAAACTAAATTACTATTTACTGTGCAGGATACAAGTGTAGATGATAGTAAAATCGTCAATAATGAAATGATAAATATTTTTGAATCTGATTTCTTATTTGTAATGTCGAAAAGTTTATTGAATCTTTCATTTAATCCTGATCTTCTTGTACTAAACTCAGTAGTTAATGAGCTTTGATTATTAATCGATTTTCTTTTAATCATACTTAACATCACCTCTCCATTTTTTTTCTATATTCGATTGTTGTATTATTCAATAACATTTCATCACATGATATTTCCATATCATTGCACGCTCTTTTGTTCATATACCACAATAACGGATTAAACCAATAAATACTTCTACATAGCATAAGTAACCATTTCGCAAGAATATCTTTACGCTTGTAATGAATAAGTTCATGTTTGAGAACCATATACAATGCCTCATCATCTAATTCAATGTTAGGAATAAGTATCATCGGGTGAAATAGTCCTACTAGCATTGGCGAATCAAGTTCATCTACAACGTAAATTTCAATTTGCTGATAACCTTCCTGAATTACAATATCATTCAAGTATGACTGAATTTGATTATCATGAAATCTAAGACTTTTAACTTTTCTCAAGAAGTTGAAGTAAGTAATAAAACTATAGCCTATTAAACTACAACCGATGATAATCCAAGCCCCAAATATAAATAACATTGGATTTGTTGAATTATTTTGCGGGATAATTGTTATTTCACTACCATTTTCCTGTGGTATTACATATGCCCCAGACATTTCATAAACAGGATACTTTTGTTCTTGATAAATGGATTTCACTTCAACTGGATGACTAATATTGAAATTAATTGGAATCAGAATTCGAATAGCAACAGCTACCCAAAGAAAATAAATAAACCGTGTACTATATTTTCTTTTTAAATATGGACTAACAAATATGACAAGAATAATAACAATTGACATCGTAATCATAATTTCCGAAATAACCATTACTAACTCGTCCATGTTTGCACCCTCTATCTTTCTCTAAATTCTATTTTGTCCTTTAAGAATTCTTGTTGTGAATAATATTCATTCCGTTCATTCTCACCTAAAACGATACTCATATCACCCCTACTTTCAATAATTCTATATCCATTGGAAAATTCTTTTACTAAATTGGAATCATAGTGATCAGAATCACAACACGAATAACCTTCATTAAAACCTTTTGATATGATAAATTCATAAATATCTTCATCATTACCAGGATATTCAACACCTTTGAAGTAAACTCCAAATATGCCATTTTTTCCATATTGCCCAACTAAAATTCTATCAGTTACATCATCTGGAATAATGATTTCTATGAAGTCATAATCACCTTGTAAGCGATATACTCTTTTACCTTCATCATTAAGTACATAATCTAAATATTGATTATTTGGATATCCTGGCCATTTTTCAAATTCACTTGGTTGATTAAACTCTGAATCTATATAGACATTGTCAACTTTAATATTTTGTTTCTCATGCAATTGATTAAATATTTCAAATTCCATGTTTTCTATTGTTTCTTTCACTTTTTCTAAACTATCACCATTTAGTGTAACAAATGACCTTAAAGATTGTGCATTTCTTCCATTAGCATTTAAATTACATTTTTTAAACAAATCTCCTTCAAAATCAAAATATTGTTCGAATGGTGCACGCTCATATACTGTATTTAAAGCATCAAAACTAAAATTAAAATCAACATTTTTGGTACGAAAATCACTTGGGTAACTGTATAAAATACTAATATACGCATTATCCTTATCTCCAGGTACAATAACTGCACAGCTTTCAATTTCTTTTATCGCACGATTTAGTGAAATATCTTCACCTTGAGCTTTAAATATAATATTTCCAAATACTTTATCTACATTTTCTTGTGTCATTTCGTAGCTTTTATAACTACTTATACTTCCGTTATCACCATAAATAAGACCATCATAATCTTGTATATAGTCAAATGTTTTAGCTACTATAAAACTTGTAATTTCTTCTTTGGACTCGCTATCAACTATACTAATAAATTGACTTCCAATTGCTTCTGATTCTTCGATTCCATGTAGATTATCATTCGTTATTTCTTCTACAAGTGCAAATTCAATGGGTCCATCTTTTCGATAGCTTAATGTCAACGTATTATCATAAAATTCATAAATCATTTCTTGTTCTGTTTCGATTAAAGTAACTGATTCATTGATGGCTGTGGTTGTTTCTTTATATACACTTTTACTACAAGAGACTAATGTAGAAGCAATGATTGTAAGTATCAATGATACTAGTACTATTTTCTTACCACTTGATTTCTTTTTCATATCAATCAAGTTCAATAATCTTTCTTTCACTGTTTTCTTTTCCTGGTTAAAACGAGTTGAAAGTACAGTACTACTTTTAATCGCTTGATTTTGTAATACTTGAAGTATTGTATATCCATATTCTTTACGATATTCTAGATTCTTGTTTCTCAATACAATTTCATCACAAGAGAATTCTATGTCTTTATCTGCATCACGCATCATGACATAAACAAATGGATTAAACCAATGGATACAACTTGCGACCATTAATAACCACTTGAACAAAATATCATGCCTTTGAAAATGAACGACTTCATGTTTTAAAATCATTTTCAATTGAGTATCACTTAATTCTAATGTATTCAAAACTATCTTAGGATGGATGAGTCCAATCAATAATGGACTGGATAAACACTTACTTTCCATAATTTGCAATCGTTCATCTTTAAATAATGAATTAAATATTGATTCCGTATGAGCATTTACAGGTTGTTGGCTTCTTTTTATCAAACGAGAAAATTTAAAGTAATTAACTAATTGATGGATAAGTGAAGTACTGCATCCAATTAGCCAAACAATGAAAAGAATTGTATAAATAGATACTTCTTTATTAACACTGGCTTCTTCCGTTTTAACACTAACATATTTTGTATATTCTGAACTAGTTTCAGCAACTGGATTACTTTGATTATTAAGATTCGGATTAAATACTGGGGTATAGTTTATATTTTGGTTGGGTAACTCTATTGTTACGGAGTTGGGAAGTGAGATGTTAAATGGTAAGATTAATCGAATGGCAATAAATAACCACATAACATATCGAACAGTAGTTGCATATCTTTTCTTTGCTAGAGGTTTTGTTAGCATCATGAGAATGATAAGCACAGCCATTGTTACTGATACTTCAAATAATGTTAATATCCCCTTCTCCATTTTTACTTACCTGCTTTCTTTAAAATTTCCTCAAGTTCATCAATATCTGATTTAGTTAGTTTTGTTGAATCAATTAATGATGTAACTAAACTTTTCATTGAATTATTATGTACTTTGTTTAAAAACCATACAGTTTCTTGAGATTTATATTCATTTTCCTTAACAAGTGGTTGATAGTATTTAATTCTTCCATCTTTTTCCAAAGTTACAAATTTTCTTTCAAGTAGCCTTGCTAAAAGTGCCTGAATCGTAGACATAGTCCAATTGTTTTGTTTGCAAAACTCTGCAATTTCACTTGTCTTTAATGGTCTATCCTCTCGCCACAATACATTCATTATTTCTAATTCTGCCTCTGGTAATTTTTTCATCGTTATGCCTCTCCTATATTTACATTTGTCAATTTCATTATATCGTTATATCTACAATTGTCAATAATCAATTTAAAGTCATTCCATATCTCACTTACTTCTTATATTTTTTTATTCTCTTATAGCGGAAATATCATTATTTCGATAGTTCTAAGAAGTCCCTATACTTAGTTTTTTATTATGCTATATATATCTATTACTAGTCCATCTCTGTTAATGCGAAGGAAGTGAAACACTATGGGGATGCTTGTAATATTGCATACTATCGTAGCAGGTATAATTCCTTATTATATTTGCAAATAGCTAGATAGACATGTTGATTAGTAATTAGCATAAATGAAAAGGCAAGAGCAGCCCTCTTGCCTTTTCTTCTCCTATGGAGATGCTTGATAACATTATATTACCGATTTTTTATTTTAAAGTCAATACGCTATTCACATTTCTCTAGAGTCGATATTTATTCATTTTCTAGCGTTAAGAGAGTATTTAATATTTTTTAATTATCAGTTATTTTCATTATTGTAAAACATAAATATAAAAGCAAAAAATAACAAAATAGAGCATATCAGTATTGATGCTTGTCCTAAGACACGAATTGAAACACTACCAAAGATTGCACCAATCACAAAGAATAGAATAACAAGTAGATAAAGAAGTCCCTTCTTTAGATCTTCTATATTCTTTGTATAAATATAATCACTAATGAATGAAGTTGCTGCTCTTAAATTTCCAACACACATTGTTGTTGATGCACCTAAGCCATGTATCTTTTTAAAACTTTCAATTTGGATACCACAACCTAATGAAATTAAACTGTTCGCAAACAAATTTAAATCTTGTGGAATAAAAGCTACAACAAACAATACAATTGCTTCAATTAAAATCGCAATTTGTCGCCAATGATATTTTCTTTGATGCATTAATTTCCGATGAATTGAAGTTGCTAAAAAGACACCTACCATGAATGCCATAATTGGAACTAAGTATTTAATACAATTGCTCCATTCTTTTTCTAATATACTTAGACCAAGTAAAAGCAAATTTCCTGTTTGAGCATTTGCAAATACTTTTGCTCTAAACAAATAAGAATAAGCGTCCATAAAACCACCACTTATTGCAAGTAGTAGTCCCAATCGAATTGAATCAGAAATTTGCGAAGATTGTTTCATAAAACACCTAATTTAAAATTCTGAATATTCTGTAATTATTTTATCCATTGCTACATCATGTGCAGAACAGATGAAGTTTTCAACTTGTTGCATTGCATATGCAATTCCAATATGAGGACATGATACTTTATCTAGAATTGAATCATAATACCCTTTTCCATATCCAATTCTATGTTTTAATGAATCAAATGCGACCATAGGTACAACCATATATTCTATTTTATTTAAATCGAATTCTTCATTTGAAATTGGCTCTAATAATCCAAATACACCATCTTCTAAATCATCAAATGATTTAATTTCTACAAAAATCAATGACTTTTTCACTACTTTAGGTACAACAATTGTTTTTCCCTCTTCAAGAAATTCTTTAATTAAATTTTGGGTATCTACTTCATCACCCTTACTTACATAAATACCGATAATTTGTTTATCAATACACTCTTTTTTTATCTCTTTCGCAATGATTTCACTTTTTTCTTTTCTATCTTCATTTGTTAGTTCACTACGTTTTTTTAGTGCTATTTCTCTTAGTGTATGTTTTTCCATTATATGTCCCTCACTTGCCTCTATTATAGCACATAAAAAGGTTCAATCTTAACCGATTGAACCTTCCATATCTAATTTTAATAATTGATTTAACTCAACTGCATATTCCATTGGTAATTCTCTTGTAAATGGTTCTAAGAATCCCATAACAATCATTTCTGTTGCTTGTGATTTTGTAAGACCCCTTGACATCAAATAAAACAATTGTTCCTCTGAAATCTTTGATACTGTCGCTTCATGTTCCAGTGTACTTGTATGATTACTACTTACATTGGTTGGTATCGTATCACTTGAAGATATCTTGTCCAAAATTAGTGTATCACACTCAATTTTAGATTTTGCATAAGCAGCTTTAGGACCATGTGAAACAAGTCCACGATAATTAACTGCACCGCCACGTCTTGCAACTGATTTTGAAATAATTGTACTTGATGTATAGGGTGCTAAGTGAATCATTTTAGCTCCTGCATCTTGTATTTGGTTTTCACTTGCAACTGCAATTGATATAGTCATACCTCTAGCATATTCTCCATTTAGAATACATGCAGGATATTTCATTGTAATTTGTGAACCAATGTTTCCATCAATCCATTCCATAGCACCATGTGCTTCTACTTTTGCACGTTTTGTTACTAGATTCAAAATATTGCTTGACCAGTTTTGAACTGTAGAATAGCGACACTTTGCACCCTCTTCTACAAAGATTTCAACAACTGCTGCATGCAATGAATCTTTTGAATAATTAGGAGCTGTGCATCCTTCAACATAATGAAGATCTGCACCTTTATCTACGATGATGCAAGTTCTTTCGAATTGCCCCATACGTTCAGAATTAATTCTAAAATAAGATTGCAATGGCTTATCTAAAACTACTCCTGGTGGTACATAAATAAATGATCCACCTGACCATACTGCAGAGTTAAGAGCTGCAAACTTATTATCAGCACTCGATACAATTTTGCTAAAGTATTTTTTAAATAAATCTGGATACTCTCGTAAAGCACTATCTGTATCTAAAAAGATAACCCCTTTGTCTTCCACCTCTTGTAACATATTATGATAGACAACTTCTGATTCATATTGCGTTGATACACCAGCTAAAAACTTTTGTTCAGCTTCAGGTATACCGAGTCGATCAAATGTATTTTTTATCGTTTCGGGAACATCATCCCAGTTATTTTCTGTTTCATTGTTTGAACGAATATAGTATGTATAATCATCAAAGTCCAATTCTTCTAGATTTGGTCCCCATGATGGCATTGGCATTTTCTCAAAAAGATGAAATGCTTTTAATCGAAATTCTAACATCCACTCTGGTTCATTTTTAATCTTAGATATTTCTCTAATTGTATCTTCAGTTAAACCTTTTTTTGTTCTAAAGATACTCACATCTTCATCTTTAAAGCCATACTTATACTCATCTTGTGTTTTTAGTACATCATTGTGGCTCATTTCGCATTCTCTCTTTCATCAATCATTTGGCGAATAGCTTTCCATCCTATGGTTGCACATTTAATACGATTAGCTTGTTTAGAAACACCTTTTAAAGCAATAGCTTCTTGAAGTATTTCTGGATCATATTCTTTTTCATCAATCATAGCGTAGTAATTATCAATGATTAAATTTGCTTCATCAATTGTTTTACCTACTAAAAGCTCTGTCATCATTGAAGTGGATGCAGTTGCGATTGTACAAGCTACACCATCAAAACAGATATCTTGAATAAGATCTCCTTCAATCTTTGATTGGACAGTAATATCATCAATACATGAGTCAGAAGCCATATGCACAGATGCATAGGATGTATCTTCTTTTAATGCATGATGACGTGGATATTGATAGTGATCCATAATGAGTTCACGAAGAACTTGTGGATCATTAAGTAAACTTGTCATAACGACCTCCTTAGAAAAAGATGCCTACACAGTTTTCTACTGTTGTTTCTTTACATGCTTCTATAAACTGATCTACTTCTTCTTTTGTATTATAGAAATACAAAGAACAACGAATTGTTTCAGAAGCTTCAATTAATTCAATTAATATTTTAGCGCAATGGTTACCTGAGCGAACTGCTATGCCCTTTGTGTTTAAAAAACTTGCAGCATCTTGAGCAAACACACCATTTACATTGAATGTAAGAATTCCTGTTGATGCATTTGGATTATAGAATGTGATGTTATCTAATTCTTGTAGTTTCTTTGATGCATAAACACGCAATTCATGTTCATATTCATAGATATTTTTCATACCTATTGATCGAAGATATTCAACTGCTGCTTTTAATCCTAAGACTGCTTCAATTGCAGGAGTTCCTGCTTCAAATTTATAAGGTGCATCTTTTAATAAGATGTTTCCGCAAATATCAAAACGTGCATTACTTCCGCCACCTAGCATAAATGGATCCATTTGTTGAAGTAAATCAAAACGTCCGTAAAGTACCCCAACACCTGTTGGGCCACACATCTTATGACCACTAAAGCCTAAGAAATCAACACCTGAATCTTTTACATCAATTGGTACATGCGGTACAGATTGAGCACCATCGCAAACAACCAACGCACCATATTCATGGGCAATTTGACATATTTCTTTCATTGGTTGAATATACCCCATGACATTGGAAACCTCTGCCATCGCAACAATTTTAACTTTATCATGCATTGCACCCTTAAAAGCTTCAATTGTCATTTCACCTTCATTTGATAAAGGAATATATTCAATTACTGCACCAACTTCTTCACAAACCTTAAACCAAGGTAAAATATTAGAAGCATGTTCAGCTTCAGTAGACAAAATAACATCACCCTTTTTTAAAAACTTACGACCATAGCCATAAGCTACTAAATTCAATGACATGCTTGCACCAGAAGTAAATATAATTTCTTTTGGTTCTGCATGAATAAATTCTGCTACCGCTACTCTTGCATCTTCATATTCTTTTGATACTTGGTAGGATAAATCATAATCACCACGATGAACATTAGATGTTTGATGTGTGTAGTAATTTGTTACTGCATCAATAACACATTGGGGCTTGAATGTTGTTGCTGCATTATCCATATAAGCAACTTTGGCATTTTGAATCATAGGAAAGTCTGCTCTTATTTTATTTATATCGAACATGACTCGACCACCTTACTTTCTATTTCTTTTCTTAATATTTGTTGAAGTTCTTCATTTTCTATAAAATCTGCAATTGGCATTAAATAACCAACTGTTATTAAACTTAAAACTTGATTGTGCGTTAATCCTCTTGATTGTAAATAAATCATTTGATTCTCATCAATTTGACCAACACTTGTGGCATGGCTTGCCTCTACATCATTCTCATCAATTAATAATTGTGGAATAATCGTAGCTTTTTGCTTTTCATTAAATGTTAATGCGCGCGATGTTTGGTGTGATCTAGAGTCATAAGCACCCTTTACAATCTTCCCCGTCGCATCCATTTTATACTCGCCATCTTCTAAAACAACACTGTAGTTTTCCATATTACCAACTGTGTGTGGTGCTAAAGACTCACAAGTAATTGATGAAATTTTCTTACTTTTGCATAGCGTAGCACTTTTGATAATTGCACTTGCTCCCGCTCCCATTAACGATACTTTTGAATTTCGATTTGTATCACTGACATTGCATTCACCATATGCTAAGTTTAGATAACTGCTCTTCTCTACAACATATGTTTCATCAAATTCAACCTTGGTTTCTGTGTTATTCCATATTAATAATGTACAACCTGCATTTTCAAGCACCGTCATTTTAATTTTTAGATTTGATGCTCTTTTTACATTCATAAAAACACTAGATACCCCATCACATGTTAAATCCAATGTTAATGGGTCTAATGTATCAATAATCCATTCTTGATAGCCATCAGCAATAATTACATTATTTCTTCCACCAACATCAATTAATTTCATACCTGTTTACCTTTTGAAGAAGCAGCGCATGAACCCAGTGATAAAGGTGCCAATTTTTTCTCTTCTTGGATAGGAACAATATTGAATTCTTTATAAATCCAATCATATCCCTCTGTATCTATTTTTGTAACAAGTTCTTCATTTCCTTCAACTACAATTTTACCATCAACAAGCACATGAGCATGTGTTGGTTTTAATAATTGATAGAATCTTTCATAGTGAGATACAGCTAAAATACCACAACCTATTTCTTTTTGTAGTTCAACTACACTGCTTGCGACAATTTTAAGTGCATCTACATCCAAGCCACTATCGATTTCATCCAACATAGCCATACTTGGTTTTAACATCTTCATTTGAACGATTTCATTACGTTTCTTTTCACCACCAGAAAAGCCTTCATTTAAAAAGCGATGTGCTAAATCTGGTTTCATTTCTAAATCTTTGACTGTTTTTTCCATTTCTTTAATAAATGAAAACAAAGGAATTGGTGTTTCTCTACGAGCATTCATAGCTGCACGTAGAAAGTCACTGTTTGTTACACCTGGTACTTCTTGGGGATATTGCATTGCTAAAAAAAGACCTGCACGGCTTCTTTCATCAACACTCATCGATAAAACATCAACCCCATCTAAAGTAATACTACCACTTGTAACCATATATTTTGGATGCCCCATAATTGCAGACAACAATGTACTCTTACCATTTCCATTCGGTCCCATTAGAGCATGGATCTCGTTTGATTTTATTGCTAGAGAAACCCCTTTAAGGATTTCTTTATCTTCAATACTTACATGAAGATCTTGTATAATTAGTTCTTTCATATCCTCATAAACCTCCTAAAAGATTATAGCATATTATGGCTTTTTTGCGAAAATAACGCATTTTTTTCACATTTATTCCTTGTTCACACAAAATTCAGACATCGAATGGCATAAGAAATTGCAAAAAATATAGAAATACCCTATAATTAGTAAGCGTTTCAAAGGAGGAAAGACATGAAAGACATGTTCAAAAAGTACGGAGTCGTAATTCTTATTAGTGTATTCTTTGTAGGAATTATCGCTTACTTCGGCTATGATCAAACAAAAAATATTGTTCAAGGTAAAAAAGCAAATGGTGAAGATGTTATATTCACAATTAACAATGAGGATGTAACAGCAAATGAATTTTACGACATCTTATATAAAGATTTAGGAATTCAAACAGCATACACACAATTTGAAAAAGCAGTTGTTAACGGTAGCGTTGAAGTTACTGATGAAATGAAAGCAACCGCTGATGAGTATGCTGCAAATATCGTAAGTAGTTTCCAATCTCAATATGGAGCAACTTATGAACAAGAATTAGTGAAAATTCTTAAAACACTTGGTTATGAAAATGCCAGTGACTTAAACTTATACATGTTAGACGGTTTAAAGAAGAACACATTAATCGAAAACTATGTATTAGAAAATAAGGATACAGTATATACTCCATATGCTGAAGCTAAGAAACCTCGTGTTGTTAGCCACATCTTAATTAAGATGGTAGATCCTACAAATCCTACTGAAGAAGAAAAAGCAAAAATGGATGCAGTTAATGCTGCATTAGCTGAAGGTAAACCTTTTGCAGATGTTGCTACTGAATTCTCAGAAGATACTGGAAGTGCAGTACAAGGTGGAAGCTTAGGCTTTATGGATGCTGATACACAATTTGTACCAACATTCTTAGAAGGTGCATTAGCACTTGAAGCTGGGCAACGAAGTGAGTGGATACAATCTGATTATGGATATCACTTAATTGTATGTGATGCTACTGATTTTGATACCTTAGCAACATACCCTGATTTCTATACTCAATTAACTACATTTACTCCAGAAATTCAACCTAAAGCAGTATGGGCTAGTGCTCAAAACCTAGGTCTTGATTTTAAAGAAAACGAAGAATTCAAAACAGCTTTATTAAGCTATATGGGAATTAGTGAATAGGAGAGAAAACAATGAAGAAAATTTTATTAAGTTTATGTGCTTTACTCCTATTAACAGGATGTAGTGATGCATATGGTAAATTAACTGATGGTAATACAGTATTGTTTACAATTGGTGATACACAAGTTACAAAAGATGATTTATTTAAAACAATGAAAGCTCAAGCATCTGGTTATGCTGCCATTTCTGAAGCAACACGTGTTATTTTAGAAAATGAAGTTCCAGTTACACCAGAAATTGAAGAAGCTGCAAAAGCAAGTTTAGAAACATATCGTGCAACTTATGGTGAATCATTCCCATTAATGTTACAAAGTTATGGCTATGCTGATGAAGATGATTTTTATACCAACTCATTATTAGTTAATGCTCAATTAACTGAACTTACTAAAAAGTATGTTACAGATAACTTTGATCAACTTGTAAAAACACATGATCCAAAAGAAGCAATTATTCTTACATTTGCAACTGAAGCAGATGCATTAGCTGCAAAAGCTGACTTGGAAAGTGGTATTGATGGTATTACTGTTGGTAGTACTTATAACTCGTCATCTGCTGGTGCTGAAAGAATTATAACAACTTCTACCGATTTAGATACAAATGTAAAATCATTTATTCAAAATGCAACTGAAAATACAATTTCGGATGTAATTGTTGGTTCTGAAAATGAAACTTACTCAATTGTACAAATTACAGAAGTAGATCCTAATAATCTTAAAGATGAAATCACAACTGTATTAGCTAACCTTGATACTACAGCTTCTGAAAGTGATGTATTCTATTTCAAGAAATACGGATTCAAAATTTACGACAAAGATTTATTTGATAACATTCAAACAAATTATCCAAGTTATATTCTTGACTAGGTGCAAATTGCACCTTTTCTTTTGTCTTCTTAAACCTTATAATAAAGGACATAAGGAGAAAACTGTATGACAAAATCAAAAGTATATTTCACAGATTTCAAAGCTAATGTTGGCGATAGTCACTTAATGAAGCTAGCACGCCTTGTTAAACAAGCAGGTATTGAAACAATTGACATGAAGGACAAATATGTTGCGATTAAGATTCACTTTGGAGAACCTGGTAATCTTGCATTCCTTCGCCCTAATTACGCAAAAACAATCGTAGATATCATCAAAGATAATGGTGGTAAACCTTACCTTACAGATTGCAATACACTTTATGTAGGAGGAAGAAAGAACGCACTTGATCATATTGAAAGTGCTTATACAAATGGATATAGTCCATTTAGTACTGGATGTCATATTTTAATCGGTGATGGATTAAAAGGAGCTGATGAATCCATTATTCCAATTAATCAAGAATGTGTAAAAGAAGCTAAAATTGGACGTGCTGTTATGGATAGCGATATCTTTATCTCACTAACTCACTTCAAAGGACATGAATCTACTGGTTTTGGAGGAGCATTGAAGAATATTGGTATGGGATGTGGTTCTCGTGCTGGTAAATTTGAAATGCATAGTAATGGAAAACCGGTAGTTGATGAAGAGGTATGTAAATCATGTGGTATGTGTATTAAACAATGTGCTCATGATGCCCTACACTTCAACGAAAACAAAAAAGCACACATCGATGTAAACAAATGTGCAGGATGTGGACGTTGTATTGGTGCATGTGGATTTGATGCCATCTCAACAATGGATTGGGAAGCAAATGATATTCTAAACAAGAAGATTGCTGAATACACACTTGCTGTAGTAGACAACAAACCATGTTTCCACATTAGTATTGTATGTGATGTTTCACCATGTTGTGATTGTCACTCTGAGAATGATATTCCTATTATTGCTGATGTTGGTATGTTTGCATCATTTGATCCAGTAGCACTAGATCAAGCATGTGCAGATGCATGTTTAAAATCACCTATCATTGATGGTAGTGTTCTCTCTCATAAAGAACATCACCACCATGATCCATTCAAAGATACTCATCCTGATACAAATTGGGAAGTATGTGTTGAACATGCTGAAAAAATTGGATTGGGTACTAGAGAATACGAAATCGTTGTGGTTAAATAAGGAGACTTTATGTGTATATTTTGTAAAATTATTGAAGGTGAATTACCTTCATCTAAAGTATATGAGGATGAACACATTGTTGCTATTTTAGACATTGCACAAGTTACATATGGACATACTTTGGTTATTCCTAAAAAACATTGCAGTGATATCCTAGATGCTGATGAAGAAACAATGATTCATATCGCTAAAGTATTACCTAAATTAACAAATCAAATTGTTTGTAATTGCAAAGCTTGTGGATCGCATATCATTAGCAATCAAGGTGCTATTTCAGGGCAAACAGTTGACCATCTACACTTTCACATCATTCCTCGCTATAGCGAAGACGATGCCATCATTGTTAAATTCAATGAAACTGAAAAACCTGAATTAAGTGAAGTATTAAAAACAATTCAAGGATAATAAAATGGAGTATCTCAAATGAGATGCTCCATTTTTCTAATCATTGATCTATCCAATATCAATTAATTTACCTTCTTGTAAAAAGACACGATAATCTGATAATTTAGAAACTTCATTGCTATGTGTTACAACAATAACTGTTTTATTAAACTTTTCAGTTAACATTCTAAAGATTTGAATAATTTCTCTCTCTGTTGCAGTATCCAAGTTTCCTGTTGGCTCATCCGCAAAGATTAAGTCTACGTTTGCCGCAAGTGCCCTAGCAATTGCGATACGTTGTTGTTCACCACCAGATAAATGAGTAACAAGTCGATTTGCTTTGGATTTGGTAATCCCAAACTTTTCAAGTAATGCATAACCAACTTCCTTTTGATTCTCTGGAATTTCATTATCTGTTTCAGCCATTGCTAGTTCAATATTCTCAATTCCTGTTAAATATTGAACTAAATTATATGCTTGAAAAACTACACCTATTTTATTTCTACGATACTTATATAATCCAATTTCTTTCAAATCCTTATTTTGAAAATAAATTGTCCCACTCTCTTGTGTATCGAGTCCAGCAAGAATACTAAGTAATGTTGTTTTTCCACTACCTGAGGGTCCTAAAATTGTATAGAACTTCCCTTCTTTAAACTCATAACTTAAATCAGTTAATATTTCTCTTCTAAATCCACCATCAACATAGCCATAATTGATATGTTCAATTTTTAATATTGTGTTCATCATTACCTCCTATGAAAGCATAATTCGCTTCGGGCTAAGCTTCATAATCATATAAGTTGGTACAAGAATACTAATAAACACGATACCTATTCCAAACAAATATATTTGTAGTATTAGTATTGGATTAATTATAACTTTGTATCGACTTAGCATATCTTCTTGCGTTATCTCGGTGAAGTATTCTTTATAACCAACCCAATTTGGTTTAAAATTCTCTTCTTGTACAATTTCAGGTTCAATTGCAACTTGATTTTCCAAGACTTGTTGACCCACTTTTCCAGCTACCATGCTTCCAGTAACCACCGCACAAGTAAAGGATACAAGCAAAATTATCAATAGTTCAACGAAGAACTGCAATACAATTTTTATACGGCTTACACCTAATGATAAGAGAACACCAATCTCAAATTCACGTGACTTTAATGTAAGTGCTGTGATGAGTGTAATAATAAATATTGCAGTTATTGAAATAATCAATAAGATAACATCTGCAAAATAAGTTAAGTTATCTAGCGGTCTTGAAAATTGATCAAACTGTTTATTATTAGCATCGAAATAAATATATTCTGTTTCAATATTTTTATAATCATCCATAAAACTCTCAATTTTTAAAGGATCGTCTAATAAGATGTTTACCTTACTCGTATTCAACATTTGTTGCTTTATATCTTCAAGTGGAATTTCATTTACATTAGTGCCCATCCCACTATTTCCGTATTGATTAAATAATTCATACTGCACTAATTCTCCTTCGATTAGAGTTATTAGTGGTACATAAACATTATTTTTAGGATTTTCACTCCCTGTTATATAGGCAATACGTACACTTGTCATATCGACTTCTTCAATGGTCGTATAGATTCCAATAATTTCAAATTCTCTGTTTAAATCATCTCGCTTTAGTCCATTTAACTCCATGCTTTGAATGATTTCTTCTGTTCCTGCTCGAAACGAAATTTTATCACCTAAAGTAAATCCATTGATGTCAGCAACATCTTTTGAAATTACAGCTACAAGATTTGCATTCTCAATATCATTTTGATTAAAAAATCTACCTTCTACCAGTGTACATGTACCATCATGAAACTCAATCATTTCTGGGTACAAATTACCGATCAACATAAAATTTGGTTGAAGGTAACTATTTTCTATTGAGGCACCATTGGGATTAAAAGAATCTTCTCTAAATTCTTCATTTCCAATTAATACGCTATCAAATCCCAAGGAGAATGTTTGTCTTGAAGACAAATAATTAGCTGCTTTGATTCTTTTATCCTTTAATACATCCTTCACTGTATCAATACCAATTACTGGTGAATTTTCATAGGCAGCATTTTTTTCCTCTTCTGATTCTAAACTATCTATATATGCTGAGTGTTTCTGATAATCGACATTTAAGTTTACCACTGCTTTCATACTAAGACGTGTCATCGTTTTAGCATTTGACGCTGCTTGTGTAATACCTAATCCAATTAATACAAGATTTCCTATTGCAAAAAAAGTTAATCCTAATAAGATTGATTTGGATAGTTTTCTAGTAACATACAACCATGCTCTTCTAATATAGTTCATAGTTTATTTCCTTTCCAGTACCTTAGTCTATTAGTGTCGACTCAATCATATATCACCGCTCTACATTTGTCAACTTAGCGAATAAAAAAAAGGAGATTCATCTCCTTAAATCTTATACTCATCCCCTGTGATACTACAATTTGGATTATCAACGCAAACTCTTCTAGCAAATTCTGGTGAAATTTCTTGTTCAAGTATTTCATAAATATCATCCAAACGATTGATACGCATTCCAATATATCCGTGCGCATCACTTGCGATGACATCACAATAACCTTCTTTCACCATACGCCATGCAACATCTTGTACATGGGGAGCCTCACCATTCTTGATTAGACTTGTACGATTTACTTGAAAGAAACAGCCCATTTCTCTCCATCGCTTCAATGTAGTAAAATCTTTTTGGACACTTTCATATCGTTCAGGATGCGCTACAATAACACGATATCCTTCATCAAGTAAAAGTTGTAGGTAATATTCTTCACTATGACTTGTTTTACCACCATAGTACCAAGGCAATTCTGCTAGAACTCGATTTGTTTTATTTAGGGTAACTACTTTATGCTCTTTGATCCATTCAATTGAGTCATCTGTTGCCTGAAATTCAGAGCCTAGATAAAGTTCAATTGGATAATTACATTCTTCTATTTTAGCTTTCAAAACCTCAAAATTCTTACTTAAGTATTCTAATGTATTTCGTTGGTACCGATGCCCAGGAATTGAATGAGGCGTACATAGAATCTTTGTCATCCCATGCTTAACTGCCACATCAATCATGCGTAGAGAGTCCTCTATGCATTGTGCTCCATCATCAACACCAAATACTACATGGCAATGAGTATCAATCATTTTTCGGCTTATAGAACGCACGATTTTCCATTGCAAAGATTCGTTGCGTAAACTCTCCTGGTGTAATTGATTCTAAAGCTGATTCTAATGTATTAAGACGAGCATCCAAGTTATCAATAAAACTAAGTACTTCTGCTTCTTGAACTAAAGGAACAACTGGTGATCCATATTCAAGTTGCCCATGATGTGATAAGACACAATGACGAAGCAATATTGCTTCTTCACTATCACCAATATTTAACTCATCAGCAATTTGCATTAATCGACCATGCAATATTGAAATGTGTCCAGTTAATTTTCCCTCAAGCGTATATTCTGTTGTGATTGGTCCTGATAATTCAATCATTTTACCCAAGTCATGTGCAAGAACACCTGATACTAATAAATCACGATTAAGTTGAGGATATAGTTCACACAAAGCATTCGCTAACTTCACCATACCAACTACATGGGTTGCAAGACCACCTAGAAAACTATGATGATTCTTACTTGCTGCTGGATACTCATAAAATGCTTCTCCAGCCATTTCATACAGTCCATTAATTAGAGCTTGATAATTTTTATTTTGAATCGATGCAATTGTAGATGTAATTGCCTCTTTTAAATCATCTTTGCTTACCTTTGAAGCAATAACATATTCACTTAAATCTATTTCATTTTGATTCATTGGCTCAATTTTATGAATACGTAATTGAAGTGAGTTATTATATTTTAATACCTCACAAGAAATTTTTTCCACTTGTCCAATTGCAATTGCAGCTTCTTGCTCTGGTTTGATGTCCCATATCTTTCCATCAATTGTTCCTGTTTTATCCTGTAAGATAACAGAAGCATAAGGAGCACCTTTTTGTGTAATCCCCTTTGTAATACTTTTGATTAACAAAGGTAATTCAAGACTCTCCTTCTCTTGAAAATCACTAATATATTTATTCATCTTTCCACTCCATTTCATCTAATATGACATAGATATCTTCCATATCATAACCCATCGCTGCACAATATCGAAAGACTGTATTTCTCAGTTTAAACCCACTGTACTTTCTTTCATATCTTTTTTTTGCTTTATTTGCTACTTTTCTTAGATTATCAATCTCTGATCTTTCATCATCAACAAAATTTAAATTGTTCATAACTTGATCAATAATTGATTCACTGAAGCCTTGAATAATCAATTTTTGACGGAGTATTTTCTTCTTCATCTTCACTGATTTTTCTTTAATTGATGGTTTAACTTTTTCTGCCCATTTTATTGCATTAGTTAGTTCAGTATCATCATCTTCACTCATCACTTCTTCAATCATTTCAATAGGAATGCCTTTTTTCTTCAAGTTACGTTGAATTTTATTTTCACCTGTTAAGGTTAACTTCATGGAATAAACAGCATTCTTTGCATATTTTAAATCATCAATAAATCCATGTTCTTCCAACTTCTCAACTATTTTATTAATAATATCAATTTCTAATGTTGTATTTTGTGTTAACCAATCATAAATTTCCTTACGTGTTCGATCTTTTACTGCAATTTTTCTTATACAAGACTGATAGGCTTTTACACCCTCTTCTTCTTTTTGCAATTCTTCAATTTCTTCTTGAGATAATTTGAATCCTTTGCGGTACCCACTATTAAAATATCGATCTAAAGAAACAATAATTTTAATGCTTTCTGAACTTGGTGAATCCAAATAAATTTGTATGAAATCATTCTTTGGCTTAATTTGTTCAATCACATACATTTGACTATAGTTAGCAATTGCAGACTCATAAACATGATAAATTTTACGATAAAACTCTTGTGAATCATATGGTTTTGCTTTTTCAATAGCATTGACTACCATTTGTTTTTTATGATCATCACTATCCGCTAAATATTCTTTTAGTTTTTCTGCTAATTCTTGTGGTGTTTTAAAATAGTATCCTGTTTCATCTTCTACTACTAACTCTTCTAATACATTATCAGGACGTGCAAATAATGGAAGACCACTAGCCAAAGCTTCAATATAAGTCATTCCTTGTGTTTCCGTAATTGATGCTGAGACAAAGCAATTACTTGCATGGTAAAAACTTGGTATTTCAATTGCCGGTTTTTTTCCTGCAAACTTGACCATATCTTCTAATGCTAATTCTTTTACTTTTTGTCTCAATATTTCATCATCAGGACCTGCACCAACAATTAATAACTTACATGGTAATCCCATTTTCTTTACAAAAGTAAATCCATCAATCACAAAATCGATACTCTTCTCTTGCGCAACACGACCTACAAAGGTTACTAGTGTTTCGTTATCTTGTACTCCATATGTACTTCTAATTTCTTTGATTTTTTCTACACTTGTGCGCTTAGGATTAAAACGATCCAAATCCAGTCCTGTTGGCACCACATAAATTGTCTTCTTAATACCATATCGAAGTAACATATCTTTTGTTTTTTGGCTTGGTGCAATCATTTCAGTACTTGAATCACCATACAATCGACTCAAACTTGCAACTGCTTTTTTCGCAAGCTTATCTACTGTATCCGAATTAATGATATTGACATAATGTGTATAGTCTTCATAAGTTGTGTGGTATGTACTTACAAGTGGTAAACCTTGTAACTTCGCTACAATACGCGCAAAAATGCCCACACTGAACTCAGTATGTGCATGAACTAAATCAAGATTAATCTCTTTTATCTCATTGTATGCAGAGATATGAATAGGACTAGTTAAAACATAGCCGTATAGTTTCTTTAATTCAATCCCTGATAAACGTAGAACATAAGGATCATCCTCTACAATCCCATTTTCTGGCTTAGTTGTAATTACATAAACCTTATGACCATTCTTAACTAATTGTTCACGTAAAATATGAACACTTGATGCGACTCCATTAATCTCTGGAAGATATGTATCTGAAAACAATCCGATTCTCATTGAATAATACCCCCTAATCCACTAAATCTGGTTTTGCTTTAGCATAAATAAATGTTAAACCGCCTAAAATCATGACAAAGTAATAAGTGATAAATCGCCATAGAATCATAATACTTGAAGCACCTACACTACCAAAGATGGTAGAGAACATAAGTATAAAGGTTGCCTCTGTACCACCACTTGCTCCTGGTATGGGTATAAAACAGTTGATCATTGAAACAAATGATGATAATGCAAGAATATCCAAAATTAGATTTGCATCAACTGGAATATTTAATGCCAACGCACAGAAGTAAGGAATAATATAATAAACAAATAATCTTACGAAATTTGCTAGAATAACTAAAATAATTGTCTTTCGATGCCCTTTTAATTTCTTTGTTTCTGATGCAAACCGTTCCAATTGGATATCTAGATTCGCAAGTGCTTTTTCTCTATCTTTTACAATATGCAATTTAACTCCAATTAATATCCCTTTAGTACTTAACCAAGTATAAACTTTTGGAAATGTTACTAATGCCCATAGTCCAATAATGATTGCACCATTAATCATAAATCCTACAAGGACAAGCAGAAAGAATTGTGAGTAATGTGCATAAAAATAAGTAAATCTTAATAGAATCAAGATAAAAACGGAAGCAACCATTGTCGATTGATAAATAATGAAATCCATCCACAAAATACTTGCAGAATCACTTACACGAACTCCTTGTTTCTTAAAAATATAAATTTGCGCAAATTGACCACCTGAAGCACTTGGTGTTACACCATGAAAGAAGCTTGCTACAAACGCATTCACTACACCTTGTGACAATTTATATTTTGGATTACTTAATAATGTTAACCTCTTTAGAATCCAACCAATAATAACTTGATACAGTATAGCCAAAGCAGGTATCACAAGTAACCAACCTACATTTGCTCCTCTAATCATTGCTAAAATTTCTTGATAGTTGTCTTTTAAAGTAAGCCAAAGAACAAATCCTGTGAACCCTACTACTAAAGCTATATTAAAAGCGTAACTTTTTACTATTTTTTTCCATGTTTTCATGCGATTATTATACCATTTGTACTAACCATAAACAATGTTTCAGTTCTTTGTTAAGAGTTTCTTAAGAATTAATGGCTTATCGTATATAAAAAGGTATTGTCATTCAACAATACCTATGTTATTTTCTCAAATTTAGTTTGAAGCAACATTTTAATATCACTTGCTGTATATTTTTGGAAATTATACATTTGAACAGTTCCTTTTGTACATTTATACCAAGATCCTTCATAATAAAGTACTGGAACATCTGCCCATCCCCCACCATTGATTGCATTACTTTGATTTGCAAAAATGATTGGTTCTCCTGATTCACAATAATAGGGTCTAACATAGTAAGTGCCCGTTATTCCAGCCAATGCCTTTATATCTTCACCCAGTGTTTTCCATGCACCACCAAGTTCTTCATAGTATTTCTTGCTTGAAACGTCATTCGAGAAGAAATGAGTATTGAATAATGCTGTAAAACATTGACCTCTTTGTGTGGTATCTGTCATCAATTTACATTTCTCAATTTCAGGCTGATCTCTAAGCATCTTATCATATAATTCTTTTGCCTCTGGCGAGATAACTGTTCCTCCACCACTTTCACCAGAATTACCTTTATGCTTTGTACATACAATAACATTGTCTATAACAACATATTCGCCATCAGTTGGACACTCAGCCAAACCACCAAAGTATTTACCTGTTCTATCATTTAGGATTTCTTGTGGTGTTAATTTTTCATCCATTGCAGATGCTTGACGATAAATACGATTCAACAAATTCACATTACTGTTGCATACTACATCCTTTGATGAACTAACATAACCACTTACATTGGGTATCAAAAGCGTGCCTAAAACAGCTAATATTGCTATTACTGTAATTAGTTCTATCAATGTAAATCCACGTTTATTCATTCTCTGCCTCTTTCAAAACTAATTTAATGATTCTTTAATACACTTTCATAAATTTCCTTTAATTGTTGGCCTACAGAACTGATGCTTCTTTCTTCAGCTGTGCGCCTTCCCTCTTCACTTGTTTTTGGAAGTGTACATTCAACTATTCCTTTAATCTTCTCAATGAATTCTTCATTGGTACTTGCTTTATAACAATTCACTCCATCAACTAACCATGGATCAAATACACCAATATCTCTTAATAACACTTCTTGTCTTGCCGCTAATGCTTCAAGAACAACAATACCCTCTGTTTCCTCATAAGATGGAAAGAAGAAACAATTAGCGCCTGTATAAGCACCTTCAATAATAGGCCCTTTAACATATCCTGGAAAAATAACATTGTCTGGATAATCATCCACAACATCTCTTACAGTTTTTGGAATCATAACTCGATTTGTATAACCAAACCAAATAAACTTATATTCAGGACATTGCTTCGCAATTTCTATAAAATCCAATATTCCTTTTCTTTCAAAATATAATCCAACTGATAAAACAACTTTATCTGTATCTTTCAAACTAAAATATTTTTTAAATGCTTTTATCTTCTCTTCATTGTAGTCATATCGACTCAATTGAATACCATTAGATACTGCATAAATAGGTAATGTAATACCATACCCCTCCAGCAAAGACTTTGAATAGGGAGTTGGGGTAATAATTGCATCTGCTTGTGTATAGAGACTAACCAGCCTTTTCTTAAATATGGGTGCAATTTGATTCGATAAAATAAAAGAATTACGAAAATCCTCCTCCGTAGAATGAGCATGGTAAATTACTGGTTTCCCATCATTTCTCGTTTTCTTTATAATTGATTCACTATTCAATCCTACAGTATTAATATGCAGAATATCATAATCATCATCCCAAGGATCAGTTGTATACTCAATACCTGCAGATTCACATGCAGCTATTTGATGTTTTAAAGCTCTTCCAATGCCTGAATTTTGTAAAGCTTTTTCACTTTCAAAATATAATAGTACTTTCATTTAATCACCTAATACAATTATAGTCTAATTTACTAAAACTTCCAACACACAATCCATTTTCCCATAAGAAAACCTCAAATTAAATGGATAATTTGAGGCTACTGACTATTTTATAATTCCAAATGCTACAACTTGATTTGGTTCAATCTTAATCTTGTCATACATATCATCTACTTCAGAGAAATCTCTAACTTGATAAAATTGAATATCATTCATTGTTTTACTAGGGTCCCAACAAGCTAAGAAATCCTCAACTGCTACGCTGTGATCATGAACTCCTACGATTGTAGTATTCACTGAATTCTCATCTAAGTAATTCCATCCTTCGACAAAGTTACCCTTAGGTAATGCATCTTTGTATAAGAATAATAAATATTCAGATCCATCTCTACCATTATAGAAGAATGAATGTGCAATATGTACTATACCTTGAGCATCTTTATGTGCCAACACGATTCTTTCAAAATTATTTAAGTCTGTTACAATTTTAACTGTTTGAGTCATAACCTATCACCTCTTGTATTTATTCTAACATACTGATACTACCTATAAAAGTAAAAAGCTACCACGAATGGTAGCTTTTAGTAAACACTAGTCTTCTAGTTTTTTAACTAGTTCAGCATAACGTTTTTGAGCGTCTGCTTTTGTTTTATCGAACATCTTTTGAGCTAAGTCATCACCTTTTAACTTAGTTAATTGGCTATAACGAGTTTCGTTCATTAAGAATTCTTGGAATTTATCCCATTGAGGTTCTTTAGAATCGATTGTAAGCGGTTTTTCGTTACGAGGATCGAAACGATATAGTGCTAAATATCCACATTCAACTGCTTTAGCTTGTGTTCTTTGGTGATTAGATAATCCACCTTTGATACCATGTTCAACACATGGAGAGTAAGCAATAATTAATGATGGTCCTTTATAGCTTTCTGCTTCTTTAATTGCTTTTAATGTTTGGTTCTTATCCGCACCCATAGCAATTTGAGCTACGTATACATGACCATAAGCCATTGCAATTTGCCCTAAGTCTTTCTTAGCTGTTGGTTTACCACCAGCTGCAAACTTAGCAATAGAAGCTGCTTGAGAAGCTTTAGAAGATTGTCCACCAGTATTTGAGTAAACTTCTGTATCAAGTACTAGAACATTTACATTTAAGTCATTAGCAAGTACATGGTCTAATCCACCGTAACCGATGTCATAAGCCCATCCATCTCCACCGATGATCCATACTGATTTACCAACAAGATCTCTTTCAAGTTTAAGAAGTTCTTTCACTTCTTTACATTTACTCATCTTAACACCAGCAATGATGTCTTTTACAACTGTACGTTGGATCTCACGATCACCATCAGCTGCGATGTATGTTTCAAATGCTTTCTTTAATGGAGCTTCAACTTTATCTAAGTTTGTTTCCATTAATTCAAGAATTCTTGATTCTTTAACATTTTGAGCGATAGCCATACCGAAACCATATTCAGCATTGTCTTCGAATAAGCTATTTCCCCAAGCAACACCTTCACCGTTTTTGTCATTAACAAATGGAGAAGATGGAGTTGATGAACAGTAAATCATTGAACATCCAGTAGCATTAGCTACTAACATATCACGACCAAATAATTGTGATACTAATTTATAGTATGGAGTTTCTCCACATCCAGGACATGCCCCAGATACTTCAAAGTAAGGTCTTAGGAATTGAGAACCTTTTACTGTTGTAGTTGGGAAGAATTGAGTTTTGTATTCAACTTCATTGTATAGGTAATCTGCAAGAGGTTCTTGATCAAGCTTAGTATTTACATCAGCCATAGCAAGAGCTTTGTTACCAGCTTTACCTGGACACTCAGTAACACAAAGTCCACAACCTACACAGTTTGCAGGAGATACTTGTACACGATATTGCAT
The DNA here is from genome assembly GCF_900167375.1 of Anaerorhabdus furcosa. Classification (GTDB taxonomy): domain Bacteria; phylum Bacillota_I; class Bacilli_A; order Erysipelotrichales; family Erysipelotrichaceae; genus Anaerorhabdus; species Anaerorhabdus furcosa. The sequence goes on from NZ_FUWY01000004.1 coordinate 108,783, forward strand.
CTTTTCAAGATCTTTACCCATAGCAGGAATTGTCTTGAAAGGCATTGGTGCATCTTTAACTTCTTCTTCACTTAAGATAAATGTACGGATTGTTCCATGAGGACAAACATAACTACAGAATCCACATTGGATACAGTTATTTGGATCCCATGTAGGAACTTGAGTAGCAATTGTACGTTTTTCTTTTAATGAAACGTTATTACGGATAGAACCATCAAGTAAGTTGTATTTAGTAAATGCACTTACTGGTAAATCATATCCACCCAATGCGTTAATCACAGCAACATGTTCATCAAAGTATTTATCTTTAGTGTTCTTAGCTTTGTCATTAACTTTAAGGTTTAACCATTCCTTCTTAACAGGAATTTCAACTAATCCATCTTTACCAGCATCAATTGCTTTGTAGTTTAATTGAACAACTTCATCACCCTTTTTAGAGTAAGACTTTTTAGCAGCAGTTTTCATATAACCAACTGCTTCTGCATAAGGCATGATTTGTTCATTTAACGCAAAGAATGCAGATTGTAGGATTGTATTTGTACGACGACCCATACCAATTTCTTGAGCAATCTTAGTTGCATCAATAATATAGAATTTAGCTTTCTTTTCAGCTAAGTCTCTTAACATACGGTTTGGTAAATGTTTTTCAAGTTCTTTTGCATCAAATGTTGTATTTAATAGGAATGTTCCACCTTTTTTAAGGCTTCTAACCATATCATATTTAAATACATAAGCATCTAATGAACAAGATACGAAGTCAGCACTATTTACATAGTAAGTAGAACGGATTGGAGTAGGACCGAATCTTAAGTGAGAACGAGTAACTCCTCCAGCTTTCTTAGAATCGTATGCAAAATATGCTTGAGAATATAAATCAGTGTTATCCCCGATAATCTTAATTGCATTTTTGTTTGCTGATACTGTACCATCTGATCCAAGACCATAGAATAAACATGAAGTATAATCAGGTTTGATATTTAATGTAGCTGGTTTTAGTGATAATTTAGTTACATCATCTTCAATACCAATTGTAAATTCATCTTTTGATTTAGGTTTCTTTAAATCATCATATACTGCTTTGATGTGGCTAGGATTAGTATCTTTAGATCCCATACCATAACGTCCACCTGTAATAACAAGTTTCTTATTATCCTTAAGAGCATTAAGAACATCTAAGTATAATGGTTCACGAGAACCCATTTCTTTTGTACGATCCAATACAGCAATTTTCTTCACTGTCTTAGGAAGTACTTTTGTTAAATAGTTACTAGCGAAAGGACGGTATAAATGAACTTTAACTAGACCTACTTTTTCACCTTTTTCAATTAAAGCATCAATTGTTTCTTTAATTGTTTCAGTTACTGAACCCATAGCAATAATCACGCGGTCAGCATTTTTAGCACCATAATATGTGAAAGGAGCATATTCACGCCCTGTATGAGCACTGATTTCCTTCATATATTTAGCAACTACATCTGCTACTTTGCCATAATGTTCGTTTTGAGCTTCTCTTCCTTGGAAGAAAATATCATCATTTTCAGCACCACCACGAACTACTGGGTTAGTGTGAGGGTTTAGTGCACTCTTCTTGAATGCTTCAACCTTTTTCATATCTGTTAGACTCTTTAGATAGTCATAATCCATAACTTCAATCTTTTGAATTTCATGAGATGTTCTAAATCCATCAAAGAAATGGATAAATGGAACTGAAGCATCGATTGCACTTAAATGAGCAACTCCAGCTAAATCCATACATTCTTGAACAGAATGTGAACAAATCATAGGTACACCTGTTTGACGACATGCATAAATGTCTTCATGGTCACCAAAGATGTTTAAAGCACGACCAGCTAAAGCACGAGCTGCTACGTGAATAACTCCAGGTAAAAGTTCCCCAGCCATTTTGTAAAGGTTAGGAATCATTAACAATAATCCTTGTGAAGCTGTAAATGTAGTTGCTAAAGCACCACCTTGTAATGCTCCGTGAACTGCTCCAGCTGCTCCACCTTCTGATTGCATCTCTACAACTTTAACAGTTGTATCAAAAATGTTTTTACGACCTTGTGATGCCCAAGCGTCAACTACTTCAGCCATTGGCGAAGAAGGAGTAATTGGATAGATACCAGCTACTTCACTAAATGCATAAGCAATATGTCCTGTAGCAGTATTTCCATCCATTGATTGGAATACTTTTTTTGATGTCTTACTCATCATAAACCTCCTAGTTGTTTAAACATTATCATTATAGAACAAATGAAAACGTTTTAAAAGTTTATCATCGACATTTTTTCATAAAATTTGAGATTTCAAAACAAATATGGAATAACATATTAAAAATTAATAGAATTTTCTAACTAATCCCTTCTTTTGCCTTATAAAGCTTAATAATTGGTATACTATAGAAAAGGAGGTTACCTATGGACAAGTTCGCAATTTTTGATAATTTTACAAATCCTTATCGACAAAAAGGAAGTTCATCAGTTGACTGTGCTGGAGCTATCGCACAAGATCAAAATGGTAAAACCAGTTCTTTCGAAGATGTAGTTGAAGCATTTTCAGCAGCAGGATTTCCACCTCTAGACACACTAAAAGCAAGTATTGAATTCTCCTACCTAGTTGGTGGAAAAGAAAAAGTTGTCGCAACAATCATCCTCATGAAAAAACTAAATTACCCAGAAACAGAAATTGAAGATGCTTTAACGATGTACTTTACCAAAAATGAAATTAAACAATTATTATAACAAGAAAGGATAATCTCTCGATTATCCTTTCTTATGTTTCATTTGTTTATTAGTTCAATCATCGTCATCGATAAATCTTTAATTGTTTCTGCAGAGCTTAGAATCGTTTCCGCATGAATAAGTAATAAACCAAAATCCAATTGCTCTTCCGCCTCTAATTGTAATGCTTTTGCATGAGAGCGAGCTGCATTCGTAAATGTGATATTGCCCTCATGAATTAACTCTTCAAAGGAATTACCTTCTTTTGCCGCCTCAATTGCTTCCAAATAACTACTCTTAGCAGAACCAGCTGCAGATATTATTTCAAAACAAATTGACTCATATTGTGATTTATTTCTCATTATTTAATGCCATTTCCTTTACTTTATTAAATACTGCTTCACCATCCATCATGCCATAAGTTGCCATATCTATTGCTTCAACTGGACGACCATCAGCTGCCTCAACTATTTTTTTCAGCATATATCTGATTTGTGGTCCCAATAAAATTATATCCGATTTTTCTATTTCATCATTTGCTGTAGCTAATGATGTGGCCCAAATATTGATATCATAATTTTGTTGATCCGCAGCTTTTTTAATCTTTTCGCACAATGCTCCTGTAGAAGCACCCATCGAACAGATTAGAAGTACATTTAACATAATTCAATCTCCTATCTTTTTAAAATCACTTATTATTTCAGTAATTTTCTCTGTTAATACGATTGCATTCCCAGTAAAATAACTACCCTGTTGATTTATCTTCAATTCATTTTTTTGTGTTATAACAATCGAATTTTGAACTAACTTCGATAATTTACTCTTTTCTTGTGATGTGATTGCATAGATGAGACAATTGTCATTTTTACATGATTTTACTATTTTTATAATATCTTCTGTTTCACCAGAATTACTCACAACAAGAAGAATATAATTTTCATCACTTCGATGTACATCAGAAGGATTTAAACACGCTGCAAATATACCTAATCCAATCAACTTATCTCTAAAATATTCGCATACATAATTTGAAAAACACAAGCCTTGCAGGTAAATTGTCTTATAGTTTTTAGAAGTTATGTCTTGAATCAATTGATCAATAACCTTTAAACTATTTTCTAAAATAACTACTGTTTCCAAACTATCTTTGAACTTCAACTCAACGATTTCATCTCGTTGTTTTCGAAATGAAAAGAGCATATCACTGTAACCATAAAAACCTATTTTCTTTGCGAATCGAACTATTTTAGATGGCGAACAATATGTTAGTTTGGATAATTCACGAACAGTTATATTCGTATTCCCATTCTCAATTTGTTTACCAAGAACAGTAATAATGTTTTTCTCATCATTATCAAAATTTGATTGTTTCAATATTTCATTTATGTTCATATCATCACCTAGTGGTTTGAATAACTTTAGTATTTGCAACCAAATCATGAATCATTCTATTATTCTTTATAAATCTTGCAATTACAATTGAAACTAAAGCCATCATGTACCACATCCATTGTAATTCTATAATATCACCAAATTGAATTGCAAGAAATGTTCTAAAATAACTACTTATCGGCGAAAAATACCCTTCAATAAGAATGATTCCAAGAAATTCTCGTAACAGTAATTGAACACTTCTTACTGGTTGATCATTTTTAGAAACAATTCTTAGATGAAATAATTTCTTTCCAATTGTTTGTCCCTTTAGTAATTTACATAAAACAACAAAAACAAGGAAATGAATCATGAACATGAGTGCCATGACGACATATAAATTCTGTTTATCATAAATCTCAAGCGTCATGTAATAAGTTGGCTCAATTCCATTCATTGTTGAATAAATAGTATTGAAGCTAATTAATACTACTGCGTAAAGATACCAATCTACTGCGTATGCTCCCAGTCGTTTAAAAAGAATTTTCAAATTACTTTTCATCTATACGCTCATTCATTTTAGCGTTTTCTTCTTCCTTATATTTTTTATCCAACGCTTTAATGAAAGGATAATAAATAAGACCCGATATTAGAAGTAGTACAATTTGTAAAAGTCCTCCTGTCCAACTTCCCGTCATCATCCAACCACCAAACGGTGCTGGTAAAGTCCATGGTACAGGGGTTCCTGTGGGACGAGGAACAAAGCCAAAATTCATCGCTGCATACGCAAGCGAAACACATATAACAGGTGATAATACGAATGGTATTAACATCACTGGATTCAATACGATTGGTAAACCGAAGATAACTGGTTCATTAACATTAAATATTCCTGGTATTAAAGCTGTCTTCCCTACCGCTTTAATGCGTGCAGATTTGCACATAAAGATCATTTCAATTACAAGTGGTAGTGTCAATCCCGTACCTGTTAAAAATATAACCATATCTCCAAAAGCATCTGTTACTATATACGGTCTAATTGCCGCAGCATTTTGAATATAGACTTGTAAATTAGCATCACGAGCAGCTTGCCATAATGGAGTCCAAACTGTTTGAATTACATTTGTTCCATGAATTCCAAACATCCAAATCAATGAATTAAGAATTGTACAAACAATTGTTCCCACAAATGATGTTCCCAAATTTGTTAGAGGTGCTTGTAATATTGTATAGATAATATTTGATACTGTTCCAAAATTTGAATTTGATGCAACTACACGAATTATCAAGAAGAGAACACAACAGATAGCAGCAGGTATTACTGCAGTAAATTGTTGTGATACAAATGCAGGTACTGATTCTGGCATCTTAATTGTGATGTTCTTCTTAATACAAAAATTATAAATTGCTTCTGTTCCTATCGAAATAATTAAAGCTAGAAATAAATTTCTTGCGCTAAACTCAGAAAATAAGAAACCACTTCCATCCGATGTAAATGCCATGACTAAGAAAAAACTCATCAGTGCTACGATAACAGCAGGAATAGGATTTACTTTGTCTTTTCTAGCTAATTCATAGGTTGTACCAATAATTGCTGCAATTGAACTAATTCCCATTGTTGCAACATTGATGTATCCCCAGTTCCAATTTGCCCATAATTCTTGACCAAAAACACCTGCCATAAATGTTTGATATGCTTCTAGTGGAAAATCACTGATAACACAACAGAAAGCACCCACCATCATTAATGGCATCATACACATCATTCCATATTGTATGGCTGATAAATACTTATTCGATTGTACAATCTCTACTAATGGTAGTAATTTATTTTCTATTTTATCAAAGAATTTGTTCATAATTTATACCCCCTTCTATTTGAACTCTGGCCAATAATCACCATTTGCTTCTTTGAAATCTTCAATCATTGCTTTTGCAACTTCAGCATCCCCAACTAATCTATTCTCTGTAAATGCTTGAAGTAATTTTTGATAGTTATTTTCTAAAATAGCTTCTACCAATAAACTCTCACAAGCATATTGATTTTCCAATAATCCTTTTTCAAATTGTCCTACTGTTCCATGCTTTAATGGAAGTATTTGTTCTTTCCCAATGATGGATGTAGCTTCTAACATCATGCCTGGATCTAAATTCTCTACAATCCCATTATTTTCAATCATAACTAATGCCAACTCTTTTTTATTGTTGATTATTGATAATACCAATTCAACTAAATATGCTGCATGTACATCGTTATCGGAGTAAACCGTTTCTGAATGCATCTCTCCTGTAAATTCTGTGTAAGGACTTATTTTATTTGTTATATCAAATTCAGTACCTTTCATTTTACCAAGACGAGCTACATTCTTACAAAATCCAAAAACACTCGCTTCTCTACCCTCAATAACTTCATCATATCGTGTACGGTTTAATGAATAGTGTGAATATGAAAGCTTTGGATATACATAATACAAGTTATAGGTATTAGGTAATGAATAAGGGAAATCCTTAATCATTTTTAGATGATTGTAGAATACAATACCCCAATGATCATCATCATTTCTTATTCTTTCTTTTGCTTGTGCACGTAGTTCCTCATAATGTTCTACAATATACTCAAGCAATCCTGGTAACAAATCTTCGCCTGTCTTCTTATCTAATACTGCTGTAAACCAACCAAAATGATTTAATCCAAAATAAATGCAATCTACTTCACTACGTTTTTTACCTATCAATGGTAAGTAACGTCCAATTACATCCGTAGGCATATCACATATATTTACGATTTTCTTATCATTAGGGAAAACTTTTTTACATGCTTCAGCTACAATTGCAGCAGGATTTGAATAATTGATGATCCATGCATCTTTTGCATATTCTCTAACATCCTTAATAAGCTCTATCATTTGTACTACACTTCGTACTCCATAAGATAATCCACCTGCACCACATGTTTCTTGTCCGATTCTTCCATATTTATATGGAATTTTCTCATCGTTCTTTCTTTGTTCCAAGCCCCCTGCACGAATTTGTACAAAGACGAAATCCATTCCTTCAAATGCTTCCTTTTTATCTGTAGTATAGTAGAATTCAACCTCTGGATAATATTCTTTAAAAAGAACTTTCCCAAATTCCCCTACTATCGATTGACGCTCAGCATCAATATCGTATAAAACCACTTTATTCAATGGAAATGGTTTTTGTAACATGACAAGTAATTCCATCATATCTGGTGTATAGGTACTACCACCCCCACAAATAACAACATTGTACTTCTTCATAATTCCTCCTTTTTCTGTTCAACTAATTTACCGGCATGTATTGATCAGTCTTCTATGCTTTCATTCTAGTTGATAAAATTCGGAAATAAATAGCTGAAACAGAGATAGGTTTTTGTTTCAATATGTTGGTACATGTTTCACTATAAAACTAAATAAACAAAAAAAGTAGTAGTATCTATTTAGACACTACTACTTTACAAGTTATACTATTCAATACAAATACTATCTACTTCATCAACTTCCGCCATTTTAACTGAAACGATTTCTTTTTTAGATGTTGGTAAATTCTTTCCCACATAATCAGCACGAATCGGTAATTCTCTATGACCTCTATCCACCAAGACAGCTAAATGAATCTCAGCAGGACGAGCATAGCTCATAATGCCATCCATCGCCGCACGAATCGTACGTCCAGAGAAAAGAACATCATCTACTATAATGACGATTTTTCCCTTTAGATCAACATCAATTGCAGGTATCTCTCCTACCTTTTTCTTTTCATCATCTCGCCAGTAGTTGATATCAATACCTACATAAGGAACTGATGTTTCTTCAAATAGACTAATTTTCTCAGCTAAACGCTTAGCTAAAAACTCTCCTCTTGTTTTAATACCAACAAGTACAATGTTATCAGTACCTTTGTTCTTTTCTATTATCTCATGCGCAATTCTTGTAATGGAACGAGACATTCCTATAGCATCAACAATTTCTTTCATAGTTATTCCTCACAAAGGATATCATAGCATATTTCGTTTCAATAATTAACTATTTCTCGTTCATTAAGTTAGTATATTCTTTGATTTTATCTTCTATTTTTGATTTATCATCATAAAGATTAGACTTCTCTTTTAAGAAGTCAATTGTTTCCTTATACCCTTTATCATTAGCAATATCTTTAGCTTCATTCAAAACTAAGTCTAAATAAGAATTAAGTGCAGATGTCTTTAAATTATTAACATGATATAAACTTTGTTCTTTCTTGCTTAATCCATTGATATAATTAATCGTATTTAAATATCTTGCATCTCTCATATATGACATAATATCTTCAACAATTTCATCTTCTCTATCTTTGGTAAGTTCACAGTTTTTTCCAAAAAAAGTACATAACTCAATTTGAATCTTATCTAAATTGATATAGGTGAACATTCCAATAATTATTGATACACCTATTGCTGCAGACACAAAAATTCTTACATTCTTCTTAAAAACAAATGCAAAGATTAGTAAACCTAGAAAAATAAGAATCAACAAGATTAAGTAAATCATACTACCTCCTAGAATCAGTCTCTACTAAACAAATCTCTAGTATATACTTTTTCCTCAACATCTTTAATTTCATCTGATAATCGATTTACAACAATTATATCAGATATTTGCTTGAATTCATTCAAATCCTTAATAACTTTAGAGTTAAAAAAGAAATCTTCATTCATAGCAGGCTCATATAATACAATTTCAATACCCTTAGCCTTAATTCTTTTCATTACACCTTGAATCGCAGACTGCCTAAAATTATCTGAATCCATTTTCATTGTTAATCGATAGATTCCAACTATTTTTGGATTTCGTCTAATGATCATATCTGCAATATGATCTTTGCGTGTCCGATTTGCATCAACTATAGCAGACATAAGATTTTGTGGCACATCTTCATAATTTGCAAGTAGTTGTTTTGTATCCTTAGGTAAACAATATCCTCCATAGCCAAATGAAGGATTATTATAATGTTCTCCTATTCTTGGATCTAGGCAAACCCCTTCGATTATTTGGCTAGTATTCAACTCTCTTAGCTCAGCATATGTATCTAACTCATTAAAAAATGACACTCTCAGTGCCAAATAGGTGTTCGCAAATAATTTAATCGCCTCTGCTTCTGTAAATCCCGTATAGCGAACTTCAATATCTTTTTTCAATGCACCTTCTTTTAATAAATTGGCAAATATTTTCGCAGCTTCAACAAGTTTTGAATCATTTAAATCTGTTCCAACAATAATACGGCTTGGATATAAATTATCATGTAATGCTTTACTTTCTCTAAGAAATTCTGGGCTAAATAATATATTTTTATTCCCTGTTTTTTCTCTTATGCATTCTGTATATCCAACAGGAATTGTAGATTTAATTATAATTATTGCCTTTGGATTAATCCTTGTTACATCCTCAATAACACTTTCAACAGAAGATGTATCAAAGTAATTCTTTTGCGAATCATAATTTGTTGGTGTAGCAACAACTACAAAATCTGCCATTTTATATGCATCAGTAGCATTTAATGTAGCAATTAGATTTAAATTCTTTTCATTAAAAAATCTCTCAATTTCATCATCTTGAATTGGAGAGATTCTCTTATTAATCATATTCACTTTATCCTCTATTAAATCTACTGCTATTACTTGATTATTTTGTGATAATAACGTAGCAATTGATAATCCTACATATCCTGTGCCTGATATAACAATATTCATATTATTACCTCTTTCCATCGATATAAAAATCTGTGTATAATTTTAAAAATAATCTTCAACAGTTAATTATAATTGTATTCGCTTTATAAATATCTCAAAATAATAATAAAGTAAATTTAATTAGCGAATATACTCCAATATTATATTACTATTTTTTCATTAATTATTACGAACATATTTTTATACATAATTCTCAACTAAATACTAATAAGAATGTATATAAAGATATTTTATTAAAAAAATTTAAAATCTCCCTCTTTAAATTCTTTAAAAGTAGGATGTTTTTTATCTTTCTCACTAACTATAATTTCATCAATAATACTTATTGGCCAATCTATAGCTATTTCTTCATCATTCCACAATAAGCCACCTTCATCTTCAGGATGATAAAAATCTGTACATTTATATGAAAATATCGCTTCATCAGAAAGAGCAACAAAACCATGTGCAAAACCCTTTGGTATATACAATTGAAAGTGATTTTCACTTGTTAACTCTATTCCAAAATATTTACCATAAGTCGGACTTCCACTTCTAATATCTACAGCAACATCAAATACAGAACCCTGGATTACTCTTACTAATTTTGCTTGCGAAAATTTTTTTTGAAAATGTAACCCTCTCAATACACCTTTAGTTGATAAACTTTCATTGTCTTGAACAAAATCAATATTAACACCAAGATTATACATTACACTTTTATTATATGTTTCACAAAAATAGCCTCGTTCATCTAAAAATACTCTTGGTTTTATTACTATTAAACCTTCAATATTATTAGGATTTTTTTCTATTGATAATTGTTTCATTTTTTCCTCCATGACCACGCTTTACGTGGTCTCAAATAGTTCACCAAACTCATCTCATCTTGCAGTTGTAGAAAGTCCTTATTATGATACGTGTAAGGAGTGATAAACTACAGAGAACGAAAAGGAAAGTAGGTAATTTGTACCTTGAATATCCTGAATAATTATAAGTCGCCGCCATCTTTACAAGCACAAATAAATAGGACTCAGAGCCTGGACACTTATCATTGATTTTATCAATTGAATAAAGTTCGCTAGATGGCAGTCAATGTCACTCCTCCATTTTTTAAGGGAGGGGTTTTTTATGAAAGTGATTCGACCCATTTGTTGTGGCATAGATGTCCACAAAAATCTTGTTGTCGCTATCATCGCAACGACCGACAACTCAGGTATTGCACAGTATCTTCAATCATCCTTTTCTACTCAAAACTATGACTTGCTTAACCTTAAGTCTTGGTTGAAAAGAATTAGACAATCATATTGTTTGATTCTTTCTTCCACATCACCAAATTACCTGGTATCTCATCGATTACTGCTATTAAATCTAAACAAGAATCTTATTTCAGAATCAAATACAATTGTATCAAGAAACGTCGTGGTCACAAGAAGGCACTTGTTGCAACTGCCATAATGCTACTTGTTTCTATCTATCATATGATTCAAACAGGTGAAGACTTTCATCCTTCTGATTACGATCCTCTTAAAATCCTACTCCTGTAAAATCTGTTTTAACTCCTGAAATTGCTTTAGACTATTTAAAGTCTCTTGGTGTTGATATTTCTTCTCTTCAACTCCCTGCGTGACTCTTTTTCAGGCTATTTTCAAATACTCGACTTGGTTCGTTCTTTTTTTCGTGCTCACTTTTGCTAATTTGTTTTACACTTCTAACTCCTTTAAGAATCGACTGACTGCATCCTTCCATACTGGCAAAGGTTTAAATCCATTTTCAATTATCTTCTCCTTATTTAATCTACTATTCAAAGGTCTAATAGCCTTATTAACACCATACTGTTCGGTTGATACAGGTATAATTTTTGTTGAAATTTCCTTTTGGAAAAAAACTTCTTTTGCTAATTCATACCAGCTTATATACTCTCCCTCATTAGTTATATGGTAATATCCATATTTATCAGTTTCAATCATATCAACAATTAAACGAGAAAGATCGAATGAATAAGTAGGTGAACCGATTTGATCATTTATTACTTTTATTTCATTATGCACTTTGCTTAATTCAAGGATTGTCTTAATAAAATTCTTACCATTTTTCCCAAAAACCCACGATGTTCTAACAATAAAATATTTTTCAAGAGCATTAGTTATTTTCATTTCTCCATATAACTTAGTTAAACCATAGAAATTTAAAGGATTATAATTATTACAATCTGGCTTCCATGGATCCACACCCTCTCCATCAAATACATAATCAGTGCTAATATAAACTATTTTTATATCCAAATCTTTGGCGCAAGATGCTAACACTTTAGTACTTTCAACATTTATCTTTCTAACTAATTCTTGATTTTCTTCAAATTCTGCCAAATCAACCGAAGTCCAAGCAGCACAATGAATAATTATATCTGGAGTAACTTTGTTAATAACATCCCTAAGAATGTCTTCATTTTTAATATCTAATTGAAAATACATTATTTCATCATTAAATTTAGTTAATAAATCATAGTCACATAATTCACATAAATCTGTCGCAATTACTTCATATTTTCTATTTAGTAGTTCATTTACTACATCTACACCTATTTGGCCACAAGCACCAGTAACAAATATTTTTTTACTCATGTTATCCTCCTTTTTATATAAAAATTATTTATTTAAAATCATTTTAAACTATATTTTGATAGTAACTTTTTGTTATCTCTCATATTTATTTTTATTTTATCGAAATTGAGTAGATATTATAATCAAAAATATAATTTTGTAATATTTGTAATTCTAAAACATTTACATTTAAGGTAATGTAATTTTTGTCAATAAAAACATAAAATGATGACAAATAATTAAAACTTATTAATAATTAGATAAATGCATATACAACTTAAATTTATAGCTTTAAGATAATTTAATTTTCTTAATGATTTAGTTATACTTTAATGTCATAACAATTAACCTTTAAAAACCATATGATTCTATTCTCTTTCCCTCACTTATCACGACAACCACTTTGTAGAAATTTTAATGACTGTCTTTTCAAAAACTCTTTTGAATATTGCTTCAATCATAAATCTAAAAATATATAAACCATCTTTAAAATGATAGATTCATTCAGATATTCAATAACTTTTTCTTTTAAATTTTTTGAATAGATATTTGTATAATTAGAATTAATTCAGGCATGAAGTTAGTGATATATATGGGGTTTTCTTCTTAGCTCAAAATATTTCTCTCGAGTTGGAAATTAATGAAGCTAAGTACTTGAATAATACTTAGAATTATATAAACAAATGATTGTTATAAATATATGATTTTCATGCAATATTTTGGTTTTCTAAAATTATCATAATTACGCCAAGTATACAATTTACTTCTGAAAAATTAATAAGTAAGTTATCGACTATTTATTAGAAAATATTTTACTTTTCTACTTGTTAATATAGTTATCTATAATATATTTAGATAAAAATCATACATGTCGAATATTTACAATTTATAGCAATCATTACATTGGCTATCAAACGCATACCCATAATAAATACGAAAATATTAGCATATTTTATACTCTGCATATATTAATATTCTGAAAAATAATAATATATGCATTATCAAAAATAAAAGCACCCAATAGAAGTGCATTGATAAACTCAAAAATAATATGCAGTAAATCAAACCAATTCACTTACAGTAACCTTAAAAGTATAGATTCTCTCGTAATTATATGATGCAAAATATTCATAATAATTAAGAATATTTTAATATAAGATCCTCTATTTTTCTTTTCCTCCTTCATACATTCTTAATTTCTTTTCAAATATTTATTCAACGTAATCTTTACTCGATTAGCTAATAGTGAATTAGAATTAAACAAATACACTCCTATGCCCACGCAATACACAATGATTCCGAAAATCACTTGAACAATTAGTGATGTTAATGTTATTCCCAAATACCTCCCAATACCTCTCGTAAATATTGACATCGCAAAACCAGGAATAATGAATATAATACTATTCTTAAAAAACATATAGACCGGTAGTTCTTTCCTTACTGCCCAAGTTTGTATGAATGCTACAACGAATTCAGCAAATATAGTTCCAACTACTGCCCCAATATCTTTTAATCTAGGGATTAAAATTAAATTTACAATTAAATTTACTATAGCTCCGACACATACAGATAAAATATATATCTTATCCTTACCACACGGTATAAGATATTGTGTGCGGATTACATTTGCCCATGCAATAAATATTATCGTGATTGAAAAAAGCTCCATCATAAAACTGGTTCCCTGAAATTCTCCTCCAAAATAAATAATCGTAAATGTTGGTGCAATTGCTGCTAATCCAAAAGCAATAGCAACTGAAAAAAAAGAAGAAAACTGCATAGACATATCAATGTAAGTATTTACTTCATCTCTTTTACCATTTGCTACAAGATTCGCTATTCTTGGAAGCATAACAATTCCCAATGCAGTAACCAATCCAGTCGGTATTGTCATTATTTTTTGTACATTATCATAGAAACCTAAGTTTTGCATTCCAGACATTTGACCAAGCATTATTTTATCCATTACTGTATAGATACTAACTGCAATAACTGGAATAAAAAGTATAAAATTCGACTTAAAATGTGAATATACCAAAGAGATTCGTGGTAATTTGAACGATACATATCGATGTAATTTTGTCCATAAAACCACTGCGCTCAAAACAAAGCTTCCAGAAATCAGTGCAATATATATATTTATATCATTTTGAGAACGAACAAATAAAAATATTCCTATAGTGGTTAGTATCTTGATTACAACATTTCTAAATACTGTAATAGAAAATTTTTCGATTCCCCAAAAAAACCAATTTATATCAAAAAGTCCGGAAATAACATATGGACTCCAAATTACTGATGGAATAAAATATATACTAGTTGTCGTATATAAATATATTAAGTATAAAATATATATACTCGCTACTATAATACCGAAAGATATCTGCATAACTATTAGTTCTGAGAATACCGTATTCATTTTTTTTTTATCATCTCTAACGCTAGCAATAGATCTATTTCCATAGTTAGAGATTCCTAGCATAGCAAACAAGTAGAAATAATAAGCAACAGAATTGGTATATGAATATATTCCTAATTTTTTTGCTCCCATTACACGGGTCAAATAGGGAGCTGTAATCAATGGTACAATTATAATCAGTATTTGATATAAAACACTATATATGTAATTTTTTTTAATACTTGATTTCATGATATTACCTTTATACTTCCTAAATTGCTATACTAGAATACTATTGTATATAGAAGAAATTCTTTAATCCAAAAAGTATTCCAATAACGCAAATATGCTATAATTATCTCTTTTTACTCAAAAGCGAAATAACCAATTTCAGCATGTATCTAAATATTACTGTATTTGATGTTATTTTTTCATTCACTGTAGTTCCTTATTCACTTCTAATCTCTAGACTGCAGTAATTTGATTGGGTAAGCAATCTATTTTCCCCTCTTATAACAAAAATTCATATAAAAATATGCAAACGCAAAATAGACAAGCGATGGACTGAATCTTATCATACTAGTTGCAATATATATTATAATCAATAGATATTTTGCAAGCCTCTTTTTGTTATATTCCCTCACGCTTTTAAAGAATACAGTTCCACAAAATAGCCCATACAAAAATGATTCAATAACAACCGCTATCACCCCACCATCAAAATAAAAATAATAAAATGGAAGAACAAAAGCATTAAATGTATGCCCCTCACTTATCTTTACTGCGGTTTGAAGCGTGACCCCAATATCAATTGTTCTTTGATAAATAGCAGGAAATTGACCACTTCCCAAATATTTTAAAACAAGCATAATCGGTCTTAATAGTCCTGAGATAAAAGTCATTCCATATGTGTAATCAAAATTTACAGTTTCTAATCTCAACGAAGTATGTGGCATACACCCACAAAAATAAACATATATCTGATAAAAGAATTCATATGTTCCACTACCAGTTCTATTTATTGATAATTGATACATCACATACACCAAGAACGCTAAAACAATTAAAATAACAATATTACGTTTATTGTTACGTAGTTTAACACGATTACTATTTTTTATAAATCGATGGGATAAAAAAGCCATTACTAAGACAACTGATAAATTATAAATTAACACACGCCCACCCGAAACAATACATGACAGCACAATCCAGACTAATGCTATTACTATGGTTCTAGTTCTCAGCTCTTTTTCTTTCTTACCATGAGTTAACTCTATTGATACTATAGGAATGAGTGCATAGAGAAATGGTAAATTGACAAACATTTCAACAATCGTATCAATTCTATTATAAGAATAGCCTGCTACATCATTACCGAAATATACCATTCTTATCATATCTAATGAATAACCACCACGCAACATTGGCAAAACCATTGTTACAAAACGATATAAAGTCCAAATTAGCAAAACTGTAACCAGAGCAAAAATAAACTTATCATTTACAATATTTCTCTTAGTTCCTAACAAATCTAATTTCTTGTTATTTATCTTGAATGTATATTTATGGCTAATAGATACTCCAATAGAATAAAAAACAACACCTAGTATTACCAGAATATATGTAAAATCACTTGTTTGTGATAATCCGAAAAGTCTCAAACAAGACAAAAATGAAATTATTCCTATAAATCCACAGAAAAGTACTTGGGGATTCATAATATTCTTATAAGCTATCAATGCAAATACCGCACAACCTATACATATAATTGTGGTTAACAATCCCATAAGTTATAACCCCCTTGCAATGTTTTTGATAAATTATTCATTTTTCAAAAAATCTAAAACAGATTTCATTGTTATTTCATAAGTAAAATGATCATTTGCATATTTTCTAATCTCGCTTCTTACATCAACTGTATTTTCTCCACAATAGATTTCATCACAAAAATTATGTACCTGTTCAAAGTCAACAGGTGTATCATCTGCAGGAATTCTCTTATAATATTTATATGTTTTATCATAATCTAACTCTGTTTTTACTCCAGAAATAATAGGTAAGCCTTTTGCAACATATTCTTTTCCTTTTAAAGAACTATTATAACTAATACCCGAACGATGACGCCCCATACTATCAAACCCAATATCACATTGTTCATATACCAAATCCAATTTTTTGCCAAATAGTTTTCCATGTAAAATAACATTGTTATTTAAGTCATAGGAATTAATCATTTTTTTCAACTTGTTATACTCCTCTCCATCTCCAACTATATGTAATATGAAGTTGACTGTTCCACCATTCTTATAATATTCATTTAAGCCTTCAATAGCCCTATCATAACCATGCCAATAAGACAATGTAGCACATAACATTACATTTATTTCGCTTGATTTATACTCTTTAATATTTGCGATTTTCACATCATATGCATCCACAGCATTTGATATTTGTATTGTTGGAATCTCAAAAATGACATCATCATCTGAATATGTTGCTATTCTATCAATATATTTTCTTAAATATCTTCTCCAAAACTTGTCTTTTAATACTAAAGGAATATTTGTCAAAGCATATCCTTCTTTGTCATATGGATAAGTCGGAATTTCTAGTACAATCCTAGCTTTAGGATTATTTTTTCGAATATTTTTTAGATTTAAAATCAAATCTCCATCCATATGCCATGGCTTTCTAATATAAATTCCCTTAATAGTCTTAATTTTTAGTTTTGGCTCATCCCACTTTGTAAAGCAAAAAAAAGGAAGTCTTCTTCTAATTCGTCGCTTAAGTATTTGCTTTTTTTCATATGGATTAATGAAATTAATTTTTAATTGTGCATTCTCAAACGTCTTATACTGCCAATAAATTTTTTTCTTTATTCCGCTTTCGCATTTTGAGTACTCTTTGCCTGAAATTAAACTAAATTCAAAAGCAATATAATAATAGTTTTCCATTTTAATCTCCCTTAGTAATCAATTTTCTAATACCAACCAAAGTTAAATCAAATATTATTGAAAAAGATAAATTATTTCGAATCAATCGATTTACTTTATACTGGATAAAATATTTTCTTATTTTTCCCCGATAATATTTCGATTTTAAACAAAACGGACACAAAATAGTTCCTAATATATTTCTTACAATAATATTACTTAAATATCCTCCATGAATCTCCATATCTTTCCGTAGCTCTTCAAGCTTATTTGCAATATATATTTTGTCTTCACCAAGTTTAACTCTACGAATAATATCTTGATTATTTCTTGTTGACCCCAAATTATCTCGTCTATAAAAATATACTATGGTATTAGAATGCATTATTCTCTTTGCGCTTAAAATAGCATACGAAGAGTCATAAGCATCTTCAGCATAATGTCCTTCAGTGCATTTAAAATTAATTTTTTTCATATAGGAATGTTTATAGAGTTTATCGCAAGGTGATAGACTTGGTTTAAACTCAAAGAATTCTTTCCCATCATATATTTTCTGTTCATCAATTCTCAAGAAATATTTATTTCCAAATACTTTTTTTTTCATAAAAACATCTTGATAGCAGCATTCCATAATATCCAAATTATGTTTTTCGCATGCCTGAATCATTATTTCAAACATTCTAGAATCAATAAAATCATCAGCATCAACAAAAGAAATATACTGACCTGATGCCTTTATTAAACCTGTGTTTCTAGCTTTCGCCTGACCACCATTTTCCTGTTGCAACAAAACAATATTCTTATACTTTTTTGCAAGACATTTTGCAACTTCAAAAGTAGAATCCTCTGATCCATCATCTACTAATATAACTTCTATATTCTTATATGTTTGTTTTTCTATACTATCAACACATTCCTCCAAATATTTCTCAACATTATACATAGGTACAATTACAGAAATATAATTATTTCTTTTCTGTATACATTCCATAACAGCCTCCAAAGTAATCTCTAAATCCTGCTAAATAATATTTGATATTTTTTGGTTTCAAAAGCATGTTAATTAATCTTGAAGCAAAAAAATACATGTAAAATAATAATTTCTTCCCAGTTGGTTCTGTCAGTTTAGATGCAAAAAGCATACGATTTCGCGTATTATAGTATGCTATCACTGGTTTAAATTCAGATGATCTGCTTTCTTTATGGTAAATAACTGACTCCTTTGTACATGTCAGTTTATACCCCTCATTTTTCATTCTATAACAGTAATCAACATCTTCTACATATAGAAAAAATCTTTCATCAAGCTTTCCAATCTTCTTAATTGCTTCCAATCGAATGAGCCAAATACAACCAGATAAAAATGATACAGATTGCTTGTTTGCCTTTTCAGTATCATAAAAATGATATCCTGAGCATTTACTTGTATCAATATATCCACCCAATGTATATTTTTCTCTATTATAATATTCAACAATTTTACTACCCACCATTCCTACCGAACGATCATCCTCTATTAAATCAATCATAGGTTCAAGAAAGTTTGATTCAAGAACAGTATCATTATTTATCATTAAAATATACAGTGTACCTAGTTTTTCCGCTATATCTATTCCTAAATTATTTCCACCAGAAAAGCCAAAATTCTGAGATGACTGACAAAAGATGACCTTTTTAGATTCCAAATCATTTAAACTTTCCGTACATATACATTCTTCATAGTCACTTTCTAAAATCCATTTTCGAAGAATTTTAACTGAATCATTGGTAGAACCATTATCAATTAAAATTAAGTGAATATCATCATTTTGCAGAGTGTTCCTTAAACTATTTAAACACTCAATGGTATCTTTCCAGCCATTATAATTTAATATTATAATTGATACTTTAATCATATTATTACCTCTATTCTTTTCTCAATATCAATTTATATACAATCTCTTTCAATCCAACTGACATATAGATAAATCCTCTGACTGCTATCATATTTCTATAATATTCAAATCTATTTATCATTCCATTATGCAACATATAACTACTTAGTACTTTCCAACTCTTTATGTATTCTCTATTTCCACGACGTTTTATCATACAATTTCCAACACGTGCATGTACTAATACACTATCAATATTAGCTAATTTTTTTCCATTAATTATTGCTCTGACCCATAATTCATAATCTTCCACATATGGAAGATTATGATATGAACCAATCTCAATAATATCTCTTTTTCTAAACATTACTGCCATATGATTCAATGGATTTCTAAACTTTGCCATGTTAACTAACTCAGCATGTTTTAATGGCAATTTTTTTATATTTTGCGGTTTTGTATAATCTGTATTAAACTCATCTATATATGAACTAATAATTGAAATTTCAGGATGTTGTAACATAAATATTAATTGAATTTCGAATCTATTTTTTTGACAAATATCATCACTATCAGCTCGTGCGATTAGTTCATATCTACATTTAGTTAGTCCAAAGTTTAATGCTTTTCCTAATCCTTGATTATTCTTCTGTCTATAAACCTTCAAAATATTAGAAAATTTTTTCTCGTATTTTTCAATAACAGCATCTAATTTTTCATTTAATGCTCCATCACAAACTAAAATAAACTCATTTGGTATTTGAGTCTGTTCTATCAAAATACTTCGGAATGCTAATTCCAAATTACTTGGATCTTCTTTATAATATACTGACATAAGTACAGAAAATGCATTTCCCATTATTTTTCTATCCTTTCTCGCCTTTTTTTGTATCTCCAGTTCCACCTTCAACTACACCTTCTCTTTTCAAAACCTTAAGAACAGTGCCACTGAAACAGCGTAAATCCATTATAAATCCTTGCTTTTTTACATAATCTCCATCTAGCTTTGCTTTTTCTGAAATTTCTAACTCATCACGTCCATTAATTTGAGCCCATCCCGTAAGTCCAGGCTGAATATTATTGGCTCCATATTTATCTCTTTCCGCAATCAAATCATCTTGATTCCATAACGCTGGTCTAGGTCCAATAATAGACATATCACCCTTAAAAATATTCCACATCTGTGGAAGTTCATCAATACTCGTCTTGCGAATAAAAGTTCCCACTTTTAATATGTACTGTTTAGGACTTTCCAACATATGTGTTGGTATATCATGTGGTGCATCCACCTTCATGCTTCGGAACTTATATAAATTAAAAAACTTCTTATTTTTTCCAACTCTCTTTTGTTTAAATAGCACTGGACCATGATCTTCTTTCTTAATCATTAAAGCAATGATTCCCATCGGTACAGCTAACACAATCAAACCAATTCCTGAAAGAATGATATCAATTAATCTTTTAAAAAATTTTATATACACACCAAACTCCTCCTTTTTTCCTGATTTTATATAACGACAAGGATATATTCTACAAAAAATTATCCGATTTTAATCTTTATTAAAGTATCAACTAGATTACATACATTAGTAATAGAGCGTAGGCTTATATAAACTCTAACCTCAACATTTGCATTATTTAATTCAAAGGCCATTATTTAACATATATTCCTATCCAATAATTTCATTATCTTAATCTTCCTTCATCTATTTCCAACTACAAAAAAAGACACTATTTAGAAAATTTTCTTCGATCCGAATCCTTTTTATAAGATATAATTTCTTGATTACTCTATCAACCCACACAAAAAAACTCAATTTAACGGAGAGTTATTGGCTTATTTCATAATCAAATTCTAGTAATTACAAGGATTTTTGTCATTGAACCTAAAGTTATCCAGCTACAACGAAAATTATCTGTTACTTCACTAATCTCAATATTCGAAATATTATGAGGAGAAAATGAAACATTTTTTCACATTACTTATTTAAACTTTTCTTTTAACAAATTATATTACAAGTAATAGTATTGCTTAATTAAATTTTTCTATTGTTTATATCAACTTTTTAACAACCGATGTACAATCTAGTAAATTACTACTGATTAATGACGCAATTTTCCAACCCAGACTACCTCTAGGCATGTAATTATATCTTTAATTTGTGTTATAGTGCCTCAACAACTAATAACTTACAAACTATGTCTTTGTTAATATTTCTAATGATACTGTAACTTCTCTTTTTGATCCCAATAAATCAATTTCTAGTTTTGCTTCTTTTTTGTGACGATTAATATATACGATGCTACTTTCAAATCCCATAAGAGGACCATCCGTGATGATTACCTGATCATTCTCAATCAACCCAATTGATGATTCGACAATTTTGTTTAATCCCAAAAGTTTTTTAAGAAATTGAATTTCATCATCTCGTAAAGGTGGTGTTCCTTCAATATCATAGCGTAGTTGTTTAATCAAGTTTTTGTTTTTGATTTTTATCTGATTAAATGTTTCAGTGAATTCTATGTAATTTTTATCAGATTCAATGAAGACATAATTTGAAAACAAGATTTGATGAACTTTCAGTAATTTCCCATCCTTCTTATGATATTTTTCTTTCATAGGGATGAAAGATGTCAAATGATGTTCATTCAGAAATGTACTTATCTTGTTTTCTTGTCCACCTCTTACATAGATGATATACCACATCATTTGATTGTCTCCAGAAGTTCATGTCTTATTTTTTCTAGTGGCAAATCTTTATACATAATCGTCTCTAATTGATTGATCTTTGATAGCAAATCATCCAATTGTATATCCATAGGCTCATTGATGAAAATCAAATCATTTTTTGTTTTGTGCCTAATTTCTTCACCAAGCGATAATTCTTCATACATCTTCTCACCAGGTCTAAGTCCTACATATTTAACTTCAATTTCTTCATATGGTCTTAATCCAGATAAGCGAATCAAATCTTCTGCAAGCTTTGAAATCTTAACTGGAATTCCCATATCCAACACAAAGATATCTCCTTTATTAGCATATACCCCTGCTTGAAGCACAAGCTGTGTTGCTTCAGGTATTGTCATAAAGTATCTTGTTATTTCAGGGTCTGTTACAGTAACTGGACCCCCTGATTCAATTTGTTTTTTAAATAGAGGTATCACTGAACCACTAGAACCAAGAACATTACCAAAGCGTACTGCACCAAGTTTTGTAACGCCATTGTTTCTATAAGCTTGTATTATAAGTTCACACATTCGTTTAGTAGCTCCCATGACATTCGTTGGATTGACAGCTTTATCTGTTGAGATAAGTACCATCTTTTCAACTTTATTTTGTATACAAGCTTGCACCACATTCAATGTCCCAAAAATATTATTTTTTACCGCTTCTCGTGGTGAATCTTCCATTAGAGGTACATGTTTGTGTGCTGCCGCATGAAATAGTACGTTTGGATTGTATTTATTAAACACATAGTTTAATCGGTTCAAATCTCGTATAGAACCGATTAGAAATATAACCTCTGTATCAAGATAATATTTGTTTTTTCGTCTTTCAATTTCAATTTCTTGCTGCAAGTCATATAAAGAATTCTCATTGATATCAAAACAGATTAATTGTTTTGGCTTAAATTTTAATAACTGTCTACATAACTCTGATCCAATTGAACCACCTGCGCCTGTTACACAAACAACTTTATTTTCGATATAATCACTGATTTCATCTTGCTCAAGATGGATTTCTCCTCGTCCAAGTAAATCTTCAATAGATACATCACGAATCACTGGTTTATTAAACTCTTTGACTTCTGCGATGCTCATAATTCTTACACGCACATTTGATTTTTGACAAACATTCAAAATTCTTCTTAATTCTTCTTTTTTAGCACTAGGAATTGCAATGAAAATTGTTTTGACTTCATAATTATTCACAATGCTTTCGATATCATCACATGTACCTAATATTTTTACACCATTAATGAATCTTCCGATTTTACCTCTATCATCATCAATAAATCCAATTACTTTATTCTCATACATAGGATTCGAATTAATTTCTCTTAGTAGAAAATAACCACCATCACCTGCACCAATAATTAGTGATTTAATATTCTTATTCGCAGATTTTCTTTGTATTCGTAAATAGCGATAAATGACACGTGATCCAATGGTTCCCACGATAATCAAAATCGTTGCAATGATATATACTCCTCTTGGTATTAAAGGAAAATGTGCAATGATAAGTAGCATTGAAGCCAAACTATTTGCTACTACTGTAGATATTGTAAGTAATAGGGCTTCTTCGATACTTACATATTTCCAAAGGCTTCGAAAAACACCTAAAGAAAGATATAACGCAAGGTGAATAAGTAGAATAATAGGTAATGCTTTAAAAATGGCATATGCATAGTTCAAATGATTCATAATTTTAAAATCAAATCTTAATACATAGGCTAAAAAATATGAAAGAGTAATTACAATCATATCTAAGCATATTAATGCGATTACACGTAATTTGCGTATTGTCACCCTAATCTCTCCCTTAAAAAAAAACAGATTTTGTGTTCTGTGTTTTCTTCTATAAAATTATATCATTTTAGCATTATGGTTTTATTGATATGAAATCGCGTTTGTTTCATTAACTCTTCATTTTATTACATTACTATACTTTAGGTAAAATAAAAGAATGTACATATAAGCAAAGTACATTCTCAATCGATTTTAATATCGCTTTACTAATTAATTTGGGCTTACAAATTCTCCAAAGGTATCAATGATTCTTTGCTCATTAGTCACTACATTTTGACTAACATGGTAATCATCAATTCCATAAATATCTTTGTGGATCTTTTTCACTTGCTCTTCATAACTTCTTAACTGATATACAGGATTATATCCTTTATATGTACGAGAATTTGTATCGTTAAAGTCATCATTAGGAACATGATATTGATTTATATTTGTTAGATTAAACGAAAGAATATCTGTTAAGTAATCTTTGATTTCATTTGTTGATAAGTTTGTTTCTACATAAGGTAATACCTTGTTAACGATATCTAGAATTTCTAATACATTTTTAGATTTTATTTTATTAATTACAGCGATGATAACTTTAGTCTGCCGATCCATTCTGCTGTAATCACTATCAATTTTTCGAATACGTGCATATTCCAATGCTTTCTTACCACTTAAAGTTTGGTTTCCCGATCCCATATGAATCCATCCTGCCTCAGGTCCACTTAACTCAATTTCTACGCCACCTACAATATCAACTATTTTCTCCAACGAACTGAAGCTAAGCGTTACATAACGATTAATATCTAAATCAAAATTATAGTTAATTGTTGCCATTGCAAGATTTGCACCACCATACCAGTATGCATGATTTATTTTATCAAAATCATTGGATTCATCAGCTAAAACAATCATCATATCTCTTTGAAGCGATGTAATCGAAATGTTTTTTAAATCATAGTTAAGCGAGATAACCTTAATTGCATCAGAACGATCTGTATCTGTTTTGTTGCCGTCATTATCTGTGCCAAATAAAGCAAAATTGACAACTTTATACGCTTTTTTTTGTTCTTTTACAGTTTCATCGATAGCTAGTTGTGAATCATCAACTCTTTTTGTTTGATTCATTCGAGATAATAATGAATCCACATAGACATTAGCTAACAATGCTCCTGCAAGTATTGTTGATAAAATAATAATTGTGATTAATATGACAATATTTTTAATGTTGTATTTTCTTTTTTTCATACATTACTTTCTAAAAATGCTAAATACACTTTTCTTTTTTATTTCTAAATTAGTAGATAGTAGTTTTTGATTCATGATAATTCGTTTCGGATTATCACTCATTAATAAATCAGCAATATCTTTTCCATAGCTATCTAAAACAAAATCATATGCTTCATCTAAATCTATTCTTCTATTCTTACTATGCGCATCACTTGATATAATATGTACTAGATTATTTTCTAATAGAGTTATAGCAGTTTTCTTTGCATCTCTGCCATTGTATCCCAATATACTACTCGCATTAACTTGAATGTAACACCCTTCTTTAATAAAATCATTCACGATATCTATTTTCTCTTGAATAAATTTATATCGTTCTGGATGGGCAAGTATTGGATGATAACCAGAAATATTACTATCATACATCTCTCCAATGATATCTTTGTTGAAGCTTGTAAAATTTAGTTCAAATAGATAATAAGCACTACCTGCCAATGTGTGTACAACTTTATTTTCTAACATATCAACTAAGCTTTGATTGTTGTAGTAAATTTCATTTCCTAAGTGAACTGTAATTGGAATATCTAGAATTTGATCTTGAAAATGATCGAATAAAACCTGGGTCATTTTATATTCGAATTTATAATTTCCATTTTCTATAAAATGAGGTGTACAGATAATGTCTGTTATTTCCATCTTTACCGCATCAAGTAATAGTTCTCTAGATTCTTCAATGCTTTTACACCCATCATCTATGTTAGGTATCAAATGCGTATGAATATCAATCATTATTTCTTCTTCCTTTTTCTCGCTTTTGGTTGATATTGATAATTATAATGCGAATAATATTTCTTTCCAAAATCTGCTTTTGTGATGACAACCCCGAGAACCTTACTTTCGACTTCATCAAATTGATATTTTACTCTTATTAATGTTTTTTTATCGTTTTTGTCTGACTCGCAAACTAATATAGTTCCATCACTATATTTACTAACAATCAACGCATCCGTTACAATACCAACAGGCGGACAATCAAGTAAAATAATATCGTATTCATCTTTCATTCTTTCTATAAAATTCATTAATGCTGTTGATTGAATAAACTCTGAATGATAAATGATTTTAGTTCCTGTCGTTATGACATCAATATTCTTGAACACAGGTTTAACAACATTATCGACTGTTGCTCGTCCATTTAATAAATCAGTAATCCCCATTGTATTTCGTATGCGTAATTTTTTATGAATCGTAGGAATTCTTAAATCTAAATCCATGACCAGGACTTTCTTATTCAGTTGAGAAAAAACAACTGCTAAATTCAAACAGGTTGTACTTTTTCCTTCTCCTTGTGTAGCACTTGTTATGTTAATGACCTTTATTGGTGCATCAAAGTTTTTGTACATTATATTTGTACGCAAAGCACGATATGCTTCTGTTGCTGGGTTGCTGCTATCATAAATTGAAATTAAATCTTTCAACATCTTATTTTCAACATTAGTCATTTGATTTCTCCAATCTAGCCATCTCATCTCCAAAATCCGGAATAACTCCAATTATTGGATATCCTAGAGCATCTTTGAATTCTTGTTCAGATTTGATTGTTGTATCCCTAAAAACATAAACAAAGACTATAATTCCGCTCAGCATAATACCAATTACAAGACCAATTAACATGTTTTTTATTAAGCTTGGGCTATCTTGATATTCAGGAAGTTTAGCTTCATTGAGAACACTAACATTTTCCACATTCATAATGTCATAGATTTCATTTTGGAAAACATCAATAATAGTATTTACCATATTGGTTGCTTCTTGAGCATCTGGAGATACAACTGAAATATTAATAACTTCTGTATTACTTGCAGCACCTACTTTAACCATTTCCTTATACTCATTTGAAGAGAAATCAAGTTGTAGTTTTTCTAATACTAGATCACTAATTCTTTCACTCAATAAAATTTCAGAATAAGTTGTAACAAGTTTTTGACTGACATTAACATCATTGATATTTAATTGCGAATTCTGCGCATCACTTCTTTGAACTACAATAATTTTTCCTGTTGCCTTATACTTTGGAGTAATTAGAAAATTGGTTATTAAAAATGATAATGCTAATGAAGCAATACATACCACCACACATCCAACCCAAACTCTTTTAAAGGCTTCCCAAATTTTGACTAAATCAATTTCCATATAATTATCTTCCACAATTAATCCTCCCCCAACTAAGTTAATAAATCTTTCCTTAAACAAAATAAAAAGATGATATATATAAATCAGTCTTCTTAATATTTCAAATGTGATAATTTTATTATCAATTTGAGCATATTTATTATATATCATCCAATATTTTTATTTAGTTATATGTAATGTATAGCATATTTAATGTAATATATCTATCGCGAATAAGACGCTTAAGCTCTCATTGAGCTCCTTATTTCACTTGTTGTAAAAGAACTTCTTCTCTCTGACTATTATTGATATAACCATACTCAACCATTGCATTCAAAATCTGTGATTGCCTTTTATTGATTAATTCATAACCGTTACTCAATTGAAATCTACTAGGTGATTGTGGGAAGCCCGCTAACATTGTTGCTTCGTATAAAGTCAAATCATTTGGTGCTTTGTCAAAATATCCTTTTGCTGCCTGTTTAATACCGTAGTAGCCATCACCATAATAGATAATATTTGCATACATTGCAAAAATTTCTTCTTTGGTATAATGATCTTCTAAATCCCATACAAAGAATACTTCAGCTATCTTTCTTGTAAATGAAGGCTTATTGCTAAAATAAATATTTTTCGCTACTTGTTGAGTAATAGTGCTACCACCTTGTTGAATTTCTTTTGATACTAGATTCGCCACTAATGCTCTTCCAATCGCAACAACATCAACACCTTTTCGTTCAAAGAAACGATGGTCTTCTATCGCTATCAAAGCATCTACAAAATCAGAATCTATTTCAGCAAAGGAAACATAGGTTGGATCGCTTTGAATATTACTTACTGCAATTGCTAATGGAAGTTCTTTTATTGCTTCTTTATAGCGATTATATCCTTCCAAGGTAAAAAAGCCTCCAATTGCAAGCCCTAGAATCAATATAATTAATAGCATTCTCTTAAATAGTTTCATAATACTCCTTGTCGAATATTCCATTAGAATTATAACCTACACAGACAATAAAAAAAAGGGATATCCCTTTTTTATTGACCCATTGATTTCATAACAGCACGAATTTGTGCTTCTGATGGTTTACGTCCCATTTGCATAAACATTGCACGAATCATTTTTTCGCTTACAGGAGGATTTTCCTTCATTTGTTTTTCAAAAGTACGACGAGTGAAATAGAAACCCAATCCACCACCAATAAGTAATCCAACTACTAAACTTGATACTGATGCCCAAAACATATTCATAACTTCCACCACCTTCAATTAATTTACTCTATTATTTTAACTGGTTTAACACCATTTTACAACTATATAAGCCCAAAAGGGTTGATATTTATCCCTGTTAAGTACAGGTGGGTATTCTGCTACTAATTTTAGGATTCTTAATCGTATTAAGCTTTCACACAACTACTAGACATCTGAATTCCCTTATATCACTATGTAGGAAATATATGTGTTCCCTTTTGGGACTTCATTATAGCACAAGAAAATCGAAAAGAAAGGAATTGACTTTTAATCATCAATCCCCTTGCCTTAATTCTTCTCTAAATTCTTTTAAACTTGAATGCAATTCTGCAAGATTTAAAATATGATCTCCAATACGTTCATAATCTGATAATAATTCTGAGTAAAGAATAGCAGACTCAATTTGACATTTTTGGCTATTCATTCTTTGAATTTGATTTGTTCTAAACAGTGATGTGTTATCATCAATAATTTGTTCAATTTGCCCCGCTTTGATAAGAAGTGCATCTTTATGAATATCCTCAGTAAATAAGTTCAAACCTTCTAAACAATCTTTTTTCATTTCAATAATTTCTGAAGTTGCTTCTTTTGTAATGTCCCAATTGTTTTCACTTATTGTTTGAGCATATTCTGCAAAATTCATTGCATGATCACCTATACGTTCTAAATTTGTTAGAGCTCTAAAATAATCATTAAGTACTTTCACTTCTTTATAAGATTGTTCAATAGATAATACTTTTGATATCTTTTTAGAAACACTATAATTCAATTTATCAATCTTATCTTCATTCTCTTTTACTGAGTCAAATACCTTAGCATCATATTTTGATAATAAATCAAACCCATTATCAATATTATTGCGTACAAGTTTAAACATATCGCCAACCTCTTGCCCAATGTAATGAATTGCAAGAATTGATGTTCCTAGTACATAATTACTATTCATAATTTCATCCAACCACTTATCTTCATCTTCCACTGTTTCAGATTTCTTATCAGGTAAAATCATAATTGCTAGTTTTGCAAGATAATTACCAAATGGAAGCAAGAGTAAGGTTGTTGCTATATTGAATACTGTGTGCACATTTGCAATTTGTGCTGCAGCATTGTTTGGTGTAAATGACTCCATGAAAGGTACAAATGGTGTGTTCATACAAATAACAACAAATATCACTGTTCCTATAATATTAAATAACAAGTGAATAATCGTTGTTCGCTTGGCATTTCTATTGGTTCCTATCGATGCAAGCACAGCCGTAATACATGTTCCTATGTTTTGACCGAATAAAACATAAACAGCACTATCTAAACCAATTAAGCCGCTCATAGCCAAAGCTTGTAATATTCCAACTGAGGCAGATGAGGATTGAATGACAGCTGTAAAAAGAGCCCCTGCTAAAATTCCAAAGAAAGGATTTTTGAATGTTGTCATTAAACTAATAAAAGCTGGTGAATCTCGAAGTGGTAACATTGAATCACTCATGATTCCCATACCAATAAATAAAATACCTAATCCAGCAATAATTCCACCAATAAAACCAAGTTTCTTACTCTTGCAAAACATGATCATAACAACCCCTGCAAAAGCAATGAGCGGTGCAATCATACCTACATCAAGTGCAATTAACTGTCCTGTTATTGTAGTACCGATATTTGCACCCATGATAATCCAAACAGTTTGTTGTAGTGTCATTAAACCTGAATTAACAAAACTTACTACCATGACAGTCGTTGCACTAGAAGATTGAATTAAAGCCGTTATACCAGCTCCAACTGCAACACCAAGGAAACGATTAGCAGTAAGTTTTTCTAAGATACCTTTTAGTTTATTTCCAGCTATACCTTCCAAATTGGTACTCATCATGTGCATACCATATAAAAAGAGCGCTAGCCCACCAAGTAAACTTATAACATTCCCTATTCCCATATTTATCCCTCAAATATATTCTATATCCACAACAATTCTAACACTTTACATTAACTTTACAAAGACTTTACAAAAGACTTTACATAGATTTAACAATCTTTATTTTAGCTAAATTAAAAACTCCCTAGATAGAGAGTTTTTAATTAGAAGTTAATCTTCTATACTAAATTTTTTCAAAAACGTCCTTTGGTGCTCCACATACTGGACAAACCCAGTCTGCAGGTAAATCTGCAAATGCTGTTCCAGGATTTATTCCATTAGCTTCGTCGCCTACTGCTGGGTCATAAATATAACCGCATGGGCATTGATATTTATCCATGATTAACCCTCCTTATTACTTATAGTTTCCTACTTTTTGAACTATTTGTAAAGCAAAGTACACTGTATCATTAAGAAATTGAATAAATATGAGCTTTCACTTATTTCAACACATCTGCGAATGATGCTTTCGCAAGATATGCATTTGTTAATTCCTTCATCTTCTTTAAATCGCCTAGCAAGATAAATCCACAAATTAAGTTGTTTGCGAAATACAATTTTTCATAAGTTCCTTTTTGTGAGTCACTAACTTCTACCGTTTTATATTGAATATTTGGATTTTTCCCAGTATCACCTATTGCGTATAAATTTGTATTCAATCCAAAGAAAGATAATGCTCCTAAAACAGTTGTATACGCTTTATCATCTCCTGCTGCATTAGCACCAGCAACTTTTCCCATTTCAACTGCTTCTGACCAAAGAGAATAATTAATTTGATCAAACTCTGCGCAATCTCCTGCTGCATAAATATCCTTATTACTTGTTTCCATATGATCATTGACTACAATTGCACGATTGACTTCAATACCTGCATCTTGAGCAATTTTCGTATTTGCACGTACTCCAGCAGATATAAGAACAAGATCCGCAGGAATTACTATTCCATCTTCTAATTCAATACCTTCAACTTTTGTTGTTCCTAAGATTTTCTTTATCTTTACACTTGTATGTAGATCTAAACCATTCTTTTGCAATACGTTACGTAAAACATTGGAAGCACCTTCATCAAGTTGGCGTGGCATTAAGTGTGGTAATAATTCCAATACAGTTACATGGCATTTTGATTTATGCATCTCCCATGCAGCCTCAAGTCCTAGAACTCCTCCACCAATTACTACAACATTTTTAGTGTTTGGTAATAATTCAGTAATACGTTTTACATCACTTACGCTGCGAATTGAAATTACCTCTTGAAGTGTACTTCCTTCAATTGGGGGTACAAATGAGGTTGATCCAAGTGCATAAATACATTTGTCATAAGTAATCACTTCACCTTGATTTAAGGTAACTTCTTTTTTATTTGGATCTAAGCTAACTACTTTTGTATTTAATCTTAAATCTATTTTATTATTTTTATACCATTCTGCTTTTTCAATTGCCATTTGGTTTTCTGTAAAGTTTGCAAGTAATGCTTTAGTCAACATTGGCCGATTATATGGTAAATATGCTTCCTCTGATATCATCGTAATCTTGCAAGTATCATTTCTAAAACGAATTTCACGTGCAGCGTTGTATGCAGCTACACCACCACCTAAGATAACAAAATGTTCTTTCGTATCGTGGTGATGGGTTAAAGTTAAATCTTCCACTGCTATAAAGTTTTCTTTCCCTACACCACATACTGGGCAAATATCTTCTGTATCATCCAAAATCGCACCACAAATCATACATTTAACTTTACCACTTTTCTTTGGTTCTAATTTTTCATTTTTTTTATCTAAAAGTACACAACCAAAGTTATATCCAAAGTCGTATGCTTCAACCAGATTTGCTTCACTTGGTTTAAAACGAATTCTAAAACCATCTACTACTTTTAAACGAACTTGTTTCAAACGCTCAATAATGTGCGGAACACCTTCACCACTCCAACCATAGCTTCCAAAAGCACTTGCAAGTTTACCACCATGAACAGGTCCATGAAGAGAAATCGCTAGCTCCCAGATAGGTTCTAATGCTTCACCAACTATAGTTGGTGTACCAAACAAGATACCATCTGCATACCCTATCTCTTCAAGCACTTTTGCTTTATCAGAATGATTCATATCATAAAGTCGTACATCTACCGTTCCACTTGCCTTAATACCCTCTTTAATCTTATTCGCAAGTTGTTCCGTGTAGCCATAAGCACTAACATATGGAATGATCACGGTTTTTCTAACATTTGGGTTCTTCGCTTCACACCATGTTCTATACGTCTTCATAATTTCATCAATCTTGGTATCTAAAACAGGTCCATGTCCCGTACAAATCATATCAATCTCTAAATCTTGAATACGGTTTAAACCCTTAACCATGAATGGATTCTTAAATGGTCCAATAATATTATCAAAATAATATTTAAGTGCTTCTTGGTAATCTTCTTCATTAGTTACCTTGCTTCTTAAAACATCTTCAAAACTGTAGTGTGCACCAAAAGAATCACATGTAAATAAAGTCTTATCTTCATTAATGTAGGTAAACATTGTATCTGGCCAATGAAGATTTGGTAATGGCATAAAATAAAGTGTCTTATCACCTAGTGATAAAGTATCCCCTTCTTTAACGGGTAAACTGTAAAAATCACGATTCATAATTTCTTTCAAGAATCCAATAGCAACTGGTGTTGCAACAATAATAATGTTTGGATTAATCTCAATTAATTTTTCTAAGCTTCCTGTATGATCAGGTTCAGTGTGATTCAGTACAATATAATTAATTTTTGAAATATCTATTAATGATTTTAGTGTTGATAAATAATCTTCAAAGAAATTTAATTTTGCAGTTTCTATCAATGCAATTTTTTCACTACCTTCAACTAAATAAGAGTTGTATGTAGTTCCAAACTTAGTTTCCATAATGATGTCAAATATTTTTAGTTCCGGATCAAGTACCCCCGTCCAAGTAATTCCTTTTTTTAGTGATAATGTTTTCATATGTATCCCTCCAATGATATCTTATTCCTTCTAAATATTGGTTGCAACAGATTTACTCTTCTTCTTAACCACTATTTTTTAGTTCGTAAAAACTAACCATTTAAACCAACTTATTTTCTATAAATTCATCCACCACTTTATTAAATAATTCTGGATTTTTTTGTGCTATAAAATGATCTCCTGGAATGATTTTAAGTTGGCTATCTTGAATCATTTCAGCTATCAATTGTGTATGACTCTCTTTAATATCATCCTTAGAACCTGCAATCACCAGTGTCTTCGCTTTTATCTTCTTTAACTCTTCTATGTGTATGTTTGGATCTTTTACCATTAAGCGTACCATCTCATAGGTTGATATTGCTTTTTTATTAACCCTTGAATAGAGTTTATACCAATTGTATTGTAGTGTTGTTGGAATCTGAAATCGTAGTTTAACCCCTCCAGTATTCAAATTAGCACCATTGATGATTAACTTATCTACGACATGGGGATACTTTGCAGCAAAAAGAAGTGCAATATTACCACCATCTGAAAATCCTAACAAATGGAATTTATCAATCTTATTTACAGTAACATAGTCATATAAATCCTCAACAAACTGTCTTATTGTAAATGGTTTAGTACCTCTTGGTGACAAACCATGACCTCTTGTATCAATCGTAATTACTTTATATCGTTGACTAAAGTATTCCACTTGGTAATTAAAATAACTACTATCTTCATTGTTACCATGTAATAGAATGAATACTTTACCCTCTCCTTTTGTTTTAGAATAGAGTTTTATCATATAATCCTCCTCATAACTAAATTCATTATATCACCATGAATCATCATGAATACAAAAAAAATCCCATCAAATGATGGGATTCATATCTTTGAATTAAGCTCCGATTTTTGCTACTTCTTCAGCAAAGTTTTCTTCACGTTTCTCAATACCTTCACCTACAGCATAGCGAACGAATTCAACTACTTCAGTGTTAGCTTCTTTTAAAACTTGACCAACTTTTTTGTCTTGATCTTTGAAGAAGATTTGATCAACTAAACTCATTTCTTGTAGTGATTTGCTTACACGACCTTCAACGATTCCTTGTAATACTTTTTCAGGTTTTCCTTTTAAAGATTCATCATTTTTCATGATTTCTTCTTGGATTGAACGTTCATGTTCAACGATTTCTGCAGGCATATGAGCTCTTGAAACATAGCTTGGGCTCATTGATGCAACTTGCATTGCCATATCTTTAGCAACTTCAGCATTTGTACTGTCTTTTAATACAACACATGCACTGATTTTTCCACCCATATGGATGTATGAACCAAAGATATCACTATCGTTTTTAGTTAATACTACGAAACGACGAAGAGTAATTTTTTCTCCAATTGTAGCTGTAGCATCTACAAAACATTCTTCAACTGTTTTACCTTTCATAGAAAGCTTATTTGCTTCTTCTAAAGTAGTAACACCAGCATTTAATAATGTTTCAGTAGTTGTATTTAATAAATCTAAGAATTGATCATTCTTAGCAACGAAATCTGTTTCTGAGTTAATTTCCACTAAGCAAGCTTTGTTTCCATCAACGATAACTTTTGATAATCCTTCAGCAGCAATACGATCAGCTTTCTTTGCTGCTTTAGAAATTCCTTTTTCACGTAACCAGTCGATAGATTTTTGGATATCGCCATCACACTCAGTAAGTGCTTTTTTGCAATCCATCATTCCAGCGCCAGTAATTTCTCTTAATTCTTTTACTTGTGCAGCAGTAATTGCCATGTTTATTCTGCCTCCTTAGTTTCTTCTACTTTTTTTCTAGGAGCTCTTTTAGGTTTTGCTTCACCCTCTACTGCAGCTTCTTCAGCTACTTTTTTAGGAGCTCTTTTTGGTTTTGCTTCTTCAGCTTCTGGAGCAGTTGCTGCTACAGGTGCTGCTTCAGTTTTTGGAGCTTCTTCTATATTTTCTCTTTTAGTAAATGAGCGACGTTCACCGAATTGACGACGGTTTTGACCATCTCTAGGACGGCGTTCTTCCATTCTTTGACGACGACGTTTTTCATTTTCTTCAGCTTGTTGTTCAACATTGATGATAACATCTTTCATTGTGATATCTTCAACTGACATATCTTCTTGATATGCAACTGTTAATAAACCACCCTTAGCTTCAACGATAGCATCAGCCATAAG
The DNA here is from genome assembly GCF_900167375.1 of Anaerorhabdus furcosa. Taxonomy (GTDB): domain Bacteria; phylum Bacillota_I; class Bacilli_A; order Erysipelotrichales; family Erysipelotrichaceae; genus Anaerorhabdus; species Anaerorhabdus furcosa. The sequence goes on from NZ_FUWY01000004.1 coordinate 144,634, forward strand.
TCCAATCATTAATTTAACTGCACGAATAGCATCATCATTAGAAACAATTGGGTAATCCAACATATCAGGATCAGCATTTGTATCGATAAGACCAAATACAGGGATGCCTAATTTTTTAGCTTCTGCAACTGCATTGTGTTCTTCAGTAGGATCTACTACGAACAATGCATCTGGAAGTTTCTTCATTTCTTTAATTCCGCCTAAGAAGTTTTCTAGACGAGTTTGTTTTTTACGCATTAATGCGATTTCTTTCTTTGGATATAAATTAATTGTTCCATTTGCATCCATTTCTTCAATTTCTAATAAACCTTTGATTGATTTTTGAATTGTACGGAAGTTTGTTAAAATTCCTCCCAACCATCTTTGGTTTACATAGAATGAACCTGAACGTAAAGCTTCTTCAAGAATTGGAGTTTGAGCTTGTTTCTTTGTACCAACGAATAATACTTTACCACCTTTTTCAGTGATATCCTTCATTGCTGCATAAGCATCATCTAACATAGTTTGTGTTTGTGCTAAGTCGATAATGTGTACCCCATTCTTTGCTGTGTAGATATATGGTTTCATCTTAGGATTCCATCTACGTGTTTGATGTCCGAAATGAACACCATTTTCTAATAACTTTCTCATTGAAACAACTGACATTTTAATTTTCCTCACCTTCCGTTGTTTTCCTCCACCATTTCTAACATTGACAACTCTAACTTGAGCACGGAGTCAATGAATCCATGATGTGTGAATTAAGCACTGTCGTGCCGAGGTATAATATAGCATAAAATCCCTTTAATTACAAGGGATTTTGTTATTTTCTAGACCGCGGATGTGACATCTTAACAACTTTCTTCAAACGATCTACCGTAATATGGGTATAAATTTGAGTAGTTGCTAAATTTTCATGTCCCAAGAGTTCTTGTACAACCCTCAAATCTGCACCATTATCAAGCAAATGCGTTGCAAAAGAGTGCCTTAACATGTGGGGATGAAGCTCCAAAGGAATACCACAACGATCCCCAGCATCCTTCAACATGTATTGTACATATCGATTTGAAACTGGTTTACCACTCTTTGAAACAAAAAGATAACCATGTTCCTCTTTGATAAATTGACTACGCGCTTCTTGAATATATTTTTTTAGTAATCTGCCACATTTAGGATAAAAAGGAATCATTCTCTCTTTATTTCCTTTTCCAAGTACAATTAAAACTTCTTGATCAAAATGGACATCATTTACTTTAAGTGTAGTTGCTTCACTTACACGTAAGCCACAAGCATAGATAGTTTCAAGGATTGCTCGATCACGCAAACTTCCAGGATCTCTTATATCAAAGCTCGAAAGAATATCTAGCACTTGATCCAGTGTTAAGAAATCTGGCAACTTCTTGCTCGTCTTTGGATTTTTAAATCCTTGCACTGGATTGTTTTCAATATTTTCATAGCGATTCAAGTAACGAAAAAAAGACCGCAAAGAAGAATACACTCTAGAAATACTTGAGTTGGTAACTTTCCTGCCACCAATTTTACCATTTCTAAGTAGTGCAACATAATCCATTACAATCTCTTTGGTTACATCTTCAAAAGAAGACACATCTAAACTAATCAAGTATTCAATAAAACGGTTGATGTCTCTACGATAAGCATCTTCTGTTTTACTTGAGCCTGATTTACTCATTTTTATATAATTTAAGAATTGATCTAAACTTTGATCAAGGGTATCACTTCGCATAACTTATCTTGTAGTACTTTAAGAGCTTGAGGTGCATAGGCATCCTTCTTATCTTTTTTCTTAAAGTCTCCTTCTAATCTAAGTATACCAAAGTTCGCATTCATTGGTTGAAAATGTTTTGCATCAGCATGAGTAATATAGTGCACCATTGCCCCCATCATGCATTTGTTTCCCAAGATGACTGGTTCTTGTTTCTTTAATACTTGAGCCATGTTGATTCCTGCAAGCAATCCCGACGCAGCACTTTCAACATAACCTTCAACTCCAGTCATTTGTCCTGCAAAAAACAAATCATCTCTTTTTATAGATTGATAAGTTTCTTTTAAACATACTGGCGAATTTATAAATGAGTTACGATGCATGACACCATAACGTACAATTTGACAATTTTCCAAACCAGGAATCATATTTAAAATTCTTTTTTGCTCAGGCCAAGTTAAATGAGTTTGAAATCCAACAACATTATAAAGAGAGGCAACTGCATTATCTTGTCTAAGTTGAACCACTGCATAAGGACGAACTCCATTGTGTTCAAGTCCTACTGGTTTCATTGGACCAAAAAGTAATGTTTGCATTCCTCTTTTAGCCATTACTTCAAATGGCATACATCCTTCAAAGTATACTTCTTCTTCAAATTCTTTAATTGGTACTGTTTGTGCTTGTATTAATTCACGATAAAAAGCATCAAACTCATCTCTTGTCATTGGACAATTGATATAGTCAGCTTCACCTTTATCATAACGTGATTTAAAATATGCCTTAGAAAAATCAATACTCTCTTTTTCAATAATAGGCGCTGCTGCATCATAAAAGTAAAATTGCGCAGATTCTAAGAAAGCTTGAATACTTTTCGATAATGGTTCACTAGTAAGTGGTCCACTTGCTAAAATACAAGGACCCTCTGGTATTTCTATGATTTCATCCATGACTACTTCAATGTTTGGATGATTATGTATTTCTTCACTAACACGACGAGAAAACTCTTCACGATCAACCGCCAATGCACTTCCAGCAGGAAGTTTTGTTTCATCTGCAATTTTCATAATTAAAGAATTGCACATTCTCATTTCTTGCTTCAGTAAACCAACTGCATTGGTTAATGCATCACTGCGCAATGAATTTGAACATACAAGTTCTGCAAATTTTTCTGTTTTATGAGCAGGTGTCATTTTCTTTGGACGCATTTCAACGAGTTTCACTTTAAAACCTTGATTTGCTAAATGCCAAGATGCTTCACATCCTGCAAGTCCTGCTCCAACTACAGTTACATCACTCATTTTTTCTTTGCTGCCTTTCTTCTAAACTTAGGCGCTTCTTCACCTTCAATGTTTTCAATATGTTTACATTTAGGAAAATTACTACATCCTAAGAAGTAATTACCATAACGACTTTTGCGTTTTAATAATTCTGCACCACACTCTGGGCACATTTTACCTGATGGTTCTGGTTTTTCTTTTTCAGGTTGTTCAATCTTACGTGTATATTTACACTCAGGGAAAGTACTACATGAAATAAATTTACCAAAACGACCTACACGATAAACTAAATCATTTCCACACTCTGGACATGCTTCACCCACTTTTTCAGCTTCGATCTTTTCCATATTTTCATATGCATGATCTACAAGTGGTTCAAAACGATTATAGAAATCTCTTAATGATTTAACATAATCTGTTTCCCCATCAGCAATTCCATCTAATTCACTTTCCATTTGTGCTGTATATTTAACATTAATGATGTCATTAAAATACTGATCTAATTTCTCAGTTGTTAACTCACCTTGCTCTGTTGGGAAGAATACTTTCGTCTTTGATGTTTCTGTACTTTTTTCTAAACTTACATAACCTCTAGCTTGAATCGTATCAATGATCATTGAATAAGTACTTGGTCTACCAATACCTTCTTCTTCCATTTGTTTAATTAAACGAGCTTCACTGTAACGAAGTGGTGGCTCAGTAAAGTGTTGATTGCTTTTTAATTCTTTTGCATTCATTGTTTCTTTTTCATTTAGTTCTGGTAAAATTACATCTTTACTTGATTCATAATCAGAATAAACAGCCAAATAACCATCAAATGCCAGCTCTGTTCCATTGGCAGTAAAATCATGTTTATTTTGTGATAAGGTAACCGCAACTGTATTTGTTTTTGCAGGTGCCATTAAAGATGCTAGTGCTCTAGCATAAATCATTTTATAAAGTTTATATTGTTCTGCACTTAAATAGTCTTTCACTTCTTCTGGCGTATTCGCTAAATTAGTTGGACGAATCCCTTCATGGGCATCTTGACTGTTTTCATCATTCTTAACTTTATAGTTTCCTAAATAATCCTTACCAAAATCATCTACGATTTTTTCGTGAGCTGCTTTAATAAATACATCACTTAAACGAGTACTATCGGTACGCATATAAGTAATTAACCCCTCTGTACTACTTTTTAATTCAATCCCTTCATAAAGTCTTTGTGCAATTGACATAGTTCGTTTTGCACTAAATCCTAACTTAGTTGATGCTTCTTGTTGAAGAGTAGAAGTAATAAAAGGTAGTTTTGGTTCTTTCTTACGTACTTGTTTCTTAACGTTGGTTATTTCAAATTCACCAAGACATGCTTCATAAGCAGCTTTTGCATCAACTTCATTTTTAAGTTCTGCTTTCTTGCCATTTATCTTAGCTAAGCTCGCATTGAATTCTTTACCATCCTTATTAAAGATAGCATCCAGTGTCCAATACTCTTCTGGAATAAATGCTTTGATTTCTTTTTCTCTATCTACAATCAATTTTAAAGCAACAGATTGAACTCTACCTGCAGATTTACTCTTAATTTTATTTTTCAATAGTTTTGATAATTTAAATCCAATGATACGGTCTAAGATACGACGAGTTTCTTGTGAACGCACAAGCCCCATATCAATGGTACGAGGATGATCAAAAGCACCCAATACGGCATCTTTTGTGATTTCATTGAAAACAACACGATTGACATCATCCACATCTAATCCTAATACTTGTGCAAGATGCCATGAAATTGCTTCTCCCTCACGGTCCGGGTCAGTTGCAAGATAGACTTGATCTACTTTTTTAGCACGAGCCTTTAAATCTTTTACAACATCCTTCTTTTCCTTACTTACAGAATAGCTAGGTGCAAAATCATTTTCAACATCGACACCGAGTCCATCTTTTCCTTTTATTGCAAGATCACGAATGTGTCCCTTACTTGAGACAACTTCGAAATCCTTTCCTAAATATTTTTCAATTGTTTTTGACTTTGATGGTGATTCCACAATCACTAAATTTTTCATACTTTTCACCTCGAAATGTTATTATCCAAACTCTTGTATTGTTTACGATATCCTAAATTAACACACTTTTCAACACATTGCAATGTATTTAAATTTCTATTTTATCAAGCGATGGAATGATTTGAGCTCCTTGATCAATCAATAAATTGCATCCCTCACCCTCTTTTTCACCCAAACGATGAGGTACCACATAAACCTCTTTTGATAAGGAAATAGCCTCATTTACCGTGAGCATTGTGCCACTTTTAATCCTTGCTTCACACACAATACAAGCTTTAGATAATGCTGCAATGATGCGATTTCGCCAAGGAAAATGATGACGTTTTACTTTGGTATAAAACGGATATTCTGATAAAATCAGATGTTTATTCTTTAGTTCATCATATATCTTTTGATTACAACTTGGATAATTTATGCTCAATCCACTTCCAATAACTGCAATTGTTTTACCCTTTTTCAAAGCTACTTCGTGCGCTTTTGCATCAATTCCTTTAGCAAGACCTGATACAATTACATAGCGATTCGCCAAATCTTCAACTAATTTCTCCGTTACAAAATTTCCATATTCACTTGGATTTCGAGTACCAATAACACTCATACATGATTTTTTAGTTAATGATAAATCTCCTTGATAAAATAAAATCCAAGGAGGAAATCTTAAATCTCTTAATTGATTTGGGTACTCATGATCAACAATGGTCACATATTGTTCCAGGATAGGTGTAATTATAGGTTCATCATGATTTTTGATTTTGAGTGCAATTTTATCCCAATCACCTTCTACTTCATAAGCATAGTAAGCTATTCTCTCTGAATATTTCATCATATCACCTACTTTTATATACGAAATAAAAAGTGGTTTCCCACTTTTATAAATCCAATTTCATTTGCAAGCAGTTTTGAACAGGTCCATAACTTCTTCTATGTATTTCTAAGACACCATACTTTTCTAGTGCTTCTAGATGTTGTTTGGTAGGATATCCTTTATGTTGCTTAAATCCATACGCTGGATACTGTTTATCATATTCAATCATGATGCGATCACGTGTTACTTTTGCAAGAATACTTGCAGCAGCAATACTTATACTTTTTTGATCACCTTTAATTAAAGAGACAACTTCTTTTGTTTGGTTTGGTAAAGGCATTGCATCGGTTAAAACAACCCCTACACTTGCCTTTGATGCAATTCGATCCATTGCATTTTGAGTAGCGCGATAAATATTCTCATCATCAATTACTTTTGGTTCTATAATTTCAATAAAATATTCTTTTGCTTCTTCAAGAATTAAATCATAAAGTGATTCTCTTTTCTTTAATGATATCCCTTTTGAATCATAAATATCATCATTCTCATATCCTTGATTAAACACAACACCCGCAACAACCAAAGGCCCTGCAAGTGGTCCTCTTCCTGCTTCATCAAGTCCAACAATCAGTCTTGATTGTCCCCAATAAAGAGTTTCGTATTCGTTTGTAGTATGCTTAGACATCTACTTTCTCCCACGTAATTCTCCCACATTTGTCAGCTCTAACATCTTTGATAAAGAAATCAACGGAACGATCATAATCCACTTCATTATTTGCTTTAATTAAGTTTTTACTTCTTCCAATTTCTTCAATCATTTTGTAAGGATCATCCACCACTTCTATACCATAAAGATGGGTAAGATTTTCTGGATATTGTGCAATTAATCGTTTCATCGCAAATGCTGCAATTTCTTCTAAATTTAAGATTTCATCTCTTATTGCACCTGTCAATGCCAAATAATATCCTACTTCAGGATCTTCAAATTTTGGCCACAACACACCTGGTGTATCCAATAATTCTAAATCTTTATTTAACTTAATCCATTTCAAAGCACGTGTAACTCCAGGTTTATTGGCAGTTTCCGCAACTTTCTTCTTAACAATGCGGTTAATCAATGTAGATTTACCAACATTGGGAATTCCACACACCATCGCTCGAATTGCTCGTGGTCTTATCCCTCTTGAAATTTGTTTATCAATCTTAGGCTTCATTACTTTCTTACAAGCATTTACAATAATTTCGACAACGTTATCATGGATTAAATCTACCGAAACAACCATCGTTGTATCATTCGATAATGCTTGAATCCATTTCTCGATTTCTTTGTTATCCCCTTTATCTTTTTTAGATAAAAGAATTAAACGAGGTTTACCTTGAATAAGCTGTTCAATCATTGGATTTTTACTCGCATTGGGTATACGACTATCTCTTAATTCGATGACCATATCTACAGTTTTCAATGCTTCTTGCATTTGCCTTTTAGCACGAGTCATATGACCTGGAAACCAGTTAATATTCATCATTTCTTGATTATTCTCATTCTCTGGCATAACTTCACCTCCTCTTTATTATTTAATCAACACTTCCAAAACGATTAAATGGATAAAGAATAAAAATTCCTTTTCCCATTACTTGTGATTCTTTAAATGGACCATACTCTCTTGAATCTTTTGAATAAGGACGATTATCACCTAAACAAAATATTTCATCAGGTCCTAGTGTAATTTCTTGTATATCATTTGTAAATAAACCAAATTTTTCTTTTTCTTCATCTACATATTTTTGATCAAAGAATGGTTGTTCAATAGGTAGTTCATTAATATAAAGTACATCATTCTTAAAAGATAATGTTTCATTAGGTAATCCAACTACTCTTTTAATTAAATTCTTCCCATCATCCGTTTTGACCACAACAATATCAAATCGATTGATATCATGCAATACTTCTACTGAGAAAATATTGGTTACTCCCACAGATTGATCAATCACTGTTGGATACATTGAATTTTGATTAACACGTACTGGCCTTGCAATAAACTTTGTAATTACAAAGATGATAATAAAACTAATTAACAATGTTTTTAAGAAATCCAATATTTCAGCTTTCCAATTTATATCTTTCATCACCGACACCTCATGTCTATTATACAATAAAAGCCGGATAACCGGCTTAAATTAACGAATTTCTTTAATACGAGCAGCTTTACCAGAAAGTCCACGTAAGTAGAATAGTTTAGATCTTCTAACTTTACCTTTACGAACTACTGTAATTTTGTCGATAATTGGTGAATGAACTGGGAAAGTTCTTTCTACCCCAACACCACTACTAATTTTACGAACAGTGAATGTTTCTCCAATACCTCTTCCTTGCTTAACGATTACTAATCCTTCGAATGCTTGGATACGAGATTTGTCTCCTTCTTTAATTCTTACGTCAACGCGTACTGTACAACCTGGACGGAAGTCAGGAATGTCTGTGCGAAGTTGATCTTTAGTAATTTCATTTACTAAGTTTAAATTCATCTTCATTTTCTCCTTTTCATCAAGTAAATCAATTGTTCATTCATCCAGTGATCAGCGGAACATTGACGCCATTAGGCTAGAAAATGATACCATAGTCCTACTTGAATTGCAAGTAAACATTTAGTGGTAATCTTTTCTTTATTTCAATGTCTTCATTCTATCTTAAAGTTTATTTTCTGATTTTATAGCTTCAAGTAGCTTTACTTCTTCTTTGCTAAATTCACGATTTTCTAACAAATCTGGACGATTTATATAAGTATTCTTTAGTGATTCTTTTAAGCGATATTGTCGAATGTTTTCGTGATGTCCAGATAAGAGTACATCAGGAACTTTTTTACCATCATATTCAACCGGTTTTGTATAATGTGGATACTCCAATAGTCCATTTTCAAAGGATTCATCTTGGTGACTCTCTTCCATAATGACACCATCTAATAAACGAATAACTGCATCAGAAACAATCATCGATGCTAATTCTCCACCTGTTAAAATATAGTCACCAATGCTAAGCAACCCATCAACATAATCATAAATACGGGCATCTAACCCCTCATAGTGACCACAAATTAAGATCAAGTGTTCAATTGATGCATACTCACGAGCTTTCTTTTGTGTAAATGTTTCCCCTGCTGCCGCAAGTAACAATACCTTTGAATTCTCAGTTCTTACCGATGCCAATGCATCCAAAACAGGTTGGCACATCATCACCATGCCACGACCCCCTCCAAATGGAGTATCATCAACATGATTGTGCTTATCCAATGTAAAATCACGGATATTTATACATTCAACTGTCACTTTTTCTTGCTTGATAGCACGAGCAATAATACTCGTATGAACAAATCCATCAAACATTTCAGGGAATAGCGTTAAAATTGTTATTCTCATAACAATCCCTCAATAACTTTAATTTGGATGATTTTCTTTGCCATATCCACACGCAATATAAATGCTGGATTATATGGAACAAGGCCTGTAGAACCATCTAATTTCTCTATGCGTAATAAGTTGTGAGCTAAGCCTTCTTCTACTCTTAATACAGTACCCAAAGGATCTCCTGTTTCATTTACAACTGTAAGACCTACTAACTCAAAGAAATAATATTCACCATTTTTAAGAGGATGTAAATCACTTTTGTTAATATACAACTCAACGCCTTTAAAACATTCTACATCATTGATATTTTCATATCCTTTGAATTGAATGATCATCATTCCTTTATGCTCTTTAGCACTTTGGATTGTCATTTCTTTGTACTTGTCCTGAATGAGCAGTTCCACTTTACTTCCTTTTGCAAATCTTTCCTCAGTAAAATCAGTGAAACTTTTTATTTTTAGTTCCCCTTTAATGCCAAATGTATTTGTAATAACGCCTATTTTTAATTTATCCATCGTATTTCTCCTATCAAGAAAGAAAAAGGATGCACAAGCATCCTATAGTGTTAATGTTTCAAATTTGATCGTAATCTTCTTATCTTCAATTCTAGAAGCAATAGACATCATTTGTCTAAGTGCTGATGCCATAGAACCTTGACGTCCAATTAAACGAGCAACATCTTCACTCTTAGCGTAAACATAAAGTATGATTTCGTTCTCATTTAAGCTAGGCATCTGACGAACATCCAAAGAATTTGCCTCTTCCACCATTGGTGTTACAAGATTAAGCAATACTTTTTCTAATTCTACCATAACTATTTTGCGCTTTTCTTAGATTCGTGGAAAGTTTTCATAACACCTTCTTTGGATAAGATATTACGAACTGTATCAGAAGGTTGAGCACCTACACTTAACCATTTCATCGCTAATTCAGTATCTAATTTAACTGTAGCTGGTTGAGTTGTAGGGTTATAGAAACCGATAGTTTCAATGTCGCGTCCATCTCTTGGAGAACGTGAATCTGCTGCAACAATTCTATAGAAAGGAGCCTTCTTTGCACCCATTCTTTTTAAACGTAATTTAACTGCCATTGTGATTTCCTCCTTGTTATTTAACCTTTACTATAATATAAGAAACGAAACAAGGTGTCAAGTCTTTTTGCTTAACACCTTGAAATTTATTTTTTACCAAACATACCACCAAGATTTGGTAGTTTACCACCTTTACTTAAAGCACCCATCTGTTTCATCATTTTTTGCATTTTCTCAAACTGACTTACCATCTTGGATACTTCTTGTGGCGTAGAGCCACTTCCCTTGGCAATTCTATTCTTTCGACGATTATTTAATATGGAAGGATCTTCTCTTTCTTCTAGTGTCATACTTTGAATGATTGCTTTTTGCTTCTTTAATCCTTTTTCAGCATCTGCATCATTAATCATGTCAGCATATTGGTTCATGCCTGGAAGCATCTTTAAGATACCACCAATAGGACCCATCTTCGATACTTGTTCAAGTTGGCTTAACATATCCTCCATCGTGAATGTACCTTCCATCATTCGTTTTGCAGCTCTCTCAGATTCTTCTAAATCCATTTTTTCTTGGGCTTGCTCAACAAGAGTAACAATATCACCCATACCCAAAATTCGATCAGCCATACGATCTGGATAGAATAACTCTAAATCATCAATCTTTTCACCTTGACCAACAAACTTTACAGGAACTTGTGTAATGGAACGAACAGATAGAACACCACCACCACGAGAATCACCATCAAATTTAGTAACAACTAAACCTGTAACATTCAATTGTTCATGGAATGATTTCGCCACTTGGACAATATCTTGTCCTGTCATTGCATCTACTGTTAATAAGATATCATTAGGATGAACTAAATTCTCGATTTCTTTTAATTCATTCATCAATTCTTCATCAATGTGCAAACGTCCTGCCGTATCAATGAACACTGTATCATAGCCTTTTTCTTTTGCATAAAGCATCGCTTGTTTTACAGTTTCTGTAGCCGGTGTTTCAATTCCCTTTGTAAATACTTCAACATCAATAGATTTACCCAATGTTTGAAGTTGTTCAATTGCTGCTGGACGAATAATATCCGCTGCAACAAGAAGTGGATTACGATTATGTTTTTTCTTAACTAAATTCGCAACTTTTGCGATAGATGTTGTTTTACCTGTACCTTGTAACCCAACCATCATGATGACAGTCATACCATCTTCTGCATAATTAAGAGTTGCTTCTTGTGTTCCTAATAGTTCAACGATTTCATCGTGTACAATTTTAACCACCATGCTTGAAGGATCAACTGCTTCCAATACATCTGTCCCGAGTGATTTTTCCTTAACACGCACTAAAAAATCTTTTACGATTTTATAATTTACATCTGCCTCTAGAAGTGCAATTCTGACTTCCTTTAGCATATCCTCCATATTTTTTTCTGTAAGTCTTCCTTTACCTGATAAATCACGTAAAGCTTTATTCAGTCTATTACTTAATGAATCAAATGCCATAATATCAACGCCTTTCCACACTATGATACCATAAAACAAAAGAAAACAGACGCATTTTTTGCATCTGTTTTATAAGTTTATCCTATTGTTTTGATTCAGTAAGCGTTACATCTGTAACAATTTGTTTACCATCACGTACCACAGTCATTTGGATTGTATCACCTACATTGTATTCTTTAATAATTTTCTTCAAATCACTATAACTTGTAATTTCTGTATCACCTACAAAGATAATACGGTCATAAGCTTGAAGTCCAGCCTTTTGAGCACCTGATCCTTCAATAACTTCACTAATGTATAACCCAGGAACAACTTGTCCATTGTTTTGTGTTACTTCTGATAAATAAACACCAATTGTTGCACGATTTGAAACATAACCATTGTTGATAAGTTGGTCTGCAACATTGACTACATCATTCGATGGAATCGCAAATCCCAATCCTTCAACATCGCTACCACTTGATTTTGCATTAACAATTCCAATTAACTCACCAGCACCATTAAATAGTCCACCGCCTGAGTTACCAGGGTTTACTGCAGCATTGGTTTGAAGTAAATTCATCGTTTCGTTATCGATTGTGATTTCACGATTTAATGCACTAATAATACCATCTGTAGCTGATCCACCAAGGGTACCTAGCGGATTACCAATAGCGATAACCCCATCACCAACTTTTAAGTTATCTGAATTTCCAATAACTGCCGCACTTAATCCTTTTGCATCAACCTTAATGACTGCCAAATCTGTCGTTGGATCTGTTCCAATTAATTCAGCCACATAAGTTGTACCATCTGATAAGGTCACATTGATGTTTCTTGCATTGTTGATGACATGGTTATTTGTAACAATATACCCATCACTTGTAAGCACAACACCTGAACCTGCACCTTCTGATACATATTCTTGAAGCATGAAGCCATTAGAAACTGTTTCCGTTCTAATTTCAACCACACTCGGTGCTGTATTTTCAATAATTTTTTGCATTGATAAACCATCACTACCTAGACTTGTATTGGCAATATTTGACGTACTATTTTGAACAATAGTACTACGTGGTCCTTGAATTTGATTTGCTAAATAACTTCCACCAAATCCAAATGTTCCCGCCACTAGTGCAACTGAAACAAGTAATTTAGTTGTAGAGTAATTTTTAGGTTCTTTTCTTTCAACCTTTACCGATTCTTTTACAGGTTCACTTTCAACTTTTACTTCTTCACGTACTTCTTCTGTTTTCATTTCTTCTTGTTTTTCTTTATTTTCTGTCTCATTCCAGACTTTATTAATCAATTTATCATTTTTTGATTCAAACATTGTATTTCCTCCTTTGTACGTTCATACTATACCAACTCTTTGTGAAAAGAAAATGTTTTGAACTTGAACTTTATGTGAAGATGTACTTATATTATAGTTAATTCAGGAGTATTATAATAGGTAAAAAGGGAGGTTTGACATATGAAATTATTAGCTATTGATTTAGACCAAACACTACTCCATACAGACAAACTAGTTTCCGATTTTACAAAAAATGTATTTGCAAAATTAGATAACAGGGACGATATCAAAGTAATTGTCGCGACAGGACGCTCTTATTTAAGAGCGAATAATTATGTTGAAGCTATTAAAGCGGATGGGATTATATCCTTAAATGGTGCAAAAACTAGTTATCATTCTAAAATAGTCAGTGAATATCCAGTTGATGAAACAAATGCAAAAGACCTAATTGAATCCTTATTAAAACTACCTGATACCTATGTAAACATAACTTATCCCGATGTAATCCTTACAAACAATGAGACTTTAGTAACAGGCGATCATGTCCATGAATATACTAATTACTCTTTAATTAATACAAAAGAAATACAAAAAATCTCTCTTGTTACAAGGCATCCTGAATTAATACTCAATTTTGACACAAGTCCTTATCATTGCAAACTCATTACCGCAAAGAATAATCCAACATACTTTGTACTACTCAATGAGAAAGTATCAAAACTAACAGGTTTAGAAGATTTGTGTAGACACCTTAACATAACACTAAAAGATGTCATTGCTTTTGGTGATGATTACAATGATCTTGACCTATTGATGAATGCTGGGCAAGCAATCGTTGTAGATAATGGCGCACCTGAAATCAAACAATATGCTACTACTATTTGTGAGTCAAATGATCAAGATGGTGTCGCTAAATGGATTGCTCAACACATCCTTAATGAATAAATCAAAAACACGGTTTCCCGTGTTTTTATATATCCATCGTATTTTGTTTAATTAAATCATTTTTCAAATCAAATAATTTTTGCGAATAATCAACATAATAACGATGTGGATAACGCAAACGCTTTACTTCTTCCCACAATGTATCCATTTGTTCAACGCAATATTGTCTTACTTCTTCTGTACTTGGTGCATGATAGACACATTGACCATTTACGAAAATAGGGACTTGAAGTTCAACATAGTGATAGTTACGAATTCGTTTTTGTTTCCATGGTGCTGTTGGATCAAATAGTAAATATTCATCTTTACTAATCACTTCATCTTTAAGCGCTAAAATATCCGCAATAGCTTGATTTGTATCATTATCATAGAAACGAATGACTTTCTTAAATCCAGGATTTGTTACTTTCTCTACATTGCCACTGATTTTAATCTTTGGTATAATTTCACCATTCTTTTCATTGGCTACCACTTTGTATACACCACCAATAACAGGTGTACTCTTTGCCGTAATCAAATTCTCACCTACACCAAATGAATCAATCTTCGCATCTTGTAAAATCAAATCATCGATAATGTATTCATCTAGTGAATTGGATACTACAATTTTACAGTCTTCTAACCCTTCTGCATCCAACAATTTACGTGCTTTTTTTGATAGGTAAGCTAAATCGCCTGAATCAATACGAATTCCTTTTAAGCGATGACCATTTGGAATTAAATATTCTTTGGCTACTTTGATTGCATTGGGGATCCCTGAATGAAGGGTATCATAAGTATCCACCAACAAGGTGCAATTATCTGGTGTTACTTCCGCATAACTTCTAAATGCTTCAAGTTCTGAATCATGTAATTGAATATAGCTGTGAGCGATTGTACCCGTTACTGGCACACCATACTTTTCACCAGTCGCTGTACAAGCAGTTGCACTACAACCTGCAATATAAGCTGCTCTAGCACCCTCAATCGCTGCATCCACACCATGGGCACGACGAGAACCCATTTCAAGTACTCCTCTTCCCTGAGCTGCACGAGCGATACGATACGCTTTGGTTGTAACTAGCGTTGAATAGTTTATACAAATTAATAAGATTGTTTCTAGTAGTTGTGCTTGAATAAGTGTTCCACGAATTGTTACTAACGGTTCATTCGCAAAAATAGGTGTACCCTCTTTTACTGACCAAACATCTACATTGAGTTTCAAATCTTTTAAATAAGCTAGAAATTCTTCATCGAAATAATTTGTCTTACGCAAATAATCAATGCATTCCTCATCAAATTTAAAGTCCTTCACAAAATCAATAAAACGATGAAGTCCGTTAAATATCATAAATCCGCCACCATCAGGTATTCTTCGAATAAACATATCAAAATATGCAATTTCATTGTGCTTGTTTTGCTTGAAGTAAGCATATGACATCGTAAATTCATAGAAATCAGTCATCAACATCAATTCTTTAAAGTCCATTGCAAATCTCCTTTGCACTTTCAGCTATATAAATACCTGCACCTCTTAAAATAGAAAATGCCATTTTATTGTATTCATTTTGACTATGCCCTGGCATTCCAAAAGTTTCAACACTATCTTGAACTACTGTAACTTTAATATCTAAATTGTGTTCATTAATATAACTTTGAAGAGATATCGCAAATTGTAGAACACAAATATCTGTACAACAACCCACACAAATATATTCATCACAATCCAATGCATTAAATGTTTCTAAAAATTTAGGAGCCATAAATCCATTCGTTGAATTTTTAAGTATTGTAACCATATGATTTTCATATGGTTTTAATGCATCTATTAATTGAGATTCACTTGTTCCTTCTAAACAATGAGGAGGAAATGCTCCAAATTCTTTACTCTCTTTTTGATGAGAATCTCTAAAATTTAATATTGGATACTCTTTCTCAATAAACTTTTTTGATAAATCAGAAATATTACTTGTGATTGAATTTATTGATTGATCGCTTAGCGCTCCTTCAAAGATAAATCCATTAATCATATCAATTACTACTAAACATGGTTTTCTCTTGTTCATATTTGTCATCTCCATTTTATTTATTATAAACTTTTTGTATCAAGAATTAAAGGCATAGGCGTGCTAATTCAATCGAAATACGCTATACTTGTTAGATAGGAGGAATCATATGAAAACACTTGAAATCAGCAAAAATGTGAATTTACATCACCATAAAACTGAAAAGTTTAATGATATTACTTTATCATTTCGTTATAAAAACTTAATTTCTAATACCAATCGTGCAGCACGTACCTTTCTTACCCAAATATTAAATGATACGTGTATTGCCTATCCAACTAAAGATGCGGTGACACGCTGTTTAGATACATTATACGGTTCAAATTATAAAGTCTTACGCGATACTTATGGCAAACTAGATGTGATTGAATTTCGTCTATCAACACTAAATGGGAATGTGGTAAATGAAGATTTACTCACAAAGCAAATTGATGTCTTGAATGAATTTATTTATCACCCTAGAATTATGAATGGTCTTTTTGATGAAACACTTTTTAAAGAAATGAAAGAGCGATTAGTACTTATGATTCAATCATTTCATGATCAACCAGGTAATCACGCAAATGATCAAGCAAAGCGTCTTTTCAATACAACACAAGAGTTAAAAGCATTGCCTACCATTGAGGAAATAAAGAGTTGTACAAATGAAGATGTCGTTAAGGCATATCATCAACTTATTGAAGACGATGCTTTGGATATCTTTGTACTTGGAAATTATGACGAAGAGGATGTTACAGCAAGAATACAATCAAAGTTTAAATTCAATGAAAAACATTCTATTCTTGATGTCCTTGATAAAAACATTCGCGAAAATCATGATGAGATTATTGAGCAAAAAGCAATCTCACAAACACGTGTTGTCATGATGTTTACAACAAATCAAACCATGTTGGATGAGAGTTACCCTGCTATACTTCTTGCTAATGGGTTATTTGGAAGTTTCCCAACATCCTATCTATTCCAAGAAGTAAGAGAGAAAAGAAGTCTATGCTATAGTATTTCATCACGTATTGATAATTATGATGGATTAATTACAGTTCAAACTGCAATTGATGGAAAGAATTATGAAGAAGTAAAAGACTTAATCCTTAAACAACTTCAACGTATCAAAGAAGGTGACTTTGATGATGAATTACTTGAGACAACAAAGAAAATGAACATCAACATCCTACGTTCAAGTATTGATTCACAAAAATCATGTCTAACTCTTGATTATCGTGAAGTCTTGTTTAATGATTCCTTGCGTATAGAAAATGTAATTGAAAAATTAAGGCAATGTACAAAAGAAGACTGCATCAACGCATTCAAACAAGTTGAACCAAAACTTACTTATTGTTTAATGCAGGAGGATCATCATGAATAAATTAAAAAACACACTCAATGAAATGATTTACACCGATACTTGCGATAATGGTTTAAAGATTGTTGTTTGGCATAAGCCAGATTTTGCAACTACAGCCTGTTTATTCGCTACACCCTATGGAAGTTTAGACTCATCACAAAAAACAAGCGATAATCAAATTCTTAGCTTTCCAGAAGGTATTGCCCATTTCCTTGAACATAAATTGTTTGAATCTGAAGAAGGCGATGTTATGAATGAATATTCAGCACTAGGTGCAAATGTAAATGCCTTTACCTCATACAATGAAACTGTATACTATTTTGATACAAGTGATGAAGATGTTGATAAACCATTAAATCTTCTTCTAGATTTCGTACAAGATTTAAGAATAACAGAGCAATCTGTTGAAAAAGAAAAAGGAATTATTTGCCAAGAATTAAACATGTACCTTGAGATGCCAGATAGCCGATTAATCTTTGAAACCTTTAAATCAATGTACAAAAATCATCCAATTAAAAATGATATTGGTGGTACCTGTGATTCAGTAAATAAAACAACTAAACAAGATTTAGAAACATGTTACTCTTTAAATTATCATCCTCAAAAAATGACACTTATTGCTGTAACTCCAAAAAATCCTGAAATGATTATTCAATTGATTAAAGAAAATCAAGCAAGAAAAACATTTCCTGAATTCAAAGAAATTAAACGCTATTTTGACAAAGAGCCAAATGAAGTCTTACTGCAAGAGAAGATAATTCATATGGATGTTCAGAATCAAAAAACATGTATTGGATTTAAGTTCAGTGGTTTAAATCAAACCGACTTAAATCGTGTTAAAACAGACTGGGCATTTCGTTTTATCTTTGAAAGTCACTTTACTACAATGAATCCCGATTACCAAAAGTGGATTACAAATCACAAAATATCGCCTTACTTTGATTATGAATCAGAGTTTTCAAAAGATTATGCACTTACCCTTTTCTTTGATGAAGGAATTAATGAGAAAGAATTCGAACAATTTATTCTAGATGAAATCCAAACACTCAAAGAAAAAGGAATATCAAAAGAAGCTTTAATGCAATTAAAGAATCGATCACTTGGTGAAACTTTATCGGTATTCAATCAGCCAGATAACATCACAGTTCAATATTTTAGACATGAGTTAACTGGTGTTAATATGTTTGAAACAATTGATGTGATTAAGAATCTCACAGTCGAAGATTGCAATGAAATTGTTAAAGAGATGGATTTTAGTAATTATTCTATTTCAATTATCAAATCTGCTCAATAACCACCAAATATACAAATACACCTAGGCCATATTTGCTTAAACACACCCGTTTATGCAAATATGGCTTTTTGCATGATTACTTTTCTCTATTTATACTAATTTTAGAAATGGAGGGTTTTATGTTAAATCAATGTGTATTGGTAGGAAAAGTTAAAGAGATGCCAGTTATTAAAAAAACAGCAAATGGTATCGCAAATGCAACCTTGTTACTTGATGTAGAGCGAGGATTTAGAAATGCTAACGGTGAAGTTGACATTGATACATTCAGTATTACACTCTGGCGTGGTGTTGCTGAGGAATGCATGTCAATTTGTACTCCTGGATCATTGATTGGAGTTCGTGGTAGACTTCAAGCAAATGTTCATAGCGCTAACAACGATGTCACTTATTACAATGCAGAAGTTATTGCAGAGAAAGTATCATTCTTATCAAGAGACTCAAAAGATTAATACTTCGTTTGCATAAAAAAGGTTCGGATCTCCGAACCTATTATATCGTTATAAACTTAAAATCATTTCAATGTGAGGAATTCCATCCTCCAGAAATTCTTCACTACTTTGAACAAAGCCAACATTTTCATAGAATGTTTTAGCATAGGTTTGTGCTTCTATTTTAATTTGTGAAGCATTATACTTATTTTTTGCAACATCAATTCCTGCCTTAATTAAGGTTGTACCTAAACCTGTTCTTCTTTGTTTAGAAATTACACGTCCAATAGAAACATCCTCATAGGAGATACCCGCTTCAAGAACTCTTAAATAAGCTTGAATACCCTCATCATCTTTTAAATAAACATGATATGCAAATTGGTCTTTATTATCCACTTCAGGATACGGACAATTTTGTTCAACAACAAAGACATCAGTTCTTAATTTTAATATTTCATACAATTCATAGATTGTTAACTCTTCAAATTTCTTTATCACTAATTCCATAGTTCTACCTCAACTTTATTATCCTTACTATATCATATAAGAAATAAAATAAGGAAGCATTGCTTCCTTATTTAATAGATTGTTTTATTCTTTTTTGTAGTTTTCTTAGAAGCTACGTCGGGCAGAAAAAAGTGAACTCAAACTATTGAAAGTTTGGTTTTCCATAGATTTTTTGTTTGAGTTATCATTTAACAATTCAGTTAAACTTGAATACTCCTTAACTTCATCTTCTACTTGAAACATTTCTAATTCTTCAATACCATTAAACTCTTTCATACTTTTTTCCTCCTAAGAATGAACATAGTGTAACGCAAATGTAAATTTATTTCAATAGTTTTCTGTAAATTTTACATATTTTTGAAACAAATAGCAATTATCCTGCCATTTTATCTCATTTTCGTATTAAAAAATGACTTCCTTAGTGAAAGTCATTGTATCAATCATTTTTCAATAATACGTGCTAAAGATTTTTTAATCATCTTTAAGTCGCTTGAATCCTTCTTAATCCAAGATGAAATCATAGAACCATGAATCAGTGCAAATACAGCTTGTGCTTTTTCATAAGACTCTTCTTTTGAATAACCAAAGTCGAAAAATTTTTGGGCATATAATGCTTGCCATTCATCATAAATATGTTTGCATGTTTGGTTGACATCTTCATCAAGATAGACAGATTCAATGGATATCATTGTTAATAACAAGGAACTGAAGTAAGATCTTTTTTCAACGTTTGCAGCCAAGAAGTCAGCCATATTTTCAAATGCTTTGAGGGGATTTGTCTCATTCTTAAAATGAGAGTTTTCTATGCCAGTTTTCATTTGAATGTAACTTGCATCTAAAACCTCTTTAATCAGTTGGATTTTACCATCTGGAAAATAATAATAAAAACTTCCTTTTGGAATCTCACAAACTTTCAGCAGTTCTGTAAGTCCAACTCCATAGTAGCCTCTTTCTGAAAATAAATAAGCCGCATGCTGTATGATCATTTCTTTTTTATTCATAATTCCATTATACAAGAAAATAAAAAATTACGAAATAAAAACCACAAATTCATCTGAATTCATGGTTTATTACTTTATTCTTCAATTACACTTAAACCAGCATTATGACCACTTGTAACAGCCCATCCAAATAATGATCCACCATAGTAGATATCTCCTTCAAGACCACCAACAACTTCTCCTGCTGCATATAAACCTTGAATTGGTTCATTCTTTGTATTGACTACTTGCATGTTGTCATTGATTTTTAAACCACCCAATGTTGCATAATAACGTAACCACATTTGAATTGCATAATAAGGCCCTTCTGTTGTGATTTCACCCTTTAATTCACGACCATATTCATCTTTACCTTGTTTTACACTTGCATCAAATTTCTCGGCAGATGCATTAAGTGATCCCCCTGGTAAAGAAAGACTTGTTTCTAAATCAGCAAGTGTTTTTCCTTCAATCATGACTGGATTTGAAACTCCTGCATTTGCTAACCATTCTTTTACATCATCTTCGCTATAAATTTTACTAGCCATCATTCCTTCATTGAATGCATTGAATGCTTCTTCATTTAGAATTAAGTAGTTTGCTTTGTTTACTTTCATTGCTTGAATTAAATCATATGCATTGCCTTGTTCGTTAGTAAAACGTTCACCATTTTCATTTACTAAGAATGCTCCTCCTACTGCGTAAGCTTTACCAACACCAGGATTTGTATATTGTCCAAGACCGCTTGGCATAACAATACTATTTGGTTGAACATTGATGAATTCCATATTGATTGTAGCTGCATCAACTGCCTCTGCCATCTTTAATCCATCACCATCTGCACCAGCTGCACCTGCATATACATATTCATTTTGAATTTCTTCTGGAATCATTTCATCATTGTTTCCAAAACCACCTGTTGCTAAGATAACTGCATCTGCATGTATTGTATATTCTTTACCCTTTGCAGTTGCCTTAATACCTTTTACAACGTTATCTTCTACAATAAGTTCAGTTCCCTTTGTTCCTAAGTAAAGAGTACCTCCACCTTCAGTAAAAGAGTTTGTCAGGCTAGTTACAACACCTGCTCCTCTTCCTTCAGCAGAATATGTTCTTCCTCCACCCTCAGTACGTACATAAGGAACATGAGCACCCTCTTCACTTACGATCCAATCAAATGCCGCACCTACAGTATTGACAAAGATATCAAGAGTAGCTTCATCATTGTAGTTGTGACCATTTTTTAGCATATCTTCCTTTAATGATTCAGGAGAATCTTTATAACCGTCCTCTTGTTGCCATTTACTACCAGTTGCAGTTGTACCTGCTCCTGCCATTGCAGATGCACCACCCGCAATGTTCATTTTTTCAACTAAAATAACTTTCCTTCCTTGTTGTTGTGCTGTTAAAGCAGCAGATAATCCTGCAACCCCACCACCTACGACAACAACATCAGTTGTTTCTTCTACTTGTTCAATACTCTCATTTCCACTAGCATTTGAAAACTTCGATAAGTCTGCTCCCGCTTGTGTCATCGCATCCTTTAATGCTACCTTAAATCCTTCTGATGTAATTGTTGCACCTGTTACTACATCAACTTCAACGGTTTGATCCTTTACAGCTTGCTCTACTAAACTAGGTAAAGCCGCTTTCCCAATACCCTCTGTTTCATTTTCATCTGTTACTTCAATTGACTTAATACTGCCACTATCAACAGTTACCGCAATTGTAATATCACCATGATAACCTGCTGCTGAGGCAGTATAAGTACCTGCCTTCATTGAATCATTGTTATTTGTTGGTGTATTACACCCAGCAATCAACAACAATGAAAGTAATAAAGAAATAATTTTTTTCATGTCATCCCCCTTTGTAGACGACCGGTCTACTTTTAATATGATAAATCAATTCACTTGTTAATTCAAGCACAAGTTCAAATTAAGTATTAAAAAAGAGTTAGTTTAGAACTAACTCCTTCTTGTTATCGTTTACCAGAATCGTAGATTTCTCCCGCCGCCTTAGGTCCCACTGTTTTACCACTAAATACAATTAGGGCAATGATTGTGAATACATAAGGAATACATGCGAAGAATTCCGACGGTAGTTTATTAAGTATTGGAATCATACTTGCATAAACACCTAGTGCTGATGAGAAACCAAAGAAAATGGCTGCACCAAGAACTCCAAATGGATTCCATTTACCAAAGATTAATGCTGCAATTGAAATGAACCCTACTCCATGAATTGAAGCGATTGTGTATTGAACACCTGAAGTAAGAACCATGACAGCACCTGCTAATCCACCAAGACAACCTGATAGGATGACACCTGCATATCTCATCTTATATACGTTGATACCCATTGAAGCACTTGCTTGTGGATTTTCACCACATGAGCGAAGTCGTAATCCAAAAGGTGTTTTGAATACAACGAAGTAAACAATGAATACAAGGATTACCGCTAAGAAAATTGTTGGATAAATATTTTTAAACATCATATCACCAAGAATAGGAATATCGGATAGTATTGGAACTGCTTTTACTTTTGAAATTCCTTTTGCAAATGATTGTGTTCTTTGTTGATTAAAGATAATTTGGCACAAGTAAATTGTAATACCACCTGCAAGTAAGTTAAGCGCTGTACCTGCAATTGTATGATCCGCTTTGAAGTTGATTGTTGAAACAGCAAGCAGAATTGAATAAAGAGCTCCTGCTACTAAACCTGCTACAAGCCCAATCCAACCCGCATAAGGACCTAGTGCTGGATTTGTTTCAAGAAGAACACAAACAGTTGCGCCTGCAAAACCTCCAACCATCATAATTCCTTCAAGAGCGATATTTACGATACCTGAACGTTCTGAGAATAGACCACCTAGAGCACAAATGATAATTGGTGCTGCAATCATGAGTACTGATGGAAACATAGAAATAATTAAACTCATTTCACATCACCTCCTTGTGGTTGTAACTCTTGTTTTTTCTTTTTCTTACCTGATGTAAATTTAAGCAGATAATATTGAATTGCATATTGTAGTGCAACGAAGAATACGATTGAACTTGAGATAATTTCTCCAATTTCTTTTGGAACTCCGAATGTTTGAAGTAGTGGTTGCGTTACTTTTAATAATCCAAATAACATTCCCGCAAACGTAACACCCAACGCTGTACATCCACCAACTAAAGCAACTGCAATTCCATCAAATCCATAGTTATCCATCGCAACCATAACACGTCCATAACCGAAAGTACCTTGTACTACGATAGCCCCTGCAATTCCTGCAAGGAAACCAGAAATCATGATTGATAAAATGATACTCTTATTAACTTTAATTCCAGCATAACGTGCACCTTCTTTATTAAATCCTGTTGCACGTAATGAATAACCAAATGATGTTTTTTCAATAATAAACCAAAACAGAACAACTGCAATAATCACGATAATAAATCCCCAGTGGAAACGAGAATTATTTGTGATTTGTTTAAACAGTTCACTTCCAAGCATTGCATTCTCTGGAATATTCACTGTTCTTTGTGCACTTGATCCAGGTAATGCACGCAAGAAATAGTTTGCACCATATAAAGCTGTATAGTTTAACATAATCCCTGTTACTACTTCTGAAATATTAAATTTCGATTTAAGTAATCCTGGAATAAAAGCCCAAAGAGCTCCAGCAATTCCACCCACTATGATACAAACTACAACAGCAATAAAATTAGGCATAGGCACTAAAATTGCAACCATACAACTTACTAAACTACCCATAATAACTTGACCCTCACACCCGATATTAAACATACCTGTACGATAAGCAAAGCTAATTGATAATCCAGTTAAGATAATTGGCATTGTACTTACTAGGAATTCTCCTGGATATCGAAGATTAACTGCAGATCCTGCTTTTAACATATCATATCCTGTTAACCCTTTTACAAGTCCTGCAAATAGAGTTGCTATATCTTTACCTGATAAAAGTAAGATAATCATTCCCACTAAAATTCCTAAACCAACTGCTATTAATGGGATAATGATTTTTTCGTTTTTCTTACTCATGATCACTTACCCCCTCAATTTTAGATCCAGCCATCATTAGACCAAGTTGTTTTTCATCCGTTTCTTTGTCATTAACAATACCAGTAATACCACCATTGTACATAACTGCAATACGATCACTTAAGCCTAAGATTTCATCTAATTCAAATGAAACTAGTAATACTGCTTTACCAGCATTTCTTTCATTTACAATACGACTATGAATGTATTCAATTGCACCAACATCAAGACCACGAGTTGGCTGAACAACAATTAATAAATCTGGACTACGGTCAATTTCACGAGCAATAATTGCTTTTTGTTGGTTTCCACCTGACATTGAACGCGTAATAGTTTCTTTACCTTGTCCGCTACGTACATCAAATTCATTAATTAATTTATCTGCATATTGATCAATCTTTGTAAAATTAAGAATTCCATTTTTACTAAATTGTTCAGTATTGTATCCATGAATAATAAAATTTTCTTTTAATTTGAAATCAAGAATCAAACCGTGTTTATGACGGTCTTCTGGAACATGTCCAATTCCCGAATCAATACGTTTCTTGATTGAAAATCCTGATACATCTTTACCATTAAGAATTAAAGTACCTGACGTAATTGGGCACAACCCTGTAATTGCTTCTACTAATTCTTTTTGACCATTACCATCAATACCTGCAATACCTACAATCTCACCAGATCGAACAGATAAAGAGAAATTTTCTACAGCACGTGTACCACGTGTATTTTTAACACATAAATCTTTAATCTCTAAAACTTTATTACCAAGTTGAATTTCTGGTTTATGAATTTTAAAATCAACCTCACGACCAACCATCAACTCAGCCATTTCTTTTTCAGATGTTTTGCTTACTTCAACTTCAGCAATAAATTTACCTCTTCGAAGTACTGTACACTTATCTGCAACTGCTTTAATTTCTTTTAACTTATGCGTAATTAGAATAATTGTTTTACCCTCTGCCGCTAAGCTTTTCATAATTGCGATTAACTCATCAATTTCTTGTGGTGTTAAAACCGCAGTTGGTTCATCAAAAATTAATATATCTGCATTACGATACAACATCTTTAATATTTCTACACGTTGTTGCATCCCTACTGTAATATCTTCTATCTTTTGTGATGGATCTATATCAAATCCATATTTCTTCGATAGTTCATCAATACGTTTCGCTGTTGTTTTTGTATCAACAGTTCCAAACTTAGTTTTAGGTTCACTACCTAATATAATATTTTCAGTAACAGTAAAATTATGTACCAACTTAAAGTGTTGGTGAACCATCCCTATACCCAAATCATTAGCAACATTGGGATTAGTTATTTTTACTTCTTTCCCATTAACTTTAATGATTCCTTCAGTTGGCTCATACAAACCAAATAAAATCGACATTAGTGTAGATTTACCTGCACCATTTTCACCCAACAAAGCATGTATTGTACCACGTTCAACTTTTAATGTAACATTATCATTTGCACGTATGCCTGGGAAGTCTTTGGTTATGTTAAGCATTTCAATAGCATAATCCATTTGATACCCCTTACTAGTAAGCTAACCGCTTACAAATCTAGAATAATTATACCATTAATTGTTGCAATTAAAAAACCCCAAATTGCAAAAAAAAGGTACTCTTTCGAGTACCTCGTAGCACATAAACTATTTGTTAGAAGCTCCGTTTGCAATTACAGGAACAGCACTAACTTCGATTTCTCCGCCTTTAATCTTTGTAGCATATTCTTCGATAGCTTTAATTGTTTCATCACTTAAATTACGTCCTGTTGAAAGTTCAGCTCCAACACCTTCGTTTTCAAGATTGAATACAACTGGCCCACCTTGGAATTTGCCTTCAAGGATTGCTTGTGCAGCTGTTTTTGTAGAAATGTCTACACGTTTAATCATTGATGTTAAGATAATTGATTTTCCATCAACTTCTCCATCTTTGTATTGGTCTTTATCAACACCGATAGCCCAAACACCACCGCGTTCTTTAGCTTCTTTGATAACTCCATTACCAGCAGCTCCAGCAGCTTGGTAAATTACTGTAGCACCAGCATCGTATTGTTTAACAGCTAATGCTTGACCTTTTGAATCATCACTGAATGAATCAGCATAGTCAACATAAATTGTTGCATCTGGGTTAGCAGCAAGAACACCTTGTTCATAACCAGCTTGGAACGCACCAATTAAGTCACCTTCCATACCACCAACGAATCCAACTTTGTTAGAACCGTTAGCTTTAGCTTCAAGACCTGCAGCAATACCTACAAGGTATGAACCTTGTTCAGCATTATATACAGCACTCATAACATTTGCATTTTCTGAAACTGAATCGATAAATAAGAAGTTTTTGTCTGGATAGTTAGCAGAAACTGTATCGATAGCTTCTTGGAATAAATATCCTACTGCGATAACTAAATCAAATCCTTCGTCAGCGAAAGTTGATAAGTTAGGAATATAGTCTGCATCTGATGTAGATTGTAAGTAATCAATACAAACACCTTTTTCAGTAGAGAAACCATTTTCTTCAGCATAAGCAACTAAACCTTCCCAAGCTGATTGATTGAATGATTTGTCATCAACTCCACCAGTATCAGTAACTAAACCAATTTTAACTGGACAAGTTGTTGCAGTTTTTCCTCCGTCTCCTTCAGGTGTTGGTGTAGCAGTTGCAGCAGGTTTACTTGAACATCCTGCAATCATCGCACCAGCAAGAAGAAGAACTAAAGCGCTTTTAAAGACTTTTTTCATTTCTTTTCCTCCGTTTATGGCTTTTTTTGCCTATAAAAATATTAACCTCTATAGTATGAATTGTCAAATGAACCCATTATAAAATCGTGAAAACTTAGTGCGATTTTTACATGAAAATTTACATTATTTTCTCCTTATTTTCAATAGAGAGAATACATCTTTTTGAGTATCACGTATCATCATTTTAGAAATTAAAAAAGACAACCGAAGTTGTCTATTTATTAATTCTACGATCAAGGGCAGCTGAAGTATCACGAGCACCTTTACCAAATACTGAAACATTGTTTAGTGATTGTTGACCTTTATCAAGTTTTTCAAGTTCACTACGTTTAACAAGATATCCTGTAACACGTACAACATCATTGTTTGCAAGGTAACCTGAGAAGTAGCGCATACCATTGTTTAATGCACCTTTGATTACGTCAAGTAAAGCTTCAGGTGTCTTAGCCCAAGTTTCTTCAAACTTGAAGATATCACCAACTCCTGTAGGGAAATACTTATGGAACATACATGCATGTTTAATTTGTTCAATCATTTCAGGTTCGCTTCCAACTGGAATACGTACTCCTGGAGAGTTTTCTCTACCATCAGTATCAATTCCAACTTGAGCATGCAAACGATAGTGATGATCAAATGCTGCTGCATATTTTGATTTGTGTTTAGCAACTAAGCCTTCAAGCTTGTCCATAATTTTTTGTCCAAGTTTATCAGCTTCAGGATTATTACCATAACCGTTTGCTGGATCTTTTATTTTTAGTAAATGGTTAACACATTCTGCAAGTCCAACCATACCCACCATACCTGTAAACTTATCTAACTCTACAAATCCTTCAGTTACTAAGAAATTAACTTTGAAGAAATTACTTGTTTCAACAATGAAGCCAATACGATCATCCATCATTTTTAAGATAAGTTTTGTATAGAAAGGTAATGTTTCTTTTATAAATTGTTCAGGTGATTTTGCCTTCTTAGCCATTTCATACATTCTTAAACGAGGTAATGTGAATCCACCTCCACCAATTTTAAGTCCGTTATAGCATGAAGCAATTGCGAAATCTTTGCCCCAATCTTTTGCATACATTTTATAATTTGCAAATGATGGTTTTGCTGTTTTCATCATGCACTTAGCACATAAGATACCAAATTCATCACTTGTAAGTTTTGGATCATATTTTAATGTTAAGTTAGGAATTGCAAGTTGCATTTCTTCTGTTAACTCTAAAATGATTCTTCCTGTTGTTGTATCTTTTGGACCAATATCAGCATGAACAAATGAATCTGTCAATGTACGATCAATATGAGTTAAGAATAGTTTCAAGCATTTCTTTGCCTCACTTCGATCCATTTTCTTTACAAATGGTTCAAGTAAAACATCCAAATCACCAAGATAAACTGGGAATGTAGTAATTGATGGAACATGTTTATACATAATTAATAAACTATTACATGCTTCCCATAAATCTTTAGGTTTACTTAATCCTAAAAATTCACTTCCTTTTTTCATTAAAATTGAGTAATCAGGACAAATATATCTTGGTCTAAATGGTGCATTACCTTCTCCAAGATCACAAATAATCGCATCTTTTTTAGCCTTCTTTAATTCAGGGCTAATTACTAATGTATGATCTGTATTTTCTCCCAATTTTGCTAATTGAACTAGTTGTTGATTATAGGTTAATGTTTTATCAGTAATAATTTTTAGAGCTTCACCCATACGTTAATCCTCCTTTTTCATGTAAACGTCTCGAGGTTTAGAACCTTGTGCAGGTCCAATAATTCCACGTTCTTCCAATAAGTCAATCATACGTGCAGCACGATTATATCCAATACCAAATCGGCGTTGCAACAATGACGTTGATGCTTTTTGAACATCAATGACATATTCCTTTACTTCATCATACATCGGATCATCTTCAATTTTCAATACAGAAGTTGATTCATTGTTGTCAACTCCCTCCAATCGAATAAAGGCATCTTCATAGTGGGGAATGTCTTGACTTGAACAATACTCAGAAATTTTATGAACTTCATCGTCAGTTACATAGACCCCTTGCAAACGAATTGCGCTTGGTTCTCCAATAGGAAGATACAACATATCACCATTACCAAGCAAGCGTTCTGCTCCAATGTGATCTAAAATTGTTCTTGAGTCAATTCCACTTGAAACACTAAAGGCAATGCGTGATGGAATATTTGCTTTAATAATTCCAGTAATAACATCTGTACTTGGTCTTTGTGTTGCAACAATCAAATGTATTCCAGCAGCACGAGCAAGTTGTGTAATTCGTTGAATGCTTAACTCAACTTCTTTACCTGCAATTGCCATTAAATCTGCTAACTCATCTATAATAACAACAACATAAGGCATTGCTTGAAGTTTTTCATCAGGGAAATTTTTAATCTTCTCATTGTAACTATCAATATTTCTCACTTGTGTTTTAGAGAAGATTTCATATCTTTCTTCCATCATCAACACAACAACTTTAAGTGCTCTTGCAGCTTCAGCTGCATCACTAATTACTGGGCCAATTAAGTGTGGTATTTTTTGATAAGGTGTAAATTCTACTTTCTTTGGATCAATTAATAATAACTTGACTTCATCTGGTGTAGTTCTTAATAAGAATGAAGTGATGATTGTATTCATACAAACTGACTTTCCAGAACCAGTTGCACCAGCAATCAGTAAATGTGGCATTTTATGTAAGTTACAATATACTGGTTTTCCCATCAAATCTTTTCCTAATACAAATAATGTTTTCACATCTTTTAATTCATTTGGAACAGACTTAATTAATTCAATCATTCTTACTGCTGTAGGTTCCACATTTGGTATTTCAATTCCTACCGCATTGCGTCCTGGAATTGGTGCTTCAATACGAATATCTCGTGCAGCTAATTCCATTTTGATATTATCAGATACACTATTAATTTTACTTACTTTTACATTTGATTCTGGTTTCACTTCGAATTTTGTAACAGCAGGTCCAATATGAGTTGCGATTAGTTCAGCATCAATATCGAAATTTCCTAATATTTCAATCAAGCGTTGTCCTTTTTCAGTAGCAGCCACTTGATTCAAATTACTTCTTTGTTTTGGTCCTATCGGTTGAAGTAAAGAAAGTGGTGGTAATCGATAAGATTTCCCACTTCTCATTTGTTTTTCTACTTGAGTTGGTGTTATCTCATAATTGGTTGTCGTTGTTACCTTCTTTTCTTGAGGTTTATTTTCAACCACATTTCCCTTTTTCTCTACATCCACAAAAATTGATTTCTTTTGTTTTGGATCTAATTTACCAATCATTTTTGGCTGAGGAAATATTTCTTCATCCTCTTCTTCAATTTTTTCTTCTACCTCGACATATTCATATTCTTCTTCATCTTCTCGCCATTGATTCTTAAGTTCAAAGAAATTTTTGATTGAAGCTATCGCTTCTTTAAAACTATCCAAAGAAAGAATTAAAATTAGTGCCAAGATAACTAAGGCAATGGATAAAATCCAAGTTCCTTCTTTCGCAATTAAGACAGATGTCATTGAATAGAGGAATGCACCAAAGAAACCACCATAAGCAGGTATGGTAGCTGTTTCTTTAAAATAATTCGGTGTATTTTCAACAAATGTTTTCAAGATATCAAAACCTTGAATAGTTGGATCAACTAGAGTAGCAGACCAAAGCAAAATCGCAAAGAGAATACACAATGCTGCAATGATCGTCTTTGCGTTTACCACACCTTTTTTCTTATGCGTTAAAATAATCGTAGCTAAAACAATTCCAATTATACAAGCGGCATAATAGAAATCACCAAACAGATAACGTACAACATTATTTAAGAATAATCCGACAATTCCAAATTTAAATAATGCAATACATAAAACCACAATAAGTGCTGTACTTATAATGTACATATACAACTCTTGGTCTTTAGGCTCTTGTTTTTTCTTTTTCTTTTTTGCCTTTGCCATGGTTTGTCCCCCTTACTTAATCTTGC
This sequence comes from Anaerorhabdus furcosa, assembly GCF_900167375.1. Lineage (GTDB taxonomy): Bacteria > Bacillota_I > Bacilli_A > Erysipelotrichales > Erysipelotrichaceae > Anaerorhabdus > Anaerorhabdus furcosa. The sequence goes on from NZ_FUWY01000004.1 coordinate 175,982, forward strand.
GTATTTATTTCCACAATTGCAGGTAATATCATTGGTTTCTTACCTGTTTCTTTCATTACATATTTACTAATACGATCACGTGCATCCATGCGGCATGAAGTATTTTCATAACGTTTTTCTTTAACTGCTTCAATGATACAGTTTTCTAAAATATTACCCACTTCTTTCATGATGTAGTCAGCATCTTTCAAATAGATAACCCCTCTACTTTGAATATCTGGTCCACCAATTACTTCTTTTGTTTTGTGGTTAATAACTATTCCTACAACTATTGCACCATCAGTTGATAGTGTTTCTCTATCCTTTAAGACCATACCACTTGCATCTAAGTTATCTTTACCATCAACAAAAACATCTTCAAGTTTAATAAAGTCACTACTCTTTGATAAACGACCATCTTCAAAAAGTGCAATTTGACCATTATCTAAAACAAGTATCTTGTCTGCAGTATATCCCATTGATAGGGCAATGTTCGCATTAGTTACTAGTTGGCGATACTCACCTTTTACTGGAATATAATATTTCGGACGTAATAAATACATCATCATCTTTAAATCTTCAATTGCTGCATGCATAGAGAACATACGTTTTGAATCCACCGCACAAACTCTTGCACCTTCTTTATACAAATCATTTTCCATTTTTGTTGCTTCGCGTTCAGTTCCTGGAACTGCCGGTGATGCAATGATGATGGTATCAGATGGTTTGAATTCCAACACATCATCTTCTTTAATCGCAATTTTATGAACACGCTTAAAGATATTAGCCCCATCCCCTGAAATTAGTACAACAACATTATCCATGTCTTGATTAAATTTTGATTTAGGTAATTCTAAACCAGCAGGTATATGATAATAGCCAAGCTTTTCAACATCTTTTAATAATTCTCTTAATGCATCATCATAGAATAATATTTTTCTACCATATTTATTCGCAAGTTCAATCACTTCGATAATTCGATATAGATTTTGATGATACATTGTAATCATGATTCTTCCCTCTGCATCTTCAAAATAATTTTCAATCAATGAAGTAATGCGGTGATGTGGTGCAGAATGCCCCACACGAGTTGAACCTACAGATTCTGCAAGTAGTGCTAAAACACCTTTCTTACTTAAATCTGTGAATTGTGTAATATCTGTTCTAAATGCTTCATTTTGAGTATCATAGTCGATAATAAATTCAGAAGTATACACAACATATCCCTTTGATGTTTCAATCGCTAAACCAAATCCATCCGCAATCGATTGTGTAACACCAAAAGTTCTACAATTAATTCCATTAATTTCAAATGATGAATTTCGTTGTATACGATGAATTTCAGCGTTTTGTACACCTTCTTTTTTTAATCTTCTTTCCAATATTTCTGCAGTAAGTGGTGCAGTATAAATTGGTACTCGAATTTGTTTTACCAAGTTTGGTAAAGCAGCCATGACATCATCATGACCATGTGAAATAAAGATTGCTTTAACACGATCCTTATTTTCTATTAAATATTTGAAATCAGGAATAATCATTTCAATTCCTAATTGTCCATTTTCGGGATATTTTAAGCCTGCTTCGATAACGAAAATAGAATCGTTAACTTCAACACAGTACATATTTTTCCCGTCTTCATCCAACCCTCCAAGGGCAAAGATTTTTACAGTATCCATTATAATTTTCTCCTTTTAAACCTTTAACTCATTATACTTCAAAAGACTATTCAATACAACGAAAAGCCCTCTTTCAGTTTACTCTTCAATTGCTTCCCCATTCAACGACCAACTTTTTACATCCGTAATCTTAACACGCACAATATCGCCCTCATGAATATTTTCACCTGTAAAATTAATCAGTTTATTTTCTTCACTATAACCACTATAAACTTGATCATTCTTCTTACTAAGTCCATCCACAAGTACCTTGACTTCTTTACCCACATACTTTTGATTATTCATATTTGAATATTGACCTACTTTTTCATTTAAACGTTGAAGTCTTTCCGATTTAACATCCGCTGGCACATTATCAATCATATTGGCAGCAGGTGTTCCTTCACGCGGTGAATAGATAAAGGTATACGCAAGATCATATTTGCAATAATCAACCATATCAAGAGTGTCTTGAAATTGTTCTTCCGTCTCATTTGGAAAACCAACAATAATATCTGTTGAGAATGTACAATTTGGTATTTTCGTAATAATACGATCATACAAAGAACGATATTCTTCACTAGTATAGCGTCTACCCATAATTTTCAACATGTCACTATTTCCTGATTGAACAGGTAAGTGAATTGCAGGCATGACATTATCGTGTTTTGCAATCACATCAATCATTTGGTCAGTAAAATCCCAAGGATGTGATGTAGTAAAGCGAACTCTTGGAATTCCAATCTTCGCTACTTCATCAAGTAATGTCGCAAATCCCGATTCAATGCCCAAATCTTTTCCATATGCATTTACATTTTGTCCAAGCAGTGTAACCTCTTTATATCCTTGATCCTTTAATTCTTGAATTTCAATCAAAATATCATTCATTAAACGACTTCTTTCCTTACCACGAGTATAAGGAACAATACAATACGTACAAAACTTATCACATCCATACATAATATTAACCCAAGCTTTATGTTTCCCAAAACGCTTAACAGGTAAATTTTCAATAACGTCTCCTTCTTTGGAGTACACTTCGACTGTTCTTTCCTTGCTCATCATGGTTTGATATAAAAGTTCTGGTAGACGATGAATGTTATGCGTACCAAAAATCAAGTCAACTTGTGGATATTTCTTTAATAAAAGTTGAACAATTTCTTCTTCTTGTGCCATGCATCCACATAATCCAAAAATCAAATCAGGATTGCTTGTCTTTAATTTCTTCAACATTCCAAGTTCACCCAATACTTTATCTTCCGCATTTTTACGAACCGCACAAGTATTCAATAAAATAAAATCTGCATCTTCTTCATTTTGAGTTTGGCTAAATCCCATCGCTACTAAAATTCCTACAATTGTCTCCGAATCACGTTCGTTTGCTTGACATCCATAGGTTCTTAAATAGAATTTTCGACCAACACCTAGGTTTCTTGTTGTCTCTGGCAACTTAAAAAGCGTGTGTTCAATTTTCACCGCTTCTCTGGTTCTTATTTTTGCGTCCTTTAATGACGGTAATTGATAATTTCCTTTGGGCATTAATTTGTTTCTCCTCATCTAAAAATACTAATGAAGTATATCATTTTTTACTACTTTAATCAAATAAACAAAGCAATATAAAAGCCAGATTTCTCTGGCTCTTTTGAATTAAATTATTGAGAAATTGCTGATACAGGACATGTTCCTACACATGCACCACAATCAATACAAGTTCCTTCATCACATGTTGCTTTTCCGTCTCCGTCTAAGCTTAATGCTCCTACTGGACAAACGCCTACACATGCACCACATCCGATACAAGTGTCTTTATTTACTGTAACTGCCATTGAATTGCCTCCTTTTTCTAACTGAGTAGATTATAGCATAAAGAAATCGCAACCTCAATATGTTAGGCAAGGTTAATTGATATTCATTCTTGATTATAAAAAATAAAAAAAGAGCTAATTGCTCTTTTCTAATCTACTGTTGGTCGTATTTGAATACGTTTGATTTGTGTTGCTTTTTTGGTAGCTTCATCAATTTCAATAATGACTCCACAAAGAAGTCCATCTCCTTTTGCAGGAGTATAGTGGGTAAATTCACCACGTACAACATGTGAAAGTACTTCTTCTTTATCACGTCCTAATATGCTATCATAAGCGCCGCACATTCCTACATCTGTAATATAGGCACTTCCTTTTACAACACACTCATCCGCTGTTTGCACATGTGTATGCGTTCCTACAACTATTTGTACACGATTACGATAATTATGCCAGAATGTTTGTTTCTCTGCTGTTGCTTCCGCATGCAAATCAACAAAATAAATATCTGCATTTACTGTTTCAAGTAACTCATCCATGCATTCATAAGGTGTTCGATTCACACGATCTAGAAAAATAACACCACATAGATTAATAACCGCAACTTTTAAACCACATACTTCTTTAATAAGTACACTTTTACCTATATCCGCTGGTAATAAATTCATTGGACGAATAAGATTTGGACACTCTTCCATTGTAGTAAGAAGTTCTCCTTTAGAGAATGCATGATTCCCTAAAGTGATAACATCTACTCCAATCGACATGAACTGATGATAAATGCGGCTGGTAATACCTTTACCATGCGCCGCATTTTCTCCATTTAATATTGTTATGTCAATCTTTTCATCTTCTTGAATTTGTTTAAGGTGTTGATTCACAATTGATCTTCCAACAGAACCAACAACATCGCCCAAAAACAAGATTTTCATTATTTCGCTAATTCATTAACTCGTGTTTCACGAATCAATGTTACTTTAATTTGACCAGGGTAAGTTAACTCTGACTCAATCTTTTCGCGGATATCTTTTGCAATCTTAACCATACGAATATCATCCACCTTTTCAGGCATAACCATAACACGTACTTCTCTACCAGCTTGTATTGCAAATGAACGTTCAACACCTTCAAATTGATTTGCAAGTGTTTCTAATTGCTCTAAACGATTCACATAGTTTTCCATTGACTCATAACGAGCACCAGGTCTTGCAGCACTTAATGCATCCGCTGCAGCAACTAAGTTAGAAATAAGTCCAGTAGGTTCAACATCTCCATGGTGTGACTCAATTGAATTAATCACGATTTCGTTTTCACCATATTTACGAGCTACTTTAGCTCCAAGTTCCATGTGTGAACCATCTTGTTCAAAGTCAATTGCTTTACCAATATCATGTAATAACCCAGCACGTTTTGCTAAAGCTTGGTTTAATCCAAGTTCAGCTGCCATCATGCCACATAAATGAGCTACTTCCATGCTATGTTGCAATACATTTTGACCATAACTATAACGGTATTTAAGACGTCCTAATAAGCGAACAATCTCTTTATCAATCTTACCAATACCAAGTTTGAATACTGCATCCTCACCTGTTTTTTGGATTGTTTCATTCATTTCTTTCGTAACTTTATTCACTACCTCTTCAATACGTCCTGGTTGAATTCTTCCATCACGAATCAAAGTTTCAAGTGCTAAACGAGCTACTTCTCTACGGATTGGATCAAAACAACTAATTGTTATTGTTTCAGGTGTATCATCAATGATTAGATCAACTCCAGTAATTTGTTCGATTGCACGAATATTACGACCTTCTCTACCAATAATTCTACCCTTCATTTCTTCACTAGGTAAACCAACAACAGATACTGTACGTTCAATCGTTTCCTCTTGAGCATAACGTTGAATAGCAAGTGCAATGATATTCTTCGCTTTTTCAGAAGCTTTTGATTTTGCTTCATCTTCTTTATCACGAATATATACCGCAACATCTTGTTCCATTTTCTTTTCTACAACTGACATTAATTCCTTCTTTGCCTCTTGTTCACTCATATGAGCTACTGTTTCAAGGACAATGATTTGATGATCAATTCTAGCTTGTAATTCTTTTTCCATCTTTTCTAGATTATTGAGTTTTTCGGTAACATTTAAATTTTTCTCTTCAATTTGTTTTTCTTTAGCTAACAAAGTTTCATCACGAAAATTCATACTATCTTCTCTACGAAGTAGTTTGTTTTCCATTTCTTGAATTTCTGTTTTCTTTTCTTTAAGCTCTTTTTCTGCTTGTAACTTTAGTTCATAAGCTTGTTGCTTACCATCCAAAGCTGCTTGTCTAAGCATACTTTCTGCTTTACTTGAAGATTCTTCAATCAGCAATTTTGCTTTTTGTTTTTCTCGATTTAAACCTATTTTGCTTACAACTATCATTATGATAATTCCAAGCACTACCCCTATAACACCAGACAAAATGGATGAAATATTAAATCCATTCATAATAATTCCTCCATTATTTTTTAAAACTGAAGTAAAACTTCACCTATATTATATATAATAATGCATGTTTTCACAAGCAAATGTGAAAATGAGACTATTTTAGTCCCATTTTTGTCTTATCATACTTTGTAATTAATTGATACAATGTCTCATATAATCGCTCTACTTCGATTGGTTTATTTAAATATCCTGACATCATTTCATCCAAATCATGTCTTCTTTCATCATCAAATATATCTGCAGAAATTGCGATGATTGGCAAAATTGTTGCATCTTGACGCACAATCGAACGAATTTCACGCGTCGCCTCGATTCCATCCATTACTGGCATTTTGATATCAATAATAATGGCATCATAAGTAAATACCTCTGATTTTGCGAACATTTGTACACCTTCAAGTCCATTTGTAGCACAATCAACCTCATAATTACCCTTTTCCAATATTGCTTTAGCTACTTTTATATTTAATTCATTGTCTTCTACCAGTAAAACTTTCTTTTTATCACTGAAGTGATAATTTGTTGATTCTATAGCTTCTTGGTTTGCGTGTTCCTTATCAACAACATCGAAATCAAAAATCATCGTGAATGTAGTTCCCTTAGTTTTTGCACTTTCTACTTCAATTGTACCTTGGTTTAAATCTACCAAGCTTTTAACGATACTCATTCCTAACCCTGTTCCTGTAATATCGCTTTGATTGCTTTTCTCTTGGCAAAATGGATTAAAGAGTGATGGAAGAAATTCTTCTGACATCCCAATTCCTTCATCTTTTATCTTTAATTCAATTTTCATTCTATTTTGATTTTCTTCAATTTTCTTTAACGACACATTGATATTGCCCTTTGGATAAGAAAATTTAATGGCATTGGTTAATATATTCATAATTATTTGTTGGAAACGAAGGGAATCGACCAAAAGATAAACACTTGAAGACAAGTTTGTAAAAAAGTGAAGTTGAATTTCTTTTTCCATTAGTTGTGTATTTAAAATCTTTTCACATGTACGATATACATTCACAAGACTTGTAGGTGTTGGATGAAGTGACATCATGTTACTTTCAATTTTCGACATATCCAAAATATCATTTACTAATGCAACTAAGTATTTACTCGAACGGTTGATATCTTCTAGACGCTCTTCCATCTTTTCTGGGTTCTTAATTTCAGTAATCGCTAAATCAGATAAGTTTACAATGGCATTCATTGGTGTTCTTATTTCATGTGACATTTGAGATAAGAAATTACTCTTTGTTTTGTTTGCTAATTCAACAGAACGGATTTCTATTTTTTGATTCGCTTCTTTTCTTTTTACCCTACTTACAAAATAAACTAACACTAAACAAAGAACAGATAGTACTCCAATAATAATTAGTGGCAAGCGATAAGGATAAAAATAATCATACAAGGTTATATTGCGGTTTACATGATTACTGTGTGCTAAAATAAAGAGTTTTACATCTTCCTCAGTTACACTATCAATCGCTTTATTAACGACTGTTATAAGTTGACTCTTATCATCTTTTAACCCCACCAAATTTGTCGCAATGTTTTTTGTATAGTATGTTTTGACTTCTAAATCATTAAAGTATGGATTCTTAAATTCAAAGTTATATACATAGGAATTAATAAGTGCCATATCCACATCTTCTCTCATCACTGCAGATAAGCATTCATAGGGTGTCTCATACATTGTAGATGTAGCTTTTGGAAAGTCAGATGAAAATAAATCCAATATTTCATTTTCATCAAAATAAATTGCAATATCTTTGACATGCAATGGAAAATTTTCAATTGTCGCTTTGCTTACAACAACATAATCAGAAGTAAATATAGGTAGACTCCCCATTAAGTGCTCATCACGATAAGATGTATCCAAAGACACAAGCAAATCCAATTGATGTTGATTAATATTTTCCTCTGGTAGTAATTTTTTATCCGCTTTTACATAGTTAATTTCTAATCCAGACACCCGACTTACTTTATTTAGAATATCAACAAGAATTCCATGTGGATTATTATCAACCCACTCACTCAGTGGTGAATTATTGTCATATAAACCTATCGTGATAGATTTCTTTTCTTGAATATATAAACTATCTTCCTTTGTAAAAAGAGGATTGTATATTTTCTCATTTTCAAAATACTTTATATACAATTCGTCCAAATCTTGTTTTTTTTCTGAGTAAGCTTGGCGAAGTGCAAAATCCATTTCATCTAGTTTTGGATTGTCTTTGTATGTCATTGCATAATAAGGGCTAGATCCATAGTTTAATACAACGCGATAATCTTTATGATCAAAAATATTAGAAGATGCAATAAAATCAATTTCATTATTATCCAATGCTTGCTCCAAATCTTCAATTTGGTCATAATAGATTACTTCTGTTTCCAAATCCAATCGCTCTGTATACATTTCAAAAAATGTATCATAGGCAGTAAAACTTAAAATACCAATTTTTTTATGATTGATTTCTTCATAATCACCATAATAAATTGCTTTTTCTGGTAAAGTATAAAGATACATTTTTTCCAAACCAGTTTGAAATTTTGTAAATTCATATATACCTTCTCGCTCTTCTACATTTGAACCAGTAAAAATGAAGTCAATTTGATGTTGATTAAGTGCTTCCATAGCATCTGCCCATGTCATATAAACAAACTCGACATCACTTACTAAGTATTCATCCAAAATATCAATCATTTCAGGAATATAACCACTCACTATGCCATTTGTATTTTGATAAAGCTCATCTACAGATTCAACACAAGCAATAATTATTGCCTCATTTTTTTCATTAGCATTTGCATATACAAAAAAAGGTGTAATTAAACAAATTACACTAAATAAACAAAATACACCTTTTATCAATTTCTTAAACATTTTATCCTCTATTTTTTATTTTCTTAAACCAGAAATAAACAAAGCCAATAGCAGCAATACCAAATAATACCACCATAACATTTGTATACGTATCAAAGAAAACAATAACTTCTTCCCAATTCTGTCCTAATTTTACACCAAGAAAGACAAGAAGTATATTCCAAGCTAATGTTCCAATTGTTGTATAAAGCAAAAATTCTGAAAATTTCATCTTTGCCATACCAGCAGGTATCGAAACGATGCTTCTTACAACGGGAACACAGCGTCCAAATAGAGTTCCATATTTACCCCACTTATCAAACCAAGCGAGTGTTTTATCCAAATCTTGTTTCTTAAATCCTAACCACTTGCCCCACTTACTCTCAATAAAAAATTCAATTCTTTCTTGAGAAAAAATAGTACCCAAATAATAAAGTAAAACTGCACCAACTATTGCTCCAATAGTTGCAGCAATAACAACACCTATGGGAGTTAGCTCACTCTTTGTAGTTAGAAATCCACTAAAAGTTAATATTACTTCTGATGGAATAGGTGGAAATATATTTTCTACTGCAATTAAGAATGCAACACCAAAGTACCCAAAGCTATTAATGATCCCCAATAACCATGCTTCCATTAATTTCACCTCATTTACCTAGTCTATCATTCCTTATTTAAAAATCAAGAGATGGATAAATGAGAATTGTTAAATTTATGTAAAGTATTTCTAAAGAGATCTTTCGTATTGCTTAACAAACTCCGAAATCGTCATACGACATGTCGTCATTTGAATAAAAGAATAAAAATGTTTTGCTTGTATAGTTCCATGACCCACATCAAGTCCATTATTCGCATCATCTGTCGATTCCCACATTACAAAATCAGTCCATGTTGACTCTTGTTTATATTGTTGCCAAAAAATAAATCCTTTCGCTTTTGATAAAACTTCATCATGAAGGCATTGTGTTGCGTCTATAAAATCTTCTTCATCAACACCTTTCTTCAACTTGTAAGTGATAATCCACGCTGTTTTTTTCATACTTTCGCCCCTTTATTTTATAGGTATCATCATTTTTGTTAGATAGTGATTTGATGATTGCTCCGTTTCATTTAAGTACTGATAAATAATTGCACCTTGTGGTTTTAGATGATGTTCTTGTATAAATCCAAATAAATCTTCTAGGGTTGGATCTTGATTTTCATATTTTCCCAGATCAATTGCAGTTACAATTTTTTGTTTATTTATTTGTTTAATTGCAATTTCAGAATCTGCTTCTACTACTTCTAGTACTGGAAAACCTACCTCAACATCCAAGTTCTCTAAATCCATATTGTGAAAGTAAACCATGGGTCCATCCATTATTAACCTATTTTGCTTATTCAAGTATTCTTGAATTGAATGAAGCGATATTTCACTAAACAAACTAAACTCTTTCATAAAATCAATGTTCTTTCGAATCGCAACAAAATAATGTTGTGGGTATTCTTTAATTGTAATATTTGATATTCTTACCATAATATTCTCCGTTTCTAACATTATTCTACTAAAGTTCAGTTGTCATCTTCTGTCAGGTTTAAAGAAAAGAATGAATTATTATTCATTCTTACTTAAATACAATAAATCGATTTTCAATTGGATCAAATTCTTTCTCACCTGCTCCTGCAGTAATGCCTCCTATTGGCATTTGAGACATCAAGCGCCATGAAGTAGGTAAATTGAATGTTGCATGAACTTCTTCATCAATAAGGGGATTGTAGTGTTGTAAATTTGCACCTAGTCCTCTTTCTTCCAATGCTGTCCATACAGCCCATTGAACCATGCCACTACTTTGTGTTGACCACAATGGGAAGTTATCTTTATAAAGAGGGAAATCTTTTTGTAACTCACTTACCTTTTCTTGATCTTCAAAGAATAAAACTGTTCCATGTGCTGATGCAAACCCTGCAATCTTTTCATCAGTAGGTTGCCACTTATCCTCGGGTATCATCCTGTGTAATGTTTCAAGTACAATATCCCAAATTTTCTTATGATTATCACCTAATGCTAAGACAACGCGAGCTGTTTGAGAATTAAATGCAGATGGTACATGCAATACGCATTCCTTAATAATCTTTTCTACTTCCTCATCACTGATGGGTAATTCATTATTTAAACCATAAATAGTTCTTCTATTTTTCATTGCTTCAATAAACTCCATAAAATCACATCCTTTCTTGTTTGATATGTTGTTTATACTCTAACCATAACAAACTAATTTCTTTTATCAAGAAAAGTGCTCTTTTATTAGAAGTAGGTACATTCAAATCCATGGTCAATAAAGAATTTGTGAATCCCTTTTACGCTTTTGTTTTCAGCACCCCATGATAAATCTAATATACCCGAACCTGCTCCAAGTGAAACAACAAGTACTTCAATTTTTTGCTCACTCGCAAGTAGCGAAACAGAAACACCTGTCGATGAATTATTTCTAAAAAAGTATTGTTCCATAAAAATATTGATTGAAATTACATCATTGATTGATGTGGATTCAATAAAACAATCTGGAAATTCACGCTTATAATCTGATTTTATTATTTGAATCAATTGTAGACCGTTTTCCTTTTCAATTTTAAACTTCTCTATTTTCATAACTCTCCCTGACTTTCTATTTAACTCGTTTATACTAATTTCTCTTCATCATTGCAAGATACACTCTTTTACTACACATTGTAAAGAAGAAAATAATACTGATTAAAGCACAACCCATTAAGACCATTTCAGTACTCATTACATTGACTGCAAGACTTACAAGAAAAGAAGCGACTGGTATTGATGCTGAAGACAATGCATAAATAATCGAATTAATGCGTCCTAAATATTCTGGTTTTACTGATTGAATTGTAAGAACGCCTACAAAAGTATAAAGCAAAGCAACTGCTCCTCCACAAAATACACCAAACACAAAGACTACAAAATACATTAGTTTGTCATTTGCAATCAGTCGTCCAAAAATAAGTGGTCCCAAATACATGATAATTAGTGCAAAAGCTCCCAATCGAATTAAGCGATACTCTGTTAACTTCTTTTTTACTTTAGGAAACAGGAATGAACCCATAACACCACCTAGTGTTAAGCTAAGTCCAATCACAGATAACATGATTTCACCAGAGTGCAATATTTCTTTAACAAGCGGTGCCTCCAATGCGTTTAAAGGTGCATAGATGCCATTCATAAACGTTGCAAGAATCAAAATATAAGTAATGACCTTGTTGTTTTTAATGATACTAAATCCTTCTTTTAAGCGATCAAAATAATGTTCACTTTCTTCTAAAACCTGATGCACCTTTGGTTTCATTTTTACAAATACCATCAACAATGCACAAATAAAGAAAGTAATCGTATCAATGATAACAGCACTTAGCATACCAAATAGTCCAATAATGACACCTGCACTAGCAAGACCACTAAATTCTATTGTCCGCATCAATCCATTGTTTAAGGATACTCCTTGTTCAAACTTATCCGGACTTAGTAAACTAGGTAACATCGAAGCTGCAGCTGGCATACGAAAAGCTTCTGCTGTTGAGATAATAATCGTCGCAAATAACAAATGATACTCATTAAGCCATCCTGAATAAATACCTATCGCAATTATCGTGACACAAATTCCACGCACAATATCAGAACCAATTAAAATCATCTTCTTATTTAATTTATCCACATATACACCAATAAAGGGTTGAAGTAAGATTGTCGGTAAACGATTGATTCCAAATATGAGAGCTGACCAAAATGCACTTCCAGTAATTGTATAAATAATCCATGTAAAAGCGATACTATCTAGTGAATCTCCAAAGCGGTTAATTAAATTAGCACTTAGATATAGCAGGAAGTTTTTATCTTTTAAAAACTCTCCATAACTCTTTTTATCCATAAATCGTGTTGCTCCTTATCAAGTACTACTCTTTCAATCTACATCTAAGTCATTGAATATGCAATCCTCTTGCAAAACAAAAGGATGTTTCCATCCTTCGATACCTCTATCATTCTTTTTTACTTTTTTGAATTAAGAAGACTTTTTGTTCAAATCCTCCACGCTCTTTGTATTTGTGGTTTCTAATTTCTTCTAATGTAGTAATTGCTATTCCATCATTTTTTGAAAGTGCATAAACAACTTCCATAATATCTGCCAATTCTTCAACTTCACCACTTTCAAGATATTCATTCACTTCTTCAACTAATTTTCTTTTTAACTCCTCTTGAAATCTTTCATCAGAGAGTATCTCAGTTACTGGTATTTCATTCTGACTCACTATGATTTCAGGTATTTTATCTCGAACTAGTTTATTGTACATTCCACTTCTCCTTTGAAAAAAGGCAATTTTTATGATTGCCTTTAGTATTTATGCTTCTTCTTTTTCAGTTACTTCTTCAGTTGCTGGTGCAAATAATTTTGCCTTAAGAAGTGTCATAATTTCTGCTTCAATTTCAGGATTTGCAATTAGGAAAGCACGAACTGCTTCTTTACCTTGCCCAATTTTTTCTCCCTTATAACTAAACCAAGCACCTGCTTTTTGAATGATATCAAAGTCTGCAGACATTTGAATTAATTCACCTTGCCTTGATATTCCTTCACCATACATCATATCCACAGTTGCGATTTTAAATGGTGGAGCTACTTTATTTTTAACTACCTTAATGTTTACTTTATTCCCAATTACATCTGTACCATTTTTAATTGCTTCACCACGTCTTACATCCAAACGAACAGAAGAATAGAATTTAAGTGCTCTTCCTCCTGGTGTTACCTCTGGATTACCAAACATGATTCCAACTTTTTCACGTAATTGATTAATGAAAATAGCTGTTGTACTTGAACGATTCATAACTCCCGCAAGCTTACGCATCGCTTTTGACATTAAACGAGCTTGCAAACCTACATTGGCATCACCCATTTCACCATCTAATTCCGCTTGTGGTACAAGTGCTGCAACAGAGTCAATTACGATTAAATCAATTGCCCCTGATTTAATTAAAACTTCTGTAATTTCTAAAGCTTGCTCACCCGAGTCTGGTTGAGAAAGAATTAATTCTTCAATATTAACCCCTAATGCTTTTGCATACATTGGATCAATTGCATTTTCCGCATCAATAAATGCCGCACGACCACCCGCTTTTTGACACTCTGCAATCGCATGCAATGCAATTGTTGTCTTACCTGAAGATTCTGGTCCATAAACTTCTACAATTCTTCCCTTAGGATAACCACCAATACCCAATGCATAATCAAGTGCAATTGATCCACTACCAATCGCATCAATTTCAACATTAGCACGATCCCCTAATTTCATGATACTTCCTTTACCATATTGTTTCTCAATTTGTTTTAACGCTTCTTCTAATAAAGCATCTTTTTTTACTTCTTTTTCAGCCATGTTTTTCTCCTTCAACATATTTTATGCAATAGGTGGTATTTCCCCTATTTACTTTCGAAAATATACTCTTTCATTTGATTAAAATATGAAACTCCACTTGCAAGTGATACAAATGCTGCAAACCATAAGACAAAATCAGATATTGGTAAACGATACATTTCAAATGGAATATTATTTAATAAGATAAGAATGATGCTTACCATTTGTAAAACTGTTTTTACTTTACCTAAGTAACCAGCTGCTACAACAACACCATTTTGTGATGCAATCATACGACATCCATCCACGATGGTATCACGTATAACCATAATTAATACTGGAATTACTGGAATAATTCCTTGAGCTGCAAATAAGATAAACATTGTTGTTACTAGTAGTTTATCTGCAATTGGATCTGCAAATTTACCAAAAGTAGTCACTAAGTTTCTTTTTCTAGCAATTGCACCATCCAAGTAATCAGTAAAACTTGCAGCTGCAAAAATAACTAAGCAAATTATATTCACTAATGAAATTGATACCTGCCCAACATAAAATGTTGGAAGTACAATATTAAACTGTGCATATGGAAATATCCAAATCAAAACAATGATTGGAATTAATAATATACGGATAACGGTTAATCGATTGGGTAAATTCATGTTATATCTCCTTACTCTTCCTGCTTGAAATTATATCAAGTTTCCCTTTGAAAGTAAAACAAAAGAGACATTTTAATGTCTCTTTAATTTTCACACTCTGTAAGCCATGTTCTGTCCCCTTGCGGGTGGCAACCATTTATCTATACTTTTCAGTATCCTTTCATTTCTTCAAGTTAGTCATGAAAGATTCCCCTACCAAATTTGGGTTTCTCGCTTATGGGGTTTATCTCGTTCCACTCTATAAGTTTCCCTATAGACTCCGTCACTGTGACACTTTTAAAGCCTTTTACCATAGTTTCCCTTAGGTAATTGGTCAGCCGTTAGGTTTTTTCCCTACCTAGCCTTATTGATTGGGCTAGCATAAACACTACAATCATCGCAGATTGTGCGAGCATGGACTTTCCTCTAATGCCGAAACATCAGCGATTGCCCGAGTGAGATGATTTATTCTTTTGAATAAACTGCTTGTTCTAAACGAGAAAGACGTTTAAGAATATCCAATTGAGATACACTTTGTCCACCTTCGTCATTTAAACGTGATTTTCCTTCTAACTCAATACATTGAGCACGAAGTGTTGCGTTGATACGTTCAAGTTCAACAACTTTATCATTTAAGGATTTTGCTACATCTTGAAAAGTTTCATAATCTTCTAAGACCATATCCAAGAAGCTATCTACTTCTGTTGCACTATACCCTTTAAAATCGATATTAAATTGTTTATCAAGGATTGTTTGAATATCAAGATTTAATTTAGTTGACATACCTTTTTTCCTCCATACTTAACATTATGACAAACCCACCCACTAAAATCAATATATCTTCCAATTTTTCACTTCAAAATGTATAATAGTACAAGGTGATAATATGATTAATTACCCAAATGGTAAGAAACAAAAAAACACAACAGATAAAACTCTTTCTGCAACCAACCGCGGAATGACATTAGAGAATGATATCAATCTTTCTAATGATTTTTATTTAGAAGTGGAAAAAGCCAATATTCATAAGAAGCCTACACCAGTACAAATTGTTACAGTAGACTACCCTAAACGAAGTGCTGCAAAGATATCAGAGGCTTATTTTAAGGTTCCTAGTACTACCGATTACAATGGTGTTTATAAAGGAAAAGCAATCGATTTTGAAGCTAAAGAATGTTCAAGCAAAACATCATTTCCTTTCTCAAGTATTCATCCTCACCAAATAAAACATTTAAAGAGTGTTTTATCCCATGGCGCAATAGCTTTTGTCATAATTCGATTTTCGAAGTATAATGAAACTTACTTTGTTGAAGCACACAAAGTAATAGAAGCATATTCTGGTGAAAAAAGATCTTTGCCTTATGATTGGTTTAAACAAGAGGCAATTTTGATACCAACGGGCTTATGCCCTCGGGTTGATTACTTAAAGGTAATTGACCAACTCTATTTAGGAGGACAAAAATGACACTGAAAAAAAGAAAAACTACAAAAACAGCACCAAATAAAACACAAAAACCAAAACAAAAAAGAAAAGTAAATCAAAGAAATCTCGTTGCACTGATTATCACAATTTTAGTTACATGTGAAATTATTGTTGGATGTGCAGGATTATTCCTTCTGTTTAATATGCTCTCTGACAAACCTGCATTTGATATCAATCAATATGAGAGTAAAGAATCATCTCAAATCTACGATCAAAACGGTGAACTCATTGCCGATGTTGGTAAACAAATTCGTACAAATGTTACCTATGATCAAATTCCTACTTCATTAATTGATGCCTTTGTATCCATTGAAGACTCTCGTTTCTTTGGACACAATGGATTTGATATGGCTCGTTTTGGTAAAGCGATGTTAGAGAACTTAAAATCTTTAAGTTTCTCTCAAGGTGGTTCTACCCTAACCATGCAGCTTACAAAAATGACTTACTTTATGGATGATGAAAGTGGAATTGGTGCTGCTAAGAGTGTTGCCCGTAAAGTTCAAGAAATCGCATTGGCTTTAGAACTAGAAAACAACACAAATAAAAAAGCCATCTTTGAAATGTATTTAAACAAATCAAACTTCGGTGGAACTGGTAATATTCGTGGTGTTCAAAAAGCCGCAAATTATTATTTTAATAAAGATGTTAGTGAATTAACATTACCTGAATCAGCAATGCTTGCAGGTGTTGTCAATGCTCCAGGTCTTTATAATCCATTTAGATACTTAGACTATGCTACAAATCGTCGTAACACTGTTCTTAATATGATGTTGCGTCATGGTTATATTACCAAAGAAGAAGCAGAACTTGCAAAATCTATCAAAGTTGAAGATTTGCTTGTTGATCCAAATACAAGAAAATCTGATGCAAACACATCCGAAGAATATGCGTATCAATCCTACATCGATACAGTAATCCGTGAAGTACAAGAATTAACTGGACTTGATCCTACATCATCATCTATGAAAATCTATACTTACATGGATAGAGATGTACAAGCTACAATGGACCAAATCCAATCCGATTCATATGAAGGTATTGAATTCCCTGATGAATTAATGGAAATCGGTATGGTTTCTATGAATAACCAAAATGGGCAAGTCATTGCCGTGGGTGGTGGACGTAACTATGGTCGTGGTGGAAGTTTATTACTAAACCATGCAACTGACCAATACAAACAACCAGGATCTGCTGTAAAACCTTTCCTAGATTATGCATTAGCCTTTGAATATTTAGGTTGGTCAACAAGTCATGTCGTTACTGATAGACCTATCGCATATCGTGGTACAAACAAAGTTATTAAGAACTTTAATGGTAAGTATTATGGACAAATTACGCTTGAATCAGCATTAGGTAATTCATGGAATACCCCTGCTATGCAAGCGTTAGATGATGTTATTCTATCAATAGGTAGAGATAAAGTTGTAGATTACCTACAAAATTTAGGTTTCTCAAAAGTAACACTTGATAAATTCGATCTTGGATACGCTATTGGTGGTTCAAGTTTCGAATGTAATGTATTTGAAATGGCTGCAGCTCAAGCTGCAATGATGAATGGTGGTAATTATTATAAACCACATACAGTATCACGTATTGAATTCTCAGATGGTAGAGAACCACTAGAACCTGTATACCAAGGTACACAAGTACTTAGTGCAGAAGCTGCTTACCAAACTGCTTACTTAATGAGTAAAGCACCTTATGCACCTTATACAAACTATATGCAAATGGTTAGTAAGGGTAAAGATTACCAAGTCTATGGTAAGACAGGGACAACTGACTGGGGAACTGATGGATTGCAATTCAACATTCCTAAGGGTGCTGCCAAAGATAAATGGATGGTCATTGAAACCTCAGAAGTAACCAATGTTGTTTGGGTTGGATATGAAAAAGGGGTTAAGGACAAAGAGACTTGGTTCACATCCGCAAAAAGTAATATGAATATTCCTGGTAAAATTAGTAGAGCATTACTTAGCGTTACCAGCGATGAATCTAAACCTGCAGCAATAGCAAAACCTGAAGGGGTTACTCAAATTACTCACATCTTAGGTACATGGCCTTATGCTGCAACGATTGAAGGCATGGATCCTCGCTTTGTAACTACGGGATATATTAAAAATGAATTCGCAACACTTGTATCACCTGAAACCGCAAATGTTGAGCAGTTAAATAGTTTCAATGCTTCTGGAAGTAATGATGGTACTGTATCGATACAATGGGGTGCTTACCCTAATCCAGATCAACTTCAAGTAGCACCAGAAACAATGGATTTGAGTCTAAATGCAAATGGTACCTATGTAGAAGCATGGGGAGCTCGTATCTTCGATTACACTTGGATTTTTGGACCAATTCGTTATAAAGCTAGAATTAGTGAAGGTGGATCTGTCATTAAAGAAGTTGTATCTGAAACAGATACATGGTCAGAAAACCTAGGACTTGGTGGTGGTAATCATACACTTCAAGTTTGTGGTTTCTATGCCTACGACTGGTTAGGAACACCAAGTAATGAAATTTGCCAAGATGTACAAGTCAATATTGCACATGATACATCAAATCAAGAAGGATGTGTTGCCTCTGGAAAATTCTGGTGGAACAATACCTGTAATGAGAAACAACCAGATGAAACAAGCGAACCTGGTTGTATCGCTCTAGGTAAATATTGGTATGATGGTGGTTGCCACACTGATAAAAAACCTGAACCAACACCTACTGATCCAGCAGTAACACCCCCAACACCGACAACGACACCGTGATTTGGGTATTGATAATACAACAAATAATAAGAAAACCAATTCAACTGAATTGGTTTTTTTACTTTAATTATCGAGATAACTTCCATGTTTAGAACAAGATAATTTATTATCTATTCTACTTATTAAACCGTTATTAGGACAAATTTCATTTGCATTTTCTACTAAAATCTCTCCCAAGATATCTCCTGATGTATAGGGTGCTTTTGCATAGTATTCACTCATTATTGCTTTTTGGTGGTCTTTACACACTTGAGCATTACTTGATTCAATAGTAGACATAATTTCAGGTGCACTTAATAATGCTAAGATGGAAATAATCGCAATAATCACAATCATTTCAACTAATGTAAATCCCTTTTTCATACTACACAATTCCTTTCATTTTTTTTGCTTTCGTATCACAACATTGTTCAGTAAATGGACATTCATCACATTTTGGATTTCTAGCAGTACAGAAGTAGCGTCCAAAGAAAATAAACAAATGATGTGCACGATTCCAACGACTCTTATCTATCTTTCTCATAAGTTTTTTTTCAACTTCTAAGACTGTATCATTTTTATAAGCAAATTTTAAACGTTTTGAAATTCTTTCAACATGTGTATCGACTGCAATTGCAGGCACTTCAAAACATACCGACAAAATAACATTCGCACTTTTTCTTCCAACCCCTGGAAGTGTGATTAGCTCATCCATTGTTTGAGGCATTACACCATCGAACTCACCAACTAAACCTTGCGCTAATCCCAAAATACTTTTTGCTTTGTTGTGATAAAGACCGATTGTTTTAATGTATTTCTCAATGTCTTTTATATCCGCCTTTGCCATCGTCTGTGGTGTTGGATATTTTTTAAATAATTCCGGAGTCACTTTATTAACAGAAACATCAGTTGCTTGTGCTGATAGTACTACAGCTACTGCAAGTTGAAATGGATTTTCATGAATAAGTTCACACTCAGCATTTGGAAACATTTCCTCAAGCTTGTCCAAGATTTCATTCGATGTCAATTTTAGTTCCCTCTTCTATCATTTTAGCAGTTATCCCTTTATCATTCCACGCTTGCAAAATCTTTTGAATATAATTCATACTTACTTTTTGATACATTGATGATTCACGAAGTGCATAAATAATTAGTTTTGAATCATACATTTTTACCCAATCACTTAATTTCATCATTTCTGCATTACTTAATGGTCTTGCGAATTCTGTTTCAAATAAATCAAATAGTGAACTATTTAAAGCATTTTGTGTTTTCGCAACCTCAATATCAAATAACCCATCAAGAATAAATGAAACTTGTTTATTGGTTGCTCTTATTTCCAAATATTTTTTAGCTGCTAATACACTTAATATTTTATCCAAATCTTCTTGTGATATCGCTGCTTTTTTTGATAAAATATCCATCGTAATCTTAATTTGATTACAATTTAAGAAATCAATTAATAAGACAATGATTGCTTCTTGATTTGATAAACCTAATACTTCTAAATTCTCAAGAATCCAATCACGATGATTTACATATGTTTGTTTATACCATTTCATTTTCATACCTCTACCTAGTATTATACTAGACTTCTTCACAAAATTGCACTATTTAAAGAAAAGTGATACACTATTACAACCGAGGTGACAAATAAATGATAAAAAAGCTTTTAATTTCTTTAATGAGTTTATGCACAGTAATTAGCCTTTTATTAGTTTTCTATTGTTTTTTCACTCCTAAAAATAACGACAATATCGTACAGGCATATAGTAATACACTAATTATTCCATATCCTGCACTCAATGAATATTTATTAACAAATGGTGATTCTTCTACATCTTATTTATTTTTCTGTAAACCAGATAGTGCTGATTGCCAATATATTCAAAATACAGTAATGAAAACTTTAGAAGCTGAACAAGGAAGTAGTTTAAGTGAGTTAATTGACTATGTTGATGTAACTGAACTTGAAGATAACCTAATGATTAATCAATTAACAGATGACTGGGGAATTAAAAACTATCCTGCATTTGTATCTGTAACAACCGCAAATGGTGAATTAACAATCAACAACTCCATTCAATGGGATATTGAAAACCCAATGAGTGCACGAGAATTAAAACAATGGATGATGACAAATAAAATTTGGTCTGGCCTCTTCGAAGAAAAAGATGCTGAAGTCTTAGTGCCTACAAACTAAAAAGATTGCGAATATTCGCAATCTTTTCTTTAAGTTCTCACCTTTATTATCAACAATTACATTTATTAATAAATCTAATGAAAAATCCAGATTTTTCATTATCACATACTTTTTTATTTTTCATAAACTTGAATGAATTTCTCACACCAAATAGCACTTCTTGATGAAGCTTTTTCAGCGTACTCATCAAAAGTCATCTCGTTTCCTTCTTTATGGGTAATATCTGAAAGTGAGCGAATAATAACAAACGGGCAAGCATAGTGACGACATACTTGAGCAATTGCAGCACCTTCCATTTCAGCACAAAGTGCTGTAGCATAGTCTTTTTTAATACGTGCTATTTGATCATCACGGTAAATAAAACAATCTCCTGTGACAATATCCCCAAACCAAACACGGTCATTACCTTCTGTAACATTACGCAAAGCATTGATCATCTTTTCATCTGCTTTAAATGAATTTCTTTCTTGATCAAAGCCAACTTCCCAATCAGGTACATCAATATCATGGTGTGCCACTCTTGTCGATACAACTACATCTAATACTTCTTCACGCTCATCTAGACCACCTGCAGTACCTATGTTGACTACACCATCAATATCAAAGTGTTCAAACATGATCGTTGTACTTATTGCCGCTGATACCTTTGCGATACCACTTCTCATAAGTAAACATGGTTTATTCGCTAACTCCCCTGTATAGAAATCAATATTGCTTATCACATGTTTTTCTACATGTTGCATTCGTTTTAAAAATTCTTGTACTTCTAATTCCATTGCTCCAATAAATGCTAACATTTTTCTCTCCTTGCAACTATAAATAGTTTTTCACCCTCTTGTATTCCCTCTTTTTCAAAATCTGTATAGGCTTCACACCTAAAACCCAATTCATACAAACTTGTCATGATATCGTTTGGATGAAACACGGTTTGAATATGTTGTTCCTGAATGATTCGATCTTCTTCAAAAAAGGCAAAGTGTTGATGGATTTCATTATCAATGCTTTGTATTGTCCATTGATAAGGTACATCCAATTCTCCCTCTTCAATATAAAGTTCACTAAATTCTTCTAAGCGATCTAATGTGTGCATATCAAAGATAAAAATACCCTCATCACTAAGACAGTCTTTAACTGATTGAAACATACGTTTTACTTCTTCCATTGAATTTAAATAATTGATGCTATCACAATAACAAATCACACCATCAAATTTCTTATCCAATGTAAATTCTCTCATATCAAGTACTTGTGTCGCTACACTTGGATATTTTGAATTAAGACGTTCAATCATAGATGAAGAAAAGTCAGTCGCAAGTAAATCATAACCCTCCTGTTGAAGTTTGTAGGATATTTCACCAGAACCACAGGCTAATTCTAAAAGATTTCCCTTTGGACAAAACTTCTTTGTCAAGTCAACCCATTTTAAAGTTGCTTCCTCATCACCTACTAAATCATCATAGTATTTTGCTAGCCCTTCATAAATCATACTTGAACCTCAATTCTTGGTAAATCTCCCCATAATCGCTCCAGTTGATATACTTGACGCTCTGATCCAACAAATATATGAACAACAACTTCAAAGCAATCAATTAATTGCCAATCACTATCACTATTACCATCTATTGCACGTATTTGTCCACCACACGCAATTACTTTTTCTTCTACTTGGTCAATAATGGATTTAGCCATGCGGTGATTTAATGCAGTCGCAATTACAAAATAATCATAAAAAGGATGCTGGTTTTTAAAGTCCAGCACAGTAATTTCTTCACCCAATCGATCATCAATTGCCTTAACAATCACATCTAATAACTCACTCAACTGGTCGACCCTCCTTTATTAAATATTCATCTCTTTCTCGTAAAACTCGTTGATAGCCTTCCTTTAAATCCTTGCACGATAGATCATATAATTCTTGACTATCATACCCTCTTCCAGGATCAATTTTATCGGCAATAAACACAATTTTACTTAACTTACTTTTACTATTACATATTGTATGATTAAAAATTGCATTCAATACTTTTTTATTGGTATATCCCATATTCGCCTTAATCCATGGTATTGCGGTAAATGAATGATATATACTAGGAGAATAATGTAGTTTATCCTTAAAGTAGATATTCATTAGATGCAATGTTTCATCATAATTCATCTCTTTGCATAAATCATGCAACATCCCTGCCATTTTAGCCTCATGTACACTTACATGATGACATTTCGCAAGATGAATACAAACTTGAGTCATTGATAGTACATGTTTTGCACGTTTCTCACTACAATGTGCATAGACAACTTCTTCTAAATATAATTCGTTTTGTAAAATATAATTCCGTACACCCTTTGGACAATCATTAAAATATCCTGAGCGAACTCGTGTACTACTTTCTTTTCTATTTAAATCACTAATTACCCATAATCGTTTGTCATTAATTTCTACATGATTACGATTAACCGCAATAAATTGAATCATCTCTAATAACTCATCAATGCTTTTCCAAGCATTGAATTGTGCAACTTGATCATCGCCAACAATCCAATGAAATTGAATTTCTGGATAACGTTTTTTTAGTTCTTTAACTGTTTGTATGGTATAGGATGGCGTAGGTAATTCATTTTCAATTGTACAAACTTTAAATTTACGATACGGTTTACACGCTATTTTAAGCATGTTTACACGAACAGAAAAAGGAGTACATGTTCTGTCTTTAAGCGGTGTATCTTTGGCAGGAATAAACCAAATCTCATCCAACTTAAATGTTTTCATGACTCTTTTTGCTAGTTCTAAATGCCCTGAATGAACAGGGTCAAATGTACCACCTAAACACCCTACTTTAATCATGGTAATTGTATTTTTTGTTCCTTACTCTTACGATATAAAACCACTGTACGACCAATTGTTTGTACAACTTCACTATGCGTATTCATTGCCAAATCAAATGCTAATTCTTTGAAATCTTCAGTACATGTTTTAAGAACACTTACTTTTACAAGTTCATGTGCTTCTAATGAATCTTCAATTGTTTTATACAAATTGTAAGATAATCCATCTTTACCAACTTGAAATAATGCATTTCTTGTATTCGCTAAACCTCTTAAATAACTTTTTTGTTTTCCTGTTAACATTACAACATTGCCTTTCTAAATGTCACATGGACATTTCTTGGATATGATACAACAATTTCACTGATATTACCACTAACACTTACCCAACCAAGTCCATCAATTACTATATCCATTTTATCAGCTATTTTTTGAGTTTTTGTTTTTGTGAAATCTTTTTCGATTGGTGTTGGTTGATACAATGTGCCATAGTGATTTAACCATCGCTCATCAGCACCCTCTACCTTACCACGATGAATTTCACATTCATCAAATATATAGAACACGATTGATGCCGATTGACAGCCAATAAAATCTAATCTTACAAGTCCTCCAATCGCAAAGCTTTGATCATCTTTGCATTGAAATACTAACGGTTTCAAACGACGAGTAGGCAAAATTGTCTTTAAATCTTGCTCATGGACAGCCATTAACATTGTTTTATTTCCTTCAATACCTGGTGTATCAATGAAAGTATAGCCATTTGCTTCAATCTTATTAAAATCTAGTGTAGTTCCAGGATATCTTGAGCTTGTTAATACATTTTGATTTAAAAGTGCATTTAGCAATGTACTTTTCCCTGCATTTGCTTTTCCCATGACAATGATATCTCTGCCTTTTGCTAAAACATCTAAAACATGGTAAACCTCATCCACACCCTCTTTGATATTCTTGCCTGTTACAACTAAACCTTGAATTGTGATATTCAATTCTTTCAAGCGATGAAAGATAAATTTAGCTATCTTTTCATTACCTAATGTTTCAGGTAATAAATCTCTTTTGGTTGCCACCATCACAATATCTCGATTCATTAAATGACGATTTAATCCATCAATCATGCTTGCTTCAAAATCAAATAAATCCACAACCCATAAGATGAGTCCATCCATTTTATTGATTTTATCAAGAACAAGATCTGGATCAATCCCCGTTTTCATAGAAATCATTAAATCATCATAATGCATTAAGCGAAAGCATCGCTTGCAATACTCACTATTCTCTTTTGGTGTATACCCTAATTCTTTAGGATTAGTTGTTTGCAGTTTGATACCACATCCCTTACAAATTGTCATAATATTGTTGTTTCCTCCATTTATTTTTCTTTTCTAAATAATTAAATATCATCGTTTCAATAAAACGAGTTACTTTCCCCGAAGTGTTGTCTTTGTTTGAGATTGGATCTTGAAGAATAGTAATAAACTTCATACGATTTCCACCCAATACATCCGTAATGAGTTGATCACCAATAACACATACTTCACTCGATTTACAATTGTATTTTCTTAAAATTGCTTTATATTTACGTTTTAATGGTTTTAGTGCAAAGCTAAAGTAATCGCATTGTCCTTGTTTTGCTACCTCACTCACGCGCTCTTTTACATTATTAGAAACTATCACTGGAATCATGTGATGTTTTTTTATTGCTTGAATAAATGAAATAGCCTCATTATCCAATTCATGAACTTCATGAGAAATTAATGTATTATCCACATCAACAATAAAAATCTTTATTCCCCTTGATTCAAGTTGATTTAAGTCTAGGTCTTTGTAGTGTTTTATATAACAGGTTGGTAAGAAATATTTAGCTATCATCATTCACGCTCCACGGTATTATTATACACTATTTTGCATTTTATTAGAGATTAGATATAATAGTTGTTGTAAAACTGGATGAGGAAAAGAAAAATGATAAAATGTGTAATTTTGGATTGTGATGGAACAATGTTTGATACAGAAAGATTAGCTAAGAAAGCCTATGAAGACTTCGCAAGTCAACATGGTGTTAACTTGGACCAAGAGTTTTGGAGAGGAATATGTGGAACTGGTTTAGAATTCGCAAAACCACAGCTTGATCGCTTTCCAATCATTCGTGATAATATCAAGGAAATATCAGCTTTGCGCTTAAAAAATATCACCCATGGTTCTGCTTCTAAAGACAATTTAGTAAAGAAAGGCTTATATGATTTATTAGATTATTGCAAAGAGAATCAAATTAAAGTTGCAATTGCTTCAAGTAGTCACTTTGACTATGTCAACATGTTACTCGATCATATGTCAAAACCCTATGAGTTTGATTTCATTTTATGTGGGGATATGATTACCCATAAGAAACCAGATCCTGAAATTTTCAATACTGTCATTGAAAAATTAAATGTGAAACCAGAAGAAACTCTTATTTTAGAAGATTCATTAATGGGTTTAATCGCCGCAAAAGAAGCCAATGCAATTGCTGGATTCATCGAAGACCAAGTAATAAAGAATGAAAAAATCGAAGAACTACTTGATGTAGAGTTCCCCGATTTTACTTTTGTACCTCAATATTTAGTATAGTTATTTAAAATCAGAATACTTTGTAGAATTGCCTTTAGCTTTTTCTACAGGGTATTTTTTTGCGTTCTTTTCCATCTTTGAGCGAATAATTTCTTCAGGATTTACATCCAAAGCAATGCACATTTGTAATCCATAAATTAGAACATCCGCTACTTCTTCTAATACATGTTCTTTATCGTAATCATTGTTCCATTGAAAACATTCTAGAAGTTCACCTGCTTCTATGCTAATTGATTTTGCTAAACAATCCGGAGTATGAAATTGACGCCAATTTCTCTTTTCAATAAATTCTTTAATATCATCGACTATTTTTTCCATAATACTTACCTCATTGCACTTATTATATCACAAGAAAACAGGAGTGTTATCCTTTGATTAATGGTGAATAAACACCAATAATTTCTTTTCTATTACACTGAGTAGATAATCTAGCATTACTGCCATAAAAGCTGTTGGTAATGCCCCTGCCCAAATAATTACACTACCATTTGTAACATTAATTCCTCTAGAAATGATATCACCCAAGCCACCTGCTCCAATAAATGTACCAATTGCAGTAACTCCAATCGCAATAACAATAGCATTTCGAATACCTGCCATAATGATGGA
Organism: Anaerorhabdus furcosa; assembly: GCF_900167375.1. Taxonomy (GTDB): domain Bacteria; phylum Bacillota_I; class Bacilli_A; order Erysipelotrichales; family Erysipelotrichaceae; genus Anaerorhabdus; species Anaerorhabdus furcosa. Next base: position 203,258 of record NZ_FUWY01000004.1, read on the forward strand.
TAAGGATAAAGGCAATTCTACTTTAAATAGAATTTGTTGGTTTGTCATTCCCATACCTTTTGCAACATCGATTAAGTTAGTATCTACTTCACGAATAGCGGTAATTGTATTCTTTAAAATAGGAAGCAGGGAATAAAAGAATACAGTTGCGATAACAGTATTTACACCCAAACCTAGAAATATCATTAAGATTGATAATAAAGCCAGTGAGGGTATCGTTTGTAATATATTTGCCAGACTAATGAAGATTGTTGATAACTTAATTCTTCTTGCTAGATAAATCCCCAAAGGTATACAGACAATGCAGGCAATCATTACACCATAAAATGAAATTAAAAAATGTCGTACACATTGCATCCAAATATAACCTGCATTTTGAAGGAAATAATTCATAAATAGTGTCATTATTGTTTCTCCTTCACTAAAGGTAGTACATCTTGAATTAACGCTTTATAAAGCGTTCTATCCACTAAAGGCACTACATTCTTTGATTCAAAATAATTATTTTCTTCAAGAAAATTCTTCGCAACAGTATAAGGTTCAAGGTGCTCATCATCTGATTGACGATTCAATTCTTGCATTTGTCCACTGCTAATTTCACCTTCTAGTTTTAATAATATCGTTTCAAGTTCCGGATAAATACGAAGTATCTTTTTTGTAACAACAGGACTTGTTTCATAAGGAGGAAATAGCTTTTTATCATCAACTAACAAAACAAGGTCATAGGAAGCAATTCGACCATCTGTTGAATAACCTAAAACCACATCCATTTTGTTTGCATAGACAGCGTTATAAACTAAACCAATCTCCATTGAATTGATATGTTCCAATTCAAATCCATAAATTGTCTTAAACTGTTCATATCCATCACCCTGCCTTTTTATCCATGCATTATCAACACCCACTCGAATTTTGTCTTTTACTTTTTCAAGGTCACTTACATTTATCAATTGATATTTATCCGCAATATCTTTTGTTACCATAAAAGCATAGGTATTCTCAAATCCATAAGAAGGAAACCAGATACTATCATATTGGTTAGCATAGCCTTCTACAACACCCTTCATTGCTTCTTTTGGATCTGTTGTAGAAGCTAACCCCAATTCTCCAGTTAATGATGTCCCTGTATACATTGCACCTGATATATTGGCATATTCTTTTTCTAATGATTGCACAATTAAAAGTGTAGAGCCTAAATTATTAATTAATGAAGTATTTGCACTAGGTATATAATGCATAATCATTTGCGATACAATCTCAGATAAAATCTGTCTTTCTGTTGTATTTCCACTGGCAATAACAATGCCATTCTCACTTACATTTTTTCCAAGTCCTGGAAAACTACATCCTGTAATCAAAAGAAGAAGCATAAGGTACTTACTTATTTTTCTAACCATTACTCATGCCTCCAATTTTTTTAGATGAAGTTCGAGGTGCCAGTCTTTTCTCAAGTTTCCCTAACATTAAATCCACAAACAAGGCCATTGTTGTAACCGATAATGTTCCTAGAATAATTAGAGGAATATCAAAATTTGCTAAACCTGAAAATATTAAATCACCAATTCCTCCTGCACCAATAAATGAGGCAAGTGTTGTCCACCCAATCACATAAACAGCACTCAAGCGAATACCTGCCATAATGACAGGGAGTGCCAATGACATCTGAACTTGTATGATAATTTGCTTCTCACTCATTCCCATTCCTTTGGCCGCATCTATTAAGCTAGGATCAATGCTACGCATTCCTAATACAGTATTACGTAAAATAGGTAACAAAGAATAAATAAATAAGGCAATTACTGCAGGGAGGATACCAATTCCAAACAAGGGCACCATAATCGCAAGTAACGCAAGGGAAGGAATTGTTTGAAGAATGGTACATATTGATATTGCAAATTGTGCTAACTTCTTTTTATTCGCTAATAAGATTGCGATAGGAAGTGCTACAACTATACCCATGACTAATGCTATAGATGCGATAAACAAGTGTTCAGCCATTTTATCAAATACAATAACGCCTAATTCAGATAAGTAATTAAACACGATCTGCTCTTTCCAAATCAGAGTAATTAGTTGTACTTACAATATCCTCTTCACTTTCAGCAGGTTCATAATCTCCCATTAAGCTAGAACTCATCACATCCAAAATAGAAGTTCTTGTGACAAGTCCAACCATTCTGTGTTCATCATCAACAATGGGTATATTTCGATATCCTAATTCATTAATATAATATACTGCATCACGAATCACTGTATCTTGATGCATGTATGTACTTTCTTTAATGTATTCGGATATTTTGGAATTATCTGATCGTTTTCTTTCAATATGAAAAATATCAACGACACCCAGTAATTTCTTATTCTCATCTGTTATAAATAAAGAATCTACTCTTTTATCACGCATCATACTAATCGCTTCTGTTGTTGAACAAGTAACCTCTGCAGTAATAGGATTCTTAATCATGATTTTACTTACTGTTTGATAATCAAATTGCGCTTGATTTAAACGATGCTCACCTATTAAACTTCTTACAAATTCATTTTTCGAATGCATCATAATATTTTCTGGACTATCAAATTGTACAACCTCTCCCTTATCCATAATAACGATGCGATCTGCTAACTGCAGTGCTTCATCCATATCATGGGTAACAAAAATAATTGTCTTCTTAAGTTCTTTTTGTAATTCTTTGATTAATTTTTGAAGATTGGATCTTGTGATTGGATCAAGAGCTCCGAATGGTTCATCCATTAAGATAATACTTTGATTTGCAGCTAATGCACGAATTACACCAATTCGTTGTTGTTGCCCACCTGATAATTCCGAGGGATACATATCAAATATATTTTCAGTTAAACCTACTTTCTTAACTAAACTTACCGCAACTTCATGCATTTTATCTTGTGGCCATTTCAATAATTTGGGAACAGTACAGATATTTTCATATATTGTCATGTGTGGCATCAACCCAATTTGTTGTATTACATAACCAATTTGTCTTCTTAACTCGATAAGATTCATTTTCTTGATATTTCTGTTATCAATAAAAATATCTCCCTGCGTTGGAATGTTCATTCCATTGATCATACGCATACAAGTTGTTTTACCACTACCTGATGTTCCAATGAGACATATAAATTCACCCGTTTTAAAATGTAAACTAATATTCTTAACTGCTATCTTATCATTTTGATAAACTTTTGTTACATTTTTAAACTCTATCATTTAGTCTCCTCCTTTTACGTACTATAACACGTTAAGACTTGAAGTCAAAATTAGTTAAAGTGATTTTCTTTACATCAAACCTCATTATCAGGATATCTTTTTGTTATTATTGCAATAAATCACAAAATAAAAAAATACCCATTCTCTACTTGAGAATAGGTATATTGTTTCTCTCACGCTTCACACATCGCTTTTCTTGGTTTTCTTTTTTCGCTTTACTGCATCGGTTAAAATATACTCGATTTGTCCATTGATAGATCTAAAGTCATCCTCTGCCCACTTGTTTATCTCTTCCCATAGGGTTGGTGATAAACGAAGTAAGATTGGCTTCTTACCATCTTTTTTTTCAGACACTAATAAATAGTTCCACTATTCACGATTGGTTGAGCATCTTTATTTCCACAAAGGACAACAAGCAAGTTAGAAACCATTTGTGCTTTACGTTCATCATCTAACTCTACTACATTATTGTCACTTAATTTCTTAAGTGCCATTTCAACCATGCCTACAGCTCCCTCTACAATCTTTTGTCGTGCAGCAATGATTGCACTAGCTTGTTGACGTTGTAGCATCGCTGCAGCAATCTCAGGCGCATAGGCTAAATGCGCAATTCTTGCTTCTAGTATTTCAATACCTGCAAACTCAACACGTTTTTGAATTTCTTTTTGAAGTTCTAATGCTACTTCTTGTGCTGAACCACGAAGTGATTTTTCATCTCCTTCATCAGAAATATCATATGGATATTGACGAGCTACTTGACGAATTGATGCATCACATTGAGTACTGATGTATTTAATATAGTTATCTACTTCAAATACTGCTTTAGTTGCATTAATTACTTTCCAGATTACGATTACACCAATTTCAATTGGATTACCTTCACTGTCATTTACTTTTTGTTTCTCATTGTTAAGTGTCATTGCTTTTAATGATACTTTTTTAGTCACTGCCAAATTTACATTTACTTTAACGTTTTCCTTTTCATCTAAAGAAACGCCACTGTTGTTGATTTGGGTGTTATTGAATGCAGCACAGAAAGGATTTAACCAATAGAATCCTTCTTTATTAATTGTTCCATAATAACTACCAAACAATGTATAGACAGCTGCTTCATTTGGATTAATTACTTTTAACCCACCCAACATAATAGGGAATACAATAAATGAAATGAATGCTGTAGGAACAATAATCAAGACACTCTCTTCTACACATCCATAGATAAATAGCGCAATCATCACAACAAAGCCAATTAGAATGAATAGTAACATCGGTATACCATTCATAGGTTTTAGAATTTTTTCTTCTCTTAATTTCATTTGTTCACTCATTCAAGTACCTCCTCTTGATATCATTATGATATCATTTTGTAATTCTTTGTCAAGCGAAATAAAAGACTAGAATTTCTCCTAGTCTTCAAATAAATCAATCATTTCAAAGTCATCATGAACTTTTTCTTCAACCTCGGCACTTTGATCCATCAATAACATATCTCCCATTGGCCCATCAACAATCTTACACTCTTCAATACCTTTTACATAGTACCATCCATTTTTTAAAACTAGTGGATTAGAGAAGGTTGCATCTTTTGCCATAAGTGGAATATCTTTTGCTTGTAATACTTGTTTATCTGGATCTAAGAATATACATTCATCATATGGAACAACTGCTACTGCGTTTTCAATAAGTGAAGGATTACTCTTGACCTTCTTACATATCATTTCACCTTTTACAGTTCTTGATGTTTGCGTAATATCAGGTGTTCTCAAACGCTTCATAGCACCTTTCTCAGTTAAGACAAACAAGCTATGATTTTCATCTGGAAGCACACAAGCTGTAGCCAAACGATCTTCTTTTCCAAAATTCATCGATTTAACACCTTGTGATTTTGTGTTTGTACTTGGTACAACATCCACATCATATCGTGTACAGAATCCATTTTGTGACATACATACAATTTCTTGATTACCATAAGCAATGAATGCTTTGATCATTTCATCTTTCGCTTTTAATTTCATAGCAGGCATTACTTTGTTATTACGTTGTACAACCCATTGATTCATTGGTGTCTTCTTAATGTTTCCTGAAGCACTAATTGTTACAACCCAAGCATATGTTTCAAAATTCTTTACAACAATAGCATTGATGATTTTATCATCCGCATCAATTTTCATGATGTTATTTAAATGTGACCCAACATCTTTCCACTTTGCTTCTTCCATTTGATACACTGGCAAGAATCCATAGTTTCCTTTTGATGTAAAGAGTAACATAGTATCTAACGTATCTGCTTCAAGTGAACCAATTAGTTGATCACCTTCTTTAATACCAGTAACTTGTCCCTCACTAGCAGTATAAGAGCGAAGTGATACACGCTTAATATACCCATCACGAGAAACAGTAATCATTACTCTTTCATTGGTAATCATACTTAATTTATCAATTACGATTTCTTCAACTTCATCTTGAATTTCAGTACGACGATCATCACCATATTCTTTTTTAACTTCTCTTAATTCTTTTACTATGGTGCTTCTAAGGACATTTTTATTTTCAATAATTGTCTTCGTGATTTCCATCTCGTTAACAAGTTGTGCAAATTCTTCTCTAAGTGCAACTATATCCGTAGAACTTAAACGATACAATCTTAAGTTTACAATTGCTTCTGCTTGAGCATCACTAAATCCAAATGCTTCAGATAGTCTTAACTTTGAATCCGCTTTATCTTTAGATCCACGAATGATTTCAATTACTTCATCCATCACAGAGACTGCTTTCATTAGTCCTTCCAAGATATGACAACGTACTTCCATTTTATTGTATTCAAAGTGACTTCTACGAAGAACTACTTCTTGACGATAGTTAATGAATGCATCTAAGCATTGTAGTAAACCCAATTGCATAGGTCTTTTCTCTACAATGGCTACTACATTATAGTTGTAATAAACTTGTAGATCGGTATTTTTATAGAAATAATTTAAAACTAAATTTGGATCAATGTCTTTCTTTAAATCAATCACAATTCTTAATCCATTACGGTCAGATTCATCACGAACATCCATAATACCATCAATGTCTTTCGAGATACGGATGTCATCCATCTTCTTTACAAGATTCATCTTAATCACTTCATATGGAATTTCTGTGATGATGATTTGATTCATTGTTTTCGCTTCTTCAATGATAGCCTTACCACGAACTACAATTCTACCTTTACCACTACGGAATGCATCTTCAATACCTTTACTTCCCTGCACGATACCACCTGTAGGAAAATCAGGACCTGGAATAATTTCCATAACTTCTTCCAATGTACAATTTGGATTTTGTAAACGATAGATTGTTGCTTCCACAACTTCACCTAAATTTGAAGGTGGAATGTTTGTTGCATAACCGGATGCAATACCAGTAGCACCATTGACAAGTAGTGTTGGAAATCTTGAAGGTAAGACAGTAGGTTCTTCAATGGTATCATCAAAGTTTGGTGAAAACTCTACTGTTTCTTTTTCAATGTCCGTCATCATTGTACTTGATACTTTGGATAAACGTGCTTCAGTATAACGCATTGCTGCAGCTGGATCATCATCAATAGATCCATTATTACCATGCATATCAATCAAGGGAACACGAACTTTCCAATCTTGTGACATACGTACCATAGCATCATAAACGGATGAATCACCATGGGGATGATAATTACCAATAACTAAACCTACAGTTTTAGCAGATTTACGATGAGCACGTTCAAAAACATTCCCATCATTATACATCGCATAAAGAATACGACGTTGTACTGGTTTTAATCCATCACGTGCATCTGGTAATGCACGTTCTTGAATAATATATTTTGAGTATCGTCCAAAACGATCCCCCATAATATCTTCTAGGGGCATCGGTAAAAAAATTGTTTGTCCCTCTTCAATCTTTTTCTTAGCCATTAATCTACCACCTTAAATGTATCTTCTAATGTAAACGCAACATTTTCTTCAATCCAATCACGTCTTAAGTTCGCTTTATCACCCATGAGAACTGAAACTCTTCGTTCCGCAATGACTGCATCTTCTATTGTCACTTGGATTAAAGTACGAGATTCAGGACACATCGTTGTATCCCAAAGTTGAGTTGCATTCATTTCTCCAAGCCCTTTATAACGCTGAAGTTCAACTTTTCCCCACTTATCTCTTACTTCATTTAATTCATCATCTGTATAGCAATAGGTCATTTCTTTCCCTTTACTTACCTTGTATAGAGGCGGTAGTGCAATATACACCATACCTGCTTCTACTAGAGGTCGCATATAACGATAAAAGAATGTTAAGAGTAAGACTTGAATATGAGCACCATCTGTATCCGCATCGGTCATGATGATAACTTTACCATAGTTACTATCTTTTGCTTCAAAACTTGGTCCAACCCCTGCTCCTAATGCATGAATAATTGTATTTAACTCTTCGTTTTTCTCAATATCACCCATTGAACATTTTTCAGTATTCAATACTTTACCACGTAAAGGTAGAATAGCTTGATATTTTGAATCACGACCTTGTTTAGCACTACCACCTGCAGAATCTCCTTCGACTAAGAATAATTCTTTACGTGCACTATCTTTTGATTGAGCAGGAGATAATTTACCAGAAAGAATCTTTTCAGTCTTACCTGTTTTCTTTCCTTTTCTAGCTTCTTCTCTTGCTTTACGTGCTGCTTCACGTGCTAATGCAGCCTTTTGCATTTTCTTAATCAAGGCTGTGGATAAATCTTTATTTTCTTCTAGGAAGTAGGTCATTTTTTCTAAGACTGTTTGTTCTACTGCTGGTTTTGCTTCAGCTGTCCCTAACTTTCCTTTTGTTTGCCCTTCAAATTGAAGTAAATTTTCTGGAATTGAAACAGAGATAATTGATGTTAATCCCTCACGTACATCATTTCCCTCAAAGTTTTTATCCTTCTCTTTCAATAACCCCATTTTACGAGCATAGTCATTAAACGCTTTGGTTATAGCTGATTTAAATCCAATTTCATGTGATCCTCCATCTGGAGTACGTACTAAGTTAACAAAACTATAGGTATTCTCTTGATAACTATCTGTATATTGGAATGCACAATCAACCACAATTCCTTTAAACTCACCTTTAAAACATACTGGATCATGTAAAACATCACGATCTTCATGTAAATAATCCAAGAACGCTGTCAATCCATTGTCATAATGAAACACATCTTTCTTGTTATTTCTTTCATCATTGACAATCATTGTGATGCCATTTAATAAAAACGCTGTTTCTTGAGCTCTTTCACAAACTTGTTTATAGTGAAAATCAATTACAGAGAATATTTTTGAATCAGGTTTAAATCTCACTTTTGAACCTGTTTTTGTTGATTTACCAATAACCTCTAATTTACTTACTTTTTTACCACCATTTTCAAAACGCATTTGATACAGTTTTCCATCACTTGCAACAGTAACTTCTACCCATTCACTTAACGCATTGACAACAGAAGCACCTACACCATGAAGTCCTCCTGATGTTTTATATCCACCTTCTGCTGAAAACTTTCCTCCAGCATGTAATACTGAAAAGATGACTTCAAGCGCAGGTTTCCCTGTCTTATGAAGACCTACAGGCATACCACGACCCTCATCTTCAACACAACAAACGTTACCCTTTTCTAAAGTAATCGTTATTTTATTCCCAAATCCATTTAAAGCTTCATCAACAGCGTTATCTACAATTTCCCAAATTAAATGATGTAATCCTCTACTATCAGTAGATCCAATGTACATCCCTGGTCTTTTGCGGACTGCTTCCAAACCTTCTAAGACTTGTATGCTATCAGCATCATAATTTTGATTATTTGCCATTTATTCACACCTAGATTAGAATCTAAGATACCCCTTTCTTGGTTAAACACTACCTGACTCATTATACTAAAATTTAAGCAAAAGTTAAAGTTCAAGAGCCAAAAGTGTGATAAAATATGACCAGGAGAACAAAACACTATGACGAATTTATTTACTTTAGAAAACATACTTGTAATACTAGCTGCTTATTTATTTGGATCAATCCCTTGGGCACTTGTAATTGGTAAGGTATTTTATAAAACTGATGTTAGAGAACATGGTTCAGGAAACTTAGGTGGTAGTAATGCAGGAAGAGTACTTGGTAAGGCAGCAGGTATTAGTGTAACGATACTGGATGCCTTAAAATCAACTTTCACTGTCCTTATATGTGCTACATGGTTTCCATCTGCTACAATTGTTGCAGGACTAGCAGTTTGCTTTGGACATTGCTTCCCAATCTTTGCAAAATTCAAAGGAGGAAAAGCAGTTGCTACCACTATGGGTTATTTCCTTGGGATTGGACTTGTAACTGGACAATTTATTTCAATCTTCCTTTTACCGATTATCTTATTCTTTGGAATTTTATATTTATGTAAAATGGTTTCCTTGAGTAGTATCCTTGCTATTGGAACTGAAGCCGTTGTTTCATTCTTTATTCAACCTGATTTGGTCTTATCTTTCTCATTTGTAGCCTTATTCTTATTTGTAACTTATCGCCACAAATCAAATATTAAACGTATCTTCAATCACGAAGAAAAGAAAATCACTTGGATGTAATTTCCAAGTGATTTTTAAAATATTATTTTATCAAATGCTATTTTTTCACTATAATCAAACCAAATTGTTCCTCTATAGGTAAAACCATTTTTCGTAAGAATGTGTTGCATTTTTAGATTATCTTTATCTGTATCTACACGAAATGCGCAAACACCTCTAAGCTTACTCATTTCCTCAACAAGTTGAAATACAATCGTACTTATTCCTTTGCCTTTTGCACTTTCTCTAAATGCCATACGGTGAACAACGACATAGTTTTCATCAGTATGCCACTGACCATTTAAATGTTTATATGCAGGTTCTCCATCATAATCAATACAAAGATAACCCAAAATATTTTGCTCATCAACTACAAAATATCCTTTCCCATATTGAATATCTCCTTGTATACACTCTATATCTGGATACCCTTCTTGCCATTGGTTTATTCCTTGTTTCTTTAAATCTTCTTTTGCTCCATTAATGATGCTCATTGCATCTTGTAACTCATGATTTTCAACTAATCTTAACTTCATACTTTTTCTCCATTGTATATATAGCAAAGGGCACATTGATGATTCAAAAGATATGGTCTAAAATAAGCCAGTGTACTACACATCGGTAAGACATCTGGTGATAATTCAATTCCAAGCCTAGTTTCAATATATTCTCTTCGCTTTTCCATTCTTTTCCACATCTCTGGATAAGCTTTTTTTATTTCCGCTTTCAAGTTATCATCCGCTAATACAATTGTACTTTCAGCATTTGCACCCGCATAGCCATCAATAGATGGAATAATATCTACCTGAAAAATCATTCCACTTTGTATGATATCCGTTGAATCTTTGTAGATTGGTGAGGTTAACCATTCCTCCTCCGCGCTAAGATGTCCTGGATTTAGTGTCCAATTATAAATTGATTGAGGCAGTACATGTTCTACAAGATCAAACATCTCACTACCTGTCATTCCAATTCTAATTTGATTCAACCAAGTTATATAAGCACGAAAATATGGAATCGCAATTTGATCTAAATAATCTTCTTTTCCTTTTGGTAACTCATGAAGACCATGTACGGCATAACCAGCTCTACTCGATAATCCACCACGATATCCGATTGTTAATGATATTGGATCACCAAGTTGAACTTTTTTATTAGTAGGATACATATTTCCTCTTATGTATCGAGTACCACTTGCCGCTATAGTAACAACACTATGATGTTGTCCATTCTTTTCTAAATGACTTCCTAATTCAAATTCTGTAACTCCTTCTACTACATGATTCATTGCATCCAAAATACAATCTGACGCAAGTGAAGCTCCATATTCATAGTGAGCTATTTCATTTGCATTATTTGTAACACGCACTCCGTTTTCACCGATAAACAAACTAATCTCATTACTTACTAAATCTTTATTCGCCACAATATTCATGACTGTATCCACGATGAAATAAGGTACATCAAACATATTTTGATTCTCTTTTTTGCTAGTAAACATCTTCCAACCAACAATGCCTGTCTTCACATTACTTTCTAATCCTGCATCAATTAATAACTCTGCAAATGTTCGATCTTCTCTATTTGGTTGATGTGGAAGTGAGAAAAGTGAAACATGGATCGGTGTGTTCTTGATTCTTGCTTTAGCTGCCTTATTCAAATTTTCATTTCCTAGAATTAAACTAACTTCACCAGTATCTTTTATTAAAAGAAGTGCTTCTTCAAATCGAGGAAAATAACCTACAAGATATTCAAAATTACCACCATGTTCGCTATCACCATAAACTAGTAATTGTCTAAGTTTCCTTCTTTTCATTTCAAGTAAGATCTTCGATAATCTTTCTTGAATTGTAGCATCACTTAGTTCAACACAAACTTCAGGATTATCAAATTTTGGTTCTTCTACTTCAATCAATTTAATTGTTTTATTCATTATGTATATACCTCTATTTGCTATTATCATACCATAGCTTAATTAATTAATTTTTATAAATGAAAAGCAAGTAAATATTATAAGAAAACCTGATGAATTTCACCAGGTTTACCAAACTTCTATTTCATTTTTTCTAAGAATGCTTTGTAACCACGATATGCTTCATAGATATCTGCTTTAGATGCTACTTCATAAGGTGCATGCATATTTTGAACTGCAATTCCTGCATCAATAACTTCCATGTTTAGATTTGCTAAGATGTAGGCAATTGTTCCTCCACCTCCAGCATCTACTCTTCCAAGCTCTGCTGTTTGGAATTGAACTTTTGCTGTATCAAATAGATTACGTATTTGAGCAATAAATTCTGGATTTGCATCACTGCTTCCACCTTTACCACGAGAGCCAGTATATTTATTTAAACATAAACCCATTCCTAAGAATGCAGTATTTTTCTTTTCGAATACACTTGGATAATTAGGATCAAATCCAGCTGAAACATCACTTGATAACATCTTTGAATTCTCTAATGTTTTTCTGAATTTCAAATCTGCAAATCCACTTGTTGCTTCTAATAATTCTGCAATTGTATTTTCAAAGAAACGTGATTGCATTCCAGTATTTCCAGTAGAACCAATTTCTTCTTTATCTACTAAAATGCAGCAGCTAGTACGTTTTGGTTTATTCATTTCTAAAATAGCGATTAGTGAAGTATAAGCACAAATACGATCATCATGACCATATCCCATCACCATACTACGATCTAAACCATAATCTCTTGCTTTACCAGCAGGTACGATTTCTAATTCAGCACTAATGAAATCATCTTCTTCAATGTTATAATCTTTCTTTAATAAATCTAGTAAATACGCTTTTACTTTATTTTCTTTTGCTTTAGCACTTGGAATTGATCCAACAAGTAAATTTAAATCTTCTCCTTCAACTACTTTAGATGCAGTTTTAGTAAGTTGTTCTTGTGCTAAGTGAATTAAAAGATCACTAATTCCCACAACTGGATCTGATTCTTTTTCTCCAATTGCTACTACAATTTTAGTTCCATCTTTTTTACATATAACACCATGAAGTGCCATAGGTTGTGCAACCCATTGATATTTTTTAATACCACCATAGTAGTGAGTATCCATGAGAACTAAACCATCTTGTTCATATAGAGGTACTTGTTTCACATCAATACGAGGTGAATCAATGTGTGCTCCTAAAATGTTTAGCCCATTTACTAAAGGTTCACTACCTATTACGTATAAGCAAAGATTTTTTTCTTTATTAATAAAATAAACTTTATCTCCTGCTTTTAATTTTTTGTTTTTCATTGCCGCAAAGTCTTTAAACCCTGATTTTTTTGCTAATGCTACTGCAGATGTAACACATTCTCTTTCTGTCTTACCTGCATCAAGATATTTCTTATATCCTTCACTAAACTCAAATACTGCTTTCATTTCAGCATTTGATAATTTTTCCCATACTGTTTTCATAATTAAGCCTCCTTGTATAATTGTACACCGTATTATTAATGAAATTCAATTCCTATAATCTAGAATAAACAGTTTTACCATTAAAAATGGTTCGATTTACTTTAATTGTATGTAAGTCGGTTGTATTTATTTCATATGGATCTTGATTTAAGATGATGATATCCGCAACCATACCCTCTTTTAATTGCCCTTTGTTATTCTCTTCAAACGATGCATAGGCACCATCCTTTGTATAGGAGTCAATTGCTTCTTGCAGTGTTAACGCTTCCTCTAAACGATATGTATCTTTACTACCAATACTTGATCGTGTTATTGCACATTCAATGCCTTTAAAACAATCCACTGGTTCTACTGGTGAATCTGAACCATTTGAGATTGTTGTAAACTTTGACAAGGTTTTAAAAGCATAGGAAGTATTCGCTGTTTCACCTACACGATTTCTTACAATACGACAATCATAATCAATAAAACAAGATTGTATGTAGCAATGTAGTTTTAATTGACCGATTAATTCCAATTGATCATTACGCGTAATTTGAACATGAACAAGCCCCGAACGAGTCGAATTCTTATCGTCTAGATATTTCTTAAAACTTTCTAATACCATATCCAAACATCCATCACCTATCGTATGAATAATTGTACCCATTTTATAATCTTGTCCCATCTTAACAAAATAATCAAAATCATCTTGAGGATAATTTACCATCCCTGTAGTTGAAGCGTCATCATGATAAGGTTTAGACATCTTCGCAGTTCTAGCACCTAATGAACCATCTCCAACTACTTTAATTGGACCTAATGTAAATAGTTCATTGGAATTTTGATTCAATTGATCTTCATTGATAAATTGTTGAAAATCTTTTCTTTCTATAAACTGACATTGTTGATGAACTCTTAATTTTAATAATCCATCTTTTTCAAGTTCTCGATACGCTTGAAGTGGTAAATGATAATCTTTAGTAAGTGATACAAAGTCATCACTTTGTACTGAGGTTATTCCATATTGATGACACTCTTTTGTCGCTTCTTGTATATAATCCTTTAAATCGGATACAGTTACCTCTGGAAAAGCATGATGCATTAATTCAATTGCCATTTCTTTAAATAATCCTGTTTCCAAATCAAAATCACCACCATCAATTGTTGTTTCACTTGTAACATGAGCACATTCAATTGCTTTGGAATTCGCAACCGCTATATGACCACAACAACGGGTTAATAGGATTGGATGATCACGTGTAATTTCATCGAGCATTGCTTTTGTTGGATACTTAACATCAACAAAATTATCTTGATTCCATCCTCTACCAATAATCCATTCACCTTTATTCTTTTGCATCGCTTTTTCTTTTACTTTATCTAAAACTTCATCAAGTGATGTACAGTCTTGAAGTTGTAGATTAGAAAGGAATGCACCTGTTCCAATTAAATGAAGATGTGAGTCATTAAACCCAGGCAGTATTCGCGAGCCTTGACAATCAATGATTTCATCCATTTCATCAAGATTAAAATCGCAAAGAAAACCTATCTTTGCGATTTTATCATCTACTATTAAAAGCGAATCATGTTCTTGATTTATCTTTGCATGAATACATAGTGTTTTCATAACTATTTTCTTTCATCTGCTGGATAAACAACACCCATTTGCTTTCTTGCTTCAGTACAAACTTCCATGATATCTAAAGACATTTGGTGAGGGAAGACAACTGACTCAATTCTACCCGCTTCAACATTCTTTATAAAATCTCTTAATTGATATGTGAAACCTTCTAAACTTGGTTTTGAAATTAACGTTTTCTCTCCTGGTTTTACACCTAGAGTACATCCTTCTGTTTTATTTCTAGCTGTTACCCAAATATCTTGAACACGGCTTAATAAATTAATTTGAATTATGCCTTCTTCTCCTTGTATTTCTGATACAACCTCTGTATCTGTTACCTTTGAGTGTTGAATTGTAACTTCAAAGCCATCATATTGCATTAAAACTGTACCCAGTCCATCTACTCCAGTATCAAGGAGTAAAGCTGTTGCGATAATTGACTTTGGTTTACCAAACAATGCAACCGCATCACCAATGCAATATACACCTAAGTCCATTAATGATCCATTGCTCATTTCACGTCTAAATGTAGTTGGATTTTCACCTCTTAAATATGCATCATAACGTGAAGAGTATTTTCCAAATGTGAAAACTGCGCGACGCAATTTACCTATTAAAGGCATTGCATCTTTTACAATTTGAAGATTCTCTGTATACATTGGAATTAATCCATCTTGTAAATACGTATTGTATTCTTTAGATAAGTCCATCATTTCCTTTGCTTCACGATAATTTGTAGCAAATGGTTTTTCAGTTAATGTGGGCATTTTTCTTCTCATGCACTCACAAGTCATTTCATAGTGTAAATGATTTGGTACAGCTAAATAAATCGCATCTATTTTTCCAGATTCAATCATCTCAATGTAGTTATCAAATACATGTTCAATATTATATTTTTCTTGAAACTTAAGTGCATTCTCTTTTCTACCACTACATACTGCGACTACTTCAATTTCCGGTACCTCTTTTACACCACTCATAAAGAAATCTGATACAAAGTTTGTTCCTACTACTCCAAAACGCATAATTCTACCTCTCATTCTTACTGATAGGATAGCATAATTCCCTTTTTATTTGTACAGTTTTTTGGTTATTAAACTAAATTATTCGTTAATTGAACTTGATTCATTATTTTCTTCATTTTCTTACTTACTTTTTGTTCCCGAATTGGTTTTAACCCACAATGGTTGATTGCTTCAACTAACCACTCAGGAAGAAATTCTCCCTTTACTTCAAGGATTGTTGTTTCATCATTAAATAAAGGTTTATTCACTGGTAAATCACATAGCCTAAAATCTTCTTTGCGATATCTCATATTCATAGAAAATGTGAGTCTTACTTGTGGATTGAATTTACTACAATACGCTACTCGTTCATACCCAATAAACATTTTGGGAATAAGTCCATGATTTCTAAGTAGTTCATCAATTTCATTATCACCACATTCATGTTGCTTTGATAATAGTTCATCCGCTTCTTCCAAATTCATTTCTAACCTTCGCTTCACAACTGAATCTTGATGCTGTTCCTTCATTTCAATATAGACAGAATCGTGTATTGAAGGAATACCATAACTCCTTAACCGAATTCTTTCTTTCATTGCTCTATGTTTAAATACTTTTGAAACTAAATCTTCACTTACATCAGCGTAGTATATGTTATAAACGGTATATTTAAAATGTTCATCTTCTTCGATATTGTTTGAAACACATTTTAAGAACTTCTCTATTTGTTCTTCACTTACAATAAACTTTTGTTCAACGAAATGACTCTTAGATAAAATCTTCATGCATGTTTCCTCCTAGTAATACTTTAAACAAAAATTATGGGAAACAAATGGGTTTCACATGAAATTTATGTGAACGCTCACATAAAAGGTAGAGTCAGCCTCTACCTGATGTTTTTGAGGAGTATATCCAATAGCTTGGGATTCTTCATGGTAACACAAAAACCTGTGGTGAATAATCACTAAGAGTAATTAGGTCAATACGGAAGCTAAATCATAATAACTATGAAGTAATCTTCATTTCATAATTCTTGTAATTTTTATTAAAATTTCCTCATTTTAATTAAATTTTTAATGAATCAATTAGAATATTTGAATATTACAGTGACTAAAATCAATTTTTATGACTTGAATACTTTACATAGATGTTAATAAAAACTAGGTTTCCAACGAGATAACATTACAATAGGCTATGTTCTTTTTATTTTCATTCACTTAAGAATTAATAGGATACTGTAAATAACTATTTAGATCAACATTTTATTCATATAACAACCAAGTATGATTCGCAATAATATATAAGAAATCTAGTGGTAATTTAAACTTCAAACATTATTCAATAATTTCTAAATTTATTAATTTTGGCTCAATGGCAACCGATACATTCTTAGTATTTTTATTTAGAAAACGATACTGTAAAGCCACTGTACATTTACTTTCTTTGACTTGACAATCATTCATATCAAAATAAATTTCTATATCACTATCACTCATTATTTCGTCAGATTTAATAGTAACATTCGCTTCAGTGATTTCTTCAACAACTTTGAATCGTTTACTTTCATCATTATTTATAAACGATATTGTCTTTGAAAAATCAGTGGTAACTTTTTCATTACATCCTACAAGTAACACAAACATCAATAAAAACAATATCTTATAGCGCATAGTCAGTAAATGTCCTAGTTGATGTTCCACCATTATCTTTAACCGTTACCTTCGACGTAAATTTTATATAACTGGAATAATTAGTTCTAGTTAATGATTTTGATTGAACAGTACAACTCGAAGTATCAACACTTTGATAAACATTTATATCTGAAAATGTGCTAGATGATGGGTAATACAAATAACTACCAGAAACAGTAATTTTAACTGTAAATAGTGTTCCAGATGAGGCACCGCCCCAATAATCAGGATGATTAAATGTTTGGTCTACATATTTTTCTACAACAGCCGCTCTTGTGGCATTTGATTTTGTGTAACTTCTATCAATTTCAAACCACACTTCATTGTCTCTCATATATTGAAATACTTCTGCGTAATTATTATTTAAGTATTCATCCTTAGTATCTAAATAAAATTGTTCTGTGATAATATTATTGCTTCCATTATAGATTGTATAATTTTTATATTCATTGTCATAGAATCCTCTAAGATCATTTACTATCGTATTGTTATCAAAATCATTTTTTTCCTCCGCAAATATTTTGAACCCCGGTAGCAATAATGATATAGTTATTAAACAACAAGTTAATAAATTTATTAATTTTTTCATATAAGATTTTCTCCTTTCAATTTTCTCAAATCCAGATGATAAATTCCTCTATAGGAAGTAGTATGCAAAGACTTCTTTGCATTTTTTATCAATTGGTTTACAACTAGATCAATTACTTTCTTTGATTTCATAATAGTACCTCCCTTTGATTAATACATATCATTGTTTTTTGGTTATCGCAATACATTTGGGCTAACTTGCATTATTATGGGCTAAATAACATATAAATTGATTTCTTATAGATATTTCTTCACGTTTTAAAAAACCAATGTTAAACTTTCATTAGGTAATGAATATGAAAAAAATATTGATTAATTATTTGAAAAATAAAGATACTGACGAAAATCAATTGTCCTTGCTTGTCATGGGTATGATATTTTCGTTAGTGATTTAATTAATTTTATTCAAATGTTCTTTGAAAGTCTCATATTTACAAATAAGATCAATAAACTACCTCTATTTATTTCATAATTGTCTTTAATTATTTCACTGCTTCTATTATTTGTAATTGTATCTAAAATGAATCAAAATTTAAAAGAGTTAAATAAACAAAAACTTGACGTAGCACTTTTAAATAATCGAATAGAACACAATGAAGAAGTACTGCAGTTTCAACAAGAAATTTATAACTTAAAGCACGATATGAAACATTTGTTACAATTAAAAGACTGTGGTAAAGGAGATTTCCCTATTGATGATTTTTTAACTAATTATTCTAATAAAATTGATGAATTACCCTTTTCTTATAATACAAATAATAAAGTTATTAATTATGTTTTAAAAATAAAAAAAGAAGAAGCACTCCTGAGTAAAATTGATTTTACAGTCACTACAAACTTAGTAGAAACACTTCCAATCGAAGACATTGATCTATACTTGCTTCTAATGAATTTATTTGATAATGCAATAGAAAATATTGGAGGAAATAAATTAATCAAAACAACTATCTCTTCAAGCAATCGTTCACTAATAATAAAATCGATTAACTCAACATCTCCTACTCTTCCATCAATGGTGCAAGATATTCAAAGTAAAAAGAAAGAAACAGGACATGGTTATGGATTAAAAACAATGAAAAAAAATAGCTGAAAAATATAATGGAAGTATAATTATTGCTCAAAAACAAAACGAGTTTGTTGTGATATAGAATTAAAAATTTAAATCCGCAATATTTTTAAACACCCATTGAATTCCTTGAATACTGGTATATTCCATTTCTATTTATATTTGTTGAAGATGGTTTTCCAAAATCATAAGTTGTTAGTGCACATAGGATTAAGCCTATACAATAAATTATAACTAGTATATTCAACAACTTGGAGTTTCTAGGGCAACATGAAAATTTAAGGCGTGTTTTACCTCGTCTAATTTAGTTGCATTTTTTTCTCAACCCAAAGTTATTTTAGATTACAATGATTTTATTCCTTATTTTCAATAAATATACTCTTTATGTCGCGATTCAATATTGGAGCTGTAGAGTTTATTAATAACTCTTCAAATGTAGCTATGCTTGCGATAAAACATAAGACGATCGCTGTTTTTTCTACATTTAAAAAGAAAAACAACACAGGAAATAAAACAAGGATTAATCCTGTAATCTTATTCATGATTGTATGCAAAAATGCAATTGCACGATATCTTATGATACCAATAAGAAGTGATAAAATTCTAAAGAGAAAAAGAAATCCTATCCAAGTAAATATCCAACTTGGTCCATCAACCATTGGTATCAATCGAATCATCATAACACATGCAAAAATAAAATCTGCAATACTATCAAATGTAGCACCAAGTGTTGTGGAACAGTTTAATTTTCTTGCTAAATATCCATCTAAAATATCACTAAGTATACACAGACTATACAAAAGAAAAAAGCTAATGGTTCTTATTTCTTGAAATAACAACATCAGTGAAAATATTATTCTCAGTAGTGTTATTGCATTGGGTATACTTTTTCTAATACTTACCATCATTGACTTCATGCTCCATCTTATTCATTGATCTTGATGCAAGAATATCTACACCCAAGCTACAAACATCTTGAATGATAACATCCTTCACGTTGATTGGAGCTTGTACTTTAATTTTATCTATTTCCCTCATCACATCCATCATTTTATCTTTTGGAATTGGTTTACTTGTAATAACAGGTAATCGTGGATATAGAGCATTTTCAATGATTACCGTTGAGGTAAGAACACGTACTGGACTAGTAATTTCATTTATTGCATATTCTTTACCACGAGGACAAGCATTTCCAGTTACTTCAATCACTTGTTTTCCTTCAACTTCAATTAGTAAATGACAACTCATTGGACATGTAATGCATATCATTTCTTGTTTCATTGTGCTACCTCTACTTGAATTCCTTCAGTTATGTTACTTATTTCATCTTTGGTAAGAATAATCTTTTCCATTTCTGATGGATTTAGATGTCTCTTCTTCACCTCTTTGATAATTCGTTGCCCATCTTTTACAAGAATAGTTGTATCCTTGCTTGGTTTGTTTACACGAAATAATATCTCTAAATTTATTTCAATATTTTTAGGTTGAACTTGCATTGGTACAACATAGCCAATTCCTTGTCCACTGGAACATGGATAACCACAGTCCATATCTAAATCATGAGTTAGATAACGTGCAACAGCAAGACCAGTTTTACTTGCTTCATGACTTACAAAATCAACCAAATCATGGACATGGAGTACATTTCCACACGCAAAGATTCCTGGAACACTTGTCATATAGGATTCATTAACAAGTGGACCCTTTGTCTTAGAATGAATTTTGATTTCTATTTCTTCACTTAAAGCATTTTCAGGAATTAAACCTACTGATAAAAGTACAGTATCCACATCAAATACTTTTTCGGTATTTTCAATGGGTTCAAATTTTGAATTGACTTGGTTGATTGTAATTTGTTCAACTCGGTCAATTCCTTTAATATCGGTAATGGTATGACTCAAGTAGAGTGGTATATTAAAGTCTTCTAAGCACTGTTTGATGTTTCTCGGTAATCCATTGGAATAGGGTTGAAGTTCCGCAACACCACATACAATAGCGCCCTCTAGTGTCATACGGCGAGCCATGATGAGTCCAATATCACCTGATCCTAGAATAAATACTCTTTTACCACACAAATATCCTTCCAAGTTTAGGTATCTTTGTGCTGTACCCGCAGTCCATATACCCGCTGGACGATAACCAGGTATGGATATTGCACCACGAGTTCTTTCACGACATCCCATTGCAAGAATGATTGAATCTGCTTGTATTTGTACATACCCTTCATTTGGATTTGTGTATTCAATGATTCTATCTTGCGTTATTTTAATCACCATTGTGTTAAGTAGGACTTTAACCTTGGTTGTTTCCAACATTTGAATATAACGCTCAGCATAAGATGGACCAGATAATTCTTCATTAAATGTATGGAGTCCAAATCCATTATGAATGCATTGATTTAAAATACCACCCAATTCTTGATCACGTTCTAAAATAAGAATATCTTCAATTCCTTGTTTAACTAAAGACAAAGCAGCAGATAGCCCTGCCGATCCTCCACCAATAATGACACACTTAATCTTTCTCATGGCTCTTCGTCCTTTCAAAAAGTAAGTTTGATCCTAGATCATCCAATAAGATTTCTTCTTTTGTTTTCTTCAATTCTCTTGCGAGTATATCCAAAACTAAAGGTTCACAAAAACCTCCTTGGCATCGTCCCATACCAGGTCTTACTCTTTTCTTAACTCCTTTAATTGTGGTTGCTCCACAAGTCCTGTGAATTGCATCAACAATTTCACCTTCAGTAATCTTTTCACATCGACAAATTATTCGTCCATAGCGAGCATCTTTTTTTACATACTCATTTCTTTGCTCAATGGATAATTCACTTAGTACGATTTGTTTTCTACAATATGGATTGTAATCACTTTTAAATTTCAGTGGATGATTGTTTAAATAAAGTTCTTCCACCATTTTAGCAATCGCAGGAGCACTTGCAAGTCCTGGTGATTCAATAGCTGCAACATTATAAAAATCTTTGAATCGCTTGCTTTCTTCAATAATAAAATCATGAGTGGTCCCAGTAGGACGATTTCCCGCAAAAGTACGAATGACTTTATCAAAAGGAATATAATCTATTAATTTACCTACTTGATTTCTTACATAGTCAAGACCTGCATGCGTATTATTAATCGCAGATTTATCATCAATTTCAAAACTCGTTGGTCCAAGTAAGGTATTGTTATGTGTCGTAGGTACTATTAAAACACCTTTTCCTTTCGATGAAGGTACTGGATAAATCACATGATTCACAAGAGGTTTATTTAAATGATCTAAAACAAAATATTCCCCTTTTCTTGCAGTAATTGAAAAATCTATTACAGGATTAATTAATTGATATATTTCATCTGCATAAACCCCTGCAGTATTAATAATCGCTTTTGCATGAAATTCACTTTGCTTTGTTTTAACTGTATAAAAATCAGAATGTGTTATTCCCACAACCTCTTCATTTAGTTTTAATACAACCCCATTTTCAATTGCATTTTCCATACTTCGTATCGCAACTTCCCAAGGATAAATAATTCCTGTTGTTGGTAACCATAAACCTTGGACTACAGCATCATTTATGTTGGGTTCACTTTGTTTTATTTGTTTGCGATCATGGAGCTGACAAGGAATATTTCGATCTTTAGCTCGTTTATATAAAATTAATAGTTGTTCTACTTCTTCATCACTAGTCGCTAGTACATACGCTCCAATACGTTTAAAAGAACAGTTTAACTCTTTGCAAACTGATTCATACATTTGGTTACCTTCAACATTTAGTTTTGCTTTTAAAGTTCCATCCAATGGATCATGACCGCTATGTATGATTGCACTGTTAGCCATTGTTGCACCAATTGCAACATCATTCCCTTTTTCAAGAACGACTACATTTATTTCGTATTTACTTAAAGCCCTTGCAATTAAACTACCTACAATACCTGAACCGATGATGATAACATCAAACATTATTCTTCCTCATAAGTCATACAAGCCTTCACTGCACGTTTCCAGCCTTTATACACTCTATTCATTTTTTCTATGTCTTGTTTTGGTTTAAATATTTCATCCATTGCTAAGTATTGTTTTATTTCTTCTTTGCTCTTCCAAAATCCAACAGCTAAACCGGCAAGAATAGCGGCACCTAAAGCAGTTGTTTCCAATATGGATGGACGATCTACATTAACACCTAACAAATCACTTTGAAATTGCATTAAGTAATTGTTTGCACACGCACCACCATCCACACGAAGCGATCTAAGTTCACCTTTACTATCTTCTTGCATTGCATCTAATATATCTTTTGTTTGATACGCTAATGAATCAAGTGTTGCACGAATAATATGCTCACGTCCAGTTCCTCGAGTCAAACCAAACATTGCACCTCGACACTTATCATTCCAATACGGAGCTCCTAAACCAACAAACGCTGGTACCAAGTAAACTCCTTCTGCATCACTAACACTAAGTGCTAGTTTTTCAGTTTCACTTGCATGTGTAAAAAACTTAAGGCCATCTCTTAGCCATTGGATTGCACTACCTGCGACAAAGACACTGCCTTCAAGTGCGTAAGTAACTTTACCTTCAAACCCCCATGCAATCGTAGTTACAAGCCCATGACTACTTTGAATTGGCTTGCTACCGGTATTCATTAACAGAAAACACCCTGTACCATATGTATTTTTAGCTTCACCTTCATCAAAACAAGCTTGTCCAAAAAGTGCAGCTTGTTGATCTCCAGCAATACCAGCAATTGGTACACAATGATTAAAGAAATGATAACTTGCTGTTGTACCATAGATTTCACTAGATTCCTTCACACTTGGAAGCATCATCATTGGTACATCTAAAATCGAACATAGTTCTTCATCCCATTTCAAATCAAATATATTATAAATTAATGTACGTGAAGCATTAGAATAATCTGTGATATGCGTTGTTTGTCCCGAAAGTTTCCACACAAGCCATGTATCAATTGTCCCAAATAAGAGTTTCCCTTGATTTGCTAAATCTCTTGCACCTTCCACATTATCCAAAATCCATTTTATTTTAGTACCTGAAAAATAAGGATCAATCTTTAATCCCGTTTTTCTTTCGAATAAATTTGTATATCCTTCTTCTTTGAGCATGTCACAGATGGTTGAAGTTTGTCTTGATTGCCATACAATCGCATGGTAGATTGGAAGCCCTGTTTCCTTATTCCAAACAACCGTAGTTTCTCTTTGATTGGTTATACCAAGTCCTGCAACATCTCCTGGATCAATGCCCGCTTGTACAATACAATCCGTCATACAAGATAAAACACTTAGCCATATTTCATTTGCGTCATGTTCCACCCAACCAGGTTTTGGAAAGTATTGTGTAAACTCTCTTTGTGCAGTTTGAACAATTTTTAAATCATGACTAAATAAAATAGCTCTGGAACTCGTTGTTCCCTGATCAATCGCCATTATAAATTTTTCCATTGATTCATCTCCTAAAATGATTTCATACTTTTATTATACAAGAACTTTTTAAAAGTTTATAATAAATCTAAAGATAGGAGTAAATTCATGATTGATTTTAAACATTCAGTAATTTATCAAATATGGCCACGATCATTCAAAGATAGTAATCATGATGGTATTGGCGATATTCAAGGAATAATTAGTAAACTTGATTATTTAAAAGAATTAGGTATTAACTGTATTTGGCTAAGCCCAATCTACGCATCACCAAATGATGACTATGGTTATGATATAAGTGATTATTATCGCATCGCTTTAGAGTATGGCACAATGGAAGATTTTGATGAATTGGTTCTTGAATTAAAGAAGCGCAATATTTCTTTACTCATGGATTTAGTCGCAAATCACACTTCAACAAAGCATACCTGGTTTCTTGATGCATTAAATAATCCAAGTAGCATCTACCGTGATTATTACTACTTTAAAGAAGGAAAAAATGGGAATCCACCCAACAATTGGTTAAGTTTTTTTGGTGGAAGTTCATGGACAAAAGAAAGTGATAATTCTTATTACTTAACTTCTTTTGCACCCACGCAAGCTGATTTAAACTGGAAGAATGAAAACGTTCGAAATGAAATTTATAAGGTCATGGAATTCTATTTAAAAAAAGGTGTTGATGGATTTAGAATGGATGTCATCAATTGCATTGATAAAAAAGAAGGACTTCCAGATAAAAATCCAGAGAAGAAAGGTTATCAATTCCCTGATGATTATATATTAAATGGTCCATTAGTTCATGAATATTTAAAAGAAATGAATGAAAAAGTTTTATCAAAATATGATGCCTTAGGCCTTGCGGAAGGATGCCTAGTAACTTTGGATGATGCCATGAATTATACAAATCCTGCAAACAAAGAAATTCATATGACTTTTCACTTTGATATCTCCATGTTAGGTTATGGCAAGTTGGGTAAATATGATTTTAGGAAACTGTATCGCCATACCACAAAAGAATTTAAAGAAATCACTCGCAAATGGCAAACAGCGATGATGGAAAAAGGTGGTTATGTTGGAAATTTCCTATCAAATCATGATAACAAACGACACATTGAACGCTTTGGTAATATTCAACTTTATTATTTAGAATCCGCTAAAGCTTTGGCGTTATATAATTTCACATTATATGGAACTCCTTTTATTTATCAAGGTGAAGAAATTGGTATGACCAATTTAAAACTTGACTACAAGGATTGGAAGGATTTCGAAGCAATCAATAGTGTTCAAGCAATGCATGATATGTTACACGTTCCTTTACCCATCGCAAAGAAGATTGGTGCATTTGTTACTCGTGATAACGCAAGAACACCTGTACAATGGTCTAATGAAGATTATGCTGGATTTTCTACAGTGATACCTTGGATAAGGTTAAATCCAAATTATATTTATATCAACGTACAAGATAACTTAAGGGATCCTCAATCTATTTATCATTTCTATAAAAAATTAATTGAACTTCGCAAACAACATGAAGCACTTTGTACCGGGAAGTTTATCGAACTTAACAAAGAGCATAAACATATACTCTGTTTCAAACGTATTAATGAAGATGAAGAATTATTAATTCTTATCAATCTTACAAAGCAAGCAGCGGATATCACATTCGATAAACCATTTCATGGTATTGAGTTACTACACAACGGATTAGATAAAGAACTTCAAAAAGTGATGAAACTTGCACCATTTGAAGCACATATTTATCAAATCATAAAAAAAGAAGAACCTATAAAAGTTCCACTTCATACAAGCAAATATCGAGTCTAAGTTAATCATCAATTCAATGAGAAGGAAGAAGAGAATGTTAAATCAACGGATTTTAGAAGAAATGTCAAAAGTAATGGAAAATCAGTTTATAACCAATATGAACAAAAATATATTTTGCAATACAAACCAGCTTTCTTTTGACAAAGACACATTGTCATCTTTATCTAAATTAAGAAAATATATTCATCTTCTTTCAAAAGAACAAATTGATTTTATGGCTTATAACTACCAGCATCAATTTTTAGATCAATTCTATAAAGTCAATCAATATCTCTATTTTAACAAAAACTCAAAACAATATATTCGCTCATTGTATCTTACTTTACTAAATGAGTTAAAAGATCTTACTCAACCAGTAGATGAAATTGAAGATAGGCATTACCAACGAATTTCAACATTTATCAAAAATAGTAACCCGTCTGTTTATCAGATGAATCACAATAACAAGAAAATCGCACAACAATTTGTTTGTGCACAATATTCTGGAGAATTCTTATGTAACTTATTAAAGCTTAGTCAAAATGAAATCAAAGGACCTGTACTCGATATTGGATGTGGCCTTCATGGAAATCTTGTCACATATCTTCAAAAGTTGAACATAGAGGCCTATGGTATTGATCGAGAAACATCGGCAAATGAATGTTCCTCCATTGATTGGTTTGCGTTTGATTATGGAAGTAATCAATGGAACACAATTATTTCTAATCTATCCTTTACTAGTCATTTTCTTTATCATCATTTACAAAACGAAGAAATCGCTAATCAATATGCAAGTACCTACATGAAAATACTAGAGTCACTCACACAGAATGGGCAATGGATTTATGCACCTTCCATTGATTTCTTTGAGGAACTTTTACCTAAAGAAAGATATCAAATAGAAAGAACTCCCATTCATAAAGATTTCTCAAAAACTGTCATTACTAAACTTTAAATAAACATGTAGAAATACATCGTCATCTAACATAATAAGGGGCTCATCTTTAAAAGATGAACCCCTTATTTCTATTGTAATTTAAATAAAGAGAGTAACCCATTCTCTTTGAAGTCTACCGCATACTTTAATTCATAGCTTGATTCATGATTTTGCATTGCAATTAAAATATCATTGATTTCTTTTTGAATACTTTCTTCATCTTGATACCAACCAAGAACCGTTGTATTATCTCCCCAAAAAGATGAACCATCTACCCCAAACAAGGCATACTTCGGTTGATCTTTTTTGGTTCTAAATCTTCCCGATGAAATAACTTTATAACAACTCACAATGGATTTACTATTAAAACTTTTTATTAGTATTCTTGTTTTATCAGTACTATGATTATTTTCTTTTGCTGTTGTATTTCCCATTAAATAATCCAGTGATACATTTAACTTATTTGCGATTAAAAGTAGTTTTTCAACTTCAGGATAACCTTCATCTAGTTCCCATTTGGATACTGCTTGTCGACTTACATCTAACATCGCCGCTAACTCTTCTTGCGATAAATTTCTTTGTTTTCTTAATTCTCTTAAGTTTTCTGAAAATGTCATAAACTTTCCTCCTATGATATCTTCATCATAGATTATATTAAATTATTATCCACCAACCTCAACTTGCACTTACGCAACTTCAAGTAGAATTATATTTTATCTTTTTGATTCTTTAGTATTTCTTCTTGATTTTTAAGTAATTGATCAATTTTCACATGTAAATCAGATAAAATAATCTCCGTTTTAACATTAACACGATAATCATTTTCAGCACGTGCTCTATCTTTTTCTTCTTGTCTATTTTGACTCATCATGATAATAGGTGCTTGAATTGCAGCCAAACAAGATAAAATTAAGTTTAATAGAATAAAAGGATATGGATCAAAGTGCTTTGATGTCATTGAGTTGTACATCATCCAAATGACTAAGACTGTCATGAAGATAATAATGAATGTCCAACTTCCTGCAAACTTCGCTAAATTATCTGCCGTCTTTTCGCCAACTGTTAATTTTGTTTTGATTTCTTTTTTCGCTAATTTTCGATCAAGCAACAAATGAATAATTTCTTCATCCGTCATTTCTTCATCTACATCTTCTAATATCTCTTCTAATAATTTGTTTTTGTCTTCCATGCCATTCTTCTCCTATAAAAGTTTCCTCTTTCTAAAATAATATAAGCTAGCGACTACAACTACAACACTTATGCAAATAACAGTAATATAACCATATTCCCAATCTAGTTCTGGCATATGGGCAAAGTTCATCCCATACCACCCAACAATCAATGTTAGGGGCAAGAAAATTGTTGTGATAACAGTAAACAACTTCATAATATTGTTCAACTGATAATCGAGCATTGCATCCAGTGCTTCTCGTAGATGAATTAAGTCTTCTTGTTTTGAAATGCACGCATTTAGCAACCGATTACTCTTATTTGTAAAATGCTTGAAATGATTGAGTTCTGCATGATTAAACAAGTTATTATCATTATCTTGCAAGCATGTACCAATTTCTTCGAGTTGTTGATAATAATTCTTTAAGATACTCAATTGATCTTTTAGTGCAAAAATTCCTCGATTTAATCGTGAACTTGCTTTTTCTTCCACAACACTTTCTTCCATCAAAGAAATCTTTTTATCAATTTCATCCAAGACTTCATAACCATTTTGAAGTAGTGTTTCAAGAATTAGCGCAATCATTTTCTCAAATTCAGCATTTTCTTGATGAACTTGAACTACTGATAAGAAAGTATCCAAGATACTCTTATTTTCATCGACCAATTCAATAAGATAAAATTTATCTTTCATGATTACAAAAGCAATACGATCTTTGTTAGTATAAAGATTAAATACATCTACAATATTAATAATACCAAAACTAAAATCATCGTAATCATCTACACTATTCTTGTACTGTGCTTGATCACTATTGCATAAATCTATTACTAATGGTGGCAAGTTTTCAGTTTGATTTAACTCCTCTAAAGTTAAATAGGCAATGCTTGGATGTTTTCCATCACATTGGTCAACCTGAATTAGTTTTTTATTAATAATTTCGTAGATCATTTTATTCACCCTATCCATTTCCCCATGTAACTATATTTTGATCTTCTTTTAAACCAAGTTTTTCTTGTAGATTCTTTGATGCAACATTATCTGGATGAACTTGGGCAAAAGGAAGTCGGCCTTGTTTTAATGTTTTATCAATTAAATACTTTTCCATGTATGTTCCTAAACCCAAACGCTTGTACTGGTCTAAAATAACAAGTAATCCCATTGATCCTTCATCATGATATCCAATAAAACCCATACAAACATCTTCTTTAAAAACGCCCCATAAGTTTCCTGATGCAAGCCTTGATTGAATGTAGTTCGGATCATCATATCCATGATAATGTTCAAGAACAAAGTCATAGTAACTATCATCTAGTTCTCTTATTTCAACATCATCTCTTACTTCAAAATCTATGGAATCTTTTTCATACAAATAATTCCAACACTCAAATGCATCCTCCATTCCTGGTAAATATGGTCTTAGTTCTTTCGTATTAATGCAGAAGCCATTGTTTTTACTTGTATCGATAACCGCTAAGATTTGATCTACTTCACTCATCATTTCACATGCAATGAAATAGCATTCCATATCTCTTTTATACAATACTATGGATGTTTCAGTTTCTAGTAAATTACTCACCATTGGATCACTCTTTAAGTGAATTAAATTACAATATTTTCTTTTATTTTTATCTAAATTCATTCTTATCACCTACTGTAAGTATAGCATTTCAAAAGAAAAAGATGTACATATTTCATGTACACCTTTACTTGGAAAGGGATAGATTATAGTAATCCAATAAATGAACAAACAATTGCAAGAACGATTGTTCCAATGATAAGAATTACTGGGCTTACTTGTTTCTTCTTTAATAGATAGAACATTAATAATGTATATCCTAGAGGAAGTAATTTAGGGAAAATTGTATCTAAGAATGCTTCTTGAATACTAACTTCGATACCACCTGCAACACTAATTACAGGAAGTAAATTAATATTTACATAAGATGCGATTAAAGCACCAATAACAGTAATACCTAGAATTGTTGCAGAGTTTGCAATAATATCTGAGTTTTCTTGTAACATTTCAAATGATTTTGTTCCCAAACGATATCCCATGTGTGTCCACACAATACGTAATACCCAAATTGTTAAGTATGCACCAACGAAAATGATTGGTCCAATAATTAATCCTTGTGAAGCAAATGAACAAGAGATACCTGCGATAATTGGAAGGAATGTGAACCAGAAGATTGCATCCCCAATACCTGCGATAGGTCCAAATAGTGCTAGTTTTAAACCTTTAATTAAACTACGGTCTTCTCCGTTTTCTTCAAGAGAGATAAGTAATCCCATCAAGAATCCAACTAAGTTTGGATGTGTATTGATAAATTCAAGGTTATCTGTCATTGCAAGTGATAAACCTTCTTTATCATCTGCATAGATTTTTTCTAATGCTGGAAGTTGAGCTAATAGCCATCCACCTGCTTGCATTCTTTCATAGTTAAATGAAGCTTGTAGGAAAGATGAACGTAAACCTAGCATTGTTATATCTTTTTTAGTAAGTTTTTTAGATGCCGACATTTTTATTTCCTCCTGTGCTTCCTGAATTATTTGCGATTGCTTCTTCGATTGCAGTTCTTCTAGCTTTTGCATTGAAGAAATCAAACAATGCGAATGCAGTACCAAGCATTGCTACTGGTAATAAGTTGTTCATTGGAATAAAGTTCATCATTAAGAATCCAGCGATAAAGAATGGGATGTATTTTGCTTTCATCATAACGCGTAATAACATACCGAATCCGATAGCAGGTAAGATACCTCCTGCAACTTCTAATCCATGGATTAACCATGCAGGCATAGATGTAACAAAGTTAGCCATTGGTTCTTGTGCTAAGTAAGTACAAGCAAATACGATAACTCCGTATGATAATGCTACGATTAAAGTTGTAGTAATATTGATACGACGAATTTTTGCAACATTTCCTTCTTCAGCTGCTTTATCCGCACCAGCCATAAAGAATGAGAATGAAGAATAGAAGAATAAAATAACGTATTGCATTAAGAATGAGAATGGTAAACATAAACCTAATGCTGTTTCAGCACTCACACCTGCTGTGTAAGCGATTGTTGTTGACATAAATCCAGCTAAAACTGGGTTAGGAGGTTGTGTTCCTCCAGCAGGTGTTAATCCTGCGAACGCTAGTTCTGTTAAAGCCCCTGTTGCTAAACCTAGTTGAACATTACCTAAAATAATTCCTGTCACTGTTGATACAACAAGTGGACGGAAGATAAATAATGCTTCTAACCAGTAATCCACACCGATAATAATAGCGGCAATTGCAAGCATTAAGCCTTGCATTAATGTGATTTGCATTTTTCTTTCTCCTTTTTATTTTTTATATTTTTTCGATTGAATCTCCTGGAACATCTTGACAATATACGTTAGAGCCATGATCTCTAGCAAATACTAAATCTGCCATGTCTTGATCATCAACATATACTTTCTTTGTAAGTGCACGTTTTCCATTTGAGAAGTGCATGTTACCTACATTGACGTCCTTTAAAGTCACACCATATTCAATTAGGCGCCTAACAGTTTCTGGTGTTCTAACTACAAGGAAAATTTTTTGTTCAGGTGCAGCATTACCGATAATATCTGCTGTATATTCAACTGTGAAAAAACGAATTCCAACACCACTAGATTTTGCAGTAAATGTCATTAATTGTTGTTGAATTTGATCATTGGCAACTTCATCATCACAAACAACGATTAAGTTTGCTCCAATTGTTTTTGTCCAAGTCACCCCTACTTGTCCATGTACCAAACGATTATCGATACGTGTCAAAAGAATATTTTCTCCTTTCATTCTTTCACCTCCTTTTCCTTCACCTAAATACCTAGCAAAAAGCGTGCCAACTTTATCTTAGCACGCCTTAAATCCTTTGTTTATAAGTAATTTTCAATATAATTAAATATATAATAAATTTCTGAAACAGGGATTTCGACACTATAATTCATTTCTACGACACTAAATATTTCTTTTACTGTATTAATAAAATCACCATGTTGTTCTATAAATTCTACTGGCTCTTCTATTAATTGAACTTCATTTTTAAGGATTAATCGCTCAATTAAGCAAGACAGGTGTACATAAAGTCCTACTTTACTAGCTGCAGGAAGTGGTGTACTTAGATGCTCTTCCATTTCAATAACTAGTTGTTCAACATCATCCAACACCTTTTCAGCATTCAATATCGTTAAATGATTTACGATGTTATTGAGTGTAAAGTTCTTGATGATGTTTTGTTTCATCACTTCAATATCTTCTTCTTGTAAGAAATCTTTCATAAGTGAACTCAATTGATCCATTTCTGAATTCAAAACTAAATCCTCAATTGCAATGAATGGAATATCTTCTATGTACGGATTCATTGTTCCCAAAATAAAGGAAACATCATACTTTTCAAAGATATAATCATTTTTACCATTTTCAACGAGTTTATTATAGTCATAACTCACAATTTCTGCATCAATGTTTTTTGGTAAACTCCTCTTATACAGATCCACAATTTTTTCAGCTGCACCCACACCTGTTGCACAAACAGATAGAATGGCTTTCTTCTTCAATCGATTTTGAATGTATTTGTATTGAGATGTAGTGTCAAGACAAGCAGTTTCTAGTATTTTAGATATATCTTCACCTTGTTTGATTTTACTTCCAATAATAAGAGCTAGCTTTGTGTTTACATTGTTGATAATGCTTATGTTTACATTTGGAATTTGTTTAATTCCTTTATAAATTTCTTCTAATGATCCCATATCAACTAATAAAACCAAATCATCAAAGTAGTTCTTCATCTTTAAATAATCATTTAATTGATTTGTTATCTTATCCACACTCACATCCAATTGCATATCGATGGCGTCAAAAATATTCTCGTTGAGCATTTTATTGACTGCATCAGCCAAAGATGAAGCGGTAGAATAACCATGACATAAGATGACAGCAATGGTTTTATTGCTTGATTCTTCTCGATGCATATCACATATCATCAGCATCAATCTAATCTTCATCATCTCATCAATTTCAATATCCAAGTTAATTCCTACATTGTCCACAATCTCTGTAGCAATCGCATACTCACGAGGATATTTCATTTGAAATAGTTCTGAGAAATCATGAATTTCTTGTGTATGATTACTTAACCAGTTTTTAAGTTCATGGCTTAATCGTGCATATTCACTTAAATATCTTGATACAAGTAAGATATCATTATTACTTATTTTTAAGTTGTAACGATTCATAACAATAGAGAATATTTTATCAGTAATCTTTTTTGTAAACTCATGATTTGGACTTGATGCTTGATTTCGATCAAACATCAAATAATCACTATATTGATCAATAACTTCTTTCAAAGATTCACTTAATAAACGATTGGTTAATGGATTCTCTAAGTATTTACGATAACTTTCTAACATTCTTTCATAAACTCCAATTAACTTCGCATCATATGGATTAGGTTGATATGGAAAACAGAGTTTAACCATTTTCTTATCTTTTGTACCTTGTAGCTTAAAGTTAATGACAGGTGCTAGTTGAAGTACATATTCAGGTAAGTTATTTACATGGATTTCTAATAAATCTCTTTCTTGATTATCCTCAAGAAACGCATTTGCACAAGTTGCACGTATGCTGTTCATTAATCCCCCAACATTACCTGGAATTGAAGTATCCATAAAGATTTGATAAGCAAGTGAACTAATTTCAATTGTTTTTCCAATTTCCTTGGATTCATTTTTAAATATTGAAGACAATAAAGCCGCCTTTTCATTTCGTGGTCGCTCATCCAAGGCAGGTATTTTTACAACAATCGGTATTCTTCGAAGCAATGTTTTAAGTAAAACATCTTCTGGATTTTCAGTAGTCGCAAAAATTAAACGTACATCTGAATGAAACCAATTTTCATTGTCACCAACACGATGATAAACACCTTTATCCATAAATAAGAACAATTTTTCTTGGCATTCTGCTTTTAAACAATGAACTTCATCTAAAAATAGTACACCACCATCTGCAAGTTGAATCAAACCTGGATTATCTTTATCCGCACCTGTATAAGCACCTTTTTTATGCCCAAACAAGTTCGCAGTTAATAACTCAGGGTTATTGGCATATTCACTGCAGTTAACCACAATAAATTTACTTTCAGGTTCAATGATTTTTGCACAAATCGCATACTCATAAGTTGTTTGCGCAATTCTACTCTTACCTGTACCTGTAGCACCATTTAATAAAATTGGTAATCCTAAAGGAGGATAGCTAATTGCTGCTTTGCACTGCTCAATTGCATGTCTCAAAGAATCTCTTGAACCAATAAGACGATCAAAATCTTCTTTTTTAAATGTTAAATCTTCAAAAGATTCAAATACACTATTCTCAAGTTCAATTCCTTGTTTCTCTAATTCACTTATTCCATAGAAATAAACAGGTCGTGAATTAATCTTTACGACCTTATTGTCTTGAATGAACTCATTTAAATATTGTGAAACACTGTTACGACTAAGTGATAATTCATTCGCAAGATAGGACGCAGTAAAACATTCCATCGGAACTGGACCATTCTTTTCTGTATAACTATTCAATAATTCTAGTAGTTTCTCTTTCATGGCATTCCCTCACGAACATATTTTATCGCAAATGAACTTATGTTACAATCTTGTTAAGGTTGAAGTCACATGAAAACTAAATTAATTCAAACATTAAAACCAACACATAAGATTACTATTAAGCAAGTGCAATCACTTGCAATTTTAGTTATGAATCAAAAAGAGATAGAAACCATGGTGATGGAGATGGTTCAAGAAAACCCATTACTTGAAATACATCCTGATTTTTACCAGGGGACGGTTGACTACGATTTTAACCAACTAGCTGATAATCATGAGAAAACACTTACTGATGAATTACTTGAACAAATCAATACAAGTAAATATAAAAATAAAAACTGTATGAAAGCCATTGTTTATCATTTAGATTCAAATGGATACTTGCAAGTACCTTTATCAGAAATAAAAAGAGCAACTCATTTTCCAATTAAGGATTTAAAGGAAGCTCTTCATCATGTTCAAACTCTTCAACCAAGTGGTGTCGGAGCAAGAGATTTAAAAGAATGCCTTGCAATTCAATGCAAGAGAATATCCATTAAGAATCAAGATATCTTACTGAAATGCATAGATTACCTTGAAGATTTATCCAAAGGTCATTTCAATAAAGTTGCGAAATGCTTAGAAACAGATGAGCATACAATTAAAGAATGCTTGAATAGAATTAAGCAATGCAATCCAAAACCGGGTGCAATGTACTCACAATCAATCCCCTACCTTTATCCAGAAATTTTTGTCACTGAAGAAGATGGAAATTATACAATTCAGACAAAGAATCTAAGTCAATACTTATCCATCAATCAAGATATCACTGATGTCTCTGACCCTGAAGTAAAAAAATACATTAAACAACAAACAAAAGTCCTACAAGAACTATTTGCTTCTTTATCAAAGCGATACTCAACACTGCATACCATTAGTACCGTGTTATTCCAAATTCAAAAAGAGCACATTCTTCATGATTCACCACTTATTCCATGTACCTACAAACAAGTTGGAGAACTTGTTTCTCGTCATCCTTCAACTGTGTTTAGATCAATTCAAAACAAGGCATTGCAATATGAACACAAAACAATTTTACTTTCTTCATTATTTACAAACGAAAGTAAAGATGGTTTAAGCAGTGATCAAATAAAGAAAGAACTTAATACACTCATTAAAGAGGAAAATAAAACACGCCCCTTTAGTGATGAACAACTCGTTCAACTCCTAAAAGAGCGAGATATTACAATTTCTAGACGATGTGTTTCAAAATATAGAGAACAATGTCGTATCCCTAATTCATCAAGAAGAAAGATTATTTCTTGAATTTAACATGTGCTAACGTCGTTAACTCTTCTCGATATGTTCCAGGAACATCTTGCATAAAACAAATTACTTGATGATCCAATAAATTTTGAATACCTTCTGCATCCTCATTATTAATATAAACTTTTCGCGATAAAGGGACTTTGCCTTTTTCATAATGCATATTTCCAAAGTTCACTGTATCAATAGGGACCCCTGCATCAACTAACTCTGATACAGTTTGAACATTTCTAACAACCACAAACATCTTTGAATGAGGGCTACTATTTGTTAGTGCCTCAATGAAATCTTGCACAGAAAAGAATAAAATACGAATATTATTAGAATTCGCAACAAATTCCATTAATCGTTGTTGAAGTGGATCAAGTACAACCTCATTATCAACAACAACCAACACATTCACATCCAAACTTGCAGACCAAGGGCCACCCACCTGACCATGTACTAAGCGATTATCAATCCGCACTAAAACAATTTTACCTTCAATCTGCATATCTTAATTAGCTCTATTTTAATTGTTTCGCTTGATTATAGAGACTTCCCTTCATTACTAAAAGTAATACCACAATTTCAATAGCGATGCAACCTGAGACTGTTCCAATGATCAGTGTATTTTGTGTGTCACTTAGATGAGCAATCAAGATTCCTATATAAGCCCAAATTGTAACCATCATATAATAAGGATTTCTAAACTTCCATGCTGTTAATGAAGTAATTACTAAGCCAACAATGGTAATAATTACCATCCATGTTTCAGGTGACTTACCAAATCCATCCCATTGAATCGACACTAAATAAACCACAATGTTCGCAATGGTTGCGATAGTAATCCATCCAGTATAGATACCAAAACAACTTTTAAACCATAAATCTTGATGTACTTTTTTCAATTCAAAGAGAATTGCAAGTAAGGAAACCAAGATACCTAGCATAATAATCAAAGCAATTAAGATTTCATTCATATGCCAAAACAACATCCATATCCCATTTAAGATATTAGAGAAACTCAAGATATAACCTACTCGATTATACACTTTTGCCTCAGAATCACTGAGTTTATCCATTGTAAAGTATCGATAAACGACAACAATCAGTAAACCATAGATTAAAGTCCATATTAAAAATGTGATCGGAGCTGGGGTAAATAAATTAGGATATAGATCAGAAATATCCTTTGTTGAATACCCATTAAACTTAAATACATTTGCATATGTATTCGCAAATAAGGTAAACAAAGTAGTAACTAAAACTAGATAACGCGATGGTATTTTTTTATTCATAAAAACACCTCCTATATTTAATTACATCACTCCATTTCCAAATGTCAATTAGAACGATTTTCACAAGATGTTCAAAATACAATTTGGGTATTCTATGTTATGATAAGTATAGACGTAGGAGGTAACTTATGATTTATCAAGATATAATAAATAGTCAAAGAAATTACTTTAATTCAAATAAAACAAAGAATGTTGAATTTAGGAAAGCACAACTGCTTAAACTAAAACATATGATAAAATCCCATGAAGATGATTTATGTGAAGCTTTACGCAC
This sequence comes from Anaerorhabdus furcosa, assembly GCF_900167375.1. GTDB lineage: Bacteria > Bacillota_I > Bacilli_A > Erysipelotrichales > Erysipelotrichaceae > Anaerorhabdus > Anaerorhabdus furcosa. Next base: position 241,260 of record NZ_FUWY01000004.1, read on the forward strand.
AGATTTAAGCAAATCAAAGACAGAATCTTATTTAACTGAAATCAGTATTGTCTATTCAGAAATCAATTCAGCACTAAAAACATTAGATCGATTCGCTAGACCTTCATATAAAAAGATTCCCCTTCACTTAATAGGATCACTTGGCTATACACTCAAAGAGCCTTATGGAACAGTTTTAATCTTAGCTCCATGGAACTATCCCGTACAATTAACACTTGCACCTTTAGTTGGAGCATTAGCTGCTGGTAATACTGCTATTGTAAAGAGTTCAGAAAGTAGCTTAGCAACTTCTACTTTATTACAAAAACTTCTTAACGAAACATTCCCAACAGAGGTTGTTTATTGCCTAGATCCTAAAGTAGACCCTGAATTATTATTTAAATTTAAATATGATTATATTTTCTTTACAGGTAGTGAAAAAATTGGAAAACAAATCATGGCTCATGCCGCTAAATATTTAACTCCTGTTACACTTGAACTTGGTGGTAAGAGTCCTACTTTTGTAACCAGAAGTGCAAATATAACACAAGCAGCCAAACGTATAGTTTGGGCTAAATTATTAAATGCTGGTCAAACTTGTGTTGCTCCTGATTATATCCTCGTAGATAAAAGTGTAAAAGATGAATTCATTGAACAAGTACTTGATCAAATTCAAAGACAATGTCCAAAAGGAGTCTTAGAAGAAACTTATCCTTGTATGATTAATGCAAAACATTATCTTAGAATTAAGAAATTAATTGGCGAAGAAATGTATAAAACAGAAACATCCTTTGATGACAATACGCGTAAAATTGGTCTTACCCTCTTTACACACGCAACTTTCAATAGTCCTATAATGAAAGAAGAAATATTTGGTCCAATTCTCCCTATCATTGAATATGATGAAATTGGTGAGGTAATTGAAATAGTCAAATCAAAAGCTAAACCGTTAGCTTGCTACATCTTTAGTAAGAACAAAGAAGTATCTAAACGAATCATTGAAGAAGTATCCTTTGGTGGAGGATGTATCAATGATTGTGTTATGCATCTTGCAAATCACCATTTACCTTTTGGTGGTGTTGGACAAAGTGGTATGGGAAGTTATCACGGAAAATATAGTCTTGAAACATTCTCCCATACAAAATCAATTCAAAACAATACCTACTTAATTGACTTACCATTGCGTTATAGCAAGCAAGATAAAACACTAAATATAATTCGAAAAATAATGAAGTAAACTACATAAATATGGCACCTCAAACAAACACAATTTGAGGTGCCATTTTACTTGTTATTCAATCTCTGAATAATCCAAATCAAATTTTAGTAATTAGCTTCTATAAGTATATTTTCTTGAAAACAATACAATCCAGTAATAGATTACTGTTAAAACAATACCTATAGCAAATAAAACATAGGATAGAATTGAATTCAAGTAGTAAACTTCCACATAATAACTTATAATACTTATCAATACACCTATAATTATAGCTCCATATAATTTCGAAATTCTAGAATCAAAATATTTCATTGGAATAAATAACGAAGCGATTTCTATCGCTTTGAGAGTAAAATATAACGCAGGATCAGAGTGATATTTTCTGATAAAAAATAAATCATTCAAATATGTCCAATTGGCTTTTGCAGGATATCCATCAGAAATATAAAATAATAAACAAAGTATAGATACTCCAAAAACAACAAAAATAGCACTTAAAAATATTTTGTATTTTACCTCTTCCAATAATTTATCCTCATTTCATATATTACTCTATTCTGGTCTTGGTGTCATACCAACATAAATTGCAATTCTTATCGCTATTTTTTCATCACCAATTTTAAATAGATCTAGCTAAAATTATAATTATTACTTATAGTTCGTAATTAAAAATGTACTGCTTTATGATTACATAATATCTCTTTTCATTTTTATATTCAATAGTAGAGGTTATTAATTCCATTTCCTTTAAACGATTATAAAAATAAAGATGAATCATGTAATGTTTTACTTTCATCTTGAAATTTTCTTAAATTACATATTCTATATTATTTATCAGCAAGTAAAATAAAAGCATGAAATAGATTTTACTCTATGTCATGCTAATTTTTTATTTTTCAAGAATAATTGATGTCAATTCGATTGGTTCAACAATTTTACCATCTTTGTAGACACGCATATTACCGCTTGCGATTTCATCAATCAAGATAACTTCATTGTTGTTATAGCCAAACTCAAATTTGATATCATATAAATCTAACCCTTTTTTCATTAAGTCTTCTGCAACAATCTTTGTGATTTCAAGAGTTTGTTTTTTCATGCTATCATACATTTCTTCACTCATTACACCTAATAATGCTAATGCATCTTTTGTAATTAGTGGATCTCCCTTTTCATCATCTTTCAATGTTGTTTCTACATAACCATTTGGGATTCTAGTTCCATCTTCAATATAAGCACCATAGCGACGAATGAAACTTCCTGTCGCAACAAGTCTACAAATTACTTCTAATCCTTTACCAAATACCGTAGCAGGTAAAACTTCCATTGTAGCTTCTTCTACATTTGCACTCACATAATGAGTCTTGATTCCTTTTTCTTTTAGTATTTCAAAGAAATGGATAGATGTTTCAAGATTTGCTTTTCCAATACCATCGATTGTTAATCCTACTGTATTTTCTCCTGGATCAAATACGCCATCTTTTCCTGTGCAATCATCTTTAAACTTCAATAGCACATTTCCATTGTCTAAAGAATAAACATCTTTAGTTTTCCCTTCGTAAACTTTTTTCATTAACCTTTTCCTCCATGTTTAGGGTGCCCTAAAACGTTATTATTATAGCACGCACGTTACATCATGAAAATATTTTTTTCATGTATCCTTCGTTTATTTATTCAAATATCAAATTCAAATAAAAAGCTAATCAATTCATTGACTAACTTTTACTAAACTGTACCTCTATCATAGCTAACTGCCCTGTATTATACTTTTGTGTCTTTAAATCTTTACGTTCTAACAAATAGAAATCAACTGCTTCCCACAAAGCGAATGTACCTGCAATGGACAAAAATTCCATAAAGATGTTACCTAAATTTGCTAGTTGCAATGAGAAATAAATACCTAACAATACAACACCAACAACGGTTAGGGCAATTACCTTAATTTTATTTATCTTTAAATCTAGGATTTTATCTCTTAATTCAACACTATAGCGCTCAACAATTAGCTTTTGGATTAATTCCTGTTCACTTTTGGTAAACTCTCGATTGCAAAATCGAACAATGATTGGATACTTAACCGGAACTGGATAACTCTTTCGTTCTATAAATGCATACAACTCTTCATTCATTTCTATTTGATTACCATAGGACAGTGGATCAAACAATTCCAATTGGCTTGCATCAACATAGATTATTGCCTTATCATCTTCTAAATATTCTTGATAAATATATTGGTTTAAATCTGGCATTTCTTTCTCAAACTTTTTAAGTTTTGTTAGAAATGTTTTTATTTCATCTTTTGCCATATTATTTAACTAATCCATAGCTCCAATTGTTTACACCACCAAAATCAAAGACATGGCTAAAGCCAAGTTTTACTAATTCATTGGATGCTGTTTTACTACGATTACCGCTACGACAATAAACAAGAATTGTATCTTCCTTATTTAGTTCATTACTTCTTGTTCTAATTTCATCCAAGGGTATATTAATTGCACCTTCAATATGACCTTCTTGAAATTCTTCAACTGTTCTTACATCTAAAATAATAACCTTTTCTTCTTGCATCATTTTATATGCTTCCTTTGAATTAATTGTTTTATACCCATCACCACCTGAACATGATGATAGAAATCCAAGGGATAGTGCAATAAGCATCGTTTTAAATAATGAACGTTTCATAATGAACCTTTTCTTCTTCGTAACGATTGTCAACTTCTCTTTCTTCATCTGGATGACCTATTGATATACACGCAATTGGAAGAATAGGAGAAGGCAATTTGAATTCAGTTTGATAAAATTCTTTCATTTCATCAATTTTAACACCTAACCAAACGGCTCCTAACCCAAGTTCATGAGCTGCCAGTAAAATATTCTCAACTGCAGCTGAACAATCATTAATTAAATAGTCACGTTCAAGTAACTCACTATCACCACACACTAAGATTGCCATGGGTGCTGATGCAAGCATTTTATAGTATTTACCAAATTCAGCTAATTTATTTAATTTTTCACGATCTTGAATGACTACAAAATGCCATGGTCTTCTGTTTCTTGCTGATGGTGCACAAAAACCTGCTTCAAGTAATGCATGAATCATTTCTTTGCTTACTAATTCATTTGTATATTTACGTATACTTCTTCTTGTTTTGATTGCATCTAATGTATTCATACTAAATCAATCCATTCCTTTTCTTTAAATCCTACTAACACTTTGTCCTCTGTGATAACAATAGGTCTTTTCACTAACATACCATCAGTCGCAAGCAATTGAATTTGTTCTTCATCACTCATTGTAGGTAACTTTTTAGTTAATTCCAGCTCACGATATAACATTCCACTTGTATTAAAGAATCGCTTAATTGGATATCCACTTTTCTTAATCCATGCTTTTAATTCTTTTTCTGTTGGATGTTCAAGTTTAATATCTCTAAATTCATAATCGATATTTCTTGCATCTAACCACGCTCTTGCTTTTTGACATGTTGTACATTTTGGATAACAGATAAATTTCATTTTCATTTTATTCTCGCTCCTTTATTGTTACGCTTATTGTATCTCCTGCTTGTTTATTAATTTTAGCACGAATTTCTTTTCGAATGCCAATGATATGTCCTGGTGTTTTCATTCTTACTAAACTACCATCATAAGATTCGCCATCAAAGGTTGCATGCACTTTAACTCTTCCTTTACCAAATTCAGTTTTCACATCATATGGAAATTCTATGTATGCACCATCAATATCAGGAACTTTTTGTATAACTGCATCAAATTGATATTGTTTTGAATTCATAATTAACCCTCTTTCATTCTTATTATATGTTATTCTATTTAATTTTGTTCAATCATGCATTAGAAAAAGCGGTTTCCCGCTTTATTGAATTAATTCAAGGGTGTTACTTAATTTATTACCATCACTATCCATAATAGCGAAGTGCAAATGTTCACCTGATGCTTGTCCAGTCATTCCTGTTACACCAATGACATCGCCTTGCTTCACTGAATCTCCTTCTTTTAATGATGACTCATTCTTCATTTGTCCATAGAATGATTTCGAATCACCATGATCAATAACTATGTAATTACCTGTCGATTTGTCAAATCCAACTTCTTCAACACTACCTTCTGCAATAGCGTAAATGTCAGCGTTTTTATTACTTGGATCTTTGATATCAATCGCATCATGCCCAGCGTAACATCCCCAACCACATGTTACTTCAAAATTCTTTAAAGGTGCAATATAACTTACTTCTTTATTTTCTGTTTCAGCACTAGGGGTAGTTGATGGTTCAGTCGTTGGTGTAGTGCTTACTTCTGGTGTTGGTGTTACTTCAATTGTTGGTGTTGGTGAAGGCTTTGATTCTTTAGTTGGATTGCTTAATAGAGGTATAATTAATAAACCTCCTATTAAAAGACAAGCCAGTAATACCCAAAAACTTGGTTTTTTATAATTTAACATATGTTTAATTCTCTCTTTCGTATTAGATTCGCTAAATGAGACAACCATGATATATGGATTAATCGCAAATTCTAGTAAGGTCATTCCAAATGATTGCTTACACTTATCACCAAGGCGACGAATTACTTTTTCATCACAAGAATATTCCATATCTTTGCTCATGACATAGAAACTAAGCCAAACAAACGGATTAAACCAGTGAATCATGGTAACAATCAAAGCAATTGATTTGATGAGTGTATCTTTTCTTTCAACATGAATAATTTCATGGGCAAGAATAATTTGCTTTTGTCGTTTATTTAAATTAAGAGGTATATATATTTTAGGTTTAAATATTCCAAATACAAATGGCATTGAGATGGATTCTGATTCATAGATGTTATCCACCATCTTTATTGAATACTTCAATGTTTTCTTAATTTTGATATAGCAAACTATTGTATATAGAATTAAGCCTAACATTCCACAAATCCATACAATCGATAAAATATCTAGTAATGAAATTGAGTGGCTTGCAACAATTGTTTCTGTCATTGTACCTTTGATTACTTCTACAGTTACTGGTATGTCCTCAACGATTCGATCTGATAGTGTTGAAGGTACACTTAAAATACTCGCTTTACTTTCAAATGTTATTGGAAAGATTAAGCGAATTAATACAAATAACCAAAGAGAGTAACTGAATATTTTAGGGGCTTTTCTAAATAACAATCGAACCACTAATACAACTAGTATTACAACACTAGCGCCAATAGACATAGAGACTATTGTTTTAAATAGTGATGTTATTGTTTCCAACTAAAATCACCTCTATTCTTTGTAGTTATCAATTAATTTCTTTAAATCATCTACTTCTTTCTTAGATAACTTCTTATCTGATAAGAATGCAGTTACAAACTTAGGTAATGATCCTGAGAATGTATTTTCAATTACATCTTCACTTTCAACCTTTTGAATTTCTTCCCTTTTCACAAGAGCAGATACCATTGAATTATTATTCTTTACAGCACCTTTTTCTTGTAGACGTTTTAAGAAAGTGTACGTAGTTGATTTCTTCCAATCAAAAATATCAGCACAAATTGATACTAATTCTCCTGACGGAATAGGTTCATTATCCCAAATCAATGCCATGAACCGAATTTCAGTACTTGTAAGTTTCATTTTACCACCTCGAGTCTACCAACGTAGTCTTATACACATGAAGTTTATCCCATTGTTTCCTCTTTGTCAATAATCAAATACTAGATAAATCCTTTTCTTTATTCATTACTATTCAAAATGTCATAAATTCTTAAGTATTTATCATTCTTTCTATATATACATCACTAATTGTTCGTACTAAAATAGAACTATTATTCAAACTTAGAAAGGGGCATCTATGAAACGACTACGCCAAATTTTTCTTATGATGTTAGTTCTATTACTATGTGGATTAGGTATTCTATTTTATTCATATAAAATAGAACCAGCATCTCTTGTGATTAATCAAATCGATCTGGATATCTCATCCCTCAATGAGAAACTTGTTATTGTGCAGTTATCTGATATTGAAATCAGTAAAAACTATAAACCGAATAATTTGAAAAATGTTGTAGAGAAAGTAAATCGATTGAATCCTGATCTTATTGTATTTACTGGTGATTTATTTAGTAATTATGCATTGTATAAGCCAACAACAGAAGTAATCACCTACTTAAGTCAACTCGATGCATCTTTAGGAAAATACGCAATCTTTGGAAATAATGATCATGGTGGTGGTGCCGTTCGTCAATATGAAAATATAATGAATCAGTCTGGATTTATTGTGTTAAAAAACGAAAGTCAAACCATTCAGTTGGCTTCTGGAGAAACGATTTATATGACAGGTTTAGATGATGATTTGTTAGGTAATTCAAATATTGTAGATGCTTTTGTAAATTATGATAAGCAATCCTCTCTTAATTTATTACTTATTCATGAACCCTATTTAATCGATCATTTATTAGATTATCCCTATGACCTTGCGTTATCTGGTCATACCCATGGTGGGCAAATTGATTTTCCTTTCATTGATACTTCTTTATTATTAAGTCCTCTTGAAAATAAATATTTATCTGGACTCTATTCCTTTGATAACCAAAGACAAACAACTCTTTATGTCAATCATGGTCTTGGTACATCTCGTCTTCCTCTACGCTTTATGGTGCCCCCAGAAATAACTATTTTTACATTGCATTAATATGGATTCCCAATTCCATCGAGTCCATAAAGAAAAGAAAGTTCATTTATTGAACTTTCTTATAGTGTGAAATCTTCATTACTGAAATTCGAATAATATCTACCTTTGCTTGCAGTAAACTTTAATACACAATAATCTGGATCGCTTACACCACCTGGATAATACATCGTGTCACCTTCACGCCATATTCTCTTTTTTGATGCTTGATCTTCAAGAACTTCTATTGTACCAACTAAACTGCAACCTCTGAAGAAACGATTATCTACAAAATAGATGCTTGCTTTAGGATTTTCTTTAAAATAATTTACTTTATTTGAAGAAGTATTGGTAGTGAAATAGAACTCTTTAATTCCATCTCTTTCTCTTGGTGCAAGCATTGCTTTAGTAATTGGATAGCCTTCCGTATCAACATAACTTATATAAGCTGTTTTGCATTTATCAATTAAGTTACCCAAAGTTTGCTCTTTATTTCTCATCATAATTTAGCCCTCGCTCTACCATGATTTTATCATAAAATCACGTTAGAAGTCATAAATTATTCAAGCTCAAATCGGTTCAAATTATAACCGCTATTTTCCAATATTTCTTTTATTTCTTCTAGACGATATTCATCTAGTTGTATAGTTTCTCCATGCCCTCTATTTCCAGATTCAGTTGAATAAACTGTCTCTACTGCAAGAAACCCTCGTCTTTCATCGTATTCTATTAATGTTTCTAATTTATTTGTATGATAACTTACTATGTATTCTTGTATATAGTTTTTCAAGAATTCCATTTGCTTATCTGAAAATTGTGCCGTATATTTTCTTATTGCTGGACGAAAATTCTCATCATTTTCTTCTTCATATTCATACAACGTATAGCTTGTATATTCCGGTTTATTAAATGCATAGACTTCTTCTAATCCAAAAGCCTGTGTTTTGTGAAAAATAAAATTAAATCCAATGATAGTTATTGCTAAGATACCAAATGTAATCAATACTTCTTTTGTAATTACAAGCTTTCTTTTTTCTAAACTCAAAATACCAAGAAATAGAATTAGAATAAATACAAATGTAATTAACTCTTGATTCACTTGTAATATCATAAATGAAACTGCAACCCACACTGCTATTAATGGGTATAAATATCTTTTATTTGTATTTTCACCTGCATCTTCAACTTTATGGTTTCCAATATCTTTTCTTGTATAAACAAAGCACACACAACCAATAGCCAAGAAAATTGTAAAGAAGAATATTTGATATGAAAAGATTTCATTTGATATTAATTTGTTGATTATCATTTCATAAATTAAACCTAAAGGTGAAACACTACTTTTTGTAATAAAATAAAATATTTTATTTAGAAAAAGTGTATTTGAGTATAAATACTGATTAATTGCTAATAATGTAAATACAGGTAATCCAAGATATGCAATGATACATAATATTGAATCTAAAACATTATTGCATTTAGAAATAATCCACGAACAAATTGAAACAATAATAAATGATCCCAATAATAAGATAAGTATTGTAGTTAGTAAAAAGGAAATCGTTAAATCCAAATTATCTTTGTTCAAAAACATAAAATACATGACTAACATACAAACTATGATTTGTATCCAGATAATGGTAAGTGTAAATATAAATCGTGTTAGCCATATATTCTTTTTATTAAGTGGTAAATTCAAATTAAAATTAATTTCTCTTTTCTTATGAATATAAGTCAAATAAATACTTGGACATAGGATTGAGATTATCAAGATATACATGATATAAAACTGATATGCACTAATTCCACTCACCGTACTAAAAAGCATTGGTAATAAAATACATCCCCCTAAGATGAATATAAACAAAGATGTCTTGTTACTTTTTATCAAATAATTTAAGTACTTGTCTTTCATTTTATTGATCCTCCTTGTTTGAATAAATAAATAATTCTTCAAATGAAACATTGAGTTTTTCATAATAAACCGGATGATCTTCTCTTAACTTATTTTCTATAGCTTCTACATCTCCTCTAACCACTACGACATGGACATTACCCGTTTGTTTGTAATCCACTACTTCAAAATCAATAAGGCGATTTAATACATCTACTTCTTTATCATAGACAACTTGAATACGATTGATATTCTCCATTGATTCCGTTACATTTCCCTCTAATAAAATATGTTTATCTAAGATTGCATAATCATCGCATATATCTTCTAACTCTCTTAAAGCATGAGATGAAATAAGAACAGACATATTTGATTCTTCTAATTCACTAATTAACATTCTTTTGATCTCTAATCTTGATTTAGGATCTAAGCCATCAAATGCTTCATCTAACAGTAATAACTCTGGATTAGCTGCAAATGCAAAGCATAGAGCGGTAAGTCGTTGCATTCCTTTTGAGAAAGTAGAAATTTTTTTATTTTCGTCTAAATGAAAACGATTTATATAATTTCTAAATAAGCTTTCATTGAAGTCATAGAATTGATGATATAATTCTATAATTGTTTTAATCGTCGCATCTTTTGGAAAAATGTTAGAATCTTGAACATAGATTACTTTTGATTTAACATTCTCATTTTCATAGATTATTTGATCATTTAATGTAATTTTCCCTTCAAAATCATAAATACCCATAATACATTTAAGTAATGTTGTCTTTCCTGCACCATTAACCCCAACGAGCCCCATTACTTTTCCTGATTCTAATTCTAGATTACAGTTTCTTAGTATCTCAAAATCATGAATCGATTTCGAACAATTTTCAATCCTTAGCATCTTCTTTTTCCTCCATTGATTGTAATGCTTTCATTAATTCTTCTTTGGTAATGTTATGTTCAAGACATAACTCTGCAATTTGACTAAATTCTTTCATCAATTGATTCTTATGATTATTTGTCGACAATCCCTCACTGATAAATACACCTTTCTTATTGAGTGTATAAACAATGCCTTCTTGTTCAAGTTCCAAATATGCCTTCGCAACTGTATTAGGATTAACCCCTAGCTCTTGTGCAAGATTACGTACAGAAGGTAGTTTGTCATTTGATTTTAATACTCCAATTTCAATAAATTTGTTGACTTGATTCTTGATTTGAATAAATATAGGCTCATTTCCTTGAATCCGAATAAGAAACATAGTAACCTCCTTCTGTACTATTTGTACTATCTGTATTAACTGTACTATCACCTTGAAGTTTTGTCAACCCTAAGAAAAAAAGAGGTTTCCCTCTTTATTTGTTTCGCATATAGCTTTTCTCACATTCAATTCTTGTAATTTTAAATAAATCACCATATTTGAATTGTGTTGTTAAGTTCTTTAAATACTTGGGTAATTTGAAGTAGAAATAAATCATAAGAACTAAAATAGGCACTATTGTTATAACCGTTATTGTTTGTTGAAGTATTTCTGGATTACCACTTCTTAAACCAAGGATATAGGTGGAGAACCAATTCGATATATTAATGAAAAATTTTATTCCAATATCAACTTTCAATATTTGTTCAAACAATCTTTTAATAATAAATGAAAATACCAATAAACCAATCGATGTACTTGAGAAACTTAAAAATCTGAGTTTCTTATGTACATAAGCTCTTAAGTTGTAGTCAAATAAATAATTTTCATTACATATCCTTTGATTTGCTTCCCACTCATCTACTGCTTGTTGAACTAAGAATTGTTTTAGTTGAATCATTGTTTCATCAATTTTATACCAATTGAAACGATTAAATTTTATATTTTGTAAAACACCTGGGTAATTTCTTTTAAAGTTTTTAATTATTCTTAACTGTAATTGCTTCCATAGAAGCATACTCAATATGACAACCAACAGTATCGCAAGGACATAACCAAAAATACCCCAAACACTTTGTGTATCAAAAAGCAGTTCATAGATTACTAGAGCAAATGCGCCTAAGAAGAAAGTAATATAAGCTATGTAATTATAAATATTAGGATGATTTAAAAAATGTGAACAATGATATTCACTTAAATAGTCTTGTAGATATACTTTATAGAAATCATCTGTCATATGTATCACCTTTGTTTCAGTTTATCATTATTAGAATAAACACAAAAGAAAGATGATTTTATTATTTATTTCATCTTTGAATAGATAAAACTAAAACATGTTGATAAAGTAAACATAACACCTGCAAGCAAGAAAGGAAATAAGGATGAGATATCATAAACCATTCCTGCAACAAGAGCTCCTAATACTGATCCTAAACTTTTAACCGCATTGATAAGCCCAGTAGCAATACCTATCTCATCATTACTTCTACCTTCTATCATCAAAGTTTGAACAATGGGTTGATAGATTGCATTTACAGTAAAGAAAAATAAATTAGCGATGATAAAGATAACTAAATTCTCTTGAAGTAAAATACCAAAGGCTGCAGTTGAACAAAGAAGTAAAACAACGGTAAGTGATTTACGTATCTTTGTCTTTTCAATAATCCACATGTTAATTGTAAAGTTTGCAACTAATCCAATTAGACCTACGATTGCTTTTATTATGCCATTATAAGCTGAAGAAAAATTAAGTTGATCTTTTAAATAGTAATTAAATGCATTGTCATAGCAAGTACTTGCAAATGAACTAAGAACGACAACAAAGAGAAAGTAAACAAGTGCTTTAGTAATTAATGATTTTGCATTTACAAATGAAGTAAATGGATTAATTGTTTTAAGTAGATTTTTCGCATCAATACGCTTTGTACTTTCATAGCTTTCTTGAAGTAGTTTATAAGCAAAGATACCTAGAAGTATCATTCCAACTCCTTGAAAAGTGAAGGCAAACTTAAAAGAGATGACACCTAGGAAGCCACCAATAAGATAGCCTGCAGCTAAGGAAATTGATTGAACAGCAATATAAATACTCATCCCTCTTCCTCTACTTTGCGCATCATATAAATCTGCGACATAAGCCATGGAAGCAATACCTGCACCTGATGCAAAGACACCTGCCAAAGATCTTGATAATAAGACAAAGAATTCATTAGAAGAATAACCTAACGATATTTGAGCAATCCCATAGCCAATACATGAAATCAAAAATACCGTTAATCTACCTTTCGCATCACTCATTTCACCCCAAAATGGTGAAGTAAGAAAACTAAAAAAACACATCATCGCAAATGATGTCCCAAAGATTCTTGAAGGTAATTCCATGCTTGAAAATAATGTAGGTGTTACTGGATGATGGATATTCATAAATATGCCTAAGAATGCAGTTACAACTAACATTCCCCCAATTGATTTCTTTTTCATATTAATCCCCCATTAGTGATATAATACAAGTTAAAGTTAACTTTAAGTCAAGAGGAGAATACAATGTATACAATAAAAGAAGTCAGTGAGATGCTAAATTTACCTACAAGTACACTTCGATACTATGAATCTGAAGGATTATACCCTTCATTAAAACGTTCTAGTGGAAATCAAAGAATTTTCACAGAAGATGATTTACTCATTCTCAAAGTTGTTGTGTGTTTAAAGAAAACAAAGATGCCCATTCATGATATTAAGAATTTCATCACTTTATATAAACAAGGTCCCACTACTATCGCAAAACGAAAAGAAATATTTAATCAACACAAAGAGGATATTCTTCAACAAATAAAAGAATTAGAAGATACTTTGGTTGTTTTAGATCGTAAAATGAAGTTACTAAATGGTGATTAATCTTCAGTAAATAAATGTATTGAAAAAGCTAAACCACTTTGTAGTTTAGCTTAATTTTTAACCTTTGTAGATTGTTCCTTCTTTCATGATAACTTCCATGTTTTCAACTGCTACTGCACGAATATTTTCAAGTGGGTTACCATTAATAACTAATAAATCTGCAAACTTACCTTCTTCAAGTGTTCCTGTAATATCCCCTACTTTTAACATGTCTGCACCGTTTTTAGTTGCAGCTACAATAACATCCATTGGATCAATACCAGCTTTTTCATTGAATGAATACATTTCACCAATTGCAGTTGTACCATATGGAGTTAAGCTTGAACAGAATGAATCAGATCCAATTGTAAGAACGATTCCTTTGTCTTTAGCACGACGTAAGTTTGAATATACACGATTTAATTCTTTTTCTGCAACTGTATCACCAGGGAATTTATCATGTACTTCAGGTACATATGGAGGTTGATAAGTTTTAAACCATTCGTTTAAGAATTGAATTGTAGGACAGAAGTAAATACCTTTTTCTGCCATAATATCTAAACATTCATCATTCAATGTTTGACCATGAATAATTAAATGTACACCAGCTTTACAAGAGTCAAGAGCTCCACCGTAACCTTCAGCATGGCTCCAAACAGGAATTCCTACCATGTTGCATTCATCCACAACAGCTTGGATTTCTTCTAATGTATAATGTTGATCAAGTTTTTGATCCCAGCGCCAAATTCCACCACCAGTTGACCAAATTTTAATTGCATCTGGACTTTCTCTTAGTCTGCGACGTACTGCTTTTCTTAGTTCCCAAGGTCCATCAACTCTTTCAGCCCATGGATGAGATTCTGCATTGTATCCAATTGGAAGTTTATGAGAGTCACCATGTCCACAAGTTCTACAGAATCCAAGTCCTGTACCAACAACACGTGGTCCACTCATTACTCCCTCTTCAATCATATTACGAATTTGAAGACCTGAACGAGAGATTTCTCCTACTGTTGTAAGTCCACGTTCTAGACATTCATGTGCTTGTTGAACTGCAACTACTGTTTTTTGAATTGGATCTTCTAATACCCAATCACTATCATCATCGGTTAAGTTTCCAGAGAAATGTAAATGACTATCAATTAATCCTGGCATAATTGTTTTACCAGTAATGTCTCTTACTTCATAACCTGCAGGAATTTCTTTTAATGCTCCTGCATATACGATTTTCTTATCTTCTACTAAAACAAGAGAATCTTTTACTTCTTTTTTACCTGTTCCATCAATTAATAAACCATGTGCGAATGCAATTTTTGACATTAGTTTGTCCTCCTTATTCTGCTTCTTCGACTTGAATTACTGTTTTGGTACTTCGACTACTTGATACAAGATTAAAGATTAAACCTAAAACTAACCAACCAATAACGATAGACCATTCAACTGGTAATAAAGCTGCTGGTGAGAAAGGTAATACCATTAATGCAATAATACAAAGGCATGCAAGACATGCAAGTGTTATTCCAAACTTACCGCCAGGTACAGAATATGGACGTTTAAGTTCAGGTTCACTAAATCTCATTTTTAGACATGCTGCTGAGCACATAAAACATGCAAAGATAAATGCTAGTGCACTCACGTTTGTAAGTGGAATTAACATATTACCACCAAGGAATGGACCAATTAAAGTTAATGCTGCCATCAACATATTTGCAGTCTTTGGATTTCCATTATCATCTATTTTTTCAAATGCTGCTGGAAGTTGTTTCTTTCTTCCCATTGCTAGTAAAATACGAGATGTTGCTCCAAAGAATGAATTCATTGGTCCTAAAGGTCCAAGAATTGCAATACACATCATAACAACAAAGAACACACCATTGATTGTTCGAAGTACTGCAAGTGCAGGTACAGAACCATCAGTTCCTAAAGCTACAAAATCATTCCAAGGTACGATTGTACCAAATGCATAGATACAACATGCGTAGAAAATTCCTGCTGCAAGTAATGCTAGTGAAATTACTTGACCAAATTTCTTCCAATCAAGTCCTTCTGCTGCTTCTTCTGCTTGTTGTGGAATTGTATCAAATCCTGCATAGAAGAAAGGTGTCATTACTAATACTGGAATAATTCCTAAGATAAGATTATTTCCATTTGATTCAGATACGATTGGTTGTAAGTGATGTGGCCCTCCTGTAAAAAGAGATACACCCATTGCAATCAACATACCACCCAATAACATTTTAGTTAAGAAACCTTGAAGTTTTGCGGCAGATGATGCACCTTTAAAATTCAAACGGATCACATAACATGCAAATGCTAATGAAATTAAAAGTGGTGGCAAATACACTGTATACCCCATGATGGTATACAAAGGGATGATCTTCAATTGAGGAATTAACATCCCAACTAATTTAGAAATAGCGATTGCTTCCCATGGGCATAGAATCCCATTCCCAAGTGATAAAAACCAACCAGTAACAAATGATAATCGCTTACCGAATGTTCTATCTACATACTCTACAATCCCTCCTGAAATAGGAATTGCACTTGTTAATTCACCAAACACTGCACCTACTGGTAGTAAGAAAATTGCTCCAATAATAAATGCAATAATTGCTGCAACTGGACCTCCACCCTTGTCCATCCAGTCCCCTACTTGTAACACCCATCCTGTACCAATAATGGCACCAAATCCGATGGTGAAGAAGTTCCAGTTTGTCAGGGTCTTCTTCATTTTTGTCTCGCTTGTTGTCATTCGTAATTCTCCCATTCTGTTTATTTTATGCGCATACTATTTCCCGGTTACAACCTTTTTATCTCTTTTACCAAATGATTACAATACAAAACAAATAATTGGGGTTTCTAGTGTCATAATTGGTCGAAATCCATTCTCTAAAAATCATACAAATAGTGTATGATATATAAGGGGATTTTTATGATTAAAATTGCAATTGTAGATGATAATCCTTTTGATACAAAATGGATTATCAACTGCTTAGAAAAACTTGATTGTGCAAATGAATGTGAGATTACATGTTTTAGTGATGGGCAAGATTTAATAGATGCTTACAAGAATGACCAACGATTTGATATTCTTTTACTCGATATGCTGATGGAAAAAGTCAATGGACTAGATACCGCCAAATTTGTAAGAACATTTGATCAAGATGTAGAAATCTTAATTATTACCTCAACTCTTGAATATGCAGTTGAAGGTTATACTGTAAATGCTAGACGTTACTACTTAAAACCATTAAAACAAGATGAATTCTTAAAAGAAATAAATACAATTATTCAAAACTTAAAAAAGAATGATAGTTTAACATTGAGTATCCATAACTCACAAGGGGTTACCAAAATTAAACTCAATGAAATATATTATATAGAATCATTAACACGTACACTAACTATTCATACACAAACTAGCCAAATCGCAATGATTGGTAAAATCAGTGAAATGGAAGAGAGTTTATCCAATTATGGATTTATGCGTGTTCATAAAAGTTTCATTGTAAATTTAAAATACATTAAAAATATTTTCAAAGATGTAATTACTCTTGATAATAACGATACAATTTTATTAAGTAAACATAAGTCCAAGCAGGTACATGATGCATTAATGGAATATATTCAAAACCGATGAATTATTTATTGTCAATCTTACTTGCAGCACTTGAAACCTTTCTCTTCTTCTTTATCTTAGATAACCTGCTTTCTAAGAAAGATGCCTTTATAAAAGAAAGAAACGTTGCAATTCTTGCATATTTCTTATTTCAATTATTTACTTATATTATCGATTTTCATTTCTTTTCAACAGTCATTTATTATGTCGTTTTTGCTTTAGCAATTAGTTATTATCTCTATTACAATGATCTACGAACTAAACTAATTACTACAAGTTTATTTGTAACATTAACTTACGCTGCAAAATTATCTGCTGCACTTATTTATTTAGAATTTAGCCATTATCCTATTCCTAGTAATGTCTTTGAACTTGTGTTAAATCCATTAACACAATTCATCGCATGTGCTATTGTCTTTTTCATGATTTGTTTAATCTTACTAACACGAAAACTAACAAGCAAACCAACACAGTATGTCATTGATTTTATCTTATTTGTCTTTCCGTTAATTAATCTAAGTCTTAGTATGAATGTCCTCAATCAAAAGAATTCAACTATGCTCTACATTGATATTTCTGTGCTTCTTTTCTTCTATACTTTCTTTTTATTCTTTATGGCCGATCAACTCAATTACAATAGTGAGAAAACATTTCATTTAGAATTAATTAGTCAACAAATGCAACTACAGAAACAACACTTCATTGACTTAACTGAATACAATCAAGAAATACGTTCGATTAAACATGATTTAAAAAATCACATTCGTATGATTCGCGGATACTTACAAGATGACAACATTGAAAAAGCGATTGAATACATTAATGAATATGATGAGAACTTACATCAAATTTCTAAATTTGTATTCACTGGTAACAACACAGTTGATATTTTACTCAATCAAAAAATGAATCTAGCCAATAAACAAAATATTCATTTAAACTACAATATCCTTATCCCAAATGAAGTATGTATTCCAGATCTAGACTTATGTATTATACTTTCTAATTTATTGGATAATGCCATTGAAGCAACTTCAAAAGTAGAAAATAAAACAATTAACTTAAAGATGAATATTTACAAGGAACAGCTTTTCATTTCTGTTTCAAATACCTTTAATGGATCAATTAAACAATCCTCAAATCAACTTTTATCATTAAAACAAGATAAGAATCATGGCTATGGTTTATACAATGTAAAACGTGTTGTTGAGAAGCTCCATGGATCATTTAATTATCAGTTTGATCAAAATGAATTCGTTGTAACTATTTTATTGCGATTATAAAGTCTGATACTCTACTTCTTTACAAGCATTACAATATAAAATTAATAAGCCACTTTTAGAATAATACTAAAAGTGGCTTTTAAATGAATAAAATGATCTCTGTTTATTTCAATTGTTCTAAGATGTTCTCAATAATCTCTGTGGTTTTCATATTATCATTTGTAACTTCAATTTCATCATTAAAAAATTGTTTTAATTCTTGCATGAATCCACGAAGATAAACATCTTTTAATGTACCTGAAGCAGGTGTGTAGTTTTCACGATAAACAGTATCCATTTCACTTAATGTTTGCCATCCATTTTCTTCATCCGTATTTCTATGAATAACGAATTCATTTAATTCTTTGCTTTGAATAAATCCATCATCCAAAGTACAAGTTATCCCTTCGCTCTCTCGAGTCCATGGTGCTCTATTTTCAAGACTCAACGTTCCAACTACACCTTGATTCATACGCAATATCAAGACATAGGATGTGCCTTGACCAGCATTATTTTTTAATATTTTTACTTGTTTAATTTCACCAAACAAATGTTGTAATAAATCAATAAAGTGAATACCTACTGCATACATAAAATCTTTATCTGTTTTGCAGAAAGCACTTGCATCAACATTAAAATGAGCATCAAAGGACTGCACACTCCCTAAATTTCCTTGTTCAATTATTTCTTTCATCTTTTGATAACATGGTGCATAGCGTTTCATGAAGCCAACAAAAACAGGAATACTATTTTCAATTGAACAATCATAAATATTTTTAGCTTGTGTATAACTCATCCCACAAGGTTTTTCCACAAATACCTTTTTATTTGCTTGTAAGCATTTCATAACTAACGCATACGCTTCTTCCATAGGAACAACGATGATCACATAGTCACTCTTTGACTCCCTTAACATGACATCTACATCATCATAAAGATAAGTAGTTAAGCCAAGATAATTTATCTCTGCTTGAGCTTTTTCTTTTGATCTTGTTGTAATAGATTCAATGTCTACTCCTAATTCTAAAAGACAGGGAAGAATATTCTTTTTCATATGCCTTCCTAAGCCAACGATATTTACACTTTTATCCATAAACTAACCTCTATTTCTTATTGTTTTAAGTTTAACATACTTCTCATTCAATCAAACCTCAATTATCATAAATAATTTTACTATTCTTTAATGGAAAGATTATTTTGTATATTCACCTTATGTTTCAACAATTTAAACTTTTCAATCTAATGCTTGAAGTTTCTTTATAGTATCTTACATTATAAAAGCATCCTACTATTTCTAGTAAGATGCCTACGGAAGAAGCTATTTAATTATTTAGCTTGTGCAGCAGATGCTCCTGCAATACGGCCAAATACGACAGTGTCTGTTAATGCATTACCACCTAAACGGTTTGCACCATGAATACCACCAGTTACTTCACCAGCAGCATATAATCCAGGAATAATATCTCCTGTTGTACTGATTACTTGAGCATCAGTATTAATCTTAACTCCACCCATTGTATGGTGAACTGTTGGAATACGTGCTCCAGCATAATATGGTCCTTGATCAATTGGATCTTGGTAAAGTGTTCTACCAAATTCATCAGCTGATTTATCAGCTACATGAGTGTTAAATCCTTCAACTGCTTTTACTAAGTTTGCAGGATCAACACCAATTTGTTCAGCTAACTCTTCAAGAGTATCACCTTTGAATGCACGACCATCTTTAACTAATTGATTAATTGATTCATTAAAGTTATTTACTTCATCACCTGTAGGGTAATCATGGCTATCAAGAATAACCCACATGTGTGAATTTGGTTGTTCAAATAATGCAGTTGTCATCACATCACGACGTGCACCTTCATCAACGAAACGATTTCCTTCGTCATTTACGAAGATTCTATTTTCAACTCCCATTTCAATGTTACCACTTAAGCTACCTGTTTCAGGATCACCCATTGGTAATAATTGAATGTTACCCATTTGTACAAGTTCAGCACCTACAGCTTCTGCCATAATGATGCCATCACCTGTTGCTCCAGCATGGTTAGTTGATTTAATACTTTCATCTAAATTTGCCCAAAGTGTATTGTATTCTTGACGCATTTCTACGTTTTGTCCAAATCCACCTGTTGCAAGTACTACACCATTGTTTGCGTGCAATGTAATTTTATTTCCTGTTTTACCCTCAGCAATAACACCAACTACTTTACCATCTTCAACGATAAATTCTTTTGCTGTAACTTCTAAATATAAATCGATGTTTTCATTTGAATCAATATAGTTTTGGTATGCATTGAAGAATCCTGTACCTACTGGTTCAACTGGTTTATGAGCTCTTGGCCACATACCACCTAATACTGTAAATGTTCCTTCTTTAAATTCCATACCTAAACTTTGTAACCATTCAACACCATCCCAAGCATTTGTTACAAGTGTTCTAACAAGTTCTTGATCTCCTTGTTTATCGCCACCTTCATAAGTTTGAGTATAGTGTAATTCTACAGAGTCTTTATTTGCAATTGCAGTTTCACTACCTTCATCAACTGCATTTAAGGCTCCTCCTGCTAAAATTGTATTTCCACCAACTTTAGGCATTTTTTCTATAACGATAACTGATGCGCCTTCTTGATTTGCAGTAACAGCAGCAGCTAAACCTGCTCCTCCTGCTCCAATAACCACAACATCAGCAGTGTATTCTTTGTCTTCTTCTTTTTCTTGTACTTTAGATGTTACTTTTTTAAGTGCTTCAACATCAGCACCAGCATCTTTCATTGCAACTCCAACGGCTTCTAAGATTGCCTTCGAAGTAATTGTAGCTCCTGATACTGTATCTACTCCAAGTCCTTGTGCATCAACAATACGAACTGGCATATCACTAATTGCTAGGTCACTAATTGATGGTGTTTCACTGTGTTCTGTAACAACTACTTTTTCAATTGCATCGGTTGTTACTGTTACTTCTACTTTAACTGGTCCATTCATTCCTGTAGCTTCAGCAGTATATGTTCCTGCTTTATAACCTGTAGTTTTAGGACTACTACAAGCAGCTAGAGAGAATGCAAGTACTAAAGTTAAAGCCACTTTAAATAATTTTTTCATCATCTCTATCCTCCAAGTAAAACTATAAACGTTAGCCTTACTCTAAGGTCAAGTACTTTGTTAATATTTTATCAATTAATTTTTACGGCTAAATAATGGTAGTTTACCATCACACCTTCTTCAATTGTGGAATGAATACAAGAACTGAGTCCAAACTCATAGTTTTCTATTTTATGTTTGGCGATATATGCTTGCATAAGCGATAAAGTTTCCCATCCAAAATTAGGATTACTGTTTTTCTTAAATATTGTCATCAAGTATTTACTTCCTGGAATGACTTCAAAGTTACTTAAATTTAATCCTAGTTTCTTTGCATTACTTAAACTCATATTGACTCCATAATGATATTCTAAATGTCCACTTGTTTTTTCCATTGTTGATCGTGGTATACGACTTACCCAACGAACAAGTGGCGCAAACTCAACAATATTATCTCGAATTGCTAAGATTGTTTTATCCTTCGTTATTTTTTCATTATCAGAAAACTCAATACGAATATACGGTTCTAGTTCTATCTCTTTAACTTGATTCAATAAATCAGGAATACTCAGCAAAAATGAAGCATATCTTTCCATTTCATCAATACACAACTGTTTAAATCTTACTTCTTCTATTAGGCTCTCTCTTTGGTTTTGAATTGATTCAATGATTTGGGAAGAATCCTGATTGCTTAGTAATTCCAAACATGACTCTACACTAAAACCCATGCCACGATACAAACGTGCAAGGTTAAATCGACGGGTATCAATTACTGAAAAGTATCGATATCCTGTTTCTTCATTGACCTCTGGAGCAATGATTCCAATCTTTTCATAATATCTTAGCTTATGTGTTGTAACTGCTAATAATTCTGCCATTTCCTTAATTGTGTATTTCATTCTTACCCCTCGTTATTTTTTTCACATATTTCCTTTAATAAAAACTAGTCTAACAAATTCAGACTAGTAAATGCAAGAATTCTTTTTCATATTATTACAAATAAATATTTTTGAAATAAGTTAGTTCATCTATAAATGCCGGTCTATTTTTAAATTTCTCTAACAACTCTTCATATAATATGCAAGATTCGTTAACATCAAATTTTGACATGCAACTTAAATGGTCAACTACTTCTACATAACCTTTTCTTGTGTGTTGGTACGATGCAATTGATAAAATTAAATAACGATATAATTGTGTAATTTTTTCGTGATAATTTTCTCGTAAAGTCTCTGCATATTGTTCCAATACTCTAATATCTTGGTGTTGTTCTACTTCATTCATAAGATTATCAAACCATCTTTCATGCTTACATATAACCATGTAATTATAAATACTACGCTTTTTCAGTTTATTAGATAGGTTGACAATATACTCATTCCAATCATCTTTGGGATAATATTTCTTTAACTTAAGAAATAATTCACTCGAAAATTCTCTATATATTGCTTTCTCAAGCATACAAGAAATACGATCTTCATTTCCTGTTTCTACATATAGTTGAATCAACTCATTTACATTATCTTCCAAAACAGTCCATACACATCTATCAATTTTTTTCTCCATGATATTTAGCAATCCATTTATATTATTTTCTTGTTTGTATATTTCTTTAAGAACAGTGAGCATTTCATCATTTTTTAAATGTTTATTTGCCACCTTTATCGCTGTACCTTTATTACCATATGAATAGTACCAAGTTACTTTCTTTACAATGAATTCTTCAAATCCATAGGATATGAAATCTTCAAGTTTGGGAATAAGATTTTCTATACGCTCAATGCATTGGATAGCTAATAAAGCAGTTGTTCTATCCTTTACATAATCATCAAGTGTATGAATAGGCTCAATACTAAAATCACCTAACAAATGTTGCTCAAGTTCTTCAACAATATAATTTTCAAATTTAATAAAATTTTCTTTACATATCGAAATATACTTCAATGTTAATTTATTTACTATAGTAAAAGACCATCCATGTTCCCCATTGGATCCATCCATAGAAATCGTTGCAATTAAATGATAAAGTTTAGTAATTAAGACAAATATATCTTCTTCCATTAATAACAACTCTGCTTGCTTAGTAGCATTAAAGATAATATCAACAAAGTATTCACCCTTATTCCAAGTAATCATTCCATCACGTCCACACAATCGATTAACTTGATGCTCAACAACTGCAAATATCTTTTGAGCTTCTCCCCCTGCTAATAGTATTTTGACTTGTTTTTTCAAATCATTTTTATCTCCTTGGGAAATATCTTCTTCATTATTTTTAACATAATACAAAAGTGCAGCCATATGTTTACAATAATCCACTTCTGCGTAAGGACATGAGCATTCCATATCATATGGCTCTTTGTTTAAATCAACTCTTACTCGATAACTACTATTACCTTGAACATAAGCAGTATAAACATCACCAATTTTTTTTACATTAAAAACACTGCCTTCTCGGTAATAGTTATATCCTCTTTTTAAAATCCGCGATTCAAAATATTGATCAAGATTTATTTTCTTCATATTCAATACCGTTTCTTTCACACCATACAATTATTATTTCTTGTTGCTGATTTCTTAAATAAGTGTAATATTCTGTAAGTATATCATAGTCAAAACAAGTATCTTTAAATCTTCTAAATGCTCCTTTTCCACGAATAGAGTTTTCTAATTTTCTTCGGATTTTTTCTTGTGTTACTGTCCCTATAAATGATTCCATAATTCTATATTCATGAATTTCAAACGATGTAGGTAAACGAATCCAACCATCATCCTCAAAATCAATTTCAGGATTATTCATGGAAGGGTCAAATAAAAAATTATCTTCAAATTCTTCAGTCTCTTTGTTGTAATATATCTCATATTCTTGGCTTACCTTTTCTATTTGATCTAAAAATTCATTTAACGGTTTCATATCAATAATATCTCCCTATTTTTTAACCACTTAATTATACAGCCAGCTCTATTTTCTAGATTTGGCAGTTCTTCTAAATTAAAATATTCTAGTTCTAAACTCTCTCCATCAACACAATTCAACTCACCTTTTACATTGATTGCCAAAAAGACTACAGGAACTGTCCATACCTTGTCACCATTTGGGTATTCCATAAAAAATTCTTTTCCTGAAAATACATTCAACAATTCGAATTCATCACATATTAAACCCGTTTCTTCAGCTAATTCACGAGTTGCAGCCTCTTCTAGTGTTTCTCCTAGTTCAATTGCTCCTCCTGGAATTCCCCATGTTTTTATATCTGAGCGCAACTGAAGCAGAATTTTATTTTCTTTCATTACAATTATTGTTGCACCGATACTTAATATTTCATTATGTCCAACTATTTTTCTTAATTCATTAATATAACTCATAAATTAAATTCTTCCTTTATAATAATATTATACATAGATTTCTTTACTTTAACACCGTGTCATCGTTTATAGTAGGTTTACAGGAGGATATATGATGAATACGAATACAATTACTCAAGTATCAAAAAGACTCGGTATATCAACTAGAATGCTTCGGTATTATGAACAAATAGGATTAATTCACAGTAAACGACTTGAAGGATATGCCTATCGTGTTTATGACATGGAAACTATTACAAAATTGAAGCAAATCTTACTTCTTCGCAAACTAAGAATATCGGCAAAACAAATAAAAGTAATTTTGCTCAATCAAAATGCAATGAAAACCATTCAAATATTTCAACAAAACATATCCGAAATAGATGAAGAAATCACTGCCTTATCCACCATCAAAGATATTCTCCTTCATTTTGTACAAAAATTAAGTGATGAAACAAATATTCCTCTAGTTGAACTCATTGAAAATACAGATGGAATTGGAGGCATCATTGAATCACTTAATCTTGTCAGCATCAATTTTAAGGAGGATCAAACGATGAAGAATTTAAAAAAGGCTGATGAAAAACTATCTACTCTAAAAGATGTGCGTATTATCTATCTACCACCTGCAACTGTTGCAGCTGCTCATCACATTGGTGATGACCCAGAAACGCATTCAAATTATCTCATTGATGAATTTGTGCGTAACTCAAAACTCGAACAGATAAAACCAGATTTACGTCACTATGGATTTAATCATCCAAACCCAGTAGATGAAACTGGATTTCATGGTTATGAATCATGGGTAACAATTCCTGATGATTTTGAAGTACCTCAACCCTTAATCAAAAAGAAATTCAAAGGTGGTTTATATGCAGCACATATGATACCTTTTGGAAATTTCGATGAATGGGAGGATTTAGCAAAATGGGTACATGAGAATGAACTTTATGAATTTGCAGGTGACTGGAGTGATCAAGAACATATGTGTGGTTTAATGGATGAACACATTAATTACTATAGTCATATTCACCTAAAGAATACTGAACCAGAAACTATGCAAATTGATTTACTCATGCCTATACAGGAGAAATAAGTAATCATTATTTTACAACTTATCCAAAATTAATATTAAATTTAATAATAGATTTGAGAGTAATGTAATCATCATGAAATCTAGCAATTTCCCATAACATTTGACTTGATTTAACAATTCACAAACATAACTCTTAATGATTTTTTTCTAGTTGTAATAATAGAATTCATTGGTATTGACAAATCTTTTAACCTTTGTTAGTATGAGGTTGCATAAGGATAATCTTATGTAAAAAACTGTGTGAACCCTACCTTAGTGGGAACTAAATAAACTGTGTGAACCCTACCTTAGTGGGAACTAAATAAACTGTGTGAACCCTACCTTAGTGGGAACTAAAAAACAAAGAAAACAGGTTTATGAGCCTGTTTTTCTTGTCATAAGGAGGCTAGTTATGCATCTATATAAAGCAGATAAAAATTACATTGATTATTTAAGTTCAAAAGACTCCAAAGTTATGGATAACAAAGATCCATTAATAAGACCCTATTGGTTCTTTGAAATAGAATTGGATAATCATCGATTTGCAGTTCCTTTATCTTCTCCTAAAGAAGCCAGTCGAACAAGTTTCAATCAATTTTCAATGATTAGAGTTAAAGAGAATAGTGAAGATTTTGGCAGACTGTACTTTATTAATATGATTCCATTTGACGAAAGATTATTTACTTCCATTGATAAATTAAAACAACAATATGATAGAAAATACGAAAGTTTACTTTATAAGCAATCAAATGAACTTATGAAGCAAATTACAACTATACAAAATCGTGCAAGAAACGTATTTAATGCGCGATATGATACAAAGCATAAAAAACACAATATGTTAGTTGCTAATTCCTGTAACTTTAAAAAATGTATTGAATATATGAATGAATATCTAAGCAAAATTAATGAAATAAAATAACATGATTTTCTTATTCATAACAGTTCAAATTAAAAAAATATCTGAACTGTTTGGATACCTAAAAAGCTGTTACGAAATATATGACTAAATAAATCATCTATTTTGCAACAGCTTTTTATTAAATTAACAACATTTCTCAACACTAGTTAAGAACCATTGTTTAAACTTTTCAGGATCTGCATCAACAACAACTGTTGTATTTGCTTCTCGATTCAAGTATCCTTTTAAATCAACTACACTGCAACCCGAAGTATATTCACCTTGAGTTTCAATATCAACAAATGTTTCAACTGTTTCAAAGATATCTGGTTGAAGAACATATGCTATTGCATAACTATCATACATTTTTAATCCAGTTTCAAATGAACTACCACGGTATCGTCTAAATAGTTCATAAAACATATGACCTGTTTTATTCATTGTTCTTATCTTTTCACTTACATCTTTTGTGATTCGTGCATTGATTCCTGCATCAAGAGGAACCATCACTAATTTTAATCCACTATGGAATACCATTTTTGCTGCTTCAGGATCTGCGTGAAAATTGAACTCTGACATAACACCACAATTACCACGACCAGTAGAACCACCCATCATAACAATTTCTTTTATCTTTGATTTTACTTCTGGATAGGTACTTAATAGTAACGCAATATTAGTCAGTGGACCTATTGGTAATAAAATGACTGGTTCATCACTCTCCATTAAGACTTTTCTCATGTACTCAATAGCACTCTCATTGCGTAATAAACTCATATCAGGATCTTCAAAATCAAATCCTTCCATACCTGTTTTACCATGAACTTCACTTGCATCGACCACTGATCTTAATAAGGGTTTACTTGCACCAGCTACTACCGGTATATTTTCTTTACCAAAAAACTTAACTAAGCGTAATGCATTGTATGTTGTTTTATCAAGTCCAACATTTCCATTAACTGTACTTATACATTTTACATCCAACTCATCTGAGAATAGTGCAATAGCAATCGCTACTGCATCATCAATGCCTGGATCTGTATCTATAATGATTGGTCTTTTTGTCATCTCTTCTTCTCCTACATTTGTAGTTTAATTATGCTTTAGATAGAAATAAATATCAACAGAGAAGAAATATATTATTTGCAATTTATATCTTATTTTTTATTTCTGATGTAAGCATATATTTAATTTTACTCAAATCAAAATTCTCAATTGCATCACTAATGATAATGACTTGATCTAAATCCGAAAACTTTACAGCATTAAGTATATTTACTTTTGAACTATCCGCTAAAGCATAGGAGATGTGAGAGTGTTCTATCGCTTTTTTCTTAACACTTGCTTCTTGTTCATTTGATGTAGTTAAACCTACTTGTTCATGAATACCATTGACTCCAATAAAAGCCACATCAAAGTATAAATCTTCAAGCTGTTTCAATGTTTGATTTCCTGTTATTGCTTCTGTTTGCCAATGCAAATTTCCACCAAGAACGATGGTATTGATTTTCATTTGTACAAGTTTATTCATATGAGCTACACCAATGGTAGTTACTGTAATGTTCTTCGCAGTTATGTAATTTAGCATTTCATATGTTGTACTTCCCGCATCAATGTATACCATTTGATTATCCTTAATCATATTTGCAGCTAATCGTGCTATTAGCTTTTTTTCATTTGAGTTGGTACTCGTCTTGATTAACATTGGTGGCTCATCATACTGTAGTTGATTTAGTTTAGCTCCACCATAGAATCGATTAATCATATTCAACTCTTCCATTTGTGATAAATCTCTTCGAACTGTTGCTTCTGATACACCTAAAATACTCACCAATTCAGCCACATTAATGTTGTCTTGATATTTACATAAATCGATTATTTTATTCCAACGTTGTTGTTTTGACATGATTCTCACCTCATTTATCTAAACTATAGCATACATAATAAGAAATGATTGAGTTTTATCGAACTATTGATTAATTCAATCATTATTTATGATTGTTTTTAACTATATGATTGATTACTTGCGTATTTCAATCACATTTTGATTGTATGCGCTTTCTTAAATGGTATATTTAGACCATAAATAGCAAGGAGGTAAATTATTAAATGATTTATACATTAACAATGAATCCATCCATTGATTACTTCGTTACATTATCAGATCATTTACTAATTGATGAGGTAAATAGAACAATTGATGAAAATTTTAAAGCTGGTGGTAAAGGCTTGAATGTTTCAACTGTACTCTCTCTATTAGATGTCTCTTCCATTGCCATCGCTCTACTTGGTGGCTTTACAGGAGAATATATCAAACAATCGTTTCTAAATAATCAATATATTCATTTAGAACCAATTGAAGTAGAAGGTACAAATCGAATTAACTTAAAAGCACATTACAACCATTCAGCTTTATGCATCAATGGCAAAGGACCCCTTATTGATGAAAATACAAAACATGAATTATTGAAGAAAATAAGCAAAATCACAAAAAATGATTGGTTTGTCATCTCTGGGAGTTTCCCTGAAGGATCTGATGTAGATTTCCTCATTGAGATATCACAATTAGTTCATTCAAAGGAAGCTAACTTAGTCATTGATATGGAAAAGATAACCAAGGATACACTTCAAAAGTGTAAACCCACATTAATCAAACCTAATCTTTATGAATTTGGATTAATTATGAATAACCCTAATATTTCCTTGCTAAATATCAAAGATGAAATGAAGAAATTAAATACTTTAGGGGTTAAACAAGTTCTCGTTTCATTAGGAGAAGATGGTGCCCTCCTTCTTGATAACAATCAATTCTATCGATTGGAACAAGAAAAAATAAACGCTGTTAATAAAGTAGGATCTGGTGATGCAATGTTAGCTACCTATTTAGCAAAAATGATATCCACAAATGATATCTGTACATCACTACGTTGGGCAGGCGCAGCCGGAATCGCCGTTGCATCTACTTTAGAAAACATAAATTTTGAAAATATCCAGCAACAACTAAATAAAGTAACTGTTACAAAAATTTAAATTAAAATCAAAGAAAGGGTGAAGAAAATGAGTAAAAATTTAGATTTTAAAACAATGTCGGAGAAAATCATTATCAACCTAGGGGGAAAAGAAAACATCGCTAATCTGAATCACTGCGCTACACGATTAAGAGTTGTTGTAAAAGACCCTACTAAAATTAATCAAAATTCATTAAAGAGTATACCTGGTGTTATGGGGGTAGAGATTCGAGATACTCAAGTACAAGTAATTGTTGGAACAATTATTGAAGATCTCTTTGTTGCTGTTGAAAAAGTTGTTGGAAGTTTATCATCAAATAAAAAAGCTCTAGCCAAAGATAATGAAAAAGGAACCAACAAAATCCTTCAATCATTTACAAACTTCTTACAATTGATGGCTGGCATCATGAGTCCTGTAATTCCTGCATTAATTGCAGCTGGATTCTTAACTGTTTTACTGCTTGTTATGAATATGTTCTTTGGACTCTCAACTACAAGTCCAACGTATATCTTATTAAACAATTTAGCTCAATCTGTATTCTATTTCTTGCCAGTTTTTGTAGCCTATACATCTGCAAAGAAATTTGATACAGAACCCGTATTGGCAATGCTACTTGCTTGTTGGTTACTCTATCCAGGCTGGGTAGAAATGGCAAGTGCTGGTGGTTGGACAAACTACTTTGGAATTCCAGTTTTATTAACAACTTATAATGGAGCTGTATTACAAATTATCTTATCTGTTTGGATTATGTCCTTAATTGATCGTCTTCTTAAGAAAATCATTCCACTTACTGTTCGTCACTTCTTAAAACCATTCTTATTAATTCTTATTATTTCAATTATTACAATTACATTAACAGGTCCAATGGGTGGACTTATTACAAATTATATTGCAAGTGGTATTGCTTGGTTAAGAACAAATGCAAGTTGGTTAGCTGTTCCTGCAATTATTATTTTCGCAAGTACTGTTGGACTACTTTGTCCAGGTTTCCACTTAGCGTTAATACCAATTGCTATGACAAGCCTAGCAACCGTTGGCTATGATGATTTTATTAATATTTGGTTCTTCTGTTGTACAATTACTCCAGGTTTTATCGCTTTAGCTGTTGGTCTTAAAACAAAGAATATTAATTTACGTCAAATTGCTTTCCCTGCTTCTCTATCTGCATTATTTGGAGGTATATCAGAACCTACTGTTTATGGTATCTCTTATAAGATGCCAAAAATATTCTTCGCAAGTACTGCTACATCATTAATTACTGCCTTTGTTGCTGGATTAATGAATCTTAAATGTTATGGATTTGGTGGATATTCAATCACAAACATCCTTCTTTATTTAGGAACAGGTAATGACACTGCAAACTTTACAAATGCTTTAATCTGCGTAGCTATTATGGCAGTATGTTCATTTGTATTCGTATGGTTAATTAAATTTGATGATTCCATTTATAATGACGAAAGTGATGTTATGGAAAGTCATAAAGTTGAAATTGCAGCTCCAACTGAAGGAGAATATATTCCTCAAGAAAGTATTCATGATCCAATGATGGCAAAAGGTGAATTAGGAAAGTGCTTTGGAATTAAACCTACATCAGAGTTAATTAAAGCTCCAATCGCAGGTGTTGTTCAAGTTGTTTCAAATACCAAACATGCAATTATTATTAAAAGTGATAACCAAGATGAAGTCATGGTTCATATTGGAATTGATTCAGTGTATTTAGAAGGAACTGGTCTAGAAACATTTGTTACTGTTGGTCAAAGAGTAAAACTAGGTGATGTAATCGCCAAATTTGATAAAGAGGTATTTCAAAGTAAAAATATTGATGATACGATTATTACAATATTACTAAATAGCAATACTTATCATGATATTAAGTTAAATCCCAATGAAAAAGCAATGCTAGTAGCTAGCATCTGAGGTAATGTATGCGAAAATATGATGTCAACTTATTAAAAGAAATAAAAAGAAAAGAATATAGTGAAAATGTAAATGGAATCGATATTTTATTTAAACCCGTGCCTGATGATGATCGTAAGCATGTGTTAGATTGTCGAATTCTAGAAGTCATCAAACAAAAAAGTGCCTTATTTACAGAAAGAAATAAAGTTGGCTTTAGAATATCCAATGAACGCTATCGTCCTGATAAAATAACTTATGATTTGACTGAAACAGAAATTACTGAAGAAGAATTATTAATTCATATCGATGAGGATCATTTCATTGATATCTTCATTTACAAACCATTAAATTCTAATGAATCCTTA
Source organism: Anaerorhabdus furcosa (assembly GCF_900167375.1). Classification (GTDB taxonomy): domain Bacteria; phylum Bacillota_I; class Bacilli_A; order Erysipelotrichales; family Erysipelotrichaceae; genus Anaerorhabdus; species Anaerorhabdus furcosa. Next base: position 273,343 of record NZ_FUWY01000004.1, read on the forward strand.
CTTCCTACCTTAATTTACCTTCATGGTGGTGGATTCATTGCTGGTGATATGAAACTCTATCGCAATCAAATGAAACTTATTGCTGAGAAAGCCAACGCTGTTGTCATATTCCCAGAATATCGCCTTGCTCCTGAATGCCCTTATCCTGGCGCATTAAATGATGCTATGGGTACAATTCATTGGGTAGCACAACATGCCAAAGAATATGGTATCGATGCAAGCAGAATCATGCTAGCAGGTGATAGTGCTGGAGGAGCACTTACAAATGCTTGCTTACTAAGTGATACGACAAAGATAATTAAAAGAGCATTTGAAATTTATCCAGGTTGCGATTCAACCGATTATAAAAATCAAACATTATTCACTTGGTCATATGACTACTATCCAGTAATTGATGAGCATAAAGAATATGCATATACACGAATTGATCGCATTAAAAATACTGTTGGTAAATCAAGTAAAGAGAATTTCTATACTCAAGGTAAAGTTGAATTAGATGATCCAATCATTTCCATTATCTATGCAAGTGATGATCAATTAAAGGATTTTCCTCCGATGACAGTTGTTTCTGCAGAATATGATTATCTTCGTGTAAGCAGTGATTATTTTGTACAACGTTTAAAAGCAGTGAATGTTCCTGTTAAATCCATTCAATATTGTGGAAGTGATCATGGATTCCTTGATATGCTGGGCTCTTATGTTCAAGCAGAGGATTTATGCATTGAAATTGCAAAAGAAATAAATCAAATGTAAATAATAAAAAGTTTGTCTATTAAAATGACAAATAAACTATACCCCGTAAGGAAGACACTAGATAAAAAGTGACTACCTTACGGGGTTTCAGTATACTTTAGAAGAGGAAAGAAAATATGGGAAGAAATTATTTTAGTAAAGAACAAATAGAAGAATTAAGAAAAAGCAAGTATGTAAAGAAAATCAGTGAAGCAAATGTACGATTTACAGATGATTTTAAGAATGAATTTACAGGTTTACTCAATACAGGAGCATCACCAATAGAAGCACTAAACAAATTAGGAATTAGCCCCAAAATATTAGGACCAAAGCGAGTTGGTTCATTGACAACTAGAATGCGGGAACAAGCAATGCG
>NZ_FUWY01000002.1 GCF_900167375.1 Anaerorhabdus furcosa
AGCGAACGATCTTTGAAAACTGAATAGGAAATTAAACAACGAACGTCAATTAAAAAGGAAACAAAAAGGATAAAACTGACAAAGAAGTCAGTGTCATAAATGAGCAATTCAAACGGAGAGTTTGATCCTGGCTCAGGATGAACGCTGGCGGCGTGCCTAATACATGCAAGTCGAACGAACGGAAGAGAGCTTGCTCTTGGAAGTTAGTGGCGAACGGGTGAGTAATACATAACCAACCTACCTATAAGGACTGGGATAACGTTTGGAAACGGACGCTAAAACCGGATAGGTCATTGGAAGGCATCTTCTGATGATTAAAGGTGAGAAACACAAATAGATGGGGTTATGTCGCATTAGTTAGTTGGTGAGGTAATGGCTCACCAAGACGATGATGCGTAGCCGGCCTGAGAGGGTGAACGGCCACATTGGGACTGAGACACGGCCCAAACTCCTACGGGAGGCAGCAGTAGGGAATTTTCGGCAATGGGCGAAAGCCTGACCGAGCAACGCCGCGTGAGTGAAGACGGCCTTCGGGTTGTAAAGCTCTGTTGTAAAGGAAGAACGGCCTGGATAGGATCTAGGAGTGACGGTACTTTACCAGAAAGCCACGGCTAACTACGTGCCAGCAGCCGCGGTAATACGTAGGTGGCAAGCGTTATCCGGAATTATTGGGCGTAAAGGGTGCGTAGGCGGTTGATTAAGTTTTAGGTGAAAGCGTGGGGCTCAACCCCATATAGCCTAAGAAACTGGTCGACTAGAGTACAGGAGAGGGCAATGGAATTCCATGTGTAGCGGTAAAATGCGTAGATATATGGAGGAACACCAGTGGCGAAGGCGGTTGCCTGGCCTGTAACTGACGCTGAAGCACGAAAGCGTGGGGAGCAAATAGGATTAGATACCCTAGTAGTCCACGCCGTAAACGATGAATACTAAGTGTTGGGGAAACTCAGTGCTGCAGTTAACGCAATAAGTATTCCGCCTGGGGAGTATGCACGCAAGTGTGAAACTCAAAGGAATTGACGGGGGCCCGCACAAGCGGTGGAGTATGTGGTTTAATTCGACGCAACGCGAAGAACCTTACCAGGTCTTGACATACCGGACAAGCCTATAGAGATATAGGGGAGGATGAAGGATACAGGTGGTGCATGGTTGTCGTCAGCTCGTGTCGTGAGATGTTGGGTTAAGTCCCGCAACGAGCGCAACCCTTGTCTTCAGTTACCATCATTAAGTTGGGGACTCTGGAGAGACTGCCGGTGATAAACCGGAGGAAGGTGGGGATGACGTCAAATCATCATGCCCTTTATGACCTGGGCTACACACGTACTACAATGGCAACTACAGCGTGAAGCCAGCTAGTGATAGCGAGCAAAACACACAAAGGTTGTCTCAGTTCGGATTGAAGTCTGCAATTCGACTTCATGAAGTCGGAATCGCTAGTAATCGCGGATCAGCATGCCGCGGTGAATACGTTCTCGGGCCTTGTACACACCGCCCGTCAAACCATGAGAGTTGGTAATACCCGAAGCCGGTGGCCTAACCTGTAAAGGAGGGAGCCGTCGAAGGTAGGACTGATGATTGGGGTTAAGTCGTAACAAGGTATCCCTACGGGAACGTGGGGATGGATCACCTCCTTTCTAAGGAGAAAGAAGTACAGTAATTGAGTTAAGCGTTTATTTCCTATTTAGTTTTGAGAGATCGGTGATTTCTCAGAAGTTCTTTGAAAACTGAATAACAGAGAAAGACAGATATTAAGGTCTTTCCGAAAAGTTGAAAAACTAGATTTCAAAAATCAGAACAGCAATGAAATGATTTTAGGAAAAACATAGTAAAAACAGTTCAATCTAAAAAAAGAAGTCCACGAGAAGAAATCTCAGTCTTGTGGCGAAGTGATTAAATGAAAAAGGGCGTACGGTGAATGCCTTGGCATAATGAGCAGAAGAAGGACGCAGCGAACGGCGAAACGCCTCGGGGAGTGGTAAGCACACAGAGATCCGGGGGTATCCGAATGGGGGAACCCAGCACTGGTAATGCAGTGTTATCCACAAGTGAATACATAGCTTGTGAGAAGAGAACGCAGGGAATTGAAACATCTTAGTACCTGTAGGAGAAGAAAATAAAAATGATTCCCTAAGTAGTGGCGAGCGAAAGGGGAAGAGCCCAAACCAGTCTAAGGACTGGGGTTGTAGGACCACAACGTGGTACTCAAACGGTTAGTCGAACGGCATTGAAAGGTCGGTCAAAGAAGGTGCAAACCCTGTAGACGAAAATCGAATGAGACCTAGTGGAATCCTGAGTACGGCGAGGCACGTGAAACCTTGTCGGAATTAGCCGGGACCATCCGGTAAGGCTAAATACTCCATTATGACCGATAGTGAACCAGTACCGTGAGGGAAAGGTGAAAAGAACCGCGGGAGCGGAGTGAAATAGAACCTGAAACCGTATGCTTACAAGAAGTCAGAGCCCGTTAATGGGTGATGGCGTGCCTTTTGTAGAATGAACCGGCGAGTTACCAATACGTGCGAGGTTAAGTTGAAGAAACGGAGCCGAAGCGAAAGCGAGTCTGAATAGGGCGACATAGTACGTGATGGTAGACCCGAAGCCGTGTGATCTAGCCATGATCAGGTTGAAGGTTGGGTGATACCAACTGGAGGACCGAACCGACCACCGTTGAAAAGTTGGCGGATGAATTGTGGCTAGCGGAGAAATTCCAATCGAACACGGCGATAGCTGGTTCTCCCCGAAATAGCTTTAGGGCTAGCGTCGAGGTAAGCAACCTGGAGGTAGAGCACTGAAATCATGATGGCCCCATCTAGGGGTACTGAATGGTATCAAACTCCGAATGCCAGAATTGTATACTCGGCAGTCAGACTGTGGGTGATAAGGTCCATGGTCAAAAGGGAAACAGCCCAGATCATCAGTTAAGGTCCCAAAATTTCTGCTAAGTGGAAAAGGATGTGGGGATGCACAGACAACTAGGAGGTTGGCTCAGAAGCAGCCATCCTTTAAAGAGTGCGTAACAGCTCACTAGTCGAGTGACCCTGCGCCGAAAATGTACCGGGGCTAAGCAGAATACCGAAACTATGGCAATGTCGTAAGATATTGGGTAGGGGAGCGTTCCAATCAGCGTTGAAGCCATACCGTAAGGAGTGGTGGAGCGTTTGGAAGTGAGAATGCCGGTGTGAGTAGCGAGATGTAGGTGAGAATCCTACACACCGATTGACTAAGGTTTCCAGGGGAAGGTTCGTCCTCCCTGGGTAAGTCGGGACCTAAGGCGAGGCTGACAAGCGTAGTCGATGGACAACGGGTTGATATTCCCGTACCCGCACTTGAGTGAAGGAATGACAAAGAAGGTTAGCAATACCCCTTAATGGATTGGGGATTAAGCGAAGTAGGAGACATGTAGGCAAATCCGCATGTCAATCCAAAAGCGTGACGACGAGTGAACGGGCGACCAAGTAGCGAAGTTTGTGATACCAGCTTTCAAGAAAAGTTTCTAGCGTTAATCAAGATGCGGCCCGTACCAAAACCGACACAGGTGGTCAAGGCGAGAAGCCTAAGGTGAGCGAGAGAACTGTTGCCAAGGAACTCGGCAAAATTGCCCCGTACGTTCGCAAGAAGGGGCGCTCTTGTAAAAGAGAGCCGCAGTGAAGAGGCCCAAGCAACTGTTTAACTAAAACACAGCTCTCTGCAAAGTCGCAAGACGAAGTATAGGGGGTGACGCCTGCCCGGTGCTGGAAGGTTAAGAGGATGAGTTAGTCGCAAGGCGAAGCTTTGAATTGAAGCCCCAGTGAACGGCGGCCGTAACTATAACGGTCCTAAGGTAGCGAAATTCCTTGTCAGGTAAGTTCTGACCCGCACGAAAGGCGTAATGATTTGGGCGCTGTCTCGGCAGCAGACTCGGTGAAATCTTAGTACCTGTGAAAATGCAGGTTACCCGCAACTAGACGGAAAGACCCCATGGAGCTTTACTGTAGCTTGATATTGAGTTTTGATTAACTATGTACAGAATAGGTGGGAGGCTAAGAAGTTGGGACGCTAGTTTCAATGGAGCCATCGTTGGGATACCACTCTTAGTTACTTGAAATTCTAACTTATGGCCCTGATCGGGTCAAAGGACAGTGTCAGGTGGGCAGTTTGACTGGGGCGGTCGCCTCCTAAAGAGTAACGGAGGCGCCCAAAGGTACCCTCAGATTGGTTGGAAATCAATCGTTGAGTGCAAATGCAGAAGGGTGCTTGACTGCGAGACTTACAAGTCGAGCAGGGACGAAAGTCGGGATTAGTGATCCGGCGGTGCAGTATGGAATGGCCGTCGCTTAACGGATAAAAGCTACCCTGGGGATAACAGGCTGATCTCGCCCAAGAGTTCACATCGACGGCGAGGTTTGGCACCTCGATGTCGGCTCATCGCATCCTGGAGCTGAATTCGGTTCCAAGGGTTGGGCTGTCCGCCCATTAAAGCGGTACGCGAGCTGGGTTCAGAACGTCGTGAGACAGTTCGGTCCCTATCTGTTGTGGGCGTAGGAAATTTGAGGAACGCTGTCCCTAGTACGAGAGGACCGGGATGGACGTACCGATGGTGTACCAGTTGTCACGCCAGTGGCATGGCTGGGTAGCTAAGTACGGACTGGATAAACGCTGAAGGCATCTAAGCGTGAAACCAATTCCAAGATGAGATTTCCCATTTCCTTGAGAAAGTAAGACCCCTTGAAGACGACGAGGTTGATAGGTCAGAGATGGAAGTACAGTGATGTATGGAGTTGACTGATACTAATAGGTCGAGGATTTAATCACGTCAAGAGTAAAACAAACACAACAACAATTCGGAAAGATACAAAAAATGTCTTAAACTGTTATTTAGTTTTGAGAGAATTTCTCTCACAAATCTGGTAATGATGGCGAAATGGTCACACCTGTTCCCATACCGAACACAGAAGTTAAGCATTTCAGCGGCGATTATAGCTATGCACGCCATAGTGAAACTAGCTCGTTGCCAGGTAACCTTGGATATCCCTTGCGGATATCCTTTTTTCTTGCGTTTTTATGCATAAATAAAGTAAAATTTATGTTAGAATAATTCTATGAATAAAATAGATGATATAAAAAATTATGCACATGAAAATCATGTTCCTATCATGTTAGATGGAGGAATTGAATTTCTTTGCGAATATATAAAAAAAGAGAAGATTAAAACAATTTTGGAGTGTGGAACTGCAATTGGATATTCTTCCATCCAAATGGCAAACTGCAATCCAGATATCCTAATTGATACATGCGAAATAAAAAAAGAGTTAGTAGAAATAGCACGAAAAAATATTGAAGTAGCCTCGTTAACAAATCGCATTAAAGTTCATGAATGTGATGCTTCAACATTCCAAACCGACAAGAAATATGATTTAATATTTATAGATGCTGCTAAAGCACAGTATAAGAAATATATGGATCATTTCCTCGGAAATGTAAATAAGAATGGAGTCTTTGTATTTGATAACTTATGTTTTCATGGATTGGTTGATAATCCAAGTGAGGCAAAAAGTAGAAATACAAAACAGTTAGTTAGAAAGATTAAACTATTTAGAGATTGGATTTGTAATGATCCAGGACTCGATACACAATTTTATCCTATGATTGGTGATGGCGTTGCGATTGTAAAAGTGAAGTAAATACGAAAGCATTTCGTATTAAAAGATATTTTATGATAAAATATAGAAGCGGGGTATATACTATGAAAAAAGGTTTACTAACAACTTTATTATTAGCATCAGGGGCAGCTTTAGCTGTTTATCTTTTAAGTGAAGAGCAAAACAAAAGAGTTGAAACAGAAGATGAAGTAAGAATGATTAAACTTCGTTCAGATGAAGAAGATAAGGAACTTGTAAAGACAATACAAGAAATTGAAAACTTACCACTTAAAAATATTCAAGATGTTGAGCAACAGGGAGCTCATCAACATGAAGAAGAACAAGAAGAGTCAAGTTTCATTGAGTTAGATGACCTGTCTGATATGGATATTCCATCTTTTCGTGAAATGGCGCCAATTGCAGCTGAGATAATAAAACCAGCAGTAAAAGCAACAGAGGAGATTTTAGAAGATTTAAGAACACCTTTATTTCATGAAGAAATTGAAGAAGAACCTCAAGTAATTAGTAATTTTGAAGATATCAAAATCGCTAATGAGAATGAAGACTTACAAAAACTTATTCAAGATATTGAAGCATCAACAGATAACTTGGAACAGCTTTCTAATAATTTTAATGAAGATGAAGAATTAGAAGATTTATTAGAAGACTTGGTCGTACCAACATTTGTCGAAAGAGTAAAACCTACAGGTGATATTAAACTAGAAACGTTGATGCATCCTTTTGGATCACCTGTGATTGAACCTGAAGAAATAATCCCTTCAGTTGATACAAGTGTTTCAATTGAAGAAGAGCCTGAACTGGATGAATTTGATACATTTGAAATACCTGCGATGGTTCAATCTATTAAACCTGACTATGCAGAAGAGGATTTAAGTAGAACAGCAATTTTTGACTTGCCTAAATTTGCACAAACTGAAGAGCCAACAATCAAACAATCACAAGAAATGACGTTAAGAAATCCATTTGGAGATGATGATTTAGAGGAGTTAGATTTAGCGAGTTTATTTGAAGATTTAAACCCAATTGAACAACAAGTATCCTCACCAAGATTCAATATGCCAATGGAAGAAACAAGTGAATTAAAACTTGTTGATTTGGATGAAGAGGAAATACAAAAATTATTTGCGACAGATGAACAAGATTTAGAAGAAATATCAATAGAAGCATCTCTTAGCGAAGCTCCACAACTCAAGAAAGAATTAACTGAAGATGAATTTGAAGAATTCAAAAAGCGATTAATTCATGTTGGGGAGGATGATATTGATTTAATTAATTTAAATGATGCAAATCCATTTGAAACAGTTGAGCCGCAACATAGTGAAGAGGTTGATATAATCAATTTTGGTAACATTGTGGAGGAACCAACAGTAGCGCTTGAAGATTTGGTTTTAGCAAGACCAATAGAAACAATAAAAGAAGTAGAAGAAGAAATAGACTTACCTTCATTAGGTGAAATTGAAGAGGAAGAAGAAATAAACTTATCTTCATTAGATGAAATTCAAGATGAAGAAGAAGTTGATATAGCTCCATTTGCAATGATGGAAGATACAGCACAATTTGATATCCCTACTTTGAATCCTTTTGATGAAGAAGATGAACTAGAAGAAATATCAATTCCTTCATTCAGTGATTCACCAAGAGAGTATCCAGATGCAGTATATGATATCAGTACACTTTATCCTTTCTTAAATCTTAAATTTATCAATGCAATTTTCAATAATTTTGAAGCATTTAATGAAGAGTTTGAAGTTGGAAGTCGTTGTAGAATAACACATAAAGTACAATTCCCAGATTCTCAAAACCTAATTTCTTTCATTGAAATAATGAAAGAGTATGGCTATGAAATCAATGGAACAGATGAAAACCATAACATTTTAGTTTATTTAGATTTCGATAATCAAGAGAGTAAAATTTTAAGTGAAATCTATAATATTTCTAACCAAGTTAATTGTTTAGATGGGCTTTATAAAGGATATGAATTAGAACATATTTAAGATAAATTAATGAAAGCGACCTAGGTCGCTTTTCTTTGTGTTCTAGTACTAAATGGTATATAATAAAAAGGCTTTGAGGTGATGAAATGAATCATGTTATTGAAGTAAAAAATCTAAGCTTTTCATATGATAATGAAAACATGGCAGTTGATGGTGTGTCTTTTTCCATTGAAAAAGGATCCTACACAACAATCGTTGGACATAATGGAAGTGGTAAGAGTACCATCGCTAAATTACTTATGGGTTTGTTAGAAAAGAAGAGTGGTGACATTGTCATTGCTGGTTTAGAATTAACTCAAGAAAATTTGCAAAAAATTAGAAGTCAAATAGGTATTGTGTTCCAAAATCCAGATAACCAATTTATTGGTTCAACAGTACGCGATGACATTGCGTTTGGGTTAGAAAATCACTGTGTTGAACAAGATAAAATGGATAACATTATCAATGAATTTGCAAGTAAAGTAAAGATGACAGATTACTTAAATAGTGAACCGACAAAATTATCAGGTGGTCAAAAACAACGAGTTGCGATTGCAGGAGTTTTAGCAATGAAACCATCCATACTCATCTTTGATGAAGCAACAAGTATGTTGGATCCACAAGGTAAAGATGAAATAAAAAAATTGATTAGAGAATTGCATCAGGATGAAACAATCACAATCATTTCAATTACACATGACATTGAAGAAGTATCAAAAAGTGATGATGTTATTGTAATGGATCAAGGACATATTGTTATGTCAGGGAAACCTCAAGAAATATTAGTTAGAGAAAAAGAATTAGTATCTATTAAACTAGATATTCCTTTTAGTTTGAAAATGCAAAAAGCTTTGAAGAAACAAGGAGTCAATATTAAAGAAACAGTAACAATGGAAGGATTGGTGGAAGAATTATGTCAATACAATTTGAAAAAGTAAGTCATACGTATTCACCAGATACCCCATTTTCATATGCAGCATTAAAAAATGTAGATTTAGAAATCACAGAAGGAAAAATGACCGCAATTATTGGAGCTACAGGTTCTGGTAAAACAACATTAGTGCAACATTTAAATGCACTCTTATTACCTACTGCTGGTAAGCTTACAATTCTTGATCGTGTAATCCAAGCGGACGAGCATCCAAAGAAATTGAAATCACTTCGTAAAGATGTAGGTTTAGTTTTCCAATTTCCAGAATACCAATTATTTGAAGAAACGATTTTAAAAGATATTATCTTTGGACCAAAGAATTTTGGTGTAAGTGAAGAAGATGCAATTAAGAAAGCAAAGGAAGTTTTGAAGTTAGTTGATTTGGATGAAAGTTATATGGACAAATCACCACTTGATTTATCAGGTGGGCAAAAAAGAAGAGTAGCAATTGCGGGTATTTTAGCAATGGATCCAAAAGTACTTGTCTTAGATGAACCAACGGCTGGATTAGATCCACAAGGTTCACTACAAATGATGAGTTTATTTAGAAGATTAAACAAAGAGTTAGGAAAAACAGTTTTAATTGTTACTCATGATATGGAACATGTTTTAAATTATTGTGATGATGTTGTAGTGGTTAAAGATGGAGAAATATACTGTAAGGAAGATGTGAAATCATTTTTTAAGCGCAATACTTTATGCGAGGAATTAAATATTTTACCTCCTGCCATTATTCAATTAAAGAATGCATGTAACCAATGTGGAATGCATTTACCTGATGATTGCTTCACTGTTGATGAGTTAGCTAGTGCAATTAGTAAGCAGGTGAAAAGACATGAATAGTTTTGTGTTGGGGAAATATATACCGCTTGATTCTTGTATTCACCGTATGGATCCACGTGCAAAAATCATGGCTATGTTAATCGTTTTAATTAGTATATTCTTTCCAGTTGGTTGGATTGGATATGGTGTATTAGCGGTTTGTATTATCGGTGTCGTTTTATTATCAAAATTAAGATTTGATTTTATATGGAAGGCATTAAAACCGATGTTGTTTATGTTGGTATTTTTGCTTGTGCTCAATGTATTTGTTTTAAAAACAGGAACGTTGCTATTTACAATTTTTGGTTTATCGGTTTATTCAGATGCTATTTTTCAAACCTTGTTTATTGCTGTTCGTTTAATATTGATGATTATGATTACGACGGTTTTAACTGCAACGACAAAGCCATTGGATTTGACTTTAGGTATTGAAGACTTATTACAACCTTTTCAAAAAATAGGTGTACCTTCTCATGAAATAGCAATGTTGATTTCAATTGCATTACGGTTCATACCAGATTTAATTGAAGAAACACAAAAAATTATGCGTGCTCAAGCTTCACGTGGTGTTGATTTAAAAGAAGGTACTATGAAAGAAAAAATAGTCGCTATTCTTTCTTTGATCGTTCCGTTATTTGTTTCTGCATTCCAACGTGCTGAAGATTTAGCAAATGCTATGGAATCTAGAGGGTATGCACCAGGACAAGAAAGAACTCGCTATAAAATATTAAAGATAAAAGGAAGAGACATCATACTACTAATTGGAGCTAGTTGTCTTTCAATTGGAATGATCGTTATTGCGTTTGCTGTATGAGAAGATTTAAGTGTGTTGTAAGTTATGATGGTACTGCCTATATTGGATGGCAATCACAATGTAAAAATAATTCAATTCAAGAAAAAATAGAAGCTGTATTACACCGAATATCCAATGAAGAAATAAAAGCAGTAGCTGCAGGGAGAACTGATGCGAAAGTTCATGCATATGGTCAGGTGTTTCACTTTGATACTGATTTTTATTTAGATGCACCACGATGGCAGTGGGCTATTAATGGATACTTACCAAAAGATATTCGTATTCAATCACTTGAAGAAGTGGGTGAAGAATTTCATGCGAGGTTTAGTGTTAAACGTAAACAATATGATTATCGAATTAATTTAGGCGAATACGATGTTTGCATGATTCATTATGCCTATCAATGTCGCCACGTTCTTAATGTTGAAGAAATGGAAAAGGCTTCTAAAATATTTATAGGTAAACATGATTTCTCATCTTTTTGTGCAAATTCATTAGAACAATTTCCTAATCAAGTAAGAGAAATTGAAGATATTGTTTTTTCAAGAGATAAAGATATACTGACCATTAGTTATCGAGGTAAGGGCTTTTTAAGGTATATGGTGAGGATGTTGACAGCTACACTAATCGAGGTAGGCAGAGGAAGATTAACCCTCGAGGATGTATCGAAAATGCTTGATGCAAGAGATAAAGACAGTTGCAAACACAATGCTGAGCCACAAGGTTTGTATTTAATGAAAATTGAGTATTATCAAAACAATGAAAATCCTTTAGAAATCGAAGAAAATGATTGACTAATAGGGATAAATGAAGATATAATGATAATCGGCAACTTATGCCAAATGTAGCCCCGGAAACTACATTGGTTTAGGAGGAAATGAATATGCGCCAAACAACTATGGCAAAACCAAGCACAGTTGTTCGTCAATGGTTCGTCGTTGATGGAACAGGATGTACTTTAGGACGTCTTGCTACTGAGGTAGCAACAGTATTAAGAGGTAAACATAAACCTACTTATACACCTAATGTTGATTGCGGAGATTATGTAATTATTATCAATGCTGATAAAATTGAAATCACTGGTGATCAAGTGAATAAAAAGAACTACTACAATCACTCTCAATATAAGGGTGGATTACGTACACGTTCAACAGGTATTATGAGAAATCAATATACAGTTGAATGGGTAGAAAGAGCAGTACACGGTATGCTTCCTCATACAAAATTAGGAAACGTTATGCGTGGACACTTATTTGTGTACAAAGGATCTGAACATCCACACACAGCTCAACAACCAGTTGAGTTAAAGATTAAAGGGTAAGGAGGAGAAAGACAATGCCAGCAAAGAAAAAAACAAATGTAACTTACATCGGCACAGGCCGTCGTAAATCATCAGTTGCTCGTGTCTTTATGACTCCAGGAACAGGTGTTATCACAGTTAATGGAAAAACTCTTGAAGAGTACTTACCATTAGAAACATTAAGAATGAATGTTCGTTTACCACTTGATTTGACTGAAACATTAAATCAATTTGATGTAAAGATTAATGTTTGCGGTGGTGGATATTCTGGACAATCAGGAGCTATGAGACATGGTATCGCTCGTGCTTTACTTGAAGCATCAGTAGACTATCGTCCAGCACTTAAGGCTGCAGGATTCTTAACACGTGACTCACGTGCTAAAGAACGTAAGAAATATGGTCTTAAAGGCGCTCGTCGTGCACCTCAATTCTCAAAACGTTAATCGAATTACTTCGTTTATCAAAGAGAAAATCAAATCTCAATCCTTGTGGTTGGGATTTTTTTTATAGTAAAATAGAAACAATAAATTGAATAAAATATTTTTAAATTAATTTAAAAAAGAGGTTGACTTAGCATACTAGAGATGGTAATATTATAAAGCATTCGATGAAGCGATCGGGCCTGTAGCTCAGGTGGTTAGAGCGCACCCCTGATAAGGGTGAGGTCGTTGGTTCAAGTCCATTCAGGCCCACCATCGAATTGAAATATACCCTGGGGTTTTAGCTCAGCTGGGAGAGCGCCTGCCTTGCACGCAGGAGGTCAGGAGTTCGATCCTCCTAAGCTCCACCATATTTCAAATGAATACGATATCATTAGATATCGTATTTTTTTATTTATTTTGGTAATTTGTGATTTGATTTTATATGATATACTTTTGATTGTGAGGTATTGATATGTTAAAAGCACCTGTTAATAAAATTATTCCATTTTCAAATGTTGATGGTCCAGGGAATAGAACTTCTATTTTCTTACAATCATGTCCATTTCGTTGTTATTATTGCCATAATCCTGAAACAATTAATATGTGCAATCATTGTGGTGATTGTGTTGATTTGTGTCCAGTTCATGCATTATCAATTAAAAAAGGAAAGGTTGTTTGGGATTCAACAATTTGTGTTGATTGTGATACTTGTATTAAAACATGCAAGTATATGTCATCGCCTAAAATAAAAGAAATGACAGTCAAAGAATTATTGGTTGAAATAAGCAAGCAGAAGGGCTTTATACGTGGAATTACTGTAAGTGGAGGAGAATGTATGAATCATGCAGAATTCCTCTTAGAACTATTTAAAAAGGCTAAAAAAGAAGGGTACAGTTGTTTAATTGATTCAAATGGTATTCATGATTTTTCAAAGTATGAAGAATTACTAGATTTGAGTGATGGTGTTATGCTAGATGTTAAAGCGTATGATGATCAATTTCATGAATATTTAACAGGAGCTTCAAATAAACAGGTACAAAAAAATCTAAACTATTTACTAAAGAAAAATAAACTAGTAGAAGTTAGAACTGTGTTATTACCAAATAGTCCAAAACAAAACGAAATTACAGTAACAGAAGTGAGTAAAATCATTCAAGATAAAACGCTTTACAAACTATTGCGATATCGCCCATTTGGTGTAAGAGAAGAAGGCATAAAAGAAATAGGTAACACAATTACAACAGAGAAAGAAGCAAATAAATTAGCAAAGAAGGCAATCCAACTAGGGGCAAAAAACACTGTTGTTGTATAAACTGTAAAATTGATATATAAATTCGATATATCAATAATTTATCAATGGAGGAAATAATAAGTAAAAATTGGAATCATTCTATTCCAATTTTTTCTTTTCATCTAATGAGCACAGTAAAACTATTATCTAATTGCATATCATGTCTAAATCATAGACTGAGGGTATTATGTAAATATTACTACAACATTATTGCGAGCGATTAGTTAAAAAAGAAAGAAGATAAAACACAATAAAGAAATATCAAATTCTTGCCTAAAGAAAATTGAGAATTCACTAAATCGAATGTTATTCAATTTAAAAATATTTTATTGAAGTTTATACACAAAGAAGAGAAAGTGTTGTGTAAAATATATAAATTACAAAAGTAAACATACATTAAAAAAGAGTTGAGTATTAAACTATCTGATTATAAATAGTTGGTAAAGCATTTGTATTGTAGAAAAATAATCACGCTATATAATTAGTTCATGCTTTATAGCGATTGAAATATGAGTAAGTGAGTTACTTAGCATAATAGCAGATGCATTTGGAAGTAGTTAAGATGTAATAAACAAGATTATGTTATTTGTATATTTGTAGCATAGAAAAAGATAAAACCAGAAGTTTGAAAATATGGGGAAATGAAAAAAATATTTATAGTAAAACAATTAAGTTTTGATAGTCAAAACTTAAAATTTGTACATCTCTGTTTTGTTTGTATTAGTCAATATTAGATGATAGAATAAAGAAAAATGAGAATGTATAAGTGAAAATACAACATTATGTAGATCATGTTGTAAATGATTGAAGGTTGTGAGAAAAACAAATGGAAACAATGAAGATAAAAATTAATTCGCGAATGAGATCCTATGATAATATAAAATATTTCAAGTATAGGATACTTAAACTAATAAGATTAAATAAACTGGGACGTGTCCAGTCATTTAAAACCGAAGTAGATGTGAATGACAATGTGATAGGCTATTTTGTAGATATATATTTGAGTTATACACAAGATAATTATATTGAGAGTTTTATTAACCAATTAAAAATGTTGGAACTACCACTGCAATCCTTAATTACTTACAAAGATAAAAAGATAGAATTAGGAACTCTTGAAGAAGTTATGTTTACCTCAAAAGATTTACCCGAAAATATGAACATAAAAGTAATAAAAAATGAGTTAAATGATGATTTGAAGTATTTTGGGATTTGTAAGACAGATTCATGTATTCTTTACTATTTGTATGGTAATGAAATAAAAAGTAAGATAAAGAAGTTGATACAAAATAAAACCTAAATGAAATCGAATGCTATTTGGATAAGCATTTGGACTTTATCAAAAAATAAGGGGATTTTTAATAATTAATAAAATTTATAATTTACATCATAAATACGGATAGTATTTTTTTCATATTGGAAAGACAGATTCGCTTATTTAAAACGATATAATATGAACTAATTATAAATATATAACCAAGTTATAACTTATGAATAATATAGTAAATGCATAAATATAAGGAATTACTTGGGGGGTTGGGTATGAAGTATAATGTTAAAAGTTTATTAAAAATCGTTATTGCAATGATGTTGAGTGTAAGTATCATAAAACCATCATTTGTAAGGGCAGAAGATCAAATCGGCACAACTGTAAATAAGAGTAAAATTGAAAATACGGTAGTTTTTGATGAGAATGAAGAATCTGTACAACCAAGTGAGTCAATTCTTCCTGAAAATTCTGAAGAACCACTTGTGACAGAGCAACCAGTATCTACAGAGACTCCTAAAGAGCAACTGCCAGAACCAACTGATATACCTTTAGATGAACAACCAATGGCTATGAATCTACAATCGAACTCAATTGTTAGTGAGAACAACAATGTTCTTATTAAAGTGAACATAGACAATGTAAAAGCATCTATTACTGAAAACAACGATACTAAAGATTTGGAAGTAAAGGATAATAGAATAACTGCATTATGCAAGACAACTTGCCAAATTACTGTAGATGGCACTGATGCTACTGTGAAAAGTGCAAGTTTAAATGATAATGAAATTTATAATGTTGATGTAAATAATGATTATAAAAGTGTTCAAATTATTGATGTTGATAATTCAAATAGACAAAATGCAATAGTCAATTTTGGATATAAATTAACAGTAACAACTCACTACATGCCAAACGAGGGTGAGCATGTGGATGGAAATGGTCAAATTAAATGGGGATATTCTGTAACAGTTGAAAAGATGAATGAATATCAAATTACTAGTCCAACATCGTATACAAAAGTTCTGCTACCTGGAGAAAATCTTGAAGTTTATCCACAACCAACAGAAGGATATCCACTACACTTAATGGAATTTAATGGTGTAGTGGCAAGCAAGAATGTATGGAATAGTTATGAAGCTCGTCATGTGCCATTTGGAACAATGGCATCTGATTCAACGGATGAATGGTATAAGCAAAGTCAAATGAGTAATTTATCACCAAATACTAGATACGTTGCTCTTACATCAATGCCTGCAAGTGATGCAACAATTGATTATGCGTATAATTACGGACAAAAAGCTGTTTTTGTAGGGGTTTACTATGAAAATGCAGAAGGTAAATTTATTCCTGAAGAATACACAGGCGGAGATGTTTCACATCTAAGAACACTTCATCATAAAGAAATTATTGTGAATGGAAAAGAAATAGAAAGTATAAATCCAAGTAGCTCTATATTTGGAGAAGCTCCAATTTATCCAGTGGGTACGACTATAGATGATTATTTATATGATAAATACTGGGTTTCTGATGATGGAAAATCTAAAGGATATATTTATTACTCTGGTTGGTCAGATTCTGATCAAGCAATAGGCGCAAATTTCATGAAAGCAATGACAGGGTTGGATTTCTTAAACAATGGTAACACAAGCGGAGTGATGACTCTTCGCCTTGAAAATAGAAATTATTTCTTTTATCATTATTATCGTTTATATAGAACATTAAATTATAATTCAAATGATGGAACGAATAAAACTGTTAATGGTGGCAAAACAATTCTTAATGGTGAGATAACAACAATTGAGAATACGTTTGTAAGAGAGGGGTATACTTTTAAGGGCTGGAATACTGAGCCTGATGGAAATGGTGTAAATTATACAGAAAAATCTAAATTTGTTATGCCAGCTGTTAAAGAGATTACATTATATGCTCAATGGGAAAGGGATAATACAGTAACTCCAATACCAACACCAGAACCAACTGAAACCCCAAATGTTGGTTGCCCTGCCGGAACTGAATGGAATGAAGAAAGACAAGATTGCCTTGCACCAATTGTTCCACAACCGCAAAATCCACAAAATCCCCAACCAAATCAACCTGAAGAAAGAATAATTGTTGATGAAATTACTCCTGAACAAGGACCAACAGTTACCCCAACAGCAACACCAGATGTTGAAAAAATTGAGGATGATATTACACCAGAAGTTGTTCATAAGGGATCTTGGGCTCTTATTAATTTGATTGCTTCACTTATTGGCATGTTGGTAACAATAATTTTATTGTTTGCAAAGCATGAAAGAGAAGAAGAGAACGAAGAAAATGAAGAACTTGTAGATGAATTCAAACGTAAACGTATTTATAAAGTAGTAGGTGTCATTATTACAATCTTATCAATTATTGTCTTTGTTTTAACAGAAAATATGCGATTACCAATGATACTTGTAGATAAATATACGTTGTTGATGGTTGTCTTAGCTGCACTTAATCTTGTATGCTTCTATTTTGGTAGAAAATGGCATGAAGTTGAGTTAGAAGAAGCAACAGATCAAACAAAGGAATAATTAACTTGTTCAAACAAGATGAATAAAATAGAAAACAGGGTAGCAAAGTAAAACTTGCTACTCTGTTTTTATATTTATTAGGAATTCTATCAAACCTAGACAGGGGATGAAAAATCACTAAACTTGTAAAGTGAGATTAAAGAAATTATCATTTTAGTAGAAAGGTAATTGAATGGGGGACCTATATAACAAGGATAATGAGATGACAAAGAAGATAGGATTTACAAGTATATTTTTATTAGGAATAAATGGAATAATTGGATCAGGCATATTTTTATTACCAGGAAAAATGTATCAAGATATGGCTGTTTCAAGTTTATTGGTTATATTATTTGCGAGTTTTATGGTATTAATGATTGCTCTTTGCTATGCTGAGTTAGCATCAAGATATAGCGAAGATGGTGCTGCGTGGTTGTATGTCTATAAAGCATTTGGGAAGTTTTCTGGTTTTGAGGTTGGACTTAGTATTTGGTTTTTGTCGGTAACAATTCTAGCCGCAGAAACATCAGCTTTCCTAACAACACTGCAAGGTGTAATACCCGCTTTAAAAGATACAATGGTATATAACTTAGTTGGCGTTGGTGTTTTACTTTTATTGTTTGTAGCAAATTTGTTTGGAACTTTGATTATGAAATTACTGAATAACATTTCTTCAACATCTAAACTAGCGATTATCATTTTGTTTATAGTAGTTGGATTGTTTTTTATCAAATTCGATAATTTCAGTGTCTTCTTACCAGCAGGGGCACATACCTTCACTTCAATATCGAAGGACTTTGCTAAAGCTTTAAGTGTTATCTTTTATGCGTTTATTGGATTCTCTTTCCTACCTGTTGCAGCTGCAAAGATGAACAATCCAAAACGCAACATACCATTAGCTCTAATTAGTGTTATTTTAGCTAGTACAGTTTTATATGGATTAATTACTTTTGTTTGTATTGGAATATTGGGTACAAGTTTATCTGGAGAAATATTACCTGCTGCAATGGCATTTAAACAAATATGGGGAAGCCTTGGCTATAATTTAATAATAATTGGAATGTTGGTTTCGATTGGTGGTTTGGCAGTTTCATTTTCGTTTAATGCTCCTGTCATCGCTTCATCAATGTCAGAAAAGAAATTGCTCCCTAGCTGTTTTTCAAAAAAGAATAAGTTTGAGTCACCATATATAAGTAGTTTGGTTACATTTGGATTGGCCATGATTTTAGTAGTAAGTGGTGACTTTATGTATTTAATTTCATTATCAGTTTTTATTTCATTTTTACACAATGTTCCTAGTATTTTAGCGATGATGAAACTACGCAAAAAAGATGAAAATATTGGATTCAAGGTTCCTGGTGGATATACGATTCCAATTCTTGCATTGGCATCAAGTGCATACCTAATTACAGGATTTACTTTGCAAATAGTTATTACTGGGGTGATTCTAGTATTAATAGGTGTCTTATTGTATTGGATACAAAAAAGGATGACTAAAAAAGAAACAACTTTATAAATTACTATTCACTGTTGATTAACAAAAAAAGCTAGTTTTCTAGCTTTTTTTCTTGATTACGCAAATTGCATTCACTTAATAATTCGATTAGTTTATCTAAATTAACAACATCAAAATTGGATATTTTAATACAATACTTTCCAGTTGATACTTTTCCTAACTTATTCCTGTAAGAATGAATGAGGATATCTTCATCGCCACAATTAAATATGTAAAGGCTAATATAATTTTTTTGAGGTGCTAAACAGAAAAGCGGATAATTTGGATCAATTGTTAATTTACCATATGCAATCATTGTATAATTATGATTAGTGTATAACCAGCGTTCGAATGAAGAGTTTACTTTCATCATGATTTTATCGAGCTGAATTAAATCATTTTTCTTATCTGCAGAATTCTTAATTAATTCATTAATTGAACTTGCTTCTATTTTCATAAAGTCACCTACTTGTTATAACTCTATCATAACTAAATTTGCTATAATTGCGAGTATAATGATTCTAAGTAGAGAATTATAATAATGCGTTATATAAAGAGAAATATAACTCGCGTTCTTCACAATACAATAGTTGAACTTTTTTTGAAATCTTGTCTAATATATTAATATCTAAAGTTTCAGATAATTGCCATAAGTCGTTAGCTATATCATTCCACGAATCTGCAACAACAGTAAATTGCTTTCCAATTTCATATACTTTTTTATTTACAAGTATAGCAGAAGCTTCAATAAGAAAATTTCCATACATTTTTCTAAAGATTCCACCGCCTGTTCCACCATCTTTGCTAATTTGAAAGTAGTTTGTAATTCCAGCATTGCGTAATTTGGAATCACTAAATTTATCCCACTTCAAAACTTCTTTAGAGAATTTATGGATACCTTCTATACCTAGTAGATGAGCAGGTGGATTTAGCATAGATTCACAGGTTTCTTGAATAGCTTCTTTTAGTATGTCTGGAGTAGGAGATTGATACGTATTGAAATCAAATGTTAAATATTTATTTTTTGCAGGAAAGGGTCTAAATGATGAGTTTCTAGCTTTCATGAATTCGTGATAACTAACAAGATGATAATCCATTGCTATATTCCCTTTTGGTGAACGTATTGGATAGTCGTGGTTATCCCGATCGCTAATCCATACAGTTTTATTTTCATCATCATATCCATAAATCACAACGGCATGTCCTCCAAAGTGATTGTTTTCATCCATGTCTAGATATCTTAAGTAAGCCATATCCACATAAACTAAAATTGGTTGGTCTTGATCAATAATTGATTTAATTTGATTAAATACCTTATCATAATCATTTCCTGATTTGCAGCAAATTTTAATATTTAATCGTTGTGCAAGTTTTTCTTCAAATTCAAAAATTTTTATCCTGCCATTAATCATTGGAGATTTTTCTTGGTTGATATAGAGAAATGATAAACCAGATGCTAAACCAAACATCATTTCTTCTGACAAATGATAGTTATTATAAGAGAAAACTTGTTTTAATGAGTTTGTAATACAATGTTGACCTCCCAGAGGGAGAAAATCATTAATTATTTTTTTCATAATTGTCCTTTCAATAAACTTCAAAAGGTAAAAGAATTTCTGTGATATAGTGATTGGGATTTCCTCTAAAAATCAACCCAGGACTCTTAATATAAATTTCTCTAGATGGAGTTATAGTTTTTATTTGATTCTTATTTGCATAATCAATTAGTACTTTGTAAGCATACTTCAAAGTATCATAGCTTCCATAGTGAATAGTTTTAAGTGCTTTTATCTTGGGTAATGTTTTCATCTTGATATTTTTATGATTGATTGTTGTTTTTACAGGTAAGCAAATTTCTATATCAGCATTATCGGAATAATCTTCATCATAATAACAGTTAAAGTGTGGACCTGCTTTTTGGTTTTTAGCTGCTCCATAAAGTATGGGGATATATTGATCAAGATCAGTATATTTTCCTGTGAAATGAATAGATGCCACAAGTTGTTCACTGACTTCGATAATTTGTATAGAGTATTCATTATACAGTTCTCTTTGATTTGTCTCTTTTATGTATGTTCTTATTTTTTTAGATAATTCTTTTTCTTTTGAGATATTTCTTTCGATTATTTTAATTTTTTCATGAAGAATATGTGATAAATCTTCTTCCAAATTAACGAGTTCAATTGTTTCTTTAATTTCCTTAATGGAAAAATCAAAAGATCTTAATAGTTTGATAAGTTGTGCAGTTTTTAAATCATTATCACTATAATATCGATATTGATTTTCGAAATCTCTAGAAGTTGGTTTTAAAATATCTTCATTGTCATAATAGCGTAATGCTTTTATGGTAAGCCCTGATATCTTTGAAAATTGGCTAATTTTATACATTTGTACCTCCTTGTACTTAGTTTAAACTATCCTCTGCAGGGGAAAGTAAAGAGGAAAATTATGCTCATCAATATTATAACATCTACGTTTGATGTAAAAGGTAATGGATAACCATCATGTTTTTAAATCTTTATTGTCTGATTCTATCATTATTTCTGGTCGCAAGTAATAAGACCCTTATTACGATAGAGCAGTGTAAACGATATAATAAGAACAATTATTTCTGTGACTGTTAAGGTCATCCAAACTCCATTCAATCCAAATTGTGAAGACAAGATGAATGCTACTGGGATAATAATGATGAACCCTCGTAGCATAGATATGATAGAAGCATATTTTGGTTTGTCAACTGAACTGAAAAATGCACAAATCAAGATATTAATACCTACGAAAGAAAAAGCAGTAAAATAAATTTGAAGTCCATTGACCGCAATCTTAGCTAATTCTAAATTTGCTTCACTATTGAAGAAGGATACGATAATTTCTGCGTATAAAATGGAGATTAGGTAAGTTATTATACTGATGATTAGTGTTGTTATCGTGCCATATTTTAGTAATTTTTTTAAATGGTGTCGATTGTTTTCTTTGAATGAATTGCTGATTAATGGTTGCATCCCCTGAGATATTCCTGTGAAAATTGCAAGAACAACAAGTGTGATATTGGCAATTATACCATAGGCAGCTACTCCAATATTTCCTGCTATATTAAGAATTAATATATTGAAAACAATAATAACGATACCGGATGATAACTCGGTGATTAAGGCAGAAAAACCAAGACAGCTAATATCGACGATTGATTTAAGGTGAAGCATACATTTTTGTAGTTTGAATGTATTTTTCTTTTTGAAAAAATGATTCGATAGAATAAGAAGACTAATACAAGGAGAAAGTCCAGTAGCAAATGCTGCACCAAACATTCCTAATCCTAATGGGAAGATGAAAATAAAATCTAAAATAATATTCGATAAACTACCAGCGAGCATAGCAATCATAGAAAGCTGGGGATTGTTGTCGTTTCTTACAAAACAAATTAAAATATTATTTAAAATGAAAAAAGGAGCAAAACATAAAATGATTTTTAAGTAGGTGGATGTATTTGCCAAAGTTACAGCATCAGCACCTAACATCGTTGACAAGGGTACAGAAAATGATAGTCCTAACAGTAAAAAAATAACGGACATTATAGAGGCATAGTAAATGGATTGAGTAAAAATAGTATTTGCTTTAGTAAGTGTAAATCGTATCGCTCCACCCATTCCAATCATTAAACCTGCACCATGAATAAAGCTATATATGGGAATAGCAATATTTAAAGCGGCTAAACCAATTGATCCAACACCTTGAGCGATAAAGAATGTATCTGCGAGTATATTACATGAAAGTCCAATCATTCCAATAATATTAAGTGATACATAACGAATATAAATTTTCTTAATGTTTTTTGTAGCCATAAATTCCTCCAAATAAAAAGCACCCACATCACAATACCTTCATTGGCCTATCGGTAAGTGAACAGAATGCTGCCATTTGATTTTTACTCGGCAGCAAAAACCAAAATATATTTACGTTTCAATAAATGATAACACAGATAAATTGAAAAACAAAACATTTCAAAAAATAATAAAATAAAACTACAATAATCAATTACTACTTAAATACAAAGATGATCTCCGTTTAGAATTGATTCAGAAAAAAAGACTGAATATCTTGAATAGTTAAAACTATCTTGTCATTACAGTCTTTTTAGATATTTGTTTATTATTGTATTTATATTCCTTTAATAACATTATTTAAAAATACTAAATAATTGAAAAATTACTTCATAGCTTAGATAGATTTTCTTATTGCTTTGGCTGATACAATGACTTCCCATTGATTGTTTTTATCTAATTGAATATTCTGCCATTGAAAAGAATTCTTTTGAATATTAGAAAATATCCACTTCATTTTGCCATCTGGTATTTCTGTCAGTATAATCTCATTATCTACTTTTTTTGCTTGTAATCTATTTACATCATTACTACAGGCATAAAAGATTTCCCAACAATTTGTTTTTTCACAATATACCCTAATAGTCGTACCATACTCACCGTTGCTAATGCCTTTATTTTTTACCTCTTCACGCGATGGACATATAAATACATCTTGAATTGCCTTTCCTTCAAGTATCCATGAAAATATCCATTCACCTTTTACACAACGCTCGTTTGAAGTTCCTGGATGAACAACCCATTCTAACTCCCATTCACCAATAATTGAGCCCCAATAATTTTGCGATTCTGGTATTGAATTATGTTTTTCATTCGCAATTATTGCTTCTATAAATTTATTCATTTCCACTATTCTCCTTTTTGTTTAGAGCATAGCAGAACAATTACGACACCTATATGTCATAGTTACTTAAAAAGTTTTTAGCTGTTTCAATTAATTTTTGCTTATAATATTCTGGACTAATGATTTCAATGTAATTACCCATACTTAATAATAATGCCTGCCATAAGCGTTCTTTTTCAGGTACACGCAAATACATTAAATAATTTCCATCCGGCAACTTTTCTTTGTGTTCTTCAGGAAAATACTCTTTTAAAATATGAATACCTTCTTTTTTGCACTTTACGATGATACATTCATATGTACTACGGTAATGACTATCATTTTTTTCTAATAACTGTTCAATTCTATCACTAGTATAGGGCACATAATTAACATCTGTTTCTATTACATTATCTATACGAGAAACCTTATAAGTTCGATACTGATCCTTTTCTAAATCATAGGCAAATAAATACCATGCGTACCATTGAAAACGAAGAATAACAGGAATAACATTTTTAGATGAATAGAAGTTTTCGATATTGTAATAATCAAAAGAGATTTGATGATGATTAAAAATAGCGACCTCAATCTGTTGATTAAGTGCTTGTACTTTTTTATCCTCTTTTACAACGCTATAATCCAAAGAAATATTAGCATGAGATTCTTTATCAACAATAGATTCGTAGGTATCTAATATTTTTTCTAATTGTGTATTATTGTAACCTGTTATTAAACTTTTAAGTGCAGTAATAATTAATGTTAAATCTTCTTTTTTAACAAATTGATTTTGCAATTTAAAAGAATCTGAGATAGAGTAGCCTCCATTTATACCTACTGTAGATTCAACAGGAACTCCTATAATTAATAAAGTTTCCATATCTCTTTGGATAGTACGAACAGAACATTCAAATTTCATCGCTAATTGTTTTGCGGTTACAAACTTATTATTCAATAAGTATATAATAATTTCTAAAAGTCTATAAATTTTCATTTGATTATCACCAAGGATAGTATAGCAAATAAATAGTAAGTTTGAGAATAAACAAAAAAAGGTTCTAGAATTTTGAATACCTTTAATGAATAATTAATCAAAAATGAGATATTCCTTTTTTATAGAGGTGATGATTTGAAATTCAACTTTTCTAAAAAAAAAAACAGTATTTTGAATTGCCTATAATTTAGGATTCAAAATACTGTCAGTAGTTAAATTGGTGGAGCTGAGGGGAGTCGAACCCCTGTCCAAGAATAGTCCCACATTTGAACGTCTACAGTTTATCTCGCTATTGGTAAGACAATCAAATGGAGCGAGCCAACAAAGATTGAATTTGCTTGTAAGAATTGTCAGGATCCATCACCAAGCTAGACTTCACCTTATTCATTATGAATACACTAAATTAAAACTAATGACAATTTTAAGATAGGATGCTGCGACCAGTATTTAGGCGATTAAGCAGCAAATGATAATCTGTTATTTCCAGTTATTTTTGTTTGGTGATTAGGTCACCACTCCACTGCAGTTCAAATCAAACTTAAACCTGTCGAAACCATGACAACCCCGTTGTTTTGAAGCAAATATACTATATCTCATATCATCTGCATAGTCAATGAAGATAACTAGAGATAGGTAAAGTAAGATTTAGTATTATTACGATTGCGATGTGGTATAATGAATCAATAAAAGGAGAAAAATTTATGGTGTGGATTATTGTTATTGTTATACTTGCGGTCTTAGTGATTTGGGCTATATCTTCATATAACTCTTTCATTACATGGAAAAATAAAGTCGAAGAAGCTTTCTCTACAATGGATGTATATCTTAAGAAGAGATATGATATGATTCCAAATTTAGTTGAAACTGTTAAAGGTTATGCTAAACACGAAAGTGAAACTTTAGAAGCGGTAATTAATGCAAGAAATGCAGCAGCATCTGCTACTACAATGGAAGGCAAAATTGAAGCTGAAAAAGGATTATCAGGAGTATTGGGTCGTTTATTTGCACTTACTGAAAGTTATCCGGATTTAAAAGCAAATCAAAATTTTATTGAATTACAAACTCAAATTAAACAAATGGAAGAGGAAATTGCGAACTCTAGAAAATATTACAATGGTGTTGTTAAAGAATACAATACACGTTGTGAAATGTTTCCAAGCAGTATTATTGCTTCAATTTTCAATTTTAAGAAACAACCTATGTTTGTAGTGAGTGATGAAACACAACGCGAAAATGTAAAAGTTCAATTCTAAAATATCGCGAAAGCGATATTTTATTTTAGGAGGTTCTATGAGAAAGATTAAAAAAATTCTTATCTGCATATGCTCACTTTTCTTCATAGGTATACTTGTATTACCTGTATCAGCAAAAGAGGGATTTGAAATCAATGACTATCATGTTGATATAGAAATTGAGGAAGATGGGACATATAATATTACAGAAACACTGAATGTTCAATTTGATAGACGCCTTCATGGGATTTATCTTACAATGCATACTTTTTATGATGATGTGACTTGGAATATTAATGGCGAAACAGTAGTTAGAGACTATAACTTTCCAATTGATCAAGTGAAAGTATTATCGGGTCAAGATTATGAAATAGATTCAAATAATTATGGTGTTCAATTGAGAATTGGAGATGCTGATTCTTATGCAAATGAATTCGAAACATATGTAGTTTCACACCGTGTTCATTCGAAAGATTTGAAGTTAGATGGAATTCAAACATTCTATTACAACATCATTGCGAATGATTGGGACACAAATATTAATCATGCAAGTTTTAAGATTACAATGCCAAAAGAATTTGATGAAAGTAAACTCTATTTTTACACAGATGAAGCAGGGGTAAGTGATGCACTGAGTTATCAAGTTAATGGAAATGTAATTGAAGGGACGTTTAACGATGTAATTTCCAATGGAAGAGGAATTACAATCAAATTGGATTTACCTGAAAATTATTTTATTTATCCAACATTTACAATGCCAATCTATCTCATTTTTGGATTTAGTGTAGTTTTGCTTTTACTTGTGATTTTCTTATTCTTGAAATATGGTAAAGATAGTCAAGTTGTAAAGACAGTTGAATTCACTGCTCCTAAAGGAGTATCAAGTGCAGGGGTAGGATATATAATTGATGGTTCAGTAGACAATCAAGATATTGTTTCATTGATATTTGATTGGGCTAACAAAGGTTACATAACGATGAAAGAAGTTGGAGATGATTTAGAATTCACGAAACTAAAAGATTTAGATGATGAAAGCCATTTTTATGAAAAATCATTCTTCTCAGGAATATTTAAAGGAAGAGATGTCGTTACTACAAATCAGTTATCCACTGATATTTATCAAGATTTTGTAAATGCTAAAAGTTCTGTGAAAGATTACTTTACGACAAAAAAGAATAGAATTTATACTTCGAATTCATTTGCCTTAAGGTCTTTTGTGGGGCTAGTTGCAGGACTACCAATTGCTTTATATATTGCTTTAGCAATCTATGCATCAATGTATAATGTGGTGGTAGCTTTAATCGCAATTGTTATAGTACTTTTGTTTACAACAGTAGGTTGCTTGATGCAAAATATAGGTGTACAAAAGTGGGCTGCTCCTGGAGTAAGTAAATATGGATTAGTTGCAGGAGGATTTGTATTAATTTGTATGACAGCACTTGTATCCTTCGGTATTTACGCAATGCTAGGATTAGGACATACAATGCTATTCTTAATTAGCATATTAATCACAGTTATCATTTGTATTATTTCAAATTTCATGCTAAAAAGAACACCATTAGGTTTAAAACTTTATGGTCAAGTATTAGGACTTAAGGAGTTTATCCAAGTTGCTGAAAAAGATCGACTTGATATGCTTGTAAGACAAGATCCACAATATTTTTATAACATTTTACCTTACGCTTATGCATTGGGATTAAGTGATGTATGGAGTGAACATTTCAAAGATTTAGAAATACCAGCGCCAACATGGTATGTTGGAACTACATATTATCCATATATGCAGTACAGGATGATTCATGCAATGTCTTCACATATGAGTAGCATACAGAATCCAATTCCTCCAGTTACTGCTGGAACAGGTCGAGGCGGCGGTTTTGGCGGCGGATTCGGTGGCGGTTCAGGTGGCGGATTCGGTGGAGGTGGCTTCACTGGAGGAGGCTTTGGCGGATCATCAGGCGGTGGTTGGTAGTATACCCGATTAAATACAGAAAGAAATAAAGAGAAATATATGACCAGTTACAAACTAAAATCAAAGAAGCCATATTTGTTGACAATAATTATTGTAATATTTTTATCTATGTTTTTAGTTGCGATTTCATCAATGTATTTTGCATACTTAAGAAAAACAGTTGAAAAAGATAATCAATATTATATGAATGAATTGGTATCACAAATGAGTAACAATGTAAAAGATACAGTGACTAATAAATTCACATTTTTGGAGACGGTTGAAATCTTACTGAAGAATGATTATTTAAAATCATATGATAGGTTAAAGGATATCATAGAAGACCAAAGACAAAATTGGAATTTCAAGTCACTTTTTTTAATTGATAGTAAAGGTAATTTAATTAATGAAAACAATGAGGTAGTAGATAATGTTCAAAATCTAAAACTTTATAACAATATGAAACATCGCTACAGTAGCATAAGCATTAGTACAAATTCTTCAGTAGGAGAAGGAATCATGTTTACAATGCCTATAAGAAATGTAACAATTGACGGAACTAATTATTTAGGAATATGTGCAGTTTATGACTTAGATGTTTTTAAATCAATTTTAAGCGTTGATGTTTTTAATGCGAAAAGTACTTCAACAGTATTTAATGCAGAGGGAGAAATAATTTTTACAACGAATCCCAATATAAGTAACTTGGACATAAATTATTTTAATTACTTAATCTCTAATTCACAAAAAAATGAAATAGAAGTAGAGAAATTAAAAACTCTTGCACAAAATTATCAACCAGGTGAAATACAAATAATCGAAAATGGTGAGAAAAATTATATATCATTTGATCCTTTAAAATTTGAAAATTTATATTTTTCTATCTCAGTGCCTTATCATGTTGCAAATGCACAATTCAATTTATTTATGGACAGTACAATTGCCTTCTTGATGTTTGTAACATTAGGTGGAGTAGCACTTTCAATTTACATTGGCTATCGCCATCATATAACTAAAAAAGAACTTGAGAGAATTGCGTTCATTGATTCTTTAACAGGAACGAATTCATTGCAATACTTTAAATTAAATTTACAAA
Organism: Anaerorhabdus furcosa; assembly: GCF_900167375.1. GTDB lineage: Bacteria > Bacillota_I > Bacilli_A > Erysipelotrichales > Erysipelotrichaceae > Anaerorhabdus > Anaerorhabdus furcosa. The sequence goes on from NZ_FUWY01000002.1 coordinate 28,451, forward strand.
ACTATTTTGAAGAAAATGATTCATATCAATATGCAATTGTTTATACAAATGTTCATCAGTTTAGATTAATTAATGAAGAACAAGGAAGAGAATATGGGGATTATATTCTCCGTCTAATCAAAAATGTAGTTACAGATAATTTATCAAATGGTGAGATGTTGGGGCGTATTGATAGTGATCATTTCATTATCTTAGTTCATTATATTGATGAAATTGAATTGGCTGAGCGATTTAAGATTTGGGCAAGTGAAATTAGTGAACGAATGAGAGAAGAAGCGATACATTTCTCACCACCAACACTTGATTTTGGTGTTTATATTATTAATGAGGAAGATAAGAATTTAATTGACTACCAAGTTTTAATTGATCGTTCAAAATTTGTAATGAACACAAAGATGAAAAAATGTGGACCAAGAGCGATGTATAGTATTTATAATTTACGAAGAGATCAAAGTATGGTTAGAGAGAAATACTTAGAAGATGTAATGGAAGATGCGATAAAAGGATCAGAGTTTAAAGTATACTTACAACCTAAAGTTGATGTACATACAAATCAAATTGTAGGTGCTGAAGCATTGGTGAGATGGATCACTATGAAAAATGAAATTATATCACCAGTGGAATTCATTCCATTATTCGAAAAGAATGGTTTCATAATAGAACTAGATTTATTTGTTTTTGAAGAAGTTTGTAAAATGATTAGAAAATGGATTGATGAAGATAAAAAAATTGTGAAGATATCAATCAATTTATCTGCACATCATTTTGAAAATACAAACTTTATAAAAGATTATGAAAACATAATTCAAAAATATAATGTCCCAAGTAAATATTTGGAATTTGAATTTACTGAAAGTGCAATTAATGAACATGTTGAATTAATAAGTGGTATCGTAAAACAAATTCATGACATTGGTATGACATGTTCAGTGGATGATTTTGGAAGTGGTTATTCTTCACTAAATAGGATAAAAGATATTCAAGTAGATACATTAAAAATAGATAGAGTATTCTTGCTAATGAATGAGGAGAACAAACAACGGGGACAATCTGTTATTAAGAGTATTATTGAGTTAGCAAGAAATTTAGAGATGACAACAGTTGTAGAAGGTGTTGAAAATGAAGAACAATTAAATATGTTAAAAGAGTTAAATTGTGATTTTATTCAAGGATATTATTTCTATAAACCATTAGCGCAAGAACAATTTGAAGAAGCGGTAAATAAAAAAAGTTGTAACCAATAAGTTACAACTTTTTCATAAACTATTTGACGATATCTTTAAGTGTTTTAGATGCTTTAAATGCAGGAACTTTAGTCGCTTTAATTTTGATTTTTTCTTTAGTTAAAGGATTGATTCCTGTACGAGCTGCTCTTTTCTTAACAGTGAATTTACCAAAACCGTTAATATCCACAGTTCCACCTTTTTTCAATGTTTTAGTCATTTGTGCGAAAAGGAAGTTTACTGCTTCAGTAGCGTCTTTCTTAGTGAGATTCATTTCCCCTGCAAGTTCTTCAGCTAATACTTTTTTTGTTTTTACATCTGCCATAATTTAATATATCCTCCATATAATAATTTTATCACAAAACTGAGAATGTAAAGCAATAAAATGCGTAAAATCACGAATTTTAGTGCAAATTCATATAAATCTTTAGTTTACTAGAATATAGTTAAAGTAGTTTTTAAAACTACTTCGTAGTATACTAAAAAATTGAATAGGAGAAGCATTATGAATAGAGTAATATTGGTAGGAGTAAATACCTTAAAATACCAAGAAACATTTCAAGAAGAACTCGATGAATGTGTTGGATTATGTGAAGCTTGTAATTACGAAGTAATTCAAACCATAACCCAAAATATGGATTTTACCGATCGACATACTTGTGTTGGAAGTGGAAAATTAATTGAAATAAGTGAATTATGCCATCAAGAAGAAATAGAAAAACTCGTATTTTTAAATAGGTTATCTGCATCTCAAATTATGCATATTGCAGAAGCTTGTGAAGTTGATGTAATTGATCGTACAGGAATAATTCTTGAGATATTTGCCAAACGTGCAAGAACTAAAGAAGCACAAATTCAAGTAGAAATGGCTACACTTCAATATGAACTACCACACCTTATCGTGAATGATACCTCCTCTGATCAACAACGTGGAGGATCAGGTGTTAAGAATAAAGGTAAGGGTGAAACCAAGTTAGAATTAAATAAAAGAGATATTGAACGACGAATTAGTCAATTGAAGAAGGAATTAAAATCATTGGAAGTCCAAGTGCAAATTCAAAAGCAACAACGTCTGAAATCTCATTTGAATATGGTAGCGTTAGTTGGTTATACAAATGCAGGAAAATCTTCATTAATGAATCGTATTCTCAAACTGAATGATATTGATGACCAAAAACAAGTGTTAGAGAAGGATATGTTATTTGCAACATTAGATACTAGTGTGCGCAAGGTGAATTTTGATAGTGATCGATCGTTCTTATTATTTGATACTGTTGGTTTTGTGTCACATTTACCTACAGAATTAATTGAAGCATTTAAAAGCACATTATCTGCTGCAAAAGAAGCATCTTTGTTATTACATGTAATTGATTGTTCAAATGAACGCTATGAGTCATTTGAAAAGGCAACTGAAGAAACATTGAAAAGAATCGAAGCAAATCAAATCCCGATCATTAAAGTCTACAACAAAGTAGATAATGCAATTGCACAGGATAAAACAGATGGTATTTATATATCGTGTAAAACAGGAGAAGGTATTGAAGAGTTAATGAAACTGATTGAAAATACCTTGTATCCAAATGAAGTGACATGTGATTGTTTAATTCCATATGATCAACTTTCAATGATTCAAAGTTTAAAACAAAAAGCAAAAATTGAATTTCTTAGTGATGAAGAAAATGGTAAAATGATTCGTGTGACTTGTTCAAATGAAGTGGCACAAGAAATTAAAAAATATTGTTTATAGGGGAGAAAAAATGAATAAAAATATAAAGGAAATAACGTTAACAGGATTAGCAACAGCACTTGTTTTTGTAACAACAATGTATATTAAAGTTCCAAATAGTTTAGGTGGATACTTCAACTTAGGAGATTCCATGTTAATGCTCTTTAGTGCAATATTAAATCCATTCTACGCTTTTGTAGTAGGGGGAATTGGAAGTGCACTTGCAGATGTCATTGGTGGCTATGCACAATATGCAATTCCAACACTTATTATTAAAGGAACTGAGGCAGTTTTTGTTTCCTACTTATTTATGAAGTTTGGTAATAAAGCTAAATGGGTTGCCTATGCAGGAGCGATAGTTATCATGGTGTCAGGCTATTTCCTTATTGAGTGGGGTATGTATGGGGATGCGTTGGTATCATTGACTGCAGTGCCTGCAAATATTGTTCAAGGAGTTGCTGGAGCTGTGATTGCATTCGTATTGTTGAATAAAGTTACTCAACTTACAGAAAATTACAGAAAGTAAGTCATTTCAAATTTGTAAGATAGTACTAGAGTGATTATGTTATAATATTCAAGTATGAAGAGGTGGATGTATGTTCTTATTTGAGATTATTAAAGCAATTATTTTAGGAATTGTGCAAGGGATTACTGAATGGTTACCAATTAGTAGTACAGGGCATATGATATTAGTTAATGATTTTTTACCATTAACAGTTTATGTAGATAAAGTTATCAACAAAGAATTTGTTGATATGTTTATGGTTGTAATTCAATTTGGGAGTATATTAGCTGTTTTACTTTTATACTTCTCTAAATTAAATCCATTTAGTAAAAATAAAAAAAATCCAAATCATTTCAATGACACAATGAATCTTTGGATTAAAGTAGCGATTGCAGCAGTACCCGCTGCAATTATTGGACTTTTATTTGATGATTTGATTGATTCTTATCTTTATAATTCAATTACAGTTGCAATTACATTAATTGTTTATGGTTTTGCATTCTTATGGATTGAGTCAAGAAAAAAACAAGGTAAGATTACTACACTTGGTCAACTTGATTATAAAACTGCAGCAATCATTGGTGTTTTTCAAGTTCTAGCACTTATTCCAGGTACATCTCGTAGTGGGGCTACAATACTAGGAGCAGTATTATTAGGTTGTGCTCGTCCAGTTGCAGCAGAATTTTCATTTTTCTTAGCCATACCAATGATGTTTGGTGCAAGTATATTGAAATTAATTAAACTTAAAATGGCATTGGATTTTTCAGGCATTATTATCCTGTTAGTGGGTATGGTTACTGCATTTGTTGTATCAATTATAGCGATTAAAACATTTATGTCTTATATTCGCAAACATGACTTTAAAGTGTTTGGCTACTATAGAATCATTTTAGGTGTTATTGTATTATTGTATTTTGCCTTTTTAAGATAGTAGTTAGGAGCGTGAAAAATGGGTTCGTCAGTAACGATTTCCGCAATGTTTGTTGAAGGTGTCTTATCATTCTTCTCACCTTGTGTATTACCGTTAATCCCACTTTATATTGGGTATTTAACATCAGAAGCAAAGAGCGTTGATGAGAACGGAAATGTAGTTTATAAAAAATCAAAGGTATTCTTTACTACACTTTTCTTTGTTCTAGGTGTCTCGACAGTATTTTTTATCGCAGGAATATCAATTTCTGCATTCAAAGATTTTTTCCTTGAATATCAACTTGTATTATCAATGATTGGCGGCATGATTCTAATTGTGTTTGGCTGTATTCATTTGAACATCTTGTCATTTCCTTTATTAAAAGGTGAGTATCGCTTACCAATTAAGTTGGATTTGAAATCGATGACTTATGTAAAAGCATTTCTTTTAGGATTCTTCTTTAGTTTTGCATGGACACCATGTATTGGACCAATGTTGTCATCGGCACTTATTTTGGCAGCTAGCGCGTCAAGCACATTTGTTGGGAATTTATATATTCTTGCCTATGCATTTGGATTTATTGTAACATTCTTAATATTAGGAATGTTTACTGAGGAAGTCTTAAATTTATTAAAGAAACATCAAAATGTAATCAAGTATACTGTAAAAGTAGGTGGTGCAATTATTCTAATCATGGGATTATGGATGGTTACAACATCATCGAAAGAAATTGTTGATTTACAAAAAGTGGGTGCTAAGCCTAATGCACCTGAAGTTAATGATCAAAATGAAACAGGTACAGGAAAAGAAATTGATGCTTATGGCTTTACACTTAAAGATCAAAATGGTGTAGAGCATTCTCTAAAAGATTATGAAGGCGATTCAATTTTTGTAACATTCTTTGCAACATGGTGTACCTATTGCAAACAAGAATTACCGATACTACAAAAACTTCAAAATGAAAATGAAGGGATGAAAGTATTAGTTATTACTCGTCCAGGTTATGGACAAGAACAAAATGAAGCTAGTATTAAGAAATTCATTGCTGATAATGGATTCGAAGATATGACATTCTTGTTTGATGAAACAGGAGAAATATCAACACTGTATGGTGTTAATTCTTATCCAACATCATTTGTATATCGAACTGATGGAACGCTACTTGGTTATTTACCAGGTGCTGCAGGAGAAGATATCTTAATCGATATTCTAAATCAATCGAAAGAAACAGGAGAATCTAAGTAAGATCTCCTGTTTTTATGTTATTTAATAATGAATTGTATTTATCAGTAGCGATTGTTTTGTATATATCTTCCTGTAATAAGTTATACATCATATTTGCCCATGTACACCATAATAAATTGTGAAATGCTTCATATATCATTAATTCATTTCTTATTTTATCCGTCAATGGCTCACTAAAGTATGCTGTGTAGAATTGTTCGCGTTGAGTTTTGTCAGTGATATTATTTTCAGTAATAAAACTCATGATATCAAATAAGGGATCATTGTCTTTTGCGTATTCATAATCAATAAGATAATCTTTGTCATTAGTGAATAGAAGATTTCCACTGACTAAATCATTATGGCAAAGATGATGAGGATTATCAATCGCTTGTAGTTTTGTTGTTAAGTAAAAATAATCATCAATTGGATGCAATAGGTGAGTAATCTTATCTCTATATTCATGCAACAAAGAAACAGGATTGAATTCGTTGCGAGTAACTATATTTGAATCATGTAATTTTCTAATTAATTTTGCACTTCTAATAATTTTATCATCAAAGGAACAATCTTTAAATTCAACACTATTATCAATCCATTGAGTTATGCGAATTCGAGTAGAGGGGTCATAATATAATTCTTTAGCATCAAGATTTAAATCTTTTATTAATGGGAGAACAAGATGCTCATTATCAAAAGTGCTTAAGTCTTTAGTTTCATCTTTTGGCACTCTTATTGCGACATGTACGCCATGATACATTGCTTTGTAAATATCATTGGTAAGACCTAGATTTGTAGGGGTTCCTTCAATAATTTCATCACTGATTATCAATTGTATATTTTCTTTTGTCATTTTTATCACCACCATTATTTTATCCTACTTGTTAGGATTTGTCAGTTGTTTGTATAAATAACCAGAAAGTGATAAAATACACAAACGAGGTGCATTTATGAATAAATATAAGCGATTAATCACACTTCCTTTATTTCTAATTTTCATTGCTACAAACTTTTACTGGTTTAAAAGACATGATGATTTAAGCATGTATAAACAAATGTTAATTGTTTGTGCAAGTGTGGCAATATTTATGGCAGCTGCATTAATAGAAGTATTCTATGCAAAAAACAATCGTATACGTATAAGATTGTTTAAAATATTTGTAACACTCTTATTGCTATATTATTTAGGGTTTTTATGTGCTGTCTTATTTTTAGATGGATTCTTTTTTACAAGATCAGCAACCCACTATGTCAATCTTGTACCATTTAAAACAATAAAAGAATTTTTTGCAACGATGAGAGATGAAAATAATTTAAGAGCTTTTGGTAATTTAGTGGGAAATGCAATTCTGTTTGCTCCTATGGGATTATTACTTCCATTGTGGAGTAAAAAATTCCATAATATTTTCTTATTTACATTTACTATCTTTGTAATGGTAAGTGGTGTTGAGATTTTTCAACACTATAGTAATATGGGAACTGCGGATGTAGATGATATTATCCTTAATGTTGCTGGTGCACTTATGGTATTCTTTGTATTCAAATTTATTTTTTTTATGGTAAAAGATAAAATTGAAATGTACTTCAAAGATGATGATTCAAATTATCAAATAAAATTGTAAAAAAATCTTTCTCTTTTCTCTTTTTTACTATATTATAAATAAGTAATGTCTACCACGTATAAGCTTTTCGATAGGGGAGAAGCGTATCTACAAGAAGACCTTAAATCTTCTAGCTACGATGGAATACTTTTTTAAGTGTTCTTGTCGGAAGACTTTTTTATTTTGGTGGGGATTTAGAAAAGGGGATAACATGTTAGAAAAATTATTTAAGCTTCAAGAAAAGAAAACAAATGTTAAAACAGAAATTATTGCGGGGACAACAACATTTTTAGCTATGGCTTATATTTTGTTTGTTAATCCAGATATATTATCTGCAACTGGAATGTCATTTCAATCGGTATTCTTAGCAACTGCAATTTCTGCAGGGATTGCATCAATTATCATGGGCATTGTTGCAAACTATCCAGTAGCACTTGCTCCAGGTATGGGGGTTAATGCATTGTTTGCATTTACAGTTTGTGGACCGATTGGTGTAATGGGATTATCATGGCAAGCTGGATTGGCTGCTGTATTTGTATCAGGAATTATCTTCTTACTTATATCAGTAACAGGGATTCGAAAAGTAATTATCAATTCTATTCCTAAAAATATGAAACTTGCAATTGGTGCAGGTATTGGATTTTTCATTGCGTTTATTGGATTTAAAAATGCAGGAATTATTGTGGCAAGTGAAGCAACATTTGTAGCTTTGGGTAATTTAAAAGAACCAACAGTATTGTTAGCTGTATTCGGATTATTACTTACTATTTTATTGTTAACTAAGAAAGTGAATGCTGCTGTTTTCTGGGGATTATTAGGAACTGCAATTGTAGGAGTAGTAATGAGTCTATGTGGATTAGGTGTAGGATTACCAACACTTCCAACATCAGTTATCTCATTTGATTTTGAAATGCCAACCTTCATGGCTTTTACATCAGGATTTAAGGAATTATTCTCAAGTCCTGCTGCAATCGTAATCATCTTCTCATTTTTATTTGTTGACTTCTTTGATACTGCTGGGACTCTAGTTGCAGTAGGGAATGATATTGGCTTAGTTAATGAAGAAGGAGAAATGGAAAATATCGAAAAAGCATTATTATCTGATTCTGTTGGAACAATTGTAGGTTCTATGATGGGAACATCTACTGTTACATCATTTGTTGAATCAGGGTCGGGTGTTGCTGCAGGTGGAAGAACAGGTTTAACTGCATGTGTTACAGGATTGCTTTTCTTTTTATCAGTGTTCTTCTCGCCATTACTATCGGTTGTCACAAGTGCGGTTACTGCTCCAGCATTAATTACAGTAGGGATACTCATGGTTCAACAAGTACGTGACATTGAATGGAGCGATGTAAGTGTAGCTGCTTCAGCGTTTGTTACGATTATTATGATGTTATTGTGTTATTCAATCTCTGATGGTATAGCATTTGGATTCATTGTTTACACCCTTGCTAATATTGGGGCTGGAAAAACGAAAGATATCAAAACTATTGTGTGGATATTGGATATCATCTTTATTATTTATTTCATCTCTAAATAAAAATCAAGACATAAAATGTTATTTGATAATTTCAAGTAACATTTTTTTATATTCAAAAAGTTGTGTTAAGAAGTTGAATTTCGTATAATGTTAGACATAAAGGTAGGTAAGTATGAAACATATATTTTTAGATATAGATGGAACTTTCTTAAATCCCAAAAATAATGAGGTACCTCAGTCAACATTAACTGCGATTGAAGCAGCAACTAAAAAAGGTCATCGTGTTTATTTGTGTACAGGAAGACCTACGAGTTCGTTGAAGCGTTTTATGGATTATCCAATGTCAGGAATTATTTGTGCTGGAGGATCGCATATATGTATCAATAATAAGGTAATCTTTGAGAAAACATTAACACCAACACAAATTAAATTTGTTGAAAAAATTTGTACAAATAATCATTGTGGTTATTTGTTGGAAGGAAAGAATTTCAACTATGCTTCAAAACTAGGTGCAGAGCAATTTATGGAAACAATTAAAGATAGTTCGTTTGGATCGACGTGGGAAGAAGTTGCTGAGGAATTGGGTATATTGAATTTAGAAGATTTAATGGATGATCAAATTTTTAAAATTTCTTTTTATACTAAAGATAAGAATATAATTGAACAAGTTCGTAAAGACTTGGGTTCAGAGTTTAGTATTGCTTATACAAGTAAAGAACCAGGCAAGATAATTGAAACTGAAATATTTAGTGCTGGTTGCAATAAGGCAGATGGAATAAAGCGAGTTGTTGAATATTATGGGCAAACTTTAGATGACGCAATTGGTATAGGTGATAGCATGAATGATTTCGAGATGATTCAAGAATGCAATCCAGGAATTGCAATGGGAAATGCTTGCCAAGAAATCAAAGATATTGCAGACTTCATAACGAAGGATGTTGATCAAGATGGAATTTACTTTGCGTTTGAATATTTTGATCTAATTTAGCTGATGAAAATCAGCTTTTATTATGTTGACTTACATAAGGGTAATTGTATAATTATCATATGACCGACTGGTCGGTCGGGTGAAGGTGGAATAGAATATGTTTTCAAAATATAGCGTAAAGAAGCCATATACAGTAATTGTTGGCGTTGTGATGGTTTTATTATTAGGTGTTATCTCGTTTATGAATTCAACAACAGATTTATTGCCAGAAATGGAATTGCCATATGTTGTTGTTTATACAAGTTATCCAGGTGCTAGTGCTGAGAAAGTTGAAAATAGTTTGACTAAGGTATTAGAATCTTCAATTGGTACAACTGAGAATCTATCCAATATGAGTTCTGTATCAAGTGATAATTTATCCTTGATAATTTTACAATTTGCTGATGATACAAATATGGATACAGCAATGATTGATTTGAATGCTAAGATTGATCTTGTAAAAGGATACCTGGATTCAACAGTATCAACACCTACACTTTTAGCAATTAATCCAAACATGTTACCTATCATGATGGCAACAGTTGACTATGAAGAAAAAGATTTAAAATCATTAAGTGAGTTTGTTGAAAATAAAGTAATTCCCGAGTTAGAAAAAACAAAAGGAGTTGCATCTGTTGAGCCAACAGGTTTATTGGAAGAAACAGTGCAAATTGTTTTAGATCAAAATAAGATTGATGAAATCAATAATAAAGTCTTAGCAAGTGTTAATAGTGAACTTGCAAAAGCTGAAAGAGAATTAAGAGACAGCTTGAAGCAAGTTAATGAAGGATTAGATAAAATAAAAGAGGGAGAATCTGAATTAGGAACAGCAAAAAAGGAAACTACTGAAGAATTAGCAAAAGCAACAGTTCAACTTCAACAGGCTGCAACGAATTTGATTGCAATGGATTCTCAAGTTACTCAATTAAAGGCAGAGAAAGCTGCTTTTGAAATGATTGTGAGTTCTGTTGATCAAGCAAAACCAATGTTGGGGTTACCTGCAGATGCTACTGGGGAACAAATAGTTCAAGAATTAAATAAAAAGATTAGTGGAATAAACGCTATCAATGGAATCAATAATTCGATACAAACAATGAATGATGGAGATGCGATTCCTGCAGAAATACAAACACAATTAACAACTTTAGGTATAACAGCATCAACTATTGGAGAACTAAAAACAATACTAGCACCGATGGTTGAAGCAGGAAATGCATCACTTCCTAGTTTACAAGGATTACTGGAGGTTGCTTCAAAGTATGATGACGCTAAAGTTAAATTGAACAATGTGGATATCGAAATTGCCACAGCAGAAGGAGTGAAGCAAGCAGCTTCTGCGATGCTTACAAAAGCAGGAATTGATGTCAGTGATCTTAGTAAACTTCAAACACAATTAGAAGCCGGCAAAATAACAGCTGGTGGTGAATTTGCAAAAGGAGAAATTACAATTGCAAATACAAAAGCGTCCTTGGAATCAGCGAAGACTCAAATTGAAGATGGTTTAAAGAAAATAGAAGAATCAAGAGATGAAGCGTTAGAACAGGCAGATATTTCAGGTATTATTACTTCGGATATGATTTCAAATATCTTGATGGCTGAGAATTTTTCAATGCCAGCTGGATATATTATTTCTGATGATTCTTCCATCTTAATCAAAGTTGGAGATGAGTTTAAGTCGATTGCTGAATTAGAAGATTTAGTTTTATTATCAATGGATATTGATGGATTAGAAAAAATTAGGTTAAGTGATTTAGCTGAAATAAATGTAGTAGATAATTCAAGTGAAATTTATACAAAAGTAAATGGTAATGATGGAGTAATCATTTCATTTCAAAAAACCTCCACAGCCTCAACCACTGATGTATGTAAGAATATAGAGAAAAGATTTGATAAGTTAGAGAATGAAAATGCTGGATTGCACTTTGCAACATTATTTGACCAAGGTGTATACATTAACACAATAGTAGATTCAGTATTAGAAAACTTCTTATATGGAGCTATTCTTGCGATTATTATCTTGATTATTTTCTTAAAAGATTTAAAACCGACATTAGTTATTGCGCTAAGTATTCCTATTAGTTTGATGTTTTCTTTAGTTCTTATGTATTTTAGCGGTGTTACATTGAATATTATTTCTTTGTCTGGATTAGCTCTTGGAGTAGGGATGTTAGTTGATAATTCGGTTGTAGTTGTTGAAAATATATATCGACTAAGAGGTGAAGGAGTAGGATTAATTAAAGCGTCAATTGAGGGTGCTAAGCAAGTTGCTGGTGCAATTATTGCTTCTACATTAACCACAGTCTGTGTTTTCTTACCAATCGTTTTTGCGACTGGTATAGCAAAACAATTGTTTGTGGATATGGGATTAACAATCGCATATAGTTTAATTTCTTCATTGATTGTTGCATTAACTTTAGTGCCAATGTTATCAAGTAAATTACTTAAAAAAGAAAATACAAAGAAACAAAAATGGTATGAAGGTTTAGTATTCATTTATGATAAATCATTGAAATGGTCATTAAAACATAAATTAATTGTCATGGTAGGTGTAATTGCGTTATTGCTTTTTAGTGGTTATTCAGTAACAAAAATGGGTATGACACTCATACCGGAAATGGAATCAGGACAAGTTTCGTTAAATGTTACTTTACTCGATGATGATGCAACAGATGAGGATGCATATGTAATTTATGATGAAGTTATGTCACGAGTAAAAGATTTGGATGGAATAGAAACACTTGGGGTAACTGCAGGTGGTGGTGATATGATGGCATCCATGATGGGAGGTTCATCTGGTGGACAAACTACAACCTTCTATATCATTACAACTGAAGATGCTAAAATAAGTAAATTGTCAGATCAAATACTAGAGTCAATTCAAGATTTACCAATCACTAGTTCAATTTCAACAAGCAATATGGAATTAGGTGCTTTGGGTGCAAGTGGTATTGGAATTACACTTTATGGAGATGATTTAGATGAGTTGAAAGACGTTGCAAGCAATATTTCTTCACAATTAAAAGAAATAGAAGGTATTGATGAAGTAAGTGATGGTAATGAAAAGCCAACTGAGGAATTAAGAGTTACTGTCAATAAAAACAAAGCAATGGAATTAGGATTAACGGTTGCACAAGTTTATCAAACTATTGCATCAGGAGTAAAAGAAGAGACAACAAGTACAACACTTACGATTGAAAATAAAGATTATCCTGTGGTTATTGTAAAAGATAAAGAAGCATTAATTACAACTGATACATTATCTTCAACAGTTCTTGAAGGTAAAGAAGGCACAGAATCAAAAGATGTGATGTTAAGTGAAATAGCATCGATTGAAAACGGCACAGGTATGAGCAGTATTTATCGGGATAATAGTCGTAGATACATAACAGTTTCTGCAACAATTAAAGATGGTTATAATGTTGCACTAGTATCACGAGAAGTAGAGAAAGGTTTAAATCTATCATCTCTTCCAAATGGTGTCGAGCTTGAATTCAATGGTGAAAATGAATCAATTAATGAAACGATGATTGTGCTAGTTCAAATGATTTTACTTGCAATAGCATTCATTTATATGATCATGGTGGCTCAATTCCAAAGTTTATTATCCCCATTTATCGTTATGTTTACCATACCACTTGCCTTTACTGGAGGTTTGTTGGCATTGCTTATAACTGGCTTTGAATTATCAATTGTTGCAATGTTAGGTTTCTTGGTACTATGTGGTGTAGTCGTTAATAATGGGATTGTATTTATCGATTATGCTAACCAATTAAGAGCACAGGGATACAAAGTTAGAGAAGCACTTATTGAAACAGGTCGAGCTCGTTTACGTCCTATATTAATGACAGCCTTAACCACAATCCTTGCAATGACGACCATGGCTTTAGGAATAGGTACGGGCTCAGAGATGATGCAAGGGATGGCGATTGTTACAATTGGTGGATTAACCTATGCCACACTTTTAACATTATTTGTTGTTCCAATCATGTATGAGTTATTTAATAAAAATAGAAAATACAAAGTAATCGATGAAAACGAGGAGGATTTAGTATGACGGTAAGTGAAAAGGAAATACAAGTTTATACAGCAGTCTTTCAACTCGCTAAAGATGGAAAAGATTTGAAGTCATTACGTGTACAAGATATTGCGGATGCTTGCGACATGGGTAAAGGAACACTTTATGAGTATTTCAGTAGCAAAGATGAAATCATAGAAAAAACAGTAGAATATTTCTTCTCTGTCGAGGTAGAAGCAATTAATGCAATGATTTTGGTTGAAGAACCATTTGAACAAAAACTTAGAAAATTTATGCTTGCGTTTGTTCATCGTACTCAAAAGTATTCATCATTGGAAGTATTAGTAGCGCATTCTGAAAATTTAAAAATCCCATGTGCTTTTGAAAACAATCGAGAGAAAATAGTTGCGTATGTACCACTAGTCGTTAACTTACTGGATGATTTAATTAAGGTTGGAATTGCACAAGATGTTTTAGATAAAAATGAAAGTAAAGAGTATCTTAGATTTTTGCTACTAAGTTCTCTTTCGGGTTTTGTAATGTGTATTAAAGTGTCGAATGATCCACTACATGATACAAAAGTATTAAGTGCAATGGAAAGTGCAATTCGTATAATTACCACAAAATAAGGAACGATTAATATCGTTCCTTTTGTAACTGTACATTCAATTGTTTGATTACTTCATCTCTATTTTGAGTTAGTGGATCTTTGAATTCCATTGTTTTTATAATGTGGTTATTCTTCAATATCTTTGTTAATCTTTCAAAGGCTTTTTTAGCACCTCCGCCACCATGACAAGCAAAAAGAACTATTTCTTTTCCTTCTATCTTATTCTCCTGAAAGAATGTAGATAATGGGGGTGCATAACTATTGTTCCAAATTGGAGTTCCAATATAAATGCAATCAAAATCATTTACATCAATAATAGGGTACACAATTTTTGGTAATTCATTGAATACAACACTTTTACCTCCCCAAAAGTATTTCATAAAACCTTTTGTAGGGATTTCCTTTATGGGTTGTATCTTTAATTTTACAGCTTCAATATCATTTGCTATAAGCTGTGCAATGAGTTCAGTATTTCCATCGAGTGAGTAATATACAATTAGAGTTTTCATTTTTATCACCTCTATATTTATCATAGCATTATTGATAAAAAAGTATGTGAATATCATCTGACTATTGCTTAATGAGTTCAATGAATTTTATTGATGGTGCGGATAAAGATTTACGAGTTAAGTAAGCATATCCAATGCTACGTGTAGGAAGGGGTGGCTGAACATTGAGTTCGAAGACTTCTGTATTTAAATAACGAGAAGAAAATTCTTTGATTACACATGCAACCCCTAGTCTTTCTTTAACACATTCTAAAAGTAAGCTATGGGCTCCTAATTCCATTTGAGGATTTAATTTGATTCCGTTCTTGGCAAATTGTTTATTCAAAAAATTACGACTATTAGAAGACTCTTCCAAAAGGATAAGAGGTAATTTTGATAGTTCTTTATATGTGTAAATTTTATCAGTGGGATTTTTACCGACAAAGATATCATGAATTAAGAAACATTCATTAAATGATAAAGAATCATCATGGATGGGTAAATTGACAAAACCTAAGTCGACCTGTCCATTTTTTAATAATTCGTAAATTTCTATACTTGTACGGTTTACTACTTTAATCGTTACATTTGGGTATAAATCATGGAATTTAGATAAATAAGGAGTTAAGAAGAATTCACTAACACTATCACCTGCTGCCAAAACTAACTCACCTTCTTGGAGTTCACTCAAGTTTGATAATTGGTTTTCAGCATTTGTAATGAGATTTAATGCTTGATTAATATTTTGATAAAGTAATTCGCCTTCTTTGGTTAAAGTTACCCCTTTTCTCATTCGAACAAAGAGTTGTGTTTGGAGTTCTTTTTCGAGAAGACTAATTGCTTGTGATACCGCAGATTGTGTAATAAAAAGGTTTCTGGCGGCTTCTGAAAAGGATAATGTAGTGGCTGCTTCATTAAAAATCTTGTATTGTTCTAACTTAATGTTCATATATTAGCTCTCCTTATATTAAAACTACTATAGTTTAATTATACTAATGATTAACTTTAGTTTATAATAAAGTAGCAATGAGTTCAACTCATTAGAAAGGTTTATTAAATGGAAAGAAAAGTAGGTACTGTTTCTAGGGGTGTTAGATGCCCAATTATTCGTGAAAATGATGATTTAGCTAAGATTGTTGTTGACAGTGTTTTAGATGCTGCACAATGTGAAGGATTTGAGTTAAGAGACCGTGATGTTATTTCAATCACTGAATCAATTGTTGCTCGTTCACAAGGTAATTATGCAAGCATTGATGCAATTGCTGCAGATGTTAAAGCTAAATTAGGGGGAGAAACAATCGGGGTAATATTTCCAATCTTATCTCGTAACCGTTTTGCAATTTGTTTAAAAGGAATTGCTAAAGGAGCTAAAAAAGTTGTATTGATGCTTAGCTACCCAAGTGATGAAGTAGGAAATGAATTAGTTTCTTTAGACAAACTTGATGAAGCAGGAGTTAATCCTTATTCAGATGTACTTTCTTTAGAAAAATATAGAGAATTATTTGGTGAAAATAAACATGAATTCACTGGTATTGATTATGTTGATTATTATAGCAACATTATCAAAGAAGCAGGAGCAGAGGTAGAAGTTGTATTTGCTAATCAAGCAAAAACAATTCTAAATTACACTGACTGTGTCTTAACATGTGATATTCATACACGTGCTCGTACAAAACGTATTCTTAAAGCGGCTGGTGCTAAAGTTGTTTGTGGTTTAGATGATATCATCACATCAAGTGTTAATGGTGAAGGTTATAATGAAAAATATGGTTTATTAGGTTCTAATAAATCAACTGAAGATAAAGTTAAATTATTCCCAAGAGAATGTAAAGATTTAGTCTTGGATATTCAAAAGAGTATTTTAGATAAAACTGGAAAACATGTTGAAGTTATGGTTTATGGAGATGGTGCATTTAAAGATCCTCAAGGTAAGATTTGGGAACTTGCAGATCCTTGTGTATCACCTGCATTCACAGATGGTTTAATTGGTACTCCAAATGAGTTGAAGTTAAAGTATCTTGCAGACAATGACTACAAAGATTTAAGTGGCGAAGCATTAAAAGAAGCAATATCAAAAAGTATTCGTGAGAAAGACAATAACCTTGTAGGAAACATGGCATCACAAGGAACTACACCTCGTCAATTAACTGACCTTATTGGTTCATTATGTGACTTAACAAGTGGTTCTGGAGATAAAGGAACACCAGTCGTTTTAGTTCAAGGGTATTTCGATAACTATACAAACTAAGTTTGTAGGATGGGAGAAGGTATGAAACAAGATAACATTTTAGTACTTGACTTAGGAAGTCATGATAATACCAAGATAGCACGTCTAATAAGAGATTGTGGTGTATATAGTGAAATCAAACCTCATGATATTACACCAGAAGAAATTGAAGCATTAAATGTAAAAGGAATCATTATTAATGGTGGAGAAAATAATGTTGTTGATGGTGAAACAATTGATGTAAATCCTGCCATTTATGAACTAGGAATCCCAGTGTTGGCTGTAGGACATGAACTTGCAAAAGTAAATAATTCAGATGCATGGGCAAATACAGATGAAGAAATCAAAGAAGGTTTAAAAACATTTATCTTCAATGATTGTGGTGCAGAAGCAAACTGGAATATGAAGAATTTTATTAATGATCAAGTTGAACTTATCCGTAATCAAGTAGGAGATAAAAAAGTATTACTTGCACTTTCAGGTGGTGTGGATTCATCAGTAGTTGCTGCACTATTAATTAAAGCAATTGGTAAGCAACTTGTTTGTGTGCATGTAAATCATGGACTAATGAGAAAAGGTGAATCTGAAGACGTAATTGAAGTATTTAGAAATCAACTTGATGCAAATCTTGTCTACGTTGATGCAGTTGATCGTTTCTTAGGTAAACTTGAAGGTGTTAGTGAACCAGAAGAAAAGAGAAAAATTATTGGAGCTGAATTCATTCGTGTATTTGAAGAGGAAGCTCGTAAATTAGATGGCATTGAATTCTTGGCACAAGGAACAATCTATCCAGATATTATTGAAAGTGGTACAAAAACTGCAAAAGTAGTTAAATCTCATCACAATGTTGGAGGACTTCCAGAAGATCTACAATTCCAATTAGTAGAACCTCTATATCAATTATTCAAGGATGAAGTACGTGCATGTGGAGAAGAATTAGGATTGCCTCATGACATGGTTTATCGTCAACCTTTCCCAGGACCAGGACTTGGTGTTCGTTGTTTAGGTGCAATCACTAGAGAACGTTTAACAGCACTTAGAGAAGCTGATGCAATTCTACGTGAAGAATTCGCTAAGAATGGTCTAGATAAAAAAGTATGGCAATACTTTACAGTTATTCCTGATTTTAAATCAGTAGGTGTAAAGAACAATGCAAGATGTTATGAATACCCAATTATCTTACGTGCAGTTAATACAATTGACGCAATGACTGCCAGTATTGAACAAATCGAATGGCCTATTCTGCTTAAGATTACAGATCGTATCTTAAATGAAGTTCCTAATGTAAACCGTGTATGTTATGATATGACACCAAAACCATGTGGAACCATTGAGTGGGAATAAAAAAGCTTTAAAGACTTAATTTGTAAGTGTTAGTGAAAACTAGCACTTTTTATTTGTGTTATATAAGTTTAATCACTGAACGTATGCTAATTAAATTATTCTTCTAAAATTACTAGTTTTATTTAGGAATTCATGATGTGAAATCAAATAAATAATTGATGGACTATATAGAAGAGGATAATAGAAAATGGAATATGGATTATTAGATAGTATAAGTTATAAGAAGACAGATGATATTTTTATAGATACAAAATCTATAATTGAATCCGCAAAAAGTTATGCATATACTACGGTTAATGTTTCTTTAATAAAAAGAAATTGGTTAATAGGAAAACGAATTTTTGAAGAATGTTTACTTGGTGAAGATAGAGCGGAATATGGTGCAAATGTAATAAAAAAGTTATCGAAGAAGTTAACGGAAGAATATGGCAAAGGCTTCACAAAATCAAACTTATATAGCTTTTACAATTTTTATAAAATGTATCCAAACATTTTCCAATCAGTGATTGGAAAATTCAGAAACATTGCACTTTCGTGGACACATTATTCTGTTCTTATTCAAGTTAATGATCTAGAAGCACGAAATTGGTATGAAAATGAAGCAATAAATGAAACGTGGAGTGTTAGAACACTTCAAAGAAATATTTCTTCCCAATATTATTATCGCTTGTTGAAGACTCAACAAAAAGAATTAGTTATAAATGAAATGAGAAAATTAACAAAATCATGTCAAAATGATAAGTTCGAGTTTATAAAGAATCCCATGATTGCGGAATTCTTAGGGTTTACTCCAAATAGTACTTTTACTGAGACGGATTTAGAATCGAGTATTTTATCAAATATTCAAAAATTCCTGATGGAACTAGGAAAAGGCTATGCTTTTGTTGCAAGGCAACAACATCTTCATACTGAAAAGCAAGATTACTACATTGACTTGGTGTTTTATAACTATATTTTGAAATGCTTTGTGTTGATTGATTTAAAAACGAATAAAATATCACACCAAGATATTGGGCAAATGGACATGTATATTCGTATGGTTGATGATTTGAAACGAAATGAAGATGATAATCCAACAATTGGTATAGTGTTATGTTCAGATACAGATGAGGATATAGCGAAATACTCTATACTACATGGCAATGAACAGTTATTTGCGACCAAATACAAGCTTTATTTACCTACTGAAAAGGAATTGCGTGCTGAAATTGAAACGCAAAAAGCAATGTTTTATCTTCAAAAAAGTGAAGTTAGTAAAAAATAAATGGTTGTGCAAACAGTGAATATCATGTTAAATAAATATTTATCACATCTTTTTATCTTTGTGAAATTTTCATAGTACAAATGAAGATTTGAAAATAAGAAGATCATTGGCTAGAGTTATAGTACTAAAGACATCTCATCTATAATGATAAAGATAGCAATAATAATGAAACTTTAATCATAATAATCCGTATAATAACTTGTTGAAAGGAGGAAGTTGCAATGAAAAAAAACATAATTAATGTAGTTACTGTTTTAGATTATATTGAAAGTAATTTGACTGAAAAACTAGATTTAGAAACGATAGCAAATGCAGTTCATTACTCTAAATATCATTTACATCGGGTATTTATAGATATAGCTGATATGACAATTCATGATTATGTATTACGACGCAAACTAACAGAATCAGCAAAATTGCTTGTATTTTCTAATAAGTCAATCATCGAAATAGCATTGATTGCTGGATATGAGAGTCAACAAGCATTTACGACAGTTTTCAAATTTATGTATAAGAAATCACCTATGCAATATAGAAAAGCAGAAGAGTTTTATCCATTGCAACTACGATATAATTTGAATAAGCAACCAACTAGAATTACAACAGAAATCGATTGGAGAAGAGATATTTGCTATGCGTCAGATGATGATATAAGTAGGTGGATGGATTTAGTTCATCAGGTCATTGATGGTTTTCCAAATTTAAAAGAAAGTGAGTATAGAGAAGTATTAAAACGGTATATTGATTGTAAGCAAGCATTCGTAATATATGATGAAGATACGATCATTGGTGCTCTAGCTTTCAACAAAGAACTAGGAAGCATTGATTTTCTTGGTATCCATCCACAATATAGAAAACATGATATAGCAAAATCATTTTTAAAGCGTTTATACCATGAGATTTTATCTGAAAGACCTATTTATATCACAACGTTTAGAGAAGGAGATAAAGCGGATACAGGCTATCGAGATACGTATAAAAAACTTGGTTTTGCAGAAGCTGAGTTACTTACAGAGTATGGATATCCTAGTCAAAAATTTATTTTAGAGAAGTTTAATATGGAGGAAGATGAGTGTGAATGAATCATTAAATCTTAGTGCGAATAATCCTCTATCACAAAATTTTACAATTATATCGTTATTGAAATTTGCTTTGCCTTCTATGGTAATGATGATTTTTATGGGACTGTATACAATTGGCGATACAGTGGTAATTTCTCGATTTGTAAATACGGATGCACTATCAGCATTAAATATTGTTACTCCGGTAATTAATGTTGTAGTGGGACTTGGTGCAATGCTAGCAACAGGTTGTAGTGCAATCGTAGCAAAGGAGATGGGAGAAGGGAATAGTGAGAGAGCATCAAGAATTTTTACGTTTATCGTTATTTCAGGAGTTGTTTTAGGGTGTTTAGTTACACTGGTCGGTTCTCTATTTATAAATCAAATTATTTATGGATTGGGAGCGAGTGATCTTTTGTTTCCGTATTGTAGAAAATATCTATTTATACTACTTCTATTTACTCCTGCTAGTATCATGCAAGTACTTTTTCAAAACTTAATTGTTACTGCGGGTAAACCAGGATTTGGAATGTTTTTATCAATAGGAGCTGGAGCAATTAACGTACTATTGGATTACATATTCATTGTCCCTATGGGTATGGGAATAGCGGGGTCTGCCCTTGGAACAGGAATAGGTTACTTAATTCCTACAATTATTGGCATCATCTTTTTTCTAAAAAATAAAGGTACACTTTATTTCAAAAAACCTATATTCAGTTTGAGTATATTATGGAAATGCAATTCAAATGGATTTTCAGAATTTGTAAGTCAAATTGCTGCTGCAATTACAACTTTTCTGTTCAATATCATCATGATGAAGTTATTAGGCGAAAATGGAGTTGCTGCAATTACTATTATTATTTATGCACAATTCTTGCTGACATCATTATATATTGGATTCTCTATGGGGGTAGCTCCTATTATTAGTTATAATTTTGGGAGTAAAGACTATACAAAACTGAAAAAGATTTTCAAGATGTGTTTAATCTTTGTTTCTATCGTTTCATTTCTTGTTTTTATTATATCGATAATTTTAGGTGAATCTTTAGTTAGCATATTCACTCCAGTAGGAACAGAGGTATATCAAATAGCCAGACAAGGTTTCTTAATTTTTCCACTTAGTTTCTTGTTTTGTGGACTAAATATTTTTACATCTGCAACATTTACTGCATTATCAAATGGTAGAGTATCGGCAATACTATCATCACTTAGAACCTTTATTTTTATTTCGATAGCTTTATTAGTATTACCAACGATTTATGGTGTTTTAGGAGTGTGGTTAGCAGTCCCACTAGCGGAACTTTTTTCGATATTTATCTCAATTTACTTTATATTAAAGAATAAAAATGAATATCAATACCTTTAAGTTTTCATGCAATAAAACTTAGCTTTATTTATTATGTCATGTTGCATTTACTAAAAGGTTACATTCATTGACAGTTAAAATGCAACATGATAACTTTAAATTACAGGCAGAGATTCTTCTGTATTCGTTAATGAAATAAAAATATAATTGCAGTACATGGATTGTGAATCATAACTGATTTTTATTGATTTCTTTAGTGCTCGAAATTATATTTTCATTTTAGTAAGGATATGAAGAGATATATGAATAAAAATTGGAAAACAAAATTTTATACAATATGGTTTGGACAAGCCATATCATTGATTACGAGTGCAGTTCTTCAAATGGTAATCATATGGCATTTAACTAGTACTACGGGTTCTGCGATGATACTTTCAATAGCGAGTTTGGTGGGTTTTCTTCCACAAGCAATCCTTGGTTCAATGATTGGTGTTTTTGTAGATAGGTGGAATCGGAAAGTTGTAATGATTGGTGCTGATTTAATCGTTGCAGCATCAGGATTAGCTTTAGTAATTATTTCATTATCCATTGAATTACCTATTTGGGTAATTATGGTTATACTTTTTATTCGTAGCGTAGGATCAGCTTTTCACTCACCTGCTTTGGATGCGACTACACCTTTACTGGTACCAGAAGATCAGTTAGCAAAATGTGCTGGTTATACACAGTCAATTCAATCGGTTAGTTTTATTTTAAGTCCAGTTCTTGCGGCTATTGTGTATGATCAATGGGGTCTTAATGTAGCTGTGGCAATGGATGTGGGTGGAGCATTATTCGCAAGTCTTATGGTTGCAATTGTTGCAATACCAAAACAAATGAAACGAGAGAATGTCCAAAATAAGTTCTTTGCAGAATTTAAGGAAGGTTATTACGCCGTAAAACGAAATAAACTTTTATTTACCTTGCTTTGTGTAGGAACTGTTTATGCAATCGTATTTATGCCTATTAGTGCATTATATCCACTCATGAGTTTGGATTATTTCAATGGAACTACATTCCATGCATCGATTGTAGAAATTACATTTGCTGTAGGTATGCTACTTGGTGGATTACTTCTTGGATTTTGGGGAGGCTTCAAAAGAAGGATACTCAACATAGTAGGATCTATTGCATTAATGGGAGTCTCATTATTACTGACGGGTATGTTACCACCATCAGGATTTATTCCTTTTGTTATACTTTGTGCATTTATGGGATTGTCTGTTCCATTTTATAATGGTGTTCAAGTAGCAATATTCCAAGAAAAAATTGAACCAGAATATTTGGGAAGAGTTTTTGGTTTGTTAGGTAGTATGATGAGTTTAGCGATGCCAATTGGGCTTATTTTCTCGAGCTTATTTGCAGACCGAATAGGAATACAAAGGTGGTTTGGTTTATCGGGGATCATCATCTTAATCATTGCGTTTACTTCGCTATTCTTACCGGCATTTAAAAATTCAAAAGAAACAAAAAATAATTGATTAAATCTATTTAAATTATTTTGTATTGACATTTATTTTACATATGTGCTAATATCGAAATGTAAATAGGATTGTTACTCCTCGGAGGCTTGACCTGACACTTATGTGGGTTATCTCCGAGGATTTTTATATGGAAAGGACGAACATGTTTACTATATTTGGAAAGAAAAAGATAAAAGAGTTACATGCACCTGTAATTGGTGAAAGCGTTAATTTGGATAATGTACCTGATCAAGTTTTTGCATCGAGGATGATGGGAGAAGGTATGGCATTTAAATTCAAGGGTGATACAATTTGTTCGCCTTGTGATGCCGAAGTTATCCTTATTGCTAAAACAAAACATGCGATTGGTTTGAATGCAAATGGAATAGAAATTCTAATTCATGTAGGATTAGATACTGTTAATTTGAATGGACAAGGATTCGAGGTTGAGGTTAAAGTAGGAGATAAGGTTAAGCAAGGTGATGTCCTGTTAAAGATTGATCGCAGTTATATGGAGTCACAAAATATGAATTTATTAACTCCTATGATAATTACATCAAAAGATATAGAATTAGACATATGCAAACCAAGTAAGGTTGACTTAGATAGTGTTGTCATATCATTGAAATGATAGGGAAGGAGAACTGTGAAAATTCTTAAAAGCATTAATAACAATGTAGCTTTATGTATGGACTCTGCTGGAAATCAGTTAGTTGTTTTTGGCAAGGGCGTTGGATTTCACAAGACTTCAGATGAAGTAGAACTTTCTAAAATAGAAAGAACCTATTATGATGTAGATGTTTCTTATATTGCAATGATCAATGAAATTCCAGAGGATATTATTAAAATCTCTGATAAAATAGTTTTATATGCAAGACAACTTCTAGATAGCAACATTAGTTCAAACTTAGTATTTACTCTAGCGGATCATATTCATTTCTGTATACAACGCTATAAGAAAAATTTAGTATTAAATCTTCCAATAGCGAATGATATTGAACAACTTTTTGAAGAAGAAATGAAAATAGGGCGATATGGTGTGGAGTTGATTAAAGAGAAGTATAATATTTTACTTCCAAAAGAAGAAGTTGCATCAATCGCAATTCATATCATTAATGCACAAGAAAAAGAAAAAAATAGTGTTAATGTAGAGAGTGATGAATTAATCAATGAAATAACAAAAATTATCGAAGATAGTTTTCATACTTCAATCAGTAGAGAAGATTTTAATTACTCTAGGTTTGTTTCTCATATGCATTATTTATTAAAACGATTAAAAGAGAAGAGACTTATTAATACGAAGAATAAAAAGATTTATGAAACACTCATCACAAGTTACAAAGAAACATATGAATGTACTGAAAAAATAAGTATATATTTGAAGGATAAAATGAAAATAGAATTGAATGATGAAGAAAAATTGTATTTAATGTTACATGTAAATAGATTATGTATACGAGAGGATTGTTACCAGTAGGGCTTGACCTCATACAAATAAACAGGAGTTTATTGTGTGGGGTTTTATTTTTGGTCAAATCAGTTTGAGACGTCCAAACTGTTAAGATAAATAATTCAAAATTGGAGGGAGAAGACATGACAAAAAAGAATTATGAAGAAATCGCTAGTAGGATTTTAAGTTTAATTGGGGGTAAAGAAAATATAAGTTATTGTACTCACTGTGTTACAAGATTAAGAATTACAACAAAGGATAAAAGTCTAATTAAAGCAGATGAAATAAATAAATTATCCGGTGTAGTAGGTAATCAATGGTCTGGAGAACAATTCCAAATCATTATTGGAAATGAAGTAGAAGATGTCTATAAAGCAGTATGTAAGATTGCGGATATGAAAGAGGAAACAGCAATTGATGAAAATTTAGATGGTGAAAAGAAAAAATTAACGATTAAAACATTTTTTCCAACTTTATTGGATGTCTTGACATCAATACTTGCACCAATCATACCAGCGATTGTAGCTTGTGGTTTATTACAAGGTGTACTTTATTCAGTACAATCATTTGGATGGATTGATGCAACAGGAGATACATATGTTTTCTTCTTTAACTGTGCACAAGCAGCGTTTTATTTCTTACCTGTATTAATTGGATATTCAGCAGGAAAGAGATTCAAATGCAATCCTGTTCTTGCAGCAACTACGAGTGCTATATTAATGCTTCCGGCATTTTCTGGAATGGCAGGAACTAGCATTAAATTATTTGGAATAATTCCATTAACTTATGCAGCATATTCATCGACAGTAGTACCGGCAATTCTAACAGTTTATTTTCAATCACACATTGAAAGAATCTGTAAGCGATTTGTACCTAAGATGATTGATATTATTGTTACACCATTAATAACAGTAATGTTAGCTGCAGTAGTCGGATGGGTGTTACTTGCACCGATTGGTGGATGGATTGGTACATTTATTGCGGAGGGAGTCCTTTGGTTGTATGAAGCATTAGGTCCTCTTGGTGGAGCTGTTTGCGGAGCTATCTATCCATTTATGTTGATGTCAGGAATGCAAGTTGCAATGTCACCAATTATTGCACAAAACTTAGCAACTCTAGGTTATGACTTTCTTTATCCAGTTACTTCAGCAGCATCGAATTCTGCAATGGCAGCATGTGCAATCTATATTTTCTTTAAAGCAAAAAAAGAAAATACCAAATCAGTTGGACTCTCTACAGGGATTACTGCATTAATAGGAGTTACAGAACCTGTATTGTTTAGTTTGATTACAAAATATCGTAAAGCTTTGATTGCGACAGTAGTAGGTGGAGCTGTTGGAGGAGCAATTATGGCAATGTTTAAAGTTAAGTATTTATCTTTTGGATTTGTACCTTTTGGAACAATTGTATTGGCAATGACAGATACCTTTGTTTATTATCTAGTAGGAGTATTTGCAGCAATGATCGTTGCGATTGGAATGATGATTGTTCTTAAATGGAGGGATGAATAATGGGTTTTAAAGAAAATTTTCTATGGGGAGGAGCAACAGCAGCAAACCAAATAGAAGGTGCCTACCTTGAAGATGGGAAAGGATTATCAGTATATGATATTGTTACTGTTGGATCACACACTAATCCTCGATTGATAACACCAAAAATTGATGAAGAACATTTCTATCCTTCAAGAATTTCTATTGATCACTATCATCGTTATAAAGAAGACATAGCGTTATTTGCAGAGATGGGATTTAAAGCATATCGATTCTCTATATCGTGGGCTAGAATATTCCCTAATGGTGATGATGAACAACCAAATGAAAAAGGTCTTGAATTTTATGAGAATGTATTCAAAGAATTAAAAAAATACAATATTGAACCTGTCGTTACTATTTCTCATAGTGATATCCCATTAGCAATTGCAACGAAATTTAATGGATGGACTAATGAAAAAGTTATTGATCTATACGTAAAATATGCGAAAACATTATTTGAAAGATATGAACAATATGTAACCTATTGGTTGCCGTTTAATGAAATAAATAATTTATTTTTACCACTGAGTGCACTAGGGCAAGGAGCAATTTTTCCAAAAGAAGAATGTACATTTCAAGGACAAGCAGATGATTTTGAAACTAGAATGAAAGCATTAAAAAATATATTCCTTGCTTCAGCAAAAGCAGTAAAAGAAGGAAGAAAAATTAATTCGAAATTTCATTTTGGTACTATGATTTGCCATATTACAAGATATCCAAGAACATGTCATCCTGATGATGTCTTAGCTGTATTTAAGAATGATTTATTATATAACAATACATGTGCTGATATCATGTTAAAAGGAGAGTATCCATTTTACACATTAAAAGAACTTGAAAAAAGAGGAGTAGATATCAATCTAACTGAGGAAGATAAGACAACTCTAAAAGAAGGAATTTGTGATTACTACACATTCTCTTATTACCAGAGCATTTCTGAAAGTACTTTGAAATTTGATGAGCAGACTAGTGGTAATATTATGGGTGGTATTAAAAATCCATACTTGAAAGAAACAGAGTGGGATTGGCCGATTGATCCTGTGGGATTAAGATATACATTACTTAAGGTATATGATCGATATAAAGTGCCAGTAATGATTACTGAAAACGGTATTGGATGTAGGGATGTACTCAATGAGGATGGAACAATCAATGATCCATATCGTGTTGAATATATTAAAGACCATCTTATTGAGATGCAAAAAGCAATTGATGACGGTGTAGATTTGATTGGATATATGGCATGGGGGTGCATTGATTTAGTAAGTGTATCAACAGGAGAAATGAAAAAGCGATATGGTTTCATTTATGTAGATACAGATGATTTAGGAAATGGAAGTTTTAAACGATATAAAAAAGATTCATTCTATTGGTATAAGAAAGTTATTGAATCAAATGGAGAAAATTTATAGCAATATCATGAATTGACTGTTTATTTAAATAGGAACCTACAAATGAGTAGATTCCTATTTTTAATGTGCAACTGTTATGAATTTTTATGGCACTCTAACAAGAAGTGGGGATAACTCAAACAAAGGTGGGGAGTGTCTATAACAAAATAGGGATGAGAAAGAGCGTAAAATTTGTAAAAACTAAACGCTCTTTTTTTGTGGTCATAGCGAAAATTAATTAAGGAGAAAAACTATTTTTGTTCAAAGCGTAAATGATTCTTTTTTTACGGCGTTCACAATTATGGATGCCTTTCGAGTTGTAGATAATAAGTTGAATTTTAGCATTTAGACTTTCAGCAATGCCATTTGAAATACGTCGACCATGGACGATCGTAAAAGAATTAATAATTTCTTCTTTCCAGTGATAAATAGCTGAAATAAAGTCAGCAAATTCAGGGATATTGGTCTCAACAAAACGAGCATAGAACTCATCCAGAGATTGAGCAGCAGTATCCAAGGAGCCTGTAGCATTGAAAAGAAGATAGGCCTCTTTTAACTCGTAAGCATTCTGAAGGTCTAGATGAATCGATAACATGGCATTCAGTAAATCGCGATAAGTCATGTGTCTTCGAAATCTTTTATTGTATTCACCGCGATTATCAAGATTAACAGTAGAACCAAGTAATAGCCATTTCCAATTTTTTATAAGATAATATTCTTGGGTAGAGGAATCATATTGACGTAGGATCCTCATCCTAATATTAGCAACGCAATCATTGAGTGTTTTAATGACATGAAAACTGTCGACACAAATGATTGCCTTTTTAAATTTGATTTGAATCACGTCTTTAAAGGGGCGATGCATATCAATGCATACAAACTTCACAATGTTGCGCTCCAGCTGAGAGAATAAATCAAGATAGTTAAGTAATGTTTCTTCCTACAGGGAGTGACATCGATAACAGTTTTCTGAAAAAAATCATAGAAGATGCAATTATATTTTGAATCGTAATCTGAATTTTTGGTATAGACTTCATCAATGCACAATACTTCAGGAAATGAAAGTGGAGCTAAATGGCAATACTTATCAAATGTTCGAATCACAGTAGGGATGGAGCATCCAACTATTTTGACAGTTTGAGTAAATGTCAGGGTATGACTTTTAAGACAATACATGATTTTTTGAATTGTAGCATAAGTAATTTGAGTGTATTGTGGATTTAAATAGAAATTTGAAGTAAATGTCTTATGGCATTGAGTACAACGATATCTTGGTTTTTTACAGTAAATAACTGAGGGTTGAAGATAATCCGTTGAATGATTTATCTTTGTTTCAATATATCCCTTCGATAATAGTTTAGTAGAACTACAATAGGGACATTCACAGTGACTTGGTTTACTTAATACAAGACGAATAAGTAATATGTCATCTTCTGTTTTACAACTATCGATAGATTTGATAGAACTGGGTTTTAGATTAAGTAGGTCTAAAATTAACTTTTCATATTTTTCCAAAATAAAACTACCTATTTGTGAATTAGACCACACGAAAGTAGTTTATCATGATAGTTGAATTGTGTTTATTTACAACAACTGGGGATTTTTAATCCCCACTTTTTGTCATAGCGTATTCCCATCCCCTGTAAATGGTATATTACTAATAAACCTTGCAGGGAAATATTTTTAATGCAAGGTTTTAGTTTACTAGAAATGTTATATTAAGAGTAGAGGTGAGTGTGAAATGGAATGGATAAATAAAATGAATGAAGCATTAAAATTTATTGAAAATCATTTGAATTGTAAAATTGATTATTGTGAAGTAGCTCAAATAGGATGTTGTTCGTTGACAAGATTTCAAAGAATGTTTATTTTCATGGCAGATATAACGATAAGTGAGTATGTTCGATTTAGAAGGATGAGTGAGGCTGCAAAAGAAGTAGTTGAATCAGACATAAAAATATATGATTTAGCTTTTAAATATGGATATGAATCACCTGAATCATTTACTAGAGCATTTCAAGGATTTCATGGTAACTCACCAAGTGGAGTGAGAAAATCAGGACAATATAAAATATTTAAACCTATCGTATTTTCTGCTCATCTTTTTCAAGATTGTATGCTTATGGGAGATAAACCAGTTGTGAGAATTGAAGAGATAACAGAAGAAACAGCAATTATCTTTTGTGCAAAGAGTGATACACCTGAAAAAGACGCGTGGAATAAAATGCGTAGATGGGCTACAAAAAATTTAAATGATTATTCAGCAAGGAGATATTTTGGATATGCTCCAATGGGACATCATCCCAATAATAGTTCAGATAATGAACATGAATATATTTCGACAATGTTGCTAACCAATGATGAAAGTCATGACACTTCTATTTTTGATCTCAATACTACAAGTATGCCACGTGGATTATTTTTGGTAGGGGATGTTGTTCTAAATGAATTTGACGAGGATGGAAACATAGATATAGGAGAATCGATGAAGAGTTCATCTCAAGTAATTTATCAATGTATGCTAGAACTTAAAGATTATGAATTGGATTTTGATAATCGAACCTATTTGGAAGAACATCTATTTCCAAGAGAGTGGTTTATAGAAGAAAATCATGAATCAATGCAAATTGAACGTAAATTTTGGTTGCCAATAAGAAAGATCATGAAAACTTAACTCATGTTCTTTTTATTTTAAGCATTTAAAAAAATATAACTATAAAGCGTTAGACACTGTTCAAACTAGGGATTATTTATTTCTAATAGTTAAGTTTATATTTTAAGAAAGGCAAAGTATCTAAGGAGGATGTGTATGTAAGTAATTGCTATTAATGGTAGTGCTAGAATAAAAGGAAATACAAAAATATTGATTAAGAGAATTTTTGATAAGTTACATAAAGAAAATATTAAAACTGAATTAATTCATCTCTAAAATGAAGAGATAAAGTCATGTAAGGCTTGCTTTATGTGTGGTGGTAAAAAAGAAATGTGTAAGAGAAGATGACAATTTTGTGTAGCATTTAAAAAAGATAAAGAAAGAATAAGTAACAATGATATAGTATAGTTAAGATAGAAAAGGATAGTTCTTATGATAAATCAAACATCACTTAAGCAAGCCTTAAAGCATAGAGAAGTATTACAATATGAGGAAGACTACGCCTATTTGTATCCATGTGATGAACTAAAACCCTATATATCAAATATCACGATTACTTTTCCAACAATTGAAATGATATCAAATTCATATACTGTTCTACCTCATGGAAGTGTTACCGTAGTTTTGTTTCATTATAAAAATGAAAGTTATAGTTTTCTTTTTGGACCTTCTACAAAACCACAATGTGTTGGACAACTTGCGAATCAATGTGATGTTATCTTTATT
This sequence comes from Anaerorhabdus furcosa, assembly GCF_900167375.1. GTDB lineage: Bacteria > Bacillota_I > Bacilli_A > Erysipelotrichales > Erysipelotrichaceae > Anaerorhabdus > Anaerorhabdus furcosa. The sequence continues at coordinate 59,656 of NZ_FUWY01000002.1, forward strand.
ATAGAATTTCAACCTGCAGGATTTTATTCGTTTAGTAATCTTAGACAAAATGAATTGAAAGATAAAATCATTCCTTTTGAATACATTGATTCAACATTAAATAAGAAATTATGTGATATCTTTATCAGTAGTTTAACGGTTAAAGAGTTACTGAGTAGAATGGAAGAAACACTCAAAAAACATTTGTTGTTTGAATATCCTAATGAATTGAAAGAAGTCATAAAACAAATTATAGAAATGAAAGGTATGGTAAATGTCGATTATCTTTCACATCATTCATACTACAGCAGTCGGCATTTAAATCGTCTATTCAATCAATACCTAGGCATCAGTATGAAATCCTTCTCTAGGATTGTTAAAATGAATAAAGCGATACAATTATTAAATGAAAAAGATAATTCATTGTTTACTATTTGCGAACAATTAAATTACTATGATGTTTCTCATTTTGTAAGAGAGTTTAAGCTTGTGTGTAAATTATCACCGCAACAATATCGAGAGAACATGTCCGATTTTTACAATGAAATCACCAAATATTAAGCATATAATATCAATAACTTATTAGAAAGAAGGATGATTAGATGAGATTTCAAGACACTACGATTCGTATTTTAGTTAGAAAGAACTATGGAGAATGCTTTGATTTTTATTCAGAAAAATTGGGACTTTATCCAATATGGGGTGATAGAAATGGGCCTTATACTTCATTTTCAATAGCACAAGATAGTGCACCTTGTTTTGCAATATTTAGTGGGGACGCAATGGGCATGTTCCAAGGATACACACAACCTCAAACAAATGCTCAACCAGATACAATTGTTGCAGTAATTCCAACGGATGATTTAGATGGTGATTATGCAAGATTAAAGGATGCGGGTGTCATCTTCTTAGGTGAGCCACAGTTAATTGAAGATTGGGGAATGAGATGCACCTATTTTAGAGATACAGAAGGTAACTTATTTGAACTCATGGATTCTACAGTTTAGTAGTTGATAAAATATAAAGTTGTATTAATGGAAAAGTTTAATTATAATACAATTACGATAGTTACAAAGCAAAGGGAGATGATGAATCCGGCGCATTTGATGTTACATAATCAGTAACGTGAATGAAACGTGGAAAACATAAGTAATCAAAATTGATGGTTAACTACCTAGAATCTAGGTGTTATTATCATGTCAAATTGATTATTTATTGAATTTCACATCTAGAGTATAAGCAGACTGTGAAATTACACGGTCTTTTATTTTGTAACTATCGTTAGAAGAGGGAAATATGGAAAAATTATTTGAACTAATAAAAAATAAACCAGAATTATACAAACAATCAAAAAATATATGGGAGGATTCTCATATATCAAAAGGGATGTTAGAAGCACATTTGGATACTGAATTTGAAGGAGCAACTCGCAAATTAGAAATTGTAGAAAAATCTATAGATTGGATATCTTCAATAGCACCAAGTAAGACATATCATAAATTGCTTGATTTAGGGTGTGGACCAGGGATTTATTGTGAGCGATTTAAAAACCAAGGATATGAGGTGGTAGGTATCGATATTTCGAAGCGTTCTATTGATTATGCGAAAGATTCTGCAATAAAACAAAATCTTAATATCCATTATATTCATGGTGACTATACAAATCATGAGTTTGATGAAAAGATGGATCTTGTAACCATGATTTATTGTGATTTTGGAGTCTTAGCACCAGATATAAGAGTAAACTTATTGAAGAAAGTACTTCATGTGCTTGATGAAGGTGGTGTATTTATCTTTGATGTATTTACTAAGGAACAGTATACAAATAAACCTGAATTTAAGAAGTGGAGTTTCAATGAAAGTGGGTTTTGGTGTGAAAAAGATCATTTATTGCTTCATGCTTTTTATCGTTATGAAAAAGAAAGTACATTTTTAAATGAATATATTATTGTACAAGAAGAGAATAAAAATATTGAATCTTATATGGTTTGGGAGCATGTATTTACTGAAGAAGAAATTAGGAATGATTTATTGAAGGCAGGTTTTAGCTCCTGTACATTCTATAATGAACTTTGTGGTGAGTTATATACTGGCAAGGGAAATACTATGGCAATTGTAGCAAGAAAATAGTTTGTATTAATCCAATTGATATGTAACGACAAATGCGTTACAATGATGACATGAAAGAAGGTATGATTGTGAAAAAAACAGCAACTTTAAATTTAAGAGTAAATCCTATTGTAAAGGAACGGGCGGAAGAAGTTTTAAACCAATTAGGTATTCCAATGTCAATTGCCATTGATATGTATTTAAATCAAATATCTATGACTGGCGGTATTCCGTTCGCTATTTCACTTCCTAAGCCTTCTCCTAATATCAACATTGAGGGTATGACAGATGATGAATTACTCAATAAGCTTAAACAAGGATTGAATGATGTTAAGAATGGTAATGTAGAAGATGCCCAAATAGCATTTGATAAATTTAAAAGAAAAGTAAAGCGTGAAAAAATATAAAATTAAAATAACAGAAAATGCTCTTATAGATATGGGAGAAATCTATAACTACATTGCTCTTGATTTGTTGGTACCTGAAATAGCGATTAAACAGTATTCTAGAATAACAGATAAAATTATGAGTCTAGTTACATTACCAGAACGATTTGAGATAATTCAAATGGAAGGACTTAATCAATTAAGAAGAATGAAAATTGATAACTACTTTGTATTTTATTTAATTCAAGATGACGATGTTATTGTAACTAATGTGTTATATAGTACGATTGAATTTAACCAATATTTTGATGTGAGTAAAACTTAAATACGAAATAAATAAGACTTTGCCTAGTATCAACTAAGTGCAAAGTTTTATTATTTATACTAATATAATATAAGAAGAAAATCTGATAAGCAGGATTAGGTGTGAAATTTGATTACTAATTTACAATGAGAATCAATTGTGAATGATGCAATTAATCTGGACTTGAATTTTATTGTACTTTTGATAAAAAGCAACCGATTTATCACAAGTTAGATGACCAAAATTTTGGACAAACCTATAAAAATGACAATGTAAAAAATATTTGATAGACGAAAAATCATTAAAATGACATGATTTAGTTACTCAAGGAGGATCATATGGAGATTGGAAAAAAGTTAAAAGAAGCACGTGTTAACTCCGGATTAACACAAGAAGATGTTGCGGATAAAGTAAGGGTAACAAGACAAACAATGTCCAATTGGGAAAATGAAAGAAGTTATCCCGATATCATCAACATTATTGAACTTAGTAGTCTCTATGGTGTAACTCTCGATGAGCTATTAAAAGGAGATGAAAAGATGATTGAACATCTAGAAGAATCGACAAATATTGTTAAAAGTAATAGACAACTTATTTTGGCGATTGTATTGAACATTTTATTAGTAATTACCTTTATTCTATTCAATGGAATCATTGAAACAAATCACTCATTTATATTTGTCGCAATGTTTGTTGGAATACTAAGTACAAGTTTTTTATTTTATCAAATTATTAAAAAAATATAGGAGGAAAAGTTATGTGGTATATCGGAATATTTATATTTGTGATGATGCTGGGTGCAGTCACTTTGGCATATCAAATGTTTAAAATGATTTATTTGGATGCGAAGAGTAGAGATTTGAAACATCCAGTATTTTGGGGAATATTTTCAATGGGTGGCAATAATGGTAGTGGTGGATTATTACTTTATTTATTAGGTAGAAATAAATATATCTCAAATATGAGTGAGACAGATCGGCGAGTTATGGAAAAACGTAAAAAATACGCATTAGTGTCACTATGTTTTATTGTTGTTGGAGCATTAGGTACGATGGCAACGGCTTTACTTAATGGTGTATTTTAAAATAATTCAAAAAGAGATGATCAAGTGAATAGATGATTATAAAAATTTAGACTAAGAATACAATTTATGAACTCAGGCAGGTTTTATTGGAATCGATCCTCATGATATTAAGTTGAGCACATGTAATGACAACAGGTCATCTTCAAAAAAGGTAGAAAGATATTTGAAAAAATAGTTTAAATCAAACATAAAAAATGAGATTTTCTAATAAAAGAAATCTCATTTTTATTTCATTATTTTTTTAATTCTTCAAACTTACTTTTCATTGTAGGATTCTTCCTAACAAGTTTCTTAACTGTTAGATCTTCAGCTTTATCATTTGCGATACGTAAGTTATTTTCAGAAGATAGTAAAGCTTCTTTGGTTTTTTGAAGGTGAGTAATTGTTTTGTCTATCTCGTCAATTGCAGTTGTGAACTTACGACTTGCAAGTTCAAAGTTTTTAGCGAAACCTGTTTTAAATGCATTGAGGTCATCTTCAAAATTAGTGATATCAATATTTTGTTCTTTCATTAGTGCTACTTCTTGTTTGTATTGTAGTGAATTAAGTGCTGCATTTCTAAGTAATGTAATAAGTGGTATAAAGAATTGTGGACGGATGACATACATCTTATCATATTCATAGGATACGTCGACGATACCAGTATTGTACAACTCATTGTCTTGCTCTAACATAGAAACAAGGATTGCGTACTCACATTTCTTTTCGTGTCGATCTTTGTCTAATTCTTTAAAGAAGTGTTCATTCTTTTTCTTGGTTGTTGTTTGGTCTTCTTCATTTTTCATTTCAAACATGATTGAAATGATTTCAATACCATGATCATCGTTTTCACGATAGATATAATCTCCTTTACTACCAGACTTGGCATCATTATCTTTTGAGAAACTTGCATTTCTAAAAGCAGTCATTCGCAGTTTGTTAAATTCAATTTCACAATGTTGCTCAAGTGATTCACCAATCATCTTGGTAGATTGTTTAGCTTTAAAATCTTTATAGAATGCAATAGTTTCTTCTTTTTGTCGTAGTTCAAGTTCAAATTTTTCCTTGATGGATGACTTCTCTATTTCTGTTTCTTTTTGAAGAAGTTCTATTTTATGTTGTGACTCTAAAAGTTCTCTTTCTTTTTGTGAAACAGCATGGTTAATTTCAAAGTTTTTATTTTCTTCTAAAGTTTGAAGTTTACTGTTGAGTAAGGCTATTTGTTTATCTCTTTCGATGATATCCTCACGCATAGATTTTTCTATGGCTGCAATTGCCAACTTTTCTGACTGATTACTTGCATCATTCTTAGCGCGTAATTCAAAAATTACTTGTTCCATTTTTGCGAGTTCTTTTTGCAATTGATTTTGTGATTTTTCTTCAACGAGTGCAATTTCACTGTTGTATTGTGCTTTTATCTGTTCTAATTTTTCATGAACTTCTTGATTGAATTCACTAGTACGTACTTGATTTAAAATATCTGCATAATTGACTTCATCAATTGTAAATACGGTGCCACATTGTGGACATTTGATTTCATGCATTTTGCTGGTCCTCCTATAACATATGATTGAGTAAATCATATCATAAAATAGGTATAAAGATGAAATGAGCTGTAGATTTATGATAAAGAATACATAGAGATAGAAATAACTCTTTAAAACTATAGATAAAAAGTATTTACGAATACTCTCTTATAGTGTAATATTAAGAACAATTCGAGGAGATTTACAATGTCAGATAAAATTATAGTACTTGATTTTGGTAGTCAATATAATCAGCTAATAGCACGTCGTATACGTGAGTTTGGTGTTTATAGTGAACTACATCCTAATACCTTAACAATCGATGAGATTAAAGCTATGGGAGATGTTAAAGGGATTATCTTTAGTGGTGGTCCAAATAGTGTTTATGATGAAGATTCATTTAAGTGTGACCCAGCTATCTTTGAGTCAGGATTACCTATTCTAGGAATTTGTTATGGAATGCAAATGACTCACTATATGAATGGTGGAGATGTTAAAGCATGCGAAACAAAGGAGTATGGTAGAGCAACAATTAAGGTATCAAATCAATCCTTATTATTTGATGGTTTACCACTTGAACAAACAGTATGGATGTCACATGGTGACCAAGTATCAAAACTTGCACCAGGATTCGTAGTTGATGCTTCAAGTGATACTTGTCCATTTGCTGCAACAAGCAATGAAGAAAAGAAGATTTATACAGTTCAATATCATCCGGAAGTTAGAAATTCTGATTTTGGTCTGGATATGCTAAAGAACTTTGTGTTTAAAATTTGTCATGCAAAAAATGATTGGAGCATGAAGAGTTTTGTAGACATGGAAGTAAGTAAAATTCGTGAACTAGTTCAACATGATAAAGTTTTACTAGCTCTATCTGGTGGAGTGGATTCATCAGTAGTTGCTGCACTACTACATAAAGCAATTGGTGACAACTTATATTGTATGTTTATTGATCATGGATTACTTCGTAAAGGTGAAGCCGAAAGTGTAATGCAAATGTTTGGCGAAAACATGAAAATCAATTTAACAAAAGTTGATGCATCAAAACGCTTCTTAGATAAACTAAAAGGTGTAAGTGATCCAGAGGCAAAACGCAAAATTATTGGTAATGAATTTATTTATACCTTCGATGAAGAAGTGAAGAAATTAGTTCAAGGTGAAAATATTAAGTGGTTAGCACAAGGAACACTCTATACAGATGTTATTGAAAGTGGTACAAAAACTGCACAAACAATAAAATCACACCACAATGTAGGTGGGTTACCTGATGATATGCAATTCAAATTAATTGAACCATTGAATACATTGTTTAAAGATGAAGTACGTGCCTTAGGAGTTGAACTCGGTTTACCAGAATCAATGGTATGGAGACAACCTTTCCCAGGACCAGGACTAGGCATTCGAGTGTTGGGAGAAATTACGGAAGAGAAATTAGAAATTGTTAGAGAATCAGATGCAATTCTAAGAGAAGAAATTGCAAATGCGCATCTTGAAAGAGAAATTTGGCAATATTTTACATGCTTACCAGATATTCGTTCAGTGGGTGTTATGGGTGATCAAAGAACATATGACTACACAATTGCGATCCGTGCAGTTACATCAATTGATGGAATGACAGCAGACTGGGCAAAAATACCATATGAAATTCTAGATAAAATTTCTACACGAATCGTAAATGAAGTAAAGAATGTAAATCGCGTTTGCTATGATATTACTTCTAAACCACCAGCAACTGTTGAGTGGGAATAATTTATTTCTTTATAGAGAATCTCGATTTTTATCGAGATTTTTTACGTATTACCACTGAAAAATATTAAAATACAGGATTATAAAAAGAAGTTGCTTATTTAGTTAATGATTTTCAATGAGGATTAGTGAAATTTATTCTCAGGGTAATTATAAAATAGTATAATTAAACTATAATTCAACATGGGGAGGATATATCAGTGATACCTAAATATAACGAAATGTACAATGAATTGTTAACAGTTTTGAGTGAGGGAAGTGATTTCAAATTTAAAGATTTAGTTGAGAAAATCTCGGATGATTTACAGCTTACTGAAGATGAAAGAAATGAACTAATGGGAAATAAAAAATCATCAGTAATCTATTATCGCTTAGCTTGGACGAAAACATATCTAGTAAAAGCAGGTTTAGTTGAGTCAGTAAAAAGAGGAGTGTACAAAATAACAAAAGAAGGAAAAAGAGTAATCAATTTGGATAAGAAGATTGATAACCAATTTCTGATGAATTATCCAAGTTTTGTTGATTTTTTTCGCCCTGCTAATTTAGGCGATTTATCTAATATAGAAAAAATTGAAGAAATCAACAATACAAATACTCCTGATGAGAGTATAGAAAGTGCAATTCGGATTATTAACGCAAGGTTAAGTAGTGAGCTACTAGAAATAATATTTTCGAAAAATCCTCGGTTTTTTGAAAGTCTAGTCTTGGATTTATTAGATAAGATGGGATATGCATTTAATAAAGAATCTATTAAAAGTACATCATACACAAATGATGAAGGGATAGATGGAATAATTGAAGAAGATAGATTTGGCTTTAATAGTATTTATACACAAGCCAAGAGGTGGACTGGTGTTGTAGGAAGACCAGAAATACAAAAATTTCTTGGTGCAGTTGCTGGACAAGGTGGTACAAAAGGTTTATTTATTACAACCTCTAGATTTAGTGAGGATGCAATTGCATTTGCTGAAAAGCAATTACAAGTTAAGCTGGTTTTAGTGGATGGTGAAAAATTAACAGAATTGATGATTAAGTATGGATTAGGTGTTAGTGTTATTAAAACGTACGAATTAAAGCAAATAGATAATGATTATTTTGAAGAAGAAATATAGAAATTAAAATATATGGTGGAACAAAAAGCAAAGTATAGTTGCTCTAAATGTGGCGGTATAATATCTATGCATGATAAAGAATGTAGTGAATGCAAAGAACCAATGGTGGAGTAGAATGAGAAAAGGATTAAATTTTAGAACAATGGAGTATCAAAATGAGTATTATGAAACTTATGATGAATCCCTAAAACTGATAAACTCTAACATAGTGGAAGTGTATGTTCCAACTACTTTTGGCGATAGTCATGTGATCTGCAGTGGAAATAAAGAAAACCCACCTTTAGTATTACTCCATGCAGCAAGTTGTGGGTCACCAATTTGGTATAAGAACCTTCCATTTTTGAGTCAATATTTCAGTGTGTATGCAATTGATTTGATAGGAGAATCATCAAAAAGTATTCTTACAAAGAAAATGGCAACAGCATATGATAATGCAACATGGTTGGATGAAACATTAAATGGTCTTGGGTTGAATAAGGTTCACCTTTGTGGGCTTTCAATTGGAGGATGGAATGCTGCTAATTATGCAGGTTATTTTCCTCAAAAAGTTGAGAAGTTGATTTTGCTTAGTCCAGTTCAAACATTTGCGAAAATGCATATCTCCTTTTTTATGAAGATTATGAAAATGGGATTTCATCCAACTAGAGAAAATGTTGAAAAATATATTGGATGGGGAAATGAAAAGGAAGAGCCATTACCGGATAGTATAATTAAACAATTTACGATTTCGGTGATGAACATGAATGCAAACGCGAGTTTTCCTAAGTGGCTTAAGAAAGAACATCTACTCAATATCAATATGCCTGTGTTGGTTTTACTTGGAGAAAATGAATTTGCATTTTCAATCACACAAGCAACAAAGCGTGCGAAAAGTTCAATCTCAAATTTAAAACTAGAAATTATAGAAGAAGCATCTCATTTGTTACCAGTCAGCAAACCGGATTACATTAATCATAAAATACTAGAATTTATACAAAAAGAAGGCGAATTGAGATAAGATTCTTGACCTTTCTCTTATTGAGATAGGTCTTTTTCTTGTGATTTAGAAATGCTAGAATAAAAATATAAATAAATATCACTTGAAACAACATAAATAATCTATATTTGCAATTACTTTGTCACAACTTATAAAAAATCAGTCTAATTTATAGAAAGGAAGAATGGTAAGATTATGGAAAGAGACAAACTAGATGAGACAATATCACAGGCTTTAATGGGTGATAGTGGGGCACTAGAAAAGGTTTTGTTGGAAGTACAGGATTTAATATTTAATTTATCCTTAAGGATGTTAGGAAGTGTTGCGGATGCTGAGGATGCTACTCAGGATATTTTAATACGCATTGTGACACATTTATCCTCATTTCAAGGAAAATCAGCATTTAAAACTTGGGTGTATCGTATCGCTACAAATTACTTAATTGATTACAAAAAGAGTATGTTTTCTGAGCATCCGTTAGATTTTGATTTTTATTCCAATGATATTAAATTAGGTTATGTTGATGATGTAGAAGAAATTATGTTGGGTGTAAGCAGGGAACAATTAGCCGATGAATTAAAATTGTCTTGCACCAATGTTTTGTTGCAATGTTTGGATCCTCAAACACGATGTATTTTTATTCTAGGAACAATGTTTAAAATAGATAGTAAAATTGCTGGAGAAATCCTAGGTATCTCTCCTGATAATTATCGTCAAAAGTTATCAAGAGCTAGAAAGAAAGTAGGCGATTTTCTCGCAACGCACTGTGGCTTAACTGAAACAGGTTTTTGTTGTTGCAAAAAAAGAGTTGAATACGCAATACAACAACATCGATTAAATCCTGAAAATCTAGAGTTTCAGAAATTGAAAGTTTTAAACAATGATTTACTATTTGAATACAAAGATGCTATGGAGAAAATAGATGATCAAACATTGATCTTTGAAGAGTTACCAAATTATAAAGCACCTGTTGAATGCAAAACATTTATAAATAATTTGTTGCAATCAGAGAATATGAAGAAAATAATGAATTTTAAAAGTGGAGAGACATATGATTAATACAAAGTTAATACTGGATTATCTTAAAGAATTAAAAAGAAATAATAACAAAGAATGGTATGCAGCACATAAAGAAGAACGTAAAAGAGCAGAAGAAGAGTTTGAAAAATTAATACAAGAGTTAATTATGAGGATTGGAAAATTTGATAAGAGTATTCTACATAATAATCCAAAAGATTTAACATTTAAACTTGTAAGAGACACTCGTTTTAGTCATGATAAATCGCCATACAATCCTACATTTAGAGCTCATATTTCATCGAAGGGAAAACTTCCTATACCTGTTGGTTATTTTATATCGATAAGTCCTGATCATATGAGTTTTTTGGGTGGTGGACTGTTTGCGGATATGTTTAGTGATGCAACAGAAATGATTAGAAATTATCTTGTTCTTCATCCTAAGAAATTTTTGCAAATAATTAATGACAAAGAATTTATGAACTATTTTTCTGTTTTAGGTACTAAGTTAAAAAATGTTCCAAAAGGATATGATCCGGATAGTGATGTTGCAGAGTTTTTAAAATATAAAAGTTTCTATCTAGAATCATATATTCAGGATAGTGAAATTCTTAATGCAGAGTGCTTTATTGATGATGCAGTTAAAAAATTTGAAGCTATGGTTCCATTTAATACGTATTTAAATAAAGCACTAAAAGAGTTTCAAATGCCTTTGAGATAGGTATTAAATTTGTAGATAAAGGTTAAAACTATCCTTTTCTTAACAAATATGATATACTATGCAATGTACATACAGTAACAAATAGCGAGAGAGCGATACTTAAATGTATCGCTTTTTATTCGCTTGTTGAAAAGGAAAAATATGAAATTTAACACATTAAGCATCAATGAATCAATTTTAAAAGCAGTAGAAGAAAAGGGTTATTCTGAACCAACGCCCATTCAAGAAAAAGCAATACCACATGCCTTGTTAGGTAAAGATATCTTAGGTTGTGCACAAACGGGTACAGGAAAGACTGCAGCATTTTTAATTCCAACGATTCAAAAATTAAAGAAACATGACCCAAGTAAGATAAGAAGTTTAATCTTAACGCCAACAAGAGAACTAGCAATACAGATAGAAGAAAACTTTCTTGAGTATGCTAAGTATACAAATATAAAAAGTGCAATCATCTTCGGTGGTGTTCCACAAAAACCACAAGAAAAAGCAATTCGTCAAGGAGTTGACATTGTTGTTGCTACCCCTGGTCGTTTGCTAGATTTAATGAAACAAAAAATCATTCGCATCAATGAAATTGAAGTGTTTATCTTAGATGAAGCAGACCGTATGTTAGATATGGGATTTTTATTTGATGTAAAACGAATTATTGCTGCTATACCACAAAAGAAACAAACACTTTTCTTTAGTGCAACAATGCCAAAGGAAATAAAAGAACTAACACAAACATTACTACATGATCCTGTAGTAATTGAGGTTACCCCACCATCATCTACCGTAGATATTATCAAACAATCTCTTTATTATGTTGATAAAGCAAATAAAAAGAATTTACTCTTAAATCTATTGAAGAAAGAAAAAGTAGAAAGTGCGTTGGTATTTACACGTACTAAAAACAATGCAAATCGTTTAGGTAAGTTTTTAGAAGCTGCGCATGTTAAAGTAGGTATTCTTCATGGAAATAAATCACAAAGCGCACGTCAGATTGCCTTGTCAAAATTTAAGAATGGCGAAATTAAAGTTTTAGTAGCAACAGATATTGCGGCAAGGGGAATAGATATCAATGAGTTAAGTCATGTATTTAACTATGATATTCCTACTGACACAGAAGCTTATGTTCACCGTATAGGAAGAACTGGTAGGGCAGGAAATGATGGAACATCAATTTCATTTGCAGATATAGATGAACTTGATTTAGTGAAAAATATACAAAAACTAATTCGTCAAAATATACCAGTAATCAAAGAGCATGATTATCCAATGATGGTTATGGAACCAACACCAAAGAAGAAATCAAGAAGTTCTTCTCCAAAAACTAGAAGTACAAAACCAGCGAATACAAAATCATCAAGTTCAAAAGTGACTAGCAATAAAACTAACAAGGATGAAAGAGTTAGTAAGAATAACAAGAGTAAAAGTACAGGTGATAAAAAATCTGAGTACAAACCTTATCAAAAAAAGAAGTCGAATAAGACAGCAGAAAAAAATTATGCAAGTAAACCGAAGGCGAATCAACAAAGAAAACCGAAGCAAGCAACTCGGGGAAGATAAGTTAGGAGAAACTATTTATGGCTATAACCAACCGCAATCAAATCCAACTTGGTGCTTCTGTACAAGTTGTACAAAAACAAGATCAAGCAACAGGTAAGTTAACAAAAGGAATTGTTACCCGTATATTGACCAATTCACCAAATCATCCGCGAGGTATTAAAGTTATGCTTGAGGGTGGAATTGTGGGAAGAGTCATGCAAGAGGAATCATAATTGATAAATATAAAATAAATCCAGTATAGATTTTGCTGGATTTTTTTTTGAATGATGTATTGCGAGTAGTAACCGAAGTCTATGAAGCGTATTGAGAATATAGAATGATCTAATAACAAATTTAAATGAAGATGATTTTCTTATGAAGTTAGCATAATTTGCTTGTTCATGCTATAATTCCAATATTGCGTTTGGAGGTAAAAATTATGATAGGTACAAACAATATTAGTGTTCGTTTTGGACAAAGAACACTTTACAAGGAAGTAAATATAAAATTTACAAATGGGAACTGTTATGGACTTATAGGTGCTAATGGTGCAGGAAAAAGTACATTTTTAAGAGTTCTAAGTGGAGAATTACAACCAGATACTGGTGAAGTATACATGGGAAGTAGAGAAACACTTTTTACATTGAAGCAAGATCATTTTGCTTTTGAAGATGAAAAAGTAATGAATGTTGTCTTACGTGGGAATGAAAGATTACATCATATCATGGAAGAAAAAGAAGCATTGTATGCTAAAACAGATTTTACTGATGAAGATGGTGAGCGTGCCGGGCATCTTGAAGCTGAGTTTGCAGAGCTTGATGGATGGAATGCTGAAAGCCAAGTAGCTATATTACTTAATGGTCTAGGAATAGATAGCGATTATCATGAAAAATTCATGAAAGAATTAACTGGAAGTGAAAAAGTAAAAGTATTACTGGCACAAGCATTATTTTCTGGTGCTGATACATTACTTCTAGATGAACCTACCAATGGGTTAGACATTAAAGCAATTTCTTGGTTAGAACATTTCTTAATTAACTATGAAAATACAGTTATCGTTGTTTCACATGACCGACACTTCTTAAATAAAGTATGTACACATATTGCGGATGTTGATTTTGGTGAAATTAGAATTTATTCAGGGAATTATGATTTCTGGTATGAATCAAGTCAATTGATGGCGAAACAATTAAAAGATGTAAATCGTAAAAAAGAAGATAAAATCAAAGAATTAGAAGAATTCATTGCACGATTCTCTGCAAATGCATCAAAGTCAAAACAAGCAACTTCTCGTAAGAAGATTTTAGATAAAATAGTATTGGATGATTTAAAACCATCAACACGTCGCTATCCATTCATTGATTTTAAACCAGCAAGAGAATCTGGAAAACAAATATTAAATGTTGAAGGATTATCAAAGACAATTGAAGGTGAAACAATATTAAATAATGTGAGTTTCTCTTTACTACAAGATGATAAAGTAGCTTTAGTTGGAAATCCTGTTGCGTGTACTACGTTATTAAAAATCATTAACGGTGATATGGATGGAGATAGTGGTGAGTTTAGTTTTGGACAAACGATTACACCTTCCTATGTCCCAATGGATAATTCTAAATATTTCGAAACAGATGATGATATTTGTACTTGGTTATCTCGTTATACAGATAACGATGATATGTCATTTATAAGAGGGTTCCTAGGAAGAATGTTGTTTACTGGGGAAGAAGCATTGAAACAAGTAAAAGTATTATCGGGTGGAGAAAAGGCACGTTGTATGTTAAGTAAAGCGATGCTTGAATCACCTAACTTAGTTATGCTAGATGATCCAACAAATCATCTTGATTTAGAAGCAATCACATCCTTGAATGATGGTCTTATAAATACAAAAGCTGAATTGCTGTTTACTTCACATGACCACCAGTTCTTACAAACAATCGCGAATCGAATCCTAGTGATTCGTGAAGATGGTACGATGCAAGATTATCGTTGTACATATGATGAGTATTTAGAAAAAGAATTAGGAATTGAAGAGTAAATTAAGAATTAATCTATTATTGATTCTAAACATAATAAAACCGATTATCATTTTGATAATCGGTTCTTTTATTTGTTTAATTGTTTAATTTCTTCGAGTAATTCAGGAAGTTTAGTACTCATTTCTTCGTCACTGAATTGGCATGTACCAACAACTTTATGGCCACCACCACCATATTTGAGCATTAATTTTCCAACATCAACAGTGCATGTTTTATTTAAAACACTATAACCAACTGCAGCACTACAACCTAATCCACCTTTACCATTGACGATCCAAACAGAAAGATTTGCATCTGGATATAGACTATAAATTAGGAAACGGTTTCCTGCATAAATTGGGTTAAGACCTCTTAAGTCAGAAATAATCGTATTGCCTTCAATAAGAGTATGAGCTTTTACCATTTCGATAAACTTATCATTTTGTTGCCAATACAATTCCACTCTTTCTTGAACATCTTCAAGAGAAAGGATTTCCTCAATTGTATGATTAGCGCAATAAGTTATCATATCTTCCATAAGCGCATAATTACTAATTCTAAAATCTCTAAATCTACCAAGTCCGGTTCTTGGATCCATAATAAATCCTAAGAGTACCCAATCTTTTGGGTGTAAAATTTCTTCAATTGTTAAATTTGCACTATCAACTTTATCTACTGCTTCTAATAAAGCTTCAAAATTAGGAAATGCTTCAGCACCACCATAGTAATCATAAATAACATGCGCACAACTTGGGCATAATCTACTTTCACCAATGTATTTACTTTTGTAAGCATTTCTTTCTGTCTCACTCGAATGATGATCAAACCATAGTCCGCAACCCTCTACATAAGGAACATTTGCTAAACAATCATCTTGTCCAATTTCTACAATACCATCTTGTAAATCTTTTGGATGGACAAATTTAAAGTTGTCTATAATTCCTTTATATTTCAGTAGAACGGCACAAGCTAAACCATCAAAGTCTGATCTTGTTATCAGTCTCATGTTTGTACCTCCATCTATAAATACAGTATACCACTATGGTACCAAAATGATACTTCATAAATTTAAAATCAAGCAATAGTTTATGCTTGATTCAGTGTCTATAAATAACAATTTTCTTTAGTTCATGCCATAAAATGTTGAACCAATAAAAGCAATCACAATCGTGATAACGAATCCAACGATGATAATAATTCCAAAGAATCTTAAAGTATCAATAATAATACCAGCAAGTTTCTCGGTATTACTTACCTTTTCAACAACTATATTTTGGATATCATTATCAGCTAAATCATCTAAACTAACTTTAAATAGAATAGATAATTGCTTAGCGTAATTCAAATCAGGTGAAGTTTCATCTAATTCCCATTTAGAGATAGTTTGGCGAGTAACATTTAATTTTTCTGCTACATCTTCTTGGGATAGATTGTTCTTTTTTCTTAATTCATATAGTTTTGTTCCAATACTCATAAATTTTACTCCTTTCACTAGAAATTGTATTTAATTCAGTAAAACCACTCTACCAATTCCCGGTGGAAAGTACGCAATTTTTCTTAACATGCTCTGTTTACTGGCATATTAAGAAAGAATATTTTGGTAAAACTATTTCCTGGGTAAGATTTATTTCGTTTTTTGTGATTAGATTTGTTAAATTTGGTGGTAATGATAGTTGGTTGGTATTAAGGGTAACATCATGTTCATCAATATTAATAAATACATAAACCGACTTATTTTCATAAGTTCGTTTGTAAACTAAATGCTTGTTCATAATAAGAAGTGTTTTGAAATCTCCCCAAGCGAGAACATCTGTATTTATGCGAATTTGTATTAATTTGCTTATTGTTGTGGTTAAGTCATTCCATTGTGGAGAGTCAATAAATGGCCGCAAATTATCATCACTTCCTTTTTGTTTCAGTCCTTCAATTCCCCATTCAGATCCATAGTAGATACAAGGAATTCCAGGCATTGTGCAAAGAATAGCATAAGCAAGTGGTAAGTGTTCTTTAGTTTTAAGATTACTTGCAAGTCGTGATACATCATGATTATCGACAAAGCTAAGTAGATTAAGTCCTTTGTATAATGCATAAGGATCATTTGAGAATTGACGGTTTAAAGAATGAGCAATTTCGAATAGATTCATATCATTTAGACTTGAGTAAATTCCTTTAAAACATTCATAGTTAGTACAACTATCTAACATCTCAGGATTTACTATTCTTCTATATTCACCAGAGATAATTTCACCAACTAAAAAGAAATCCGATTTTTGCTTGTAAACGAAGTGATGTAGCCTTTTTATGAAATCTGGATCTAAACAATATGCCACATCCAAACGCAATCCATCAATATCAAATTCATTAATCCATTTAGCAACACTTTCTAATAAATAGTGAATGACTTCTTCATTTTTTAGATTTAATTTTACAAGTCCAAAATGGCCCTCCCATCCCTCATAGTAGAAACCATCATCATAATTAGAATTTCCATCGAAATGAATATAAAACCAGTCTTTGTAAATAGAATTTTGTTTATTTTTAATTACATCTTGAAATGCCCAAAATCCTCGACCAACATGGTTAAAAACACCATCGAGAACAATACGAATATTGTTTTTCTTTAATTCATTGCATACCTTTGCAAAATCTTCACTAGTTCCTAGTCGACAATCAATCTGTTGATAATCACGAGTATTATAGCCATGAGAGTCTGACTCAAAGACAGGTGTAAAATATACAGCATTTACATTTAACTTAATTAAATGTGGAATCCAAGCATTAAAGCTTGTAATTCTTGATTGTGTGAACCCATCATTAATTTTAGGTGCACCACAAAAACCGAGTGAATAAACTTGGTAAAACACACATTCATCAAACCACATAGAAATCTCCTTTATTATTTGTATTTAACTTTGTTATGTAAATTATAATAGATTAAAGTGATTAAGTGAATAATAGATGTTAAGCATTGAGGTTAAATACTTGAATTAGAATAATCATAGTGTACAATCTAAGGTATGGAGGAAATGAAAATGAAGTTTAAAATGATTCATGAAAATTACAACGTAAAAGATTTAGAGAAATCACTATCTTTTTATAATGAGGCATTAGGATTAATTGAAAAAAGAAGAAAGGTTGCGGGTGATGGATCTTATATTATTGTTTACTTAGGTGATAGTCAAAGTGACTTTGAACTTGAATTAACATGGCTAAAAGATTTTGATCGCCCTTATGATTTAGGGGATTGCGAATTCCATTTAGCATTCCAAACTGATAACTATGAAGAAGCATTTAAGAAGCATAAAGAAATGGGTTGTGTATGTTTCGAAAATCCATCAATGGGTATTTACTTTATCGAAGATCCAGATGGCTATTGGTTAGAAGTAGTACCAACTCGATAATATGAAAATCACATATATTGGTCATAGTGGTTTTCTAGTTGAATTAGAAGACAACTATCTTTTGTTTGATTACTTTGAAGGAATTATCCCTAATCTTGATCAAAGCAAAGAATTGATTGTCTTTGCAAGTCATAATCACCATGATCACTACAACCCAAAAATTTGGAAATTGAATCATCCAAATGAAAAAACAAGATACATTTTATCTTCGGATATTCCACTTGTGGATAATAAAATGAAAAATGTTTATGAAATGAATCCAAATGAAATGCTTCAACTTGAAAACATAGTTATAAGAACCTTCAAATCAACCGATGAAGGAGTAGCGTTTCTTGTAGAAATTAACCACAAAATCATTTATCATGCGGGTGACTTAAATTTATGGAAATGGGAAGAAGAAAGTGATGCTTACAATAAAAAGATGGAAGCTCAGTATCTAAAAGAAATAGATTTGATTTCTCCATATGGTATTGATATCGCTTTTTTACCATTAGATCCAAGACAAGAAATTTATACTGAAGGTGGTATTGAAGCGTTTGTGGATAAAGTAAAAGTGAATCAAATATTCCCAATGCATTTTTGGAAAGATTACAGCGTAATTCAAAAATACAATCAAACGCATAGTATCAAAGTAAATGAAATTACTTATGAGGGACAAGAATTCAATATCTAAAAGAGAATCGAAAGATTCTTTTTTTTGTTCATATTGACACTTATCGATATGATGATATAATCTATATATCGGTAACTATCGATTTGAGGTAATTATGAAATACAATGAAATCGCAGTACTATTCAAAGCTCTATGTGATGAGAATAGAGTAAAAATTATGGAATTATTAAAAAATGGCGAGAAATGTGCCTGTATTCTTTTAGAAGAATTGCAAATAAGTCAGTCAACACTATCGCATCATATGAAAATTCTAAGTGAAAGTGAAATTGTAATTGCTCGAAAAGACGGAAAGTGGACTCATTATTCGATTAATGAGCACAAGATAAATGAGGCAAATGCATACCTAATGACCTATTTGACAACAAAAAAGGATAAGGATTGCTCATGCAAATAATAGAAAATATTTTATTGTTTATCCAAAATCAAGTATTGGGTATGAGGTGGTTGAATGATTCTATTGGCTATGTTTTAGAGTTAATTGGAATTGATATAACGACAAGAATAGGTGGAAGTATCCAATTCTTTGTTTATGATGTAATTAAAATCTTATTATTACTCTCTATCTTAATTTTTATTATTTCTTATATACAAAGTTATTTCTCGCCAGAGAGAACAAAACGAATTCTCGGAAAGTATAAAGGAATATTCGCCAATACATTAGGAGCTCTTTTGGGAACAGTGACCCCATTTTGTTCCTGCTCATCAATACCACTATTTATAGGATTTACAAATGCAGGACTACCCTTGGGTGTTACATTTAGCTTTTTAATTAGTTCTCCATTAGTTGATTTAGGTGCGTTCATTTTATTGGTAAGTATTTTCGGATTTGAAATTGCATTGATTTATGTTGTGGTAGGATTAATACTTGCAATCGTAGGGGGTACTTTAATTGATAAGTTAAAGTTAGATAACTATGTTGAAGATTATGTTCATCAAATTACTTCAATAAATATAGAAGAACCTAATTTATCTAAAAAAGATCGCATAGAATATGCAAAGGAACAAACATTTCAAACTGTTAGGAAAGTTCTTGTTTATGTCTTAATTGGTGTAGGAATAGGTGCACTTATTCATAATTGGATACCTCAAGAATTCATTCAACGTATTTTAGGAAGTGAAAATCCATTCTCAGTTATCATTGCTACGCTTGTAGGCTTGCCCATGTATGCTGATATATTTGGTACGATTCCAATCGCAGAAGCATTATTTGTAAAAGGTGTTGGCGTAGGTACGATTTTATCATTCATGATGGCTGTTACAGCGTTATCACTTCCATCAATAATTATGTTAAGAAAAGCTGTGAAACCAAAGTTACTAATTATTTTTGTGGGTATTGTTACAGTTGGAATCATTATCATTGGTTATTTATTTAATGCATTGCAGTTCATGTTCATTTAGGAGGAAGAAAATGAAATTATTTAATTTAGGAAAAAAAGAAGAATGTAGTTGTCAAAACAGAAATGAAAATCCAAACGCAAGAATTCTTGTCTTGGGAGCATGTTGTAAAAAAAGCCAAGATTCTTACGCAAATGTTTGCCAAGCAGTTAAGGAATTAAATTTAAATGAAGAAGTTTCTAATATAGGAGATAATGGAATGATTGCGAGTTTTGGAGTAATGCAAACTCCTGCATTAGTAATTGATAAAAAAGTAGTAACTTATGGAAAACTTATTACTTGTGAGGATGCAAAGAAATTTATATTAGATTCGGGTATGGTAAATGGATAAATTGAAAATTGCTTTTGTGTGTGTTCATAATTCATGTCGAAGTCAAATCGCAGAAGCACTTGCGAAGAAATATATAGCAAACCAATATGATATTTATTCTGCTGGAACTGAGGTTAAACCCAGTATAAATCAAGATGCCGTAAGACTGATGAAAGATTTGTACTCAATCGATATGGAAAAGGAACAGTATTCAAAACTTATTGATGAAATACCACCTGTAGATATTGTGATCACAATGGGCTGTAATGTGAATTGCCCATATCTTCCTTGTTCATACAGAGAAGATTGGGGTCTAGATGATCCTACAGGAAAAGATGATGAAGAATTTAAACGCATAATTTTACTTATTGACAAATATGTCAAGGAATTAGGGAATCGTCATTTTGAAGTCCTAAAATAAGTTGAAACTGTTGTAAAATTCCTTAAGTGATCCTGGATGTCTAGCACTAAATTACTGGATATCGTATGATAGTGGTAACTGAAGGAGGTATAGAATGAATAGAAGTTATGTTATGTTTAAGCCGGATTGTATTGAAAGAGATTTATCTGATGAACTAGTTAAGACAATAGAAGAAAATGGGTTCATTATTGAGAAGAGTAAAGAAGTCCTTGTTGATGAAGATAGAATTCTTCAACATTATGCTGAAGTAATAGAAAGATTAAACTCTGAATCATTTAAGCAATCAATTTTAAACGCATTTGTAGGTAAAAAAGTTATTGCAATGCAAATCACAAATAATACGGGTGATTGTATTGCTAAGTTTAGAGAATTATTAGGACCTACAGATCCTGCTAAAGCTGCGCCTACAACAATACGCGGTAAATATGGGAATGATTCAATGGAGAAATCCAAAGCAGAAGGAAGAATGTTAAATAATTTAGTACATGCTTCTGACAGCGAAGAAAATGCTGAAAAAGAGTTAATGCTGTGGTTTAATTAATTTAGAAATTACAAGTAGAAATGCAAATAAAAGAAAGTTACCATGTGTAAACTTTCTTTTTTTACATATTTTATTCTCCTGATCTGAGTGAAATTCTATTGTTTAAATGATGAATCTATAAAAATAATTAATAATTGTTAGATTTAATTACTCAAAATTAAATATCTATTTTTACGATGTGGTAATCACGCCAGTATTTAGTGCAAAATTCATAAGCGGTAACAGTATCAATTTTAGGGTAAGAACTAATTACTAGGTATTTATTGGAATATGTTTTTCCTGTTATGTTAAAGAAAAATTTCTTTAACAGGCTGAATTCTTTAAAGAAATCGTGTGGGTTTTTTAGGAGGATAAACACCGAGTTTCCTCCAACGAATGCTGATGCTTGCTGTTTATAAATGATATCTTCAATTGCTGACCAGGGGATAGGAGTATTTGTTTTACTTGTTATTGAATTGATAAGAATACCAGTGGAATCGATGGATAAGAAAATAGGTTTCTTTGTAATACGTATGATTGTTTCAAATATTGCAATCATGATTGAAAAAGAGATAAGAAACAAAATAACAAATCGAATGTATTTGCCTTCAAAGAAAGTATAGTAACTTAAA
Organism: Anaerorhabdus furcosa; assembly: GCF_900167375.1. Classification (GTDB taxonomy): domain Bacteria; phylum Bacillota_I; class Bacilli_A; order Erysipelotrichales; family Erysipelotrichaceae; genus Anaerorhabdus; species Anaerorhabdus furcosa. The sequence goes on from NZ_FUWY01000002.1 coordinate 81,489, forward strand.
AATATAACAGCAAGAAGCGCGAGGATGAGTAATATTGATAATCTAATATCAAAGGTGAGGTTATAGGGAATTACGTATTTTGGAAATCTTGCATTGTTGGTAGTGAATCTATTGTTACCTAAGAGATTATCTTTGCATGTAGAAATCATTTTCAATAGTACTTCTTTTTGTATAGGTGGATTGTTTTTAAGAGGATCAAGAATAGCGAAACTATTATCATAATCCTTATTATCGTAATAGAGGCAAGCTTTGTAATATAGACAAAGATTAATTAGGGATTGATTGGATTGTGATTGAATGAACTGATCATATCTAAAGATTTTAACATTTAATGATTCCGAGCTTTGGAATATACTAATTAACTCCTCTTTCTTTTTATTAAATTTTTGAGTTTTATAAAAATGCCTTGAAACAAGTAAAATAATGAAAAATATACCCATCAAGGTTAAGGCAATATCACCTGTTATTGGAAAGTGAAGAACTCGTCTTAAGAAAATAAGAAAAAATAAAAATAAAGTTAAGCAAAGAATATAAAGTAGAATCTTAAACAAAAATAACAGAATGGATTTGATTATATGTTTTATAGTCATACAAACTCCTTATGTAAGTAATAGATTCATTTTAACATGATTTAGTACCAAAATTGAATAAGGGAAATTTTGTGTAAAAAATTGTTGTAATCTACTAGAGGTATGATATACTTTTTTTCGTGATTGAATAAAGGAGGGGCGATTGAGTCATTCACATCCTAATTTTTAAATGGAGTAATCCATTTTTGAAGACGAGAGTCTTTGACAATTGACCGAAGTTTTGAAAAACAAATAGGCTACGGACAGCTGGGTCAAATGCCGAATTAGCGACAAGTGTTCTTGTTGGGAGTTTAAGAAACTCATTTATAAGTTTAAGTGCTTGTAAAAACAATAAGAGTAGTAAAAGTAATTATTTACTATATAGACTCAAGAAACCTAAGAAGTATAAATAAAACAGAAATGATAATAAATAAAACCAATAGGATAACTACAAGTACAATAACTTTGTTTATTTTATGAGGAGAAAGTAAATGAAAAAAATTATTGTATGTTTATTAGCGTTAGCTTTATTAGTGGGTTGTAGTACTACACCGAAAGAAGAAGTTGTAGCAACACCTACACCAGAAGCGAAAGTAGTTTCAGGAAATTATACTGATGAAATGAAAATTCCATATGCAGTAGATTTAGAAGAATATGGAGCAGACTCAGTAGAAAGAGATGGGGATCATTCAGGATCACCATATTTTAATCAACTTGATTTTTATAATATGGAATCAACAGATACATTGACAATTTTACCTAAGTTTAAAACAATGCAACAAACCTCTGAGTGGAGTTGTGGTGTTGTATCCGCATTGATGGTATTGGAATACTATGGTGCCCTTGGTGATTATAATGAAGAGTCACTAGCAAAATTCCGTACAAATGGTTTAGATTATGCAGCAACATCACTTGAATCAATGATTAAGATTTTTGAAGGTGTGGGTGGATTTGAAATTAATTCAACATATGACTATACAGAAGAAAACTTTGAGGATATTAGTCTAGAATTCATTCAAGAGAATATTAAGAATAACATTCCAATGATGGTAGCTTGGAATGATTGGGGTGGACACTGGCAAGTTATTATCGGATATGATGACATGGGTACAGAAACACAACAAGATGATGTGATCATTGTTGCAGATTCTTATGATACAACTGATCATAATCAAGATGGTTATGGTATTTACCCAGCAGAGCGTTTCTTTTATAACTGGACAATGTATGATTTCTTCACTGAAAATTATGGAATCAACGAAAGAGATCGTTTATTTATAACAGTTACACCTATTTCTGAGTAATCAAGTTAGATTTTATTAGGCTCCTTATAGTATAAGTGCTACAATATCTAAAAGGGGAGTTGGATATGGAAAAGGAAAAAGTTATTACGAAGCATTTGAATATCGATGCAAATAAAGCATGGGATGTAATAAAGAAGCCTGCGTTTTTAGCGATACATGGTGATGTGAAGACAACTATTGTTTCAGACTTGGAATGGATAGAACATACAGGAGAAGCTGTAGATAATCGTTGTGTTGCTAAAATTGATGAGGCTACAAAAACAGTTTCGATTCAAAGTGAAAGTTCAAAATATAAATCAGAACATGATGCATTTAAAATCAGTTTAAAAGAAGTTGATGGTGGATGTGATGTAACAATTGATTTTGAATTATTTACAGGGGCGATTGCAAATATCCTTGTGATGAAAGTTGCGGGTGATAAAATCGTTGAAAGTAGTATTGATAAATTATTTCACCATATAGAAAAGAAATGTAAGTAGTTTAATGAAATGATTTCAATTCATCTGAAATGAAATCATTTTTATTTTGTGCTACAATTCAAGCGAGGTAAAAAAATGGAACTTATATTAGATGCAATAATTGATACTTTAAAAATAATGCCTTTTTTATTTGTAACGTATTTGGTTATTGAATGGATAGAACATAAAGCAAGTGACAAGATAGCGATTGGTATTCAAAAGTCTGCCAAATTTGGTCCACTACTGGGAAGTGCAGCAGGGCTGCTACCACAGTGTGGATTTTCATCAATTGCTTCTACATTGTATGTCACACGTGTTTTAACTCTAGGGACATTGGTATCAATTTATTTAGCAACTTCAGATGAAATGTTACCAATCATGATATCAAATAGTGCACCTTTTGATTTAATATTGAAAGTATTAGGTATTAAATTTGTTGTTGGTATGGTTGTGGGTTATATCATTGATTTTGTGAGTAGAAAGACGAAAAAAGAAGAAATGCACATTGATGCATTTTGTGAAGAAGAGGATTGTAACTGTGATGAAGATGGAATACTTGTTTCAGCACTAAAACATACTCTTAAGATTAGTTTCTATATTTTAATTGTTACCTACTTATTGAATGTTGTTATTGCTAGTGTTCATTTAGAGCAATTATTAGTTGTTTCTCCTACTTTAACGGTATTTATATCTGCAATTATAGGATTGATTCCAAATTGTGCAGCATCCATTGTATTGACTGAACTGTATTTAGAAGGAGTTCTTAGCTTTGGGGCAATGATGGCAGGGTTATTAACTAATGCTGGGGTAGGTTTGTTGGTGTTGTTTAGAATTAATAAAAACATGAAAGAAAATATGAAGATTATTGCGATCTTATTATTTGTTGGGATTGTAGTCGGTCTTTTGATTTAATTAAAAAATGAAATAAATAAAAAATCATCAATTTAAAGAATATATTTCTTAAATGATGATTTTTTATGTTTGATAGATATAAACTACAAATTCTCTCCGTTTGAACGAATAACTTCTTTATACCAATGAAATGAATCTTTACGATAGCGGTCAAGACTTCCCTCACCTTGGTTATTCTTATCTACATAGATAAAGCCATAACGCTTTTCCATTTCGCCAGTAGATACACTCACCAAATCAATTGTTGCCCAAGGGGTATATCCAATTAAATCTACTCCATCATCAATAGCAAGTTGCATTTGTTCGATGTGTTTTTTAATGTAATCTATTCGGTAATCATCGTGAATTTGATTATCACTTGTTAGTGTGTCACGTGCTCCTAATCCATTCTCTGTAACCATGATAGGAATGCCATAACGATCATAAACATGATTAAGCGTATATCTTAATCCCTTTGGATCAATTTGCCAATCCCATTCTGTTGCATCAAGATATGGATTTTTTGCACCACCCATAATGTTTCCAGAAACTTGTGTAGCATCCTTATTTGCAGTAATACAATTTGACATGTAGTAGCTAAATGAATAGAAGTCAACAACACCATCTTTAATCACTTTTAAATCTTCTTCAGTGATTTCAAAGTGAATGTTGTTTTTCTTAAAGTATGTTTTGATGTAATATGGATAAATTCCTTTTACTTGTACATCACCACTAAAACAGTTTCTCATTAAATCTTCTTCTTGAGTAAGGATGACATCATCTGGATTGCAAGTAAGAGGATAAACAGTTATATGGCAAATCATAGTTCCAAATTGAAAGTTTGGATTTATTTCTTTTCCAAGTAGAACGGCTCTAGCACTTGCAACAAATTGATGGTGTAAAGCTGCGAAACGCATGTTTGGCTCATCAACTTGACTTGTGAAAAATTCTGTTCCTTTATGTAAAATACCAGCATGATTCCAGTTTCCAAGTTTTGTAGTTAAACAATTAATTTCGTTGAATGGAATCCAATACTTTACTTGGTCCTTGTATCTTGTGAATAAGACTTTACAAAAATTCAAATAATAGTCGATACACTTTCTATCTGCCCAACCATTGCATTCGAAAGTAAGCGCAAGAGGATTTTCGTTATGATAGATAGTAACGAGTGGTTCTATATTGTATTTTTTTAGTTCTCTAAATACATTGTCGTAGAATTCAAGCCCAGCTTCATTTGGTTCTTCTTCATTACCATTTGGGAAAATTCTTGTCCAGTTAATCGACATTCTAAACATTTTAAATCCCATTTCGGCACATAATGCAATGTCTTCTTTATAACGATGGTAGAAATCAACTGCCTCATGAGAAGGGTAATAATAAGCATTCTCATCGATATTAGGTGTAATGCGACGAGGGTCTTTGTGAGTGCCAGAGGTCATAATATCAGAGATACTAACCCCTTTACCATCTACGTTCCATCCACCTTCGCATTGGTTTGCTGCGGTTGCTCCTCCCCAAAAGAAATTGGGTGGGAAATTTTTAATTTTTTCCATATCAACTCTCCTTAAATGAAAAATATTTCATTAATAGCCATATTGTAGCATAATTATTTGGATTATCAATAAAAAATATTTCATTTTTAATATTGACTGAATAAAAATTTAGTGTTAAGGTTTATTTAGTAAAAAATATTTCATTGAAAAGGCAGGGAGAGAAATGAAAGAAATAGTAAATACTAAAAATGCTCCAGAAGCAATTGGACCATATGCACAAGCAATAAAGGTAGATGGATTCTTATATACTTCTGGTCAATTACCAATTCATCCTCAAAGTGGAGTGATTGAAGCTAAGACAATACAAGAACAAGCAACACAAGTAATGGAAAATTTAAACAGTATACTAAAGGAAAGTGGGTTCACTTTAGATGATGTAATCAAAACAACGTGTTTTCTATCTACACTTGATGATTTTGCAGCATTTAATGAAGTATATGGTAACTACTTTACCAAAACACCTGCAAGATCATGTTTTGCGGTATTAGGAATACCAAAAGGTGCATTGTGTGAAGTTGAAATAATTGCTCATAAATAAGGGGGATAAAATTATGAAACATGAACAATTAGTAAATGATATTTTAAATCAAGTTGGTGGGGTTAAAAATATCGCAAGTGCAACACATTGTTTAACAAGACTAAGATTAACATTGAGAGACAAATCAGTTGTTGATGAAGAGAAAATCAAAAAAATTGATGGTGTCATGGGAATTGTTAACAATGGATCTCAGACTCAAATTGTTATTGGACCAGAGGTATCTAATGTTTATAGAGAATTTATTGAAATCACAGGTTTAACAGAGGAAGATGCTGTTGATGAAAACCTAGATGATGTAAAATCTGATTTGAAAAATAAAAAAGGAAATCTATTAACGAAATTCTTTGAAACAATCGCTGGTATATTCAATCCGATTGTACCTGCTTTAGCTGGTGCTGGTCTTGTTAAGGCAATCTTAACAATTGCCGTTGTATGTGGACTAGATAATAGTGGAAATACATATTTTGTAATTAATACAATTGCAAGTGGTATCTTTACATTCTTACCATTCTTACTAGCTGTATCAGCAGCAAAACAATTTAAAATGAATCAATTTGTTGCATTAACAATCTGTGCAGCAATGATGTCATCTAGTTGGGCTGGACTTATTGCTGAGGGAACGACATCATTTTCATTCTTGATGATTCCATTTACTGTAGTTAATTATGCTTCTTCAGTATTACCAATGGTGTTTGCAATTTGGTTTGCATCATATGTTGAAAAACTAGTAGATAAAATTATTCCAGGTGCATTAAAAATTATTTTAGTTCCATGTTTAACAATGCTTATTGCAACACCAATTGCCCTAATCACAATTGGACCAGTTGCAACATGGGTTGGATTACAACTTGCAAATGTTGTTACAATTATATTTGATAAAGGTGGCGTTTTTGCAGGTATCATTTATGGTGGTATTTATTCTTCAATGGTTGTTCTTGGAATTCATCATGGTATGGTTCCAGTTTTAGTACAAGGAATTACTGCTCAAGGATTTAACTATATTTCTCCTACAAGTGGTTCTGCTAATATGGCACAAGCAGGAGCTGCATTTGGTGTATGGTTAAAATCAAAGAATCCAAAAACAAAAACTATTGCTGCATCTGCAACAATTGCAGCAGTTACAGGAGTTACAGAGCCAGCAATTTATGGTATTAACTTTAAATTCAAGAAACCATTCTTAGCCGCTGCAATTGGTGGAGCATGTGGTGGAGGATTTGCATCATTCTTCATGCTAAAAGCATTTGCAATGGGTGGTCCATCATTCCTTAACTTTGCAATGTTTATTGGTGATAATCCATCGAATGTTTGGTTGGTTATGGCTGCATTCGCAATTGCGTTCATCGTAGCTGCCATCTTAACAGTTGTATTTGGATTTGATGAAAACATGTAATTTATATTAAAATAGAATTAATAATTGGGTTGCCATTAGCAACCCATCTTTTGATGAGGTGAATATGAAAGAAAAAATGATAAATGCATTTAAAAATGCTGAAGGTGGTTTGTTTTCTTCTGTAGAAAAAGCAGATGTTGGAAATTCGTATCAAGAAATGGAAAAGCAGGGAGTAGCACTAATGGGCTGGGCAGATCCGTTCATGCCAGATTATTCAATGCCAAAGCATGTTGAAGAAGCACTCATTCATGCAATAAAAACACCGATTGCTCCGCATTATACTGCACCAATTGGTAATCAAAAATTAAAAGAAAAAATTGCAGAGAAGTTATTAAAATGCAATAATTTAAAAGTTGATCCGTTAAGAAATATCTTGATTACACCAGGATCTGATTCAGGGTTATATTTCTCGATTTTACCTTTTATTGAAGATGGAGATGAAGTTATCATCCCTTCACCAAGTTATCCTAATAATTACTTGAATATAGAAATCATGGGTGGAAAAGTAGTACCGTTAGCATTAAAGGTTGAAAATGATTATCAATTTATCGAAAAAGATTTTGAAACGCTAATTACCCCGAAAACAAAAATGATAATTATCACTCATCCAAATAATCCAACAACTACCGTATTTAATAGAAAATCATTAGATATTCTTTCTAGAATTGTTATCAAGTATGATTTAATATTAGTATGTGACCAAGCATTTGAAGATTTCTGTTATGAAAATGAATTTGTTACACCTGCTAGCTTACCAGGGATGTTTGAAAGAACAATCACCGTATTCTCTTTTTCAAAAGGAATGGGTCTAAGTGGTTTAAGAGTAGGCTATCTAGTTTGCTCAGATAAAATTATGGATTCAATGTTTGCAAATGCAGTATCAGTACTAGGAGCTACGAATACAGTTTGCCAAGAAGCTATGATTGTTGCTTTAGAAGATCCTTCGTTTATGAAGGAATTTGAAGATGCATTTGATTATAGAAGAAAAAAAGCATATGAAATATTAAATTCAATACCCAATGTATCAATGAAAATGCCAGAATCAGGATTTTTGTGTTGGGTAGATGTGTCAAAGTTAGGAAAATCTTCAGACATTGTAGATTACCTTGTCAAAGAAGCCAAGGTTTCAGTTAATGATGGAAAGAACTATGGGCTTGGTGGAGAGGGTCATTTAAGAATTGTATTGGGTGTTTACAAAGACAATGATAAAGTGGTTGCTGCACTTCGAAGAATCAAAGATGCATTAATAAAAATACAGGAGAAATAAGATGTTTAATTTTATGAAGAAAGACAATTGTGAAATTGTTGCACCAAGTGATGGGAACGTTGTTCAACTTGAAAGTATTGATGATCCAATGTTTTCTCAAAAAATGTTGGGAGATGGGTTCGCAATAAAACTTAAGTCAGATTATGTTGTTTCCCCAGTAACTGGAGAAGTAATTGTAGTGTTTCCAACAAATCATGCAATTGGTATCCGTACTCAAGATGGTATTGAAGTATTAATTCACATTGGATTTGATACAGTTAATGAAAAAGGTAATGGATTTGAATCCTATGTCACAGTAGGAACTAAAGTGAAAAAAGGTTCAACATTAGTAAAAGTTGATCGAGCTTATTTTGAATCAAGGGGTTATGATTTAACGACACCTTGTATTATTACCAATATGGATAAAATACAAAGTCTAGATATAAATTTTGATATTGATGCAGTTTGTGGTAAAACAGTAATAGGAAAGTATACTTTAAAAGTATAGATATGAGGGAATTGAAATGGCTAAACAAGCAGTTGAATTGACAATTATCGATAGAGAAATTCTAAACTCATATTCCAATATGATTAATGGATTAGCATGTTATTTAGGGTGTGGCTATGAAATTGTATTACATAGTCTAGAAAACTATGAGCATTCAGTAATTAATATTATTAATGGAGAACATACTGGAAGAAGTGTTGGAGCACCAATTACCGATTTAGCATTGGATATGCTTGATAAAATTGCTGTTTGTGAGGAAGATTATATAACTTATTTCAGTACTAATAAAAAAGGGGAACCTCTTAAATCAACAACGATTGCAATAAGAGGGGAACAAAATCGCATCATCGGACTTGTTTGTATGAATTTGTATTTAAATACACCAATGATTGATATTATTGATACGCTAATTCCTCAAGGCCAATTGGTTCGTCAACAAACATCTAAAGAGAATTTCGTTGATAACTCAAATGAATTAATTGAATCAACACTTGAAAGTATAAAAGAAAAAGTTTATGCGGATTCAACAATTGCTGTTTCCAATAAAAATAAGGTTATTGTTTATACATTAGATGATTATGGTATTTTTAATATAAAAGATGCAGTTATAAAAGTTGCTGAATTACTTGATATATCGAAGAATACTGTCTATATGCATATAAGAAATAAAAAAGAATCTAACTAATTTCAAATACGTAGTAAACCAAGAGACATGCGAAATGCATGTTTTTTTTCTTTAGTTGACAATTTATTGTAGAAGTGTAAAATAGTTCATATGCGAATAGTTCAAAATAGAACTAATTTGGAGGGAGTATGGATAGCAACTTATTATTAGTAGATCGATATTTTTTGAAGTTTTATGAAAGTTTTTGTAAAGATGTTTGTAAGAAACATCAGCTAGTACAAATGGAACTTGATATTTTAGCGTTTCTTGCTAATCATCCAGAGCATGATACAGCGAGTGATATTGTAGAGATTCGTATGTTTACTAAATCAAATGTATCTGGAATGGTGGAACAACTAATTCAAAAAGGTTTAATTGAAAGAAAAGAAGACAAAGATGATCGAAGAAAAATTCATCTAATAATCAAAGCAAAAGCAACTCCAATTATAAAAGATATCAAGAAAATGCAACGACAATTTTCTGAGAATCTAATGAGTGGGTTCACAAAAGAAGAAGAAGAATTATTTGGGGAATTTATATCGAGAATGATAAATAACATTATGAGTGGAATAGGGAGAGTCAGATAAAATGGAGAACAGTGAATTTTTAGGGAAGGAACCCGTTGGCAAATTACTATTTAAATTAGCATTACCAGCAATAACAGCTCAACTAATCAACATGCTATACAATATTGTGGATCGAATTTATATTGGACATATTGCAGATATAGGTAGTTTAGCACTAACTGGTGTTGGTGTATGTATGCCAATTATCATGTTAATCTCAGCATTTGCAGCTTTAGTGAGTATGGGAGGAGCGCCACGGGCATCTATTTTTATGGGTCGTCACGATCATAAAACTGCGCAAAAAATCATGTCAAATTGCTTCACGATGTTGATTATTATCGCGGTGATTATTACAGGTACCTTATTTTTCTTTCAAGAAGATTTGTTGTTGATGTTTGGTGCAAGTAGTAACACAATTCAATATGCTATGGAGTACATGAGTATTTACACTCTTGGCACAATATTTGTACAAATTGCACTAGGAATGAATGCGTTTATTACAGCACAAGGGTTTGCAAAAACAAGTATGCTTACTGTATTAATTGGTGCAATAACCAATATTATATTAGACCCAATTTTAATTTTTGGCTTTAATATGGGAGTAGAGGGAGCAGCACTAGCGACAATTATATCGCAAGCAATTTCAGCTTTATGGGTTGTGTGGTTCTTAATGGGTAAGAAGACAATATTAAAAATAAATATAAAAGATATGAAACTTCAACCATCACTTGTATTACCATGTATTGCATTGGGAATGTCTCCATTTATTATGCAATCAACAGAAAGTATTATTGCGGTATGTTTCAATTCATCATTGTTGACATATGGAGGTGATATTGCAGTTGGAGCTATGACAATTCTAACAAGTGTTATGCAATTCTCGATGCTACCTCTTCAAGGGATATCACAAGGTGCTCAACCAATTACAAGTTATAACTATGGAGCAAAGAATAAGCAGCGTGTAAAAGAAGTATTTAAAAAATTATTATTTGCTAGTTTTATTTATTCAGCAATTTTATGGGTAGCAATCATGGTTGCCCCACAGTTATTTGCAGGTATGTTTACACCGGATCAACAATTAATTGATTTCACAAAAACAGCTATGCGTATTTATATGGCGGTTTCAGTTATCTTCTCAGTTCAAATTTCATGTCAAATGACTTTGATTGCAATAGGAAATGTAAAGGCTTCAGTATTTATTGCCATCCTAAGGAAGATACTATTACTTATTCCACTAATTTATATATTGCCTAATATCTTTCTCCAAAATCAAACAATGGCGGTATATTTTGCGGAACCAGTTGCTGATATCATTGCGGTAACATGTACTATTATAATTTTTGTAACACAGTTTAAGAAAGCATTAAGAGAATTAGGGGAAGAAGAGGAAGTATTACCAGAACTTGAAAAATCGTTTTAATAGTAAAATATAGGGGAGTTGACTACAATAAATTTAGAAGGAGACTCACATATGACCAAAGTATTTAAAGAATTAGGGCATTTTAAAATTGGGATAATCTTCATTGTAATTACAGTTATTGGTAATGTAATTGCAAGTCTAGCTTTACCTAATTATTTATCAACAATCATTAATGAATCAATACCGAATAAGGATGTTCTTGGAATTATTTCTATCGGTGGGACAATGCTAATTTTTGTATTGATTGGTGCAGTATGTAACATTGCAACGGGATATTTTTCTTCTAAAGTTTCTATGGGTCTAGGTAAAAATATGCGAAGCAATGTGTTTAGAAAAATTCAATATTTTTCTCAAACAGAATTTGATCAATTTTCAACATCTTCACTAATAACAAGAACGAACAATGATATTATTCAAGTACAAAACTTTATTAATATGTTGTTACGTGTTAGCCTAATGGCACCATTTATGTTTGTTGGTGGTATTATCATGGCATTAAGCAAGAGTGCAACTATGTCAATGATTCTATTAATTTCAATGCCGGTGATGATTGTTGTTGTTTTACTTATTGGTAAATTTGCAACACCACTATCAAAGAAGATGCAAGAAAAAATTGATAAGATAAACTTAGTAACACGTGAAAAATTAACAGGAATTCGAGTTGCTAGAGCATTTGGTACAGAAGATTATGAAACAGAGAGATTCAAAGAAGTGAATGCAGATTTCATGAAGAATTCAATTAAAATGAATACCCTTATGGGGGCTATGACACCTGTTCTTTCTTTAGTTCTTTATGCAACAACAGTTGCGTTGCTGGCTTTTGGTGGTTATCAAATCGTCACAACCATTAATGGAATTATGATTGGTGATGTGATTGCGGTAATTCAATATGTGATGCAAATCATGATGTCAGTTATGTTGCTATCTATGATTTTTGTAATGTATCCAAGAGCTGCAGTATCAGCCGCTAGAATCAATGAAGTAATGGATACAGTAGAAGCAATTCAAGAACCTGCAATCCCTGCTTCTATTCCACAAGAAAAAGGTGTATTAGAGTTCAAAGACGTTGTCTTCGGATTTGAAGGTGCTGATCATCCTGTCATTAAAAATATTAGTTTTACATCCAATCCAGGAGAAATTACTGCAATTATTGGAAGTACGGGATGTGGTAAATCAGTTTTGATTAATTTAATTCCAAGATTCTATGATGTACTCAGTGGAGAGATTTTATTAGATGGAATTAATATTAAGAATTATAAAATAGAAGATTTAAGAAAGAAAATAGGATATGTTCCACAAAAGGCATTTTTATTTAAAGGAACAATATCAGATAATATTCAATTTGGAGATGAAAATGCATCTGAAGATCGCATAGAAGAAGCAATTCGTATAGCACAATCTTATGACTTTGTTACTGCAAAGGAAGGTGGATTTGAAGCGCCAATAGCACAAGGTGGTTCGAATGTTTCAGGCGGTCAAAAACAAAGACTAGCTATCGCGCGTGCAATTGTTAGAAAACCGGAAGTCTATATCTTTGATGATAGTTTTTCTGCTCTGGATTTTAAAACAGACGCTGCACTACGCAGTGCATTAATGAAAGAAGCAAAAGAGGCTACAGTAATTTTAGTAGCACAACGTGTTAGTACAATCATGCATGCCAATCGTATTTTAGTTATGGAAAATGGTCAATGTGTAGGTATGGGTAAGCATGAAGACCTTCTTAAAACATGTGATGTATACAAAGAAATTGTGTACTCTCAATTAAGTAAGGAGGAAGCATAAGATGAAAAAAAGTAAAACATTAGATTTCAAAGTTATTTTCGGACGTTTGTTTGCGTTCATGAAACCATATCGCAAAGGATTAATTGTTTCAATCATATTCATTGTTTTAGCATCAATGTTTAACAGTTTTGCACCATTTATTTTAGGTAAAGCAACCGATGCAATGATACATTTAGTAGTAGGTGGAGAACCCTCTAGTGTAGGAATAAAAAACTTTATTACAATTTTAATTGTATTGAGTATCTGTTATGCATTGTACTCAGTGTTTAAATATTTTAGTACACACATTATGGTTAGAGTATCACAAAAAACAATCTATGATATTCGTAATAGAGTAGATGATAAACTAAAGAAGTTACCTCTTAATTATTTTGATACAAATACGTATGGTGATATTTTAAGTAGAATTACAAATGATGTGGATACAATTTCAAATAGTCTTCAACAAAGTCTAGATCAAATTGTTACCTCTGTAACATCATTAATATTTATTTTGATTATGATGCTTGCGATTAGCCCTGTTTTAACATTAATCGGTGTTATTACAGTGCCAATGGCTTTGGTGATATCAATGAAGATAGCACAAAAAGCACAACGTTTCTTTAAAGAACAACAAGACACACTTGGTGATATAAATGGTTATGTTGAAGAAATGTATACAGGACATAATGTAATTAGTGCATTCAGTAAGGAAGAAGATGTGATTCAAGATTTTGAAGTTACTAATCATGAATTGTATCAAAGCGGATGGAAGTCACAATTTTTGTCGAGTACACTAATGCCAATTACCCAAGCAATGACAAACTTAGGTTATGTTGGTGTTGCGGTTGTCAGTGGAATTTTAGTTATTTCTGGTAAGATGACAGTAGGTATGATTCAATCATTTATTCAATACTTACGTCAATTTTCTCAACCGATTAATCAAACTGTTCAAATATCAAATGTCTTGCAATCAACAGCTGCAGCTGCAGCACGTATATTTGAATTCTTAGATGAGAAAGAAGAAATAGCTGAAGCAAATCCAAGTGAGTTCCCTGAAGTTGTGGATGGAACAGTTGACTTTGAACATGTGAAATTTGGTTACTTACCATATCAAACACTTATGCATGATGTGTCATTGCATGTAGAGCCAGGAAGTAAGGTAGCGATTGTTGGCCCTACAGGAGCAGGTAAAACAACATTAATCAATTTATTACTTCGATTCTATGATATAAATGATGGATCAATCAGAATGAATGGTGTTGATGTTCGAAAGATGAAACGAGCAGAATTAAGAGAAATCTTTGGTATGGTACTTCAAGATACATGGTTGTTTACAGGAACAATTAGAGAAAACATTCGCTATGGCAAACTAAATGCGACAGATGAAGAAGTTATAAATGCTGCAAAAGCAGCCCATGCTGATGAGTTCATTCGTATGTTACCAGGTGGTTATGATATGGTGCTTCAAGAAGGAGCGACCAATATTGCACAAGGTGAAAGACAACTACTAACAATAGCTCGTGCTATCTTGTCAGATGCACCAATCATGATATTAGATGAGGCGACATCAAGTATTGATACACGAACTGAAGTGTTGATACAAGATGCAATGGCAACACTAATGAAGGGTAGAACTTCATTTGTTATTGCCCACCGATTATCTACAATTCGTGATGCTGATATGATTATCTATATGCAAAGTGGTGATATCAAAGAAACTGGAACTCATGAAAGTTTACTAGCTGCCAACGGTTTGTATGCTAAACTTTATAATAGTCAATTTGCAGAGAATAATGGATAAAGTAAAGGTGATTCAATTTGAATCACCTTTTGTTTCGCTTGGATTAATTTTATAGTAATAAACTACATCATGAAATCTTTCATGGTAAAACACTTCATCTCTGCATATACCTTCTTTCATAAAACCAAGTTTTTCCATAACACGAATGGAAGCAAGATTATCAATTAGTGCACTTAAACTTATTTTGTGGAAATTACACTCATTAAAGAGATATGTACAGATGTGTTGCATTACTTCGCTGATGTATCCTTGATTCCAATAAGGCTCACCAATAGCATAACCTAATTCGATAGAGCGAGCTGATTCATCACGTGTTTGTTCAATGATGAACCCGATTGCTTCTGAATTAACTTCAATCACCCAAATTAATATTCCATCCTTAGATCGTTGAATCAAAGAATCAATGGAATAGTCTTCAATATGCTCAAAGTAAGGAGCTAGAAAGTATTGTAATACATTTTTATTGTGGTTAATGTATCGAAATAAATCGTGGATATCATCTTCCTTTATAGGTCTACAAATGCAACGAGGGGTGGATAGTATTTTGCAACCGTGGTCGAGTAAAAGTTTCATATGATATTCTCCCAATATGCTAAATCCTACCACGGTGCATTATCACATGTAAAGTGTTAGAAATATGATACACTAAACTTAAGGAGGAATGTATATGATTACTGGTTATGTAGGAACATACACTTCAGATTTAAGTGAAGGAATATACAAAATAGGATTGGATGAAAATAATGGGCATTTAGAAGAGCCAATTCTATTTAAAAAAATAAAGAATTCAAAGTATTTGGTATTTGTAAATGATCTTTTGTATAGCTTGTATGACGATGAAAATGGTTCAGGAGTTATGGTTATTGGTAAGGATGGAATTACACTTGCATCTTTGATTTTTGAAAAAGTGACATCGGCTCATATTGCTGTAAAAGGAAATACAATTTATACCGCAAATTATCATGAAGGAACGATATCAAAATTACATTATGAAAATGAGAAACTCACATTTATTAAAAAATATACAGTACAAAGAAAGGCGGGATGTCATCAAGTCATTTTCTTTAAAGATATGATTTTGGTTCCTTGTTTATTCATGGACAAAGTATTCATCTTTGATGAGGATTTAAATCTTATCAATGAGATTATGTTGCCAAAGGGATCAGGACCAAGGCATGGTGTTATCTCTACGGATGATACGCGACTTTATATTTTAACTGAACTAAGTAATGAATTATTTACTTTTGATTATGCAAACAATCATTTCCATCAAGTTCAACAATTATCAATATTGCCTAATTATGAAACACATAAAGAAGGAAGTGCTGCTTTGAGGATAAGTAGAAATGGAAGAAAATTATATGCTTCAACAAGAGGTGTAGATTTGATTACTGTTATTGATATTGGTGCAGAAATACCGAAGATTATTCAATATGAATCAGCTGGAGGAAATCATCCAAGAGATATCTTAGATGTAGCAAATGATCGATATCTATTGGTGTTAAATCGTTTTAGTAATGAGTTGTTATCGTATCGATTGAATGAAGGTAGAATAGGTGTAGTAAGTTCGAAAGTAAAATTACCAGAAGGTGTATCAATAGCGATGGAGGGTGATTTGAATGACTAAAAATCAAATTGGCGTACTTGGATTAAGTACGATGGGTAAAAATATATCAATTAACTTTATGAATCGTGGATTTAAAGTGGCTGGGTTTAATCGTACCTATCATGTAACGGAAGAAATGATGGAAGAAGGATATGAGAATTTTCAAGGATTTGAAAATTTAAATGACTTTATAGATTCATTAGAAAAGCCAAGAAAAGTATTACTGATGATTAAAGCAGGTGAGGCAATTGATGAAACTTGTGTACAACTCATGGGGATGCTTGAGGAAGGCGATATTGTAATGGATGGTGGTAATTCTTATTTTAAAGATACGATACGTCGTCATGGATATATGAAAGATAAGAAGATTAACTATTTGGGTATTGGTATTTCAGGTGGTGAAAAAGGTGCAAGAAATGGACCGAGTATTATGCCAGGAGGCAATCGAGAAGTAGTTGAAGAAGTATTGCCATTTTTAAATGCGATAGCAGCAAAGAAAGATGGAGAACCTTGTTGTACATACATTGGCCCAAACGGTGCAGGACACTATGTTAAAATGGTTCATAATGGCATTGAATATGCAGATATGCAACTACTAGCGGAAAGTTATTTGTTGCTTAAAAAAGTAGGCCATTTTACTAATTCAGAAATGGCACTTGTTTTTGAGTCTTGGAATCAAACAGCTCTTAAAAGTTATTTGGTAGAAATTACAGCAAAGATACTTCGAGAAAAAGATGAAATTACAGGACTTGAGTTACTTGATTTTATTGTGGATCGAGCTAGTCAAAAAGGAACAGGAAAATGGACTAGTATGGAAACACTTGAACAAGATCAAAATACTTCATTAATTGGGGCTGCAGTCTTAGCACGAGTAACATCGAACTTTACTGAATTAAAAGAAGCTTATGGAAGTTTGTTTGATGAACCAATGACAAAGGAAGTAAATCCATATGTATTTCAAGAGGAAGTAAGAAAAGCATATTATTTAGGAAAAATTGTTGCCTATGCACAAGGTTTTGCGCTAATGAAAGATGCATCCAAACGATATGATTGGAATTTAGATTTAGGAAAAATTGCATCCATTTTTAGAGCAGGATGTATTATTCAAGCAGATTTATTACAAGTGATTATGAAAAGTTATGAAGATAATCAAGATTTAGAGAACTTGTTGTTGGATGAAGAAATAATTAAAATAGTGAGACGTAATATTCAATCACTAAGAGTTGTTTCCTCTTTAGCAATTCGAGGAGGTGTACCATCCCCTGTACTTACAAGCGCAATGACGTATCTTGATCAATTAAGAAGTAGAAGTGTTGGTGCAAATTTGATACAAGCCCAAAGAGATTTCTTTGGTGCTCATACATTTGAACGCATCGACCAAGAAGGAATTAATCATCATGAATGGGAAAAATAGTGGCATTGTTATTTTTGGTGGTACAGGAGATTTAGCATATAGAAAACTAATGCCAGCACTGTACAACTTATTTGGTACAAGTAAATTAGGAAATGACAAGATTATTGCGATAGGTAGAAGAGAATACACACAAGAGGAATATCATCATATTATTCATGAATGGATTAAACAATATTCAAGAATTAAATATGATGAGAAAACATTTTTGGAATTTTCAAATAAAGTCTTCTATTATAAAATGAATTTCACTGAATTAGATGAGTATGAAGCATTAGCGAAATACTTTAAACAAAAAGAGATTACAAACCCCATTTTCTATTACGCAGTAGCACCAGAATATTTTGAGGTAATTACAGATGGTGTTATGAGCATTCAAGAGTGTTGTCATGGAAGGATAATTATTGAAAAACCATTTGGTGATTCACTTGAACAAGCAAATCAACTTAGTGAAAAACTTGAGAAGAGTTTTGGTAAAGAAAACATTTATCGAATTGATCATTATTTAGGAAAAGAAATGATTAGAAACATTGAAACGATTCGTTTTGATAATCCAATTTTCGCAAACAATTGGAATTATGAAGGAATAGAAAATGTGCAGATTCAAGCGTTAGAAGAAGTTGGTGTTGAAACGCGTGGTAATTATTATGATCATGCAGGTGCATTAAAAGATATGGTTCAAAATCATTTAATGCAAATATTAACGCTTGTTGCAATGGAGAAACCAACTGCTGATATATCCATAAGTGATCGGCAAGTTGAGGTGTTAAAATCACTTCGATCAGTTGGTAGCTTGGTTATTGAAGACTCACTTGTGTTAGGTCAATATGAAGGATATAAGAATGAATTAAATGTAGCTTCGGATTCAAATACTGAAACTTATGCTGCGCTAAAATTATTCATTGATAATCGTCGTTGGAAAGAAGTTCCATTCTACATTAAAACAGGTAAAAAAACGGGTAGTAGAGAAATGAATGTTATTATAACATTTAAAAAAGTTAATCCAGATGTACAAGCAAATGTACTAACGATTAAAATTCAACCCTTAGAAGGTATTAGTTTGAAGTTTAATATGAAAGAACCTGGTGATAGTGAGAAAGTTATACAAACTGAAATGGACTTTTGTCAAAGCTGTATCGCAAGAAATCGAATTAATACACCAGAAGCCTATGAAAGATTGTTGCTTCAATGTATGCAAGGTGATCAATCGTGGTTTTCAGAATGGGGTCAAATTTATCTTAGCTGGAAATACATTGATGAGCTAAAAGAAGAATACAAAAAACAAGAACTACCTATATATGAATATGAACAAAATAGTACAGGTCCAAGAGAAGTTGATCAAATCTTGAATGATGAATCTCATGTTTGGGCGCAATCACAACTCATATGTAAAATGTAAAAAAGCATCTAGGATGCTTTTTTATTTTTTATAAATTTTCTAAATATTTACATAAGAATGTATATGTTCTATCAAATGAGGCTAAATCTAACTTTTCATCTGGAGTGTGCACATCGTAGATATTTGGTCCAATTGCAACAATATCAAGATCAGGACATTTTTCTTTGAAGATACCACATTCTAAACCGCCATGGACAGCATACATTTGAATATCTTTACCATTGTGAACTTCTTTGTATACTTTGGCCATAGTGTCTCTCATTGGACTATTGTCCATATAATCCCAAGCAGGATACCAGTTTTCAGTGATAGCGTTATACCCAAATACCTTTGCGAGTGTTTGAATTTCATCTGCCAAATCTTGAACATATGAATCCAAGGCACCACGAACTGATAATCCAAATTCAAAAGTAGTTTCAGTTAAATCAACAATACCTAGATTTTCAGATGAGGTAGTAAGACCTTGTAAGTGATCTGATTTATGTCTTAATCCTGTTGGAACAAGATATAAATAATCAATGATTGATTGACTAGTTTCTGCATCTACAATCGATTCAATGGTTGTAGTTTCAAGTGTAATGGTTAGACCACTATCTGTAAATTCTAATTCTTTTTTAATTTCAGTTATACATTGGTTGACGATTTCTTGGCACTTTGCATCATTGTCCATAATGAATGTTGCATCGGCTTCACGAGGAATAGCGTTGATTTTTAAACCACCTTTTAATGTGGATAATTGGATAGGGCTCTCTTTTGATAAGACATGTAGTATACGTGCGATAATCTTGTTTGAATTTCCGCGCTCCTTGTTAATTTCGGCACCTGAATGACCACCAAGCAAACCACGAACTTTTAAACTATAGCCATTTTTATTTTCTTTGGTGTGGGTGATTGGATGAGATATTGTAATATCCATTCCTCCAGCACTGCCAGTGATGGAAGAATCCTCTTCTTCACCATCAATGTTAATTAATTTTTTTGCGTTAATCAAATTCATGTCAACATTGAAAGCACCTTCCATTGTTGCCTCTTCATTTACTGTAAATAATCCGATAAGTGGTGGATGCTTTAAATTACTATCTAAAAGGACAGAAACTATATACGCAACTCCTGCACCATCATCAGCACCAAGAGTAGTTCCTTTTGCTTTAAGGAAACCATCTTCGACTACTAAATCCAATGGATCTTTAGAAAAATCATGATGGCTATCACCATTTTTTTCATTTACCATGTCGATATGTGCTTGTAAGATAACTGCATCATGATTTTCATAACCTATACTCGCATCTTTAAAAATAATGACGTTGTTTACATTATCTTGAATTACTTTTAAATTGTTTTCTTTTGCAATACTTACTAGATAATCACTAATTTGTTTTTCTTCACCAGATCCATGAGGTATCTTTGTTATTTCTTCAAAGATTTTTTGATAACTTTTTGTAGCGTCTAGAATAGCCATTTTGTCCTCCTATGTATTCTATTTATTATTGTTTGCTAGAATAGCGAGTTTTGCTTTATTGTATTTTCCTCTTTGAACTAAAAATAAAATTGGAAATACAATAGAGGATGTTGCTAGTATTACTAAACATCCCATAACAACTGATTGAAATACGATATCCATAGTAAACCTTCTTTCTATAATAATTATAGATTATTTCAAAGTGTCTTACAATTAATTAAACCAAGGGGTATAATGATTTAGTAAAAATGGGGGAATAAAATGAAAATATATGTAGATTTATTTTGCACATGGTTTAAAATCGGACTCTTTACATTTGGTGGTGGTTATGCAATGTTACCATTAATTGAAAAAGAAATTATAGAAAAACATCATTGGGCAACACAAGATGAAGTATTAGATTATTATGCAATAGGGCAATGTACACCAGGTATTATTGCAGTTAATACTGCTACATTTATCGGGTATTATCAAAAAGGAATATTAGGTGGAATAGTAGCTACTTTAGGTGTTGTATCACCTTCAATTGTAATTATTACAATTATTGCTACTTTACTTCCAACATTCCAAGATTTACCAGTAGTAAAACATGCATTAAGTGGAATTAGTATTGGTGTTTGTATTTTAATGGTTACATCAATTCTCAAACTTTGGAAAGGTAGTGTAAAAGATAAAGTAGGTATTTTTATTTTTTGCTTATCACTTACTATTGCCTTTATATTTAGAACCGCAACTGTTTGGGTAATTATTCTTGCAGGGGTATGTGGTTTAATTTTTTCGAATATTAAAAAACTTGAGGAGGTAGATGAATAATGTTACTTCTTCAATTGATTATAGAATTCTTTAAAACAGGATTATTTGCAATAGGTGGTGGATTAGCAACGATTCCATTCCTTTATGAAATGTCTTACAAATATGGCTGGTTTTCTATAGAAACATTAACAACGATGATTGCAATATCAGAATCAACACCAGGAGCTATGGGTGTGAATATGGCAACTTATGTAGGAACTCATTTAGTGGGTATCGTTGGTGGAATCATTACAACTTTAAGTTTGGTTGCGCCTAGTATTATTGTGATTTGTATCATTGCAAAAATGCTTACGAAGTTTAAAGAAAGCAAAATTGTACAGGGATTATTTTATGGATTAAGACCTGCAGTCGTTGCGTTGATTGTTGTTGCATGTTCCAGTATATTCATTACTACTTTCTTCAAAGATGGATTTACCTTATCTTTTGCGGGAATAGAGTGGATTCATGTAGGTGTATTTGTGGTGTTATATGCTCTTTACCAATGGAAAAAGCCACATCCGATACTCGTGATTGTGGCTACAGGGATTCTTGGTGTATTATTTCAATTGTAATTAATGATCAATACCTAATTGGTTAATAAGGTAAGCACGTGCTTCATCAATACTTTTATCTAGAACTACAGCTAATTGGCTATATAAAATACGTTCAGCTTCGTGGAAATATGAATCATCAACGGAGCTGATTTTTTTATTGTTATCAATACGATCTTTATTTTTTAAATAAGTTGTTTTAATGATACAAACAAGATCTTCAGCTTTATAAGATTTAAGCAAAATTTCATATTCCTTTTTAATCATTGGATCTTTTGAATCACATAAAGGAATTGATGGAATAGCTGCAAACAATTCATCAACTTCTTTTATAGTAAGAAGATCTCTTACATTACCTGCTTTGTTTGATGCAGGGACTTGGATTTTGGTTTGGCAACCACCACTAAAGATAGGTACTAAGATATAGTAAGGTTCCTTACTGAGTGAGTTTTTCTTAATCTCATTTACGGTACATACTTCATGTTTATAAAGCACTTTCTCTCCAACTTTATACATAATAACCCTCCTTGTAAATAGAACGAGTAGCTAAATAACTGGACTTACGCCTGAATTAGCTACTCGGTTTATATTCTTATTATAGCACAAATTAAGGTTAAATGCATGCGGGAGGGTTATGGGTGTCTAAACTAAAGAGATTTTGATTTATAAACTGATATTCCATTTAGGTATGTTTCGACAACTTTGGTACTTTCAATTGTTATGTTTAAATCGAGTAAATCTTGATTTAGAATGACAAAATTTGCCTTTTTTCCTATAGTGAGTGAGCCTTGATCAAGTAATCCAACAATGTTTGCTGCATTGATTGTATAGCAATCAATTGCTTCTTGAATAGATATTTTTTCTTGAACTCCAGTTTCGATATCATTATAGCTCTTTCTATTGCAACTAGATGCAATTCCTATGAATGGATTATATGCATCAGACCAAGAAGTAGCAGGTGCATCACTAGAAAAAGCAAGTGGAATTTGATGATTTAATATTGATTTATATGGATAACAATAAGCTTTGAATTCATCACCTAAGTTTTTTAGATAACTTTCTATCTCTGCATACATAAAGATAGGTTGAGAAACAATAGCAACATGGTTCTTCGATGTAAGTTCTAATAATTCTTTGTTTGTGATTGTATAATGTTCTAAACGTACAGAAGGAATATCCAACCAATCATCATTTTTGTGCTTTAAAATCGTTCGAATTGCTTCATCTCCCATAGCATGTGCAATAAGTTGAAGATGATTTTTTCTTGCCAAATCATATGCGTTTTTTATGTCACTATCATTTATGGTACATAATCCGACATTTTGGCTATTTTTATAAGGAATACTACACCAAGCTGTTTGGCCACTAATACTTCCATCAGCAAGTATTTTAATCCCTTGTAATTTTATGTGGGGTTGTGTTGGCTTGGGCAGGTGATCAAGCTGTTTTATTGATTGATAGTCATAAGAAAATAATATAGTTTGTTTAACTGCGCCGTTAAATGAATCATAAATTTGAAGAGATTCAGGTGTACCTAGCATTTCGGAGATTGTCGTAATTCCTTTTGATATGCAATCTTCACTAAGTTTCTTCAAATTGATTTGAATTTCTTCAATAGAAAGACTTGGAATCTTCTTGAATGCTTCAAATTTATCAGTTTCTTTTAATATGCCATCATGATGAGTTGGATCAAATCCTAAGACTTGCAATGCTTTTGTGTTGCACATACAAATGTGATTGCATGTTCTTTCAATGACTACAGGTTTTGTTGTACATGCGCGATCTAGATCATCTTTACTACAAAGTCGATGTTCTTTTATTTTTCCTTCGTCAAATCCCCAACCAAGAATCCAATCATTAGAAGTTCTTCTTTTTATTTCGGCTAGACAATCTTCGATAGAATAAATAAGCGGGGGTAAGCATGCGAATTTATTGAGATTCTCGGCAATCCAAAGTGGATGCATATGGATATCAAAAAACGAGGGACAAACAAATTTTCCTTTAGCATCAATAAGTTGATCGCCTTCTAAATTGTTTTTTGATATCGCAATGATTTTATCGTGTTCAAAAGACATGCTTTTGGCTATTGGCATGTCTTTGTTAGCGGTATATATTTTTGCGTTAATTATTGTTGTTTTCATAACTTTATTTTACGCTTTTATTTTTAAAATGGAACTTATTCAATGCAATTTAAGATTGTTTTTTCTAGGTTGATTAAGTCATTTGCGTCAGGATGAGATAGTGCTCGATCAAAGTTATCAATGAGATTTTTTGCTTTTTCTGGATCGTTGGCAAACATTGTACTGTATCGTTCGCGGACAATCATTGGCATTTTACCTTGGCAAATAAAAGATCCAAGAACAGAACATGAAGGATTTATATTTTTTTGAATCCTCTCACTTAAATCTAAAAAATATTGTTCACTTTCACCAAACCCACAAGTCCCAAATAGGAAAATCTTTTTGTCTTCGATATCTTTAAGAAATAGTTGGATTTCTTCTGAACATGTTCCTTTGTCGATCCATGTACCAATGAATAGAAGATCTGCATCTTTTGCGATGACATTGGGTTTGCCATAATAGATGCAATCATCTTGAGGTAAAATTTCTTTAAGATGGTTTGCTAATTGTTCGGTATTTCCAGTTTTACTTGAATAAATGATAGAATATTTCATTTTCTAATTCTCCTTTTCATAAATGCAGTGAACACCTTTGTGCTCCTGCATGCCACCTAAGCATTTTTTATTACAGCGAACACAAGTATGAATTTGATCAGCTTGATTGTTAATGACTTTGTTCACCCAGTTTGGATCTGCGATTAATTGTCTGCTCATTGCAGCAAGTTCAAAGCGATCCTCACTTATGCTCTTCTCGATGAATTCAGGATGTACTAAGCCACCAACGGCAGCACAAGGTAATTTGGTATATTTGCGGACTTCATCAACATAAGGTAGAAAACATCCTTCTTGATTGAAATATGGATGATTATAGGGTGGAATACAATCACTTAATTCACTATGATTTGCAAGTGCTATATGAAAACTTGTAACACCTGCCTTCTCTAATAGTGGTACAAAGGTAGAACACTCTTCAAGCAGTACGCCAGCATTGCCGTAATGAGGATTTTCTTGTCTAATAGCTAGTTTATAATCGATTGGAACTGTTGGTACTGCTTCATGAACTGCCTCGATTGATTCAATGGCGAATCTTGCTCGATTTTCAATGCTTCCACCATATTCATCAGTTCTTTGATTAAAAACTGTGGATGAGAAACTACCACACATGCGATCACCATGAATTTGAATCATATCAAATCCTGCTTTTACTGCTAGTTTTGCGGCATCGCCGAATGAGGAAGTAATTTCTTTTACTTTTGAAGTGGGAAGTTCATTAATTAATACCTTTACTTGATCATTTAATAACTTTCTTAAATCATTTGGTGTAATTTTCTTTGTCAGTATTCCAGGAATATATTTAATCATTCCTTTAAAATTACTATCTGATTTATGTAACTGAGCACTAAGTAAGCAATTCTCTTTGTGTACTAGGTCAGCTAATTCTTTGTAATAGTTAAATCCTGCTTTTTGATGAAGTGATAAGTGGCCTTTTTTAGATACAGGAACATCTCCGATAATAATCATTGCACTTCCACCTCGAGCAATTTCTTGTATTTTTTTAAAGTACTCTTCTTTTTTTAGACCTAGCGTTGTTGGTGCAAATATAATTCTATTTTTTAATGTTACATTTCCTATGGTTAAGGGGTTGCATATTTGGTTGTACGTAATGGTCGCCTTCTTTCAATAATGAATCCAATGTTTGCAAAAAATCTTGTTTTTCTTTTTTTGAAAAATCCTTTAAGATGTGATTATCCCATGCGGAAAATAGATTATGTCCTATCTTAAAAGCTTCTTCACCTTGTTTGGTTAACTTGAGTATATGGGCTCTGCGATCATCAGGGTTAACATCTTGTAAAACAAAGCCACTATTTTCAAGTTTAGTTAATGTCCGATTCGTATGACCTGCATCCATGTGTAACCGTTCACTCAATTCTGAAGGTGAACAGTTTGGGTGTTTACCGATATAAAGAATAAAAAAGAATAGTCCTTGAGTTAATCCCAATTTCTGTAGTTCAGAACTGCAATATTCTTTGAAATCTTTTCTTAATACGGTTACATAATAAGCTAACGTCTTTTCCATATTTCTTCTCCTATACTTGACTAAATCAAGTATATTCCTAGTTTTATATTTTGTCAAAATTTCATTATACAAAAAAATGTAGAATCGATTTTCAAAGATTGTATAGTAAGAGTGTAAATGGTATCATTAAGGAGGAAAAAGGTGATATTATGACAGATTTTAGTAAGTATTACACAATTTTAAATGAAGAATTAGTGCTAGCTACTGGTTGTACAGAACCAATTGCTTTAGCTTATGTAAGTGCTATTGCAAGAAAATATTTAGGCAAAGATCCAAAAAAGATTATTGCGTATTGCAGTGCTAATGTTGTTAAAAATGTAAAGAGTGTAACAATACCCAATACAAACAATAGTAGAGGAATCATTACTGCAGTCAATGCAGGATGGATTGCGGGGGATGGAGATAAAGAGTTAGAAGTTATCTCGATTGTAAGTGATGATCAAAAGGTACGAATACAGGAAGCATCAAATACAAACCTTGTTGAAGTTGTGTGCTTAAAAGATGAGCCTAATCTGAGCATTCATATCCATATGGAATGTGATGATGACTATGTGGATGTATATTTGATGCATACTCATACAAACATTACTAAGATTATAAAGAATGATGAGATTATTTTTGAAAAACCTTGTGATTTAGAAAACTTTAATTCAGCATTGACAGATCGTACATGTTTGAATTTAAAAGATATTGTTGAATTTGCTGCTACATGTGATTTATCAAGAATTCAAGATTTGATTATTAAACAAATCAAGAACAACATGTTGATTGCGAATGAAGGAATTGCTCAAGGCTATGGTGCATGTGTGGGTAAAACAATTATTGAGAACATTCCTGGGAAATATTCATCTTGTATTGGTATGGCTGCAGCAGCGAGTGATGCAAGAATGAGTGGGTGTCAACTTCCAGTTATGACTAATTCGGGTAGTGGTAATCAAGGGATTACGACCTCTGTTCCGGTTATTGTGTATGCTCGTGAACAAAAATATTCAGATGAAGAATTATATCGTGCTTTAGTTGTATCGAATTTAGTTACAATTCATTTAAAAACAGGAATTGGTCGTCTTTCTGCATATTGTGGTGTAGTTTGTGCAGCGGTTGCTAGTTTTGCAGGGATAGCCTATTTGAATCATGATAATTTTGGTGTAATTGAAAACCTTGTAACCAATGGTTTAGCTACAGCTAGTGGAATTATATGTGATGGTGCAAAAGAATCATGTGCAAGTAAAATATCAACTGCACTTTTCTCTGCAATGTTAGGATATGAAATGGCTAAGAATTTGCGTGTATTTGAAGAGTCATGTGGAATTGTTCAAGATTGTGTTGAGCATACAATTCAAGTTGTTGGAACTTTAGGACAAGAAGGTATGAAGCAAACAGACAACTTAATTTTAGATATTATGACAAAAAGCAAAGAAAATTAGTCTATCCGAAACTTAATAAAATAAAAAAATCCGATGAGGATTTTTTTCTATTCAAGAGATATTAATTTTGACTTCTTTACACCCTTAACATCCGCAAGTGACTTTACTAAATTATCGATTTGCGTTGTGATATTAGAAATATCAATAAGAAGGGATAAAGAAGCAACATCATTTAATGGAATTGATTGGTTGATTGACAAGATACTGCAAGCATTGTCGCTGATTGTCTTTAGAACTTCAGATAAAACACCTTGTTGATGACTTAATAAAAGATGCAGTTCAGCTTTTCTTCCAAACATATTGTTACTTAAATTAAAGACATGATCTTTATACTTATAATAAGTACTTCGTGAAATACCCATTTTTTTGCATGCTTCTCTAATGCCAATCGAAGGATTAGCTTCTACAAACATTCTAATCTCTAGAACTTTCTCAAAATAGTCAGGTAATACTTTTGAATTTACAATTAAATATTTTTCCATGTTAGACCTCGATTCTTGTACCATTCATATTGATAAACATTTCCATAATCTTCCAATGATGTGCGCATGTTACAAGTTCAATGTTAATGTCATCAATTGGAATTTCATTTGTAAATATTGCAAGGCATGTTGGACCAGCTCCACTAATTGTAAATCCAATACCGCCGTGCTTATAAACAATATGTTTTAGAATATCATAATCTTCTATTAAAGTCTTGCGATAAGGGACATGAATTGTATCATTGATACCTTCATGAATTAATGCTTCATTTCCAGTTCTTAAACCTTCTAGCAATAATAAGGTATTTTGTATATTAGAGATTGCATCTATTCTTGATATTTCTGGTTTTAAGATTTCACGTGCAGTTGCTGTTTCGAGTTCGAAATCAGGAATAAGAACTAAGAAATGTAATTTTGTAGAGATTGGATATGATACAGTGAAAAGATGATTATCATTGAATTTGGATGCAACTAATCCGCCAAATAAACAAGGTATAACATTATCTGGATGTCCTTCGATGGTTGTTGCAAATTTTGCGATTTCTTCTTTTGTAAAAGGATGATTTAAAACCTCGTTCGCAATAACGCAACCTGCAATAATACAAGATGAGCTTGAACCTAATCCTCTCGAAATAGGAATTTCACACTGTGCATGCAAGTGAATAGGAATGGGATCTTGGCTTAAAAGTGCAAATATAGTTTTATAACTTTTGATGACTAAGTTATGATCCATGTCATATTCTGAGCTAAAACCAGTGCATTGGAAATCGGATTCAATCGAATAGGTAAATGTATTGGATAAATCAAAACACAGCCCAAGGACATCAAATCCAGGTCCTAAATTAGCACTTGTGGCTGGAACTACAACTCGAGGCATATGCTATTCCATCCTTTCTATTATTTTTTCTTTTAATTCATCTTGCTTCATGATCTTGGGTAGTAATATCTTATCATTTAACAAATTTTCTATGTTTGAAGGGATTTTTTCCATTCCATTTTGTTTTAAAAGCAAAATGGCTTCATTTTCATTTGAACACTTAATTCCAAGAATAGATTCAACAACATCAACTGGGAATTTATAACAAGAAGCAGTACTCAATATAACTGTTGGTGTTTCATCGTTGAATTCTTCTTTGTATTGATGGTAACTATTTAGTGCAACAGCAGTGTGAGGGTCAATGATATGATTTGATTGGTTGAACCATTTTTGGATAGTTTTTCTTGTTTGCATATCATCACAAGCGTATGCTTTGAACAATGAACTTAATTCATCAAACTCTAATGTATTTAGTGAATAATTTCCATTTTCAGATAATTGATTCATCAATTCCAAAACGCGTGATGTGTTATGGTGGGTACATTCATATAGATAGCGCTCCACATTGCTACTTACTAGTATATCCATTGAAGGGGATATCGTTTTATGAAACTCACGATTTCTATTGTATGTACCAGTACGAATAAATTCTGTAAGTACATCATTTTTATTGGATGCACAAATAAGTTGATGAATGGGTAATCCTAAGCATTTAGCATAATAACCTGCAAGTATATTCCCAAAATTTCCAGTTGGAACAACAAAGTTTACTTCATCATTCAATTTAATTTTATTTTCTTTTACTAATTGAATATAAGCATAGAAATAGTAAACAACTTGTGGACATAAACGTCCGATATTAATGCTATTTGCACTTGTAAGTTGAATATGTTTTTCGTGGCACAATTGGTTGAATTCAATATCATTGAACACTTCTTTGACCATTCGTTGGCAATCATCGAAATTACCTTTTACAGCGTAGACATAGGTATTGTTACCATTTGTTGAAAGCATTTGTTTTTCTTGAATATTTGATACGAGCTGATTTGGATAGAGACAAATAACTTTTATGCCATCAATATTCTTAAATCCTTCCAACGCTGCTTTTCCTGTATCACCAGATGTAGCGGTTAATATGTAGAAATCATCAATTATTTGATGTTTTCGTTTAGCCACTTTCATCAAGAAAGGTAATAGTTGAAGTGCAACATCTTTAAATGCTGAAGTTGGACCATGGTAAAGTTCTAGAAGATGGATATCATCCAATGAGTTTAGTTTAACGACATCTTCTGTATCGAAAGTATTGGTATAAGCACTATGAATACATTGTTTAATTTCTTCAATTTCAAAATCATCCGCAAAGCATTTAAGGATGGTTGAAGCCATTTCTTGATATGATTGCGAAAGTAAATGATCAAGACTAATTTTGTAATGATGAATGTCTTTGGGTACGAATAAACCGCCACTTTCACTTATGCCAAGAAGGACAGCGTTTGAAAATGTTGAACTTACTTCGTTATTTCGAGTGCTTGTATAATTACCAGTCATATTTTTACTCCTTGTTTTGTTTATAGACTTATGATACAATGTCCACCATAGAAATACAAGTGTATTCGTAAGAGGAACATATGATGATTAAAGTAGGAATTCTTGGATATGGTACCGTGGGTAAGGGTGTTGTGCATTTGATTGAAGAAAGATGCAGTGATATTGAGATAAAACACATTTTAGTGCGAAGTAAAGAAGAGTGTCTTGATGATCATTTTACTGTTGATTTTGATGTGTTGTTAGAAGACATTGATGTATTGATGGAAATGATTGTGGGAGATAGCCCAACATATGAAACAATTGTTAGAGCGCTTAGTAAAGGTATTCATGTTATTACTTCCAATAAGGTAACAGTAGCTGCTCATTTACAAGAATATATAGATTTAGCAACTAAAAATCACGTTCAATTTCGCTTTGAAGCTAGTGTTGGAGGCGGTATACCTTGGATTGAATCTTGTATCAAGGCTAAACGTGTTGACCAAATTCATTCGATAAAAGGGATATTAAATGGAACCACAAATTATATCTTAGATAGAATGGCTAAGGAAAAGATTGATTTTGATGTTTGTTTGCAAGAAGCAAAACGATTAGGATATGCAGAAGCAGATCCATCGGCTGATATTGATGGTTTTGATGTTCAACGTAAAATTATGATTTCATCATCACTTGCTTATGAAAGTATTATTCCATTTGAAGAATATGATTGCATAAGTCTAAGAAAGATAAAATTAGTTGATTTAGAATTCTTTTCGAAAAAGGGATATACAATAAAATACATAGGTTTTTCAAAAACGAAAGGCAACCAAATGTATGGAAGTGTTGAACCCGTATTAATAAGAAATGATAGTTTGTTTGCAAGTGTTGATAAAAACAATAATATGATTGAACTGTATGGTGATAGTATTGGCTACCTTCAATTTGTCGGTCAAGGAGCAGGACAATTACCAACTGCAAACGCAATGATTCAAGATCTTTTGGATATAGTTGAACATAAAGTAAACAAAATTGAATTTGATAAGAAACTTAATATGGATAAAACGATGTGCAAGTTTACTTATGTGTTTTGTGCAAATCAATATCAATTTGATGATGAAATAATTAAAAATAAAATAGAAGTTGATGGAAGAAGAATCGCAACATCCAAACCAATAACACCTGAAGAAAGAAATGAATATTTGAACTGTATTATGCAGTTGGATAAGACATGTGTTTGTTTAAGAAAAGAGGAAGATTAAATGATTGTATCTAAATTTGGTGGTTCATCAGTAGCCTCAAGTGAACAATTTCATAAAGTAAAATCAATAATCAATCAAAATCCAGAGCGAAAGATTGTCGTAACAAGTGCTTCTGGCAAAAGATATAAAGGGGATAATAAGATAACTGATCTTCTTTATTTAATCCATGCTCATCTTCAATATTCAGTTTCATTTAAAGATTTATTTAATTCTATATGCAATCGATTCTTAAAAATTCAAGAAGAGTTAAATTTAAAAACAAATATTCTTGTGGATTTAGAAGAGTTAGAATTAGAACTTACAAAGCGTTGTCCAATCGATTATTTGGTATCAAGAGGAGAATATCTTACAGGAATCCTTCTCTCTGATTTCTTGGGATATAAATTCGTAGATGCAAAAGATATACTTCTATTTAACTATGATGGAACAATTGATTTTGAGAAAACTGAAATGTTGGTAAAGGAAGCGGTTGAACAATATGGTCAAATTGTAGTTCCTGGATTCTATGGAGCTTATCCTGACGGAACAATCCATGTAATGAAAAGAGGCGGATCTGATATTACGGGTAGTATCTTAGCGAGAGTAATAAATGCTTCTGTGTATGAAAATTGGACAGATGTATCAGGGATTTTAATGGCTGATCCAGCGATCATTTCGCACCCAAAACAAATTGAAAAAATTACGTATAGTGAGCTAAGAGAATTATCTTATATGGGAGCTAATGTATTGCATGAAGATGCAATCTACCCTGTAAAAGATTTGAATATACCAATTCTAATTCTTAATACAAATGAACCTACATTTAAAGGTACAATGATTTGTGAAACAATACCTCATGATGATTCAAAAAATATCATTACAGGAATTGCAGGTAAAAAAGATTTTACTGTTATTACTTTGTATCGACATAATGCTTCCAATGAAGTGGGATTACTTCGTAAAGCACTTGAGGTGTTTGAAAAATATCGTATCAATGTTGAACATGTACCAAGTGGTATTGATAACTTTTCGATTGTTGTATCAAGTAAAATGATTGAAAGAGTTCTATATGATGTGGTTAGTGAATTGAAACAAGTTACTGAATCAGAAAACATTAAAGTAACAAATAATTTATCTCTACTTGCAATTGTAGGTAGAAACATGGCGAAACATATTGGTGTATCAGGACAATTGTTTAAAACATTAGGTGAGCATGAAATTAATATTCGCATGATTGCACAAGGTAGTGATGAGATTAATATTATTGTTGGTGTTGAAAATGAAGATTTTGAAAAAGCGATTCGCGTTTTATATGACACATTTGCATAAGGGGTGAATAAATGAAAATAGGAATATTAGGATGTACTGGTGCAGTTGGTCAACAAATGATGAGAGTACTGGAAGAGAGAAAGTTAGATATCGAAGAACTTCGATTATTTGCAAGTGAAAGAAGTGTTGGAAAAACATTTGAATTCAATGGGAAAATAATTGAAGTTGAAAATATGACCAATAAAAATTTTGATGGCTTGGATTATGTTTTGGGAGCATTGGAAGCAGATTTATCAAAAGAGATCGCTCAAGTAGTGGTGGATGCTGGAGCAGTCTATATTGACAACAGCAGTGCATTTAGAATGAATGAGAACGTGCCACTTGTTGTGCCTGAAGTTAATCCAGAAGATTGTTTTAAGCATTCAGGAATTATTGCAAATCCAAATTGTTCAACAATTATTTCGATGGTTGCGATGAACGGTATTAATAAATGTTCTAAAATTGAAAAGATTATCGCTTCAACTTATCAAGCTGTATCTGGAGCAGGAGTCAAAGGAATGCAAGAACTTAATGCACAGATTCGAGCCTTAGCTCAAGGGCAAGTGGTATTGCCAGAAGTTTTTACAAAACAAATTGCATATAACTGTATTCCCCAAATTGGTAGTTATGATAAAAATGGTTATACGAGCGAAGAAATGAAAATGCAAAATGAAGGAAGAAAAATACTTCATAATGATAAGTTGTTAGTCAACTGTACATGTGTGCGTGTTCCAGTTATTCGATCTCATTCGATTTCAATTACATGCATAACTGAAGAAAAAGTAGAACTTGAACAAATAAAAAAATCTCTTCAAGAAACAAAGGGAATTGTTTTAGAAAATGAACCAACACCACTTGAAGTAAGTAATCAAGATTTAGTATATGTAGGAAGACTTAGAAATGATTTAGTTTTTGAAAATGGAATATCACTTTGGTGTGTTGGTGATCAAATTCGAAAAGGTGCTGCAACCAATGCAATACAAATTATTGAAGTTTTGGAAAGCGGAATACAAACTGATTAAGACATAAAATAAAAGTAGATGAATTAGAAATTTAATGATTAGTTCTAATAGCATCTACTTTTTATATTGAATATTACATTCCAGATTTGATACCTTTTTTCACTAAATACCAATTCATTGGATAAGCAGTAATAAAACCACAAAGCATAGCGATTTGCATCATAAACCAAAACTCAGGAGTTGTTACTGGTAATTTTCCAAAAAGAACAAATGTACAAATTGCCATCCAACCATACATACCAACTTGCCAAGAAGTTAATGAAAAGAAATCAATCTTAAGTGCTTGAATCCATACTTTGAACCCTTTTTCTTTTCTCATCGGTGCAATTGCTGCATATTGAAATGTAGCCCCGATTAATAAAGCGATAATAAAATCCAATACCCATTCACCAAAAATAAGATGATTGAATAAAGTAAATGGTATTAATAAGAAAATCCAAGGTCCAATTAAATCAGCTAAGCTACATCCTGCTCCACAATGCAAAGTATCGACAATGATTCCTTGCCAATAGGATGAATATTTTTCTTTGTGCATGTTTGTTTTCATCTTTGCAGCGTCCATGTGCATATCAGGCATATCCATTTTCATGCTTGAAGAATCCATGTGCATATCAGGCATATCCATTTTCATGCTTGAAGAATCCATGTTCATATTAGGCATATCCATTTTCATGCTTGAAGAATCCATGTTCATATTAGGCATATCCATTTTCATGTTTGAAGAGTCCATATTCATATCAGGCATATCCATTTTCATACTTGAAGAGTCCATATTCATATCGGGCATATTCATTTTCATTTTGCGATGCTTTCCTAAGGTGAAGTAAGCCCACACACAAAGTGGCCCTGCCCAGAGTGCATTGATAGGCCATACAAAATTCATTACTTTCATTTCTTGAGGATGAAGTAGAATGTCGATTGTAATTAAGATTGCACAAAAGATACCTAATAAAATAAAAAACATTGATAAATAAGTAAAGTTCATAAGTTCCTCCAAAACTAAGAAGTTATCATGAACAAAAGTAATATAAGGTTAATTTGGATGCTCATGATAGGTCTAAATTTATTATAAAATACAAAGTTGAATAAGTGATAAATTACGATTTATAGAAAAAGAAAAGGGATATGCTCCCTTAATTTAATGAATTTTGAACGAATGACAACAAGTCTTCATTGTTAACTGGACTTTCGGCTGTTAATGAATAATTAATATTCTTATATTCCCAAGTAACGACTTTTTTATCGGATTCTGTAGTGTTAATGTTTACTTCGATATTGTTTTCAATGAAAAACTGTTCATATTTCTTAACTGTTTCATAGTTACCATGTAACATTGAACTTACGGATTTACTCGCACGATAAGTATAGAAGACATCGTTTAATAGAAAATCAATTTGAGCTACTTTTTTATTGATAATATAGTAGGTTATATTTGTAGCACCAATGGGAGCACTAATAACAATGTCTAAGTCATCTTTAAAAGCATCTGATGATTCCACAGACTCATAAGGGTTGGCAACGGACAATTGATTATAGTTGAACTCATCTTTTTGTTTGCATCCACTTAAACCAATAAAAAGTAAGAAAGATAAAATAAATAGGATAATAGTTTTCATGATATCACCTTAATATTACTATAGCTCATTTATAAATTAGTTCAAGAATAAAGCCTTTTAAAAGGATATTTTCAATAAAAATGTAAATAAATGAAAAAGTTTTCATAAAAAAAGAAAAAAATTTCATAAATGTGTTGAAAATGTGAAATATATTTCATATAATAAGTTCATCTCATTTAGGGATAGAGAAAGATCGAGGGAAAAGTTATGAATTTTAAAAAACTAGTTAAAAGCGGTCTTGTTCTTGGATTAGCAGCTTCAATGGTTGCGTGTTCCTCTGAACCAGGCCAAACTGCAGGTAATGCAGGTGGAGGAACTGATACTGATGCAATTATCATTGGTGCAATCGGTCCTTACGAAGGTGACACTTCTGTTTATGGAATCGCTGTTAAAAACGGAATAGATCTAGCAATTACTGAATTTAATGAGGCTGGGAATTCACTGCTGGGCAAGACTGTTAAGCTAGTGGCTTATGATTCTAAAGGTGATAACACCGAAGCAACAAATGCTTATAATAAATTAGTAGATAGTGATAAAGCAACTGCTATTGTTGGTGCTGTATTAAGTGGTGAATCTACTGCGATTGGTACTGCATCTCAAGGTGTAGGAACTCCAATCTTATCTCCATCTGCAACTGCATTAGCATTTACAGAAACTGGACCAAACGTATTTAGAGGATGTTTCACAGATCCATATCAAGCTAAAATGATGGGTGAATTTGCTTTTGATACATTAGGTGCAAAAACTGCAGCTGTTATCTATGATACAGGTGCTGATTATTCAGAAGGATTAATGGAAAACTTTAAAACTGCTTTTGAAGGCAAAGGTGGTCAAGTTGTTGATGTTGAAGGATATTCAACAGGAGATACAGATTTCAATACTCAATTAACTAAAATTAAAGAATCAAATGTAGATGTTCTTTACATTCCTAATTATTATAAAGATATCGCATTAATTACTAAACAAGCTAGAGCATTAGGAATTGAAGCTCAATTCATCGGTGGTGATGGTTGGGATGGCGTATTAAGTGTTAGCGATGATCCAACTGTTTTAGAAGGTTCAGTATTTGTTAATCACTATTCACCAGATGATCCAGAAATTATTGCATGGGCTGAAGCTTACAAAGCTAAATATGGTGTAGATGCTACTGCATTCGCATACTTAGGTTATGATTGTGCAAAATTAATGCTTCAAGCAATTGAAGAAGCTGGTTCAACTGATCCACAAGCAATCGTTGATGCTTTAAATAATATTTCATTTGATGGAGTATTAGGACACTTAGAATTTGATGACAATGGGGATCCAATCAAAGATTTAGCATTCATTACAATTAAAGATGGTAAATACACTTCTTATCAAAAATAGTGTTTAAAGAATAAGAATGGAGAACCGGAAGGTTCTCTTTTCTTTTCAATTATAGGGGAGGTACAAAAATGAATATTTCTCAATTTTTTCTACAGTTAATCAATGGATTAAATATCGGAAGTATCTATGCGTTAGTAGCGCTAGGATATACCATGGTTTATGGGATTGCGAAATTGATTAACTTTGCACATGGCGAAATTATAATGGTTGGATCTTACACAGTTTTTGTGTGTACAACCTTGATGGGAATGCCAATTTGGTTATCAATTCCAGTTTCAATAATTGTCTGTGCAGGTTTAGGTATTTGTATTGAAAAGGTTGCCTACAAACCTTTGCGTAATGCTTCACGTATCTATTTGTTAATTACTGCAATTGGGATATCATTCTTTTTGCAAAGTCTTTTCCAATTGATTTTTACATCCAATCCAAAATCATTTCCTACAATCATTCAACTTCCGCCATTAACATTAGGTAGTTTTTCAATTAGTGCAAATTACTACTTAACTTTTGTTGTGTCCGTTATTTTGATGATTGTTTTAGATCGATTTGTAAAATTAACTAAGACTGGTCGCGCTATGCGTGCTGTTAGTGAAGACCAAGGCGCTGCTCAGTTAATGGGTATCAATATCAATAAAACAATATCCATCACCTTCGCAATTGGGTCGGCGTTAGCGGCAGTTGCGGGCATTTTATATAGTTCATCTTATCCACTTATTAATCCATTTATGGGTTCTACTTTAGGTATTAAAGCTTTCATTGCTGCTGTTGTTGGTGGTATTGGAATTATACCTGGGGCTGTTTTAGGTGGTTTTATTTTGGGTATTATTGAAAGCTTAACAAAAGCATACATTTCATCTCAAATGACAGATGCGATTGTATTTTTAGTTCTTATTGTTGTTCTTGTATTTAAACCTGCGGGTCTATTAGGCAAAAACCGCAAAGAGAAAGTGTAGGAGGATAATATGAAAAAACTAAAAGAAAATAAGAAATTATTAATCCTAGCTACACTTCTAGGAATCATTGGTGTATTTGCAATTATTACAGTGTTAACTCAACAAGGAATTATTAATCGTTACTATTCAGGTATTTTATTATCAACATGTATTAATATTATTTTAGTAGTTAGTTTAAATCTAACAACAGGATTTTTAGGACAATTAACACTAGGTCATGCGGGATTTATGGCAGTAGGTGCATATGCTTCGGCATATTGTACAAAAGTTGTATTTGCTTCATTGCCTGCAATCGTTAGTTTCCCATTAGCACTTCTTGTTGGTGGTTTATTGGCATTAGTCTTTGGGGTGATTATTGGTGTACCAACACTTCGATTACGTGGGGATTATTTAGCAATTATCACATTGGCATTTGGTGAAGTAATACGTACTATTTTATTAAACTTGTCATTTGTTGGTGGTGCAAAAGGGTACTCAGGAATTCCACGTTATTCAAACTTTATGTGGGCATATTTTCTAGCAGTAGCAACAGTTATTATCATTGTCATGCTTATCAAGTCGCGACATGGTCGTGCAATCATCTCGGTAAGGGAAGATGAGATTGCAGCTGAAGCTAGTGGTATCAATACATCGTATTATAAGATTTTAGCATTTATCTTTGCAGCATTCTTTGCAGGTGTAGCAGGTGGATTATATGCACACTATATGGGTATTATTGAACCAAAAGCATTCACTTTTAATAAATCAATAGAAATTCTTGTTATGGTTGTACTAGGTGGTATGGGTAATATCAAGGGTGCAATTGTATCGGCAATTGTCTTGACAATACTTCCAGAATTATTAAGAAGTGTATCTAGCTATAGAACAATGATTTATGCACTTGTATTAATTATTATGATGTTAGCGAAAAATTCACCAGCATTTAAGGAGATAATCCGAAAAATTAAGAATAAAATCATAAAGAAGGAGGCACAGGAATGAGTACAGTACTTGAAGTTAAAGATTTAGGAATTAACTTTGGTGGATTGCGTGCCGTAGATGATTTCAATCTTGAAATTGAAGAGAATCAATTGTATGGTTTAATTGGACCTAATGGTGCAGGGAAGACAACGATTTTCAACTTGTTGACAGGTGTTTATGTACCAACGGATGGTGTGATTAAATTAAATGGTGTTAAATTAAATCGAAAAGTACCAAGTGCAATTGCAAAACTTGGAATTGCTCGTACATTTCAAAATATTCGTTTATTTAGTGATTTATCAGTTATTGAAAATGTAAAAATTGGAATGCATAATCAAGTTCGTTATTCCTTGTTTCAAGGAATATTGAGAACACCAGCGTTTCATCATGATGAAGACTTCATCGAAAAAGAATCAATGAAATTATTAGAAGTGTTCAAACTTCATTCTTATGCACATATTAAAGCTTCTAATTTACCATATGGTAAACAACGTGAGTTAGAGATTGCTAGAGCACTTGCAACTAATCCAAAACTATTACTTCTAGATGAACCTGCTGCTGGAATGAATCCACAAGAAACAAAAGAACTTATGGAAACTATTAAACATGTACGTGATCAATTTAAGATCTCAATCTTATTAATTGAACATGATATGAAATTGGTTATGGGAATCTGTGAAAAGATTACAGTATTGAATTATGGAACTGTATTAGCTAGTGGAACACCTAGTGAAATTCAAAATAATAAACAAGTAATTAAGGCTTATTTAGGTGAATAATATGTTGAAAATAGAAAATTTGAATGTTCGATATGGTGTTATCGAAGCGATAAAAGATGTTTCATTTGAAATAAAACAAGGGGAGATTGTGGCATTAATTGGTGCCAATGGTGCAGGAAAAACAACAATTTTACATGCAATCTCTGGTTTGTTGAAACCAGCAGGTGGTAAAATATTATTAGAAGATAAGGATATTACAAAAACTGGTGCAGATAAGATTGTAATGATGGGTTTAGCCCAAGTCCCTGAAAGACGTCGTGTATTTGCAGAACAAACAGTAGAAGAAAATTTAGAATTAGGTGCCTTCACACGTAAAGATAAAGAGGGTATAGCAAAAGATTTAGAGATGATTTATACTCGTTTTCCTCGTTTAAAAGAGCGTAGAAAACAATTAGCGGGTACATTATCTGGTGGAGAGCAACAAATGTTGGCAATGGGTAGAGCGCTTATGGCAAAACCTAAAATCCTTTTATTGGATGAACCAAGTATGGGATTAGCCCCACTTCTGGTAAAAGAGATATTTTCAATCATTGAAGATATAAATAATCAAGGAACTACTGTTCTTTTAGTAGAACAAAATGCTAAAATGGCATTAGGAATAGCAGATCGTGCTTATGTACTTGAAACTGGTGAAATCGTTTTAACAGGAACTGGTGAAGAGTTAGCAAGCAGTGATGCGATTAAAAAAGCATATCTAGGAGGATAAACGCATGTATGTAAAAGATAGGATGACTCATAATCCATATTGCATTACAGTTGATACTGCAATTAGTAAAGCATTGGATATTATGGCTCAAAATGATTTCCATCGTATTCCTGTAGTTGCAGAAGGAAAACTTGTTGGGTTAATTACAGAAGGAACAATAACTGCAAATACACCAAGCCAAGCAACAAGTCTTTCTATTTATGAATTGAATTACTTACTCTCAAAGACAACAGTAAAGGATGTCATGATAAAAGATGTTCAAACAATTAATCCAGATGCTTTGTTAGAAGAAGCAGCTGTAAAAATGAGAAAAAATGATATTGGTTGTTTACCTGTTGTAAAAGGTGATGAGATTGTAGGTATTATTACTCAAAATGATATTTTTGATGCTTTTGTAGATTTACTAGGCTATTATACTGGCGGAGCTCGTTACGTATTGGAGATTGCTGAAGATCATCCAGGGATATTATCTAACATTACAGAATTATTCTTTGGTCAAAATGCAAATATTACAAATTTAGCTGTATATAGAAAACCTGAACACATTGATGTGGTAATACGTGCAAATAATGTTGATCATCATGTGATGGGTAAAATATTAAATGATGCTGGCTATAAAGTGGTTTCAACGATTGAATCAAACGAAAATGACTAAAATATAAAGAGGGAATGGAAATTTCCTCTTTTAATTGGTATAATTTAGCACGGAGGACTGTATATGAACTGGATGTTATTTTTAATTTTATGTGCCATCTCATTGGGGAGTTATTTTTTATACTTTATTTTATTCCGTAATCAAATTGTTAAATTAACAGGATTACTTTATCAAGACAATAATCCGGATGGATTCTTAGCGGAATTAAATAGTGTAATGAGTAAACTATTTTTTCCAAAGAAGATGCATGCTATGATGAAGATTGATGCTTATCTAATGAAAGGTGATATCGAAAAGACAAAAGAATTATTTAATGATATTAATTCTTACAAAATTCGTCCAGGTGATGAATTTTACGTTAGACAAAAAGAAGTAGCTTTTTACATTGAATTAAATGATGAAGAAAGAGCAACTCAAGCATATCAACGTATGCGTGAACTTTATGATTCGTTTAAAAATAAATCAAGTTATGAAGCAGTCATGAAAGAAACTGAATATACATATGAAATCAATCTTAAGCATAGTGGAAAGTATTTAAATGAAATGCTTGATCTTGCGAAAAGCTCAGGTACTGATTTTACATCAGGTATTTATTACTATCGTGCAGCGAAGTGCTATTATTTCAAAAATGAAAGTCGTTTGTGTAAAGAAACACTTCTTAAAGCACAAGAGAAGCTTAAGGGTACATTCTATGAACAATTAATTAAGGATATCTTAGAGAAAGATATGAAATTAATACTGACAAAATAAAAGGCAGAAGTGCCTTTTTATTGTATTGAAAGAATTGTATATAAATAACTGGAATAGAAAGTGAGTGGTATCATGGAAGATTTACTATTTTATGGAATTGATTTATTAGTTATTGTGATTATGTTTGGATTATTGAAAAACTCAAAGCCAGTAATAGTTAGAACAGATGCAGGATCTAGTAAATACATTACACTCATTTTGTGTGCTATTTCATTGTTTTTGATAATAAGGGAGAAATCATTTTTCTATTTCATTCAAGGTTCAGTGGTCTTTATCGTTGGATTGTGTTATTTAAGGGTAAAAAGTGGATTTTCCAATGAAGGCATTGTGATTATGGGAAAACTTTATAAAAGACAAAATATAAGTGAGTTATTAATTGAAAATCAAAATAATGTTTTTCGAGTATCATTTAAATATGGTAGAAAACCACACTATCTATATGTAAATTCAGGGGATATTAAAATAATAGAAACAGCAGTTAAAGAGTTTAATCATAAATAGAAAATAACTATCATTTCTATGATAGTTATTTTATTTGATAAATCGTTCTTTCGGTTACTAAACTTTTTTCACGAGCCAATTCTTGATTTAGAAAACTTATATAACTTCCAGGGGTTACAATCCCACTAGTTTTAATTAAGTCTAGCTCAGGAGTACGAATCAAATAATCCGCAAGTAATACACAATTGGTACTAAAAACAAAATAAGTTTTGAATTTTCCTGGTGTAAATTTATACATAGAAGCTTTACAGTTTTTGTAGACACGTGATGCATAATCAATATCTTGTGTTGGATCAACATGATTCTCGATATCGATTTGGGCTTTTGGTTTCCATTCAACAGTTCTATCAAGGAGTGCATCTAAACGTTTTTGTATAATTTCTTTCTGTGTGTCAGTTAATTTTATTTTATAACCGATTATTGTTTTTCCATCATGTTCTATTGCATTTTGAATAAATGAATTTCGATCAGAAATAATGAGTACACCATCACCTAAAGTACCAAACAATTCTCTGTTTTCTGGGTCGTGACAGCCATATGAATAAATTTTATCTTGCAAAGCGATATCAACATGGCCAAGTGATTCAGGTCCAGACTCTTTTAGGTAGATAAACACTTCTAAATCGGAAAGAGAATCATCATATGGATTTGTATCGAGTAACATTTTATTTTGTTTAACCATTTCTTTGATACTGAAGAAAAAATGTTGGGGTATTAGTGCAGCCAAAAGAACAGGTGCAGAAATTGTTAAATGTCTTCTTACTTTATTTTTTGTATTATCAGGCAATACATCTTTAATTGATTGGGAAGTTGAAATTAAGCCATAGAATATAAAATAGAGTCCTGCAAACAATGAAAGAATCCAAAGTTTATTTCTAGGAGAAAGAATCAAAGTTAGTGCAAAGATTAAATCAATTAAACTTTTAATAAATACCCATGAAGCACCTCTTAAAGAATCTCTTCGGTAGACAATAAAATTGATAAAACCAATGATTGCGTTAATTAAAATCCACCAACCAATGACAAAGTGAACAAATCTAAAGAAGTTAATAGGAAATACAAAAATAAAAATTGCGAATCCAAAACTTGATAACATGGGAAAATAATCAATGATTGATTTAGTTTTTCTTCCTTTTATGAAATCCCAAAGTTGAGATAAACCCAAAAGTGTTAGTCCAATAACAGTAAGAACATAGAGTGCTATCCAAATGGACTCATAATTAATAAAAAATAAAATACCGATGCTTAAAAAG
Source organism: Anaerorhabdus furcosa (assembly GCF_900167375.1). Taxonomy (GTDB): domain Bacteria; phylum Bacillota_I; class Bacilli_A; order Erysipelotrichales; family Erysipelotrichaceae; genus Anaerorhabdus; species Anaerorhabdus furcosa. The sequence continues at coordinate 124,928 of NZ_FUWY01000002.1, forward strand.
AATAGACTCACTATTATATTTTGTATTAATGGTATGACTTTGCTTTTATTCTTCATAAACCCTCGCATAATAAGTATTTTAATTCATTTATCCATAGAAATAAAGTAGTGCAAGTGATAAAATATAGAAAAGAACAGGAGATAGTGAAAATGGCTGAAGTAAAACCGATCATAACAATTGATGATATCGAAAAATTAGATGTACGTGTAGGTACAATTTTAAATGTAGAGGATGTTCCTCGTTCAACACGTATGGTAAAACTTACAGTAGATTTTGGTGAATTTACACGTAATATTCTTGTTGGGTTTAAACAAGAAAGAGAAGATCCAACAGAAGTTATTGGTAAACAAGCAGTATTTATTGTAAATCTAGGACCTAAGAAAATTAGTGGTGAAGTATCAGAAGGAATGATTTTCGATATTGGATATCAAGATGGAATTAAACCAGTATTGGCAATTCCAGAATTCCCAGTTCCAAACGGATCAAGACTTGGGTAAAATAAATGAATGAAGCGTTTAGGCTTCATTCATTTTATTTATAAGCGATTTGCAGTGATTAACTAAATCACTTGAATAGATACCTCCACCTTGTGAGATGACTGGGTTACCACCACCTTTTAATTCGTAAGTTTGAGCAATACTTTTAAATATTTCATTTGCTTGGATATCTATTGATTTATTTTTTGCCACAACAACATGACATTTTTCATCTATTTTTAAAACGAAGATAATTCCTTTATCATAGTGATTTGTGATTGTTGAACAAAGTTGTTGGAATGATTTGATATCCATTGAGTTAAATTCTTCAAACAAATAAGTATTGGGAGTAGCACATAAATCTTTTGCAAGAAAATCAAAATATTTCTGTTTGTAATCATTTAAGGATGAAGTTAAATCTTTTTTCTCTTGGAATAGCTTTTGAATACTTTCATTGATTTCTAACTGAGCTATTGCTAATGATTTACTAGCTTCATGGAATACATCATAATGTTTTTGAATATAATCGAATAATTGTGATCCAGCAACAAAACTTATTTTAAATCCACGTGTTGTTTTTTCATAACCTAGAAATTTTATACCTTGAATGTAACGTAGACTTGGCACATGAATACAAGCACATAAATCATAATCAATTCCAGGAATAGCTACTGAGCGTAGTTGGGTATTCCAATCGAAGTCATCACCATAATCTTCCCAAATATTTTCAAGTGCTTCTTCCTTCGTTGGATATGAGATAACAATAGATATATCTTCACGTATATGCTCGTTGCATTTTCTTTCTATCTCATTTAAAATATCACGATTTAGTGAATCAAATCCCATTTCAATTTCACTTTCTAATTCACCAGTCTTAAACATAATCGTTTTTGCGTGGTAATCAGTATTCATAATGGTACACATTAAATGTTGTGCAGAATGAATTTGAGATTTAAATAAGCGATAGTTTAAATCAACTTGAATATGGATTGGATCATTTAACTTGGATTTAGTGACATGCCAAACTTCGTTATCTTCAACATAGATATCAAGTAGTTCTTCATTATTTATAAATCCTCGATCACTTTCCATGCCGCCAGATTTTACATAAAAAAGAGTATCGTTAAATACCGTATGGTACTGGTTATCAATTGTCTTTTCCTTTTTAATCATTGTATCCAACTCAACTTCAAATAAATTATCATAATGTTTGTTTAGCATTGCAATCACCTCTATTACTATTATAACTGTTGTACAAATAAAAACAAACAATACAAAAAAGATTGATTTTAGTTTATGATTTACACATAGATTACACAGAATTTAAATAAAATAAGTTTGAGGAGATAAACTTATGTATAAAATACTTTTAGTAGAAGATGAAGAATTAATAAGAAATTTTATTAAAGAATACTTTTCAAAGAAAGAGATTGAGATAATAGAAGCTAGTGATGGTCTAGAAGCTATTGAATTGTTTAGAGAAGATTTTGATTTAGTTCTCCTTGATATTATGATGCCTCATCTTAATGGGTATGAAGTATGTAGAAAAATAAGAAACATCAAACAAACTCCAATTATTTTTATTAGTGCCTTATTTGAAGATGAAGATCAACTAAAAGCTTATGAACTAGGAGCAGATGATTATATTACAAAACCATTTAAACCTTCTTTGTTATATGCGAAGTGCATGGCATTAATCAAACGTGATAAGAAGTTATTACCTACTATCAAAGTAGGTGATTTAGTATTACATACGGATACACATGAAATTGAAATTGATTTTGAGAAAAAAAGTCTATCCAGCAAAGAGTTTAGTTTACTAATGTATTTTGTTGAAAATAAAGATATTCTTTTAACGCGTGACCAAATTCTAAATAAGATATGGGGTTATGATTATTATGGTGATGCTAGAGCAGTAGATACTTATGTCAAAATGTTAAGAAAGAATCTAAAAGGGTGTTCAAATTATATACATACTGTAATAAAGTCTGGATATCGATTTAGTATTGAGGATAGTCAAAATGAAGAATAAACTAAGCGTAAGAATGGTGATATTATTTGTTACTTCTTTTGTACTTGTGTTGACACTTCAAGCCTATCAGGGAATTAAAGGATATGTAAATAACTATATCGTTATGAATTCAAATCAAAATTATTTTATTCCGATTCGAGAAGCATATCATGATTTAAATAGCTTAATTGTTAAGAGTAATAATATATACGACCAATCATTTAAAGAATATATTGATCAATTTGTTCAACAACTTGAACGGTATAGTCAAAAAAGTTTTATTTTAGATGCAGATTACAATGTTGTCTTTGAATCGGAATTAAATCATAACTACATTGATTTAATTGAGTATCCAAATACGGATAAGCAAAATACGTATTACATTGATTTATCAGCGCTGAGTGATGATATAAAACGAAATATCATTGATAGTCTAAAAGATGTAAAAGAAGCAAGAGTAGATATTTCAGGAGTTAAAACTGAAAAAAAATATTACTCAGTGGATGGTGATAAGGTTAGAGATATTGATGGAAGAGTCGTAGGTGAAGTAAGTAGTCATGGAGAAATGATGTTAGCGGATTCTACATGGATAAATAATAAGAAAAATGTTCAAATTATTTCCCCGACATATCTTGCGATAAATGGAAATACGATAATAGATGGTGATACGTCAAATATGATGGAAAGTTTACTTTTGGATAGTTACAGTGATGATGATTATTTGTATGGACAAGGTCAAACTGGTAGTATGTATCTTCAATATAACTTAATTAATCAAAATGATGTATTTGATGATGTTTTAGAAAAAATAAAAAATGATAAAACTCATGGTTTTAATAAAAGTAAGATATATGGTGGATATGAATTTATGCCATTAGAAATAGATGGAAAATATTATCTATATGCAAGATTACCTATTTATAATGGAACACTTAACGATGATACCGATGAGACAAGAAAAGGGTACATGATATTTCTACTTTACTATCCAAAGATTTCAAGCAATATGACGTTGCAATATGTAAAAGACAATGCGTTCACTTATTCAATAGCGTTGATACTAGCGGTTTTATTAAGTTGGTTATGTACTAAAATTATTGTAGATCCGATTAAAAAGATTCAAAGTGTTGCTAAGAAAATAGAGAATCATGATTTTGATGAAAAATTAAAAATTAAGGATTCTACTGAAATTGGATCACTTGCAGATAGCATTAATGAAATGTCAGATAAATTGAAAAATACAATGAGTAGCTTAGAGAATGAAATTGAACAAGTTCGTTTGCTTGAAAAAACTAGAAAAGAATTTGTAGCGAATTTTACACACGAAATGAAAACACCAATTGCAATTATTAATGGATATAGTGAATTGATTGAAGAAACAGAGGATGAAGAAAAACGTAAACAATATCTGAAGATTATTGATGAGGAAACTCAGAAAATAAATAAGCTTGTAAAATCAATGTTAGAACTCTCTAAATTAGAATTACATAAAGTTGATTTGAAATTAGAGGATGTGGATATAGAATCATTACTCACAAAGATAATAGATTCATACGAGTGTCTATTAAAAGATAAGCATATCTTAGTGGAAATGAATATCAAAGAATCTATAATTCATTGTGATGAGGAACAAATGCAATCAGTTTTCACTAACATGATTAGTAATGCAATTCATCATGTAAAAGATCATGGGAAAATAAAGATAGAATTAAGTTTAAATGAATTCAGTATTGAAAATGAAGGAGAACAAATACCCGATGACAGGTTGGAAGTATTGTGGAATGCATTTGAAAGTGGACACAAACAAGGGACTGGATTGGGGTTGGCAATTTGTAAGAACATCCTTGATTTACATGGGTTTCACTATGATGTTATAAATTCAAATGATGGGGTAAAGTTTAGGATATTTTTTAATTAAACTCATCTTGTGAGATAGACTGATTAATTCACAAAAATAAACGTTATAAATAGTTTGTTTTAGATATCAAATTTTGGTATTATGTATCTACGACAAAATTAGCTCACTTATTATTTTGTTGCTAGAATACATTAAATAAAATGGAGGACAAGATGACGAAGAATTTAATGAAGAGTTTACTTGCATTAGTTTTAGTATTAGGACTTACTGCATGTACAACAAAACCAACAGAAGAGAAAAAACCAGAAGATGCAAAAACAACAGGTGAAGTAGTACCATTTGCTGCTGAGTATGAAATGGTTGGAACTACATCAAGTGGCAAGCCAAAGAATGATACATTTGTATTCGAAGGAGAAACTACAGATGGTATTATTACAAAGTTAAACTTTGATATTATTCGTAATAAAGGAACAGAAGGAGAATACTCTAAAAAAGATATCATGGGATATCTAATGAATATTTCTGATGCAACTGTTGAAAAAGTTGGTGATGATTACAAATTAACAACACTAACTGCTTATGGTTATGATGAAGCATATGATGCAGGAGCTGCTGCTCAATTTATGGTATCAGCATCAACTGATAAATTAACTGATGAAACTACATTCAAAGATTTAACATTTAAGAATGATGCTGCTTCAACACCAGAAAAAGTAGTTGAAGTACCAATGGACAAAGCATTAATCGTTTTCCAATATGTAGCTACAGAAGCTGGAATTGAAACATTAACAGAAGATACATTGGTTAAAGATTTAATAAGTAAACATGGATTGTATGCAGATGGTTCATATGTTGAAGGAACAAAACGTATTTCTTTTGCTGGTTATAATGGTGGAAGAAGCTATGGTGAACAAATCGATGCAATTGTAAATCATATTTTAGAAAATAAAATGACTCTTGAACAAGTTTATGAAATGTTCAAAACTGAGAACCAACAAAGTGTTGCAATCAAAGATAGAGATGCTGTTACAGGGGCTACAATTGCCTTTGTAGGTGATTTTGCAAGAACTGTATATATTGCCATCAACGGAGAAATCTTCGAAGGTGTAGTAACTCATAGCACTGAAACAGATAATACGGTTGTTGAAGTAGTAACTCAAGGTTATGGTGGAGAAGTTGAAACACATATCACTTTTGATAAAGATGGAAAAATTATTGATATCAAAGTAAGAGATGCTCAAGAAACTCCTGACTTTGGTGGTAAATTAACTGCTGATGGATCAGATTTCATTGCTAGTTTAATTGCAGGGCAAGATGATATAGCAGCTGTTGATGCTTCAACAGGAGCAACTGTTACTTCTGATGCACTTAAAAAAGCTGTACAATTTGCACAAGAATATTTCGTAGGATTAAAATAAGTTTTTAGAGCTGTGGATAAAACCATAGCTTTTTTTATGAAAAATCATAATTTAGTACATAAATATGAAAAGGTTTGATAAAATATATTAATCAAATATAGGAAATGTATAAATACATTTATTTTGCAAAATAGGAGATTATTATGGAAAAAAAGAATGTTGTTTGGGAGAAACTATCACTGTTTGTTTTATCTGTCACAGTTTTAGCAGTTGTTTTATTTTGGGGATTTAACCAGCAAATGAATGATAAAAGCACAGTGCAATCTTTTGATGGACAACATCTATATGATGAAATAACGACTTCAGAGTTAGAAATACTAATCAATGATATTCCTTTAGAACTTGATCTAACAAAATTACATCAAGTTGCTACTCCAAAATTGCTATCAACTGAAATAAATAATCGAATCTCTTTTACAACAAACAATAAAACTGAAGTTTATATCAATGGTGAAAAAATTGAAGAAAATACAACATTTATGGTTGATGAATTGTCACCTCTAAATAATTTGGAAATCATGATGAAAAATGGGCAACAAGTACGCTATGTAGAACTTAAAACATTACCAGAAGATTTCCCAACACTTCAATTTACAGGTTATAGTACAAGTGAAGGCGATTTCTATGGGGATTTACTGAATGATGAATCAAATTCTTTTATATTTAAAATGAGCAGTGCTGGTGATTTGCTATTCTATTTTACTGAATTCAATGAACATGGTTCTTTAATGAATTTTCAAAAGCATAATGTTAATGGAGAAGTATATTATTCATATTTTAATCCAAGTGAGAATTTTAAAGACCATCTACCATTCACTGGAATTGAATATGGTGCAATTGACATCATGGATTGTGAGTATCATGTTATCGACTCCCTTGAATTATTGCCATCAGAAAAATTACCTCAGGGAGGTTATGTAGAAAATCATGATTTTATTATGATTGATAAAAATCACTATCTTTTAACTGGAGCAGTTGATAGAAATGTATATATGGATGATTTAGGTACATATACTAGAGTAAAAGCTGCTTATATTCAAGAAATAAAAGAAGGTGAAGTTATCTTTGAATGGGATAGTTCGGATCATCCAGAATTATTTGCACAATCAGTTGAAAATAATGATTATTTGAATGTGAATGAATATTTCTATGCAGCTGATTATGCTCATATCAATAGCATTAATATTGATCCTGTTGATAATAATCTAGTTATATCTTTTAGAAATCTAGATGAAGTTATAAAAATAGGTAGAGATACAGGTGATATTCATTGGATACTAGGTGGAGTAGGTGATATGTTTGGTTTGGAAGACTCTCAAAAATTTTCAAGACAACATTATGCTAAATACACAAAAGATGGAACAATTTTATTATTTGATAATGGAAATGCAAATGAGAAAACTAGAGTCTTAGAATTTACTTTGAATGAATCAGATTTATATTTAGAAGATTTTAAAGAGTATGTAGTTGAAGGAAAGTATTCAATGGCTACAGGTTCCGCAATGAAAACTGAAAGTGATACGATTGTAATCGGTTGGGGGTTAGGAAGTTATCATTCACTCATGTCAGAGCTTGATATCAATACCAATAAGATAATCAGTGAAATAATCCCACCTGTAGAGCAATATAGTTATCGAGTAGTAAAATTCAAATAAAATTTATTTCTTAGAGTTTGTATTTTTGTTTTTTAACATTTTTCGATATGGCTTCCAGTTCTTCTTTAGTAAGCTCTGGAAGTCTTTCTAATTTATTCAGGAATTGCATAACTGTATCATTTTGTTTAACAGATTTAATTTCTGTAAAATAGCTCACTAAAACTCCAGGTATTAGTGCAACAACAATAATGCCATATAGAGCTAGGAATGCAGTTATAATTCTAGCAACCAGGTTATTCACCACGATTTCACCATAACCGATGGTAGTGAAAGTCACAAATGTAAACCACATAGCATCACCATAGTTTGTAATGGTTGGTTCTGTTATTAAAATTAAAAATGTTGCGATAAAATAAAAGATTATGAAACCAGATACAATTTTATCGGTACCTGTGTAACGTAAGACTTGCCACAATAATTTGACTTTTTTCATACTAAACACCTCATAATTTATTATAACTAGGAATAAGTTAAGAATACAAGTCAATGACATGTATACATAGTTAATAGGTATTCTTTTTCTTAGTTACTGCTTCGAGTTAATATTATGTAAGTTATCCATTAATTTGGTGGCTAATCCATAGGAATGAATCTAAGATAAACTATTAATTTTCATAGAAGAAACTTCTTGATTTTTCTATAGGTGATTGTTATAATAATAAAGCACTGCGGGTGTGGCGAAATTGGCAGACGCACTAGACTTAGGATCTAACGCCGCGAGGCATGCAGGTTCGACCCCTGTCACCCGCACCAGATGCATACAAAAACGGCTTAATTAAGCCGTTTTTTTAATGTTTGCTGACATTGATAAAAACTTGAATATCTTCGACTATTTTGGAGTTGTATCGCCGATTTACCGCATCTGTACCTCCATTGTACCTCCTAATTGTTCAATATCTGTTTGTTCATTGGGAGATTCATACGCCTTGAGTTAAAATAATTGGATTTTTAAGAAGTTCATCTTAATTAAAAGCATTTGACTTGTCTTGGTTAAAAAATTAAATAATCATTAAGATATATTTAGTTAATAAATGTAACTGACCATCTAACGCATAACATGCATGTTGTAAGTTGATTGAAGACATTGCTCCCTAAATAAATATCATTTTTGTTACCATAAATAACATACTTTAAGAATTAGTAAATAATTGGAATTTCAGTTACATGTCTCACGTGGTCAGTTACATTAATAAATAAATTTTACTCGTATATCCACTTCACTCTTGTTTATGAGAAATGCGCAGGATATACTTTTTATTTTTTAGCGCTTTGAACTCAATTCAAACTATCTTCTCTTCGAATTGACTTTTACATCAATTATTTAGTCTACATTTTTATAGGTTTGACTTCATAGACCTTGTCAGTTATTATTACATTAAGGAAACCATTATGAAAATAATTATATTTATTTTAGCAATCTCAAATATAGTTTTTACAAGTATACCCTATTGGGGTGCATTAAGTTCAATTAACGAACCAAATATCTATGGGAATTATGTTAGTTCAAACCCACTGTATATACTGGTAATTATTCTTTTTGTAGTAGGATTTTTTATAAAAAATAATAGAAATTTTGGATTAGTATATTTAACAGCTTCTTCATTACTATTTGTATTAGAAATAATTGCAACATTGAATTGGTTATATTTGTATAGAATTGGGTATTGGAAAAGTTCAGTTTATTTTTCTTATCTACTTCCAGTGAGTATAATAGTAGTGTTGGTTACTTTAGTGATTATGATTTTGAGTATTCGAACATCAAGGAATAAAGGTTAACTTGAATAGATACTTGATTCTGATTGAAACCATTTAATCATTCCAAAAAAATATGTATTACTAGTATATCCATTGCATTTTCGTTTTCGAGTAATGCGAAAGATATACTTTTTTTGTTCTAATATTTTGAGTTGTTTTCTCACTGTTCTTTCAGATAAATGAGTATCATTCGATATCCTTGAAACTTCAACTTCTGTGATTGTTTCCTTCAAAGTAAAAGTTCCTATTTTATTGGAGGTAACAACAATGTTCCCACTAGGATTACAAACCACATCGCGAATATCTTCATGATCTAGAATACTTTGCAACATCCCTAGATTTATTCTCTGAAAAAGTTGTTCATTCATCTTGAACTTCTCCTTCCATGATTGGATTGAGTTTAATATCAATTGTGCGTTGATAGATTGCATCTTTCATTCTCAATCCATCATAATAATTCTCAGGGTTTTCCACACTATGGAGGGCATCATAGGAAATAACTGGAAATACTTCCCCAAAGACTTTGGCACGTCCAACTAAGTCAGCATCTTCATAGGATAGGGCAACAACGATATAAGTAAGTGAGTTCGTTGAACGATATTCTTGTTCCTCAGAATCTTGTTCACTACAAATCGCAAGTACTTTTGCTTGTTTGACTAATTCGCCATAGATAACTTTTTCTTTTTCTCCTTCATTCTCAACTCCTGTTCCACTGAAGAAGAGATCAACTTTATGTCCAACCCTTAGGGAATTCGAATAAGATGTCTTTTCATTCACTTCGAGTGTTGTTGCAATTTGTCCTTCTTCTAGTTCAAATAATCCTGCATCTTTCACATCACTCTTTTCAGCAAGAAGATCACCATAAAATGAAGACCCTTCAGCTAAAGCATTCCCATAATCAACAACTTGCCCAATCAAGGAATCTTTGTTTGTAATGACTCCCTCTGTAATAGAAGCACTTGGGAGTTCTTTCATGGCAATGTTGTCTTGTTTGAGGATTGTGCCTTCCTTGAGGCATGTTTTGGCAATCGGAATAGGTTGTAGGTCTATCGTAGATTTCAAGATTTGGTTAAAGCTGAGAAAACTCAACAAACCAAATAGCAGCACTAAGATGAATGTTGATAGTACCTTTTGTTTCTTCATTGTTTCTAGTAATTTCATTGTTACTCCTTTTCTATGGGATCATCAACGATGATAAGATAGAAATAGTCGACAATGCATTCTGTTTCAAGCATTAAATAGGAACTATATCCTTTTACTCGAACATCTATGGCTGGGGGTTACCAACAGCTTCAATCTCATAGGTTAAGTTAAGATCCTTATTTTTATTAAAATTGTCAAACCATAACTCCATGGCTTTCTCTTTATCCATGGATAACTTATGGTTAACGATCAGATCACCGATATTAATTGAATCTTGGAGAGCAGATAACTGAGTGGTACGTGTTGCATTATAGACATCATCATCCATCATGATTTTCTTGTTATAATCAGCACCACTGAATATCACCAAGACAAAAAAGATAAGTAATCCATAAAATGCAATTGCACCACTCATTCTTTACCTCCTGTTTACGCTAATAATCCATTGAAACTGTCTAAGATGCCTTGTGTTAATTGAGCCATAAAGTCTCCTTTAGCAAATGCTAAGAAAAAGCAATAACAACAATGACTAGTCCGTATTCTTCGAAAAATGCCTTCATTCACTTTCACCTCCTTCTTGTGTGGTTTGCGTATTGATCAACAACAACGCAAAAAAAGTAACGACGTAGTTCTCTTTGTCATTCCTTCTTTTCTGTTATTAATTTTATATTTTATTTAGGGTACTGGCTGTAACAATTTGGGGCTAATTCTTCACTTATCATACTAATCATTGTAAAAGCAAATGCAAATTTTAGAGATACTTTACTGATAGATTCATCTTTTCACTGTAAAGACTCAAGATTTCAATAAATTTTGATTGCTTACTCGAAGAATTTTTACCATTAATTTTTTTCCGTATTCTTTACCTCTTTATTTAGTAATTAGCATTAAATAAGAATAATTCTAAATCAGAATATAATTTAAAAATTTATACTTTATGATTAATGCAATCATGCTGTATAGATTGTAAAATCTCATATATTTTTCTCAATGAATCTTCCATGTTGTGAGTTAGCTGATCAGAATGCCCTGTTTTGTGTAGTGTATCAAGTATAACTTGCATTTTCTCATGTTCATTTATTAATTTTTGCATTTTAACAGAAAATTTTTCAAATAGCTTTTGATTTTGCTGATAATAATAGAATACAGCACAATAATCTTCGACAAAATTATTTACAGCATTTACTTGACTTATATCATTACCTGAGGTTTGTAATACCTTCATAAAGGATGAAAGTGCACAATCTATTTTTCTCTGCAATTCTGACACATAAATACGCCTCTCTCTAGCAATCTGTTGTTTTCTCTCAAACATTTTTTGCAATACAAGAACAACAATTCCATTACATAGAATCGGAGTAAATAATAGTATCCAATCTTTTGTATTCATGAATATCTCCTTATAGTATACAAATGAATCATATAATAAAATTTAAAATTGAAAAGTTAAATTGATTTTATGTTACTATTTAATTTTTATCATCTTAATTGTTATTGCAATTGAATAAGTAGACTTTTTATTGTCCACTTTTATGCTACTAGTTCAATTTATACCTTCCTTATTAGTCTAATTATTTAGGAGTACTTCAAATTTTACCATTTTTTCTATTTATTGACTTTATATTTCGAATCAAATAATTGCAAAATTATACCGAATAAAGTAGAATAATACAATTTTATATAGTATAAAATGAACAATGAGTTGTAACAATAGCACAAAATTTTAATATGAACTACAATTAAAATCTAACATTCATTGAAGAGTTCACAAATTTAATATTTTCATAAACTGATGTGGCAAGAAATCTTCTGAAGCTCTCTCTAGCCAACACAATTTCTATCATTGGTGCAAATGTAATTTGCTTAAACATCAACTCTTTTTCATTTAAACCAAAGAACCATGTAATAAATGGTGTGATAATTCCACTTTTCCCTACTCGATAATCTAAATTAAAACAATTATTTCCATCGAATTTCTCAGGGATTTTCAATACAAATCTATATTCTTTTTCGCTTGAAAATGCTGGGTTTTTAAAAAAAAGTTTCTTTATGTTTATGAATTCCTCTATACCTTCTACAAAGTCATTAATCAATCTTCTATCTTCCTTATTTTCATCAAGTAATTCAGTGGACTTATCAAGGTTTTGAAATAGTTCATTAAGTTTATTGAAAATTATTTTTCTTTGTTCCAACTCATCATATACAACCTTATCTGAAAGAAGTTCAATATCTAAATTTTGGGAGGAGTTTTCAAAACATTTTTTTAAAGTCGCAATCTCGATTCCTAAATTATAGCCATAGTATGAATTGTTTTTAATATAATAGCTCCACATACTTGAACTATCAAAGTCACTAGATGCACATAATACATAGTAACGATATTTCTTGATTGAAAATTCATTATCACCATTTTTGTTCTCTCCAAAAAATAACCGATCTTCTCCAAATCTACTTTGAAATATTTGGTTTACAAATTTAGGAATCGATATTTCTTCACTTCTATTTCTAAGAATTCTGCAATACTCTTCCTTAAATAAGCGTTCTATATATGAAATTTCACCTGAGTCATTCAAATATTGGCAATCGGTAAATCTTAATGATTTACTTTTCAGAATTTGATATACTCCTTCTGGTGATGTATAGTGATATACAGTTTCCGTATTTATATTCTTCATAAGTTCTCCCTACTAATCCTTAGATAGTAATTAATTATTTTTTATTCATCAATATTTTAAAGAAAATAAAAATATGAAATAAGTACAAATTTTCTGATTTTGCATGCCATTAATTGGAAAACCATTTAAACCTATAATAAATGTTAATAAAAATAATAAAACTTTTCGGGTTTAATATTTTGCCAACAAACTGAAGCGGGTAAAACTTACTCTTTTATTGCTGATTTGTACATTAACTCTTCAATCAATACTCGAAAATGTAAAATGTTAGTTCGAATATCAGGCTCAGTACAATTGTACCATATTTTATGTGCAGAAAAATTACCAAGAGTTTTATACTTTTCCATATCTTTTTTACTGCTTGCTGATAGATTAATTATTTTGCTATTTTGAGCATTTTTGATTATTTTATCGAGAACAATATGACAAGTTCCATCTTGGTTTAGTATCTCATTTTCAATATCAAACTTTTGGAATGTCAAAATCAATAATATTTCCAATAATCTTCTCATCATTACTGCAGTACAATCAAAAAGATTATTATCGAAACTACAGTTTATTTGCTTACAAACTTTTGCAATATATGTTGGACAATTTTCAAACAACGTAGTTGGTAAAATGCAATCAGTATAATTTACCTCTGTTTCATTTCTCTTGTTGTCCCAGTTATTTATTTCTTGTTCCCACTGTTCCATTCTTTGGAACCAATCAGACCAATTTCTACATTCTTGAATCATTGGGATTAATTCTGAATCAAAATCTCTAATTAAATCTAATTCAGTGTAGTCCTTTTCTTTTAATGACTTGATATATCTATTCAAGAGTGAACGAGCAATATTTTGATCGTAGTAATTAAAATTAGTTTTAACAATGTTTAACACATGTCTTACTTTTGCTTCAACTGGAGACAAATTTTTGTTATAAGCTATTCCACCGATTTTATTTATAAAGTTTTCAACGGAATCTTTTGTAATTTTTCCATTAGCATCATATCTGATATAATTAGAAAAACTTGTATCTACACATTCTATAATTAAATCAGTTCCATAATCAGTTTCAAATTTCTTTAATGAAGATTTTCCTTTTTCGTTTAATGTGTATGGTCTGATTTTTTCTTCAACATAACATATTAAATCGATCTTTTTTTTAGCCATAATACCTCCGAAAAGTATATGAGAAGCTTAGTAATGTAATATTTTCTATTTATAAATTCTATCATATTACAAAGATATTTTAAAAGAATAATTAATTAAGCAAATATATATACGTATATATATTTGCTTTCAAAGACACAACTTATTGATTAGCAATAAATAGGGATTATCCTAAAATTTTATTAAAAGTCTATTTATTATTTTATTATATTGAACTATTAATAAACATAGCGGTTAAGTCTGTTATACATTATAAGTTCACAATCTTAGTTTGTGTTTACAATATACTTTTTCATAGTCTTAATTCATTACATCAATTTGTATCAGGCGAATATCACTGATATAATACAAGATTTGTTACTATATAACTCGATTCATAGAATGCAGTAGAATCAGTCGGACACAATATTTTAAGAAATTTTCCATAATTCAATTCTATATCAAAATCTATCGGATCTGTGCGCATATCTATATCTGGTGATGTGTATATTAGTTCATCATCTATAAATATTGTAATCTTTCCTGACGATTCAGTTGTTCCATCATAAAAAGCAATCGTTCCTGTAAGTCTTGAATAACTATTATTTAGATTATATTCAAGAGGCTCAGCATTATATCTATATTTTGATGGTTCTATGGGATCTACAGTTCTTTTTCCCAGCACAGCACAAAGTTCAAACGTGTTTCCTAACTTATCTTCACAAGATGTTTTGATTTCTGTATTACCACTACTAATAACAAAAGGTTCTAAACTAAGTAATCTCTTAATATAAGGTGTAGGAATAGGAGATGACACTTCTATTGGATTAGTAGTTGGTATAGAGGTAGTGCTCACAATAGGCGGATTGGTAGACTCAAAATTGATATCATCATCAACTTTATCATTTAGTCTCGTTACAAGGCTTAATAACACATATATTACTAGACATACTACTGAAATTATTAGCAATTTCTTTTTTGATTTTTTGGACATCAAAGAAGCAAAAAATGTAACAATTGTGATAGCTATTGAAATATCAGAAAGTAATGTTCTCAAAAAATTCATAATTATCCCCTTTATTATATGAACTAATTATAACAATTCAAACAGCAATTTAAAAGAATATATAAAACTAGTCTCATCAGTATTATGTGTAATTAATAGACTTATATTTTATTTTTATAGTATTTTTTGATAATACTATATGTATTCTTTATTAATTTAATTACATATAAAGTATCCATCTAATTGAGTTCATGAGTTTTAAATCACTTACTATTCCTTATTTATCATTGAGCACAGTTTGTCACTAAATATTTATAATCAAATATCCATTCCTTGATGAAAACATGTTCTAACTAAAAAATCAGCATAATCTTAATTGTATTAACAATTATCTTATTGTGATGTTTTCCTAATTTTTGAATTTCAATTCTTACTTCATTAGCGATGCCATTGCTATCAGAACACAGATTTCCTTTTCCATTAATTTTTTATTTAAACTCTCAATAACTGAGTAAAATTTATCAAACTATCTTCTGTTGTATGCAAAATCAGAAATAGATCTCATTCTTCTCTATTTCTTCTAAATGTTTTAAATTGGAATATAGTAGAATTAATATTTTTTATGAAGTTTATTTCTTTTTTCTTTAATCTACCTTCATATTTATTTTCCATAAAATAAATAATTAGTTTATCAATAACAAAAACTATCTGTTCATATGACATTTTAATGTTTAACATTAAAAAATTCTACTATAAGTAGAATTTTAGAGCTTATTTACATTCTCTTTCGTTGGAGTTTCACCAACTCATCAGTAAGCTGAGCTTAGAGAAGGAGGTTGCTAGTAAAGAAGCTAGTTTTGTATATAAATTAATTAAAGTATAAATATTTAGATTCATAAAATCACTCTCCTCATCAACGTAAAAAATCATTATTGACAAGAAAATGCCTGTCATCATCAGAACCAGTAAGCAACCTCCGGTTAACAAATTAAAAAATTTGTTTCGACACTATAATTATAATCATTTCTCTAGAAATGTAAAGTTTATAACATTTTCTTATAGATTATCAAGTTAAATTGGACAGTGAAAGAAAACATAAATGAAATATAATGGAAATAAGAGATGATTTGTGATGGTCTTGAAAGGAGGTCATTTTATGACTGGCACAAATAAACATTTAACTTACGATGATCGTCTTCAACTGTTATCTTTTGTTTCTAAGAATTATAGTATGTGTAAGATTGGAATGATTTTAGGTAAATCACCTTCTTCTGTTTCTCGCGAATTAAAAATCAATCGTTATCGTAAACGGGTCAATGACAATGATACCTTATGTACGCATGCTCGTACTTGTCCAAGTATTAAACGCGGTTGCAGTCAAACCTGTAAGCTTTATTAACTTGAACCTTGCCCTCGTTTATTAAAAGTACCTTGGATTTGTTTGGGTTGTTCTCGTTATACCACCTGTCACAAGAGTAAAATTCTTTATGATCCTAAAAAGACTCAACTCCGTTATGAAGACGTCTTACATACTTCTCGCTTAGGTCACTCTGTTTCTCAAGACGGACTCCACTTTAGAAACTTATCTTAATCATATAAAAAGCTAAATCTCGAGATACATCGATGATTGTTTTGGTGCATGTAGGGGTTATTAATTCATCTCATTACAAATAAACTACATTTTATTAATATATTCGTGTGCAGTACTTTGTTTGCTAGTGTTTAAAAACTATTAAGTATAGCTTTTTGGCGAATATATAAACTTTCATTTTCATCTAAGTGTTTTTCAATTGTTTCTGTGCTTTGTAAGGTTAATTTACCAACTTCCCAGATATAATTTCCTTTTTTCAAACTCATTTTTATAAAAGTATTACCTAAATCAGTGAGTTTATATTTTCTTCCTGTTATCTCCTTTATTTTATTACTTACTACCGTGCTTATCTCATTTTCACCATAACAACTTAGTTTTGATAAACCTTTTTCAACGGGATTTGTTCTTAAATACTCATATATCAACAATTGTAATTCCATCTTTAATGGAAGAATTACTTCCATATTTTCCTTATCTTCCCAGAGTCTCAAATCATAAACTCCTCTATTATATATAAAACTTGAATTGGTTATTGAATTAATGTATTTCCTACTTAATCCTGAAAATATAAGTAATCCAAATATTAGTCTTATATTTATTTTGTCCTCACTGAATATATAGTCTTTTACTTTTTCTATGTCTTCATCGCATAAATATTTATGTTCTTTTCTTTGAATAATTGGTTTATCTACTTGTGTCATGACATCTATGCATTCATTAGTTACGTAAGCGAAATGAAAAAATGATTTTAATGCATTATAATAATTCATCTTTTCACTTTCTTTACCATTGAAGCGTTCGGATAAAAATCTATTAACGATATCATATGTTATTGCATCTAACCTAGTATTTTTATATTGTTCAGTATTCATAAATTCATCAAAAAAAATATTTATTCTTTGCATGTAGAATGTTTTGCTACTTTCTTTCATATTATTGTACTCTATTAGCTCATTTATTAGTTTTGAAACTTTAGTTTTATCTATATACATATGTAATCCCTTTCTTATATTTTTAATCCAATATTTTGATTGCTACTTTATTAGCATTTAACTGAACAGTAATCAACATTCTTCCTTTTCTTTTAAGCAAAAGTCGTCGTTAATTTTGATAATAATCATAATGAATAACCTAGTTAGCTTCATATAATTCGAATAATCGATATCCGCATTTGGTTTATAACTTCCATGAATATATCTGTTTCTAAGTTGAAATCCATTGCAAAATTTTCTATTGTTCAAATAAAAATCTAAATAATCCGCCTCTTGTTCAGAAAATAGAGTACTTGTTAATGTAAAATACTGTTTTTCTATCAAATTATCAATCAATTCTCTTTGCATTTCACTATGATGCCAATATACCAAAAATTCATTTTTATAAAGATCAAGCATTATTAATATTTCTTGAATATTTCTAAATTTTATTGTATCTTGATTAGTAAGAATAATTACTTCAGATTTCAATAAAAAATCAATTTTATCTAACTCATACTTAGAGATATCACTGATTTTAACTTCTTCATTAAAAATTAAATCAAAAAAATTACCATATTTTTCTTCGAATTTTTCAGTATATGCTAGCATACACTGATTAGAGAACAGGCAATAAAATAAAAAATTAGTCTTCTCTTCATTTTGATATATGTATTTCTTTTTAACTAAACTTTTAACATTTTTAAATGTAGGAACACTTGATGAAATCGTCAATAATTCGTAATCGATACAGCCATCTTCCACAAAGAGATTAAATTCTTTTATACATCGGTCTATTTCAGTTGCTATGATTTTACATTTATTGCAATATAATGATTCTTCATTCGACATTGTTATATTAAAGTTTTCCACTTGAAATTCATCTTTTAAATACGTCTCAAAAAACCATTCTATGATTCTTTCCATCTTTATATTCTTATTTTCTAAATAGCTAGTATATAATTGCATTTGAAAATCTGCGGTTGTGTTCAATAACTTGAAAGCTAAATTTGTCTTATAGTCGCTTATTGTTCGAATTGTTATAATACTTTCAAAAGTACCTATTTGTGTTTTTTTACTAATTAAACTCCATCTCATTTGACTGTCGCAGAATAGGAAAAGAGTATAAAAGTTTTGTAATAGAGTATTATAATCTAAATTTTCATCTATCCAATTTGCATTATATAAAAATTTCCATTCGTTTGGATTATCACTAATTATTACAGCATCTCCATTAAAATGTTCAAATTTGATTTCAATATTATTCTTTATTGTTGTTTCTCCATTAAATAATAATGTTTCTAACTCTTGCATTCTTTTTAAAATCTTCGATTTAGCTCTATCACTAACTTTCAGTTTCTTACTATCTGTTCTATATAATACTTGTAAATAGCCTAGGTTGTGCTCCTTTCTCTCCAAATATTCATTTATAATTTGATCAATGTCTTTTTTTGTCAATGATTTTGGAAAATAGGTTTTTTTTCTTTCAATAGTGTGTTCAATTGCAAACTGATTTAAGAGTAACTTAATGCTACATTCACTTATTAATAGCGAGTTTTTTAATGGTATATCATAATACTTCACAAGAGTATCATTTTTTAATAATTCAGATAGGTATATCTCTTCTGCGATTGCAATTTCATAGATAATTTGTGAATCTATTTTTCTATAAATATTGTAACTTGAGAATAATTCAAAAAAGTCCTCAATATATATTTTTTCAGTTTGTTCTAAATAATTTTTCAAATTTGAATTGTCAATTTGCTTAAGAAGGTTATCAATTATTTGATTTATATTATTTGATTCATAATACCACAAATCAACTACTTCGATATCATATCTTTTGATTAAATCATCGTTAAAGTATTTCTTTACATTATGTAATTCTAAAATTAAATTAATATCAAGACTTACTTCTGATTTATCGAATTTTTCGAGATATCTAACTATTTTTTTCAAATAATATCCAATGCTTAAATCTTGATTACTATAAAATTTTATTCTTCCCATTCTCGTATTCTCTTCTATGAAAGTATTATAATCAACAGATAAATAAATTTGTGTTCTATATTTTCTTCTTATTGATGTGTTTATCATATCATTTGTTATCTAATAATAGCAAATTTTTGCTTACTAATTTATAAAATTCAATAATGAATAATAACTCAAGGTTAAATACTCATAAATACCATTGCATATCCTTAGACACAACTTAGGATCTAGCGCCTTCGTGCGTGGGGGTTCGAGTCCCTTCACCCGCACCAAGATAAGTTGACAGGTTTTCAAAAGAAAATCTGTCAACTTTTCCTTTATTTATGCGGGTTTCAAGGGTTTTGGCGTTTATTGAGAATGAAGAACAGGATTTGAACTAACACGCAAAACAGCATATTCCTAAAAATTTAATGAACAAAATGGTGACACGATGGTCTTACATAGACTGTCGTGTTTTTTAACTTTGGGCAAAATTATGGGCACAGTGGCTTGATAGCTGCTGTGCTTTTTTAATATAAAATTATAATACAAGGAGAATGAGACGATGAATAAAACAAAAAGCGAGTACATCACCGAAGGGTTAAGAAAATCCTTTCAAGACACAAGTTGCAAAATGGCAAACCGAATTTGCTACGGCTACACAGTAGCGAAAAATGGTGAACTGGTTATCAATCCCACGGAAGCTGAAATAGTAAGATTTATTTTTGCAAGCTACAATAAAGGAGATAGCTTAGGCAAAATTGCTAAGCAGTTGGGGGCAAAACAAATTCTATCGCCCACCGGCAAATCAAAATGGAATCGTGAGGCAATCTCTAAACTTCTCTCTAACGAAAAATATGTTGGAAATGTAATGCTGCAAAAGACACATAGCTTTTGTGGTATTCAGTTTGAAAACGAGGGTGAACTTGCCAAGGTACTAATGAAAAATCATCACCCTGCTATTATCAGTCTTGATGAATTTGCAAAAACTCATCAGTTAAAATCAGAACGAGCAAAGGCACCAAAAGAAGAATTAATCATGACTGCAACTTTTTAGGAGGTAGTGATGTGAGCAAAGAGGTAACTTTTATTCCGGCAACAAAAACGATTATAGGTACGGAGCTGTCACAGATTTTAAATGTGGCGGCATATTGCCGAGTGAGTAGTCAAAGTGATGAGCAGTATGGCAGCTTAGAAGTGCAGAAAAGCTATTATACGGACTACATCAATGATAACCCTGGTTGGAGAAATATAGGCGTTTATGCCGAAACAGGCACAGGTAGAAATATTAAAAAGCGAGCAGAATTTAAAAAGTTACTTACCAAATGTCGCAAGCATAAAGTGGATATGATTATTACAAAATCGATTAGCCGATTTTCAAGAAATACCATTGGTGCGTTGGAGGTATGCCGAGAGCTTCGATTGTTGGGCGTTGAGGTTCTATTTGAAAAGGAAAACTTAAAACTATCAGATCCTGAAACGATGATGGAGTTGGAAATTGCTTGCGCTTTGGCACAGGAGGAAATCCATAGCCACAGTCTAAATATTAAAATGGGGCTTCGCCATGGGTTTCAGGAGGGTATATCCGGCTATATGGATTTTACTTGCTACGGATATAAGCAAGGTAAGAATGGTCTTAAAATTGATAAGAAGCAAGCGAAAGTCATTAAAATGATTTTCGAGATGAGAGCTGATGAAAAAAGCTTAGGTGAAATCTCTAAAACCCTACTCAAAAAGAAAATCCCCTCTCCAACGGGTAAACCTACTTGGAGCAGAGAAACACTGAGTAAACTATTGAAAAATGAGAAGTATATTGGTGTAGTTCTATTGCAAAAAACTTATGTGGAAGATTATCTACAAGGTAAGCAGTTGAGAAATGATGGTCAATTACAGCAAGTGCTTGTGAGAAATCATCATCAGGCGATTGTTAGTGAAGACATGTTTTATCAAATTAATAGTGAAAGCAACTAAAATTAATTATATATTCATTGAAGTAACTGTCGATATTTGGTATAATTAGTTAACGGAAGGCTTTGAAGCCTGCAAAAATAATATGAACTACAACGCTAACCGTTCAAGGGTATCCTTGTGCGGTTTTTTGTTAGGTTCTAATAATAGCAATTAGAGGAAGTTTATATTTCAGAAAGCCAATGGCCATAAGTGAAGTAACCAAACGGCGATACTATAAGAACTACGTCAACATTTGCTTTAGGACAAGCCAGCCTATATAGATGGAGGATAGTCATGTGTAAAGAATTAATATATATTTGGATCAATCAGGATGCCAACGGATGTTTTCATCAAATGGGCTTTAACTTTTCGCCCATATTTGATATTTCTTTCGATATTACTCAAAGGGTGTTGTGCATAAGCGAAACGAGAGATATTAATATTTTTCGCCAAAACAACTTGCTTAACGTTACCGCAATTATAGGTGAAAACGGGACCGGGAAAACTACATTGCTGCAATATCTCACTTCACTTTCTAATATGCCTTTTTCAGAAGCAAAACAGAGATACGAAACCTGGCAAGAACATCAAAATGCGCTGGGAGAATTCATCGCTGTTTATTCCGAAGGAGACACCCACAACATTAAGATAATCAATAATACTGTGGAAAAAATTAGCTTGCATGGAGAGGAGATTCATCCATATAGTGGGGATGAGTTTCGGGCTGAAAACTATATTGGAAATATTTCGCACATATACATATCAAACAGTGAATATACATCAAACCTAAATATGCGTTCAGAAGCTGTTGATTATATTTCACTTACAAATGGTGCGCTAAAGCCGCTTTTTTCTGATTTTTTTAAATCAATTTTTAATGCTCCTCTTGGACTTATCGCCGACACGGCATTTAATGCCCTTCAACTTATTTTTTCAAATAAGTTGAGTTCGAAAAAAATACAAGTATTATTAGACTTAATGTATCAAGACTATATCTGTACGAACAAGAAAGACTTGTGCGGGAAAAAGGTTGACACTGTTTCTTTTTCAATAGATCATATATTAAGAACAATCCCGGATGAAGAACAACAGGCTAATTATACCACCAAGTTTTCTGAGAAAGCGCATATAAACGCATTTCATAAAGCGGCCTGTATTGAGTTAAGGAAACTCTCTCTGAATAATGGAAATGAAGAAAACTTAGTTGTTAATCTTATCTGTGAATTAGTCTTTTCATATAAATTTCAACTGCAAGGAGAATGGCTTACACTGGAAGAAGCGTTT
The DNA here is from genome assembly GCF_900167375.1 of Anaerorhabdus furcosa. Lineage (GTDB taxonomy): Bacteria > Bacillota_I > Bacilli_A > Erysipelotrichales > Erysipelotrichaceae > Anaerorhabdus > Anaerorhabdus furcosa. The sequence continues at coordinate 147,825 of NZ_FUWY01000002.1, forward strand.
TCTCAATGCACTGAGTATATTAGTAATATTACAGACGAAGGTCAAAAAAGTTACTATTTATTTGCCATTGAAGAAATAAAGGCATTATCCGCTCTTGTTGCCGAAAGCGACAGGTTAGATAATTTCCTGCCGAAAGGTGACCTCGGGAGACGGGAATTCTTTTCTACAGGAATACAAAAGCTTTGGAGAATTATCAAAAATAGCATTGAAACAAGAAAATCATTTGTGCTGAAGTACGTAAGCGTTATTGATTTGGAAATGTCATCTGGTGAAAGAGCACTATTAAATTTCACCTCAAGAATATATTTTTCTTCTAAAATTGAGTGGTTTATGGGTGGTAACGGATTTAAATTTAACGAAAATGTACTGCTGCTCATTGATGAAATTGACTTGTATCTTCACCCAGAATGGCAGCGGCGGATACTCCGTGATTTAATAAACGAGTTGAAACAAAATTTTGAAGGACATAGCTTTCAAATAATACTGTCGAGTCATTCGCCGATTGTTTTGTCAGATATTCCCTGCAAAAACTCAATCTATCTAAAGCGCAAAAATGCGACAGATCCAGTATTTCAAGTGCCACACAATGCGCAGACCTTTGGGGCTAACATTCACACGCTGTATCAGGACGCTTTCTTTATAAAAAACGGCTTAGCTATGGGCGAGTATGCAAAACAGTATGTTAATCAACTGCTAATTGATGTGCGAGAAGGTCGGTATACTGGAGACGAAGCTAAAAAGCGAATTGCTCTGATTGGTGAACCCATTATTCGAAAAAAATTACTTCAAGTTGCTGGTCAGCCTATGCCTGAGGAACTACCCGCTCCGGAACGACAGCAAATGATTGACTTTTTAAAGCGGCAGAAATTAGAAATTGAACGACAGCTTGAAATGCTTGAAAGGCGGTAATTACAGTGATTAGAATTCCGCCAATAAGCGACTTTTGTAAAAGCGAATATCTGAAAGACACTCTTCCTGCTTTCAAGCAATTCCTGAATTCTGTAAAGAATAATCCGGATTATGAAAAAGAAATCGGCTATCTCAACAATGGCGAGGAACTCGATGATGAAAAAATTTCAGATCTTTTAGTTGGAAACATATCAAAGCTGGAAGATGCAATAACAGAAATCGGCACAATACAGCCAAGACGTGAAAATGACGGCTTTCATAGGTTGTACGAAAACTTTACAAAAAGGAAGCTGGGTAAAACATGGGCAGAGAAGATAGGCGTCTCGATTTGCCCATATTGTAATAGAAGTTATATTTTCACGCTTAAAAAATCTGGGGTACGCCCACAATACGACCACTTTTTCCCAAAATCCCTATATCCATATCTTGCATTATCAATGTATAATCTTATTCCATGTTGTGCTATATGTAACCAAGCAAAGAGAGATTTTAATACATTTAACACTGAAACACACAGCGCCAATTTTATATACCCCCACACGGATTCTTATGGAGATAGAATTAAATTTGACATTTCTATAGAAGACGACATATTCGCCTTGCTTGGTAGCTCAAATAATTTTGAGATTGATATCTTAGGACTTGATGGTGATGCTGGACAAAATGCGCAAAAAGCAGCTGAGACATTAAATCTACGGGAACTCTATAACAAACATATTGATTATGTTCAGGACATTATTAAAACTACCTACATCTATGATGATAGTTACCTTCAGAGTCTCTCAGAAACATTTCCTGATTTTTTTAAGAGTCCAGAGGAAGCCGCAAATTTGGTGTACATGAATTTTTTGAACGAAGAAGACTGGGACAAACGCATTCTGTCAAAGTTGACCCACGATATTAAGTTAGAATTTCAAAAATAGAATTAAACCGATCTGATGTTAGACAGTCAATAAAGCATCAGCTGTGCAGTTTATTTAATAAGCCATAATCTACAGATGAAATGAGGAAATTTAATGGTAAAAGGAGTCATTTTCTTCAAGGAAGGTGAAATTCCATTCGTAATTGATGATTATCGTATGGAACTGTTTACAGATAACAGTCTGCTGAAGGATTTTTCAAAGGAATATAATTTTAAGACAAATTATATTCTTCAGGGGCAATGCTTTTGTAACGGTTTCCAAGGACAAAAATCAACTTTCCTTGTAGAACAATCTATGGGGAGCACCTGCTATTTGCGTTGCTATATCATTAACATGCTTACGCATGAAGATGGATATGACGCCATAGGTATTCAATCACCCTTCCTCGATGACATTTTCAGGTACAAATATAAATACTTGGACATGGTCAGAGCCGGTTCCAATTTGGCAGTAGAGCCAAAAGATGTATACACAGTACCGTTTTCTATGAGTGATAGACAATATGAAGTGAAGTTCCGTATAGGACATGATAATCGGCTTGGCCTTTTGGAAGACTTTAATAGGAAGGGAGAACTACTGCTCTCGCTTCAAACTAATGACATACAGGAGTGCTATGATATTTCTGTGGTTTTTTATCGATTTGCAATGTTTATGATGTCCCATGCAGATGTCCCTTTAAAACTGATTACCTTGTATAAAAGGGGATTAAAAGCAGGCTGGTTTTATTGTCCTTTAATTTCGGATAAAGCATCCTCGTGCCAGGATGGGTTCTTCCATGAACTTGACGTTATGAAATATGTCCCCAAAATCTTGAATAACATAGCATTAGATTCGGGAAATAAAATAACGCAAAGTGTACCGTTAGGACATTTGGGAAATGTTGATTCGATGTTTTCTCCACAACGGTTTGTGGAACAGGTTATGGCATTTGAGTATTTGTTCGATAAACTGGATCATATAAAAGCTCAGAATTCTAAATTTACCCTAAAAGACGAGTTGATGTATATGTTCAACCAATTTCCGCAATTGTTATCAAACCATAAAATGTCTTCGGAGAAAGTCAGCGAGCAAATTAAGGAAATTAGGCGCACTATTGCCCATGGATACGCATATTACTATGATTTCAAAAGTGATCCTAACACGCAGTATTTGATTATCCTCTTGGACAAGTTAATCAGGAATATGAGTTTGCTGTGTATTGGATTTGCAAAGGATGAAATTGAGCAATGCCCTTTATATTAAGCAAGGGCGTAATGTTAATTTGAAAACAACAACACTGTATTTCTAGAATAGGTAACTTTTGAGCTGCGCCTAATGTTTATACCACCGTGATAGTTCAAATCCCTCATCAAAAATGAGAGGATAACATTAATACGCAGACTACTCAGTTGCATATAAAACGGCTTAATTAAGCCGTTTTTTTCATATTCATCAGTATTGATAAAAACTAGGATATCTTCCACTATTTTGGAGTTGTACCTCCGCTGTACCGCCGATTTACCGCATCTGTACCTCCATTGTACCTCCTAACTGCTCAATCTCTGCTTGTTCAGGGATTGTTTCATATGCTCTCTCAATTAACTTTGAGGTGATTACTTTGTTATGATAGCTATAATGGGTGTAAATACTTGTGGTAGTGGATAGGGTAGAATGTCCTAACCATTCCTGTATATCCTTTAAGTTTGCGCCTAAGTTTAGAAGACGAGTTGCTATTGTCTTGTGATAAATAAGCACAACTTGATTTTCCTTTATGTTGATTCAGTCTAAATTTAATTTTGCTAATCGTTGATAATACCTCCACTCAATTAATTCTTTATTAGAAGGGAAGTTATGAACTGAATCTAGGATTAATTCATTCTGTTTCTTTGTTGAATCCAAATGAGTCCAACTCGCTGAATGAAGTTCACCTCCTTTTCCATCATTAACCCACAATAAAGTACGATAAACTCACGGTTTATCGTACCAAATAGCACTGTATATTTCTGACTCTAACTGTAATCTCAAACTCTAGTTTATAACCCATGATGTATTAAGTTTGTATGCTTTAAAAAGCCTTTAACAGTCGACGTAATCTGCTGTTGTGATAGGTGGTGGAGATGGTTTTGCCCCACCACTTTAATCTGCTAAACTATAGATTTAACTTTATGTTCAATTATTAGTAAATGAAATCTACTAAATAATAGCCTTTAGTATCCAATTGAGATTTACCATATTGAGTTTTATATGTGAAAGCATATTGATATAAACCAGAGTCATTTGAATCAAAGCTGTTAGGAAATCCTGTTATATAAGCAAAATCACCTTTAGGGACTACTTCTAAGACAGTAGCATGATTTGTTGTACTACGAATTCGGAAAGCATCTCCTACCGCATACATTATCATGTTATATCCTGAGTTTTTTGCAAGTTGATAACAATTTTTTAAGTCAATTTGAGCATATCCGTAAGTACCATTGTAACTTACCATCGCCCATTGATAACCATCAGATTGGAAACCTTGAAAACTCAATACTCGTGCTTGAGAACCCTTTGGCACCATACCACGAGTATTACTTGAAGAACTAGGTAATACACGAAGATTGAAGCCCATATTCACAGCTTTCAAGAAGCAATCACCTCCTGTTCCTTGCCCATTTCTATTTCTAATTGTTTGTCGTAAGAAATTAGCACTATCAGAATCGTTGTAATTTATTGTCGTTAACCCTTCCAATCCAAAGAATATATCTCTTGGATTCAATGCGTTTTCAACAAAACTCAAACCATCTTCGAGTTTATATGAACCATCCGATTGTTTCATTCGAATTTTAACTCCCGTTTTACTTTGGTTTGATCCATTTGCTACTTCTAGATGAATGTGGTTTGCTTTTGCACCACCTGATGATCCTTCTTGATAAAACTTATCACCCGCCAGAAAAATTTTATTTACTGGACATGATGAAGTGTTATCAATATGTGTTAATGCATAAGTTAAATATCTCTCTTGTCCATCTGCACATTTAACTTTTTTGTAATATCCATTTCTATCACAAGATGAAAAGTAGACAGTTGTACCTATGATTTTTTCAACTTTACAAGTTGTTGGAGCATAGGCAAAATCAATACCCGAATCAACACCTCCAATGTCGATTGCTAATTGGTCTCTAACAACTCCCTGATATTCAAATGTATGAGAAGTTGTTCCACCGACACGTTGGGTTATATTTATATAAGCCATTGGAAAAATTGTATATTCCATTTCATATTCCTTCTTTCTATTTTATGTAAATTTTGCGCAATATATTTACTCTTATATCTTAATAAAAAAAAAGAGAGTAACATATCAGTTATTCCCCAATTTCAGTAATTGTTCACAAAAATTTATATCTAATATACTTTTTAAACATTTATTTATTAAGCATATATTCAAAATCATACTTCATTATTATATTACTATAATCTCCATCTTCAATTTCATTTTCAATAGTCGCATAATTACTGGAGTTTCCTTGAACCCAATAGATAGCTTCTTCAGTAATGTAATATACTGCTAAATCACCTTCACCCATTTGCCCATATGTAGATCTTGTCGCACTTTCTTTCACAAGTGTAGTGTCATAATCTTCAGCAAAATCATATTTCGAGAAAGGGTAGGTTAATAATTCCAGCTTTTCTTGATTCAAGTCTACTCGTAAATATACTGGTACTCCATTTTCATCCAGTCTCTTGTAGTATCTACCTGAAGGGAGTACATCTTTATAATCATCGAGTGACTCACTTAGTACAACTTTAAATTCTACTGGGATTATCTTTTCGTTGCCCTCAAATTCAACTTTATATTCAGCTGTTTGCAACCCCAAAGGATATGTATCTATTCCGCTAAATTCTTCTATTTCACCATTTGTTTCAATGACATACTTTTGTCCCGTATTATCAGCTTCTGTTAAATATTCAATTTCAATTGGCTGATTTAGTGTTTCAAATTTAAATTCTTTCTTCGCACACCCACTTATAGAGATGATAAGTAATAAAATAACAAGTTTTTTCATGATGACACTCCTTTTTTATATCATACTTAAATTTTGATTATAAAACAATTTGTGATTTATTGATTATTAAAAATTATTGTGTACAAAAATATTAAGAAATTGAACCTAAAGTGCTTTAACTATGAAATTTTCTATGAATTTCATACGATGCATATCTAACTCATATAATCTCATTTTATCTATATTTATTAAATATTTCTCTATTTCATCTTGAGAGTTGATGTGCTTTGGAATTTTAATAGATGCTTTTAATTCAGCTCCATAATTTCTTGCGTTTTGGCTAAGAGTAACATTATGTTTACATCCATCTAAAGTTATAAAAACTGCATTAGGATTAGTACATTGCAACTTCTTAGATACCAATGAGTTTTCAAAATAAACAATAGGGTCATCCTTACTATGTATAGCGAGGATAGGAATATCACAAGAATTTACACCGCCTATTGAAGTGAAGTGAGATACTTTATTAAATCGAATAAATTCAATGAATTGTAAGAATGGACGAAATAAAAATATGGCGTTACCAAAAAGATGTTTTCCTTGTTGAACTAACATATCAATAGGACGATTAAAAGCTGAAAAACTTACAACAGCTTTTATATTTTTAAATTCCCTATAATTCAAAACAGCATTCACCGCAAAAGCTCCCCAGCTGTGACCAATAAGGATAAGAGGCAACTTCCAATAAGGTTTGAATTCATCTTGAGTTGATAATAAATTTAGTACATCATGCAAATTTATGAGTGATTGTGGTAACCCTCGAATACCTTTGCCTGATGAATTATGAGTTCCTGTATTATCATAAGCTAAAACTTCAAAACCTTGTTGAACAAAATAATTGATTTGAGTCAAATAATCTCGACTACCATTTGAAATTCCATGACAAAAAATTAAAAGGCACTTTTGTGTAATAGAAACAGTTGAACTATGGTAAAAGTTTCCTTTTAATAAACTGTCAGTTGTATGAAAAGAAACGGGAGTTGCTCTTAGATTTGGGAAATCATAAAGTGAAAGAGAAATGGACATCGGTTTATCAGCCATTTCATATCTTTTGCTAAAGATCTTATTATAAATTAAAAAGGTAATTAGCATAAATATAAGAAGAAAAATCAAAATACCAATAATTAAATAAACAAATATATTCATATGAGTTACCTCCTTTCATATGAGGTGAATAGAAATTTGAATATAAATACAAGATTAAGTAATAAACAAAGAATCTCAACTTATAAATTAATTATATAATATGTCTTATAAATCTCCTTTCATGTTGCTCATTAGATCTAAAAACTAAATTTAATAATCAAAATATGAATGATTTTAATTCAATAAATCTTTGAATAAGGGTTGATTAAATAAATGAACAGTTGTATTGTTGTGTTAACACAAATAAACAAATAATATGAGTAAGGAGTAAATTTATGGATAATGTGTTAACAGTGGATTCATTAGGTAAGAATTATGGTGATTTTAAGGCTTTATCAAATTGTTCTATGACAATACCAAGAGGATCAATCTACGGATTTATTGGTAAGAATGGTGCAGGTAAAACGACAATGATACGAATTATATGTGGTCTTCAACAAAAAACAAAGGGTAATGTTACCTTGTTTGATAGAAAAGATACAGATGGAAATTTTAATGTATCCAGGCGAAGAATGGGTGCTGTAGTTGAAAAACCATCAATCTATCAAGAAATGACAGCCATTGAAAATCTAAAACAGCAATTTTATATTAAAGGATTAACTTCATTTGAAGAAATAGATAAGTTATTGGATTTGGTGGGTCTTCAAGATACTGGAAATCGAAAAGTGAAGGATTTTTCTTTAGGAATGAGACAACGATTAGGGATTGCGATTTCATTAGTGGGTAATCCAGATTTCTTAATATTGGATGAACCAACAAATGGATTAGATCCGCAAGGAATTATAGAAATGCGCAAATTAATTTTGAAACTAAATCACGATTATCACATCACATTTTTGATTTCAAGTCATTATTTAGATGAATTGTCAAAAATTGCAACACATTATGGGTTTATTAATCAAGGGGAAATAATTAAGGAAATTAGTGCAAAAGATTTAGAAGCTCATTGTGGAAAGTATATTCAGATTGAAGTAAATAATTCGAAAGCATTGATGTGTACTCTCGATGATATGCATGTTGAATATAAGCTTTTATCTTCTACAAAAGCAAAAATATTTAGTACGGTTAATATTACGCAATTGGTTCTTGCCTTAGATAGAGCTAATTGCGAAGTGATTTCACTTTTTGAAAAAGAAGAAAGTCTTGAAAGCTATTTTATCAATCTTGTAGGAGGTGAGAAAGATGTATAGACTTTTATCAGCGAATCTTTATCGATTAAGAATATATAAACCATTTTGGATTAATTTATTTATTCTCGTAATTATAGAAGCATTACTTACTTTTATGTTAGTTGTTCAAGGAGAAGTACCACTTGATTTTACATTGTTTATAGTTCTATTAGTTATTGGTATAATCACATCATTTTTCATAGGACTATTTTATGGAACAGAGTATAGCGATGGCACGATTCGAAATAAGGTTATTGCAGGTCACAAAAGAATAACAATATATTCTGCAAGTTTGTTAATAGGAATTATTTCTATATCAGCATTGTATTTTGTGAGTTTAATAGTTGGTGTATTTATTGTGCTCATGTTTTCTAAAGATGGAAATTATGATCTACTTCATTTCTTGGTATCGAGTATTATCGGGTGGTTATCATGTGTTTCAATTGCTTCAATTTTCAATATGATAGGAATGCTATGCTCAAGCAAATCAAAATCATCAACAACATGTATTCTGGTATCATTTATGTTTTTGTTGATTGGGTTAATTTGTTACTCCTTATCTCTACAAGGGTTAAATTCATCTATTTTTAGTGAAGCAGTTCAATTTTTGTTTGATGCCAATCCCTTTGTACAAGGAATCCAAATATCAACTGTTGATTATTTAACGATTTACAAATTGGGATTCTATTGTTTATATTTGATTTTAATTACAAATTTAGTTGGAATGCATATTTTTAACAAAAAGGAATTAAAGTAAAAAAAGTTACGTAAACTCATTTTATTTAATAATATCCTTGAATCATTTAATCGATTCTACATTGTTAAAAAGATGAAAATTCCCGTCGTTAGAATTAAAAAGAGCAATTCATCATTTCGATATTCATATGAAATCATATCGATTTAATTAAGTGCTCATTTTTATATATGTTTTTGTGATACTAAAAGTAATTTATTCAATTTCTTCAAATACAGTATTCTTAACTTCCCATTGTTTCATCTTGATGACAACCCAGAATGCGTAAATACCAAATGTAACCAAAGTCAATAAAAGCCATACGAGCCACGTCCAAAACAAATCAAGACCAGTACCGATAAATGCTAGTCTTTTACCTTCAATAACCGTGTGAGAAGCCACCCATCTAAGTTTTATGCATATAATCCAAGGATAAGCGATACCAATTGTTATAACAGCTAGTAAGACAGTGATGATGTTGATTCCTACTAAACCAAGTAAACTTCCATCAAAATATGATTCTCTTTTATTTAAACTTGTCATTTTATTCCTCCAAATATATTTATTGAATAATATTATAGTAAGGCGAATGATGATTAATTTCCATTAAAGTGATTTAGAAATAATATAAGTTCGAAGATGAACTATTTTGTTGTTGAGATATGAAATTACTTTAGTAGATATAAATAACATGACTTTATATAATGAATTAAAGGAGTGTGATGTAATGAGAATGCCTGTTTGCTTTATTGGTCATGGAAGTCCTATGAATGCGATTGAGAATAATATTTTTACTAAGCAGTGGAAGAATTTAATTGAAAATATTCATCCCAAAGCAATCTTAATGATAAGTGCTCATTGGGTAAGTGATAAGTTTGAGATTACGACTAATCTATATCCTAAAATGATTTATGATATGTTTGGATTTCCAGATCAATTATATACTGTAGATTATCCTGCACATACGGATAAGACGATAATAGAGAGATGTTTATCAATTTTACCAACCTTAAAGGAAAATAATATTCGTGGATATGATCATGGAGCTTGGTCTATTTTGATTCATATGTTTCCTAATGCAGATATCCCAGTAATACAACTATCATTAAATCGAAATGCTTCACCACAAGAGCATTACGAACTTGGCAAGAGTTTCCAGATCTTACGTGATGAGGGAGTATTGATTGTTGGAAGTGGAAATATTGTACACAATCTACGTGTACTTGATTGGGAAAATGAAAATAATGAATATGACTGGGCAAAAAACTTTCGCCAACGAGTTAATGAATGCCTGATTCATCATGAAGATGAACAACTCATCGAATATAGCCAATGGGGAAATGATGCGATACTAAGTGTTAATTCAAGTGAACATTATCTACCATTAATTGTATGCCTGGGTGCAAGTAATCATGATTCTGTTTTGATAACTAATGACAAGATCATCTCTGGATCACTGAGTATGACGTGTGTAGTGTGGAATAAGTAAATATTAATGGTGAACTGGATATAAAGTTAAAATGAATATATCCAGTTTTTATTATATGAAAAGATACATTGAATTTTAATTCATAAATTGACAATATCTCTACTTTGTATTATTGTATTATATATATAACACAATAATACAATATTTGAGTAGGGGGGAAGTTGGATGATGGAAGAATACAAAGAATTACAAAACTATAAAATAATTGATTATGTTAAATACATAGCGGCAATTATGATTGTATGTATTCATTGTACACAACTATTTCCAATTGATATTTTGGATTTCTTTTTTAGACAAATTATATGTCGAGTAGCCGTTCCTTTCTTTTTTATAAGCAGTGCATATTTCTTTAGAAAGGGATACAATAAGGATCAAAAGTATTTGGGGAAGTATTTGAAAAAATCGATTTATTCTTATTTATTATGGAGTATTATTTTTCTACCGATCGGTTTAAATTGGATTCAACAGAACTTAACAATTTCAGAAGAACTTATGCCCATAGCATTTTTAGTTGGCTTATTTCATACCGGTACTTATTATCATCTATGGTATATTCCAGCAATGATATTTTCTTTGTTTGCGATTACAAAATTACTGAAATATTTTGGATATAAAACAATCATTATCGTGTGCTTTGGATTTTTCTTATTTGGTAGTATTGAGACTTATTATGGGTTTTTGCAAAATGGATGGTTTAAAGATTTCTTCGATTTATTAATTAGTTTTATGTTTACAACAAGAAGTGGACTTTTTTATGGATTGATATTTGTAACGTTGGGATTTTATATAGTTGATCATCAAGAAGATTTAAGGCGAAATATAAAAGGCATGAGAATAGCGACAATAGTTTGTGCACTACTTTTAATCATTGAAGGGTTTGCTATTTACAATGTACCAGGTTTAGATATGAATTTTCTAATCATGTTAGTTCCATTTAGTTTTGTTTCTTTTATCACATTATTAAGCTGTCCAATAGCGATTAAAAATGATACACGTAGAGTACGTGAATTATCGAAATACATTTACTTTATACATCCTGTATGCATTGTTATTATTGAAGAAATTGGGAAGGCTTTTGATTTACCTATTTTAGCTAGTGGGATTGTTAGTTTAGTCTTCATTTTAATTCTGTCCCATATGCTAAGTAGCTTTATCATTGTTTTGCATCAAGTCTATCTAAAACGCAAAACAATCTTCTTTTCATTAATTATTGGAATGTTGTTTACTTCAATTACTGCAAGTTATTTCTATGAGCAAATACCATCTTCATTTGTGGTTAAATTTGAATGGACTTCTTGTATATGTTTCTTCCTTAGCTTTACAAGCTGTTACTTACTTACATTACGCAAAATAAGAAAGCAGGGGAGATTAAACTTTTAATTATTCCTGAATTGACATCCACCTGAAAACATAATAATATGGGATAACATAAAGTTAACTTTAGGGTTAGTGTTGAGATTAACACATGGAGGATGATCGTGTATACAATTGGGCAAATATCAAAAATGTTTAACTTACCTATATCAACACTTAGGTATTATGATGCAGAAAGTCTATTTCCAAACATGCAAAAAATATCAGGGATTCGCCAATTTTCAGAAAAGGAAATTGAAAGATTGAGAATTATAGAATGTTTGAAAAGATCGGGTTTAGAAATAAAAGATATCAAACAATTTATGGAATGGTCCACTCAAGGGAATAAAACATATGAGCAACGTAAGCAATTGTTTGAAAATCAAAAACAAGTTGTTCAAGCAGAGATGAAGAAATTAGAAAAAGTGATGGATATGCTGGAATACAAATGTTGGTATTATAGTAAGGCCATTGAGGATGGGTGTGAAGATGAAATCTATGAAATGTTACCAGACCATCTACCTCAAGACATTCAAAAGCATTATGATAATGCACATCGAGATGAATGAAACCTTTACCTCTAATGAGATGGTTTTAAATTAGATTAAACTAAGATTCATCTTACGATTGCAATTATATTCAGGGGTAGTGTATGCTTAAAATAATAGAAATAAAACTAAAGGATGATAAATTCATCCTTTTTAATGGAGGGAAGCGAGTTGGATAAAGTATTAGTCATTAATGCAGGAAGTAGTTCAATCAAATATCAATTAATTGAGATGCCTTATGAAGTTAAAGTATCCTCAGGATTAATAGAGAAAATTGGTGAAAAAGAAGCTGTATTAACATTAATCTACAATGGAAATAAAACAGTTTATCATCAAGAATTAAGCAATCATAAAGAAGCTTTTCATTTTCTTGTAGAAAAACTAATAGAGAATAAAGTGATTTATACTATTGGAGATATTGTAGCTTGTGGTCACCGTGTTGCCCATGGTGGTGAATATTTTAAAAAAAGTGAGATGATTACTGAAGATGTTGTTGCTAAAATTAAAGAAATCGAATATCTAGCTCCATTACACAATCCAATAAATCTTCAAGGATATGAGGAGATGAAGAAGATATTAAGTCATGCGATTCATGTTGCAGTATTTGATACATCCTTTCATCAAGATATTTCAAGCGAAGTGTATACTTACCCAATACCATATCGATACTATAAGAAATATGGAATGAGAAAATATGGATTTCATGGAACAAGTTATCGAAATGTTGTTCGAAGAGTTGAGGAGATATTAGGTAAAGAAAAAAGTGGAAGAATCATAGCTTGTCATTTGGGAAATGGAGCTTCTATTGTTGCAATAAAAGATGGAAAGTCAATTAATACTTCTATGGGATTAACACCCTTAGGTGGTCTTATGATGGGAACTAGATGTGGTGATCTTGATCCATCAATTGTGGAGTTCATAGCACAGAAAGAAAACATAGCTGTTGAAGAAGTATTAAACCAATTAAATAGAGAAAGTGGAATTTTAGGTGTATCTGAACTCTCAAATGATTTACGTGATGTTAGAAAAGCAGCGAATGATGGTGATGAGCAATCAAAACTAGCATTGGAAATGTATGCAGAGAGAATTGCAAGTTATATTGGTGCCTATTATGTTCAATTAGGTGGTTTAGATACTTTGGTCTTCACTGCAGGGGTTGGTGAAAATGACTATCGCATGCGTGAGTGCATAGTAGACAAAATAAAAGAGGCACTTGGAATAGAACTAGACTATGACAAAAATTCGAGCACCATGGGAAGTGAGGCGATAATATCTACCACAAATTCAATGGTGAATCTTGTTGTCGTGGTTGCAGATGAAGAAATTGTAATTGCTAGAGATTGTTATGAGATATTTCAAAATAAAGTATAGCGCTTAACAATAATAATAATTTAATTCGCTTCTTGTAATGTGGAAAAGCGAAAATTAATGAAATAAAGAATTTTATAGTAAATGAAAAATAGCTGGATTTAAAAGAAAACTTAAGCTATTTTTTATTTGACAAAGGAATAATATGTGTTATGATGTCTTATATAAAAGAGATGTCATAACACGTATTATTGAATGTATGATATAATACGATAAATACAATGGAGGATGTTATGAGTAATCTACACAGTAATGTTGCATCACCTTTATATCAACAACTCTATGATGCAATCATGGAAAAAATTACGCTTGGTGAGTACCAAGTAGGGAATCAAATTCCTTCTGAAGAACAATTAAGTCAAATTTATAAAGTGAGTCGTATTACAGTAAGAAGTGCAATTCAAAAACTTTGTGATGATAATGTACTTGTTAAGAAACACGGAAAAGGAACTTTTGTTTCATTGCCTGTTTATACTGAAATGGTAAGTGCAGAAGGTAGTTTTACAAAGTCATGTTTACAAATGGGGCAAGTACCTAGTACTGAAATAATCTTTAAAGGATTAAGGAATGTAGATAAGCGTATTTGTAGTCAATTGAATATTGATGAACAAGAAAAAGTGATTCATATTCAGCGTCTTAGATTGATTGATGGACGTGCAAGTATGTTAGAAGAAGACTATTTCATCTCGAGTTTTGACTTTATGCTAAGTAAAAATGTTGAGCAACAACCTTTACTAGATGTAATAAGAGAAAATACAGGAAACACTGCGAAATTCTTTGATGATGTAATTGAAATAAAGTATGCTACAAAAGAGCAAGCAAAATATCTTGATTGTGTTGTGGGGACACCATTACTTTATATTAGTCAGTTAGTTGTAGGGGATATGAATCAAGTACTTTACTACAATGAACAATATATTCGAAGTGATATTTATAAATTTTCAGTAAGATCAACAAATAAGTAGTATTCCAAAATAAATAAAAATAATTTTTAAAAGATGTTTTTAGTGTACCCAAAAAGAGGAGAACAGTATGAGAAAGTTAATCTTAGCATCACATGGGCATCTAGCAGAAGGTATGAAAGATGCAGCAAAGTTAATCACGGGAGACTTAGCAGAATCAATAGAAACTTATTGTCTATTACCTGGGCAATCACCTTCGGATTATGCAGCAGTATTACAAATAGAAATTCAATCTAATCCAGAAACAGAATTTGTTATTGTAACTGATTTGTATGGTGCAAGTGTATGTTCATCTATGATGCCATTGACATTAAATCCAAATGTTAAGTTATTTAGTGGACTATGCTTATCCATGGTACTTAATTTACTCTTGAGTTATGTTGAACCATTAACACAACTTACAATACAAGAGGTGGTAAATCAATCACAAGATGGTATTCAATTTATTGAAATTGAAAATCAATCGGATCAAGTCGAAAATGACTTTTAGAAAGAGGGAGAATAATGAGTAGAGATTTTTTGTCGCTATTTCAAAATGAGAAACCAATTATTGGTATGATTCATCTTAAAGGAGATGATGACGAAGATGTATTTGAAAGAGCAAAAAGAGAAATAGAAATTTATGTAAGTAACGGAATTGATGGAATTATTTTAGAAACCTATTTTGGTAATTACTATCAACTGGAAAGAATATTAAGCTATGTAGAAGAAAGTAATCTTCCGATTCCTTATGGTGTTAATTGTTTAAATGTGGATCACTTAGGTTTTCATTTAGCGAATAAATATCATGCACAATTTGTTCAGATTGATTCAGTAGTGGGTCATGTAAGAGAAAGAGATGAAGCTTCGCTTCATGAATTCTTCAAATTGGAAAGAGAAAACTCAGAAGCTTGTTTAATTGGTGGAGTAAGGTTTAAATATCAACCTGTATTATCGATTCATACAGTTGAGGAAGATTTGAAAACAGCAATGACACGATGTGATGGAATTTGTGTTACTGGTGATGCTACTGGAGAAAATACGTCAATCGAAAAAATAAAACAGTTCAAAGAAGTTGTAAAAGATTTTCCAGTTATTGTAGCAGCAGGAATTACAAAAGATACATTAGAAGAACAAATGACTATAGCAGATGCAGCAATTATTGGTAGCTATTTCAAAGATACACGTGTTGATACAGGTGATGTATGTGCTGAGCATGTGAAAGAAATTACTGACATCATAAAAAGAATGAGAGGATAAACAAATGATAAATCTAGTAAGAATTGATCACCGTCTACTTCATGGGCAAGTAGCCTTTGCATGGACTAAGAGTTTAGGTACAGATTGTATTCTTATCGCAAATGATGAAGTTGCAAAAGATAATCTAAGAATGTCTGCACTAAGAATGGCAACGCCAAGTGGTGTGAAACTAGTGATTAAAAGTATTGAAGATTCAGTACAAGCTTTAAATTCAGGGGTAACTGATAAATATCATTTGATGGTTATACTTGAATCAATTAAAGATGCGGATGAACTAACTAAACAAGTACCTTCTATTAAAAATATTAATTTAGGTGGTGTAAAAACTGAAGAAGGGAAGAAACAAATATCAATGGCAGTCTTTGTTTCTCAAGAAGAGATTGCAAGATTAAACCAGATGAACCAAAGAGGAATCTCAGTAGAAGTAAAAATGGTACCGGAAGATAAGGGTCAAAATGTAATGGACCTTATTAAATAAAAGGAGGATAGTAAAATGATAGTACAAGCATTATTGATTTTCTGTATTGCTGCCTTTGGTTACTTGAATAGCTTTTTTGCAAGTTCAAACATTGGTAGACCACTAGTAGTTTCCACATTAGTTGGCTTAGCTTTAAATGATTTAAGAACAGGGATTATTGCAGGGGCAACATTAGAACTTGTTTGGTTAGGGGCATTCCCAATTGGAGCAAGCAATCCACCAGATTATACCTCTGGTGCAATCCTTGGAACAGCTTATGTAATTCTTACCGGAGCAGATGTAGCTTCAGCAGTATTACTAGCAGTTCCAGTAGCAACATTAACAGCTCTATTATCAAACTTCATGATGATGTTCGTTGTTCCAATTATTGGACACAGAGCAGATCGCTATGCAGATAAAGGAGATTGTAACGGTGTTGATATGATGCATTATCTTGCAATAGTAGTTCAAATCATTCCACAAGCAGGAATTGTAGCTCTAGCATTCTACTTTGGACAACCTGTAATTGAAAGTGTTATTGCAAGCATTCCACAATGGTTAAATAGTGGATTGAATTATGCAACTGGTATTATCCCAGCAATTGGGTTTGCTATGATTGCAAGAATGATCATGAACAAACAATTAGCTTGTTTCTTATTTCTTGGATTCTTATTGTGTGCCTATTTAAATATGCCAATTATTGGACTTGCAGGAATTGGTTCATGTATCGTAGCATTCTTATATTTCAATGAAAAAAGAAACAATACAGTAGTTATGGATGGAGGTGTACAAGATGACAATGAGTTCTAGTAGCATGAAGAAACTTACTAAAAAAGAATTAAATCAAATCTTTATTCGTTCATGTCAATTAGATATTTCGTGGGACTATGAACGACAACAACACATTGCATATGCTTATGCACTTACTCCTGTTGTACGTAAATTATATCCAAACAAAGAAGATGAAGAAAAGAGAATTGAAGCATTAAGACGTGGACTTGAATTCATGGCAATTACACCACAAATATCTCCATTACTGATGGGTATCAATGCTGCAATGGAAGAAGAAAATGCCAATAATAGTAGTTTTGATGGCAACTCTATCAACGCGGTTAAGACTTCATTAATGGGACCGTTAGCAGGTATTGGGGATTCATTAATTCCAGGAACATTACGTATCATTGCTGCAGGTATTGCCATTTCATTTGCATCGGCAGGAAATATTTTAGGACCTATTCTTTATTTGCTGATATTTAATATTCCAGCATTTATTATTCGTTGGTATAGTTTGAAGTTTGGTTATTCATTTGGATCAAGCTTCATTGAAAAAATCGCAAAAAGCGGCATTATGAATAAAGTATCTTATTATGCAGGTATTGTAGGATTAATGGTTATTGGTGGTATGATTTGTCAACAAATCTGGTTGGATTTACCAATCATGGTAGGTAGTGGAGACTTTGCACAACCATTAACATATTACCTTGATCAAATTATGCCTTGTTTAATTCAACTTGGTGTCTTCGGATTCATGTATTGGATTCTTGGTAAAAAAGTAAAAACAACAACAATTTTATTATCACTTGTTGTTGTATGTTGTGCAGTATCATTCATCTTTGGTTTATAATATTGTAAAAGTAAAAAGATGCCTAGGCATCTTTTCTTTTGCATTAATCTTATTTAAAGATTTTAATTGTTCCATCATCATTTAGATGTTTAAGAAGTGAAAGTGTAATTGGTAGTCCAAATAATCCCAACATACCAAAGAGCTTTGTACCAATAAACATACTTAATAAGGTAACTACTGGATGAAGCCCAATTTGTTGACCTACAATTTTTGGTTCAATGATATTTCGAATAACGGTAATCACAAGGTAAACCACCAATAAACCAATGGATAATGCATAATTACCTTGGAATGCTACAAGAATAATCCAAGGAATCATAATTCCACCAGTTCCAAGAACAGGTAGAATATCAAATATTGAGATTAAAAATGCAATAAAGATAGAATTCTCAACTTGAATAATACTTAAGCCAATTGCTAACTCCACAAAAGTAATAAACATAATTAAAGCATAAGAGCGAATACAAACAAATAGAGTACCAACAATATAGTCTTTTATATGTCTTAATAAATTAGCAGTTTTTGGTGTTAGTTGACGATTTAGAAATGAAACAACTTGATTGTAATCTGAAGCAATAAAGAATGTTGAAATAATTGTAAATAGTATTCTAATTAATAATTCAGGTAATGATGTTGCATAACTTGATATAAGGGAAATCACTTGTACCGATAAGCTAGATAATAAATCGCCTAGAGCTTTAAGTGATTGATTAAATAAATCGTTTAATGTTTGTACCAATTGCGGATCCATAGTTCTAAAAGTATTTTCAATGGCCTCAAAGAAGTTCATCAACAATGGACTTAATTCTGTAGTATAGAATTCAGGTAGAAAAGCAAAAGCGTAAGCTATTGCACTACCAAGACGAATTGTAAGCAAGACGATAACAACCCCGATGGTTGAATAAAACAGAATAACCATGAGTATTGATGCTAACTTCGAAGGCAGTTTGAATTTTTTTGTAACCCAATTTGTAGGTTTTCTCAAAATATAAGCAATAAAAAATGCAATGATAAATGGAGCAAGCAAGCCTAAACCATATTTAATAACAAAAAATACAAGTATTGCAATGATTGCAATATATAATGAATTAATAATAAAGTTCTTCTTTTTTTCTATATTCACAAATACCTCCTACCAAAGTGTTGGTATGTATGTAATTCTAGGGTAAGCAAAAATTAAAGTCAACAAACAAGATGCTGACTTTTGAAATTTATATAATTTTTGTTAGATAGTAAGGTAATTGTTTACGCCACCATGGCCAATCATGATTTACATCAAATCCCCAATATTCAATTGTTGCGGGAATGTCTTTGTATCGAAATAGTTCTTCCATTTTTCTCGTATCAACAATCATTTCATCTTCCCATTCACCTTGTCCTACACATAGGATGATATTTCTTTGGCGATATAAATCAACGTAGAAATGATCATAATGCATATTTTCGATATATTGAATTGGCGAATTATTGTAGACTAAATCATCACTATAATCTTTGAAGAAGTGGCCAGCATGATAAATACCACTTAAAGCAATGACAGAATCAAAGAAATCAGGTCTTCTTAAGAAAAAGTTCAATGAGTGGGCAGCACCCATACTACATCCTGTTAATAGAATACCCAAATCCTTGTGATCATTGGCATCTTTACTAATTTGTTTTACTCTAGGTACAAATTCATCGCAGATGTAATTATACCAACGTTCATGTTGTTCGATTCTATCTCTTGCAGATTTGTTGGTATTTGACCATGATTCTAAATCAATACTATCTACGCAAAAAAACTGTATCAAACCTTGGTCAATTTGTCTTTGGCAGGCTTCAATCATTTTGAAATTTTCAAAATCAAAGTATCGTCCATCTTGAGCAGGAAATACAATACAAGGTTTCCCACTATGACCATATACTTTGAATTCCATATCACGATTCAAATTAAAACTATACTCTTGAAAATGTTCGATTTTCATTTTGTTCTCCTTGTAATTTATTGTTGAAGTTGATGAATAAAATTAAGTGCTTGTTTTGTGGTTTCAAAACGTGCTGTATACATTTGATTTCCCATTGCTTCTTGAAATATTTCAGGCATTCTTTCACACATGCAAAGATGATCTTTGTATTTTTTTAAAACATCACTATGTGATAACTTGTGATTAATTTCATCACGTCTACCATAATATACACAAACATAAGGACGGTGTTCAGGATCAAACTGTCCTTCATTGAAACAAATCATATTAGCCCAGATTTGATAAACACTGATATCACTTGCAAAATTCATCATATCAGGTGTATAACCACCAGGAGGACGCATGTTGACTTCTAGTGCAACAAGATCGCCTTTTTTACCAATGCCTTCTTTATCATGCAATAATCTAAAGTATTCACAATGAAAGAATCTACTTTTAACATCGAAGGCACGAATAACACGTTGTCCAATTTCTTTTAAATCAGATGGAACATGCTTATAGGAATAATAAAATATTTCTTTTTTTTCATTAACGATATCCATAATTGAATTTGGAAATTGATGTGCTGTCTCATAGATAATATTTGAATTTGCATCGCATATACCGTCATATGAAATAATCTCTCCTTCAATGTATTCTTCCATAATGACTTGATAGGAAGGGATATTTTTAAAGAATTTCATTACTTCTTTTTCATTTGATAATTTATAAGTAGTAGAGGCACCAACGCCACTATCAGGTTTTACAATAACAGGATATCCTACTTGAAGGATGAACTCTTTTGCTTTATCAAGGGTTGATACTAAATGATGACGAGCCGTAACTACGTTTGCTTTTTTATAATACTTTTTCATTTCGGATTTAAATTTATAAGGCCGAATATCATTATATTGAACACCTGTTTGGATATTAAAATCTGTTCTTAATTTTGCATCTTGTGTAAGCCAGTATTCGTTGTTTGATTCTACCCAATCAATCTTTCCATATTTATAAGAAAAGAAAGCAACCGCTTTGAAAACTTGATTATAATCTTCTAGTGATTGTACTTGATAATAATCATCTAAGGAATCCCGACATGCAGGACTTAATTGTACAAGTGAATCTTCACCAATTCCAAGTGTTCTAACACCATTATTCTTGAGTGCTTCACAAAATAAATAATAGGACTTTGGAAAGTTTGGTGAAATAAAAATAAAATTCATCAAACTATACCTCTCTTTAAAATATTATACCAAATACAAAAGAAAATAGAAGATAGAATTCAGTATTGTTTTGGATTGAGTAAAGTGAAAGAGTGACATATAATGAATTCAATGAATAAAGGAGAGTAAAATATGATAATTCAAGATGTGATTCAAACAATTAAGGAATACTATGCAGGAATTGATTTTCATGGAAATAAAATTGATGATGAGAAAACAAGAGACCAAGTTTTATATGGCAATACTAACCAAAAATGCACAGGAATTGTTACAACATGTTATTGTTCAATCAATGTGATTAAGCAAGCAATAGAAAAGAAAGCGAATTTGATTATTTGTCATGAATCAGCATTTTATAATCGTGGGGCTAGCACAGAAAGTATGAATCGAAATAAAACGTTAGTAGAGAAAAAGCGTTTATTAGAAGAATTTGGAATTGTTGTATGGCGAAATCATGATTATATCCACTCTGGTATGAAAAATGATCAAGGCGAATTAACGGATGGTATTTTTTATGGTTTAATGAAAATACTAGATTGGGAGAAATATTTAATTGCACCAATTAGAACACCAATGTTATTTGATATTCCAGAAACAAATACAAAAGAGTTAGCATCATTAATCACAGATAAATTAAATCTAAATGGAATCAAAATCATTGGAAATGAAAATGCAACAATTAAAAGAGTTCTTATTGCAGAACATATCATGGGAGAAAATGATTATCGTATTATAGAATTAATTGAAGAACAAAATGTCGATTGCGTGCTTGCGATGGAGTGCATTGATTTTACTGTTGCAAGTTATATTAAAGATGCAGCAGAGCTTGAACAATCAAAAGTTATTCTTGCAATAGGTCATTTTAATCTAGAAGAACCAGGTATGAATTATTTTGCAACTCTATTACCTTCTATCTTGAAAGAAGACATTTGTTCAGAATTTATTCAATCTGGAGATATGTATCACTTTATTACAAAATAAAAAGGGCGAAAGCCCTTATTTACTAAATTGCATATTGTATAGATTTGCATAAGTTTTACCATTTTGAATTAGTTCATCATGGCTTCCTTCCTCAATGATACCTTCTTCAGAAAGGACTAGGATTTTCTTTGCATTTCTAATTGTTGATAATCGATGAGCAATAACAAACGTAGTTCTATTTTTTGCTAGACCTTCTAGTGAATCTTGAACTACTTTTTCACTTTCATTGTCTAGAGCGCTTGTTGCTTCATCGAAGATTAAGATTGGTGGATTCTTTAGGAAAACACGAGCAATTGCTAAACGTTGTTTTTGACCACCAGATAGTTTAACACCACGCTGCCCAATATCTGTGTTGTATCCTTCAGGTAAATCTAAAATGAAGTCGTGGGCATTTGCATTTTTAGCTGCAACTATAATTTCTTCATCTGTTGCTTCTGGTTTACCATAACGTATATTATCAAGAATTGTACCTGTAAACAAATAAACATCTTGTTGAACAATACCAATCTTAGAACGAAGTGATTTCATTTTCACATCACGAATGTCGTGTCCATCAATGGTGATGTTACCTTCACTTACTTCATAGAAACGTGGAATCAAAGAACACAGTGTTGTTTTTCCAGCACCACTTGATCCTACAAGGGCAATGTATTCCCCAGGAGCAACATTTAAATTAATATTTTTTAATACATAATCTGATTTTTCATTATATCGAAAACCAACATTGTTAAATGATACAGCCCCTTTAACATCAACTAAATCAACAGCATCTTTCTTATCGACGATATCAGGTTCAATTTCTAAAATTTCCATGAAACGTTCATAACCTGTAATTCCTTCTTGGAATTGCTCAGTAAAGTTAATTAGTTTTTTAATAGGATCTGTGAAATTTCCAATATAAAGTAAGAATGTAAGTAAATCGCCAAGGATTATTGTACCATTACCAATAAAAATCGAACCTGCAATAATAACAATGACAGTTACTAAAGTAATAAATGCACCTAATCCTGAATGGAATTGTGCCATTGCAAAATAACTCTTCGTTTTACTTTTTACATAGTTGTTGTTTTCGTAATCAAATTTTTCGATTTCATCTGATTCATTTGCGAATGATTTTACAACACGAATACCAGATAAATTATCCTCAATGCGAGCATTGATTTCACCGACACGCTTTTTATTTAACTTGAAAGCTGTTTTCATTTTGCGATTGCAATAGAATGTAAATAAAATCATAGGTGGTAATGTTATGAAGACGATGAAAGTCAGTAATGGATTAATATTCAATAGAATGACAAATGCACCTACGAATTTAATTATTGAAATAACGATATCTTCAGGACCATGATGATATAATTCAGCAAGTGAAAATAAATCATGTGTTAATCTTGACATGAGAATTCCTGTTTTTTGCTCATCATAGAAACTAAATGATAATTTTTGATAATGTGTAAATAAGTCATTACGCATATCATGTTCCATATAAACACCCATCAAGTGTCCTTTATAAGTAATAAAGAAATTAGCAGCAAATTCAATGCAAACTAAGCCAATCATAAAGGCACCAATCATGAAAATAGCATTGTATTCAATAGGTGTTTTTACAAGGATTGTATTGGTAATTTCTCTAGTACATAAAGGTAGAATTAATGAGATAGCTGCTACAACTAGAGCACAAAACATATCCGCAAAGAATAGTTTTTTATATGGTTTGTAATAGGATAAGAATTTTTTAACCCGATTATTCATTGATTTGTCCCCCTTAAGTCTTTATCTAGTTTACGATAAATTTTGTTAAAATGATAGATTTTGTCATTGCAATTGAATAACAACGTGGTACAATTACTATTGTATTAATAAACTAGTACAATGAGATAGTGGAGGATATATGAAGAAAGTACTCAAATGGATTGGGATTATATTGGTTGTGGTTGTTGCGGGGTTCTTTGCATTGAATTTATTAATGCCAAAACCTAGCGCTGATGAGAATAAAGAACTAACTGAAACAATGAATAGTATGATGATGGGAAATACAACTCAAAGTGATTTAGTGGAAACTGACAAAGGGATTGTCTATAACGGAAAAGTTGTACCCGTGGATACCTATTACTATTCTAAAGATCCAACGTTAACATTTAATAAAGTCTATGTAAAAGAAGGAGATATTATCGAAGATAAAACAATCCTTTTTGATTATAAAGTAGATAATAGTATTGATGCTCAAATTGATGTATTAGATAAAAACTTTGTTAACATGCAACAAGAGCTAGATGATTATTATACTCGTTTAGAAAATATAAAAGGTGAAATTGCTGGTGCAGATCAATCTGATAAATCTTATATTAATTTCTTACAAGTAGAATACAACAATGCAGAGAAAAGAATTAGTGAAATCAAGGTAGAATGGACAAATGCTGAAGCTAAAATTGAAAATCTAAGAAAAGTCAAAAAAGATGGCAAAATTATTTCAGATATTGGTGGACTTGTTTATAAAGTAAATGAATCGAATTCAATTGATCCTTCAAGTAAAACAGGTAGTGCTTATATTGTTCTATATTCAACATCAAAGAAAGTAAGAATTAGCGTATCTGAATACGAATATCAACTAGTATCCGTTGGTCAAGATGTTGAAGTGGCGATTGAGAGTACAGGGAAGACATATACATGCAAAGTGCTTGCAGTAGATACAATGCCAAACAACTTAGAAACACAAGATACATCTTACTACAATGTAGATATTGAAATACCAGAAGAAGTTCCTTATGGATACAGTGCAATCGTAACGGTGCCAAGACAATGAGTGAAGTCGTTATTGAATGTATAGACATCAAAAAGATTTATAATCCTGGTGTTAATGAAACGCATGCATTAGCAGGTGTATCATTCAAGATTCATAAAGGTGAGTTTGTGTCAATTATTGGTGCTTCCGGTAGTGGTAAGAGTACATTACTGAATACATTAGGTTTATTGGATAAACCAACAAGTGGAGAATATCACTTGAATGGTGAAAATGTTACAAGTTACTCTGAAAAGCAATTAACCAATTTAAGACTGAAGAAATTTGGATTTATTTTTCAATCATTTAACTTGATGAATAACATTACTTGTATAAAAAATGTGGAACTTCCCATGTTGTATGCAGGGATTCCTTCATCTAAAAGAAAAAAGATGGCTGAAGAGAAAATGGACCGAATGATGATTAAAAATCAAGCCAATAAAAAACCGATGACTTTATCTGGAGGACAAAGACAAAGAGTAGCGATTGCACGTGCTTTAGTCAATAATCCAGAGGTTATCTTTGCGGATGAGCCAACAGGTGCCTTGGATTCAAAAACAACTGTAAGTATCTTAGAATTGTTAAAAGAATTAAATGAACAAGGGAACACGATTGTTGTTGTTACCCATGATATGAATGTTGCGAAAACAGCAAAACGAATCATCACGATTAAAGATGGAAAAATAGAAAGTGATGTGAGTAATGTATGATTTTTGAATATATTAAATTATCAGTAAGAGAATTACTCAATAATAAATTGAGATCATTTCTATCACTTATAGGAATTGTTATTGGAGTAGCAGTTGTCTTTATTATTTTCTCTATTTCAGATATTGCTAATGTAGCAATTACAAATCAAATAACAGGAACAAATGGTTCTGTAAACATTAACTATGTAAAGGATCGTACTGATAAGTTTGAAGTGTTGAATCAATCCATGAATTCGAATTTTGGAGGAATGGGTAGCAAACAATATGTATTTGATTTAAATGATTTAGAAGATTTAAAACAGATAAAAGGTGTAGAAGATGCATTAGCGGTTGCAACAGCTTATGAGAATGTAAAAGTAAATCGTGATACATTTCAAGTTGCAATAAGAAGTGCACCAGAAAATTTTATGGACTTTTATGAATTTAAAATGGTTGCAGGAAATTCATTTGATGCATATCCAAAAGATGAGCGAATTAATCTAGCCATCATTAATGATAAAATTCTAGATGACTATCTTCAAATTCCTGCAGAACAAGCAATTGGACAAAAAATAAAAATAAAGAATCGATTGTTTACAATTGCGGGGGTTACTAATACACCGAATCAAAACTTAGGGACAATGATTGCGATTGATCAAGAAGCATATGATTTAATGTATTCTAAAGGTACAATCCAATACTTGTCAGTAAAAGTAAAACCAGGAGAAGATTTAGAAACAACATCTCAATTGGCAGTAGATAAATTGAATGAAATCCATGGTTATCAAAACACAAAGAATGGGTATGCATTGGAAGACTTGTCTTTCTTTATCCAACAAGTAACACAAGTAACTGGCATTCTTTCATTGGTCATGGGGATTATTGCATCCATTTCATTGCTAGTTGCAGGGATTGGTGTAATGAACATCATGTTAGTAAGTGTTGTTGAAAGAACTAGAGAAATTGGTGTAAAAAGAGCAATTGGGGCTAGTAAATCAGCAATACGTATCCAATTCATTGTAGAATCCTGCTTATTAACACTAATTGGTGGTATAATAGGAGTTACTATTGGAATAGGCGTTATTAAAATTGCCTTAATGGTATTGAATATGCAACTGCCAATCAATGGATCGTATGTAGCCTTTGCGTTAGTATTCTCAATTACGTTGGGTATACTATTTGGTTATCTACCTTCTAAACGAGCAGCAAACCTCAATATTATTGAAGCAATCCAATCAGAATAATTAAGGAGGACATTATGACATTTTTAGAAGACTTAAGAAAAGCTAATATTCAAGCGATGAAAGATAAAGATACATTGAAAAAAGGAGTTTATTCTTTATTGATTTCAGCAATTAATCTTGCAGAAAAAGAAAAAGGAGAACCACTTACAAATGAAGAAGCAATTAAGTATGTACAAAAAGAAGTGAAGCAAACAAAAGAATCATTAGACTTAACTCCCCAAGATCGTACAGATTTAATTGAAGAAGCTAAAAAGAAAATTGAATTATTAGAAAGCTATTTACCTAAACAATTAAACGTAGAAGAATTAGAAAAAGAAATTCAAGTATTTATGGCTGAACATGGTTTAGAACCGATTAAGAAAAATCAAGGTGAAATCATGAAGGGCTTAATGGCAAAACTTCAAGGTGCAACAGACGGTAAAAGTTTGAACATCGCATTAGCAAAAATTCTTAAATAACAAAAAAACTCCGAGATTAATTTCTTGGAGTTTTTAAATAAAAAAGGGAAATTCATCCCCAACACTTTAATTATAGCACTAAATAAAAATAAGTATAGACTACCAATATAATGTATATAAGGTATTATAAAGATGTAAATAGAGGAACTACTGAAAGGAGGTACTCAATTACATATGAAAAAGGTGTTACTAGAATATTAAGTCAAGTTTTCAAATTTCTTGCAGATAAGGATTTGGAAACGGAAATAGTTAATTATCAATCGTGTGAATAGAAAGTTGGAGTCTGCAGAGGATAGACCAATGGACAACATATCATAAAAATTAAATGAATTTGAAAGCTCGAGATAAATCGAGAAAATTAGATATAGTTCTAACTTAGATTAGATTATCAAGTAAAAGTAACGCTTGTTCGCGTTACTTTTTTGTATGCTTGAATTTTATGTAAAGTAAATAGATAATGCACAAAATACTAATAATATTTAGATAAATGAGTGATTTAGAAAATTTAGCTACTATATCTTTTGATTGGTTTCTATAAACAACCTCATTTTTAGAATCGTTGAATGATTTGATATTACAATGCGTTTCACAAATTTCCCGTTCATTAATATAGGTATCAAGGAGTACGAAATCATCGGCTGTTGCTTCTTTGAAGGGTTTAAACTCATCGGGATATAGCCTTTGAAAACCTGTATAAGTCTTCGCATATTGATCTTTGTAGACAGTATATTCTTCTGGTGAGAATTGCTTTGTTGTTATAGGTATATTGATGTAGATACTACATGCGATAAAAGAAAGAACAAAAAGTACGAAGGCAATAACATTTGGTTTTAAGATGTTCTTTTTTTGCGGAAGCTTTAACATTTTGTTTTTCAAGATATTTAAAAAATTTCCTATTAAAATACTGATTGCTGTTAATATTGGTAGATAGATAAGATAATTGGATAAAGTAAGATAGATTGTTAAGTCAGAATAATAAGTAACATCAGCTACTTCGCTATAGAGTAAAGGTGTTTCGGATAAATATGTAGCTATAAATTGAGTAATTGCTTGAGCGTTTAGATTTAAAATTAAGAATGGCAATATAAATAGAGTTAATGAAATAAACCAAATAACCCAAGAACTTAATTTATCAAGGTAGCCTTTTTCGTATTTTTGGATTTTATAAGAATTAATACTAATAAAAGTGAATGAAATTACAGAAAATCCTAGATAAATAAAGAAAGGAAATTCAAACTTCTTAGTTAAAAAATAAAGACCTAGAAATATGAGTAATCCTATAAAAAGGATAGCAATTGATATTGTTCTTTTCTTTTCGAAGTTGAGTTCAATTAATTCGTTTAATGCTACATTTGTATCAACTTTAGTAGAAGATTGTTCACAGTTAAGCAATTCATCTACAGTTAATCCATATAAATTAGCTAAATCAATTAATGAATTCAGTTCGGGGTAACCTTGATCGCGTTCCCACTTACTAATTGTTTTATTTGAAACGCATAGAGCATCAGCAACTTCTTGCTGGGTTAGATTTTTTTCTTTTCTTAAGGTGGATAAATAGTTGCCAAGTTGTTTCATATATAATCTCCATATTCTATAAATTCACTTTAAAACAAATATTTATAATGTACACGCCTTGAAAATAGACTTTATCTATTTAGCGTAGATAATAGCGTTTTAAAATCTTTATTTAATCTTAACACAAATCATAGTTTATTTTTAATATCTTAATGAAGACTAAACTATACTTTGGTCATGGAGGTAGAAAGTATGGTATTGAATAGAACATATCTTATGATGATGGAATTATTGGGTGGTTTGAAACGATTTTTTATGAATCATGAGGGGATCTTATTCCTACTTTTATTAGTTGGGATACCGGTAGCATCTATTTTGATTATCTTTATGATTGTGTTTGCAATTATGTATCCAATCTCCTTATTAATAGGATTACTATAAAATCTTTATACAATCTTAATACTGATTTACTTTTCTTTATAATTTCTTATTAATCATAATGTTAGAATTTGAAAATGAACAGTGATATTGTGTTCTTAAGGAGGCATTTAAATGGATGTGGTCATGTTAGTTGTTTTAGGGGCTTTGGTATTTAGCGTATATTTACTGATTAATTGGTGTCAAAAACAATTAAATCGAGAGTAAATAGAAAGAGGATATTATGTCGATTGGAATGATAGGTTTAGTCATTGTTTTACTTGGTTTGGGGTTATATTTGCTTTATGCATTAATTAATCCAGAAAAGTTTTAATTAAGGGAGGATAGCTATGTTACAAATAGCATGTACATTATTCTTATATATTTTGTTAGTTATTCCAGTTGGAAACTATCTATATAAAGTAGCAACATTCAAGCATACATTTATGGATCGTATTCTTGATAAGGTTGATAACACAATCTATCGATTTTGTGGTATTGATATTCATCAAGAAATGGATTGGAAAAAGTATGCATTTTCTTTGGTTTTAGTAAATGCTTTGATGCTTTTGATAGGATTTATCATCCTTAGAATTCAAGCACTTCCAATATTTAATCCAAATGCGATTGGCGGAATGGAATCAACACTTTCATTCAATACGGTAATCAGCTTTATGACAAATACAAATTTACAACACTATGCAGGAGAAAGTGGATTATCTTACTTTTCTCAAATGACAGTCATTATCTTCATGATGTTTACATCTGCAGCAAGTGGATATGCAGCATGTATTGCCTTTGTTAGAGGACTTGTAGGAAAAGATAAAACTAATATGGGTAATTTCTTTGTAGACTTTACTCGTATTATTACACGTGTTTTATTGCCTTTATCATTTATTGTAAGTTTATTGTTAGTATGGCAAGGTGTACCACAAAACTTCTCGGGAAATATTATTGCACATACAATTAGTGGTGTATATCAAGATATTGCAATGGGACCAGTTGCTGCACTTGAATCAATTAAACATATTGGTACAAATGGTGGTGGCTTCTTCGGTGCTAACTCATCTGTTCCATTTGAAAATCCAACCATTATATCCAATATCATTGAACTTTATTCAATGATGATTCTACCAGGATCATGTGTCATCATGTTTGGCAAGATGGTTGATGAACGTAAAGGATCACAAAAGAAAAGCATTTTTGGAAGCGAAGGACGTACAATATTTATTGCAATGGGAATTTTATTCCTTATAAGTTTAGCGCTATGCTATGTTTCTGAAATGGCAGGTAACCCATCATTACAACAAATTGGATTATCACAAGCTATGGGAAATATGGAAGGTAAAGAAATGCGATTTGGCATTAGCCAGTCAGCGCTCTTTACGACGACGACGACCTCATTTACAACCGGTACAGTTAATAACATGCATGATACACTTACCCCGATGGGTGGATTTGTACCATTGCTTAATATGATGTTAAACCTTGTCTTTGGTGGTAAAGGTGTTGGTTTAATGAATATGATTATCTATGTTATTCTAACGGTATTTATTTGCGGATTAATGATAGGTAGAACACCAGAGTATTTAGGTAAGAAAATTGGTGGAAAAGAAATGAAGCTTACTGCTTTATGTATCATCATTCATCCACTACTAATTCTAGCATTCTCAGCTTTAGCAGTTAGTATGCAAGCAGGATTACAAGGTATATCAAATCCTGGTTTCCATGGTTTGACACAAGTTTTATATGAATTTGCATCATCAGCTGCAAACAATGGATCTGGTTTTGAAGGATTAGCCGATAACAGTGTATTCTGGAATGTAACAACAGGAATTGTTATGTTCTTAGGAAGATATTTAGCGATTGTTATTCAACTTGCAATTGCGGGTTCACTTATGAAGAAACAATTTGTTCCAGAAACAGTAGGTACATTAAAGACAAGCACAGTGACATTTACAATTGCGTTAGTCTTAATTATTTATATCTTTGCAGCATTAACATTCTTCCCAGCGTTATCGCTTGGACCAATTGCAGAGCACTTTGTCTTGTGGGGTTAGGAGATCAACTATGAAACAATCAAAACAAAATAAATTACTTACAAAAGAAATATTAATAGATTCTATTAAGGGTGCATTTGTCAAATTGAATCCACTCTATATGATTAAAAATCCAGTTATGTTTGTAGTTGAAGTCGGCTTTCTAATTACGCTTATTCTCTGCTTTGTTCCAGATTTATTTGGAGGAGATAATAGTTTACGCGTCTACAATATTATCGTAAGCGTTGTACTCTTTGTTACAGTTTTATTTGCAAACTTTGCAGAAGCTGTTGCTGAGGGAAGAGGAAAAGCTCAAGCTGCATCATTAAAGAAAACTCAAAAAGATACAAAAGCTAGATTATTAGATGCAAATGGTAATGAAACAATAGTCAGTTCAAATGAATTGAAAAAAGGTGATATTGTCATTGTATCAGCAGGAGAATTAATTCCAAATGATGGAGAAGTTATCGAAGGTGTTGCTAGCGTTGATGAATCAGCAATCACTGGAGAATCTGCTCCAGTTGTAAGAGAGAGTGGTGGGGATTTCTGTAGTGTTACAGGGGGAACTACTGTCGTAAGTGACTATTTAAAAATTCGAATTACATCTGATCCTGGAAATAGTTTCCTAGATCGAATGATTTCTTTAGTAGAAGGTGCTTCTAGAAAGAAGACACCAAATGAAATAGCTTTAAATACATTACTAGTTTCACTTACTATCATTTTCTTAATTGTTATTGTCACTTTATATCCAATTGGAAAATATAGTGGTGTTACGTTATCTATATCTACTCTAGTTGCATTGACAGTATGTTTAATTCCAACAACAATTGGTGGTTTATTATCAGCTATTGGTATTGCAGGGATGGATCGAGTTACTCGTTTTAATGTAATTGCAATGTCTGGAAAAGCAGTAGAGGCTTGTGGTGATGTTGATACAATGATTCTTGATAAAACAGGAACAATTACCTTTGGTAATCGATTAGCAGCAGAATTTTTACCAGTAGAAGGAATTGATAAAAGTGAGTTAGTTAATGCTGCAATGATTTCATCTTTATTTGATGAAACTCCTGAAGGTAAATCGACTTTAGACTTAGGGAAAAAATTGGGATTTGAAGTACCAAAGGTTGAATCAAAAGAAGTATTTGAATTCTCTGCACAAACAAGAATGAGTGGCGTTGACTTAGTTAATGGTATTAAAATCCGTAAAGGTGCTAGTGATGCAATTAGTCACTATATCCAAGAAATAGGTGGTAGAATACCAAGTGATTTAAAGAAGCATGTTGATGAAGTTGCTTATTTAGGAGGAACTCCATTAACAGTATGTAGCGACGACAAGATTCTAGGTGTTATTTATCTAAAAGATACAGTAAAACCTGGAATGAAAGAAAGATTTGAACGACTACGTGCGATTGGTATTAAAACGATTATGTGTACTGGTGATAACCCACTAACAGCTGCAACAATTGCAGGGGAAGCAGGAGTGGATGATTTCATTGCTGAATGCAAACCAGAAGATAAAATTGATGTAATCAAAAGAGAACAAGATAAAGGTAAAATTGTTGCGATGACAGGAGATGGTACAAATGATGCACCAGCACTTGCTCAAGCAAATGTAGGGCTTGCGATGAATAGCGGAACTACAGCAGCAAAAGAAGCCGCAAACATGGTGGATTTAGATTCAGATCCTACTAAGATTCTAGAAGTTGTTGAAATTGGTAAACAAATGTTAATTACAAGAGGTAGTTTAACTACATTCTCAATTGCGAATGATATTGCGAAATACTTCGCTATTATTCCAGCAATGTTTATGATAGCAATACCTGAACTTGCAGTATTAAATATTATGCATTTATCATCGCCATTAAGTGCAATTTTATCTGCATTGATATTTAATGCAATTATTATTCCATGTTTGATACCACTTGCTATGAAGGGTGTAAAATATCGTCCAATGTCGAGTAATAAGATGTTGATTCGTAACTTATTAATCTATGGTGTTGGTGGCGTTATTACACCATTTATCGCAATCAAAATTATTGATGTTATTATTTATCCATTGCTTGTTATGATTGGATTATAGGGAGGTAGTTCATATGAAAGAATTTTTTAAAGGATTTAAAAAGGCAATTTTACTTACACTATCATTTTTGGTAATTTGTGGGTTGATATTTCCAATTGTCTTAACAGGAGTA
Organism: Anaerorhabdus furcosa; assembly: GCF_900167375.1. Lineage (GTDB taxonomy): Bacteria > Bacillota_I > Bacilli_A > Erysipelotrichales > Erysipelotrichaceae > Anaerorhabdus > Anaerorhabdus furcosa. Next base: position 181,250 of record NZ_FUWY01000002.1, read on the forward strand.
TCTCAACTTATTTTCCCTAAACAAGCAAATGGTAGTTTAATTGAAGTTAATGGTGAGGTGGTTGGAAGTGAACTTATAGGGCAAGATTTTAGTGAAGACTATTTCTTGAAATGTAGACCATCTGCAGTCAATTACAACACCTATACACAAGAACAAAAAGACAATGGGGACTATAGTGGCGTTGCTTCAGGTTCTACAAACTATGCACCGACTAATCCAAATTTAACAGATCGTGTTGCACAAGATATTGAAGACTTCTTACAAGCAAATCCTACAGTTAGTAAGGAAGAAATACCAACTGATTTATTAACTGCATCTGGATCAGGTTTAGATCCACATATCTCAGTTGCTTCTGCTAAAATACAATTAGAAGCTGTATCGAAAGCATCAGGCTTATCCATGGATGTTTTAAATAACATCGTTGACAAAAATACATCTGGGAAAGTATTGGGGATCTTTGGTGAAGAAACAGTTAATGTATTAAAGGCAAATTTAGATATTGCAAAAGAAATGGGATTATTAAATAACTAAATAGTAAGTAAAGTATGAATGCGTTATAATAACTATATTCATAGTATCGGGAGATTAAAGATGGATGATCTAAAGTTAAATCCAAATGATGTACTTAGAAGAGTAAGCGAAATTGAATCAGTTAAACAAACTGGTCAACTCAAGATATTTTTTGGTTATGCAGCGGGGGTAGGTAAAACCTATGCTATGCTAAAAGAAGCGCATGAACTAAAAAATAAAGGTGTTGATGTTGTAATTGGTTATGTGGAGCCTCATCAACGTGTTGAAACTCAAGCTTTAGTAGAAGGTCTTGAACAAATTGATACGCAAGAGATTGACTACAAAGGCCTTAAATTACAAGAGTTTAATTTAGATGAAGCTATTTTAAGAAAACCCAAATTAGTCTTAGTTGATGAACTTGCACATACAAATGCTGAAGGATGTCGACATGCAAAACGTTATCAAGATATTGAAGAATTGTTACGAGCTGGAATCGATGTTTATACAACAGTAAATGTTCAACACATTGAAAGTCTAAATGACATGGTTCAATCAATCACAGGTGTTGTGGTTAGAGAAAGAATTCCAGATGATGTATTTGATAATGCTGCCCAAATAAAATTAGTAGACATTGAACCCAATGAGCTACTTGAAAGATTGAATAGTGGTAAAATATACAAGAAAACACAAGCTCAAAGTGCTACATTAAATTTCTTTGATATAAAAAATTTAACAGCTTTACGTGAAATAGCATTACGTCGATGTGCTGATCGAATTAATCGCATATCAGAAAAGGCAAGGCAATTAGAAAATAATGGATATTATACAGAAGAGCACATTTTAGTGTGCCTTTCTTCGTCTCCTACCAATCCTAAAATCATTCGTACTGCTTCAAGAATGGCGAGTGCATTTAAAGGAAAGTTCACAGCACTTTATGTTGAAACATCTGATTTTCCTTCATTAGAAGAAGAAACTAAAAAGCAATTACGTGCTAATATTCATTTAGCTCAGCAGTTAGGTGCTACGATTGAACTTGTGTATGGGGATGATGTACCGTTACAAATTTCTGAATTTGCGCGAATATCTGGTGTCTCTAAGATTGTCTTGGGAAGAAGTAGCGCAAAACGAAAGTATTATTGGAGCAAACCAACACTCAGTGAACGATTGACTGAAAATGCACCTAATCTTGATATTTATATTATTCCAGAAAAGGGAATTCCTTACTACAAGAAAAAGAAGGCTCAATTTGAAAATGTTACATTTGATTTAAGAGATACACTAATCAGTGTTGCCTTACTTGTAATTGCAACTGTATTGGGTACTGTATTTTATCAATTTGCATTTTCAGAAGCAAACATTATTACAATTTATATTTTGAGTGTACTGTTAACTTCAATTGTGACAAAGCAAAGAATATATAGTCTAATCTCATCAGTACTAAGTGTTCTTACTTTTAATTACTTCTTCACAGTACCACGATTTACATTTACGGCTTATGATTCAGGTTATCCTGTTACATTTTTAATCATGTTTATTGCCGCCTTTGTAACAAGCTCACTGGCTGTAAAACTAAAGCAGCATGCAAAGCAATCGGCGCAAACTGCTTATCGAACTAAAATCTTATTGGAAACAAATCAATTACTTCAAAAAACAATTAAAAAAGATGAGATTATTTCAGTTACAGCAAATCAACTGGTGAAGTTATTTGATAAAGATATTGTTGTTTATATGGAAGAACAAGGTGAACTGCAAGAACCGGAAATATTCAAAGCAACATTGGAAGAAACATCTAAATACATCACTGAAAATGAAAAAGCAGTAGCAGCTTGGGTATTTAAAAACAATAAGCATGCTGGAGCATCAACTAATACATTAGGTAGTGCTAAGTGTTTGTATTTAGCAATTCGTGCCAATGACAATGTATATGGTGTTATTGGAGTTGCATTAAATCACTCAACGCTAGAATCTTTTGAAAATAATATTTTATTATCGATTTTGGGTGAATGTGGTCTTGCGCTTGAAAGCCAACGTGCAATTAAGGAAAGAGAAGATGCTGCAGTACTTGCGAAGAATGAACAACTTCGTGCTAACTTATTAAGAGCAATCTCTCATGATTTAAGGACACCATTGACATCAATTTCTGGTAATGCAAATATACTTCTTGCTAGTGATGAAATAATGGATCATGAAACTAAGAAGAAATTATATACTGATATTTATGATGATTCATTGTGGTTAATCAATCTTGTTGAAAACCTCTTATCAGTTACTCGTATAGAAGATGGTACTATGAATTTGAAGTGTACATCGGAATTAATTGACGAGGTGATTAATGAAGCACTCAATCATGTGAACCGAAACAAAGTGAAACATACAATTGTCGTGAATCATCCAGATGAATTTATATTTGCAAAAATGGATGCTCGATTAATTATTCAAGTAATCATTAATATTGTGGATAATGCAATTAAATATACACCTGAGGGATCTATGATTGCGATTGATGTAAAGAAAACAGATCATGTGGTTATTGATATAAGTGATAATGGTCCAGGTATACCAGATGAGGCGAAAGCAAAGATATTTGATATGTTCTTTACAGGAACTTCAAAAATTGTAGATAGTCGTCGTAGTATGGGATTAGGTCTTGCTTTATGTAAGTCAATCGTTTTAGCACATGGTGGAGAAATATCAGTTCATGATAATAAACCACAAGGAACAATATTTAGATTCACCTTACCATTAGAGGAGGTTGTAATTCATGAATAAACCATTAGTTTTGGTTGTTGAAGATGATTCAGCTGTACGTAATTTAATGTCAACAACGCTTCAAACACACAGCTACAAATACATTACAGCTGCAACGGGAGAATCAGCTATAATGCAAGCATCTACACAAAATCCAGATATCATTCTTCTTGATTTGGGATTACCCGATATGGATGGTGTAGAGATTATTAAAAAAGTTCGTACATGGTCGAATGTACCGATAATTGTTATTAGTGCAAGAAGTGAAGATACGGATAAGATTGCGGCATTGGATGCAGGTGCTGATGACTATTTAACAAAACCATTTTCAGTTGAAGAGTTACTAGCACGATTAAGAGTTACGATGCGTCGTATGGGAAATACGAAACAGGAAGATGCAATTTTTATTAATGGCAATCTTAAGATTGATTATTCTGCTGGGTGTGCGTACTTGGATGGAAATGAATTACACTTAACACCAATCGAGTATAAAATACTTAGTTTACTTTCAAGAAACATAGGCAAAGTATTAACGCATACATTTATTACTAAAGAAATATGGGGAAGCACATTAGAAAGTGATGTTTCATCCTTACGTGTATTTATGGCAACACTACGAAAAAAAATTGAGAAGAATACAGAATCTCCTCAATATATTCAAACACATGTTGGTGTTGGCTATCGCATGATAAAAGTTCAAGAAAGTGAGAACTAAAAAACTGCATTTGAAGTGCAGTTTTTTTAGTTAGTTGATGGAAACTACTTCATATCCAGCGTCTTCTACAGCTTTTTTAAGAATTTCATTTGCTACTTCTTTTGAAAGGGTAACAACTGCTGAATTCGATGCTAAATCGACTGTGGCTTGTACACCATCGACTGCATTAAGAGCCTTTTCAACTCTTGCTTGGCAATGTCCACAAGACATACCTTCAATTTGTAATGTTTTTGTATTTTGTACGTTCATAATTGGTTTCGCTCCTTTAAAGTTTTTTAAACGCAATGCATTAGCTACAACGCTAACTGAACTAAAACTCATCGCAAATGCTCCAAACATTGGATTTAACTTCCAACCTAATATGCCATAAAATAAGCCGGCTGCAAGTGGTATACCAATTGAGTTGTAAATTAGAGCCCAGAATAAGTTTTGTTTTATGTTTTTGAGTGTTGCTTTACTTAATTCAATGGTTGTGATGACATCCCATAGGCTTGATCTTGTTAATACAATGTCAGCTGATTCAATGGCAACATCAGTTCCTGCTCCAATAGCAATTCCTACATTAGCACTTACTAAAGCTGGTGCATCATTGATACCATCACCGACCATTGCAACGACTTTTCCTTCGGCTTGGAATTTTTTGATGTAGTTTTGTTTATCTTCTGGGAAAACTTCGGCAACATAATTGTTTAAGTGTAATTGTTTAAATACGGCTTCAGCGATAATTTTATTATCACCAGTAAGCATTAGGGTTTCAATACCCATTTCATGTAATTTTTGAATCGCTTGAATACTATCTTCTTTAATAACATCAGCTACTGCAATTAATCCAAGGATTTCAGATTGATTTGCAAAACATAAAGTAGTTTTACCTTGCTTTGCAAACTTTTCTACTGCAGGTCTAATCTTTGTTGTATCAATTCCATTTTCTTCGAGCAAGGCAAGGTTACCTGCAAAATATTGCGTATCATTTAATACAGCATTAATTCCTCGAGCAGAGATTGATTTAAAGTTATCAAAATCTATTTCTTTAAATTCAGTATCTTTTAGATATTGAATTACTGCTTGGGCTAATGGATGTTCTGATTTCTTTTCTAATGAATAAGCTATGTAGTAAAATTCACTTTCCTTGATATTCTCATTAACAATGACATCAGTAACTTTTGGTTTTCCTTCGGTAATGGTTCCTGTTTTGTCAAGGACAATGGCTTGAATAGAACCAGCTGTTTCAAGAATTTCTGCAGACTTGATTAAGATGCCATTTTCAGCTCCTTTACCCGTTCCTACCATAATTGCAGTTGGGGTTGCTAAACCTAGTGCACAAGGACAAGAAATCACGAGTACAGCAATGCCAATGCTGAGTGAAAATTCCAATGATTTTCCAAGTAATAGCCAAATAATTGTTGCTAGTAAAGCAATCACAATGACTGTAGGAACAAAGATACTACTTACTTTATCTGCCATCTTTGAAATAGGTGCTTTTGAATTTGCGGCTTCTTCTACTAATTTAATGATTTGAGAAAGAGCAGTATCTTCACCAACTTTAGTAGCTTCGAATTCAAAGTAGCCTGATTTATTAATTGTTGCACCTACAACTTTTGAATGAATTGATTTTTCTACTGGGATACTCTCGCCAGTGATCGCCGATTCATCAATGGTAGTGTAACCTTTTGTGATGACACCATCTACAGGGACTCGTTGTCCAGGTTTTACACAAACAATATCACCAAGTTGTACTTCTTCAACAGGGATGACAACTTCTTTGTGGTTTCTAAGGACAGTAGCAGTCTTTGGTGCTAAATCCACCAACTTTGAGATTGCCTCAGATGTTTTACCTTTGGATTTTGTTTCCAGGTATTTACCAAGAGTAATCAGTGTTAAAATCATTGCACTGGTTTCAAAGTATAAATCCATGATGAATTCATGAACAAGAGCCATATCATGGTTTTGTACACCAATTGCAATCTTAAATATGGCGTAAATACCATATAAAACAGCAGCACTTGAGCCAATCGCTATGAGTGAATCCATGTTTGGATTACCCTTAAATAAAGCTTTAAATCCATGTGTGAAGAACTCACGATTAAGAACTAGAACGGGTATAGTTAGTATCAATTGAAGTGTTGCATTTAGAAGTGCATTCTCCATAAGGATACTAGGAAGTGGCCAATTCATCATATGACCCATAGCTATATAGAACAATGGGACTGTAAATAAAGCGGAATAGATGAATCGTTTTTTAATCTTTTGTGAAAGTTGGTCATAACTAGGTGTTGGCTTTGAGTCAGATGGAAGGGATGCCCCGTAACCGACATCTTCAACTGCTTGAATAATATCGTTTTCAGAGATATCTTTGTATTCCACAACCATATTATTCGCTAATAGATTCACTTGGCATGATTCTATGCCGTTAAGATTATTCAGTTTTTTCTCGATTGCACTACTACAAGCAGCACAAGTCATTCCTGTTATATTAAATGTTTGCTTCATTTTATCACCTCGACCTGTTAATACATTAATTATATTGTACAAGAAAGTCAATGTAATTGCTTTAAAAATGACTTGGAAACGAGTACAATAATAGAATGAGGTGAAGAATATGACAGTAAAAGAAAATTTAGCAAAACTACGTAGTTTAATGAAACAAGAAGGAATTGACATCTATTACATTCCAACAGCAGATTATCATCAAAGTGAATACCTATCAGATTACTTTAAATCTAGAAAGTTTATGTCTGGTTTTACAGGCTCTGCAGGTACATTGGTAGTAACAATGAAAGAAGCAGGTTTGTGGACAGATGGGCGATATTTTGTTCAAGCTGCAAAGCAATTAAAAGGAAGTACGATTGATCTTTATAAAATGGGTCAAGAAGGAGTTCCTACTGTAAGTGAATTTATTGATAAGAAAATTCCAAATAAAGGTGTTTTAGGTTTTGATGGAAGAGTTGTTAATGCAAAGACAGCGGGAAATTTTGAGAAATTACTTGCAAGTAAAGCAGTTACTTTGAAAACCGATAAAGATTTAGTAGAACCAATTTGGACAGATAGACCTGCATTACCTGCAGAATCTTGTTTCCTTTTATCTGAAAAATATACAGGTGTAAAGATTGAGGATAAAATTAAACGTCTACAAAATGCAATGAAAGAAAAGAATGCAGATGTATGTGTTTTAGTTTCATTGGAGGATGTAGCTTGGTTATTAAATCTTCGTGGATTTGATATCGAAGATACACCGGTAGCTTTAGCTTTTGCAACAGTTACAAAAAACAAAGTGAATTTATTCATTGATAAAAAGAAACTAAATGCAGAAATTTGTAAAAAATTCTCAAGTGCTAAAGTATCAATCCGTGGTTATTATGATTTAGGTGATGAATTAGCAACTTACAAAGATAAGACAATTTTATTAAGTACTTCTACAATTAGTGCTTATCATAGATCGCTTATTGATCCATCATGTACTATTCTTGATGAAGCAAATCCAATTGTGATGTATCGTGCAATTAAGAATAAGACAGAAATCAAAAATATTCGTTTTTCACATGTTAAAGATGGTGCAGCTGTTACAAAATTCATTTATTGGTTGAAAAACAACATTGGTAAAATTGAAATTGATGAATTAACAGCAGGTGCAAAATTACATGAATTACGTGAAGCTCAAGATAACTTCATTGAAGATAGTTTTGGAGCAATTGTTGCTTATGGACCAAATGCTGCAATGATGCACTATTCAGCAACTGAAAAGAATCATGCAGTATTAAAGAATGAAGGATTCTTATTAGTTGATTCTGGTGGACAATACTTCGAAGGTACTACTGATATCACACGTACAATTGCATTAGGTAAATTAACTCAAGAAGAAAAGGTATACTTTACAACAGTATTGAGAAGTATGATTCGTTTAAGTAAAGTAAACTTCTTATATGGATGTACTGGAGCATCTCTTGATATTCTTGCAAGAGGACCAGTGTGGGATTTAGATATTGATTATCAATGTGGAACAGGACATGGTATTGGATTTGTGCTAGGTGTACATGAAGGTCCTCATGGTTTCCGCTGGTCAAATACAGGTACAGGATTTGGTGTTGTTCCTTTAGAAGAAGGCATGATTGTTACAAATGAACCAGGTATCTATGTACCAAATAAACTTGGAATTCGTATTGAAAATGAATTGCTTACACAAAAAGGTAAAAAGAATACATATGGTCAATTTATGCATTTTGATACAGTTACACTAGCACCAATCGATTTAGATGCTGTTTTACCTGAATTAATGACACAAGATGAAATTGATTACTTGAATGCATACCATGCTGAAGTATACAAGCAAATTAGCCCTTACTGCACACAAAAAGAAAAGACTTGGCTAAAAATCCAAACTAGAAAAATCAAATAAATATGAAATTGATTTCTTGGAATGTGAATGGATTAAGAGCTTGTATCACAAAGGGATTTCTTGATTTCTTTAACGAAGAGGATGCAGATATATTTTGTGTACAAGAAACAAAATTACAACCCCATCAAATTGAATTGGAATTGAAGGATTATTATCAATATTGGCATAGTGCTGAAAGAAAAGGATACTCAGGTACAGCAGTATTCACAAAAAAAGAACCAATCTCGATTCAAACTGATTTTGGAAAAGATATTTTCAATGATGAGGGAAGAGTACTAACTTTAGAATTTGATAAATTCTACTTAGTGAATGCTTATGTTCCAAATTCAAAAGAAGAATTAGCACGTTTAGATTATCGTATGGAATGGGAAGATGAATTAAGAAACCATTTAATCAATTTAGAAAAAAAGAAACCAGTAATTTATTGTGGTGACTTAAATGTAGCCCATCAAGAGATAGATTTAAAAAACCCAAAGACGAATCGCAGGAATCCTGGATTTTCTGATGAAGAGCGTGAAAAGATGACAACTTTACTTGGTGTTGGATTTATCGATACCTATCGAACATTATATCCAGAAGCAATTGAATATTCATGGTGGTCATATCGATTTAATTCAAGAGAAAAAAATACAGGGTGGAGAATTGATTATTTCATTACTTCAGCAACATTGAAAGATAAAGTAATGAGTGCCAAAATATACACTTCAGTCCTTGGGTCCGATCATTGTCCAGTAGGATTAGAAATTAATATTTAGTGAACCAAAAAGCGAAACGTGGTACACTTGATAAAACTAAAGAGAGGTCAAAATTATGGAAGTAAGAGAAAGAGTAGAAAAGCATTTAGATGAGATTCTGACTCATTTAAAAACATTAGTAAGCTATGATTCAACTATGGGTCAAAGTGAAGAAGGATATCCTTTTGGAAAAGTACCAGCAGCTTGTCTAAATAAAGCACTTGAAATTGCATCGTCTTATGGCTTCAAAACCGTGAATTTGGATAACTATATTGGTTATGCAGAAATGGGTGAAGGAAATCAAGTTATTGGAATACTAGGTCATCTAGATGTTGTTCCAGCTGGTGAAGGATGGAATACAGATCCGTTTGATATGGTCATCAAAGATGGTAAAGCTTATGGTAGAGGTACAACTGACGATAAAGGTGCGGTAGTCGCATCCATGATTGCAATGCAAATTGTTAAAGAAATGAGTGTACCATTAACAAAAAGAGTACGTTTAATTATGGGAACAAACGAAGAAAATGGTTCAAAATGTTTAGCACATTATGTTGAAAAAGAAGGCCATATTGATATGGGATTTACACCTGATGGATGTTTCCCAGGAGTACATGGTGAAAAAGGAATGGTTCGCGGACAATTCTATAGTAAAGCTACTAAAATTCATGACATTCAAGGTGGTGTAGCTTCTAATGTTGTATGCAATAAATGTACAGTTATCGTTGATAAAAATTCATTTAGCACAAAAATATTAGAAGACTATTTCAATGATAATGGAATTGAATACACAATAACTGATGGTACTGATACAGTAACCATTGAAGCAAGAGGTATTGCTGCACATGCAAGTATGCCAAGTCTTGGAAGAAATGCAATTAGTCATTTATTAGTTGGACTTAAAAAAGCAGGTTTTCAAGATCCATTCACTGATTTCTATAATGAAAGAATCGGTGTAACTACTGATGGTTCACTTTTAGGAGCAAACTGTGAAGATGAGTACGGTGATCTTACATTTAATGTAGGTGTGATTGCGAAGGAAGATGGTGTAATTAGTGGAACAATTGATATTCGATTCCCAGTTACAATGACGGTGAAACAAATTGTTGATAAAATGACACCAAATCTTGAAACAGATGGAGGATTTGTAAAAATTCTACAAACACATGAACCTCTATACTTCCCAATTGATAGTCCATTAGTAACTAAGTTACTTGAAGCTTATCAAGAAGTAACTGGGGATATGGATTCTAAACCACTAACAATGGGTGGAGGAACTTACGCAAAAGGAATTAATAACTGCATTGCGTTTGGATGTGAAATGCAAGATGTAGATAATCACATTCATGATGCAAATGAATTTATATCAATAGAAGCTTTAGTTGTACAAACTGAAATCTATGTGAATGCAATTATTAAATTATTAGAGAATTAGCTATCACTTTTGATAGCTTTTCTTTTATAATGAAAGAAAGAAAAGGTGATAAAATGGCAAAAGTAAAAGTAGCTTTGATGTATGATTTTGATAAAACACTATCTCCAAGAGATATGCAAGAGTTTACGTTTATACCCTCACTAGGCTATAAAACAACAACAGACTTTTGGAAAGATGTATCTAAGATTGCTAAAGAAAATAAAATGGATGCAATCTTAGCCTACATGTATATGATGTTAAAGAAGTCTCAAGATAATAGTAAACCTATTCGAAAACAGGATTTTAAGAAACTAGGAAAAGGAATTGAGTTTTATCCTGGAGTTTTAACTTGGTTTGAACGCATAAATGCAATAGGCAAATCATTAGGGTTAGATGTAGAACACTATATTATCTCTTCGGGTTTAACAGAAGTAATTGAAGGTACATCTATTGCGAATAAATTCAAAAAGATTTATGCCTGTAAGTTTTATTATGATGAAAATGGAGTTGCTAAGTGGCCATCATTAGTGGTGAATTACACAACAAAAACACAGTACATTTTTAGAATCAATAAACAAATTTTAGATGAAAATGAAGACCGAGCATTGAATCAGTATACAAAGGAAGAAGATCGCCCAATACCATTTAAACATATGATTTATGTTGGTGATGGCTTAACAGATGTACCCTGCATGAAATTGGTAAAAGAAAACGGTGGTAAATCAATTGTTGTATACAATAGTAAAGTAAAAGAATCAAAAGAGATTGCAGAAACACTAATTGAACAAAATCGTGCTAATTACATGTGTGCTTCTGATTACTCAAGTCACAAAGAGATGGAAAAGCTAGTTCAAAAAATATTCGAGCAAATGAAAACTGAAATTGAATTGGCAAAAATGGAAGGAATACGCTGATGGATAATGCTCAACGATTTCTTTCTGCTTATGCATCCATTGAAAAAAGTTTGGAACAAATAACGGGCAGAACAAAATATGTAAAGTTTTATCAACTTTTGCAAGAAGCAACTATTAAAAATAAATTTGCTCAAAAATATGAAATAGAATTACAAGAATATGCTGAACTTAGAAACGCAATAGTTCACCAAAGAGATGGTGTTGGTAAAATCATTGCACAACCTACGCTTGAAACTGTAGAAGAAATTGAGAAAATAGCAGAGTTACTAGATGAATATCATCCAGTTTCAAAATATTTTTTAAAAAAAGTATTAGTTTGTCATCTTGATGAAAAGATTTTGGATGTACAGAAGAGGATGCAAGAGAATAATATTTCAAAAATTCCAGTTTATGATAAACAGGGAATTGTAGGAATTTTAACTGTAGAATCTATTGCGAAGTGGGCTTGTGCACAACTTATAAGTCCTACAAATATCAGTACAGTCAATGATATTTATGAAAGTATTAATGAAAATGAAAAAGTGTTTTTTCTATCAAAAAATGCAAGTGTATATGAAGTTATCCGTATCTACAATACAAGTATGAAAAAAGGGCAACTTGTTCTTGCGATTATTATTACTGAAGAGGGCATTAAAACACAAAAACCAATCGGTATAATTACGGTTAAAGATTTACCAGTTATATTGGAATATTTCTAACAATTTAAAGCATAATATGATAAAATACTAAAGCAAATAGTTAGGTGGTTTAGTATGTTAATAAATATATTGTTTTTGCTTATTGGATTTATTGCATTGATTAAAGGCGCAGATTTCTTTGTGGATGGTGCTGCATCAATTGCTTCATTATTGAAGATTCCAACAATTGTGGTTGGATTAACTATAGTGGCTTTCGGTACAAGTGCACCAGAGGCAGCGGTTTCAGTTACAGCTGCATTAAATCATTCCAATGCTATTGCGATTAGTAATATCATTGGATCAAATATCTTTAATCTATTAGCAGTTTTAGGTATTACTGCAATTTTAGCAAAAGTACCAGTGCCTCATTCAATAATGAGAAAAGAATTTCCATTTTTACTGATTATTTCAGTTCTTATGGTTATATTTGTGGTAACAGGATTTTCACTAAATCGCATTGAAGGAATTATTTTTCTAGGTTTAATCATCTTCTATGTAGCTTGGCTAATTAAGGATGCTTTAAGTAATAGAGCGAAAATAGAAGTTGCAAAACCTGCTTTCAATCTGCCAGTTAGTTTGCTATTAATTGTTGGAGGTATTGCAGGGATCATCATAGGTGGGGATTTAGTTGTAAGCAATGCAAAAACAATTGCCTTATCTATAGGTCTATCAGAGAAATTAGTAGGCTTAACGATTGTGTCCATTGGAACATCTCTTCCAGAACTTGTAACCTCTGTTGTTGCAGCTAAAAAAGGAAATGTTGATATTGCGATTGGGAATGTCGTAGGCTCAAATATTTTCAATATCTTATTTATCTTGGGGTTGAGTGCTACAATTACACCAATTCCTGTAGAAATGGCTTTAATTACTGATTTAGCTGTAATGTTATGTGCAACAGGATTATGTTTCTTTATTGCTAAACTAAATTACAAATTAGAGAAAAAAGAAGGATATATCTTTCTTGTTATCTTTATTACATATATGGCATACATCATTATTAGAAACTAGGTGAATTTATGAAAGAACATGCATTACGATTAGTTTATGGGAATGATTTAAAAGAAGAATTACAAAATTATTGTAATGTGAATCAGATTGAATCTTGTGCAATTGTCACCTGTGTTGGTTGTGTCAATCAACTGCGGTTAAGACTTGCGGATGGCAAATCTATTCGTCAATGGAATAAGCAATTTGAAATAGTATCCCTAACTGGAACAATTGCAAAAGGAAAAGCTCATCTTCATTTTTCTGGAAGTGATATAGAGGGTAAATGTATTGGTGGACATTTACTTGAAGGAACATTAGTGAATACAACAGCGGAAATTGTTTTAATGGAATTGGATTCTATTCAATTTGATCGCGAATTTGATGAATCAACCGGGTACGATGAACTTATAATTAGTGCAAGGAATAATTGAAAACTTGGCAAAAAAGGCATACAATAAATTTATGCCGATTTAGCACAGGGGCAGTGCAATTCATTCGTAATGAATAGGTCGTTGGTTCAAATCCGACAATCGGCACCATGCAAAGAGAATACGATAGATATTCTATCGCAAAGCCTTTTAAATAGAGGCTTTTTTAATGCTTTTGTTCAAGGGGATAACTAAAAATCACATTGTATATTTTGGATAACTGACACAATTTATAAGTAGATGATGTTAATAATAGTTATTTCATTACTAATTTGCTTATGTAAGAGATAATTTTTATTTGAATCACTATTTTTAGTATTTAACTTAATGGATAATACTAATAGTTATCAAGATTTTTAAAGGTTATAATGTCATAGTATTTTAAATAGATATTGTTTCTAAAATTACTTGATAATAGTATTTAGTTCGTTAAAAATAGTTAGAATTATTATTTTGCTAATATCACATTAAAATAAAATATTAAGAATTAAAGGAGAAAAGAATGAAATGGAACTGTATTGAGTATAGCCAATTTTTGACTGAAAATGAAAGAAGTGAATTAACAATAAAAAAGTACTGCGCAGATATTGAAAAATATATTAAGTTCATTACAGAAAGAAATGAATATATTACCAAAGAGAATGTAATTCTATTTAAACGAAGCTTACTTGGACTCTATGCAGTCAGTAGTGCAAATTCGATTATAATTGCAGTAAATGGCTATTTAAAATTTATAGGATTATCAGACTATTGTGTTAGAGTTTATAAATTGCAGCGTTCAATATTCATGGATGATACAAAATCATTTGATAAGAACGATTATTACAAATTAATAGAAAAATCGAAGAAAGATAAAAATGAAAAAATAACCGAAATCTTGTATACATTTGCATCAACTGGTATACGTGTGAGTGAACTAAGGTATATAACGGTTGAAAGTTTAAACCGAGGAAAAGTTCAAGTGAATTTAAAAGGGAAGATTAGAGTTATTATATTAACGAATAACTTAGTAAAACGTTTAAGAGTGTATTGTAAAAAATTTAATATATTAAAGGGCTCGATATTTGTAACGAGAAATGGAAGAAATATAGATAGAAGTAATTTATGGCGATCATTGAAAAAGCTTGCTAAAGAGGGTGGAGTTGCGTGTAGCAAGGTATTTCCGCATAACTTTCGACATCTTTTTGCTAAGATCTATTATGAAAAACAGAGAGATATCGTACGACTAGCTGATTTTCTTGGACACAGTAGCTTAGAAACGACTCGTCTTTATACAAGTACTGGTAATATCAATGAATGTAGAGTAATGCTAGATGCAATATTTAAGTTTAGAGAATAAAAATACAACATAATTATCATTATGTTGTATTTATAATAAATTCTTTGCTATGACATCTTAACTATTTATATTTTATCATATAAAATTGTAAAAAAATAGTTTTCCAATTACAATTTAGATTGATTTAGTCACAAACTTAATAAAAAATGCAAATAAAAAATATCAGTGTTTAGAGAAATACTGATTTTAATCTTGATTTTCTATATGTAGTTAATATTTGTACAACATAATGATAATTATGTTGTTAAAGGAGTGATTGAATATGGGCGATGATTTACTAAATGAAATTAGGAGAATTACTAATGTTTCTGTTATCTCTGATTTAAGAATTGTGAAGAATGAAATTAGCTTCAAAAAATGCAAGTCATTACTTTTAGATTATAATCCCAGTCAATGGTCGTATGCAGTATCTTATATTGAAGAAAAGAAAATTGAATTTAAAAATATTGAAGAAGTAGATAAATGGCTTAATAAGTAGGGAATATGCAACATGAGAAAAGAAGTTTAAATTAAACTTCTTTTTTAATGAATCCTTTGAGAAGTGAATCGGCGGATACATTGTATAATTTTGATAATGCAATTAAGTTGGTTGTGCTTGGATCTGAAGTTCCATTTTCCCATTTAGAAACAGCTTGTCGTGATACATTTAGTGATGAAGCAACATATTCTTGAGTCATATTATTTTGAACTCTAGCATTTTTAAGAGCTTCGCCTAATGATTTATAGAAGTCAATGTCTTCTTTTTTTATCGATTTAGATTGTAAATACTTAATTAATGCACGGATAGTTAGAATTAGTATCGAGAATATCAATGCCCAAAATAAAATAAATAAAATAGTAAGTACTATTAAAATTGGAATACTAGCGTTCATGAGCGATTCCTCCTTTACAATCAAATTCTAACATACCTGGTAGGTTGCTTCTAGAAACTATTGCGCAATTATTTGTTGCAACATGAACATAGAATAAATTCAAAGTAGCTATTGACAAGTACAATCTACACAAATAGACTTATTATAAGAGTTACTATAGGGAGAGAGAAAGATGGACATCTTATTTACTGATTTATTAAATATGAGTATTTCAGCATCTGTCATAGCGATTGTGATTATCATTTTGCGATTAGCTTTGAAAAAATCACCGCGAATCTTTTCCTATGCATTGTGGGTCTTCGTATTGATAAGACTTCTTTTACCTGTTTCATTTGAAAGTTCATTTAGTATTTTTAATAATTTAAATTCGATGACAAATCATGTTGGGGCTCCACAATTTGTCAATTATCCAACAAATCGAAATATTCCTCTCGAATCAACGATAAGTGGGGAAAATTCATTAGCGAATTCAAAAAATGAAAATATAGTTGATAATAAGAACTTTGAAAATAATGAGCAGAATCCAAAGCCTGTAGAATTAAATAAAAAAGAATTTAACTGGAAAATACTTATACCAGTTTTTTGGATGATAGGATCCCTGGTATACTACATAGTATTAGTACTTCAAGATATTAAGTTGAGAAATAAATTGAAATTCGCAATTCATTTGGGTGGGAATGTTTATGAGTGTGATGAAATTGATATTCCTTTCTTATATGGGATTGTTAAACCTAAGATTTATGTTCCACCTAATTTAGATGAAACTCAATTAATAAATATAGTTACTCATGAATCCATACACATGAAACGATATGATTATATAGTAAAATTCATATCAACTCTAGTTTTAGGTATTCATTGGTTTAATCCAATACTTTGGTTAAGTTACTACTATATGTGTGAAGACATGGAGATGTCTTGTGATGAAGCAGCATTAAGAATACTGGGCATGAAAAGAAAGAAATCATACGGTAAGACATTAATTGATTTATCAGCAAAACCTTTTACGACAACACTCGCATTTAGTGAAAACAAAACAGAGTCACGAATTAAAAATTTATTGAATTACAGGAAACCAAAAGTTTGGTTTACCATACTCGCTTTTCTAATTATCTTTCTATTCATGATTCCGTTAGTAAGTAATCCAATTGCCTATGGGCAAGATTACAATAGAATTAAGGAAACAGTTGCCTATGAAACAGTGGAAGATGTAAAACATTATTCGTTTGAAACGAATAAAAAAGCAATAGATAATCGATATAGTCTTTCATTTACTGAACAACCGAATTATCAATTACTAATAACTGCAATTTCAAAGAGTAATGATTCTAGAAGTTATTTCCTCTATGATACAGTTGTGGATAAAGTAGTTAGTACATATTTTGATGTAGATAGCGATGTATTGGGGAAAAAAACGGTTGATACAATATGTTCAACGGCAAACAATTCCTATGTGGACTTAGTAGTTTTCTCAAAACTTTATGAAGAAGGTATCAATTACAGCAATAGCAATGACAATGTTATTAATACTATTACAAGTATTCCTGAGTTTGCGGGGAGTGATTTGCACTACATTAATGTAGATCGTGAAAGAATACTAATACAATATTCAAGTAACGGACAAAATGGATATATTTTGTATAATGAAAAAACAAGATTAATAGAAAAGACATCAACAACGTTAACAATTGATAAAGAGCGATTATTAGAAATTTGTGAAATGATTGTAGAATACAATCGACAAGATGTAGCTTTTACAAAAAAATGCGCAGTACTAGAGAATAATAAAATTAGTTGCCCAAATAAGGAATATACGATTCCAGAAAACATAAAAACGATTTTTCCTTTGATTGAAGGTAAAATAGAGACTAAGAAAAATGATATTTATATGATATCGACTAGTTTAGAAGGAAAACAAGCAGTAATGGCGATAGGTCCTGGAAAAGTAATTGATAGTGGACAAGATGAAAGAGGCTATTATTTTGTCATTAATCATGAGGGTAATGAAGTATATTATGGAGGATTAACCAGTGATGTTTGGAATCAAGTAGGAGATTCTATTTCATCTGGTAGTCAATTAATTGGATATATTGATACAGGATTATTGTATTTTGGAGGTCCAAGTATTGATGAAGAAATGACGATGTACTTTGTGAATCAAGAGAAAAAAATAAATGTTATCGAAAAAAGTGAAGTAAGTTACTTTATAACTGATGAACAATTTGCTGCAATTGAAACATTATTTAAAGAGAATAATCCGTATACAGAATACAACAAAAGTGAAATAAAAGTAGAATCAATGATGGCAAGACCTGGGGAAAGAAAAGATATTATGGTCACTGCTCAAGTTAATGATTTTCCAACGTTGGCGATTAATCAAAGTACAAGCGAAGATTATTTTCTAATTGATAAAGCTTATCTTTTTAAGAACATTGAAAATAATGTTGCAGGCAATCACAAGGTGGATTATTTAATTAGTATAAGCGAAGGGCAATATTGGCCAACTTCAGATCCAATAATGGTTTCATTTCGAGTAGATGATGACAAGTTCTTTGATGGATACTATAATTTTGGGTCTAAAACGTTTTATGAAGGTGAAAATACTTCAACTTTATCAACATTTGATGAAAATATACTTGCGGCAATTGGGAAACTTATTGATAATGAATGTCAAAAAATAGTGAAAATCGATAAGAAAGTTAATGAACTTGTAGTAGAAGCGATACGTATTATTACAGAAAATGAGAATTATACAAATTATAATCTACAAACATTAGAAGATTTATTTTAAACAACTTGAAAAAGTTGTTTTTTTAGTGCATTTGGTAAATAGATTTTATTTGTGAATTAATTAATTTTATAGTTAATAAGTGTTTTAATAAGACAAAGTAGATGTTAAAATATATTTACGAACAATAAACCAGTAATATGCCAAATAATCTAAACAGTTATGGGGGCAGTATAAGATGAAAAACAAAAAAGTAGTAATTATCACTTTGACAACAATATTACTTTCATTTCTCGTGATTGCTTTTTTATCATTTAATCATAATTTTACAGTTTATATAGAGGATCATATTGTTTCTCATCTTGAAGAATTATTAGCACCAAATGTGAAGTCGTTTGAACTTCAAATTAATGAGCAAGTAAAGAAAGTAAACACAATAGCTGATGTATTTTCGAAAAACGAAGAAATGGCAAGTGAAGAAAATCTGGCTTTACTAAAATCTGTCGTAGATAATAATCATTTGGAAAATTGCATGATTGTTTATCCTGATGGAACTGCTGTGAATCAAGATGGTGTTCAATATACTGATATGCAGTCAGAAGAATTTTTTAAGGCAACAATGAATGGAAAATTTTATATTTCAAATCCACTTCAATCTTTGGCTGATCCAAATAAGAAAGTGATTACCTTTGCAGCTCCAATTATTAAAGATAATAAAGTAGAAGGAGCATTATTATATTCTTATTGGTCTGATACAATTGATACTATATTTAATTTATCCTTTCTTAATGGTCAAGGAAGAATTGTTATTGTAAATCAAAAAGGAGATCTTCTAATTGGAGACTTGTCATCAGTTCCAAATGGCGAACATGTTTTGGAGTATTTTAATACGCTATATGTTGGGGAAGGGTTTAGTCCCAAGGAACATACTACACAATTAGATCAAGGTGGGGTATTTACAGTTGAAAATATTGATCATGTTGAATCAAGTTTAATTGTCGATTATGTTAAGTTAAGTACACGAGATTGGTATATGCTATCCATTGCACCAGAATCAGCGGTTATGGAGGCGTTTGCAGGAGTCTTTGAAGAACAAAATAAAATGATTGTAATCCTTGTGGGTTGTCTTATTGTCTATGGTATGGTATTGCTTGGTGTTGCACTAAGTGATAAAAAGAATAGAGATAAGATGACTGGAGCTTTGACAAGAAATACATTTATTAGAGGTGCTCGAAAAATTCTTAGAAGAAATCCTTCAGTATCCTATGTGTTTATAAAATTGGATGTAAGAAACTTTAAAATAATAAATCGAGTTCATGATTTTGAAACAGGTAATCGAGTTATTATTAATATTGCAAAAGCGTTGGACCATATAGTTAAAGAGAATAATGGAATTTTCTGTCGATTAGGAGTAGATGATTTCGTCTTATTATTACCATTTGATACTAAAGAATTACTCGCAGTTAAGAGAATGAAATTCATTAAGAAATTTAGAGAACTAATGGGTAAAGATTTTACAACAATCGTAGAGTTTCCAACGGGTCAATATGTTGTTACACCATATGATGCAGGTAGAAATAATGTCTTTGAAATTATGGAAAAGATTAACTTTGCTCATGCGAAAGCGAAGGTAAGAAGTGGTGGTGTTGCAACTGACTATTATGAAGATTTAGAAAGAGAAGCATTACAAAGAAGTAGTATTGAAAATAAAATGAATGATGCTTTAAAGAATAGAGAATTTAAGATGTATCTTCAACCAAAAGTGTGCTTAAAGACCAATAAAGTTTGTGGTGCTGAAGCATTAGTACGTTGGAAAGATGGAGATAGAATAATTAGTCCAACTGAATTTATACCTATTTTTGAAGCAAATGGTTTTATATCAAAAGTTGATTTCTATATATTTGAACAAGCCGCTATTTTCTTGCGTAAAATGATGGATGAAGAAATTGAACCGATTACAATATCGATAAATTTCTCGAGAGTACATTTGTATAATGAAAAGTTTGTATTGCAGTTAAAAGGAATAGCGGATAAATACAAAGTTCCATATAAATACCTAGAAGTAGAATTAACAGAAACAGTTGTCTTTGAAAATATCAGTCGAATTATTGATTTAATTAAGGATCTACATTCAACGGGATTTACGATGTCAATGGATGACTTTGGAAGTGGATACTCTAGTTTATCATTACTAAAAGATATTGAAGTTGATGTGTTAAAAATTGACCGTGCTTTCTTTGTAGATACAATGAATTCAGATAGAGCTAGAATTGTTATTTCAAATATTATTGATATGGCAAAAGAACTTCAAGTTAAGGTTGTTG
Organism: Anaerorhabdus furcosa; assembly: GCF_900167375.1. Lineage (GTDB taxonomy): Bacteria > Bacillota_I > Bacilli_A > Erysipelotrichales > Erysipelotrichaceae > Anaerorhabdus > Anaerorhabdus furcosa. The sequence continues at coordinate 202,030 of NZ_FUWY01000002.1, forward strand.
CTGAAGGAATCGAAACTAGTGAACAAGTTTCAATGCTCAAAGAATTGAAATGTGATATGATTCAAGGATTTTATTATTTTAAACCAATTTCAGTTGATGCGTTTGATTTTGATATTGTGCGAAAAGAATATTAGAAAATTGAGGTAGTAAGTTGAGAAAGTTATTTTGTGAGATTTCACCGGTAACATACAAAATATCTATTACAAAAGAAAGAACATTGAGAAGTATGAAAGATCATATCCACAATGTTCTTTTTGCTCAGCAGAAATCCGAAGATCTTTTGCCAATTGTACTGAATAAACATAACTCATTAATTCGAAGAAGATTGGGCAATGTGAATATGGAACTGCAGGAAAATAAGTTTATTAATTTAAGTTTATCTACACCTAAAATAAATAAAATATGCATTAGACCAAATGAAGTGTTTTCATTTTGGAAACTAGTAGGCAATCCTGTAAAAAGAAAAGGGTATAAAGAGGGATTAACAATTTCAAGTGGGAAAGCAACAAGTGGAATTGGGGGAGGAATGTGTCAATTTACAAATTTGATTCATTGGATGGTATTACATACATCACTTACAATCATCGAACATCATCACCATGATGCATATGATTTGTTTCCTGATTTCAATCGTCAAATTCCTTTTGGAACAGGAACCTCAATTATGTATAATTATCTTGATTATCGCTTTAAAAATGAAACAGATAAAACTTATCAAATTGTTGTTTATATGACTGATGAGTATCTATGTGGAGAAATGCGATGTGATAAGAAAGAGGATGTAAAGTATCATATTGTAATCGAAGATGAGTATTTTTCCAAAGAGAATGGTAATGTATATCGAAACGGAAAAGTGTATCGAAAGACTATCGATGTCTGTACAGGGAATTGCATAAAAAAAGAATGTATTCGAGTAAATCATGCAAAAGTGCTTTATGATACATCCAATCTTAAAATAAAAGAGAGCTGATTAGCTCTCTTTTGCAAAGAATAATTTTTGAAAATTAGTTTTAAAGAAATGAATACCAGGGCCTAAGAAGAAGGCGAAGATAATCGATGCGATACCCAAGGTTGCACCCATAAGATATCCTAGGAATAATGCAATTATATCTTGAACCATTCTACCAGTTGAATATTTAATTTTTGGGAAATTTATATTGATTAAGTGGGCTACTGAATCCCAAGGAGCTTGGCCCATTTCACAGGATAAGTATAAACCACAGCCAATACATACTGTTAAAATTGCGCAACAAGTAACAAGTAAACGTATTGGGAACGATAGAACAGGAAGTGTTTGAATAAAAAATGCGGATGAGTATTGAACAATATATCCAATCGCAAACATATTTACAAATGTTCCTAGATGGATCGTTTTTCTTTCTACGATAAACATTGGAATAAATAGGAATGCATTACCAAGTGTAATACAGTTTCCAAGACCAAGATTTAGCTGATTGTTTACCCCAGTAAAGAAGGTAGTGCTAGGGTCAATTCCTAAATTACAATAGACTGAAAGTCCTACTCCTAATCCAATGATCACATTCCCTAGGATAACTAATATTATTTTTTTTGCCATAAATTTACCTCGATTCTCATTATATCATAGCAATTAAAGAATAAACATAGCCCAAAGAAAAACTCCTTTAAATGTACTAAACTAAATATCGAATAGTTATTCGAAAATCAAAGTTAAGTACTAAAAGGAGTTATCTTGCAGTTCCTAGAAAGAATAAGGCAATTGTCCCAGGTCCTGAATGTGAGCCAATTACTGGACCGATGTCACTTAGAATAACTTTGTCTACGGGTGTATCTGATTGAATCTTGTCAGCTAGATATTGAGCGTCTTCTAATGAGTTTGCATGAGAAATAAAGATAGTTTGTTTCTCAGGTTCGGTGATGGTTTCATGCAATTTATCAGCTAAAGCAGTAAGTGAAGCTTTTCTACCATGTGATTTAGAAACATTGACCAGGTGGCCCTCATTGTCAACGTGAAGTACTGGTTTTATTTTTAATGCAGTTCCAACTAATGCAACAGTACCTGATACTCTACCACCACGTTTAAGAAATTGTAAATCATCAACAGTAAACCAGTGGCATACTTTCAGTACATGATCGTTTAACCACTCTCCGTTTTCTTCTAAGGTTAAACCACTTTGTTGATTTAATAAACTATAATATACAAGTAGTCCTTGCCCAGCACTTGCAGCTAGTGAATCTACTATAAATATTTTTCTATCAGGATATTGTTCTAATAATTCATTTCGTGCAACAATACTGGATTGTAGCGTGCCGCTTAATCCGGAAGAAAATCCAATATAGAGAATATCATTTCCTTCTTTTAGAACTTTCTCAAATTCTTTTTTAAATGTTTCTGGATTGATTTGAGATGTTGTAGAAATTCCCCCGTTTTTTAGTTTTTCATAAAAAGTAACTGCACTCATATTTTTAAAATCTTTTGTATGGGAAAAAATATTCGAATCTAAATTTACGTCCATAGGTAAGATAATTAATGGAAATTTATCATAAATTTCTTTAGATAAATCACAAGTGCAGTCAGTAATTATTTGATAATTAGTCATAAATCCTCCTTGTTATATATAATAATGATGCACTATAAATAAGTTTTTTTCAACTAATGTGGTTTTGATTGTTTATGATGTTCAGTTGTTTTATAATATTAAAAGATGCCCCTTTAGTTAAATGGATATAACAGTCCCCTCCTAAGGGACAATTGTGAGTTCGATTCTCGCAGGGGGCGCCAAATTAAATGAAAAGAAAGCATAATATTATATAAAAGATTTAAAAAGAATAGTTCGTGAACTATTCTTTTTTCTATTTTTAATTTCTATTCATAAATAAATCGGTTATCAGTGCTAGGTTCAATTACTTTACTATTTCGAATACTTTCTTCAAGTAAGTCCCCAAGTAATAAATCAAGATTTTTAGAAGATATAATATACTCTGAAGGTACAGAGTCCTTAATAATAGTAATTGTATATTCTGCGGTTAAATCTAAATCAGTACCATCAGCAAGTTTAATTTCTTCGATTCGACTACCTGGTTCATTAGTTGGATCATATTTCATTTTTAGTCCTGAGAAGTAATAAAACCAACCTGTTTGATCATTATCAACTGGAATTGAATACTCTAATGTATTTATTAGGTTTTCACCAGTCATTGTAATCTCTTGTAATTCTCCTTTTTCTCCATATTTGAAATCTGGAAGAATTCGTTTGATATCATTTGTGGTAATATCACCTTCATACATTTTAGCGGTAACACCTTTACTGTTATATCGTCCATCTTTACCACCATCTAGAAATAAAGCGATATCACTTGAAGTATAATTTTTCATTGTGTCAGTAATAAAGTTTCCAGTTTCAAGTAATGAGAAATTCCTTGTTGCTGTCCCAAGTATTTCTAAGTTTGGTGCAGCAGAAGTTTGGTTTCTATTTGCCTCATCAATTAATGCACCTACTTGCTCAACAGTTAATTCGCCAGTAAGCATCTTTGCTAATCCTTGTCTTAATGTGCCCTGGATATTTGGGAGTTCTTTAAATATGCCATATCGTCCATGAGCTAATGCATCAACAATATCTCGTGTTTCAGCAACATCAATAGGTGGAACATCTTTAAGGCTTGAGTACATGGCTCCTGTATCTGCTGCAAGTGCTTCTTGTCCTTCAGGTGTACTTATGTAATCCATTATTTCTAGTACTGCATTCAATTTATTTTTATTTTGAGTGTCTGCTAAATGCTTATTAAGCCCTATGTAGCAAACCATATAGAGACGAGCCCAATCATTACCAGCACCACCTGGATTAAAGAAAGGCATTAGTGCAAATTCATCGGTGCTTCCTGAAATCTTAAATCCACTGCGAGCTATCAAAACAGAATCTTCAATCATAGCACTTTGGCGTGAGAAGAAGATGTTTTCTCTTTGTGAGTAATCAATATCAAGATCTTCTTTTTTCCATATACCTAAATCAATCATATCTTGGAATGTAGTTAATGCTGTTTCAAAATGATCTAGAAAGTTTCCATTACCTTGACTATAGTTTTGTATCCATTGTGTATCTTTTGGTGTTGCAAATGAGCTACCATAACTAAAACCAACAAAAGCAGTATCTAATACTTCAGGGTTCTTAAATCCTAATTGAATGGCACGAATTCCTGTGCTTTCAATTGTTGTACATAGTTCAATAAACTCATCATAATTCTTAGGAACTTCCCAACCATTTTCTTCGAAAAGAGTTTTATTATAGACAAGACCACGTATTTGAGCGGGACCTGGTAAATAATATAACTTTCCATCTTTCTGAATTGTATCTAACATCGAAACATTGTATTTTGTTGTGAATGAGTAAGAAGATAAATCAAGCAATCTGTCTTTGAAATATTCTTCGCCAAAGTCCAAAGGCCAAGTCATAACAATATCGGTCAAGTCATCATGCTTCATTCTTGCAACATATTCATCAGGATTTAGCGCGGATGTATAATTGCCTACTTGTACAATATCAATATCTGGGAATTTTTCTTCAACAGCTTTTTCGAAAGAATTGATAGAAAAAGCATGTTTAACAAGAACTGTAATCTGTAATTTTCCTTCACTCTTTTTCTGTGTAAGAATATCTTTTTGATGGCTAATTTGTTGAGAATTGGAGGAACAACCGATAGTTGATATGAGTAGAAGTGATGCAAGAATTAAACTTAATCTTCTTTTCATTGTTTTTCTCCCCTAGGATTATTATTTAATAATTCTTCGAATTCATGAATAGGCATAGGTTTTGCATAAACATAACCTTGAATATAATCGCATCCTATTTTTCTTAACATTTTTACTTGTTCAAAGTGCTCGATACCCTCAGCTACTGTTTTCATTGATAATGCATTAGCAAGACCAATCACACTTTTTACAACAGCTTCAGTACGAACTGGATTTCGACGCTCATTGTCAAAGAAAATTTTATCTAATTTCAATGTATCAACTGGTATTTCCTGAATGATATTAAGTGAAGAGTAACCACTACCGAAATCATCCATAGAACATCCAAATCCTGCTTGATGAATTTGATCAACAACAGATTTAAATTTTTCGATATCTTCTAAAACAATGCTTTCTGTTAATTCGATTTCGATAATGTTATCTGGAATTTGATACATATTCTTGAAATAAATATATGGTTTTAAAAATTCTTCATTGCGAAGGTGGATACGGGAACAGTTAATGGATATTTTAATTAATTCTTTTCCTTCGTCTATCCAATTACGAAGTAATATACAAAGATGTTCAAACATCCATATATCCAACTGAACAATAAATCCATTTCGTTCAAACAAAGGTATGAATTCACTAGGATAAATCATACCTTCTGATTTACTAGACCAACGAGCAAGAGCTTCTGCTCCTATGATATTCTCGCTAAGTACATCGTACTTTGGTTGTAAATACATTTGGAATTCTTGATTCTCCAATGCGCTTTCCATCATATCTTCTAGTTGTTTCTCACGAAGTAATAATTTTCTTACTCTTTCATTGTAGAATCCACAATGAACCTTAGAGTTTATAATAATGAAATTTTCTTTTAATGAAAGTTTTGCTCGGTCAATCATTTGTGGGAATGATAATGATTCATCATCGATGATATATACTCCGAATTGAGCAGTAGGTAATGACCAAATTGTTTTGTGTTTCTCAATGTATTCAGAAGCAGAAATTTGCCATTGTGTTATTCGATTAATTGTAATATCCTTATTTTCATATTGTAAGAGAATACAGAAGTTATCAGCACTTATTCTACACATACATTCACTTGCGGATAATGTATTATTCACAATACCATAAAGAGTTTTTAATATTTCATCTCCTACTTCTCTACCAAACTTATCATTCAAAATTTTAAATTTTTCTAAATTGACATAAATAAATGCGTATTTTGATTCATTCTTCTTCGAAAGAATAGATGATGCATTGACGTAAAATCGATCAACTGTATTTCCACCTGTAACACTATCGATAAAGGCAATATTTTCAAGTTGTTTTTGATAACGAGTAAATGTAACAATAAGAGCAACAATTAAAAATGCAAATGCTATAATAATGAAAACAGAAATGAAAATCGTTACCGAAAGCAGTAAAGTAGATTTTTCACTTACTACTGCTGAAGGGATAAATGTCAATAATGTCCAGTTTGTATCACCAATTGGGTAATATACCATGTATTCTGTTTGATTATTATGGGTGAATTTAATTTGTCCACTGACTCCATTTTGAATATTGCTTCTTAAGGTGGTCATAGTAGTATCACTTACGGAATTTGAACTTTCAATTGAATTTAGAATGTTATAGCCAAAGTTTCTATCGTTGGCTTCATCTGTTGAAATGATTGTGGTGCCATCTTTACTTACAATCTGAGAATAGGCTTGATTGTTGAATGATTCCATTGATAATAATTCGGCTAAATCTTGAGTATCAAATGTTGCCGCTAAAGCAGTCATTTCTATTCCGTTTATAATTTTTTCTTTTATAGGAACAACAAAAATAGAAACCTCTTTACCATCAACGACTTGCAATGGTGACATTGCTTGCTTGTTGCTAAGAATTGCATCTTGTAAATATGCACCACCGGAAAGGAAGATAGAATTACCCTCGTTGTCATAAGCGTTCCCGTTCTCGTCAATTAGAAGTAAGCTTTCAAAGTTCCAGTTATCTTTTTGATATTCATAAATTTGAGCTAAGTCATCAAAACTGATTGCATTTGTTTTCTCTAATACCATGTCGGTAGTATGGAGCATTAGATAGGTATTATTTATAGATCTATCTATGTTGTTTTGAATACGATTTGATATTTCAAGAAGGTAGTTTTTACTTTCTGTTTGGATGGTATCGTTGATACGACCATAAAACCAATAACATACTGAGCCAACGACAACACATAAAGCACAGCAAAAAAGCGCAAAATAACGGAAGATGGTTTGTTCTCGATTATCCACGTGTTTAAGAGCTGAATTCTTTTTGTTTTGCTGGTGTCTCAAATTGTCACCCTACTCTCTATCATATTTTTGAAATCAGGGTAATATTGTTGGAGTAATACGGGTATAACTATATAGTATTATTTTAGGCATTTTTTCTCTTAAATGCAAGAAAACAAAGGAAATCTAAAAAGAAATAGGCGAAATTATGACTTTATTATTAAAAAACTATGCAATTATTGATAATAAGCATCTTGATAGTTAGATTATCTTTAATTGATAGGTATTTTCTAAATGGAGTTGGGGAAAAATATAAGTTATATAATTAAGTGTCAAATGATTCTTAAATTGATTGATAATGATATTTTTCGCTGTGGTTTTGATTGAATTATAGGCAGAAAAGTAATAAAATATAAAGGAGGTTATTGCTTTATTTTAAAGTGCATAATGCATATTGCGATGCTTATTAGAAAATAAAGGTTAACTCTATATTTTTATTAGTTAAAGATGAATTATATTCGTTATATTTCTTTATGTATAACAACAAGAATAAGAATAACTTAAATTTTACTTTATTTTGTAATGTGAGGTAAATTGTAAGTTGAATGAGTTATGAAGAAGGTAGGTAGTTATCTATCTTATTATCCATGTAATTGGGTAATTTAAAAGTAGTTATACTAGTGCAATGAGATTATCCACATGGATTATGAATTGCTTAATAAAATGTGGTACACAATCGTTAAGTATGCAGAGATTTCAATGAGATTTTAATTTATTTGTAGAAGACGAAAGTGCGTAGTGTCAATGTTTTCTATTCAATATATTCTTATGAATATATTTGTAATAGACTAGCATTTGTATATTATTCGCCCTCTCCCTAAAGGAACAATGATATCAGCAAGTGCTAGCAGGAGTATGTGAACAACATACTCCTTTCTGAATTCTAAACTCAAGGAGGATTTTATGAAACCAGCAAATGCTAGAGAAAGAGGAAACACTTTTGTGTGTTTTCATGGCTTTTTTAATGTTAAAGAGGAATTTAAGTTTATAGAAGATGCATTTAATGGATATAACTTTATCTATCCTAATTTATATGAATTGTTTGACAACGATTCAGAAGATATGAATATCTGGATTAAAAATATTAAAGAACAATTATATAAAATATATGAAGAGGTGGGTAAGTTTACATTGGTAGGCTATTCATTGGGAGGGTTAATCGCATCCATTTGTGCTGATCTTCCATTTGTTGAACGTATTGTACTTGTTGCACCAGCATATCACTATATAAGTAGAAACGAAAAGAAATATCCAAATATTTCTTCTTTAGAAGAGTTTGAGCTAAAGAAAAATAATATATCGTTAAATAAATTTACTTCAGTTTATACAATTTTATTGAATCTCTTTGAAGATGGATTAAAGAATTCAAATGCAAGAATGCTTTTCTTTCAAGGTGTTGCTGAAGTGTCTGTAGATTATTATCATTGTCAAAAACTTTATCAAAACTTGCATAATCCGAATAAACAGATGATATGTATTGGTACTGCAGGGATTAATATGTTAGAGGATGAAGAATCCAAAGAAATCATTGCATCAGTAATGAGTTTATTTGTTGCTAAATCAAATTAAGTGATTGCGTTTAGCATGGATAATTTGAAGAATATAACAAGAAAACAAAAGTTCATTCGCAAGTAGTGCTTGAGAATTATCTATTCCTAATAACTCTTTTATTTTAAGCATTCTGTAGTTTACCGTGTTTCGATGAATAAAGAGCAAGTCAGCAGTTTCTTTTACACTATTGTTTGTTTCTAGATAGGTTCGTAATGTTTTTATATAATCATTACTTTCATTTGACTCTTCTAAATAGATTTGGAAGAGTTTTTGATTGCAATAATATGTTAATTGATTTTCGTCAAATTTCATAATTAAGTCATAGTGTTTTACTTGATTGTAAAAAATAAATGATTCTTCTTTAAGTAAAAGGGAACGTAGTTGAATTGACTTAGTTGCCTCTATTTCAAATCGCTTAAATTCAAATAAATCGTGAAAGGTATCACTTATACCCATAACCAAATTTTTCTTTTTAAGATAGGTTTCTAATCGAATGTTAAAATTATTTTTCTTGTTCTTTGATAAGTCACATAAAATAATTAATAATTGATTGTTAATTATAATACTTCCATTTGAAAAGAATGAAAAAATCTCGTTTTTAAAGGTATCTTCTCTAGCGTTATAAGAAGTAAAGTTTTTTAAATCAATACAAGCGATTTGATATTCTTTGTGGATGTTAATTTTACTACTAGAAATGCGATCTAAGAAATGAAGTTTATTGATGAAGTTTTCGTTTGATAACTCAAGAAGTATTTCTTCGAAGGAGGTCGTACGATTTAAATTATCAGTATGTGTAAATGCTATTTCTTTAGCAATTATATTTGCAACTAACTGATATGTTTCATCATCAATTTTATTAAGATAATTATTCACATCAGTAACATTTAAATAACCCATGAGTTTATTTTTGTAAATGAGTTTAAAAAATCTCCGGGTGTATTTACTGATTGTAGAGACTGTGACGCAATCAATCGTTTGCGAGGTATCAACGTGATTATTCCAATTATTTAATGTTGCACCAAATTCAAGAGTGATGTAACCACGTTTTGTTGCATTAACCCATGCAGTATCATCAACAGGGAATGTTGTGGAGTAAGAAATAATATTGTAAGAATTACTAATAATAACTAAAGGATTATTTAGGACAAGTGATGCTTTATTCACGATATCTGTAAATTCTTCACCATGAAAAGAGGCTTCAGTAAGTAAGTTTAGTTTTGATTTTTTCATAATTTCTCCTTGTGCTAATAGCACAAATTATACACCTATTCTTATGCTTGTGAAACATTTGATTAATTATCTTTGTATTCTATAATTCACTTGTGATTTAAATATCAATCTCAACTATTGAGAAGAGGAGGAAGAATATGTTTGATTTTAGTAACAAAGTAGCCATTATAACAGGGGCTGCGCAAGGTATTGGTAAAGAGACAGCAAAAGGTGTAATTCAAGGCGGAGGTAAAGTTGTTATTTGTGATATCAATGAGGAAATTGGTTTAGCAACGAAGAATGAGTTTGGTGATTCAGCCTACTTTTATAAGATAGATTTAGGTGATTCAAAGAATATTAGACAAGTAATTGATCAAATTTTAAAAGATATGGATCATGTTGATGTTTTGATTAATGTAGGTGGAATTATCAGCAAAAGTTCTTTTGAAAATATAAGTGATGAAGAATGGGAAAGAACACTTCGTATTAACTTAACTGGAACTTTTACAACATGTAGTGAAATATTCCCTTACTTTAAAGAAAAAGGTAAAGGAAGAATCGTGAATATCTCATCAGTAGCGGGTAAAATTGGTGGAGGATTACTAGGTACTGCTGCTTATGCAAGTAGTAAAGCTGGTGTTAATGGGTTAACAAAAGCGATTGCGAAAGAAGGCGGAAAATATGGTATTAGCTGTAATGCAGTATGTCCATCATTCACACGTACAAGTATGACAACAAGTTTACAAGAGGATGCTGAAAAGAATGCAAAAGTTATCAGTATGATTCCACTTGGACGTGCGGCAGAACCAGTAGAAATTGCACAAATGATTCTATTCTTTGCATCGGATGCTGCTAGTTTCGTTAATGGCGAAATTGGTGACTGTGATGGCGGAATTGTTCTTGATTAGGTGAATCTATGAAAAAATTTAAAATTCCAAGAATTCCTGGAGATACAATTGTATACCCAATGATTATCGGTGTATTATTGAATTCTTTTGTTCCACAATTATTGAATATAGGTGGATTCTTTACAAGTGTTAAAAATGGTACAGGTGCTTTAGTAGGGGTATTCTTATTTTTCTTGGGTGCAAGTTTAGATATAAAGAGCACACCTAAAGCAATCAAGAAAGGTGCAGTAATTATTATAACGAAGATTGCAATGGCAGTAGCAATTGGTTTAGCGATTGCCTTTATATTCAATGATAATTTACTTGGATTATCATCACTAGCAGTAATTGGTGGTATTTCTGTAGCAAACAATGCTTTGTATTCAGGGATTACTGCCCAATTTGGTGATGATAGTGATAAAGGTGCTGTGGCAATTACATCATTAAGTGTTGGTCCAACAGTAACGATGATTGTATTGAGTAGTGCAGGTTTAGCAAGTATTTCAATTGGACCTATTATTGGGTCAATTCTTCCATTGATTTTAGGGCTAGTGTTAGGAAGTTGCTTTCCTTTCCTTAAAAAGAATCTAACAAGTTGTGTGACAGGATCGATTATTGTTGTTGGGTTTGCTTTAGGTGCAAATATGAGTGTTGTGCAATTATTCCAAGGTGGATTATCAGGAATCTTATTGGGTGTGATTACATCGGTTGTAGTAGGTATTATTACAATTGTTATGGATAAAATCACAGGTGGAAGTGGTGTTGCAGGTGCTGCAATATCAAGTACAGCTGCAAGTGCTATTGCAAATCCAGCAGCACTAGCAGAAGTTGATGCAGCATATTTAGCAATAGCTCCTATTGCAACATCTCAAATTGCCGCATCCGTAATCATTACATCTTTCTTAACACCTGCAATTACAGGGTTTATCTATAAACGAAATCAAAAGAAAAAAGAACGACAAGCAATAGCTAAAGACGTAGTAGCATAAAATAAGAAAAATAGAGATGAATTGAATTCGTCTCTATTTTGTGTTTATTTGTTTAAAAATGTTTCCCAGAGAATCTTGAATTATTAAGTCAGCTTGATTATCGTATGGAGTTGAAGTTTTATTAAGTAAAACAAGGTGATTACCCCTAAAATAGCGAAGAAATCCAGCGGCAGGATATACAGAAAGGGAAGTACCACAAACGATTAATAAATCAGCACTTAGAATCATCTTTAATGCCTCATCAATGACACTTTCATCAAGAGCTTCTTCGTATAGAATGACATCTGGTTTTATAACTCCACCACAATCACAGCAAGGAACTAGATCTTTACTAATAATTTCATCTAAAGAATAATACTTATTGCATTTTGTACAATGATTGCGATACACTGAACCATGAAGTTCTACGACATGAGTTGATCCTGCAAGTTGATGTAAATTGTCAATGTTCTGTGTTATAACACCAAGGCATTTTCCATTTCTTTCAAGATTAGCAATTGCTTCATGAGCAAGATTAGGCTTGGCATCTCTATAAATCATTTTGTTGCGATAGAAACGATAAAACTCATTGGGGTTATCCATGAAAAAGTGATGACTTAAAATTGTTTCTGGTGGATAAGGATACTCTTGGTTATATAAACCAGAGGTACTTCTAAAGTCTGGAATGTTGCTTTCTGTAGAAATTCCTGCACCAGTAAAGAATACAATGTTGCTACTTTTATCAATTAAGTTTTGTAATTGTTCAATTTGATTCATAGTCCACCTCATATTACTATTATAGTACGGGAGATATATTAATGAAAGTTAGTGAAAAAATTGAATCATGGTATGATTTGAATCATCGTGATTTGCCATTTCGTAAAAACAATGATCCTTATCAAGTATGGGTAAGTGAAATTATGGCACAACAAACGCGAATTGATTCCATGATACCTTATTATATTAAATGGATGAATAAATGGCCTACAGTAGCATCCTTAGCAAAAGCTGATATTCAAGATGTTTTACATTTGTGGCAAGGATTAGGATATTATAATCGTGCTCGTAAATTGCATCAAGGTGCAATAACAATCATGGATAAATTTGATGGAGTATTTCCAGATAATTTAGAGGATATATTAACAATTGATGGTATTGGTGATTATACTGCAGGTGCTATTCTAAGTATTTGTTTTAATAAAGAACAGCCAGCAGTAGATGGAAATGTATTTCGTGTTGTTACAAGAGTTAAAGCAATGGATGATGATATCACTAAATTATCTACAAGAAAAAAAGTAACGGAGATTTGTGCTTTATGGATGAAAGGGTCCAATCCTTCGAAAGTTACCCAAGGTTTGATGGAGATTGGTGCCATTGTTTGTACTCCTAAGAATCCGATGTGTATGCTTTGTCCTTTGGTAGAAGAATGCGAAGCATATAAAAATGGAAACCAGTGCGACTATCCAGTGAAAAAGAAATCCAAGGCACCACAAGAAATTGAAGTTTATACTTATGTACTTATTCATCAAGATGAAATTTGCTTAAGTAAAGATGATTCAGATGGGCTGATGAAGGATTTCTATCGATTACCTCAGTTCTTAGAGACACTAAATATTGAATGTACTAAACTTAAAAAGAGAAAACATGTGTTTTCTCATCGAATATGGCATATGAATTGTTTCTATAATGATCATATGCAAAAGATAGAACTGAATCAATGTGTATGGATTAAGATTGATCAGTTAAAAGAGTACGCAATTGTAACAGCGCATAGAAAATTAATTGCAAGTGTAATAGGAAAGCATGTCTTTTAATAACAAAGTAATTTCATCGACAAGTGATTGAGGTGAGATTACTTTTATTTTAGTTTTAAATTGCAACAACCAACTTATAAAGGGTAATGATGAAGTAGTTTGCAAACTAATTGTATAAATACCATTTGCAAACTTTTGAATAATAATATCTTGTCCAAAGGAATCATAAACTGTACTAATCAAAGATTCATCAACTTCTAAAGTAATGGTCTCAACTTGACCAATAGACATGTTAAAATTAGTAGCTTGATATTGTTGAAGATTAAATCGTAGCTTTTCAGTTTTATCAATTAATTCAATGGCATCCATTTTGTCGATACGATAATGAGAAAAAGAATCGTGCTTGCATGAATAACCAATACAATAATATCGCTCATTCTCATAGAGAAGAGCATAAGGAATTAGTGAATAGAACTCAGCATTCCTTCGATACTTTCTTTCTTGGTTTTGAATGAGATCAAAATATTTAAAGCGAATGGACATGTTAGTAGAGATTGCTTTTTGAAGTATATCCAAGGTGTAATAAACTTGCTCATTTTTAAATTTCTTAGAACTAAGAAGAATTTGTTTGGATACTTCTTCTTGGTCATATTTATTCAATAAGGTAAGTAGTCGTTGATTTAATGAGGTTGTTTTCTTCTTTGTTAAAAATTCTGAAGAGGAGATTGCGTCAATTAATATTTTGATTTCAATCATCTCAAAATCAGAAGATGATAAAAAATATCCGATAGGAGAACTAGTAGAATAAAGGATATCTAAACCCCAAGATTTAAGTGCTTCAATATCAGAGTATATAGATTTACGTTCTGCTTGAATATTTAAATCTCCAAGATAGTCGATTATCTCTGGCATTTTAATTGGATGTTCTTCACTTGTATACAATTTAAATAAATCATATAAGTAAAGCAATCTAAGTTTTGAGTTATTCATGTTATCACCATTTTTATTTTAACACAGTGTACGAAAAATAGGACACCTAATATTTATAGGTGTGTTAAATTATAGTCACTTGATGGAGGTAAGGACAATGAAATTGAAGAACTCATTTTATTTTACAGTTGCATGTTTGGTATTAGCTTATGATTACGCTTGGAATAACTATCTACTGCCATCTATAGTTATGACACTGGTTGCGTTAGTATTAGCTTACTTAATTGCAAGACCATCAAGAAATGAATGTGTACAACTAGTTGTACAAAGCATAAGCATCTATTGTATTGAGGTAATTGTACTTATTTTAATTAACCAAGGAACTAGCACTTGGATGAATCCTATCTTAGCATTAAGTACAATTGCCTTTTACGGATGCTGGATTATTGTTTATGAGAAATCAAAACAATGTAGACGTGTTATGTTTGAAAAATTTCTTTCAATCTCATTAATTGGTTTTGCGATTTGTCTTGTTATTCCAATGATTTTATTTAGTCATATCTATATAGTGAAATATAACATAACCTTGTTTCTAATCTTCATGTTGATGCCAATTTTGTTCACTGTAGGAATCACTTACGTAAAATCGAAGTTAACCATGACTTACTCATATCACAATAAAATGAATATATAAAAATCATTTTGACTTCGTGGTAAGATGAATTATAATAATAAGACTGAGGTGAGCTTATGATTAACTTTCTAGTAAGAAAATTCGTTAAAAATTATGAAAACACTACGGATGAAGTTGTGCGTTCTAATTATGGAACATTGAGTAGCATTGTTGGTATTTGTTGTAATGTGGTACTCTTTGCCTTGAAATTTTTGTTGGGGGTTGTTTCAAATTCGATAGCGATTATGTCAGATGCATTTAATAACTTATCTGATTCTGCAAGTTGTATTGTTACCTTATTTGGCTATAAGTTAGCTGCTAAGCCTGCAGATAAAGATCATCCATTTGGACATGGTCGTATCGAATATATTGTTAGTTTCATCATCGCTGTAATTATTTTGTTGGTAGGTGTTGAATTGTTTAAATCATCTTTTGATAAAGTAATGAATCCATCTCCAGTCCATTTTAGTTGGATTGTACTGTTTTCACTTATTCTATCAATTCTTATAAAATTTTGGATGAGCTTCTTTAACAAAACACTAGGAACCAAAATAAATAACAGTGCAATGATTGCGACGAGTAAAGATAGTCAAAATGATGTAATTGCTACAAGCGCAACATTAGTTGCACTTGTTGGATCATTATTCACAGATCTACCTCTTGATGGAGCCATGGGAATTTTAGTTTCCATCTTTGTTTTATTTTCAGGATTTGGCATTATTAAATCAACGATTGATGATTTAATTGGACAACCTGCTGATAAGGAAGTTGTGGATAGTATCAAAAGTTTAATTATGAATCATAAAGAGATTTTGGGCATTCATGATTTGATTATTCATAACTATGGACCAGGTAAGATGATTGGTAGTGTTCATGTGGAAATTAATTCTAAAAATGATATCTTGGCGATTCATGATATCGTTGATGATATAGAAAGAAAAATCGAGAATGAATTGCATATTATGATGACGATTCATATGGATCCAATTGAACAAGACAATCAAGTGGTTAATGAGTATAGAGAAATTGTGCTTGGTATTCTTGATAAACTAGATTCTAGTTTATCAATGCATGATTTTAGAGTTGTAAGTGGACCTACACATACTAATTTAATCTTTGATGTGTTGATTCCTTATGAATCAGAATTAAAAGAAGAAGAATTAAAAAAAGAAATTGATGCTTCAATTTCTAATCTAATGTCAAATGTGTATACCGTTATTACCTTTGATAGGGGATATTATTGAAAATAGTTCGGCAAATTGCCGAACTATTTATTTGCTTCAATCATGAATTCACAAACTTTATTTGCATATTCAATTGGATCTTCAATTGGTAATCCTTCTATTAGTAAAGCTTGATTGTAAAGAACATCTGCGTAGTTTTTAACAGCATCAGGATTTTTCTCATACAACTTTTGAAGAGTTTTAAATATATCGTGATTTGGATTGATTTCAAGAATCTTACTTGCTTTGATACCTTGATTCATAGGTGCTTGTGCAAGTACTTTTTCCATTTCCAATGATATACCTTCATCCGATACTAAACATACAGGGTGAGATTTTAAACGTGAAGAGATTCTAACTTCTTTTACTTTTGTTGATAATGCATCTTTCATCGAGTTAAGTAAAGATTCGTTTTCCTTTGCTTTCTCTTCTTTTTCTTTCTTTTCTTCCTCACTGTCTAAACCTAAATCACCTTGGTTTACTGATTTGAACTTCTTATCATTATAAGTTTGAAGAATATTAATTGCGAATTCATCAACATCATCTAAGAAGAATAATACTTCATACTTCTTCTCTTGGAGTCTTTCCATTTGAGGAAGTTTCTTGATTGCATCAATTGAATCACCACATGCATAGTAGATAAATTCTTGACCCTCTTGCATACATTCAACATATTCTTGAAGTGTTACATATTTATCTTCTTTGCTGGATTTAAAGAGAATTAAATCTTGAAGTTGATCTTTGTGCATACCATAATCTTGGTAAATACCATATTTCAATGTTAAACCAAAATTAGTGAAGAACTTTTCGTATTCTTCTCGCTCTTTCTTAAGCATCTCTTCTAAGTTAGATTTGATTTTCTTTTCGATACTCGATGCCAATGTTTTCATTTGACGGTCTTGTTGAAGAATTTCACGAGAAATATTTAAATTAAGATCATCACTATCAACTAATCCTTTTACAAAGCGGAAGTAATCAGGTAGTAAATCTTTTGCCTTATCCATGATGAATACACCTTTACTATAAAGTTGTAATCCGGGTTCATAATCAGCGTTATAGAAATTGTAAGGTGTTTTTGATGGGATGAACAATAAAGCGTTATATGAGATATTTCCCTCAACATTGTAATGGATTACTTTTTGAGGATCTTCCCAATCCATGAATTTGCTCTTGTAGAAATCATTGTATTCTTCTGCTTTCACTTTTTTCTTATTCTTCTTCCATAAAGGAATCATAGAATTCAATGTTTTTTCTTCGATAATTGTTTCGCTTTCTTCTGGATTATCTTTTTTAGGTTGCGTAGATTCGATCATCATTGTGATAGGATAGCGAACATAGTCAGAATATTTTGTTACAAGTTGTTGAATTGTAAATGAATCCAAATATTCACTATAGTTATCTTCATCTGTATCATCTTTTAGTTCAAGAATAATTTTTGTACCAATATCTTCTTTTGTAATTGGGCTGATTGTATAGCCATCTTCACCTGAACTAATCCAAGCGTAAGATTCACCAGTTGTTGCAGATTTAGTTTCTACAATAATTTTTTTAGCAATCATAAATGCTGAATAGAATCCAACACCGAATTGGCCAATAATATCAATGTCTTTCTCTGCTTTATCAAGTTCTTTTTTAAACTCTAAAGAACCACTTTTTGCGATTGTTCCTAGGTTATTTTCAAGTTCACTACTTGTCATACCAATTCCAGTATCTACTAATGTAATCGTACGTAAATCCTTATCAACCTCAAGTTGAATTTTTAATTTATCCTTATCAACTCGTTGGTTGTCATCTGTAAGTGATAGATAATACCGTTTATCCAAAGCATCCGATGCATTTGAGATAAGTTCTCTTAAGAAAATTTCACGATTTGTGTAAATTGAATGAATCATTAAATCAAGTAGTCGCTTAGATTCTGCTTTAAATTGTTTCTTTGCCATAATATTCCTCCTTTAGCACTCTTTAACAATGATTGCTAAATAAATATAACACCATTTTTAAGATTATTCAAGTCTTATCCCTACAAAAAAAACAAGGACTGAATTAACTGTACTTAGGTACATGAAAAAGTACACAAAAAGGGACAGTATAAAGAGAAAAATTGTATTCCTACAATAATAAGAAAAATGTTTTTTTTGCTCATAAAAAGATTTATGATAAAGAAACACAGGAGGTTTTTATGATTTCATTTGGAGCAAAAATTAGATATTTTCGTAAAAGAAAAAAGATTACACAACAAGAACTAGGAGAACTAGTAGGAGTGAGTGGTAAGGCAATATCACGTTACGAAAATGAAACATCCCAACCCGATTTTGAAGTTTTAAAAAAGATTGCTGAAGTTTATGGTACCGATGTAAATAATCTTTTGAGTTATCAATATCAAGGCGAAGAAAATTATGATTTATCATTAACAGGAAACGAAGTAGAACTTATTCAATGCTATCGAAGTATTCCAAGACGACTACAAACATCAACAAGACGATTTGTTAAAGAAATATCACAAAACTCTGATACTTACTTGTATGATGATATTTTAGATGGAGAGAATCAACTTATTATTGAATAGTGGTTCAGATAGGCTATGTTATAATAATTTCAATGAGGTGATTGGATGAAAGTAGTAAGTGCTTGTTTAGCAGGATGTAATTGTAAATACAATGGAGATAACTGTTTAATAGCAGAAATAAAAGAATTGGTAGATCGACACGAAGCCATTACAGTTTGTCCAGAAGTTTTAGGTGGTTTACCTATACCAAGAGAGCCTGCTGAAAGAGTGGGTGAACAAGTTCTTTCTATTAGTGGGAATGATGTAACGGAGGCATATCGATTAGGTGCTAAAAAAACATTAGAACTATGTGAAGAAGTAAAAGCTACTGAAGTAATCTTTAAATCAAAAAGTCCATCATGTGGAAAATCATGGATCTATGATGGTAACTTTAATCATACTGTGGTTCATGGTCATGGAGTCACAGTTGAGCTATTATTGAAACATGGATATCGTGTATTAACTGAAGATGAATATAAAAAAGAAGGATAATTAATCCTTCTTATAATGAAGAAGATAAAAGTCAATTGTCACATCCAATGAGTTGAGATGATTGATTTTTTCTTTGTCATTCAACGATGTCTTATAGTAATAAGGTGTCATCATAAAGAGAGATTCGATATCCTTGTTATTATCTAAATGGATGGATTGAGTAATTCTAATTTCGTCAATGAATGATAAAGTAGTTAAGGAAGTGGGACGATCATTTTTATAAGGGTTATTATAAATAGTTTCCTTCAATTCATAAAGATGGTTTTCAGCAGGGAATACGCAAAAGAAGTGGCCACCTTGTTTCAAACATCGATTAACCTCACTTTCAGCTATGGGCGCAAATAATGTTGTTATGCAATCCACAGAGGAGGACTCAATAGGACAATCGAAAATAGAGGCAACACAATATTGTGTTATTTTGTCATGTTTACTTGCATAGAGAACGGCATCCTTTGATAGGTCTAAACCAATCTTATTTTTGCAAGGGAAATCTTTTGTATAATATCCTTCACCACAAGCTAAATCAAGAAGTGAAGAAGGTGCAATCTTACTAATTTGTCTATTTATCGTTTCTTTTAAACAAGCATAATATTCTTTCTCCAAGAAGGATGTACGTGCTTGTACCATTTCTTTATTATCTCCATGAATCTTGGAATTATTGGATATAAACAAATTTAAATAACCACTTTTTGAAAGATCAAAGTGATGATTATGAATACAAGAAAAACTAGAATTTTCTTTGTACAGTTCACTTTTACAAATAGGACAACATAATTTCATAAAATACCTCTGTGTCTAATTGTAACATGGCTTCTTTTAATAAAATAGCGTACTTTCTTAATTTTTTTTAGCCTATGCTATAATAAAAAATGAAAGGGTGGGTAGGATGACAATTCAAAGGAAAAAATTTGCGGAGGGATATTGCTTCGAGAAAATATTCGCATTCTTTATGGTAGGTTGCATTATTGGTGTAGTTTATGAAACAATACTCGCTTTCGTAACACAACATGGTTTACTACAACCACATGTTGGCTTAATTTATGGACCATTTAATCCAGTATATGGAATTGGATTTTCATTGTTTTATATTTTATTGGGAAAAAATACTGAGTCTCGAAATGGATGGGTAACTTATATTTATTGTTGCTTAATTGGAGGAGCTACTGAATACTTAATTAGTTATTTGGAACAAGTTTTCCTTCATACACAAGCATGGAATTATTCTCATTTGTTTCTTAATATTCAAGGTAGAACAACAGTTCCATTTATGCTATTTTGGGGGCTAGGTGGTTATGTCTTATTGCGTTGGGTTTATCCAGCATTATCAAAATTCATTGAGCAATTTCCTTACCAGTTGGGTAAGAAAATAACGACTTTTTTGGTTGTCTTCATCTTGTTTGATAGCATTGTGACTTTCTTAGCAGTTTATCGTCAATCTCAACGTGAACTAGGAGTACCTGCAACTAACTTAGTTGCGGAGTTATGTGATTATTATTTTCCCAATGATGTGATGGATAAAATTTTTCAAAATGTGCATGAGGTGAAAAAATAAGATGAAGAAATTATTTAAAATATGTAGTGCTATTATGTTAGTAGAAGGTAGTTTGGGAATAATAATTAGTTTAGGTATTCTTTTATTTACACAACTTTCTTCATTATACGTCGCTGTAACAATCATTAGTATTTTGATTCCAGGAGTTTTGTCTTTCTTAACAGGATTATTTGGTTGGATGAAAAAATCATATCATCTATTAATTACCTTGGGCACGTTATCATTAATGATCAAAGGGATGCTTTCTTTCCAAGGTTATAATGGGATTATACCTATTTTGCAATATAGTGATTTAATCATTCCTGGTGCTTATTTGGTTTTGGTATTGTTGATTAATCATGACAAAATAAATGAGGAGATTGTTGAAGAAACTAATGAGAATGTCTGAAACGTATAGAATTCATTTTGCAAAACAAGTATAATGTTTACGAGGTGGAAATTATGACAAAAATATTAGGTAAAATCACATTACAAAATGGGGCAGAGCTACCATTTGAACTTTATCCAGATGAAGCTCCAAAAACAGTAGAAAATTTTGTTAAATTAATTAAAGAAGGGTATTATAACGGAAAAACATTTCATCGTGTCATTCCAGGATTTGTTTCTCAAGGTGGATGTCCTTATGGAACAGGTTCAGGGGATTTAGGGTATACAATACCTTGTGAAACACAAAAAAACCCACATAAACATATACCAGGAGCATTGTCTATGGCACATCGTGGTAAAGATACAGGGTGTTGTCAATTTTTTATCGTTCATGAAGCACAACCGCATTTGGATGGTGTTCATACAGTATTTGGCTTAGTTACTGATAACTTAGGTGCTGTTCGAAACATGAAAAATGGCGATGTCATGGAAAAAGTAGAAATTCTTTAGACGACAAATATGAATTCAGTAACGATTAAGAAATATTTCATGGTTCTTTTGGGATGTACCATGTTTTCGCTTGCGACAAACTTGTTTATTATTCCTCATGGACTTTATAATGGTGGCTTTGTTGGGGTAGCTCAACTTGTTATCGAGGTATTAAACCGTTTTACTCCTGTTAATTTATCAAATAACTTAACAGGGATGATTAACTTTATTATCAACATTCCAATCTTCTTATTTACATATCGTGTTTTAAGTAAGAAATTCTTCTTTGCATCTTTAATTGGTATGTTGACAATTACTGTTACATTATCTATTATTCCTATTTCTACTGTTCCAATATTAACAGATACATTAGCATCTTGTTTAATTGGTGCGATATTAGGTGGATTAGGAATTGGATTAACACTCCAAAATGGAGGAAGTGGTGGTGGTATGGATATTTTAGGTGTCTATGCTGCTTTGAAATGGAAGGGTTTCAGTGTTGGTAAACTTCAACTATTCATCAATGTTTTTATCTATTTGATGTGTGCTATTCTATTCTCTCTTCCAACTGCAATTTATTCAATCATCTTCCAATTCTTGTTTTCGATGGTTATCGATAAGATTCATTATCAAAATATAGAAATTAATGCCATGGTTTTTTCTAAGAATAAAGAAATCAAACACAGAATTAACAGTGAAATGGGACGTGGTGTAACATTTTGGAAGGGTTTTGGAGCTTATACAAACGATGAAACAGAAGTTTTTGTTGTTGTAGTAAGTAAACTGGAAATTCATCATTTAGAAAAATTAATTCGTGAAATGGATAATAAAGCATTTATTATTTTCTCAGAAAGCTATCGTGTTTCAGGTGGTTTTGAGAAGCGATTGGTTGAAAAATAGAACTTGAACTAGTATGAATGTAATTCAAACTAGTTTTTTTTCTGGTTAATGTGGAAATAAAAATAGAGAATTTTACAATGAAACATGCATGTAAGAGGTTACAATGCTTTGAAGGCTATGATAAACTAAAGTCAGATACTAGGAGGAAAGTTATGCGTGATACAATTTATGTGACAGGACATAGAAATCCTGACACTGATTCTATTTGTTCAGCAATTGCTTATGCAAATCTAAAAGAGCAAATGGGAATACCTGCAGTAGCGTGCCGAATTGGCGAGCTAAATACCGAAACGTCCTATGTTTTAAAGAAATTTGATGTGCAAGCACCTTTGCTTATTGAAAATGCAAAATGCCGTCTTGAAGATATCGATATTGATACAGCTTCATTAATCCATCCAGAGCTAACGATTAAGCGAGCTTGGGAAAAGATAACTCTTGGAAAGAATAAGAGTTTATTTGTAGTGGATGCTGAAAACAATCTATTAGGAGTTGTTTCAATGTCCAATATTTCAGATGTTCAAATGAAAGATATTGATGAAGTTAGGGAGTTAATGAAAACAGTTCCACTTTCAAATATTACGGAAACAATTGAAGGTGAATTACTAGTTACACCTGAAAATTATCATTGTGATGGTGAAGTAAAAATTATGATTTCTAGAAATAATAATTTCTTGGATGAGGAATTTGAAGATAGCATCATTATTATGAGTGATAATGAAGAACTACAAGAAAAAGCAATTGATAAAAATGTTGCGTGTCTTATTATTACAGAAGATAAAATAGTTTCTGATAAGATATTGAATAAGGCTAGAGAAAACAATGTTGCAATCATTACGACTGAATATGATGCAATGAAAGTAGCTCGTACAATTTATCAAACACCGCCAGTTTCGATGATTATGACAAAAGAAATTGTTACATTTAAAATCACTGATTATGTTGATGATGTATCAAAAAGAATGAGTAAAACTCGTTATCGTTCATATCCTGTTGTCGATCGTAAGGGGTGTGTTATTGGAGCTGTTTCTCGTTTCCATTTATTTTCATATAATAGAAAGAAATTCATCTTACTTGATCATAATGAAGCATCACAAAGTGTTGAATCATTGGAAGTAGCAGATGTATTAGAAATTATTGATCATCATCGTATAGGTGATATTGAAACAAACAATCCAATTAACTTTAGAAACCAAAATCTTGGAAGTACATCAAGCATTATTGCATTAATGTACAAAGAACATGGAGTTAAGCCAACCAAAACTATTGCTAGTCTATTGTGTTGTGCAATTATATCAGATACCATGAACTTCAATAGTCCAACAACAACTTCAGTTGATAAAGAAATTGCGGGTGAACTTGCAATCATTGCAGAATTGGACTTAGAACAATTATCAATTGAAATGTTTGAAGCGGTTGCAACATTAAGAGGATTATCATTCAGTGAGATTCTCTATAATGACTTCAAAGAATATTCAATGGAAGGATTTAGAATTGCAATTGGACAAATTAATATTCTAGATATTAAAGAGCTAGAGATTATACGTAGAGAATTTGTATCATATATGGATAAAATCAATGCAATCAATAAATATGATTTACTTGTCATGACATTTACTAATGTTGAAGGAAAAGGATCAAACTTCATTTATATGGGTAAATTGGCATGGGTTGTTGAAGAAATATTTGATGGTAAAAAGGAGAATGAAGTTTTATTTGCGAAAGATATTGTATCACGCAAGAAACAAATTATTCCAAGACTCGCAGCTGCACTTAAATTAGCGTAAAAAAATACTCTATAGGACTAATTATCCTGTAGAGTATTTTATATTAGATAAGGTAATAATAAGGTTGCTAGACCTAAGAATACAAAGAAGCCAAGCACATCCGTGGCAGTAGTAACAAATACACTGGATGCAAGTGCGGGATCAACATTGCATTTCTTTAAAAATAATGGAACTGTGTAGCCAGATACAGTAGCGATAACTAAATTCGATACCATTGCAGCACCTGCAACAAATCCCAAATATGGATTACCATAGAACAAGTAACATCCTAAGGCAACAACACTACCTAGTGCTAAACCAGTGGTTAAACCAACGCCAAATTCCTTTAGGAATACTTTTCTAGCATTTTCACCAGTTAATTCACCAAGTGCAATACCACGTACGATGATAGTTAATGACTGAGTACCGGCATTACCACCCATACCTGCAATGATTGGGTTAATTGCAGCTAGTGCAACAACTGCTTCAATTGTAGGAGAGAATAGTGCGACAACACTTGCGGCTAGAACTGCAGTTACCAAGTTAACAGTTAGCCAAGGTAGTCGCGAACGTATGGATTCAAGCAAAGTACCATCTACTTTTTCTTCTGCGTCTAATCCTGCCATACGGTGGATATCTTCAGTAGCTTCTTCTTTGATGATATCGATGATGTCATCAATTGTAATAACTCCTTTAATAACTTCATTATGGTCAATTACAGGAATCATGACATAGTCATATTTATCTAACATACGTGCAACTTCTTCTTGGTCATCATCCACATGTACAGAGTGAACATTGGGATTTGTAATCTCTGATATAAGGATATTAAAGGGCGAAGAGACTAAGTCACGTAAAGAAACTACACCTTTTAAAACTTCATCTTTATCTGTTACATAAAGGTAATATGCCATTTCTGCACTGTGTGCTACTTGTTGAAGATATTCCAATGTTTTTTGTACTGTCTTGTTGTCATGAATACTAATAAATTCAGTAGCCATAATACCACCGGCAGTATCTGGTGCATAGGACATTAATTCTTGAACTTCTTTTACATCTTCTTTTGACATCTTACTCAAGACATCTTTACTTTCCTCTTCATCCAATGTTTGGACAAAGTCTGCAATTTCATCAGAAGACATTTCTTCAAGAATTTCTTTTTGACGGTTTGCGGAGAATTGTATCAATAATTCATAAATATCTTCATCATCTTCTTCATCTAAAAGGTGAGCGATATCTTCGTCAGATAATCGATTTAATATCTTGATTGCGTCATCATCATATTCGTGAATAACACTTAAAAGATCCACGGGGTGGATAAATTCAATCATTTCTTCAAAATCATGATTATTTGCATTTAATAAAAAATTCTTTAATTCGTCTTTTGTGATTTCTAAATTCATTAAATTCCTCCTCTTTTCAAGAAAGAACTTTACCTAATTGGTAAGAACTTTCGGGTAAAATACTCTGTTTACTATTATCGCCTTCCACTTCTTACCACCTCACTTGTGCTACTTAATTATAGACTTTATAACCTATAAAATATATAGAAAAAGTGTAAATTTACACTTTTCTTTTTAAATATTCTTGATATGAGAAAATGCATCCACAATACTGTTGTCGATATAAATTATATTGCATGGATAGTTCTCTTCCTCGATCGATTCCTTGCTTCTTTTTGAAATCAGAATAGAAGTACTTAACAGTAGGAAACTGTGCTTGTAATTTTGATCCAATCTCATTTAGTTTCTGACTATCTTTTTGTCGTGAAATTGTCATCACGGTGGTAAAGTAATCAAATTGATGATTGGCTGCATATTGATAAGCTTCATGCATTCGAAGTGTATAACAAGTGATACAACGCATGCTACCTTCTGGATAATCCTTGAGTGGTTCTAGCTTCTTCGTGTATTCTTCGTTATTGTAAGGTACCTCTACTAATTGTATAGGATGTGAATTAGTTGAATTGATTTTCTCCAAATAATTCTTTAGTTCATTTAACCGGCGATGATATTCATCACTGGGATAGATGTTTGAATTGTTATAGAGTATCGTGCAATCAAATACTTCACTTAGAAATTCCAATGGAAATGTTGCGCAAGGCGCACAACAAGCATGGAGTAATAATTTTGGACGATATCCTTTTCTTTTTATTTCATCAATTTCATCAAGACTTTGTTGGTAGTAATTCACTTTGTTATTGCTTTTTTGAATTGCTGGGAATTTACTCATTTGTAATCATCATGCAATCACCAAAGGAGAAGAAACGATACTCTTTGTCAATTGCTTCTTTGTAAGCTTTGAAGATTAAGTCTTTTGATGCAAAAGATGAAATCATCATAATAAGAGTTGATTTTGGTAAATGAAAATTTGTGATGATACAATCAACTGCTTCCCATTTATAACCTGGGAAAATAAAAATATCGGTTTCACCATGGCATTCCTTGAAAGTACCATAAGTTTTATAGATTGCTTCAAGTGTCCTGGTACTTGTGGTACCTACTGAAATGATACGACGTCCTTCTTGTTTTGCAAGATTGCATAAATCAGCTGTTTCTTGTGACATCCAATATAATTCAGAATGCATAATGTGATCTTCAATTGTTTCAGTATCCATTGGTCTAAATGTTCCTAGTCCTACATGTAGAGTTACATCGGTTATTATTACACCTTTCTCACGAAGTTGATCAAAGATTTCATCTGTGAAATGAAGACCAGCAGTTGGTGCAGCAGCACTTCCTTTTATTTTTGCATAAACAGTTTGATAGCGTTCAGCATCATCAAGTTTTTCTGTAATATAGGGAGGAAGAGGTACTTGGCCTAAATTTTCAAGAATTTCCATGAAAATGCCATCATAAATCATTCTCATTTTTCGAATCCCTTTATCACCAATGCCAATGCATTCTGCTTTGAGTTCACCTTCATTGAAAGAAATTACAGTTCCAAGTTTAACAACTCGTGCATTACCAACAAGACATTCCCATAGATCACCTTCTTGTTTAAGCAACAATAACTCAACATGGGCACCTGTTTCTTCTTTTGTACCAAATAATCTAGCTGGAATTACGCGTGTGTTATTTCGAACAAGGACATCGCCTTTTTTAAAGTAATTCACAATATCATAAAAATGTTTATGTTCAAGTTCTCCAGTATTTTTATGGACAACTAGTAAACGACTTGTAGTTCTATCATCTAAAGGATGTTGAGCAATTAAACTCTCAGGTAATTCAAAATCAAATTCACTCGTTTTCAAAACTAAAACCCTCTTTCATCAAATGCATATTTCTCTAATATTTCTTTTTTAAAGTCACCGAAGCGATCTTCTTTGATTGCCTGACGTGCTTGTTCAGTAAGACGCAATAAGAATCGTAGATTGTGGATAGACATCAAACGGTTACCTAATCCTTCATTACAACGATACAAATGATTTAAATAAGCGCGTGTATACTTCCTACAACACTCACAATCACATTCTGGATCAAGTGGCCTAAAATCATCTTTGTAAATTGCACGTTTGATATTGATACGACCTTCGCTTGTCATAAGTGTTCCATGTCGTGCGATACGTGTTGGTAAAACACAATCCATCATGTCAATTCCATTCTCAATAGCAACTAAGATATCATTAACAGCACCAACACCCATCAAATATCTTGGTTTGTTTTCAGGTAAGTACTTAACACTATATTGAATCATGCGAGTCATTGTTTCTTTGTCTTCACCTACAGAGGTTCCGCCAATAGAATAACCTGGGAAATCCATTTTAACTAATTCCTCAGCACAATGCTTACGCAAATCTTCATAATCGCCTCCTTGAACAATTCCAAATAAGGCTTGATCTTCTTTTCTTTGGTGAGCATCTAATCCGCGTTTAGCCCAACGCAATGTTCTTTCAACGCTATTTTTGACATAGTCATATGATGCAGGGTAAGGAATGCACTCATCAAAAGACATAATCATATCAGCACCTATTTTATTTTGAATCTGAATTGATAACTCAGGACTTAAAAATAACGTATCACCATTTAAATGACTCTTAAATGTAACACCTTCCTCTTTAATCTTTCGAGCGTCAGATAGGGAGAATACTTGAAATCCACCACTATCAGTCAACATAGGACCGTTATAATTCATGAACTTTTGTACACCACCGGCTCTTTCAACAATATCCTCACCGGGTCTAAGCCATAAATGATAGGTATTGGAAAGAACAACTTGTGCTCCAATTTCTTTTAATTCCTCAGGAGAAACAAATTTCACGGTAGCAAGTGTTCCTACTGGCATAAACATAGGTGTCTCTACACTACCATGAGGTGTATGAATGACACCTAGCCGAGCTCCTGTTTGTTTACAAATATGTGTTAACTCAAATTTAAATTTTTCCATAATATCACCGGGTTTATTATACATGAGTTCATCATAATATGATAGAGAAATGGGTATGAAAATGCTATAATAATCCTATGTAGGTGATTGTATGAAATCGAAGACATTAAAAATTAGAAATATTCCTAATGAACCACCAATTATTGCAACAGTAAGTGTAAAACCAACACCAGCTTTAACCGCAATGATGTTTATTAGTTTTATCATGATTATTTTTAATCAAATCTTTTCCTATATGGGAGTATTGTTATTTGGATTATCATCCTTCTGTTTGTTTGTTTTACCAGATAGAAAATTAATTGAATTTACTCATGATTATATCATTCTTTATAATTGTAAAGAACGAGGAGATTGTACATTAATTTATTGGGAAGATATTCTAACTTGGCAATATATCTGGCGAGCTGATCGTGATGAATTGAGAATTGAGCTAGTGGATCATACAATCGAATCAATCGAGTGCTATTCGAAGAAAACAGTTGTACCCTTGCTTCGAGCATTTGTTAGAGAAAAAGAAAAAATTATTCAAAAAGGAAAGCGAGTTAAGGTGGCATGAAATCAATGGATGTAGAGTTTCAATATGAAGAAATGTCTTTGTTGTTTAAAATGTTCTCAGATAGCACACGTTTGAAAATTCTTCATTTGTTATTTGAACAAGAACGTTGTGTCAGTGATTTTATTGAAGAACTTCAAATGAGTCAATCGGCAGTATCTCATCAGCTTGCAACACTTAAAAAAACCCATCTTATTAAATCTCGTAAGGCAGGGAAGAATGTTTATTACTCTTTAGCAGATGAGCATATTGTCAGTATTTTTAAAATGGCTTTAGACCATGTCAATGAATAGGAGAGAAAAATGAAAAGAGAAGCAAATTTATGTAAACAATGTCCAGTGTGCAATGGACTAGCATGTAAGGGGCAAATACCTGGAGTAGGTGGTATTGGTCAAGGAAATTCATTTATCAACAATGTTAAAGAACTTCAAAAAGTGAAATTATTAATGGATGTAGTCAATGATATTCAAGAAGTTAATCCAGAAACAACACTATTTAATAAGAAATATGCATTTCCTTTGCTTGTAGCACCTATTGCAGGAATCAAGAATAACTATGGCACTGATATTCCAGATTATGTATATAACTCTGAATTAGCAAAAGCATGTGATGAACAAGGTATTAGTTGTTTTGTGGGCGATGGTATTGATATGGAAAATTTTTTCCATCTTCCAGCACGTGCAATTCATGAACAAGGTGGTCAAGGATTTGTAACAATTAAACCTTGGGCTATGGAGAAAGTAATTGAGCGAATCAATTTAGTTAAAGAATTTGATGTATTGGGTATTGCGATGGATGTTGATGCTGCAGGGTTACCATTATTAAGAAATTCGGTTACTCCTGTTGAAAATAAGGATGAAAAAGCATTACGTGAAATTAAGAAGCTATGTGATGGAAAACCCTTTATTGTAAAGGGAATAATGACGACAGAGGCGGCAATTGCAGCAGTTAATGCTGGAGCTGATGGTATTGTAATAAGCAATCATGGTGGAAGAGTTCTTGATGATTGTTGTGCAACAATCGATGTTTTAGAAGAAATCGTAGCTGCTGTTAAAGGAAAAACTACAATTCTTATTGATGGTGGATTTAGAACGGGTACAGATATTTATAAGGCGATTGCATTGGGTGCTGATGGTGTTCTAATTGGAAGACCAATTGCTCTAGCTTGCGCAACAGAAGGTGTTGAAGGAGCAAATAAGATAATAAGTAAACTAAAATCTGAATTTCAACATGCAATGCGAATGACAGGTTGTGCAACAATTTCTGATATTACAAAAAGAAAAATAAAGAAACAAACTATGTAAAAATTTACATAGTTTTTTAATTTGTTTACATTTTTTCATTTTTGTTATAATAAGAAAAGAGATTGAGGTAACGACTATGACAGATTTCGAAAATAATGCGTTTTTTTGGCAAAAAATAGATACACTATATCTATCTAATAAATTAGAAATATTACGTGAGAAAGGTGCAAAACATCCGGATTATAGTAATTTAATTTATCCAGTAGATTATGGACGTCTAAAAGATACACAGGCGGCTACTTCTGAGGGAATTACCGTATTTAAAGGATCACAAAAATCTTCTACTGTTTCTGCATTAATCATTGCAGCCGATATCCTAAAAAAGGATTTACAAACTAAATTGATTTTAGGATGTACACCAGAAGAAGAGGAAAAAGTTTTACGTTTCTTAAATCATACAGATTTTCAAAAAACGGTGTTAATTCGCCGTGGTCAAGAAATTCCAAACTGGGGACTTACTGATTAATCTGCAATAGTTGCAGATTTTTATTTTGTCAAAGAAAGTATTTGTTCACATAAAATTCAGAGTACATTCCTAGACATTCGAGCATGGTTTGATATAATCAAATTGCATTCCATTAAAGGTGTGCAGGAGGAAGTTTATGAAGAAATTATTAGCGTTAATGTCTTTGGCATTAGTACTTGCAGGTTGTTCAACAGCACCAAAAGATGAACCTGTAAAGACTCCTGAGATGACTCCAGGAGAAGTAGTTGATGGTGAAGGTGTTACTGGCGGTGAGTCAGCAGAAATGACAAAACTTCAAAAAGCAGTTGATTCCGTTGTCAATGGAGGAACATATGAATTCCCTAGTTTCATGACCGTAGATGAACCAACATTAGAAACAATTTATTATTTAGTAAGTGATGATGTACAAGATTATGCAATTTACTTACCAATGATGAATGTACAAGCTACAGAAATTATTGTAATTGAAGCTAAAGAAGGAAAAGTAGATGTTGTTAAAGAAGCAGTTGCAAAAAGACTTGCTGATATTGAAACAACTTGGGCACAATATTTACCAGATCAAAATGAATTAGTACTTAATCGTGTTGAATTCACAGATGGTAACATTGTAGGTGTCGTTATTTCTGAAAATGCAGAAGCTGTCGCAAAAGATATTCAAGCAGCTTTAAAGTAAGCGTATGGTATTCAGTAGTATAATTTTTCTATTTGTCTACTTACCGATAGTCTTAGTGGTGATGAAAACATCACCACTAAAACTTCGCAATTTGTTTTTGTTTCTTCTTAGCTTAGTGTTTTATGGCTGGGGAGAACCTTTTTATATTGTACTTTTATTAATTTCAACCGTAGTGGATTACATTAACGGCTATTTTGTTTACAAATATCGTGATCAAAAGAAAATAGCAAAGCGATTTGTACTATTTTCAATTGTCTTTAATTTAGGACTACTTGGATTCTTTAAGTACTATGATTTTATCATTTCAAGTTTAAATGGTATTGGTTTTGAGTTATTACAACCTCTTGGATTAGCACTTCCAATTGGGATATCATTTTATACTTTTCAAACAATGTCTTATCCAATTGATATTTATCGAGGACAAGCAGAGGCTCAAAAGAGTATGGTTTCATTTGGAGCCTATGTTGCAATGTTTCCGCAATTAATCGCTGGACCTATTGTTCGTTACAGAGATATAGCAGAGCAGCTTGTAAAACGGGATGAAACAATGGATAAATTTACACAAGGTATCCAAAGATTCATGATTGGGTTATCAAAGAAAGTATTACTAGCCAATAATATAGGGCTAGTATTTGAAACGATAAAATCAGCTTCTTCATCACAAATGTCGATTCTAACAATGTGGTTAGGAATTATTGCCTATGGCTTTCAAATTTATTTCGATTTTAGTGGATACAGTGATATGGCGATAGGTTTAGGTAAAATGTTTGGTTTTGAATTGCTTGAGAATTTCAATTATCCATATATTTCTAAATCAATTACAGAGTTTTGGCGACGTTGGCATATCTCATTGGGATCTTGGTTTAGAGACTATGTCTATATACCATTGGGTGGAAATCGTTGTAGCCAACTAGTAAACATGCGTAATATTCTTGTAGTTTGGTTACTCACAGGATTGTGGCATGGGGCAAGTTGGAACTTTATTCTATGGGGACTTTATTTTGGGATTTTATTGATGATTGAAAAATTATTCTTATTGAGAAGATTACAAAAAGCTCCAGCAATTGTACAACACACTTATACAATTATTCTTGTTTTAATTAGTTGGGTAATCTTTGCATTTGAAGATTTGGGTGTTTTAAAAGAATCTTTTAGAATTCTTTTTGGGTTTGCGAATGTTCCATTTATAAATGATTATTTTATTTACTTAATTCGAAATAATTTTGTCTTGTTGATCGTACTAATTATTTCAGCGACACCATTATTCAAAATGATTTATCAAAAATACATTGAAGGGAAAAAGTTGGAATGGATAACACCTATCTTGATTTTAGGTGGTTTGATACTTTGTACGGCATTTATTGTAGATGCAAGTTATAATCCGTTCTTATACTTTAGATTTTAGGAGGTAAATATGAAACGAAACATTCAAATTTTGAGTTGTATTTGCTTTTGTGGTTTCATTGGATTTTTGTCAATTGCAAACATCATACAGCCCAATAAACAATTTTCTGAGAATGAAAATAGATACTTAGCAAAAGTACCTACATTTAGCCTGAAAACACTATTTAACGATAATTATACTGGAAAATTAGAAACTTATTTTACAGACCAATTTATTTTTCGTGATCAATGGATTAGTGTAAAGTCATTGTCTAAGAAACTAACAGGGAGTATTGAGAATAACGGTGTTTATTTTGGTAAGAATAATCAATTGCTTCAAATGTTTGCTACAACGGATATGGAAACTGTGAATAACTCGATTAATTATATCAATCAATTCATCCATAAGGTTGATGTTCCAGTTGATATGATGATTATTCCCACGGCAAGTGAAATAGAATCTAGTGCTTTGCCTGTATTTGCTTATAATGAAAATCAAGAAGCCATCCTTCAAATGATTGAAAGCAAGATTGATGCAAATTGGATTGATATTTATTCAGTTCTTTCTGGAACAGATCAAGTATTTTTCAATTTAGATCACCATTGGAATGAAAAAGGTGCTTACTTGGCATATTTAGCTTATTTGAACTTCTTAGGTGTAGAACCTACTGAATTTACTTATGAGAAGGTTACGGATGACTTTAAAGGGACACTTTATTCTAAAGCGGGGACTTTTTGGTTGCAAGGTGAACCATTATATAAAATAAACCCAGTTAATCAAGTGAAATCAACGATTACTTTTGAAGATGGTACCTCAATGAATTCTTTGTATAGTGATAAATATTTAAGTCAAAAAGATAAATATTCCTATTATTTAGATGGAAATCACGCATTAGTGAAAATAAAAAATGAAGGAGTACAAGACAGTTTAGGCACCTTATTAGTGGTAAAAGACTCATATAGTCATATTCTAACACCCTATTTAGCATCGCATTTTGATGAAATTATCTTGGTGGATTTAAGGTATTATAGATTACCAATTTCAAAATTAATTCAAGAAGAGGAGGTAACAAACGTATTATTAGTATATAATATAGAAAACTTCTTACTTGATAAGAATTTTTCGTTTTTGAAGTAGAAGGAGATTTATGGGAAAAACAAATGTTAGAATTGTAAAAGTGGGTATTAATGGTGAGGGAATAGGATATATAAATAAAACACCAGTTTTTGTTGATGGGGCTCTTTTAAATGAGCAAGTTGAGATTGAGGTTACAGAAAAACAACCGAGTTATGCAAAAGCTATCACAACGAAGATATTACAAAAAAGTGATAGTAGAATAAAACCAAGTTGTCCATTTCAATCAAGATGTGGTGGTTGTAGTTTGATGATTACAAATTATCCAAGTCAATTAGAAATAAAAAAAGAACTTATTCGAGAAAGTCTTGTAAAGTATGCTGGAATAAAAAATATTGATATTGAAGATGTTGTAGCGAATCCAAATCCACTGCATTATAGAAATCAATGTAAATTACCAGTGAAATGGTTAAAAGGAACTTTATTTAGTGGACTTTATGAAGCGAATTCTAGTAGATTATTGTACATGGATGAATGTAAGGTTCATGAAAAAGGATTAGACCAAGTCCGGATGAAGATTATGAATCTATTGAATCAAGCTGGTATAAGAGATTATAACGATCGAATCGAAAGAGGTTTGCGCTATATTGTATTACGTGGCTTTCATGGTGTTTATCAATGTACTTTGGTTACAGGTAAAATGACTTTGGAAAAAGATTTAGTAGAAAAGATTTTAGGGTTAGATGAAGTTGGTTCACTCTTCCAAAGCATTAATACATCAAAGAAAACACATGAAGTATTTGGTAAAGAATTTATTCATCTAGGTGGAAGTAAGACATTGGAGTTAAGAATAGAAGGTGTTGTAGCACGACTTTCACCAGCATCGTTTTTTCAATTGAATGTAGAACAAGCAAGCAATTTATATCAAAAGGTAGTTTCACTAATACAACCTTGTGATTTGATTGTTGAAGCATATAGTGGGATTGGAATTATGTCACTATTATTGAAAGAAAAAGCAAACAAGATTATAGGAATTGAATACATTAAAGATGCAGTTAAGAATGCAAACAATAACGCTCGCATTAATCATTGTGAAGATAGAGTCAATTTTATTTGTGGAGATGCAGCAGAAGAAATGAAAACGATTGCCATGAGAGAAACAATTGATACATTGGTTGTTGATCCACCAAGAGCAGGATTGGATGATGCGATGCTAGATTGTATTTTGAAAGCTAGACCAAAACAGTTGATTTATGTCTCTTGTAATCCAGCAACATTAGCGAAAAATCTAAATGTATTACAAGAACGTTATCGCATTGAGAAGATTATTCCGTATGATATGTTTTCTCAAACGCCTCATGTTGAAACAATTGTGTCATTAAAACTATTTTAAGTGTTGTTTACGAAAGTAAATAGCACTTTTTACTTTTAGAAGTACTATAATTGACAGGCTTAAGAAATAGATGTACGTATAATATAGAGCATTAAATGTGAAATGAGGAAAAAATATGCCTAGTAAAAAACTAACTAAGAGTCAAAAGGAAGAACTGTTGTTCATATTAGAAGAAAGATTTAATCACAATATGAAATATCACGAAACATTGAAATGGAAAGATATATTGATTAAACTTCAAGAAAATCCATCAAAACTAGAATCATTATTTATGATGAATGAAACAGGTGGTGAACCAGATGTCATTGGTTTTGATTCCAAAACAAAAGAGTATCTTTATGTGGATTGTTCAAAGGAAAGTCCTAAGGGGAGATATAATCTTTGTTATGATAGAGAAGCATTGAATGCAAGAAAGAAATTCAAACCTGAAAATAGTGCAGTTGATTTAGCAAATGAGATGGGTATTGAACTCTTAGACGAAGAACAATACAAGTCTTTACAATCACTAGCTCCATTTGATACAAAGACATCAAGTTGGATTAAAACACCTAACTCAATTCGTAAATTAGGAGGTGCCTTATTTTGTGATCGAAGATTTGATACTGTATTTGTTTATCACAATGGCGCTGAATCATATTATGGAGGTAGAGGTTTTCGAGGTATTTTAAAAATTTAGTAAACCGATATGCAAGATGCATAATTCTTTATGTGTCTTGCATTTTTTTTCTTTTTAATGATTTATAATGAAATCATGAAGTAATTCATTTTAGGAGGATGTATGGTAGCGATTATTGAAACAAACAAACTGACAAAGTATTATGGAAAATCAAGGGGCATACTTGATGTGGATTTAACGATTCAAGAAGGAGAAATATTTGGGTTTATTGGTCCAAATGGTGCAGGAAAATCAACAACTATACGAACACTACTTTCACTTATAAAAAAAACAAGCGGCGATGCAAAAATATTTGGTTTAGATTGTCATGATCATAGAGTAGAAATATTAGATCAAATAGGATATTTACCAAGTGAAGTATTCTATTATGACAATATGAAAGCGATTGATTTACTTAAATACTCTGCTAGCTTTTACAAGAAAGACTGTACGCAAAAGATTGAAGATCTAGCACAAAAATTAGAACTAGATTTAAATAAGAAAATTGAAGATATGAGTCTGGGGAATAAGAAAAAGGTAGGTATTATCCAAGGATTATTACATTCACCAAAACTTATTATTTTGGATGAACCAACATCAGGATTAGATCCACTAATTCAAAAGAAATTCTTTGATATTATTCAAGAAGAAAATAAAAATGGTGCTACTGTTTTATTCTCATCACATATATTAAGTGAGGTACAAAAAATCTGTGATCGTGTAGCAATTATTAAAGAGGGTAAGATTATTAGCACTCAAAAAATAAGCGATTTAAAAGATCATGCTTATAAAAGAGTAAACTTAGTTTTTACAAATCAAATTGTAGATATAGAAATTGAAGGAATGAGTGATGTACAAGTTCAGGGTAATTCGATTTCATTCTTGTATAAAGGTGATTGCAATTTACTTCTAAAGAAATTGGTTCAATATAGATTACAAAATATTGAAATCAATGAACCTACACTTGAAGAAATATTCCTTCACTATTATATTTAGGTGATCCTATGAATATTTATTTATTTGAACTCAAGAATCAATGGAAGAATACTACAGGTTGGATCATAATATTCAGTGTTCTAATGTTTGTTTT
This sequence comes from Anaerorhabdus furcosa, assembly GCF_900167375.1. Lineage (GTDB taxonomy): Bacteria > Bacillota_I > Bacilli_A > Erysipelotrichales > Erysipelotrichaceae > Anaerorhabdus > Anaerorhabdus furcosa. Next base: position 239,342 of record NZ_FUWY01000002.1, read on the forward strand.
ATGTATGGGAGTTTATCCAATTTTTAATAATAGCCTACAAGATATTGTTGCAGTCATAAGCAAAATGCCAGCAGAATTCACCAAAGCATTTAGCTTTGATTTGAATTCAATGGTTGATTTTGGTGGGTATTATGAGTTTATCTTTGCATACTTTTCATTGATGGGTGCAGTCATGGCATCCTCAATTTCTTTATCCATTTTCGCAAGAGAGAAGAAAGTGAAATGTACAGATTTTCTATTAACGAAACCTATAAGTCGTCAATGGATATTTACTTCTAAATTTCTTTCGGGTCTAACACTAATTGCGATTTTTAATATTATTTATATGGTACTAAGTTGTATTTTTGGAATTTATTTTGGGAAAAGCTTAGAAGAAATGATTCTTGCATCGAGTATGATGTTCTTGACTCAATTCTTTTATTACAATCTAGGTATTTTGGTAGCTATATTTTCTAAAAAGATACGCTCAGTATCCAATACAGCCTCAGTTTTAGGATTTATTGGATTTATACTTTCTGCTTTATATAATATTTTAGAAATTAAAGGAATGCGATTTCTTGCACCCCTAAAATACTTTGATCCAATTCAATTTTTCACAACAACTTCAAATGAATACATGTACATGTTAACAGGGATTTTTCTTCTTATTCTTTTTCTCTTTGTATCCTATGCAAAGTTTAATCAAGAAGATGTGAAAGCAGTTTAGGTGGGTTATGAATATACTAAGAAAAGAATTACGACTAGGATTTAAGCCATTTATGTTATGGATTATTGGCTTATTTATATTGGATGTTGCAGGATTAATTAAATTTACTGGTGTAAGTGAAGGTGGGGCTTCAATGAGTGCAATTGTTGATCAGATTCCGCGCGTTGTTCAAGCGCTAATTGGTATCGTTGGAATCAATATTGAATCTTTATCGGGTTATTATTCAATCCTTGGCTACTTTGTTATGTTGTGTGCTTGTATTTATGCTATGTTCTTAGCTTCCAATGCAGTTAATCGAGAGATAGTTGATAAAACATATGAATTTATTTTTACAAAACCAAGAAGTCGTGGCTATATACTATCGATGAAGCTTATTGCAGGGATGATTTATTTAACTTTGTTTGCAGTACTTAATATTTTATTCTCCTATGCTGGATTATCATTATTAAACATAAAAGAAGCAATAACCAATGAAATACTTTATTATAGCTTGGCTATTTACTTGGTAAGTAGTCTGTATTATGCAATAACGACTCTGATATTAACGATACTTAATCGTCCAGAAAAAGGAACTCTCTATAGCAATATATTCTTTTTTACAACATTTGTCATTGGAGTTGGCGTGGATATGTTAGAAAAGCCAGGGTTACTTCGTGTATTTGCGCCATTAAAATACTTTACACCTGCAGAAATAATTAATGGAAACTTCAATGTAGCATATGCTATGGTGTCTATAGTTTGTATTAGTTTATGTGCGATTTTTGCTTATCAATACTTCAGTAAAAAAGATTTTAAGGCAGTTAACTAAGGAGGATAAAAAATGATTAAAGTTACAGATTTGACATTAAAGTATCGTAGTGGAAAAGGTGTCTTTGATTTGAATTTTGAAATAAAAAAGGGAGAGGTTGTAGGTTATCTTGGACCCAATGGTGCTGGAAAGACAACTACAATTAGAGCTCTTATGGGATTTATAAAACAAGATGATGGAAGTGCAAGTATTAATGGTCTTGATACATTTGCAGATGCTCCTGAAATTATGAAGAATCTTGGTTATTTACCTGGAGAGATTACATTTTTAGAGGGAATGACGGGTGAAGAATACTTAAATTACTTAGCGGAAGTTAGAGGAATGAAAGATTTAAAACGTCAAAGAGAATTAATCAAGATGTTTGAATTTTCACCAAAAGGCAATATAAAAAAATATTCAAAAGGGATGAAACAAAAATTAGGAATTGTTGCTGCTTTCATGCATGATCCAGATGTACTTATTTTAGATGAGCCAACAAGTGGATTGGATCCATTGATGCAAAATCGTTTTGTCGAGTTGATTCAAGAGGAAAAAAGAAGAGGAAAAACAATTCTTATGTCGAGTCATATGTTTGAAGAAATCGAAAGAACATGTGACCATGTGTTGATTATCAAAGAAGGTCATTTGGTAGCTTCAGCAGATATTGAAACCTTAAAGAATTCACAAAGAAAAGGATATGAAATCAAAACAAAAGATAATGCGCAAGCTGTCACATTACTTACAAAATTAGGGTTTGATGCAAAGCTTGTTAATGATATCGTAGAAGTTTACATTACAGGTGAATCAACAGATCAATTTATCAAATCGTGTTCAATGCTTCATATTGATTCATTTGATGTAAAATCACAATCATTAGAGGATGTATTTATGCATTATTATGCTAAGGGGGCTAACGTATGAGTTTTGCATTATTTAAACTTTCAATAAAAAAGAACTGGTTACTCTTTGTAATATTTACACTTGTTTTGATGATGTATTCAGGGGTAATGATTTCTATGTATAGTCCAGAGAATGTACAAAACTTAATGCAGATGTTTGAATTATTTCCACCAGAAATGATGAAAGCATTTGGGTTTGCAAGTGCTTTTACTGATATGACAGGGTATTTAGCAAGTTGGTTATATGGATTACTCATGGTTGGATTTCCAATGGTTTATAGTATTCTACTTGCGAATAAATTAGTTGCGAAATCAGTTGATACGGGCTCTATTGCTTGTTTATTATCAACACCAACATCAAGAGTAAAAATCATTATTACAAAGGCAGTATATGCTTTGTTATCATTAACTGTGATGTTAGCTATATTATTTGCGTTTAATGTATTAATTGGTAAAGCGATGTTTCCTAATGATTTAAATGTTGAAGCATTTTTAAATTTAAATATTACTGTGCTTTTAGTGAATTTAGTTGTTATGTGTATCTCGTTTTTCTTCTCCTGTGTCTTCTCTGATTCAAAACTTTCTATTGGCTTTGGCGCAGGAATACCGATTGCATTTCTTTTATTAAAAATGTTAGGTGATGTTTCTGATAAAGTTGAAATTCTAAAGAAGATATCCATCTTTGGTTGGTATGATCCAATGAGTATTGCAGCAGGGAATACAGTTTGGGTGGTAAATGGTGTTTACTTAATCATTATCGTTATTTTGTTATCATTAAGCGTAATTATCTTTAAACAAAAAAGATTAGCGATTTAAAAGTATCTTGCGAATCACGAAAATGCGTAATATGATATGGTTATGAAATATACAATAAATCTCAATATATTACAAATAAATAGTCTAAGTGAGGTTGAAGGAAAAACGGTGTTAGAATTCCTTCAACTTTTTAAAGTATCTAAAAAAAACATGCATCAATTATTTCAAAATAAATACATAAAGATAAATAATCAAGTTGTAAATCAAAATTATATATTATCAAAGGATGATAGAATTTCGATTAAACTTCAAGAATACGATATAGATTATACACCTGATGATCAAAGTGCAACCGTGGTTTATGAGGATGATTTAATATGTGTAGTACATAAAGACCCAGGAATCATTGTTCATGATGATCAAAAGGATAAAAAAGGGACGTTAGCAAACCAAGTTGCGCGATACTATCAAGATTCAGGGTATAGCATTCCAGTACGTTACATTCATCGATTGGATGAAGAAACACAGGGGTTGGTACTTTTTTGCAAAGTTCCATTATTCCAACCATGGTTTGATGAAGAGCTTGCGGAGAAAAGAATCGAGCGAACATATCATGCGATTACTTTTAATAAACCAAGTAAAAATAAAATGGTGATTAATAAACCATTAGGAAGAGATCGTCATAATGCTAAAAAAATGAGAGTGTCCATGTCAGGTAAAGAAGCAGTGACAAATATTAATCTATTAAATACAAATGCCAATTACTCACTTATTGAATGCAAATTAGAGACAGGTAGAACTCATCAAATACGAGTTCATCTATCATCAATCAATTGTCCAATTGTAAATGATGAATTATATGGATATAAAACAAACGATTATTCATGTATGGGTTTATTTGCGGTATCACTCTCTTGGATAGATCCATTTACAAAAGAAAAGAGAATCGTAGAAGATCCTCTTTGTAAAAATATTAATCTATAATGTTGAAATGCTTTAATGCAAATACAATTCCATCTTCATCAACAGAGGTTGTCACAAAGTCAGCCTCTTTTTGTACGATAGGTTTTGCATTTCCCATAGCAACTCCAACCTTGGCACAATGTAACATTTCTATATCATTCTCAGCATCTCCAAAAGACATGACATTATCCCAAGTAAGATGGTTCATTTTTAATACTGTTTCTATTGCCATTGCTTTACTAAAACCTAAGGGATATACATCATAGCCATCTTTATATGACCATGCAAAGAATAAATCAGGTACTAATTCTTTGAATGTTTCAATTATGGTTTCATCACCAATCAAGAAGATACCTAATGGTAATCCATGTTGAATATGGAAGTCCTCCTCTTTAGGATTCTCAGATACTGCATCTCCATAATCATGATCTCCAACGTAACCTTTATAGAATTTATCGTAATTGTGGTAACCAACAACACCTTCTTTAAATTTAAAACCCAAACCAATATCATGCTTTTTACATAAGTCCCATATTTTATAAAGATCTTCTTCTGATATAGGGTGAGACTCTAAAACATGTCCATGTTTATCGACAAGACAAGCGCCATTGATTGTTACTAAATAATCAGGGTTAATGTCTTCAAAGAGACTCTTATGGATAAAGGAATAGTGTCTACCTGTAGCAATAAGAATTTCAATTCCTTTTGCTTTTGCTTGATCAAAAGCTTCTTTAAGTGTAGGTGTGATTCGATCACGGGTATAAGGTATTAGTGTTCCATCAATATCGCAAACAAGTAATTTTATATTCATAGTGAAATCTCCTTTGATAATTCATTATAGCATTATTCCTTGATGTTTTTAAATATTCCTGACAGGTTTTTCCTCGATAATAAAATGTTGATAAATAGTGATATAACAACCCCAACTCCAGTATCAATCATACGATTAATAGCGTAACTAACTGTTTGATCAGCAGGAGTGTTTAGCATAACAATATAAAAGACAACGGCTCCACCTTGAATTGCACCTGGATATCCTAAGAATTGACTGATGAAAATAAGTAATATAATTCCAATTAGTAGAAAAATAATTTGGACTATTTTGTTAGTGGATTGATTTTGTAAGTAGAATAATCCCATTCCCAAAAATCCACCAATAATGGTCCCAATTAGTCGATTTCCTCCACTTTTAAATGGATGTTCGGTTGAAGTTTCCATTCCAAAAACTGCACCAATACAAGCGAACGTAGGATTTCGATTAATCAAGATATAAACGATAGCACATAATGTAGTACTTATAGCGGTTTTAATACTTCTTAAACCAAGTTTAGGAACCCGTTTTTCATTTGTATTAATATTTTCTGTCATCATATAAATCCCCTTATAATAAACATTACAATAGTAGCTAGAATTCAAGGAAAAGACAAGAGGAAAAAAGCAGGTATTTGTGTTTTTAAGTGATTTAAGAACAGCGATATCTCAAAAAATGCCAGTTTATAAAATTCTTTGTTTGTGATAAACTTACAAAGATAAGTGCGCCCATAGCATAGCTGGATAATGCATTCGATTCCGATTCGAAAGACCGCAGGTTCGAATCCTGTTGGGCGCGCCATGCTAATTGAACGAACCTGTGTCAAATACACAGGTTTTTTTGTGCTTATCTATAATAGTTTTAGGAAATTATGCCTCTTTTACTAATAAATAAGTAGGAGGAAGTATGAATGGAAGAAAATAATATTACTATCTTTGAAGATGGAGAATTATTCGTAAAAGTAAAATTAGATAAAAGTAATGAAACCATTTGGTTAGCAAAAAGAGATATTGCTTGTTTATTTGATTGTACAATAGACAACATAAGTTTACATTTGAAAAATATATTTGATGATAATGAATTGAGTGAAGAGGCAACTGCCGAGTATTTCTCGATAGTTCAAATTGAAGGGAATCGCAATGTTAAACGAAATATTCAATTTTATAATTTAGATGCGATTATCGCTGTTGGGTATAGGGTAAACTCTAAAAAAGCTACAAAATTTAGGCAATGGGCAACTAAAATTATTAAAGAATATACTTTAAATGGTGTTGTATATAATGAACAACGATTGAAGCAATTAGAGCGTATACAAGAAATTCAAGTAGATATGATAGAAGGTGTTAAAGGGTTTGATGCCTCTGAAGTTTTGAGTATCTTGAATCTATATTCCCAAGGTTTACAATTATTAGATGATTATGATCATCTAATACTTTTAGAAAAGAAAAATACAGATAATAAATGCATATATGTTTTGAGTTATGAAGAATGTATGGAAGTCATTGAACAATCGCCTTTTGATGGAAGAGGTGATTTATTTGGTAAGGAAAGAGATGAATCATTCAAATCAAGTATACATCAAATCTATCAAAGCTATGGTGGAATAGAACTATATCCTACATTAGAAGATAAAGCGGTTAATTTGCTGTATTTTATTACTAAAAATCATAGTTTTTATGATGGAAATAAGAGAATAGCTGCAACTATCTTCATTTATTTTTTGATGAAAAATAGACAATTGATTGTGAATAATAGACAACGAATTAGTAATACAACACTTGCAACCTTAACGGTATTAATCGCTTCATCAAAGCCAGAGGAAAGAGAAAATGTAATCGCTTTTTCAAAAGAACTAATTAAGTTATAAAGGGATGAGTCTAAATATGGGAGTTCACTCTCCGTTGGATGTTCCATGATGATTGAACGAACCTGTGGCAAATACACAGGTTTTTATGTGCTTGTCTATAAGTAGTTTTAGGAGATTATGCCTCTCTTACTAATAAATTAGAAGGTGAAAGTATAAATGGAAGAAAATAACTTAGCATTATTTGACGAGGTTTAGTTAGATAAAAATTCAGTTTGAGTAAATTTTACCTAAACTGCTGTAGATGATAAAAGTTACAATATAGATGCTTCGATTAGTGTGAAAAATATATAAAAATTCTTTTGGTTACAATGATGAAAGTTCCATATATTAATAAGTAGTCGTATCGATGAAGTACAGGAAAAAGTAAATGCAAAATTGTATTTACTTTTTTCTTACCAAAGAAGATGTAATAAAAGATGTAATGTCTAGAGATGTTTGGTAGAGGGATATAGTGAAAGATCTTATTCAAATTTGTAATTATTTTTTTTAATTAATAATAAAAATAAATTTTGCTAATTGTAAGCAGACAATGATACAATGATATCGTGGGCTTATAAGCTATATTCGAAAGCTAAATTAAAGGTGTATAGTTAATAGAATAGGAGGAGAATCTTATGTTGAACTTACAATTATTATTTGAATCAAAACAACAATTTCAAATCGAATTAGACAAAATAAATATAAATACTGATTCACCTTGTCTCGTTAGGGTTTATGCTTGCAATAAGGAAGAAAACGAGATAGCTGATGTAGTCAATGATATAGAAAGTATTTTATCAAAAAGCAAAATAATTGGATGCAGTACAAGTGGTGTTATTTATAAAGGGAAGCAATACGAGGATCATATTTTAGTTATAATAGAACAATTTAGAGAAACAGATGTTATTACTGGATTAGTCGAGTATACAAACAAAACACCAAGAGAAGTTGTGTTGGAAATGAAAGAAATTCTAGGTAGTGTTAAAGGTAAAGCAATGCATATCTTTAGTGGTGCACAATGGATTGAAATTACTGAGTGTGTAGAATTGATCAATCAAATCTTACCAGACTTAAAACTAACAGGTGGTATTGCTGGTGGGGAAATTGGTCATGATAAAATTCCATTTGTCTTTGAGTCATCAAAGATAAGAAAAGAAGGAATTGTTTTTGCGGCATATATAAATGACGATATGAATATCTTCTGTGATGCGAACATATCACATGAACCAATAAGTAGTGTTTATTCAATCGATAGTGTAGATGGATGTTATTTGAAGTCAATTGAGAAGACACCGGCTACAGATTGGTGCTTCGAACAGTTTGGGATTGAAAAGTTAGAAGAATATCGTTTTTGGCAACAAATCGTTGAAAATGATGAACTTACGAAATTCCCACTAATTCTCGAAGGACATCATGGTGTAAGTCGATTTTTACATTATGATAGTACAAAGGGTAAGATGTCACTATATCAAATGAAATTGCCAGAGAATACAAAATTTAGAATAGGATATGTTAGTCCTACTCGATGTGTAAAAGAATGTCATGATATCTGTGTTCGTATTGCAAAAGAACCTATTGAAAGTTTATTCTGCTATACATGTGTATTTAGAAAGCTATACTTAGAGAATTGTGCTGAATGGGAGTTAAAGCCTTTTGCTAGTGCAAATATAAGTGGAGCATTTATGCTTGGCGAAATAGGCTGGAATGTTGATCGAAATGAAGTGTTTAATGGATCTTGCGTTTATTTTGGAATTAGTGAAGAAGAAAGTTATATAACTCCAGATTTTTCAGTATTCAATGATTTATATAGAGTTCATACAGATGATGATAAGTTAGTTAACTTTGTTTTAAAGAAACAAAGTTTAGCAATGACACATGAAAATCAATTATTAATGGACAAACTATTAGATCAACAAGAGAAATCGAAACAGCAATTATTTCAAGATTCGATAACTGGATTAGGAAATACATTGAAGTATACTAATGATAAGAAAGAAATGCATTTTAATAAGATGTGTTTAATTCAAATTGAAAATTTCAACTTGCTCGTATCACGTTTAGGTCAAGAAGGTTACCATGAACTTTTAAAAGATGCAACACGAAAATTACATCATTACCTAGTATGTCTTGAAGATGCAGAAAAATTTAATTACTATATTTTGAATGATTCAACATTATTTATTGCCGCAGGATCAATGGTAACTAAAGAATTGTTTATAAAACATATCGATTATATTTATGATCATTTTCAAACAATGCATTTTGATGCAGTGAATGAAGTCTTAATCAATCGTTTTATCATTGTTAATGCTGATAAGAATCTTTTAGAAACTGGAATACTTGCACTAAAAGAATGTCAAAGTCTTCAAACTCACTATGTAGATTACAATGAGATTGATGAGAATAGAGGAAATTCTCTTGAGAAAGAAGAAGAGATTCTAAATGTATTGAATTATGCAATTGATACGGATAATATAATTCCATATTTCCAAGGAATTCATGATAATAAACATCAATGTATAAATAAGTTTGAAGCACTAATGAGAATCGTAGATGAAGATGGAAATGTGTATGTACCAAGTCAATTTATGGACATTGCAAAGAAGTATCATTTGTATTCAAAACTAAGTATTAGTATGATTGAAAAAGTACTAACACTGTTTGATGGTTCGAATTTTGAAGTTTCAATTAATCTATCTGCTTATGATATTTCATATCGTTCTGTAAATGAATTCATCCTTCAAAAATTATCAAAAATGAAAGATTGTAAAAATTTTGTGTTTGAAATTCTTGAAGATGAAAGTTTTAAGGATATGGAAGTTTTAAGAAAATTCTTAAAAGAAGTACGAAAATTTGGAGTTAAAATTGCAATAGATGATTTTGGTATTGGTTACTCTAACTTCATGGCGATTGCACAAATGGCACCAGACTATATAAAAATAGATGGCAGTATTGTAAAGAATATACAACGTGATGAATTATGCAAGAAGGTGCTCGAAAACATTGTATTCTTGGGTAAGCAACTCAATGTAGAGATTATTGCTGAATTTGTGGAAGATCTTATAATACAAGAAGAAGTCATAAAACACAAAATTCAATATTCTCAAGGTTATTGCTTCAGCAAACCAGTTCCTTTTGCACATTTAACTTTATCTTAAGGCTTATTTATGTAAAGACATATTGAAACAGATGATAAGCGTTTGTTTTAATAAGTGCTTTGCTATAAGCCTTTTCTTTTTTTACAAATATTTTTAAAGGAATACTAGCTATTTTAAGTATGTAATCACAAAAATAGTTATTAATACAAATAGAAGTATGAAAAAAATAATTGTATGATTTATTACATTTATCTTACTGAGGGGTAGTAAAAAATGCATATATTAATTACTATAGTAGTAAGGAGTGATTAAAATGGGTAAAATCTTTGATGATTTATTGAATGAAGATTTTAATCGAATACTATCCAAATCCATCGTTAGAGAATTTGACAAGCATGAGATTATCTTTTCAAAAGGAAGTAAACCAACTTATTTGTTTATTTTATTAGAAGGAAGCGTATATATTTGTGATGATTCAATTGATGGAAAAAGAAATATATTGACTATCGTGAATGAAAAGAATGATTGCTTTGGGGAAGTGTATTTATTTATGAATTTGGATTATCCATATTACTCAATCGCAACAACAAAAGTAAAAGTCATACAAATACCAAAAGATGTTTTCTTAAGTGAAAAAGTTTTAACTGAGCGTATGAATCAATTTCTTGCGGAGAAAGCTTATATTCTTTCAAGAAAACTTCAAGTGCTTATGAAAAATAGTTTGCGAGAGAAAATCCTTGAAGTTATTAAAATAAAGGATATTGTTTACTTAAAGAGATATGAATTGGCTGAATACTTAGGAGTTAGTAGGCCTGCATTATCAAAAGAAATTTATAGTTTAATCGACGAGGGAATTTTAGAACTCAATGAAGATGGAATTATTAATATAATTAAACGGTAATGTAGATTACCGTTTGTTTTTTTATAGATATAATATAGTCTATTAAATATTGTTTTATGAGATGTTAAGATGAAAATACGCATGAAATTGTACTTAGTAAGTAAAGGTCATAAAAGTAACTACTTGTCTCTCTATACTAGAATTGTATAATTTATATGCAATAGAATTGTGTTTTGAAAATGTTTGTGTTGAATTAAAAATAGAGATTTTTCAGTCTTTCGTGTACGAATGATTACTGTACTTTGGTACAGTAGTAAAAATTACTTGATTCGATATAATTGGAGAGTGGGTCTATTGAAAACATAATAATGGAGGTGTAAGTTTTGTTTAGGGAGAGAGTTACTAAAAAACAAAACAATACCAATAATAAAATTAGTGTATTGTTTAAAGAAAAAAAGTTTGATGAATTAATACCAATGCTTGAGCTTGATATAATGAATGACCAAGGACGATACAAAATTTGGAATCACCGAAATATACTTAGAAAATTACCAATAGATATAATTAGAAAATCACCTACCATATGCTCTGCATGTGGTATTTTAGCTGAATTATCAGATGATTTTGAACAAGCAGATAAGTACATGCATATCTTAAAAGAGATGCAACTAAGGTATCGCTCAAATTCAATTGAGTACAATGAGATAGAAAACTATTTACGATGCATTGATATTGAATTATCACATCGCTCCATCATGAATCCTTTCCATAAATTCAAATTATTATTAGAGGTGATTGGGGATGGGAAAGATTTTAAATTTAAACCAACCATCACTTTAAATCGTCCAAGTTTATTAAATGGTGCTAGAGATAACTATCGTTATGTTTCCTATTTGGTTAATGCAAGAAAACCACTAAATGAAATAGCAGAAAAACTTTATTCTGAAAAAGGAATGATTATTCTAAATGTAGCACTTGCGGAAGCTTTGTATCAAGAAAATAAAATATCGAAATCATTGTTATTGCTTGCGAATAATATACCAATTATTGAAAGAAAAAAGGATGCAGATATTTTGTTTGTTGCTTTATATTTGAGATATTCAATTCTAGTAATGACAGGTCAATTGGATTCGGTTTTTGGTATGATTGATACAATCAAACAAAAATTAATAGATTTGCATGCTGACTACTTGATCCCTAATTTGGATGCAATTATTGCGTGGACAGCAATGCTTAATTGTGATTACTCCGTTGTTGATGAATGGATGAAATATAAAGCACCAGATGAGAATAGTGAATACAGTAATTTGGATCGATTTCAATATTTTATAAAACTTCGTGTTTATCTATTAAATGGTAAACATTTATTGTTAGTTGATCTTGCAGAGAGATTGCTGCAAGTTTTAACGATTTTAAATCGTAGTGCTGAGTTATGTGAATTATATACAATCTTGGCAATGTCATATTACGATCAAAAAGATTATGATCAAACATATTACTATATTCGAAAAGCAATTGACTTATGTAAGAAATATAAGTTTTATCGAATAATTGCGAATGAAGGAAGTAAGGTTTATATTTTACTGCGTGACTATGCATGTGAAAATGCTGAAACTGATGTAATAATAAAGCTTATGCAAATGAGTAAAGAAGTTGGACTATACTATCCAGATTATTTGAAACCGAAATTGCATAAATTAGTATCCCTTACTGCAACAGAAACAGATGTTTTGCGATTACTGTGTGCTGAGAGAACAAATGCAGAAATTGGTGATTATTTAAATATTTCTCTTCGTACAGTTAAATTTCATACAAGTAATATATTTGAAAAATTAAATGTAAAAAATCGTCAACAAGCATCAAAAATTGCAAGAAAATACAATATTGTCTAATGATACTCTATTAATCATGCTAAAATATAAGTATAAAGACTGATAGAGGTTTATGCAGGAAACCTAAAACATGTGATTAGAGCGGTTTAATAAATTAATTGAATATAGATTTGTACAAAAAGTTACTTTTGCTGTTATTTGTAAAAGAGTCGAATATTTTCTTACAAAGAATTGTGAAAAAAATTCTAAATATCCTAATAGATATGTAAAAATTGGGTATTGATTTTATGATGGGAAACAATATGGAAGCGTGTCTTTGAAAAAGGATAGTACATGAACGCAATTAATGAGCTTTTATTAGAGAGGTGCAATAATGAAAAAATCATTTATTAAAAAGATAGATCACTTGGTTTTAACTACAAGTGATTGTAATCGATTTTTAGATTTCTATGAAAAACTTGGTTTTATTATTAAAAAAGAAATTCATAGAGCAGAAATGTTTGCGGGTGATTTTAAAATTAATGTACATTATTTGGGTAACGAGTTACAACCACATGCATTAAATGTACAAGTGGGTAGTGGGGATCTCTGCTTCGAAATAAGTGGTGATTTAATGGAGTTTAAAGAATTCATAGAAAAACAAGGGATAGTTGTCGAGGAAGGTATTGTTTGTCGACATGGTGTGGTAGGAGAGATGTATTCTATTTATTTAAGAGATCCTGAAGGGAATTTATTAGAGTTTAGCAGTTATGATATTGAAAAAAATATACATTATTGAAGATAATTTGAAATTATTATAAAATAATGGCATTAAGAATAGAATAGAAGGTAAATAATGGGAAATAAGTCAAAATTTTATTTAAGACGTGTTGACGTACAAGTGGTACTTTTGACTTCTTTTATTGTTATTTTTTCATGTGTAGTACTGAATAAAATTGTCTATAGTTTAGCTTATAATGATATGATTCACTCACTTGAAGAAAGAGTGATTTCAATTGTTAATTATGTTGAATCAGAAAGTTTTGATTTATCAACCTTTGAAACAATTAACACGAGGAGTGATATATATATAAAGAATCTTATGTGAATACAAAGGAATTGTTTTCTGATATTCGCATTTTGACCAATGCTCAATATTTATATACTGCTAAGTTAAATGATCAAGGTGAATTGATTTATGTTATTGATGGATTACCTATGAATTCTGATGATTTTCGCTACCCTGGAGATTTGATTGAAGATAGTTTTCAAGCGGATTTATTGAAAGCTCTTCATGGGGAAGTCGTAATGCCTACCAATATTTTGGTTACAGAATGGGGTAATGTATTTGTTGCTTACTATCCAATTCATGGATCTGAGGATAAAATTGTTGGTGTAATTGGAATTGAATTTCCAGCCAATTCCCAATACAAAGCATATACAGAAATAAGAAAAGTAACACCATTTATTATTGCAATATCTTGCATTATTAGTGCTATTTTCTCAATCGCGTATTTTAGAAGAATATCCAATCCAAGACATAAAGATTTGAGTAATACAGATTACTTAACTGAATTAAAGAGTAGAAATGCTTACGAAGTAGATAGTCAAAACAGAATAGCACAAAAAATGGCTCAAAATACTGGGATAATCATGATTGATTTAAATGGATTAAAACCAATCAATGATACTCTTGGTCACGAAACAGGTGATTTATATTTAAAAACATTTGCAAGTTCAGTCGTAAGAGTTATAGATAATCAATCTATTCCTTATCGTACTGGAGGAGACGAGTTTATTATTTTAGTGGAAAATGCAACAAAGAAGAAGTGTGAAGATTTGATATGTTTATTAGAGAAAGCGTTTAGTGAAGATGCATCAAAATTGGTAGATCATCCTACTTTCTCAGCAGGATATGCAATTTGCATGGGGAATAAGAAAGAAGATTGGGAAAATACCAAAAAATCAGCAGACAGTACAATGTATAAAGGAAAAAAAGAATTTTATTCACAAAAACAAGGATCCTAATTATAAGGATTCTTTTTAATCGCTTTAGATGTAATATTCACTATAAATGTTTATAATGAAATTAAATTGAGAGGAATTGCATATGGAACAAATAAAATTACAGCACATCATTGAAGATACGATTCCCGCATGGACAAATTTATCAAATCATGAAAAAGAATATTTACTGAATAATTCAATAGAGGTTGGCTACAAAGCACATCAAACGATTCATGGCGAACAAGATTCTTGCCTAGGTGTTTTAATCATTGAAGAGGGTGACTTGAGAATTTATATGTTATCTGAAGAAGGTAGAGAGATTACTTTGTATCGATTAAGTAAAGGGGATGTTTGTATACTTTCAGCATCTTGTATTCTATCTTCTATTAGTTTCGATGTTTTTATTGATACAGAAACCAATGTCACAGGAATATTGATTAATACGGAGGCATTTTCAAAATTAATGGATAAAAACATTTATCTTGAGAATTATGTTTATAAACTAACAACGGAGCGCTTTAGTGATGTGATGTGGGCAATGCAACAGGTTTTATTTATGAGTATGGATAAGCGATTAGCTATCTTTTTACTAGATGAGATGAATCGAAGTAAAACAGATTGTATTGAAGTTACTCATGAAACGATTGCGAAGTATATAGGAAGTGCAAGAGAAGTGGTTAGTAGAATGTTGAAATATTTTGAGAAAGAAGGCATTGTAGAGTTAAATCGTGGGGGAATCTTGGTTACGAACAAGAAAAAATTAAAAGACTTAATCAATGAAGGATAGATAGAAATATCTGTCTTTTTTTCTCACTACTATAAAATTCTTAATAATTGGCATTAAACAGTACTTGACATTGCATAGTAGTGGTGATAAAGTAATTTCAAGGAAGTGATCAAATGAATACCCAGTTTAAAAAGGGAGTACTAGAACTCGTCGTTATGATGGTTGTAGCGAAGAAAGATATATATGGTTATGAGCTTGTAAAAGAGGTATGTAATATTGTTCACGTTAATGAAGGAACAATTTATCCGCTTCTTAAGAGGATGACAAATGAGTCGATTTTTGAAACTTACTTACAAGAATCAACGGAAGGACCACCACGTAAGTACTATCGAATTACTGTACGAGGTTTGGATGTAATGAAAGAAATAAAAAGAGAATGGATTGAATTTTCAAACAGCATTAACAAGTTTATTGAAGAGAATAAAGAGGTATAGAATATGACAAAACAAGAATTTTTAGAAAAACTTAAACAAAAGTTAGATTTACTAACAGACATGGAAGTAAAAGATATTTTAGATGAGTACTCTGATACAATCGATCAAAAGGTACAAGAGGGTAAATCAGAAGAAGAAGCTGTAAATGATTTTGGAGATATCAATGAACTTGTGGATGAAATTTATGATGCATATAAGATCAAAGGTAAAAAGGAATCAAATAGACATCAAGATGCAGCTGGCAAGGCTGGAGAAGTGTTAAACGATATTATTGATAGTTTATCAAGATTCTTCTCAACTGTTTTTAAGGATTTAACTGTTGAAGGTTTATCAAAGACTTTAGTTTTAATTGGCGTGGGATTAGTTGTTCTACTTTTACTAAGAATTCCATTTGCAATTATTGAAGGCTTATTTAGAAGCTTTATCCACATCTTATTACCTAATAGCTTAGCGTATGTATTCAGTGGATTTATCTCAGTTATTGTTTCCTTGATTTTCCTAGTGTTGTCGATTGTTATTATCATCAGTTTTATAAGAGTTGGTGTCAATGGTGAAGAAATCAATACTGAAAATTTATTTAAACGTCCTTTAAGTGAAGGCTTAGATAGTTTAAAAAGTACAAAAAAAAAGACTGCATCTGATGAAGTAAAAGAGGAATCAAAAGAAAAAAGTAATGCTTCTACTTATGAATATAAAACGAAACAAGCAACTGAACAAAAAAGTGAGGAAAAATCACAAAGAGATACTTCAGTAAAAGAAACAAGATCTTCAAATAACTATTTTGGTAAATCAATTGTAGCAGTCTTTGTATGGATTCTTCGATTCTTTGGTATTCTATTGATGATTCCATTGTGGTGTGCAATTGTTGGTTTAGGTATTGCGGTAGGATTGATTGTTTACTTATTGTTCCAAGGGGTTTCGATTTGGGGAGTATTCTTACTTGTTATAGGTGCAATTGGAATTGTCTCTGTGATTATAAGACTAGCATTGTTATTAGTGTTTAATAAGAAAATAGGTGGTTTCTTCATTACAATGAATTTAGTTATTGCAGCAATTTGTATAGGAATTGGTATGCCATTAACACTACATGATATTAGTCGTTTCGATATCGTTTATATGGGAACTGATGAATCTCAATTGTATCTAGATGATGATTTGGAAATTATTGGCAAGCTTAGTTTCAATGAGAACGTAGTATATGATTTCTCATATAGTGAAAATGTAACTTATGTTGCGGATGACACACTTCAAAATGAGCTTATCGTTGAAGCTTATGATACTTATGATTATTATTTACATGTATCTGATACACCAGATAAAGTAGAAATTATGCTATATCGTGATCATTATAGAGGAGATTTCTACGATTTTAGAAAATCTCTTAGCTTTACAATCGATACATTGCAAGATGGTAAAATATCTGGTTATGACTCACGAAAAATAAAAATAATTGTACGTTATCCAGCCAATGCAAATAAATTCGAAGTATTAAATCAATTCAATCAAATTGAGAATATAGTAAAAAAATAGACAACCAATTGGTTGTCTATTTTGCTATACGTTTTTAACTAAATCAAGAACTGCAGCTTTTGGCTTAAAGCCCACTGATGTTTGAACTGGTTGTCCATTTTTAAATACAATTAAAGTTGGAATCGTCATAACACCATACTTTGCAGCAAGTTCTTCTTGCTCATCAACGTCTAACTTGAAAACTTTGTATCCTTGAGCCTCATTAGCTATTTCTTCGATAACTGGTGATAGCATCTTACATGGTCCACACCAAGTTGCGAAGAAGTCTACTAATACTGGTTCTTTTGAATTTAAAACTTCTGTTTCAAAGTTTTCTTTTGTTAAATGGTTTACTGACATAGGTCATTACCTCCTTGTTTATAGTCAAATTATATAGCATACAATAGGTTAATTCAGTGACTATGTCACAGAGAAATTACACAAAACTTTCACATTTCTACCATATTGTTTACACACACTCAATCTATAATAAAGACATCAAATAGGAAATAATGCCAATTTGATATAGATTTCTTTCCCCCGTTAATGGATTAAAAATCCTAAAAAAATAGATGTTTATACAACATCTTTTTTTATTATATTTGATACTTCAGGAAAAAGTGATAATGGATTCAACAAAGATGAATTAAGAATTTCTGCAGTGAATAGGTAAAAGATTAAGAATATGATAAACTTTACCTATATTTAACCATAGAAAAGTAGAATTATTTTAAGATTGAGGTAAATGTATGAAAATATTACTAGTTGAAGATGAAAGAGATTTAGTAGATGCACTAGCAGCAGGAATAAGGAAACAAGGATATTTTGTTGATATTGCAAGAGATGGTAGAGAAGCAATAGATTTATATTATTCAACTGTGTATGATTTGATTGTCTTGGATCTTAACTTACCGTATATAGATGGATTAGAAGTACTAGAATTAATAAGAAAAGATAGCAAAGAGGTAAAAATAATAATTGTATCAGCAAGAACAGAGATAGAACAACGAATCGAGGGACTAGATAAAGGTGCCAATGATTATCTAACTAAACCATTTAGTTTTCAGGAATTATTAGCCAGAATACGTTCGTTATTGCGACGAAATTTCATACAAAATGATGCTCAAATCGAAACAAAGTATTTTAAATGTGATTTGGTTGGAAGATGCATAACTGATTTGAATAATAACATGATTAGACTTACTTCTAAAGAGTATCAGATTCTTGAGTATTTATTGATAAATAATAAAAGGCCGATTTCGACAGAAGAATTAATTGATAAAATTTGGGAAAGTGATTCTATTGATTCATTTGATACGGTGAAAGTACATGTAAGTACTCTTAGAAAAAAATTGAGAAATTTATTTGAGGAAGACTTGATAGAATATATCCCAAAAACAGGATATATATTCAGAGGTTAGTAAATGAAAAGTAAAATGAGTTTAAAAGTTAAATTAACCTTAAGCATTGGGATTATGTTTCTATGCATGGTTTTTATTTTGACTTTTGCATCTTTAGAGGCGCTTAACCGCTTGCTAATCATACCAGTACAAGAAGTAATTCCAACAATTCCTCTAGAACCTACAAAAGAGATAGAACAAGCACGACTCACTGTCCCTTCACAAACAGTGATGGATGCATTACCCATTATAGTGGCAACGGGGCAAATAAAATATAATACACTTGCTTTTGTTGCGATGGGGTTAGTGGGTATAGTTGGAACAATAAGTACATACTTTATTGTCAGTAAAACTTTATCTCCCTTAAATAAACTTACAAATAAAATAGAAAAGATTGATGAGAATGCAATAAATGAATCACTTGAGATTACAACTTCATCAAAAGAAGTAGAACAATTAACAGAATCATTTAATAAAATGTTAAAACGATTAGAATTGAGTTTCAGTTCACAGAAAAGATTTTCAACAGCAGCAGCACATGAATTGAAAACACCCCTTGCCGTTATAAAGACAAACCTTGAAGTATTAGATGATTCGCCAACAGTTGAGGAATACAAACATTTGTTTGAAGTTACAAAAAGACAAATAAATCGCATGAATGATTTAGTGAATACACTCATGCTAGTTGCATCCTCATCTTCGTATGAATGTAGTAGTAGCGTATCGTTGAAAAAAATTATTATGGATACATTAGAAGAATTAGATCAACGAATAAGTCAAAAGGGAATTGTTGTTCAATTTGATAATAATGATGAGGTTATACAAGGTAATGAATTAATGTTACATAGAGTTTTTTCAAATATTATTGAGAATGCAATTAAGTATTCGCAAGAATGCTCTCCATGGATAGAAATTGAAATTACTAACACAGAACACAACATAGAAGTAACAATTAAAGACAATGGCATAGGAATAAAAAAAGATCAGCTGGGTTTAATATTTGAGCCATTCTATCGCGTCGATCAATCAAGATCGAGAGATATTGGAGGCAGTGGATTAGGTTTAACACTTGTTAAGGAAATCATTGAACAGCATCAAGGGAAAATAGAAATAACATCACAGATAAATGAAGGAACAATGATTAAAATGATATTTAAAAGAAGGCTTATTTAAAATAAGCTTTTTCTTTACCGTAATTTAACCATCGTTGATTACAATGACAATGTTAAATAGAGGTAGATGTATGAAAATATCGAAGAAAAATAAATGGATAGTAGTAGGAATTTCTTGCTTAGTAAGTTTGCTCTTAGTTACTCAAATAATCTTAGCAAAAGGAAAAGATAGAGAAGAAGATATCTTATACCGAGAGTATCCTGTTACAACAGGAGATATCGTGGTCGGTGTTGATGGGAATGGGACTTTAAAACTGGAAGGTGACAATTTTAACTACGAAGATGAGCTAGTTGTAGAAGAAATCTATGTAAAAGTAGGAGACTGGGTTGAAAAAGAAACTAAATTAGTAAAATTATCGATTGAGAGTATTGATGAGAAATTAAAAATATTAGGTGAAGAAAAGAAAAAAGCTGAGGATGAATTCTCGCAAACAAAAAACAACAAGGATATTCAAAATTCATCATCTAATAATGAATGGAATAATCGAGTGAATAATTCGAAAAATACTTTTGAATCAAAAAAGGCACAACTAGAAAATGATATAGCTAATATTGTACAAAGCATTCAAATAATTCAAGCAAGGATCTTGGAATTAGAAAATTTAATCAGTCAAGCTCCTTCACCAATAGAGGAAGGTAGCATAGAAGTAAACAACGAAAATGATTTAGGAAATGGAACTACGGATATACCTAATGTTGATGAATTAAAAAAAGAATTAGAAGAAAAGAAAAAAGAATTAGTGGATGCTCAAAATAAAGAAACTACACTTCGCAAAGAATTAACAAATCTGCAAAATACACGTAATGCAGAGATAAATGAAGAAAAAAGGCAAAAAGATGAAAAAGATGCGATTCAATCAAAAAATAATGCGAATTTTGATACAACGCTAGGAGCATCAGAAAGAGATTTGAATAAGATAAATATAGAAATAGAAAAATATCAAAAGTTAAAAAATAATCCTTATTTAGTTACAGATGTTGAAGGTGTAGTCATTGATATAAGTTATAAGGAAAATAAAAAGGTTGATCCACAAGAAATAGGAATAACAATAGGTAAACCAGAAGGAAAATATGTTCTAGTGTCAGTAGACCAAGAGTCAATATTAAAACTTGAGGAAGGTCAAGAAGTTAAGCTTAGATTTAATGCCTATGGTGATGAAGAATTTATAGGAGTTTTAAGTAAAAGAGATTTAGTGGGTAAGAATGCAAATGGAGTCATTGTTTATGAAGTATATGTTGAATTGAACCAAACAGATAAAGAACTATTATCTGGTATGTCATGTACTGTTACATTCATTACTAAAGAAATAAAGGATGTCATCAAACTTTCTAACAAAGCAATTCAAATCAAAGATGGCAAACAGATTGTACTTGTACAAGGCGAAGATAAAAAAATAGAAGAAAGGGAAATACAAACTGGATTCTCTGATGGCAAAGTGAGTGAAATTACCAACGGCTTAAAAGATGGTGATATCGTGGTTGTTGGTGAATAAATGAATTTCTTAGAAACATGTAGAATTGTTGTACTTAATTTACTAGAAAATAAGTTCAAGGTATTTCTTACTTCTCTTGGTATCTTTGTTGGAACTATGACAATCATTATGGTAATAGCGATTGGAAAAGGTGGGGAGAAACAAGTACTAGATCAATTTACAGGTCTAAGTGCTGAAACAGTATATGTGAATTTAAACTATGAAAAATTTGATGCTGAAAACGCAGATAAACTTGAAAAATTAACTTTGGACCATGTAAACCAAATCAAAGCAGAGAGTGTTTCAATTGTCGATATTTACTTATTAAACTCAAGTTATAAAGAGGTGACAATAGCTAATAAAAATGAGTATGTAGAAATAAATGCAGTCAGTGAAAATTATGATAAAGTATCAAATTTAGAAATAGAGTTTGGCGAAGAACTAAATGAAGAAGATCAATTAAGTGGGAAGAATGTAGTTGTTATTGGAGGTAAACTTGCACAAAAATACTATGGTGTAAGTGAAGCTGCGATAGGAGAAAATATAAAGATTGGTAATAATCTATATAAAATTAAAGGTGTTTTAAAAGGTAAAGGAGATGGTATTCAAGGACTCAATCCTGACAGTTCCATATTTCTTCCTTATGAAACAGGCAAAAAAATTATTGGTGATTCTGGTATTCCGAGAATAATTGGTCTCTCGGATAGCATTGACAATATAGGAAAAACAAAAAAAGAAATCATGAGTACATTGAATTATATGTTAGATGATGCAACGTTTTATATGATTGATGATGCAGGAAGTAGAATTGAAGCAGCGCTATCATCAGCTAAAACAATGAACGTGTTACTTATTTCTGTAGGTATGATTGTCTTTATTGTTGGTGGAATCGGAATCATGAATGTTTTGTTTCTATCAGTAAGAGAAAGAACGAGGGAAATAGGGATACTCAAGGCATTAGGAAGTCAAAACAATGAGATATTGCAACAGTTTATACTTGAATCAGCAATTATTAGTTGTATTGGTGGATTAGCAGGAGTTATCGTAAGTCAATTCGTATTTCCAATTCTTACTATGACCAATGTCGCAGTTGTAGATACCATTGAAGGAAAAGTAATGGCGTTTGCATTTGCAGTAGTTACGGGAACTTTGTTTGGCATTTATCCCGCATATAAAGCGTCAAAATTAAAGCCAATAGAAGCACTATTAGTCGAATAAAGGAGAAAAATGATGAAAAAACTAATTTATGTACTTGTTGTAGGTTTATTACTTGTAGGCTGTTCAACAAAAGCACCAAATCAAAATGGTGAGAGTAAAAAGGATGGACAAAACGAGCAACAAGAAGTTGAACTTGTATTTGGAAAAATTACTTCCATGACAGGAAATGAAATTGAACTAGATTTAGCTAAAGATCCAACAGGCGAAGAACAAGACTTGGAAGAAAATGAAGATGGTTCAATTAAAGCTGCAACACTAACAGAATCAGCAAATGCAGAAGATAATGCAAATCAGACAAATGAAAATGAAGATAAAATGAAATTGGAATACACTGGTGAAAAGCTAAGTGTAAATGTTCCGGCAGGAATCGACATTAGTAACTTCTCTAGTGGCAGTGAACTAAAACTAACTGATTTAAAAGAAGGGTCTGTCATTGCTGTAACTCGTGATAAGACAACAAAAGCATTGATAAGCATAAGTCTAATTGAAAAGTAATGATTGAAATCAATAATCTAAATAAGTCTTATTTGATGAAAAGTGAATCATTGCATGTTCTTAAAAACATTGATTTACATGTAGAAGAAGGAGATTATATTGCGATTCTTGGGAAATCTGGTTCAGGTAAGACCACTTTAATGAATATTATTGGATGTATGGATACACTAGATGATGGTTCCTATTGTTTGGATAAAATTGAAACAAGTCACTTATCTCAAAATGAACTTGCAAGAATAAGGAATGAAAAAATTGGATTTATTTTTCAAAAATATCATTTAATATCAACCTACACAGTTTTGCAAAATGTAATACTACCTCTAATTATTCGAGGAGTTTCAAGAAATGAAGCGATAGAAAAGGCAAATGCAATGCTTAAACTAGTTGGTTTAGATAATAGAGGAAAGCATAAACCACATGAATTATCTGGTGGTCAACAACAACGTGTTGCGATTGCAAGAGCTCTTGTAACTGAACCGAAAATTCTGTTAGCGGATGAACCGACGGGGGCATTAGATTCAAAGACAGGTGAAGAAATTCTGGAATTGTTTAAATTACTGCACCAGCAAGGGCATACAATTGTAGTCATTACACATGATGTGAAAGTCGCTAAATTAAGTGAAAAAATATTTTATCTTGAAGATGGTAGATTTATAGAAACAGAGATATAGGTGTAATTGAAAGGTCGCTATTCGATAGAAAGCGATTTTTCTTTCTATAAAATATTTTGGAATTGACGAGTATACATAGAAAAAAATTGTGATAAAAGTATTCGTGATAACTTTTGTTAGTGCTATAATGAAATAATTAATTATGAAAAAGGGCATAAAAAGGCATATATTTTGATATGTTAATGTTGGTTGACAAGTTTCAATGCATAGTTGGTAGTGTTAAATTAATTCAAATAGTAGACTTTGGGTGAGGTGAAGGATGGGTATAAATAATAAAATTTATGAACTAAGAAAAAAAGCAGGGATGAGTCAGGAAGAATTAGGATTCAAGCTCAATGTTACCAGACAAACTGTATCAAAATGGGAGACAGGTCAAAGCCTTCCTGAAATTGATAAGGTGAATACGTTATGTGATTTGTTTGAAATCTCTACAGATGATCTGTTAAGAGATCAACCTATTGAATGCAAAAAAACAAATGAACATGATGATTCAGAAAAAATAGAAAATAAAAGAAAGAACATATCTTTTCTTACGTTGACTGTATTCACATTTTTTTTGACAATATTACTAATTCCAATTATGAATGAATTAAATATTTCAAAGAATATAGAAGCTGTAATTGTTGGCTTGGGAATTTTATTTAGTGCATATTTCTTGGTAAGTTATTTAAAAAATCGTAAAAAATAAATCCTTAACCTCATGGAAAAGTGAGGCTATTATGAAACTAGAAAAGAAACGTATTTTATTATTTTTAATTTTTATTTTAATATTTTTAACACCACTTAGTATTTTATATTCAAAGAGTGAGAATACATTTTTGCTTACAATACTAATGCTAACGCCAATGATTTCAAGTTTATTAACGAGATTATCAACTAAAGAAGGTTTTAGAAACTTAAATATTAAACCTGATTTTAAGAAAAATTGGAAATTGTATATTAAAGCATATTTTCTACCGCCATTTTTGATGATAATTGGAGCAACTATTTTCTTTTTGCTATTTCAAAATCTTTTTAATCCATTGCAAAGTAAATATGCAATTAATTTAGGAGTAGTAAGTGATAGTGAATATAGTTTAAAATTGGCGGTTATCATTCCAATTGCGATACTAATCAATCCAATAGCAGGTCTAATCCAATGCTTTGGTGAAGAATTTGCATGGAGAGGATATCTATTGACTAAATTAGTTTATGTATTTGGTGAGAGAAAAGGTGTCTTAATCAATGGAATACTTTGGGGATTATGGCATAGTCCAATAATTCTTACAGGATTTAACTATGGAAAAGAGAATTCTGTACTTGGTGTATTTGCAATGATTTTATTTTGCATAGTTATAGGAAATATTTGTTCATATTTATTTCTAAAGTCAAAGAGTGTCATTGCGCCTACAATTTTCCATGCATCGCTAAATGCAATTGATTTATATGCACCAGCATCGTTATTTATGAGAGTGAAGCCAAATTTATTTATTGGTCCAAATCCTGTAGGAATAATTGGTGGAATTGGATTTATTGGATATTCAATTTTTCTTTGTTTCAAATATAAAAATCTTAATAAAATGAGCTAATAAGATGAATTAATGATGTTTTATATTGTGATATTCAATGCTAATAATGAGTTGATACAGTAAAGGAGCTTTTTTATAGAAATAAAAAATATGAGTTTGATATCTAATAAGAATGTTCATAACTCATATTCTTTATCTTTTTGGTGATCGAAAAGAGAGAAAAATGTATGAATTGAAATTCAATTAGATTGAATAAATACGATTAATGAATAGGGATGTCTTGAAAAATATATCCATTATTTTAATCATTCTCTTCCTCTTTTTAAACTACTTTATAAAAATCCTGTTCTATAAACTATCGAGTAAGGCTTTAATCTACCTTTTAGTTGTGTCTGCTTTTTGCTGACAACTCCATATACAACATATTTTTTTGATAAATTATTCAACTAATATTTTCATATCTTCTTCTAAGTGTTATTATTTAAATTAATAGAAATAAGTATAAAATTTACAAATATCCATGCTTTTAATAATATAGAAAATTAATGTTATTAAAAATATTTGGAGAATAGGGGATTTAGCATATGGCAAAATATTTAAAGGAAATTAGAGTTTATATTGCATTTAGTTTGCTTTTTTATATATTGGAGACATTGGTTGCTTCGGCAATGTTGCTTATGCCAGGTTATTTGATAGATAACTATAAAAAAGGTTTTAATATAATTGCTGGACTTATTACAACCTATGTTGTACTTTATTTAGTTAATTTATTAGTCTGCTATATATCGAATCGATTAGCAGATTATAGAAGAATAAAATTTGAAAAAAATCTTAAAAGTGATTTTTTTAATGCAGTACTAAATAAAGATTATGATAATTTCTCTAAATATGATGTGGGGGAATATATTTCGATGCAGGCAAATGATATTAGCGAATTATGTCAAAATTATTTAAGCCCTTATATCAGTATTTATCGATCTTTGATTATGATTATAGTTTTTGGTATAGCACTAATCGTTTTTGTGGATTTTAGAATTGCTTTTGTTATTTTAGCAAGCTCTCTTATTGCCGGGTTATCGCCAAAAATTACATCAAAAAATTTATCTAGTAGGAATCATCATTACTTAGCATCTGTCGGTGTATATACAGAAGCAATAAGTAAATTTTTTGATACTAAATTGATGCTAGATAAAAGAAGCATGAAAGCAATATCTGAAGTACATGAGAAAAACTTAGATAATGTTCTAGATAAAAATATGCATTTTCGAAAATTGAATAGTTTATCATTTGTAATCAATGGTGGTGCAGTTGATTTAGTTATGGTTATATCATTTATTACTGTAACATTGTTATTAGTCAATAATGACATCACTATTGGTATGGCTACAACTACATTTTTATATAGTACAAAATTCATTGAACCTCTCTATGAATTGAATTTAAATATTGGCAGAGTTAAATCTGTTGAAAAAATTAGAGAGAAATTAATGCTAATAATAAATGAAAAGAATAGTTCATTTGAACATGAAAAGATATCTAGTGCAGATACAATAACAATCAAGAATGCTAAAAAAAGAGTGCATAATTTCACTATCAGTTATCCTGATTTTACATTTGCTAAAGGAAATAGCTATCTAATAGCTGGCGATAACGGAACTGGAAAAAGTGTTCTAACAAAAATTATGATGAATTTTATTACTTTAGATAAGGGATGTATTGAATATGACAAAAAGAATATTGAAAAATTAGAGGTTTCAAATTTAGTTTCATATTCCCCACAGACTTCGGTTATATTGTCTGGTGATTACTATGATAATGTTTCACTCTATGGTTCTTACAGTTTAGATAATTTGGAGCAATATGAAAAAATGTTTCCAATTGAAGTAATTGAAAAAATAAAGAATCAAGAAAATTTGAAAAATCTAAGTGGTGGTGAAAAGCAAATAATATCATTACTAAGAGTTTTTTGTAGCGAAAAAAAATGGTTGTTATTAGATGAACCATTTTCTGCAATGAATGAAAGAATTGTTCGGTACTTTTTAGAGAGATTTGCTATTAATGAAAAAACATTTATTATAGTAGCACATAATTATAGCGAATATGTTAATTATTTCGATCATGTTTACAAAATTGATTCAAAGGCAGAAAAGTTAATATAGAGTTATATTTATTGATTTGTTTAAATTTTTGAAAATTAAGTTTTATAGTTAACATTTTCAAATATGTTTTATTACTAAGAAACTCCTAGGAAACAAATTTAAAAAAGTGAGTGCATATTCTTGTGTATAATGTAATATTTTTTTCAACTGTTATAGTTAAAAGCGGAAGTAAAACTAAAATATTGGAAATAAAAGATAGATATTCTTTGCCAATAGATTAATTAAAAAGTGCATAGAAAAGTTCAGTAAAAAATATTTTGTTTAACTGGAAAATGAGAGTGAATAATTTATTAAATTAGGAGAAGAGTAAATTAATATCTCAGAGTGCTGTTTATTTTTGATAAAAAAGAGTAGAAAAAAAGATAGATATAAAAAAACCTCTCACATTATTTTGCCCTGAATCAATATATATATATATATATAATATCAATGAGATGTCATTATAAAAGGGTTTCTAGATGAAAATAAAAAAATATGAGTCTGCGTCTTATACAAAATGCTTATAACTCATATCCTCTTTCAATATGGTGATCGAAAAGAGACTTGAACTCTCACGTCATAAGACACAGCATCCTTAGTGCTGCGCGTCTGCCATTCCGCCATTCGATCATGCATACACTATTATACAAGAACTTTAAAAAAAAGAAAATGGAAATCAATGAAAAAATTCATTGTGTTATAATATATCAGTTGGAGGGATGAAATGAAGAAAATATTAATTATCTGCTTATTCGTACTTAGTTTTTTTAACACACCCCTACAAGTACGTGGCGAAGAAGAAAAACCAGATATTACAAGTGATTATGTCTATATGATTGATCGTACGACAGGCCAAGTTTTTTGGGATAAAGGATCCGATGAAATCATCTATCCTGCTTCAATGACTAAAATTATGACAGCCCTAATTGCGATAGAGAATACATCGAATTATGATCAACAGGTTCTGATTGATGAAAGAATCATGGCTGGATTAAAAGAAGCGGGAGCAAGTCGTGCAGGATTCAATGTAGGTGATATTGTAACAATGAGGGACTTAATCTATGGTACACTTCTTCCAT
Organism: Anaerorhabdus furcosa; assembly: GCF_900167375.1. Classification (GTDB taxonomy): domain Bacteria; phylum Bacillota_I; class Bacilli_A; order Erysipelotrichales; family Erysipelotrichaceae; genus Anaerorhabdus; species Anaerorhabdus furcosa. Next base: position 267,750 of record NZ_FUWY01000002.1, read on the forward strand.
CGGGTGCAGAATGTACTCAAGCATTAGCTTATACGATTTCGGGTAGTGTAGAAGGTTATGTCGATCTTATGAATCAAAAAGCACAAGAAATAGGAATGAAAAATACCCATTATGTTAATACTACGGGATTACATGATGATGATCATTACTCAACGTTGCAAGATATAGCTTTGTTATTAGAGTATGCATTGAAAAATGAAGTGTTCTATGAAGTATTTACATCTGATACATATCAAGCAGGAACATCCTTTAATTACCCAGTTGAAGGTTTAAAGATGGAATCAACATCTTACAAATATATAAATAATCCTACTTCGAATCAACCCTACAAGGTAACGATTGATGGGTTTATGGGAAGTAAATCGGGGTATACCGTTGAAGCTCGATATTGTTTGGCTTCTATTGCTAATATAAATGATATGGATATCATGTTGATTACTGCACATGCTTGGGTTGAGCGTAAAATTCCAAGTCATTATTTGGACGCAGGTTTGATTTATAATACCTATCGAGATTTGTATGAGCGTGCAACAGTATTTACAGAAGGTGATTTAATTCGAGAAAGTATTATGAAGTATCGTATTTTTAATAAAGAAATTGAATGGGAAATGCCAGATACATTAATTTGGGATTTACCAATTGATTCAAATAATTACCAAGTCGAAGTTACTATACCTGAAGTAATAGATGAAAACATTAAAAAAGGTGATGTAGTAGGGCAAATTGTTATTACGTCCTTTGGTGATGAAGTGTATCGTGAGGATATCATCAGTAATTCAGACTATAACCAAAACTTCATTCTATTGTCTTTGGCAAATACAGGAGAATGGATGATGAACAATATGCTAGTGACAGTATTTGGGGGCATATTAATCGGAGGATCTATCTTTGTATTATTTGCAAGAAAATCAAGAAAACGAAAGAAAACCAAGAAATTCTAGAAAAAACTAGGATTTCTTTTCTTTTAAGCATTCTAAAAATCATGTGAAGTGACAAGAAAAATTCTTAGAAATATAATGAGATTATAAAGGAAAAGGGGTTATATATGTTATTCAACGTTAAGAATTTTCTAGTTACATTCATTATATTCATTATTTTAGATGCGATTTGGCTATTTACGACTAAGGGATTTTATACAAAGGAGCTTCAGCATTTAATGGGTAGCGATGTGAAGTGGATAGGAGCTGTTGTATTCTATCTACTGTTTGTCTTTGCATTACTTTATTTTGTTATTACACCTGCATTGTTGTCACATGATATGAAAACCATGGTAATTTCAGCAATTATCTTTGGATTAATTACTTATGGTACGTATGATCTTACAAATTATGCAACACTAAATAAGTGGCCATTATCTATTACCATAATTGATTTAATTTGGGGATCATCATTGTCAGTTATTACATCACTTATCAGTTACTTTATTCTAAAATAATATGAAAAACGAAATATTAAACGGACAAGAAATATTCCAATTATTTAAATCAGGTGTAGAAGAAATTGAAAGGAATAAAGATTTATTAAATAAGATAAATGTTTTTCCAGTTGCGGATGGAGATACAGGGTCAAATCTTTTGTATACTCTTAAGTCAGCTTTATCATTTTCAAATGATAGTGATTCAGCAATTGAAACGTTAAAAAGTATAAGTGAGCAAGCGATAACATTTGCCCGGGGAAATTCAGGTATTATTTTTTCTGAATTTATTCATGGTTTATCATTTTATAATGGAAGTGAACAATTAAATGTTATCGATTTTATTGAACTTGTACATCAATCGTCAACAAGATTATATGAGGTAGTTAAAAACCCAATTGAGGGAACAATACTTACAGTTATTCGTAAATGGTCAATCTATTTGAAATCAATCAATGTCATTTCATTCAATGATTTGTTTGAACTGTCTTTACCAATAATTAAACAAGGTGTTGATGAAACGGAAAAAGAGTTAAAAGATTTACAAAAATATAAAGTACCAGACTCTGGTGCTATGGGATTCTATTTGTTTATTGAGGGCTTTAGTAAATACATTAATGGTGAAACAGGTCGTGTTACCAATGATTGGAAGCAATTTGAAACATTGGAAATTGTTGAGGATTTCATTGATGAAAAATATCGCTATTGTACACAATTTTACATAAAAGATATTCATGTTGATTTATCGCAATTAATTAATGTGCTAGAAAAATATGGTGATTCAATTGCTTATTCAGGGGATGAAAAATATTTGAATATTCATCTTCATACAGATGAACCATGGAAAGTAAGTAATTTATTTTATAACGCCGGAATCATCGTGAATTCAAAAGTAGATGATATGGCTATTCAAAATAAACATCGAGAAAAGAAACAAAAAATAGGTATATTAACAGATAGTATAGCGGATATTGGACAAGAACTGATTGATCAATATGATATTGGCGTGATTTCCATGAATTTGATGGTGAATCAAAATGTATTTTTAGATAAGAAAACGATTCAAATAGAAGATTTTCTAGAATATGTAAAAGTAGGCCATGAATTTCCAACTAGTTCTCAGCCAAATGATCAACAAATTCAATATGAATTAGGTCACTATTTAGATTATTATGACCAATTATTAGTGATCACTGTCTCAAGTCATTTAAGTGGAACTTATCAAGGATTCGCAAAGTATTTAGAGAAACATCCAGAACTTAAAAATCGAATTGTTTTAATTGATAGTTATCTTAATTCTGGAGGACAAGGTTTATTCGTAAAAAAAGTGGCTCAATTAATTCAAGGTGAAGAGTCAATTGACAATGTTTTAATGAAGATTATCAATTTACGTTCTAGAATTAAAATCTATGTTGCATTAAATGATTTTGAAAACTTATCGAGAAGTGGTCGTGTTAATAAAAAAGTTGCGACTATTGCACACAAACTCAATATGAAAGCAATTCTATCACTTGACCAAGATGGTAAAGGAAAAGCGTATGGTTTTTCTTTGAGTTCTAAACATGTTGAAAAGAAAATTTTAAGTGAAATTGATACAGCGTTAAAACATGGAAATATTGATGAATATGTTTTATTTTACACAAATGAAAGTAAGGACTTTGAAAAGTTTAAAAATAAAGTTCAAGAACGAATAAAGAAAGAACCAATTTATTGTGTTCCAATTTCTTCTGCTACAGCTTTGCATGTGGGAAGAGATTCACTCGCAATTGCATTTGTAGGTGAGGTATGAATGTAGGAATGTTGTCATTTTTAATTATTTCAGTTTATTTTTTCTTGTTTTTCTTAGTTGGGACTTTCATCCGTAATAATTCAATTGTGGATATGGGATGGGGTATTGGGTTTGTCATACTTAATCTTATTTTGACATTTCTCTATCCAATTACGCTGGGAACTTTTATCTTTACAGTATTTCTCACAATTTGGGGATTGCGTTTGTTTCTCCATATTTTTAAACGAAATTATAACAAACCTGAAGATTTTCGATATGCTACATGGCGCAAGGAATGGGGTAAATGGGTTGTCTTACGTTCATTTTTTCAAGTGTATTTGTTACAGGCTGTCTTTATGTGGGTTGTTGCTTTTCCGATTCATACTTTGTATCCAGCAAAACAACCGATTACTTATTTAACCATTCTTGGTGTCTTGATTTGGATTATTGGATTTGCATTTGAAGCAATTGGAGATAAACAATTAAGTGACTTTATTCATAATCCATCCAATAAGGGTAAAATTATTGAAACAGGTTTGTGGAAATATACAAGGCATCCAAATTATTTTGGTGAAGCAACACTTTGGTGGGGTTTGGCTTTAATTAGTTATAGTCTATCCTGTAATGGATTGAGTTTTATCGGTGCAGCATTTATTACATTTTCGCTTTGCTTTATTTCAGGTGTACCACTATTGGAAAAACGCAATGCGAGTAAACCTGGTTATGATGAGTATAAGAGAAAAACATCAGTTTTCATTCCTTGGTTTCCTAAAAAGTAGCGCTTTCATTAGGGTTTCTTGTTTTGTGAAATTATAGTTTATCTTGTGTTTTACCTCATACAAGATTATAATTACTAGGTTATAGAGAATGAGGTACAAAGATGGATTATCAAAAAATATTAAATATAGCTGTAATAGCGCATGTAGATGCTGGGAAATCAACTTTAGTTGATGCTTTCTTATCACAATCACATGTCTTCCGTGAAAACGAAGAAGTTGTGGATTGTGTTATGGATAGCAACGACATTGAACGTGAACGTGGTATTACAATATATTCAAAAAACTGTTCAGTGAATTACAAAGATTACAAAATCAATATTGTGGATACTCCAGGGCATGCTGATTTTTCTAGTGAAGTTGAACGTATTATTAAAACAGTAGATACTGTTATTTTGTTAGTGGATTCTGCTGAGGGGCCAATGCCTCAAACACGATTTGTATTACAAAAAAGTTTAGAAGCTGGATTAAAACCTATTTTATTAATTAATAAGGTTGATAAAAGAGATGCACGTCCAGTAGAAGTTATTGACTTAGTTTATGATTTGTTTATTGATCTTAATGCAACAGATGAGCAATTGGATTTCCCAATTCTCTATGGTATTGCAAGAGAAGGAATTGTACGCAAGGCATTAGATGATACAAATACGGATATAGCTCCACTATTTGAAACAATTTTAAGTCATACACAACCATTCCCAAATAAAATTGATGAACCACTTCAAATGCAAGTTTCTGCATTAGCTTATGATGATTATATTGGACGTCTTGGAATTGGTCGTATTTATTCTGGTACGCTTAAAGAAGCTAGTCAAATTACAGTTTGTGATGAAGATGGCAAAGTAAAGAAATGCAAAGTGAATCAAATCTTTGTTTATAGAGGATTAAGTAGAGTTGCAGTAAGTGAAGCACAATGTGGTGAGATCGTAATGATTTCAGGGATATCTGATATTGGTATTGGAGAAACTTTGTGTAGCAATGATGCAGTTAATCCACTTCCTTCAATTAAGATTGAAGAACCAACATTATCAATGAATTTTATGGTTAATAGTTCTCCATTTGCGGGTAAGAGTGGTAAGTACATTACTTCTCGTAATATTAGAGAAAGACTTGAAAAAGAACTTGAAGTTAACGTTGGACTAAAAGTTGAAGATACAGGAAGTACAGATAGCTTTAAAGTAAGTGGTAGAGGTGAACTTCATCTTTCAATTCTTTTAGAAAATATGAGAAGAGAAGGTTATGAAGTAGCTGTAAGTAAACCTGAAGTTATTTTCCATAGAGAAAATGGACAAATATTAGAACCAATCGAAGAAGTAGTATGTAGTGTTCCTACTGAATATTCTGGATCAGTTATCTCAAAACTAAATTTACGTAAAGGAATGATGGTTAATATTGTTGACGAAGGAAGTTACTCTCGCGTTGAATACATGGTACCAACTCGTGGATTACTAGGGTATCGTTCTGAATTCATCAATGATACTCGTGGTGAAGGAACAATGGTAAGACGTCTTGCTGGATATGAACCTCATAAAGGGGATATTCCTCAACGTACCAATGGTGCTTTGGTTTCTACTGAAGCTGGAAATGCAATGACTTACGCATTATGGAACATCCAAGAGCGTGGTCAATTGTTTATTACTCCACAAACAGATGTTTATGAAGGTATGATTATTGGACGTGCTGCAAAGGATTTAGATATGGATGTAAATCCAATCAAGAATAAGAAGATGACTGCAGTAAGATCATCAGGAGCCGATGAAGCAATGAAACTTGTTCCAGCGAAGATTTTATCTCTTGAGGAAGCACTAGAATTTATTAACGATGACGAGCTTGTGGAATTAACACCAGATAGTATTCGTCTTCGTAAAAAATACTTAACACCAAATGAAAGAAAACAACAAATGCGTCTTAGCGCAAGAGTTCAAGATGAAAACTAGAAGTGGAAACACTTCTTTTTTTAAAGTAAAAATAGAACCGGTTCCAAAAAAAGTGTTGACAACAATAAAAAGAGCGATATACTAGAATTGTAGAACCGGTTCCATTAAGGAGGATAGTATGGAAAAGAGTGAAAAATACTTATTAATTTCAAAAGAAATCGCAACACTTGTTGGTGGTGAAGAAAATATCCAAGGTGTTGCTCATTGTGCAACAAGATTACGTATAGTATTGAACGATAATAGTTTGGTTGATTTAAAGAAATTAGAAAATGTTGATTTAGTTAAAGGTGTTTTTGTAGCAGGAGATCAACTTCAAATCATATTTGGAGCTGGCCTTGTAAATGATATTTATGCAATATTTTCAAAACTAGTGCATCGTGAAAATATGTCTTTGGAAAGTATCAAAGAACAAAGTGGATTGAAACAAAATCCTTTACAAAAAGCGATTAAATCACTGTCAGATGTTTTTGTTGAAATCATACCCGCGATTTTAGCAGCAGCGTTGTTGATGGGATTAACTGGCGTTTTGGGTAAATGGGATGTTGTTGCGAGTAATCCAACATTATATAGTTTAAATCGCTTAGCAAACTTAGCATCAACAGGAATCTTTGCGATACTACCCATGGCGGTATGCTACTCTGCAACAAAAAAATATGGTGGAAGACCTGTTCTTGGTTTAGTTGTTGGGGCAATTATGTTAGATGGTAGTCTTGCAAATGCGTATAGTATTGGAACTGCTGGATTTAATCCTGAAGTCTTAAATTTATTTGGATTACAAATACAAATGGTGGGATTTCAAGGCGGTATTATCATTGCCCTTATGATGGGGTGGGTTGTTGCGAATCTAGATAAATATTTTATCAAGAAAATACCAGATGTGGTGAAGTTGTTAGTTGCACCAATGCTTACTGTGTTTATCTCGACACTACTTCTTTTTACAATAGTAGGGCCTCTTGGAAGATTATTGGGTGATACAATTACGGGCTCATTGTTGTGGATGACAGAGAATTTAGGTTTTATTGGTTATGCACTATTTGGTGGTTTCCAACAAATCATTGTTATTACGGGGTTACATCACATTTTAGGTGCTGTTGAATCACAATTAATCTCTTCAACTGGAACAAACTTTCTTAATCCGCTTATGTCAGTTGCTCTTATTGGACAAGCGGGAGCAGTTCTTGGTTATTTAGCTCTTCATTGGGAAAATGTTAAAATGCGTGAATTATGTATTCCGAGTTTTATTAGTACATTATTTGGAATATCAGAACCAGCTATCTTTGGAGTTAACTTGAGATATCGCTATCCACTCATTGCAGGTTGTATCGGTGGTGCAATAGCAGGTGCTTATGTTTATTTCTCACAACTAACCTCTCTTGGGTTTGGTACAACAGCCGTTCCAGGTATTGCGATTGTAGATCCAAGTAACAATGGATATATAAATTATATAATTGCACATGTTATCGGTTTAGTTGTAGCTATGGTGTTAACGATTGTATTTGGAAAACTTCAAAAGGCACCACACAAAGCATTTAATTTTGTTATTCCTGCTAAAGGTAAGGTTGAATCAATTGAAAAAGCTAATGATCCAACTTTTAGTTCAAAGTCATTGGGTGATGGTATTGTGGTAACACCTACTGATAATTTGATTGTTGCACCTTGTGATGCTGTTGTAGAGTTTACCTTTCCTACTAAACATGCCATAGGGCTAAGATTAGATAATGGTGTGGGAATATTAATTCATTGTGGTATTAATACAGTGGAATTAAATGGGGAGCATTTTGAAGTATTGGTGAGTGCAAATCAAAAAGTTAAAGCGAACACACCGCTTATAAAAATGGATATTGAGGCAATAAAAAAATTAGGTTATGATACGCAAATATTAGTTATCGTTACAGAAACACCAGAAACAGTATCAACCAAAGTAAACGCTAATCAAGAAAATTGGTTAACATTCCAATAAGGAGAGGTAAAATGACAAAGCAAGATTATTTAAATCAAATTGGAGTAAAAAAAGAATTACAAAAGAAAATAAAAAATGATCCTTATCGACTTGGATTTCATTTGATGGGTCCAAGTGGATGGGTTAATGATCCAAATGGGCTTTGTCAATTTAAAGGTACACATCACATCTATTTTCAATACACTCCTTTTTCACCGCTTTGGGGAATGAAATGTTGGGGGCATTACTCAACAAAAGATTACCTTCATTTTAAAGAAGAGGAACCCTTCTTATATCCTGATTGTTCATATGATCGAGATGGAGTATACAGTGGTAGTGCATTTGTTGAAGAAAATCAAATTCATTATTTCTATACTGGGAATGTAAAACTTTTGGATAAAGAATATGATTACATATTGGAAGGAAGAGAACAGAATACATTGCACATCACTTCGAATGATGGGTATACCTATGATCAAAAAAGTTTAGTCCTTGATCATGATGATTATCCAAGCGATATGTCAAAACATGTACGTGATCCTAAAGTATTTAAAGAAGGTGATGATTATTACATGGTACTTGGTGCTCGTGATGTCAATGATTGTGGTCTTGTCTTGTTGTATCATTCAAAAGATTTAGAGAAATGGACATTTCACATGCGAATTCAAACAAAGAATAAATTTGGTTATATGTGGGAATGCCCAGATTTAATTGAACTTGATGGACAAAAGTTTTTAATCATTTGTCCTCAAGGTGTTCAACAAGAAAAATACCAGTATCAAAATGTGTATCAACTGGGTTACTTTCCAATTGATTTAGATTTGCATAATAAATCATATCGTTTGAAAGATTTTGTAGAGTTTGATGGTGGGTTTGATATCTATGCATCACAAACATATGTTGATGATTTAAATAGAAGAATACTGATTGCGTGGATGGGAATACCTGATGCTTCTTATCATAATCAACAAACAATCGATTGTGGTTGGCAACATGCCTTAACAATGCCACGTGAACTAACACAGCACAAAGGTAAGATCTTCCAAAAACCAATTGACGAACTTAAGAATTTAAGAAAAAGTGAATATAAAGAACTGAGTGTAAAACAGAAGGAGTTTGTTGCTGAGCATGATTTAATTGAGTTGATTCTTGCGAATATAAATAATGATTGTTTCTCTTGCATAGTGAAAGAGGATATAAAAATAAATTATGAACAAGGTGTCTTAAGTTTTAATATAGAACCTATTGGTAATGGAAGAACACATAGACAAATGAAGATTGCTTCCTTAGATAAGTTACATATCTTTGTAGATCACTCATGTATAGAAATCTTTGTGAATGATGGTGAAAAAACAATTACCAGCCGTTTTTATTCATTAAAACCAAATAAGATTGAAATACAGGGTGAATGCGATTTAGAATTATATCAGTTGGATTCAATGATCATCGATTATTTAAGTGTTGAGTAAATAATTGATTGTTATAGCTAAAACATTAGTTATAATAGTAGTGCAGGAGATGTTTATGAAAAAAAATCTAACAATCCAAGATATTGCAGAAGCAGCAGGGGTAGCTAAGAGTACGGTATCCCGCTATTTAAATAATGGTGCAGTGAAAGAATCAACTAAAAAGCGAATCAAAGAAATAATTGAAGAAGTCAACTATGAGCCAAATGCATTTGCAAGACTTAAGGCAAAGAAAAGTAACATTATAGGTGTTGTTGCACCTTGCCTTGATTCAACAGTAACTTCTATGGTTTTAATGAGCTTAGATGAAACATTAAAGAAAGCAGGTTATACATCTTTAATTTTGAATACAAACCATGATATAGAAGAAGAATTAAAAGATATAGAGCGTTTGGGCAACATGAATGTTGATGGAATTATTGTCAATGCAACAAAGATATGCAATCGTCATTTTGAAATCGCAAATCAATTAGATATTCCTGTTGTTTTCCTTGCACAACATTTTGAGAATCAAATCTCGATTATCAATGAAGACTATCTAGCGGGCTATAAAGCTGGAGAAGTAGCTGGTAATTTAAATAATAAGGATGTATTGTGCGTGAGTGTAGATCCAGATGATGTTGCAATTGGTGTTGAACGATTGAATGGTATACTTGCGGGATGTAAGGATTTTGGTGTCGATCATGTTGAAGTAGTGCGCAGTGACTTTGGTAATATTAAATCATATCGAGTTATCGATGAAGTACTTAGTAAGAAAAAACCGGATCTAATTTTGTGCTCAACTACAAGACAACTACTAGCTGCATACAAATGTATAAGAGATCATGGATATAAGATACCAGATGATATCTCGGTTATTGCTTTTGGTGGCTATGATGTCGTCGATTTATTAGAACCATTACCGACGACAATTCAATTTAATCCAAAAGAATTGGGACAAGTAGCAGCGACAACGATACTCGATGTCATTGACGATAAGGAAGTAGTACAACTACAATGTATCCCCTTTGTGTTTCTAGAAGGGGCAAGTGTTAAAAGGAGAGAATCATGAAAAAGTTGTGTGCAATTGGAGAAGCATTAATTGATTTTATTCCAAATGAAAAAGGAAAACGGTTAAAGAATGTTGGAAGTTTTCGACAAGTAGTTGGAGGTGCTCCTACCAATGTAGCTGCAAGTGTAGCTCGACTAGGTGGAGAGAGCATTGTCTTAACAAAACTAGGTGAGGATGCCTTTGGCGATAATATTGTAGATACATTGAATGAATGTGGTATTGATACTTGTTATATCAAACGCAGTAAAGATTTAGATACATCACTTGCTTTTGTTTCATTAAGTGATGATGGAAATCGTGATTTTAAATTTTATCGTAAAACTGCTGCAGATTTAGATTATTCTAAAGATGATTTACCATTTGAGGCTATCGATGATTGTGGGATTATTCATTTTTGTAGTGTATCACTTGTAGAATCTAAAATGAAAGATGCTCACATTGCTCTTTTAGAATATGCTTTAAAACATCAACTTGTGATATCTTTTGATCCAAATTTAAGATTATCATTATGGGAAGACCATGAAGCATTGAAAAAAACAGTACATGATTTTATACCATATGCAGATATTCTTAAGTTATCAGATGAAGAAGTAGAATTTATTACAGGAAATACAGATATTACAAAAGAACTTGGCAAATTGTTTCAACACAGATGCAAGCTTATTATTTATACACAAGGTAAAGAAGGCGCTACACTTTATTTTAGAGATGGAAGAAGCGTTTATTGCCCAGGATATTCAGTTGATGTAGTTGATACAACAGGAGCTGGTGATAGTTTTATTGGTGCGTTCTTATATAAGTTGTTAGAAGATGAAAAAGATTTGGATAAGATTGCTATTGAGGATTATCAGTCCTATCTAGATTTTGCGAATTGTTATGCGGCACATACAACAACTAAAGAAGGGGCACTGAACGCTCTTGCAAATCAAAAAGAAATGAATTCTTTTATAAATACAATAAAAAAAGGGAGTAGATAATTTTCTACTCCCACTTCTTCATTATACATCAAAAAAAATTATAAAAATAGACCTTACTTTTTCTCCTATTTAGGTATAATGAAGGTACAAGAAGATATCTTGTGTGATAGAATCGAATTTGATTCTAAGAGGAGACTCTGAGGAGGTTAAAGTAAATGGAACCTGGACAGTATGTGGGTATTTTTCAATAAGTAGAAAAATTAAATAATTAAAGAATGAATTTATTGAAAACGATTTACAATTCAAAGTTATTTTGTAGTATGAAGATTAAGAAGTAGAAAAGAACTTTGATTGACCTTACCTAGAATATAGGAAACTAAAAAGCTATTTTGAAAGTCATCTAGCTTTAGATATAAGAAATTCTAAAATGACGTAAAGAGACAAAGATAAATAGATTAAAATAATTGAAGGAATCTAAGATTTAGTTGGATTCCTTCTTTTCATTTCGTTGTGTTTAGTGTCTATTTATGGTATTTTATTATTGTGAAAACATTATCATTGGAGGATAGCATGTCATTATTTAAACATGAAGCAAGACAGTTCAAGTTTGATATTCTAAGAGAAATTGCTGAAGAAGCATTTCAAGATAACTTAACTGAGGAAAAAATACAAGCATTTACAAGAAAATTAATACCGACAACAAGAGCGGATTTTCGTTGTTGCGTATATAAGGAAAGAGAAATTTTAAGACAAAGAGCACGTTTGGCAATGGGGAAAATGGCAAATGATGCTGCAGATTATAATCCAAGACAAATCGTTCAAGTAATCGAAGCAGCTTGTGATGGATGTACGATTAAAAAGATTAATATTACAGATAACTGTCGCAAATGTATGGCTAAAAGTTGCATGGGTTCATGTAATTTTGGTGCTATCTCAATGGGGCAAGATCGCGCTCAAATTGATTATGATAAATGTAAGGAATGTGGAGCATGTGCAAGAAACTGTCCTTACAATGCAATTGTTGTAACAGAGAGACCATGTTCACAACATTGTCCTGTTGATGCAATTCGTTGGGATGAAAATGGAATCGCATTAATTGATGAAAAGAAATGTATTAACTGTGGAGGATGCCAAGCAGCTTGTCCATTTGGTGCAATTGAAGATATTTCATGGATAGTTCCAGTTATTCAATTACTTCGTTTAAAAACACCAATGTATGCAATCATAGCACCGGCAATTCAAGGGCAATTTGATAATGCAGCACTTCCACAAATTAAGAAAAGTATTAAAATGCTTGGTTTTGATGATGTATATGAAGCCGCAATTGGAGCAGATGCAGTTGCATTCTATGAAAATCAAGAACTACAAGAACACATTGAAAATAAAATACCATTAACAACATCATGTTGTCCTGCCTTTGTAAATATGGCTAAAATTCATTTCCCAGAACAATATGAGAAAAATGTATCAACAACAATTTCGCCAATGATGGCAATTGCTAGAAAACTAAAGAAAGAACATCCAAATCATGGAATTGTTTTTATTGGACCATGTTTAGCGAAGAAACAAGAGGCGATGGAAGAATTTACAGCAGTTGACTATGTACTAACATTTGAAGAATTAGCAGCAATGCTTGTAGCTGAACATATCTATTGTGAAGAGGTAGAGCCTGATACAAGTGATTATCCTACAGTATTTGGAAGAGGATTTGCACAAGGTGGTGGAGTTTCTAAAGCAGTTATTCAAGCGGCAAAAGAGGCAAATCAAGGTGAATTTAAAGCAATCTATGCAGATGGATGCTTTGAATGTAAGAAACAATTACTAATGATGAAAGTTGGTAAATTTGATGCAGATATCTTAGAGGGTATGTGTTGTACAGGTGGTTGTATTGCAGGACCTGGAACGGTTGAGACAGCCATGGTTGCAAAGGGCAGAATGAACAAAGAAAATTTAACTCATGATCGAAAGAATATACAAGAATCATTAGCAATATTTGACTTTAACGGTGTTGATATGCACCGTGGTAAATAGGAGGAAATGTATGATTACGATTGAAATTTGTATAGGTAGTGCTTGCTATGTAAAAGGTAGCAACCAAGCTGTAACCATCCTTCAAACTCTTTTAAAAGATAAACAATGGGAAGATAAAGTAGAAATTAAAGGATCTTTCTGTATGCAATCTTGTCAAGGTGGTCATGGTTTAGGTATTAAGATTAATGGACGTCAAATGTTAGGTGTTGGATTACACAATATCCAAGAAGTTGTTGAAGAAGAAGTTTTAGCGTTATTATCATGACACAATACATCCGATTACAAGAAGGTAATTGTCGTAACTGTTTGCGTTGTGTAAGGATATGTCCAACTAAAGCGATGACGTATATTGATCATCAACCTAAAATAATTGAAGATGAGTGTATTTTATGTGGAAAATGTTACTCAGTATGTCCACATAGTGCAAAGAAAGTAAATAGTGATTTTCAATCGGTAAAAAAATGGTTAGAACAAAAGGAGAAGGTAGTATTAAGTGTTGCTCCTTCTTTTGTTGCGATTTGGCCAAAATTCAAACAGTTAGAAAAAGTTCTATTAGAAAAAGGATTTTATCTAGTAGAAGAAACAGCTATTGGTGCAAAAATCGTATCTGAATCTTATAGTCAACTTTTAGTAGAAGGAAAAATGAAGAATATTATTTCTACTTGCTGCCCTGCGGTTGTTTCACTAGTAGAAAAAGAGTATGGTGATTTGGTAGATCAACTAGCTCCAATTGTATCACCAATGATTGCTCATGGTATTCATATCAAAGAACGATATCCTGATGCGAAAGTTGTTTTTCTATCTCCATGTATTGCAAAACAAAAAGAGAAGAATGATGAACGTTTCAATCAAGCAATTGATGCAACCATAAGTATGGCTGATTGTTTAGAATTCATTGGTAACATTGAACAAGATGATACAGAATGGGAAGACTTTGAAGGCAGTATTGCACGATTATATCCAACACCAGGAGGTATTTTAAAAACCTTACCTCGCGAAATAAATTATAAAAAGGTAAATGTTGAGGGAGTAGAAAGAATTAAACAAGTACTTAACTCAATCCGCAATGATATGTTAGAAGGTTATTTCTTTGAGATGAGTGCTTGTCATGAGTCTTGTATGGGTGGACCTTTATTAACACATTGTGAACATAATGAATGGTTAGGACAAAGTGTTATTCGAAATAGTGTAGACGAGAATAAAAAAATTAATGCAAAAGACCATATGAATACTTATCGAGTTCAATGGGAAAATGAAAATATCCAAAGAAACCATCATACTGACGAAGAAATTCAAGATATGTTATACATGATGGGAAAAACAAATATTGATAAAGAACTTAATTGTGGTGCATGTGGTTATGAAACATGTCGTGATAAAGCGATAGCAGTTTTGGATGGTAAAGCAGATCCGAAGATTTGTTTGCCGAATGCACTAGAACATGCAGAATCAATCTCAAGTCTTATCATTGAAAATACACCCAATGGTATTATTGTTTTAGATGAAAATAGAAACATATTAGAAATAAATCCTTCAGCAAAGTTAATGTTGGATTTAGAAAATGTCAATGTTGTAGGATTACCATTATATAGTGTCTTACCAGATAACGAGTTAATTGAATTGGTTAATACAGTTCGACGCGTTCAATATCATCGTGCAGCATATCCTCAATATCATAGAACATTTGATCATGCCATAATGAAACTTGAAGAAGGAGATTATGTGGTCTTGATTTTAATGGACTTAACAGTTGAAGAGACAAAAGAAAAAGTAATGAAACAAATTCGACAACAAACAGTTGAAATTACACAACAAGTCATTGATGATCAAATGCGTACAGTACAAGAAATTGCGAGTTTGTTAGGTGAAACAACTGCAAAATCAAAAGTAGCTTTAACACGTTTAAAAAAGGCGATGGATGAAGATGAGTAATAAGGTACATGTCGAAAGTTTTTTCAAATCATTAAATAAAAAAAATGAAGAACTTTGTGGTGATAAAGTTGAAGTAAGAAGAAATCAAGATTCTTTTATCATGGTTTTAGCGGATGGTTTGGGAAGTGGTGTAAAGGCGAATATTTTAAGTACACTGACAAGTACAATTATTTCTGAAATGATTGCATCAGGTGCTACGATTCAAGATGCTGTTGAAACCATGGCGCAAACCTTACCAGAATGCCAAGAAAGAGGAATTGCATATTCAACCTTCACAATTCTACAAGTCTTTTATGATGGGCAAGCTCATCTTGTAGAGTTTGATAATCCTGCGACTATTTTTATTCGTAATAATCAATTAGTTGAAATGAATCGTGAAGTAAGAATCATTGGTAAAAGAAAAATTACTGATAGTACCTTCACTGTTGAAAAAGATGATGTTTTTGTTATGTTCTCAGATGGAATTATTCATGCGGGTATTGGACAAACATTGAACTTTGGTTGGGATTTACCCGAGGTACAAGAATTCTTATTAACCTATACAAAAAATGAAGATAGTGCAAAACAAATCGCTCAAATTCTTTTAGCGAATGTAAATAATTTGTATGGTGGTAAGCCAGGTGATGATTCAACAGTCGCATGTGCAAAAATTCTTGAGGCAAAAGAAGCAAGAGTAATGGTAGGGCCACCTTTGAATGAAGAAGATGATGAAAAAGTAGTTATGAAATTATTATCTGCGAGTGGGAAAAAAGTATGTTGTGGTGGTACAACAAGCAATATTGTTTCAAGAATAACTGGAAAAGAAATAAAAATGGATGAATTAGTTTCTCTAGTATCGGATGTACCTCCAATGGCATATATTGATGGCATTGATTTAGTTACGGAAGGTGTCTTAACACTTCAAAAGGTAAATAAGTATCTAAGTCGTTGTGTTGAAAGTTCTGAATATTTAGAAGAACTAATTCAATCAAAAGGAAAAGATGGAGCATTGTGTATGGTAAAGTTGTATCTTCAAGAATGTAGCCAAATTACATTTATGGTAGGGCGTTCTGATAATCCAGCTCATAAAGCAATTGCATATTCTACAATTTCTTTGAATGCAAAGATACAATTAATTAGAGAAATGGCAGAGAATTTAAAGAAACTTGGGAAAATTGTTTCAATCGAATTATACTAAAGTGGAGTTCTTTAAGAACTTCATTTTTATGAGTCAAATAATGACCAAGATATCATAAATTATTATATAATAGAAGCATGGAGGGCAAGATGAGAAAAGAATTAGATACATCGATTTTGAAATGGAAAAACCGACCCATTAATTATGTTGTAGGACGAAATCGAATTATTTTTGAAACGATGCCCAACACAGATTTATGGTCAAGAACTTTATTTGGAATAGTGAAGAATGATGCGCATTCACTCACATTTCGAATTGAACAGAATTTTACATTTTCTTGTAAAGTGAATTATCATTTTAAAGAAAAATTTGATCAAGCAGGGATGGTAATTTATGCAAATGATGATAACTGGTTTAAGTTGTGTGTCGAATACATTGATGAGCAGCATTCCTTATTATCAACGGTGGTAACTTATCATGGCTATAGTGATGCTTCAACGCATTCAATTGGTAGTGCAGTAGAAACAATGTGGTTTCGAGTAACACACTACTATGAAAATATCATCGTTGAAAATTCATTTGATGGAATTCATTACAAGCAAATGCGAGTATTTCACATGAAATTTCGTGGAGATAAATTTGAAGTGGGTATGTTTGCAGCTAGTCCCAAAGATTCTTCATTTGATGTAACATTTGAAGAAATGATTGTAGAAGATTGCATAATAAAAGAAGATTCATTTGAATACTAAAAGGAGAAAAAAGATGAAAGTACAAGATAGATTAATACAATATAGTAAAATAAATACACAATCAAACCCAGAAAGTAATACAGTACCAACAACAGCTTGCCAAGTTGAGTTTTCTAAAATGCTTAAAGCAGAGATGGAATCAATTGGTTTAGTAAATGTAAAACTAGATGATCAAGGATATTTGTATGGTACACTACCATCAAATGTGGACTATGAAGTAGATACAATTGGTTTTATTGCCCATGTAGATACAGCACCAGATTTTACTGGTGAAAATGTAAATCCACGTGTTATTGAAAATTATGATGGTTTAGACATTCAACTAAATAATGAAGTTGTAATGAAAATAAGTGATTTTCCAAAATTGGAAAAATTAAAAGGAAAAGATTTAATTGTAACAGATGGAAATACTTTATTAGGTGCTGATGATAAAGCAGGCGTAGCTGAAATTATGAGTGCTTGTGAATATTTAATTGCTCATCCAGAAATTAAACATGGAGAAATTCGAGTTGGCTTTACGCCAGATGAAGAAGTTGGACGAGGTGCTAGCTACTTTGATGTAGAAGGATTTAATTCTAAGTTTGCTTATACAATGGATGGTGGCGAAGTAAATGTCGTTGCCGATGAAACATTCAATGCTGCAAGTGTTGATGTGAGTATTAAAGGATTCAGTATTCATCCAGGTGAAGCAAAAGGGAAGATGATTAATGCGCTGAATGTTGCCCAAGAATTCCATGCATTATTTCCAAAATCAGCACGCCCTGAAACAACAGAGGGAAGAGAAGGATTTAATCACCTTACAGATATGGAAGGCAGTGTAGAGGAAGCAAAGATGCATTATATTCTACGTAATCATGATGCTCGTAAGTTAGATCTGCAAAAAGAAGCAATGGAGTTAGCGAAAGAATATATCAATAAACTCTATGGACAAGAACTAGTATCAATTTCTATTCATGATGAATATAAAAATATGTTTGAAATACTTAAAGATAATCCAGAACCTGTACAAATCGCAACAAAAGCTCTTAGTGAATTAGGAATAGATGTTGAGAAAGAAAGTGTACGTGGAGGAACAGATGGTGCAACATTAACATTTAAGGGATTACCTTGTCCAAATCTTGGAACAGGTGGTGGAAATTACCATGGTCGTTATGAATATTGTTGTATACAAGAAATGGAACAAGCTGTATCTTTAATTGTTAAAATTGCAGAATTAGTCGCTAGTAAGGAGTAACTATGATTTATACTTGCACATTGAATCCATCATTAGATTATTACATGGAATTTTCTGAGGAGTTAAGTAAAGAATCTACCAATCGTAGTCAACTAGAATATTACGAAGCAGGTGGAAAAGGAATAAATGTTTCAATTGTGTTGAATAATTTAATGATACCTTCTCGTGCCCTTGGTTTTATTGGAGGATTTACAAAAGATTTCTATATTAATTTACTTCAAAAATATGAATACATCCAACCAAGTTTTTGTTACATTGATGGGCATACACGAATTAATGTCAAAATAAAAGCGAATGAAGATAGTATTGATTTAAATGCAGCAGGACCTTATATAACTGATAAGAATATGGAACAACTTATCGCAAGGTTAGAACGTTTGGATGAAAATGATATTTTAGTTTTCTCTGGAAATAGTCCAAACTATTTACTCGACCAAGTAGAAAAGATGTTGAAGGATTGTGCCAAAGAAGGTGTACGTGTTGTACTGGATACAAATCCAAATATCATTAGCCGTTGTTTGCAATATAAACCGTATTTGATAAACCCAAGTTTTACAGAACTAGAAGAAATTACGGCATTGTCATGCGGTACACTAGAAGAGATTATCATTGCAGGTAAACATTGCGTAAAGCAAGGTGCAAAGAATGTAATGATAAGATTAAAAGAAGGTTCTTTACTGGTTAACAAAGAAGGTGTTTATCGATCTCAACAAACTGAAACGACAATGACAGGTATTAATACTGTGGGGATGAATGATGCAATGGTTGCTGGTTTTGTCATGAATTCACTACGAACAACAAAAGCAATTGAATGCTTTAAATTCGCAAATAGTTGTAGTGATGCAACAGGATTTTCTAAGAGTTTGGAGATTAGAGATAAGATTAATGCAATCTATGACAACATTGAAATTGAAAAACTAGAAGATTTTTAATTATGTAAAATTATGTGTTCCTCTTGTTTATAACATCTTGTTTTGGTAAAATGATTTAGTTGAAAAGAGGTAATTCAAATGAAAAAAATATTAACTTTAGTTTTAACAGCGTTCTTATTGTTTGGTTGTTCAACTACACCTACAGGTGGGTCTTCAACTAAAGAAAAGATTGATGTTTCAACATTAAATATCTTAGATTTAAATACTACTGATGCAGACATGAGTGGTTATACTTTATTGACAGATACAAAACATGTTTACAAAGAAATTACATTGGAAGAATCAATTCGTTTATTTGAAGAAAAAGGATCTGGTGTAATTTATTATGGGTACAATTCTTGTCCTTTCTGTCAACAAGCTGTTCCTGTATTAAATAATGCAGCTCGTGAAGAAGGTTTAGATATCTACTATGTAGATGTAATGAGTGATGAAGGAAATAGTGAAGAAGCATACAACACATTAGTTGATCACATTAAAGACTTCTTAATTAAAGATGAAGGGGAACCAGTATTCTATGTTCCACAAGTCTTCGTAATTAAGGATGGAGAAATTGTAGGTGATCATTTAAGCCTAATTGAAAGCTATGATATTAGTTTAGGAAAAGATATGGATGAATCACAACGTAATGAGTTAAAGAAAATTTACATTGATATGATGAATAAACTACGCTAAGCGTAGTTTTTTATTGTTTTAAATCGTGCTAAAATAGAGATAGCAAAGCATATCCATACTCAAAACAGTCGAATACTGCTAAACTATAATTAGAGGTGATAAAATGAAAAAGATTAAAATGTTTATGTTTGATGGATGTCCACATTGCAAAAAGGCATTAGATTTTTTAGATGAATTACGTAAAGAAGATAAATATAGTCATGTAGAAATTGAAATGATTGATGAGCATAAAGAACCAGATATTGCAAATCAATATGATTATTACTATGTGCCAACTTTTTATGTGGATGAAGTCAAAGTACATGAAGGAACTGTTACTCTTGAACAAGTAAAAGAAGTTTTAGATAAGGCAATATAATCTATGTTTTGGCCATTTCAAAAACCAAAGTATACTGATGGAGAAATTGATTTAGTTGAAACTTATCAACTAAAAGGTAGTAAAGAAAATAATTTTATACCATCAATATGTTATGATATTCGACTACACGAGTCTAATAAAAAAGTTGGACGTTGTGATTTGAGGATTGGAATGGATCGAGAATTATATCTTGTGGGTAATATTGGATATAGTGTAGCCAAAGAGTTTCGTGGTCATAATTATGCATACAAAGCTTGTAAGATATTATTTCAACTCGCAAAAGATAAGTATTTAATGGATCAGCTAATCATTACATGTAACCCAGATAATATTGCATCCAAAAAGACATGTGAAAAATTGGATGGGAATTTAGTTGAAATTGTAGATGTACCCTTAGGCCATTGGTTAAGAAATCAAGGTGATTTAGAAAAATGTGTTTATTTGTACTATCTATAAAATCATGATTAAATAAAGTGGTAGATTGCAAAATTTATCACTTTTTTTGCGGTTTAATATAAATCATTGAGGATAAGAGGTATTGAATAGTGTAGAAATCGAGTTTTTATACTTCGAAATTCTTAAGATTTACAAAGTTTTGATAGTATTTCTAGAGAGTTAGTAGTGATTTTGCTATAATATTCACGAAGGTGTTATATGAAAAGAATCTTAAGTTTACTTTCTAATCGATTATTTATGGTTGCGATATTGATACTATTCCAACTTATTTTTATGATGACTGTCCTATATCGACTAGGTGAAATTGATCGAAATGTAAACTTTGTGTTGTTGGTATTAAGTTATATCATGGTTATTTATGTTATAAATAAACAAGGAAATCCATCATTCAAATTAGCTTGGTGTATACTGATTCTAATTGTACCAATTTTTGGTGGTATTTTTTATTTGTTGTTTGGGGATAAAAAAGTTCCAAAAGCGTTGCAAAAAAATATGTTGGCTTCAATTCAAGAATCATTACCGCTTATTAATCAAGAGGATGAGATATTAGATGATGTAGAGAAACTGAATTATTCAGCGTATAAACAATTTTCGTATGTATGGAAGAATACATACTTTCCAGTTTATCGTAATACAGCTGTTGATTACTTTAAAATAGGAGAGGAAAAGTTTGCTGCAATGGTGTCTGAATTAAAAAGAGCCAAACATTTTATTTTCCTTGAGTATTTCATTGTTGAAGAAGGTTTATTTTGGAATACAATTTTGGATATTTTAGAAACAAAAGTCAAAGAAGGTGTTCTGGTGCGAATGATGTATGATGATGCAGGCTGTGTTAGTACACTACCAGCTCATTATAAAAAGACACTAGAAGAAAAAGGGATTGAATGTGCAGTATTTAATCCACTTAAAGCACAACTTGTTGTGCAAATGAATAATCGAGATCATCGCAAGATTTGTGTTATTGATAACCAAGTAGGATTTGTTGGTGGTATAAATTTAGCGGATGAGTATATTAATAAGGTTGTACGTTTTGGACATTGGAAAGATACAGCGGTTATGTTAAAAGGTGAAGCTGTATGGAGCTTAACAATTATGTTTCTTCAGTTTTGGAGTTATGTAAAGAAGATTAAAAATACAGATTATTTAGAGTTTAAATTAAATACAGATGTAGTTAATCATGACGGATATGTTCAACCATTCAGCGATTCTCCAACAGATCACGAAGAAGCAGGACTTAATGTTCATATGAACTTAATCAATAATGCACGTAAATATATTTATATCGAAA
Organism: Anaerorhabdus furcosa; assembly: GCF_900167375.1. GTDB lineage: Bacteria > Bacillota_I > Bacilli_A > Erysipelotrichales > Erysipelotrichaceae > Anaerorhabdus > Anaerorhabdus furcosa. The sequence goes on from NZ_FUWY01000002.1 coordinate 289,787, forward strand.
CACCTTATTTAGTTATTGGTTATGAGATGCAGAAAGCTCTATCATTAGCCGCAAAAAGTGGGGTTGATGTACGAATCATGACGCCTCATGTTCCAGATAAATGGTATGTTCATTTAGTCAGTCAAGCAAACTACTTGCCACTTATTCGTGAGGGTGTAAAAATTTATGAATATACACCGGGATTCGTTCATTCAAAGACAATGGTTTCAGATGACATGATGGGTATATGTGGAACAATCAATATGGATTATAGAAGTTATTATCTGCATTATGAATGTGGTGTGCTGATGTATAATACAAAAGCATTGTTGGATATGAAAAGAGATTTCCTACAAACTCTTGAAGAATGTACTGAAATTACGATTGAAGATTGTAAGAATGAAATATTAATCAAACGAATATTGCGATCAGTACTAAACTTCTTTGCACCTTTAATGTAAACTATAGTAGTTACCTAGCTTATGGAATCCATAAGCTTTTTCTTTGGATTTACCTTTTATATTATTTATTGAAAGGTAGTTCTAGTGTATAATGAATGCATGATGAAAAAGATGAATAAGCAAAGCAAAATTTTAATCAGTATGGTTGCAATACTTCTTGTAATAGCTATTGTTTTATTATGTGTTTTTTTAATTTGGAATAAAAAAGAAGTGAGAACATATGCAACGGTTGATGCAGGATTAATTAGTGCGAAAGATATAGAAATTATTACAGATTATTTAGCTGTTGAATCTGATAGAAGACCAAAAATTGAAAGAGAGATTAAGTGGATTGTTATTCATGAAACTGACAACCGTGGTACAAGTGCAACTGCTTCGAATCACAATTCATTTTTGCATAATGATCAATCACAAGTAAATAGTTGGCACTACACGGTGGATGATACAATCATCTATCATCATTTGCCAGACAATGAAGTAGGATGGCATGCAGGAGATAAAAAAACTGAAGATGGTGGTAATATGAATGGAATCGGTATTGAAATGTGTGTCAATCAAACCGGAGATTACAATCAAACATTACACAATACAGCTAAGCTTGTTGCTGTGCTAATGAATAGTTATGATTTGACAATGGATGATGTCAAGTTTCATCGAGATTTTTCTGGGAAAATATGCCCGCATCGATTGTTTACTGAAGGAAGAACAAAAGAGTTTCTAGAAATGATAGAAAATGAGTATAATGAATTAAGAGTAGAGGAAAATAAGAATGAATCCAAATAAAGTAATTCAATTATCAATCAAGGCTGGCTCACTTTTACTTGAAAGTGGTGCTGAAACATATAGAGTTGAAGACACGATTGTAAGAATTTGTAATAATTATAATATGGAAGATACAAATTGTTTTTGTACACAAACTGGGATTATGCTAAGTTCAATTTATGAAGGTACAACTTATTCTCAAGTAGCTCGTATTAATACAAGAAGTACCAATCTAGATCGTATAGCTAGAATAAATCAATTATCAAGAGATGCAAAAACATTAGATGTTTTGGACTTTGAGAAACAGTTAAATGAAATCATGCAAACAAAGACGTATAGTTTACTTACCAATATTTTATTTGCAGGAGTTTGTACTTGTGGATTTGCGTTGTTATTTAAAGGTACTTTAATGGATGCCATGTGCTCATTTGCTTTAGGTGCATTGGTGAGATACTTTACCTTATTCTTTGAATCAAAAAAACTTAATTCATTTTTTAACATTTCAATGTGTGCTATTTTTATAACATTATCTGCATTAATATTTGAGCAAGTAGGAATTGTATCAAATAGAAATACAGTGATTATTAGTACAATCATGTTACTTGTTCCAGGTCTTGCGATTACAAATGCTATCCGTGATTCAATTGCTGGTGATTTAGTAAGTGGTACTGCTAGAGGTGTTGAAGCACTCCTTATTGCTATTGCAGTTGCATTAGGAAGTGGTATTGCAATGACGGTATGGATAAGTTTAGGAGGTATAATTTAATGATACTTTCTATTTTTGGAGCATTTCTTGCAGCACTGGGATTTGGTGTAGTATTTAATGTACATGGCAAAGCATTGATTGCAGCAGCGGTTATTGGAACAATAGGTTATACATGTTATGAACTTCAAATGATGATGGGGTCTTCGAATATTGTTGCATTATTCATATCAGCCATGATATTTAGTGGTTGTAGTGAAATAAGTGCACGTAAACTAAAAACGCCAGTGACTGTTTTTCTTATTATTGCATTAATTATCTTAGTTCCTGGAAAAGGGATGTATTATACAATGTTAGAAATTATTCAAGGAAATACAAATCAAGCAATTTTAACTGGTATTGAAACATTTGCAAGTGCAGGTGCACTAGCACTGGGAACTATTTTCATATCAACATTTGCGAAATTATTGCCTAACAAATCAAAAAGTTAGGCTTTTTATTTGAAAATATTCATATGAAACTGATAGTTGCGTTGTTTCAAAGCAAAGTTGGTGGTCGCAACTGAGCACTTTTAGTTAAGATTCATCTATGAAACGAGGATGAATTATGGAAAAAAGAACTTACAAGCAATTACTAAAGCAAAAGAGTTTCATTGCTTATGCATTTGCTAATGTATTAAATAGGTTAGGGGATAGTTTAGATAGTATCGCATTCGTCTGGATTGTATATGCCATTACAAATAATCCTGTTTGGTCTGCAGCTATTTTTGGAATTAATAGGTTACCAACAATTTTACTCCAACCCTTTCTCGGTGTTTTTGTTGATAAACTAAATAAGAAATTTGTTTTAATCTTTACAGATCTTATTCGTGCATCATGTGTTGCTTTTGTTTTGATTGGTTATAGTCAAGGTTGGTTAAATGTAGCCCATTTAATTATTACAACACTCATTATCTCATCAGCAGAAGCATTTCGATTACCTACTTCAACAGCAATGTTGCCTCATTTACTGAAGTCAGAAGATTATGAATATGGTGTATCTTTGAATCAGGGGTTACAAGGTACAGTTGAACTTATTGGTTTAGGAAGTGTTGGTTTCATTATTGGTATGTTTGGTATTCATACAGCACTTATTATCGATATGTTTGCCTTCATCGGATGCAGTCTTATGATGATTTTTGTTCACTACAAACCAATTGAAGCTAAACAAGGAGATACTAAGTCAAGTTTCATTACAGATTTTGGTGAAGGGATAAACATAATTAAAGGTAGCAAAATTATTATCTATATTATTTCCTTGGCAGTTATACTAAATGGTATAATGACACCCTTTAATGCATTTCAAATACCGTTGATAAAAGAAATACTTAAATCACCAGATCAGATGATATCAGTTATAGGGATAAGTTTTGCATTTGGAAGTATTCTTGGATCAATTGCTTTTCCTAAAATAAATGAGCGAATTAATGAATTTCAATTGGTAAAAATTGGAGGATTAGCACTCATAATTATTTACGTTGCACCCTTAGTTATTGGAAGAATAAGTTCAAATGTATTACTAACTTCAGTGCTACTCTTTATATCATTATCAACATCAGGTTTTTTGATTACACTACTAAATACATACGCAAATGTACTTTTAGTTAAAATAGTAGCACCTAATTTCTTAGGAAGAGTGAATGCGATTTTAATTGCTTCATGCCAAGCTGCTACACCAGTAATTTCGTTTATTGCAAGTGGCATTGTTGTGTGGATGGGTGTTAAGGGAATATTTATTGGATGCGTAGTTCTATCGATTGTTGCCTACTTTACTTTTATGAGTAAGAAAGTTTATACTAATATGGTGCAAGATGAATTTGAAAAAATTAATTTAATGGAGAAAGTTCAATATGAAAATTGATGAAAAAATAGTAATAAGAATAAATGATCAAGATCAAGGAATGTTTATAACAACGGATGATTTGAGTAAACCAGTTCTTTTGTTCTTACATGGTGGACCAGGTCAGCCAACCATTGCGTTGTGTGATAAATATCCAACAGGATTAGATAAGTTATTCACAGTTTGTTGGTGGGAACAAAGAGGGTGTGGAATAAGTTATGATTCTAAAATGGATAAGAGTTTGATGAATGTACAACAATTCATAGATGATACATTGATAGTAACCGACTATTTAAGAAAACGCTTCAAGAAAGAAAAAATTTATATCATGGGGCATTCATGGGGTTCTGTTTTAGGTATTTTAACAGTTCAGCAAAATCCATCAGTCTTTGAAGCCTATATGGGAATAGGGCAAGTAACAAATCAAGATTTATCAGAGAGATTGGGTTATGATTTTATGTGTAAAGAATTTATGCGATTAAATGATTCCAAAAATTTAATTAAACTAAGAAATCATGAAATGATTGAAGGAAAACCAATAGCTAATTCTTACTTAATGACGAGAACTAAATTTATGATGAAACTTGGAATTGGAGTAATGCACAAAAATATTTCAATCACTGAAATTTCAAGTGTAACCCTATTCTCGAAAAGATATACAGTAAATGAAAAAATAAAATATTTAAGAGGTATGAAATTGTCAATGGATTGTTTATTTGATGAGGTCATGAGTAAGAATTATATGGTCGAAGTGCCAACACTGGATATTCCAGTTTATATTTTTCAGGGGAAATATGATTATCAAGTATCTTATCAATTAGCCAAGGAGTATGCAAAAAAACTTCAGGCACCACAAGTGGGATTTTATACCTTCCTTGATTCAGCACATAGTCCGTGTTTCGAAGAGCCTTCAAAGATGATAAGAATTATTGAAACAGATGTATTAAACAACCAAACAACTTTAGCAGATCATTTATGATAACTAATAGACAAAAGAAAAACGGATTTTCATCCGTTTTTGCTATTTTTAAATGATTAGAATCCTTTGTATGCTTCTAACATAATTTGTTTGATATCCTCAACCATTGGTACACGAGGGTTAGCAGGTGAACATTGGTCTTCATAAGCAAGGTATGCAATTTTTTCAAGATTTTCTTTGAATACTTTTTCATCAATACCTTGATCTTTGAATGACATTTTGATACCACAGTCTTTACCTAAATTACCACAAGCAGTTGCGTAAGCTTCTACACCTTCTTCAATTGTTTTGAATTTTAATCCAAGAAGTTTAGCAAGTTCAGCGTATTTTTCATTTGCTTTGTAGTAATTGTATTTTGGCCAGATACCAGGTTTTTCTGGTTTTGTACCATTGTAACGAATTACATGTGGCATTAAGATTGCGTTTGCACGTCCATGAGGTACATGATATTCTGCACCAATCTTATGAGCGATTGAGTGGTTAACCCCTAAGAAAGCATTTGCGAATGCCATACCAGCAATTGTACCAGCATTATGCATTTTCTCACGTGCTTCAGGATCATTTTTACCATTTGCTACAGCTCTTGGTAAATATTCAAATACCATTTTGATTGCTTGTAATGCTAAACCATCAGTGAAGTCATTTGCAAGAGTACTTACATAAGCTTCAGTTGCATGTGTTAATACGTCCATTCCAGTATCTGCAGTAATTACAGCTGGAAGACTCATTGTTAATGCAGGGTCAACAATCGCAACGGTTGGAGTTAATGAGTAATCTGCTAATGGATATTTCTTTCCTTCTTCGCGGTCAGTAATAACAGCGAATGGAGTAACTTCTGATCCTGTACCTGAAGTAGTAGGGATACATACAAGTTTAGATTTCTTTCCTAATTCAGGGTAACGGAATGCACGTTTACGAATATCCATGAATTTTTGTTTCAAATCATCAAAGTTTACATCTGGTTGTTCATAGAATAACCACATACCTTTTGCAGCATCCATACTTGAACCACCACCGATAGCGATAATTGTATCTGGTTTGAATGCTTCCATTAAACTTAAACCTTTTTTAACAGTTTGAATACTTGGATCTGGTTCAACATCACAGAATAATTGAACTTGTACTTTATTACGTCTACCTTCTAATTGATCAGTTACACGAGTTACATATCCTAAGTCAACCATTGAACGGTCAGTTACGATGAATACTCTTTCAACATCACGCATTGAGTGTAGGTATTCGATAGAATCTCTTTCGAAGTAGATTTTAGATGGCACTTTGAACCATTGCATATTATTTCTCCTTTTACCAATTTTCTTGATGTTTAGTAAGTTGATAGCACTAACATTATCTGATACTGAGTTATGTCCATAAGATCCACATCCTAGAGTTAATGAAGGGATAAATGAGTTATAAACATTACCAATACCACCGAAAGTACTTGGAGAGTTCCAAATAATACGACAAGCTTTAATTCTTTCACCAAAGCGTTTTGCAAGGTCAGCATTCATTGTATGTATTGCAGCACTATGTCCAATACCATTGAACATAACCATTGCTTCTGACTTGTCTAAACCATCTTCAACTGAATTTGATTTTAAGAATGCAAGAACTGGTGATAATTTTTCACGAGTCATTGGTTCATTAGGACCAACTTCTTTACATTCAACAGCGATAATACTTGTTTTTGGATCAATTGTAAATCCAGCTTGTTCTGCAATCCATGCAGCAGGACGACCTACTACAACTGGATTAAGTCGAGCGTTATCCACATCTTTAGAGTAAGCAGTTACGCCAAACATAAATTTTTCTAATAATTCTTTTTCTTTTTTACTAGCAAAGTGAACGTTATAATTTTTGAAAAGTTCTACAGCATCATCATAAATTTCTTTATCAATAATTGCAGCTTGTTCAGAAGCACAAATCATTCCGTTATCAAACGCTTTTGATAAACAGATATCATTTACTGCTTGTCTAAGATTAGCAGTTGTTTCAATGTATGCAGGAACGTTACCAGCTCCAACACCTAATGCAGGTTTACCACAAGAGTAAGCAGCTTTAACCATGGCATTACCACCAGTAGCTAAGATTGTTGCAACATCAGGATGGTTCATTAATGCATTTGTAGCTTCCATACTAGGTTGATCAATCCATTGAATACAATCAGCAGGAGCACCAGCAGCGATAGCAGCATCATAGATAACTTTAGCTGTAGCAGCTGAACAGTTTTGTGCATTTGGATGGAATCCAAAGATAATTGGATTTCTTGTTTTTAATGAAATAAGAGATTTAAAGATTGTTGTTGATGTAGGGTTAGTAACAGGTGTAACACCTGCAACAACACCAACTGGTTCAGCGATGTATGTTAAACCTTGAACTTCATCTTCAGAAATAACACCAACGGTTTTAAGGTGACGCATATGATTTACTACATATTCGCAAGCGAATAGATTTTTAGTTGCTTTGTCTTCAAAGACACCACGTTTAGTTTCTTCAATTGCAAGTTTAGCAAGATCACCATGTTTATCTAAAGCTGCAACAGAACATTTTGCAACGATGTAGTCAATTTTTTCTTGATCGTAGCTAGCATATTTATCTAATGCGATTAATGCTTTTGCGACTTTTTCATTGACTTCAGGAACATTTGTTTTACCTACTGTTTCAACAGGTAAAGCCTTTTTGACTTCTTTTTTAGTAGAGTTACTCTTATTAGTTGTTTTTTTAACAGCCATGTTATCCTCCTATTGTGAAAACTTTCACTTTGTAACGATTGAAGTATATCACTAGGAAAATAGGCTGTAAATAGCAAAAGTTAAAAAAATCACAAGTAATCGCTTTCATTTTGAAAATGTTTTTTTTGTTACCGTTTACATCGATTTTCTATTTATTTTCTCTCTTTATTTTTGTTGAAAACAAGACAAAGATAAGTGTGAAAATAGAGATAAATCCGCTAAGCGATTGAAGGCTAGTTCCTTTATAATAAATATGTAATCTAGGATCTTGTAATGCGTAATCTTCATTAATTTGAATTGTTACTAAACCAGAGTCTGGATCACCAATAGCATCAAGTATACAAACAACCTTATCCCCATCTTTTATTTCAGCAACATAACCGATATAGAAAGTTCTAGGTAATATAAAATAATCATTTTTCTTTAGTTGGTTAACTTTGATTGTATAAGAATTATAAGATGAGGAATCAATGATTTCAAAAGCACTAATAGAATTAGTTTTGATTTGATCTCCGTAATAGCGATAATCAATATTCGCATTCATTGGTAAATAATCAGGTGTAGATAATTCCTGAATGTTATACCAAGATTCATAACCAAGAAATTGAAGGTCGTTTTTAATTTCATCTGATGTTGTTATGGGTGTAATAATTCCATAGGTGGAATAAATACCATAAAGCTGAATCACTGAAACAATGGTAATCATACTGATTAATATTGTATTGAATATTTTTCGATAGGTTTCATCAACATCAAAATTTAATAATGCATAGCCTGCAACAAGCGCAAGAAATGAAGATGCGGGAATGAGTAAGCGTGTTGGAAATTGTAAGAAACTAAAAAGCGTAAAGAATTTCCATGGAAATAAGTTAGTTGTCATAAAAATCATAAGGTAACTTGATAAAATCAAGAAATTCATAAATTGTGTTCTCTTGCTTTTATTCATGAAAAAATAAAGTAAAGGAATAAATAAAAGAAAGGGACCAACAGAGTCACAAAGGTAATTGCTAGCATCAGTTCTAAAATCAAATATAGATCCAAAGTTCATTGCATAATCACTTAATGAGAGTGTACCAAAGTATCCATTGATGCTATACCTTGAACCTGTCATTTGTTGAAGTAAGGGTAGTGTAAAGAAACAGGTTAAAAAGAATCCAGTTATTGCAGTGATGATAATGCTAAAGCATCTTTTTTTATCAGATAATAATTTCTTAAAATTAAGAAGAATAAGAATTCCATATAAGATAACCATAAGAACAAAAGAAATATTATGAGATAACAAGAGTCCACAAAATCCAAATAATAGTATTCTGTTTTTACTTTTATCATCATATAAAGAATGATAAATACCCACTATCGTGATGGGTATAAAAATAAATGCTAATACCTCACCAATAGCTCCACGTTTATAAAAATCAGACATGTAGAAACAATTCAAAATATAAACCATGACAGTGATATAAGAGTAGATGCGTTTATTTTTTAGAAAGTATGAAGCACAATAAAACATACTTAATGAAGCAAAGAAGCAACAACCAAATAGAAAAATTTGATACGTATAAAATAAATTAACTCCAAGTATTCTAAGTAATGCAGGAATATAGAGGAAAAAGAAGGAATAAAACATAGGACTTCCATAACCAAAATTAAAATTTTGCTCAAAGAATACACGTGGGTAAAAATCACCACCACGAATAGCGATACTTAAAGCTTCAATTCGATTTAAATGAAATGAAGTATCAGGACCTATTGATATTTGACCATTTAGAAAGGGTAAGCATAGGAAAATTGTAATGGCAAGACAGAAAATAATGGGTTGAAATTTCATGAATGATTTTTGTCTCATAGAATTACCTCTCTAACAAAATAGGCATAATAAAAACAACTAGGATTAGCCAATTTTTTTAATAATTTATTTCTTGATTTGTTGAATGATTGTAAATACTAGATAGATAAATAAGGAAATCACTGAAATCCAACCACTTACTTGTTGAATCAATGTACCTTTATAGATAACTTTGATGGTTACAAATTGTTCGTCATTTTGTGTTACAGTAGGTTCTATTCGTACTAGCCCAGTTTCAGGATCGCTCGTTGCTGTTAATTTTTCAATTAGTTGCTCATTTTTATAGACTTCGGCGGCATAACCTTTGTAGTAAGTTAGTGGAGCAACATAATAAGTATCAGCATTAATTACAGGTAAAGAGAAAGTGAAATTGTTGTATCCAAGATAGGGTTTATTTACAGTGATTGTTTCTTCACTATTTGTTAATACAACAGTGCCATGCATACGATGATCAACATTTGTAACAATTGGTAAATAATCTGGTGATGATACTTCAAGTAAGTTATACCAATTAGCAGATCCTAAGAACTGTTCATCATTAGAAAGTTCTTCACCTTTTGTATGTTTTGTAATAATTCCAGGAGTTCTTGTGTATCCAAATAATTGAAGAACACCAACAAGTACAACAACAATCAGTAATCCTTTATTGAAAAACGCTTTGTACTTTTTATGAATTGGAGCATATGCAACGGTATAGCCAGCACTAAGTGCTAACAAGCAAACAGAAGGAATAAGTAATCGTGTTGGAAATTGTAAGAAACTTAAGAATTTAAAATATTGCCATGGAAATAGATTGGTGGTCATTAAGACCATAATATATCCTGCGATAATGCAAAATGTTATGAGTTTATTTTTTTTCTTTGTAAATGGATAAAGAAGAGGAATAAATAAAAGAAATGGTCCAACTGAATCACATAAATACTTGCTTTCATCTGTACGAAAGTCAAAGATATCTCTAAATTTCATTGCACTATCAACTAATGAAGTTGTTCCAAAGTAATCACTAATACGATAACTACCACTTGCTAATTGCTCAATCATTGGAAGTGTAAAGAAACAAGTCATTAAGACTGAGAAGATTGTGATAAAGGAAATCCAAATAATACGCTTTCTATTTTTTAAAAGATATTTGATATGAATCAATAAATAAATACCGTAAAGGATGACCATAATAACAAATGAGATGTTATGAGATAAGAGTAAGCCACAAAAACCAAAGACAAGGATATACTGTTTCTTAAAGCTACTGTGAATTGAATGATACATTCCCATAATAACGATAGGAATGAAGATGAAAGCTAATGTTTCTCCAACAGCACCTCGTTTATAGAAATCTGACATATAGAAACAATTCCATATATAGAATAAAACAGTAAACCAAATGTATATTTTTTTATTTTTATTTAATATAAGAGATGCACATTTATACATTGATATGGATGCAAGAAATGCACAGACAAACAAGAAGATATGATAGGTGTCATAAACACTAATGCCAATGATACGTAATAATGCAGGAAAATAAAGAAAGAAGAAAGAATAAAACATGGGACTACCATATCCAAAATTATAATTTTGATGAAAGAAAATACGAGGGTAAAAATCATTGTTTCCAATCGCAATACTTAATGCTTCAATTCGATTCATATGAAAAGCAGTATCCGGACCAATAAATATGGATTCATTTAAGTAGGGATAACAAAATATAAGAGTAATAATGAAACAAAATGAAATCATAATCAATATATCTAAGAGTTTTCGCTTCACAGGTTAACCTCCGAAAGTCTACAAATGTAATCTACATTTAATTTACAGTCTTTGTTGACAGTTGTCAACAGTTAAGAAATTTTGAAATAAAAAAATAGAGTGACTCTATTATGTGCAACTCTATCTGTATTTAAAGAATCTTTCATTGGGATTTAATGGAATTTCTTTAATTGTTATGTTTGTAACTTTGATGAAATGATTTCCTTCACGTAGAATTCTTAAGACTTTATCTATTTTTTCTACTTCGCCTTGAATTTGTATTTCAACCATTCCATTATCCATATTTCGCACCCAACCAGTGCAATTATTTTTCATTGCATTCATTTGCGTATAATTTCTAAACCCAACACCTTGTACTTGTCCTTCGACGATAATGAAATATCTTTTCATAAACCCATCCTCATCTATAGTATATCATGAACATTGAAACTGATAACTTTGATTGCTTAAAAATTGATAGAATTTTATAATAAATGTAGTTGGAATAGGTCCGGCGGTTGCTAGGAATTTCATTGACAAACGATGGCAAACGTAGTATCTTTTTATCATTGAGTAGGGGAGTAGCTGCAGAAAATATTCTGTGTAAGTATTCGACATCTCGGTGAAAACCCGGATACTTAAATCTCTTGATAAGCAAGACCTATCCATTGCAAAAGTGGGTGGAGTCTTGCTTTTTGCTTTTCTAGGAGGAAAATATGTTTTATAACAGAACAAAAGACCAAGTTGTAGAAGAATTACAAAGTAATGAACAAAAAGGTTTACATCAAAGTGAGATTGAAACAATAAGAGCGAAATGTGGTACCAATGAATTGAAAGAAGAGAAGAAGCAATCAATCTTCATTAAATTTTTATTGCAATTCACAGATCCACTTATCATTGTTTTGATTGCTGCTGCAATCATATCAATCGTTGTTGATCCACATGAATGGATTGATAGTTTAATTATATTAGTTGTTGTCGTATTTAATGCTATTTTAGGAGTTGCTCAAGAAAACAGTGCTGAAAAATCACTAGAAGCATTGAAGAAAATGAGCGCACCGAATACAAAAGTAATTCGTAATGGAGAAAGATATACTATTCCTTCAAGAGAATTAGTTGTTGGAGATGTGGTCATTCTTGAAGCAGGAGATTTAGTTCCAAGTGATGGTAGAATTTTAGAATCATATAATCTACAAATAGATGAAAGTGCATTAACTGGAGAATCACTACCAGTTAATAAAATCAGTGATGTCATTGAGCTTGAAAATTGTCCATTAGGTGATCAAAAGAATATGGCTTTCGCAAGTACTGTAGTTACTTATGGACGTGGTAAGATGATTATCACAACTGTCGGTATGGAAAATGAAGTTGGTAAGATTGCATCGATGTTGATGAGCTCAGAGAAAGAAACAACGCCACTTCAAAATAAATTAGCACAAATCAGTAAAGTAATTGGTGTTATGTGCTTAGGAATCTGTGTAATCGTATTTGGACTTGAGTGGATGTCAGGATTAACAATTCTTGAATCATTTAAAACATCGGTAGCCTTAGCAGTTGCTGCAATCCCTGAAGGTTTAGCAACTGTTGTAACAATCGTTCTTGCGATTGGTGTAACAAAAATGGTTAAAAACAATGCAATTGTACGTAAACTACCAGCTGTAGAAACTCTTGGATCAGCAAGTGTTGTATGTAGTGATAAAACAGGAACATTAACACAAAACAAAATGACAGTAGTAAAAACATTTACTGCTAAGAATGGTATTGAAGATTTTAATGGTGAAGGTAATGTGGATGTAAGAGAAATGATGAAATGTTTCACTCTTTGTTCAGATGCTGAATTAAAATTTGAAAATGGTGAAACTAAATTATTAGGAGATCCAACTGAAACTGCATTAGTAGAAGCAAGTTTCAAGATGGGTGATAAAAAAGAAGATTTATACATGATTGCAAAACGTGGAGATGAAATTGCTTTTGATTCTACACGTAAATTAATGACAGTGTTCTATGATACTGAAGATGGTGTGCTTTCAATTACTAAAGGGGCACCTGATGTTATCATGGCAAAATGTATTAACACACCAAGTGATGCAAGTGATGCAAATGAAAAAATGGCAAATCAAGCATTACGTGTATTGGCAGTAGCAATTCGACGTTGGAAAGAGGTCCCAGTTCTACTTGATGCAAGTGAAGTTGAAAATCAAATGACATTTGTTGGACTTGTTGGGATGATAGATCCTCCACGTCCTGAAGTAAAAGTAGCAATTGAAGAAGCAAAACAAGGTGGAATCCGTACTATCATGATTACAGGTGACCATGTAACAACAGCAAAAGCAATTGCACAAGATTTAGGTATTTTAAATGAAGGTCAAAAAGCGATAACAGGTACTGAGTTATCAAATATGACAGATGAAGAATTATATACAGAGTTAGAAAAAATAAGTGTTTACGCACGTGTTGCACCAGAACACAAGGTGAGAATTGTTAGTATGTGGCAAAGTAAAGGACATGTAGTAGCAATGACTGGAGATGGTGTAAATGATTCACCAGCTCTTAAAAAGGCTGATATTGGATGTGCTATGGGTATCACAGGTACCGATGTAACAAAAGGTGCTGCTGATATGATCTTAACAGATGATAATTTTGCAACAATTATTCATGCAGTAAGAGAGGGTCGTGGTATTTACAATAACATCAAGAAAGATGTTCAATTCTTACTATCTAGTAATATTGGAGAAGTTATCACAATCTTTGGAGCATCAGTAATCAGTTTATTTGGATTTAATTTAGGTGTTCCTTTATTACCAGTTCACTTGTTGTGGGTTAACTTAATCACAGATACATTACCTGCATTTGCATTAGGACTTGAGCCAGTGGATAAAGATATTATGAAAGAGAAGCCAAGACCAAAGAATGAAAGTTTCTTCGCTCATGGACTTGGATTTACAATAGCATGGCAAGGTTTGATGGTTGGTATATTAACACTAACTGCATACATCATTGGTAATAATGTAAATCATGAAATTGGTATGACAATGGCATTTATGACATTATCTCTATCACAATTATTCCATGCATTTAATATTAAGAGTACACACAGTATTTTCCATAGAACAATATTCAATAACAAGTATTTATGGGGAGCATTAGCTGTAGGTATGGCATTACAAATTATTGTTATGTATGTCCCAGGAATCAATGGTATCTTTAATTTAGTTCCATTAGATTCACAATATGCATTAATTTCTCTTGGATTTGCATTATGTCCAATTGTGATTGTAGAAATAGTTAAATTATTTAAGAATCATATCTTTAAGAAATAAGCAATAAGAGAAATTTGCTTTTCAGAAATAAAATTTAGTGCACCTTGTTAATTGGATAGGAATTTACAGGGTGCATTTTTATTATGAATAAATAAACAAGAGAATAAGGAATTGAAATATATAGATAATGAAATTATTTTGAGGTGTAGTGGTAAAAGGAAGTATAATATATAATATTACTAAATACAAAGCATTGGAGAATAGATATGATTAGTGTTATAGTACCAATTTTTCATACAGAGAAATACTTGCAAAAATGTGTTAATTCAATTTTGTGTCAAACATATAGTGACTTAGAAGTTATTCTTGTAGATGATGGAACTACTATATATGAAGCGAATTTATGTGATGATTTCGCTAAAAGGGATGCTAGAGTCAAAGTCATACATAAGTTAAATGGTGGGTTGTCTAGCGCTAGAAATGTAGGATTAGAATTGGCAAGAGGTGACTATGTTGGGTTTGTTGACTCAGACGATTATATTCATCCCCTGATGTATGAGACTCTTCTAAAAAACATGATGGGCTCAAATGCAAATATATCTACTTGCGAAGTATACAAAACATATGAAAAAGAAGAAATTAAAGGAAGTATAACTAATAAAATAAAAGTAATTCATGAAAAAGATATGTTTTATGAATTATCAAGAGATCCCCTCAATATGGTAATTATGTGCAACAAACTATATAAAAAAGAATTATTTGATAATATCAAATTTCCAATCGATAAATACCATGAAGATGAGTTTGTTATTCATCATTTATTATATGAAGCAAAATCGGTTGTATATACAGATGCAAAATTGTATTTCTATTTACAAAATCGTGAGAATAGTATTGGTAATGAATTTAGCGAAAAAAAATTACAAGATGCTTGGAATGCTTTTGACAATAGATGTCAATTTATTAAAGAGATAAATCACCAGGATTATTTACGAGCAAGAGTTGATCAAATATGGTTGACTATGAATAACTACAAACGGTGTAAGAATAACAATTCTAACAATTATCTAGTTTATCGAAAGAAATTTTTTAATCTTATTAGAGATTTTAAAATTTGGAGTAAAGCAGGTTTCTTTGTAAGTGCAGGATGGTGTGTATTTATCATTTGTCCAAGTTTATACTTTTGCTTAATTGATTACAAGAATAGGAATTAGAGAGAATATTAATAGAACTCAAAGTTAAGCAATATTAGCAATATGGAAGAAATAAATCATCAATAAATAGAATGCCAAATATTGAAAATTATGCTTTAATAATGTTTAATATGAGATCTATGTATAGCTGCGGATTAAGTATTTAATGAAAAATATTGTAATCAATACAAATTAAAAACTGAGAGAAGGTTCTATATAGTTGATTTGGAGTGAAAAAATTTAGTTAAAACATTTTATAAAAATTTAATTCGATAAAATTTTATGGGTAAAGTAAGAAGCATTTTATATGTTAATTGAAATAGTATTAATAAGATGCAAGAAAGGAAAAGATATTTATGTACCTTATGTGCAAGAATATCATGGAAAATAAATATGGAAATTGCTAACGGTAGCTTAGAGATATTTGCTGCTTTAGTTATCATTATTTTGTTAGTCAGTATGTATAATGAAAAAAATTCAGACGTATTTGATAGAAGTCTTACAATAATGGTCATTTTTCATTTAATGGTTTTAATTTTGGATGCACTGCACTGGTTCTTTTATCAACAAATCAATTATCCTATTTTAATGATTTTGCTCTCAGTGCTTCCTACAGTGTTATCTTTGGTTGTAAATTCAATATTTGTATTTTTTGTAATAAAATTTCTTTCGCAACGTGGTCCAATATCTGAAAAAATAGCAATACCAAGTATACTTCTCTTTGCATTTTCAATTCTTATATGGACAATTTTTATCATGCTAAATGGTGTATCAAGTGTTGTAAATGTGCAAACACAATTTGATGTCATGAATTATGGATGGGGTTATTGGTTTGGACATTTTGCGTGGGCTTCTGTTTGTGTCATTGGAATATGGATGATTTTACAATGTCATCAAAATTTAAATAAGAAAGAACGATGGGCACTGCTTAGTTATTGTTTTCTTCCATTAATTGCTTTTGGTACGCGTTTTTTTTGGAATGGTCCACAAATATTTCTTTCGATTTCGCTTTCTTTGATTTGGATATATGCAGTAATGCAAAGAGGGCAGCGACAACGATTGCAGGATAGAGAGAACGAACTTATACAAGGTCGTATGATGATTTTATTGAGCCAATTACAACCACATTTTATGTATAACACACTTACAACAATTTGTGGATTATGCGATGAAAATCCAAAAGAAGCAAAGGAAGTAACTGCTAATTTCGCAGATTACATAAGACATAACCTAAATTCACTAACTCAAAAATCACCTATACCGTTTGTTGATGAATTAGAGTATATTAAGACATACCTTAGTATTGAAAAGAAACGATTTGAGAATAAACTAAATGTTGAATTTGATTTAGAAGTAATTGATTTTAATATTCCTGCTTTGACTATCCAAGTGCTTGTTGAGAATGCAGTAAAGCATGGCATAACAAAAGTAAAAAAAGGTGGAACGATTAAGGTGAAAACAGTAGAAGAACTGAATTATTTTGAAGTTATTGTTAGTGATGATGGGATTGGTTTTGATATTAGCGAAATACAGCATGATAATAAAGAGCATATTGGAATAAATAATGTGCGTACAAGATTATGGATGATGTGTAAGGGTACACTTTCAATTGAAAGTAAAGTAGGATATGGAACAGTTGCAAGATTAACAATACCCAAAGGAGATATAAAAAAATGTCAGTAATAGCGGTAGATGATGAGAGAATTGCTTTACAACTTTTAATAACTTCAATTCAAGAAGTATTACCTAATGTCAAAGTGAATGGATTTAGTACAGGAGAAGAAGCTCTTTCTTTTGCAATTTGTAGCACATGTGAATTAGCATTTTTGGATATTGATATGGGAGATGTTGATGGTATAGAACTTGCCAAGCAACTAAAAAAATTGAACCCAAAAGTGAATATTATATTTGTTACAGCATATAGGCAATATGCAGTAGACGCACTTACTTTACATAGTAGTGGGTATATCTTAAAGCCAATTACCACTGAAAAAATAGAATGGGAACTAGAAAATTTACGCCATCCCATAGATTTGTTTTGCAATCATGAATTATGGTTTCAGTGCTTTGGAAATTTTGAAGTGTTTATTAATGGAATACCAATGAAATTTACTTACAGTAAAACCAAAGAGTTATTAGCTTACTTAATTGATCGAAAAGGAGCTGCTTGTACAAATGGAGAAATCATTGCAACTTTATGGGAAGACATTGATTGCGCAAGAAAAAGAAATTCCTATTTAAGAGACTTAAAATCAGATTTATGGCGCACATTTTCAGAATTTGGAATAACCGATGTGATTTGTAAAAAACGGGGTACAATTTCAATTATTCCAAGCAAAATTGCTTGTGATTATTACAACTGGATGAATGGTGAACTCCACGCAATTAATTCATACAAAGGTGAGTATATGTCACAGTATAGTTGGGGTGAATTTACACTTGGAGGAATTGAAATGACAAAACCTCATTGTAGATAACAATAATTCATACGAAAAATGTAGTACCCACTTGATAGGAAGAAAAATTTACATATAGTAGTGGGATGTATTTCTAATTTGATTAGAAGTACATTTTTTTTATGTTGTTCTTAATTCAATCCAGATTGTAATAAATATAGCTTGGAATGAACGAAATATGGAAAGATACAATTTAAAAACGACGCTTTACCGACACTTGATTTATTATAATAGGTCAGTTAAATACTAGGCTATAAAAATTGATAAGCACAAGAATTCTAATCAAAAGTTCAAGGCAACATTTAATAAAATGTAGCGAATGCTAATAAAGAAACAAATGTTCTCATTGAAGCTTAAAATCTAAAGGATTGGTTTACAAAGTTTCATTTAAATGTACTGGAAGATATTTTTTTACTAAATTTCTTCTAACTACTTCAAGAAAAGCTTCATTTAATGAATTGTGATTGGATTTGAAATCAAAAAACTAAGCTTGATATTGAATTATTTATTTGAAAATCTAACTCAATTACTTCATTTTTGCAGCATTTAGCAGTATGTGAAATGAATAGAATTGAAATAACTAAAACTAAGTTTCACTTATCACTCTCTCAGACATATCTAAAAATGGAACTATCTAAATTCTCAAGAGTGATTTAATAAGAACGAGCAAATTAATAAAGAGCTTAAAAAAGTAGTGAAGGTAAATCTTGTAAAGTAATAAGTCTAAAAAAATTTGAGATTCTACTTGATCGTTTACAAAAAATAGAGGGGAAAACATATTCTAGTATCTCGTTTACAAGAATAAAATAGAGAAAATATGATTACAGTAATTATACCCATTTATAATGGCGAAAAACATATAAACCGGTGTCTTGACAGCCTTCTAAATCAGATTAATACAAATTTTGAATTAATAGTAATTAATGATGGATCTACTGACAAGACAATATCAATTCTTGAGTCATACCGAATAAAGTTCAAAGACTTCAAGATAATAACAAAAGAAAATGAAGGGCAAGGAGTCGGAAGAAATATTGGAATCAAAAGAGCGAGGGGTGATTATTTAGTTTTTATTGATAGTGATGATGAAGTAGAAATAAATTATATTAGTGAATTTTACAATATGATTAATCATAATAATATGGATCTAGGTATAACACAGATTAAAAGGAAATTTGATTATCAAGTAAGTTTCATCGAATCTAATTTTGAATATATACAAAATGTAAATATAAACCAAAAAATAACAGTTCAAGAAAATCCAAGCTTAATTACACAAGTGTTAATTGCACCTTTTGCTAAGGTTATTCGCAAAGATTTCTTAATGAAAAATGGAATAGAATTTCCAAGTAGCAGGATATACGAAGATTTATATTTCACTATTTCTTTGTTAATGGCAAATCCTTCAACTGTGTTTGTTGATAAAAAAACATATTCTTATCATGTAAGAAAAGAAAATACTATGAATAGCTATGAAACAAAGATTGTTGATATGATTGCAACACTAAATCAAATCAAAGAATATGCAGTTGAAAGAAGAGTAAGTGAAATATATAAAAATGAAATCGAATTTTTAGCAATTTATCATTTGTTAATAGGTAGTATGTATCGTGAATGGAAGCATAAGCCGTTTAGTATTATAAAAGCGCGAAAAACATGTCAAAACTGGTTTAAAAACAGTGGATATTCTACAAATAATAAATATTTAAAGAAAATGAAATTGTACTGTAAAATATACATTAAATTCTTCTTTTATAATCTTAAATAGCTTATTAATAGAGTAATTGAAATTAAGGAATAAGCATTAATACCAAGTGAATATAATCAATATTGAAAATTCTAAGTTATATTTTACTTAAAGTATTATTTATATGTTTATTAAGTATAATGACGGTAATGATAAATTAAAAAAATAAGAAGGAAATATATTATGGAGAAAACAATAAAAATTAGTATAATAATTCCAATATACAATTCAGAGCGTACTCTAGGTAAATTACTAAATATACTTTTAATGCAATTACCAAGCAATGCTCAATTAATTTTAATAGATGATGGTTCAACAGATAATACAAGTGAAATACTTAAAATTCATCTTAAAAATAACACTAATATACTTCACAAGCGAATAGAAAAATCAGGCGTGTCAACGGCACGAAATGAAGGATTAAAAATGGCAAAAGGAGAGTATGTTACTTTTGTAGATAGCGATGATGAGGTAGCAAGTAATTATTTTGATGTGATTAACGAATTAATTGAAGACAAAAATATTGATTTATTCTTGTTTGGTTGTGTAATACATGGTCCTAATAAAAATGAAATATACTCACCAATTAATTTAACTTATGAAAAAAATTTATTCCTAATGAATCCTATTTTCTTTGATCCAGCAGTTTTGAACTTTCCATGGAACAAAATATATAAAAGAAAAATTATTGATGAATTTGAAATTATGTTTGATGAGAGTATAGGTATTGCTGAAGACTTTGGGTTTAATGTGAAATTCTTAAAAAAAGCAAATCAAATTAAGACTTCTAAAGAAGTTCTATATTATTATAATCGAATGATTCCTAATTCTATTACAAATACTAGACACTCATTTAAAACTGATATTGAAATTAAGATTTTAACGGAGCTTAATGAAATGATAGATACTACTAATTTTGAACTAGAAAGAAATTATTTTAAATACTTGGTAAATATTTTTATTGGGTTAGTAAAAAGTGATTATATTAATGAAAATTTAGACACTAATACATGTAAAAATAACTTTATTAAAGCGAAAAAAATAATTGAATATAGAAATATAAATTTTGATGATAAGAGGCAATTAATAGATTGTACTTTCTTATTTTTGATTAAGAAACTAAAGTATGAACAGTTTATATTTATAATAAAAAACTATAATTTCTTCAGTACAATATATTTGAAAATCAGAAAATGAAAAACGCAGAAATAAAGAGCAAAAAGCAAAATAAACCATGCGAAGGAGAAGCAACATGATAGATATCACTGTGATTGTCACATTATATAACAAAGAAAAATATATTGAGGATTGTATTAAATCACTTCTTCAACAAGAATTTGAAAACTTTAATATTTTAGTCATCGACGATGGTTCAACAGATGAATCATGCTCATTAGTAACTAATTTAATGTTGAATGAATCTAAAATTTTGTTACACAAGCAAGCTAATACAGGATTAGGTGGTGCTCGAAATAAAGGGTTAGAATTAGCTAGCAATTGCAGATATGTTTGTTTCGTAGATGGTGATGATTATGTTAAACCAAATTATCTCAAAACATTATATACACTTTGTGAGCTAGAAAATGCAGATATTTCAATTTGTAATGTTGAATCATATCCGATGAATAAAAATTTTAGGGCTTGGTTTAAAGAATATAAAGGAAAAGTTGATCCAGAATTTTTAGATGATAGTCTAATGGTAGTTAATAAGTTATTTAGAAAATCATATTTGGACGAAATGGAATTTAGATTTTTTGAGAAAAGTGGAGATGGTGCAATCATAAAACTTATGTTGAATACTAATAACATCATAAGTAGTTTAGAGCCGTTGTATATTTATAGATATGTTAAGGAATCTATGAGCAATACACGGAGTATAGAATTATATAAATCTGTAGTTGAAAATTCAAAGAAAATGAGAACAATAATCTGTGAATCAAAATATAACGATGATAGCAATATGATGTTATTTGGAGATTATATGGTCATTGATACATTTTTGCAATTATTGGTAATTGATATAATGAATAATGATAAAGAAGAATATAGCAATACAAAAAAAGAATTGTTAAAATTTGATTTAAACAATAAATATTTTAAGAAATTCTATAAAGATAAATATGGTATAGCCTATTACTTCGTTGTTCGTTACCTATTGATTAATAGCTTTTATTTATCAAGGTTTATGATTTTAGTAAGAGATGCAATAAGAAAAGTGATACTTATAAAATGAACAAGACAAATATAAAGTCACAATGCAGTTTTCAACTATTAGTATCAACAATGAATAAAAGCAACTATGAACTAGAAAGAATGCTACATTCTAATAATATAAGCTGTAATAGCTTGATAATTAATCAATGTAATCATAATATATTAGATTCGAATAATATCTGTGAGAAAAAAAAGAATGTAATTAGTTTAAATGAATTTGGTTTGAGTTTAAGTAGAAACATAGCAATTGAAAATAGTGAAGCTGATATTTGCCTATTTGCAGATGATGATATTTCATATATTGATAATTTTGCTCAACTAATCACAAATGAATTTGAAAAGTATCCTGCATATGATATTATTATTTTCTATATTAACAGATCACCTAGATTTGTCCAAAAAAGGATTGGTCGAAAAAAACGCATTAATATGATAAGCTCACTTGGAATTATTTCCAGTCAAATAGCGTTTAGAAGAAAGAGTATTGTTGATGCAAACATAAGATTTGATATACAGTTTGGATCTGGTAGTAACCATTATATGTGTGGAGAAGAAAATATATTCTTAATAGACTGCCTTAAAAAAGGTATGAAAATTTTATATATACCTTTGGTAATAGGAACAATGGATGATAGTGATTCAAGTTGGTTTAAAGGGTTTGATGAGAATTATTTTGTTTCAAAAGGTGCAATATTTCACCGATTATTTCCAATATTTGGCTTTGTATTAATTGGTACTTACGCATTAGTAAAGTATAACGAATATAAAGGGGATATAAATATTTCCAATTCAGTAAAACAGATGATAAAAGGATATCGTGAACATTCTAAGGATATTTGAAATTTATTAATTTATAGAAAAAGTGTATAAAGATGAAAAGTAAAATGACAAAGAGAACTTCAAATTCATTCAAAAATTTAGTATTTGGGATAACACTCTCTGTTGTTTCAATGCTTTTTGGTATGATTAATAGAAAAATATTTCTAATGGTCATAGGTATTGATGTTATTGGAGCACAAGATGTTTTGATTAGTTTATTTGCAACAATACAATTATTGTGTTGTGGTTATGGAACTGCCACATATATTCATTTGAATAAAGCATTTGCAAATAATAAAATGGATGATTTTGCTGAATATGTATTAATAAGTAAGAAGATAACATATTTATTGTCTTTTGCTTTACTTATTGTAGGAACAGTAGTATGTTTTAATATAAATTTATTTATCTCATCAAATACTTTAAGTATAGAAACTCTTCAAATTGCTTTTTATTCACAATTTCTAGCATCAATAAGTAATGTATTTGTGGACTATAAACGTTCAATAATGATAGTTATGCAAAAAGAATATAAATTATTTATAGTTGACTTGATTTTGACTGTTTTCTTTGCTGCACTTCAAATAGTAATCATATTTAAAACTGAAAACTATATTCTATATGTATTCGCAGTTTCATTTAAAATGATTTTATATTCATTTATATGTAGTCGCATAACAAATAAAGAATATCATATTTTCCCAATCTCAAGTAAGATATCATTAACTCACTTTGTAAGACTTAAGAAAGTAGCGATAAAACAAGCAGTAATTGATTTAAGTGATTATATATATTATTCAACTGACTCCATTGTTCTATCAATGAATTGCGGTATTATTCAAGTAGGCGTTTATAGTAATTATTATATGATTTTCATGACAATTACACTTCTAGCGAAAAGGGGTGTTGAATCAATCCAAGCAAGTTTTTCAGAAATTATCAATTCAGCTGAAACAAATACAGAGTCCAAATCACAATTAATTCAATTGTATGATTGTGTTTGTTTTGTCATCATTGCATTTTGTTCTTTATACCTGTTAGGATTAACAGATATGTTTGTAAATATTCTATATGGAGCTGAATATTTATCACAATTTACAACAGTTTTGTTAGTACTCAACTTTGTGATAGTATTCTCCCAATTCTCATTATATTCATATTTGAGAACAACAGGACAATTAATTAACGAAAGATATTATGATGTGATTATGGCCAGTATGAATATTGTGCTATCTATCTATTTTTCAAGGATATTTGGACTTAATGGAGTTATTATTGGTACAATTATTTCAAATATATTTATTTGGATTATTAGAATAATACTGATTAATCAAATAGATCAAGTTGTTAATATAAAGGTGTATCTGGTAAAGAAAATTTTAGGAATAGTTATTCTACTACTTGTTTCATATGTAAATTATTTGGTTATATCTACATTGGACATTGAGATTTTTATACGTTTTCTAATCATGATAATAATGTGTACTGCTGAATTTGCTACGATTTTCTTAATATTGATTTATAGAACAAAAAATGGTGTAATCATAAGGAAAAGTATATTAAATAGATAAGCAATAAAAATTCTTTTATAAAATAGGAAAATATATATTTTTAACTAATAATATTTTAACTAATACATATATTTCTATTTGAAAATATTTTTGTTTTTATAGTTTGATAATATTTAGAAAATGTATCAAAACCAATCAAATAATCATATAAATTTTTAGAATTAAGTAGGTAGTTGAACTTTGATAAATTAAGTATGTTCTACATCGTAATTGTATAAAAAGCATAAAAAATAGCTATTTTTTATTTGATAATACATTAAGCTGCTTCGAAATCAAAAATTCATATATTTTCGTTGCAATTTTCTCTGGTATTCCCAGGCTAGTAGAGAGTTCGATAATATTCATGTTTGTTAAATCAATATCTTTAGTTAAGCAAAGAAATGAAAATACATTTGCTTCATTTTCTATGCGATTTTTATATTTTGAAAGATAGAAAGAGAATCGAACTCCAGATTCATGATGTAATAGATAATGACCTAGTTCATGAAATAACACAAAACGTTCGTATTCAGGTGTTAAATCGGATTTGATAAGGATAAAATTCTCTGAAAGTGTTGCATCAAATTTTTTGCTGTTCAATATTTCACTATAAATTATATTCAAATTATATTCCATTAATACATCATAAATATTTGAAGATTTAATGGTTTGAGCAACTTGTATAATTTCTTCGATTTTCATAAGTTCACCTTTTATTTATTTTTAACTGTGTAAAGTTCATTAGCTAGTTCAATCAATTCATCACTATTCATTTGTTCAGGATCAAAACCACCCATTGCAAAAATTTGTGTTGATGTTAAATACTGATAGGCATCCTCTCGTGTAAAAAACTGTCCAGAGGTTGATGTTACTCGTCTATACTCATGTTCAAGCATAGAGTTAACTGCTGTTTTGCCATAATCATCAAGACTTCTAAATTTGTGTATTTGTTCGATTTCAGCTGCAGTGAAAGACTCTCTTTTGAAATCAATGGCATCTTGAAACAAGAAATTAGCATCTACATTCAAGTGTTTCATTAAATCATACAGTATTTGCTCTTTTGGGTGACTTGTATCACTCTCATAATTTGTTATCGCAGAAGGAGTAACACCGATAAGTTTTGCTAGCTGAACTTGTGTTAGTCCTTTTATTTCACGTGCTTCTTTTATTCTTTTACCTATTCCCATAATTATTACTCCTAATATTAATCTAAACATATCAAAGCAAAAACATCTTGTCAACCAAAATAATTCAAGAAACTTGTGATAAATCAATTGAAAAATCATATATCATGATATATACTTGAAATATATTCAAGTTTCTTGATAAACACTAAAAGTATGAACTCTTTTAAATTATATGAAGTAGAAAACTTGATGGCAGTTAAGTGGGATGTTCAAGAATTAAATAGGAAGAGGGGAGTTTGGGTATGCTTACAAAAGATGAATTTGAATTTTTGAATTATGCAGTAAGGAATGGGTTTAATTTAATATCGAAAGAAGGAAATAGTAATTTTGTTCGAATATTTTGTGAAGATGTTGAGAAAGATGAACATGATAATCCAGTAATTGAAAAAGATGGAAGTTTTAGAATAAAAACTAGAGAACAGTTTTGTCAAACATCTAATTTTAAACAACTAGTAAAATTTAAAATCTATAAAATTACCGAGTTATTAGAAAGTAATGAAAGTGGCTCATATGAGAAAAATTGAGCTGGATTTAAAGTTGAAATTATTTAAGTATCAAGTTTTATCTCTTATTGAATTTGAGGAAAAACTCGTATTAATCAATGAGGAATTATCAGGTAACATACATGCACCCAAAATATTAGGTTATGAAGAGGCAAAAGTACAACGAGGTACAAGAATATTTAAAAATAATATATTGGAGTGTTTAGAAGATGAAAAATATTATATTGAAAAAAGAAATGCTAGTTTATTTGCAGTAAGAGAAATCATGTTCTATTTACAAGAGTTAGATGATGTTGAAATTGATTTACTTGAAAGAGTATATTGGTTTGAGCAAAACTATGATCGCATTGCAGAAGTGTATAGTTATGACAAATCAACGATATGTCGTAAGAAAGAAGCGATTCTTCAAAAGCTGCAACGCGTTTCGCACAGAAGACATATATAATGGTCTCAGGTCCACTTTACGGACACGCTTGCTATTTATAAATAACTAGCAATAAAAGATATCTAGATAACTTGGTCAGTAGATTAGACCTTAAATAGTCTATTGGTGGATGCACCTAAAACTATTTTTATGAGAGGAAATGGTTATATGAAGAAGTCAGAATTAATCGCGAGAGGATTTACTACCGAGCAAATTAATTATGTTTTTGCGGAAAATGGTAAAGACATCAATGCAGAAAAACTAAAAACACAAAAAGTTGTGAAAGAGATAACTGAACTTAAGGAATTGTTCAATAGTCAATCTAAAATTGCTACTACAAACGGTGTTGATGCAAATGTGCTAGATACACAACAAATAAAAAATAAAAGCATTTTAAATGATATAGAAGAACAAAAAGTTTGTGTAAATTTTGAAAAAGATAAGGACTTATTAAAAATTCAAATAACCTTTCCAATCAATGATGTAAATATAGAAAAATAGGAGAAAAAATTATGGCTACAATTTTAAGACATCAACGCTTAGCGTTCTTAGACATCGATGGAAAATATGAATTATTTGGAAATGGTGTAACAGACTGGACTGTTGCAGGAAATGCAAAAACTGCAGAAAAACAATATGTTCACCAACAAAATGCTGCAGGAGGTATTAACGGTTATGCACCTACTATGGCAATTACTGCAGAAGCATTCTCGGATGATCCTGTAATGGAATATATTCTTGATATTGCACGTACTTGGGATATTGGTGCAAAAGCACATACAAATATTGTTGTTGTGGACACTTGGGAAGGTACTGAAACAGCACGCAAGGCTGTTAAGCAACCAGTAGTTATCTCAATTGATAATCCAGGTTCAGGTCCTTCAGGTGAAGCATTAGCTGTAACAGCTACATTAACATATGATGGTGATGCTGTAATTGGATCATTCAATATGTCTACCAAAACATTCACTGTTGATGGTGGAGCAGAAGCATAAGATAAAATTATAGGAGGAATTGAACATGGCATTTTATTTTAGTAATAAGTTAAGTGTTGAAATAGAAGATAAGCAATACACAATTGATTTATCGACTAATAAAGTAATTGAAGCAATTAATGAAATTCGAAATAAATCAATTGTAATTGCACAAATCAAAGAACCAGAATTAAACGATATACAAAACTATGTAGAATCAATGCAAAATTTCATTGAAGAATTATTAGGTAAGCAAAGCTTTGAGAAAATATTTAAAGATAGAGTTATAGATTTTAACAACATAGCTGAGCTAGTACAATATTTACTTGCTGAGATAGAGAAATTCAAGATACAAAAATTGAATAAAATAGTTGATTCAAACACACCTGAAAAATTGAATTAAGATGTCTTTTAACTTCCTCCTAGATGAATATCCTAATGAAGTTATTGTTGAAGAAGTTGTTTACAAGGTAAATACTGATTTTAAATGTATTTTATCTATTATACAACTTCTTGACAATGATTTATTTTGTGAGCAAGAAAAAATAATCAATTCTATACGTATATTTTATGGTAATAACATACCTAGAAATACATCATTAGCATTTAATGAGTTAATTGGCTTTATTCAATTATATCAAGAAGAAAAAACAAACAGTAAGAAGCATAACAAAGTGATAGATTACACTATTGATAGTGGGTTGATTTTATCAGCTTTTATGCAAGTTTATAAAATTAATTTAATTGAAACTAATTTGCATTGGTTTGCGTTTAGTTGCTTATTGGAGAATATTAGTGATGAGCAAATTAGATTAATACAAATCATGAATATTAGAAGTATGGAAATTGATGAAAACTACTCAGCTAAGCAAAAGCAGAGAATTAGAAAACTGAAAAAAGAGTATTCACTGGAGAAACAAGAGGATATTAGCAATGATTTTGCGAACTCCTTTTTTTTGGGTGTGAAAGGAGGTCAAAATAAATGACAATTCAAAAACAAACAATTTACTATGATATCAAAGTAAATTCAAAAGATGTTGATAAGATTATAAAGAAATGTAATTCAGTATTAAAAAAATTGGTATCAACAATAGAAGATTCAATGGAAAATGTGAATAAGATAAGTAGCTCTATTGATGAAGGCTTTGCTAACATTGAGAATTCAATTAAAAATTCTTCTCAAGAACTAAATAATCTTACTGTAGCATTCATGACATTAAAAGAATTAATACCAAGTATTTCAAGCAATATTGAAAAACTTGCAAGTAATGCAAGTAATTTAAACAATGATAATGCTGTATCCATGTTTGGGGAGTCAATATTGGGTTTGTCAGAAAAATCAAAACAATCTATTACAAGTTTTTCGATGATTTTAGATTCAATACAAAAACTTTCAGAAGAATCAAAAACATTGGAAATAAAATTTAAGAACAATGAAGATGCAGTTAAAAGGTTAACAATTGCTTTGTCAAATACAGGTGTAAGCAAATCAAAATCAGAATTTGATTCTTATGCTGATACTTTAGGTGATGTATGGAATGGAGTAAAAGGAGCAGTTGATGTATTTAGTACATTTAAAACAATTGCAGATTTAGCAAATGGTGCAGCTGAAGGAATAAAAGCATTAACTACCGCATCCACAGGTTGGGTTGGTCTAGTAGTTTCTATTGGTATTGGTGCTATTGCGGCTTTAACTGCTGGTTTAATGGAATATGACAAGGTTATAAATGCAGAACATTATGCAATGATTGATAAGAATAATACTATTAAGGATTCTATAGCAAGTATGGATCAAATGGCGAGTGCATCAAAAAGACAAATGGATATTGAATTAGGTGAAATTTCTGTCTTAGAAAGTTACTATAATTCACTTCGTCGAAATATTGATGAAAATGGTGTATACATAGGAACTAAAGAGCAACTTGCAGTAACATTAGGCCAGTTGAATGATGCGTTTCCACAACTAAATGCTCATTTGGATGAAGAAAGCCAAAAAATAGTTGATCAAAATGGAGAAGTAATTGATCTTAAGGATTCTGTGGGTGAGTTGATTAAAGCAAAAAAAGCACAAGCATATTTAGATGCATATCAAGATGATTATGCTGAAAATATGAAAAAGAAGAATGATGCGATTAAAGAAAATATTGAATATCAAAAAGAATTAAGTGATATCAAATCAAAGCTTCAAGATATTGATTTAGAAGAGTATGGCAGATTAGGTTTAACCGTCAGCACTGATGCCGCAGCAGAATATGCGAAGCAATTTAATTTAGATCCTTCTCAAATTTCTGAGTTGGTTACAAGACAAAGTGATCTTAATGGTGTTATGGCAACCAATAACGAACTAATTAATCAAGCAAATGCTGCAACTAGTGAGTATGGTTCAGTACTTGAAGCTGTTGCGAGTGGCGATTATGATGGAGCCTTAAGCTTAATTAATGGTTTAGGTGAAATTACTTTATATGATCCTGAAAAAGGTCAAGAACAGATTTCTGCATTAGCCAGTCAAGTTGATCAGGCAAAAGAGACAGTTGCTGCTTTAAAGACAATGGAAGAAAACAATCCTGAAGCCAATGGTGCTTATGAAGAACAACTTGCACTTGCACTTGAAAATCAAGCCATTGCTGAAGCAGAACTACAAAAAGCGAAAGATGCAATTAATGAACAAAATTTAGTAAAAGAATCAGAAGCAGGTCTTGCTGAAGGCGCTGAACACAATAGAACATTTGGTGAAGAAGCAGTTCGAGGTATGATTGAAAATGGACAAATAAGTGGTGAATCATTTAGTACGGAGGTATTAGCGATTCTGAATGCAATGGTTTTGCCAACAAAGCAAATGGTTATTGAAGCAGTCTACAGAGGATTCGATGGGCCTTACAAAGAGGATCCCAATGGGCCAGGAGCTTCGTTTGATGATTCAGCAGGTGAATATCATTCTATAAAGCCATCATGGTCAACTGGTGGTAGAAGTCTTTCTCAAATGATTTTAAGTGGTGTTCAACGCAGACTATCTACTACACTTGAAATTGGTATTCCTCGTCCTAATTTGGTTTTAGATAGTACAGGATCTACAGAAATAACGCAGAATTTAAGTTTTAATCAACCAATACAAAAGCCAAGTGATGTCAGTCGTGCACTACAAAAAGCAGCACGTGATTTAAGGAAAGTGAAGTGATGATATGGATAAAAAATATTTATTACTAACATTTGATAATGGTATTTCAACTCTTAAAATGGGAGTTGGTGAAACAATAAAAGTAGTTCGAGTAGAAGGATTTGAAGCACCAGATTACATATTACATACTACATCTATCGCTACTGCTGATGGAGTTCGAATTACCGGTAAGAAAGTTGATGAACGCTCTCTTAACATTACTTTTGGAATTGATGATATCAACAATACAGAAGTTTATAGAAAACAAATTCAAAAGTTTTTTAATCCTAATAAAACAATAAAACTTAAAATGAATTGGTGTTATAGTCAAGCACAGATTGAATGCGAATTAGAAGAATTTAGTTGGTCGAGTATTGAATCAATGTGGTCATATTTAGAGGGATCTGTTGCATTAAAATGTCCATTTCCATTTTGGAGTGATTTGGATAACTTTGGTAAAAACATTGCTGCTATTACGCCGATGTTTACATTTCCTTTAGGAATGATTAACTTCAATGAAAGTGGTAGTAAGAATTTGGGATATCAAGTCATGGGTTATAATACCTTATCCAAAGAAGTTCTTTTGAATAATAAGGGTGATGTACCAACTGGTGTAGAAATTCACTTCATTGCTAAACGAGGTGTTGTTAAAAATCCTAAGATTACTTTATTAAGCTCAGGAGAATTCATTGAAGTCGTTCAAGATATGGCAAAGAATGATGTCATTGTAGTTAACACAAATGTTGGTAAAAAAGGAATCACAAAGAATGGCGTTAATATTTTCAAAGAAAAGAACAAGTTATCTACATTCTTCCAACTTGAACTTGGTGATAATAAAATAGCGTATGATGCGTTAGAAAACTATACAAATCTGGATGTACGTGTTTACTATACTCCGAAATACTTGGGGGTATAGAAGATGGAATTATTAATTCTAGACAGGAATTTTGAAGAAATCGCAACGATTGAACTTTTTAGTTCTCTTCAGTGGAATCGAAAATATTATGATTATGGTGATTTTGAATTAGAGACAGATATTAGTCATATAAAATTATTTCAAGAAGGTGTATATCTATTTCGCAAAGATTATGAATTAGCGTTAATTGAAGAAATTACTTATGAAAGATCTGATAGTAATGAATACTCTTTGAAAGTTAGTGGAAGATTTATCACTGCAATTTTAGATGATAGGGTTGTAGTAGGTGAAAAGAAACTAACTGGAAATCATGAGGACATTGCATACCAATTATTGAATGAAAATTTTATTCAACCTACAGATGCATTGAGAAAAGTGAATTACTTAAGCGTTGCGATTAAAAGTAAACTAGGTGAATCTACAACACTGGAATTAAAGAATGCCGTGATTGGTAAAAAGTTAAATGAGTTCTTAGAAGAGAAGGAATTAGCACATAAAATCGAATACGACTATCTCAATAATCAACTGGTATATTCGGTGTGGAAAGGATTAGATCGTACTGAGGAACAAACAATCAACTCGTGGGCTGTTTTTTCAGATGATTACGACAATATAGTAAATATTGATTATTCACATGATATGAGTGATTATATCAATTTTGCTTATGTAGTTGGAAAAGATAATTTAAGAGTTGAAGTAAATCAAATCAAAGAGGGTGAAAGACGGAGAGAAAAAGTTGTGTCCTCTTCTGATAGTGATAGGAATGTTTTAACTGATAAGGGGAAGCAAGAATTAGATAAAAATAAACTAGTAGAAGTTATCGATTGTAATATTCTAAGTAGTGAGAATTTATTGTATAGAAGAGACTATGATTTAGGAGATCTTTGTACAGTAAAAATCAGAAGTATAGATAAAATGTCTTCCTTGAGAATTACAGAAGTAAAAGAAGTATATGAAAATGGTGAGATAAGAATTGAACCTAAATTTGGTGATGATTATATTACTATTACAAAATTTATAGAAAGAGAGGTAAAATCATGAGAAGTGGTTTTTTTAATTCGGATATAACAGGTTATAACGATAGTGGTATGCCTATTTTTGATAGAGCGGAAGATGCGGAATTCTTTGCTCATTTTTTCAAATCATTCTTCACAAATGGTGTATATCCAAATCCCAGCTCAAATTTACAAGTTTCAATACAAGAAGGAATGAATGTTAAGGTATTACCTGGGTTATGCTTGATTGAAGGGTATTTTGGTTGGGAAGATACAGAACGTGTGTTAGCAATTCAAGCAAGCGAGAGTTTAGACCGAATTGACCGTATTGTACTGCGTCTAAATTTAGCAGACAGAACGATTGATTTATATGTAAAGAAAGGGGTTGGAGCAACAAATCCTGTAGCACCAGAAATTACTCGTCCATTACCAAATCAGGGCGGTGATATATTTGAGTTAGGTATCGCAGATATCTTTGTAGCAAAAAACACGACATCAATTACACAACAGCGTATAACAGATTTGCGTTTAAATAATGAATTTTGTGGACTTGTAGTACAGACAGTAAAAGGAATAGATACTACAACTTTATTTCAACAGTTACAAGGACAAATTAGTGAAAACATGGAATTAATTCAAAGTGCTTTGGATGAAACACTAGCGGGAGATATTATTTCAAAACTTACTAAAGACTTGAATAAGCTAGTTATTCCTACTACAGCTATATGGACACAACTTACTTCCTCAACTGCAAATGAGGAAGAATTAGAAAATGATCCAAACTTAACTTATCCATGGTTTTCGGATGTATTGTTTAACTGTACTGAAAATGATTATGTTGAGTTGCAACCTAATATACCAACAAGTGAATTAGGGGTAGCACCATTTAACTATTCAAAAACGAGTAAACTAAGAATTTATGCAAGTGATAATTTAATCGGGAAAGAACTTAAGTTTATGGTTTGTCGTAAAACTAGAAAGAATGAGGTAGTGTAATATGTTAGGAAAAATATTAACAAAAGCAAAAGGTTTTTTTCCACCTGGTTATAAATATGTAACGGGTAAAATGAATATAGAAGTATGTAATTCAAATGCAAATATTGTACCTTTAACAGGAAGGGTGTATCAATTGAAGTTAGATGAATATAGAGGATTTACGGTTAAAGCTGGTAACCTCATTTTAGCTGATGTAGGTTTTACACAATCTGGTTGGGTGAATAATACTTCAACAATTTTGTATTTGGATTTTTTATCTGCATTTAACTTTAACTGGAATGATTTAATCAGTAAATCGAAACCAATTGATGTAATACACAAGTATAATCCAACTAATAAGAGTGTGTTTATAGTTGAAATAACTTCTTGGTTTGAAAAAAGCGGGGGGGGGGGGGGGGTATAAATCCTCTTTTAAAAAAATCCTCAACTTTCTTGCGAAAGGTGGTATCAACCATGTTGGGTAGAATTCTTATAAATCAGAAGAGTGAGTACGCAGGATACAAAATCATGAGGGGAATTAAAGATATAGTAAGTACTTCTAATGATGGAATCATAAGCAGATTAATACCACAAGAAATTATTCCTTTGACATTTAAGTTAGAGTGGTCTGGGACAGCTAAATGGTATATACATTTCGCAATGCAAAGTACACCAATTGGTTGGGTTAATGGATTTATTTGGTCAGGTGGTGGCAAAGAGACATGTATGACATATATGGATGTTGAATCTTTGTATGGCCTTGAATACTTAAAAAAATGCAAATATTTTGGTGGAAATGCTACAAACGCAACTGGAACTTATAAAATCACTATGGTTAAGTGGCTGGAAAAGGTTGGTGGTTAGTATGGTACTTGGAAAAGTATTAGTGAATGGAAATGATTCACCATTTCCAGCAGGATTTAAATTTGAATTTGGAGAGCATCCAACCTTGAAAGGATCTGGCACTATTAATTATGACAACAGTAAGTTAATTCCTTTAGTTATCACTCTAGAAAATGGATTAGCGAATGATTGGAGCGGAAATGCGCAAACACATTTATATAAAACATTGAATGGGAAAAATATTCAGTATTTATATTGCCAACCACGAACAAGTTACTCGTTGGGTTATGTTTCAATAACAAATTACACAGGACTAACAATTGATTTAATAAGGCATTCAGGAGGATTTGATAACTTGCAAAAAAGAACAAATATTGTGACAAACTTTTCATGTATCTGTACAATGTGGTTAGAAAAGAAATAGATCTAGAAAGGAGTGATTTAATGGAAATAATTCAACAACTAATCTCGCAAGATAAATATGGATTAAAATGTCCATATGTATTAAATCCAAAATACATTACTATTCATAATACTGGGAACAATGCCTCTGCACAAAACGAAATTAATTATATGAAAAAGAATTTAAGCAATACAAGTTTTCATATAGCAGTAGATGATAAGGTCGCTATCTTAGGAATACCTTTGAATAGAAATGCATGGCATGCAGGTGATGGAAGTAAAGGTATAGGAAATAGAGAATCAATTGGAATCGAAATATGTTACTCAACAGATTATTCTAGTGATAGACATAGTAAAGCATTTTACAATGCAATTGAAGTAACGAAACAATTAATGATAGAATTCAACATTCCCATTGAAAATGTAAGACAGCACTATGATTGGAGTAAGAAAAATTGTCCGCATCGAATTAGAAAGGAAGGAACTTGGAAAAAGTTCCTTTCTCTTTGCTGTGAAGCAGAATCAATTGAAACCCATGAGCAAAAACTAAAAAGAATAAGAGTAGAGAAAGAAGGGCTTTATATACGTGAAAAAGTTAATGGAGAAATTATAGGGTTTATACCTGAAAATAGTTTTCAAGATTTTGATTTAATCATGTTTGTTAAGGGTATACAATCTGATGGGTTTCAACACTGTAAAGTTCAAGGAAGTTGGATTTATAATGGGCTTTCATATGAAAATAAAATAGGCGATATTCAATTTGACTCTCGTGTTTATAGTATTGAAGAAAGTGAGTGATACAATGAAAGATAAATTATACAAATTAATTGATTTAAAAAGCATTATTACATTAAGTATGATATTTGCGCTTATTTTCGGATGGTTTGTAAATAAAGTAAGTACAGAACAATTTATTCCCTTAGTAACCATGATTATGACATTTTATTTTGCACGCAACAAAGCAAATACTTTGGAATAACATGGATCAAAATGGATCGATTACATTAGGCTTACTATTTGCGATAATTGGATGTTTTATTGGCTTAGCTGGCTGGATTTCGAATCGTGATAAAAAAATTGCGAATGATAGTGAGTTCAAAGGTTCCGTTAGTGCAAAATTAGATGTTGTTCTTGGAATTAAGACAGAGATCAAAGAATTAAAAGATGATTTAAAGAAAATATCTGAAAAAATGGTTATAGTTGAAGAATCAACAAAATCTGCTCATAAAAGGATGGATGAGCATATATCAGTACATGAATACAATTAAAATATTATTCTAATAAATTAGAAATAAGTAAAAAAACTCATCACCGAATCTTGTAATAAGAACGGGGGATGAGTTTTTTTCTTTGATTAATTGTAATATAGAATTAAACTACTTTTTAATTATTTTTTTTCAAAAATATGATTAGTGCAAAGATAGAAATCAAAGAAATTGTTACTCCTTTTATTATACCTCTAGGTAAGTAATAAAGTGAAATTGTGTGTGTTCCTTGTTCAATTGGGAATGATAGGAATAAATTCAATGCAGAATTTGTATCAATTGGTTTTCCATCTAATTTTACTTTCCAACCTTGATCATATGGAATGTTCAACATCATTATTCCATCTTTAGAAGCATTAATATTTCCAGAGATATAACCTTGTGATAAAAATGAAATTTCGAAAACATCATTTGTTATTTCTCTGTAATATTGATTAAAGATATCCATATCTTGATAGAATATGTTTAGGTAATCAATATTTAAACTATCTTCTAAAAGTTGGATTCTGATAGTAAGATCTTCATTAGTATCAAACTCACCGATTCTTAAAACTTGATGTTGCCCATAAGTGAAATAGTTACCAATAAATTGATTGTTCGCAAATATCTCAACTTGTTTTTCGTTAGATGAATTCATATACAAATAAATTGGAGAATGTTTTAATGGATTTATTTTGATTTCGATAAATGGATTTTCTCCATTAGAATTAAACGTTAATGTATCGTTATTGATTTGAGTTAAATCATGAAGAATGATTTCTCCAATTTCCAGATGCTGCATAATATCTAAACTGTAATTAGAGGAAAGCGATTTCCAAATTGAATTTTGATTACTAAACCAAGAAAATTCTTGCAAATCAGATTGGTACACTTTTTCACTTACTACAACTCCTAATGGTAAAGCGTACATATTCTTATAAAGTTTTATTCCATTTACATCAACTATATTTTCATATCCAATAGATAAATCTTCACCTGTTAATAAATATTTAACACTCAGTAATGAGTCGTTTGAATAAGTAGTCCCAGAATTATAGTGAGCCCAATTATCTTCGCTACTATATCCTAAAATTGAACTCAAATAGTATCTCGTTTTATTTGTTTCTGCGGAACTGTTATGCGAAATTCCGTTGTAGCTAAGTAATAATGAGTCATTGTGTGACCGATAATTGGTTTTTTCAAGTCGATAAAAGCCATTATCTAATTCATTTGCCTTATCAATCAAAGGTTGGTATTGATCAACAAAATATTTATATTCAGTGAATGATTCAAATTTTAATTCCTTTAAAATCAAATAACCATTTAAAGTCAATTCTATTGCAACAATAATAAATAAATATTTTGTTTTATTTAATAAAAAACAAGTTAATAAAACTAATACTATAATGATTGTAATTGCTATCTTAAGATTATTTAGATACAAATAAGAGTGGGTCAATAGCAAAGCAATAGTTAAGATGAAAATAAACGTAAGTATTAAATAAAGCCTTTTATTGCACTTTCTATTTTGGTAATCACGAAACCCAAGGTATCCAAAATATATTAAGAAAAATGAAAAGATAAAACTATATCGGAAAGGAAACCAATTTGGTGTAGAGAAACCATGCCATACCATGTTTATTGGTTGGATGATAAATGAAGTGATGAAAATCATTATGACCAGTAGTGATGCTAATTTTTCTTTTTTTGTTCTAGCGGTTGATGAGAAGTACATGAAATCACACAGGATAATTAAGGAACCACAGAAAATATTAGGTAAACCTCTTATTATTTCGTTAAAATCAAAACTACCTATAACTAATTTTGAAATTAAATCAAAAAATGACATATTGAATTTAAGTTCAAAACGATTTAAATCAAGAATCTGCTTATTACTTTGTAATGAATAGTATGTTGGTAGTAATATGATTGAAGATAAACCCACAGCTAGTAAAGATGATAGAATATAATTAGCCAGGATTTTATATATTTGCTTTTTAGTTAATTCATCATCCAAAACCAATTTATATAGAAAATAAATAAGCGAAAATATACATAACATAAATCCAATATAGTAGTTAAAAATTATACTAAATGTTAGGGAGATTATATATAATAAAGGTTTTGATTGTGATATAAGTTTATCGATTCCTTTGGCTATAATAGGAAGTAAAATTATAGAATCTAACCAAGGTAAATTACTATAGTAGGTAATGAAAAAAGACATGAGTGCAAAAGATGTAGAAAATAATAAAGATGTATATTTTTTATTATCAACGAAATAGTTAAATGAGAGACCAGCTAACCCAATTTTAATTAGTATTGTGAAAGTAATAGCTATAGGAAGATATTTTGTGGGGGAAACTAATGAAATGAAATTGAGAGGACTCAAACAATAATAAGAAATTAAACCAAAATTTTCTCCTCCTAATGTTTTGCTGAATGAATAAAATATTGCTGATGGATCATGTACTATTTCTTTTAAATATGAAAAGAAAGCCAAATACTGACTATTTAGATCTAATGAAAGAAGGGTTTTGTCACCGAATGGTAGAATTTTCAATAAAGCCAACACTATTAAAAATAAAAATATCGGCGAAGAAAAGGATAGTAGTCTTATTTGCGATGTTTTATTCTTCATCTAATTCTCCTCATTTTATTTACTTACTATTATACATTAAAATTAATATTCGTTAAAAGAATTAAGGTAAATTTTAGTTATAAGTATATTAATGGATTATTTTTTTGTATAATAGAATAATAAATAAAAATTATGATACTATTTTACTCGTGGGGGATATTATATGAAGATAGCAATTTTAATACCCTGTTACAATGAAGAACTAACAGTGGAAAAAGTAGTAACCGATTTTAGAAAATATAGAGCAGATGCAGATATTTATGTTTATGACAATAATTCTAAAGACAAAACATATGAATTGGCAGTTAAATCGGGCGCAATAGTAAAGAGAGAGTCTAAGCAAGGAAAAGGAAACGTTGTTAAATCCATGTTTAGAGATATAGATGCTGATGTCTATGTTTTAGTAGATGGGGATGATACCTATCCTGCAGAAGAAGTTCAAAAGTTAATCGACCCTGTAATAAATGATAATGTTGATATGGTTATAGGAGATCGATTAAGTAATGGAACATACTTTAGTGAGAATAAAAGAGGATTTCATGGATTTGGTAATAATCTTGTCAAAGGGCTAATTAATAAATTATTTAGAAGTGATGTAAAAGATATTATGACGGGATATCGAGCTTATAGTAAAAGATTTGTAAAATGCATGCCTATTATGAGTGATGGGTTTCAAATTGAAACTGAAATGACAATATTCTCGTTAGTTTATGGAATGAACATAAAAGAAGTTCCAATTACATATCGAGATCGGCCAGAGGGTTCGGAGTCAAAACTGAATACCTTTTCAGATGGATTGAAAGTACTTGTTACACTGTTTGATTTGTTTAAAAATTATCGCCCATTTTTATTTTTTGGGATAATTTCATTTATATTTGGTTTAGTTGGATTGATTGTGGGACTCCCAGTAATTACAGAATTTATTCAAACAGCATTTATTACTAAAATACCTTCTGCAGTATTGGCTGCATCACTTTGTATAATTTCATTTATACTATTCTTAGTGGGAGTCATATTAGATTCAATTAAAAATCAAACGCAAATTTTATTTCAAATGCATGTGAATGAATTTATGAGAAATAAAAAATAGTTAAAGAGGGAGAGATATCATGACAAAGGAATTCAAAAAATTACTAATCATTATATCAATTATTCTCTTCTTTTTTTATTGTTTCTTATTGATTAATCATAATGGTATTCTTCTTTTTTTTGGAGATGGAGCAGACCAGTATATTCAATTTGTTTCAAATAGTTATGATATGATACGCCTAGGAGAATTCAGTATGTGGAACAGTACCATGGGACTAGGTGCGAATATGTTTACAATGTTTTTTACAGT
The DNA here is from genome assembly GCF_900167375.1 of Anaerorhabdus furcosa. Classification (GTDB taxonomy): domain Bacteria; phylum Bacillota_I; class Bacilli_A; order Erysipelotrichales; family Erysipelotrichaceae; genus Anaerorhabdus; species Anaerorhabdus furcosa. The sequence goes on from NZ_FUWY01000002.1 coordinate 329,709, forward strand.
GTTAGGATCTCCTTCGTTTTATTTAATGTTACTAGCTCCAAATAAAGAGTATTTAGTCTATTTTATTGCAATTATTGACGTAATTAGATTTCTTATTATTTCAATACTTGCATATTTGTGGATATCAAAACTAATAATAAATGAAAAAGCTCGAATTACTGTTTCGATAGTATTTACTTTTTCTGGCTGGATTCTATTTTGGATGCATATGCCTCACTTTATGGATATGTACATCTATTTAGCACTTATTTTATATTGCTTAGAATATATATTCGAAGATAAGAAAAAAATACTATTTTCACTGTCAATCGCAGGATTGGGTGTATTAAGTATCTATCAATTATATATGATGAGCTGGTTTATTCTCTTTTACATGCTTTGTAGATACTTTATGAAGTATGGAAAGTTTGATAAGAAAACATTCTTGCCCTTGCTAAGAAAAACATTACTTTTTTATTTATTGGGAATTGGAATGGGTATGATTGTAATACTTCCATCTATCTTTATTCTTTTATCTACAAATAGAATAGATTCAAGTGGATTTAATCTTTTTTCTGTCATTAGTTTAAATGATATTTTAAGAACAATAACAAGTATGATTTCTCCAGTAAGTAATGATTATGATTATAATTTATACTTTGGAGCAATATCTAATGGAATAGGTGATGGTAATACAATATACAATTACACGACCATTTTATTTCCCTTATTATTAGGGCAATTAATACATATCAAATTTAAAGGAAAGAAAGTTTTGTTGATATCTACAGTAATAATGTATAGTTTACTATTATTTAGATTCTCTTATTTTATTATTAATGGAAATTTGTCAATTCGTTGGACATTTTTCTTTGTAGTTATAAACTGTATGCTACTTGCGTTTGTTCTTGAAAATCAAAATCAATGGAACAAAAAAACACTAATTATCAATGCATTTATTGTAATAAGTATGATTTTAGGATTAACAATTTTAAGTAGAACTATCGATCTTATAAGCATTCAAAATAGATTGATTCAAAAATATGTGATTCCTTTTTTAATTCTAATCAGTTGTTTATATGTTGTCTCTTTAATCAAATTCAAGCGATTATTTTATTTTGTTTTGATAGTTGAGATTATATTCTGTTTATTTGTACGAATGTTTAATGGTGATCATTGGATAATCGATGAAGGAAAGTCTATAGACTACTATCATTCAAAAATATTTTATCATGACGTGATTGATGAGATTAAAAGTAAAGAAACTGCGAATTCGTTTTATCGTTTAGAAATTGATAGCAGAGATAACTTAGGTTATAATCTTCCTCTAGCTAATAACTATAAAGGATTTTCATTTTATGTAAGTGTATATAATTATTATACAGCACCATTATATGAAAATAGATTTGGTAATCAATGGTATAATGGATACCAACCATCAAAATATTTACTAAAATCATTACTAGGAAATAAATATTTAATTCAAAGTAAAGATACAGAAATTCCTTATGGGTATCATGAAATAAATAGTAGTAATGAATCGAATTATATTAAATTTGAAAATAGCATTGACATGGGATTAGGTTATGCGACTAATAAATTGATTTCGTATGAAGATGTTAAGGATAAAAGTATATTTGAACAAGATATGGCAATGTTACAAGGAATAATAGTTGATGATGCAAATGCAACGTCAAGTTATATAATGCCAGATGCTGTTGATTTCGATTCAGTAAATAAAGTATTTAAACCTCTCGTTGATTTCGAAGGTCAATATTATATAGATTATTCCTTAGATGATCCGCAAACTACATGTCGATATGAAATGTACTACGAGGGTAATCAATTTGATGAGTTGACAAACTACGAGGTTGGATATCAAGCAATTGTATTAGACAAACCCTATAATGATGTGTTTGCTTATTGTACGAGTAATAATAATCCAAATCATTATTCAAATATAAACATATACTCTATTGATAATCAAGATGTGGATGAACTCTATAACAATTGGAACAATCAAGATAAGTTTGAAGATGTTGTTTATAAAGATGATGAAATAACTGCAAAAATTAAAATAACGAGCTCAAATAAAATGGTGATGACAAATATTCCATATGATCCAGGTTGGAAAGTAAAAATTGATGGCAAATATACTCCAATCAAAGTCGTGAATTTTGGATTAATTGGTTTTGAGTTGAATGAGGGAATGCATGATGTACAAATGACATTTATACCACAAGGATTATATGTGGGTGGATTTATTACTATCGTTTCTTTAGGGATTTTGGTTTTTATTGTAGTAAAGAAAAAATGAAAATTTAGCGAAAGAGAACGTTCATAGGTGAAGGTTCTCTTTTATTCATGTATAATTGATAAGTATTGGAGGAAATGCAATGAAGAAATTATTAGTTCTTTTATTAAGTTTTCTAATCGTTGGAATGTTAGTTAGTAGCATTTTTAATATGAGCAAAGAAGAAAATCCTAATATACCAAGTAGCACACCGACCGCAGAAACACAAGAACCACCACTAACAAAAGTGAATTACGCGCCAATAGAAGTAGATAACACAACAGGTTTTGAAACTTCTTGGTATACAGGTGCAAGTGATGCGAATGTTAATCTACAAGCTTCTTATAATGAGAAAGTAATTAATATTGAATATCCAGGGACAACATTAGAGAGTGCAACATTTTTTAGAGAAGGAATTCCGTTTAAAAAAGGTGATGATTATATCATTGTTTTTGACATTGAAAGCAGTGTTCAAAGAAATGTTGAATTGATACTCAAGAATGCTGATAGTCAAGAAATTCTATATAAACAACCAATCGCAATTGGTGAGAATAAGCAAATAAGAGTTGAATTTAATATGGATAAAGAAACTTGTTGGAATGGAGAGTTTTTGCTTAATATAGGCAATGATGGGCAAGAGGTTACATCTTCATATCATACAATTACAATTCGTAATTTAAATATTGTAAATGCAACAGATTCGGATAATAGTATTAAAGTAAATCATATAGGATATCGCATAAATGATCAAAAACAAGCAGTTTTCCCATATAGTCAAGGCGATTCATTTAATGTGATTGATGTAAATACAGGTGCTGTTGTATATACAGGTGCGATAAAAAATAAAGTAAGCAATTCTAAAACAGGAGAGATGAACTTCATTGGTGATTTTACAAATGTTATGACACCTGGGAAATATCGAATCGAATCACAAATTTGTGGTACATCATTTGAATTTGAGATTGGAGATCATGTTTTTAAGACGGTAGCTACTGATTTATTGAAAATGCTTACAATTCAAAGATGTGGATATGATTTGTCTACTGATTATATTGGTGACTTAGCCCATGCTTCTTGTCATCACACGGATGCACTTATTTATGGAACTGATCAAATAATCAGTGTTCGTGGTGGTTGGCATGATGCTGGTGATTACGGAAGATATGTTGAAACAGGTGTTAAAACATTAAGTGATTTATTATTTGGCTATATGGCAAACTCAGCTTATTTTGAAGATAATCTTGCAATTCCTGAAAGTGGGAATGGCATTTCTGATATTTTAGATGAAGCAAAATATGAGCTAGATTGGTTATTAAAAATGCAAACATCATGGGGAGAAATCTATAGTAAGGTTGTAACACCTTCGTTTGCAGGTGATATTATTCCAGAACAAGATAATCAACAACTTTATGTTGTTGGATCATCTACAACAACTACAGCAGATTTTGTAGCGATTATGGCACTTGCTAGTCAAATTTATGCTGATGTTGATCCAGATTTTAGCAATAAATGCTTAGAAGCAGCAAAACTATCTTGGGATTATTTGCTAAGTTCAGTAAATAATGGCGAGATTAAAAATCCTGAAGATATTCAAGCGGGAGAATATAGAGATAGTAAAGATTCAGATGAGAGATTTTATGCTGCTATTGCTATGTGGTCTGTTACTCAGGATAAATTGTATTTGGATATTGCTAAAGAGGTTTACAACCAAGACAATACGAGTGCTCAAGGGCTATCGTGGAAGGATATTGGTGGATTTGGACGTTATTTGTATTTAGTTAATGAAAATGCCAAGAATGATAAAGAATTTTACGAATTAATGAAAACTTCACTTGTTAATGATGCAAATGTTCTCCAAGGAATTGCATACAGTGATGGATATTCTACTGCATTAGAGCATTATTCTTGGGGAAGTAATGGAAGTATAGCGGATAATGGAATTCTATTATCGATGGCTTATAATATTACAAATGAGATGTCATATCGACAACTAGCGATAGAGCAAGTAAATTATTTATTAGGGAAAAATGTGCTAAATAGGTCATATGTTGTAGGCTATGGACAAAACTCACCAACTAATATGCATTCTAGACTAGCTAAAGCTAAAAACACGATATTAAAGGGTGCATTAGTTGGTGGAGCAAATAGTGATCGTGATGATGCATTGTTAAATGAACTTGGTGAGAATACTCCTGCTGCCAAAATGTATTTAGACCGATACAATAGTTATTCAACAAATGAAGTATCAATTTATTGGAATAGCGGATTACTTCATCTAATTTTAAGCCTCGATTAGACTTCATTTTAGTGGTTGATTATGGTAGACTATAAACGGTGATAAATGAATGAATATGATTAAAATATTACTTGTATTGATTTCGCTTATTGGAATATTTACAGGTGTAGGAATTGCAATCCTAGATAAACTAAATATTGAAAGAAAAGGATTTGCGGCTCCTATTGGTTTTGTTGTATTCTTGACGCTATTGCAATTGTTGTATTATCCTGCTCAAATATTTAATTTATCTTTTAATTGGATTATTGGCAGTAGTTTTATTGTATTGATTATTGGAACTTTATTAACTTTAAAAAATATAAAAAAAGTAGTAGAGAATCTATTGAGAAAAGATACTCTAATTGTGTTAGGTGTGTTTATTGTTTTTATCATTGTATTTTCGAAGCTATTTATAGATATTGAATTTTCTGATTCACCTATGTATCTAAACTACATTTCTCAAAATATCAATATTGAACAGTTAAATATGTTTAATTTATACTCAGGACTTCCTGGTGCAGAATGGGATGGTTTATATCTATATCAAGGATATTTTCATTTTGCATCATTTTTATGTTGGTTAATCAATATTCCTTTCTATTTACTAGGAAAACCAGGATATGTTGAAAATATTATGATTTCAACTTGGGGTCTGGGAATGCTGTATAGTTTAATTAGTTCTATGTTTATCGTTAATATTATAAAATATTTTAAACTAAAGAATAAATGGTTTGAATTTTGTTTGTTATTCTTTACTTTATTTTATTCTAATTTCTATTATTGGCGAGTTGCATTTAGTTTTTATGGAAATACATTTAGAACTCTCCTTGCGACAATGCTAATCTTCTATGCATATCGATGGCTTAAAGAAGAGAATGAAAATATTAAATACGTAATTCCCTTTATTGTAGGAGCAGGATTGGCTTGTTCAAGCAGTTACTTGTTTATTTCTTTTGCGATTCTTTATTGCCTTGCAGTTTATTTGTTTGTGATCAAAAAAGAACGTACTTTTGTTGATATGTCTATTTTTGTTCTACCAATTGCTATTTATGCGACTGTAATGTTTTGTAGAACAAATATCTATATAGGTGCAGCATTCCTAATTGTTTTTTCAACATATTATCTTGGAAGATTCACAAGACCAATAAGAAAGCTAATTATCAACATTGAAGAATTTTTATTTAATAATGCAAAACTCATATTCTTTATCGTTGTACCCGTTGCTGCGATTCTATTCTCAGCGTATATTAATTTCTTTAAACCAGAATATTTATACAACTATTCATATTATTTTCAAGATCATCAAAAATATGACATGGTTAAGGACTATACATTTGTGTATTCATTTTGGATAGATAATATTATGAATGCTTTACGTTGGATCGGTGTTATTTTAGTAATTATCTATGCAAAAACAAAAGAAGATAAATTTATTAAAATGATGATATTGTTAATACTATTTGTATTTTTAAATCCACTTACTACAACAGCAATATCATACTTAATTGCTTCTAATGTCTTCTATAGAACAGTTGAAGTGCTATTTAACCCATTTACTGAATTAATATTGCTAATCTATATTTATCAAGCAATTCAGTGGCAAAAATTATGGCAATGGATATTTGAGTTCATATTAATAGGAGTTGTTATTCTTGGTCATGCATTCTCATGGTTAGGCTATGAAGAAGGATTGTATACTTTTTATTTTATAGGTGGAAAAAATACAGAGTCACTATACAAAATAGAACCACACGAGTTTAAGTCAATCAAATTCTTGCAAGAAGAACTTAAGAATCATCCACAAGATGATCAATTGACAATCATATCTCAAGTGAATGGAGTACGTACTTTTATTCCAGAAGCATATCAAATATTCACTTCCAGAGATTATTTCTATCCATTTATTCGAGTTGATTGGGTATTCTATGATATTACTCGACGACATTATGATTGGGAAGAAAAATATGATGATATTCCTTATGAACGAGCATGTGAATTTATTAAAGATTATGATGTGGATTACTCACTAATAAGATATTGGGAAAATCCTGAATTTGACAAAGAAACAGATAAATGTATGGATACATTATTTGATAGCGGTATTGTTAAAGTGAAGAGGAGTAAATAGCAATGAAGAAAATAATTTGTTTACTCTGTGTACTTTTGCTCGTAGGGTGCACGGAAAAAAGTAATAATCAAAAACCTACAATAACTCCAACAGAATCAAATGAACCAACACAGCTTATTTTTGAAAATCAAGGGGATCTCATTGATGACTGGAGTAATACCTATCGAGTGATGGCTCATGCTATGGGTGGAATAGATAACATTGATTACACAAATAGTTTAGAAGCAATGGTGTATAACTATAATCAAGGAACTCGATTGTTTGAAATTGATTTGGAGCGTACAAGTGATGGTGATATTTGTTTAACACATACTTGGGTCGATTTTAGAACGAAGCTAACCGATATTGGTGGAGATGATGAATATGCCCCATTATCGACAGAAGAATTTAAAAATGCAAAAATTATGGGTAAGTATACCACGATGATGTTCTCTGATTTATTAGAAATCATGACTGAAGTTAAAGATTTTTACATTATTCTTGATTCTAAGACATTTGATATCGATTCAACAAATAGTATGTATAGTGAACTAGTGGAAGAAATAAACAAAGTAGATCCATCTTTGCTTCATCGATTTATACCACAGGCTTATACACCAGAAATTTATGATACAATTGAAACTTATGGATTTGATGAAATCATATTCACCTTGTATCATTATTATGTAGATTCAGATGGTCAAAAAATATATCAAATTGTTAAGGAAAAAGATGTTCCTGTAGTGGTTATGCATATGGATAATGAGTGGGGAACTAAAGTAATTACAGATGTATATGCGTATGCAGAAATGGACAATAATTTGGATCAATTTAATATTTATATTCATACAGTTAATGATATGAATAGAGCTAGAGAAATTATTAATGATTATCATTTCTTTGGAGTTTATTCTGATTTCATAACAGAAAATTTGTTGGGAGCTTGAATTAATTAGGGGTGCTTAAATGATAAGATACTTTAAAAAAAATTGGCATGTTTTCGTCTTGTGTTTTTTAATAACACTTATTTTTTCGCTACCTTTGTTCGATAGTGGGATAGTTAAAGGACATGATCTGCTTTTTCATTTAAATCGGATTCAATCGCTAAGTGAGGCGATAAGTCATGGTGATTTTTTTCCTTCTATATTTCATAATCAAAGCTATGGATTCGGTTATGGAACACCTTTATTCTATTCTAATCTTTTTGTCTATATACCCGCATTACTTGTGAATATGGGACTTACTTTGACATTGAGTTATAAAATATTTCTTTTTGTTTGTGCGATGTTAACAGCGTTATCGATGTATTATTGTATCTACTTGATATTTGAAAATAAAAAAATATCCTATGCTTCGGTTGTATTGTATATGTTTTCAGCTTTTCATATAACAGATGTTTATGTACGCTCAGCAATAGGAGAGATTTTGGCTTTTATATTTGTTCCATTAGTTTTTTTATCCATCTATCAAATGTTGGTTCAGAAAAAAGATTGTTGGTTATTGATGGGACTTTCTTTTACAGGTTTACTATTGTCACATAATATTTCCTTTTTAATATGCTGTGGTGTGTTTGCGATTTTTCTTATTGCAATGTTTAAACAAGTTGATAAGAAAACCTTTAAAACAGTTATGTATGCAATAATACTGAGTTTTTTACTATCTGCATTTTATTTACTTCCAATGCTAGAGCAAATGAGGGGTGGTTTATATGCTGTTAATGGATATTTTAATAAAGATTCTTTACTGCATTCAACATTAAATATAGAACAAATATTCAAGATTAATACAACCTTCGGGTATTTAGGGCATACGTATGATTTATCGCAAGCAGCTACGATGAATATTGGATTAATCTTATCGATAATGACTCCATTATATCTCTTCTGCAAAAAAAAGACCTTATTTTTTACTCTTAATTTTGTGGTGTGCTGTCTTGCGATTTGGATGACCACTAGCTATTTTCCATGGGATTTATTTGGTATATTAGGATTTATGCAATTTAGTTGGAGAGTACTAATAGTTGCACTTCCAGCTGCTGTAATTGTTGTCAGTTATATTCTAAATTACTTTGAAGATGAGAATAAATTTAAATTTATATATTGGATAGTTATGTTTTTTAGCCTGTCTATTGGTATATATCAATTGGCTCCAATCTATAATGAAGAAAAAATATTGAAAGATAAAATAGTATTCTCAACTAGCGAGTACAATCATATTGGAGAATTATCATTAGGCGATTACTTACCACTAAATTCAAACATTAATTATCAAGAATATGGACAGTATATTGAGACTAATAATCAATTGAGTAATATTGAAAATTACAATAAGAGCTATAATAACATGTCATTTACTATATCTGAAGCAAAGGAAAATGATTTTTATACATTACCATTAATATACTACAAAGGGTACATTGTTGAAATACAGTCCAATTCGGAAAATGTCATTACGCAAACCTATCCAAATGAGGAGGGTTTAGTCACTTTCAGGATACCAAATAATCGTCAAGAAATATCTATTAAGATATCCTATAAAGGGACAAAAATACAAAAGTTAAGTAGTATTCTTTCTGTGTTATCGTTTATAATGATAATAGTTTATTTTATATTAAGAAAGGGAAGAAAAATCAAATGAAGAAAACATTATCAATCACCAATGTTGTTGTTTTATTTGTTTCTATATTATTGTTAGAAATAATATTTAGAAATGACATTGGAATAACTAATTTATTTGGTTCTTATTTATTATACACAAGTTGTTTTGCATTTATCTTATCTTCTATAATGCTTCTTTTTGGAAGAGTAGGCAGAACCATATATAGTGTTCTCATTCTTGTCTTTATTGGGGGATTATTTGCTGCTCAATCACTCCACTATGACTTTTTTGAAACCTTTTTCTCAATTTCGAAAATAAGTATTATACAAGAGTTTTTTCAAGTAAGTGGGGAAACAACACATAAAATGAGTTTATCATTGCTTATTTATTTTATACCAGCTCTTGTATGCTTGATTATTGGACTTATAAAACCATTAAATGAAAAAATATCTTTTAAAGTTAGATCTATTTTATGTTCTATATTACTAGTAATTGGTGTTATGGGTTTATTATTTATACCACAAGGCTACAAAGATAACAAAATTATGAGTAAGAGTAATAAACTTTTATATGAAACTCTATATAACAGTGAAAAAGCGGTGGATAAGCTAGGATTTTATGCATATACAATTAAAGATGTGCAACTTTACTTGGATAAAGATAATTCTTCGGATGAAAATAATAAATTAATCGTAGATATGTATATGCAAGACAATGGATATAAGGCATCAACAAATGAATATACTAATATGTTTGAAGGAAAAAATTTAATTTTAATTTTGTGTGAATCCTTATCACCAATAGCGATTAATGAGGATTTAACGCCTACTTTGTATAAATTGCAAAGAGAAGGAATAAATTTCTCGAATCACTATGCTCCAGTATTTCAAACTGCAACATCGGATAGTGAATATATTAGTCTTACTGGATTATTACCTTCAATATTAGATGGTCCAATTTCATATGATTTTGCAGACAATTCTTTCCCAATGGCTTTACCGTGGAAATTTAGAGATTTAGGCTATTCAGCGAACTCATTTCATTCATTTAAGAAAAGTTTCTATAATAGAGAACAATTACACTATACTTATGGATTTACATATTTATATGACTGGGAAGATTTAAACTTTTATAAAAAACCAGAATTTGTAGAAGCAATGAACTGGGTTGCAGATAAAGACTTAATGAGTTCAGTTGTAAAAATCTCTATAGATTTAGAACAAGAACCATTTTTTGATTTTGTAATTAGTGTTTCTGGACATATCCCTTATATAAGGGGTAGATATGAACTTGAAAATGATCTTTGGGAAACGATAAAAATTTATGGAGAAGTGGGAGAAACATATTCAGAAGAGGCATTATGTTATCTTGGTGCTCAACGGACATTAGAATCTGGTATTGAAGAACTTATAAATGATTTAGAAAAAGAAGGTTTATTGGAAGATACGGTTATTGCTCTATATGGAGATCATTATCCTTATGGATTAACAAAAGAGGCAAGTAAAGAATTGTTTGGAGAAAATATTGGGAATGATATTTATAAAACACCTTTCATCATATGGACTCCAGGTATAGAACATAAAGAAGTTACAGATATTACATCAACATTTGATATCTATCCTACTTTAGCTAATTTATTTGGACTAGATATTAATGGTCAAATGATTATAGGTAGAGATGCTTTGTCTGGTTCAGAAGGATTAGTAATATTTCAAGATTATTCATGGAAAACAAATGATGGATATTACGATGCGACAAAACAAGTGTTTTCAACTTCGAATCTAAATGAAGATGATATTGAAGAGATAAATGACAAGGTATTCAACTTAATAATGGTTGGACAAAATATAATAAGGGAAGATTACTTTAGAAACTAAGGTTGATTTTGTAAAAATACAAAGGTACTGTATAATGAAACGGGTGATTAAGATGAAGAAAGAGTTTAAACATTTACTAATTTTGGGTGTGCTAACGGGTATAGTTTGTCTAGCAATGTTTTTACCAAACATTCTTAATCATTTGCCAGTGATTTATGGTACTGATTTAAAGCCGGAACAAGTTTTCTTTAACATGGAATTCACAAATTTGATGAATAATTTTTTCAAAACGGGTACACTTCCATTTTATTCATGGTCTATGTTTTTGGGAACAAATTATTGGGCGTCACAGACATTTTATAATTTTGGTGATATTTTCACATGGCTAAGTTTGCTAGTTCAACAGATGAATTTCTTTGATAAAACATTATTGTTTGAAATCATTAAATTCTTTGTATCATCATATTCAATGTATTTTTTATTAAGAGAAATGAAAATAGAGACCAAAATACGTTATATTGGGGCTCTATCTTTTGCTTTTAGCGGATGGGCAATTTTCTTTAGTGGTCAACTAATGTTTCATTCCTTTTATTGTTTTGTTCCTTTATATTTCTTAGGGGTAGAAAGATATATTAAGAATAATAAAAAAATACTATTCTTATTCATGGTGGTATTATTATTAATATCTAACTGGTATTATTTTTACACCGTATCAATATTTACAACTCTTTACTATACATATAGATATTATGTTTTAAATAAAAATTTTAAAAATTATACTGTTAATACTTTGCGACTAATTGGTATTTACTTCATTGGAATACTTATATGTGGAGCGATTTTCTTACCAACTATTTTTTACATGACTGGAAATGATAGAATTGGAATCAATCATGATTTATTTTTTGGAGATAAGCAGGTTTATATTCATTTGCTAGCGTCGATGTTTGTACCTAATTACTTATATATTTATAGAGGTAATGTTTTCGAAACAAATTGGCATGTGACTAGAGAAATATGTCTTTATGCTGGCTCAATCATTTCATTGATTATTTGTCAAATTTTTGCTTATAAAGACAAAGTAATTAAAATAGCAACATTAGTTTTTTATGGAGTGATAGTGCTAATTGCGATTATTCCAATGGGTAATGCGATGATGCATGGATTCAGTGAACCTTCATTTAGATGGTTATTTTTAGTTGTACTTTTAAATATAATAATAGCATGTCATCTCTTGAATGATTTCGAGAATATTGATAAAAAAATATTTAAATATGTGGCAACAATTATTTGCATTCTAGTGATATTACTTGTGCCTTTTTCTACAATAGTTAGTGGAAGTATCTCAAGTTTATTAAGTGAATATTTTATACAGTGGATATTATTTGTTATATGTTCTATATTGATTGGATTTGTTGCATTTATTTTACTTAAAAAGAAAAAAAATTTTATGAATTATTTGCTTATTTTAACCGTTCTAGAATTTTCGATATTTGGAGCAGTATTATATACAACAAATTTAGATTTTAGTGAGAATGGATCTTATGAATTTTTTGAGCAAGTTACTCATGTTCTTCAAGATGATGACAATGAATTGAATAACTATTTAGATTATTTGAATACAGACAATTACGAACAATATTATAGAGTTTATGTTCCCCATGATTCTATTTATTGGTACTATAGTCATAATATGTCAGTTGCCTATCAATTAAATGGATTAATGGTTTATTTTTCAACATATTCTCCAAGTGTAAATAAGTTGAAAGAACTTGCTCCGCAAATAATTGATTATTCCTCAGCAATGATCTTCAACATCACTGATCCTGATTTAATGAATTTCTTAAATGTTAAGTATGCTCTGGTGTTAAATGAGAATGAACTACCTTCCAAGATTAATTGGGAATTAGTTGATGATAATTATAGGGGAAGTATAAAAGTTTATGAAAATAAAAATTATAGAGCGATAGGTACAACTTATTCAAAAGTTTTATCTTCGACAGACTTTATTGAGAGTGAAACTAGTGTTTCCGAATTGAATAACATAATCGTTTGTGATGAAAGTGATGTGAAGGAAATTGAAGGTTTTCTTGGCTCTAAGAATAGTGTGAATTTAGAAAATGTTCAATATGGAGGTAACCAGTTAACGGGGTCTGTTGTATCTGATGATTCTACCTTCATGGTGATAACAGTTCCGTATGATGAAGGATGGAAAATATTAATTAATGGGCAAGAAGTAAAGAAATTTGAAGTAAATGGAGGATTTATAGGAATTCCGATTGAAAAAGGAACTAATAATGTAGAAATGTATTTTACACCACAAGGCTTTAAACTAGGTGTGATAATGAGTGGAATTGGGATTATTCTTGCAGGGGTAGTTATTTCGTTAGAGTTTATACGAGAATACAAGAAGAGAAAACTTTTAATAAATAAAGGAATAAAAGATAAATAAAATGCTTGAATTCAAAAGTATAAACAGTAGAAACTAGATGATTTAGATAAAATGAATATTACTTTGTTTCTTTATAGCATTTTAGGGAATAAATCGATCACAGTATTAAATTTATATATGTAAAGGGATGTGAGTTTATGAGTAAAAACAAAGAATTAAAAATACTTTTACTAAGTGTAAGTGTTGTTCTAGCAATATACTATTTTTATGTTTTATTTGCGAATGGAGGGACATCACTATTTTGGGGAGATGAATCTGAACAAGTAGTTCAACTATACGCTAATTCATATGAATTGATTAAGTCTGGGAATTTTACTCTCTGGAATCCTTCGATTGGAACGGGAGCGAGTCAATTTACTATGTTCCTATCTATATTGGGAGCTCCATCCTTTTATCTAACATTGTTATGTCCAAGTAAAGAGTATATTGTTTATATATTTCCATTAATAGACATGCTAAGATTTTTAATCGTTGCAGTATTAAGTTATTTGTGGATATCAAGGTTAGTTAAATCAAGCCAAGCTCGAGTGATTACAAGTTTGTCATTTACATTTTGTGGTTGGATGATGTATTGGATGCATTATCCGAATTTCATGGATACTTTTATTTACTTGTCTGCTATATTGTATGTTTGCGAAGAAATGTTTGAAGATAAGAAATTTTGGTTATTTTCTTTACTAATTGCTTTTATAGGTATATTAAGTTTATATCAATTATATATGATCTCATGGCTTATCTTCATTTACTTAATCTGCAGATATTTCATGATATCGAGTTATAATATTGATTGGAAGAAGTTTTGGCATATGTTTTTCAAAGTATTCTTTTACTTTGTTTTGGGTATTGGATTGGGAGCAATTGTTATATTTCCTTGTGTCCTTATTTTATCATCCACAAATCGAATAATGGATGTAAGCTCAAGTTTATTTTTACCTATAAAACCACTCGATGCATTTAGAGTTCTGACATCTTTATTCTCACCAGTCATAAATGATTTTGATTATAATCTATTTGGATCACCTTTTACAAAAGATGTAATGAGTGTGTACACTGTATATAATTACTCTCTTATTATATTTCCATTATTTGCATTGCAAGTTTTTAAAGTTAAATTCAATGGTAAAAAAATACTAATCACTACCATGATTCTCTTATACCTACTGTTATTCTTTAAATTTTCATATTTTGTATTTAACGGGAATAATTCGGTACGTTGGAGTTTTTATTATAATGTATTTAATTGTGTACTATTAGCATATCTCATAGAAAACAAATCTCAATGGGATTCGAAACTTCTAAAATTGTCAGGAATAGGGATAATTTTATTTATTATTTGTATTTCTATTATCAGCAGATATTTTGGTCTTGCTTCAAATATAAGCCGATTAACCCAACTATATGTAGTACCCTCACTAATTGTCTTCATCATTTTGTATATTATTTCAAGTGAAAAGAATTTTAAGTATATATATATTTTGATTAGCGCAGAGATTCTTATGTGCCTATTATTAAGGTCGTTTAATGGAAATTCTTCACTTGTAGCTAATCAAACTACTGTAGATGAATATCATGATAAAATATTTCAAAATGAAATAATGGACTACATTAATACCATAGATGATAGTACATACTATCGTATGGAATTTGATGTTCAAGATTCATTGGGTTACAATATGCCGCTTGCTAATACATATGCAGGATTCACTTCATATGTAAGTATTTATAATTATGAGAGTATTGAATTCTATGAAAACAGATTTTCAAATTCTTGGTTTGTTGAATATAATCCTTCAAAATTCTTGGTAAAGAGCCTATTAGGAAATAGATATCTTGTGACTAATTCGGAATCATTAGAGATTCCTTATGGATATACTCAAATGAAGGAGTTCAACGAATTTGCAGTGTATAAAAATTCTATAGATATGAATTTAGGTTATGCAACAAACAAAGTAATATCAATGAAATCACTTGCTGATAAAGATACTTTTATTAAAGATTTTGCAATGATGCAGGGTATTGTTGTGGATCAAGAAGATTCAGTTATTATTGATTACCCTCGAGAAGTTAAAAGTGATCTATTAAATGAATCATTCAGTCCTATTTTAGGAACAGATGGTGTGTATATTATTGATTATAGTTCAAGTGATCCAAAATCAGTATGTAAGTATGATTTGTATTACAATGGTGATAGTTTTGATACTAGAAATAGTAGAGAAATAGGATACTATGCACTAAAACTCGATAAAGACTATAATGATATTTATGTATATTGTGCAAGTGATAATAATCCTAATCATTATGTACCTGTAAATGTATATTGGTTGTCGAATAAGCAAGTTGATCAATTCTATAGTGGATTGAATAAACAAGATAAATTCTATGATGTTGAGAGTTCTCAAGATAAGATATCTGCTAGCATTTCAATTACTGGAGAAGATAAGCTTGTGGCAACAAGTATTGCATATGATGATGGATGGTCTGTTAAAGTTGATGGGAAAACAACTGCTATAAGAAAAGTGAACTATGGATTTATTGGTTTTGATTTAACAGAAGGTACACATCGTGTAGAATTCACTTTCATTCCTAAAGGGTTGATATTAGGGATAATCGTGACTGTTATCTCAATAATTGCTTTTTTGGGTTTACTTTGGTTTGAAGCAAGAAGAAAGAGGAAGGCTTGACAAAAGTATTCTTAATAACAATGTTGTGATTATGCTTAAATTTGAAACAATTTTAATTGTTAGACATAATTATAGATTTCATGATATTGGATCATTGAAATGTGGACTATTAAAAATATCCTTTGTTAAAGAGAAGTAATACATTGATAACTATAAATTTGTATTAAATCTTCGATATGATGAAAGATGAAAGATATAATCCCTAGGTAAGATGTAAAAAATGATAGAATGTAGAATATATTGGAAGTCTGAATGAAAAATGAGATAATAATTAAGAATTGTATTCAGTACCATAAGAATACAAAAACAAGAGTGATCGTAAGAGAACATGATTATTTCTAGCTAAAGTAGCTAATTTGGTTGATTTAATAAAACGTATAAAGTAAAGGGGTAAACTATGAAGAAAATATCAATTGTCATTCCGTGTTATTTCAATGAATTGAATATTCCGGAAACGTATTCAGTTTTAAAGCGGGATGTTTTAGATAAAAGAGAAGATATCTTATTTGAATTAGTGTTTGTCGATGATGGTTCAAAGGATAATACTTTACTAGAACTTAAAAAAGCTCAAAAAACGGATACAAGAATTAGAATAGTTAAATTATCCCGTAATTTTGGTGAATTTAGGGCTATTGTAGCAGGAATGAGTGTTGCAACAGGTGATGCAATCGCGGTTATGAGTGCTGATTTACAAGATCCACCCTATTTAATCACTGAAATGATTGAATACTGGGAAAAAGGTGAAAAAGTTGTAATTGCAGCAAGAAATAAAAGAAATGAACCGTGGATTAAGAATTTTTTTGCAAATACTTATTACAAAGTAGTTAGAAAATTAGTCATTGAAGATTATCCACAACAGGGATTTGATTTCTTTTTAATGGATTCAGATGTTGCAAAGATATTAGTGAATATGCAAGAGAAGAATTCATCAATTTATGTTCAGCTTATCTGGACAGGATATAAACCTAAAGTTATAGAATATACACGAATGGAGCGTGAAAAAGGCGAATCCATGTGGTCTTACAAAAAGAGATTTGATTTATTTATAGATACATTTATTGTATTCTCTCATACGCCGATTCGTTGGATTAGTGTATTTGGATTTTTAATGAGTATAACAGGTTTTATCGCAGCAATTTACTTTATATTTGATAAACTAATAAACAAAGTAGATGTTGCCGGTTGGACATCATTAATAGTAGTTGTATTGGTACTAGCAGGTGTTCAAATGATCATGCTAGGTATTATCGGCGAGTATATGTGGAGAAATCTTGATGAGACTAGAAAAAGACCACTTTATATCATTGAAAATGTAATTGAGGGAGAAGCAAATGAATGATGTTTATTTACAAGCATTTAAAGCACATGGTAGTGATGAAGATGGCTATTTAAGTGCAATTGAAAAGAATACTGGACTTCCTTTTGATATTAAGCGTGTTTATACTGTTATTAACACAAAAGAAGGCAATGTGAGGGGTTATCATGCACATAAAGAACTATTTCAAATTTTCTTTGTTTTAAAAGGTAAAATTGAAGTTCATTGTGAGGATTTAGAGGGTAATGAAGAAAAGTTTATACTAGATGATCCTCATATTGGCTTAGTTTGTGGTCCTTACATATGGCATACATTGACTTATCATGATGATGCGATTCTAATGGTTTTGGCTAGTGAAGGTTATTGTGAATCTGATTATATAAGAAATTATGAAGACTTCATTCAAGAGAGAGGTAAATAAAATGAAAGTAGCTAATAATTTATTGCGTCCACAATATTTAAAATATAAAGATGAATATCTAAAAAAAGTTGAAGAAGTATTAGACAGTGGATGGTATGTGTTAGGGAATGAAGTAAAGGCTTTTGAAGAAGAATTTGCAACATATAATAATGTGAAATATTGTGTTGGTGTTGCGAATGGCTTGGATGCATTAATATTAGCATTTGAAGCGTTAAACCTTGAAGAAGGAGATGAAGTTATAGCACCTGCAAATACCTATATAGCATCAATCATGGGGTTTACAAGAAATGGTTTAGTACCTAAATTTGTAGAACCAGATGAATTTTATAATTTAGATATTAGTAAAATTGAAGAAGCAATCGGTCCTAAAACAAAAGCAATCTGTGTTGTTCACTTGTATGGTCAAATTGCTAATATGGAAGAAATAATGAGAATTGCCAAAAAACATAATCTCTATGTTGTAGAAGATTGTGCACAATCACACGGAGCTTCTTTACATGGTAAAAAATGTGGTACGTGGGGAGATGTAGGGTGTTTCAGTTTCTATCCAACAAAAAATTTAGGTGGATTTGGAGATGGAGGAGCAATCATCACAAATAATAAAGATTTTGAAGAAGAAATTCGAATGATGCGTAATTATGGCTCAAAGAAAACCTATTATTTTGAAAAAGTTGGGTTTAATTCTCGCCTGGATGAACTTCAAGCAGGTTTATTAAGAGTAAAACTTAAATATTTAGATGAGTTAACTGAAGAACGCAGGAAAGATGCAGAAAGATTTATTAAGGAAATCAACAATCCGAAAATACTTCTTCCAGCGTATCAATTTAATCGAGAGGGACATGTATTTCATTTATTTGTAATTCAAGTTGAAGATAGAGATGATTTTATGAAGTATTGTGAGGAGAGAGAAATTGGATTAAAAATTCATTATCCTCAACCACCACATTTGAGTGATGCATATAGGTATTTGGGATATAAAGAAAATGATTTCCCAATAACGGAAAATCAAGCAAATCATATTGTGTCTTTACCAATGTATAATGGAATGACCAAAGAGGAAGTTGATTATATAATTGGTGAAATGAACAAGTATTAGTAAAATACTTGCAGTTTATTATCTTTAGAAAGCGAAAGAGGTATGAAGATGAAAGTAGTTATTCTAGCTGGTGGTTATGGGACAAGAATTAGTGAAGAGTCTCATTTAAAACCGAAACCGATGATTGAAATTGGAGGAAAACCAATACTATGGCATATTATGAAATATTATAGTTTTTTTGGACATAATGAATTTGTAATATGTGCAGGGTATAAACAAGAAGTGATAAAAGAATGGTTTTCGAATTACTTTTTGCATACAAGCGATATTACATTTGACTTTACTCAAGGTAATAAATTAATTGTACACAATAACGTGTCAGAGAATTGGAAAGTTACAATCGTTGATACAGGTTTAAGTACTATGACAGGCGGGCGTATAAAACGAATTAAAAACTACATAGATAACGAGCCTTTCTTTTTGACTTATGGGGATGGAGTAGCTAATGTCGATTTGGATTCGTTGATAGATGAACATAAAAAAAGTAATAAACTACTTACTTTAACGACTATTCAACCTGGGGGAAGATTTGGATCATTAGAAATTGATGAAAATAATGTAGTAAAATCGTTTCAAGAAAAAAATCCGGAAGATGGAGGTTGGATTAATGGTGGATTTATGGTGATTAATCCTAAAGTATTTGAATACATTGAAGGTGATACGACAGTGTTTGAAAAAGAACCATTAGAAAAACTTGCACAAGAGGAGAACATATATGCATATAAGCATCAAGGTTTTTGGCAATGTATGGATACGGTAAGAGATAAAGAATATTTGGAACAACTAATTAAAGATAATGAAGCACCATGGGAGGTTTGGAAAAAATGAATCTAAGTGAATTTTATAAAGATAAAAAGGTGTTGGTTACAGGGCATACTGGATTTAAAGGTAGTTGGCTATGTTCAATTCTTTTAGAACTTAATGCTGAAATATGTGGTATAGCTTTGGAACCTTCAACAAATCCTAATCTATTTAATCAACTTGATTTGAAAAATCGAATAAGTTCACATAATATTATTGATATTCGTAATTTAAATGAGATTAAAAAAGTTTTTAATGAATTTAAGCCAGAAATTGTAATTCACTTAGCAGCTCAACCTCTGGTAATAGAGTCATATGAAAATCCTGTTTATACTTATGATGTTAATGTAATGGGTACTGTAAATATATGTGAATGTATTCGACATACAGAATCGGTAAAGTCTTTTGTAAACGTTACAACAGATAAAGTATATGAGAATATAGAAGAAGAGAGTCATGCTTATTTAGAAACAGATCGATTAAACGGTTATGACCCTTATTCAAATAGTAAATCATGTTCGGAATTAATCACAGATAGTTATAGAAAATCATTTTTTAATGATTTAAATATTGCAACATCAACATGTAGGGCTGGAAATGTGATTGGAGGGGGAGATTACTCAGCAAATAGAATAATACCTGATTGTTTTAGAGCTATTCAAAATAATGAATCTATTTTGGTTAGAAATCCTAATTCAATAAGACCTTATCAACATGTTTTAGAAGCTGATATTTTTTATTTAATGCTCGCAATGAAACAATCGATAAATATTACTTTGGCTACAAACTATAATATTGGGCCAGATGAATTGGATTGTATTACTACGGGGCAATTATGCGACATAGTTTGCAATCACATTGAATACTCTCCTAAGTGGAATGCAGTGAATTATTTTGGACCGCATGAATCAGGGTTTCTTAAGTTAAGCAATATAAAAGCAAGAAAAAATTTGAATTATGCTCCTAGATGGAGTTCAAAGGAAGCAATTGAATTTACAATTGATTGGTATATTGATTTCTTAAATAAGAAAAATATGACAAATATTACTCAATTCCAAATAAAAGAATTCTTGAAAGATTATTAAATTAGGTGACATTATGAAAAGTGCTGTGATAAGTGGAGCTAATGGATTTATTGGGAATTCTTTATGTAGAGAATTACTTCGACAAGGTTATAAAGTTTATGGGATTTCAAGATATGGAACAACAATTAAAAATGAAATGTATAAAGATATTATTTTTAATGAAGAATTAAGTAAAATGATAAATCTATTTCAAGTCAATGAGGAATATGACTATTTTTTTCATTTTGCATGGAGTGGTGTTTCATCTGAATTTCAGCAAAGCTATTTGACTCAAATCAAAAATATTGAAACATCATGTCAATATGTCGAATTTGCTTCTCGATTGAAATGTAAGAAATTTATATTTGCTGGTAGTATTTTTGAATATGAAAATATACAGAATAGAAATATTACTTTCGATACAAGTAATAGTGCTAAAAACTATAGTTATGCGAAACTTGCTGCACATCAAATGTGTTTAACATTGTGTAACGAAAAAAACATGTTATTTAATTCTTGTCTTATCTCCAATGTTTTTGGAGAAAATGAAAATAGCAAGAGATTTATTTCTTCATTTATAAAAGCAATTCAAAATGATGAAAAATTTCTATTATCACAATGTGATCAAATGTATGATTTTATTTATATCGAGGATGCAATTAATGCGATTATTTGTATTGCAGAAAAAGGGCATAATTTGTGCGAATATTATATAGGTTATGGCGATGTTAGACCTTTGTTAGAATTTGTATTAATGATACGTAATCTTATTAATGAGAATTATCTTTTAGAAATTGGAAAAAGAACTGAAAAAACAACGTATTTTGATTTTAATCAATTTGATGTGTCAAAAATTAAAGATGATTTGGATGTTAAATACAAATATGACATAGTCAGTGCATTAAAAAAAACTGTTGGAGGAAAACAAGATGAACGATAAACAAACGAGTAAAAATAAAATTTTAAATTTAGTAAAAGAATATGTTCAAGAGTATCATTTAACAGAGAATCAATTTCATGAAGGAGATAGAATCTCCTATGCTGGACGTGTTTATGATGAGGAAGAGGTATGTAATCTTGTTGATAGTGCTTTAGATTTTTGGCTTACTTCCGGAGAATATTGCCAGAAATTTGAAAAGGAGTTTGCAAAATATTTGAATGTTAGATATTGCTCATTAGTAAATAGTGGTTCATCCGCGAATTTATTGGCATTTATGGCATTGACTTCTCCACTTCTACAAGATAGACAAATTAATAGAGGTGATGAAGTTATAACTGTTGCTGCAGGATTTCCAACCACTGTATCTCCAATTATAAATTATGGTGCAGTTCCTGTTTTTATAGATATCACTTTACCAACATACAACATAGATGTTAGGGTGCTTGAACAAGCTTTATCGCCAAAAACTAAAGCTGTTATGTTAGCTCATACCCTTGGGAATCCTTTTGACTTAAAAATGGTGAAGCTATTTTGTGAAAAGCACAATTTATGGTTAATTGAAGACAATTGTGATGCTTTGGGTTCAATATACTCATATGGTGGTATAGAAAAAAAGACAGGAACAATTGGAGATATAGGAACATCTAGTTTTTATCCACCTCATCATATAACTATGGGTGAAGGAGGAGCAGTAGTCACTGACAATCCACTCTTGTATAAGATTGTTAATTCATTTAGAGATTGGGGTAGAGACTGTGTTTGTAATTCAGGGCAAGATAATTTATGTAAGAATAGATTTACAAAACAATATGGCAAATTACCTTATGGATATGATCATAAATATGTATACTCTCATTTTGGATATAATTTAAAAGCAACGGAGATGCAGGCAGCAATCGGTGTTGCACAATTGAAGAAAATAGATTCTTTTGTAGAAATGCGTCGTTTAAATTTTGACTATCTTAATTCTAAACTATCAGATTTACAATCCGAAATTATCCTTCCAATTGCTACTGAAAATAGTAAACCTAGTTGGTTTGGTTATATAATAACAGTTAAAAATATTGAAGATAGAAACAAGCTTGTAAAATTTTTAGAAGACAGAAATATTCAAACAAGAATGCTCTTTGCTTCAAATATGATTCTGCATCCATGCTTCACACAAATGTCAGAAAATAATAATGGATATAGAGTAATTGGTGATTTAGAAAATACTAATACGGTTTTATACAATAGTTTTTGGATAGGAGTATCTCCTAAAATGACAAGTGAAATGCTTGATTATATGGCTAATTCAATTCATTTGTTTTATCAAAATAAAGAAGAAAATAAGATATAAGTGCTGTTTAATAAACAAGTTTTTTGATAATGGTTATTTGCAAAATAAAAGAATTTAGAAAATAAATTTTGAAATTATTTAACTTGGTTTATTGACTAAATTTTTTATTGTTGCTAACACAAGTTTAAAAGGTTTAGTTTTTACAAAAATAACAAGATTAAGTATAAAGGAAAAAGAAACAACAAACATACCTTTTATAATTAAAGATAGTAGCGATGATACAGTAGGAAATATCATACCAGAGACAGTACTAATTAAAAGAACTTCAAGAAATAAAAGAAGGATATATAAAAGTTGAGTGAAGACTAATTTCATTCGATAAGGTTTAAATATATCTGTAGAGACATGATATATTTTTCCATAATACCAAATTATTTTACTAATAACGGTACCGATAAAAACACCAACAACTCCGAACATAGATGCAAGAATAATTGAACCGATTAGATTTGAAAGAGCAGAAAATATAATAGGCAGTCTTTCTTTGAACATATAACCATTGATCATAAAAATGCTGTCAATTGTGCAAAAAAGAATGTCAATGGACAAAATGATGATTAGAGTAAAAACAACACCGTTATTAATCAAGTAAGTGGATCCTACCCATAGTATAATAAATTGATTAATTAGCGAATAACAACCAGCTACAATAATTGATGCAAGAAAGAAATTGATTAAATTCATTGATTCAAAAATTTCAAAAAAACTTTTATTATCATCAACTGTATGCATAAAATCAGCCATAGAACTTCTTAATGAAACAAATATATTTTTGAGAAACTCAGATATGGTATTAAATATCATAGTATATATTGATAAATAACCAACAACATCTGTTGAAAACATAACTGAAATAATAATTGTATCCATTGAAAAATAAGTTACATCATAAGCTGCTCTTAAAAGATATGATTTGCATTGGACAAAAATGTTACTTTCGCGTATTTGTTCAAATTTTAGTCCTTTGATTTTACGTAAGTAACTATATTCTTTTGTTACTATGAAAAATTCATAGATATAAAGGGATATTGTCTTTATTGATAAAATAACGATATAAAGTATGTAATTTTTTGTATAAACAATGGTCAAATATTGTAATATAAAAATAAATAACTCTAAAAAAACAGAAAATGAAACGGAAAGATACATTTTTTGATTAGCCTTTAATATGTTTGTTTTGTAAAGAACTCTAAATCGAATATACATTTCAACCATTTTGATAAAGAAAACAACATAAATTAGCAATAAATTATTGTAACTTATATTGAATATTTGAATAATGAAAGGTGAAATTAGTAATGATACGATTAGAATAAACAATGAAATATACTTATAAATTGTTTTAAACAAAGAAACTTGATAAATAATTCCAGTTTGATCATTTTTCGCAATTGCTTTATATAGATTGAAAACAAAAATAGTGCTAAAGCCAATATCGATAAGTGATAAAGAAATGAAGAAATTTGAAAACACTTCTGTAATACCAAGTAACTCAACAGGAAAATAAAGTAAAAAAACCTTTTTAAGCACTAATGAGTAAATAAAAAGTAAAATTTGAGAAATAATAGTTAAGGTTGTATTTAATATTGAATATTTACTTCTCATGTTCAATCCTCACATTTCTTTAATTATAACTTGAAAATGAATAGATTTATATCAAATAATTTTAGTTTAGAGAATAAAGAGTGAGAATATTGAAATTTAGCAGTTTTTGCATCTAGGTTTGGTTATAATTAATTTATTATTTTTTAATATATAGATTAACACTTTGAAAAAAGAATAATCTATATTATAATTTTACTGATATGAGGGATATACTATGAAAAATTATCACACATTTGGTATTGCTGTACCTATTTATAATAATAAAAAAATATTTAGAAAAAATGTTCTTAATCTTAGAGATGTTTTTTTAGAAAATAATTTAGAGTTTCCTAAACTTTTTGTTTCAGACAATGCATCTACTGATGGATTAGAAGAAGAAATTGAAGTTATAAAAAAGGAATATCCTAATTTAGTTTATCATCGAAATAAAGAGAATATGGGCTATGACTACAATTTTGCGAATGCATTAAAAATTTCTGACTGTGACTATACATGGCTTTTAGGGTCAGATGATTCAATTCAAGGAGATTTGACTTCAATTCTTAACTTATTAAAAATTGAAGGAGACTATGATTTAATTATAAATGGAGAAGACCATAAAATAACAGAAGGTATTAAGGAAGATAAAGATTATATTTTCTCGGAATTATGCTACCAAATGAATTGGATTAGTGGTTTGATTCTTTCAAAGCAAATCATAGCAAATTTGGATTTTGATAGATATCAAGGAACTTATTGGTCACATACTGGAGCAATTTTAAATTATATGTTGAAAAATCCATTTAAGTTGTATTATTTGCACAATAAAAATGTTTTTAGAATGTGTGGGAACGAAGTTTCGTGGGGAAAGAAATATTATGAGATTACATCCAAACTTTGGGCAGATATGATAATGGGATATGAAGGAGTCTCATATGAATTAAAACTTTTGTGCTGTAGAAATGGATATAAGTATGGAAGAATGACAAACATGAATTTACTTTCACTTAGAGCGAAAAAAGAATTTAACTATAAAATGATAAAAGAAGATTATGAATATATAAGGTTATATAATAAAACAAATAAATTAGTATTAATTGTTATTTCAATTTTACCTTCTGCTCCTCTTAATCTTTTAAGAAGGTTTTATATTAAAATTCTTGATATAAAATAATAGATTTTAGTTAATTACTAATGAGGAAAGAAGAGGTAGCACATATGTCGTATGCATCGCTTAAGGAAAGTTTGAAAAAATCAGATATAATTGAAAAGTCATATCTTATTTTGCTAAAGATGTTATATTCAATGAATTCTAAAATTGCTGTTAAATTTGAATTTTTAATTTCTATGGGGTATAGCTTGGATTTAAAAAATCCTAGTACTTTTAATGAAAAAATTCAATATTTAAAATTTAATGAAAAGGGAATTCTAATAACAAATTGTGCTGATAAAATATTAGTGAGAGATTATATCATATCAAAAGGATATAGAGCAATTTTAAATGATATCTTAGGAGTTTATGACAATGCAGAACAAATAAATTACGATTTATTGCCTAATCAATTTGCCTTGAAGTGTAATCATGGATGTGGATATAACATTATTTGCAAGGATAAAAGCCAACTAAATATAGAAGAAGCAAATAAGAAACTAAATTCTTGGTTGAAAGAAAAGTTTGGAGTTTTGCATTATGAACCACAATATTTTAATATTAATAGAAAAATTCTTTGTGAAAAATATCTTGAAAGTGAATCTGGTGGCATAATGAACGATTATAAGTTATATTGTAGTCAGGGCAAGGTATTAATGATAAGAGTTATAACTGGCCGTGAAGATCATGATTTAAAGAAATATCATTTTGATAAAAATTGGAATTTTCTTGAGTCCAATACATCAGAATCAATGAATGAAATCCAAGAAAAAGTTAAATATACTGAAAAAATAAATGAAATTATTGAAATATCAGAGAATTTATCAAAAGATTTTAAATTTGTTAGAGTTGATTTTTATGTTATACGAAATAAAGTGATTTTTGGTGAATTAACTTTTACACCTACAGGTGGATTCGATACAGGTTTCACAAAAGAATTGGATATATGGTTGGGATCTCAAATTGATTTAAATTAATATCATAGTAAAATTACAAATTAATCTGACTTTAAATGAAATATATTAAAAATTATTTTGGGGAAAATTGGTTATAGATTATGCAATTTTTTGAAATAACATCAAATTAATTATATTATATTCAAAAATACTTTTTTTGAATATAATAGTTAATAAGCTTTCTTATATGAATGATGTGTTGACTGATTATAGATTTAGATTGAATTTTAAAAGGAGAATGAGAATGAAAATTGGTGTAATAGGATTAGGGTATGTTGGACTATCAAATGCTTTACTTCTTTCAAAAAAAGCAGATGTTTATGCGTTTGATATTACTGAGACAAAAAGGAAATTATTAAAAGAAAAAAAATCACCAATTGCTGATAAAGAAATTGAGATCTATTTAACCCATGATGACATTAGTTTTCAAGTTGTTGATACTTTGAATGACGCGGTAAAAGAAATGGATTATATTATAATAGCTACTCCAACTAATTATGATGAAGAAATAAACAATTTTGATACATCGAGTGTAGATAAAACTATTGATTTTATTACAGACACTAATCCTAATTGTTTAATTATAATTAAATCAACTATACCAATTGGATATGTAAAAAATAAGATTTTTGAGACGGGTAATTCAAATATTGTTTTTTCACCTGAATTTCTTAGAGAAGGGAAAGCGTTATATGATAATTTATATCCATCAAGAATAATATTTGGAAATGATAGCAAAGAAATTAAAGAATTTGTGAGTGTTTTGATAAATTGCATTGAAAAAAAAGATGTAGAAGTACTGTATACTAATACAATTGAAGCGGAAGCAATTAAACTTTTTTCAAATACTTATTTAGCTCTTAGAATATCATTTTTTAACGAATTGGATACTTTTGCTGAGATGAAAAAGTTGAATTCCCAAGATATTATTAAGGGAATATGCTTAGATCCTAGAATTGGTGATTACTATAATAATCCATCTTTTGGTTATGGAGGATATTGTTTACCTAAAGATACTAAACAATTGAAAGCAAATTATGAAGAAATACCTAATTCTTTAATTACGGCTGTTGTTGAAGCGAATGTTATTCGAAAAAACTTTATAAGTGAGCAGATAATTAAGATGAAACCAAGAACTGTTGGTATTTATAGAGCAACAATGAAAGCAAATAGCGATAATTTTAGAGAATCCTCAATACAAAAAATAATTGAAAATTTAACTAATTATGGTGTAACAGTGATTATTTATGAACCCTTAATTCAAGAAAATTATTTTCTAGGAGCTAGAATTATAAATAATTTTAATGAATTTGCAGCAAATAGCGATATTATTGTTGCTAATAGAATGACAAATCAAATTTCAAAATATAAAGAGAAAGTTTACACTCGAGATATAACAGGGTGTGACTAGATAAGGTGAATTATGATAAGAAGAATATTATTTATTATTTATCAAAGAATATACACTTTATTTAGAAGTATTCGCAACGATCAATTTTCTCATGTTCTGATGTTTCACAATATTTCTAATGAAAATAATGACATTACGATTTCTAAAGAAAATTTTTACAAACTTATTACAAAATTAAATGAAGAAAAAAGAATTTGTAAAATTGAAGATTTAAAATATCAATCTATATCTAAAAGTGTTGTGATTACTTTTGATGATGTCTTTCAAAGTGTATATGTAAATGCATATCCTTTATTGAAAAGACTTCAAGTGCCTTATTTGTTGTTTTTGAATATTAAAATGTTAGATAAAGATAATTATCTTACAACAGAACAAATAAAAGAAATGTTGAGTGATTCTAATTGTATACTAGGAAGCCATTCAATAAATCATATTTTTATGAGAAATATATCTGAAGAGAAATTACAATTGGAATTATTGAACTCAAAAAAATTTCTTGAAAAAAAATTTGATGTGATTTGTACATCATTTGCATTCCCATATGGTTCATTATACGCATGTTCAAAGAAGAATATAATTCAAGCTAGTAAAATTTATGATTATGTTTTTACAACGATAAATATGAGTTTCGACGGAGACTTCCATAATATTCCAAGAATAAACGTAAATAATAATTGTAAGTTTCTTAAGGAGATGATTAAATGATTTCGGTAATAGTTCCAGTTTATAACGTTGAGAAGTATATAGAAAAATCTTTAGAAAGTATTATTAATCAAAGTTTTAAGAATTTTGAATTAATTCTTATTGACGATGGTAGTACTGATAATTCAATAAGAATTGCCAAAGATTATTTGGAGAAAAGTGAAGTGTTTTGGAAAGTCATCTCGCAAGTCAATAATGGGCAAGGTAGTGCTAGAAATAGAGGGATTCAGGAATCATCGGGTGAATATATTGTTTTTGTAGATTCTGATGATTTACTATCTCCTTGTTTTTTGGAGCACCTATTTTATGTTATTAAAGATGAAAAAACAAATGTAGCTTTCTGCGATTTTATGTACATAAAAGATCAAACAATTCCAAATGAACTATTTGAAAATGGAAAAATAATAATTTCATCAAACAAAGAAATTTTAAAAGAATTTTTGTTAAGAAAGTTTGAAATCATTATTCCAGCTTTTATAATTAAAAAGGACTTCCTAATACAAAATAAAATATTTTTCGAAAATAAAGTAAGATATTCTGAAGATCAAATTTTTATGTGGTTATGTTTTTTATATGAAGAAAATGTTGTTCATTTGAAAGAAAAACTATATTATTATTACCGACATGAAGATTCTGTTATGACATCTTCAAGATTAAGTAAAATTATGGGCGGGTACAATGGGATCAAAGAAATGGTTAAGAAATATGACTTTCCAAGTGACATCAAAGAATATATCTTACCAAGATGGGTTTTAGGTGCTTTATATAGTTGTTCGAAGTATATGCCATATCATCAATTTAGAGAATTATATATAGGAATGAATGGCAAAAAATTAGTTAGAGAAATGAAAAAATATCCTGATAATAAAGCTAGAATAGCCTCAATTATTTCGGTAAGTTCATGTTTATTTTATATTGTAAGTAAAAAGCTAAAATAAAATGTTATAATTCATTTGATTATTTTGATTCTTAAGGAGAATGTTCATGAAAGTAGTAAACATATGTTTAGCGGGTTCTTATAATGATGGATGGGGTTACCAAGATAATTTACTAACAAAATATCAAAAATTAAATGGGAATGATGTTACAATAATTACTTCAAGATTTGTAAATGAGAAAAATAGTGAGGAGTATTTAACTGTTCCAAGTGGTATATATATTAATGAATTAGGAATAAAAATTAAAAGATTGAATTTTGTAAAATTTCCTTGGATAACTAAAATTTTTAGAAAATATAGAGGATTATATAGTAGTTTAAGCGAAGAAAATCCTGATTTAATTTTCATTCATTGTTGTCAATTTGTAGATATTATCAATGTATGCAAGTATGTCAAAAATCACCCTAATGTAAGAGTAAAAGTGGATAACCATGCTGATTATACAAACAGTGCGAAATCAGTTCCAGCAAAAATTCTTCATTATACTTTATGGAGATATTGTGCTAGAAAAATCGATAGATATGCCGAAAAGTTTTATGGAGTAATGCCTTCGCGATGTGACTTTTTGATGAAATATTATGGGATCGATAAATCAAAAATAGATTTGCTTGTAATGGGCGCTGATGATGAGCTAATCGAAAATACATCTAAAAATTTAAATGAATTAAGTAAAAAAGTAAATCCAGCAAATAATTTTTTGATTATAACAGGTGGAAAGATAGATATGCATAAAAAAGAAACTATTGATTTGATGAAAGCGATTAATCAAATGAAAGATGTGAAACTTCTTATATTTGGATCAATTGTAGAAGAGTTAATAAGCGAATTTAATGCGAATTTAAGTGAAAAAGTTACTTATTTAGGATGGATTAATCAGCAAGAAACATATGATTATTTAGCTGTATCAGATTTAGCGGTATTTCCAGGAAGACACTCAGTATTGTGGGAACAAGCGGTTGGAATTGGATTACCCTCGATATTTAAAAAATGGAAGGGAACTACACATGTTGATTTAGGTGGCAATTGTATAATAATGGATAATTGCTCAGAAGAAAATCTAAAAAAAGAGATAGAAAATTTAAGAGATAACAATGAAAAATATCAAGCTATGAAAAAGAATGCAATAGAAAAAAAGAAATACTTTTCATATAAAGAAATAGCTAGAATGAGCGTAGAGTAACATAAGGAGAATAAGACAATGCTAAAAGATAACATTTTACTAATAACAGGTGGTACTGGATCATTTGGTAATGCAGTAGCAAAGCGGTTCTTAGTGTCGGACATAAAAGAAATTAGAATCCTATCGCGTGATGAGAAAAAACAAGACGATATGAGACATGAATATCAATCTCTATACCCAGAGTATTCAGATAAGTTAAAATTCTATATTGGTGATGTTCGTGATTATAATTCGATAGAGTATGCATTTAAAGGTGTGGATTATGTCTTTCATGCGGCAGCTTTGAAACAAGTTCCTTCATGTGAATTCTATCCAATGGAAGCGGTAAAAACGAATGTCATTGGAAGCGATAATGTAATAAAAGCTTGTGTAGAGCATGGCGTTAAGAAAGCTATTTTTCTAAGTACTGATAAAGCTGCATATCCAATTAATGCAATGGGTATGACAAAAGCCTTGATGGAGAAGAATGTAGTAGCACGTAGTAGACAACTTGGAGAAGATGATACTGTTCTTTGCTTAACACGCTATGGTAATGTAATGGCGTCGAGAGGTAGTGTAATTCCTTTGTTTTGTGAACAAATTGAGCAAGGGAAACCTATTACTATTACAAATCCACATATGACACGTTTTATGATGACACTAGAAGATGCAGTTGATTTGGTATTGTTTGCGTTTGAAAATGGTAAACAAGGTGATTTATTTGTTCAAAAAGCACCTGCATCTACAATTGAAGTGTTGGCGGAAGCTATAAGGGAACTAAAAGAAGTTAAAAGTGAAACAGTTTGTATTGGAACAAGACATGGTGAAAAACTGTATGAAGTACTTGTTACAAAAGAAGATATGATAAAGGCTGAAGATTTAGGTAATTATTTTAGAATTCCTGCGGATAATAGAGACTTGAACTATGATAAGTTTATAGCAGAAGGTGATCATCGCTTTGAAAATATAGATGAATATAATTCACACAATACAGAACGACTTACAGTTGGAGCGATGAAAGAACTGTTATTAAAATTAGATTTATTCAAATAAAAGGGACCTAATCCCTTTTTTATGTGGATTTTAAATGGTATGATATTAAAGGTGAAAATGATGAAAATACTAATTACTGGATCAAAAGGCTTTATAGGAAAAAATTTAGTGTATAAATGTCTTCAAGAAGGATATGAGGTTATTGAATTTGATAGAGATAATTCTATTAATGATTTAGCGTCAAAAATTCATGAAGCTGATTTCATCATGCATTTGGCGGGTATTAATCGTCCGAAAGAAACTAATGAATTTTATGAAGGGAATTATGATTTAACACAAAAAATCATTGATTTTGTTAAACCAGAAAACAGAAATATTCCGATTCTTTTAAGTTCGTCAATCCATGCCGCTGTAGATAATGACTATGGTAAAAGTAAGAAAATGGCTGAAGATACATTGTTCAATTTTTCCAGAGAGACAGAGAATCCAGTTTTTGTTTATCGGTTGGCCAATACTTTTGGGAAATGGTGTAAACCTAATTACAATTCTGTAATCGCAACATTTTGTTATAACATTGCTCATGGAAAAGATATACAAATCAATGACCGAGACACTGAATTACCACTAGTCTATATTGATGATATTGTTGATTCTTTCATTAGCTGTATTGGTAAAGAAGCGAATGGTTCAATTAAAAATGTAGAACCAATTTATAAAATTAAACTAGGTGAAGTTGCAGATTTATTATATAAATTTAAAAATAGTAGAGATGATTTATTTGTTCCAAATCTTAGCAATGGATTCGAAAAGAAGTTGTATAGTACTTATTTGAGTTATCTTCCAGAAGATGAATTTAGTTATCCTTTGAAAATGAATGTTGATAATAGAGGATCATTCACAGAGTTTGTTAAAACAGTGGATAGAGGGCAAGTATCTATTAATATTTCGAAACCAGGTATTGTTAAGGGAAATCACTGGCATCACACAAAAAATGAGAAATTTCTTGTTGTAAGTGGGAAGGGAATAATTCGATTTCGAGATGTAAACAGCAGCGAAATAATTGAATATCTTGTAAGTGGTGAAAAATTAGAAGTCATTGATATTCCTGTAGGATATACACATAATATTGAGAATATTGGGGATACCGATATGGTTACTGTAATGTGGTGTAACGAGATATTTGATAAAGATAACCCAGATACATATTATTTAGAAGTGTAAGGAGTAGAATAATGAAAAAACTAAAATTGATGACAATCATTGGTACTCGACCAGAGATTATAAGATTAAGTGAATGTATAAAAGCATGTGATACATATTTTGATCATATTTTGGTGCATACAGGACAAAACTGGGATTATACATTAAATCAAGTATTCTTTGATGAACTAGGACTAAGAAAACCGGATTTTTATTTGGATTGCGTTGGTGAAAGTTTAGGACAAACTATGGGGAACATCATCGCAAAGAGCTATGATTTGATGATTGAACAAAAACCCGATGCAATACTCATTCTTGGTGATACAAACAGTGCTCTTGCAGCTATTTCGGCTAAGCGATTAAAAACTCCAATTTTTCATATGGAAGCAGGGAATAGATGTTGGGATTGGAATGTGCCTGAAATGGTTAATCGTACCATTGTTGATCATATTAGTGATGTTAATCTTCCATACACTGAACATAGTCGCAGATATTTATTGAGTGAAGGAATTGACGGAAAAACAATTTTTGTGACTGGCTCTCCAATGAGTGAAGTTCTAAATGCCCATATGAATTCAATCATGAATTCAACAGTTTTAGAAAAATTGAATCTAAAATCAAAAGAATACATACTTGTTAGTGCACATCGTGAAGAAAATATAGATAATGAAGAGAACTTTATTTCTTTGATGAATGCGATTAATAGTATTGCAGAGCATTATGAATTACCAGTTATTTATAGTACACATCCAAGAAGTAAAAAGTTTATTGAAAAGCGAAACTTTATTTTTCATCCATTAGTAAGAAGTTTAGAACCATTTGGTTTCTTTGATTATAATCATTTACAAATGAATAGTTTTTGTGTTTTGAGTGACAGTGGAACATTGTCTGAGGAAAGTGCTATTCTAGGTTTCAATGGAGTTTTAATTAGAACAAGTACAGAAAGACCGGAGGTATTAGACAAAGGAACTGTGGTAGTCGGTGGAATAACAGAGAAGACCATAGAACAATCAATTGAACTAGCGACATCTATGAGTAATAACAATGAATTGACTGTACTTGCAGATGATTATCAAGATAAAAACGTATCAGTTAAGGTAGTAAAAATAATTCAAAGTTATACAGATATTGTTAATAGAACGACTTGGTTGAAAAAATAAATATGATAAAATAATGTATAGTATAGAAAGGGGAGTAATCATGAAAACTCTAATTATAGTTCCGGCATACAACGAAGAGAAAAATATACCCAAATTAGTTGAAAGTCTAAATAATTATCCATATGATTTTTTGATTGTGAATGATTGCTCTACAGATAATACAAAAGCATTGTTAGTTGAAATGAAACTCAATCATCTAAATTTGCCTAACAATATGGGTTTAGCTGGTGTAACGCAAATGGGATTTAAATATGCTTATGATTATGGTTATAATGCTGCAATTGTTTTAGATGGTGATGGGCAACATAAACCCGAGTACATTGAACCTGTTCTAGCAAAAATTGAAGAAGGATATGATTATGTTGTTGGATCACGATTCAAAGAAAAGAAACAACCATGGAATTTAAGAATGGTTGGTAGTAGATTAATCCAATCATTAATTAGAATTAAAACAGGAACAAAAGTGACAGATCCAACAAGTGGGATGCGAGCAGTAGGAAACGAATTGATTTCAGAGTTTGCTAGAAGTATGAATTTTGTAGCTGAACCGGATGCTCTAACATATGCCTTGCATGCAGGATTTAAAGTAACAGAAGTACAAGTGGAGATGGATGATAGAAATGATGGTAGTAGTTTTTTTAGTAATCCATTTAATTCTATGAGATTTATGATAAATGTATGTATGAGTATTCTGTTCATACAATGGTGAGGTTCTATGTCAATTAAACTACAACTAGCTTTATTATTAGCTTCTTTGCTAACAACGGTGTTTGTTACTTTTTGTGTTGTACGATTTAAAATGAATGTTAAGTATGGTATTGTTTGGATTCTTTGGGCTTTAATTATTTTGTTCTTAAGTATATTTCCATTTATATTAATTGGATTTTCCGATTTATTAGGAGTACAAACTGCATCAAATACAGTTTTCTTAATAACTATATTTCTAGCTTATGCACTCAGTTTTTACTTATTTATGAAAATATCGAAGCAAAATGACGAAATAAAGAATCTAACCTATGAGGTTGCAAAATTATCAAAAGAAATTAAAGAGAAAAATAGAAATGAATAAGAAGAAAGTTTTAGTTATTCCTGGTGGGTTTGTTCCTTATAACGATACAGTTACACTTTTAAGTTACAAGCATTTAAGAAACATTGATGCTGATTTTGATGTTGTTGCTCTACAAGGTAAAGAGGACAAAGGGCTAAAATCATGTGTAGAAAATGATAAGAATTTTAGTAAGTTTAAAATTGAATATGTATGTGATTATAATGATGCGATTGCTACACTTGAAAGAAAGAATGTTCTTTCAGGAGTAATAAATATAATGAAGTATTGCAGATTTGCTAAGAAAAAAGCGAAACTAAACAACTATGATTTTGTCTATACTTCAAGTATTCCAGCTTTCACTCATTTAGCGGGATACTGGATTAAAAAAATGAAGGGTGACAAAATCAAATGGGTTGCTTCTTTTTCTGATCCTTTATATAAATCGCCATATAAATATGATGAAGATACATTGAGGGAATACTCATTGATTACTAAAATAGGTTTTTATATTTACATTTGGATTTATATGAATGCTTGGTATGAGAAAATTGCTATGAAATACGCAGATAAAATTGTTTATATATGTGAAGAACAAAGAAACTTTATGATTGAGCATTATGAGAATAAAGATGAATTACTGAAAAAGTCAATGATTATACCTTTAAACTATATCAAGGATTGGGAAATTTATTCGAATTTAATGAATTGCAAAAAGAATTCAAGCGAAAAACCTAGAAAAATTTATCATTTTGGACGAATTTATGGATTACGGAAAATCGATAATCTTTTATTGGCTCTGAAAGAACTAAAAGATGAAGATCCTAATTTATGCTATAAAATCAAATTTAAGCAATATGGTGAATTTAATCAAAGATATAAGAACATGATAAATGAACTAAATATTTCTGATGTATTTGAAAATTTTGATAAGGTTTCATATGATGAAGTTATGAATCTTATGGTTGAGTGCGATGTTCTTGCATTATTTGATACGATTATGAAAGATGATGATGAGCAACCTTATTTGCCTTCAAAAACATTAGAATATATTTTATTAAAGAAAGAGGTCTTTATTTTAACAACTAAAAAAAGTCCAGCGTATCGTATTTTTAAGTCATTGGGCTTTATTCCAACGTTAAACAATATTCAAGCAATTAAAGAAAGCTTGAAAGAACTTATCAATAATAAACAGAGAGTTTATAATTATGATATTGAGCAATATGAAAATAGTAAAGCCACAGTAAAATTAAAGGAATATATCGAATCAAATTCAAAATAAGCATTATAAATTTAAATTATATTAATTAGAAATTAGGAGGGAATTATATGAAATATTTAACTAATAAGAAAATAGTGATATTTTATTGCTTTTTAATTTCATTAATTTTTGTATATCCATTATTTAGCAAAAACTTGGTTATTGGGCATGATACATTATTTCATTTGGGAAGAATAGAGGCATTGAAAGATGCATATGTCAATTTTGATTTCTTTCCTAGACTTTATTATCACCAAAATTTTATGTTTGGATATGCAACTCCTCTTTTTTATTCAGATATATTTTTAATTTTACCTGCATTGTTACGATTGATGGGATTATCATTAGTTTTTACATACAAATTATATTTATTTATTTGTTCGTTTATCAGTGTTTTATGTATGTTTTGGGCTTCGAAAAAGATTGTGAAAAATACTTATGGACCTTATTTGTCATCTCTTCTATATTTATTTTGTACATATAGAATCACAGATGTTTATGTAAGAGGTGCATTAGGAGAAGTAATGGCAATGATATTCATCCCATTAGTCATCTATGGGATGTATAATAGCATCTATGAAGAAAAACCAAAGTGTATGTATCTTGTAATAGGATTTAGTGGGCTTCTTCTTGTGCATAATATATCATTTATATTATTCTGTATTGTTTACGGTATTGTATTAATAATTAATTTTAAAACACTGATTAAGGATAAATATCGTATAGCGAAAATATGTAAAGCGATGTTATTGTCACTAGGGTTATTGGCGTTTTTCTTGTTACCGATGTTTGAGCAATTACGTGGGGGTAACTATGCAGTAAATGAGTTTGTTAAGGATTCAAATATTAGTAATTATACTCTTTATTTTGAACAACTGTTTACTATAAGACTCAATTTTGGATTAGCAGGACACGAATTTGGAAGAGAGTATTGGATGACCACTAATACAGGACCTGTGATTTGGATTTTATCAGTCTTTTACCTATTTGTAAGAAAAGATAAAACTAAAGAATCAAGATTTATTTCTATATTAGGATTTGTAGGAATAGGAAGCATGATTTTTTGCTTAAATATTATGCCATGGTCTTTCTTTAATAATTTCTTTAGTTTCATACAATTTCCATGGAGATTGATGATTGTTGCTTGTTCTTTACTCTCAATTGTTGCAGCGAAGAGTATAGATTACTTCCCACAAAAAAAATCAAAATTAATAATTATTATCATTTTCTTAATTACAACACTAATTGGAATATATCAATTATCTTTTGTATGCGAACAAGATACAAAGATATTTAATAATACTGAATATGATTTGATATCAGATGATAGTTATAGTGGAAAACATGGTATAGTAACATATTATAATCAAGCCGAATTAGCTGCTGCAGATTATTTGCCAATAAAAGATAATGTCAATTATAGGGAATACGGCGATTATGTTAAAACTAACAACCCAGTTCAAATTGAAAATTTTAGTAGGCAATATAACAAAATTGAATTCTCAATTGAATCAAGTGATGCTAGTACATTTTATATATTGCCACTCATTTATTATAAAGGTTATTCAGTTGATGTATTAGATGATCACAATAAATTAATTAAATCGATATCAACTTATCCAGATGATGAATCTTATTTGGTTTCATTTAATCCAGGTGAGTATAATCAACGGATAACTTTAAGAATTCAATATGAAGGAACTAGAATACAATTTATTTCTTATGGTATAACAGGTGTTACTCTTGTTTATCTAATTATTAGTGCAATTCTTAATAGGAAGGGTAAAAGAAAATGACTTTAATATCAAGTTGTGTAGCAATTATAATTCTTTCAATTTCTTACTTATTTGGTACTTTGATAGTAAATAAATTCTTTAGCAATAATTATCAAGTTCCGCGTACAGCGATTGGGTTCTTTTTATTGCTTGGAATTTTTCAATTTTTTTCATTTCTGATTATTTATTTAAAACTGGATTCTGTTATACTAATGGTTTCATTAATTGGCATTTTTCTTATGTCGATTATATTAGTAATTAAAAATCATCGACTTGAATACTTTTCTAAAAAGGAAATGCAATATCTTCTTTTTTGTATAATCTTCACTTTGATTCTATTCGCTATGATGTCTTTGCAAACGCAAGGAGAAAAAGCTTTTGATTCAGTTCACTATACATCAATGGTTATTGAAAATAGTGCATCAAGTAAAATCGGTGGATTTTCCGCATTTTCGGGTATTATCGGAAATGATATCAATGTTCAATATGACTACCAAAGTTTTTATCATTTCTTTTCTATGATTATAAAATTAGTTAGAAATATATTTAGTTTCGAGAATATATCATTGACACCAATTTATTTAAATTTGTCTGCAATAATGTATTTTTTCATTTTGTCGGAGTTATTATTCAAATCACTTACTTATTTAAAAAATAAAAATATTAGTAAATTAGGTTTGCTATCTATTTTCTTTTGGACACTTCTGTTTTTTATGAATTACTTTAATATTTCACTCAATTTCTTTGGCAATACATGGAAAACTTTAGTAATAGCTACAATTATGTTGAGTATTTATCAGTTTATAAATTCAAAGGATTATAAGAAAATTTACATATTAACATTTCTTTTTTCTGCTTTGATAGCATGTAGTTCTTCTGGTTTCTTCATAGCAGCCTTCATTGCTATTAGTTTTTTCTTTTACTTAATCTTCAAAAATTATAAAGATTATAGAACTTATTTTTCATTTGCAGTAAGTTGTTTACCTATAGCTATATTTACTTTTCTTTATATTGAAAGTATATCGATGCTAGTTGCAACTATAATCTTTACTGTCTATATCATATTAATATTATTTGCATTATTATCAAAAAAATTAAATGATAAGCAATGGGATATTTTATTAAAATTATTGAGAATTTCATTCTGTGGTATAGTGTTATTTTTTGTTATTATTAGTTATTTTGTCTCGAATACGATGTTTCCAGGAGTTGATGCACATTTTAGTGGATATGATTTCTTCTTTAGAATCAATAGTGTAGGAGATATGACTCTAAATTATTTTCAGTCAATAAACTTTAGTGAGATGATTAGAAATATCATTTTTTGGGTGATGATATTGGTATTCATTGCAAAGATAGAGTATGAAAGAGAATACAAGCTGCTTCTTTTATTGATTGTTCTTTTATTCTTAAATCCATTTGTAACACCATTTGTTGCAAAATATATGACATATATGGTTTATAGTCGCTCATTTGAAATTATAGTAAATCCATTTATTCTAACGATAATAGCTGGAAGTATTTTCAGTGTAGTTGTTGGTAAGAAAATAAATTATTTCTTTTCAATCATATTAACTCTGGTTTCAATTTATTTAATTTATCAAATAACTACGAATTACTATTCTACATATTTAATTCCAACAAGTGATTATAATAGCGAATATAGAATTACAAATAACGAATATGAACTATATAATGAAATTATTCAGGAAGTAAATGAATCGTCATTTGAAAGACCTAAAATCTTGAGTCAAAACATCGGATTAAAAGGTTATATACCTAGAATTGAAGTATTGCTTGATGCAAATCAGTATCGTTCTGCTCCGGCATATAGTGATTTGAATGTTGATGCACCGAGTGAATGGATGAATATATTTTACCCTAGAGATTTTTATGGCCAAAAAGTATGGAATGAAGAGCCTGATTTTAAAAATACATGTAACGCAGTTTATGAGTCTAAAGCAGATTATTTAGTTATCGACAAAGCTATTACTTATCAAGAAGATGAGTTGTATTTACCTTTTACATTCAAAGTACGAGAGTGCTCAACAAAGATTTTTGAAAATAATGATTGGGCATTTTACAAAGTAAATAAATGAGTGATTCATTTTGAGTTTGATAATAATAAGGAGCTAAAGAATGGAGGATAGTTAGCAATGATGGATTTTTTTAAAAAAAATAAGAAGATTATCATATTGATCTCAACTGTATTGATAATCATCGCAATATGCATTTTGCCTTACATATTAACTGATACTGCTTTTATTCTAAGCTGGGATATGAGGACACAATACAGTTTATTCTATGAAAATTTAAAGACGGCTTTCGAGACTTCAATTCAGGAGGGAACTCTTCCATTCTTTTCATGGACCACTTTCTTAGGAAACAATTTTTGGGCAAGTAAATTGTTTTACTATCACGATATTTTTGATTACTTCTTTACAGTGTTTAAAAATTTAACGTATAGCCAGATCGTTATGATACAAACAGTAATTAAAGTAATGGGAGCATCTCTTTTTTTCTACTACTATTGTCATATTAGAAATTATAGTAAAAATGCAGCCATTTATGGATCGATATGTTTTGGTTTCTCTGCTTGGGCATTAGATTCATTTTGCAATCCATTCTTTTTGTCATTTTATGTATTTA
The DNA here is from genome assembly GCF_900167375.1 of Anaerorhabdus furcosa. Classification (GTDB taxonomy): domain Bacteria; phylum Bacillota_I; class Bacilli_A; order Erysipelotrichales; family Erysipelotrichaceae; genus Anaerorhabdus; species Anaerorhabdus furcosa. The sequence goes on from NZ_FUWY01000002.1 coordinate 370,870, forward strand.
CTCCACTTTACTTTGCTTGTATTGAAAATTATTTTGTAAAAAAGAAAATTTCCGTCTACATATTAGTTACAGCTTTTTTAGCGATAACAAACTATTATTCATTTTATACTTTAAGTGTATTTACAGTATTCTATTTTGTATTTAGATATTATCAAATTAATTTAAAGTTTAGTGGACTTATAAAATGTTCTCTCCCACTAATCGGTGCATATTTTATTGGTGTATTCTTATCTGGTTTTGCCTTAATTCCAGAATTATTAGACATCATTGGAAATAGTAGATTGGGAGAGTCATCATCTTTTCTTGTCTATGACTCAATAAAACCATATTTTGCAATTTTGTTAGGCATTTTTACCCCAACATCATTATTTTTAAATCATAGCTTAGAATTTCAATCAGTTTTTGAAACAATTAGTTCTAATAATACAGTTCTTGGCGTTCTTTGTTGGGCAGGATCAATTCATGGATTTCTAATAGTGCAAAGTTTCTTTTCTAAGAAAAGAGAGAACAAATTCATCTTGTTGCTATTTTTGTTGCTGTTGATTATCCCACTTGGATCATCACTGATGCATGGATTTAGCGAGCCTTCATTTAGATGGACACAATTTATGGTTTTCTTTACTATTGTTCTTACACTACCTTATATTGATAGAATTGAAATTATAAATGATAAAGTCTTAAAGTGGACGTATATTATTGGAGCGATATTAATGATTATGCTACCTATTGTAATTCATAATGTCACAGCACCCATGGAAATGGGCTTTCCTATTGAGTACACAAGGATTGTACTTGTAGTTATTAGCATGACCATTGCTTTCCTTATTTTGAGAAAAAATCTAGAATTCAAATATATCTATTTATTTACAGTACTTGAAATTACGGTTGTTGCATTTTATTCTACATTTGGTAATCCTTATACAAAACAGTTCTCAAATAAAACTGTTTATGGAGTTGAGCATGTTCTAAAAGATAAAAATGAATTAAATGAGTACTTATATACCCTAGATGAAGAAAATCGCAACCAATTCTATCGGATTTATGTACCTGCTTCTGCAATTTACTGGGACTATTCTACAAACTTGAATTTGAACTACAATTTCAAGGGACTGATGTCCTATGATTCAACATATAGTTCTGCTATATTGCAAATGAATGAGATAAGCTCAATTAGTACATATCTAGCATGGGCTTTTGACATACAAGATTCGAATTTAATTGATTATTTTAGTACAAAATATGCAGTTGTGAGTAATCCGGATCAACTTCCTCATCAAAATTTTGTTGAAGTTGGGATTTATAATGATTTTTCAGTTTATGAGAATATTAATTATCAGAATTTTATTCGCGTTTATGATAAAGCAATTTCATTATCTGAGTATAAGAAGATAAATGATTCAAGTGTGATTTTGGATACACTAATAGTAGATGATAATATGATAAATGAATTATCTGGATACTTAGGTGATAGTAATTTTGAAGGCTTTGACTGGGTTTCTTTAGAACAGAATACTTTTGTAGGAGATATTGAATTAAAGGAAAAGGGATTTGCCACAATTTCAATACCATTTGATAAGGGATGGAAAATAATCGTAAATGGTGTCGAAGTTTCGACTTACAATGTACAAGGAGGTACACTTGGATTTCCACTAGAGAAAGGATATAATCATGTTGAAGGATACTTTGTACCTAGTGGATTTAAATTAGGGGTAGTTGTATCATTAACTGGATTGATTTTATTTATAGGCGTAGTAATTTTGCAATATAAAAAGAACTTTTCAAAATAGAAAAGTTCTTTTAGATTACGTACAGTGTTTGAGTACTACCTAAATGATCAAAAAGTCACATAATAGCGTATATTTATTATTTATTTCTTCTTAACTTTTAGGTAAATAATTGCTGCAAATGACAAAATACCAATGAATGAAATAATAGCACCTTCCTTAAATCCTTGTGGGGTGAAATACATTTCGATTTGATTATCTCCTTCAAATATCGGAATACCAATGAAACCACCATTAACTTTGTACGTCTTAACATTTTCGCCATTAATTTTTACTTTCCACCCAGAATCATAAGGTAAAGTTATAACCATAAAACTAGAGGCATCACTGTAAACGTATCCAGTAAGTTGATTATCATAGTATTGAATGTTTTCGAGAATGGAAGTTTCTTGGCTGGATATTAATGCATTGATATCTTCAAAATCATTATCATTTACATATAATGTGTTGGATAGTGACTTACTGTCAGAGTAATTATCTATTAATTCTATTTTTGAATAAGTTGTACCTAAATCGCGGTAATTATCATTTCGATATATAAGAAAACTATATCGGAAGTTATTAGATAATAATCTCCAGTTACCACCAACAGGTAACTCGCTTTCGTTTGTGACTATCGCATATTTAACATTAAGGAAATTTAATAAATTAATATCTTTGATATTAAATATCCACTCTGATTCAAAATCGCGAATGCTTGGTTCTAAAGCCTTTAAATCATTTATTGAGGGAGCATAAGTTGAATCATATCCCATGGTTCCATTTAATTGATAAAGCATTGACATATTATGACTATAAGACCAATATAATGATTCATGTGGTATATAAACTCTAAAATATTGACTTGGATTTACGGGTTCAATAGAATTCAACACTTCATTGAGTTGATTGTCATAATCTTGTAATACATGTGATACTTTGTTAATAAATTCATAATTTTCGATTTTAGATATTTCATTTAATTTTCTTGCATATAAAATTGTTCCACCAATTAATAATTCAATTGATGTAAAAATCAGTAATATGTTCAGTAAGTGTTTAGGTTTTTTTGAAATAATAAGAACATAGATTAATAATGTTATTGCGTAAATTGTAAATAAAACAATTTGATATGTTAAATTTTGTAAAGATTGATTAGTAATAAGGGCACTTACTGGAATAATAGAAATCAATATGATAAAGGAAATAGTAGATGAAAGTTTAAATATTTTTAAATTAATTTCACTTATTTTATCCAAGATGATAGAAGAAGTTATTATATTAAATAATATTAAGAAAAATGTCCATCGAAAACTGGGATCGCCAAATCCATGAATAGCTGATCCGATTCTTGGGAATAACAAAATTAGTAAAAAACAAATCCAAACACCAAGTGTAGCAGTTCTAAATTTAGTTTTTATCGTGAGTATTAGAGGTAAAAGAAGAGCTGTGATTAAACCACTATACATGCAAATCTCACGAGAATAGTGAAAATTTGTTTCGAATACATTTGTATTGTAAATATATAGATAATTTGGGACGAAAATTGATACAAGTTCATGTAAGTACACTTGAATATCCTTGAATACTAGCCCTTCTTTGAATGCTCCCAAACGATCATTACCTAAAATGTAATAAATAGTAGGTAAGGTAAGTATCATTGTTATAGAAACCCCGATTAGATAATAGCCAATAGTTATTAATGTGTCCTTCAAGAATTTGTTAAAACTCTCATTGATTATATAATAACGATAAATATAATAAATAACTGTGAAAAATGAAATAGTAAAAAAGAAATAGAAATTTGTAAATAAGCATAACGAAGTAAAAGTGATATAAAGAATAGGTTTTTTCTTTTGAAGAATATTTTCTAAACCTGCAAAATATAGAGGCACAAATGCATAAAAAGAAAGAAATACAAGTTGACCACTAAAGAAAATAGCCCAACCACTAAATGTATAACAAATTGCTCCAATCATTTTTACTTTTGCCTTTAAATTATACTGCGATAATAAATAATACATTCCAAAAGCAGCAACATAAAATTTGAGAATTTCCAGAATCAAAGCAGTTTGGAAAAAATCTATTTTGAATAAAAGTCCAATATAGCTAAATATGTCACCCATTAAATAGTAACTTTTTGAAGCAAAGAAATTTGTTCCTAAAAATGTTGACCATGAGTAGAAAGGCAGTGATTTATTTTCAAGGAAATTTGTCATTAAATTACGAAATTCTTCATAAAATAAGTACCATTGAGGGCGAATATCGGTTCCATATTCCAAAGGTAAATTATTGAAAATATATTGTCCAAAATAGCATCCCATAATTATTGTGCAAATCAAGAAAAGTAGTATAAGATATTTTTTTTCATGTTTAATCATAGAATCACCCCTAATATTTGATATTATATCATGACTTTTACTTTGATAATAGAAGTGAGTTTGGTATAATATTGAAGTTAAAGGTGATAGATATGTGGAATAAAATTAAGAATAAATTTTTCAATAAACAGTTTTTAACTTTTGGATTAATTGGTGGATTTAATACAATTGGATCACAAATATTATATATTGTATTTGTTAATATGAGTATTGCACCATCAATATCTAGTTTCTTTGGAGATGCAATAACTATGGTTATTTCATACTTTATGAATATGAAATATACTTATCATGAAAAGTGCACTTGGAAAAATGCTATAACTTTTCCTATAAGTTATTTACCTGGAATTATTATTAATATGCTTATTGTTGCGCTTGTAGTTTGGTTGGGGATTCCTAAAATCTATGCTAAGTTATTCTCATTGCCAATTACTATACCAGTAAATTATATTTGCATGTCAATAATCGTAAAATTAACTGGAACAAAAGAAAACAGCAAAATTGATTAAATTTGCTGTTTTTATTTTGATACTCAAATATTTCAACGCATTTATTAACTATACTTTAGATAGTAATTGGAATTAATGGGTTTAACTTTACCTGAAAATCTTGTAAAATAGTACTGTTAAAGAGGTATGACTATGATAAATTTTAATGTCCCACCATTTACTGGCAAAGAATCAGAATATATGATGCAAGCAGTTAAAAATGAAAAAATATGTGGAGATGGCACTTTTACAAAGAAATGTAGTCGTTGGATGGAAGAAAAGTTTACATCAAATAAGGTATTGTTGACTACATCATGTACAAGTGCAATTGAATTAAGTGCATTATTGCTTGATATTAAAGAAGGTGATGAAGTAATTTGTCCATCGTTTACTTTTGTTTCAACAGTAAACCCTTTTGTGCTGAGAGGTGCAAAAATAAAATTTGTAGATATTCGCCCAGACACCATGAATATAGATGAAAATAAAATAGAAGCTGCTATTACTTCAAATACAAAAGCAATCGTTGTAGTACACTATGCAGGTGTTTCATGTGAAATGAGCAAGGTTATGGAGATTGCTTGGAAGTATAAATTAGCTGTTGTTGAAGATGCAGCACAGGGTGTAATGTCCAAATATAATGACAAGTATTTAGGTACAATAGGCGACTTTGGCTGTTATAGTTTTCATGAAACAAAGAATTATTCGATGGGTGAAGGTGGTGCATTTTTAGTTCAAAATCAGAAACTAGCTGAAAGAGCTGAAATTATTCGTGAGAAAGGAACTAATAGAGCGCAATTTTTTCGTGGACAAGTGGATAAGTATACTTGGCAAGATATGGGATCTTCGTACCTTCCAAGTGATATGCTTGCTGCATACCTTTGGGCTCAACTTGAATTAGCGGAGGAGATAAACCAAAACCGATTGAAAACTTGGAATAAGTATTATAGTAATTTCAAATTCCTTGCAGAAAGAGGAAAGATTGATTTACCAAGTATACCTACTAACTGTACTCATAATGCTCATATGTTTTATATAAAATGTAAAGATTTATCTGAAAGAACAGAGTTAATACAATATTTGAAAAAGAATGAAATTTTAGCTGTATTCCACTATATACCTTTGCATTCTTCACCAGCGGGTCTAAAATATGGAGAATTTGTTGGAGAAGATACATTTACAACCAAAGAAAGTGAAAGATTGGTAAGATTGCCTTTATATTATCAAATTGATGATAATGATTTAGATAAAGTTATAAGGTGTGTCAAGGAATTCTATAATGACTAGAGAAATGATGGTAAGAATAAGACCTTTGAAACTTGAGGACACCAAAAATATAGTCTGTTGGAGAAACAAGAAGTTTGTGTTAGAGAATTTTATTGATAGAAGAAGTATTACTGATGAAGATCATATACAATATTTTGTTTCCAAGATAGAGAAAGGTTTTGTAAAGCAGTTTATAATTAATGCCAATGAGGTTGATATTGGGACAGTTTTTTTAAGAGATATAGATGGTGCTAATAGAAAAGCAGAATTTGGAATTTTTATAGGAGAAGAGGCTTATTTAGGAAAAGGTATTGGGAAACTAGTGATAAAACAAATTTTAGAGTATGCATTTAATGAACTTGATTTAAATAAAGTTTTTCTAAGAGTTTTATCTGAGAATAAACGAGCAATAGCAAGTTACGAAAAATCAGGTTTTAAATTCGAAGGATGTTTTAGACAGGATGTTTTTGTAGAGGGTAAATTTTTAGATATTGTATTTATGTCAGTACTTAAGGAGGAATGGTAATATGAAATATTCATTTGTTATTCCTTGCTATAATTCAGAAGCTACAATAAAGGTAGTTGTTTCTGAAATATTTGAAACAATGCAGTCTCATAATGAACTTGATTTTGAAATCATTTTAGTTAATGATTATTCAAAAGATGGAACAGAGAATGTAATTTTTAATTTGTCAAATGAAAATACTAATGTGACAGCTATAACTATGTCGAAAAACTTTGGCCAACATTCTGCTTTGCTAGCAGGATACTCTTTCACTAGTGGCGACATAGTTATTTCTTTGGATGATGATGGACAAACGCCTGCAAATCAAGTATATGATTTAATCAATAAGTTGGAGGAAGGATATGATGTAATATTTGCAAAATATCCAGATAAACAACATAACTTCATGAGAAATTTAGGAAGCAAACTTAATGATGTAATGGCGAACAAATTAATGAATAAACCTAAAAACTTATATCTCTCAAGTTATTTTGTAGCAAGGAAATATATAATTAATGAAATGTTAAAATACAATAGTCCTTATCCATATATAAGTGGTTTAGTTCTTAGAACAACAGCGTCAATATCAAATGTTAATGTAAAACACAGAAACAGAGAAATTGGAAAGTCTGGTTATACATTCACTTCCTTAATAAAGCTTTGGCTAAATGGATTTACTGCATTTTCTATAAAACCATTGAGAATTTCTGTATATATTGGGATAATAGCAGCGTTCTTTGGTTTATTACTTTTGATTTATTCTCTAGTTAATTGGTTAAATAATCCAATGGTTCCCCAAGGGTGGACAAGTATGATTGCAACTACTGCAATCTTAGGTGGAATTATTCTTGCTGTTTTAGGAATGATAGGTGAGTATATAGGACGTATCTACATGAGTTTAAATGAAACTCCTCAATATGTAATCAAAAAAACTAGTAGGGATAATAATCATGAAGAAAAGTAGAATGATAGTAATATTATTTGCTATCTACTTAATTTATTCCTTATCTGTACTTATGAGTAAATTTGCTTCTTTACAAGAAAATGAACTTTATTTTTTATTATTCTATGGAATTTCGTTACTTTTTCTATTTATTTATGCGATTGGATGGCAAATTATTATTAAAAATATACCATTAAGTGTAGCTTATCCATTGAAAGTTATTGTTATTATTTTTGGAATGATTTTTGGATATTTTATATTTAAAGAACAAATCACTTTTAAAATGATTATAGGAACAGCACTGATATTTATAGGTGTGTTTTATGTAGGTAAAGCATATGAATAATTATCTATTATTGGCTTCCTGTATGGTTTTGATAAGTTCATTTACACAAATTCTATTGAAAAAATCAGCTAATGAACAAAGTGGTGGTATTCGTTATTTTCTTAATTCTAAAGTAATCATTGGATATATTTTATTTTTCATTGTGACATTTATTAATTCTAGAATTATTTATAAAAATATAAATCTATCAACAATCAATATTATTGAATCGTTTGGCTATATTTTTGTTCCTTTGCTTTCTTGGATTTTACTAAAGGAAAAGTTGAATAGAAAAATGCTGATAGGTATTGGATTAATAATACTGGGTATCTTTGTTTTTGTTTGGTAACATCAATTTTGTAGTATTAATCAATATTTTTATAAAATTGAACTATTGGGAACAATCAGTTCTTTTTTTATTAAATTGATTGATTTAGTATACCGTTTATTAAGTGGATTTAATCGTTAATATAATTTGCTTGTAAATCATATAATTTGGTATACTTTGTAAGGAAGAAGGCAATGTATGAAGAATATTGTAAAAATATGCGTAAAAGTGATTACTCTATTATTAATAACATTTCTTTTACTATACTCTTTTTCTGAATTTTTTAGACCTAATAAGTTAGCGAGACCCTCTGATATGACTTCTAAGGTAGATGGGTTTTATGGCTTAGAAGAAAATACAATGGATGTCTTACTTTTTGGTACTAGTCATATATTTTATGGAATAAATCCCTCCATATTATGGAGAAATAATAATATAAACAGTTATGTATTTGGTGGAGAATGTCAGCCACTAGAAATTACATTAGCGTATATGAAGGAATCATTTAAAACACAAAGTCCGCAACTAATTATTTTGGATGTGTTTGGAGTCTCAAATTCAATAGAATCTTGTAGAACTGATGGTTCAACTAAAGTAAATACGGAAGACTTAAAATTAAATCAAAATAAAATTGATGCAGCCAGTACTTATGATATGGATATGCTATTCAATATTTTTGATGTCGCAAAATACCATAACCGATTATTTGAAATGGACAAAAAGGATTTTGAAAATGGGTACAGTCATTTTAATAATACGAATTTCGGCTTTACATTGGCTTACCCATATGGACAATATGAATCTTATTATGAATATAGTCATGATGATGCATTTGTAATGCCTGAAAAGTCCAAGATAGATTTACTAGATGAAATAAATAACCTTTGTAAGGAAAATGATAGTCAGTTATTATTAATTAAGACACCATACTATGCTTCAGATGAGGATGCTCTGATTTATAATTACATTGAAAATTATGCTAAAGAGAATGAAATTGAATTTATTAACTTCAATAAACTATTGTCAACGATTGATTATGAATTTGATTTTGATGGAAGTACTTGGCATGCGAATGTTCTAGGATCAATGAAATTAACATCATATCTATCAAACTATATTAATCATAATTATAATCTGGATCAATCAAGCGATTTCTATTCAAATGATTACAACAATTTATATATTAAAACAGAAGTTGCAGCTTTAAATAAAATTACAGATTTGAAAGATTGGATTGAAATCGCAAAAAGTTTGGATGGAACTATTATTGTGAATTACCAGGGTTCAGATAAATTGTGGTTACCTGATGAGCAAATACAATTGTTGATTGATTTGGGATTGGATATCCAACAAGTTGATAAAAATCAAATTATACTCTTAGACTACAATAAACAAACAAGAGAGAAATCAAGTGAAGATATACAGTTCATAATAAATAATCATGAAATTGAAGTGAATACAAGAGGTGAATTGATTGTCGATGAGAAATTAATGAATTCTCCTGAAACAAATTTGACATTATCAATCATCGATAATTCTTCAGGCTATATTATCGATACAATATCTGTTTCAACTGTTGGTGATACATACATATTTAGAAAGTAGGTTACTATGAACGTTTATGATTTTGATGAAACTATCTACGAAGGAGATAGTACAAGAGATTTTGTCTTTTATTTAGTAAAAAAATATCCAAAATGTCTATTTAAACTACCTAAAATTGGAATTAAGGGAATAAGTTATGTTTTAAAAAATATTTCAAAAACAGAATTCAAAGAAAATGTGTATTCAATGTTTAGTTATATTTCAAACATTGATACTGAAGTAGAAACATTCGTAGATACACACATGCACTGTATTAAGTGGTGGTATATCGAACAACAAAAGGATGATGATGTCATTATATCTGCATCACCTGAATTCTTATTAAAGCCATTTATGGATAAATTAGGGATTAAAAACTTAATTGCTTCAAAAGTGAATCAAGTTACAGGCACTTATGATGGTTTAAACTGTTATGGTGAAGAGAAGGTAGTTCGATTTGATGCGCAGTTTGATAGAAAATGCATTGATAATTTTTATTCAGACTCTTATTCAGATGATCCAATGGCTAAATTAGCGAAGCAAGCATTTCTTGTAAAAGGAAATCAATTAGAAAAGTGGTAATGAATTATGGGGGTATTGTCATTTAATTTCATCGGATTTGTATCCTTTGTATTTATACTGACATGGCTAACAAAAGGGGAGATTCGAAAAATCATACTTCTTGTAAGCAATGTATTTTTTGTGATGTCTTTTGGTAATTTGTTTCATTTAAGTTATTTAATATTTATTATCATCTATACGTATTATTTTTCAAAGTATTTATTAAAAGTTAAATCAAAGAAAGGGTTAATTCTAGCAATTGTCATTCCAATTCTTGTACTTATTTATTTCAAATATTTTAATTTCATTAAAATTGATAATTTAGTCATGCCTATTGGGATATCATTCTATACATTTAAAGTAATAAGTCATTTAGTGGATACTTACAAAAGAAATGATGATATCGATTTTAATTTATTTGACTATTCATTATATGTTAGTTTTTTCCCTTGTTTATCTGCAGGACCAATTCATAGATCATATGATTTCTTTAATCAGTTAAGCGCTTCAAAATCATTTGACTATAAGACTTTAAAAAATGGTGCTACTTTATGTGCGTTTGGAATGTTTCAAAAAATTGTGATTGCAGATTACTTAAATATTGTTGTAAAGAATATTTTGGATAATCCCGAATATACAGGAGTTTATGTTTTATTTGGACTTTTCCTATATTCCTTTCAACTGTATGTGGATTTTGATGCCTATAGTAATATCGCAATAGGTGTTAGTAATATGCTGGGATTTAATATTAAAAGAAATTTCTATACACCTTACTTATCGGTAACATTGCAAGAATTCTGGCATAGATGGCATATCTCACTATCAACTTGGATTAGAGATTATATTTACATCCCATTAGGGGGTAATAGAAAAGGGTTGATACGGAAATATACGAATATATTTATCGCATTTGGGTTAAGTGGTCTATGGCATGGATCTTCATTTGTTTTCCTATTGTGGGGATTTGGGCATGGATTGGTATTAATTATTGAGGAAACACTGAAACCTTTGTTTAAAGATTTCCCAATGAATAAATTCACAAAGATTCTAGGAATTGCAACTAATTTCATCATTGTAAGTTTCTTGTGGATTTTATTTAGAAATAATTCAATTCAAGAGGTTATGGACATAATTAGTAGACTCATTCAACCAGATTTATTTACATTAGAGTATTTAGGAATGAGTTTAATCCAATTCTCTTGGGTTATCATATTAGTTATGATAACAGTTATCACAGATGTATTCAGATACAAGACCAATATGATAACTTGGTTTAACAATAAAGGCTTAATATTTAGATGGTGTACCTACGTATGTTTAATCGCAATAGTTATTGTTTTTGGGGTTTATGGTACGGGTTATAATCCAAATGACTTTATTTATATTACATTTTAAAGGATAGAATATAAAAGTGGCTTTCTATAAAAAGCCATTTTTGGTATACTAGACATGGTGATGATATGTCAAAGAAAGTAAGTATTATTGTACCAGTATATAACGTAGAGAAGTATTTAGAACGTTGTATCAAGAGTATTGTAGGTCAAACTTATGAAAATACAGAGATTATCTTAGTCAATGATGGCTCTACAGATAGTTCCTTACAAATTTGTAAGGGCTATGAAAGTGATTCAAGGGTTATAATAGTAGACAAGATCAACGGTGGTTTAAGTGATGCTAGAAATGCGGGATTAAACGTAGCTACTGGTGATTATGTCGGTTTTATTGATAGTGATGATTTTATAAAAGAGTCTATGATTGAACAAATGATGATTGCTATCAATCAAGATGAATCTGATATCTGTGTGTGTGACATGGAATATCTATATGATGATGGCAAAATTAACTTTGCATCAGGTGGAGATTTTAAATTGTCATCAATCAAAGAAACTCCTGAGTTAATTAGAATAAACAATAGTGCTTGCAATAAGTTGTTTAAAAAAGAGATGTTCAAAGATGTCAAATTTCCAGTAGGAAAATATTATGAAGATCTTGCAACAATTCCTATTTTAATTTATAAGGCAAATAAAGTATCAAAAGTAAATGATGCGTTCTATGTTTATTATCAAAGAAGTGGTTCAATTGCACACACAGCAAATAAAAAAATCTTTGAGATCTATGATGCAATTGATGATTGTATACAATATGTTAAACAACATGGAAATGAAGAAATAATCATTAAAGAACTAAACCATTTCTATATTATTCATGGATTAGATTTAACGACATTAAGAATTAAGGACTTTAATGATAAGTCTTTACGTGAAGAGTATTTAATAGAAAATATGAATGAACTTCAAAAACGTTATCCACTATGGAAGAAAGATAGTTATTATCTACAAGCTGGACTAAAGAAGAAATTCATCTATTCACTATTAGAAAAAGGGAAAGTGAGAACAGTATTAAAGCTTTATGACAAATAAAACAAAAATACTATTTGTAAATGACGAAATGGAAATGGGAGGAGTTGCCCGTGTTTTAAATACACTCATGGCAAACCTAGATACTAATAAATATGATATTTCGTGTCTTATTTTGCACAAAACAGGTATGTTAGTATCAGAAATTCCAAGTCATGTCCATGTGATAGAGGGTACTCCATTTTTTAATACAATTGATAGACCATTGATTGATATTTTAAACAGGATGGATCTAAAAGCATTAGCGAGTAAGTTAAGACTCTTGTTTTATATGAAAACAGGATTAATAAAGAAAAGAATTTTGCATGAAAGAAAAAAACTTATTAAAGAAAGATATGATGTAGAATTAGCAGCAAAAGAAGGATTCTGTACGATTTTTACTGCTTATGGCGATAGTAAGAAGAAAATGAACTGGGTATTAACAGATTATAAACAAAATAACTATTCCAAAAACCACATGAAATTAGTTGTTAAAGCATTACAAAGAATTGATATGAATATTGCGGATTCTGAAGATGTACTAGAATCATTTAAAGAAGTATTTGGAATTACAAGAGGAGTCACAATTCATAACCTAATGGATGTAGAGAAAGTCAAAAATGGTGTAGAATCCGCATATAATGAATCCGTGGTACAGCCAGGAATCAATGTGATTGCAGTTGCTCGATTTCATCCTCAAAAAAGTTTAGAAAGATTATTATATGCCCATAAAGCTGCAATTGATAAAGGTATCGAACATAACTTATATCTTATTGGTGGAGGAGAAACTGAACCACAATTACGACAAATAGTTAAAGAAAATAATCTAAATAGAGTATTTTTCTTAGGATATAAACAAAATCCTTATGCCTATATTGCTAAATGTGATTTGTTTGTATTATCAAGTTTATATGAAGGGTTTGCAACCATTATCAATGAAAGTTTGATTGCAGGAACCCCAGTATTAACTACTAGGGTAGGTGGAGTTAGCGACCAAATCACTGATTCGAATCAAGGTTGGATTGTAGAGAATACTCAAGAAGCATTAAAGGCAGGATATATTCTTGCTTTAAGTAAACCCGAAAAATTAAAAGAAATGAAAGATTCACTAGAATCTTACAAATACCCAAATGATAAAATATTGAAGCAATTTGAAGAGGTATTTAAATGAAATGGATAAAAGACCATAAAAGTGAACTTATCATCGGGGGAGCTGTTTTATTTGTACTCTTATTTTTTGCACTTATTACTAAAATGACTCCACTTGCTGGTGATGATTGGGGATATGCTGTTCAAGGAATGGAAGCTAACCCTTTTACAAAGGCATGGGAATTTTACTTTACATGGTCTGGACGATTCTTTAGTGAGTTGTGGGGATTTGTAGTTGCACCAAGAAAATGGTTATGGAATATTTTAAATCCTGCATTATTTGCATTAATTACATTTTGTATCATCAAACTCACTTATAAGAAAAATAACCTAGTGTTACTAATTATTCTAGTCTTATCAATACTATTTAGTGTTGATAACACATTAAGAATTGAAACATATACATGGATCATGGGAACGACGTATGTTGTTCCGCTAGCACTGTTACTAATGTATCTAGTGCTTATTAAACCAATTGTATTTGGTGAAAAGAAAATGTCGAATTTGATTCTTGGAATTTCAATAGGTTTAAATTTTTATATTGGACTATGCATGGAAAATGCAACAGCTATCTTAGTTCTAGGTAATCTTCTTATTGCCATTTATTGTTGGTTTAATAACAAAGATTACTTTAAAAAGTCTTTACTATTACTGGGTGTTAGCATAATAAGTTTAATCTTAATTCGAGTATCACCTGGAGCAACATTTAGGTTAGCACGAGATAATCAAGAATGGATTCAACTGGGGTTGTTTAATCAGATTGGTAGTAACTGGGTAGCATTCTTGCAAAGAACATTCATCTATAATCGCTATATGATGATGATATTGAGTATAACAATGATATTGGGACTTCTATCATTTAATAAGTCAAAGAAGTGGTCAATATCAACGATAATCATGTTAATTATGCACGGTTTATGCTTTGTTTTAACATTTGTTCCTACATTATATGATAAAACGAATCTTAACTTCTTACTTGTATTTTATGATGTTGAATTTACATCTACTGCACTTCTATTTTGTAGTATATTTTACCTAGCGTATGTTGGCATACTATTCTGGCAAATGGTTGTTACACTGGATTTAAAACAAAGATTAGAAGGAAGTTTTTACCTTATGCTTGCGGGTACTGCCAATATTGCGATGCTACTATCACCTATATTTGGTGCTAGATCAAGTATCTATACAGTATTCTTTATCATCGTATTAATTGCATTCATGATAGCAAACATTGAAATTAATCAATATATCCAATTTGGACTAGTAGTTTTATTTGCAGCATTTATTATGATAAAATGTAGAAGTCTTTTTGAACAATATAAAATTGTGCAATCAGTTCAAAATGAAAGAAACTCAATAATTGAGTATTATCGTGTTAATCAAGATGAAAAAGAAGCCTGGATTCCTAGGATGCCTACAGGATTTATTCATTCTGCAGACATTGAAGAGGGCGATGATTACCACATGGAAGTATTTAAAGAATATTATGGATTAAATCCCGATGTTAAATTAGTGTTCTTCAAAAAATAAAGGAGTTTTGCATGAAAAAACTATTCAATGAAAAAAACTTATCAATCGCAATCATCTTATTAATAGCACTTCAACCTATTATTGACATGGATTATTTAGCGTACGAATTTTTAGATCAATTTGGTTTACCACGTTTATCGACAATTATAAGATTTTTAATAATCCCAGGTTTAATCCTATGGACATTCTTTCTTAAAGAAAAGAACAAAAAGAAAGTTATTACTGTTGTTTTAATCTATGGTGCATTGCTAGGTGGGTACTTTGTTCTCCATTGTATGTCTGCATCTCAAGCATACAATATCATGGGTTTTACAACCAACTTTAAATTTAGTTGGTATCAAGAACTTATTTATATTTTGACACTAATTCTTCCTTTTGGAATTACCTATTGTGTTTACAATATGAACTTTAGTGAAACTGTAATTAAGAAAATCGTTTACTTCTTATCAAGTATCATTTCAATTCCAATATTTTTAGGAGATTTATTTGTATTTGGAAAAAGTACTTACTTTGGGTATACAGTAGCAAACTTCTTTACATGGTTTACTGGGATTTATGAACAATATCATCCTCGCGAATTAGCGAGTAAATTCTTCTTCAATGAAGGGAATACAATTGGTATCTTATTATTCATGATTCTACCACTAATGTATTATTTCTTTACAAAAGAAAATAACAAAAAAACTAAAATCATGGTGGGAGTTTTAATTGGTATTCAAAGTTTATCGATGCAAATACTTGCAACACGTGTTGCAACTTATGGAGCGATTATTATTCCTATCATCTTCTTAGTATTATATTTATTTGATGCACTCATCATGAAGAATCAAAAAATAATGAAAAATGTTGTGATATTGTGCATTTGTTTTGCAGGATTATTTGGAGCGATTCTCGACTTTACACCAGCAGTTCAAAATCAAAAGGTTGATGCTGAAAATACAGTTGCTTTGATAGATAACGGAGCGGTTCATGAAGGTAAAAAAGGCTTAAAAGGAGGAGTAGGCTTGGTTCCTGGTTCTACTGAATTTAATAATTTCTATATTCATATGTTTAGAGAGTATGGAATTAATGCAAAATATATTTCTTCTGTTCCATCAATGTATTATATTGATTGGTATAATTATAATTATGATCCAAAATTTTGGGTTGATGTAACTTTTATGGATGTATATGATCGAGTTAATGGGCGTCAAATACAAACAATATTCATGAATTATAAACTTGATAAATTAAATACATATCAAAAAATAATGGGAGCAGGGTACTCGACTTTCATGAATGGATCTATTATTCTTGAACAAGACTTTAAACAGCAATGGATGACACTAGGACCTATTGGTTCATTTCTTACTATATTTCCTTGGATTGCAAGTTTACTAGTTGGTGCATTCTTAGTAGTTAAGAAATGGAAACAGCTGTTTAAACTGGATATTTTTGTTTATGCGATGTCATTTGTTGCAGCATTAGGTACTGCGTATATGAGTGGGCATACATTAGATCAATTTATTTCTACTACCTTTATGGCACTGTTATTAGGAACATTGTTCTGTAAAATTAAAGAAGCATATGATAAGAAGAATTAGTTCATTTGAACTAGTTCTTTTTTGTAGTAAAATCGGCTATAATAATGAAGGAAAAGTTAGGAGAATCATATGAAACCAACAGTTAGTGTTATTGTGCCTGTATATAATGTAGAAAAACATTTACCTAAATGTCTAGATTCTTTAGTGAATCAAACACTTGAAAATATGGAAATTATTGTTGTTAATGATAGTTCTCCTGATAATAGCCAAGCGATTATCGATAAGTATGTAGAAAATTACCCACAAGTGAAGTCTTTTGTTAAACCTAATGGGGGCATAGCTGATGTAAGAAATTTTGGATTATCCAAAGTTACAGGAGAATATATTGGGTTTTTAGACAGTGATGATTATACAACCCTTGATATGTATGAAAAGATGTATAAAAAAGCGAAAGAGGATGATGCTGAAGTCGTTGTTAGTAATTTCAATTGGGTATCAAGCAAAGAAACAAAACTTCAAAAAGAAGGCCCCTATCAAGGTGGTAAGGAAATGATGGTTCATTTGTTTGCGACATTGTGGAATAAAATTTATAAGACTGATTTTATTAAAAATACTGGCATTCAATTTCCTACAGGAAATAGATATGAAGATGCATGTTTTCTATATTGTTTGTCACCCAATGTAACTCGTATTTCTTTTGTTGATGAAGCTTTTGTATCTTATGTTCAACATGGAGCGAGTATTACACACACAAACAATAGCCAAGTAAAAAATATGATTACTGTGTTTCATATTATCGTAGATTATTTCAAGAAAAATAATTTTTATGATGAGTATTACAGTGAACTGGAATATTTGCATATTAAATTTTTCTTGGGAAATAGTTTTTTGAGAAGTTCACAAATCAGTGATAAACAAGACCGTAAAGATACAATTCAATTGGGTTGGAATTTATTAAATGCAGAATTTCCAAATTGGAAAACAAATCATTATCTCAAAGATTTGGGTGGTATGAAAAACAAATATTTTAAAACAGTAAGTAATTGGAATATTAATTTATATGCGTGGATATTCCATCATTTTAAAAAGTTTGAGGTATAAGAATGTTTATAAAAGATAACATGAAAATAATTATGATTATTGTGATGTTATATCAGTTATTTTCTAAAATAAAAAAGAGAAAGTTGCAGGTGATTCATAATGGATAAAATACTATTTGGATCTATATATTTCTTTATTTTGATTGGTCTAAGTTTAGTGGTATTCAAAGAGAAAAGAATACAGGAAATCATTATTAAGAATAAGTATAAAATCTTAGCTTTTATTTTAATAAATGTTGTACTCATTACCTTGATTAGCTATTTTCATTTATCTAAAGAATCATTTATTCCTTCTTGGGATTTTGGAGGATTTTATCGAAGAGCTCTTGAATTTACAGATAAGTTAGATTTTTCTTTGCAAGATGCAGCAAAGAGCTTATATGAGTCTATAAATATTGATGAGTATAATTACGTTGCGGAGTGGTACCTGTATTTGCCAATGAAAATATTGGGTAATAGTTATCTTAGATTTATAATTTGTATGATAAATGTTTTTCTTATTCCGAGTAACACATTACTGTATATACTATATTTAAAAATTTCTGATGAATTTAAAAACAAATGGTTAGATATTATAGTTGGACTATTCATTATTTTCTTTTCTGCAAACATGTACCCATTGATTCATGGGTATATTGGAAGCTCAGGATTGTTTTATATAGTATTTATTTTGTTTTTTGTCTTTTTGGGAAAGTTCAACAAAGTTAATATTCCCTTCTCAATATTAACGGGAATTTTATTGTTAATACTATTAGTTACAAGAAGATGGTATGCATATTGGATTGTAGGTTTCTTTGTGGCAACAGTAGTAGCAACTCTAGCAATAAAAGATAATTGGAAAAATTTTAAAAATATCATCATAAATTGTTTTGTCAGTGGATCTGTTGCACTAAGTTTGCTGTTGATTTTCTTCTTTCCTTTAGTTCAAACAATAACCACATATAATTATAGCGAAGCTTATTCAGTTATGAAAGTAACCGGCATATTTGAAATAATTATTAATTTCATAAAAGTTTATGGAGTAGTTAATGTTGTTTTAATGGGATTGGGCATATTTGCTTCAGTGAAATTTAAATATCTTAGGAGTTTTGTTATATTTTTAGTTACTCAAATAGTAGTTAGTATTGTACTATTTAATCAAGTTCAGCGCTTTGGATCTCATCATTACTACATTATAAATACTATGTGCCTACTTTTGATAATAATTGGAATCTTGTTCATTACGGAGTTATTAAGCAAAAAGATAAGATTATTTATTATAACTCCTATAATAGTTTTATTAGTTATTAATAGTTTGCAAACAACAGTATTAAGCAATAAAAAGTTTGAACCTTTATTTACAGTTACAAATTGGATGTATGGGCGAATGTATCCAGTTGTACGTATCACTGAAAATAAAGAAGGAATAATTGACTTAATAAACTATATTAATGCTAATACTAAAGAATTTGATTATACGTATGCAATAGCAAGTTCGGTTGAGTTTAATGAAGATCATTTGAGGAATGCTTTACTACCTAATGATTTGGAAGGATTACATAATCTAATGACTACAAGAGTATACGATTTGCGAGATTACCTGCCAAATAATTTCTTTTACAACCGCTATGTGATTGTAACTGATCCTGTACAGTTACAATTTGATGAGAGCCAGCAAAGAGTAATATCTGTATTAGGTGATTTTATGTTAAACTATCCTGACATTGATAAATACTATCGTTTAATAAAAGAAATAAAAATAAATAATGGTTTCAATGTTAAATTATTCGAAAGAATAGATAATGTACCAAACTCAGTTAGACAAGAAATAAGTGATATATTAAAATCTTACTATCCAAATGAACCAAAGATGTATGAGTTTGAAATGTTACCTGAATAAATATGTGAAAATATGTGAAAAGCAAATCTTTAGATTTCCTAAAGAAATGCTTTTTTTAATAGAGTAGGTTGTACTTTTGTTTTCATATATCGTATAATTATAGGGCTATGGAGGGAAGTTTATGAAATTACTATCAATAGTCGTTCCGTGCTACAACGAGATGGAAACAGTTTCAATTTTCTATCGAGAAACAAGCAAGGTTGTAGAAAAGATGGATATGAAGTATGAAATAATCTTTGTAAATGATGGTTCAAGAGATAATACTCTTAGTGAACTTCAAAAATTATATGAAGAACATAAAGATGTAGTGCGCGTAATTGATTTTAGTAGAAATTTTGGTAAAGAAGCAGGGCTTCTTGCGGGATTGGAATATGCTAAAGGTGATTATGTTACTGTGATGGATGTTGATTTACAAGATCCTCCTGAATTTCTGCCAGTTATGTTTAAGACGATGGAAGAAAAAGGTGTCGATATTGTAGGAACAAGAAGAGTATCAAGAAAAGGAGAACCTCCTATTCGCTCATTCTTTGCTAGACAATTCTATAAGTTAATTAATAAATTTTCAGATGTTGAGATTGTAGATGGTGCTAGAGATTTCAGACTTATGACAAGACAAGTTGTTGATTCAATTCTAGAACTTAAGGAATATCATCGATTCTCAAAAGGTATTTTTGTTTGGGTTGGATATAAAACTGAATATCTTGAATATGAAAATGTTGAAAGAGTTGCTGGAGAGACAAGTTGGTCTTTCTGGAAATTATTATCTTATGCATTTGAAGGGATTATTGCGTTTACTGTTGCACCACTTCGAATCGCAACATTTATGGGTGTACTCATTTCAGTAATTGCATTTCTTACTATGGTATTTGTAATAGTGCGTGCAATGATGTTTGGAGATCCTGTCAGTGGTTGGCCAAGTATGGTGACAATCATGTTATTCTTAGGAGGTATTCAACTACTTGCTTTAGGAATAATTGGCGAATATTTATCAAAGACATATATGGAAGTTAAGAAGCGTCCTAACTATATCGTCAGAAAGATTTATGAATAAGGGAGGATTTTATGTCAAAATCAAAAACAAAGAACAATAAGATTAATGGGTACTTGTTGTTAGGAATAATGGCTGTCTCAATATTAATAACATTATTATTTGGTTTTAATATGGTTACAGTCGCGTTTAAAAAAGGTGGCGGTTCAGGTGAAACAGTTGAATTAGATAATGGAAATACAATGAAAAATGATTTGTATACAATTGGAAATAATCCAACCGAATTGAATAAGACAAGCTTTAAAGCCTTAACATCAGCGTTGAAAGATAATGATCCACTTAAGATTACAGATGCAGTTGTGCGTTGTTTTATTTCAGACTATTTCACTTGGACAAACAAAGATGGAAATTATGAAGTTGGTGGACTTCAATATATTTATGGACCTAAATTTACACAATTTAGTGAGGAATCTCGTTGGGGATTTTATTCTGATTTAGATTTATATATTACTCAGTTTGGACGTGAAAATTTACTTGAAGTAGAGTCAATTGAGACTACTGAAGTTGTACCGACAGGAAATTTTGTAATAGGAGATAAAGAAATGCCTGCTTATTATGTCGAAGCAACGTGGATTTATAAAAAATCAGATAAAATCAATGTAGATGAGTTTCAAAAAACAGGTTATTTTACTGTAGCTATCAATGATGGGCGATATGAAATCGTTACAATATTTGACAATTATAACTAGGAGGAGAACTTAATATGGCTAAAAGAAAAGTACAAGCAAAAAAAGCAAAACGTATTAATAGAGACCTTACTGTTGTAAATATCATATTTTCAGTTTTAGCTTTAGTTATAAACTTAATGATGTGGTGGTCAATATTTAGTATTACTCGATATAGTTCATTTAGTAAAATTGTGTTCATTGTGATTAATATTGCTGTTTTACTATTAATGCTTACGATGAATTACTTATTGTTCATGTTAATTCGAACGAAAAAAGTAAAATTTATGAATACAGTGTCTGCTATGTTAGTTGTTTTTTTACTTGTAGGAACATTCGCAACATATGCAACAACAAGAATCAATGTTAATGTTAATAAAATTACAAACACAGGTTCAAAAAACGAAAAAGTAGAAACAAGTTTAGTAGTTTACAGTGCTACTGGATCAAGCTCAATAACAGATATCAATGGACTTGATGGAAAAACAGTAGGGTATGTTGAAGGTGCAAATGATGGTACTATGGCACTTGATGAATTAACTGCAAAAAATATTAATGCAACTACAAAACCATATAGCGATTATATTACCTTGGCACAAGCATTATTTGCTGGTGAAGTAGATTGTGCAGCCTTACCAAGTAATTATGTTGGTTTACTAGAAGTAAATGATGGATTTACTGAATATTTAGATAATACAAAAGCAATTTCAACTTTCGATAAAGTAATTAAAGTAGAAACTGAAGTTGGATCAACAAAAGATATTACAAAAGACCCGTTTACTATTTTGATACTTGGAGTAGATGAAGGTCGTTCAGATGCAATTATGGTTGCATCATTTAATCCAATTAGTCTTAACGTTACTCTAAGCTCAATAGCTCGTGATAGTTATGTTCCTATTGCTTGTTATAGTGGGAAAGGTTCAGATAAGATTGGTCATGCACGTGCAAGAAATAGACAATGTACGATTGATACAATCGAAGATTTATTAGATATTGATATTGATTACTATTTTGAAAGTAATTTCAATGGAGTAATTGAAATGGTTGATGCACTTGGAGGAATTGTGGTTAACAATCCTATCGAGTTTGTTGGACAAAATGCATCAACACAACGTGGACACTATACTGTGTGGGTACCAGCTGGTGAGAATGTTCCTCTAAATGGTGAACAAGCTTTAGCGTTTGCCCGAGAAAGACATAAATATGCAACTGGTGATTTCCAACGTCAGGCAAACCAACAACAAGTTATTCAAGCAATTTTACGACAAATGATGCGTTTAAGAGATGTAAATAAAGGGTTAGCCATGGTGGAAGCAGCTGGTGAGAATATTTCTACTAATATGTCTGTTGACCAATTGATTTCTTTATTTAACTACTCAATGAAAAAAGCTGGTCGTTATTATGATAAAGCAAGTTTAGAAAATGTATTTAATATTATTGGATCTCGTGTCACTGGTTATAGTGATGGTATTTGGAATGATGGACTTCAACAAAACCTTTATATTTATCGTTTATATGAAGGAGCAATTAATGATACGCACGATGCAATCATTAGAAATACGGATATGAATAGTAAAATTACAGCTCCTAAATCAATCAAATGGGATGCAACATGGGAATTTACGGCGCCTGTAATTGCTAACGAAGCATATTCAGGTGAAGTGAAAATTCAAACAATTCCTGATAATTTACCGAAATTCACTACTGTAGGTAAACTTCAAGCTTGGGCAAAATCATTTGGCATAACGGTCAATGTTCAAGAAATTGGTGAAGGAATGGAAGGCTATGATGCAAATCTTGCAGATGGAACTATTATTTATCAAGACGTTTCTGCTGGAACGCCTGCTGCATCTATTAGCGTAATTAATGTAAAAGTAATTAAGAAATCTGCAAAAGTTACTGCATGTCCAACTAATTCGACAGGAACATATCCTGATTGTGTTTGTACAGCAAATACAGATGGTAAAACGCAATATGATAAGAATTCGAATTCATGTATTGTACCAAATGGTAAGGAATATACTCTAACTGTAAGGTATACGGTTGATGGAGGTGGTGCTTCTGCACCTGCAACAGTAACTCAAAAAGTTAAGGAGGGGGCAAGCTATTCGGTAACATCACCTTCTTTATCTGGTTATACACCAGATACTGGAACAGTTACTGGAACAATGCCAGGAAATAATGTAGATGTAACAGTAACATATAAGAAAACTGCTACTGCTACACCAACACCATCTACATCACCAACTCCAACTCCAACAGCGACGCCTACGGCTACACCGACGGCAACGCCAACAGCAACTCCAACACCTACAGCTACGCCTGAGCCAACGGCAACCCCTGAACCAACGGCAACTCCAGAACCAACGGCAACTCCAGAGTCAACTCCAATAGTTAGACTCTATACAGATCCAGTTGTGTTAGCAACAAGAAATAAAATTCTAGATAAACTAGATAATATGCAAAATATATTGTAGATGTTATAGGATATTTACCCAAGAATCATTTGAATTCTTGGGTTTTTTTAATGAGTTCAATATGGTACAATTATGTAAGTAAATGGAGGAATTATATGAAAGGTATTGTTCTTGCAGGAGGTAGTGGAACTAGGTTGTATCCACTTACAAAAGTAACATCAAAACAACTATTACCAATTTATGATAAACCGATGATTTATTATCCACTAAGTACTCTAATGCTAGCTGGGATAAAAGAAATATTAATTATTTCTACTCCCACTGATTTGCCTAATTTTGAGAGATTATTAGGCAATGGATCGCAATTTGGGATTAATTTATCATATAAAGTACAAGAAGTTCCTAATGGGTTAGCTCAAGCATTTGTTTTGGGTGAAGAATTTATAGGTAAAGATGATGTTTGTATGGTTTTAGGAGATAACATCTTCTATGGTAATCAGTTTGGTAATATGCTTAAAAAAGCAGCTGATAACAAAGGACGTGCTACAGTGTTTGGACAATATGTTCATGACCCTGAACGATTTGGTGTAGCTGAAATTAATGAAAACGGTAGAGTTATAAGTATTGAAGAAAAACCTAAAGAACCAAAGAGTAATTATGCTGTGGTTGGGCTTTATTTCTATGATAATCGTGTTGTTCAATATGCTAAGGATTTAAAACCATCAGCACGTGGTGAGTATGAAATTACAGATTTAAATAGAATTTATCTTGAAAAAGGTGAACTTGATTGTGAAGTATTTGGTCGTGGATTTGCATGGTTAGATACAGGAACAATTGATTCATTAGCGCAAGCAACTAACTATGTGAAAACAATTGAAGAAATTCAAGGAATTAAAATTTCAGTACCAGAAGAAATTGCATATTATAATAAATGGGTAACAAAGGAACAATTATTAGAATCTGCAGAAAGCTATGGAAAGAGTGGATATGGTGAATATTTACGCTTTGTAGCATCAGGTTCATTAAAAACAACTTATAACAAATAGATTGAGGATATATGAAAATATTATTTTTAGGATGTGGATACTTAGGATATAACTTGAGTGAAGCATTAAAAGAAGATTTTGAAACTGAAGTATGGGGACTTGAAAGTCCTTATTCTTCGTTTTCATCGATATTCAAAGAAATCAATGTTTTTGATTTGAACTTATTAAGTAACCAAGAATTAAAAGATGTAATTATCATTGATACGGTATCGTTAGTTGCGAATACTGCAAAATCCGATAATGAAGAAGAATTTTTGGACAAACTAGTAAAACGATACGAGGCCTTATTTGAATTGCTAAAAGCAAAAGAAATTCATTCATATTATTTTGTATCAAGTGGTGGAACAGTTTATGGAGCAAGTGATATACCGATAAAAGAAAATCATGAACTTTTACCGAAAACATTGTATGCAAAAAGTAAAGTTTTGTTAGAGGAGTGCTTAATAAAATCTGGATTGAATTATGTTATTATGCGATTGAGTAATCCATATGGTGGTTATCAAGTGACTGATAAGAAGCAAGGGGTTATTCCTGTACTTATTGAGAAAGTATTGAAAAATGATCAATTTGAATTATGGGGCGAAACTAACACAGTACGAGATTATATTTACATTGATGATTTAAGTGTCATGTTGGAAAAACTAATTCAAAAAGATGTGAAAAATGAAATCATTAATATTGGTTCTAATGTTGGTCATAGTTTACAAGATGTATTTAATTTGGTTGAAAAAATTACAGTTAAAAAAATTAATCTAAAGAAAGTTGAAATTGATGTACCTATTATTAAGTCAATCATTTTAGATACATCAAAACTACAAAACTTAATTGAGATCAATTGTAATATTTCCTTACAAGAAGGAATAGAAAAAGAAGTTCAAAGAATTCAGGAGGAACTAAAATGAAAATTTGTGTAACGGGTGGTGCAGGATTTATTGGCGGTAATTTTGTCTATTATATGTTGGATCAACATCCGGACTATGACATCGTGTGTCTTGATGCGTTAACCTATGCAGGCAATCTAGAAACTCTCGAAGGTGCAATGAAAAATCCGAAATTCAAATTTGTAAAAGGTGATATTGCAGACCGCGATTTTATCTATGAATTATTTGAAAGAGAAAAATTTGATATCATTGTCAACTTCGCGGCTGAAAGCCATGTGGATCGAAGTATTGAAGAGCCAGAAGTATTCTTGAAGACAAATATTATGGGAACTCAAGTGTTAATGGATGCATGTCGTAAATTCGGTATTACACGTTTTCATCAAGTTTCTACAGATGAAGTATATGGAGATTTACCATTAGATCGTCCAGACTTATTCTTTACTGAAGAAACACCGATTCATACATCTAGTCCGTATTCTAGTAGCAAAGCAGGTGCAGATTTGTTAGTACTTGCATACTATCGTACGTATGGATTACCAGTAACAATTAGTCGTTGTTCTAATAACTATGGTCCATATCATTTCCCTGAAAAATTAATTCCACTTATGATTTCTAGAGCTCTTGCGAATGAAAGTTTACCAGTTTATGGTAAAGGAGAAAATGTACGTGACTGGCTACATGTTTATGATCACTGTAGCGCAATTGATTTGGTAATACATAAAGGGCGCGTGGGTGAAGTTTATAACATTGGTGGTCATAATGAACGTACAAACATTGAAGTTGTTAAAACTATTCTACATGCACTAGATAAACCAGAGAGTTTAATTTCGTATGTAACAGATCGTAAAGGACATGATTTACGTTATGCAATTGATCCTACTAAAATTGAAACTGAACTTGGATGGAAACCTGTTTATAATTTTGATACGGGGATTCAACAAACAATTAAGTGGTATTTAGATAATAAATCTTGGTGGGAAAACATTATCAATGGTGACTATCAAAACTATTATAAGAAAATGTATGAGGGACGCTAAATGAAATATGATGTAATTGTAATTGGATGTGGATTTGCAGGTTCAGTTATTGCAGAAAGATTCGCATCTCAATCAAATAAAAAAGTTTTAATTTTAGAGAAGAGAAGTCATATTGGCGGGAATATGTATGACTTTATTGATGATAATGGAGTTCGTTATCATGAATATGGACCTCATATTTTTCATACAAATAGTAAAGACGTTGTAGATTATTTATCAAATTTTACGGAGTGGTATCCTTATGAGCACCGTGTATTAGGTTTGATTCAAGGTAAAAAAGTACCAATTCCATTTAACTTAACAAGTATTGAACAATGTTTTGAACATGATAAAGCGGAGAAACTTAAACAAGTGCTTGTAGAAGCATATGGTATGGATACAAAAGTACCTATTTTACGTTTAAAAGAGAATCCCAATGAAGAGGTTAAGGAATTAGCTGACTTTATTTATGAAAATGTATTCAAATATTATACAATGAAGCAATGGGGATTAACTCCAGAAGAGATTGATCCAGGTGTTACTGCGCGTGTTCCAGTACTTGTGGGTAGAGATGATCGATATTTCCAAGATAAATATCAATGTATGCCTAAAAATGGGTATACAGCAATATTCGAAAATATGTTGAAACACGAAAATATTGAAGTAAGACTGAATGTAGATGCACATGAGCATTTACGTGTGGATATTCAAGAAAATAAAGTTTACTTTGATAATGAAGAATTTACAGGTACTGTAATTTTCACAGGAGCAGTAGATGATTTGTTAAACTATGAATTTGGTGATTTATCATACCGTAGCTTAGAGTTCGACAAACAAACACATGATGGCACTTATCAAGAAGTTGCAACTGTAAATTATCCAACACCTGCAGAAATGAATGGATATACTCGTATTACTGAGTATAAGTTAATGATGGAAACATATCCTTTGGAAAAGACAACGATTGCAGTTGAATATCCATATGCTTACAATCGTAAAGCAGATAAAGGAAATATTCCATATTATCCAATCTTCACAAGTGAAGATAAAGAAAAATATGAAATGTATTGTGATAAAATCAAAGGAATTACAAATTTACATGTAGTGGGTCGTTTAGCTGACTATAAATACTACAACATGGACCAAATCGTCGCAAGAGCTCTTATGGTTTATAAAAATATTAAATAGGCTGATTAGCCTATTTTTCTATTGTAGAGACTATATAAAGAAACATCCAAATATGGTATACTATACTAGGTTAATTTTGGAGAATTTTATGGATAGAAAAATATTAAAAAATTACTTTTATAACATACTATATCAGCTGTTTGTGGTGATCACCCCATTCATAACAGTTCCTTATATTACGCGCGCCTTGGGTGGTGAAGCACTTGGTACAAGTGATTGGACAGCAGGTATTGTTCAGTGGTTTGTATTGTTTGGAATACTAGGTGTTAATATCTATGGAAATAAGAAGATTGCAGAAGTTCGCGACGACAAAAAATTAATGTCAAAAACCTTCTTTGAAATCTTTGTGATGCAATTTATTTGCATGCTTATTTCTGGGATTGCATATTTGTTATTTATACAAACAATTAATCCTGATATTCGATTGTATGCTTTCTTACAAAGTATTTCTCTAATATCTGTAGCATTAGATGTTACTTGGTTCTTCTATGGAGTAGAGGATTTCAAGAAAGCATCAATTCGAAATATGATTATTAAAGTACTTGGAATCATACTGATTTTTACATTTGTTAAATCTCAAAATGATTTAGGCTTATTTATATTAATTAATGCAGGCAGTGGAGTTCTTGGACAAGCAATCATGTGGATTCAATTACGCCATTATATTTCTATAGAAAAAATATCGGCAAGCGGTGTAATACAACATTTAAAACCTAATATTTTATTGTTTATACCACAAATTGCGACAAGTATTTATACGATGTTAGATGTAAGTATGCTGGGATATTTATATCCTAATGTTGCGCATGTTTCCTATTATCAACAAGCACAACGATTTATTAAAATGTTTCTTTTCTTTATCACATCTATTGGAGCTGTTATGCTTCCAAGAATTGCGAATATGAATACCCGTGGAGAAGAAGCGAAGGCAGAAATTACTCGTTTCTTACAAACTACACTTAGAATGGCTTTGTATTTGGCGATACCAATGATTGTAGGAATCATAACACTCATTCCATCTTTCATTGCTTGGTTTTTAGATCAAGAATACCAGGTAGTAACGCCACTTATCATTTTTACAACACCAATCATTCTTTTCATAAGTTTAAGTAATGTATATGGAACACAATATATGTTGCCTACTGGTATGACAAAAGAGTATACGACATCAGTTGTTGCGGGTGCATGTACAAATGCCGCCTTGAATTTTGTGCTTATGCCCAAGTATGGTGCATTTGGTGCAATTGCAGCATCAGTTACGGCAGAATTTATTGTTACATTCATTCAATGGTTGCACATAAGAAATAAAATTGATTTAAAAATAAAGTTTAAAAATATCTATAAATACATTATTTCAAGTCTAGTTATGGGGACTATTGTTTACTTAGTATGCAAGTGGTTAGAACCAAGTTTCCTAAGTAATATAATAGCAATCACTTCAGGTTGTGGAGTTTACTTTATTTTACTTACTGTATTAAAGGATGACTTTCATATGAATCTATTAAACAAAGTATTGAAAAGGAGGGGAACTGTATGACTAAAGTAAGTATTATTGTACCTATTTATAATGTTGAAGAATACTTAGGAAAATGTATTGAGTCATGCCTTTGTCAAACATTTGTGGATTATGAACTAATTTTAGTTAATGATGGTAGTACAGATAACGGATTAAGTATTTGTCGTGAATACGAAATGAAAGACTCAAGAATTAAAGTGTTGGATAAACCTAATGGTGGGTTAAGTGATGCACGAAATGCTGGAATGAAGATTGCAACTTCACCTTATATTTATTTCCTAGATTCTGATGATTTTATTGAACCAACATTAATAGAAAAATGTGTAAATAAACTTGATGAAACTAGTGCAGATATGATCATCTTTGATGTTTATCAATATTCTATGAAAACAAATACAAAAGAAATAATTAAAAATGGATATGGTGATTCTAGATGCGTAAGTGTAGCGAATAACCCTGAAGTATTAACAAAGGTATTGAATGCAGCATGGAATAAGATGTATAAATTATCTTTATTTAAAGATAATCACATTGAATATCCACTGGGGTATTATTATGAAGATTTAGGTACTACTTATAAATTAATGCTTAAGGCGAATCAAATCTGTTTTATCAATGAACCATTATATGATTACCTTGTAGATAGAACAGGAAATATTACGCAGCAATTTAATAAGAAAATTTATGATGTTATCGATATGATAGATGAAATGTGTTCTTATTATAAAAAAGAAGGACAGTTTGAAAAATATAAGCAGGAATTAATGTGTATTTCAGGAGTAAATTTATTAAATAGTTTAAAGAAAACTAGAGATATAGCGGATAAAGAAGAAGCAGATAAATTTATTGATACATGTTTTTCTTATATTTATAAACAATTTCCTAAATTTCCTTTTTGTAAATATTTTATAATTCATCATAAAGACGATTGGATTTATGCAAATCCAAGGATTCTAAAGTTTTATTTAGCTATACGAAAATGTTGGCACTAGGAGGATACTTATGAATAAAGTTACAGTAATTGTACCAATATACAATGTTGAGCAGTATGTTAGAACATGTTTTGATTCACTTTTGAAACAAACATTTGAAGATTTTGTTGTTTATGCTGTAAATGATGGTTCACCAGCAAATGAACAAAGCATCATTGATGAATATGTAGCAAAATACCCTAATAAATTTGTAGGAATACAAAAAGAAAATGGGGGATATGGTTCAGTTCTTGAAATGGCTATTTCAAAATGTGAAACACCTTATTTCATTATTTGTGATCCAGATGATTATTTAGCGGATGACGCACTTGAACATTTAGTTGATCTTGCAGAGTTATCAGAAGCTGATATTACAATTGGGGCAAAATACTTTATCTATTCAGATGGAACTGATAAAGATTACGATGCAGCATACAATACTGCATTTACAAAATTAAAAGTAAATACAGTTTATAATTCAGGTACAAATGAATATAACGATTTATTTTATATTGATCCATCACCACACAGTAAGCTATACAAAAAAGAAGTAGCTAAAAAGATTAAGTTCTTGCATAAAGTTGGCTATACAGATAATCTTCTTTTCTACATCAGTTTGCTAACGGCAAGCAAAGTAATTTATACAGATAAAGCATGTGCTTATTATTTGGTTGATCGTGCTGGAAATACGATGACTGATATTCGTCCAAAAGCGTTGGATGCACACATTGAAGTATTTAAGACAATTGTTGATCAAGCACAGTCTCTTAATCCATGTGATATGTTCTATTATCGTATGTTTGAGAGTTATAAATTTATTCTTTATCAAACACCAAGAATGATGGGAACTAAAACAGAGTACAAAGAAAAGTTAGATCATTTGTATGAATTTGTAGAAAAACTAATTCCACATCGTAGTCAAATTCAGCCAATCTATAAGAAAAATGCTAAGGGCGGTTTCTTGGAAAAATATCGTGATATGCAATTATTAAAGTCTTCATCTAGTAAAAAAACATATGCGATAATAGAAGAAAAAATGATTCAAAATTTTAAGGAGAAATAACTATGAAACTATCCATCATTGTTCCAATGTACAATGTAGAGAATTATATCCAACAATGTTTGGATAGTTTAGTCAACCAAACATGTAGTGACTATGAGATTATTGTAGTTGATGACGGATCTTCTGATAAGGGGCCTGCCATTGTTGATGAAATGATTAAAAAATATCCAAATCTTATTAAACAAGTTCATAAAAAGAATGGCGGATTGAGTGATGCTAGAAACTATGGATTATCTTTTGCCCAAGGGAAATATATTTGTTTTTTAGATAGCGACGATTATGTAGATTCAACTTTGTATGAAAAGTTAGTTGTAAAAATGGAGGAAGGTTTTGATGTTGTTGTTACAAACATCGAGTATTTTTATGAAAATGGAAATCCTTCTTGGATCATGAAAGGGTTAACTTCATGGCAAGCACCTTCTGTATCAAAAAGAGCTATACTTTCACCAATGTTTGCATGGAATAAAATATATGATGCTCGCTACTTTAAAGAAGATGGATATCGCTATCCTTTGAATACATGGTATGAAGATATACCAGTCACAACACCGATATTTGCTTTAACATCTAAAATTGGGTATTTGGATGAAACATTAATTCATTATCGCCAACGTGAAGGATCAATTATGTCGGTTACAAAGAGTGAGAGACTTAAAGAAATATTTGGAGTCATGGAAAGTGTACGAAATACAATGAAGGATTTAAATTTATTTGATGAATATCATAATGAAATAGAATACCTTCATATTGAACATCTACGACTTTATGGTATGTTCAGATTTCTACGCTCACCAATCTTTGATGAACTATATGATTTATCAGAAGAATGTATGAGTACAAATTTTCCAAACTGGAAGAAAAATAAATATATTAAAAATTTAAGTATCAAAAACCGTGGGTTTCTACAATATTTTAGTAAGAAAACAAAAGCAGTCTTTACAATATTTATCAAGTAGGAGGAACAACTATGCGTACTAAGCATTCATTTTACAATTTCATTGTAAGCTTAATTACAAGCGTTATTTTACCTTTGGTAGGGTTTGTAAAGATAAGTCTTTTTATAGGCTTATATGGTCGAGATATCAATGGATTACAATTAACAATTGCACAAATCATTATGTTTTTAAATATTTGTGAGCTAGCATTTTCATTAGCATTTAGACAATTATTATTTAAGCCACTTGCAAATGATGATAAGGAAGCTGTTTTAAGAATTTATCATGGTGCAAAAAAAGTATTTAATGCAACAGGAACAATTGTTCTAATACTAGGTATTGCCCTTGCTTTCTTATTCCCATTCTTTGCCCATTCACCTTTAGATTATTTCAATACAGTATTAACATTTATTATTCTTTGTGTGCCATATGGTATTTCATATTTCTTAATGGGTCCTAACTTTGTAATTATTGCTGATCAACAAGAGTATAAAATTAATATATGGATTCAAACTTTTGCGATTTTACGTATGGGACTCATGATATTTGTTATTCTAATGAAATTAAATTTCTATTATATTATTCTAATTGAAGGTGCAAATATTTTATTATCAAATTTTGTTGCTCGTCGCATTGCACTTAAAGCCTATCCATGGTTGAAGGATAAACCTAAAGATACGAGTGATAAATCATTTCAACATAGCGCAAAATACACAATTATACAACGATTGTCAGTATTAGCAACTTCCAATACCGATAACATTGTTATCTCCATGTTTATGGGGTATGACATGACAAGTGTTTTCGGAAACTATAGTTATCTAACGGATTCTGTTTCTAAAATTATTAATAGTGCGATAACTTCTCCGATTAATAGTTTTGGAAATTTATTCAATGACTATAGAGCAGATGCATATAATGTATTTACGGAATTCTTTAATTTTGCAACCTATATAGCAAGTGTTATTTCAATTTGTATCTTTGTTGTAATGCAAGAATTCTTAACCTATTGGATGAAAGATCCTGCAGTATATCGTGTAACTGTAATCATGGCTTTCTTGTTTGCTATGAATATCTTCTATTTAACGATGAGAGAACCAATTATTATTTCAAGAGATGCGAATGGCTTATTTAAAAATGCCAAGAATAATGCATACTTAATGGCAATTTCAAAAGTGTTATTATCAATAATACTTATTCGATATTGGGGATTTGCAGGGGTGCTTATGGCGACATTTGTAACAAACTGGATTATTGATTTCTTTTATAATCCAATACTAGTTTATAAAAATGTGTTTAGTTTAAATCCATTGCGCTATTATAAAATGGTTGTTTCTAGACTTCTTTTGGCTTTAGGTATTGGAACAATAGCTTATATTATTTGGAATAATAACCTTGCCTATATTAGTGGAGGTATGATTCACTTTGTGATTGCTTGTTTGATTTTGGGTATATCAGTAGGTGGCGTAATGACTTTAATTTATGCAGTATCATACAAATCATTTAGAAATTTATTTGTTCGTTTATTAAGCATTTTCAGAAGAAGTAGAACTGCTGATTAGGAGAAATTATATGAAAAAAATTCTTGTTGGATTACTTACAGTCTTATTGTTAACAAGCTGTTCAGTTAGCAGTAATTTTAATGGTGAAGTTAAGTTATCGAAAGACAATGAGAATTTGGATTTATGGAATGCACAACGAATTGATGATTCAATCACGGGTAATATCGATTTGCTCAAAAATAAGACATTCAGTATTCGTTTTTGGATTAAACCAACAACAAATAAAGCTGGAACAGTTCTATACACAATAGGTGATCAAAACAACTATGTTCAATTAATTACATCAGGTTCAAATGATACACCTGATGGGACTACCTACAGTGGCATTTCACTTAACGCTAAGGTAAATGGTAGGGAAAGTTGGGTTGTTGCAGAGGGAAATAAAACTTTGCAAACTGGAAGATTCAATTATGTAGTTACACAGTTTCAAGATGGCAAAGCAAGTATTTATTTAAATGGTGAGAAAGTTGCGGAAGGAATTCTTCCTATCGGTTATACGGACAATACACTAACTTTTGGTAGAGATATGCTTTATAATACAAATCATGAAGAAGGATATGTTTCAGAATTGGTTGTGAGTAGTGATTTGTTGGATGAATCAAAAATAAAAGAAATATATGATAATAATTATGGGAATGTTTTACTAGATAGTATTACATTCTCAAATATGGATGATGTGATTAATGCACCGTGGCTTGTAGATACAACAATTGATGAAATACCTGTAACTTGGGTAAGTGATATGCCTGATGTGATGAGTGTTTATGCAAAATTAAATCCAGTCAAAGAAGATACAATTGTTACAATGACTGCAACAATTGACTACAACAATATTAAAACATCAAAGAGTTTTGAGTTTACTGTTAAAGCCTTAACTGATTTAACAAAATTAAATCGTGATGTTGAAGAATGTAACTCTTATATTCAAAAGGTGATTCATGATGGTTTTGAATTACCAACTACATTTACAAATGATTCAAATGTTGAATGGAAAATTACTTCTGGTAATGCAACAATAGAAAATAATAAAATAATCAAACATTCAGAAAAAGAAAAAGAAAATATTATTTTAGAAGCTACAATCACAAATAAAAATGAATCAATCACAAAAACATATGATTTAGTTTTATTAGATCAAGTAGCTGGTTATATACTATCTTACTTCAATGGTAAATTAGGAGAAGAAACTGGGAAACTTGCATACAGTACAGATGCTTTAAATTGGACAGATTTAAAAGGTGGATCAAGCATCATTACAAGTTCTTTAGGTAATGGAAGAGTACGTGATCCATTCATCACTCGCGATAAAGAGGGAAACTTTGTAATACTTGCAACCGAAGGTTTTGATAATCCTTATATCTATATTATGAATAGTCCAGATTTAGTTAACATTACAAGTGAAGAACTAGTGAGGGTAGCATATTTTGATGAAGCACTACAAATGACGGGTAAGCGTGCTTGGGCTCCTGAAATGATGTATGACATGGAAAGTGATCAATACTATATTTATTTTAGTGACCCTGGAGAAAAAGATTTAGTTGGTCATATCTACGCTGTAAATACGAAAGATTTCAAAGAGTTTAGCTATCCGTATTCATATTATAACCCTGGATACAATGTGATTGATGGAACTATATTACCGCTAGATGGTAAGTATTGGATGTTCTATAAGGATGAAAGAAAAGCAGCTCAAACAATTTTCTTTGCATCAACAAATAAATTATCAAATGGCTTTGGATTAGCATATGATAGTAAATTTATTTTTGATCAAAAATATATTGAAGGACCATTTGTTGCACGTGTTGAGGATGGTTATGTATTGTATGTTGATTACTATCCTAAAGGAACTTTCCACGTAGCTAAATTTACAAAATTAGGTGATAAGACAGATTTTGTATGGTTAGATGAATCCAATTATGAATTACCAAATGATGATGTTAGACATGGTTCGATCATACCTGTAACACAAAAAGAATTAGATCGAATTTTATCAAATTATAATTAAATATCTATTGTATTGCGAATGATAAATATTGATTAAAAATATAGCTCAATCCTAGAATACCACTACCTACATTGAAAAAGAAATAGGATGGGTTTTAAAGAATTGAGCTAAAATAATAAGTTAGAATTTAATGAAAAACTAGTTTTCATTATTAATTTCGTTTTCAGTAATTGAATCTAAGTAATTTTCAACCATGTATTTTAATGCAAATGCATAAATGGATGCACGGACAAATAAACGCTCTTCCTTGCCTGTTTGTGAGGTGTCTTTGGACATTTTCATCGAACTAATATCAACGGTGCGAAGAGCGTTTTCTAGTTCTGTACAAAAGTAATCATAAGCAGTCTCAGTTTCAAAATGTTGTTTTTGAACACGAATCATTTTAATGATCTTAGGAATTGGATAGATTTGCTTAAATACACAAATAACCATCAAATAAGCGATATGTTTGCGATTGTAACGTTTCTTTACTGTAGGGGGAATTAAACCACACTTAACATAGTTATTAATCATGGCAGTAGTGATAAGGGAATCTCTTTTATCAATTTGAATGGGTTCAAGAGTATCTTTGAGGTAATTGATTAATTGATCACTATAGATATCAATACTTGGTAATTCATTGTATCTAGGGATATGGAAATGTTTGAACTGCTGATTAAACTTATTCATAAATGACCTCACTTTGAAACAATTCTAACATAAAACAAAAAGGAATTGAATATGCCTTGACATAATAAGTATAATTTCATAACATAATATTGTAAATTAGATGTAAGGAGGAAATTTATGTCTAAATTTGGAATAGTAGTTGATAGTAGTTGTGATTTAAAATCAAATGACATCAATGTTGAAGGAATTGATTTTACGGTAGTTCCTTTAAAAATCATTGTGGGAAGTAATGAATATGTGGATGATGATCAGATTGATGTCAAACAAATGCTTAAAGATATGAATGAGTACAGTGATGCAGCTAAAACCGCGTGTCCATCACCAGGTGATTTTTTAGAAGGGTTTAAGAAATCAGAGAACGTTTTCTGTTTTACCTTAACAAGTGCACTCTCAGGTACTAATAACAGTGCAAATATTGCCAAAACAACCTTAGATGAGGAAGATAAGTCAATTAAGGTTCATGTGTGTGATTCTAAGTCGACTGCAGGACATTTAATCGTATTAATAAAGAAAACAATTGAATTAATACAAGAAGGAAAAACATTTGAAGCAATAAGTGAAGAAATAGAAGAATTTAATAAATCACTGCATCTTGTTTTTACATTAGGTAGCTATTCTAACTTGATTAAAACAGGAAGAATGAGTAACTTTGTTGGTGCAATTGCTTCAACATTAAATATTCGTGCTGTATGTGAGAATACACCAGAGGGTGAAATTCAAATTACAAAGAAAACAAGAGGTCAAAAAGCCGCGTACAATGCTTTAGTAGATCTTATGATGAAAAAGAAATCATTAGATAACTTATCTATCTATATTAGTCATTGTGATAATTTAGAAGCTGCAGAATATATCAAAAATAAAATTCTAGAAACTGCTGGTACAGCAAAAATTGAAATTAGAGATTGTAAAGGCTTAACATCATTTTATGCAATGGCTGGAGGCGTATTAATTGGATTTTAGATATCACTTTCGTGGTATCTTTTTATATGTTAAAATGAACTGGGAAAAGGTAAAAGGAGGAGAAAATGGAGCTAAAACAAAAGTATGATATCGTAATTATCGGAGGCGGTATTGGGGGATTAATGTGTGGATATCGCTTAATCGAGAAAGATCCTAATTTATCAGTATTACTTCTTGAAAGAGGAAATGCTTTAGAATCAAGACAATGTCCAATTATTGCAAAGAAAGTGAATCATTGTATTAAATGTGATCCATGTGCCATTATGGAAGGAATCGGTGGAGCTGGTGCTTTTTCTGATGGAAAATATATTATTTCTACTGAATACGGAGGGTGGCTTCCAGACTTTTTACCAAAAGATGTTGTCATGAATTATATTGAACAAGCTGATTCTGTGCTTGTAAAATATGGTGCGCAAAAAGAAAGATATACACCTGATGATGAACTTAAAAAACTATGTATACAATATGATTTGCATATGCAACAAGCTGAACTAAAACATCTAGGTACTGATGCAAACTATAAAACCATGATGAATATGGTTGAAGAATTAAGAACCAAAATTCAAATAGAAACACGTTGTACAGTAACAGATGTAAATAAAAGTAATAAAGAAGTTACTTTTACTAATGGCAAGGAAGATTTTGTCGTTACAGGTGAAAAAATTGTATTTGCAGTAGGTAGAGCAGGCAGTAGAATGTTTACAAATTGGTGTAAAAACAATGAGGTATCTTTAGAAAACAGCCAGGTCGATATTGGTGTTCGTGTTGAGTGCCCGGCAATTGTTTGGGAACACTTCTCAAAGAAAATTTATGAACCTAAAATTTTATATCGTTCTAAAGCTTATGGCGATGTAACACGTATGTTTTGTTTTAACGAAAGAGGGCATGTAGTGACTGAAAATACAGATGGTGTCTTAACTGTCAATGGACACTCATTTAAAGAATTGGATCGAAAGACAAACAATTCTAACTTTGCGCTCTTGTGCACAATTCGTTTTACCGAACCATTTAATGAACCAATTGAATATGCACGATATGTTGCATCACTTGCAAATAAAATTAGTGGAGGCAGTGTGTTAGTGCAACGTTTAGGTGATTTAGAATCAGGTAAAAGAACAGATGATAAACGTCTTAAACAATCAACTGTACAACCAACGCTTAATGCAGTGCCAGGTGATTTGAGCCTATGTATGCCTAAGCGTCATTTAGATAACATTATTGAAACACTACATGCATTGGATAAAGTAGCACCAGGAATTGCTAATTACGATACATTATTGTATGGAGTTGAATGCAAGTACTATTCTGCTAGACCAAAATGCGAAAACTTTGAAATCGTAGGATTACCTGGATTTTATGCGCTAGGAGATGGAGCAGGATTTACACGTTCTTTATCGCAAGCTGCAGCAAATGGTTTGATTGTAGCGGATTTACTTGTGAAATAATTATACTTATTTGAAGTTTAAGAGAAATAATTCTATAATAGATAAGAAGTTAATGAGAGAGGGATAAAAAAATGAGTGAGAAAGTATTAGTAGAAGTATCAGCACGTCATGTACACGTGTCAAAACAAGATTTAGAAACATTGTTTGGAGCAGGTCATGAATTAACATCTAAAAAAGAGTTATCACAACCTGGCCAATTTGCATGTGAAGAAAAAGTAGCAGTTGTAGGACCAAAGGGAACAATTAACATGTCAATTTTAGGTCCAACTCGTAAAGATACTCAAATTGAAGTTTCTTATACAGATGCAAGAGCATTAGGGATTAATGCACCTTTAAGAGAATCTGGAGATACAAAAGAATCTGCTCCAATTAAATTAGTAGGTCCAAAAGGTGAAGTTGAATTAACTCAAGGAGTTATCGTTGCGAAACGTCATATTCATATGCTTCCAAGCGATGCAGAAAAATTTGGTGTGGAAAATGGTCAAATCGTCGGTGTTAAAATTGACACAAATGGTCGTTCAATCGTATTCGGTGATACAGTAGTTCGTGTTCGTGATGATTTCGCATTAGCAATGCACATTGATACTGATGAAGCAAATGCTGCAGGAATTAGCGGATCAGCACAAGGTGAGATTATAAAATAAGATTGAGGAAACTCAATCTTTAATTTGGTATAATAATTAAAAGAGGAGGATACTTATGAAAAAACTAATTTTATTTCTTCTAATATTCTTGATTGTGGTTGGTTGTGCAAATAAGGCAATGACTAGCAATGAGTTAGAAGATACAACTCCTCCGTGGATTAATGTTGAAAACTATGTATTTGAAACAGAAGTGGGTAATCCAATTAATTATGAAACTGCAACTGCCTATGATGAAACGGATGGTCCATGTGATGTCCGTGTAGTAGGTAGAGTAAATTTTAATGTACCTGGTGAATATTACTTGAAATATACTACGAAAGATATTAGTGGTAATGTTAGTGAAGAACCGTTTACTGTCATAGTTTATAAAGATAGTAAGCAGGAGACATTAGCAGAGAATGAGAATGAATCTGAGGAAATCAAAACTTGTGATCAAGCAAATGCAATGGATAAAAACAAACCTTGTCATGTTGTTGTAAGTGATCTTACAGATTATAAGATGATATTCCAAGATAATGATGGATACAATCGATGCGTTGCCTATGGTGACTCCTTAATGGCAGAAAATGAATCCATTCAATATACTTGTGAAAAATTACTTCGTAATGATAATGAATTATGGGGATATGGTATAAAGGTAAATGAAAAGTGAATCACGAGTTAAAGTGATTCACTTTTTTCTATATTAATTATTTTTGCAGGGATTCCTACTGCAGTTGAGTTAGGTGGAATGTCTTTTAAAACAACAGCGTTTGCTCCAATTTTAGAATTTGTTCCTATTGTAATGTTACCTAATACTTTAGCACCAGCACCAATGACAACATTCTCCTCTAATGTTGGATGTCTTTTCGCATGCTCACGTCCTGTGCCGCCTAAAGTAACACCATGGAATAGTTTTACATTATCTTTAATGATGGTAGTTTCTCCAATAACAACACCCATACCATGATCAATAAAAAGTCCATATCCAATTGTCGCCCCTGGATGAATTTCAATTCCAGTTAGAAATCTCGCGAATTGTGAAAATATTCGAGCAAATAGATAAAAATGTGCTTTATAAAGTAAATTAGATAGACGATGCCATGCGATTGCATGGACACTTGGGTATAGTAAAATAATCTCAATTGCATTTCTAGCAGCGGGATCACTTCGCTTAATATGTTGAATCTGCATTCTTAGGTCTTTGAACATAATTTGCTCCTTAGAGATATATCATAAAGGGTTGAAAAGTATATTTCAACTATATTAATTTTAGAGTGCTATAATACTTACAAAGAGAGGGAGAGATTTAACCATGAAGGTAAACAACATACTTGAAACAATTGGAAGTACCCCGTTAGTGAAGTTAAATAACTTGATGGAAAAGTTTGGTTTAGAAGCTAATCTTTATGCAAAAGTTGAGTTCTTTAATCCTGGTGGTAGCGTAAAGGATCGTATTGCTTATAATATGATTCAAAAAGCAATTGATGATGACGACATTGATTTAGAAACTACAATTATTGAAGCAACAAGTGGAAACACAGGCATTGGTCTCGCTATGGTTACAGCAGCATTAGGTATGCGATGTATTCTTGTTATGCCAGATACGATGAGTATTGAAAGAAGAAAATTAATTGAACAATATGGAGCTGAGCTTGTTCTTACGGAAGGTAAGCTAGGAATGAAAGGAACAATTGAAAAGGCTAATGAATTAATGGCAAGTATACCAAATTCATTTATACCATCACAATTTGAAAATCCAAACAATCCAAGTATACATACCAAAACCACAGCAATAGAAATTTTGCATGATTTAGATAACCAAGTAGATATCTTTGTAGCAGGAATTGGAACTGGGGGAACACTAAGTGGTGTTGGACAAACATTGAAACTCAATAATCCAATAACACAAGTCATTGGTGTTGAACCAAAAGATTCACCTTTATTATCAGAAGGAATATTTGGGCCTCATAAAATACAAGGAATTGGTGCAAATTTTGTACCCATTAACTATAATCCAGGTGTAGTAGATCAAATTGTAACTGCAAGCATTGAAGAATCAATTGATGCTTCAAAAATGCTTACAAGAACAGAAGGAATACTTGCAGGGATTTCAAGTGGTGCAGCTTTAGCAAAAGGATTAGAATTTGCGAAGTTACCAGAAAACAAAGGTAAAAATATTGTTGTCCTATTACCTGATACTGGTGAGAGATACTTATCTACTGATTTGTTTAAATAATAAATTTAAAAGAAGACAAACTCAATAAAGTATTGAATATTGTCTTCTTTTTTGCTTAGTTTGCTTCTGCAATAGCAAGATTAGAAAGTAACCATTTGCCATTTACTTTTAAGAATGTTAATTGGTAGGTACTACTGTAAGTTTGAGAACGCTCACCAACATAAACGATGTAGTCAAAGGATACAGATCCAATAAACCCATCTTCACCAATCTCCACAACGTCAAATACATTCATATTTTTAAATTCAATTGAATCATGTGCTGAAAAATAAGCGTTGTTGAATGAACGAATTGCATCATAGAATTCTGTTTTTGTATAAAGTAATTTACGTAAGTTATTAAATGTTTCATCTTCAGTAATGTACATACAATAAGTTGTAGCTACTTTTTCGATCAATGCTTCATATTCGCTGAGTGTTTCAGTATCAATCACTGGACCTGCATAGTATTGATCGAGAATTGCATCTTTTACAAGGATATATTCATTGTTTTGAACATCAATGATTGGATCACCAATTAGGTTATCAATAAAATATTGAGTAACTAACGGTGCATCTTCTTGATTTTTCAAATTAGAATAAGCTACAGAAGGTATATCTCTTGCGACAATACGATCACTTCCAATATGGTTATCGTTGACTACCATTTGAAGATCAGTCGTAGGTGAATCAATCTTATAGCTGTGAACTTTTGTCAAAGTTCTTGCATTCCATTTGTTTTTATCGGCGTCTTTTTTGATTTCTATTGTTGCAATAGGACTTCCATCAATAATCATGTCATAGTATTGAAATTCTGTTGAAGTATAGTTTTGTTTTTCAAAAGTTGCTTTACTTAAATCCAAATTTCCATAAAAGCTTTTTAAGTATTCTATGTAAGTATCTTTTTCATTATACTGAGCATATACTTTTTTAGACTCTTCATAAATTGCATCATATTGTTTTTGCTCAAGCTGATCTACATAGTGAATTAATGCACCATTTGGTGTAGTACTTTCATAATAGTTTAGCCCAATCCACAATAGTCCAAGAAAGAAAGAACTAATTGCAATTAAGACGAGGAATGTTTGGCCTAAACCTTTATAAAAGCTTAATTGTATTTTCGAATGTCTTTTCATCTTACTTTACTATCCACGCTGTTGGTACGCGGCGATCTCCATTCATTGATACGACATTGTTGATGATTTCTCCCTCATAAACCATAACAGTACTTGACCCACCATCTAAGTTTGCAGCATTCATTGCACCATATTCCATCATAATATCAATACAATCACTATAAGAAGCTCCAAGTGAAGTGGTTTGACGTCCATCAATAGCTAGAAGAAGTACGGCACCGTCTTCTCTTTGACCAATTACAGTACGTGGGTTTAAACCACCACCTGTACCCGTAATTGGAACAGCTTCATAATTTACAATTAATACAGGTCCAAAAGACACAGCGTTTTTTAAATTGTAAGATAAAGCTTGCTCAGCGGTCATATTTCCAACGACTAGACGATTTTTATCATTGAATCCAATCACTGAATAGTAGTCATCTAATTTACCAGTTACAAGTTCACCATCTTTGATAACGATTCCATAAGGAATACTTCCATCACCTTTACCACCTGGATCATCAAAACCTCCAGCATTAATTCCAGCAATTGCATTCTCACTTGCAACGAATTCTTCAACTAAAAATCCTTTTTGACTATCGGTATTCATCAAAACATTAACTCCTAATTCAATGCGTGAAGGATCACGGATAATCATTAATGTTCCTTTATAAGTAGGACCACTAATAGGGATAATTTGAATATTATCTTTTTCACTCTCAGGAATATCAAATCCTTCTGTTGTATAATCAGTAATTTCATCTGTTTGATATAATGTATTCTTTTGTAAGATTTCTTCTATTTCATTGCTAGAGAAAAACAAATGAGCAACAGCTTTTCCTCTGCGTGTTTCCATCAAAGTACTTGTAACAAGATTGCTTAATGTAGGAGAAGGACCTCTTAATATAATTAACGCTGCAATATATGCAGTAATCAAAAATGCGATCATAACAGCTAAAAAAATGAGTATGCTTTGTTTGCTTTTACGTTTTATAGTAGCTTTAATCTTTTTTCTAGTCATTAGTAATTCCTTTCACGATAAAAAACTAAATGAAAATTTAGCGTTTTTATTATAACATACAAATTTGGGTGAAATTTGTGATATTCCAAAAAGTTGAAAAAGTGAAAAATCGTGGTATCCTTATTAAACGGAGGCAAAAAAATGAAAAAAAGAGAAGTTAGTATTGATTTAATCAAGATTATTGCCTCATTTGCAGTTATTTGTTTACATTTAATTGATATACCAAGTAATAAGGTAGACCAATGGGTATATTACTTAAGTGGATGTGCCATTCCGTTATTACTTATGGTTAATGGGTATTTACTATTAAATAAAGATAAGATTACGTTTAAAAGACAATCATTGAAGTCATTAAAAATGTTAGGTGTTGTGTTCTTATGGTGCCTAATTTATAGTTGTATAAATTATTTTACAACAGGGTCTTGGGTTAATCCAATCCAAACAGTTGTGTTGGGATTAATGCAAAAAGGAAATATGTGGCAATTTTGGTTTATTGGTACATTAATCTTAATTCATTTGTTTTTACCATTATTGCATCGAATCTTTATTCATCCAAAAACAGCTTTCTTAATTATAGTACTTTGTTTTTTAATTTGTTTTGGAATTGATATCATCAATGTACTTTTTGTAGCTGTAGATAAACCACTGATTCAATCCTATGTGCCACAAAC
Organism: Anaerorhabdus furcosa; assembly: GCF_900167375.1. Lineage (GTDB taxonomy): Bacteria > Bacillota_I > Bacilli_A > Erysipelotrichales > Erysipelotrichaceae > Anaerorhabdus > Anaerorhabdus furcosa. The sequence goes on from NZ_FUWY01000002.1 coordinate 415,622, forward strand.
GTTTAGATTGTGGAACCACTTTGCTTATTTCTTTTTAGGAGGTTTTTTAGGAAAACCTGAGATAAAAGAAATCATAAAGTCAGAAATCAAGATTTGGAAGCATCTATTATTTCTCATCGTCATCACAATTGCAGTTGTGAATTATGAAATGTTTATGGGTGTTAATTATTATGGAACCACCTATGCGGAATTCTTTTATGATAATGCCTTTGTTATGATTTGGATTGTTACACTATTTAGTTTCTTAAATCGCTTGGATATAAAGAATAATGGGATATCAAAATTTGTTTCCTATATTAGTGTAAATACATTTGGTGTTTATGTAATGCATGTTTATTTAATGAGTATAATGCAACTTATATTTGATTACAAGAATCAACAATTCACACTGTTACTTCCCTTCGTAATATTTGTGATTGCGCAAATTATGAGTTCAATTTTAAGAATGAATAAAGCAACAAGAGTTTTAGTTACATTCTAGAAAGTTTGATATAATAGAAGAGGTTGGTGATAAAATGGAATTTTTACCTATAAATCGAGATGAAATGTTACAAAGAGGTTGGCAACAACCTGACTTTATATACGTATCTGGGGATGCTTATGTTGATCATCCTTCTTTTGGTGCGGCAATTATTACAAGAATGTTAGAAGCACATGGCTATAAGGTTGTGATGCTTTCACAACCCAACTGGAAAAAGAATGATGAGTTCTTACAATTTGGTGAACCTCGTCTTGGATTTCTAATCAGTTCAGGCAATATAGATTCAATGGTAAACCATTATTCAGTTAGTAAAAGAAGAAGAGATAAAGATAGTTATACAGATGAAGGGGCTATGGGTAAAAGACCAGATCGTGCTACCATTGTCTATAGTAAGAAAGTTAGAGAACTTTTCCCCAATTCTGCAATTATTCTTGGAGGAATAGAGGCTTCATTAAGAAGACTTGCGCATTATGATTATTGGGATGATAAAATAAGACCTAGTATTTTATTGGATGCTCAAGCTGATATGGTTTTATATGGTATGGGAGAAACAAGTATCATTGAGCTGGCTGAAGCATTAGATGGCGGTTTGAATATAAAAGATATTACCTATATTAGAGGTTCGGTATATCAAACCAATACATTGGATACATTGTTTGAACATGTTGTATTACCAACATTTGAAGAAATAAAAAATGATAAACGTAAATATGCTGAAAGTTTTAAAATTCAACATGAAAATCATGATGCACTTAACGCAACAATACTTGTGGAACCTTATAAAAACTGTTATGTCGTGCAAAATACACCTTCATTACCGCTATCAACAAAAGAAATGGATTTTGCTTATAGTTTACCTTATATGCGCAAGTTCCATCCTCGCTATAAATACATACCTGCAATTGAAGAAGTAAAATTCAGTGTAATTAGTAATCGTGGTTGTTTTGGAAGTTGTAGCTTCTGTGCATTAACGGCACATCAAGGTCGTATCATTCAAAGTAGATCAAAAGAATCAATCGTAAATGAAGTGAAAAAAATCACTGAATATGATGATTTTAAAGGATATATCCATGATGTGGGTGGCCCTACTGCGAATTTCTATCACCCTTCATGTGATAAACAATTAAAAGTAGGTACATGCAAGCACAAAGAATGTTTGCATCCAAAACCATGTCCAAACTTAAAAGTGGATCACAAAGATTATCTAGAAATTCTAAGGGCATGCCGAAAGCTACCTAAAATAAAGAAAGTATTTGTAAGATCGGGAATTCGTTATGATTATTTAATGCACGATAAAGATGATACTTTCTTCAAAGAGTTAGTTGAACATCACATTAGTGGTCAATTGAAAGTAGCCCCAGAACATGTTTCCAATAAAGTATTGGATGTTATGGGAAAATGCAATTTTGAATTATATGATTCATTTACCAAGAAGTATGAACGATTAAATAAAGAAGCGAATAAGAATCAATTCTTAGTTCCGTATTTGATGAGTAGCCATCCTGGATGTGATTTGCAAGATGCAGTTGAGTTGGCATGTTATTTGAAGAGAATTCGTCATACACCACAACAAGTGCAAGATTTTTATCCGACCCCTTCTACCCTAAGTACATGCATGTACTACACGGGGATAGATCCACTGACAGGTAAAAAGGTATATGTAGAAAAGAATTCACATGAGAAACTCTTACAACGAGCACTTATGCAGTATTCTTATCCAAAGAATTATGATTTAGTTTATGAGGCATTAAAAAAAGCAAATCGATTAGATTTAGTTGGAAATAACAACAAATGCTTAATTCCACCTATATACAACAAACAACAAACTCAAAAGAGGGGAGTAGAACATGGTAAGAGTAGAAAACGATAAAGCAATTTTAGAAGTGGGTACAAAAGGTGCAGAAATCACAAGTTTTAAAATGAAAGATACTGAAATAGAGTATATGTGGCAAGGTAACAGTGAATTTTGGGCTGGAAGAAATCCAATTTTATTTCCAATGGTAAGCAATACTTGGAATAAAAAACAAATCATCAATGGAAAAGAATACTTCATGGGCAACCATGGTCTAGCACGCTCGGCTGAATTTGAAGTAGAGAATGTAACTGAATATACAATTACCATGGTATTGAAACAAAATGAGGAAACATTAAAACTATATCCATTTGATTTCACACTAAGAGTAATTTATACACTTTGTGATACAAAAGTACACATTCGATATCAAATCGAAAATCACTCAAAAGAAACAATGCCATTTAGTTTTGGGTTACATCCTGCATTTAATTGTCCATTAACTGAAGGTGAGAAGTTTGAAGACTATCATTTAGAATTTTCTAATGAAGAAGTATTAAATGGATTACTTGGACCATTTAGTTTAAATAATGACAAGAAAATACCTTGCGACTATTCTTTATTTGAAAGTAATCCAACAATTTGTTTTGAATACCCTCAATCATCATCTGTGAAGCTTACTAATGGCAAACATGGTGTCATTGTTGATTTAGTAGGTTATCGATGGTTAGCATTCTGGACAAAGCAAAATGCACCATTTATGTGCATTGAACCATGGCATGGACATGGTGATTATAGTGAAAACGATCTTCCTTTTGATAAAAGAGAAGGAACGATTAACTTAGCACCGAATCATCACTATGAAACAGCGTATTGTATAGAAATTTACTAGAAAACGTGATATAAATATATGAGAAAAGAAGGAGATAGAGGAAATGTTTAAAATCATAGTCGTAGAGAATTACGATGAAGCAAGTAGTGAAGCTTTTAAAGTAATGAAGGAAGAAGTTGTATCTCATGAAAAACCAGTATTAGGTCTAGCAACAGGTTCAACACCAATTGGTCTATATAAGAAAATGCAAGCTGATCATAAATCAAATGGAACATCATATAAGAATGTGATTACATTCAATCTTGATGAATACATTGGTTTACCAAAATCACATGAGCAAACATATTATACGTTCATGCATGAAAACTTATTTGATGGATTAAATATTCCAGAAGAAAATATTCATATACCAGTAGGAGATAGTGACAATGTCCCTGCAGAATGCGTAAAATATGAAGAAGCAATGAAAGAATACAACATTGATATTCAATTATTAGGTATCGGTGGAAATGGTCACATTGGTTTCAATGAACCAGGAACATCATTTGATACATTAACTCATATTGTAGATTTACAAGAAAAAACACGTTTAGATAATGCTCGTTTCTTTGATAGCATTGATGAAGTACCTACTCAAGCAATTACAATGGGTATCGCAACAATTATGAAATCAAAGAAAGTATTACTTGTAGCTACAGGTGAAAATAAAGCTGATGCTATTTATGGCATGATCAAAGGTCCTATCTCTGAAGATTGTCCAGCTAGTGCATTACAAAATCATCCAAATGTTATTGTAATCGTTGATAAAGCTGCAGCAAGCAAACTATAGGTAGCCAAATGAAAGTAATTGAAACAATACAAGAGTTTGACCAACTTATTGAAAGCAACAAACCTGTTTTGGTTGATTTCTTTGCTGAATGGTGTGGACCATGTAAAATGATTGCACCTGTTCTTGAGGAATTAAGTAAATCATATGAAACTATTGAGTTTGTGAAGGTTGATGTGGATGCATTGGGTGAATTAGCGCAACGATATAGTGTGATGTCAATTCCAGCGCTATTTGCATTTAAAGAAGGTCAAGTTGTTAAAAGTGCAGTTGGTTTTCAACCAAAACCTGCTTTAGAATCAATGTTAAATTTAATTAAGTAAGAGACGATAAAACGTCTCTTTTCTTTTGCAATTAAGCAAAATAATGGTGACTACTCTAAAATAGGAATATAATGAACATAAATGTTTATGGTTACTAAACAAAAAGTTTATAAAACCTATTGCATTTTTGACAAGTTTTTGTATAATAATATTTGCGTTTATTAAATGAAAACAAGTAGTTTAGTAATACTAAACAAAAGGAGGCGATTTTATGGACATAGGACATCGAATAAAACAACTAAGGACCAAGAACAATCTAACGCTTGAAGAATTAGCGAGTCGTTGTGAATTGACCAAAGGATTTTTGTCACAATTGGAACGTAATTTAACATCGCCATCCATTCAAACACTGGAGGATATTGCAGAGGCTTTAGGGACAACCATGGCTAAATTCTTCCAAGAAGAAAAAGATGAGAAAATTGTCTTTGGTATTGATGATTATTTTGTAGATGAACGTGATGGAAGCATTGTGAATTGGATTGTACCCAATGCACAAAAAAATGAGATGGAACCCATTCTTTTAGAATTATCAGAAAATGGGGAAAGCCAACTTGTATTACCTCATGAAGGAGAAGAGTTTGGATATGTATTATCTGGACGTATTCGACTGATTAAGGGTGAGAGTAAAAAAGGGATTTCAATTAAAAAAGGTGAGACATTTTACATTAAGGGGAATGAGCAGCACTACTTAAAAAATGATTCAACACAAAGTGCTAAAGTTCTATGGATATGTACACCACCAATTTTCTAGAAGGAGAGGGGATCTATGAAAAAATTAATTCAATTTAAAAACATTGTAAAATCATTTGATAATCAAATTGTATTAAAAGGAATAAATTTGGATATCTATGAAAATGAATTTGTTACATTACTTGGACCATCTGGTTGTGGTAAAACAACATTATTACGTATTCTAGGTGGATTCTTAGAACAAACATCAGGAGAAATTGTCTTTGATGGTGATGAAATTAGTAAGGTTCCAGCATATAAGCGAAACTTAAATACAGTATTCCAAAAATATGCATTATTTCCTCATTTAAATGTTTATGATAACATCGCGTTTGGTTTAAAAATAAAGAAACAATCAAAAGATATTATTGAACAAAAAGTAAATCGTATGTTAAGTCTAGTTGGACTTGAAGGATATGCAAAAAGAAATGTTACTCTTTTATCAGGAGGGCAACAACAACGTGTTGCGATTGCAAGAGCTTTGGTTAATGAACCAGATGTTTTATTGTTAGATGAGCCACTAGGAGCTTTGGATTTAAAACTTAGAAAAGAAATGCAACATGAGCTTAAAAAGATTCAACAAGAAGTTGGAATTACCTTCATTTTTGTAACTCATGATCAAGAAGAAGCTCTTACAATGAGTGATAAGATTGTGGTTATGAAAGATGGAGAAATTATTCAAATTGGTACACCAACTGAAATATACAATGAACCAGTAGATGAATATGTTGCAAGATTTATTGGAGAATCAAATATTATTGATGGGGTAATGAAAGAAGATTATCTTGTTGATTTTGATGATAAAGATTATAAATGTGTTGATCATGGGTTTAGAGAGAATGAACCTGTAGATATTATGATTCGTCCGGAAGACATTGATATTGTCGCAAGAAATAAAGGTGTTTTAAACGGTGAGGTAAAGTCAACATTATTCAAAGGTGTTCACTATGAAATCATCGTAGAAACAGTATCAGGGACTTCAAAAACAGTTACAATGCATGTTTTAGGAAATAAAGATATTGTCAATGAAGAAGAAAAAGAAAAGATAAGTGCAAGTAACTTCTATATGGATTTAGAAGATGTACCTAATTTAACAACGGGTGATGTGACTGCACGTGCCAATGCACAAGCATGGAACTTTGATAATGAAGATTTATCAATCAGTAAAGTGACTTATGATGTGAAAAATGAAAAAGGTGTATATCCTTGTACATTTGAAACAAGTAATGGAACTGCGGTAACAATCAATATCACAGTAGTAGAGCCAATCTTTACAGAAGATGCTACTAATGAAGAAGCTGTACAAGCATTTGATTTCTACAAAACAGTTGATGAAATTAAAGAAAGTATTGCGCTTGATACTGATTTAAAACGTTGGGCAAATGCAACTGCATGGTCACTTGAAGATGACAGTGTTGTAGAAATTTATGATGTGAAATATGATTTTGATGATGAAAATATAACTGAAGGTGATTATCAAATCACATTCGCAACTAAGGGTAGAGAATTTAAAATTCACACAACTGACTACAAAAAAGAAGGCATGAAGGTTGGTTTATCATTTGCACCTGAAGACATTCATGTTATGAGTAAGGTTGGTTTTTAGACGATGAAGAGTTTCTCTCGTCTGGTTTACCCCTATGTTGTATGGGCTGCGATATTTATTGTCGTGCCGATGTTATTAATTGTTTTGTATGCATTTACTAAAGAAGGTAATGGTGTATTAACACTTCAATTTACTTTTGATAACTTTGCTAGATTTTTTAGCGATAGTATTTTCCCCAATGTATTGTGGAGATCATTAAAACTAGCTATAATCACAACGGTTATTTGTATATTAATTGGATATCCTGCTGCTTATTTCATGTCGAAATTGCATGTAAATAAACGCACAATGATGGTATTACTTATCACACTACCCATGTGGATTAATATGCTAGTACGTACTTATGCATGGCGTGGTATTTTGTTAGATGTTCCTGTATCAGGTGAAATTAAAGTTTACATCGGTATGGTGTATAACTTCTTACCATTCATGATTTTACAAATTTATACCTCACTATTAAAAATGGATCCAAGTTTAATTGCAGCCGCAAATGATTTAGGCGCAAATAAATTTGAAACATTTAGAAGAGTTGTACTTCCTTTGTCAATTCCAGGAGTTATCTCTGGGATTACACTCGTATTTTTACCAGCAGTATCAAGTTTCTTCATTCCAAAATTACTTGGTGGAGGAGACTTCGTTTTAGTGGGTAACTTAATTGAAAATTACTTTGTCTCTACAGGTGATTGGAACTTTGGTTCGGCAATATCACTAATTATGGCAATGATTATCTTGATTTCAATGTTTGTTACAAAGAAATTGGATTATGAAAGTGCAGAGGTGGGTGACTAATGAAGAAATTAAAAAACTTACCTTCAAGAATCTACTTACTTTTAATTCTTGCGTTCTTCTATTTACCAATTTTATATGTTGTTATCTTTTCATTCAATGAATCAAAGAGTTTAACTAATTTTACAGGGTTCTCTCTTCAATGGTATGAGAAAATGTTTAACAATCGTACGATGATGGAAGCAATTTGGTACACCGTAATTATTGCTGTACTTGCAACAATCATCTCTACTATTGTGGGAACAATTACTGCTATTGGTTTGAGTAAATCAAGAAGAATATTAAAAGAAACAGTGATGCAAGTAAACAATTTACCAATGCTTAATCCGGAGATTGTTACAGCGATTGGATTGATGCTTTTCTTTACATCACTTCAAATTAAAACAGGATTTACAACTTTGCTGATTGCTCATATTGCATTCTGTATTCCTTATGTTATTTTAAGTATTATGCCAAAACTTAGACAACTTGATAATAATCTTGCAGAAGCAGCACTCGATTTGGGGTGTACTCCTTGGCAAGCACTTATCAAAGTAATTATTCCACAAATTACACCAGGGATTGTATCAGGGGCTTTAATTGCCTTTACGATGTCCTTTGATGATTTCATCATTTCATTCTTTACAACAGGTCCTGGAGTAAACAATATATCAATTTATGTTTATACAATGTATAAACGTATCAATCCAAGTATTAACGCATTGTCATCGATTATCGTATTTGTCATTACGATTGTACTTGTTTTAGTCAATGTGGTACCTCTCATTCGAGATAGAAAGAAAAAAGGGAAAGTAAATGAAGAAGATTTTAGTAACAGTATTATGTAGTTTATTCGCTTTATCACTAACTGGTTGTGGCACTAAAACAAGTGATGTAGATCCTATTGCACAATATGGTTGTGATGTACTTAATGTATATAACTGGGGTGAATACGTTGGTGAAAATGTAATTGGTAATTTTGAAAGACAATACAATGTAAAAGTAAATTACTCTTTATTTGATTCAAATGAAGTTATGTATACAAAATTATTAGGAGGAAATGAATACGATATTCTAGTACCTTCTGATTATATGATTGAACGATTAGTTGAAGAAAATTTACTTCAACCTATTGATTGGAATTTAATCACAAACAAAGAAAACTTATACGATGGAATTATGGGTGCAGCATTTGATCCAGAAAATACATACTCAGCACCATATTTTTGGGGCAGTGTAGGAATTGTGTACAATAAAAATAACGTAGATCCCTCTGATGTAGAAAAAGAAGGATTTAATGTATTAAAGAATTCTAAATATGCAAACCGTGTTTATATGTATGATTCAGAAAGAGATAGCTTTATGATTGCGTTAAAAGCACTTGGCTATTCAATGAATACTGAAAACATGGATGAGATTAACGAAGCATACAATTGGTTACTAGAACTAGATAAGAATGTAAATCCAGCCTATGTAACAGATGAAGTTATTGACAGTATGGTTAATGGAGAAAAAGACTTAGCAGTTGTTTATAGTGGTGATGCAGCGTATATCTTATCTGAAAATGAAGATATGGATTACTATATGCCAGAAACAGGAACAAACATCTGGGTTGATGCAATGGTGATACCTGCAAACTCAAAATGTCCAGCATTAGCACACGAATTTATTAATTTTGTATTAACAGATGATGCATCATATGACAATTCATCTACAGTTGGTTATGCTAGTTCTAATAAAAATGTATTAGAAGAAATGACTGCGGAAGGTGGAGAATTTGATGGCAATCCAGCATATCTACCACGTACAGATGGTCCAAATGATGAATTCTTCAAACACAATGAAGCAATGAAGAAAGTATTATCAGACCTTTGGATTAAAGTTAAAAATCAATAAGACATAAAGCGATCATCTCGATCGCTTTTCTTTTTATAGCATGAAAAAAAGCGACTTATACAATGTATACTTCGCTTCATTTTCGAATGGTGGGGATAATGGGACTTGAACCCATACGATGTTGCCATCACCGGATTTTAAGTCCGATGCGTCTGCCTATTCCGCCATATCCCCTTATTAAATTTTTGTTGGAGGTTCCTGCCGGACTCGAACCGGCGATCACAGAGTTGCAGTCTATTGCCTTACCAACTTGGCTAAGGAACCAGTTTCTTTTCCGTGCTTTATTATTATATAGTACGACCTATCAAAATGCAACCACAAAATTAAGTTTTTTTCACAAAGACTTTTAAAAAAATATTCACATTAAATAGAGGATGAAGAATCTTTTATTAATAAGGAATAAAAGAAGGTTTACCAAAATATATTGAAAGTAATTGCTTCTAATTAAGTGATTAGATAAAATGGAAACAAGGAGAGAAAAAAGTATTAGAGATTTATTAGAACAATATTTTGATGCAATAAGTAATGCAGATGTAGTTAAACTAAAAACAATCTTTCATCCAAATGCATCCATGTATGGTTATCTAGGTGATCAAGTTGTTGTAGGTACACCAGAAATATTTTATGCAGATTTAAATTCTAAACCTTCAATGATTAAACAAAACATAAAGTGTACCTGTGTTGTTGATTCAATCCAAGTTATTTCCAATACGGCCACAGCTTCTATTTTGGTAGATAACTTTTATGGTGTAGCTACAGTTAATGATTCATTTCATCTAATAAAGTTTGATAATGAATGGAAGATTGTATGCAAAACATTTACAACGCTATAGTATTTTAATCTATTTCGTAGTTTTTGAAATTATGTGTTGCAATTTGTGTTGTTGTTTGCTATTATAATATAGCACTGTAAATTACAGTACATCTTCTTAAAATGCGCCCATAGCTCAACTGGATAGAGCGTTTGACTACGGATCAAAAGGTTGCGGGTTCGATTCCTACTGGGCGCGCCATTTAAATAAACGGGATGTAGCACAGCTTGGTAGTGCACTTGATTTGGGATCAAGGGGTCGCAGGTTCGAATCCTGTCATCCCGACCATTTATTTATTCAAGATGGCGAGGTAGCTTAGTTGGCTAGAGCGCTCGGTTCATACCCGGGAGGTCGTGGGTTCGAGTCCCACCCTCGCTACCATCGCTTTAAAACAAAAGTTTATGAGGTCGGAAACATTGGACCCTTAGCTCAGTTGGTCAGAGCTACCGGCTCATAACCGGTTGGTCGTAGGTTCGAGTCCTACAGGGTCCACCAATCAAAAAAAATCTTTGGAGGAATACCCAAGTGGTTGAAGGGTCCGGTCTTGAAAACCGGTAGGTCGGGAAACTGGCGCCTGGGTTCGAATCCCAGTTCCTCCGCCATTCTTAAAATTTATTTATCACATCGCGGGATAGAGCAGTCTGGTAGCTCGTCGGGCTCATAACCCGGAGGTCGTTGGTTCAAATCCTTCTCCCGCAACCATGTGGTCCTGTAGCTCAGTCGGTAGAGCAATGGACTGAAAATCCATGTGTCGCCGGTTCAATCCCGGCTGGGACCACCATTAGAAAACATGCGTATAAGCCTATTTAAAAGGGTTTATACGCTTTTTCTATGTTCAAAATGAATTGTGAAGATTTGCCGATTTTTGCCAAAGTTTCGGGGTTTTTATAGGGTATTTTGATGTCATTAGGGTACAAATTAGGGTACAAAAAAGACTACATTCTTGTCTTATTGTAGTCTTCAAGTTTATTTGATATTTCTTCATGATTAGCTAGTGAATCAAGGTGCGTATATATTTCTAATGTAATTCTGACACTGGAGTGGCCAAGTAAATATTGTGCTTCCTTAACTCCAATACCAGCGTAATACAATGCAGTAGCATAATCATGTCTGAATATATGTGAAGTAAGATCATCACCTACCTGTGGCAGCTTCTCTGTGGTGGCTTTTGCGTTCATTTTATCAATGATAGATTCAAACATTCTTTTGAACGATTGCTCGCTAATTAATTCTTTGGACTGCAGGCTAGTAAATAGGTAAGGTGTATTCAGTTTATCTAAGTATGCCTTGAGAAAATCAATGTCAGATTTCAATAATGGTAAGGTTCGTTTACTTGCCTTTGATTTTGGATCTTTTATTGTGGCTTGGTTTTTGTCAAAGTGAATGGCTTTCGATATGGTAACAGTATTCTTTTCAAAGTTAAAGCAATCTTTTTGAAGTGCTAGGGCTTCTTCTCTGCGTAGCCCGCAATTTTTAATCATTCTAATATAACAACTCTCTCTATCTGAAAAGGTTGTTAAAACGCTTAACTTCGCTTCGTGTGGCATCAGAGGTCTTTTTGTTTCAGGTACATATTTTGGAATAACAAGATCATCTGCAAAGTTATCTTTGATCAATCCATCTTTCTTAGCCTGCTTAAGTATTTGATTAATCGTTATTTTTATCTTTTGGCATGTCCGTGCCTTTAGAGCGTGGTGATTGATGACATCTTGGACATCTTGTCTAGTAATTTCATTTAATTCTTTATCGTGTAAATTCAGCAGATTAAAATCAATTACTGTTTTATACATCTTATAGGTTGCTTTTTCGACTCCTATACTTTTTGTATCACACCATTTAGTAGCGTATTCTTTAAAGTTATGTTTAACAGCATCATAGGGATTTTCTTCAAGGTAAAGTCTATATTCGTGGACTTTACGTTCTAAATCTGCGGAACTTTTTCCATAAATACTTTTAGTTATACGTTTACCATTATCATCAAATCCTATCGTTATTGAAGTCTTGTACTGTGTTCGGTTAGAACATTGACTATATTTTGCTTTTGGCATTGAACCACCTCCATTAAATTTGTTATAATGTAGGCATAGTAAAAGCACAAATGCTAATGCTATGCGATTGCAATCACTACTTAGCTTGCCGGCGGAAGTGATTGCCTTTTAATAAAATGTTTGGGCTAGAATATTGACTTAAACAAATTATAGCTATATACTTAATACATATATAAAGTTTTCGTATATAAATCATTTGTATATCAATTGGAAAGAAGTCTACAAGCTAGGCTTCTTTTTCTATTTCTAAAGCATCATTTAGAGCATCTTCACTTTCTGATGAAATTTCTATAGAATTTAAATCGAGCCAATCAGCCTCGGGTTTCATTAATAGTCTTGCATTACTATAGGCCATGTCAAGAGTTAAAATTGTGTTTGCTCTATATTGATGATTTGATAGTAATTCAATAGCTAGTGCACATTTGAATCCATCCAAATCAATAGGAAGTAAATAAGTGATTTGTTTATTAAAATATTGAGGAACAACTATTCTGTAGTTCCTCATTATTTTCTTTTTGATTACATGAAATGCTCCGTTAAAAAGTGTAATAAAATATGAAAAACCTTTTTCGGTAATTTCTTTAGGGAATCTTTCAATATTATCACTAAAAATATGGTTTGTATCGACTCTAATTTCGTAAGATGGATTGAAATACATCTTATTTGGATCACTAGCAAAATAATCCGCTACTAATGGGATTGTATTAAAAAAATTCAAGAAGTATCTATCTGATACTAAGTGAAAACCGTATAAATACCATTTTTGTGTTGAAGTTTGATTTGTATTTTCATTTAACATACATACAATGTCTTCACCACTTTCTGACATTAATCCTGTATTGAATGAAGCAAATTTTCCATCTTCTGTGAAAATTATTTTATCTTCGTCAACCAATCGATCAAAGGTATGAAGTATATACTGAAATAATATGTCATTTTGAAAAGTACTATCCTTTGTTTGCCATGTTTCTTTTTCGGCTAATTGTGCAAGATGAGCTAGTTTTCCATTGTACTGTTCCCGGGTACCTAAGAAAGCAACTTGTCGCAACAACGGGGTATTTTCTGTAACAGTAATGCCATCGGTAATTTTCATAAATCTTCTCCTTATTAAACGCTTTGCGTTATATCCTTTAATAGACCTTTGTTACTGTATATATATAATATTCGCTTAACAAATTCTTCGGTTATTCCAAAGAATGTTGCCAAGTCATAAACTTCCGTAATTTCTTTTAATATGCATTCCTTTAATTCGTCTATAGGCATAACTAATTGTGCTGCGCGATAGTCGGCCCTGTATTCAGCACTTCCTCGGTATAAGTTAGAATGATTAATTGTATAGAGAGTACCTGATATGCAGTGACCTAGTTCATGAGCTAGACAAACTATTTTTTCAGATTCAGTTTCGAATTTTGATTCATCGATATTTATGCAAAGCATATCATCAAGTTCTACTGAAAGAGATTTTGTTACATTCATTCTTTTGAAAAATACTGGGTAGTTGTTATCATCTGCATAATTTAGTAAGGAATCCATAATTCACCTACTTATTCTTGTTTTTAATAAATCTCGCAAAATCAAGAACATCTTGTTTTTGTTCTTCGGTCAAATCCTTCACTTCACCATACAAAGCGAATCGGAAATCGTCGAATGATACATCTGAGTCGACAGATGAATTTTTACCATAAATCAAATAATCCATAGAAACATTGAAATAATTCGAAAGCTTTTGAACATATCCCATATTTGGCTCAGTGCGACTGATTTCCCAAGAAGAAATAGTTTTTCCGCTTACTTCCAATATTTCGCCAAGTTCATCTTGACTAAGGCTCATGGATTCTCTTAGTTTTTTAATTGTTTCTCCAATAACTATTTTTCTCATAATGCACCTCATTTAATATCTATATTGTAGAACTATTGCACAAAAAAATCAACAAAATGTAGAAAATAACGTTGACATCTACAAATTGTAGAATATAATGTAATCAAGGAGGTGGCTATATGGATAAAGTTAGTTTGAAGTCAGCACGAGTAAATAAAGGCTTAACTCAAGAAGAATTTGCTAAATTAATGGGTGTTCATAGGAATACTGTTGCAAGTTGGGAAGCAGATTCTAAAAATATGTCTATTCAAGAAGCTGAAAAAGCTTGCGATGTTTTAGATAAAAAATTCGAGCAAATTTTTTTCGGTTAAATTCTACAAAATGTAGATATTTAACAATTTAAAAGAAAGCAGGTACTTATACTTTATGAGGTAATTAAGGCAAATGAAATTAAAATACTGTCTAAAGTTTGTACATGTGAAGAATGTAAAAAAGGAAAGAACCTGAATTTATTTTAAATGATTTTAATGGTAATTATAATCAACATATAAAATCAAGAGAGTTAAGAGAGTTCTATTTTACAAATTCACTGGATAATGCAATACAGAGATACTTAAGTAACATAAAATCATTAAATTGTTTAAATACTTATTTTATAGGAATTCTGCTACAAAAAAATGAATAAGTACCGAAAACTGCATATAGATAGGTTGTGCATAGTATCTATAATCTGCATCACACATCAAATAAAAAGAGAGGAAAAATTTAATGGAAAAAGAATGTATTGAAAAAATATTAGAAAATCACTTACTAATATTATCGACGATATCTAATAATTTGACATCTAGTAGTGAATTAGCGTTAATTGCTGTCGTTACCGACGCTATTAAGGTTACTTCAATAACTTTACTTTTTGTTGAGAAAATTTGAAGTGTTGCTTTTATTATTTAGTTTATTGACTTTTTGCTGAACAACACTTAATTGATCAATACTACTTGTAATAGTAGAAAGATCTAATGAACCTGTTAAGAAGTCTTTAGTTAAATTAGCTGTCATTTGGCTACTTGCTTCTTCTTTTTTTAATTGATAGCTTAAGTGCATTTTTTCAATTTCATTACTATGCTCTAGCTTCATTTTTTCAATAGTAGACTCAAGCTCTTTATATTTAAGTTCTTGATTATATTTTAACCTTTCAGTCTCTAATTTATTAATAGCTTCGATTTCTTTGATCTTTGATTGATTTGATTTTGTTGTTGCTAAATATGTAATTAAGCTGGGGATAGTAACAGTTAAAATTGTAAGTATTATTTGATTTAAATCCATTGTGAATCCTCCATTTTAAATATTATACCATGGAGAAGAAAGGAATAGTAAATGGAAAAAGAAGTTTATACCATAACAGAATTGAAACAGCTTGGTTATCCTGATGAAATTTGTCGGAACTATACAAGATCCAAAGGAACACAGGCAATGAGAAATGGATTAAGAGGAAAATGGCTAATACCTAAAGATCATTTTAACACTTGGCTTCAACAACAAAAAAAGAGTTCCTCACCTGGAAAGTAGCGAACTCAATCTGATGTACAAACTTTTTATGTACATCCTCATTATACAAATTTTAAGGAGGAAAGGCAATGCCTAAAATGAAACAAGAAGCATTACAAAAAACAGCAACCAAGAAAAACCCAGTAATCAGTAATGACGATAAGTTGGTTCAAGACTTAATTAAAATATCACTACGATATATGAAAAAACATAGATTAAGTAACGAACAAGTCAGTGCCTATAAATATGGACTAACTAAACAAGTAAATAAATGCAGCTATGTCGGAAGTATAAGTGATGAATAAAAGAAGATTGAGAAAGCCTATTAGGCTATTTCTAAAGGGTGTTGCAATCACCATAGGTATTTATATCATGCTTATGTTAATGGCTATATATATATCGGTGAAACACATGCACAACAATTAAGTAAATATAAACACTTAGAAATTCAACAGGAGGAAATGGGAAATGAAGATAAGTGGTAAACATTTCAAACGAGGTATGCCCAAT
Organism: Anaerorhabdus furcosa; assembly: GCF_900167375.1. Taxonomy (GTDB): domain Bacteria; phylum Bacillota_I; class Bacilli_A; order Erysipelotrichales; family Erysipelotrichaceae; genus Anaerorhabdus; species Anaerorhabdus furcosa. The sequence goes on from NZ_FUWY01000002.1 coordinate 431,606, forward strand.
AACTATATCGCAATCGAAAAAGATTATGTATTGATTCATTCCTTTGATGGAACAACAGGAATCTATCGAATGGAACAAAATGAATTTGGATTACAAGAAGGTGGAAAAATTGAATTTAATCTTGTAGCAAAGGATTTCAATTTATTATCAAAGTTTAATGAATTGGATGTTGAACTTGTAGGAGATAGTATTTGTTTTAAAAGCGGTGTATCAAAATTTAAAATACAAAACTATGAACTGAGTCTTAATCGACCAGATACAACAGGTGCTGTTGAAATGAATGTTCCTATTGATATTATGAATAAATGTATTGCATTTGCTGATGCAACACGCAAAGAATGTGCTGGTGTGTTAGTCTATGAAAACTCTGTTGTTGGGTCTTCAGGATCAAATACATATAAAAAGGTATTGAAAACAAACACACAAACAATTCATATTCCAGGATCATTCTTAAAAAATTTAGAAAAGGATAATTATTCAATTAAATCAACTGGGAAAGTTATATTCGCATCAAAGCAGGGGGAAATTGTTTACTCACCATTGTATGAGCAAAAAATTACGATGTTAGAAAATTACGATCCTAAATTTGAAGGAATACTATCGATTGATTGCAATGAACTTATAGCACAATTACAAAATATTTCACTTTTTAGCAATCACGTTTGTTTTGAAATAAAAAATGATAAGCTCAATCTCTTGTCACTTGTTGATGAAGGTATTCACAAAGAGTTTACATCATCAATAAAGATTGTGAAAACTAACATACAAGAATACAAGCAAGTGTTCAGAGTAGATCATTTGTTAAAAGTGATAGATGCGGTATCGGCAAAAGAAATAAGCATCGATAAGAATGCATTCATGATGAAAAATGGTGATGAATTATCAGTGACTATGGTTGTTTCTAATCAAAATTCAGAAGATTTAAAAATTAAAGCAGTTACTGTGAAACCAGGCGAAAACAAGACAGTGGAGGAAATAGAAAATGAATAACGATTTATTTGATGTATTAGGCATGAAGACTGTAGAAACCAAGGAAACAAAAAAGGAAGTAAAAAAAGATACTGTTGTGAGTAAGTCAACAAATGATGCTGAAGAAAAGAGTTCATCAAAGAAATATGTTTATCCTTTTAAAATTCATTTTGGTGGTGAGACAAGAGATGTTGATCATATCTTTACTGAAGGAGCTGAATACACTGAATCCGAAATTAAGGAAGCGATGTTAAACCATCAGTTCTATGAATTCTCAGGTGAAGTATCGTTTGATTACAGAGATAAAGACAATGTGCTCATTCCAATATTCAAGCACCATAAGAAAGGATAATTATGAATTATCACTTTTATATCGTTGGTGTCGGTGGAACCGGATCACTTCTAGCACGTGATATGCCCAAACTACTGATAGGTAGCAATTGTGAAATGACGTTGATTGATGGTGACATAGTAGAAGGGAAGAACATGAAGCGTCAATCGTATCAAACACAAGATATAGGCGAAAATAAAGCGATTGCATTGTCTAAAAAAATCAATACTTTTTATGGAACGAATTGCTATGCAATTGATCGTTACATTACTGAATCTGACTTTTTTGAAGTTATTCAAAAAGAAAGTCGCATCCCAGTGATTGTTGGATGTGTTGATAATGATGCAACTAGGAAAGTGTGTGAGAAAGTTGTTAAAAGATTGAAACAGTGTATTTATATAGATTCAGCAAATTCAGAATATTCAGGAGACATTTATATCTGTGTAAAATCTAACAAAGAAATTAAAGGTGCTTTGCGAGGGAAAACATACAAATTAAAAAAAGATAAGCATCCAAATGAATTAAGCTGCCAAGAGCAAGCATCAAAAGGAAATGTTCAATTTCTTATTACCAATAATAAAATGGCGTGTGTTCTGTTAGAACACATCCATCTATTATTAATAAATCAACTGAAGGTAGGTGTTACAAATGTTGAGCGACTTAAAACAGTACATTACTGAAGATAGTGATAGTGTTGATGAGTTTGGTGATTTTATTCGTTTAATCTTGGAGAGAACAAGAAATAATCGATTATTTGATTACTTTGTAGACACATCAAGACAAAATGTATGGGAGTGTAAGAATCGGCGTGCAGAAATTATTCAGGGATATACTTACGACTATTCTCTGTATGATGATGTTTTTCATGATTTAAATAATAAATATAGTGCGGATGGAACTGATTATGGATGTGTTAGTGTGGTGCTACTCATGGTGTTGTTTTGTTATTTAGAAGAATCAGATATAAAGATTTACCTGGTGTGTAACTCAAGTGATTATTATTGTGACAGCTTAGATCATACTTCAAAGAACACAAATGATGAATTTACAGGCGTTATCACCTATTGGGTTGGTGAGTTGAGAAAATATTTTGGAATTAATGAAGATGAAGAATTTATACATTTATTTCGAGGTATCGATAGTGAAACAGGTGAAATAGATGATATGGACAATACTTGTGAGACATTCGGCTCTTTCTTAGCCATAAAACTTATGAATAAGAGAAAAAGAAGAAAATTTCATCAAGTCATGAAAGCATTGGAATTCGTTAAATTCGATCCAGATACATTTTATGTTGCGGACGTGGATGCTTATGATGGATATTATGATTCTATAGAAATTTCAAAAGAAAAAGTCGTTGATTTACTGATAAATGTAAAACCAATTAGAACGGCAGAATTATTTCAAGATGTACTTGTTAGTTATTCTGATGATCTCGAAGAACAACATTCAAGTTCCTTAATAAGCGACATACTGAAAGTTTACCAATCTACAGTAGAGGTTATTCTATGAAACAAGTTGTCATTAGAATTACTTCAACTAAGCCCGATGCAGAAGTATTAATTGTAGAAAATAATCAACAACTTTTTAAATCAGTTAGTGCAACTGAAATTTTAAAGCTATTAAAAAAGAAATTTAGTAATTTAACATCCAGTGCTAATAAGCCAAAGGTGTTATCCAAAAATATCTATGCTGTTGATGTCGGGAAGTATGCAATCGTTCAAAAAGAACAAAAAAGATATGTAACCTATGAAGGAAAATGCTATGATATACAATTTCCCAATTCATTCTATATTGTCACATTTACGAACGAAAGAATAGAAAACATTGAAGCTTATTCATTTAAAAAATTTAAAGGTCAAGATACAACGTTATATGAATACCCAATGCCGAATATGCTGACTGAAAGCAAATTATGTATTGGGACTGCAGATAGAAAAATCAAAACAAATGTGGAGAATACTTTAAATTCAATTATAGAAACTGAATTCACACATTCTATTGTCGATGGAATTAAGGGATTTAAAGATACTAAAAAGTACTTTCAATATTTATCTAAAAATCCATTTCCATATGACATGTTAATAAAAACAAAATTGAAAGTAGGTGATCTAGTTGATGAATAAGCACATCGTCTTAACTTATTTACTTAGATACATCTAATGGCAGCACCAAAAAAGGAACATTTAGATTATTACAATTGGTCATGCAAGGCTTATGATACTAATTTTACATTGAAAAAATTATCTAGAAAATATGGTCCTCTTGGCGAAACGATATATCGTAGAATGTTAGATCTAATTTATATAACGAATTATTACATTGTTATTGATATAGATGAACTGTCATATGATTTGGCTCAAAAAATAGGAACCAAATGGTGTGATGAAAATAAATGCGCTGAAATCCTCCGGTACTGCACCGATATAGGTTTATTTGATAAAAACCTCGTGGAATGTAATGTATGGACTTCAGATGGCATTCAAAAAAGATACTTTGAAATCATGGAAAAAGTATTAAGACGAACGATTGATTTCAAAAATAAAAAATATCTTTTAATAGATGTTCCTTTAAGTGTACCTAAAAATGATATATCTTCGGAAGAAACTGGATTTAATTCAGAAAAAACTAGGGTTTATTCGGAAGAAACTGGGGTTAATTCCGATAAAGGAAATGAAATCAAAATAAACCAAAATAAATCAAATAATAGTAAAGAAGAAGATAGTAAAGATTTAGATGCCTCTGACCTACCAACAATCATCGAGAATATCGAAGTGGCAGTGGGAAGAAAATTAAATGAGATGGAGCGTTCATTGATTTTAAATGACATCAACAACAAAAGAGATATTGATGTAGCTCGCTTCTTCTTTACTAAACACACGCACACATAGAATGGAGAATAGATATGCCTGAAAACAACTGTGAACAGTGCATTAAAAAAGTGAATGAGATTAATTCTCGTGTAGCAAAATTAATGACTACCAATAAAGAATTAGAACAACGAATTGCCTTGTATAAAGATTTGCTTAAACAAAAGAATAAAGTGATTGAAGAGAAAACTGATTTAATCGCTCGTCTTATGGAAGTTTGATATGCCGAAATCAAGAAAGAATAAAACTGAAGAAGGGTGGGATTAATATGGCAACGATATTTATTAATGAAGAGCAACACTTAGTTTGCTCAAAAGAAGATTTTGAAAAACTTGTGGATAAATACATGGGTGATGATGCAACAGCATATCTAAGTAATAACTACAATGGAAGGGCGGAAATATCAGAGCTAAAAGAAGATTTAATTGATGAACAAAATAAAAACAAAAATCTAAACGCAACAATTGACAAAGCAATAGATTTACTGAAGGAGTGTTGGAATTATCTATGTAAAAGTAATTTGAAAGATAGCAAACTTGGCTCCTTAGTAAGAAGATTTATCGATGAGGAAGATTAATGATGAATGAATTTTATCGTAGAGCATTAATACTCGCACTCGTTATGCTAATATGCTCATTCTTAATTGATATATTTATAGGGCTTATAATTCAACCGAAAAAGAATTATAAGACTATTATAAAAGTCAGAGGACTACTTATTGGTATAACATATTCAGCACTAGGTATAGTCCTATTTATAGCAATATCTTGGCCACTCACAAACATCATTCAATACCTGGTAAATTTATGGTAGAAAAGCAATTAGTTTTAGATGTTTGTTGTGGTAGTAAGATGTTCTATTTCGACAAAGAGAATATACATACAATCTACATGGACATAAGAAGAGAAGCGTTTGATATACACGGTAAACATGTCAATGTGAATCCTGATATAATTGCAGATTTTAGATCAATCCCGTTTGACGATGAAAGGTTCAATCTTGTTATCTTTGATCCACCACATTTAAAATGGGCAGGACCGAACTCAATTATGAAAGCACAGTATGGTCAGCTCGATAAAAACAATTGGAACCAAGACCTAGCTGCTGGGTTTAAAGAATGCATGCGAGTACTTAAAATAGGCGGAACATTAATCTTCAAATGGAGTGAATGTCAGATACCTTTAAAAGATGTGTTGGCGTGTTGCGAATATAAGCCTTTGCTAGGTAATCAACGTGGCACAACACACTGGATTATTTTCTTTAAAGGAGGTGATTAGGTGGCTGATAAAAAGTACGTACCTAGACATATCAGGTATCACAAAGGTGGTCAACAAGATGTTTTCCCTATAAAACTAAAAGATTTTAATATGATGACTCGACTATGCCTTGTTAAACGAGATGCTGCACGTGAAAGAGGCGATCTTAAAGGTGAACACCGATGGTGGAGAAATTCCATCATATTAATCACAGGAGCTAATACAGGACATCGAATCGAAAGATTACTACAGTTTACCCCAAGGAACATTGAAGGTGGACCATTAGCTATAGAAGAGTTTAAAACGGGTAAATAATTGAAATATGAAATTAATGATATTCTCCTAAATGAACTGGATGAGTTTATAGAATTCTATAATGTTTCAAAAAATGAGTTCCTCTTAAAAACATACCCAAATAGTATTAAACCTTTGACTAGGCAGCAAGCTTATAACTTTATTAAGATTCTTTAGCGGATGAAATAGGTATCAAGTATCCTGTTGGTGCCCATTCACTTAGAAAATCATTCGGACGCTTTGTTTACGATGAAACGCATGATATCTACGTTGTTCAAAGATTATTAGGGCATGAGAACCCATATGATACTATGCGTTATATTTGTTTGGAAGATAATGTTGTTGAAAAGCAGAGAAAAAAAGCAGTATTTGGAATCCATTAACGTAATGGAATTAAGAGGATTTGTCAAAAAAAGTACTATGTCAAATGACCTAATAAATTTCGAAGCTAAAAACTAGGCAATTAATGCATGAATAAAAGGTTATTTGATGATTAGTACTAACAAGAATTGATTTGACAGAAGAGGGGGTTTTGTCAAGTAACATAGAAAGGATAACAATATTTAAAATGGATATTAAAGATATAGATTTACTTCTAAAATCATTTAAGTGGCATGTGAAATCTTATTATAGTTGTTCAAGTAAATTATTAGAAATTAATGATTTACTACAGGGAGGAGCAAAATCTCCAAGATTTAAAGATAGAAATGAAGCGAAATATCAAAAAGGGACTGTTATTTATACCAATAATATTCCTGAATTGTTGGATGAAGAAGAAAAAACTAATAAGGAACTAAAGTTTCACAAATTTGCCATTGATAAAGTACATACGTTGATATTAAATATTACTTTTGATGATCTAAAATTAATAGAAAAATATTACTGGTATGGAATGACTCATCAGAAAATAGCAGATCAGATGTGTCTAGATGTTTCTGTAATTACGAAAAAAATAAATAAAATTATTAGTAATTTGCACAGTTGTGCCATGAAAATTAGGTTATAATGGCTTTAGGCATTCAGTATATTTAAATTAATGATAATCACCTTTTGCAAAAGGTGATTTTTATAATATAATTGTTTTAATAAATACAATAATGGAGATAATTATATGGATCTAAAGCAAGCGTACGTAGAAATGCCACATAATACAATAATGAAGATAAGGGAAAATTATAAAGAAGTTAGCGAAGAAAAAATAAATTCATATTTTCTAATTAATAAATATTTTGTTGTCAAATACAACACATATAAAGAATCTAATAAATTTGGGTTAAGAGTTGATGAGGATAATCAAATTCCTTTATCTGACTATGTAAATGATAATAAGCTAATAGATATTAAATTCATAATTGTAGATACAATATTAAATACAATTTATTATGATGGATCAAAGAAAGAAGTAAAAAAAGTGTTGGAATTATTTTTTAACATTTCTAATCCTAAACTTACTGGTGAAGTTGCTATAGAATATCTGGAGTATTTGACATCTATAAAAATTGTAGATGTAATATATGGTCAAACTTCACTTGATCAAACTGAGGCATTTAAGGTCGAGAGGAATATACTTGAGTTGACTTCATCCGAAAAAGTAAAAGAATGTTCAGTAGAGTATAAGTTTTTTGCACAAAGTGGATTTAGAGTTAATAGTTTAAAGAAGTTAATAGAAAAGAATAGAAGTGGCACAAAAAGAATATTTTTGAATGGAATCGATAAAGATGGAAATTCACTTTCTTCAGATTCTGATGGTGTTTTAAATAAAAAAATTACACTTGATTTAGAACTTCAAACATTTGAAGAGAAAAGAGACATAAGTTTTATAAAATTAATAGATGAATTAAATAAAAGTTTGAAAGGTAAGTAAAATGAAAATATTATGGGAATTTACAAAAAAAATATTTAGACAATATCACAGCTCGTATAAGTTGATTCACTTATTGATTATTGTTTTATCGTGCTTATTATTTCTACTTTATATAAATATTGAAATAGAAGAAGTAATAAGAAACAGTATAACTTTTGATTATTTGGGTATTTTGAATACTATTGGTATTTTGTCAACTTTTTTAGTTTTAGCTGTTGATAAAATTAATTTTCGTGAATTAATTGAAAAATATAGGGAAGTAGAAAATGTATCAAAGAATTTTTCTACTTCTCAAGGAGATAGGCTTGTAAATACTTTTTTTACAATTCTCATATCTGAAGTTATATTATTAGCACTGCAGTATGTTTTGTACATCTTCAATATAGAATTTATATTATTATTGTTCTTGTCTATTTTTTATTTGGTTATAGGCTTTATATTAATTATTGGAACATGGCATGGCAGTGAAATTAATTGAAAATCAGATAAGATTTATAGAATATAGGTGATATTATGAATGATAATGATTTAGAAAACAAGATAGTGCATTTTTTTGTAGAAAACCCTACTTTGTGGTGTCGAGAAGAAGATAAATATAAAATCAATGAAATAGATATAATAAATACTCTTCGGTCTCCGATTGCTATTGGATTCTTAATGATATGGTCTGTATTTGAAAGTAGATTGACGAATGGCAACATGTTAACATTTAATAAAATTCATGAATATTCCGTGGACATATCAAATAGAATTAAGAATAATAATTTCGATATAACGGATGAATTGAACCATTTTGTTCATAGATACACAATTAAAGATAATCATAATATACATATTAAACACTTATTTTACAAAAGAGACAATGAAAAAACTGAATTTCTAAAGTTACTTGAGAATGAAAGGTCAGTAGTTAACGACATTGAAACAATATTTTCCGTTGTATATAGATTTAGAAATAACATGTTTCATGGAAATAAAAAAGTAGCCTCTTGGCTTGAACTTAAAATGGAAATCAATTATTGTATTAGCTTTATGATTAAAGTACTAAATTTATTAGAAAGTGCTTAAGCAATCCAAATAGGGTTGCTTTTATTTTGGAGGTAACGATGAAGAAACCAAAACCGTGCAAGTATTGCACATTAAGAGATAGATGTCCTAATCCACATCACTGTAAAGATTACATGAATGCTAGGAAGAAGGATGATGATAAGTATGCAAGAATATGCAAAGAAGTTCTACAAAAGTAAATCATGGAATAATCTTAGTTATGGTTATGCAAGAAGTAAGAACTTCTTGTGTGAGCGTTGTGGTGAGTATGCAAGACTTGTTCATCATAAGGTATACATAACACCAAATAACATAGATGATCCTAACATAACATTGAATCGAGATAACCTAGAACTATTATGCAAAGAGTGTCACAACAGGGAGCACATGAGCAAGAATGGTAGTACTGTTGAAGGTTTGATGTTTGATGATAACGGTGAGTTAATCACTATGCCCCCTATTCAGCTTGAAAAGTAGGGGCTTTAAAGACCGATGGGAAAAGGATCGTATAACACGCAGGTCATTTTCATAGGAGGGGGGGGTTCAGTCCATGAAAGAGAAAAAAACTAAGGAAATACCGAAAAATAAAAAGAAGTTAAAGGAAGTAAAAAAAAGTACAACTAAAAAGAAAAAAGTTGCTGCAAATAAAAAGGAATTGAAAGAATTATCAGAAATTATGAAAAAGATTCCTAAAGATAAAATCAATGAAGCTAAAATGTTAGAAAAAGAGCTAATATTTATTATTAATCAACTTTCTATTGTAAAGAAATATATTGTATACAATGGAACAGTTGAGGAATTCAAACAAGGAAAACAATCTTTTTTAAGAGAATCACCTTACTATAAATCGTATCTAGGTTATATGAAAACATATGATACTATCTATAAAAATTTGATTTCATTGACAAAAACTGTAGTAACAAATGATGGTGATCCTTTTGATGATTTTGTAACCAATAGAGATGATTAATTACATCAAAGAGTATTGGAAGTTGATTGATAGTGGTAAAGAAGTCGTAAGTAAGAAAATATATAAAACTTACAAGTACCTTAATTACTGTATCGATTATCAAGATAAATACTCTTTTTCTAATAAACGAGCACATCATGCAATCGACTTTATTGAAAAGTATTGCAAGCACTCAAAAGGTAAGATGGGTGGACAACCTTTCAAGCTTGAATTATTTCAAAAAGCGATGATATCCGCTATTTTTGGGTTTGTTGATATTGATGGTAATCGGCAATATACTGAAGCACTTTATATTGTGGCTAAAAAGAATGGTAAATCACTATTAGCATCTGCTATTGGTGTGTACATGATGATTGCGGATGGTGAAGCAGGTGCGGAAGTTTATGCAGTTGCAACAAAGAAAGATCAAGCAAAAATCATTTGGCAAGAAGCTAAACGAATGATAAGAAAATCACCATTGTTGAGAAAACGTATTAAAACATTAGTAGCAGAATTAACTAGTGATTACAACGATAGCACTTTTAAACCATTAGCAAGTGATTCCGATACGTTAGATGGATTGAATGTTCATTGTTGTCTAGCGGATGAGTTGCAACAATGGAAGAATGGTAAAGCATTGTATGACATTATGTATGATGGTATTCAAGCACGTGAACAACCTTTATTCCTAGCGACTACAACAGCCGGCACTGTTCGTGAAGATATCTATGATGAAAAATATGAGTATGCAGAAAAAGTAATTGATGGGTACTTTGATGAAAATGGTTATGTGGATGAACATTTCATTGCTTTCATTTATGAACTAGATTCAAAAGATGAATGGACTGAAGAGAAGTGTTGGAAAAAAGCTAATCCTGCACTAGGTATTTTTAAGAAGATTGAAGTACTTAGAGAAAAGGTCAACAAAGCAAAATCGAATCCAGGACTTGTTAAGAACTTATTATGTAAAGAATTCAATATTAGAGAAACAACAAGTGATGCATGGCTATCCTTTGAAACTGTTGATAACAAGGAAACATACAATATTGATGATTTTAAAGATGTGTATGCAGTGGGTGGTGTTGACTTATCATCTACAGTCGATTTAACATGTGCAACTCTTATGTGGAGAAAAGAAGAAAAGCTATTTGTAAGTCAAATGTATTTTATACCTGAAGAACTTGCAGAAAAGAAAATCAGAGAAGATAAAGTTCCATATGATAAATGGGAAAAACTTGGTTTCTTAAGATATTCAGGTGCTCACAAGATTGATTATGCTGATGTTACAAAGTGGTTTGTTGAAATGCGTGAAGTGCATGGTATTTTCCCACTGTTTATTGGATATGATCGTTGGAGTGCTTCTTATTGGATTCAAGAGATGGAATCAAATTCATTTAACTTATTGGAAGTAATTCAAGGTGCAAAGACAATGTCTACACCAATGAAGATTATGGAGTCTGATTTTTGGGCTAAGAAGATTAACTACAATAACAATCCAATATTAAAATGGTGTTTAACTAATACAGTAGTAAAACGTGATGAAAATGACAACATCAGACCAGTTAAGGGAAAGAATCAAAAACTAAGAATTGATGGAACAGTATCACTCATCGATGCTTACGTTGTATATCAAGAAAATTATGAAGATTTTATGAGAATGACCGAGGAGGAATGATATGGGAATTATTGATAAAGTATTTAAAAGAAAACAAATGCATGGGATAAGGCAAAGGTTGGAAATGATTAATGCTTACTCACCGGTATTCACTAGCTTTCAAGGTGGACTATATGAAATGGATCTAACGAGAACGGCGATTCATGTGCTTGCAACTCATACATCCAAATTGAATATTGTCATTAATGGTAATTCTTATAAGACATTAGAAAAGATTTTGAGAGTTAAGCCAAACGATAATATGACATTATCTCAATTTCTATATCGCTTAAGAACAATATATGAAATCGAAAATAATGCATATATTATTCCAATTTATGCGGATAATGGAGATATTATCGGCTTGTATCCAATTTCTACAATAGGAAGTTCAATTGTGAATAGAGATGGTAAAGTTTATTTAAGATACATGTTTAATAATGAACCTGATGCTATTGAATATGACAAGGTAGGACACTTAAAAAAGATGCAATATAAGTCAGAATTTTTTGGTGAATCAAATGCACCATTATCCGCAACAATGGATATGATTGAAACGCAAAACCAAGGAATTAAGAATAGTGTGAAGGCGAGTGCAGTCATACGCTTTATAGGAAAGATATCAGGAACATTTAAAACCAATGACTTAGTCGCAGAACGTAAGCGATTGGAGGAAGAAAACTTTGATTCTAATAACCCCAATGGCATTTTGTTGATTGATAAAAAGTATGATGATTTTAAGCAAATCACACCACAAAGCTATGTAGTTGATGCTAAGCAACAAGAGCTAATTCAAACAAATATACAAAATTATTTTGGTGTTTCAATTGATGTCATTCAAAACAAGGCAACTGAAGATGTATGGAATTCAACATATGAAGGAGCAATTGAACCTTTTGGAATACAGTTATCTCAAGTATTAACTAAAATGTTATATACAACCAATGAACTATATTATGGAAATGAAGTTTTATTTGAATCTAATCGACTACAGTTCATGTCGCCAAAGACGAAAATTGAAATGATTACACAATTATCTGATCGTGGAATGATGTCACAAAATCAAGGTCTTACAATCATGAATATGCCGAAGGTTCCAAATGGAGATAAGCGATACATAAGACGTGAATACGTAGAGGTTGATAAATTGGATAAAGACATCTTAAGTGATGAGGAGGAAGAAAAAGATGATATCAAAGGATAGAGAATATAGACAATTTAACCTAGAACCCAACGAAGAAATGCATGCATCAGGATATGCTTGCATATTTGAATCACCTACTGTGATGTATGAAATGAACGGTATTCAGTACAAAGAAGTTATTGACCGAAAGGCGTTTGATAACTGCGAAATGCGAGATGTCGTCATGAATTATAATCATGGAGGTAAACCAGTTGCAAGAACGAAGAACGGAACACTCAAGTTACTTGTAGATGCTACTGGATTAAAGATTGATTCTGATTTAAGTGGAACTGATGAGGCAAGAAAATTACATGAAGAAATAAAAGGCGGATACATTGATAAAATGTCATTCGCCTTTATTGTTTCTAAAGATGAATATGATCGAGAAACACATACAAGACGTATTACAGGAATCAAGCGACTTTATGATGTCGCAGCTGTTGATATTCCTGCTTACGATACAACATCAATCAGTGCACGTTCTTTTTTTCAAGCGGAGGCGGAGAAAGAGGTAGCGGAGGCTAATAAGTGCAAGATGAGGTTAAGAAAACTTAAATTAAAAATGGAGGCTATGAAATGAACTTAGAACAAATTGAAAAAAGACTATCTGAAATTACTAATGAGCTAGATAGTGATGTGGCAGATGAAAGAATGGATGAACTAGAAGCAGAGGTTGCATCTTTAAAGGAAGAACGTGGGAAACTACTAGCAGTAGAAAGTGCAAAAATCGAAGCACAGTCAAAAAGACGTTCATTGTTAGATGAAATTGCAAAAGGCAAATCAGATCGAGTTGTAGAAACAAAAGAAGAAAGAAAAGAGGACAAGAAAATGGAAAATATCCAAGAAACAAAAGAGTACCGTAATGCGTGGTTGAAAAACTTACAAAAGAAAGAATTGACTGATGAAGAAAAAAGAACACTTACAAGTGCAGCTGATTCAGTAGGAAGTGTAATTCCAACTGACACACAAAATTTAATTGTCGAATTAGTAAAACAAGAAATTAATATTCTTGATAAAATCGAACTTCTTCAAGTAGATGGAAATGTAACATTCAATGTTGAAGTAGAAGGCAGTGAAGCTATTATTCATCAAGAAGGAACGCCAATTAATGAAGGTACTGAAGGTACTGTGCCAGTTTCGCTTACTACTTATGAAGTTAATAAGTATATTACTATTTCTAAAACGGTATCAAAAATGGCAATTGATGCATTTGAAGGTTGGCTAAGTCGTGTTGTAGCACGTAGAATTGCGAATAAAATTAAAAAATTAGTTTTCTTTGGTACTGGAACAAATCAATCAAAAGGGATTGATGTGAGTGTAACATGGGATGAAACAAATTCAATTACAGTAGCTAAAGATGCTAAGTTAACAACTCAAAATGTGTGGGACTTAATTGCTTTACTTGATGGAGCATTTGATGCTAATGCGGAATTCACAATGTCAAAGAAAACATTGTTCCAAGATTTCATGCCACTTCAAGATCAATCTAAAAACAAACTAGTAACGAATGAAGGTAAGCAATACTACATTAGTGGATATCCGGTTAATTTGGATAGTGATATCAAATTACATGATGCCTTCTTAGGAGACTTCAAATATTATGTAGGTAATATGCCTGATGGAATTACTATTGAAGCAGGTCGTGTACTTAAAAACAATGTGTATGAGTTCTTAGGAACAGCAATGTTTGATGGTAAACTAGCGGTTGATGAAGCGTTTGTGAAGTTAACTAAAGTAACTGCATAAGAGGGTGTAAAAACCCTCTTTTTCTAAATGAGGAGGTATCATGCAAAAAGATGAAATAGTAAAAAAAGTTAAAATAGCATTGAGAAGTTCCTCTAAAAATACCGATATTTTAGAAGAAATCAAGGATGTTGTTGATGAATGCTTAGAAGAATTAAAACGTAAAGGTGTTGTAGTAAGTCTTGATGATCCATTAATTTTAAAAGCATGTAAAGCATATGCGAAAGCAAATTATGGATTTGAAGAAGACAGTGATAAATACCAAATATCTTATGAAAGTATTATCAAAGACCTATTGCTTTCAACTAGTTATGATCCTATAGAACAAGTGGAGGAAACTCATGGATGATGTATGTAAATTAGTTAGTGGTAACAAATCAACAAATAAATACGGTGATGTAATACCAGGTGAAAAAGTTGAAACTGAAGTATTTTGCAAAGTTATGTCAGTAAAACGGAATGAGTTTTATCAAGCAAGTGCAGTAGGGATGAAACCTGAAGTAGTGCTTGAAGTTAGACAAGAAGATTATTCAGATGAAACTATCGTTGTATACAATGATATTGAATATAAAGTTTTACGAACATATCCAGTCGGTAAAAAGATAGTAGAACTTGTTCTAACAAAGGATATTTATGCCACTTCCTAGAAAAGAAGTAAAAATCTATCACAATAAAAATGGAACAGTTCATATTGAGTCAAGCTTGAATAGGGCAGACTATTTGATGCGTGAACTTATTTGTCAGGCGTTATATGAAGTTCAAAGGCTGCTAATTAAACGATTGCGTGAAAGAACAAAAAAGGAATTTAAAAATATACCTAGTGACGGAAGTAAATCACGTTTAAAGTCTTCGTGGCAGTATTGGCAAAGAAAGATTGAAAATGATTTGCAAATTGGAACTAAAGCGGATACTTACTATGCAAATAGACAAGAGAAAGGCTTTAATCAAGTTCTTCCAGCTAAGGGATATACACGTAATACAAAACGTGGAGTTCAAAATGTTAAAGCTTATTCAAAGAGAAATATGACAAAACAAAGAGATATCTTATCGGATACTGTAGATGAAAACTACAGGAATATTGTAAAGATTATTTCAACCTACATCAGTGCAGTTGAAGATGAAGCAAGAGCAAGTGGATTAATTGGAGGTGATGAGAATGATAACGAATAAAATTAGATTATTGGTAAAGCAATTATTAGGACAAGTAGGTCAAGTTTATTCTAATGTTGCGAGTGATGATAGTCTAAACTATATTACTTATCGTTTGAATCAGTCTAATCGATATCCTAATCGATATGATTTTACTCTCTTGGTTGATTTGTATTTTAATGAAATTGAAGTTGTTGAAGATAAGTGTGATGAAATCATTGAACTTCTAAACTATAAGCAGCATAACAATAATGATGTAGGACTAACGTTCTACTTGGAATCAAGAGGGATCATGACTGATGTGGATAAAGATATTCAAGTTAGATCATTAAGGTTTCAAATAATTGCATATGAAAGGAGCAGTTATGAAAAAGGAATTTGAAAAAATAGTATTGGGTAATTGTGATGTTTCTATTAATAAGACATCAGTTGGAATAACTCGTGAAAATGTGGTTTTTACAGTAGAAAGAACATTTCATGAAGTAAAACACAATGGATCAAAAGGGAAAGATGTAGGTGGTGTTATCATTGATGAAGAGAGAGCCAAAATTAAATTTAGTTTTCTTGAATTTGATGCAGATAAACTTGTAACCTTGTTTCCTGCATTAGTGAATAACGAAGGTGTAATTGAGCCGTCATTTGTGATTCAAGATACGGATTTTAAAGAGATTGCAATTACAGGAAAACAAAAAGATGGAACACCTGTAAAAATCACACTTTTGAAAGGATTTAACTCATCAAATATTGAAATGACATTTGCGGATAAGGATGAGGTAGCAACACCTGTAGAATTTGAAGCTTGTTATGAAGGTGATGAAATAAAGCCTTATAAAATTGAAATGAAGAAAGTTGTTGTAGGTGGTTAATTCCACCTTTTTACTTGGAGGTAAACATGAGAAAACTGAATATTGATGATGTCTTAAATGCAATTGCGTTAAGTGATAAATTTGACATGGTTAAAGTTATCTATAGTTTGAATTTTGAAGATAAGGAGAATATTGAAAAAATAGGTTTTAATGCAGTATTGGCTTTATTAAGACAAGCTACAACAGAAGAGATGAGAGTTGAGCTATTTACATTTTTATCTTATCCCTTAGAAATGACTATTGAAGAAGTTCGCAAATTATCACTTCCTAGACTCGCTAAGTTAGTGTTGGAAGTAGCGGATATTGAGGAATGGAAAGAAGTTTTTACACATCCGCTAGATTTGAAATAAATCAAGTTATTTTATTACTATCTAGCGTTTCATATGATTATGTAAAAAAGATACCAGTAAAAAAATTTAGAGACTTTGTCGATAAAATTATTGGTAATAAAAACGAAGAATATGCCTTTAGAATTTGGTCGAGTGCTTATCCATTTATGACACAAGAGAATTATATTCCTTTTGATGAATTTTATAAGAAAAAGAAAAAAGAGAAATCAATTGAGGAAGCACGAAAAGAAATAGCTGAAGCAGTTCAAGCATTTGAGGAGGTGGGTGACTAGTGGAACTATTTAAGTTATTTGGAACAATCATGGTTAAAAATGAAGATGCACTATCATCAATGCAAAAGACTGAAGATAAAGCTGAAGGTGTTTCAAAGAAGTTCCTAGATATGATTGGATCGTCAGGTTCGATGGGTTCGTCTATTCAACAAGGATTTGAAGGAATCACTTCTAAAGCAGGGGAATTTGGTTTTAAATTGGATGCCAATGCATTAGCTGTAGGGGGATTAGCAATTGCAGCAGTTGCTGCATTTGCAGCTATTGGATCAGCGATTATGGATAGTGTAAATAAGTTCGCTGATTATGCAGGTGCTATTGATGATTATGCACAAAAGATAGGGATAACAACTGAAACGTATCAACGATTTGGTTATGCCATGAAACAAAGTGGATTAGATATCAACATCATGCAATCAGGAATGAAGAAATTACTTGATACTGTAGTTTCAGCAGATGAAGGTAATAAGAAATCAATTGAAACATTTGATAAATTAGGGTTATCTATCTATGATGCAAATGGTCAATTGAAAGACAATGATACTTTAATGTCTGAAACGATCATGAAACTAGCAGAGATGCCTGTAGGTGCAGAGCGTGCAGCATTAGCGAATGACCTTTTGGGCAAAAGTGCAACTGAATTAGCACCACTATTCAATCAAGGTGCAGATGGTATTGAAAATTTAATGAATCGTGCCGATGATTTAGGTTTAGTATTCAGTAATGAAGCAATCAGTGCAGGGGCAACATTTGGTGATACTATGTACGATATCAATGCTTCGTTTGAGGCACTATCAAATGAAATGGGATTAACTTTCATGCCATCAATGCAAGGTTTTCTTAATTGGGTATTAGAAAATATGCCGACTATTAGATCGGTTTCAGAAAAGGTATTTGGTGGCATTGGATTCGCGATAAAACTACTTACACCTGGTTTTCAATTGTTAGGGACTATTGTTGGGTGGGTTTTTAAAGTTTTTGATATTGCTTTTACTGGTATTGAAGCAGTTGTAACACCAATTGCAAAAGGAATAATCAATTTATTAAATGGATTAATTGATGTGATTAATACATTATCATTTGGATTGCTTAATCTTCAAAAAATAGATATATCAAGTAAGCCTGTTAATGCACCAAAGAAAGAATTTAAAGTATCACAAAATGATGATGGTACTTCTACTGAATATTCTCCATACTATCAAGAAGATACTAAGTATTATGCAAATGGTGGATCACTACAAGATGGACAAACGGCAATTGTTGGTGAATATGGCCGTGAGTTACTTCAAAATATTGGTGGTAAATCAATAGTAACGCCCATAAGTGAAGGACGATCAACTGGAAGTGGAGATACTATCTATATAACGGTTGATATGAATAACATTCAAGACATACAACAACTTTTAATTTTAGCAAAGCAAGCTAAGCAAAGAAAAAGAATGGGAATAGTAGGTATTTAATTATGGCACTAAAGCAATTAGTTTCAAGTACTGTTACAGCTGCTAATTTATCCAGTGGAACGGTCGGTGTAAGTTCGAGTAAAAAAGAACTAATTTTTCCAATAAGTATTGATTCAAATAAAAAACATTATTTGATAATGTCATATACAATCACTTTTAGAAATGGACAAGGAACAAAATTAGAAATCAAATTGATTAGAGAAGATATTGAAAGTTTGAAAGTTGGTGATGCGTTTAGATATTCGCCAGTATACACAGGAGTTGTATCAAATACTGGAGGAACTGCTACTCAAAATTCACCATATAAATCAGGTATGATAACTACATCTAACCAAATTGACTCACCAATTAGTTCGGTTAACGCATACGCAAATTTTGGGAATTTAGCAAAACCAACAATTAAATCAAATATCGTTAACTCTTTTGTTGATTTTAAGAAGGAGTTTAAAATAGTATTTTCAACAAATAATATCTATAACATGTTTGAACAATTCGTAATAAATAGTGGAGTATTCAAGTTTAGAGAAAAGAATACGCAAGATGAATATTCCCAAATTGATTTTGATGGAACAACTTTAATTATTCAAGCAAATACATTGAATGGTGGGAAAATATATGAGTGTTATGCTTCGTGTACTGTGGATGATGAGCAGATAGCTAATTCGCCAAATATAGAACTATCAACTGTTGACAGTGTACCTGTAGTTAAACCAATTTATCCAATTAATATGGTTGTATATGATTCTACATATTTTTCTTGGGAATTTTCAAACAAAACTGGAACTGAGCAATTTGCTTATGATCTAGAAATATCAAGTGATGGAACTATTTGGAAATCAATTGTAAATCACCAAATAACAAATAAAACAGTCACTGAAATATTGAATGTTGATGTGGGAAATGTTTATTGGAGAGTCAGAGGCTACAATCAAAATGATATTCCTAGTGAATGGTCAGAAATATCGTTATTTATCAATAACTCACCTCCGCCAAAACCAGTATTAGTCGGTATAGAATCTAAAGGCAGGCCATTAATAAAATGGACTGCAGAAAATCAAATAGGATATCATTTGAAAATTGATAATGTCTATGATTCAGGAGAAATTTACACAAGCGAAAAATTTCATTTAGTAAATGAATATATAGTAAATGGTGAATATAACATTCAATTGAGAATTATTAACGATTTAGGTAAATCTAGTAATTGGTTGAAAATTGAATATATTCAATATATGACTTTAAGTAATCCTCAGGTAACTATAACAAACACTGAATTAGGTGCATTTATCTACATAAGTAAGGATAATCAGTTTGTAAAATACTATGTTTATAGAAATGATGTTTGTATTGCAAATATTACTGAAGCTTATCTTGATAAATATGTAAATGGTGAAGATACATACTTAATTAGAGGGGTAGATCAGTTTGATAATTTCTCAGATACTGTAATCAAAAATAATTTCACTTCAAAGAAATCTCAGTTAATCATGTTAGATGGTGAGATGTATGATTTGTCTTACAGGATGGACAATAAACCGATTCATAATTTTAATGTGAATAAAGATTCAACTAAAGTGAGTTACATTGGTAGGAGGTATGTAGTTCATAAACAAGGAACAATTGAGACTAAAGAATTTAATGTACAATGTAATACTGATTTTAACCGATTAGGAGAAATTATGTTCTATCGTAATGTATTTGGAAATAAAGGATGGGTTATATGTAATCAAATGGCAATTTCAAACAATGATTTAATGAATGATGTTACTTTAACACTAGAACAAACTTCATATAAAGAAGGTATAGAATATGAAATCTGATTTCAAAATAGTCAGATATGGTGTTGAAATTGGAAAACTAATGGTTGAGTCTTGTAATATTAAATTTGATAGTAAAGCTCGGATAAAACGTGCTGCATCTATGGTTGTTGATAAAGATAATTGTATTATGAATGATATACAGTATGAAGATGATGGAATTATAAAGACAAAGAAGTTAGAATTCGATTTTATTTCAGATAAGGTTCAAATTATGCTGAATGAGAAATCAGTAGGCATTTTTGTAATTGTAGCCAGTCCTGAAAAATATAATGATAAGAATAATACGGTTCAATTTGAATTATATGATGAAACTTATATTGTTGATCATTCTTACTTGATTGAAAGATTATTCATTAGTAAAGGATCCAAATATTCTGAAATAATTACTCAATTATTAGTTTCAATTGGGCTTTCTAATATCATATGCGATTTGTCTGATTCAATCTTTGCTACTGATAGAGAGTTTGCTTTTGGTGAGAATGTTTTGGATATAATCAATACCTTACTTTGCGAAATAAACTTTAATTCTCTGTATGTAGATGAGAATGGTTATGTAATTCTAGAATCGATTAAGCAAAAAAAGATACCAAAACACCGATATAGAGATGGTGTTGATTCTATTATCACAGGCGATTTAACTACCGATTTTGACATCTATGAAATACCGAATATATTCATTGGTGAAGTTAGCAATCCTGATTTCCCTTTAATTAAATATAAAAAAATAAATGATGATAAAATGAGTAAACTTTCTACTGTTTCGAGAAAGTATAATCTTGTTAAAACATATAAATTAGATAATATTCCAAATTATGATGAATTGAAAAAGTTTATTGATAATGAATACTTAAAATCTCTTTATACAACACAATCAGTTACATTAAATACAGACATAGAAAATAATCATGGTTATGAAGATATGGTTGAGTTGAACACTAAAGAAATTAAGGGTTTATTTAAAGAAGTTCAATGGGAGATTGAAATTGGTTCTTCTAACATGAAACATACAATTGAGAGGAGTTTGTTTATATGATTTTAGGTGAAGTAATATCTATTGATGAAGTCAATGGACTAACTGTATTGATTGATGGTGAAGAAAAACCGACACAAAAAAAGTATGCGTTTGCAAACTCATATACACCACGTGTAGGTGATAGAGTTGCGATAGCTCAAATTGCAGGGACATATATTGTTATGTTTGCGATTGTAAAGAAAATTAGATAATTATTGAAAACTTAATTAAGAAAGGAATTATAAAATGGGACAACTATATAACAAGGATAGATGGAATGAGTTTGATTCTATCTATCCTTTATTTAATAAAGGGAATGGACATAGAATCACTTATACAGTGAATGCAGCATTTTATAGATTTATGACTTCCCTTGGTATTAAGTCGTATGACACTGTAGGTGGTAAACCATTAAAGCATGATGGTGATGATTTTATTGCGATTACAAGTAATAACACTAAATTAGCATTAAACACTTATCAGGTACTCATGGTGTTTGATAGTATGAAGTGCGTTGAAGTTACAAGAAACGCAACGAATACGGTCGTATTTGAAGGTAAAGATGAGCAAGGTAATATTCATCAATTACGGTTAGCACATGGCAAGAATATTATTGCAGAAAAAGACCAGGTATATAAACGTGGGGACATGCTAGTAACAGTTAGTGATACTGGGGTAGTAGGTCGTGATGCAAATGGTAATTGGTTCGATAATTCACATCTGCATGTTACATATAAGGTAAATGGAAAGATTAAATCACTAGGAGCATTACTAAGTGAAATTGAACCATTTCCATATGTTACAGCTGAAGGTGGTAAACAAGAACCAGTGAAATGGATTAAACCATTTCCAAGTATAAAAATAGATCGTGTTACAACGGATAAAGGATATCCAGTTAGAACACAACCGATGAATAAAGAAACTGTGTATTGGGCACAAAAAGGCGATTATTTAAGTGTTTTAGAATTGAGCGATAAAACACTAGGTGATGGTTACAAATGGGCTAAGGTGGTAACCTATGGCAACGACACAGGATATATACAAATTGATTTAGATTACATGCACGTAGAAGTGTAGAAAGAGGATATGATATGAATACATATTTAAGCAATATGATTTTAATAGTAATTACAATAGCGGTTTTAGCAGGAGTCCATATTTTAGGATCAATTTATTACAACTTGGATAAAGAAGTTGAAAAGTTTGAACCCAAGAAGCTTTTTAAAGGGCTTGTAAAGGTTTTGATTGTAGTAGCAATAATTAGTGGTATAACATACGTTTGGCTTGTCTACACACATTTAGGGCTTGTAAACAATGAAATAATTGATCCGTATATTATTTGTTACATCACATCGTTATATTATTTTATTAAAGCCACTGCTGTATTGATAAAGATTTTTGGTGTTGAAGAATACTTAAATAAAAAATTGAGTAAGTAACTATGGAACAAAACACATCAATAACACTAGGACTATTATTCGCTATTATTGGATGTTTCGTTGGATTAGCTGGATGGATATCAAATCGTGATAAAAAGATTGCGAATGATAGTGAGTTCAAAGGTGCAGTTAATGCGAAATTAGATGTAGTTCTAGGTATCAAGGTGGAAGTAAAAAAAATTGAAGATGATCTCAAAGAAATAACTAAAAAAATTGTTGTGGTTGAAGAATCTACAAAATCAGCACACAAAAGAATAGATGAACATATAACATCACATGATTGAAAATGCCTACTCTCTTTATTGAGGGTAGGCATTTTTATGTTATTGGAAGCATTTTGAAAAATGTAAAAATAGATAGAACTACCCAAAGGATACACAGTAAGACTAAGTAAATCACAAAGTATAAAAGACTATTTACATAAGAATCATCAATACCTATCTTTCCAACAATCAAAAATGAAACCTTACATAATACGAGCGTTACAATCAAACTTTCTATCCAATCGTTAAGTAAAATTGATTCGTGAATCGAAAAATTATTGAATATCATATAAGTAAATAAGTAACGTATCAAATAGCTTGTCTTTTTAATTGTTCTATACATCATTATTCTTTTGTTTAGCTTTTTCAATTGTTTCAATCATAGCTGTTCTAATTACATCTGCTTGTGTAGTCACTAGTATATTACATGCCTTCTTGAATTCGTTTACGAATTCAATGTTGAACTGTGAACCAACCATCCTCATATTCTTTTTTTTCCATTCAGCTTTGTATTTTTCTTTGTCAAACTTATTTTCCATTTCTATAACCGATAAATATGTTGTAAGAGCTTAGTAAAATGCACGCTAGTGCCAAAAAGAATATTAGATTAATCTTTGTTGAAACCATAATAATTAAATTGATGGCAATAATGATAAGACTGACAACTTTAATATTTTGCATATTTTTGCTCCTTTCTGTATAATAATATTGAAGAGAAGGGAAGAATTACTTCTTCCTCTTCTTCTTGGGGGTTCTGACTGTCTTATAAGCGATTACCGAAGCCGCCAAGCTAATCACGGTAGTTGTTAGTTCAATCAGAGCCTTTACTATTTCTAACTCTTTCTCATTCATGACTTACCTCCTTTACATATATATTATAACATAGTATATATACTATGTAAATAGTTTTTTATTTATTTTTGTCAATAAATGATAGAATAGTTATGTTGAATTAGGGAGGTAGTTTATGTACGTATTTCTTTATTGCCTTAGTGTTTCGCTACAAATAACAGGTGCATTACTTGTTGCTGATATTTCATTTAATTCGTTAAAGAGAGAGAATGTGTTAAAGAAGTTTCTGAAAACCAATATTGTTACTTTTGATTCTTTCAAAAACAAACTTATTTATGATCGCGAGGCATTTAAAGAGTTTGTTATGAATAAGGCATTGCTATTTATTTCATTAATATTCATTATCTCTGGTTTTATGTTAGGAATATTTTATCTTAATGATGGTTTGTATCTATTCGTAAAAACGATTTTAGTTATCCTCATCACAGTATTTTTAATTTTTATCGCTAAGATGATAGTGGGATTAATTTTATCGAAAACTAAAATTTGTAAAGAATTGACAATAGAAGAATTGGATAGATATAATTTACCAGTACACGGAAGAACTATTTCAATAGAAGAAATTGAAGAAATATTCAAATAAAATTTCATCAATAATATTGGTGAGTAAAGTTACTAATTCCAATATCAAAATCGATGAAAGAGAAGATTAATAATGATGAGATTTTACTGACTAATTACTGACTAAAATAAATAAATATGCAAAAATGCACATTTAAATATAGAAATATTAATGCATGTTTAAACACTTTTTAACACATAAAAAAACAAAAAATGGTGTCTGCCAACTGACACCATTTTGGCACCATAAAAATATAAAGTATAAAATTATAGGTTTAACTATAACGAAAAACTAATGATTTTTACTAACTATATTGAAGTAAAGTTGATACATTTTGTACCCCCAATATAAAATATAATATTGATAAAATCTCTAAAAATGTACTTAGAGCGAAAAATTTAAATATTAGGAAAGGTAAAATTATGAAGTTTATTGATATTTTTGACAGTTACTCCATTGAAGAGTATAAAAAAGATTATAAGATGATTGAAATAGCAATTTCTAATATTTCGAATTCTGTTGCATATTTAATTATTCAATTAGAATATAGTGAAACGCAGGAGTATAAAAAATTATCTAATGATGTTCGTTTTGCTGAAAAACTGATTTATGATGATATGCTTAAATCAGCTGTTTTGAAATTTTATCGATATTATTTTGAATTAAATGGTAGCGATGTAATGACCTTGGCTAAATTTAAAAATAAAATACTAAAGGAAATAAAGAGTCAGTATAAAGAAAAACTACGAATATCAATTTCTAAGACAATGTGGAGAAATAAAAATAACAAAATAAAATTTGATAGATTAATAGAAGCACTAGAAAAATATAGAAATAAATATCTCGCTCATAATATTCCTGAAGGAGTTATTGATGAAGAGATAAAAGTAGAAGATCTAGTATTAATTCATAAAGCGGCATTAGAACTATTTTCGTTATTAAAATTTGATGATTGCTCCGGAGAAATATATATAGAGGAACTGAAGCAATTTGAATACAACAACGATGTTAACCGTGAGTATCTAAATTTGATAGATTATTTTCGAGAAAGAATTAAGCATTTGATGTCTTAATTTAAGTAACACTTTTTAAAATGTTTATTGATATATATATAGGGTATTATTAGGGTACATATACGAAAAAGTGGCTATTTATAATATGAATTTCACTATTTTTCGGACTGAAAATCCATGTGTCGCCGGTTCAATCCCGGCTGGGACCACCATTTGGAAATGTAGTCTATTTTTGGTTAATTCTTATGGAATTGATTAAAAATAGGCTTTTTCTATACTTAAAAAAGCCTATTCTAATAGGTTATTTGCAAATTTTGGAATAAATTGTTTATTCTAACAAAATTGTATCAAAACACTAAAAACTTGAATAAAAAAATGAATTTCACATCTAAAATGACCACCGATTCCAATTATTTATCATTTCTTTCATAATATAAATCCTCCCATTGCTTCGGCGTTTTATAACGTAAGGTACTATGTTTTCTTTTTGAATTATAGAATTCAATGAAAAGTTGGATGTGATTTGTGAAGTCTTTTACAGAACGATAAGATTTTCTGTAATATTCTTCTCTTTTCAATGTTGCAAAGAATGATTCAGCAACAGAATTATTAAATGGATTATATGGTTTAGAGAATGATTGTCGTACATTAGATTTTTTTAGCAATAACTTAAATCGATTTGAAGTGTATTGTGTTCCACGATCTGAATGAAATATTAGAGCAACCTTTGGCTTTCTAGTTTTGCAAGCTTTTCGAAAAGTTGTAGTGATTAGTCGTGTAGAATGTACTGTAGAAATATGATAAGCAATTACTTTTCTTGAATATAAACCAATAATTGCACATAGATAGTAAAATAAATCTTTAAATTTCAAGTATGTAACATCACTTACCCAAACTTCATTTGGATGGTTTACTGTAAAATGTATTTGTACTAAATCAGTTTTTTTATTCCTGTAGAATCTTTAAATATTCCTTTTTGCTACCTCCTCTATTGCTAAATAGCCCTAATTCCTTCATAAGTAGACTAATTGTTTGAGGTACTACTTTATAACCTAATTTTTTAAGTTCTTCACGTATACGATATGCACCATAAGTTTGTTTGGATTCAGTGAACAGTTCGAGTATTTGCTCTTTTAATTGATCATTCCTTTGTTTTTTCTTCATGAATTGTTGGATATTTGAAGATAAATATGCATTAAAGGTACTCCTATTTACCATTAGTGCCTCACACAAAACTCTTGTACTGTAATAGCCTTTCAGTTTTTCAAGTTCTCATAGCTTGTCAGCCAATGGGGATTGAATTGAACAATCAACTTTTTGCAGTACTTCTATGATTTGTTCAAGCTTTTATGAATGAAATCTTAGTTTTTGATATTCTGCAACATTTACTCTTTCACCAGTAGTAATGGTTTCTTTATATTTAAAAATCCATAAATATAAAGAACTTTTAGGAATTTTATACTTTTTACAGATATCCTTTACCGATTTGCCTCGTTGATAATAAGATACATACTTTTTTTGAAGTTTCAAACTGATTTTTTTCATTTATTGAATTCTCCTTCAGCGCTCAAAACGCAGGAGTATACTATATTAAACTATAAACAATACAAACAAACAATTAATTATAGAGTTTATATGTTAAAAATAAGTTTAGTGATATAATAAAAAAAATAAAGTACTTAATGACTTTTTATTACTATTATGAAAATGAGTAGATTAATTCAGTAAATTTATAGACAAGGAGGGAATGAAAATGCAAAATGATAAGGAAGTTTTTTATGAAATTGAATCAATGAATAAAGAGATAATTGTTATTTTTAAAGATGGAATAATAGTTGAAGATGAGGAAGCGTTTAGAAAATCACATTATTTCAAGAATGAAGAGAACACTAGTATTACAACGATTTTTAAAGATGAGTTACTGGAACTTTTTGAAGTTGATAATATTAAAGAACTTAAGCAAAAAATCGATAATAAAATACGATTATTGTTTAAGGTGGGGTTTGGTGAGATGTGCTATGATAAACAAACCAATACTGTAGTTGTTTATACAGAAAGTTTTAAAAAAGATGTTGTGGATCCTGCGAATAATACTAGAAAATTAAAGAGAACTATAGAAAAATTATCAAAAGAAGAGAAGGTAACTTCTTCAGAATTTTTGAATGTTATCAAGGCTGTTTCGAAAGGGATTGATGATATTGTATTAACTGAAAAGGATAAAATGCAGATTTCTAAAATTATTCCTAAAATGATAAAGGAAGGGAATATTAAAATTTCCTTAAAAGATGTTACAGATATAAATAAAGACAGATTAAAGGATATTGTACAACTGGGTAGAGATTTATTAGAAAAAAAGAATGGTATAGAAAAGAAGCTTGGTATAGAAAGAAAGCATATTGGTAATGAATACGCATGGCAAAAATATTTCGAACTATATGCTTCTTATTTGCTGTTTGGATCAATAGAACAAAAAATTCCAGAAAGTTTAATTAATGTTGATTCGAAAATAAGAACAAGTGATAGTAAATTAGATATTCTTACAATAAATAGATATGGATTTCTTGATATTGTTGAGTTGAAAAAATCTGAAGAATACTTATTTAAACTCGATTCTTCACATGATAATTTTGTTCCAACTTCGAATTTAAGTACTGCAATAGCTCAAGTTAATAATTATCTTATGCTTTTGCCTCATTCAGAGACAAATAATGAGTTAATTAATGGAGCTGAATCAGCTACAGGAATGTTAGTAATTGGTTCAAACAAGTATTTGATGAAAAAAGAAAGTATTTTGAGTTATCAGCAGAAAACAGGCATGTCAGCTAATGAAATTGATATAAAACTTAGAAAAGCTTTAAGAGATTTAAATTACTCTTACGCTCATATTCAGATAGTTTTGTATGATGAATTGTTAGATAATCTTGAAAATTTTATTAATCAAATGAGTATAGAAATTAGAACGTAAAATTATGTTTAATGTTGCTAATATTGATTCAGAAAGGTAGCAGATTTATTATAGTGTTTCTAGCAAATGAAATAATTATCTAAGCGACTAAATTATCGATATGACTTGTTCTTAAGAATATAGGTAATTGTAATGACAATATTTTTTGCCTTGTGTATAAATTTTCAAGAGAAGAAATAAATCATGTACGTGAATTGATTAATTTTAGTAATATCATTAAATGGTTAGAAATGCTAGGGAATCCATAATTATATGATTTATTTAGTATAGAAAAGATAGTATTTAAATGGAGTATTTTTATTTTGGCTAGTACTTAATGTAGACCACTATTAGGAGGAGGTACTATGGGATTACGATTAGATTTATTTTTTAAGAACGTTGTACCAAAAGCAATTGGTGGGAAAAATGGTAGATATGAGTATGAAATTAAATCAGATACTTTCACATTCAATGAGGTGCATGATTTGCAACGAATTATATTATTTTTGATTTCTAATAATAGAGTTAGATTTTTTGAATTTAAGTTACTAGCAAAATCGTTTGTTGATGTTTCAACTATAATTTTATTTCAATTGTCTTTATTTTATTTACAATTAAAAAAGCCAAAGACTAAGATTTCTATAAAATTTCCAAATTTAACCAATAGTATAGTTAATGAAAATTTTACAAGGACTCATTTTTATTTAAGCAGTAAGGGGGACTTTTCTGATTTCTTGTCGATTAAACTGGATAACAAATATGAATATTTTATGAAAATTCAATCTGCTCATGGAAGTAATTACAATATTTCAGAGTTGGGAACTGAGTTAAGTTATTTCTTAAAGAGTATTAATGAAGAAGACGAAGATTTTGCTGATCGTGTAGTAGAAATTGTTGAGGAACTTGTTGGGAATGCTTGTGAACATTCAAGAGAAGATGTTTTGGTATATGTTAAGAGAAGTCTGGCAATTAATGAAAATGAAAATGATGTTAATTTATATTCAATTAATCTTTTGTGTTTCTCGGAAGAAAAAATTTTTAGTAAAATAAAGAAGCAATTTTATGCTATTCCCCCAGAATGTGATGAAAGAATTATAGAAGCTTATAATTTTCATTGTAAAAAATTTAATGATGTATATGATGAAAATCATTTTTTTATGCTGAGTGCATTGCAACCAGGAGTGACAACGCGAAAAAATAAAATATCAGGAGGAATAGGCTTAACTAATTTTGTTGATAAAATAAATAATCATTTAGACACAGTTAAAGGAGCATGCTATCTTGTTTGTGGAGATGAAGCTATTTTCTTTAAGGATTCAAAACTTGGTATAAGAAAAGAAATTTGTAAAGTAGAGGAAATTGGCTTAAATGAAAGCTGTAAATACATTTTTGATAAACCAGACGATAGTGTTGTAAGTGTTTCTCCATTGTATTTTAATGGTGTTATGTATAATATAGTGTTAGTAAAGGAGAGTGTATAACTGTATGGAAACTAATGAAATTTACATTGAATTTGAAACAAAGTCTTTAACTCGTATTTCTGGTAATCCTTTGGGTAGAGAAATATATGATAGACAAATTAAGGGAAAATTTGATATAAATAAGTTAAACATTGTGATATTTCCAGATTATATAGAGGGGGTTTCTATATCTTTTGTTCAAGGACTTTTGAGTGGAATTCTTGAGAATATAAATCTTGATGAACTTAATAGTAAATTTAAGTTTGTTTGTAAGAATACAAGGGTGCAGAACAAAATTATGGATTCAATCTTTGCGACATATGTAAGGAAATGAAATGTATGAACGAAGCAAAGATTGCTATTTACTTGTCAATTTTAGCACTTATTGTCAGTATTATTGATATTATGTTAAGAGTTTATTATGAAAAAAAATGGAAGAATAGAGAAGTGCTAGATAAACTTTTATTTGAATTGACAATTGAGAAACTTCCAAATCTACAGTATAACTTGATGACTTTAAAAACTGAAGACAGTATAAACGATTATTTACTAGTTTTAGATACTATTTTGAGCAAACTATCAGTTGTTAGACTTTTTGACCTAGTTACATACTCTGATTTATTTGATACGATTTCTAAAATTGAAGAAAATCTAGAATCTTTCCAAAATTCACCTAACGATATCGAAAAGACAATTTTTATAGAATGCTTTAGCAAGAACTCAAAAAAATTAATTTTAGATATCATTAATTTGAAAATGAATATTTATTAATGGTAACTATTATTATATTTATTTTCTTTCTTGAATAAAGCTGAATTATTTCCGAATCATGATTTCAGTTGCGGTTGGAACACTCATTTAGAAATATAGCATTCAACTTCGGTTGGATGCTTTTTCTTTATATTTGATTGTTAATATGACTGAGAACTGAATTAATCATGTATTTAAAGCATGACTGGAAAAATGTAAAAACTAGTCATATCTTAAATATTTGAGTGAAACATCAATGAGTCTCACTACACTAAATGAAAATATTATGAATCCCGTAGATAAATTTGATTCTAACAAAGTTAATTTTAATGAATTCTCTAGCAAAATCATAAAATATTACTATAAGTTTCTAAGGATTGGCGTACATATAAACGTACGTTATAATTTATATAAGAAAGAGGTGTTTTTATGGCTACTGTAAATGCAACGAATTTAAGGAAAAATTTATATGAAACACTTGATACTACAATTAAGTATAATGAAACAATAACTGTTAATACAAAAAATGGTAATGCAATTATTATAAGTGAAGATGAATATAATAGTTTAGTGGAAACTGTATATTTAACTTCTTTACCAAATTACGTAAAAGAAATAAAGAAAGCTGATAAAGAACCAATCAATAAGTGCAAGAAGTATATTAAAGGAGAAGAGTGGTAATGTATGAACTCTATTTTACCAGACGAGCTGAGAAAGATAAGAAACTTTTAAAAGATGCAAGTTTGGACAAGAAGACAAGGGCTTTACTTGATTTAATAGCAATCAATCCATATGAAAATCCTCCTAGGTATGAAAAGTTGGCGGGTGATCTTAAGGGCTACTATTCAAGAAGAATAAACGCACAACATAGATTAGATTATAAAGTCGATGATGAGCAAAGAGTTATTAAAATATTATCAATGTGGAGCCATTATGAGTGAAGTAATTCTCAAGAGTGATTCATGGTAAACTTTGAGTATGAAATAAATTAAATAATTGAAAATTCTAGTAACATTGGATGGAGATTTTCACATGGAATATTTGAGATGCAATTTAATATTTCTTGGAAACATGAAGATGAATGAGTACATTAAGTTTTTTCATAAGGAATTTTTCTTACTTTGATAGTGCAGTTGCGACTGGAATACTCATTTGGAAATGTAGCATTCAACTTCGGTTGGATGCTTTTTCTCTATAATTGATTATTAATATGACTGAAAAACTGAAAAAATCAGTCATGTAAACAATACGTGACTGAGAAATATTGATTTACACAAAGTACATTATTAATATATTGTGATTTCTAACGGCTTTAATGATGTAAATTGATAAGTGATATTTTGAAAATAATAAAAGTGTTATATGTAATGTTAAAATGATTACTTAAATTAATTATTTATGAAATATTGAAAAGAATTTTTGGAAAAATGATTTAGAATCTTTTTTCTTTATAATTGTGGTTTGTACAGGTTTGATTGGAGTTTTTACTTTGCGTTTAGTCTTATAATACAATGCTAGTGGATCTTGGTGGTTAAGGATTCTTTTGTGGAACCTAATAATCCATTGTATATCAGCTTCAGTACATAAATCTTCTTCATATACATTATCTTCATGAGCGAGTTGATTGCGAACCCAACGATAGTGTTTAAGAGCTTTATAATCATCAGACCAGTTTTGAATAAAGTATGCTGCAGAACTTTTATCTTCCATTATTGAGATATAGGTACTGATACCTCGATCTGTGTTTAATAAATCTTTGCAAAGATTATCAAGTTTTTTGTAAACGGTTAAAAATTCCATGGTTTAACTTTCCTTTCGAACATTGTAAAGATAATTATCTCAATTTCATTATATAGAAAATTGTTAATTTTGACACTATTTTAGAATAGTTAGATAGTCAATAATGGTGATTGCAAAAAGTAAATTACTATTATAGATCATACCTCAAGTATATAATAATTATAAATGATGTAGAGGAGGGAATATTTTGGATCTATTCATAGTTAATCATATTTGGTATTTTTTTATTTATGCATTTTTAGGCTGGTGTGCCGAAGTTATGTTTCATACGATAATTACTGGAAAATGGGTCAATCGTGGCTTTTTAAATGGACCACTATGTCCTATTTACGGATTTGGTATGATGCTTATTCTTCTTGCTTTAGATCCTCTAAAAAATAATATTGTTCTATTGTTTGTAGGAGCTGTTTTGTTAACTAGTGGATTGGAATTTTTAACGGGTTGGGTACTTAAAAATCTTTTTCACTTAACTTGGTGGGATTATTCAAAACGACCTTTCAATTTAGGAGGATATATTTGTCTTGAATTTAGTTTAATGTGGGGTGTTGGAGGAGTAATTATTGTTAAACTGATCCAACCACTTGTTCAACAATTTGTGCAAAGTATACCTTATGTGGTATCACTTATCTTTCTTGCAATATTCATAATCATTCTATTGTTAGATTTCATGGCTACAGTAGCTACTTTAATTGGATTAGAGAAAGATGTACGCGAACTTGAAAAAGTAGGCTTAGGAATACGCAATTTGAGTGATTCATTAAGCCATGAACTAAGTGATGTTGCTAGAATTACAGATAGCAAAGTCGAAAGTACACGACAAGAACTACAAGATAAATTAGAATCATTAGAGAAACAAAGTGTATTATTGAAAAAACATTTGTTTGAAAAACGTTTCTTGGGAAGTCATCGTTTGTTTAATTCATTACCAAAACTATATTTTACTAAGCATCATGAGATTATAATGCAATTAAAAGAAGAATTTAATAAAATTCTGCATGATAGTAATAAATAATGAAGTTAATGTATTATAATGATTAAGTGATTTAGTAACATATTGAAAGGACTGTAAATATGGGATATAAAAATATACATAAGATTATGGAAGCAAAGGATGTAATTGAGAGCTTGCCATTACCAGAGTCATTAAAGAGAATTAAAGAAAAACGTGATGAAGATATAAAAAATGTTTTTAATGGAACAAGTGATAAGTTTTTAGTGATTATTGGGCCTTGTTCAGCAGATAATGAAGATGCAGTTTGTGAATATGTTTCAAGACTTGGAAAGATACAAGAAAAAGTTAAAGATAAACTGATTATTATTCCACGTATTTATACAAATAAACCAAGAACCACAGGAGAAGGATACAAGGGAATGTTACATCAACCTGATCCAGATAAAGAACCAAATATCTCTGATGGAATACTTGCGATTAGAAAAATGCATATACGAGCTATAGAAGTTTCAGGACTTACTGCAGCCGATGAGATGTTGTACCCTGATAATCTTGCATATATGGAAGATTTATTGAGTTATCATGCTGTGGGTGCAAGAAGTGTTGAAAATCAACAACATCGTTTAACATCAAGTTGCCTTGATTTACCAGTTGGAATGAAAAATCCAACAAGTGGTGATTTATCAGTTATGTTTAATGCGATAAAAGCAGCACAATCTGGTCATAATTTTATTTATCGCTCAAATGAAGTAGAAACTACAGGTAACCCATATGCACATGCAATACTAAGGGGTTATGTAAACCGACATGGAGAAAACATGCCTAACTATCATTATGAAGATTTAGAGGATGTATTGGACTTCTATGAAAGACGTGGTTTACAAAACCCTGCGCTTATTGTTGATACTAATCATTCAAACTCAAGAAAACGTTATTATGAACAGACACGTATCGCAAAAGAAATACTGTACAGTAGAAAATATAATGCAAAGTTAAAAAAACTTATTAAAGGCTTACTTATTGAAAGTTATTTATTAGAAGGAAGTCAAGAAATATCTGACCATATGGAGTATGGTAAATCTATTACAGATCCTTGCTTAGGTTGGGAAGAGACAGAAGAATTGATTTACTATATTGCCGAAAATGTGTAATCAAACAAAATATAAATATCGTTTTAATTGAAGAACTCGTAAGAGTTCTTTTCTAATTAATATTTTAATAATTTCAAACTATATATATGATTCATTTGATAAAACTAAATTAACTTTTAATAGAAGGTTAGAAATACAATTTCTAGACAATACATAAGTGTAATTATTTTCACTTGCAATTAAGTATTATTTAGATTTTACTAAACATGATTATATATATGTTTAATGATTGTAAATTGAACATCTTCTATCAATTTTATATGATAAAATATGAATAATAAAGGATAATATATGATTATCAATTAAAATTATTAGAAGATGGAGAGTTATTACTATGGCTATTGAGAAAAAGAAGTTTATTGATGTATTCGTGCGTCAAGCTCTTGAAAATCGGATTTCACTCTTTTTAGGTTCAGGAGCTTCCGCGGATGCTGGATATCCTACATGGAAATATTTATTTGAGCCAATGGCAAGAGAATTAGGAATAAAAATAGAAAAAAACACTGATTACTATAAGCTAGCTCAATATTATGCAAATCAATTTGGCAAAGCTGAACTTAAGTCAAGGATACAAAATGCTATCAATTCTAATAATTTTAAAAGTGAATTACTAAATGAATTGCTTGATATTGATTTTTCAAATATTTGGACTACTAACTTTGATAATGTAATAGAAGATAACTATAAGGCAAGAAATATATTGATTAATAAAGTTTTTACTGATGCTGATCTTTCAAATATTGATTTAAATAGACTAGTGAATGTTTTCAAAATGAATGGAGATATAAGTAATCCAGAGGGTCTCATAACTACACAAGGAGAATTTGAAAAGTATCATGAGAAGCGTAGACTCATGTTAATGTTTCTTAAACGTGAATTGATATCAAATACATTTCTTTTTGTAGGTTATAGTTTTACAGATCATCTAGTATTAGATTGTTTGAGTGAATTAGCAAATTATTTAAATGACACTTCTACTCATCATTATGCAATAATGAAGGATGATAAAGGTAACGCTCAATTTAAATGTTTTATTAATGATTTAGAGATTCGATATCACGTTCATGTTCTTCTAGTTAAGGAATACTCCGAAATTCCAAAGGTGTTAAGTCAAATCAATGATAAAATTAAAAGTAAAAAAGTATTTATTTCAGGCGCATTCAACTCTGTTGATGTTAATCTTTACAAATATTCTCATGAATTAGCTCAAAAACTTACTAATTCGTTATTTCAAAAAGATTATCGTATAGTTAATGGGATTGGTCGAAGTTTTGGAACACATATAATCGGATATGCAAATGAATATTTAGCAAAACATGGTGTGAAAAATATTCAAAATCATTTGATTATCAAACCCTTTGTTGGAAATAAAGAAACTTCAGATAAAGAAAAAAATCACTCTAGAGCAGAAGTTATTGGTAAATGTGGTGTTGCGATTTTCGTGTTTGGAGATAAAATGAATAGCGAATCAATTAATGTAAGTGGAGTAATGCAAGAATTCGAGATTGCCCGTAAGCTACACAAAGTCATAATTCCTATTGCGTACCCTAATATGATTTCTAATGATATATGGGAATTAATAAAAGATAATATAACTGAGTTCCCATATCTAGAAGGGAAGTTAGATTATCTAACTTCAAAATGTCAAATTGATAAAGTTATTAAAACAATAGTTCAAATTTTAGATTCAGTACAAAAAAGTCTATAATATTCTATTAAAATACATATAGAATTTTCTAGTAACCATATTTCTCTATAATCTATTGGAAGATTAAGTTTTGTTTCAGAGAATAATCTTTGAAATATACTGGATATCAACGAGATTGTAGAATTATTTTCGGATAATTCTACACACAAAGAAAGATAAATCACATATAGTATTGTTATTCTGCTGTTTAAATTATCTGCATCGATTTCAGTATATGTTTTTAATAACTCAAACGTTAAACTTGGAATTAAGTCTTTGTATGAAAATAATATAGAGTCAATACTTTTAGCATTAATTTTTTCTTTTATATCAGTTGTTATTTTACAGGCAATGTGATTACATACTTCATGTGTACCTGATTTTTTATTTACTTCCTTAAATATTAGACTTTTCAACCATTTGAATTGATCAGGAATATTATCAGGATTTAATTCATATAGGATAGGGAAAATTACTATTTCACTTTTTTTATATCTTTTTTCTAGAATAGTTATTTCTTCAACTGCACAATTTGAGAACATTGTAAATTTGCTTAAAATTATAATAGCATATTTACACTTTTCTACACCTTCTTTTATATTTTTTTCTTCTCTATTGTCACCCATCACCATTTCATATCGATCATACCATGTATCTATTCCATAATTTTTGAGATGATAAACGATAGGTTGTGCTATTAAATACCGATCTTTTGCAGCAAAACAAATGAATACTTTATTAATATTGCTTGTAATAAAAATCCCTCCTACACTAACATACTCCATTGATGATAATCATATATTATCCTTTATTGATTATAAGGAGATTTTTATACTTTAATTATATTGAAATTCGATTTCTAGGATGCTTATAAGTCAAGATTTCTCTTTGTTTACTACTTGTTACATGAGTATAGATTTGGGTTGTGATAATTGAACTATGTCCAAGAATTTGTTGGATATAGCGAATATCGACATCTTCTTCTAATAGTAAGGTTGCAAATGTATGTCGAAACATATGAGGAGTAATGTGTTCTGTAATTCCAGTAAGTATTACATATTTATTAATCATAAATCTAATGGATTGTTCAGAAAGTTTATTTCCTAGTTTATTTATAAAAAAATAATCATTTTCATGATTAAAATATTTATAGAATTCTCTATACTTGCTTAATGCAGTAATTACTTTGCTATTTGTTAGTTGTATAATACGTTCCTTTGATCCTTTTCCATACACTTTAACGATTCCTTGAACCAAATCAATATCATTTTTTTTAATAGAGCATAACTCAGATACTCTTAATCCTGTAGCAAATAATAATTCTAAGACTGCAATATCACGATGAATGCAAATAGTTTCATATTCTGATAATGATGAGTTATCTAGCGAGCTATACGCAGTTTTAAAAAGCCTATTAAGTGTTTGAATCGAAATTGTTTTTGGTAAAATAAATGGGATTTGTGATTTTAGTCTTAATTTTGAGAAAGGATTATCAATATATATTTCCTCGTATTCCAGAAAATTGAAAAAACATTTTACTGTTGCAATTTTTCGTTTTGAACTTTTTGCCTTATACTTTCCATGTAAAAAATAAATGTAATTTGAAATAGTAGCCTTTGATATTTGAAAATTACTATCTTGTATAAAAATTCTAAATTGTTTCAAATCAATTTTGTAAGCTTTTAAGGTTTTAAAATTTAAATTTTTTTGATACTTGCAGTATTTTAAAAATAATTCTATGTTTTTGTCTAAGTCCATCTTTATCAATTCTCCTTAATTGTATTTGTGTTATATAATGATAACTCATTCTTACACTTATGAAATATGTTTTGTAAATTCATTTTTGGATACTTGGAATTAATTAATAGAAAAAGTTTCTTTGATTTTCTAAATAATACTTTAAAGAAAACTGAGTAAAATCATTTTCTATATAAAAAAGTTATATGAGTAAATTAAAAAAGAAAAATGAAAGTATTATTCAAATTCCTTTTTTTGTAATTAGAAAATAGTTTTTCTTTATTTTTTAATTTGTATAGAAAATGCAAGGTTTGTCATCTTCGTAGTTTACTAATTCTTCGTAATTGATTTGATGTGGAATAAAGTACATTTTATTTTCAACTAACCTTAAATAACCATCAATTGTTGTATCGTTAAGATCAGGCATGATAAAACAACCTTCACCTTGACAACGCTCTAATTCGTGATTAGTTAATACTTCTCCATAATATGAAAATAAATTCGCTTCGATTTGTTCATATCTTCCATAATAATAATCACCACCTGCACTATCATAAGTAACAGTAAAAAATCCATCATTTGTTAATATTAAACCTAATCCCACTCCAACTGTTTCATCCGCAACTCCATAATATTCACCAGTAGGACACCAAAAGACACTTTTTTCATTGTTTATTAAATCTGGAGGAATTATTGATGTAGCTGAAGGAGTTGGTTTTGGGGATGGGGTTGTTGTAGGGGCAGGTAGTGTAGAAGGTACTGCGGTTTCAATTGGATTAGTATTTATAGGTTCTTTTTTTGTTGTGCAAGAAACTAAAAAGCATGAAATCAAAATTAATCTAAATATTTTACTCATAAACGACCTCTTTTTTATTATATAATAACTCGTTTTTTTTAGAAAGAGTTGACAAGTGTAAACCCAATGTGTAAACTTAGTATATCTACAAATGTAGATTAAGACAATAGGAGAAAATAATGAAAAAGCTAGTAGTGAGTTTATTTGTAATACTATTGATTAGTGGTTGTACTGCGAAACCCAATTCAGTAGATGAAACATCTAAGCCGGATGAAAAAGAAGTCAAATTTACACCTCCACCTGCTGGAGATAGAGAACCACCAACGCCTAATGGAGAAATCGCAGAGACTAGTGATTTCAATTTTACAAAAACTGATGATAAAGAGAATGTTAAAATTACAATTTATTTTAGAAATGAAGATACAATTGGTAATCATATCACATTCTTTGATAGTACTGGAAATATGCTTTCCGATTCAAATGGATTTAGTACAGTAGATGATTACATAGTAATCAATGATGAATTACCGTTTGAACAGCATTTTGGAGCAACCTCATACACAGGTGAAGGAGATCCAAATGTAGATATGGATTCTGAAGACTATATAAAAATATCGTGTTCTGTTTATCTTAAAGGAAAGGTGGATACACCTTGTTCTGAAACCTATGTTTTTCCAAGATATGCAGGGTATGAGTACAAGATTTATTTGATAAAGGATGAAAGTGGAAATTACAAATTTAGTTCCTTTGATAATAAAAAATAAAAAGCGAATAAAGGAATTATTGCACTTATCTAATAATTCCTTTTATTTTGTTAAAATTCACATTACTGGTCAAAAATATTTGAGTTTGATAAGATATCGAAAAGGAGGAATGTGCATGCGATTATGGCATAAAGATTTGATTGATGTGTTACCAAGACAACAATTATTAGCGCAGTGGCGAGAATTATGTTCTATTTATTCCAAAGAAGATCGTCATATACTAATCAATTTTATCTATGATTATCCTCCAAATCATTTTTATACCTATAGTTTACTAGTTATCGATGAGATGAGAAAAAGAGGGTATAAAATTAGTGAATCATCCTACAAACGATTTACAGATTATTTTCAAAATAGGAAATTCAAAAAAATAAATATACAAACGTTATACAATAATAAAATGAATGATCGTTATTTATATCAATGTTATCACAACCTACAAGAAAAGTACGATTGCAACTCAATCAAAGAATTTGAATGGGCATTGATCGAAAATAAGTTGAAAGAAAAGATTACAGTTACAGAAAAGTAACTAATGTACACAAATTAATTTATATGATAACTTCTTTGCATAGGAAGTATAACGATGATGATTTACATATTTCTTATGTTCTAAGAAATTAAGGTATCAACAATATGGGAATAATTATCTTAATTCATTTTAAGATTGTAGTAAGGCAGGCAAAATAGATGTATTGGCGGGAGAGATGCTAAGTACACATTAAACCTTATGTTGAATCCATTTTACACACTAGTGAAAGAAGGAAAAACATGGCAAAAGTAAAAAATAAGTATCACAATTCATTTTTATTAGCTTCAGATTTAATGGGAGGCAAATGGGCTTCTCTTATACTGTGGCAAATTTATCAAAAAAATAATCGCTTTTCTTTACTACTAAGAGCGATACCAGAGATTACAAGAAAGATGCTAATTACTCAACTTCGTGAGTTGGAAGAAAACAAACTGATTCACAAGATTGTATATGATGTGGTACCTCTTCATACAGAATATGTACTCGAGGATATTGCACTAGAAATGATTCCAATTATTGAACAACTTCAAACGTTTTCAAAGCAATATGCTGAAATTCATGAAATAGAATTAAAATAAGTACACTCATTGAGTGTACTTATTTATTGAATAGATTAATCACTGTAGTAAAAATAATAAAAACCATAACAACATTAAATAAGGAATGAATTTGTTTGTCACTAAATTTTCTATTTAATTTTGAACCAATCAAACCTCCAACAATTGCAGCGGGAATCATAAGGAATAAAATAGTTAAGTCATATTTTACAAAATCACCTGCTAAAGCAACTTGAACTAATTTAGATGCTTGAGAGAATAAAATCATGACAATGGATATAACAGATGCTTCCTTTGTACTTAGTGAGAAAAACATAGCTAAAGCAACTAAATTAATTGGACCACCACCTATTCCAACAAAAGTTGCTATCATACCAAATACAACACCTACAACAAAATAAGAAATGGGATTTTCTAGTTTCCACTGATATTTATGTTTTAAGAAATTCATATAGATTAATACAATAATGAGAAGAATCATTAGGATAAGGTTTTGAATTTGTTTGATGGGTAAGGTTGTTTGGGCAATGACCATAGAAAGAATACTTTGACCTAAAAGTCCACCACCAACTGAACCTAAAGCAATCCAAGTAGCTAGTTTCTTATCAAAGTGGGTTTTTAGGTTAATGTGTTTTAAAATGCTGGATAGGGACATTGAAAAAACTGTGGCTGAAGATAAGATACTTATTGCAGCAGTACTGTAATTACCTGATAAATCGAGTAGAGGTTTAATAATAACCCCACCACCAATACCAGAGATTGCGCCAATAAGAGAAGCGAATAAGGCAACAAGGGTTGCTATCATAAATTTTCCTCCATTTTGTGATGAGATAAGTATAAATTTATATTTTGAATTCTACAAGCGAAATTGAAACAAATGTGTAAATTTTTCAATTAATCACATTACTTGAAAAAATAAATGTTGTTTTGTTTAATTAGTCTATAAGTACAAAGAAAGTACTTTCACCAAATTCTTTGGCGTTCAAATTCGAGGAGGAAAAATTATGAACGAAAATGATGCTACCAAATTAATCACAGATGCATATGTTTATGGATATCCCATTATGGGAATGTATGAATTGTTGTATCAACAAGTTTTAGGACCCAATAAATCAACTAAAATGAATGAATTTTTGCATATTGCAGTTGTATCAACGCCTAAAACATCTTTTGTGCCGGCTCCTAATAATGATACAACTTATTCAAGAGCTTGGTTGGATTTAAGAGAAGAACCAATTATCATAGAAACACCAGATTCAAATGATCGTTATTATTCAATTCAGTTAACTGATTTATTTACTGATATTACAGATAACTTAGGTAAGCGATTGTATGGTACAAAAAAGCATAGTTTTGCGATTGTTGGACCAACTTGGAATGGAAAATTACCTGAGGGAGTAATTCCAGTTTATTGCAAGACAACAATTGCTTTAGCATTTTTAAGAATACTCATTAAAGGTGAAAATGATTTAGAAACTGTAAAGGATTTACAAAAAAACTTTGTGATTAAACCTTTAAGTGAATATATCACTGGAAAGACTTCAAATATGGATTTCACTTTAGGATTACCTGATTATTGTGTTGGAAATTATTATGAATATTTTGAAACAATGAATAAGGTGTTAGCTTTAACACCGATGATTCAACAAGATGAAGAATTACTCAAGAAGATCAAAGCTGTTGGTATTGGAGCAAATGGAAAGCTTGAAATACTTAGAGGAATACCAGAAAAAATACTTAAAGATGCATGTAATGGTGCAAAAGAATTAATTGATCAAAATGGGTTGCATTTTGGTGAAGAAGTAAATCATTGGCGTATCGCAAGAAAAAATATTGGAATATTTGGTAATGATTATATGCAACGAGCTGTTGTTTGGTATAAAGGAGCATTGGCGAATGTACCAGAAGAATCATTATATCCGAGTACATTCAAAGATAGTCATGGAAACTTTTTAACTGGTGCAAATAAGTATGTAATTCATTTTGACAAAGAACAATTACCACCAGTAAGTCAATTTTGGTCATTGACGATGTATCGCTTTAGTGATGCATTCCTAATTGAAAATAAAATTAATCGCTATTCAATTGGGGATCGTACTAAAGACTTGGCTTATGATTCACAGGGGGGATTAACGATTTATATACAACATCTAGAACCTGAAGAAGAGAAAGAAAAAGCCAATTGGCTACCTTCTCCTGATGAACCGTTCTATATGACGCTAAGATTATATGGTCCTAGTGAAGATGCAATTTTAGGTAAATGGTCACCTCCTGCAGTAGAGAAGAAATAAATTATATGAAATAGGAGTTAGCATGTAGCTAACTCCTATTTATTTTGAATAAGTTTTGATGAATTTAATTGTGGCATCAATTAAATCACGTTGTTGTTGATTATCTGTTATATCTGCTTTGTTGTCACCTGATTGTGGCTTTGCATTGTTATATAATGCCATTTGTGTATGATTTGCACCTTCAATTTTGACGAAATCTGTTGTAGGTGGTAAGTAGATACTTTTATCTAGAATATCTTGTGGTGTGGCTAAACCGTCGTTAGAACCACTAATACTTAAAACAGGGAAATCAGCTTCTTTCAAACTGGATTCTTTTGTTGTGTAGCTAGCATAAAGTATCAAACCATCAATTTTATCTGGATGCTCATGCGCATACATACTTGCAGCCGTACCGCCCAACGAGAAACCAGCTAAATACCACTCATCAATGTCAGGATATTGATCCATTACGGCATTTGCCTTGTTGGTATCAAAAATCGCAAGATTAAAAGGCATTTTAACGATAACAACAAAGATATCTTCTTTAGCAATTTCACTTGCAGCATAGGCAAAACTTGCAGGATCAACTTTTCCTCCAGGATAATAAATTAAACCTACTTTAGTACTAGTTTTTGCAGGAGCAAAAGTAATTGAACTTTGGGTGTTGGTAACTGTAACTGTTTGGGTTGAAACAAGGGAAGCAACAGCTAAATCACTTGCAGGAAGATAGGAAGTTAAATAGTAAGTTGCATAACCAATAAAGAATATGAGTACAAGTAATAATGCAGTTAATAGTTTATGTTTCTTAAAAAAATTAGTTTTCATATGTTATTCCTCTATTATTAATTATAAAGAGGATACTTTAAATTACAAATTTAATGATTTTTAGTTATAATATGGTAAGAGGTTAAGTATGGTAAAAAGAAGTTATAGTAAAAGTTTAATTGAGGACATGAACAATCGTTGTTATGGAACGATGATAAATGATATACAAATAATTATGAAACCTATTCCAGAAACAAATGAAATAGGTGTTTTAGATGTAAGATTTTTCAAGAAGATAAAATCGATTGCAGCACTAACTAAATTTGTCCCAGATCAAGTATTAAAATTAAGTCCCAGTAAGCAAATCATTGAAGGGTTGAAACTAGGTTTTGATTTGAAAAAAAGCAAGTCAATTACTGAAGATATCATAAAAGTAGATCAAATTACAATTAGAGGTAAGGATAACAATTTATTGCCTTTGCGTATTTATCATCCCAATAATAAAGACGAATTAGCACCTATTTTATACTATATTCATGGTGGTGGATTTTTCTCTGGGAATTTGGAAGTATGTGATGAATACTTACGTTATCTATGCATTCATTTCAATCTTTTGATTTTTTCAATTGATTATCGACTTGCTCCACAATATGCATATCCAAAAGGACATGAAGATTGTTATGAAGGATTAAAATG
Organism: Anaerorhabdus furcosa; assembly: GCF_900167375.1. Lineage (GTDB taxonomy): Bacteria > Bacillota_I > Bacilli_A > Erysipelotrichales > Erysipelotrichaceae > Anaerorhabdus > Anaerorhabdus furcosa. The sequence continues at coordinate 475,682 of NZ_FUWY01000002.1, forward strand.
GATAAGTGAACATGGAAAGTATTATCAAGGAGATACTGAAAATATCTTTATTGCAGGTGATAGTGCAGGGGGAAACTTAGCACATTATTGTGTAGTTAAAGACATAGAAGAAAAGAAATTTAAAGTAAAGGGACAATTCTTATTGTATCCAACATTGAAACTAGCGAACGTTAGTGATGAAATCAGTAAATGGGATTTAACTAAATATGAAATCAATAAGAAGCAAGAAGCTGCAGTGATGTTATCCATCCAATTAATCAAAAATGGTGGAGTAGAAATCATGAATGGTGTTTTAAATGCAGATCCAAATAATTCTTATCTAACACCCTATCTATCCGAATTAACAAATTTACCTCCAACATGTATTTGCGTCGGTGAATTTGATTATTTAAAAGTTGAAGATATTGCATATGCAGTGAAAAATAAAAAAATGAACAATCCTGTAGAGCTTATTGTATACAAAGGAATGGGACATGGATTTGGTGATTTTTTAGGTTATTTTCCACAAGCAGAAGATAGTGCAATTGAACTAGGACAATTTATTTTAAAACATGCAAATCGCATTGAAGCAAAACCTAGAAAACTGCTTAGTCCAGAACAAATTCGACTTTTGCAGAAACAAGATGAAACAAATGAAAGAAAATATGCAAGAAATTTAATTTCAATAATGAATCGTAAAAGTACAATCGAAATTTTAGATGATAATCCAGTCATTGTAAAACCAATGCCTGATGAAAAAGAAAAACAAAAAATGGATAAACATGTAGCTTCAGATATTAAAGCTCAAGAGTTTTTTATTCATTTGGCAAGTGATTTATATAATAACATTAAATTTGATGACAAAGTATTTGAAGAAATTCGTAAATTTTTTAATGAAGTTAAAAGTATACCAATCTCAAGTAATCGAGTAATAATAGAAGATATTGATATTCTAGGTACAGAAGGGAATCAAATTCCATTAAGAATATATCATCCGGCAACCCACACAAAAAATAAACCCATTTTCTATTTTATGCATGGTGGTGCATTCATTGCAGGTTCACCCAATGTTGTAGAGCAATTTGTTAAGTACATCGTTGATAAGTTCAATGTTGTTGGATTTAGTGTTAATTATCGACTTGCTCCAGAAAATACTTTTCCAAAAGGGCATGATGATTGCTATGCAGCGCTATTATGGATAAAAAAATATGCTCATTTGATTCATGGCGATACAACTAAAATCTTTGTTGCGGGAGATAGTGCTGGAGGAAACATTGCACAATATTGCGTTACAAGATCACTAAATGAAAAAGGTCCAAAAATAAAAGGACAAATGCTTCTTTATCCAACAGTTGATTTGGCTGAAAGTATTGATGAACATTTTGAGTGGGAGAGTCGTTTCTCTAAAAACCAAAGTAGTGCTTTTGTAGAAATTCAAAATTCATTGGATTCATTTAGAAAATATTTGAATAAATTCATGCGAAAAGCATTGAATAGTGATGGAAACAATGAATATTTATCACCATATTTATCAAATCGACATGATTTACCACCTACATTATTAGCGGTTGGAGAATATGATTTTCTAAGAAATGAATGCTTAGCATACATGGCAAAATTGCATAAGAATGGAATTAAAACTAGAACTATTCTTTATGAAGGGTTTTCTCATGGATTTATTGATTCAATGGGACAACATATGCAAAGTGAAGATCTTGCAATTGAAGTAGGGCATTTCATAAAAACTGTAATTAATGAAAAATAGAGAAACTATCATGAGGATAGTTTCTCTATTTTCTTACTCGAATAATTGATATGAATAAACTTGGTCAAAGTTATTTGCTACTACAATATCCAATGTTTTCTTGGAGTTATTGTATACTGCAGACCATTGTGTAGCGATAATATCACCTTCGCTATCTACTTTATCTTGGCTTACTGATTTAAGTAAGTTCATTGCATCTTCTGTAGAAAGTATACCTTTATTTTGATTTAAAGTATTAATCAAGATTTCGTAACGATCTTGACCTTTACCAAAGTTATATTTTTCTTCACTAATTAAGAAATTGGTAAGAGCTTGAACTTCGCCAGCTTCTTTGCGAATTACACTTAGGTTATTATCTATGTATTCAATCACGGCACTATTTCCATTTGCATCAGCTATTTGAAAATGATAAGAAGCATTTGCAGAGGCATGCATATCCATATTTTCAAACAATGCAATAGCCTCATCAACTGAAGCAGCTTGATCTAGAACTAGTCGAATTGCTGATGTTGTTGTTAAATCAAGTTTATCTGTCATTTGGTTAGTTGGAGTATCTTTTATAAGTAGAACACCAATACTAACACCCATTTCATTCATACCATCCATAACGGCGTAAGGTGCAGCCAAAGACATAACTTTATTGATAAATGAATCTGGACCCTCATCTAAGGTATAACCCAATACATTAATATTTGCGATAGATACTGAACGATATCCATCTTTTGGTTCAGTAAAGACAAGCATACCTGGAATTGGATCTAAATCATAATTTCTTCCAAAAATCCAATCACCTTCAGCTGTTTGAGCTTGGAATGTACTGCATCCAAAATCAGGAATATTAAATTCTAAAGGAATACCTTTTAAAATTGTTTTTACTACATATTGAACAAGTTGACTATCACTTTCAACACCACCTTGTTCAACTAATCCTGTTAAGCCATAATCATTGGAAACATGGATTTCATAGAAACCATAATCGTCGATTTGTTTGATACTGTTGATTGTAGTAATTTCTTTATTAAATACTGCAAAGAAACCACCTACTAACACTAAAATAATAATAACTAAAGCAATTAAGATACGTTTTAAAATTTTTTTCATCTATATGTTCTCCTTAATTTAAACTGTTAATGAATTCAAAAATTGTTTTGTAGTATAAATCAGGTTCAACATCAGCACTGGCACCATGTTCAGCTCCAGGGATGATTAAGAGTTGTTTTTCATTTTGGTAAGACTCATATAATTTCTCACCCATCCATGTTGGAACATAGGTATCATTTTCACCGTGAATAAATAGAATTGGTAATGTTGCATTTTCAAGTGCTTTAATTGGACTGGCTTTGCCAAAATCATATCCTGCACGTAATTGACCTACAAATTGTGCAGCCGGTAAGAATGGAAAGGCAGGGAGTCCAAATCTTTCTTTGAGTTGATCTTCAAACATTTCATATGCCGAAGTATATCCGCAATCTTCAATAACACCAATTACATTTTCTGGTAATTTCTCACCTGCTGTAAGCATTACTGTAGCAGCACCCATAGATTCACCATAAAGGATGATTTTATCATTTGGGTTGTATTTTTGAATGGCATCAATCCATTCAAGAATATCATTTTTTTCCAACCAGCCCATACCAAGATAATTTCCCTCACTATTTCCTCGACCACGTTGATCAATTGCGAGTACATTATAACCTTGTTCCACAAAAGGTTTAATTGCTGGAACGATATCACGGTGATCAACCGTATAACCATGAACTGCTAGAATTGTAATACCGTTAGAATTAGAAGTAGGATAATATTGTGCCCAAAGATTATAACCATCTTTGTTTGTTATTTCCCATTCTCCTAGATCTTGATTTACAACCCATTCATCATACTCTTTTTGGGCGGTTGTATCTTGTATACCAGTATATGGTTCACGCATTGATCCTAAGTTGCCATTTGAATCAACCGCAAGTGCGTAATCAACTAAATAATTCCCAGCAAATCCCAATGCACCTAATATTAAAAATGATATGGTAGCTAGTAGGATAATTAAAAACTTTCTTTTTTTAAACATAATATCTCCTTATCTAAACAAGATAGAATTATAATGTTTTATGCAAAGAAAGTCAATTTGGTTATTTTTCGTAGATACAGTCAAAGTATTTCATTGGAGATTCAACAGATAGACCAGTTTCAAAGGACTGATTGTTGATTAATGCTAGAATTTCATCCAATTCAACCTCATTTTTCAAATAATGAAAGAAAAGGGTACAAACTTCTTGACCGATAGCAATCGAATTATTAAAGATATCTACAAAAGATTGAGTACTTGTTTTGTTTGTACAAGGGTGATGCCATGAACGATGTGTATTATTGAGTAAATCAAGGGTATCATCTTCGATGGGTACAATCATTGAAGTGAAAGCATAAGGTTTCTTCAAGATATTTTTTTCAAAACCATATAAAAACCTCTTCTTTGTATTCTTTGGATCAAACAATACTTTTTGAATTGTATAGAAGTCTTTAAGACAAGTTTCTACAACCTTACGATTAATATCTTCATCATAAATGTCATGAAGTGGATTTTTATAGACTTCAAGTATAGCTTCAACAGTATTTTCATCATATTTTAATAGTTTGTAACCAGGGTAATCTTTTGTTGAAGTATTTCGTATTAATTTCAACATTAGATAATCGAGGTGTGATTCAAAACGGCGATGATAGAGCGAAGAATTACCACCTTGTGTTGATTCAGTTTGATTAAATATATAAGGATGTGCTTCTTTATCTAGTGCCCAATGGCATAAAAGTCCACAAATATAGCTGATTTTCTCTTGTGTTTGATGAAGCTTACATTCTTCAAATACTTGTTTGAAAAATTCGTGGATTTTAGTGCTATGGATTTTACCACCCATTGCAGCAACATGTTTTGCTTCTTCTTGATTTTTCCAAGGCCAAGCATTGTAATAAAAAAACAGATCAGGACCACTTGTTCCAATAGAAAATTCCTCTATATTTTGATGAATAATTTTTTCAAGTTGATTTGGTATTGAGCGACAAACTTCTTTTCCAAATAATTCGTGTGTGATTAGACTAGGCATAAATAGTCCTCCATATACTCAACATTATATCAAATATTATTTCAAATCATGCGTATTTCACAAAGTTTTAACAAACGTTGTTCTTAGATATGATAAGATAAACATAATGATTTGGGGGAAAAGGAATGAAACTTACAAGAAATGAGAAAAGCTGGATTTTGTACGATGTTGCAAATAGTGCTTTTGTTTTAATTTTAACCGCAACAATTCCAGTATTTTTTAGAGGATTAGTTGATAGTGCAGGAGTAGTTGAGGTATGTAATAACTGGCTAGTTCAGTTTCTATTCAGTTCAAATGCAACAGCTTCTTTAGCAGGTGATATTCAAGCATTTGAAGCACTAAAAACAAGCTTGTTTGGACTTACGACAACCATTGCCGTATTAATTGTTGCAGTAAGTGCTCCTGTAATTGGTGCAATTGCTGACTACAAAGGTATGAAAAAGAAAATGTTTACTGTTTGTTTGGTTATTGGTGTTTTTGCTTGCTTATTGTTAGGTATTACGCAAAACTGGCTAGGTTACTTGGGTTTAATTATTATCGCAAGAATTGGCTATGCAAGCTGTAATATATTTTATGATTCAATGCTAGTTGACGTATCGACAAATGATAAGATGGATGCTGTTTCATCATTTGGATATGCTTGGGGATATCTTGGAAGTTGCATACCATTTATTATAGGTATTTATCTTATTTTAGCATTACCATTTGGGTTAAATATTGCTACAGCTACTCAAATCTCGTTTCTTATAACCGCTATCTGGTGGGCTGTTTGTTCAATTCCGCTACTAAAGAATGTAAAACAAACACATTATCTTGAAAATCATAAGCATCAAATTAAAGAATCATTTACTCGAATTGGTAAAACAATGAAAGAGATTAAGAATAATCCAAAAATGTTCTTCTTTATCCTTGGTTATTTCTGCTATATTGATGGGGTTTATACAATTATATCCATGGCAACTACATATGGAGCAGAGGTGGGAATTGGAACCAATGATATGATCATTGCACTTTTAGTTACACAAATTGTAGCTTTCCCATTTGCAATTCTATCAGGATATTTAGCAAAGAAATTCAAAACAATTGATATATTAAAAACTTATATTATCCTCTATATATTCATTTGTATTTATGGATTCCAACTCGATCAAACTTATGAATTTTGGGTGTTGTGTATCGCAGTAGGTATTGCTCAAGGTGGTATTCAAGCCTTGTCACGTGCCTATTTTGGTAAAATTGTTCCTAAAAATGAATCAAATGAATACTTTGGTTTCTTTGATATCTTTGGAAAATTTGCGGATTTCTTAGGCCCACTTATTATCACAATTTGCGCTGCCGTATTTGGACAAAGTAAGTATGGAATTTTAGCATTAGTTATTCTCTTTGTTGTGGGATACTTCTTCTTAAACAAAGTTTCAAAGTTAGATAAAGAATAAGTATGTAACTTTTCTATAATTAAATTAGTAAAATAGTAACTTAATGAAGGATTATGATATTCAAAGTTATACAGCATTTTATTTCAACTGTATTTTGTTTGAAGCAATAAAAAAGTAATCTTTAAACTATACCCCGTAAGGAAGACACTAGATAAAAAGTGACTACCTTACGGGGTTTTAGTATACTTTAGAAGAGGAAAGAAAATATGGGAAGAAATTATTTTAGTAAAGAACAAATAGAAGAATTAAGAAAAAGCAAGTATGTAAAGAAAATCAGTGAAGCAAATGTACGATTTACAGATGATTTTAAGAATGAATTTACAGGTTTACTCAATACAGGAGCATCACCAATAGAAGCACTAAACAAATTAGGAATTAGCCCCAAAATATTAGGACCAAAGCGAGTTGGTTCATTGACAACTAGAATGCGGGAACAAGCAATGCGACCTGAAGGATTTAGTCGTAAAGAGAATAGTTCAAAAGGAAAAAAGAGAAAATTAACCTTTGAAAATGAAA
>NZ_FUWY01000006.1 GCF_900167375.1 Anaerorhabdus furcosa
ATTCTAGTTGTCAATGAACCAACTCGCTTTGGTCCTAATATTTTGGGGCTAATTCCTAATTTGTTTAGTGCTTCTATTGGTGATGCTCCTGTATTGAGTAAACCTGTAAATTCATTCTTAAAATCATCTGTAAATCGTACATTTGCTTCACTGATTTTCTTTACATACTTGCTTTTTCTTAATTCTTCTATTTGTTCTTTACTAAAATAATTTCTTCCCATATTTTCTTTCCTCTTCTAAAGTATACTGAAACCCCGTAAGGTAGTCACTTTTTATCTAGTGTCTTCCTTACGGGGTATAGTTTAAAGGACTCTAATTAGAGTTCTTTTTCTTTTGGAACTAGTATTAATTTCAAGGGTTACTACTACCTGTTCATAGTGCAAGAGGTATTGATTATCTTGTGACATAAGCATTAAATTATTTTACTATTTTATTTAAGTCATATATTATAGGCTATTATTATTGCAAAGTAGAAATTCATAAAATCTAACGTACTTTCATTATTAAGGAGGAATTGTTATACTTACTTTAAGGAGGGTAATTATGGTTATTATTCATTTGTTTGGAGCTTCTGGCTCAGGAACAACAACACTTGGTAAATTCATTGCGAAGAAATTAAACTATTTTTTTATGGATACCGATGATTATTATTGGCTTCCAACAAAAATTCCATATACTGATGCACGTAAAGTTGAAGAGCGCCTCAATTTAATGAAATTGGATATGAATGAAAAGCAAGGAATAGTATTATCTGGTTCACTTTGTGGTTGGGGTGATTCACTTATACCTAAATTCTCCTTAGCTGTCTATTTAAATACAAGAACTGAGATTAGGATAGAGAGATTGATTCAAAGAGAAAGAATTAGTTTTGGTTCTAGGATTGACGAAGATGGTGATATGCATGAAAATCACAAAAATTTTATTGAATGGGCAAGATGCTATGATACTGCTGGTATAAATTGTCGGGGAAAACTTTTGCATGATATATGGATTGAAAAATTGGAATGTCCATGTTTATTTTTAAATGGTGAAAATAGTTTAGAGAATAATGCTAATCAAATAATAGAAATGCTAAAAAACTGATGAATACTCATCAGTTTTTCTAACCTTCAAATTGACTTTGATAAAGTGATGCATAGAAACCATTAAGATTTAGTAATTGTGAATGATTACCACGTTCGACAATATCGCCATCTCTTACAACTAAGATACAATCAGCATTTTGAATGGTGGATAATCGATGTGAAATAACAAAACTTGTTTTACCTTTCATCAAGCGAGTCATAGCTTTTTGTATTTCTACTTCAGTTCTTGTATCAACACTTGATGTCGCTTCATCAAGAATAAGGATAGAAGGGTTTGTCAGCATAGCGCGTGCAATGGTTAATAATTGCATTTGTCCTTGAGAGATAATCATTGCTTCACTAGATAACTTTGTATCATATCCTTGAGGGAGTGTTCTTATAAAATGATCACAACATGCATCTTTAGATACTTGAATGATTTCATCCATTGTTGCATCTTGTTTACCATAAGCTATGTTTTCTTTGATTGTGCCATCAAATAACCATGAATCTTGTAATACCATTCCAATATTACGTCGCATAGCTTGCTTTGGTAAAGTAGAGATATCATGACCATCTATGAATATCGTTCCACTATTTAATTCATAGAATCGCATTAATAAATTAACAAGTGTTGTTTTACCACCACCTGTTGGTCCAACAATAGCAATCATTTCATTTGGTTTGACTTCAAGATTTAAGTCGTTCATTAAAATCTTATTTTTTGTATAACCAAATTGTACATGTTCAAATAATACATGACCTTGTTGAATATGCACATTTGAGTTATTTTCTATCAAGTTTTCTTCTTTCTCATCAAGAAAAGAGAAGACACGTTCTGCACCAGCGATGGCTGCTTGAAGGGAAGTAATAACATAAGAAGATTCTGTAACTGGCTCAGCAATTTGATTAATATAGAGTAAGAATGCTTGAACAGTTCCCAGTGTTAAAGTTCCATTTAATGCGAGTAGTGAGCCGGCAATTGCAGATGCAATGAATCCCAATTGTCCAAGGAATCGCATGATAGGATAGATTGTATAATCTGCAAATTGTGATTTTCGTTGTGCTAAGAATTGTCTGTGGTTGTATTTTTCTAAATCTTCAAGTGTTTTTGTTTGAATATTGAATGTCTTTATAATACGATTACCAGCATAAACTTCTTCGACTTTGCTTGTAAGTGCGCCCATTGCTTTCATATTCTCTGTGTAAGCTTTTTGAGCTAACACAGATACATAGCCTGTTGCAAATAAACTAATTGCAAGAGATACAATGACTAGAATAAACAATTGAGGACTTAGTCTAAACATAACAATCATTGAAAATAAGATAGTAAATGCAGAAGAAATTAATTGCATTAGACCAACTTGTAGAACAGATGAAACTTTCTCTAAGTCATTTGTTACTCGACTCATGATATCACCTGCTTGATGATTATCGAAATAACTTAGTGGTAACTTCTTAAGTTTGTTACTAACAGAGCAGCGAAGTTCAAGCGTAATTTCTTCGCCAACACTAGCTACGATATATTGCTGGAAATAGGCTAGTAGACAACTAGAACCAAAGGTAAGTGACATAAATAAAATAGGGGTACTTAATGCAGAAATTAAAGTTTGAAGTATTCCAATTTGTGGATCATAAGTTTTAATTGCCTCCACTAGATTATCAATACCAAGCCCCATTGCTAGAGGTAAAGCAGCAAAGGTTAAGGAACTTAGAATTGTTGAGAGTATAATCAATATGAGTTTCTTTTTTTGTTTTAAAATTATTTTAAAGAAGCGAAATACTGTTTTCTTGAAATTTTGAGGAATATCTTCGTTAATGAAGTCTTTTTCTTTTTTCATGATGTCACCTCCTTTAGTTGACTTTGACTTGCTACGATGGATTGATAAAGTTCACATGTAGATAAGAGTTCTGAGTGAGTGCCTTTGGCAACAATGGCACCTTCATCAAGAACTAAAATTTGATCGGCATCCATAATACTACTAACTCTTTGCGCAATGATTAATTTTGTTTTGTGTTTTGCTTTTTCATGAAGAGCTTTTCTTAAGGCTTTGTCTGTTTTGACATCGAGTGCTGAGAAGCAATCATCGAACAGTAAAATGGATGAGTTTTTAGTTAATGCTCGTGCAATTGATAATCGTTGTCTTTGTCCACCGGAAAAATTTGTTCCTCCTTGTGCGACAAAAGAATTAAGTTGATCATTTAAATTCAAAACAAAATCTTTGGCTTGAGAAATTTCAAGAGCTTGCCACAAATCATCATCACTAGCATGGGGATGACCAAGGCGAAGATTTTCTTGGATAGTTCCACTAAACAAAAATGCTTTTTGTGGAACATAACCAAATTCATTTCTTAAATCATTTTGCAAGCAATCACGGATATCAATACCATGGACCTTAATTGAACCAGATTGTTGTTGGTGAATACGTAATAAAAGATCAACCAGTGTGCTTTTTCCAGCACCTGTACTTCCAATAATTGCTGTAGTTTCACCATTCTTCATTGCAAAACTAATGTGATTTAATACAGGTTGCTCTGCACCATCATAAGCGAATGTAACATCATTGAATTCAATTGCATTAGTAGCTGATGAATTAAATGTTTGATTTATCGAAGTACTTAGTATACTTGGTTTAGTATCTAATACTGTTTCTAATCTTTTAAGACATGCCTTGGCTTTGGGAAGTGTAGTTAAGGTTGAAACTGCCATAATACAATAACCAATAGAGAGAATAGCATATTCAGTAACAGCTGATATTTGTCCTATTTGCATTGAACCTTGTAAGGTAAATGCACCTCCTAGTGCTAAGGCAACAACCATAATCAACCCCATAATAGTCCAAACTGCTGGAAAGAAAATAGCAAATAAACGATTGAGTTGAATCATATTTGAAGCATAAGAGGTAAATGCACCATTGCTTCTTTTTTCTTCGTAATCTTCACATCCAAATGCTCTAATAACACGTACTCCAGTAATGGATTCACGAACAACTTTGTTGATAGTATCCAGTTTTGTTTGAATTTGTGAAGATAAACGATTTGATCGTTTAATAACAAAGATTGATAATATGAAAAGTAAGAAAATAAAGAAGAATTGGATAATAGCTAGGGGAATGTTAATGGATGCAGTCATACAAATTGATACAATTAGAATAATTGGTGCAGGGAATACAAGTTGTAGTAACATACCTAACATTTGTTGAATGTTGGTTATATCGGATGTGGAACGAGTAATGAGTGATGAAATCCCAATTTCATCAAATTGTTGAATTGAAAGTTCCTGTGTTTTCTTAAAGAGTAGTGTTCTCATTTTTTTGCCAAATAAAGCAGCTAAATGACTTGTAACCCAGCTTCCAATTGTAGATATAAGTGTTGTCACCAATGCAAAGATAAACATCCAGATTCCTATGTTAATAACCACATTAAAATCATTTTTTAAGATTCCCTGATCAATCATTGTTGCAACTAATTTAGGTACAAATAGTGTTCCAATCACTTGTCCTAGTAGTAAGAGTAAAGCAACAAACACCTTCATTTTATTTATTGCTAAGAATTGTTTAAAATATTTCATAAAGATTCCTTTCTAGATTCATTGAAATTCATGCGACAAATGATACAATAAACTATGAAGTCACTTCAATGTCAAGCGATTATGAAAAGGAAATTATACAATGACTAAAAATAGCTATACAATTTCAGAGTTTTCTAAATTAACGGGTATTAATACAGATAACTTAAGATTCTATGATAGAGAAGGTTTATTGGTGCCAGAGAGAAGAGAAGAGAACGGTTATCGCAGTTATTCAAGAAAGCAATTAAGTACTGCTTATTTAATCACAACATTAAGAAGTTTAGATGTTGGTTTGGAAGAGATAAGAGAATATGCTACATCGAGAAATCCAGAAGTCATGAATAAATTATTCAAAAAGCATGATCAAAGAATTAGTCAAGAAATAGCACGATTAAAAGAAACAAGAGATATTATGAAACTTTATATATCACTAGCCAATGAAGCTGAAATTGAAGATGATTATGTGTGCAAGGTGCAATATCATGGACAAGAGAATTATTTTAAGTGTGAAGATGTTTTACAAGAATTGAGTAATGAAGAAGCTGAAATACAAGCATTTGCCTATGCTTGGGAGCATAAAGTAAATTTAGTGTGTCCTTTAGGAATCATCGTTGATACAGAGATATATAATACTTCTCAAAAATTTAGAGTCAAAAATTATTATTTTAAATCCACAAAAATTAAGAATGCTTTCAAACCTGAAGGATATTATGCAGTTTTTATTGGTAAATATGATCCATGGGTTACGATGCAAGGTATTCAATTCTTATTTGATTATATTGAAAAAGAGAAGCTAACCATGACAGGTGAAGTTTATGTTGAATATGTTTTGGATCATGTAGCAGAGCAAAATACGGAAGACTATTGTGTTAAAATTGAAGTGCAAATTAAAGAAAAGTAAAAAAGAGCTCATTTGCTTAGAAATGAGTTCTTTTTTTATGAAATGTATTTTGTAATAACTCCGTAAATAATTGGAGATAATAGGAAGAGAATAGAAATAATCATACCAATAAGACCAACGCGTTTTTGCATATCTTTATTTGCAAGTTTATAGTTACCACGATAAGCATTATAAAAAAGAATAAGGGGGACACTTCCAACAATATCGATAAAAATATACATAGTAGATTCTCCTTTAATTTATCATAACATAATTATAAGGTTTAAAACGATATAGGAGTCTTAAATTTGTATCAGTATATATAAGTGAGGAAGGTGATAAGATGAGAAAGATTTATGTAGATCCAGAAAGATTAGAGATAAGTTCAAGAAAGATTGATAGTGAAGCGCAACAATATGAAAAAAAATTCATACAATTATTTGATGAGGTAGAGAAAATGAAAAATGCTTGGCAGGGAAAAGATAACATTGCATTTACAAATCAAATAAGATCCTTTGAAAACGATTTTAGACAAATATATGTGATTACTCAACAGTATTCAGAATTCTTGAAATCATCAGCAAGAGCATATCGCGAAATGCAAAATGAATTAATGAATCAAGTAAATAGACTATAGGAGGGTTTATGGAAGAAATTAAAATATCATTGGCAGAAGTTACTGACTGTGCAAATCAGCTTAGAAATTTAGGAAATCAAATTTATGATCATTTACAAATAATCAAAAAAGAAATCTATGATTTGAATGGTTCATGGATTAGTGATTCAGGCGAAGCAATACGTGGTAGATTCAATGCATTCTCTAGTCGTTTTGAACAACAAAAAGATGTAATTTATGCATATGGTTCATTTTTAGATTTTACAGTATCAAGCTATGATTCTTTAGAAACAACCATTACCTCCAATGCATCCAGTTTCTAGAAGAATAAGTAGTCTTTTGGTATGTACACTCCTGTTTTTATTAACAGGGTGTACAAAACCAAAGGAAACGATGCAACTTAAAGAATGGCTTGAAATTATTGTAACTAATATGAATATACCAGAGGCTTCAAATACTAAACCTTATTTTCTACATATAAATGAAGAAAACCCATATTTTAATATTGTCCAAGCAAGTGTTGAGTGGAGAATACTAGATTCTAGTGTATCAATTAATTTAGAAGATACATTAACAAAGGAGTGGGCTGCCTACACTTTAGTTAACTTGATTCAACCTACTGAAGCAACCATTGCGATAAAAGATGCAAATAAAAGTATATTTCCAAAACAGATCGCAACATCGGTTCAACTAGGTATCTTTGAAGTAGACCAACGGAACTGCTTTAATCCTAAACAAAGCTTAAGCAGGGAGGATGCACTTGAAAAGTTTGAATTAGTTAAAGACTATGTAAATAACTACAAGGTAAGTGAACCACGAAATGAACTTGAATTTAGCGATGATTTGATTGATGTAGATGTACCACTTGAATTTAATGAGGATGATTTAAAGGCAGTCTTGAGTGATAAAGAAGTTGTAAAAGAAGGGGATGTTATACGTTGGTTTGATCATCAAGATCAATTCTACAAAGTGGTAGAAGTTCAAGAGAGTGAAAAAGGAATTGAAGTACAACTTGTACAACCAGAGTATCAGGATATTTTTGAGAAGTTTGAAATTGAAGATAGTTCTCATATCGATTTTTCAAATGCAGAAATAGAGATGTTAAATGAAAATATCAAAGAGGTAGGAACAACAAAAATTCAACAGCTCATATCAAAAGAAATTAAGATAAAAGATTTTGAAGGAAGTATTGATGCTGGAGTTAATGGAATTACATTGAAATTAAGAAAAGGTGATATTAAAACAGAGTCAAAAATCTATCAAGTAAAACCTACTGTACGTTGGAAAACTAGTAATCAAGGGATAGAGGATGCTTATTTTAAATTGAACTTTAATACAACTGAACTAATTAAACTTGAACCTACAATTAATAAAAACTATTATTCTGATTTTTCAAATTTAAAAGGAGATAACTTTGTACAATCACTTTTAGCATCCTTTAAGACAAGTGAAGATTTAAATGGTACCACAATCCCAATCTGTGAGATTAAGGTACCATTTCCTAATCTTCCTATCCTCCAATTAACAATGCAATTAAAATTTCATGTTTATGCCAGTGGAAAAATTGAGTTAGTATTAGTCAATGAACATCAGCTAGGTATTGAAATTAAAAATAACAAGATGAGAATAATTCAAGATAGTAAAAGAAATGCAGATTTCATTGTTAAGGCGTCCGCATCCTCCACGTTAGGTTTGACTACAGGTGTATCAGCAGGAAATCTAGCTTTAATGGATATTCAAATTAAAGCAGGAATAAGAGGATACATGGATACAATAGTTCATTTGTATGATTCAAAAGGAGAGAAGAGTGAACTAAAGGTAGACGTCCCATTAGATAAAGCAGATACAGTTTCTCTTAATCATGATGATGTAAAAGTTTGTGGAAATCTTAATTTACATTGGGTATTGGATGTTGGATTTAATACCTCAAAAACAATTGCATCGAAAATTGGTTTTTCAAAGACATTGAATGTGATAAATGAAAACAATGGTAAAATTATTCTTAATAAGAAAACACATATTGAAAATTGGCAATTTCTCGAGAAGTGTACACGAGGTAAGCGTAAGGTAAAAGAAACAAATCAGCCCATACAGTCAGATAAAATTATTTTAGAAAAAATTAATCTAGTAATTTATGTTGATGAATCAAAAAAGATTAATATTGTAGGATTACCTAATAATGTTGATGAGAGTGATTTAATTTATTCATCAAATCAAATTGATGTTGCAAAGGTTAATCAAGCAGGAGTGGTGACTGGAGTGAAGCGAGGAAGTGCAATCATTACAATTAAAAGTAGTGATGGTAATTACTTTACTCATTGCAATATCTTAGTGAGTGAAAAGAGAACGAATGATCTGCATAATACATGATGGTTTAAGAGAAAAAAGATATGCATTAAATAAAGGATTTCATTGTATTCAATTCTTTGAAACAAGCATTGAACTGGATATCAATGAAGCTAGAAAATTTAATCTAAATGATTTATCGATTACTATATTGAATGATAATCAATACAATTACTTTAAAAAATATGAACTACAAGATGAAATTTCAATTGGAAGTAGTGATGTAGCAAGTATACAAGTATTGAATTCGCACATTGAACGTATTCATTGTGTTATTAACCTTAAGAACAAAATAATTGAGAAACCAAGTTGTATTTTTATTAATGGACAAATGAAAAAGCACTTTAATACGAATGATTTATTGACTCTCAATGAATTGAAAATACTGATTACTGATGATTTTGTTATGGTTAATCAATGTGAATCGATTCGTGTTCATCTGGAGCAAATCAAAATCAAAAACTATTCTATTCAATCGATGAAGAATAAAAGAGGAATCTTTAGTCAAAAAAGACCTTATTCAATAAAACCGACATGTACTCTAGAACTTCAGTCTTTCAATGAGGTACATGCAATTGAGAAACTGCCATTGTTCTTCTCTTTATTTCCAATCTTAATGATGTCCTGTGCTTCGCTTCTTTCAGGATCAATTATGGCTTATCAAGGATATTTACAAGGAAGAGAGCTTATTGAAGTGCTACCTTCTTTAATTGTACCCCTAGTGATGATAATGAGTAGTTTCTTCATTCATCCTTTGCAAAGACTGTATGAAAATAAAAAATATAAAAAGAAAGTAACTGTACTCATTGCGGAAATAAACCGATATTATCAATCAATTGAAGAAGTTATTGAATTATTTAACTCGCAATTACTTGATTATGAGAGAGTAATATATCGAACTTCAAGGCAAATCATTGATGATTTTGAATGTGAAAATAAGTATGTTCAAAACATAGAGGGTGATGAAATAATTATTCCTCTAGGAAAAGGAACTATTTTAAGTGGTATTCAATTCAAGAATTTTCCCAAGGAAAATAATATTGCTTATAAACAATACATTGAGATTTACAATAAATACATGTTCTTGCACCATCATCTTGTAACAATCAATATTGTTGAATACCGAAATATATGTACGAATTCAATGCAGTGTTTTCTATGGATATGTTTTTATCTAACTACACAAGTTAGTTCAAACAATCTATCACTTATTTTTATTTGTGATATTGCGTGGTTATCAAAATATATACACTGTACATTATTTGAGCATTCAATATATCAAGATAAACATTATGTATATTCAAGTGTAAGTGAATTCAAGGAAAATGATTTTATTGAAGATCATCGCATCAAAATTGTATTGAACATCACAGGTGAAAGTTTTAGAAGTGAGAATACTTGTGTCCATTTGCTTCATTCAAATCTTGTTCCAACTTTTTCAGATTGTCAGATTTTACTGGATAATAATAAAGGAAAACTGAAAACAACACAAAATGAAATTAATTTTCTATTTGAAGATATTGAAACTGATTTTCAAAAATTATTTGAAAAAATTCATTTTTATCAATCAAAACAAGATAAAAAACAACCTTCTACTGGTATAAATCTAAATCAACTTGCACAGCTTAATCTAGTGAAAAATTGGGAAAACAACACGACAATTAATTCCTTAGCAGTAAACATTGGATTTGATACTGAGGGGAAACCAGTAGAGTTAGACCTTCATGAGAGTAAGGATGGCCCACATTTGTTAGTTGGGGCAACTACAGGTGCTGGAAAATCCGAAAGTATTATTACGCTATGTATCATGCTTATGTTGAAATATTCATATCAAGATTTTCAATTTGTAGTTGTTGACTTTAAAGGTGGTGGGTTAGCGAACTCTTTTTATTATAATGGAGTAGCGTGTCCACATTTTATTGGGTCGATATCTAATTTAGATTCACATGAGATTCTACGTTTCTTTAGTGCAATTAAAATAGAAAGTAGAAGAAGACAAGTGTTGTTTAATCAAATGGCAGTTTTATCTAATACATCATCTGTGGACATAAAAAAATATCAACTGCAATGTGATCAATTACAGTTGGAAAAGTTGAGTCATTTGTTTGTAATTATTGATGAATTTGCAGAGTTGAAAGTTGAGTATGAAGACTTTATAAAAGAATTGATTAGTTTAGCTCGTATTGGTCGAAGTTTAGGTATTCATCTAATTCTATCGACGCAGAAACCATCAAATGTTGTAGATGGGCAGATTTGGTCGAATTGTCGTACTCGAATTTCACTTCGCGTACAAGATAAACAAGATAGTCTAGAAATGATCGATTCAAATCTTGCGTTTTACTTAGATAAGCCAGGACAGTTTTATAAGTACACTGATAATATCTTAACGAAGGGAGAATTCTATTACCTAAATAGTTCTTTTGATAATGCAAATAGTATAGCTGTGTATGATTTATATCATCGCAAATTTAAATTGAATAAAAAGTCACAAGAAAGTATTCTTTCAAAAATATTAGAAAAATTGACTAGTCAGAGTTATAAGCCACAAATGTTGTGGAATCAACCATTAGAAAGAATTGAAAAAGAAGCGCTAAGATGGGTTAACCGTGGAATAGGAATAATAGATGATATCGAAACTAATTCTCAAATACCTTGTATTGTTGATTTAGTGCATACGTTATTTTATGTGAAAAATCAAAATGAATTGTTGAATTGGATATTAACTCTTTTATATGCTTATTTAAAAATGTATGAGCCGATTGAAATTTATATCCTGGATTATGAAAAAATATTTAGTGCTTTAGCAAATTCAACAAGTTTTATTCATTCGATTTCATCAGATGAATTACTGTTAAATCTATTAAAAGATTTAAGTTTTAAAAAGAATCAGGATAAAATAGATTTATTTATTGCACCAAGTAATCATTTTTTAATTGAGAAAATGAATCTATTTGAAATAGAGTTTTATCGTTTTTTAAATGATGGATTCAATAAGAATATTTTTCTTAATTTATTTACCTACACAGCTAATGCTATTCCTTATACTATAGCGGGTTATTTTCAAACAAAAATTGTATCTTCTTCATTTTCAAGACAAGATCTATCAATCATCTTTGAAGAGAAAGTGAGGTATGGTATTCATAAAGAAGACTTTTATTACATTCAAAAAGAGAAGATTAGCTACTTTAGGAAATTGAATGTCACTTTTGAAGACATCATAGAAAAGAAGCCAAAACTAAGCAAAAAGAAAATTATTTGTGAAATGCCAGAAATTGTTATAGGTAAAAAAGAGGGGAGGATAGGGATTAGTTATGAAACCTACCAATGGATTGATCTTCAGCAGTTTCCTTTTTGTTTTCTAGTTGCGAAGACAAGCTCGATATTGCTTCAATTCATTAGAAAATGTATTCCATCCTATCATCGTGTTTGGAATGAGGCGGAGCTATATGAGGCAAGAAAGAGTGTTGTTTTTGTAAAAGATTTAGATAAAGTTGATTCATTGACACTTAAAAAGAGTTTAAATCAGAGAAAGCATCCCCTTGTATTCTGTTTAGATGTACAATCCAGTTCGCAAACATGGATTAAAGAAATAATGGAGGATGAATACATTTTATGGGTAGGAGACGGTTTAAGTGAGCAATATATTATTGCGGTAAATAGGAAAATAAAATGTAATCGAAATCAAGGATACTATATGCATCATGAAAAAAGAGAGAAGGTACGATTGATTGATGAGTTGTTTAATTGTGATTGAAATTTTAGTATTAAATAAAAAGTGGTTAGTAAAGTGTGATTTGGATACTACTCTACAAGAGATACTTTCTTCCTTTTTCCAAGTAATTGGTGATGAAATTAAAGCAGATTCATATTACAGTGAACAGATGATTGTAGTGGATAAGTATTCCAATACAATTCTCCATCCATATATTCAATGCAGTCAATTAGGTTTATACAATGGAATACACTTAACTATCATTTAATTTAGTGTATAATAATTTTAAGAGGTGATGAAAATGAAATTTACTGAATTTAAATATGAAAGACCTGATTTCGAATTAACAAAGGCAAGCCTTGAAATGTTACTATTCAAACTTGAACATAGTGAGAATGGTGAAGATTTTATGGACAACTTCAATAAGATTAATAAAATTAGAAATCATGTAAATACAATGGTCACATTGTGTAGTATACGGTATTCGATTAATACAAAAGACGAGTTTTACAGTAAAGAGAATGATTATTGGGATGAAGTAAGCCCAATGTATACAGAGTTAAGTACACGTTTATACAAAGTTGTATTGAATTCAAAATGCAAAGAAGAAATCAAAGACAAAATACCAAATGCCTTTATGAAACTTGCAGAGTGTGCAGTTAAATCATTTGATCCAAAAATTATTCCAGATTTACAAGAAGAAAATCGCTTGGCATCAAGACATTCAAAGTTACTTGCGAGTGCTAAGATAGAGTTTGATGGAGAGACATATAATTTATCTAGCATTGGTGTTAAGATGACTGATAATGACCGAAGTATACGTGAAAGAGCGACACAAGCAAAAATGGCTTGGTTAGAAGCAAATGAAGCTGAAATCGATGAGATTTATGATCAAATGGTTCATGTACGCACCAAGATGGCTCAGGATTTAGGTTTTCCTAGTTATATAGAACTAGGTTATTTACGTATGTCACGTTTAGATTATGATGCTGAAATGGTAAAAAACTATCGTCAACAAGTTTTAAAATATATTGTTCCTGAATCGATGAAGTTATTTGAAGCTCAACGTAAAAGTTTGGGATTAGATAAGTTGGCATATTATGATTTAAATAATGTATTTGTAACAGGTAATCCAAAACCAAAAGGAACAAAAGATGACTTGATTGATGCAGCAAACAAAATGTATCATGAAATGTCAAAAGAAACAGGAGAGTTCTTTGATGTATTGGTTGAACAAGAATTATTTGATTTAGAGAGTAAGCCTGGAAAAGAAGGTGGTGGCTATTGCACAGATTTAGTTGACTACAAAGTTCCATTTATCTTTAGTAATTTCAATGGAACAAGTGGAGATGTTGATGTTTTAACCCATGAAGCAGGACATGCACTTCAATCTTATTTATCAATGCAATCTATCACAATACCAGAATGTATGTTTCCAACAATGGAAAGTGCTGAAATTCATTCAATGAGTATGGAATTCTTTGCACATCCTTGGATGGAGTACTTCTTTAAAGAAGATGCTGAAAAATATTATTATTCTCACGTTGCTGATGCAATTAAATTTATTCCTTATGGTGTTTTAGTAGACCATTTCCAACATGAAGTTTATGCAAACCCAAACTGCAGTAAAGATGAACGAAAACAAATGTGGCGTAAGCTTGAAAAACAATATTTACCACATAAAGACTACACGGGATGTGATTTCTTGGAAAGAGGATGTTGGTGGTTCCAACAAAGTCATATTTTCCATAATCCATTCTATTACATTGACTATACCTTAGCACAAGTATGTGCACTTCAATTTTGGAAAAGAGCGGTAGAAAAAGATCCAAAGGCTTGGAGTGATTACATTCATATTTGTAAAATTGGTGGAACAAAGACATTCTTAGAAATTGTAAAGGAAGCAGGATTAAAATCACCATTTGCTGATGGTACGGTTGAACCAATTATCCAATTTGCTGCTAATTATTTGGAAAAGTTTGATATATCTAAATTCTAATCAAATCGTTTACGATATTCACAAGTTTGACATAAGGGTTCAGTGAGTTTATTCTCATTGAATCCTTTTATTATGTTTAAGTAACGAGGAGAATTTAAAATTTGTTGTAGTGATGCATTGAAAAGATTTCCTAAATTAATTTCACCTTCAGCATCTAAACAACAAGGGACAACTGTTCCATCCACAAGAATCGCAATCATATCTTTACCACCACGACATGTACCATGATTTGGATTTGAATTATTTGAAACAGATGGCCATTTGAATTCTTTTTCAAAATGAATAAAGATGTGTTCATCTAATTTATAACTATTGGGTTTTGATGTAGGTAATAGCTCATATCTTGATTTTATAATTGCCAATGCTTCTTTAGCCTTTTGATTTAGCTGATCACTAACCCAAAAGCGGAGTTCAATGTAACCATCATTCTTCTTGCTATAATTATCAATAAATGAAAGTAATTGTGTAATGTAAGTTTTGGTGTCTATTTGTTGATAATCAAGACTATGCAAAGAAAAACTAATTTTGCGTAAAGAAGGATGCTGCTCTAAATTTGGATAATTAGCGATATAAGTACCATTAGTAACAAGTTGGACATTCATTTGGTATGTATCGCATATTGTTAATAATTCATTGAATTTTGAATGCAATAAGGGTTCTCCTTGAACATGAAGATAGAGATAAGGAGTAACCTGTTTGATTTCCTTAACGCAGTATTCAAAATCATCCAATGACATCTCTTTTAAAGGGCGATGATGAAAAGCACAAAAAGCACAACGTAAGTTGCATTTGTTAGTAATTTCAATGTAAACGCGTTTAATCTTGTTCATTGAGGTCACTTTGTTTAACCCATAAGTCTAATTGTTTTTGATTATGTAGCATCAATAAGAAGTTTTCTTTTGATGATGGATAAGTTTTGTAAATCGATTGTAGTAATTCTTTCATATCTTGACGCTTTGTATGACCATCCATTGGACAAGTACTTTTTACAATTGGAATATTTGCCTCATTTGTTGCAGCAATAATATCACTTTCAAAAGAATAGACAAAAGGTCGGATAAAGGTCATTTCAGAATTTGTTAAGAACATTTTAGGTGCAAATGTTGCAAGTCTACCACCAAAGATGGCATTTAAAAATAAGGTTTCTACTGCATCATCTGCGTGATGGGCAAAAGCTGTTTTATTGCAGTTTAATTTTTTGGCTTCATTAATAACGGCACCTTTTTTAAGCTTGGAACAAATACTGCATTTAAGTGTTCCATCTTGGTTTGCTTGTATTTTCAAAATATCATAGATTCTTGAATCGATTGTATAAAATTCAATATCATTTTTCTTGCAAAATTCAATAACTTCACTAAAATCCATATTAGGGAAACCCATCTTAATATGAATCCCAACGATTTCAATTTGTTTCTCCATATGGCGTTTTGCGATATTGCGATAAAGGGCAAGGCAATATAAAAGAAGCATACTGTCTTTTCCTCCAGATACGCCAACTGCAATGCGGTCACCATTTTGCATTAAATTAAAGTCTAAATCAGCTTTTCTGATTCTTCCAAGTACATGTTTAACTGACATATTTTTCACTCCTAGATGCTTTGCTATTATATCATGAACTTGATATAATGTTGTAGGAAATGAGGAAACAATGGACGGCGTTTACTATATAAAAAAGACAATGAATATGACATCTTTTGATGTTTGTGCAAAAATAAGAAAAAAGTTCAATGAGAAATCAGTAGGACATACAGGAACACTCGATCCCAATGCTGAGGGTCTTTTAATTGTTTTATTGGGTAAAGCTTGCAAATGTTTACCTTATTGTGAACATAGTAAAAAAGAATATGTTGCAACAATACAGTTAGGTATTAAGACGGATACGGGAGATATTTGGGGTAAAACGATTGAAGAGAAAGAAGTTATAAGCTTTGATCAAAATCAATTAAATGAGGTATTAAATTCTTTTTTAGGGCCTCAAACACAAATACCACCTATGGTATCTGCAATTAAGGTGAATGGCAAAAAGCTCTATGAGTATCATCGTGAAGGCAAGGAAGTAGAAGTTAAACCACGTAATATTGTTATTGATGAAATTGAATGTTTATCAAATGATCATGAAATTAAAATAAGGGCGGTAGTATCTAGTGGCACATACATTCGTGTTTTATGCGAGGATATCGCAAAGAAATTAGGAACTGTGGGTTCCATGTCATCTTTGGTACGAACTAAAATTGGCAATGTTTCTTTAGCAGATGCACTGGTCTTAGATGATTTAACAGGTGATAATATTCATGATATTGAAGATGTGATTAATCCAATCTATCCAAGAATTGAAGTAGATTGTGTAAAAGAAGTGATGCAAGGAAAGCGAATCAAACTTGATTGTGAGGAGGAAATTGTAATTTTGACACATAATCAAAAAGTTTTAGCTGCATATGAAAAAGAAGGTAATGAATATCGTAGTAAAAGAGGATTATGGTAATGAAAGTTGATAAAATTAGCTTAAACTGTACAAAAATAAGTGAGCCCATTGCTGCATGCATTGGTTATTTTGATGGTCTACATCTTGGACATAGAGCTTTAATAAACAAAACAATTGAAGTTGCAAAGGAGAAAAAAGTTGAAAGTGCTTTAATCACATTTTCTCCAGATCCATGGGTGACAATTAAAGGCTTAACAAATGTACAGCATTTAACAAGTGAAAAAAGAAGAATTGAACTGGCTGAAAAACTGGGGATTGATCGTGTTATTATTTTGGATTTTACAAAAGAAATGTCAGAGCTAGCACCAGAAGAGTTTATAAACCAAGTTTTAATACCTTGTAATTTGAAAGCACTTATTTGTGGATTTGATTTTCATTATGGGTTTAAAGGTGCAGGAAATACAGAAACATTAAAACAAAACTCTAGTTCATTATTTGATTTAGTAGTTATTGAATCAATTAATGAAGAAGAAAAGAAAATTAGTACGACAAGAATAACTGAATATTTGGAGTCAGGTGAAGTTGAACATGCTAATCGTTTGCTTGGTTATCCCTATGAGATTTATGGTGAAGTAGTCCATGGATACAAAAGGGGTAGAGAAATTGGATTTCCAACTGCGAATGTGGATGTACTTGATGAACTTATCATTCCACGAGTAGGTGTTTATGCTGGATGGACTATCATTGATGGTATACGTTATCAAAGTATGATTAATGTAGGTCATAATCCAACATTCAATTTTTCTAAGAAATTATCGGTTGAATCTAATATTTTTGATTTTGATGATCAAATTTATGGCAAAGAAATTCGAATTCAATTTGTATCTTATTTAAGAGATGAATTAAAATTTGATACGATTCAAGAACTAATTGATCAAATGGATTTGGATAAAGTGAAGACCATTGAGGTTTTAAGTAATGAATGAGTTATTTTTAAAGCGTATGAAAGATTTATTACAAGAAGATTATGAAGCCTATCTTAATACATTAAATAATAAACCTTATCGTGGCTTTAGAATCAACACTTTAAAAATAACAGAAGAAGATTTTTTTCATACGTTTGAAATTGAATGTCATGCATCAAACTTTGCGAAGCATGCCTATGTTTTGGACACTGATGAGCATTATGGTCAATCTCTTCCTCATGCACTAGGATTGATGTATATGCAAGAACCAAGTGCTGCAAGTGCTGTAGAGGTACTTGATCCCAAACCCAATGATTGGGTATTGGATTTGTGTGCTGCACCAGGTGGCAAAAGTACGCAAATTGCACAATATTTAACAGGTGACGGTCTTTTAGTAAGTAATGAAATTGAATCCAAGCGAGCACAGATTCTATTAAGTAATATTGAACGCCTAGGAATCAGTAATGCTATTGTTACAAATTCAACTCCAGAGAAAATTACTAAGTTGCTTCATGGAAGAATGGATAAAGTACTTGTGGATGCTCCTTGTAGTGGCGAAGGGATGTTTAAAAAAGAGAGTAAAGCTTTAGAGGACTGGAGTGAAGAACATGTTATTAGTTGTTCATTAAGGCAAAGGCATATTTTACAATGTGCAATACAAGCTCTTAAACAAGATGGAATCCTTGTCTATTCTACATGTACCTATGCAATTGAAGAAAATGAGAAAAATGTAGCTTGGATACTAGAAACGTTTACTGATTTAGAATTAGTACAAATTCAAGTCAAATGGGGTAAAGAAGGGGTACAAATAGGTAATTATCCGACACATTATACACGTCGTATTTTACCAATGGATGAAGGCGAAGGACATTTCATCGCAAAGTTCAGAAGAATTTCACCAAATACTTTGAATTCTCTTGATATACTTAAATCAGATAAACTAACACCAAGTATTGAAAAGTTTATTAAAAATGAGACATCATTTAAAGAAAATATTTTATTAAAAAACAATCGTATTTATGCTGGAAAACATCCGTTTTATGATTTCAAAGACAACTATGTATTAAGAAACCAAGTATTAATTGGAGAAGTAATACATGATCGATTTGAACCACATCAACATGCGTATACTTCAGTATTGTTTGCACCAACCCTAAACAATGTATGTCTGTGTGATGAAAAAGAAGTAGAATTATTTAGAAAAGGAAACATCTTGCAAAAACCAGTACCAAAAGGATTTGTGGGTATAAGAATCATGGATCAATTTATAGGGTTTGGAAAAAGTGATGGTTCAATAATTAAGAATAAAATACCAAAAGGATTAAGAATCCGATAGGAGGTAGTATGCGTTTAGAATTATTTGATTTTATAGATGAAGTAAGTAATTTACTAGAATTAAATCAACCTACTTTTCAATATGTTGAACATGTTTTAACGGACTTGTTTGAAAATCTAATGAAAAAAGAAAAGGGTGATGTTATTGTAAGTATTTCATCACGCATTAAATCAAAAGAAAGTTTAAAAGAGAAGTTAATTCGTAATAAATACTATTTAGAGTATGAAACAGCAGAAGATGCAGTGAATGCATTACCTGACCTTGTGGGACTTACACTTGAATGTCGTTTTATTAGTGATGAAAATAATATCTTTAGTGAACTGTTTCATCATTTCCAACAAACAAGTAAAGGAACTTACCAATGCGTAGCCAACCATGATGTTTACTTGAATTTGAATATGCCTCAACCACAACTACAACGCAATGGATTTACGATCTATCGCATTGATGGCCATATGGTATTTAATCAAAAAAAGATTAATTTTGAATTGCAGATCAAATCACTTGTTCATTCATTTTGGTCAGAAGTAGAGCACCAAGTTGTTTATAAGAATACCCAATTTGTAGTGTATGATTCATTTGTAAAGAATATTCTAGCTTCTATACGTGATAATTTAGAAGTTGTAGATCGTCAGTTACAAATTGTGTATAAACAACTAATTGATCAATCACAAAGTGATCGTGAGATTGGCATGTCAGAGGGTGGTTTTAAAATCTTTATTGCTAAAGCGATTAATGATTTGGTAGCTCTTAAAATGAATGAAACTGTAGGATTTACTACTGATTTTAGGAAATGTAGTTCGGTTTTAAGTCAATATATTTATATAAAGGATTTTGTATCGTGTGAGCATCCACAGTATAGAATGGTTGAGTATTTTGAACATTTTAACTTATTACAAATTATGGACTTCGATTTTAGTTATCCAATTTATCTAGAGAATTCTTATAGTCATCCAGATCCTTTTTGCAATATTATTGGACAATACTGGGAAAGCATTATTAATATAGATTTTGAATGGCATGTATTCTTTGTCATGTTATTTGCGATTGAACCTGGTAATAATATTCAAGATTTCTCAAAATTCATTGAAATTATAAAAAATTTAATTATTCCACCATCATGGTACCATGAACAATTTAGCCAATTGGGTGATGTAAATGGTCAAATGTGTAGAGATGTATTTGCAGAGGTAGTAGCAAAAACAATGGTTAAAGTAGGGAAAATTGATATCATCCATGAAGATAAACTACTTAACATGTTGGAGTTATTTAGAGATTTTATTGAACTTGTTAGTATGCGCACACACAGTATTGAAGAATTTAATGAAAATCTTGAAGATTATTCTTCAACACTGGAACATAAGATTGTAAATCTATTTTAAATCAAAGGATTTTCATGCTATAATGCCAATATAGAGGTGAAGAAAATGGCTCAAGAATATGTATTGTTAACTGAAAAAGATGGTGCAGGTGAAATTGCTTTATCAAAAAATGTATTTGAATTAATTGCAGATATTACATTAGACGATGTGGATAGTGTAGAAAGAATACCAGCAACGAAATTCAATAAAGCAATCTCATGTAAAATAGCAAACAATCAACTTCATATTGCGATTGATGTGAAGTTAAAATATGGTGCAAATGTAAATGCAACATGTGAAATCTTACAAAATAGGATTTATCAAAACATTTATGACATGACGAGTATGAAATGTGGCAGTGTGGATATCCATGTTGTTGGATTTCATATTTGACAAACAAAGTAGATTATTGTATACTTACTAAGTATTTAAAGATGTGGAAAGTAGAAGCACCTCTTCTCACCTGATATCCTATGGATTTGGGTTCACGCTACGGTATATTGTTTATCAATAAATCTAGTAAAGCAGGTGCACTATGTACCTGCTTTTTATTCGATAAAAAGACATGGAGGTGTCGCTTATTACTAAAAAATTCATGACTGATGAACTAGTCAACGAAAACATTCGATTTAAAGAAGTTCTTGTAATTGGACCTGAAGGGGAACAATTGGGAGTTATGTCTCGACGCGAAGCATTGGAAAAGGCTTACGAAAGTGAGTTAGATTTAATGTGTGTTGCACCAAATGGAAACCCACCAGTGTGCAAAATTCTTGATTTTGGAAAGTATCGCTTTGAGTCTCAAAAGAAAGCGAAAGAAGCAAAAAGAAATCAACAAGTTACAGAAGTTAAACCATTAAGATTGTCTCCTGTAATTGATAAACACGACTTTGACACTAAACTTCGTCAAGCTCAAAAATGGGCTGAAGAGGGTATGAAAGTTAAAGTAGATATGCGTTTTAGAGGCCGTATGATGACAAGGCTTGAAGTTGGCAGGGAAGTTATGAAACAATTCATTGCGCAAATGTCAGAATTTGCAGGTGTTGAAAAAGCACCATCAATGGAAGGTAACACCATGTCTGTCGTATTATCGCCAAAAAAAGGTAAATAGAGGAGGATAAATTTTATGCCAAAGATGAAAACTAAAAAGACATTAGCAAAACGTGTAAAAAGAACTGGAACTGGAAAATTAAAGAGAGGCCATAACTATACTTCTCACATGGCTGCACATAAAACTCATAAACAAAAAGTGCATTTAAGAAAATCAACACTAGTTTCTAAGAGTGATATGAAGAGAATCAAGCACTTGATTCAAGACTAAGCTGAAGGAGGATATAAGAAATGGCAAGAGTTAAAGGTGGTACGGTTACACGTGCTCGTAGAAAAAGAGTATTAAAATTAGCAAAAGGTTACTATGGTGCAAAGCACTTACTATATAAGACAGCCCATGAGCAAGTAATGCATTCTATGCGTTATGCTTACGCAGGTCGTAAACAAACTAAACGTGAAATGCGTAAATTATGGATTGCTCGTATCAATGCAGCAGCAAGAATGCATGACATGAGTTATTCAAAATTAATGCATGGATTAAAGTTAGCTGGAATTACAGTTAACCGTAAAATGTTAAGTGAAATCGCTATTCACGATCCAAAAGGTTTTGAAACAATCGTAGAATCAGCTAAAAAAGCTTTAGCATAAAATATAATGGAGTTCTTATACAGAACTCTTTTTTTATGCTAAAATTGACAAAATGAGGTGATCAAATGCAATATGAAATAAAAGAAGGTATGAATTATCTTCAAGAAGTAAGAGAATTATTCATTGAGTATACTCAAATGCTTCTAGATAATGATCCAGACTTCAAAGTTTATTTAACGCTTCAAAGCTTTGACAAAGAGTTAGAAGAAATTGAATCTAAGTATGGTAAACCAGAAGGTCGATTATATGTTGTATTATCTCAAGATAGAGTCGTAGGGTGTATAGCACTACGAAAATTAAGTAAAGATGTATGTGAAATGAAGCGATTGTATGTAAGAAGTGAAGTAAGAGGACAAGGTATTGCAGGAAGATTAATTGATCTATTAATCGAACAAGCAAGATTAATAGGCTATAAAACAATGGTTTTAGATACAATACCAGCATTAAAAAGTGCCATTCATCTCTATAAGAAGAAGGGATTTATTCAGTGTGATGCATACAATAATAGTCCTTTGGAAACCACAATCTTTATGAAAAGAGATATAATATAATAAAATCATTGAATTATTACCTAAAACAGATTATATTGAACATATATTCATTGAATATTTATTCAATAAGAGGACTTTATGCGATTTGAACAAAAAGAAAAGAGAAAACTTGAAATTATTATTGCATCAATTGATGTTTTTGTTGCGAAAGGATATACCGGTACGAAGATACAAGATATTGCTTCTTTTGCTGGAATGAGTGTTGGATTGTTATTTCACTATTTTAAAAATAAAGAAGAACTATTCAACGAACTGACTAAAATCGCAATAGATGGAACCAATTTACCCTTAGGTATGTATTATGATTCGATTTATGATTTCTTTTATCGTTTAACTGAATCAATCTTCGAATCTATTCAAAAACAGCCCTACAGAGCTAAAATATTCTCGTTTATTTACATGATTCATCGTAGTGATGATGTACCAAGTGCAGCCAAGAAGTTAATAAAGAAAGAGAATGTATTTAATCAAATTGAGTCTTTTATCGTTAAAGGTCAAGAAGAAGGAAGTTTAAATCATGAAAATCCAAAGATATTAACATCACTCTATTGGTCAATGATTCAAACCAGTATGAATCAATATTTGCTTAACCCAAAGCAACCACTACCTAGTCCCAAAACAATTATTTCAATATTCAAGGTGGATGAACAGGGCATGGAAGAAGATAATATTTTGAAAAACTGGTAAGATTTAGCCAAGTGAGGTTAGATTATGAGAAAAGTAATTTTATTTATTGCCACCAGTTTAGACGGCTATATTGCGGATGAAAAGGGTAGTGTTGACTGGTTGATTCAGCAAGATCCAGAAATTGAAGAAAATACCCAGTATCTTAATTTTATTAATGATATTGATACGATAATTATGGGTTATACAACATATCATCAGGTTGTAACTGAGCTATCACCTCAAAACTGGCTTTATGAAAAGATGATGACTTATGTTTATACACATAAAAAATTGAAATCAAAGTACAATATTCAATTTACCAACCAGGACTTAAAAGAGTTGATAACTGATTTGAAAAATAAAGAAGGTAAAGACATCTGGGTGTGTGGTGGAGCCAATCTGATCAATCAACTCATTGAACTAAATTTGATTGATCAATACTACATAACAATGATTCCTATCCTTTTAGGAAAAGGCATCCGTCTATTTGATAAACAGGATAATCAAACAAAACTAGAACTTATGAAGACAGAAATATTTCATGGTATGGTTGATTTGGTATATAGAAGAATCCAATAAAAGGATTCTTTTTAGATGGATTTGTACCAATTATCACACCAGCTAACCATTTATCACAATAGACTAGATTAAAAAAGAAAAAGGTATAGAATGTTAACGAGGTGATTGTGTGAATAATATAGTAGATAGATTAGTTGTTAGTATTTATAATTACTTTAATAAAGAAAACAAACTGGAAGAGGATAAGGAATTATATTACCATGCAATCAAAATAATCATTCATGAATGGTCAACATATTTGTTTCTTCTTTTAATTAGTATTTTAACAAACACAGTAATTCCAACAATAATCTATATTATCTTGTTGACTATTATAAGAAAGTATTCAGGAGGTTACCATGCTGATACTTATTTTATGTGTTGGTTCTTATATACTATTTTTTATATCATTTTCCTAGTTTTGTACCAAACTAATCTATTTCAAAGTACTTATATCAATTTGTTATTCTTGATTTTATCTTCTTTTTATATTTATCAAAACGCCCCTGTACAGCACGTAAATAATCCACTAACAGTCATGGAAAAGCACCAATATCGATTTTATGCGATTATTATTCTATTAGTCTATGCTGGTTTAAATTTGATATTACAATTATTTGATTGTAAAATAGATACTATAATACTGATTGTATTAATATTTAATGCGGTACTTATGTTTCTTTTAAAACATAGTACAACCTATATAGAGGACTAATAATGGAAATTAGAGTAGCTATTGTTGATGATTCTAAAGAAGATAGAGAGCAAGTAATTAAGTGTTTTTCAACTATCCATATTCCTAATATTCACTTTCAATTAGATGAATTTGATGATGTTTCATTTACAATGAATACTGCTCAATATGATCTTTATTTGTTAGATTTAGATATGCCCTCAATAACAGGACTGGAATTAGCTAAAAGAATTAATGAAACTAATCCAGCAGCAAGAGTCATTTTTATATCCTACAGAGAGGATTTAGTATTCAATACATTTGCTGTTGAATCACTGTACTTTGTTCGAAAAGAATTCCTTAAAGATGACTTATTAAAAGCATTAACTAAATTTGCTAATTATTTTATTAAAAGTAATCAAGTTTTTATTTTTGATAATGGTAAGAATCAAGAAGAAATATTTTATAAAGATATCTATTACTTTGAAGTATACAAAAATGATATGTATATTGTAACAAAGCAAAATAAATACATCATTAGAAAAACAATGAAGAAAATAATTGAGGAAATTAATGATGATTCCTTTGTTAAAATTCATATGTCATTTTTAGTGAACTTAAGTAATGTGAATAGTATCAAGGATGGGGTAATGATACTTAAAAATTCTGTTGAACTTAAAATTAGCAGAAGAAAGATAAAAGAAATAAGTGAGGCATTTGTTCAATATTTATTAAGAAGAGGGTAACTATGAGTGGGTTTGATATTTTCATTAATTTCGTTGAGCAATTGATTATCTTTATATTCATTGCTCGGTTTTGTAAACTAAATAACAAGTTTAATTATGTATATTTTACTGTGTTTATTCTACTTGGAACAGTTTTGATGACTTTTTCAAACTTTGCAATTGGACTTGAAGGTTATTTTAAAATTGTATTCATTTCATTGAATTTTGTATTTTGTTTAATTTTTACAGATAACTTTATAGGAGAGAAGATATTTGTTTCTTTCCTTCCTTATGTAATTATTAGTTTAATCAATGGATTTTTAACGATTACAACGAGTTATCTTTTATTTAATCAGTTGAATTCAATTGAATTAGCAAAAACTTGTGCTTTTTTTTGGCTAATTATATTATCAAAAATTTTATTGTTTTTTACTTTGAGTGAAATAGCATACCAAAGAAAAAAGTATGAAAATCAAATAAGTAATAATCAAATTATCTACTTAGTCATATTAATTGTATTTATTCAGCTTATCTTTATTTTTATAGAGAGTATAATTTATACAAATTCCATTAATCCATTAGAAATAATGATAACAGTTTTTCTTTTATTTATATTTATGGTTTTAATCATTGTCTATTTCTTTGATTATTTGAAGAAAAATGAAATTGAACAAGAAAAAATATTGAATTATCAGATGCTTGAATTTGAAAACAGAAGATATCATGAAATAGAATTAAACAGCGCTGAAATATCAAAATTGAAACACAATTTGAAGCATATCTTATTAAATGTTTTAAATGATATTGATAACAATGAGATATCTGATGCAAAGAATTCAATTGTTTCTTACTTAGATGAAGTAAATTTGATTCATAGTTATGGAAAATTCAATTCAAGAATACTAGATTTTCTTATTAACAAATTCACTCAAGAAGCTAAAGAAAAGGGCTACATCTTTAATTTTTCAGTAAATCTGGTTAATGAGGTAAATATAAGTGATAATGATTACATGGTCTTGCTTGGTAATGCTCTTGAAAATAGTGTGCTGCATAGCGTAGGTGATAAGAAAATCGAATTAATCATAGAACAAAAGAATAACTATGCATTTTTCACTTTGAAGAATAGAGTAGATTCAAGTATGAAACCAGATGATCTTATGGATTCAAAAAGAGGAAATAATCATGGTTATGGAATCAAAACAATCAAGGAAATAGCAGCGAAATACAATGGCTCAATTTCCTATGTCATTGAAGATGAATTTCTTATATGTTCCATTGTAATTCCTTTAAAATGACCAAGTATCACACATATCGACCATCTGTCACAAGATGGTTGTTTTTTATGTTGTTTTTGATATTAAGAATACATAGAAGAGGAGATTAGAATCGTGAAAAAAATTAACCAAGTACTTATCAAGATGATTTACAAGAAAGGTGTTGCCTCATTAAACTGTGTATCTGCAAGCAATATGCATCAACCTAAACTTAGTAGCAAACTAAACAAATATAAGAAAACTAAATAATTTATAGTTAATAATTATATTGGATCTATTTTTATTCCAAAAGTATTTTAGTGAATGTTTAACTATTGAAAGCAATCGTATCAATAATTGAACAATCGATTTAACACAACTCATAATAATTGTTATTCCTTAACTCATTCGAGTTAAGGAATATTAAATTTATTATCTTTGATACCACTTTTGGTAATTAATTGTAAAGACAATTGAAAAAAATCCAGTATATATAACGATGATTATTAGGTTATTGCTTGAGTTTCATCAACGTATAGAACAGGACAAGAAAATGAAAGATAATACGATGGAAGAAAGAGATTGCATACTACGTGACAATATTGCAACGCTAAAAATTTATGAACTTAAAGATACAGCAACATTAGTGGGAAAATTGGCAAGTCTTGAAAGAAAAGTTATTGAAGATGAATTAATCATTAATCAAAGAATTAATATAGCAAATAATTTTTGTATAGCGATTATTTCAAGTTTTATCACTATAGCTTTGTCAACATTTGTTAAAGGGGATTCAATACGTTATGAATTGCTAGGAATTGTATTTGTAATAGTAATTGGCTTAGCGATTGTTTTAATCATTAATGAAAATGACAAAAAGAAAAAATTTGTAGAAATTGGTAAGAATAATTCAAAGAAAATTATGATTGAATATATTCTTAAAGACAGAGAAAAAAACAGCCCAAGAAAAATATCTAAATACAGGCATAAATAGTATAATTAATATTTAATACCCATCTAGGTATGATTAAGTGCGTATTAGATAGTTTATAGATTGGGGATAAATATGAAGAATAAAAAGTTTAGAAGACTTATCTTTTTAAGTATTATCTGCATTTTGATAATACTTTTTTTACTATGTGTAAAGTCATGTAGTGAAACTAAAGAAAAGCAGAATGAACAAGAACTAACATCTCAAATTGAGAAAGAGAAACAAGAAACTCTAAATTTGATTCAATTATTTGATCTATTAGAAAGGGCAGATTTTTGCAGCCAAGGATGGAATGAAGATGCTTTGAAAGTGGTGGATACCTTAAAACTTATGGCAGAAGATAAAAGTGCTTCAAAAAATCTAAATAATCAGGAAATAGGAAAACAACTCCAACAAGTTTCAAATGACTTAGGGAATCTAATCGAAAAGAATTCAATTGAAAATATTGATGCATTAGAAGAATCACTAAGTAGATTAAATGAACTTGTGATAGGAGAACCATATGAATAAGAAAATTATAAAATGGATAAAAGTTGGTTTTGTTGTATCTATGTTTTTATCACAGTTTCAAATGGGTGCAGTTGCAGTAAAAGCAGAACTGAATAAAGTTCAGTTAAAAAGTACAACAGGAACTGCAATGTTGATACCAACTTTAGGAAATAAGGAATCCAGAATCGAAGCACAAGAAACACCAGAGACAGAGATACCAATTGAACCAACAAGTGATCCAGTGAGTACGCCTAGCGTGGATTCTACTGATGTACCTATACCAACAAGTGAACCTACACCTGAAACTACGCAAATTCCAGTAACTACACCTGTTTCTACTATACCTATAGAAACACCACTCACGGAGGAGAATCATTCTTTTTCAATGGTTTTGCCACAAGCTACTTTGGTGGACAAGGATAACGAAATCATTGAAAAAAGAACAGAGAATACAAAAACATATCAAATTGATGAGAAAACCTTTGTAACAGATGTTTATTTTGAACCTGTTCATAAAGAAATTGAAGGACAATTTGAAGAGATTGATTTAACGCTACAAACACCACCAACAACGTATTCCTTAATTGATCAAACAAAATTTGCAATCAATGGTGAGGGATATTATGATATCGCTTTTTATCGTGATGAGGAAAGATTAGCGAGAATCACAAATGAAGGTGGTTTTTCACTTGAAATGAAACTACCTGAATCCAATACAAGTGACATTAGAATGGATGGAAATACGATACAGTATTTTAATGTAAAAGAAGGAATCGATGTTTTATATAGTTTATCATCTACTAAAGTAAAGTCGAATGTATTGCTTACAAAACCACTAAATTCAAATAGAATTGCTGAAGTGATTGATATTGGAGATTTAGAGTTTAGACAGGAAGGAACAACCATCTATTTAGAAAAAGAGGGTGAAGTAGAATTCGTAATTGAAACACCCTATCTTATGGATAATGTAGGAGTCACCAGTGAACAATTAACATTAGAAGTAATTCGATTATCTAGTACTGAAATAGAAGTGACAACCATCTTTGATCAAAATTGGGTAAATGCTGAAGAAAGAGCATTTCCAATAGCAATTGATCCAATTATAACGCCGAGAAGTAATCAGACAGTTGACGTAACAACATCTACTGTACGAAGTTGGGGTGGAATGCCTATACAAATGACAAATACTCCTGTTGGAAGAACTAAGGGAGGTGACGAAATTGGCATTGGTAGAACAATAGCTCATTTTGTCATGCCGAATATTGGTACAGGGATGGAAATTGTCAGTGCATCTTTGCAAATGTATAAATATGAAGGAAGTACCACGAACTCGGGAATTAATGTATATTCAAGACCTTATATTGATCCCATGTCGACAGGTTTAAATTTTAATAACTGTCTTAATGGTGCGACTTTGGAAAGTTCTCTATCGAATTCAGTACTAAACTCAACGGGGTATAAATCATTTGATGTAACGAAACATACACAAGATTTATATACAGGAGTAAACAAAACACTTATCTTAGTGGCTCAAAATGAAGACACTAATATTGAACCCAGTCGATTCTATACAGAAGGCAATGCAGAAAGACCAAAAGTATCGATAACATATCGTTTAGCGTATGATGTAAATCCTGAAACTGATATTAATACAATGGATGCAAGATTGCGTTTATTTTCAACAGGTTTAGGTAAGTTAGATGCAGTTAGCATAGATGGATTAGCTAAGCCAAAGAGTAAGATTTCATTTGATCTTGTCAAGTTGGATGAAAGTGGAAATAAACTAGCAACGACAACACAAGTGAGTGCAAAAGATGACGACAAGGAAAGATTATTCTATGTGGATCCAATCTATAAAACAAATCCAAGAACAGGTGTTCAAGAAATACTCGTAGAAAAAGTAAATTATACAACAGACTATGTTGAAGCATCTACATTTGACGAATTGGATACCTTCTATACCTTTAAAATGAAGGTAGAAGTTGGAAGTGAAACCAACACAGAAGATGTGTACTCTGATAAGTTCATGAAACACGAAGCAAAATTGGGTGAAACTTTAGCATCACTTTCCTCTTATTATGGTGTTACAGTAGAGCAAATCCTTCTTGACAACAATACCACCTCCAAAGTAATTAAAGAAGGTGATGTTGTACTGATTCGTGTACCTACAAATTCACCAAAAATCAATGAGAATGATGTTTTGCCACCCCTTATGTTTGAGGAATATACTGCAGAGTATAAATACAGAGGACCAGTTTGTCTTTATGGATGTTATGCTGGAGATCCAATTAATACAGGAAGTGGGAACTATTATCATGAAAATACGGATTTCACAATCAATGATTATAAAGAAATACCTTTTAAACGATTCTATAATTCTTTAGGAGAACTTATTAGTACATCATTTGGAAATGGCTTCTCTAGTAATTATGATCAGTTTGTATTCTATGATAAGAAGAATAACTTATTGTATTTTACAGGTGATGGGAAAGTGTATGAATTTAGAAACAATGGCTCTGGATTTGATAAAGATTTGGATAATCCTTACAACATTGAAATACAAGATAATAAAGTTACCTTAACAGAAGAAAAAACAAAACAAAAAATATTCTTTGATGAAACTGGAACACTAACTAAAATTGAAGAGCTAAATGGTCATTTTACAGAAGTCATCTATGATGATTATTTTCATATGACAACATTGAATATTGATAATCAAAAAGAAGTACTCTTTGAATACAATACAAAAAACCTAGTGAGTAAGATTACTTTACCAGATGGATCATTTGTCAGTTATGAATACAATGACAAGAATCAAATGACACAGTTTATGGATACAGAGGGGTACATAGAAAAATATACTTATGATGATCAAGGTAGAGTAAGTGAAATCATCGATGAAGATGGCTTTTCTTTGGGTAGAAATACTTATGATCAGAAGAATCGAGTTATCTCACAAATGGATGGCGAAGACAAAATCATGACTTTTGCCTATGGAAATAAAGAAACTAGCGTAACGGATGCAGAGGGTAATACAGTTATCTATGGTATAGATGACTACAATCGTGTCATTGAACTTAGGTATGATGATGGAACAAAACAAATCAATGAATATAGCCAGAATAAGAATCAATTGCTTTCTATTACCAACGAATTGGGTGAAGTTTCATCTTATGAATACAATGAGTTTGGCTATGTGAGTAAACAAGTGGATTTTGATGGCTCTGTAACACTTTTTGAAACAGATAAAAATGGAAATATTACGCATCAAGTTTATCCCAATCAAACAGAGGAGTGGAGTACTTATGATGGAGTTGGTAATAAGTTAAGTTTTACGGATATCTATGGTAAAACAGAATTTTTTACTTATGATACTGAAAATCGAATGACCTCAAAAACAGATGAGCGAGGAAATACGGAAAGGTATACCTATGAAGGAAATCAGATTAAAACTTATACCAACAAACTCGGACTTACTACCACCTATATATACAATGATTTAGGTTATGTAACAAAAGAAGAAGATAATCAGGGAAGAAGTACAACCTACGAGTTAGATACAAAAGGGAATGTGCTAAAGAAAAAAGATAGTTATGGTGCAGTTGAAGCTTATGTCTATGATGGACAAGGCCATGTCATCCGCTATACAAATCCGCTTGGTGCAGTCACAGAGTCCACTTATGATTCCATGGGCAATGTCTTATCCACAACCCAAAATGGCTTAACAGAAACTACCATTTATAATCAACAAGGACAAAAAGTGTCTTTTACAGATACCTTAGGGAATATAGAAACATATGAATATGATAGTAAGAATCGTTTGGTTAAGACATCTGATATTCGTGGTAATGAGAGTAAGAATGTATATGATGATGCAGGAAATATTATTGAAACAATTGACCAAAGAGGGAATTCTACAAAGACAATTTATAAAAATGGTTTGGCTCGAAAAACAATGGATGGTTATGGTCAAGAAACTAGTTTTGAGTATGATGCATCAAATCGTATCATCAAGACAATATACCCAACAGGAGAAGTAATTCAAAACGAATACAATGACAAGGGGCAACTTGTCAAAACAGTGAGTAGTAAAGGAATCATAACTGAAAGTGTTTTTGATGAATTTGGACAAGTAATTGAAACTATCACCAATGGTAAATCAGTAAAAAGTGAGTACAACGCCTTAGGACAACTCACAAAGAGTACGAATGCTTTAGGGCAGTCGACAAGCTATATCTACGATAGTTATGGTAATCAAGTAGAAGTGATAGATCCAAAAGGTAACAGAACAAAAACAGTATATGATAAAAACAACCGAGTGATTGAAACAATGAATGCCTTAGGGTATTCAGTAAAGAAAGAATATGATTTAAATGGGAATGTCACAAAGGAAATTGATGAGCTTGGAAATATTACAGAAACAACCTATGATATTTACTCAAGATTGATTGAAGAAAAAGATGCAGAAGGATACATCACGACGACAAAATACAATGCAAAAGGTCAAGTAAGTGAAGTTATATCAGCACGTAATGTGGTGACAAACTATGCGTATAATCAATTTGGTGATAACACGACAATTACGATGGAAGGAGTCGTTGTATCTCAAAAGGAAATTGATCAGTTCGGAAATGTAATCCGTGAGAAAACATTAGATCGTGATAGTACAACAGAATATAATCAAATGAATCAAGTAACGAAAACCATCAATAACTTAACTGGACTCATTGAGGAAAGAAGTTATACGACAACTGGGAATCTGAATTCTGTTAGTAATAGTGCAGGACAATCAACTGTATACGCCTATGATACCTACAATCAACTGATTCAAACAACCAATGCAATGAATCAAGTTGAAACAAATGAATACAATGAAGAGGGTCAAGTTGTACGAAAAGTAGGATTTGATGGGATTGAAACAACAACTAGGTACAATGAATTAAATCAAGTGAGTTCTACAACATCTAAAGGAATCAATACTTCATATGAGTACGATGAAGTAGGCAATAAAATAAAGGAAACAAGAGGAAGTTTTTCTACAGAATTTGATTATGACGAAAATAATCGTTTGATAAAAACAACAGATGCCTTAGGTTTTATAGATGAAATAGATTACGATGCCAAAGGTCAAATAATTTCAAAAACAGATAAGAATGGCAACATTACTTCTTATACCTATGACAAGAATGGCAATCAAATTTCAGTAACAGATCCTCGAGGAAATACGACATCGACTCTCTATGATTCAGAAGGTAATGTGGTTCAAGTGACAGATGCTTTAGGGAATACAACAACAAGTGAGTACAATGCATTTGGGCAAACAGTTAAAACAGTAGATCAACTCAACTTTTTAGTTGAGTATGTTTACAATGACAAACAACAAAACATTCAAATCAATTATCCATATGGATTTCACCATAAATTTGTTTATGATGAGGCAGGAAGAGTGATTGAAGAGATTGACTCAAATGAGTCATCTAAATTAACAACGTATGATCAACTAGGAAATGCAATAACAAAGACAGATGGGAATGGCAATACAACCACCTTTGTTTATGATGCATTGAATCGAATCATCAAAGAGGAGAAGCCTAATGGACTTCTTGTGGAAACTGTATATGATAATCAAGGTAATATAGTACAGCAAATTGAAGATGGAATTATCATTGAAGAAAATGAATACAACAACTACAATCAACAAATCACTTCAATCAATGCCATGAAACAAGAAAAACACATCGTGTATGATGTGTTAGGAAGAATCAGTAAGTCAATAGATTTTGACGGTATTGAAACTAGTTTTGTTTATGATGAATTGGGACAAGTATTAACGCAAACCCAAAACAATCAAATCATTACTAGCTTTACTTATGATGGTAGTGGTAACCTACTTACGCAATCAATTAATGGGTTCCTTCAAAAAGAAAATAGCTACGATGAAAACAACAACATCATTGAAGAATCAAAACAAGGCGTTACTACACAATCAACTTATGATGAAAGAAATGCCGTAATAGAAATAAGTTTAAATGGTAATCAACTTTATAACTACAGTTATGATGAGAGAGGTTATCAAACTGAAGTCAAAGACAAGGATGGTCATGTTGCATCTCAAAAATTTGACTATTTTGGTAATGTAATTTCTTCAACAGACACCTTAGGGAATGAAATAAAGTATGATTATGATGGCGAAAAGAATTTAGTTAAAGTACAAGATCCATCAGGAAGAGTTGTGAATTATAAAGTTGATGGAAACAACAATGTCATTGAAAAGAAAATCAATGATGATAAAATCGCAACTTCTGTTTATGATGAATCAAACAACTTAATTGAATATACCGATGAAAATGGATTCAAGGAAACTTTTGCCTATGATCATCAAGGAAATCAAATCGAACTGATTAAACCAAATGGTACTGTCATTACGACAAAATACAATGAGTTGAATCAAGTCATTCAAATCACAACAGGTTCTGATACGATTAAGAAAGAGTATGACTTACGCGGTAACTTAGTATCGACAACGAACAATCAGGGAACAGAGACTAGAGTTGTTGATGACTTGAATCGAATTACTGAAGTCAAGGATGTCAAAGGAAACAGAACAACCTATCAACTTGATTCTTTTGGAAACCAAACTGAGATTACTTATGCAGAGGGTACAGTTATAACGAAAGAATACAATGACTTCAATCAATTGATTACAATTGAGCGAAATCATGAGTTGGAAGCAAGATACACCTACGATGTGAATAGGTTTGTAGACAAGATAATACAAGGTAATGGAGTTGTAGTTGAACTTGAAACGGATATCTATGGAAGACTACTAAAGAAAGAAACAAAATCGAATGGATCTTTAATAGAAAGATTTAAATTTACGTATGATTCGGAGAATAATCTACTTTCTGAAGAAATCACAACACCAACTGAAAACTATACCAATACCTACACCTATGATGAAAACAATGAACTCAAAACCAGTTCCAAGATGATTGATGGAGAAAGAGTAGAAGTTGAATACAACTACAGTATTTTCGGTAATCGCATTCAAAAATCAAAGAGTGGTGATGTTTCTTACAACTACAATGAGAAAAATCAACTTACTTCCATGACTTCCAAAGAAGGTGAAACAAAGTATACCTATGACACGAATGGCAATGTGAAATCAAAAATGGATGCAGCCGGTGTCGTCACAAATTACACATATGATAGTTTTAATCGTTTAGTGAAAGTAAATCAAGGTAAGACTGAAACCACCTATACCTATGATGGCAATGGAAACCGATTAACTGAATCAGTACAAGATACAACAGTCATTCATGATGAGTCGACAAATACGCTTTATAAAAACTATACAGTGAATCAATTAAAAGGAATTCTAGCTAGAAAAGAAAACGAAGATACCTTTGAAGCCATGAGAGAACAAGTTCTTCTCATCAACAAAAACAAAGGATGCAAGGTAATCAATAAGAAGTTGATGCAAGAAGCAGAAACACAAAATACATCTTCAATGACATCCTATGTACCACAAATCACTACGTTCATCAATGATGTAACACAAGAATATACTGAAGTCTTAGTTGAAAAATCACCTACTCAAACAAGAAGTTATAGTTATGGTGTATCAAGAATCAGTGATGGAACTATTTATTATCAAACATCAAGAAACGACTCTGTTACATCCATAACCAATCAAGAAGGAAAAGATACAGAATCTTATAACTATTCTGATTATGGCATAGCAGATTCACTAGGATTTGGGTATAATGGAGAAAGAAGAGATATCACAGGACTAATCTATTTAAGAAATAGAACCTATGATGCAACTTCTGGAAGATTCTTACAACTAGATACCTACTTGGGTGAGAAAGATTCCATCATTACTCAAAACAGAAGTATTGCCTTCAACAACAATCCTTATAAGTATATTGATAAGGGTGGAAATAGGGCTGCGTATCCTGGTGAGAATGGAGGAGTAAGTAATCCTCCAACGAATGTTTGTTTAGTACCACCACCTACAAATAAAGCATTAGGAAATATTTTAAGTGGAAGTGTTATTGGTGGTACTACCAATTTATTGAATCCACAAAATATGAAGAATCAGAGTGAAAATAATCTCAATGCTATGTTGATAGGTAACTTCATTTGCCCAGATACAGGCAAAAATAAAATATCTTCTTATTCTATCTTTGATCAAAATGTAGAGAAAACGTTTGGCAAAGGTCATATTAATAACCAAGGATTGCTAAATGATACAATTATTAATGGTTTTTCTTTAGCAGAAAATGGCTGTGCATATATATCGATTTATAATTTGTTTGTCACTAAAGGAATAAGAAAGAACATTTCAGAGATAATTTTAATGGCAGCAAAAGTGATATTCAATAATACAATAATAGAAAATAAAGGACTAAATATTTATGAAATTAAAAGTATATTAGATAACTTTGATGTGAAAACTCGTGTCTCGAAAAGAACTGATTGGTTTTTTGATTTGAAAAAAGGTCATAATATAGTTTCAGCAGTATTTCTAGGTGTATCAGCCCATGCGATGTATATAAACAAAGATGGTATTACTTCCACAATCTACAATTCAATTGACTATGATACAATTAGTATTTCAAATAGTAAAATATTTAGCTATTTTAAAGATAATCTTTATAATATAGAATATAATATCGAGGTAAATTAATGAGAAAAATCGTATTCATAATTTTAGCTGTTTCATTTATACTTGTTGGATGTACAGAAAAATATGTGTATATAGAGGACATGCTAATAGGTGATTCATCAAAATTCAGTACAAGTTTTGTAACATTAAATAGTATAGGGGCAAATGTTGTGGCCACGTCAAAGGTTGTTTACTACAATGAACAATATTATTACATAGATAAGTGTGCCATTTATAGTGGCAAAGAACTAATAACAAGTCTAAATAATAAATGTATAACAGCATTTCAGTATACTGAAAATGGAATTGTAGTTGTACTTAATAATGATTATAGTAATAATCACATAGAATTAGATTCATTAGATAAAAGGTTTAAAAAAATAAATGATTTAAAAAGTTAT
This sequence comes from Anaerorhabdus furcosa, assembly GCF_900167375.1. GTDB lineage: Bacteria > Bacillota_I > Bacilli_A > Erysipelotrichales > Erysipelotrichaceae > Anaerorhabdus > Anaerorhabdus furcosa. Next base: position 36,943 of record NZ_FUWY01000006.1, read on the forward strand.
TTAAACCTAGATATTCTATTTATTTCAAGTGATGAAGTAAGAATGGTTGATTATGAAACTAAAGGACGAATAGAATTTAGATATAAGATTTATGACGGTGGGAAAATACTGTTTCCACAATTTGAAATTCAGACGAGATACGATATTCCGGATTTTATCATAAACAATAAAAAGTATATTATTCGTCATGATTTGGGATATCTATCCGTGGTTGATTTTGATAGTAAGATGATAATAAGTAAAGTTAGAGCTGATCATGGTAAAAAATTAAAATCAGTTGGAACAAATGAAGAAAACAGTATAATAGTTCTTTCAAGAGAGAATAAAGATATGCAGTCTAGCTATGATTATATATATTTTATGAATCCGGATGGCGTACTTAATCAAACAATAGGATTATCTAATAGATTAAATATTATCAACATAATAGGTGATGAAATGATTCTTATTGATAAATCAGGTACAATATATAAATCTGATTTATTAGGTGAAAATATGATGGTAGTAGATAAAATAAATGAAATTGATATCGATTTGTTATATTCTAAATATATGAATGATTATGATGAAAATAGTATTAAACTAAATAAAGTTATTGATGTTCACAATATCAAAAATTATTCCTTCATTTATATCAATGATGAATTGTTTAGAATCATTGATACAAGAAATATGAGTCTTGTAGATTTCTCATAATTAGAACTAATCTATTTAAGAAATAGAACATATGATGCTTCTTTAAAAAGGTTTTTGCAACTAGATACCTATTTAGGTGAGAAAGATTCCAACATTGCTCAAAATAGAAGTATTGCCTTCAACAATAATCCTTACAAATACATTGATAAGGATGGAAAAAGAGCTGCTTATCCTAATGAAAATGGAGAAAACGATGAAGCGTATATTTTTATTTACATGGCAAATCATTAAAAAAGTAATGAAAATAAGTTGGAAAACAATTAAAATATTGTTTAAAGTCTTATTAATTTACTTTCTTTTGTGCGAATGCTTAAAGTTATATTTTCTTTCGACAGCAGATAGAGAAAATAGACTCATACAAGAAGTTGAAATTGAGACAAGTGATAAACTTCATTACTTTAATTTGCGTGAGGGGTTGTATGAAACTGTATGTAACGAAAATCTGTGTGAAACTCGTCCATATCTTAAAATCATTGAGATATCAAATGGCATTATCTTGAGAATTGCAATTGACGAATGGTATTCGTATTTCGAAAAATATCTTTTTGATGCAAAAAGACCAGAATTATATAGTTTTCCTTTAGAAGGAGAAAGTAGATTTAAAAATAGAACATATCAAGAACAATTGATTTCTTGGCATTCTATTGTGATTCCTTTTGAAGATGATAGATTTAGGTTAATTTATTTCTTAGATAGTAGTAAACCATATATCGGCATTATAGAGAATGAATATTTAGAAGATAGATTGGTCTTGGAAAAATTTAGAACAAATAACCTAGCAGAAAGTTTTTTGAAAATAGACCAAAATAAATTAGAAAAAGCTTTACAGGAGTATAATATAAATGATCAAGTAGATGCGGAAATGATGAATCAAAAAATAGAAGAGTCATATAATGAATATATTCAATATGAAAAGGAATTACAATTCTATTCAATAATAATAAGTATCATTAAAATCATTATTCTCATTATATTAATATTTTATAGAAGATGTAAAAAGGAATTTAAGAAAATATTAACAAAGTTGGGACTTGGTTTTGATTGATCTAGCTCGGTAACGAATTTGGTTTATGGTAAATTACAATAATTTAACACTTACCTAGGCGATAAGGATTCCCTCGTTATGATTTTTGTATTAGATATACAAAATTATGATTTTATATGAAGATAGTTCATAGTAATTAGAACTGTTAGTAACACGGTTATGGAGCTGAATATGAAGGGAATAATATTTAATAATCCAAATAAACATTATATAATCGATATAAGTGGTAATTTTATTATTCTGTTTTTGATTAACCTTATTGGGAAAAGTAAAATAAATTTATATAGGGTAAATTTAAAATCGATAGAAGAATTTAAATATCAAAATGGAAGTAAAATATCAAAACTTAGATTGCCATTTTTAATAGCATTTTCAATAGCAATTGGAAATATATTAAGTAATGTGGAATCACCCGCAATACTTTCTATCAATAGTTTTGCCATACTATGCATTATATGCGTAATTTGGATAGTTTTACCATTTAGTAAAATAAGTCGATTTGTATTTTTAACTAAAATAAATAGACTAAAAATTATTAATTCAAGGTTAGCTGGGAAAATTTATATTCCTAATAAAAATTATTTTTTAAAATACATTTTTCTGAAAATTATGATATTTTTGTCTTATTGCTCCATTTGCATTCTTGATAGGACCATTCTCAAGATATTATTTGCAATTACTTTAATAATATTTATTAGTTGGATAAAAAAATTCAATGGAATTTATTCGTAATAGAATTAAATGATGGAAGTATTTTGTTTCCCATAAATATTAGTAATTAAAAAAGTCCTAGTGAATTAAGAGTAGTGAACAAATATTCTATTTTCTATGTAATTAACCTGCAAAAAATGATATAGTAAAATCAATAAAGACTTATAGTTGAGATTGAGAAACATGAGATACATTTTTATTTCAATCTACTCTAAGGGAGTGTGAATAATTGTGTTTTGAGGGTGATGGTTGCTCTGTTTTGTTAAATGATGAAACATCAAAATAAACAAGTATTGTGAATCAAATTAATCAATATGATATGAGGAGGAAATCTAAAATGATGGGTGAATATGGAGAAGCATCATTAAAAAATAATATTAGTTCTTTGTTTTGGTTAAATATATTATGTCCACTTGGTTGTTTAGTTTGGTGGTCCGTAGACACATATTTTTTGGGTATAGGAATTTTTATAATTCTTATTATCTATTTAATATATCTATATAGTTTTCTTTATGGCTCCTTATCCATTTGTAGAAAAACTGTATACAATACAAATATCAACGAGGATGCAACTATAACATTAAGTAAAAATAATGTGCAATATAATGTTTCATCAATTACTTCAGTTAGAATTCTTGTTGGGAGAAATGATTTGATAATTGAAGGAGAAATATTTTATACTAATAAACTCAAAAAAATAAAAAGAATAAAACAACTTAGCAGTTACATTATTCAACCAGAATTAAATCTGTTTCTAAAAAAATTGGAGTTATCAAAAAAAATTATAGCTTCAAAAAAATATGTTAACAATGCATTAGAAATAATATTAGAATCTGCTGCGAAAAATAGAGAAGAGTATTTTGTAAAAGAGATGCAAGATACCTTGATATTAGTTCCTGCATATATATCTAAGGTTAAATCAATTTATAATTTAGAAAATATTAATGATGAAATATTTGTTGTACCTTATATTAATGATGGAAATATTTATTTGTTTACTAGGGTAGATGAAACTAAGAGTTTCAATGAATTAAACAAATATATATTTTTCCCTACAACAACTAGAAATTTATTGAATTCAATAAATTCTATTGCTAATACAGATGCGATTTTTAATGAAAGAATTGAAAAAGTTGTAATTAATGAAAGAAGTAGCTCTTTTAAGATGTCATTAGAGGAGTATTGCAAAATATTTGATAATAGTTTAGGAGGATGGAATGATGATTTTGGGAATTGATTTAGGAACAACAAACAGTTTAGGTGTGGTTTATGTTGATAATAAATATATGATTATACCCAATAAACATAACGAATTACTAACACCTAGTGTGATATATTTCGATGAGAAAAATAATTCGATAGTAGGAAAAGAAGCAAAGGATATGCAATTAATAGAACCTAGCGCTGTGGCTTGTTTATTTAAAAGAAATATGGGGAAAGGAAAATCAATAAAGATAAGAAATAAGGAATATTTGCCAGAAGAATTATCTGCATTAATTGTCAAACAGTTAATAGATGATGCAGAAAGATTTCTTAATACGTCTATTGATGAAGTAGTGATAAGCGTGCCAGCTTATTTTAATAGTTATCAAAGATTAGCAACAAAAAAAATAGGGAAAATACTTGGAATTAAAGTGGAGCGACTTATCAATGAACCGAGTGCTGCAGCATTGGCGTGCCGTTCTAATAATGATGAGACATTTATTGTTCTTGATTTTGGTGGTGGAACTTTAGATATTTCTGTAGTAGATTCATTTGATAATATATTGAGTATTTGTTCAATAGCAGGCGATAATAACTTGGGTGGTTCTGATTTTGATAAAATTCTTGTAGATAAATTCTTTAAAGATAATAATATTACTATTACTGAATCTAATAAAGAATATAATAGTATTTTATTGCAATGCGAGCAAATAAAAAAGCAAATTAAAAAAAATAGTGATGTCACTCAGATAATTTCTTATAAAGAGAAACAGTTTGGGTTTAGTATTAGCTATCGAGAATTTTGTCAACAATCTTTTAAAATATTTGAAAAAATAAGATATAATATTTCAATTGCGATGAGGGAAAGTGGATTTGAGAAAGAAGATATTGATAAATTGATATTAGTGGGTGGCACTTGTTTAATGCCCATTGTTCAAGATTATTTACTTGATCTACTTAACATTCCTTTAGAGATGAAAGATTATATTGATGAAATTGTAGTCTGTGGTTTAGGAACATACATTGGTATAATGCAAAGAGAAGACATGGTAAAAAATTTAGTTCTTACAGATATTTGCCCATTTTCTCTAAATACAAATACTTTTAATCACCAACAAACAAATAATCCCTATACAAGCACATTAATAAAGAAGAATTCTGTTTTGCCAATAAGCAAGTCAAATACTTATTATACTTTGAATTTGGGTCAAGATAAGATTAACTTTGATGTGAATCAAGGAGAATCAATCTATGCAAATGATAATATCACATTAGGACAAATTCTAGTTGATGTTCCAATTAACAATGTTGAATATGAAGCAGTGGAACTCACATATTCATATGATATCAATTCATTATTATCTATTGAAGCAAAAGTCATCTCTACAGGTAGTATTCATTACTATGAAATGCGTGAAAAAGGTATTGAAGAAGTCCTTGATTTAGATGAAAAAGTCAGGGAAATAAAGGATAAAACACGTTTTTATGAATCTCGTGAAAAATGGGAACATTTAAAAAGGAGATTTAATTATATTTTAGCTGGTTTGAATGATTGTGATAAAGAGGAATTATGCAATAAGTTTAATATTTATGAAGAAAAATTTAGAAATAAAACAACAAATATACATATTAATAAAAGCATATTAATTGAATTTGAATTAATGTTAGATAAATATGAAGAAAAATATATGGAATCAGATATTTTCAATGACTCATCACTGAATAAACGTGGGTATTTGTCATGATTAAAAGCAGCGCATTACAATTGTTAGGATTAAAAGAAAATGCATCAAAGAGAGAGATAAAAAAAGCATATGCAAGACTTTTGATTAAGTATCATCCAGAAGAAAATCCAGATGAATTTAAGTTAATTCATGAAGCATATGTATCGCTACAAGAAAATAGTAATGATTTAGAAGGTGAAATAATATTTGAATATTCTAATAAGGAAAGAAAGAAAGAAATGAGTGAAATACAGAAAGAGGAGTTAAATTATTCTAAGTATTGGAGGACTGAGAAAAACTTAGATGTTTTATTGTCAGTTGGAGAAATGAAATCATTATTCTTAGATTCTATTCGAGAACAACTAGAGTTAAACATCGAAGTTTCGTTGATTATTATGCAACTCACTTCAAATAAATTTTTATCTTTTAAGAATGATATAGAGTTTACTGAAAAAGTAAATAACTTGATCAAAAGTAGCAAGTATTTAACAAATAGTGAAATTGATAAATTAATATGTTTGGTAAATACAGATTTGAGTATTTAGGAATGGATAAAATGGATTATCATTCCTAATCAAGATATATAATTATATTTCAACTATGTTGAAAAAATAACCATAAACTAATAAATGAATGAATAATTGAAATTAATAATTTTATTCTTTGATGTAAAAAAAATTTAGAATTTAAAAGATGTATTCCTAATCAAGTTAGAAACACATCTTTATCTTATAATTAAATTTTACTTCTTAATGATTAGATTTATTACACGTTGAGAACAGATGTTTTAGTTTTACCAGGTACGAATTCTTCCCCAGTATTTTTCTAGCATAATATCATTCTTTTCTCTAGCACCATCAAGATTGCCACTAAAGAATACAGGGACATCCATGCCACTTTGCACACAATTATTGATTGTTTCAAGAATAAGAGAGTGGATAATAAAGTTTGCTGCAATATTTGAAGTTGGGCCAACAGGTTGATCAAATCCATCGATTTTCATGCAATTATCACCAAATTCTGTATGATTATCAATAACAATATCTGCAACTTCACATAGACGTTTTCCAGATTCATGACGACTTGATTGTCCCATTGAATAGGTTACTCCTGTAATAGCTATACAGAAGATCCCACGTTTTTTACATTCCATAGCCATTTCTACAGGAACAGCATTTCTTCCAGATTCAGAAATAATAATCATACAGTCATTGCTTGTTGGTTTGTGGTAATCCATAATGCATTTAGCATAACCATGTAATCGTTCAGTGAATTCTGATTTAGTTACATCATGATTTCCAGTTACACCATCTTCGATAATTGCGTATACAGGAACTAAACCACCAGCACGATAGAAAACTTCTTCAGCAATCATATGAGAGTGTCCAGTACCAAATGTGAATACAAGTCCATCATTTTTTACTTTTTCTGCCATAACTCTTGCTGCTTCGAGAATGTTATCTTTTTCTACCTCCATAATATCATCTAAATAATTCTTAACTTTGGTTCCAAATTCTTCAAATACAGTTTTCATCTTTTCCTCCAAACTCGATATATCGAGATAATTCTATCTTAACTGCGCCTACTCGATATGTCAAGTTGCCATTGAATAAAAAATAGATATCATATAAAATGATAAAGAAAGATAGGGAAAATAGATGAATTCAAATATACCTTTATATAAGATGATTAAAAATAATATCAAAGAAGATATTAAAAATGGTAAATATAGTCAGAATTGTAAAATTCCAAGTGAAACGGAATTAGGTGATTTTTATCATACAAGTCGTATTACGGTTGTACGTGCATTGAATGATTTAGTTAGTGAGGGATATTTATATCGTGAGCATGGAAAGGGTACTTTTGTTAATCAACAGATTCGTGAGAATGTCATGAATTTAGTAGGGTTTAATGAACGTATGAAGACTTTGGATTTAGCATTAAAGACCGTATTGTTAGAACGAAGTATTGTTCGAATACCTGAGGAAATGGCGAATTATTTTAAGTTGTCTCTAGATACTGAAGTGATATATATTAAAAGACTTAGAATTGTTGAAGATAAACGACTTTGTTTATCTAAGGCTTATTTTATAAAACATAATCATGAATGGTTACTTGATGAGGATATTGAGCAAAATTCAATTTATCATTTGTTAGAGAATAAGTATAAGCAAAAACTAGGGCAGGGAACACAATTATTTGGAGTTGATCATTTAGATAGAGATGATGCAAAAGAGTTGGGTGTCGGTTCATCAAAATCGCTTCTACGCTTAAAACTATTTACTTATTTAGAGAACAATCAACCCTTTGAATTTGATACGACATATTATAATCAAGATTTTTATGAATATGAAATTGAGTTAAATAGAAAATAAAAGATAATGCCGAGGCATTATCTTTATTATTTTTCTAAATCTTGAATTGCTAAATCAAGTCTTCTTAGTGTTTCATCTTTTCCTAAGATATATGAGATTTCAATAGCTCCTCCTGGAGTGAATTGTTTACCTGTAATAGCAACACGAACAGGGTAGAGTAATTGACCATTCTTGATGCCTAGTTTTTCAACTAATGCCATCATTTCATCATGAATCGTAGTTTCTTCCCAATTTGGAAGTGAAGCTAGTAAATCTCTTGCTGCCTTTAATGAGGGTAGAGCTACTTCAGGATTAGATTTCATTTTCTTATTTGTATATAACTCTGAATCAAAAGAATTATATGTATCAAAGAAATCCACCATTTCATCAATTTCAGCTAAAGTATTAGCGCGTTGTTGTAGAATTTTTGCGATTTCTTTGTGATCATAGTTTCCTTTAACACCATTGGTGATATGTTCTTTTGCAATATCATAATAAGTATCAATATCCATATTACGTAAGTACATACCATTCATCCAAGTTAATTTATCAATATCGAAGATTGCACCTGATGTACCAATTCGTTTTACATTAAATGCTTGTTTAAGTTCATCTAAAGTATAAATTTCTTGTTCAGTTTCTGGTGACCAACCAAGTAGGGCGATATAGTTAATAATAGCTTCTGGTAAATATCCTTTTGCTACCAAATCTTGGAATGATGCATCACCATTACGTTTAGATAATTTATGATGTTCATCTTTCATTACAGGTGGGCAATGGATGTAGGTAGGGATATCCCAACCAAATGCTTTGTAGACTAAATTGTACTTAGGTGTTGATGATAAATATTCATTACCACGAATAACATGGGTAATTTCCATCATATGATCATCAATAATATTCGCAAAGTTATATGTAGGATATCCATCAGATTTTAATAAGACTGCTTCATCCAATGTGCTATTTTCTACAGTAATGGTACCATAAACTTCATCATCAAATGATGTTGTTCCTGATGTTGGAATATTTTGACGTACAACATAAGATTCACCATTTGCGATTCGAGCACGTGCATCTTCTACTGAAATATTCTTACAAGGATCATTAAATATAAAAGATTCGCCACGAGCTTCTGCTAACTCACGTTGACTTTGAATATCTTCTTCTTGGCAGAAACAATAGTGTGCTCCACCTAAATCAATTAACTTTTCTGCATATTCTTTATAGATACCTGATTTCATACGTTCAGATTGTACGTATGAACCATAATTACCACCAACATCGGGTCCTTCATCATGGAATAATTTACATTGTGCTAATGTGTTATAGATAATATCTGTAGCTCCCTCAATTAGACGTCCTTGGTCAGTATCTTCAATTCGAAGGATGAAGACACCATCAGGGTCTTTTTTAGCAACTAAATACTCATATAATGCAGTTCTTAAGTTACCTATGTGCATGTAGCCAGTAGGGCTAGGTGCAAATCTAGTACGTACTTTTGTCATTGTTTTTACCTCTTTTTCACAAAGTTTATTGTACTCTAATAAGCTACTTCTTTCAATCTTATTGTAGCAAAAAGGTTTATTTTAAAGGATATTTCAATAATTTTACTTTAATAAAAATAATACTTCATAGAAAATAATACATTTTTACGAAAGATACCTTGACAGGCGAGGTATCTTGGATTATATTAGTTGTATCAAGGAGGTAGAAAGATGTTAGTAATGTCAGATATTATTCGTGGCTATACAGATACATTCATCTTGGCGCAGCTTCTCCATCATGATAGTTATGGTTATGAAATTAACAAGGCTATCAATGATATGACAAATGCTCGATTTGAACTTAAAGAAGCAACACTTTATACAACGTTTAGACGATTAGAGCATGGTGGCTATATTATCTCTTATTGGGGTGATGAAAATACTGGGGCACGACGAAGATATTATGCGATTACCGAATTAGGTAAACAACTATATTACGAAAACTTGAATGACTGGAAAGATGCTAAGTCAATGATCGATAAAATATTGGAGGATAGACAATGAATAGCAAGATTAAAAATTATGTAGATGTGGTGTTCAAAGATGTACCAAGAAGTAAAAAAGCAATTGAGTTAAAAGAAGAGATTGCTTCAAATTTAAATGAAAGATTTGAAGACTATCTGAAAGAGGGAAAATCAGAAACTGAAAGCTATGGCTTGGCTGTGGCAAATATGGGAGATATTGACGAAATGATTAGAGAAGTAATGCCAAATGAGGATTTTGTAAAAGAAGCAAATACCTATCGTAGAAGAAATGCAAGAAATACAGCAATTGGAGTATGTTTATATATCTTAGGTGCTGCAGCATTAATCTTATTTTCAATAATTGGTGAGCAAGTAGGCATGGATGATTTGGGTGGTGCATTGGGTGTCATTGTCTTGTTAGTTCTAGCAGCAATTGCAACATCACTCATTGTTTACTCACATATGTCAACACCAAAGGAATACAAAGACTATGAGGATTCACAAGAACAAGAACTAAAATCAATGAAACCAAAAGATCGTAAAATATTTGAAGCGATATCATCAATCTATTGGTTAATTGTAACTGCAGTCTATTTACTAATTTCTTTTTTAACACACGCTTGGGGAATTACATGGATTATTTGGGTTATTTCAGGAATCATGCACCAAATTATTGTGGTTATATTCCAATTGAAAGGAACTAACGAATGAAAAAAGTATTAATTACAAAATTAGTTGTCTTATTAGTTTTATTAGCTCTAGTGTGTGGAGTTGCAAGTAGTTTCTTCTTTGGATACAGAAACAATTGGAATATTTTCAATTTTAGAGATTCAAATAAAAATGAATTGGTAGCTGAAGAAAAATTTAATGATGTTAAAAATATTCGTGTCAATGTTATTGAAGAAGATGTCATTGTTTATAAACATGATTCAAATGAAATCATTGTTAAATACTATGGTGATCATGATCGTTTACCACGTATGACATTGAGTAATGGTGATTTAAGAATTGAAAGAGAAAAAGAATGGCGTTTCTTCTTCTTTAACTTCAATGTATCAGGACGCGTTGAAATTTATATGCCAAGTGATCAAATAAATGAGTTAGATATTGTGGGTGTTAGTGGTAATGTAGAGGTAAGCCCAAATGTGAAAAACTTGGATGTTGAAGTTGTGAGTGGTTCAATTACTGGTTATGGTGTTGGAGAATCTGCAGGGTTAAATACAGTGAGTGGTAATATTAGAATGTATGGTGGTTTTGATAACGTAGATGCTGAAACAGTAAGTGGAAATATCCGTCTTACAACAAAAGAAGATTCAATCATTGATGCAAATACAGTGAGCGGAACTGTTCGTTGTAGCTTATACAGCCCAACAGTAGGTTATACAGTGGAATTTGATAGTGTATCAGGGCAATTTAAAGACAATTACAATGAACAAAAATTTGGTGGCGATGTAAAAACAAATTTTGGTGATAGTGAATTATCATTTAATGTAGAAACAGTAAGTGGAAGTTTTAAATTAGAAGATTGGGATTAATTGGATTCCTAGTTGTGAGGATGTATGAAGATAAATGAAAACTACTTTAATATTAAAAAAATTAAAGCAAAAATGATTGAAGAAGATATTGTGATTAACTATTATGAGGGTGAATCCGTATGTCTTAAATATGATGGTGACTACAACAATAAAATTTCTATTGTAGTAAATGGTGATGAATTAATTGTTGAGAGAAAACTAAGCATTGAAACATTAGTATGTATTAAAATATCAAAAGGAATCTTACAACTCTTTATTCCTAAAAGTGATAACATGGATATGAAACTCAAATCAACAAGTGGCCATATTCAAGTCTTTGTGGATGCGATGAATCTTGAATTAGAAACAGTAAGTGGTCGAATTGAGTCACATGGTGTAGGAAAACGATTGTCTTTGCATACAGTGAGTGGAAGTATTCGTCAATATAAACCTTATGATAAGCTTGAATTTAAAACAACAAGTGGTAGTGTTAAATTAGCTGGAAAGCCAAACTGTGAGTATGTTGGTTCTACTATCAGTGGAGGTGTACTAATTTCACTTAATGATAACCAAGGGTATATCTTAAAGTTTAAATCAGTAAGTGGCCGTTTTAGAGATAAATACAATACTGCGAAAATTGTGGGCTCTGGTGAATATACACAAGGAAGTGCACATTCAAAATTTAATATCAATACAATTAGTGGAAATTGCAAATTAGATAACTGGGCTTAAGTGAAAACTTAAGTCTTTTCTTTTTTAGTAAATACAATACATTGTGTTGTATAATTTTAGAAATTCTCAAGAAAGTAATTTTGTAACATGATAGAAAAAACAAACAAAGAATCGTACTTGTACGTGGTATAATAAACAAGAATTGGAGAATTTATGAAAGTTATACTAACAACATTAAACGCAAAATTTATTCATACTAGTCTTGCACTACGTTGGCTCTATGTAGCACGTGATGCAGCTTTTGATACTGAAATTCAAGAATATACAATTCGAGATAATTTAGATGAAGTCGCTTTAAAATTAGTTGAATCTAAACCAGATATTATTGGATTATCAATCTATATATGGAATCAAGAAGAATCAAAAGAATTAGTTAGGAAAATAGCGAAACTCAATGCATCCATAAGGATATTGATTGGTGGACCTGAGGTTTCTTATGAATATAGTGATTGGTTGAGTTTACCCATCGAAGGTGTTTTAAGAGGTGAGGGTGAAATTTCATTTTGGAAGGCATGTCGTCAAGAAGAGGAAATCGAAGGATTTGTGTCTAAAACAGTTCAGTCTGAAATAGCTTATGCAAAAGTTGATTTGCGTTGGTTAGAAACACTGGAAAGTCCTTACTTCTTAGCTTTTGATTTAGAGAATCAAAAGAATCGCTATCTTTACATAGAAACAAGTAGGGGATGTCCTTATCGTTGTAGTTATTGTTTGTCTTCTTTGGATAATCAAGTACGATTGTATTCAGAAGAATATATAATGAATATTTTAAAGCAATTGGAAGGAAAATCATGCAAACAAGTTAAATTTCTAGATCGAACCTTTAATGTAAAACCAGAACGTGCTTTAAAGATTGCGAAATGTATTGAACAATTGAATGTTGATTTTAGTTTTCAATTTGAAGTTGTCCTCGATACAATGAATGAAGCAATGTTAAGTTTCTTTGAACATGCAAATAAAGAGAGATTTCGATTTGAAGTGGGAGTTCAATCATTTAATCAACATACATTGAATTCAGTACATCGAGTACAAGATTTAGATAAATTAGTCGCAAATATCAAACGATTAAGTTTAGCAGGGTGCATCTTACATGTTGATTTGATTGGTGGATTACCCTATGAAGATTTAAATTCTTTTAAGGATTCCTACACTCGCTTATTTGCGTGTGGTGCCACTGAGATACAGGTGGGTATCTTAAAGCTTCTAAAAGGTACGACATTGCGAAATCAAGCCTCAAATTATGGGTTTGTCTATGAAGAGGGTTCACCCTATACAATTTTAGAAACAAGCTGGTTATCAAGTGAAGAAATAAATGTAATTGAAAACGTATATCAAGCAACTGAGAAATGCTATAACAATGGGCGAATTCGCGGGACACTGGATACTTGTTTTCAAATGGGATATCCAATTTTTGAAGTGATGTCACTACTTGGACTAAAGATGAAAGAATTTGATGGACAAGTACAAATAAGAGATTATTTTTTAATGGCATTTGATGTTTTATCTACAATGAAACTAAGTGATCCATTGATAATTAAAGCTTTACTTAATACAGACTATTATATGAACTTCAGACAAAATCCAAAGCCTTTGTTTAATGATGAAATAAGTGGTGAAAAGAAAAAAGAATTGTATAAATTATGGATTAATAGACAATATTTTGATGAACAGATTCTCTATAATTATGGTAAAATTAGACTTGGATTTTATAAGAATCAAATTATGATTCAAACCTTAATTTATGATGCAAAACAAAATTATCCAAAACGATATTGGTTTAGTTTGGAAGGAGAAAAACAATGAAAGATTTATTCATAGCTTCAGCGAATGCGCATAAAATTGAAGAATTCAAACATATGCTAGAACCGTTGGGATATCAAATAAGAAGTATCAATGATTTACCAGAAGTGATTGATATTGAGGAGACAGGAGTTACATTTGAAGAAAATGCGATTATCAAAGCACAAACAATTACTGATAAATTTAATATTCCTTGTATTTCAGATGACTCTGGTTTAGAAATTGATGCATTAAATAAAGAACCAGGAGTTCAATCCGCACGATATTTGGGTCATGATACAAGTTATGATATTAAAAATAATACATTATTAGAAAGAATGAAAAATGAATCGAATCGTGCGTGCCGATTTGTTTGTGCCATTGCATTAAGTGTTCCTGGCAAGGAACCAGTAGTATTTAGAGATACGATTGAAGGGACAGTTGCGACCTCAATTGAGGGTAATAAAGGATTTGGTTATGATCCAATTGTTTACTATGAACCTTTTAAAACAACACTTGCGAATGTAAGCGAAGAAAAGAAAAATAGTGTATCTCACCGTGGTAAAGCACTTCAAAAATTATTGGAGTATTTAAATGAAACACCTATCTAAACCTTGTTTTTTTATAGCTACAATTTGTTTCATCGTTGCGTTTTTCCTAACTTGTCTAGACTTTAATAGCTTTAACCATGATTTCTATAAAAGTGAGTATGATAAATTAGGTGTAGCAGATGAAATCGGTATTAGTAGAGTTGAGTTACAAGAAACTACAGATGTTTTATTGGACTATATTCAAGATAAACGAGATGATTTGAATGTAAGTGCTGTGATACTAGGGCAAGAGCGACAAGTATTCAATGAAAAAGAAATCATGCATATGGTCGATGTAAAAGATTTATATCTTACTACGATGAATGTAAGAATGATGACAGGTATTGGATTTATAGTCTTTGGATTATTGGGAATCTTATTTGATCGTAAGAATGCATTAAGAAATAGTACTGAAATGTTTATCATGGGGACTGTATCTGCCCTAACACTCATTCTCTTTTTGGGGATGTATGCCATGATTGATTTTGATCAATTTTGGTTGCAATTTCATTATATTTTCTTTACCAATGATTTATTTTTACTAGATCCTGCTACGGATATTTTAATTCAAATGGTACCTAGTCAGTTTTTCTTTGATTTAGTATTTAGAATTGCGGGAACATTTCTTCTAGGCATGGTAGTGCTATGTGGAGGTTGTTTCTATATAAGGAGGAAAAGTAAATGATTCATGTTGTTTTGTATGAACCAGAGATACCACAAAATACAGGTAACATTATGCGTACATGCATGGCAAGTAATTGTAAACTTCATTTAATAGAACCATTGGGCTTCTCACTAGATGAAAAGCATTTAAGACGATCTGGCATGGATTATCGTGATCAATTGGAAGTCTTTACTTACAAAGACTGGAATGAATTTATAAGTAAGAATACTGGAACTTATTTTTACATTACGCGTTATGGAAAAAAGAGTCCAACCATGTTTGATTATAAAGAAGTAGAAGGGGATATTTATCTCATCTTTGGTAAAGAGAGTACAGGAATACCCAAGGAAATCTTACACGACCATTTGGAATATTGTGCTAGACTTCCAATGGTTAAGGAAGCTAGAAGTTTGAATTTATCAAATTGTGTAGCAATTTGTGTGTATGAAGTGTTAAGGCAATTAGATTATCCAGGACTTAGTCCGGTAGAATTTATTAAAGGGGAAGATTGGTTAGAAAATGAATAAAATAACAAAGAAAATTACAATAGCAGCTGCGCTTATTGCGATTGGGTTATTGTTACCACAAGTTTTACATGTATTCGGTAATGGGTTAGCAGGAATGATCTCGCCATTGCATATACCAGCGTTTTTTGCGGGATTTTTACTAGGACCCATTTGGGGTTTAGGCGTGGGAATTTTAGTACCGCTTTTAAGTAGTGTGATTACGGGCATGCCTCCTTTATTTCCTATTGGCATGGCAATGATGGTTGAAATTGGATTGTATGGTTTAATGAGTGGGTTATGCAATAAAAAGTTCAATGTTTGGATTAGTTTAGCTATTGCAATCGTTGTAGGACGTATTGGGTATGTACTTGCTGCTGCATTCTTGTTACAGATATTCTCATTTGAAGGGGTTGTTACATCACTCATTGCAAACTTCTCTGGAGGATTTATTGCCATTATTGTGCAATTTGCGATTATACCAGTGCTTGTAACACGTTTGAAGAAAGTGATTTAATGTGTTATATTAGACAAATGTTTTTAGATTTCATATAATATTCTAGGAGAGGTGAGGATTATGATAGAAAACATCAATGATTTTTTGTCTATTGCCTTTTTACTTTTGATTCTTGTGTATGGTTTGTATATAACCTATTCAATTTTCGTTAAACACCATGAACATAAGATGCAACAAATTGAATCAGATTATTATCAAGAAGATACAGATGATTCAAGAACAGATTTTTATTAAACTAAAGGAGGAGTATCATGTTTACTCAAGCTATTTCATCACCTAATGCTCCTAAAGCATTAGGACCTTATTCTCAAGCGATTAAATTAGGCGATTTCGTTTATTTATCAGGACAAATTCCGATGGATCCAGCTACTGGAGAAATCGTTCCAGGAGGAATCCAAGAACAAACACAACAAGTATTAAAGAACATTGAAGCAGTTCTTGCAGAAATGAATCTTGAAACTCGTCATGTAGTAAAAACAACTGTATTTATGACTGATTTATCTGATTTTGATGCAATGAATCAAATCTATGCAGTTTACTTTAATGAACCATTTCCAGCACGTTCAACAGTTCAAGTAGCAGCTTTACCAAAGGGTGCTAAAGTTGAAATTGAATGCACAGTAATTGATACACTTGTTTACGAAAGACAAATGTCACAAAACGGTGGATGCAATGGTGGCTGTGGTGGTGAAGGTTGCCATGGTAAAGATTGTGGATGCGATGACGATTGCGGTTGCGATGATGATCATTGTGAAGATTGTGGATGCGGTGAATAACCGCATTTTCTTTTACATAGAAAGAAATAATGAATAAAGAAAGTGAGGAGCTAAATGATATATATACTAATTTTAATAATACTCCTTGGGTGGATTTTAATTTATTCTGTTATTACAAATAAAAAAGTTAAAACAACACATTTTGAAATAAGAAGTAAGAAACTACCAAATGAATTCGATGGATATCACATTACTCTATGTACAGATATTCACAATGAACAGTATTTAAATAATGAGCAATTTTATAAACAAGTTGAAGTAACCAATCCGGATATTATATTAATAAGTGGAGATTTTATTGACTCACGTCGTACTAATTTTGATGTGTCTTTAGAGATTGCAAGAAGACTAGTTACTATAGCACCCACATATTATGTAACAGGTAATCACGAATATCGACTTATTACTTTTCCTATCTTTGAAGAGAGTTTAAAAGAAATTGGTGTTCGTATATTAAGAAATGAAGCAATTAAGTTGCATCGTGGATCAAGTAGTATAACGCTACTTGGTATGGATGATCCTCATTTCTTTTCAGAGAACAATGGTCATCAAAATGAAGCCAAAGTCTTAAATAAATTGTTGGATGAGTTGAAAACAAAGGATGACTACACGGTTTTGTTGATCCATCGTCCAGAGTTTTTTGAAGATTATTATCAACATAAGATTGACTTAGCACTTTGTGGACATACTCATGGTGGTCAAATAAGGATTCCCTTTGTGGGTGGTTTAATAGCTCCTCACCAAGGCTTTTTTCCAAAGTATGATGCAGGTTATTTCTGCAAAGGTGATACTCAAATGTTGATTAGTAAAGGGTTAGGTAGTAGTTCTTTCCCATTGCGTGTAAATGATCAACCCGAATTACTTGAAATCCGTTTAAAAAGTGAATCAACAGAATCTGACAAGTCGTTCTAATCGCAAAGAATGACTTGTTTTAGCATCATTCCTTGTGTAAACTATATAAGAAACGGAGAAGAATTATGAGTATATTAACAGTAGAAAACTTATCCCATAGTTATGGAGGAAGAGAAATATTTGAAAATGTTTCTTTTCGTCTATTAAAGGGTGAACATATTGGATTAATTGGTGCAAATGGTGAAGGTAAGAGTACATTTATGAAAATTATTACGAATACTCTTGAACCCGATGAAGGTAAAATAATTTGGAGTAATAAGGTAAGTGTTGGTTATCTTGATCAAAACGCTAGTTTGCATGAAGGAAATACAATTCGTGATACACTTAAAAAAGCATATGATCATTTGTTTGAAATGGAAGCTAAAATAAATGATTATTACATGAAAATGACGGATTGTACTGAAGATGAAATGAATCAGATGCTTGAAGAAATTGGTGAAATGCAAGATATTATGGAACATCATGACTTCTATTTAATTGATTCAAAAGTGGAAGAAGTTGCGAGTGCAATAGGGTTAAATGATATTGGCTTAGATAAATTTGTTAATGAATTAAGTGGTGGTCAAAGAAGTAAAGTGCTTTTAGGTAAACTCTTATTAGAAAAACCAGATATTTTACTTTTGGATGAGCCAACAAACTATTTAGATGAAGAACATATAAGCTGGTTAAAAAATTATTTAAGAAATTATGAGAATGCCTTTATTTTAATTTCACATGACATTCCATTCTTAAATGATGTAGTTAATATTATTTATCATGTGGATAATTGTTTACTAACGCGTTATGTTGGAAACTATGATGAGTTTGAGCGAGTATATGAGATAAATCAAAAGCAACTAGAGGCAGCGTATGAGCGTCAACAAAAAGAAATTGAGAAGTTAGAAGATTTTGTGGCTAGAAATAAAGCTAGAGTGGCAACACGTGGTATGGCGAATTCCCGTGCTAAGAAATTAGAAAAAATGGATCGTATTACACTAAAAGGTGAGAAACCAAAACCTTCGTTTAGTTTTATGATGGGTAAGACACCAGGTAAGAATATATTTGAAGCGGAAGATCTTGTGATTGGATATGATACTGCTTTATCAATTCCAATGAACTTAATTTTAGAGAAGGGTAAGAAAATTGCGGTAGTAGGTGCAAATGGATTAGGTAAATCTACACTACTGAAGAGTTTCTTGGGTCAAATCCCTGCTATATCAGGGAAAACACATCTCGGCGAAAATCTTGAAATCGGTTATTTTGAACAGGAAGCACCTAAATCAACCAAGACTTGTATTGATGACTTGTGGGATGAATTTCCAGCCTATTCGCAATATGAAATTCGTAGTGCGCTTGCAAAATGTGGACTAACGACTGAACAAATTGAAAGTAGAGTCAATGTTTTATCAGGGGGTGAACAAGCAAAACTTAGATTATGTAAAATCTTGAATCGTCCATGTAATATTTTAGTGCTAGATGAGCCTACCAATCACTTAGATCAAGATGCTAAAGAGGAATTAAAAAGAGCATTGATAGAATACAAAGGTTCTATTTTAATCGTATGTCATGAGCGTGAATTCTATGAAAATCTTGTTGATGATGTTTGGAATCTTGCTCAATACAGTTTAAGCGCACAATAAAAAAGACGTTAAATTACGTCTAAGATTAATTCGATTATGGGACATCCATAATCGTTTTTATATTCAGTTAGTTTGAATCCAACATCTAAATGTGCTTTTAATGCTGCGGTTCTTTCAACTTCAAAATCATTTCGTAGTATTTTTAATCCATCTTGTTTGCTTTTTCAATGAGTAATTTTAATCCTTCTAAACCATAGCCTAATCCACGATACTTTGCTTCAATTAATATTCCAATCTGATGTGTATTTGAAGATGAATCAAGATGGTAATTAATTTCACCAACATAATTTCCATCTTCGTTTTGTAAGTATGCGTAAAAACGAGTAGGTTCATTGTTTATCCACTTTGAGTACCAAGACTTCCAAGAGGATTCATCAAAGAGTATACAACCAGTATCATTGTTATATTCAGGAAAATCTAAATTGTAATGAGCGTTATAAGACATTGTTTCTATATCTTGCATTATTTTCTTTCGATAACTTAACTCACTTAGTCTAGGTTGAATGATTTTAAGCATATTTCATACCTTTAATGCGATTAAATGCTTCATTAAGAGGATATTCTTTAACAATAATCAACATTTCTTCTATTTTCTTAGCGGTATTTGGGTGCATGTAGAGGCGGTCAGTACCATTCATGAAGTACTCATAAGGTGTATTTTGAGTATAGGCACTACCTTTGTAAATCATACAAGCAGCAATGCGATCACAAATCATTTCTTGAACATAATTCAAGGGAACTTCAATTGGAAAAATTCCTGTTTTATTTTTATCTAACCAATATTCCCAGTGATGTTTGTTTCTACCTTTGTGGTGTAACCAACCCAATGAATAGCCTAGTTCCTCTTTTTCAGCATCAATAGGGGAGCGGTATCCTTGATAATATCGAGCTCCATTAGAAAATTCAACCCAGCTGTATTTAGATAAATCATGTAAAATTCCTTGCTTGAATAATCCCATTTTAAAGCAAAGAAAGGTCACTTTGATCTTATGATTTGTAATTGTTTTGAAATGGAGGTATGCGTTTTTAAATGTAATTTTCCTTTTCAATTGGAACACTCCTTTCAACTTTAAATACTATGATAAGCGTTTCGTTATTTTAATGCAAGAATATGTGATGAATCACAAGAAATAGATGTATAAAAAAAGGCTATTTCATGATAAAATAGTCATGCATGGAGGACTAAAATGGATCGTCATATTGAAAGAGAAAAATCAATGATTTGTCTTTACCAAGGGTTATTAACAAATAGAGATTTATCAGGGATTGTAGAGGATATATATCTTGTTCCACTTAAGGAAGTCAGTGATTTCTCAAAAACACTGATTTTTAATAGTTATGAAAATAGAGAGCGTTATATAGGATATATTAACAATGTATTGGATGAATGGACTTTTGACCGTTTAGGATTTATTGAACAAGCGATTTTATTAATGGCTTGTACAGAATTTGATAATAAGATTGCAGAAACACCAGTTATCATCAATGAAGCAATTTTACTTGCGAAAAAGTATGGAGATGACAACGCCTACAAATTAATTAATGGAGTGTTGGATCGTCTATGAGTCAAGCGGTTGTAAAAGTTAGTACACTTGTCAGTTATCTAAAATCGAAAATTGATCAAGATAACTATTTACAACGTATTCTTGTTTCAGGGGAAATAAGTAATTTTGTACATCATCGAAGTGGACATTGGTATTTTACACTCAAGGATGAAGCATCGCGCTTAAGTTGTGTTATGTTTTCATCAAGTGCTTCTCGTAGTAAATACTATCCAAAAGACGGTGACAAAGTTATATTACAAGCTAATACTTCTGTGTTTGAATCAAGTGGACAGTTGCAGTTGTATGTTACTGGAATCAAACTGGACGGTATTGGAGATTTGCATATTCAATTTGAGTTACTTAAAAAGAAGTTATTTGAAGAAGGGTATTTTGATGAAAATCATAAATTAGAAATACCAAAATATCCAATGCGTATTGGCCTTATAACAGGAAAAAATACAGCAGCTCGAGAAGATGTTGTATCTACACTCGCAAGACGTTGGCCAATTGCAGACTTAGTAGAAATCAATACGCTTGTACAAGGTGAAGCAGCATCTGCTCAAATTATCCAAGCGATTGGAAAAATGGAAAAAGAAGAAGTTGATGTTTTATTACTTGTTCGAGGTGGTGGCTCTATTGAGGATTTATGGGCTTTTAATGATGAGGCTTTAGCAAAATGTATTTATCACTGTACTATACCCATCATTACAGGAGTAGGTCATGAAATTGATACAACCATTGTGGATTATGTATCGGATTTAAGAGCACCAACACCAACGGGAGCTTGCGAGATTGCAACACCTGATCAAGAAGATGTTAAACAAAATTTAGCTCTATTGAAGCAAGCACTGATAAAGCAATGCCGAAGTGATGTTGAATTTGAACGAGCACAAGTTAATCGTTTCAAAAACATGACTTGGTTTATATCACCAGGTACACTAGTAGACCAAAGAAAAATGAAGTTAGATTATATTTCGAATCGTTTGCAAATTGTATCATACTCATCGCAAAAGAAACGAATTGAATTAGAACAAGTGTCGCAAAACTTTAAATCACTTGTCTCTAAAAAATTACATCAAGTTGGATTAGAGGTTCAAACTAAAGCACAATTTATTAATCAAAATGTTATGCAACGCTTTGATAGAGAAAATAAAAAATTAGGAAGTATGATTCATTTATTGGATGCCTACTCACCATTAAATGTTTTAAAAAGAGGATATTCAATTACATCAAATTCTAAAGGAATATGTACTTCTGTAAAACAAGTTCAAGTTGGAGATGAACTGACAGTCCGTTTAACCGATGGAGAACTTATTACAAAAGTAAATCGAAAGGAGTCACGTCATGGCAACTAAGAAAACATTTGAACAATCAATGGAGAGATTAAACATCATTGTTGACTTATTAGAAAAGAATGAACAACCTCTTGATGAGACCATTAAACTGTTTGAAGAAGGTTTAGGTTTAGTACAAGAGTGTGATAAGCAGTTAAAAGGTTTTGAAAAGAAAATAGATGAATTAGCAAGTAAGAAGGTAGAAGAATGAAACCAATAGAGATGGAACTTGAAAAATCATTGGAAAATTGTGAATCGTCCAAAGTATTAGAAGCAATGAATTACTCACTTCTTGCAGGTGGTAAACGGCTTCGTCCATTACTTTTATTTGAAACATGTAAAGCTTATGGTGTTGATACTAATATTGCAAATCCGTTTGCGTGTGCACTTGAAATGATTCATACATATTCTTTAATTCATGATGATTTACCGGCAATGGATAATGATGTTTTAAGAAGAGGTAGAAATACATGTCATGTTGAATTTGATGAAGCGACTGCAATTTTAGCTGGAGATGCGTTAAATACCGAAGCTTTCTATGTGATGAGTCAAGCGATTTGTCGTGATGATCAAAAAATTAAATGTATTGAGATCTTAGCGAATTGTGCAGGAGTTAATGGCATGATTTTAGGACAAGCTCTAGACATTGAATCGGAGAATAAACAAATATCATGGAATGAACTTGAAAGATTGCATCGCAATAAAACAGGGAAGTTGTTTGCGGCAGCTTTTATGATGGCATCCGTTTTAGCGGACGACAAAGTTCATCTACCATTTTGGCAAGAAATAGGTGAGAAGTTGGGTTTGGCTTTTCAAATTCAAGATGATATTTTAGATATTACAAAAACAAGTGAAGAATTAGGTAAAAGTAATAGTGATGTAGAAAATCACAAATCAACTAGCGTAACATTATTAGGGATAGAAGAAGCAAATAAGATACTTGCAAAACATTTTGATGAAGTTGTTGGAATGATTGAATCATTGGAAATTAATTCTACAGATTTAATACAACTACTCATGAGTATTCGTACTCGTCAAATGTAGGAGGCAATTCATGGATATTAATAAAATTCAAAATCCGCTTTTTCTAAAGGATTTAACAATTAAAGAATGCAATACATTAGCGAATGATATTCGCTCTTTTCTCATTGATTCAGTATCAAAAACAGGTGGTCATTTATCAAGTAATTTAGGTGTGGTTGAATTGACAATTGCTTTACATAAAGTATTTAATAGTCCTGAAGATAAAATTTTATTTGATGTAGGACATCAAAGTTATATCCATAAAATACTTACAGGAAGAGCGAAAGATTTTAAAACACTACGACAATACAAAGGAATCTCAGGATTTCAAAAAAGAGAAGAAAGTGACTATGATTGTTGGGAAGCAGGACATAGTTCCACTGTTTTAAGTGCTGCCCTTGGTATGGCAGTAGCGCGTGATTTAGAGCATAAAACTTACAATGTTATTCCAGTTGTTGGTGATGGAAGTATTGTGTCTGGGATGTCACTTGAGGCATTGAATCAAATTGGCTCAGAAAACAAAAATATGATTATCATTTTTAATGACAACAACATGTCCATATCACAAAATGTAGGAGCTTTGACTAATGGATTTTCTAAACTTAGAACATCAAAACCCTACACGAGTTTTAAAACAGATGTAAAAAGTATATTAAAGAAGAATGAAGCTGGTAAAACATTACTTGCTGGTATGAGTGCAATTAAAGACAAACTAAAAGATTCAGTTGTTGAAAGCGGTTTGTTTGGAGAATTTGGATTAGAGTATTTGGGACCTGTTGATGGTCATAACATCAAAGATTTAATTCATATCCTTGAAGCTGCAAAAAAACATGATGGACCAGTTGTTGTTCATGTATTAACACGCAAAGGAAAAGGATACAAACCTTGTGAAAATGACAAATTGGGTAGTTGGCATGGAGTAGGACCATTTGATGTATTAACAGGTAAATCATTAAGTTCAACACCTGTTGGAAAACTTACTTGGTCAGAAATTCTTTCTGAAACATTATGTCGTATTGCAAAAACGAATGAAGATGTTGTAGCAATAACACCAGCTATGATTACAGGAAGTAAGTTAGAAAAATTCTTTGCTGCATTTCCTACCCGTAGTTTTGATTGTGGTATTGCTGAGGAGCATGCGACAACATTTGCTGCAGGGCTTGCAATTGCAGGTAAACGTCCTTACTTATGTATTTATTCATCTTTTTTACAACGTGCTTATGATCAAATAAATCATGATATTTGTCGTATGGATTTACCGGTTGTAATTGGAATTGATCGTGCTGGACTAGTAGGGGAAGATGGGTCAACACATCATGGTGTCTTTGATATTTCAATGTTAAAATCCATTCCTAACTTAATTCTTTGTCAACCTAAGGATGGAGATGAAGCACAGCAATTACTTGTGAGTGCTTTTATGCAAAATCATCCTCTTGCAATACGTTATCCACGGGGAACTGAAGTGTATAAACCAATCACAACATTAGAAGAAATTAAAATGGGAAGTTGGACTCGATTTAATACATCGGATCGTACTAAGTGTATCGTGATGACCTATGGTCCAGAAGTGGATAAAGTATTAACTAAAATCAAATCAAATGACTTACCAGTAGAGGTAATTAACTGTAGATTTTTTAAGCCAATTGATGAAGACATGTTAAGACAAATCACAAATGAAAAATGTCCAATTGTCACTTATGAAACGGATATGCTTGAAGGGGGATTAGCGACAAGTATTCTTGAATGGGCATGTGATCACCATCTACAACTAAATCTAAGTCGTATTGGAATTCAAGATGAATACATTACACATGGTTCTTTGAATCAAATTAGAAAAGAAGCAGGAATCGATATTGAAACATTATTCGAAAAGATCGACAAACTTATAAAATAAGGGGGACTTATGATAAAACACCTATTTATTAAAGACTTTGTTTTATTCGATCAAATACAACTCGACTTTGAGTCGGGTTTTAGTGCGTTTACAGGAGAAACTGGGGCAGGAAAATCTTTACTTATTGATGCGATTGGTTTGCTTCTTGCTGATCGTGCTAGCTCATCGATGATTAAGCATGGAAAAGATAGTGCTTTAATTGAAGGAATATTTGATTTATCAAATAATGAGGATGCAATCCAACTTTTATCAAATGAAGGGTTTGATCATTTTGATGAGGTTGTTATATCAAGAGAGTTAAAAAATGATGGTAAGAGTACTGCAAAGATTAATTATCGTATAGTTACACTGAATTTATTGAAACAAGTTTTGCAATATGAAATTGATATCCATAGTCAACATGATAATCAATATCTATTAAATCGTAGTTTTCATATTCGTTTATTGGATCAATACATGCATGATTCAAAATTACCACAAGAAGTTGAATCAAAATACAAAATCTATTCTGCATTGCTTAGCGAATTAGAACGTGCTAAACAAGAAGATTACAATGAGAATGATTTAGAATATTTCCAATTTCAAGTTAATGAAATTGAGAAAGCCAATTTAGTATTAAATGAAGACACAGAGTTAAGTGAACAGGAAAAAATGTATCAATCTATTTCTAAGAATTTAGAAAAATATACAAAGGTATTAGAAATTTATGATGATCAAGTTCAACCACATTTATATGAGTTAAAGAAAATCTTAGAAACATTGAACGGTGGGAATGAATGCAAAGATTTATTAGAACATACATCAAGTTGTTATTATGAATTAGAAGAATCATTTGATGTGTTTAAAAAGTTTTTTGGATCACTTGAAACAAGTGAAATTGATATTGATGCTATCCAAGAGCGTCTATTTGAAATTCAACGTCTTAAACATAAGTATGGGCATTCTATCCAAGATATTCTAGATACGAAAGATGAAATACAAGCAAAGATTGATCGTATTCAAAATCGCCAAGAAGTACTTGAAAAAATGCAACAGGATGTTGATCAAAGTTTGACTGAGTTTAATCAAGTAGCTATGGAGTTATCAAATAAACGTAAAAAATCATCCATTCAATTGGATAAAGATATTATGACTCATTTAAAAGATTTGATGTTACCCAATGCTGAATTTAAAACAAGTATTACCGAGGGTAGTCCTTCTAAAACAGGAATAGACAATATTGAATTTTTGATTTCTATGAATCCAGGTGAATCACTAAAGCCATTAGCAAAAGTTGCATCTGGAGGAGAATTAAGTCGATTAATGTTAGGTTTAAAAACAATCTTTACATCACTTCAAGGAATTCAAACTGTCATCTTTGATGAAATTGATAGTGGTGTTAGTGGACCTGTTGCAACATCAATTGGGCTTAAGATGAGAGAGTTATCCAAGAGTTCTCAAGTCTTCTCGGTAACTCATTTAGCACCGGTTGCAGCCTGTGCAAGTCATCATTATCACGTTCAGAAAAATCAAGAAAATAATTCAACTGATACAGAAGTCATATTACTTAATGAAGATGAAAAAATTAAGCAATTAGCACTTATTGCAAGTGGTGATATCACTTCAGCTAGTTTAGAAGCAGCAAAAGAATTGTATTTAAAGAGTCAAGTGATGTCGAATGGGTAAAGTTATTTATCATATTGATTTAAATTCTTTCTATGCTTCTGCAGAAGTTTTACTTGATCCAACTTTAAAAGGAAAGCCTATTGCTGTTGCAGGTCATAGTCGACGAGGTGTAATCTCTACTGCCTCATATGAAGCAAGACAATATGGTGTAAATTCAGCAATGCCTACGGCAATGGCTTTGCAGCTTTGTCCAGATCTTATTCTTGTTAATGGACACTCGTCATTTTATCAAGAGTTATCTACTAAATTTATTGATACCATCAAAAAATATACAAAGATAATTGAACAAGCAAGTATTGATGAGTGCTACGCTGATATGAGTGATGCTGTAAAGTTATTTAAAAGACCGATGGATTTAGCGTGGCAAATACAAACAGAATTGTTAAATGATTTAGGACTAAAATGTTCAATTGGTGTTGCACCCAATAAATTTCTTGCGAAAATGGCAAGTGATATGAAAAAACCCATGGGAATTACAGTATTAAGAATTCAAGAGGTACCCACTAAATTGTGGCCACTCAAGGTAGATGAGATGCGTGGTGTTGGTAAGAAAACAGCCCCGATTTTACATGATATGGGAATTCATACGATTGGTGACTTAGCAAAACCAAAAGATATCGAAAAATTAAGAAGTGTATTTGGTAAAAATACAGATTCTGTAATTCAAAGAGCGAATGGATTGGATGATAGTGAGATTCTATGTGAATGGGATGTAAAAACAATGTCACAATCCTCGACATTCGCAAATGATATTACAGATTATGATGAACTTAAAAGTGAATTCTATCACTTGTCTAAGAAACTAGGATTGCGTTTACAAAGAGAAAATAGAATTGGTAATTTGATTTCAATTACAATTAAGTATTTTGATTTTTCCACAAGTAATCGTTCAAAGAAAATAACAGAATACATCAACAATGGTGATGAAATCTTTCAACATGCACTTGATTTATTTGATGAAAATTCAGATGAGAACCCGATTCGATTAGTTGGAGTAGGGGTAAGTAACTTAAAGTACAAAGAAGAAGTTCAAGTACAAATTAACTTATTTACACAAAATCAAGAGTTAACTGAAATATCTGAAATTAATAAATTGATTAAAGAGTTAAATAAATCAGTTTCAAAACCATTATTAAAGCCGGCATCATCTTTATTAAAGAAGAAGGGGTAATTATGGACTTAAGTAAAGCTCTAAAAGAATACCGTATGGAAATCGAAAATAGAGATCCGAAAGCAGCACGCACTGTGAAGAATTATATTATTGATGTGACTGCCTATTTAGAGTACCTTAAGGAAAAAGGATTTGATGATATTCAAAAAGTAAAGTATCGGGATATAGAATCGTACATTCTATCGATTGATCATTATTCGAGAAATACGATCGCAAGAAAAAGTTGTGCGATACGAAGTTTTCATCAATTTTTAAATTTTAAGTATGATTTTAATAACCCATCTTTAAACTTGGAAGTAAGAAGAGGTAAAAAAGCACTGCCAGTGTATTGCACGATTGAAGAAATCAATCAATTAATGGATTCTTTCAATGATGAAGTACCTAATGAGTGTTTCCAACATGCAATGTTGGAGTTTATCTATGCGTGTGGATTACGGGTTAGTGAATGTGTTCATTTGACTTTGAATCGAGTTGATTTGAATACAAATATGGTTAGAGTATTAGGAAAAGGGGATAAAGAAAGAATTGTACCTATTCCAGATGAATCAAGAAATATTCTATTAAGATATTTTGATACAGTTCGACCTGTATGGAATAAAAGAGGATCGAATCTCTTCTTTGTGAATCATTTTGGGAAGCACATAACGACGGAATACGTTGAAAGTGTGTTAAGATATAAGTGCAATGAATTGGGGTTTACAAAGCATGTAACACCCCACAAATTAAGACATAGTTTTGCAACGCATCTATTGCAAGGTGATGCAGATTTAAGAGCTATACAAGAGTTGTTGGGACATAGCAATATTGAAACAACAGAGATTTATACTCATGTACAAGAAAATAGATTAAAGCAAAGTTATGCAAAGTTTCATCCAGGTAATAAAGAAGGAGACGATGATGATGAAATATAATAGAATATTTTTAGTAGTAATGGATTCAGTAGGGGCTGGAGCACTTCCTGATGCAGCCAAATACAATGATGAGGGAGCAGATACAATTGGACATACTGCAGATGCTGTAGGAGGTTTAAAAATGCCTGTTATGCAAAAGTTAGGTTTAGGTAATCTACATCATATTAAAGGAATTGATCCAGTTGATGCACCTTTGGGCTACTACACAAAGTTATTAGAAAAAAGTGTAGGAAAAGATACAATGACAGGACATTGGGAAATGATGGGTTTATATATTGATACACCATTTCAAACATTTACTGAAACTGGATTCCCAGATGAATTAATTAAAGAATTAGAAGAAAAAACAGGACATAAAATCATTGGAAACAAATCTGCAAGTGGTACTGAAATTCTTGATGAATTAGGTGAAAGACATATGCAAACTGGAGAAATGATTGTTTATACTTCGGCAGATTCAGTTTTACAAATCGCAGCACATGAAGAAACATTTGGTTTGGAAGAATTATATCGTTGTTGTGAAATCGCAAGAGAAATTACAATGAAGCCAGAATGGAAAGTAGGAAGAATTATTGCACGTCCATTCATTGGTGATAAAGCAGGTAATTTCCAACGTACACCAAATCGTCATGACTTAGCACTAAAACCATTCGCAAACACTGTACTTAACTCTTTAAAAGACTGCAACTTTGATGTTATTAGCGTAGGAAAAATTAATGATATCTTTGTTGGTGAAGGAATTACAGAGTCACATAAATCTCAAAGTAGTATTCATGGAATGGAACAAACCATTGAAATTGCAGGCAAACCATTTAATGGTCTATGCTTTGTAAATTTGGTAGATTTTGATGCTAAATGGGGACACCGACGCAATCCACAAGGTTATGCTAAGGAATTAGAAGACTTTGATGTTCTATTAGGTAAGTTAATTGAAACAATGAATGAGGATGATTTAGTAATCTGTACAGCAGATCATGGTAATGATCCAACACATCATGGTACTGACCATACACGTGAAATGATACCAGTTGTAGCTTATGCTAAGAATATGAATGGCTCTGGTCTGATTAGACAAGGTCAAACATTTGCTGATATTGGTGCAACAGTTGCAGATAACTTCAAAGTTGAACTCCCTGAAAATGGAGAGTCATTCCTAGATTCACTAAATTAATGAAAATAAAAGAGCGACTATCGTGATTTGTATCACATCGCTCTTTTTCATTGCATTTAGCCTAAAAAAGAGGGGCACCCTTCATTCTGCTTTAGATGCATCCTAATTTATAGCTCTATTGTTACAAATAGAATGGTTACGCTTTTATTATCTTAATTTAATTTAGATACTTACCTATTAAAAAGAAAAGAATCTTATTGTAAATAAGATATCATGATTTATAATGAGGGTATGAGAAAGAAGTACCCATTAAATTACTCATAAATAAAAATCGTATAATAAACATTATGCGAAGTACAAGGAAAAAAGCGGGAATACAATAAAGTATTCTTTTTTTCTATTTATTAAAGCTTATGTGAATCCTATTGATGTTTATTTAGTATCTATTTCCTTATAGTAGATCTCTTAAATCTGCTCTAGCGTAAAATAAAAAAAGTCTCATTGATATGAGACTCTTAATTCTTCACTTATTTAACGATGTCTTTAAGTGCTTTTGCAGCTTTGAATCCAGGAGCTTTGCTAGCAGCAATTGTGATAGCTTCTTTAGTTGCTGGATTGATACCTTTACGTTCTGGTCTATGTTTAACTTCAAATTTACCAAACCCGCTAATATCAACTTTACCACCATTTTTTAATGTTTCAGCAATAGTGTCAAAAACTAAGTCTAAAGTTTCTGTTGCAGCTTTCTTAGTCATGTCATTCTTTTCAGCAATTAAATCTGCTAATACTTTTTTGTTTGTGATTTCCATATGAAATACCTCCATCTCCATATACTATTTTATCATTGATTGAACTACTTATACAATAGAATATATGCATTTTATCCTATTTTCATAATAACTTGTGAAATTTGTAATAATTATAACAATCTCTCTAATTCATCAATTAATGTATTGACTTGGCTAATTGTTAGGTTTTTTACACCACAAGCATTTTTGTGACCACCACCATTGTATTGCGATGCAATATCATTGATAGCAACTTCTTTTGAACGTAGTGATCCTTTGTAAACATTGGGGTTCTCTTCATCTTGTGTAAAGATACACCATATTAAATAGTCTTTTACATTTCCAAGTTCAGAAACAAACTCTCTAGCTTGATTGATTGACAATTTGAAAGGGCGTATATCTTCTTTGGTAATAATTGCATATGCAACCCCTCCCCTAGTCATTACTTTATTTCTAAGCATACTAATGTAGTTGAAAGTATCAATATCGATATCAAAGACCTCTTGATTTGTTTTAGAAATGTTAATTCCACGACTCGCAATTAAAGATGCTATATACAACGTATTTGGAGTTGTGTTATTTGTTCTAAAACAAAGTGTATCTGTTAATATACCTTGATAAAGATATTCTGCTGTTTTAAGTGAGATTGTATCTAATCCAATTTCAATAAAAAGTTCGCCTAATAGTTGGCAAGTTGCAGCATCTTCTACTTTGATAATTTCGATATTTGCAAATTTCTCTACATAAGGATGGTGATCAATTCGCATTGTTTCTTTAGCTAAGGTATAGCGATGATCATCGACACGAGCACTATTTGCAGTATCCAAGATAATAGCAAGACTATTTTTAATTGTTTCATCAGAAACGGGATAAGTTGTTTTTAGTTCAGGATGTCTACCAAAATCAAATCCACACATATGAATTTGTTTAGTTGGATAGTTTTCTATTAACCAATTACTTAAACCGCATTGGCTTCCAAGTGCATCCATATCTGGATTTTCATGACGAAAAATAGTAATGATATCATATTTTTCGATTGTTTCTTGGAAAATGTTTTTCATTTTTACAGACCTAAAATTCTTACTGTATCTCTTGCGATAACTAATTCTTCATTTGTAGGCATTACCCAAACTGTTACTTTAGAATCTGGTTTTGAGATGACAATTTCTTTACCACGAATTGTTTTATTTAAATCATAATCCATAGAAAGTCCTAAACCTTTTTCTAAACCTTTACAAATTAATTCACGAATTAATGTATCGTTTTCACCAAGACCTGCAGTAAATGCCAATGCATCCACACTACCCATTTGCATAAAGTAACCACCTACAACATTAACAACACGGTTAACATAGATTGCATGAGTTAATTTAGCTCTTTCATTTCCTTCTGCTACTGCATCTTCAATGTCACGAGCATCACTAGAAATTCCTGAAATACCTAACATACCTGATTTTTTATTTAAAATATCATTGATTTCATCTGCAGTCATGTTTGTTTTGTTTTGCATGAAAGTAACAATTGCAGGGTCAATATCACCACAACGAGTTCCCATCATAACACCAGCTAGAGGTGTAAAGCCCATTGATGTATTTACACATTGTCCATGTTCAACTGCAGTAATAGAAGCTCCATTACCTAAATGACATGTAATAATGTTTACATCTTTAATATCTTTCCCCATTGCTTTTGCTGTTTGTTCAGCAACATATTGGTGAGATGTACCATGAGCACCATAACGACGTACTTTGTAATCTGTATACCATTCATAAGGTACAGGATACATAAATGCTTCTGGTTTCATTGTTTGATGGAATGCAGTATCAAATACAAAGATATGCTCAATGTTTGGTAATGCTTTTGCAAATGCGCGATATCCAATTAAATTTGCTGGGTTGTGCAAAGGAGCTAATTCAGCTAAATCTTCTACAATTTTAGTTGATTCAGGTGTAACTTTAACTGATTGATCAAAAAAGTCTCCCCCTTGAACAACACGGTGACCTGCACCATTGATTTCATTTAAATCAGCAACAACTCCAAATTCAATTAATGATTTCAATAATAAATCAACTGCTTCATTGTGGGTAGGAATAGGTAGTTTCTTAGTGTGTTTTTCACCATTCACTTTAATTGTGAAGATACCTTCTTCTAAACCAATTCTTTCAGCAATACCTGAAGTTAATACTGTTTCACTTGGCATTTCAAACAATTGAAATTTTAGTGATGATGAACCTGCATTTACAGAAATAATTTTACTCATATTTTCCTCCTATTATTCGCTCTCTATGCACTTATCTACAATCTTGTTTATTTCTTCATGATTGTATTCTTTAATTTTGTTATAGTATTCCATTCTTTTAGAAAATGATTCAAAACAATGAAGTTTAGCTTCAAATTCTTCCAGCAAGATTTCACTTCTTTTTAAAGCATCGTGAACCCCTGCCCTACTTATTTTTTCAATCTCTGCAATCTCTGTAATTGAATAATCTTCACGATAATAATAATTACAAATCTCTTGTTGCTTGTTTGTTAGTAACCTTTCATAAAAATCTAAATAGTAATTGATTTGTTCTTTCTTACTGAACATGTTGTATACCTTCGGATATACTATATAAATATGAATCCAAATCAAATGGCCTTAAATCAGTTTCTTTCTCACCAAGTCCAATAAAATAAACTGGGATATGAAGAATGTTTTTAATCGCAAGTACAATACCACCTTTTGCAGTACCATCCATTTTTGAAAGAATGATTCCAGAAACATTAGTTGCTTCTTGGAAAATCTTAGCTTGAGATAAACCGTTTTGTCCTGTAGTAGAATCAAGTACTAACCACACATGGTGTGGAGCTCCTTCTATTTCTCTTCCAACAACACGATGCATCTTTGCTAACTCATTCATTAAATTCTGTTTGTTTTGCAAACGACCTGCTGTATCACATAGTAGAATATCAATCTTGTTCTCTTTTGCCCAACGACATCCATCCACAAGAACACTACTTGGATCACTTTGTTCTTTTCCTTTAATACAAGTAACACCTAACTTATCAGCCCATCGAGCTAATTGATCTATTGCTCCAGCTCTAAAGGTATCTGCAGCAACTACACCAACACTCTTACCTTGATCTTTAAAGTAACGAATGAGTTTAGCGCATGAAGTAGTCTTCCCACTACCATTGACACCCACCAAGAAGATAACATTAATCTCATGAGGGTACTCTAGTTCAGGACTAGGTGTTTCATTGTATAAATCTTGCAATATTTCCATTAAGAAACTCATTGCATAGCGGAAAGTAATCGTACTATATTGTTGTGCTTTACGTTTTAGACGTTCACAAATTTCATCTGCAGTTTCAATACCAACATCACTTTCAAGAAGAACAATTGTTAATTCCTCAAGGAACTCATCATTAATTCCTTTGTACTTATAAGCCATGTCATTTAACTTTTGACCCATTGAATCTTTAGTCTTTTTAAAACCACTTAAATAAACTGCTTGATCATCACGTTTTTTAAATTTTTCTTTTAAGGTATCTAAGAAACTCATGATTTCACTTCTTCCTGTCCATCAGCCATATCAATTGCATCTTTAAGTTCAACACGTAACATCTGTGATACACCTTGTTTTTGCATTGTAACTCCATAGAGAACTTCACACTGTTGCATTGTTCCTGGACGATGAGTTACCACAATAAATTGCGTATCTTCTCTAAAGTTCTTTAAGTAACGTGCAAAACGTTCTACGTTTCCTTGGTCAAGTGCAGCCTCAACTTCATCAAAGATACATAAAGGTACAGGACGTACTTTTAATATTGAAAAGAGAACACAAATCGCAATTAAACTCTTTTCTCCACCTGAGAATAAACGAATATTTTGAACTGACTTTCCTGGAGGCTGTACATCAATATCAACACCTGTATTTAAAATATCACTAGGATCTTCTAAGACAAGTTTTGCTTTACCTCCACCAAATAATGCTCTAAAGGTATCATTCAATTCATTGTTGATTGCATCAAACATTTCTTTGAATTGCTTTTTCATTACATGATCCATCTCATCAATCGCAGATAGAATTTTATCACGACTGCTAATTAAATCTTTTACTTGTTTATCCAAGAATTCATAACGTTCATTTACTTCTTCAAATTCTTGTGGAGCATTCATATTGATATTACCAAGACGTTCTATTTCGCTACGAAGTTGTAATACTTCTTCTTTAGCATTTTCAATATGACTATCATTCACTTTTGTTTTCGCAAATTCATAAGTTAATTGATATTCGGTTGCTAGGCGTTGTAAGTTATTTTCTAACTTTGTTTCTAAACGTGCTTGATCGATTCTAATTGCATTTTGAGAAGCACTAGCAGTTTCTAAATCTTTTCTGATTTGACGAATTTGTTGTTCCTTACGATCAACATCTTGACTCATCTTCATACGATATTCACGTTTGCTACGAATTGAGTTTGTGATTTCATCTCGCCCTGAGTAAGCTTCATTTAGTTTAAGAACAACTTCATCAGCAAAGTTTGCATCACCTAATCCATCATCACCGTTTGGTCGAATTAGTTCATAATCATTTTTTAGTTTTTCATATTTTGCACGTTTTGCATCCACAACTGGTTCAAGTTGTGCAGAACCAATACGTGATTCCATTAATCCACGTTCTAATTCTTCTCTTTTTCTTTGTGTTTCTTGCACATTTTTTTCTGCAAGTTCGCAAGCAGCAATTTGTAATTCAATGGATTGATTAATTTCATCAACCTCTTTCTTAACTGTTAATAAAGAAGTACTGTTCTTTGACTTACCACCTGTCATTGAACCGCCTTTATGAATTACATCACCATCAAGTGTTACAATTTTATAATTGTATTTTAATAGTGAAGCAAGATTATTTCCATTTTCTAAAGTATCAGTTACCAATACATTTTGTAAGAATGCTTCTTTAACAGGAATAAATCGATTCTCACATTGCACAAAATCACTTGCGACACCCAAATATCCTTTTGTATTTTCACATACAATTTGATTTTCACGAGATATATTTCTTGGTTGTAAAACAGTTAGTGGTAAGAATGTAGCACGACCACTTTGATTTTTCTTTAAGAAGTTAATTGCGTTTCTTGCAGCTTCTTCATCACTAGTTACAATGTTATACATTGTTCCACCAAGTGCTACTGAAATTGCTTCTTCATAGCCCTCAGTTGGTTGCATGATTTGAGCAATTACACCGAGTACTCCATGAAGTGATGCAGCATTATCTACAACCGACTTAACTCCACCTTGGCTATTAAACGGATCTTTTAATAAGTTATCTAAAAATTCTTTACGATTTTGTAGTCGACGAAGCATTCCATTCTCTTCATTATTTTTTTGTGAGAATTCTGCATATTGCATAGCCACTTGAGAAAGTTGTTCACTAAGTAGTTCAATATTAATTTGGCATTGATCATAACGAGATTTACGATCTTCATATTCAACTCTTGCTTCTTCAAGCAAACTTTGAAGTTGTTTTGCTTTTTCTTCACTTGTTCCAACTTCAACTACATATTTTCTTTTTTCATCTAATTCAATTTTACGAGTTTCTAATATTTGAATTTCATTAACTACTTTCATCAAATTCTCTTGAAGTTTATTGATTTCTTTTTCTAAATCATTTACTTCCTTTTTAGATTCTAAGTTTTGTGTTTCATGAACTTGAATTGTTGTTTGAAACATTGTCGTTTGTGATTCAATATTAAAAAGTGTTTTCTTCGCATCTTCGATTTGTTGATTGATGGTATTAATATCTTCTACAAGTACAGCGATTTCAATTTCTTCAAGACGTGTTTTCTTTTCTTTATAAAGTTCTGCTTTTTTTGCAGCACGCTTTAATGGAGATACTTGACGTTCAAGTTCGGATAAAATATCTTGTGTACGATCGATATTCTCTTTTGTACGTTCAAGTTTAGCTAAAGACTCCATCTTTCTCTTTTTGTATTTACTAACCCCTGCTGCCTCTTCGAAGATTGCACGGCGGTCTTGTGGTTTTGCTTCAGCAAAACTACTAATATTTCCTTGAGAAATCATAGATAAAGAATCTTTACCTAATCCTGAATCCAAAATTAAATCAACAACATCTTTTAAACGTACGTTGTTTCGATTAATTAAATATTCTGCATCTTGACCATTACGGTAAAGTCGACGTGTTACTTCAATCTCATCAAGTTCTGAGTTTAAAGAACGTTTTGTATTATCAAATACAAGTGTTACTTCTGCCATACCAACCATTTTACGATCGGCACTTCCTGCGAAGATGACATCAGTCATTGTTGTACCACGAAGTGACTTAACTGATTGTTCACCTAATACCCAACGTATCGCATCGGTAATATTACTTTTCCCACATCCATTTGGGCCAACTACACCTGTTACAGAATGTTCAAAGTTAATAACTACTTTGTCTGCAAAAGATTTAAATCCTTGCATTTCTACTCTTTTAAGAAACATGGGTGCCTCCTTGCTAGTTCATTAAAATATTATACCAAAATTAGTAGCTCTTTTGAAGAATTAATTAAAGTTCTAAAGTTCATTTTCCTCACAAATAATGCGAGTTTCTTGATTATTTTCAATTGTGAAACGAATAACTTTTGGATAGTCACTGTTTTCCATCTTTTGGTAAGGATTTGCCTCCAAAAGATGTTGTATACAACTTGCATCACCAAATAAAGGATAATGATTTCCTTTGATATCCACCAAACTGTAAGATTGTATTTTACAAAGTGAACAATTTTTCTTATTGCCATCACTGCATAAATTGTTAACAACACATGTTTTTGTTGTCATTAGATCACGATAGCCATAGTTAAATAAGGCAATTTGTGGTTTTATTCCATATCTTTGTACAAAAGAAGATACACATTGTTCTACTTCCTGATCATCCATTTCTTGAGATAGCTCTACACATTGGATCCCTTGTTTGTATAGAAAATGCAATGCATAGCTATTAGTGACATTGAAATGATGGGTAGCAAAGAGTCGGTTTTCTTGGAAGAGACCACCTATTTCACTTAATATAAGGGATCTATCTTTTGGATACTCACCCTGTTCATTAACAACATTGCATAATCCAAAGCATGTCGGGTGATGATCTATCAATACCGGATTTGATGAGGAAACGATGCAATCACTTGGGACTGCTTGAAATTGTTCCTCCGTATTGACTTCAACCCAACCCTGATCATAGTTTGAATTAAGCGTATAGTTTTTATGATCATATGGAATTGTATTTCGTGATATTGCTGTTGAGCGTAGATGATTTAACTCTTCAATAGCCATTCTACGACATTCATTGATTTGTTTTAGAGGCATGAAGAAAGGTTCAATCTTTCCAGTGATATTTTTACATGTATACACTGTATCATTGAGTTTTAATAACTGCTCATTGAGTCGCTCTTTATCAATCGGTGCTTTCATTGCTTCTTGGGCTGCACTTTGAGACTGTTTTGTAACTGTATGAAGTCCATCACTTATTGTAAGAACAAGTGGTTTATTGACTTCAACATCTACATGCATGGATAAATTAACTTTGCGAACACATTCGCCTTTTTCTAAAGCCTGCATTAATTTTGAATCAGTTGTTTTTACGACAGGACTACCTACCTTGACATAACGTTGATCACTAAATGTAACCAGTTCACCAACGGATGCATGATTTACTAATCTTCCATTTACTTCAATTTTATTTGCAACTAAACCCAAATCTTCTTTATCATCTAAAATTCGTAATCCATCATGTTGATTTAGTTCTTGGTTAAGTTGAATTGTAAAACCATCTTTGCTTGCTTTAACAACCTTACCCAAGGGTATCCCAATGTGATTAGGGCGATTCATACTCATCAATGCTTTTCCATTTGTATGAAATAAATGACCTTTTGTAAAGCCTCGATTAAATAATAGCTTTAATTCTTCTAATCGCTTTGGTGTAATTTTATACGATTTACCTTCGTAATAACTATCAATAGCTTCTCTAAAACAACGTGTAACTAGATAGACATATTCAGGACGTTTCATTCGTCCTTCTATTTTCAAACTCGTAACGCCAGCTTTAATGAGTTGATCTAATTCATCAATAACATTTAAATCACGAGGACTCAATAAATATTTATCTACAGAAGAAATAACTTGTTGTTTATCTTCGTTGAATAAATTGTATTGCATACGACAATATTGAGCACAAGCACCACGATTACCAGAGCGGTGTTGGAGTAAACTACTCATTAAACATTGTCCAGAATAACTTACACAAAGAGCACCATAGGAGAAGACTTCAATCTCTATCCCCTGCTTACAACATTCCTCAATGAT
Organism: Anaerorhabdus furcosa; assembly: GCF_900167375.1. Taxonomy (GTDB): domain Bacteria; phylum Bacillota_I; class Bacilli_A; order Erysipelotrichales; family Erysipelotrichaceae; genus Anaerorhabdus; species Anaerorhabdus furcosa. The sequence goes on from NZ_FUWY01000006.1 coordinate 76,069, forward strand.
TTCAAGTGGTGTTTCTCTTGCTAATACAACTCGACTTGCGCCCAATGACTTCATAACGCAAACACCTGATACATTATGAATATGCATTTGTGTTGAACAATGAATTTCAAAATCAGGATATTCACTTCTTAATCGCTCAAATAAGCCTAAATCTTGAACAATAAGTGCATCCACACCAATTTCATAATAGAATGCAACTTCCTTCATGGCCTCATCAATTTCATTTTCATATAAAAGTGTATTCATTGTGACATAGAGTTTAACACCCCATAAATGACATGACATCGTGGCTTCAATCATTTCATCATGATTAAAATTACCCGCAAAAGCACGAGCACCAAATTGACTACCACCACAATAAATTGCATCTGCTCCAGCCATAATAGCGGCTTGTAATGCCTCCATTGTACCTGCAGGTGCTAAACATTCTATTTTTTTCATTTGATTTCCTTTATCACTTTGTACTGTTTGATTAAATCATCTAATTTAAATATTGCATTTGCACTACTTGTACTAGGACACGCAATCACTTGAATCTTTAAATGACTCAGATATTTTTTATATAAACTTTCAGCTTTTTTGCCATTGAGAATGATGCATTGAATGGGATAATCTTGAATCAATTGTTCAATATTATTTACTTTTACATCTTGAATCGTAGCATCATTACTATTTTCTATCGTACAAGATTGGATAACATCCCATAGTGCTAAATGATGTCTTAAGATAAATTCTTTACGATCTATAATTTCTTCATTGTAGATTGCACTTAATACTTTCCAAAAACGATTTTGAGGATTAGCGTAATAAAATGATTGCTTGCGAGAAATAACAGAAGGAAATGATCCTAGAATTAATACCTTACTTTTCTTATCAATGATTGGTTCTAATGGATGTTCAATCATAGTTTGAATTTTATTGGACTTGTAGGTTCATCGTTTTCATCAAGTACAATGTCATCAAAAACAAGGGTATCTTCAAGTTCAATATCATCTTCCGTTAAAGGTAAGATAATCTTTTGTTTTTCCTCATAACAGTCTTTGGCTTCAAGAAGGATTTTAGGTTCATCTTTTGTTTTGAATTCATTTGCTAAGCCACCCAATGAAGTTTCTTTTAATTCAATCGCAATTTTTTGTCCTGTATAATTCATTGTATTAACAATCATATCGAATGTTACTTTGTTTGGTTTTATCTTGTACATATATTTAGAAAGCGTACACGCATCAAGTGCTCTTAATACGGCCACTGCATTGCGCTCAATACAAGGAATAATCACATATCCTTCTACTGGATCACAAGTTAATCCTAAATTATGTTCTATTCCAATTTCTGCAGCATATTCGATTTGTTTAATATTTAAATCATTTAAGTAAGCTGCTGCTGCACTGGCCATAGCACAAGCAGTACCAACCTCAGCTTGGCATCCGCCAATAGCTCCCGATATGGTTGCGTTAGTTTTAATTAAGTTTCCAAATATTCCCGCAACCATTAAGGCACGAATCAACTTATTTCTAGAAATCCCTACATCGTTATAGTAGTAATACATCAAGGATGCAAGCACACCACAAGCACCTAAAGTGGGTGCAGTAACCACCTCACCAAGAGAAGCATTCTCTTCACATGCACCATAGGCATAAGACATTAAAAGTAGCTTTGTTTTTTCATTATCATCTTGTGTAGTTTGAGCTTGTATGTTTAATGACTTTGCACATTTCTCTACGTTGAGTCTACCAGGTAGAATTCCTGTAGCATTGATACCACGATGAACAGAATTCAACATCGCTGTTAAAACACCATTTAAATACTGCTCAATGTTATCATCTTCATTTTCTAGTACATAATCAACAAGATTTATTTTTTGATTTGTACATAACTCTTTTATTTCATCCAATGATTTCTCTGGATAACATTCTTCGTTATATGATAATTTCTTTTCTTTGATATCAATACTTCCTCCACCTAAAGAGAAAACAGTCCACAAAGCAATGCACACATTTTCTTGATTATATCCTCTTAGATAGAATCCGTTTGGATGTCTTTCTTCCCATGTTGCATTGAAATGAATTTCTACACTAGATGGTGCAAGTGTATCTTCAATAATCTTATCAGTAAAATGTCCCTTTCCAGTTAAGGAAAGAGAACCAAATAAATCCACTTCATATCGAGGTAATTGCCCATATTCTTCTAAGAATAAAAGACAAGCTCGTTTTGGCGCTAGTGTATGACTGCTACTAGGACCAGGTCCAATTTTATATAATTCGCGTAATGATTGCATAGTTACCTCGCCGTTCTAATTAAAAATAATTCAAATCCAATTTTTTTATCAACTAATCCCATCTTAAAAGACTGATCTAATTCAGCTAAAGAGTTTAAAATAGTAAGACAACGATCTTTCGATAATCCACGTAGTGATTCAATTGCTTTTGTTACTCGAAATGGATGAACTTTTAGTTCTCGTTGTATTTCTTTTTCACCTAATCCCATATCTAGATAAGTTTTAACTTGATATAAAAGTCTAAACTGACTTGCAAGTAAAGCTACTAAATAGATTGGGTCCTTATTCAAAACGAATAAATCATTCCATAAATGCAAAGCACCTTTAATGTTTCTGCTTACTACGTCATTAACTAGATGAAATACATCTTCATCAAGAGGTCGACTAATTAAGTGTGCTACATCATTTTTATTCATTTCACTTCCATATAAAACCATTTTTTCAAGTTCAGAATGAAAGTTTTCTAAATCATTAGGAAGTCTAGATAACAATTCTTCTTTACCATCAAGTGTTAGTTTTACATGATTTTCATTGAGTGCCTTTGAAACATAAGACTTAAAATCTTGCAAAGAAAGACGGTCATATTGAAAACAACGTGCATTTCCTTGAAGCAGTTTTACTATCTTCTTTCGTTTATCAACAGTCACATCACCATAGAAAATCAAATCAGCATCATAAGCTGAATTTTTTAAGTACTTTTCTAAACTCAACATCTCAGTATCACTTAGACTTTTTTGAGCAGATAAAAATACAGGATTATTAATAATAACAGTTTTCCTCTCATTAAAGAATGGAGGTGTATTGCAATCCTCCAAGACTGTATGAATGGAAAAGTCTGGTGATTGTCCATCATAAAAAATAGTATCCATCGAAGTACTATCCGTTCCACTTTGGCCTATGATTTTATTTAGTTCTTTTCGTAAAAGATATGACTCTGAACCTAGGATTAAATAATTCATTTTATCACCACCTAGATATTATACCAATTTTTCCCCTACTCGTGAGTATGAAATTGAGAAATCTTGTAAAAAATATACTGATATCACCATCTTGTGCAGTATTTAGTGTATAAACATTGAATTTATTCAATAATTCCAGTGTCTCTTGGTGAGGATGACCATAACGATTGTTTAAGCCACTCGAAATAATCGCTAATTTAGGTCTAGATTTCGTTAATAACGCTTTAGAAGTACTAGTCTTTGAGCCATGATGTCCAATTTTAAGAATATCAATGTTTAACAATTGCTTATCTTTGAGCAGATTATGTTCAACTTGTTTGGATGCATCCGCCATCATCAAGAAATGAGTTTGATTCATTTGTATAAAATGAATCAGCGAATTATCATTATCCTCTTCAAATGTTCTTTGATTTAAGCTTTCAATTTTGAGTTTTTGCGTTGTAAAGGAATCGGTGGTATCAATGACTTCCTTGACTTCAAAATCGTTCATTAAACTACCTAGATTCCCTGCATGATCCTCATCATAATGTGTAATGAAAATAACATCTATTTTGTGGATTGTACGAGCTTCTAAGTTTGACTTAAGAAGTTCATAATTCTTACTTGATCCTGTATCAATTAAAATATTCTTTTGATTAAAAGCTTCACGTATTAACATACTATCTCCTTGCCCTATTTGAAGAAAAACAAGTTCACTCAACGGATGAAAAAATCCAAATTGTATAAAAAGTAGATAAATAACTAGTGATGCTTCCATACGATGTTTTTTAAAACAAAATGGGACAAGCAAATATAGAATAAGCCCAAATCCTTTGGGATTACCAGTTAACTCAAAGACATGGAGCAAATCTACAATAGAGGATAGTAGTTCATAAAAAGAGGAACCCAAAAATGGAAAAAAAAGAAGAAGAATAGAATAACAGGTCATTAATCCTTGAATTAATACAATAACGAAATAAAAGAAAACAAGACCAACATGTATTTTAGAAAAGAAAAAAGATTGAATCACACAAATAAATAAGAATCGCACTATCTTTTTATGATTTGTTGTTACTTGAAGTAAACGAAAACCAAACGGAATAATGAAAGATAACGATGTACATTGATTTATATTACTCAACAAACAAAGAAAGCCAAAACAACCTGTACGAAATTTACTATCTCCATGAATAAAACGACACAAATAAGAGAACAAAATACGCAATGATACAAAACTGAATCCAGTAATTAATAGATTAAGAAAAATTAGAAATCCTTCTATCCATCGAATGGATTTCTCATACATAAAAAAACGAAGCAGTTTACGTAAAATAAGAAGGAATCCAACAAATGGAAATCCAATTGCATTTAAAACCCCCACAAAATCCTCGCGATCACTGGACACATTAAAGAATGTCTTATTTAGATATTCTTTTTGAGGATGCTGTTCAATTATTTTTTGAAAATTACGGCGAATGGTAGTTCCCTCTTTTACCTTATGGCAAGTTGTAGCGTAAATTGAGGAGTTTAAGGATTGCTGCTTTGCCCATGTTTCAAAAGAAAATCCAAATGAAGATGGTGCACTTTGAATTTCATTCCCCTTTCCTTCAACTTGAATGATACTATCATAATCACGTATTTTACAGTTTGAAACCAATGTACGAACACCCTTATGTTCAATCACAATACTATTCGTAGTTAACTGAACAATTTTGCCTTCATAAATTGTTGCATAAGGAATGTTTGTACTGCTGATGATAAGCCCAGATAAAATAATAAGTAAAATTACTGTCAGGTCACGATACTTATAGAACCAAAGTAGAACTAAAAAAGGAACTGCAACATAAGAATATTCTTTAAAATACAAAATAATGAAACAATTAAGAAATAAAGGTAAACATCGATTTACAAACATAATTGATCCTTGAGTTGATTAAATCGTGCTTGCTTGATTCCAGGAACATTCATCAAATCTTCTAATGATTGAAATAGACCGTTTTTATTTCGAAATTGTATGATTTTATCTGCAGTACTTTCACCAATTCCCTTTAGAGTAATTAATTCCTCTTTACTTGCAAAGTTGATGGATATCTTTTTTATTTCAGTTTTCTTTGATATTTGAATCACATCACCATCCGCAAGTACAATTTGAGGGTTGATTGTCGATGTATCAGCAGATTTAGTTAATTCTACTTCTCTTAATGCATCACGAATCGTCGCATAAGGCTTTAAACATACTTCCTTTTCTTCTGCGACTTCTCCTTGAATTGATACACGAATACAGCTTACAGATTCAATTTGAATGGGCTCTAGTTTTGGACATGTTATTGAGTAAAGCAACAAAAAAATAAGTAGTATCTTCATTTTAGATCACCTACTTATTTTTATGGTTTACAATTATGTCTTCCTACTTAACAGAAAGAATTTTTACTTGGTATGGTTCATCAACTTCTACTTCAACCACTGCACCAACTTTTTTCTCAAGAAGTGCCACAGCTAATGGAGTTACATTTGAAAGTTTACCATTCAATGGATCAGATTCTACTGAACCTACAATAATAAATGTTTCTTTTTCATTTGTATCTAAGTCTTGAATTTCAACCGTAGAACCTAGCTTAACAATTTGAGAACGACCCTTCTTTTCTTGGATTAGTTCCACATTGTTTAACATGACTTCTAAATCACGAATACGTGCTTCTACTTGTGCTTGACGATCTCTTGCAGCATCGTAGTCTGCATTTTCTGATAAGTCACCTTGTGCACGAGCAGCTTTTAAATCTTCAATAACTTCATTTTTTACTACGTGTACTAAATTGTCATATTCCTTTTTTAATTCATCTAACCCTTCTTGGGTTACATAAATTTTTTCATCCATTACCATAAAATCACTCCTAACGTACCGTATTATAGCATATTACGGGTAATAATACTACTTATTTTTGTGGTTAGTAAATCGATAGCCACGCTGTTTTTACCACCCTCTGGGATGATAATATCAGCATATCGCTTACTTGGTTCAATAAATAAACTATGCATATCTCTTACTGTTTTCATATATTGATTGATGACAGAATCCAAGGTTCTACCTCGATCTTCAACATCTCGTTTAACACGTCTGATGAAGCGAATGTCAGCATCTGTATCTACAAATAACTTAATATCCAATAGATCACGAAGGTGCTCATTCTCTAAAACAAACAATCCTTCAAGAATTAATACATCACAAGGCTTAACTATCTCTGTTTCACGACTTCGCGTATGATTTACAAAATCATAAATCGGTTTTTCAATAGTATGACCCTGTAATAATTCACCAATTTGTTCAAGTAAATAATCAGTATCAAACGCAAATGGATGATCATAGTTTGTTTTTACTCTTTCTTCCATTGGCAAATGTGTTTGATCCTTATAGTAATCATCTTGACGTATGATAGTTACAGAATTTGTATCAGCAAACGCTTCCATTACTTTTCTCGCTACACTTGTTTTTCCAGATGCACTGCCCCCAGCAATTCCAATAACAATTGGCCTCATTCATTCATCCTCCTATTTTTTTAAATATTTATTTACATTCTTTTGATGTTCAGCGTAAGTCTCTGCGTAATAAACAGTTCCATCTCCATAAACATCAGCCATAAAGTAATAATATTTAGAAGAAGTTGGGTTTAAAACGGCTTCAATTGCAGCCTCACCTGGGTTTAAAATAGGTCCTGGAGGAAGTCCAGTATATTTATATGTATTGTATGGTGAATCAAAACTAGGATTTACTTCACATTTCATCCAATCATCACCTTTATTGATATCAATTGCATAACATACAGTAACACTACTTTGTAACATCATTCCTGTATCCAAGCGATTGTAGAATACACCCGCAATTAACTTCATATCTTCTGCTTTGCTAGCTTCATATTGAACAATTGAAGCTAATGTAAAGAGTTCATGTATACTCATTCCTCTTTCAGCAGAAACACGATCAAAGTCAGCTTTGTATTTATCATAGATTTTTAAAGTTTGATCTAACATTTTTTCTGTTACATCTTGTGCAGTTGTTTCTTGGAAGAAATCATATGTATTAGGGAATAAATAACCCTCTAAATAAACACGACTATTATCATTAAAGATATCTTCAGTTAAGAAAGGATATTTAGGCATTAATGATCGAATATAATCTTGATTATTCCATAATGCAAATAATTCATCTTCAGAAACATTGGTTGTTGCAGTTACTTTTGAAGCAATGTGTTTTGCCCAATCACCTTCAATAATGGTAATACGAGTATCATTGACATTTGCTGATTTGGAATCATTTAAATATTCTAAAATTTGTTTAGTACTCCAATTTTTATCTAATGTGTACTCACCTTTTTTTACACTAGTAAGATTGCTTGTTTTAGCAAATAACAATGCTGTGAAATCATTTTTTATAAATCCTTCATCTCTTAGATTCTTTAATACCGTTTTCATTGATTGACCACTTTCAATCACAAATGACGCTTGCATAGAATCTTTAGATACTGGTTTTAGAGAATCTGTATAAATAAAGTAAGAAGTTCCACCTGCTAATAAGAACACAAGGACTACTAAAATAAGTAGATTTTTAATGTTTAACTTACGCTTTCTCTTCTTCGCTATCTTCTTCGTCATTTTCAATTTCCTCCACAAAAGCCCCAAATACTTCTTCAATCATATTCCACTCATCAGGATCATTAACGGGTACCATTTCTCCTTCAGGTGTATAGGAGCAAGCGAATACTTCTCCTTCAGGATCTTGTGGGTCAGTAAATAGAACGTAGCTTTTTTCTCTTGAATCATCATCAAAAGTAAAAAGTATTTCCATTTCTTTTTGTGAACCATCTTCTTCAGTAATTGTAATTTTATTTGTTTCCATGATTGTTCTCCTTTTCAAAATAAAGGGCGTAAAAACGCCCTAGTAAGTTCTATCAAGATATCCTTGTAATATTTGAACGGCAGCCATTTGATCAATGACCTTTTTTCTTTTCTTTCTTGAAACATCTGCAGCAATGAGAATCTTTTCAGCAGCTACAGTTGATAGACGTTCATCGACTAGGATAATTGGACAAGAACATTTTTCTTCAAGCATTTCTTTGAAGTCGATACAGATTTGTCCCCGAATACCAATGTCATTATTCATATGCTTTGGTAATCCTAATACGATTTCATCTGGTGCAAATTCTTTGACGCATTCTAGTACTTGATCACAAGCATTTTCATATTGATCAGCTGGAAAGCGAATTGTTTTTACTGCTCTAGCAACGATTCCCAAAGGATCACTAACTGCTACGCCACATGTTACACTACCTAAATCTAAGCCTAGAACACGTTTCATGTCTATTTATTTTCCTCTAAGTAGTATCGCACTAATTCTTCGATAAGCTCATGTCTTTCCACGGATTGAATAATGCTTCTTGCATTTCTGTGACTTGAAATGTAAGCGGGGTCATTTGAGATTAAATATCCTGCCAATTGATTAACAGAATTATATCCTCTTTCTTCCAGTGCTTCTTTTGTAAGACGAAGAACTTGTTTGATGTTGTTACGACGAATTTCATCTGATTTGAAATTCATTGTTTCAGTTAAATCTTTATTTGTCATAGGTCTTTCCCCCTTTACATTATTTTAGCGTAAAATCGTTTAAAATAAAAGCGTTTAAGCAAGTTTTGCTTCGATTGTGTTAAAGATTTCATCGATTTTTGAAGAATCTTTACCACCTGATTGAGCTAGATCTGGTCTACCTCCACCATTTCCACCACTCATGGATGCAGCAAGTTTAGCAATGTCTCCTGCTTTTAATCCTTTGTCGATTGCAGCTTTGCTTGAAGCAACAACGAAAGTTACTTTATCATCACTCACATTCGCAATAAATACAAACGAGTCTTCACATTTATTTCTTAATACTTCGGCATAGGATTTTAGTGAATTTGGATCAGCATTTTCTTTTCGTAACATGATGACATTCAAACCACCAATTGATTTTGCTTGTTTAACAGTTTCATCAGCTTCAAGCATCATCATTTTTTCATTTTGTTTTTGTAAATCTTTCTTTAATTGATTATTTTCTTCCATCATGAGTGCTACTTTTTCTTCTAGTAAATTGATGGAATTTAACTTCATATTATTTGCGATAGATTTCATTGTATTTTCTCTTGCAATTAAATCAAAGTAAGCAGCCATTTTTGTCTTTGATGTGATACGACGAATACCAGATCCAATACTTTCTTCAGCTTCAATTTTAAATACTCCAATTTCTTGCGTATTGCTTACATGTGTTCCTCCACAAAATTCCTTAGAAACATCACCCATGGAAACAACACGTACAGTATCTCCATATTTTTCATCAAATAAAGCAATTGCCCCTGAATTTTTTGCATCATCTATTGTAAGTACTTCTGTAATTACTGGATTATCATGCATAATCATTGCGTTTACTTCTTGTTCAATTTTACGTAATTGCTCATCACTTAGTTTTTCAAAATGAGTAAAGTCAAAACGTGCATAATCAGCACATACATAAGAACCTGCTTGTGCGATATGTGTTCCAACTACTTTTCTTAAAGCACTTTGAAGTAAATGCAATGAAGAGTGATTAGCTTTAATATTTAAACGACGTTCAATATCAATTGTTCCATCCACAATATCACCTACTGCAAGAGTTCCTTTAATATCTACTAAATGATGAAGATGTTGCTTGTGTGGTGCCTTTTTAACATCGGTAACAAATGCAGTGAACGAATCATTACAGAAAGTACCCGTATCAGCAATTTGCCCACCACTTTCAGCATAGAAACAAGTTTGATCAAGGATGATATCACCTTCACCAGTAATACTATCAACTTGAATACCATCTTTAAAACATGCAATTACTTTGCTATGACATGTTGTATCTATATATCCTGTAAAGAATGATTCAATTTCAAAATTCATTAAATCAATGGATTGACTTGACATTGATTGTTCATCATCACGAGCATTACGAGCTCTTTCTTTTTGAAGATTCATTTGTTGATTGAATCCTTCTATATCAACACTATAACCCTTCTCTTCCGCAATTTCTTTTGTAAGTTCTTTTGGAAATCCATACGTATCATAGAGTTTAAACATAACTTCACCATCTAATACTTTTGTATTGGATGCTGCATCCAATGCTTCCATAAGAAGTTTTTCACCATTAGTTAATGTTGCATGGAATGTATCTTCTTCCGTTTTAACTAAACGTGTAACTAAATCCACTTTTTCTTGTAAATACGGATAGAAATCTTCCATCATATCTGCAACAACAGGAACTAGTTGGTACATAAATGCACCTTGAATACCTAATTTAATACCAAAACGAACAGCACGACGAAGTACACGACGTAAAACATAACCTCTTCCTTCGTTAGAGAAAACAGCACCATCACTTAGTGCAAATGTTACAGTACGGATATGATCAGCAATAACGCGATATGCCATCTTGTATTCACCCTCATAAGGATGTTTAGCTATCTTGCTTGTTGCATTTATAACTGGCATAAATAAATCAGTATCAAAGTTGGTTTCTCCATCTTGTATTAATGCAACTAAACGTTCTAATCCCATGCCTGTATCAATGTTTTTTTGAGGTAGCTCTTTGTAATCTTTACGATCTACTCCCTCTTTTGCATCATATTGAGAGAAAACAACATTCCATACTTCGATGTAACGATCATTTTCCATTTCTTCAAAGAATAACTTTTCACCCAATCCTTCAGGATCATATTTAGGTCCTCTGTCATAGAAAATTTCACTATCTGGTCCACTAGGTCCTTCCCCTATTTCCCAAAAGTTATCAGCAGTTCTTAAAATATGACTTGGATCTACTTTACAAATATTCACCCAAGTATTGTAAGCAACTTCATCATCAGGATAAACTGTGATGTACATTTTTTCTTTATCAAAACCAATCCATTCTGGTGATGTTAAAAATTCCCAAGCATATTGAATTGCTTCTTCTTTAAAGTAATCACCAATAGAAAAGTTACCCAGCATTTCAAAGAAAGTATGGTGACGTGCAGTCTTTCCAACATTTTCAATATCATTGGTACGAATACTTTTTTGAGCATTGGTAATGCGATTGCACTTTGGTTTTTCTGAACCATCAAAGTATTTTTTTAATGCTGCAACTCCAGCGTTAATCCAAAGTAATGTAGGATCATTGTGAGGTACTAAACTAGCACCAGGTTCAATAGCGTGTCCCTTACTTGCAAAATAATCTAAAAACATTTGTCTTACTTGATTTCCTGTTAATTGTTTCATTTTCTTTTCCTCCTGACAAAATAAAAACGTTCCTATTGCACTAACAGGAACGTAAAAGTTACGCGGTACCATCCTGATTCATATCGTTGTGATATGCACCTTGATTATCCTTAACGCGAGATTCACGATGGGTATTAACCACTCTCCAAAGTAGCTTCAATAAAATACTGTGAAGATTTACACCAACCATCTTCTCTCTAGAACTCGTATTTAATTTACTCGTCTTTTTCTTCGATTTCTTTATTATTTTAGCATATTTAAAGCCTTTTGCAACAAATACTAAATTTGATTTGCATTTTCTTTAGCAATCGCAAGCATCAGCTTGATTCGGTTTTCTTGATTAACACGAGTTGCACTTGGATCATAGTCAATTGGAACAATATTGGATGTTGGATAATGCTCACGAATTTTACGCGTCATTCCTTTTCCTACGATGTGATTTGGAAGACAGCCAAAGGGCTGAGCACAAACTATATTGTTATAACCTGATTCAATTAACTCCAACATCTCGGCAGTCAATAACCACCCCTCACCCATTTTGTTACCATAACCAACATACCCTTTTATTAACTTCTTCAAATGCATATAACTAGAAGGGAGTTGAAAATGACCATTTTCTTTTACTACTTCAATCATTGCGGATTCAAGTTTTTGAATGTAATTGAATAACACAGAAACAACTTTATATTTGATTGGATTTCCTCCATACAATTTGATATCTTCCATGCGGTTATCTGCTTTAAACAACATAAAGCCCATAACCCCTGGAACCATCACTTCACAATTTTGCTCCAGCAAAAATTTTTCTAAATGATTGTTACCAAGTGCTGAGTATTTGATATAGATTTCACCTACTATACCTACTTTTATTTTCTCTTCACTTCGTTTTTCAATGGTATCAAAATCATTAATAATTGATTTTAAGTTCTTCTTCATATCTTTATAACTCAATCCGCGACCTTGACTAAATTCTTCAGTTAAGTATTGAATCCAGTATTGTATTTTATTCTTTGATGCTCCTTTGATTACTTCATAAGGTTCGATTTGATTATTTAATAACATAATCATATCCCCATAAATCAAAGTCATTAATGCTTGTCGAATCATTTTCAAAGTGAATTTAAATCCAGAATTTTTTTCTAAACCAGATAAATTCAATGAAATAACAGGAACTTGTGAATAGCCTGCTTTAACTAAAGCTTTGCGTAATAAATGAATATAATTTGAAGCACGACATCCACCACCAGTCTGCGTAATCATTAACGCTGTTTTATTCACATCATATTTGCCACTATTTAATGCATCAATTAATTGACCAATAACTAAAAGTGCTGGATAACATGTATCATTATGAACATATTTTAATCCATTTTGCGTAACACTAGGACCTACATTTTCTAAGATTTCAGCATCATAGCCATGAATTTTAAAAACATTGCATAAAAGTGAAAAATGAATTGGCAACATATTGGGTGCAAGTATTTTGTACCCTTTCATTTCTTTAGTAAACTCAATTCGTTGATCTGTCATTTTTATCACCATCCTTTAATGCTGCAAATAAACTGCGCAGCCTTATCTTCACTGCACCTAAATTTGTGATTTCATCAATTTTTATTTGCGTATAGATTTTATTCCCTTTATTTAATAACAATCGAACTTCATCGGCAGTAATCGCATCCACACCACAACCAAAAGACACAAGTTGAATTAGATTAAGATTCTTTTGATGTGTTACAACATCTGCAGCTGCATAAAGACGAGAATGATATGTCCATTGATTTAAAACCGTTGTACTTACTTTCTTTGATAAATGGCTAATACTGTCCTCAGTAATGATGGCAGCGCCACACGACAAAATTAATTTATCAATCCCATGATTAATTTCAGGATCAATATGATAAGGTCTACCCGCTAATACTATTACAGGTTGATTCTTCTTTTCTGCATTTTCAATGATTTGTTTTGCTTTACAGTGAATTTTATCAAAATAGATATTGTTTTCCTTAAAACCTGCTTCAACTGCTTTGGTAACATCTTTTAATTGAATTCCTTTAAATGTATTCCCTAATATCTTTGTCATCTTCTTCGCAAAGTCTTTTGGACGATGAATGCCTATGTAATCATAAATAAAAGATATATTCTTTATTTCTGATACATTCGCTTGAATAACTTCAGGGTAATAAGCAACAACTGGACAGTTATAATGATTATCACCAAGTGACTCATCAATGTTGTAAGTCATGCATGGATAAAATATAGCGTCAATTTCTTTGGTCAATAATTCTTCGATGTGACCATGAACAAGTTTAGCGGGATAACATGCGGTATCGGATGGTATTGTATGCTGTCCTTTTAAATACATTCTATGTGTTGAAAAATCAGTCACCTCACATTGAATTCCTAAAGTGTTAAAGAAACTTGTCCAAAAAGGAAGAAGTTCATACATATTAAGAACTAATGGAATACCTACAACACCTTTTTTGTGTTCCACTTTTTTCATACGATATTCTTGGAGAAGATTACGTTTGTATTCATACATGTTATCTTGGTCAGATTGAGTTAAATTGGTAATTGGTTTCTCACAGCGATTTCCACCAATATACTTTCGACCTTCACCAAATGTATTTACTGTTAAAGCACAATGATTATTACAACCTTGGCAATTGATTGATTGTACTTCATGTGTAAAATCATTCAATTGTTCTAAAGTTAAAATCGTTGATATCTCCTTTTGATTTTGCTTTGCATACAAAGCAGCACCATATGCACCCATCAAACCTGCAATATTTGGACGAACAACATGACCATCAATTTCTAATTCAAAGGCACGAAGAACAGCATCGTTATAAAATGTTCCACCTTGAACAACGATATTTTTACCTAATTCTTTGGCACTTGTAATACGAATAACCTTATATAGAGCATTCTTAACGACACTCATTGAAAGACCTGCCGAAATATTATCTACTGTGGCACCCTCTTTTTGAGCTTGTTTAATGGATGAGTTCATAAATACGGTACAACGTGATCCCAAATCAACTGGATTTTTAGCAAACAAACCAATCTTTGCAAAATCTTCAATGGAATAACCAAGTACTTCTGCAAAACTTTGTAAGAAAGAACCACAACCTGATGAGCAAGCTTCATTTAAAAATATATCATCGATGACACCATTTAATACTTTGAAACACTTGATATCTTGACCACCAATATCAATAATAAAATCAACTTGCGGGTTAAATTTCTTAGCAGCCTTAAAATGAGCGATTGTTTCGACAATACCAAAATCAAGTGATAATGCATTGCGCAACATTTCTTCTCCATACCCAGTTACAGCGCTAGACTTGATGGTTGCATGTGGATACTCAACATAAAATTGTTCAAGAAAATTCTTAACGATACCTACAGGGCTTCCTTCATTGGATTGATAGCTTGATAAAAGAATGTTTTCCTCTTCATCAAGAACCGTCATTTTCACAGTAGTCGATCCAGCATCAATACCTAAATAAACATTCCCTGAATAATTTTTATTTTCAATTGTTTTTACTGTACTTTGATTATGACGATTAGCAAACTCTTCATATTCTTGTTCACTTTGAAAAAGTGGACGTGTTGAAATATAATTAAAAGAAGCAACATAGTTTTTTACTCTTTCAAACATCTCTTGAAATAAAATAGGTTCACTTGCCATGAGTGCTGTTCCAAGTGCTACAAAATACAATGCATTTTTTGGACAGTTACCCTTGCATTTTAATACCTTATCAAATGTATTTCTTAATTCAGAAAGAAACGTAAGTGGGCCACCAAGATACACAATGTTTCCTTTTAATTCACGACCTTGTGCAAGACCTGCAATCGTTTGATTAACCATCGCATAGAAGATACTTGCGGAGATATCATTTTTTTGAGCACCTTGATTTAAAAGTGGTTGAATATCTGATTTTGCGAAAACACCACAACGTGATGCAATAGAGTAAATTTTTGAGTGATCCTTTGCAAGAATGTTCATTTCGTCTGGCGTACTATTTAATAAAGTTGCCATTTGATCAATAAATGCTCCCGTACCACCTGCACAAGAACCATTCATTCTTACTTCCAAACCATCACTTAAAAAAAGAATCTTCGCATCTTCACCACCAAGTTCTATCACAACATCAGCTTCATTTAAATATTCATTTACAGCTACTTTGGTTGCATAGACTTCCTGGACAAAAGGTAATTGAATCACTTCTGCATAACCCATACCTGCAGATCCAGAAATTGCTACTTCCATTTTACTATCTAAAATATTCTCAACCTGGTTAGATATCGCTTGTAACTCTTCATACAAGGCTTCATTAATCTTTGAATAATGTCTTCGATAATTCTTATAAATAATTTCTTTTTCATCATTAAACAAAATACATTTAATGGTTGTTGATCCTATATCAAAACCTAATTTCATACTATTTCCTCCAAAAATAGTCTCCTATTTTCATTGCGATATGATTCATCGAATCAATTTCGGCGTCAGTTAGAAAACTAAAAATATCCTTACGAATTTTATTCGCCTTTTCATTTACAAATTTAACATATGCTTTTCCCTCATCTGTTAAATAGATTGAAAATTTCCGTGAATCAGCATTTTTTTTATCACAGAATACAAACCCTAGTTCACCCAACTTTTTAATTGCATTGGTTGTATACGCTTTATCAAAACTACTTAACTCGGTTAAATCTTTTAGTGTACAACCTTCATATTGCGAAAGAATTAATAAATAAACTACATCCTTTCCTTTAGCAGGAGAATCCTTTAATTCATCATTTAACTTCGAACGAAATTCTTTTTCTACTTTACCCATGAGAATAGGTATTAGTTCTACTTTAAATTCTCTCATTAGTTTACCTCACATATGTTTTATATTTTACCACTTTAGATTGAAAATTCAACTTAAATGATGTATTTGTATTACTTCTCTTATCAATAAAATTGTTTGACATAAAGCTATATTTACACTTTCATGCAGAATAACAACTAATTAAATTACATGTAAGAATAAAACAAATATACTTTCCTAAAAAATTTTTCTAGTAAAATTTGACAGATACTTATCAATATAATAGGATTAAAAAAAGTGATGTGCATCGCATGAAAAAAATAGGTATTCTATGTGCAGGTGATGAAGAGCTAGCTCCATTTTTATTGCATTTGGAAAATGTTAAAGTATCCAATAAAGCAATGTTAAAATTTTATGAAGGTCTGATAGATGATATTCCCGTTGTTTTATTATACAGTGGTGTTTGTAAGGTCAACGCCGCCATTGCATCACAAATATTAATTGATTTTTACAATGTCACTATGATTATAAATGCAGGTGTTGCTGGTGGAATGAATGAGAAAATAGAACTTTTTGATACTGTTATCTCTACGCAAATTGCTTATCATGACGTAGATGATGGGATATTAACAGAATTTCATCCATGGCTACCTTCCATTTATTTTGATGCTGACAAGTATTTACTTGATGTTGCAAAAAATGTTTTTAGCAATCATCCTAAGATTTATTTTGGTCGAATGGTTACAGGAAAAAAATTTATTGAAGATGATGGAAGAGATGTCATCAATGCAAAATATTCCCCACTATCAGTTGATATGGAAACAGCAAGTATTGCTCATGTATGTCACGTAAATAAGATACCTTTTATTGCAATCCGTTCAATTACAGATACAGCTAATCATATTGGCAAGCAAAACTTTGAAAACAATTGTAAAAAAGCATCTATTGTTGCTAAAGATGTTACACTAAGCTTTTTAAAAGACTTGAATATGTACTGAAATACAATCAATACAAATAACTTCCTATTTGAAGAACAGCTCGTCTTATAAAGATTAGCTGTTTTTGCATACTCGACAGAAATGCTACTATCCATTAATAGTGGCTAGATCATGACTGAATTACAAGTGATAAAGCTGTTCCTTAATCATACCGATATTAATAATCTATCTAAACTAAATAAAAAGACAAAAATATCATGTGACATTCTTGTCTTTAATTTAGTATTTTGTATTTTTTAAGCTTTTCGTGAAATTCTATTAGAATGATTAGTCTCTCTAGAACTTTTTTTCATCTACAAAATTCCTTTTAATCGTTTAATTAGTGTTGTCTCTCTTCTTTTCTCAATTGTATGGCACGCTTCTAATGCAATGGATTCACTTCCAAGTAGTACAAGCGACTTCTTTGCACGAGTTACTGCTGTATAAACCAAGCTTTTCTTCAACATATGGCGATGTTGTGAAATAAGAGGCAAGATGACAATTGGATACTCACTTCCCTGACTCTTATGAACAGAGATACAATATGCATGCGTAATTCTTTCAAATGTTTCAGGTGAATATTCAACATAGATACCTTCAAAATCAACAATAAAACGAACTGTATTGTTTGGATCTTCAATTGGATAAATAATTTCAATCAGTGTTCCAATATCGCCATTATATACATCATCATCAGGTTGATTTTTTAATTGAAGAATCTTATCATTCTCTCTAAAGGTTCGATACCCTACCTTCCATTCACGACGGCTTGAATCTTGAGGATTAAAACAATTTTGTAGTGCATTATTTAAGCGGTCAATTCCAGCGACACCGGAATACATACATGCTAAAACTTGAATATCTTTTAAGTCATATCCTTTGTCTAAGGCATTCTGGACAATCTTAACTACCATATCTTTTACATCATATTGACTCGCATTAAAGAAAGCAACATCATTTTTTAACTTAGTAAAATCCAAATGACCTTCTCTAATTTGAGCAGCAAGTTCAATTACATCAGAGCCATCTTGTTGTCTAAATATATGTTCAAGTCGTATTACTGGAAATAAATTAGAATCAATTAAATCCTTTAGCAAACAACCAGGTGAAGCACTTGGCAATTGATTCTCATCACCAATAATACATATCTTTTTAACATGAACAGATGCTTGAACTAAATTATAAAATAACCAATTATCAACCATGGAGAATTCATCAACAATCAATAAATCAATAAATAATGGTTCATTAGCATTTTTACCAAACGTATTTGATTCTAAATCCCATTGCAGTAAACTATGAATTGTATATGCATCCACCTCAGTTAATTCAGCTAATCGTTTTGCTGCTCTTCCAGTGGGTGCACAACAAGCGATATTGGCTAAAGGATATAGTTTCTTAAAGATGGATACCATTCCACGAACAACAGTTGTCTTACCAGTACCTGGCCCACCTGTAAGAATCATAATATCTTGAGAGATAAAAGAATGGATTGCTTCCATTTGTTTTGGATCGTATTCAATATTTAACTTTTCTTGAATCTCTTGTAGAGAATCATTTAGTAATTCTTCACTATAGGGATCAAGTTTTTCATAAGGAAACAAACTCAAGAAACCTTGAATTCCATTTTCTGCATCAAACTGAGTTACTGGATAAATACGATTTTCTTCTTGTACAAGTCTTCTTTTTTTAATCAATAAATTTCTATATTCTTCATAGTTGACTTCAATTTGTTTACAAGCCTTTATAAATTCAACCTGAAGTACCTCATCTAAGACATAACTATTACCCGTACGCATACAACAATCCATCGCAAGTGTTGCTAAAAAGGCTTCAACACGATAAGGATGATCTAATTCATAACCCATAGATAACGCAATTTTATCCGCAGTCTTAAATCCAAATCCATCACATTCTTCAATAACGCGGTATGGATTCTCTGATATCTTCTTTATCGAATCACTACCATAAGCACGGTTTAGACGAATGATGTTCCTTATACCTAGTCCATGCATCGTAAAGAATTGCAAAGCTTCTTCAAATGAATCCTGGTTTGAAGATAATCCTTTCATCAATGACTCTTTTTTCTTATCTGTCATTTTTGGGATTTGATCTAAGCAAGATACATCTTCTTTTATCATATCGATGCAGTTTGTACCTAAAATATCAACGATTTTCTCTGCAAACTTTTTCCCAATTCCCTCAAACAAAGGACTTGATAAATAACGTACAATGGAGTCAGTATCAGTAGGTGTAACTTTACGATAAGCTTTTATACTAAATTGCATACCATACTTGGGATGTTCAATATAATCTCCATCTAATTCATAAAGAAGATCCAAATCATCGATAGTTGGTAAATAGCCTGTAACAATGATTCCTTTTTCATCCAAAGAGTGAAGTTCAAAACGAGCCACTGTAAAATAGGACTCGTCATGTCGATAAATTGTATGTGTGAACTTCCCTGTGATTTTTTCCATAGATTACCCTAAGAGTAATAAAACTGCTACCGCTACGAAATTATTAATAAAGTGAAACATCCATGCTCCTGCAAAACTTCGTGTATCGCGATAATTCTTCGCAATCATAAACCCTTGCACCATATAAGGAAAAGCAAAGAGTAAATCAACAAAGTTTAATGAGAAAATGGAAAAGAAAACATGCATTCCACCAAATAAAAACGAACTAACAAGCGCGGCAATCCAAAACCCTTTTCTTTCTTCAATATGTTTATAGATAACACCTCTAAATACAAACTCTTCGACAAATGGTGCAAATATTACTGCCACAAACACAATCAATAAAGGCGTTGATGAAAGTTGTGATTCGATATTCACTTGATTTGCTGAAGATGTTTGTGAAGTGAAATAAAGTAAAAACATATTAATAACATAGTTTAACAAATAAGAATAAAGTACATTTTTACCTGTTATCTTTAATATTGAACCAAATCGTTCTTTTAGTGATACCTTCATCTCTAATAATAAAGGTTTACATAAATAACAAAAATAGAGAAGAAATGCAACATAAAATACCAGTTGAATTCCATAAGAAATATCTACTCCTATTATCTTGTATGCAAACGATGCAAGGAAACCTAATAAAATAGGATAAACAACTAAGTATCCTATTAAGTATTGAATCAAAACAATTATTTTATTTTTATTCTTTATTTCAAACATAACATTCTCTCACGAATTATTTTCTTAAATAAATCTTCTTCATCTTGATAAACTTCATCGATAACACCTCCACCAAGCACCAAACCATCTTTATAGAAAACAGCTTCTTGACCTGGTGTTACAGATTTAATTCCATGAGGATAAATACACTCCACAGTGTCTTCATCGAGAATATGAAGCTTAATTTCATTATCCTTTTGGCGATATCTGAATTTCGCTTGGCAATCCAATGTATCAAAGTCATGACTTGCCAACCAATTCATACCACGTACAATGCAACGAGTAGATCGTAACCATTTGTTATCTTCTCCACTTGCAACGTAGAGTTCATTTGTCGTTACATCTTTTCCTACAACAAACCAAGGTCCGCCAGCACCACCAATATTTAACCCTTTTCTTTGTCCAATTGTATAATACAATACACCATCATGTGGTCCTAATTCTTTGTTTGTTTCAATATCAATAATTTTTCCTTGTTTTGCAGGTAAATAGTTTTTAAGAAATTCTCTAAAATTTCTTTCACCAATAAAACAAATTCCAGTAGAATCTTTCTTTGCTGCGATTGTAAGATTCAATTCTGAAGCGATACGTCTTACCTCTGGTTTATCTATATCACCTAGTGGAAATAAAGTATGTTTCAATGCTTCTGGATTGATTTGGCACAAGAAATAACTTTGATCTTTGTTGTCATCATCTGCTTTATACATAAATGATCCATTCTCTTGATGAACTACCTTTGCATAATGTCCTGTAGCTACCCAATCAAAACCATGCTTCTTTGCAAATTCAAAGAAACTTTGAAACTTAATGTATTTATTACATAAGATATCTGGATTTGGCGTTCTACCCTTTTTGTATTCATTAATAAAAGTCATAAAAACATCATCCCAATACTCTTTTACAAAATCCACACGTAAAAGTTCTAGACCTAGTGTATCTGCAACACTTTTTGCATCCATCCAATCACTCTCTTGTGGACATACATCATTTTCAAGAGTAGGATTCCCTAAAACATCATTATTCGCAAGTGCATCCCAATTACGCATAAAAGCACAAGTTACATCATGTCCTTGTTGTTTTAATAAATATGCACAAACAGCGGAATCAACCCCACCTGATAAACCAACTAATATTTTCACATTAACACCTCATTGCCTTCCTATTATAATACAAAAGTAGAGCTAAATAAATAGCTCTACTCTTCTGTTTCACGGACTTTCCCGCAGCCATCAAAATTTGGACAAGATGTGTTACAAGAGAAAACTGCCAATTTTCTAAGTTCATGTGGAATGAATGCATCTATTTCTTCTTCGTCATATCCTACTTGGAATACTGATTCATTTAGGATAATAGGACGCTTTAGAATAGATGGATTCTTTTGGATAAATTTTACAAGTTCGTTTAGAGATAACAGGTCTAAATCTATCTTATCTTCTTGCATGATTTTAGAACGTTTCGAAATTATGTCTTCCGTTCCATTTTCGCTTCTTTGAAGTAAATGTTTAATTTCCACTTCATTTAGCAAGGTTGTAAATATATTTTTCTCAACGAAGGGTAAGTTTCTCTCTTTCAACCAATTCTTAACTTTCCTACATGATGCACAGCCAGGAGAAGTGTATACAACGATCATAGAATACCTCCATCTATTAATAATTATACAATAAAGTTTAGCATACGTATAGAAATATGTTGACAAATATGACTTTTTTTATATATTTAGAGAAAGAGGAGATTTAATATGAATAACAATATACCCAATTTACCAAAAAGAAAATTCGGCCTTTTAACGACCATTGCCATGATTGTTGGTATCGTCATTGGTTCAGGAATTTTCTTTAAAACGCCAGTCATTATTCAAAATACAAATGGTAATGTGATTATGGGGATCCTTGCATTTGTTGTAGCAGCTTTAGGAATTATATTTGGAGGATTAACGATTTCTCAATACTCTTCCAATGATAATAATATCGGTGGTCTTGTCTCCTATTGTGAAACAAGTTGGGGAGAAATACTCGGCTTTTTAGCTGGTTGGTTTCAATCAATAATTTACTATCCTGCAATTATTGCAGTTATTGCATGGGTAGGTGCTAATTATACCTTCGGCCTATTTGGTTTACCTAATTTATTAACTACTGGTGATTTTAACCCAGCAATTTGGCCACTAGCAGTTGTTTATCTAGTTTTCTATTATGCAATCAATACATTTCAAACAAAGAATGCTAGTAAATTTCAAAGTTTTGCTATGTTCGCTAAAATATTTGCACTATTAGTTTTATCAATAGCTGGTCTTTTATTAGGAAGCCCAACAACAGTAATTGCACCCAATCCAAATTATGTAACAACTTCTACAGGGTTTCTTACTGCGGTGATTGCTGTAGCCTTCGCAACGGATGGATGGATGATAGCACCAAGTATTGCACATGAAATAAAAGATCCACAAAAGAATTTAACAAGAGCACTTGTCATTGCACCTATGATTATTATTGCTTTGTATCTGCTTTATTTCTGTGGTGTATGCGCCTTCTTAGGACCAGATGCTTTATTAGCAGGTGTTGATCCTATTTCAAGTATTTCAAATGCTATCTTAGGACCTTGGGGAATTAAAATTGTTTTATTGTTTATTGTACTCTCTGTACTTGGAACTCTCAATGGATTAATACTTGGTTACATTCGTACACCTTATGCCCTTGCGGTGCGTGGCGAAATTCCATTTAGTAAAACCATTGCTAAAATCAATAAAAAATTTGATACACCAATTAATGCAAGTCTAGTATGTTTTGTTATTAACTTAATCTTCTTATCCTTCCATTTTCTATCTTTAGATGGTGCTGCAGTGTATGGATTATCTATGTTTGAAGGATTAGCAATTGATGACTTACCTATTGTTATGAACTATTTATTCTTGTGTTGTATGTATTTTGGAGTCTTGCTTCGACCAGATAGAGTTAAAACAAATTCTTTTGCAGGACGCTTTATCTACCCAGTTTTAGCAATCTTGGGTTCATTAATCATTCTTTACGGTGGCATTACAAGACCTAAATTTAATGTCTACATGTTGATTACCTTGGTATTAATTGCAGTTGGACTCTTGATTAGAAAGAAGAAAAGTGCTTAAATATAGTTAGCGTTGAAAAAGATAAGTAATTAAATGATGTACTATTTAGAGATATGGTGGCTGGTGAAAACCATAATACATGATTTAATGAAATGGGACTTTGGAGCATTAAATGGCATGAGTCATTTACGGAAACTAACCGTTATCTAGAAGTGATTCTCAATTATGAGAATAAGTCAGGTGGTACCACGTTCAAGCGTCCTTTCATGAGGATGCTTTTTTATTTTAGGAGGACAAAGCAAATGAAAAAAATGTTGAGCGGAATTAAACCAAGTGGGCAATTGACACTTGGAAATTACATTGGAGCACTAAGAAACTTTGTAAAGTATCAAGATGAATATGAAATGATTGTATTTATCGCAAACTTACATTGCATAACAGTACCGCAAGATCCAATTGAACTAAAAAAGAATTTAAAAGATGCAATCGCATTGTATCTAGCTTGTGGTTTAGATCCAAATCGTAGCACGATTTTCTTACAATCAGATGTAATGGAACATGCACAACTTGGATTCATTATGTGTTGTTCAACTTATATGGGTGAATTAAACCGTATGACTCAATTCAAAGATAAACAAGCAAAAGGAGAAACAAACCTTACTGGAGGTCTCTATACCTACCCTTCTTTAATGGCAGCTGATATCTTAATTTATGATCCTGATTATGTACCTGTTGGAGAAGATCAAAAACAACATGTTGAATTAACACGTGACTTGGCTTTACGTTTCAATAATCGTTATGAAACAGAATTATTCAAAGTGCCTGAACCAATTGTACCTACTGTTGGTGCACGCATAATGTCACTAAGTGAACCAACTAAGAAAATGAGTAAGTCTGATAAAGGTGATAAAGGATGTATCCATTTATTGGACGACTTAAAGGCAGCTCGTAAAAAAGTAATGTCTGCAGTAACAGATAATTTAGCAAAAGTGAATTATGATCCACAAAATCAACCCGGTATTTCTAACTTACTCGAAATCATGTCAAGTTTAACAGGAACACCAATTGATGAGTTAGTAAAACAATTTGAACATGCTGGTTATGGTGACTTCAAGAAAGCTGTTGCAGATGTTGTTGTTAGTGAACTTGAAATGATCCAAAGTCGATATAATGAAATCATGGCTAGTGGAGAAATTGAAAAAGTTCTTGAAGATGGTGCTAATAAAGCACGCGCTATGGCACATAAAAAATTAATGAAAGTACAAAAAAAGATTGGTATCGAAATTCGATAACCAATTCTTTTTTTACTCTAATGGCTTTTGATAGTAATTTCCTACAATACGATCACTATTTGCTACGTTAATAAATGCTTTTGGATCTGCAAGTAATATCGATTCAACGACTTCATTAACTTGATAAGCATTGATTGTCATAAACATAAAGCACCGTGGTTGATGAGAATATGCACCCTCACCCCATAATTTTGTAATACCGTGACGTGTATTTCTAAAAATAGCTTCACATACTTCGTCAGGTGTTGTTGTTATAATGTATAAGTTTTTTAGTTTGTATCGTGTGTGTAATTCATTAATGATTTGTGTACTACAGAATTGAAAGATGATTGAATATAACGCTTGATTCCAACCAAACAATAAACCTGCAATGACTAGAATTCCTGAATTGAACATAAAGACATAATTCCAAGTAGACACATTAAATCTGCTTGATGCATAGATTGCTATAAAATCCAATCCTCCACTGCTAGCATTATTTCTAAGTGCAATGGACATTCCTAACCCACTCAAAATACCACCAAAAATTGTGATTAATAATAGATCTTGCGTTAATGGAAATTCGGGTAAAATTGAAGTGAATATACTTGTACAAGTAAACCATAATATAGAATATGTAATAAACATTTTACCCACATATTTATATACCAAAATGGTTACTAAAATATTTAAAGAGAAATATAAAACCGAAAATGAAATATTGACATTGAAGAATGCTTTAGCAGAACGAGAAATCAATAATGAAATTCCTGAAAATCCTCCAGGAAACAAATTACCCGCTTCAACAAAGGCATTCATTGATATTGAATAAATTAATGATGAAAATATAACAATAGTGATTGTGCGGATAAAATTTCTAATTTTCTTCTGATCCATCTTCGTCTTCCTCTAAAAGTCTTCTTACTGGCTTTTCCTCATCTAATTGGACAGATTCTATTTGCTTGAATCTTTTGATAATTTTGTCGCTTGTGATACTTACTGATTGCATATCTTTGTATGTCTTATCAAAATCTTTAGTAACTGCCATATAGCGGTCTTGGAAGCGTTCAAATTCTTTTGATAGTTTAATGAATTCTTCTTGTATTTCTACAACCCTATCATTTCGTTCTTGACCTAAATAGATTGCTTTTATAGCAGTAATATATGCCATTAAGGTTGTTGGTGATACAAGGAAAACTTTAGATTGATATGACAATTGAATCAAATCATCATAGTGACCATATATTTCTGCAAAAACTGCTTCTGCTGGAATAAACATATATGCGATTTCCGCGGTTTCACCCTGAATAATATATTTACTACTAATATCCTTGATATGCTTTGCTACATCTTTTCTAAATTCATTCTTAACACGAATTAATTCTTGCGAAGAAGTCTGCTCATCATACATTCTATTGAAATTCTCTAAAGGAAATTTAGAATCAATAACAATCTCTCCTAGTGGTGAGGGTGCATGAAGTACACAATCTGCTATTGAACCATTGGATAATTTCACTTGTTTAGAAAAACGATTTTCATTGTTTCCAAATACATTTTCTAAAATAGAATAAAGCTCTATCTCTCCATAAGTACCTCTAGTTTTCTTATCAGTTAAAACATTTTGTAAACTTGTAATATTTGATGAAAGTGACTTTAAATTTTGTTGCGTTTCATCAATTCTTGCCATTTGTTCAAGAATATTTGTAAATGCTTTATTGGTTCTATCAAATCCTTGAAGCAAACTCTCATTTACTTTAGTTTCAATATTTACCAAACGTGTGACCGTGTTTTCATTTAATTGATTGAAATCACCTTTCATTGAATTTACAATATTGGTTTGAAAGAAAATTAAATCTTCCATCATTTTTGTTTTTAAATTATCCATTTCTTCTGATGTTTCAATCTTTGATTGCCGAATCGTATCTTTGATAAAATATTGTTGCTTCATGTTATTTCTACTAACAACATAAATTAAAATACCAATGCCAATAAACACCAAAATAAACAAGAATAATAATAAATAAAGTATGCTATCTGTATTCAAATTTATCACCCATGATATTATACCATGGTTATTATCTGATAAATATGAATTTTCGTTCTATTAAATGTAATTTAATTAGATAGTCTGTTGCTCGTTTATATTGCTTCTTTAGAATTCTTGAATCACTATCTAATTCATAACGAAACCCCTCTTTTGTTAAGAGAATGGTTTTGTTATCATCTGTTGTCATGATTTTGTTAATTATCTTGTATTGCACATAAACACAATCTTTTGAATGAATAGAATGAGTTGGTAAAAATAATACTAGATCGACTTCATTGACTAGAATACATGGTTTTTGTCTAATACCACATAAATATTTAAAACTATCTTCTCTTCCTTTTAAAGATGAACCAGCAGCTAGACACCACTTATTTAACCAAGAAAGTGGTTTTCCTTCTAATCGTTTTAATTCGTTGTTTTGTTTCATTAATACAGTCTCA
Organism: Anaerorhabdus furcosa; assembly: GCF_900167375.1. GTDB lineage: Bacteria > Bacillota_I > Bacilli_A > Erysipelotrichales > Erysipelotrichaceae > Anaerorhabdus > Anaerorhabdus furcosa. Next base: position 103,366 of record NZ_FUWY01000006.1, read on the forward strand.
TTTGTTTTGCTATCATAAAACATCACATCACAATAAACATACATTTTTATACCTTCTTCTCTACAATGAGTACAGTTATCTCTCATATATTTTGTAAATAAAAAATTCGCCTTTTGAGCGAATTATTTATAATTATCATTTGTTTTATCTTTTACGATAACATCATGTGCTCCACCCTCTACAATAGAAGTCGCACTTACTAATGTTAATTTGGCTTTTTGTTGAAGTTCTTCAATGGTAAGCGCTCCACAATTGCACATTGTTGATTTAACTTTTGCAAGAGTTGTTAAGACATTATCTTTTAATGGTCCAGCATAAGGAACATAAGAGTCAACACCTTCTTCAAAGCTTAGTTTTCCAGCACCACCTAAATCATAACGTTGCCAGTTACGTGCACGGTTACTTCCTTCACCCCAATATTCTTTAACGAAGTTACCATTTATCATTAATTTATTTGTAGGTGATTCTTCAAAACGAGAGAAATAACGTCCAAGCATAACAAAGTCACTACCCATAGCTAACGCCAACGTGATGTGGTAGTCATAAACAATACCACCATCTGAACATATTGGAATATATACACCTGTTTTTTCAAAATATTCATCACGTGCTTTAGCAACTTCAATGACAGATGTTGCTTGTCCACGTCCAATACCCTTTGTTTCACGCGTAATACAAATTGAACCTCCACCAATACCAACTTTAATAAAATCAGCACCAGCTTTTGCTAAAAACTCAAAACCTTCTTTATCGACAACATTTCCAGCACCTACTTTAACGCGATCACCATATTTACTACGAATCCAATCGATTGTAAGTTTTTGCCAGTCACTAAATCCTTCACTTGAGTCAATACAAAGAATATCCGCACCTGCTTCAACCAAAGCCGGTACACGTTCGGCAAAGTCACGGGTATTGATTCCTGCACCAACAACATAACGTTTGTCATTATCCAATAATTCATTTGGATTTTCTTTATGAGAATCATAATCTTTTCTAAAAACAAGATAAACCAAGTTATTGTTATCATCAATAATTGGTAGTGTATTTAATTTATGGTCCCAAATTAAGTCATTGCATTCACTTAAAGTACTTTTTACATTTGCAGTAACTAGTTTATCAAATGGTGTCATGAACTCAGCTACTTTTGAATTACCATCTAAACGAGAAACACGGTAATCACGACTAGTAACCATACCTAGAAGTCTTCCATTTGCACTACCATCATGAGTTACTGGCATTGTTGAATGTCCAGTTTTCTCAAGTAAATCCATTACATCATTTAAAGTTTGATCCGGTGTTAAATTAGAATCACTTCCTACAAAGCCCGCTTTATAATTTTTTACTTTTGAAACCATCATAGCTTGAGATTCAATGCTTTGTGATCCAAAAATGAAGGCAACTCCACCCTCTTTAGCAAGTGCGATACCCATTTGTTCACCTGAAACAGATTGCATAATTGCACTAACCATTGGAATATTCAATGAAATTGCAGGTTCTTCACCCTTTTTGAATTTAACTAGCGGTGTTTTTAAACAAACCTTGCTTGGTACACACTCACTACTAGAATAACCTGGTACTAATAAATATTCACTGAATGTGTGACTTGCTTCGTTGTAATAAAATGCCATGAAATGACTCTCCTCCTTATTTTAATTTATGTAATTATAGTTCAAATTATCTTTTAAGTAAAGGCATTTTGATATATAATCATATAGATAGCGAGGAAAGAGAATATGAAGTTAAAAAATAGTTTCTTTTATACATTAAGAGAAAATGTAAAAGATGAAGATTCAAAGAGTAGTAATCTATTAGTACGCGCCGGAATGATTAAAAAAAGTTCTGCCGGTGCTTATATGATTCTACCCTTAGGGTATAAAGTATTAAATAATATTACACAAATCATCCGTGAAGAAATGAATGCTACTGATTGCCAAGAATTAATCATGCCAGCTTTATTACCTGAAGATGTTTATGTAGCATCTGGACGACGTGAAGGTTTTGGTAAAAGTATGTTTTCATTAAAAGACCGTTTCAATAAACCTTTTGTACTTGGCCCAACACACGAAGAATTATTCGCAATTGCTGCACAAATGAAGATAAGATCATACAAAGACTTACCCTTCTCTTTATATCAAATCCAAACAAAATATCGTGATGAACCTCGTCCACGTTTTGGTTTAATTCGTGTTCGTGAATTTATTATGAAAGATGCTTATACATTTGATGTTGATGAAGCTGGACTAGACATTGCTTATGCAAAACAATTTAATGCTTATAAGAATATATTCGATCGTTTATGCTTAGATTATAAAATTGTTAGAGCAGATACAGGAGTTATGGGTGGTTTGTTATCGGAAGAATTCCAAGCAGTAACCGATATTGGAGAAGACATCTTAGTTTTATGTGACCAATGTGATTTCGCAAGTAATATTGAAGTCGCACAATGCATCAGTGAAGAATTACCTACAACATTAGAAGCAATGAAGCTTGAATTAGTCGAAACTCCTAATGCTAAAACCATTGAAGAAGTTGTAAATTTCCTTCAACAACCTGCTGAGAAATTCGTGAAGACATTAATCTACAAAGTTGATGATAAAGTAGTAGCGTGTATGGTAAGAGGAAATCGCGAAGTTAATGAAACAAAACTTAGAAAATTATACAATGCATTGGAAGTTGAACTTGCAGATCCTGAAACCGTTGTACGTGTTACAAATGCTCAAGTAGGATTTGCTGGACCAATTGATATTCAATGTGAATTGGTTATGGATGATGAAGTGAGTAAAATGCATAATTTCATTACTGGAGCAAATAAAACAGGATATCATTATATTGGTGTAAATCATTCTGATTTTAAACCTACTCATGTAGCTGATATACGAAATATTCAAGAAGGTGATACTTGCCCTAAATGTGGTGGTAAAATTCATTTCAAACATGGTATTGAAGTTGGAAATACATTTAAATTAGGTACTAAGTATTCAAATGCTTTGGGCTTAGAATACTTGAATTCTGAAAACCAACTTAAACCAGTATGGATGGGAAGTTATGGTATTGGCCCTGCTCGTTGCATGGCTGCAATAGCTGAGCAATATGCAGATGAAGATGGTCTAAAATGGCCAATTGCTGTTGCACCTTATCAAGTTGCAGTTGTCTTAATCTCAATTAAAGATGAAGTTCAAACAGAACTTGCAAATAAAATCTACAACATGGTGCAATCAAATAAAATTGACTGTCTATTAGATGATCGTGACGAAAGACCTGGAGTTAAATTCAAAGATATGGATTTAATTGGTGTTCCTTTTAGAGTTACTGTTGGTAAAAAAGCAAGCGAAGGCATTGTTGAATTTAAACAACGTGGTCTAAGTGAAGTGGAAGAAGTTCATTTAGATGATTTAATGAATAAATTGACTGAACTGTGTAAAAGATAAGGGAGATTTTCCCTTTTCTTTTGTGTGTTATAATAATGAAGTGAGGATGAGTTATATGAAATTTGTGCAATTATCTATCGATGAATTCAATGAATATGCATATCATTCAAATGAATCAAGTATATTTCAATCAGAAGCGTGGGCTAAACTTAAATCAAACTGGACACCTTATTATTTAGGTGTAAAAGATAATGAAGAACTTATCGCTGCTTGTTTAGTTTTATGCCGCAGTGTTCCTTTTGGGTTTAACTTTGCCTATGCACCTCGAGGTCCATTACTCAATTTTAAAGACAAAGAATTATTGAACTTCTTTATATCGAACATTAAATCATTTCTTAAAACTAAAAAGGTTTTATTAGCAAAGTTTGATCCCAATATAGTCATCGCTTCCTATCCTTTTGATGAAAAAGAAAAAGTACCAACTGCTAAAAATGATGTCCTCATCCAAGAATTAAACCATGTAGGATTAAAGCATTGTGGGTATACATTATTAATCAAGGATACAATCCAGCCAAGAATTCAACTGGTTTATCCACTTGAAGAAACCTTTGATCATCGTATTCCATCTAAAACAATGAAAAAAGTGCGTGCAAGTATTAAGAAAGATGTCATCATAAAAGAGGAACATGATTCAAAGAGTTTAGTTGCAATGGTTCATTGCACTGAACAAAGACATCAAATTAAACTTAGAAATGAAAAGTACTTCAATGACATTTTAGATGCATTTAAAGAGAATGCATGTGTTCTAGCCTGCTACAGTGATGATATTTTATTAAGTGCTTGTCTATTAGTTAAGAGTAAAAATACCACAGAAATTCTATACTCTGGATATGATGACAATTATAAACAATACAATTCTACCTACCCTTTACGCTACGAATCAATTCGATGGGCAAAAGAGCATGGATGCACTGAATTTAGTTTCGGTGGTGTTGAAGGTACACTAGATGATGGCTTAACGATGTTTAAATCTAGTTTCAATCCTCTTATCCATGTATTTGTAGGTGAATTTGATTTACTACCTATTCCACTATTGAGTAAGCTTACACAAGTTTTCTATCCAATGCTAAAAAAATATATCATGTAAAAAAGCATATCATAAAATATGCTTTTCTTTATTTTCCTTGATACTTATGCAACCCATATTCACAATGTTCAATATCAAATACTTCCATATAAGGGTCCCCATTATCATATATCCAACATTCGATTCTAGTGGGTGTTACTTCAAATAATCTTTCATTTTCTAAATGTGAATAAGCATGATATGAATTTTCAAAATGTTCTTTGAATTTATGCATAAACTCATCATGACTACTTGGCTTACCAATTTCTTTGCAAACTCCTTCAATTTGAATGTTATCAATACACAAAGCAACCCATTGATTCTGAATTAACTGATCATACTTTCTGAATGTACTATCTGTTTGAAAGTAAAACTTATTCTTTATTTTTATGATACTCATCATTCGTGATGAAACAGAATTATATCATAACTATTAATCTAAATTACCCTAATCGTTTCTTGATTAGATATCGCTTTGCAAGAATTGTAGCTACTATTATTTTTAGAATATCGCCTGGAATAAATGGATAAACACAATAGACAAGTGCTGATGATAAAGTCATTTCAGTAACACTCATAAACCATACTGTACCAAATGCATAACAACTAAGAGTACCTACCAAACAAAGTATGAAAATTGTTGGTAATGTAGGTTTTAATTTCTCTAAAGCCAAACTAATCAATACGGCATCTAGAATATAACCTACAATATACCCTCCAGTTGATCCAAGTAGTACTTGAGCACCTCCAGAAAAGTTTGAGAATACAGGTAATCCAATAAAACCTAACAAAATATAAAGTAATACTGTAAGTAATGCATATTTAGGTTTTAATAATATCCCAGTACAATGAACTGCAAGCAATGCCAAATTAATAGGAACCATTGGGAGTGGTATTTGAATTTGTGAACATACTGCAATAAGCCCTGCAAAAAGAGCACATTGAACATATTGTAAAGTTTTTTTATTCATCTCTTGTTTTATACAGTGTAACTTCTCCTGAAGTTAACTCTCTCTTTCTATCATCTTCAAATAATACAAGTAAATTTCCGCTTGTAGTAATGTCGAGTACTTTTGCTTTACCAGTTTCACCACCGCGTACAAGTACTGTTTTATCTTTTAATAAATTATGCTCTCGATAAAATTGTACGATGTCTTCCATCGGTAACTTTAGTGATTCTTGAAATTTATTAATGATGCTTGCGACAAATAAATTCTTATCTCCTTGATAATCGATATCTGTAATCACATCTGTTAACTCATTTGGAATTTCATTTAATTTTAAATTAATTCCAAATCCAATGACTAAATAATTTAGTGATCCTGTTTCAAGATTAAGTGATGCTTCAGTTAAAATACCACATACCTTTTTATCATGATAAAATAAATCATTTACCCACTTAATATCTAATTGTTTATTGCAAAGTTCACTAACAGTCTTACATATCGCAATAGCAACTAACATCGTTACACGTAGTGTATCTTGTACAGAAGTTGTAGGTCGAAGAATAAAAGAGCAGTAACATCCACCTTTTGGTGAATAAAAGTCTCTTTCAAATCGTCCTCTTCCTTTTGTTTGAGATTTACTTAATACAACTGTCCATTCATCTCCACCCTCTTCAGCTAACTTCTTAGCTGTGGTATTGGTTGATTCTAGCGTATCATAAACCATTACTTTTGAACGATTTGCTTCATTCAAGTAACGCAGTATAGCTTCTTTATTAAATTCTTGGCTCTCTTGCAATATAAAATAACCTTCACTTGGTTTTCCTTGAATTAAATGTCCTTCACTTTTTAGTGAATTTATCGCCTTCCAAATAGCTGTACGAGATACATTTAATTTCTTAGCTATAACTTCTCCCGACAACGGAAGATTTGATTCAATTAAACATGTATATACTTTCTCTTTCGTACTCATTTTCATCACCGTGTATAAGAATACTTTATTTTTGTTTTATTGTCAACTATGTGTTTATGTTGGTTAACAATGGAAAGAAAAAGAAACCAGTTTGCACTGGTCTCATTAATTTAGATTGTAAATTTTTCTTTCTTGCTATATGTTGTATGAAGTAATTCATGTGATTTATGTGAACAAGGTTCACCTAAGAAATTCTTATACAATTGTTGTATTTGTTCATTTTCATGAGATTTTCTCTTTTCACAATCCAAATCTTCATCATATAACGTCTTTGCACGTAGATTCTTGAAGTTATTCATTGCCTCAGCATTTCTAATTGATGCTGGAACAATTGATTGTCCTCCACCATTGATACAACCACCAGGACATCCCATAATTTCAATGAAATGATATTTTGATGTTCCCTTTTTGATTTGATCTAATAGTCCTTTTGCCATCGACATTGAACTTGCTACTGCAACATTTACTTCTAAACCTGCTATTTGAAGACTTGCTTCTTTAATACCACCCATTCCACGTACTTCTGTGAAATCAAGTTCATCCAATGGTTTGTTCTCTAAGATTTCTTTTACTGTTCTTAGTGCAGCTTCCATAACACCACCAGAAGCTCCAAAAATAACACCTGCACCTGTATACTCACCAAACATGTCTTGATCAAATTCCTCATCTTGTAAGTTATTGAAATCAATACCAAACAATTTAATTAGTCGACCACATTCTCTTGTTGTTAATACAGCATCAACATCTTGGATATCTCCAACTCGATTTTCAGGTCGTAAGATTTCAGTTTTCTTTGCAGTACAAGGCATAATTGATACAACATAAATATTACGTGGATCAATTCCCTTAGTTTTAGCATAGTATGATTTAATAATCGCACCTAACATCATGTGAGGACTCTTACATGTACTTAAATGAGGTAATAATTCTGGATATTCATATTCAATATACTTTATCCATCCTGGTGAACAAGATGTAATCATTGGTAAAGTACCACCTTTTTGAACACGTCCAATGAATTCCGTACCTTCTTCCATGATAGTTAAATCAGCTCCAAAGTTTGTATCATAAACACGATTGAATCCACATCGTTTAAGAGCTGCTACCATTTTACCTGTAACACGTGTTCCAATTGGATAACCAAATTCTTCACCAAGAGAAGCACGAACTGCAGGTGCTGTTTGTACAATAACATGTTTATTTGGATTATTAAGTGCCATAAACACATCATGTATATTTTCTTTTTCTGTTAATGCACCTACTGGACAAACATTGATACATTGACCACATTGAATACAGTTAACTTCATTAAAACTCTTATCAAATACAGGTCCAACTTTTGACTCGAATCCTCTTCCTTGGAAACTCAATACCCCAAGGCCTTGATAGAACTTACACGCAGAGACACAACGTCCACAAAGAACACACTTACTTGTATCACGTACGATTCCAGGTGATACTTCATCAAATGTAGGTTTAGAAAAATGACCCTCATATTTATTTTCACGAATATTTAAATCGCTTGCAAGTGTTTGTAGTTCACAAGTTTGATTACGTTTGCAACTCAAACAATTCTTATTGTGATTTGACATTAGTAATTCAACAGAATTACGTCTACCTGATAATGCTCTTTCTGAGTGAGTGAATACTTCCATACCCTCACTTACAGGATAATTACATGAAGCAGCAAGATTCTTTGCACCTTTTACTTCTACCAAACAAACACGACATGCACCTGATTTATTTAATCCTTTTAAGTAACAAAGTGTTGGAATTTTAATACCTGCAACTTGTGCAGCCTCTAAGATTGTAGCTCCAGATTCTACTTGAACTGGAATATTATTTATTTTTATATTTACAATTGCCATAAACTGTTATCCCCTTTCAATCGCTTGGAAGCGACATGTAGTAAAGCAAGCACCACATTTAATACATTTTGTTATATCAATTACATATGGTTCTTTACCTGGTACTCCGGAAATCGCACCCACAGGACATGTTTTAGCACACATACTGCATTTGCGACATTTATCTGGATCAATTTTGTATTGTAATAATGCTTTACATACTCCAGCTGGACATTTCTTATCAACAACGTGAGCAATGTATTCATCTTTAAATTGAGATAATGTAGATAAAATTGGATTTGGTGCTGTTTGACCTAAACCACAAAGTGCTGTTTCTTTAATGCGGTTGCACAACTCTTCCATTTCATCAAGTAGTTCAAGTGTACCCTCACCTCTACAAATTGTTTCAAGCATTTCCAAAAGTCGTTTTGTACCTACTCGACATGGTGTACATTTACCACAAGATTCTTCTACAATGAAGTCCATATAGAAACGTGCAACGTCAACCATACAATTGTCTTCATCCAAAACAATCATTCCACCAGATCCCATCATGGATCCTAGTGATACTAAATTATCGAAGTCGATTTTTGTATCAAGATGCTTATCTGTTAAACATCCACCTGATGGTCCACCTGTTTGAACTGCTTTAAAGTTTTTATTATTTGGGCATCCTCCACCAATTTCATAAATTACTTCACGAAGTGTAGTCCCCATTGGAATTTCTACTAATCCTGTATTCGCAATCTTTCCACCAAGCGCAAATACTTTTGTCCCTTTTGATTTTTCTGTACCAATTGATGAGAACCAATCAGCACCAATTAAAATGATTTGTGGCACATTCGCAAAAGTTTCTACGTTATTAATAATTGTAGGTTTACCCCATACCCCAGAAACTGCAGGGAATGGTGGTTTCGAAACTGGCATACCACGTTTTCCTTCGATGGACATGATGAGTGCTGTTTCCTCACCACAAACGAATGCACCCGCACCCAAACGAATTTCAATATCAAAACTGAAATCAGTACCTAAAATATTTGTTCCAAGTAATCCATATTCCTTAGCTTGATCAATTGCAATTTTCAAACGATCAACAGCGATTGGATATTCAGCACGAATGTACACATATCCTTGTTGAGCACCGATAGCATAACCAGCAATTGCCATTGCTTCCAGTACCGCATGAGGGTCACCTTCTAGAATAGAACGATCCATAAATGCTCCTGGATCTCCCTCATCCGCATTACAAATTACATACTTATCACCTTTAGGTTGATCAGCTGCAAATTGCCATTTAAGTCCTGTAGGGAATCCTCCCCCACCTCTTCCTCTTAATCCAGATTTTTTAACTTCATCGATTACATCTTGAGGTGTCATTTCAGTAATAGCTTTACCTAATGCCATATAACCATCCTTCGCAATATATTCTTGAATATCCTCCGGATTAATTACACCACAATTTTTTAAAGCAATACGCTTTTGTTTTGCATAAAAGCGAATACTATCAATATCAAATATCTTTTCTTTTGTTTCCTCATCGATATCTGTCATTTCAAGACGTTCTACTTTTCTTCCTTTGTAAAGATGTTCACTAACAATTGTTTCAACATCAACAACAGCCACATGATTGTAGAAAACTTTATCTGGGTAAATTGCAACAATAGGACCTTTTTGACACAATCCAAAACAACCCGTTTTGATTACTTTCACTTCTTCTGTTAAATGATACTTCTCTAACATTTCATGAAACTTTTCAACAACAAGCATTGAGTTAGATGATGTACACCCTGTTCCAGCACATACTAGTACATTTATTCTCTCCATATCTACCTCCTATTTAACACTATCTATCGTGTATTCATCAACACGTTCACCTAAACCTACATGTCGACGTAAAATGATTGCAGCTTTATCGGGATTTACATGAACATAGGTTGTTTTATTTCCATCACGATCAAAGATTTCAACAATCGGTTCATACACACATAATCCAATGCAACCCGTTTGGGTAACTAGACATGAATAATTATTTTTCGATGCCTCTTCAACAAGACGATTTAAAACAGGACGAGCTCCTGCAGCTATACCACATGTAGCCATACCAACAACAACACGATAGTCTTTATCGTTATCACGCATATCGACCTTTTTTAAAGCTTCTTCTCTCATTTTCTTTAAATCTTCTAAACTTTTCATATACGATTCTCCTTCGCAAGTTGTATTCCTTGATTAATGTATTCTCTAATCCAAAGAAGGATATCAGGTTCAGTAATACGAACACCTTCAATCTTTTCTTTTACTTCTCTAGATTCAAAGACAAATTTTTGTGTATCGGTTTCATAGGTGAAATAGTAATCAATTTTTTCATTCGCCTGGATACTACACATCATCATTTCACCTAAGTCTCCCAATGTTGGTGTATCCCAATGATCTCTTTGAACCGTAGCGATAATCACAGTACCATGATTTAGCTTTGATTCAATTTTAAATGTTCCATTGCACTGTTCAGTTAATCCTTTCATAAAGGCGACTCCGAGCCCTACTCTACGTGTAGTTCTTGAAGTAAGAAATGGGCTAGTTACTTTTTGAACAGTTTCTTCATTCATTCCTTTTCCATTATCTTCAACAGTAAATTTGTATTCATTCTTTTTAACACTATCCTGAATTGAAATTACAATATAGGTTGAATCCGCATGGATACTATTCATAATTAGTTCAAGAATTTGCATTGCACAATCTTGCATCATACTGTTTTCCCCCAAAACAATTCGAATTCTTTACTACTCATTGCATTTTCCGGTTCGCTAATATCAATCAACTGATGCGCATCCGAATTAATAAACCACGTTGTCTCTTGAATCCAAGGATGCTTTTGTTTAACGGTGATCATTTGATTTAAGTTTTTTACTTCTAATCCATCAAATTTACAATCTTGTGGAATGAAACCCAATTGATGAGTAACACTATTAACACGGTCAAGTACATGTGCTAATACAACCTTGCCATGAAAACAATGCACCACATCGATTGTTTCGTTTAAACTTGCATTCAATGAATTGATAAGTAGATATTCCTCTTTACCAATCACTTCATCAAACTCATTGCATAAATTTTGTTCCCCAAAAAAGCTTTCATTATTCTTGATTGGATTTGTTTTTTTATCAATCCATTCTTGAAATAAATTACAATCATTCATCTCCAAAAAGTATGCACAAACATGAACTTCTTCACTTGTTTGAATTTCTACACCATACATCATTTTAATTCCTACTTGATTACACGCAATTTTAAATGCAGGTTGTTGTCGCAAAGAATTGTGATCACAAATTGCAATATAGTCTAAACCTTTGATTTTTGCCATCTGTGCAATGTTGTTGGGTGTCATATCATTGTTACTACAAGGTGATAAGCAGCTATGAATATGAAAATCATAAAACATTAGTAGCCAAATTCAATTAACTTTCTAGTACATTCAAAGGGTGAGCAATCCGCAAGAACTATCGCTAGATTTTCTTCAATCGCCTTTTGTAGTACATCTTCAGGAACAATAACTCCATCAGCAATGATGACACAACTAAATTCAAGTAAGACTGCAACCGCAATCACATTTAGATGGGATTGAACGGTAATCCAAGCTTGGCCCTGTTCACCTTTTCCCATTACCCAACTTAGTAAATCACCTACATAAACACCCATGATTTCTTTATCTAAGGATGCCTCCGTTGAAATATTCTTCCACCCTGTTTTCTCAATTAACTCATTTACTTTCATCCTGAATCACCTCATTTCGATGGATACGACAATCTTCTAATGTCTTTTTACCTGTTGCGATTTCTTCTGCCATAATACGACAACTTGCAAAGCCACATGCACCACAATCAAAACCTGGTAGTTTTTCTAGTTGTTGATTTACTTTGGAGAAGAAAACGAGTTTCTCTTGAATACTTCTCATATCATTAACATTATCAATGGTACTTTCACCATAGATTTCTTCAAATGGTAGATCAGAAATCGGTTTTTCCTTTGCCTTGCATAATTGATGAATGTTATTTTTAGTTAAATAACTATTTCCCCATAACAAGTTACCACCCAAACAACCATTAAAGCATGGAAACAATGTTAATAAATCAAATTCATTTAATAAACCAAATTCAGCATGCTCTAAAATATTGCATACTTTGTCAAACCCATCCGCAACTAAATGATTCTCTGCAAGCATCATCATCGCTGGATTACAACTTTGTAGTCCTTCTTTACATAAGGTAACTGGCAATTTACCCTTACCCATATTTGCTTTAATAATTGGAAATATATCCACGATAGCTAAAGCATGATCTACTTCAAATTGATGATTTCCATAAGGATATTTTGCTAGGTTTAATTTTGCAATACATTCGCAACAATTAAAGATACCAACTTTTCCTTTATCACTGCATCTTTTTCTAATTTGTCTTGCAGCTATTTCACTTGGATAATCAATTGCAGTAATACTGCTTAATAACATTGGAAATTTTACTTCGATTAATTTATTGATTACTGGACAAAATGAAGAAATCAAACTTTTACCACGTTCAATATCAGATAAAAGAATGGCTTCCTTTGTTACTTGCCCTTCTATATCACTAATGTCAATGACTTCATCAAATCCTAATAATTTTATTGCATAGAATAATTCTTCTACTTGTTCATGTGTTTTATAATCACTAATCATAGAACTTGGAACTATACAAACTGTATAGTCGTAATTACTAATATCAACAAGTGTACTTCCTTTGGATTGAAGTCCTTGATTTAGACATGCATCCAAGCACTTACCACAATTAATACATTTACTATGATTAATGTGAACACGATCTTTTTGAATAAATACTGCGTTGGTTGGGCACGCTCTTAGACACTTCATACATTTCACACATTGACTCAATGTATAAGTAACTACACTTCTCAACTTGTAACTAAAAATCCAATCGTTAGTGTAGTACCTTGAGGTGATGTTTGAATGTCAAAGTGATCTGAAACACGTTTAATATTGAATAAGCCCATACCCGCACCAAATCCCAATTGTCTTGCTTTTTCACTAGCAGTTGACCAACCTGGAGTTAATGCTTTATCAATATTTGGAATACCTGGACCTGGATCTTTAAATGTTAGCGTTAATTCTCCATTATCTTCAAGTGTACATTGTATTGTTCCACCCCAAGCATGAATAATCATATTAATTTCAGCTTCATAACAAGCAACCGCTACTCTTCTTAATAATTCACCAGGAATACCTATTTGATTTAATGTTTGTTTTACTTGGCTTGATACTTTTCCAGCATTTGCATAATCATCACGTTCAACGATAAACTGCTGATTAATCACCTGCATGTAAACCTTCTTGATAGAGAATACCAGATGCTTCAAACATTGAGTAGTCGGTAGAAAATACATTAAATCCCATTTCCATTGCGAGTTTCAATACTTCTTCATCCAATTTCTTACCACGTACATAAATTATTAATTCAAGATCTAACATCTCTGCTGTACGAAGTGATTGTGCATTACATAAGCCAGTAAGTAAAACAGTTTGGTCACAAGAGTTATTAATCATAGCTAAAGCATCGCTCATTAAATCTGTTGCGAACACATATTGATAGTCCTTGTTCATGAGGTTTTGATTCCACACACCCAAGGCAGTTGCATTTAATTTTTGAACGATTTGGTTTGCTAACATAACTATGCACCCATTGGTTTTCTTTCAGAATCTAAGATGGATTGAATAATTTCAGAAATAATTTTTGAAGAATCTGCATTACCATAAACTTTTCCATCAATAATAACAACTGGAGCAAGTCCACACGCACCTAAACAACGAGTAGCATCCAAAGAAAACAAGCCATCAGAACTTGTTCCATTAACAGTAGCTCCCGTCATATTAATTACATCGTTAACTAAATTTTGTGCTCCTTTAACATAGCATGCTGTTCCCATACAAACATTAATGATGTGTTTGCCTTTAGGTTCAGTTGTAAATTGGGAATAGAATGTTACTACACCATATACTTCAGCAACAGAAGCATTTGTAGCATTAGAAATTTTTTCCATTGCTTCAAAAGGTACATAACCCAATTCATGTTGAACATCATGTAACATGAGTTTAATAGGTCCTGGTCGACTCTCATGTTTTGCTACAATCTCATCAATTTTACGAAGCGATTCAGCATTTAACTTTTCCATAATTAACCTCCATTTGATTTTCTATTTATGAATTGATCGAATATCCAATCAATTATAAAACAAATACAGATGATGATAATTGTCCAAGCAAACAAACTTGTTGTATCCAAATTAAGTCTTGCTATATGCAATTGTTTACCGATACCATTTCTAACTTGTCCTAGAATTTCTGCCATAACTGCAACTTTAAATCCTAAACCGAAAGCCATTTTACTTGAACTTAAAATGGTTGGGATTAACATCGGTAACGTTTTCTTTTTCACTAATTCAAAGAATGATTCTGGATAAATGGATTGAACATCTTTTAATTCTTGTGGTTCATTATCCATTGAAAACAGAAAGTTATTATAAAATATTGGAAACAAAATAAGAAAACAAATAATACTTACACTTTTTTCTGAACCAAACCAAACTAATGCAATAATAATATAACTAATATTGGGAATGGATTTAGTTAGAAGTTGTAATGGTGCAAATAAGTTTCGAAACACTTTAGAATAACTTGATACTATTGATAAACAAATCGCCGAAATAAACGAAATTCCAAATCCAACAACGACTCTTCCTAGCGTAGAAAATATGCTTTGATAAAAAATAGATTTTGTAAACAATAGACAAACATTTTGAAGTACATCCAGTGGATAAGGTATTAGAATATCATTATGAACAACCATGGATAAAACTTGCCATAATGCAACCAGTATCAAGATTGTAATACCATGTTCCTTTTTCATGTATTCACCATATCATTTACATTTAAGATGTTTTCATTATACCATTACCCTTAATAAAAAAATAGACTTTTTCACAAGAAAAGGAAGCGATTTTTCGCTTCCTACTTAATAATAGATTCCTCAAAATTTTCAATACCAAATAGTGCTAAGAATGCTTGCAACTGCTCTATTGATTCACTAGCAGGCACATAACGAATATTCATTCGATCCCATGTCTTAGAAACAATTTCACTACTTGGAACCCCTAGCTCTTCTGGTGTTATTTCATCAATATCTAGTTTCAATTGATCCATCGTATCAGCATTAACATTACTTACATAATCTTGAATGGATGCAATGAATTGATCATAGACTACTTTATTTTCATTGTATTTATCTTCAAGTACATAAATTGCAGCTTGAGGATAACCTACAGTTCCTGATTTTGCTTCAAACTCTTTTTGAAGGTCCATAATAATTTTAAATTCTTTTCCTTGCTCTTTTCCCTTAGCAATCGTTGCAGTTGCTGCAGGTTCTGCAAGTAAAGCAACATTTGCTTTTCCAGATAATAATGCTGCTTGAGCATCTGTAACTGAGTTATAGTAAGTCACATTGGGTTTAATATCCACGACTGTTTCATTAAACACAAGACCTGGTACGGCACCTTCTCCAAATGCTGCTAACTCACCTTCATTACTCAATGCATCTTCACTATCTGCTACAAGGTACAAATTACCCCAAGTAAGAATACCTAACATTTTGTAATTTGTTTTTCCAGCACTACCCAGCTTCGTTCCTAAATTAGTAGGTGCAATAATTACACTGTATTCAGGATTTGGATTAACAAAAGCTGCTTGAATTACATCCGTTCCATCTACAAATGTTACATCTGCACTTTTATCAAGCACAACTGGAATCAGTGGAAGTGATGTTGCCCCTTTTGGTGCAAGAACACTTAATACAACAGGTTCAGTTTTCACTTCAGGATCAGCTGTTTTATCAATTGGCGCTGTACTACAGCCAACAAGCAATAAGACAGCACTTAGTACTGCAATCATTTTTTTCATTATCTCACCTTATCGTTAATTTCTAGAAGTACCTTCTCAAGAAATTCATTTAATTCAACAGTTTCAGATTCTTGTTTTCCATAACGTCTTACATTTACGCTATTTGATGCAATTTCACCTTCACCAACTACAAGTTGAACTGGAATTTTATGAGTTTGAGCTTCCCTAATACGATAGCCTAATTTTTCATTTCTTGCATCAATTTTGACCCTAATGCCATTTTCTTTTAATATAGCCTCTACTTTTTGTGCATATTCTAAATGGTTTTCATGATGAACTGGAACAATAACAACTTGTTCAGGTGCTAACCACAATGGGAATGCCCCTGCAAAATGTTCAATTAAAATCCCAATGAAACGTTCAATTGATCCAAAAATTACACGATGTAACATCACTGGACGAACTTTCTCACCATTTTGATCAATATAATTCAAATCAAATCTTTCAGGAAGATTCATATCCAATTGAATAGTTCCACATTGCCATACTCTTCCAAGTGAATCGCGAATATGGAAATCAAGTTTAGGACCATAGAAAGCACCATCACCTGGATTAATTTTAAATTCTTTACCAGCAGCTTTACAAGCTTTTGCAAGTGCTTCTTCACTCTTATCCCAAATCTCAATTGAACCAATGTATTTTTCTTCAGGACGAGTACTTAATTCAATTGAATATTCTAATCCTAGTTGAGAATAGATGCGATCAATAAAGGCAATCAGTGAAACTACTTCGCTTTCAATTTGTTCAGGAGTCATATAAATATGAGCATCATCTTGAGTAAAAGTACGAACTCTAAATAATCCATTTAAAGCACCACTTGCTTCATGACGATGTACTTGTCCAAGTTCACCCATACGAATTGGTAAATCTTTATAAGAATGCAAACCACTTTTAAATACAAGCAAACTACCTGGACAATTCATTGGTTTTATCGCAAACTCACGATCATCGACATCAGAAATATACATATTTTCTCTATAGTTAAACCAATGCCCTGATACTTCCCATAACTCTTTTGACATCATAATTGGAGTCTTAATGAACACATAGTTTTCTTTTGTATGTTCATTGTACCAATATTGCTCAAGAATATTACGTAATATCATGCCATTTGGTAAAAAGAAAGGCATTCCTGGTGCATATTCACTCATCATAAATAGATCTAATTCACGTCCAAGTTTCTTGTGATCACGTTTTTTAGCTTCTTCTAATAAATATAAATGTTCTTTTAAATCTTCTTCATTTTCAAAACAAATACCATAAACACGTTGAAGCATTTTGTTCTTAGCATCGCCCTTCCAATAAGCTCCAGATACTTTTAGAAGTTTAAAATACTTTAATTCTTTTACTGTATCCACATGAGGTCCACGACATAAATCAACAAATTCACCTTGGCGATAACATGTAATCACTGTATCATTTTCATCCATATTTGAAATTAAATCGATTTTGTAAGGATCATCTTTGAACATTTCCAAAGCTTCCTCTTTTGATAATTCTTCACGAACGATACGTTTACCATCTTTGGAAATCTTTTTCATTTCCTTTTCAATCTTCTCTAAATCTTCTTCTTTAAGTGAAACATCACCTAAGTCTATATCATAGTAAAACCCATCAGTAATAACTGGTCCTACCCAAAACATAGCTTGTGGATAAATTCTTTTTACTGCTTGTGCCAGTAAATGTGCACAACTGTGATTCAATACATTCAGTTTTTCATTTTCTTTAATGTTTATCATGTTTTCTCCTCCTAAACAAATAAAAACGCCCTTCAATAAAAGGACGTATAATTACGCGGTACCACCTTAATTCCTAGTTATTTAACTAAGCACTCAAACAATAACGGTTGCTTCCGGCATCTTTTCAAAAATGCTACTCCCAAGTGGTAATCATAAATCTCATCAATAGTTTTTCACCAACCAACTATCTCTCTAATCAAAGTATTTATCATCATGTCTTGTTCATCGTATCTGTAACTATAATAGACTTCTACCTCAAATTTGTCAACACCCTTGCATCGTACTTAAATCACTTTCCTTTTATTAATTAGCAAGGAAGATATAATAGAATTATACAGGTAGCTAAAGGAGGATATATCATGGGCAAAAAATCTGTAAATATTGTAGATGTAGATGTTGAGAAGCTGTTAGAGTATTTAAACAAAGCACTAGCAGAAGAGTGGTTAGCTTACTATCAATACTGGATTGGTGCAAGAATTATGGAAGGTCCTATGCGTAGTGAAATTGAACCAGAACTATTAATTCATGCCAATGAAGAATTAAATCATGCAACATTAGTTGTTAATCGCATCATTCAACTAGGAGGTACTCCCGTACTTACTCCAGCCGATTGGATGAAACTCTCTGATTGCGAATATCAAATACCAAGTGATCCTTACGTTGAAGTTATCCTTGATCAAAATCTTGATGGAGAACGTTGTGCTATTGAACGCTATCAACAAATCGCAAAATTTACTGAAGGAAAAGATTTTTCAACCTATCAAATGGCAGTTACAATTCTAAATGATGAGTTAGAACATGAAGAAGATATCGAAAGTTGGCTCAAAGACATTGACCGCCTTAAAGAAGATATTAAGAAGTTTAGACTATAATACACAAAAAGATATTCTTTATTGAATATCTTTTCTAATAAATGAAAAGAACTGTTAATAGTAACAGTCCTAATCCCTATAATTTATTTTTTAGTTGTTTTTTTAGCAACTGTTTTTTTTGCTACAGCTTTTTTAGCAACAGGTTTCTTTGCTACTGCTTTTTTAGCAACTGGTTTTTTTGCTACAGCTTTTTTAGCTACTGCTTTTTTAGCAACAGGTTTTTTAGCTTCAACTTTTTTAGCTACTGCTTTCTTAGCAACTGGTTTTTTTGCTACAGCTTTTTTAGCAACTGGTTTTTTAGCTTCAACTTTCTTAGCCACTGCTTTTTTAGCAACTGGTTTCTTAGTTTCAACTTTTTTAGCTACTGCTTTCTTAGCAACTGGTTTTTTTGCTACAGCTTTTTTAGCTACTGGTTTTTTAGCTTCAACTTTCTTAGCCACTGCCTTTTTAGCTACTGGTTTTTTTGCTACTGCTTTCTTAGCTACTGGTTTTTTTGCTACCATTCTATTAGCCTCCTTCTTAGCATTTTGTTCCGAATCATATTTGATTGCAGCTTGTGCTGCAGCCAATCTAGCAATTGGCACACGATAAGGTGAACAAGATACATAAGTTAATCCTACGCGATGACAGAACTCAATAGAGCTTGGATCCCCTCCGTGCTCACCGCATATGCCCAATTTAATATTTGGACGAGTTTGTCTGCCTAATCTAGCAGCCATCTCGACTAACTTACCCACTCCTTTTTGGTCTAATCTAGCAAATGGATCTTGCTCATAGATTTTCTTATCATAATAATCTGATAAGAATTGACCAGCATCGTCACGACTGAAACCAAATGTCATTTGAGTTAAGTCGTTTGTTCCAAAACTGAAGAACTCAGCTTCTTTTGCTATTTCATCTGCAAGTAATGCAGCTCTTGGAATTTCAATCATTGTACCAACCATGTAATTTAGTTTAGCTCCTGATTCTTTAATAATTGAATCTGCTGTGCTAATTACGATGTCTTTTACATATTTTAATTCAGCAACTTCTCCAACAAGTGGAATCATAATTTCAGGTACAATATTGTACTTAGGATGTTTTTTGTTTACATTAATTGCTGCTTCAATTACAGCACGAGTTTGCATTTCTGCAATTTCTGGATAAGTAACACTTAAACGACATCCACGATGACCCATCATTGGATTAAATTCATGAAGTGATGCAATAACTTGTTTAAGTTCATTAACAGTCATTTTCATTTCATGTGCTAATTCTTCAATATCTTTTTCATTTGTTGGTAAGAATTCATGCAATGGTGGATCTAAGTAACGAATTGTTACTGGACGGTTTTCCATTGCTTCGTAAATTCCTTCAAAATCTCCACGTTGCATTGGAAGTAATTTATCTAATGCAGCACGGCGATGTTCTTCATCACTTGAAACAATCATTTCTCTTACTACTTTAATACGGTTTGCATCAAAGAACATATGTTCAGTACGTACAAGTCCAATACCTTCTGCACCAAATAGAATTGCTTGTCTAGCATCATTTGGTGTATCAGCATTTGTTCTTACTTTCATTGTACGACGAGCATCAGCCCATTTCATAAATGTATCAAAATCACCAGAAATAGATGCAGGAACAGTTTTAATTGCTTGTCCATAAATATTTCCAGTTGAACCATCTAATGAAATGAAATCTCCTTCGTGATATTGAATACCACCCACTTCGAAGTAGTGTTCTTTCTCATTTATTTTAATTTCGCCACATCCCGATACGCAACAACGACCCATACCACGAGCAACTACTGCTGCATGTGATGTCATACCACCACGTACTGTTAAGATACCTTGAGCAACATGCATACCTTCAATATCTTCAGGACTTGTTTCTAAACGAACTAAGATAACTTTTTTACCCTTATTTGATTCAATAATAGCACTTTCAGCTGTGAATACAATTTGTCCACAAGCAGCACCAGGTGATGCAGGAAGTGCACTAGCAATTGGTTTAACTGCTTGCATTTCATAAGCATCAAATTGAGGATGCAATAAAGAATCCAAAGACTTAGGATCAACCATCATAAGTGCTTGATCTTTTGTAATTAGTTTTTCTTTTACCATGTCACATGCAATTTTTAATGCTGCAGCTGCAGTACGTTTACCATTACGAGTTTGAAGCATATAAAGTTTACCCTCTTCAATAGTAAATTCCATATCTTGCATATCTTTATAATGTTTCTCTAAACGACTACAAATTTCTGTAAATTGTTTATATGCTTTTGGCATAATATTTTTAAGTTCATTAATAGTTTGAGGTGTACGAATACCAGCAACAACATCTTCACCTTGAGCATTCATTAAGAATTCTCCAAATAATTTGTTTTCTCCAGTAGCTGGATTTCTTGTAAATGCAACTCCAGTACCACAATCATCACCCATATTACCAAATACCATGGATTGAACATTAACTGCTGTTCCCCAAGAACTTGGAATATCATTCATCTTACGATAGAAAATAGCACGTGGATTATTCCAAGATTTAAACACTGCTTCAACTGATTTTACAAGTTGAGTTTTTGCATCTGTAGGGAAATCCTCTTTTAAGTTTTCACGATAGAATGCTTTAAACTTGATTACTAAATCTTTTAAATCATCCGCTGTTAAATCAGTATCCAAAGTAATTCGTTTTTCTTCTTTCATTTCATCAATAAGTTCTTCAAAACGACTTTTTGGAAGTCCCATAACAACATCCGCAAACATTTGGATGAAACGACGATAGCTATCGTAAGCAAAACGTGGATTATTTGTTTTCTTTGCGATTGTTTCAACTACTTCATCATTAATACCAAGATTTAAGATTGTATCCATCATCCCTGGCATTGAAGCACGAGATCCAGAACGTACAGATACAAGAAGTGGATTATCTTTACTTCCCATCTTTTTCCCTGTAAGTTTTTCTAGAGCTTCTACATTTTGGAAAATTTCTTTTTTAATTAAATCACTAATTTTTTCTCCATCATTGTAGTAAGCAGTACATGCTTCAGTAGTAACTGTAAATCCTTGTGGTACAGGCATTCCTAAACTTGTCATCTCTGCAAGATTAGCACCCTTTCCTCCCAAAAGGTCACGCATTGATCCATTACCTTCTGAGAATTTGTAAACGTATTTTTTTGTTGGCATACTTTCCTCCTATTTATTATATGAACTAAAATTTAAAACGGTTACATTTAACTCTAATCTAATAATAAACTATTCAACGTTTTTTCACAACCAAAAAATTAATTCTCATTTTTATTTATATGAAGATTTATAAACTCAAATACTTTTTCAAAATATTTATGATCTAAAAATGATTCAGCATGTTTAGATTCTTGGAATGTACAAAGCTCTTTTTCTGCAGTACACGCATAGAATAAATCAAACACCATTTCAAATGGTGCGAAACAATCTAGTTCACCATGTAAGAACAATGTAGGTGTACTTGATTGCTTTACTTGACGCAAAGTATTTGCTTCATACAAATTAAAATTCATTTTTGATTTACACAAAATATTTACACCTGGAACTAGTGCTCCTAGTGGAACTTTTAGGAATCGTTTGATTTGATACTTCAACAAACTATCAATCGAAGTAAACGCACAATCTGAGATTGCACAAACTACATTGCTAGGTAAGAACTCACCTGTTGCATTGAGTACCGCTGTTGCACCCAAAGATGTTCCATGCAATACAATTTTCGCGTTTTGATTTTGTTTGATTATAAAATCAATCCAATCAATACAATCATAATGTTCTTTCCAGCCAAGTGTTGTGTAATCACCCTCACTTAATCCATATCCTCTTTGATCAACAATTAAACAATTATATCCTTCATCATAGAAATGTTTAGGAACATCCAAAACTTGTGCTCCAAAAAAATCATAGGCATGAAATACAATCACATACTTATCAGAATTATTATTAACTAACGTACCACTTAATCTAAGTCCATCATATGATACAATTTCTACAATTGATTTATCTGCATTTTCAAACCATGCATCATTTTCTTTTTTTGTAATCAAAGAATTAGAAAATTCCAAATAACTTGGATTTTTCTTTCTTTTGAAAACCTTAGTAAAAATATATGCACAAGATGCACAATATGTTGCACCAACTGCAAGAGTTACTCCCGCTGTTACTGCTAAAACTTTTCCAACTTTGCTACTACTATTCTCTGCCATACTAACCTCCAAACAAAAAAAGAAGAGACTTTAAAAGAATTCTAATTAAAAATTCTTATTTAAGTTTTCTCTTCTCACATTTATCACCTATTAATATTTAATGATAAATTCATTTAGAAGTCAATTCTTTTAAGCGATTTGAGACGATTTCGTATTGATTTTTATAGTTTTCTAACTTATTTTTTTCTTCTTCAACTTTATTTGGTGATGCTTTTGAAATAAAGCTTTCGTTTGACAACATTTTTTCTCCACGATTTATTTCTTTTTCAAGTGTCTCTTTTTCTTTATTTAGCTTTTCAATTTCTTCTTCTAAATTAATTACTTCACTCATTGGTAGCGAAATTGATCCACCTTCAATTGGACGAATCATTAGCTCATCATCAATTGAATCTACCCATGTTACTTTACACATTTTCTCTAATATTGATGCAACTTCTTTATCATAAGTTTTATGTGTTGCGTCTAAATTTTGAATCATCATTCTTAATGGTGTACTTGGTTTTAAATTATTATCCGTTTTGATTTGACGAATAATTGTAATAATCTCAATTAACTGATCAACTTGCTTGCTACTACTTGTATCAACAGATGTAATTGTCTTTGGCCAATTAGCAACACAAATGGATGCTTCGGTATTATGCAATGCTTGATAAATTTCTTCTGTAACAAATGGCATGAATGGATGAAGCATTTTAATGATACCATCCAACATCAACACAAGTGTTGAGCGTGTAGCATTTTTAATACGCTCATCTTCACTGTTCAATCCTGACTTACTAAATTCAATATACCAACTACAGAAATCATCCCATACAAAGTTATAAAGTTCATTTCCTACAATCGCAAATTCATATTTATCCATATTCGTATTGGTATGTTCCAATATTTCATTGAAACGATTGATAATCCATTGATCAGTCATGGATGCATTTTCGATAATGCACGTTGATGTATCAAAGTCTTCTGGTAAATTCATCATCACAAAACGTGAAGCATTCCAAATTTTATTAATGAAATTCCAAGATGCTTCTACCTTACTTGGAATATAACGCATATCTTGACCAGGTGTAGAATTCGTCGTTAAGAAGAAACGAAGTGAGTCAACACCATACTCATCAATCACATCCATAGGATCTATTCCATTACCAAGTGATTTACTCATTTTACGACCTTGTTCATCACGAATCAAACCATGGATCAAACAATCTTTAAATGGATAGCAGTCGGTAAAATGTCTAGCTTGGAATGCCATACGAGCTACCCAGAAGAAAATAATATCATAACCAGTCACCATACAATTAGTTGGATAGTAGCGTTTTAAATCATCTGTTTCATTTGGCCAACCCAAGGTACTAAATGGCCACAGTGCACTTGAGAACCAAGTATCTAATACATCTTCGTCTTGTGTCCAATTTTCAATATCGCTTGGTGCCTCTATTCCAACATAAATCTCACCTGTTTCATTGTGATACCAAGCTGGAATACGATGACCCCACCAAAGTTGTCTTGAAATACACCAGTCTTCGATGTTTTCTAACCATTGGTTAAAAATATTTTCAAAACGATTTGGATAGAAATTGATTTTTTGTTCTGGATTGTTTTGTGCTGTCAATACATCATTAGCAAGTGGTTTCATCTTTACAAACCATTGTTTTGATAAGTAAGGCTCTACAATAACATCCGTTCTTTCAGAATGTCCTACTTGATGAATATGTTTTTCAATTGAAACCAGATTGCCTTCTTGTTTTATTCTTTCAGTTAATGCTTTGCGGCACTCAAATCTATCCATTCCATTGTATTCGCCTGCAAGTTCATTCATTGTTCCATCTGGATTCATACAAACGATCTTTGGTAAATTGTGACGTTCTGCAATTTGGAAATCATTTGGATCATGAGCAGGTGTACATTTCATAGCACCTGTACCAAATCCAATTTCAATATAATCATCTGCAATGATAATAATTTCTTCATGATTTGCAGGATTGATTGCATGCTTACCAATTAAATGTTTGTACTTTTCATCTTCTGGATGGACTACAACACAAACATCACCAAACATTGTTTCAGGTCGTGTTGTTGCAACTTGGAAAGTTTCTCCAGTTTCTTTTACAGAATAATTAAAAGTATAAAAAGCGCCTTCTACTTCTTTATGAATAACTTCAATATTACTTAACGCTGTTTTTGCTTTTGGATCCCAGTTGATAATTCGTTCACCTTGATAAATTAATCCTTCATTATATAAATCACAGAATACTTTTGTTACTGCTTTGTTTAATCCTTCATCCAATGTAAAGCGTTCGCGAGAATAATCAACAGAGTTCCCAAGTTTCGACCATTGATTACGAATATGCTCTGCATACTCCTCTTTCCACTCCCATGCTCGATCAAGAAACTTCTCACGACCTAAGTCATAACGACTAATTCCTTCATCTTTTAAACGTGCATCTACTTTTGCTTGTGTTGCAATACCAGCATGATCCATTCCGGGAAGATAAAGCATATCAAATCCTTGCATACGTTTATAACGTGAAATGATATCTTGCAATGTATTGTCCCATGCATGCCCCAAATGCAATTTACCTGTAACATTAGGTGGGGGAATTACAATTGTAAATGGCTCTTTAGATTTATCACCAGCAGTAAAATATCCCTTCTCTACCCAATGATTATATTTATTTGTTTCTACTTCTAAATGATTATACTTTGCATTTAATTCTTTCATCTTATTTCCTCCCATCATATTCATCTTTTAATATTGAATATATTTTCTTATCACGATATATACCTTTGCCATCTTTCATTTGTTGGCGAAGAATTCCATCAAAATGGAAACCTACTTTTTCAATAACACGTTGACTTTTTGTATTTTCAACAAAATGACCAATATCAATTCTTCTTAATCCCAAATCATTAAAGCCAAGATCAAGTAAGCCTTTCACTGCTTCAACCATGTAACCTTTACCCCAATATTTTCTTTTCAATACATAGCCAATCTCTGCAGTTAAATTACTTGGATTATATCCAACAAACTCGCATATACCAATCATTTCATGATTTTCTTTTGACTCCATACATGTAGTTACAAACATCGTTGGACTTTCACGATGAAGAAAAAACTTCTCTAATGTATCTTTGGTAACTTCTAGTGAAGTATGTCGTGGAAATGTTAAGTGTTCAATTGTTTCTTCATCACTTGCATACTCATACATGTCTTCTGCATCATCCATCGTTATTGGTCGAAGGATTAATCTTTCTGTTTCTTTATATAGTTTCATTTTTCTTCTCCTTATAATATAAAAAACGTCCTTAAACAAAAGGACGTTTGATTACGCGGTACCACCTTAATTCATAGTTTAAACTATGCACTCAAACTTTTAACGCAAGTGTACGGATTCTTCTATTTACTTAAAGAATCAACTCCTAGACTACTGTTCAATAGTTATACCGAATCTTTTTCACCAGCCAAGATTTCTCTATGTGTCACTAACTATTTACTTCCTTCTATTCCAAGTTATTAAGACTATTTTATCAAGATGTTGAAGATTGTCAAATTATTTATCATTAATAAATGAATCAATGATACCCCAAAGTTCATCTACACCCTCTTTTTCAGTACTACTAAAGTCCAAAATACTGGTTGTAGGTACTCCCAATGTTTCACTAATACATTTCTTCAATTTACTTAACTCACTTCGTTTACATTTATCTTTTTTTGTAGCAACAACAACAATCGACATATGCAACTCTCTTGCATATTCAATCATTGTAATATCATCTTTTGTTGGTTTATGACGATAATCAACAATGAGGATTAACGCTCTAAGGTGTTGACGATTTGTAAAATAACCATCCATCATCTCACCAAATTGAATTAATTCTTTTTGACTGCGATTGGCAAACCCATATCCTGGAACATCGACAAAAATACAACGATTATCTACTTTAAAGAAGTTCAAAAATCGTGTTTTTCCTGGTTTATTCCCAACATATGCAGCTTTTTTACGATCAACGAGTGCATTAATAAGTGATGATTTTCCTACATTACTTCTACCTGCTAAGACAAACTCGGGTAAATCAGTTTGCGGACAATCTTCAACTTTTGGTGAACTCGTAAGAAATTCTACCTCATGATAAGCCATTAAACTAAAGCTTCTTTCAATACTTGTTCCATGTTTTCGACAGGTATGAATTGTACACTTTCTTTTACAGTATCTGGAATATCATCTAAATCCTTTAAATTACTCTTAGGAATAACAATGTGTTTAATACCTACACGGTGTGCAGCTAAACTCTTTTCACGTAGACCACCAATTGCAAGTACATGACCACGAAGTGTAACTTCACCTGTCATTGCTAAATCAGATCGAACTGCAACACCTGTAATTGCTGAAACTAAAGCTGTAGTTAACGTAACACCAGCACTAGGTCCATCTTTTGGTACTGCACCTTCTGGTACATGAATATGAATATCATGTTTATCAAAGAATTCAGGATTAATTTTAAATTTCTTTGCATTTGATTTTATGTAATCAAGTGCAATGGATGTTGACTCTTTCATAACATCACCCAATTGTCCTGTAACAATAAATCTTCCTTTACCATCAAAATAAGTTACTTCTACTGGTAATACATCACCACCAAATGAAGTATAAGCAAGACCTGTTACAACACCAATTTGGTTTTTCTTTTCTTTTTGTCCATATTCAAAGATTTCTTTGCCAAGCCATTCAACAATTAGTTTTTTATTTACTTTAATTGTCTTCTTCTTTTCTTTTAATATAAGAAGAACTGACTTTCTGCATAATGATGCGATGACACGTTCTAACTGACGAACCCCCGCTTCGCGTGTATAGTGGCGAATTAAGTAATACAATTCAGCCTCTTCAAGTTTAAATTGTTTTTCTTTTAGTCCATTCATCAATAATTGCTTTGGAATCAAATGATTTTCAGCAATCTTTACTTTTTCTACTTCAGTATAACTTGATAGTTGGATAATTTCCAAACGATCACGAAGTGCAGCTGGAATATCTTCTAAATAGTTTGCAGTTGCAATAAACATTACATTGGACAAATCATAAGGTTCTTCAAGATAGTGATCAGAGAAAAATGCATTTTGTTCAGGGTCCAATACCTCTAACATTGCACTACTTGGATCACCTTTATAATCTGAACCCAATTTATCAATTTCATCAATTAAGAATACTGGATTTAATACACCTGCTTTTTTCATTCCTTGAATGATTCTTCCAGGCATACTTCCTAAATAAGTACGACGATGTCCTCTAATTTCTGATTCATCTTTTACACCACCAACCGACATTTTAACAAACTTGCGATCAAGTGATCTAGCAATGGATTTTGCAAGTGATGTTTTACCAACACCTGGAGGACCAACAAGACATAATATAGGAGCATTCAAGCTCTTTGTCATTTGCTTAACTGCTAAATATTCCATGATACGATCTTTTACTTTTAATAATCCAAAATGGTCTTGATTTAAACGATCTTGAACTAAAACTAAGTCTTCGTTATCATTTGTTACACCATACCAAGGTGTCTTTAATAACCAATCTAAGTATGTTCTAACTACTGAAGCTTCACCTGAAGATGCAGGAAGCATTTCATATCGACTTAATTCTTCTAATGCTTTTGCTTTAACATGATCTGGATAAGGGTTCTTTTCTATCATTTCACGTAGCTCAGCAGTATCATCTACTACATTAGAAACATCACCTAATTCTTCTTTAATAGCACGCATTTTTTCACGCAAATAATATTCACGTTGACCCTCTTCAATACGTTCTCTTACTTTTTCATTGATGCTTGTTTCAACACGAGACATTTCCTTTTCTTTTTCAAGTTCACTGATAATTAACATCAAGCGTTCATTAACATTCAATGTTTCTAAAAGTTGTTGCTTCTTATCCAGTGATAAAGGAAAGTATTGTGCAAATTGATCTGCAAGAACAACTGCAGATACGCCTTTTGTAAGTTGTGCAATTACCTCTGGTGGAAAATTTGTTGTTGAATTAGCAACATTTTCAAACTCAACTGCTACTCTTTTTACTAGGGCCAATTCTTCAATTTCATCCCCAGCAATATTTGTAACAGGTTGAATTAAAGCCATTGATAATTTTTCGCCATCAATGTATTCAACCAATTCAGCTCTTTCTAAACCAGTAAATGTCACACGCATAAAACCATCTTTTTTACGAACTGTTTTTATATGGCACAGTGTACCAAATTTGTAAATATTGTCGACTGTTGGATTATCAATCATGATGTCATTTTGGCAAACTACCCACACATGACCTTCATAATGATTTTGTGATTCTTCAACAGCATTGACACTTTTTTCTCTTCCAACCTCAATGACTACATCTTGGTTTGGAAATACCACAATACCTCTAGTACAAACTACAGGAATTGTTACTTGTAAGCTTTTATTTTTCATTCTTTATACCTCCATAGAACAAAATAAGACGCGTTGCGTCTTATTTAGTAGCTGTATCTTTAATTAGATCGTATGCTTTACGAATGCGAATATCTTCTGACAAGCTAAGTGTTGAAATTAACTCTTTAACTTTAGCAATTTCCATCTTATATTGATCAGCAATTGCTTGATATTCTTTTTCTACTTCGTCATCGCTTACTTCTATTTTTTCAGCTTTAGCAATAGCTTCAAGGACTAAACGCAATTTTACTTTATTTTCAGCATCTTTCCCCATTTGCTCACGAATTTGTTCAATTGTTTGACCAGTCATTTGCATGAATTGATCAAGAGCAAAACCTTGTTGTTGTAAACGATTAGCGAAATCATTTACAAGTTGGTTTGTTTCATCTTCGATCATTTCTTGTGGAATATCAACTGTCGCACCTTCAACCACTTTCGTGATTAAATCATTCATCGCTTTATTTTCAACTTCTGTTTTCTTATTTTCCCCTAAATCTTTTTTGATTAAATTCTTTAAATCTTCAAGAGTTTCAACATTTGGTGCATTTACATCTTTTGCAAATTCATCATTTAATTCAGGAAGTTGTTTACTCTTAACTTCATTTACTTTTACTTTAAATACAACTGGAGCACCTTTTAATTCTTCTGCATGGTAATTTTCAGGGAATACTACATTAATATCCTTTTCATCACCAGCTACTGCACCAATTAGTTGTTCTTCAAATCCTGGTATAAAGCTTCCAGAACCAATTACTAAGTGATGACCTTCTGCTTTACCACCTTCAAATGCGATATCATCTTTGAAACCTTCAAAGTCGATTACAGCAGTATCACCATTTTCAACTGCGCCTTCTTTAGTAATCATATCAGCGTAGTTTTCTTGTAATTTTGCTAATTCAGCATTTACTTCATCATCAGCTACCTCAGATGCATCTTCCGCATAAGGTAATCCTTTATATTCACCTAATGTTACTTCAGGTTTAACAACGATTATAAAACGAATGTCAGCTTTATCTTCATTCATATCATCAATAGCTAGTTCAGGTCTTGCCACTGGCCATAAGTCATATTCCTTGATACCTTCTTGTAATAATTGATTAGCAACACTTTCGATAGCTTCAATCATCACGTTATTTTGAGAAACACTCTTTTCAATCATGTTTTTAGGTGCATGACCTTTTCTAAATCCTGGTATTTCTACATTTTTAGCTAATTTATCAAAAGCTTTTACTTGAGCATCTTTCCAAGCTTGACCTTCAATAGTTACTTTTAATTCACCTTTTGATTTTTCGATTATATTCCAAGTTGACATTTCTTATTCCTCCTAAATGTTCAGCCTAACTATTATAACAAAATTATCCTCAATTTCAAACAACTTGAGAAGTAATATGCATTATTTTGCCTATTTTTTTACAGGAAATACACGTTTTTATGAAAGTAGACGATAATTTGTTAAATCTTCTCTTTCGACAAGCGTATGTTCAAGTGATTCCCACTCATTTTCACGCCCCATTAGTCCTAAAACAAAGCGGACAACTAGTAGCGCTAATTGATAACCATCTTCTTTATCATAACTCAAGGGAAGATAAGTAAAGCATTCTTGTATTAGGTGTTGAATTGTGAATTCATAAAATGAAGGATCATGGTTCTCAAACCATTCAGACAGATAAGATTGAGCTTCACAAAACCCACCTGATTCAATGGGTCTTAAGCAACAACTAGGGGTAAATTCGTATTCAACTTGATTCTTTATGTAGAGAAAGGATTCATCCAACTTTTGTTCAATACATGAATCGATTAATAAAGCAGCAGCTGATGGATATGGATTACTTCTTAAATAACGATCAATAATCTCTGTATATTGCCTTAAATTCATTGTATTTAACTTACTAACCGCCACAAGTTGCAACTCATCCTCATCAAACAAATACTTTTCTAAGTCTTCAATATTAAATTCAACTTGCTGATTTACACCACTTGCTTCCTTTATATCACATAGACAATCCTTTAACTCCTTCTCAAAATCAACAGGAATATAGGGCATCTTTAGTTCTGTATAAATTAATGCTTTTGCTTCATCATATTCTTTCATCTTTATGTGGTTTTGAATGGTTTCCAAGATCTCATCATAATACGTTTTCATACTTTTTCCTCTAAAATGGGCCTTCAACACTTGTTGAAGGTCCATCCTCTAATTATCTAACATCTTCTCTTTTAAATAGTTTAATTTCTTTGCAAATAAATTCTTGTTGTCGATTTCCATTTCTTTTTGAAGTCGACGTCTTTCACTCATTTGACCTTCAAACTCAACCAAACGATTTTGCTCATTCTCAATCTCTTGATCAATGTGAGCTAATGCTTGACGATGTTTTTGTATCATTTGATCATAAACATCTGATTGTTCAACATGTTGATTCGCCTTTTCTTGACGTAATTCTTGTTCTTCTTTTTCAAGCTCATTTAGACGATTTTTACGCATATTTAACTTATCTTCAAATGCATCAAATACATCTTTGAAACTTATTGTATCATCATTTGAACGATATGTCGCATTTAATGACTCATACTCACGGCGAAGACCAGTAATTTCTTTGAGTATTTGACCATTCTTTTCTTGCAATGAATAGATATCTTGCAAGTATTTACTCTTTGTTTCATCTAGATTCTCTTGAAGTTCATCTTGAGCAATTTTTTCATTTTCTAGTAATTGATCACGTAAATGAGCCACCGTCTCAAGTTCAACGCTATCATTGCGTTCATCAATTGCTTGACGTTTGCGAACAGTTTCTTTGTATTCTTGAATATACGCATCATTTTTCGCTATTTGTTCATTTAATAACGACTCATAACGTTTCTCTTTTTCACGAATAAGTTGATCTAGTTCATCCATTGTTAACTCAAAATTTTCACCAGCAAATGCTTTTTCTTTTTCAACTCTTCTTAATTCTTTTTCTAGAATCTTATTGTTACGTCTATTTTCATCTTCAATGGCAGCCATTTTCTTTGCTGCAAGTTTATCAAATATTTTTTGTTGCTTATCAATGATTTCATTAACTTTTGCTCTTTCATCTTGTAAAATAGCTTCTTTTGATTGAAGAGATGTTTTGAGTTTATCTTCTTCTTGTTGACGAATTTGAACAAAACGATTTGCTTCATTATCCATTGCTTGTTTAATTGAATTGATTTGTTCTTGTCTATCTTTAATCAAACGTTCAATGTTCGCAATATTTTGCGTGCATTCTTCTTCATATTGGCGACGTTTTTGATCATTTTCAAATTTCCTTTGTTCAAATTTTTCTTCCAACTCATGAATTGCTTGCGAAATTTGTACTTCTTGATTTTTAAGTTCTTCATTCTCAAAACTCAGTTGTTCAATTTGAGGATTGTAATGGTTACGAATTTCCTTCTCTTGCTCAAGCATTTTATCTGTAGCATCTTTAATTCGTTTACGAATTGTATCCAAAGAATCATCCCAATACTTCTTAAAGTTTTCTTTTTCAGCATTTCTTTCTTCTATACGAGTTTCTTCTTCTTTTTCCATTGCCAACATTATCGATTCAAACTTAGTTTTTTCATTTTCTAGTTTTTCATCTTCTAAACGGATAAATTCAGTAATTTCTGAACGTTTTATTGATAGTTGCTCATCCAAATGAACTTTATACTCTTCAAAATTAGTCAAGAAGTTATTTAGAATCTCTTCGTTTTGGCTATTCAATTCTTTTTGTTTTGCATCTTCTTCATTTATAAATTCTTGAATTCTATTTTCGTGTTCCTGAGTAACTTGATCAATTGCCTTTTGATAATTTTCACCACGAGTAGCCATGATTTGATTGATTTCTTCTTCAACATTCTTTTGCATTTGAAGAAGCTCTTCTACTTTTAATTGATTGCTTTGCTTTGTATTTTCATAATCTGAATTCAATTCATCAATATTAGCATTGAGTCTTTCAACCATTGCTTGATAATTTTCAATCTCTCGTTGGCGATCTTCTTCATGTATCTTATTGTTACGCTCATAATCCAATATGAAACTTTCAATTGTTTCTTTCTTTGCTTGTTGTTGCTTAATTTTTGCATCAACAGAATTCTTAAGCTGGATTTTTTCAATCTGTACTTGATTCAATTTCGAATCCAAATCAGCTTTTAAATCATTAAACTGTTTCAAATTACTTTCTCTAGCAATTTCAGCTTCGTATTCTAACTGAGCTTTACGATGTTCAAAGTCTTCTCTTAGTAAACTGATTTCATTTTTATGATTTTCTTCTGCTTTTTCAAATTCAACAGACAGAACTTTAACTTGTTCACGAATTCGATTAAGGATTTGATTATTCGTTTCTAGTTTATTTGCATAAGATGCTTCTAATTCACCTTGTTCTTGCAAGATTCTGTTTTTCTCATCTTCAATGTTATGTTGAATATCTACTAATTCAGAATTCAATTTATTTGAAATTGTTTTTCTAGTTAAATCATATTCTGCTCTTAATAAGTCAATTCTTTCTTCTTTTTGAACTTCTAATTGAGAAATAGAATTTTCTATTTCACGCTTTTGTTCATCAAGTTCATTAGCTAAAATATTTTTTAACTTAGATACCTTTTGATTTTCATCATCTTGAATTAATTTATATTGATTGATTAAATCTGTTAACGATTCTTCTGCATTCCTTATTTCTTGACGTTTTTGATCTATTTCTTGTTCAAAATTATTAATTGATTGTAAATGTTCTTGAAGTTGATTACTATTTAGTTCAATTAGTGAATTTTTTCTAGCATTAAAATCTTCTTGCAATAACGACATTTGCAACACAAGATTTTTTTCCTCATCTGTTAAATGTGCAATTTCATCACGGATATTCGTAATATGGTTATTTGTATTTAGTGTATATTCACCAATATTACGTACAATCTCATCAATTGAATTTTGTGTAACTTCTTTAAGTTTAGTTAATTGTTCATGATGATTACGTTTGATAGTTTCTATTTCAGTAGCATTCGATTGTTTTAATTCATTAAAACTACTTGTGGTATCTTGTAATACACCATTTTCCTGAAGCATTTTATTTTCAAATTCTGCTTCCATTGCTTCAATTTTACTCTTAGTTGCTTTTATCTCTTTATTGAGATCTTGCGTAAATTGAGCACTCTTTGACTTGAATTCATCAACTCTTGCTTCATGATCTTTTTGTAATTTTAGAATACTTTCATCATATTTAGCTTGCATTTCTTCTTTCTTTGCAAGCACTTGTTGTTCAAATAGTTCAATCTTTTCTTGGAATTTATCTTTGATTTCATTAACTCTTTCGTAATGAGCATTAGTTAACTCTTCACGCTTCAATTCAAATTCGCGTAATTTCTCTTCATGTTTATTTCTTTCTGCTTCACGAATCTCATGAACTGATTGAATCTTATCATTTACATGCTCAAGTTCATTTTGTAAGTCATTAATTAATTTTTGTTTCTCTTGTATTGCAATTGTGTGATCATTCTTTAACTCTTTAATTTGATTATCTAAATGTAGCACTTCTTCATTATTACTTCTTTGTATTAATGCAACTTGATCCTTTTTATCTTCTAGTTGTTTAATAAATGCTTCAACATTGAGATCAAGTTCATTACGTTTCTTTGCAAATTCATTTTCTTGTGTTTTCAATTGTTCTTGCAACACAACATTCTCTTTTTCAAATTGTGCATTCAATTCTGCTAAGTATTGATGATGTTCTATTTCAGCATTTTTGATATTAGTTTGACATTGTAAGATACGTTCTTTAATATCATTTAACTTTTGGTAATGAATGTTTTCAATCGTATTCTTCTTTTCTTCATATTCTTTTCTAGTTAATGATAATTTATCCTCTTCGCGACGTATTTCTTCTTTTACAAAATTAATATTGCTATTTAACTTTTCTTCTTCACTTGCTAACAAGTCACGATAAAAGTTATAGATTGAATCTGCTTCAGCTTTAAGCTTTACATCCA
The DNA here is from genome assembly GCF_900167375.1 of Anaerorhabdus furcosa. Classification (GTDB taxonomy): domain Bacteria; phylum Bacillota_I; class Bacilli_A; order Erysipelotrichales; family Erysipelotrichaceae; genus Anaerorhabdus; species Anaerorhabdus furcosa. Next base: position 138,871 of record NZ_FUWY01000006.1, read on the forward strand.
ATCCATTGGTCTTTTCTACTATCTCTTGTTGGAATTGTTCATATTCTTTACCCAGTTGTTCAATTAATTCTTGAATTTGGCGTTGTTCAGCATCCCTTAAACTTGCAAAGTTATCAACTTCCTGCTTGTACATATCACTTAATGAACGATACTGTTGCTTACTTCCAGCTAATGTATTTTGCAAATGATTGTGATTTACTTCTAATTCTTTTACTTTACTAGCATATTCTTGAATTAGATTGTTCTTTTCAATATCAATTTTATCTTGTTTTTGTTTCAATAAATCTTTCAAACTAGATTCGTGTTGTTTAAGTAGTTCTAACTCTGCTTTTTTCGCATCTAAAAATACACGATTGTTTTGTGCAAATTCATTATAGCTTGCAGCCCATTGACTGACCTTAGCTTGTAATTCTACTTTTCTATTGTCAATTTCTGCTTTACGACTGTCTTTAATATTTTGAATTGCTTGGTTATAACTTTCTAGGGTAATTTCTTCATTCTTTAAAGCTTCGCTTAATTTATTTTCTAAATCGATGATTTCCTTATCAAAAGACTTTTTCATCTTTTCGATTTGTGATTCCATCTTTTTTAGTTCTTTCTTCTGTTTTTCACTTTCGATGGCTGCTACAGAAGATAAACTCTCTTTAAGTGCTTCTGTTTCTTGAATCAAGCGATTTCTTTCTTTGATAAATAATTTATCTTGAGATTGTTTGATTCCTTTAATCTCTTCTTCTATTTCTTTTTCTTTCTTTGCAATTTGACTCTTGAGTGCATTACTTTTTTTGCTTGCATCCGCTAATAGAGCTGCCTTCTTCTTATTTACATCTTTTGCTGCTTTTTCCGATTTATTAGAAAGCTCTTTCATTGAATTTTGAAGTTTCTCAGATTTATCTTCAATTTCATCCATGAGTTGTGTTGCTTCTTTCTTTGCAACTTCAACTTGTTTCTTTTTTGCGCTGTATTCAATGTTTTGAGTCTTCTCTTCATTGCCTAAAAGAACACCTGAGTGTTCTAATTTCTTTTCTAATTGTTCAATGCTCTTTTCTCTCTCTTCGATTTCAATTTGGATATCACTCGGTTTGGTTTCTTCTTGTTTTTTAAATGCATCCAAAAAATTAAATTTCGCCATGTTAACTCTCCCTATTACCACAGTAAATTACGTGTTCCTATACCTTAAATATTAACTCAAAACTTCTTATTTAACAATGTTTTATAACAATGATACCCCGTTATTTATAGGAAAGTCGTTTAAACCCAGTCTTGAAAAAGTTAATTAGCAATAAAATACCTCCCAATATGATAAAGATAACCAGTATCAATCCCTCAGTATTTAAGGTTAGTAGTTTCGGTCCAAGACCCAAAATAACAAGCCAACATGCTACGCCTAAACAGATATAAAAGAATTTATAATAACGACTAGCATAACCATAATAGGTAATCCATAGCGAAGAGATAAACAACGCAATCCCAATCAATAGTGACGAAATGGTAATCGAAAATACAAATTGCTCTCCCTTAATCAGAAGCAAACCGAAATATGCCAACTGAAGTAAAGTTTCCGTTATTGCAACATAAAGAATTGTTTTGATAAATGTCACAAGAAATATGTCTTTTCGACTAAAAGGAACCAGTTTAAGAAACGTATTTTTACTATATACACTCGACAGTATATCCATAAGAAAAAAGAAAGTCATCAATCCTATCGAATAAATAGAGAATAAATATTCATAGTTTTGGTAGTTACCAACAAAATCAAATAGCAAATAAATGATCCAAACAAATGAAATAGCATTCACAGCATCTTTTCCTTTTGAATAGGTTAATTCTGATAACTTTATGATATTACTATATTTACTTGCTGATTTTTTAAAGTTTTTTGGACTATTTCTTGAATTCTTATAACGAGTATCTACAAACGCAAAGACACCTGCACCTACCACAAAGATTCCAAAAAATAACATTTGATTCATCAATTTATTTTTATTTAAATTATAAGCAGCACCATTTGATATATAAAGTGGATTTATGAAGCATGTAAGCATTGATGCAATTAATAAATATTTGCGATATTTACTCACATTTATATTGGACTTCAAAATCCATGTTTCCCACAAATGAAATAGCAAATAACTCATTGAAATATACAGCCAATTCATCACAAAGAAGATTAATTCACCTTGAAATAATTGATAATTAACGCTCATCGTTAGAAAAGAAATCAGTGTTGAAATAATTACAAAACTTACATTAAACAATGTAATGAACATTTGATAAGCTCTTTTCTTTATCGGTAATTGATGCAATAATTCAACAATACAATTGTCTTTATCATGATCAAAATCGAAAAAGACTTGTGTGTTTTCACAGATGATATACAATCCCAATGAATAAATAATTGATGGCATAATTCCTGTAAAATCAAATGATGAAAAAGAAAACAAAAAGACAAAGTAAACAAAGAGAAACCAAGACTGTTTAATTTTCAAGTAATTGAACATCATTAACATAAAGTAACCTCCCTTTATTTAATCATTGCCTTCTTGTATTGATTTCTTAAAGAAAATGGTAGCAAGATTAGCATCATACCCAAAACCGCCATACTTACACCAAGGTTCGTATTCACAAAATCAATCAAGGAGTTAAAAAATATAAAAATTGGGAAAAGAACAAATCCTCCAAAAATACCATACATCATTCCATCTGCACTCAACAGTGTTTTATTTAAAATATAAAACAATACAATATGGACAATCACAGTAGCTATTACAACACCCAATGAAACATCTATATTAAAATTTGTATTACCACGAAAGAAATAAACAACATATAAAGTTCCAATAAACAACACTGCATAAAGTAACCAATCCATAAACATCCCTACAATGGAACTTACATAAACTTCTTTTCTTGTAAAAGGCATCATTTTCAATAGACTACCCCTTCTAAAATATTGATTTACATTTTTAGTAACAGAAAGAAATAAGGCAACCAATGATAGAAAAAGTATCATGAAAAATTCGATTTGATTTCCTAAAAAAATCATATTATAGAAAATTGAAGAAAAGAATCCTAAGTAGGCTATCTCTTTTACACCAGTTTCGATCTGCAATTTAGATAATTTTCTGATATTCCAAATTGTAAGTTTAGAGAGTTTAAATTGTTTATACTTTTTTCTGTAATCATTGAAATATTTACCAAAAAGAATAAAACTCACAATACCAATGATACCCACACTTACTAAGATGATACTAGTCCATCCAGATATCACAGAGCGATTTGTGTATTCATTTGGAATTGTTAATAACAACGTGATAAGAGACATCAATGTAGTAGCAAAAAGAAAGATAAATCTTACCGAAGTAATTTTTCTAATATCCTTTGCAAAATAAGTTTCCCAAAGATGAAATAAAAAATAAATAAGACTAATAAATATCCAATAGAATTCAACAAAATAGAGTACATCATCGGTTCTACGAATAGATAAACGAGTTAAGATAAATGGTAATTGATATCTAGAAAACAACAAAAGTAGTGTATTCAATACAATAAATCCAATTACTAACATGGTTTGAGCTAATTGATATGTCTTTTTATTAACTGGCAACAAATCCAAAAGTTGTACTTTATTAGTAAAGGATTTCTGATAATCAAAATCAAAGTATACTTGAAAATACTCACAAATCAGAAATAATCCAATGGAATAAACTACAGTTGAAAATGCACTATTAGAATCCCACCATGAAATCAAAATAAAGAGATAGAAATAGAGATAGAGAAAATATGAACTTTTTATTCTAAAGTATCTAAATAATTTATTCATTGTGAATTTCCCAATAATACATAATATCTTCTATTGATGCCTTTTGAAATTTATATTGTTCATCGTGGATAAATTTCTTAGTATCTGTACATAGAGCTTTGTAGCCATTACTTGTTTTTGTGATACCACGTAAATAGTTTCTTATCTTGCCTGGAATATCACCCTCTATCGCAACAATTTGATTATCTTCTTCAATTTCATCCTTTGATTTTGTAAATTCAATTTTGCCATTATGAATCAAAGTAATTTTATCTGCAATTTTATCTAAATCAGATGTAATATGTGTAGAAAATAAAATGGTCTTATTCTCATCTTGCATCACTTCATAAAGTAGTTCTAAAACTTCTCTACGACTTACTGGATCTAAATTTGCGGTTGGCTCATCCAAAATGATGAAGTCAGGCGAATAGGAAATAGCGAAAAGAATCGCTGCTTTTGCCAGCATTCCTTTAGAATAATTCTTAAAATTTTGCGTCATTGGTAACTTATGTTTCTCACACAGTGTTTTAAATAATTGATAATCAAACTTACTGTAGAAAGAACCAATTTCTTTTCCTAATCGCTCAAGATTTAATGATAAAGGATAAATAAATTGATCATTAACATAAGCAATTCTTTCTTTAATCTCTATTTCGTGATCATCAAAATTGAAACCTAGAATATTAATTTCACCAGAATCACGACGAATAAGTTCTAAAAACGCATTGATAAAGGTTGTTTTACCTGCTCCATTTTTACCAATTAACCCTGTTACATACCCTGAATCAATTGAATAATCATCAATATAAAGACAAAATTGTTCATACATGACTCTTAGATTCTTAACGTTTAGTGCTTTTTCACTCATTGCTTATTCCTCCAGTATTTTCTTTATTAAATTCGTAATTTCTAAATCACTTAACCCAAATTGTTTTGCATCATGAATAATTTCATTTAAGTTTTTTTCTATTTCAAGCAGTTTCTTTTCCTTAAGTTGATCTAAGTGCAATTTTTTAACAAAACAACCCTTCCCTTGCCGTGTTTCGATAAAACCTTCTTTTTCTAACTCATCGTATGCTCGCTTAACTGTAATGATGGCGATATTTAAATCTTTGGCTAAGACTCGTATCGAGGGCAATTGATCATTGATAGTTAACTCACCTAGAAAAATCTTCTCTTTGATCTGATTCATCAACTGAAGATAGTTAGCAAGATTTGACTTTTCATCAATTTTTAGGATCATATACCTCTCCTCACTGTTATTATCACATAGACACAGTTTGAAATCAACACATAAAAAAGAAGTAATCCATCGATTACTTCAAATTCGGTTTAATTGTTGATTCTTGAACTTCTTTTAAAGTAGAAGCACTGTGATCAAATTTACCTTGATCAACTTCATTGAGTGGAAGCTTTATGATTTCTTCAACACCATTGTGTCCAATAATTGCTGGAACTCCAATAAACATATCATGCCAACCATACTCACCTTCTTGATAAGCAGATACAGTAAGTATTGCATGTTCATCATTTAGAATTGTTTGAACTAAACGATTAAGTGCTAATCCAATACCATAATATGTAGATTTCTTACGATTAATAATTTCATAGGCAGCTTGTTGTACTTGATGATAGATTTCATTTAAGTCGTTTAAGTCTTTACTTTTTTCATCCAACAATTCAAGTAAGCATTTACTTCCTACATAAGCATGTGTCCAGGGTACAAAACTTGAATCACCATGTTCACCCATAATATAGGCATGGATGTTATTAGTTGATATTCCTAAATATTCACTCATAAGATAACGAAGTCTTGCTGTATCTAGTATTGTCCCCGAACCAATCACACGATTTTTTGGTAGACCTGATACATGCCAAGCAACATAAGTCATAAGATCAACCGGATTTGATGCAACAACAAGGATACCATCAAACCCCGAAGCCATTATGTTTTCAGTTATGCCTTTCATAATATTTGCATTTACTGCTGTCATATCCAAACGAGATTGACCAGGTCGCTGTGCGGTACCTGCAGTAATAACGACAATTTCTGCATCACTACACTCTTCATAACCACCTGTTTTAATAACAATTTTATTTCTTGCAAAAGGTAATCCGTGCTGTAAATCCATTGTTTCCCCTAATGCTTTTTCTTTATCTACATCAATTAAGACTAATTCATCTACTCCACCAGAAGTTAGAAATGAATAAGCCATACTCATTCCAACAAAACCAGTTCCAACTAATACAACTTTACGGTCTTTTTTCATTGCTAAATCTCCTTCTATAAGCATTTGCTTACATCATTATTTTAGCAATCCTTTAATTCTTTGTATTCTAATATGCCCAGTCCATTAGTTAAACATTTTATCCTTTAAATAGTCCAATTGCTTCTTAAAGAGATTTTTGTTTGTAATTTCTAATTCTTTTTGTTGACGACGTTTTTCACTTAATTCTTGTTCGAAATCAGTTAAACGTTTTTGTTCCGTAAACATCTCTTGTTCAATTTTGATTATTCTCTCTTGATGTTCACGTATTGCTTGATGATAAGACATGTTTTGATTGTTTGTTTGTTCGAAACGTTCTTTGTGTAGACTAAACTCTTCATTTTCTAAATTCTTTAAGAAATCTGTTCGATCTGCTAGTTTTTGATGTAATTCATCAAAGAATCGCATGTAGTCTTCAGGAACTAGATCACTCTTCAACTCATTATTCATTTCACGATATTGTCGTTGAAGTAAATCAATTCGATGTTTGATTTGATTATTTGAATTGATAAGTGACGTAACTAAATCATTGCTATTTTTCTTGATTTCTTGTGTTTCAATTTGCTTTTGTAAAATGACTTCTTGTTCCTCTAGAAGTAGTTCTTGTTTATTCTTTTCATAAGTATCCAACTCATTTGCATTGTTTATATCTTCTTGTTCTTTTCGCAAATCAATTGATTTCTTATATTCACTTAAGTATTCTTCATTACGAACTTGTTGCTCTTGAATCATCTTATTGTATTTCAATTCATTATCTAAAATAATTTGTTTCAATTGTTGCAATGACAAATCAAACTCTTCACCTTTTTTAGATTTCTCATGTTCAACTCGGCGAAGTTCTTTTTCTAAAATCTTATTGTTCTTTTCGATTTCCTCTTCTAGTTCAATTCGTTTTTTACTAGCTAATTTATCAAAAATACGTTTTTGATTTAAAATAGCTTCATCAATTTTAATTTTTTCTTCTAGCATATATCGTTCTTTTTCATTAACAATTTCTGCTAAACGTTCTTGTTCGATTTTTTGATTTTCAATAAGACTTCTAAATTCTTGACTCATTTTTTCACGATAATTATGAATTTCATTTTCTTTGAGTACAATATCATTTTCTAACTTATTTAGTTTGCTTAAATACTCTTCTTCTGCTTGTTGTGATTTATTAGCAAATTCAATATTCTTTTCATTTAGTTCATTTTCCAAACCAATGAGTGCTTCTTTCAATCTTGATTCTTCACTTTCAAGTTGTTTTTTCTCACTCATGTATCTTTGAATTTGAATATTATGGACTTGTCTAAATTCCTCTTCTTCTTTTTTAAATTTATTCACTATTTCAGCGATGCGATCTTTAATCACATTGCAATTGCCTGTCCACTCTTCAACTAGTCTATTTCTTTCAGCTTCTCTAACTTGAATTCTTTCATCTTCCTCAATACGAATTTTATCCATGTAAGCTTCAAAATCCTGTTTTTGTTGAATTAGATTTTGTTCCTCTTTTTCAATTAATTCAGCCAATACAACTTGTTCTTGTGCTAATTCTTGTTCAAGTACTTCTTTGTAGTTGTCTAAATCTTGTTGATATGAAAGTAGCACTTGTTCATTTTGGCTAGAAATTTCAGTTAGCTTTGCATCACATTGTTCTTGATAATCACTAATTTCTTTCTCATGCTCATCTTGAACCTTTTGTAAAGCAAGATTAAAACTCTCTGAACGATTAGAAATGAAAATATTCATCTCTTCTTTGACTCTTTCTTGTTCACTAAGAATTGCATCGATTTGTACTTGTTTATCTAGTTTGCTCTCTTCTTGTTCTTTTCTTAGATTTTCAAGATGAATATCTAAGGCATTTATATTATTCAAATACTGATTCATTTCTTGATTTCTTTGCTTATCAATTTCATCTTCTTTTGCATGCATTTGAGCAATATAATCTTGAATTGCTTGTTTCTTCTCATTTAATTCTTGTTGTCTTTTTTCAATGATTGATTGAATTTTGACTTTTTCAAGATTCAATTCTTTTTCATCTTGTTCAAATATCTCGACTAAATCCTCCAGATATTTATCACTATTTAATTTCTTTTGGCGCAATTCTTCTTCTAACATGGATGCATCGAATTGGAATGAACGCTCTAGTTTCTTTAAGTTAGCTTCATGTTCTTTTTCTGCTTCTTCTCTTAATTGATTCGCCCTTTTGACTTCTTCTTGAATCTTTTCGATTGCCTCTTTGCATTCACTCGCATGTGCTTTATAGGCAAGCTCAAGTTTCTTCTTTTCATCTTGCAAATGATAACGAACTAGTTCAAGTTCACTTTCCTTTTGACTGCATTCTCTATCCAGTTCATCTTTAAGTTGTAAGCGTTGATTATCAAAATGAGCTTGTATTGCCTCAAGTTGAGTATCTTTCATTTGAGCTCTTGCCGTCAATAATTCATCTAGCTCATTTCTTTGATGCATTTGCTCTTTTAAATAGGATTCTTTTAATTCATTTAGCTTCGTTTGTTCATTTTCTTCTGTTTTTGCAAATTCCACAAGTAAAGTTTGATAAGCTGCTTCTTCAATCTCAATTGCTTTTTGTCTCTCATCAAGTCTACTCTCGGCATCCTTCAATTTCACAATGTAGGTATCCAACTCTACTCTTGTTTTTTGTAATAATTGATTTTTTTCTTCATTGAAATTCAATTGAAGTTTTTCAAAATCCTCATTTAAAAGATCTTGTTCTTTCATCAAGTTATCAATTTCATTCCGTTTTGCAGTAATTTGAAGCTGAATCTCATTTCGATATGTTAATTCTTGTTCATGAAGTTCATTTACCTTCTCATTAATTTTCAATTGAATAAGTTGAAGTTTTTCTTCACTTATCTTCGTGATTTCTTCAATTTCCTTTGCATTTTCAATTTGTATAAGTTGAAGATTATTCTCGATTTCATTCAATGAAGCATTCTCAGTAGCAATCGTGTCCAAATATGTTATTTGCAATTGTTCTGTATTTGCTTCAAGTTCTCTTCTCTTTTCATCAAATTCTTTTAACGCTTCAGTTCGTGCATTTTCTAAGATGCTGATTTTTTCATTTTTTTCTGATATTAAGCGTTCTAAATCCTGATTATACTTGTCTTCAATTGTAACCTTTTGATTTGAAAATTCATTTTCATATTCATTAATGCGAGAATTATAATCCTCTTTTAATGTTTGAATTGTATTTTCATGCTCAATAACTATACTTTGTCTTCTTAAAGTGAATTCATGGATTCGTTTCGCATTTCTAACATTTTCTTCTTTGCGTTTTTCTTCCCATTCGTTTAAAGCTTCTGTCAGTTGTTGAATTTCATCATCTATGTTAAGAAGTTCATTTTCTTTGCTTAATATTTGTAAACTTTGTTCCTCTTGTAACTTTGTTAAGCATTCATCCAAAAATATAATTTCTTTACTCATATCTTCTTTGATATTTTCAATTTTTTCTAATTGCAATACATGGCTAGCTTCAAGTTCTTTTATTTCAGTTTCAATTGCTTGTTTCTTTTGATGATATGCTTGTTCTTTTTCATGTAATTCTTTTTGTAGGTTCCCATGTTCAATTGTATAGTTATTTTGCAATTGGAGAATTATGTTTTGATGATCCAATTCTTTTTGTTGAATTAATTGATTACACTCATCAATTTTACTTTTAATCGCCATAACTTCATCGATAAATTGCTTTTCTGCAATGTTTCGTTTTTCACTTAGTGCTTTCTTATCTGTAAAGAAATTAGTTTCATCACGTTTTATTTCATCTTTAATTGATTGAATAATTTGCTCTTGTTTTATTTCTTCAGAATCCAATAAATCACGATAAAATTGTGCAATGTTCTTGCACTCTAATTTAAAGTCGTCATCTAATTCAAGCCATTTTCTAGAATAGTCCGCTTTAACTTCTTTCAACTCTATCTCAAGGTCTTCAATGAGTTGAGCGATACTTTGATCTTCCAAAACTCTTTGTTGTGCAAAAGCTTCTAGTTCATTTTGATAAGTTTCACTCTCAATCTTGAGTTCATTTTGAAGTTTCTCTATTTTTTGATTTAATCCTATTTTAAGACTGTTTATTTCATCTATCTTAATTTGGTGTTCTTTTTGTAGTTGCTTTTCCTTTATTTCAGCATTTTTCTTCTTCTGTTTAAGGATTTCTTTTAAATCTATTTCTTTTTGGATTAATGAGTCCAATTCCAATATCATTTTTTGTTTTATTGAACTATTGCTCTCAACAAACTCATTAAAAGAAATTTCCCAAGATGCCTCTTTATTTTGAATCTCTAATGATAAAGCACTCAACTTTTCATCATATTGTTTCTTTAATGATTCTTGTTCTTTTTCTTGTTCAAACTTTATTTGCTCACTATTTTCATTTTCATTTAATAATTGTTCATTTAAAATGCTAATTTGATTTTCATAGTCAACTTTAAACGTATCGTACTCCATCTTCATTTGCTCAATTTCTTCTAAATAGCGTTGCAATTCAATCTCTTTTTTTGCTAAAAGATCCTCTTTTTGTGAATTTGTGTTTTGTATCAACTCATCTCTTTTTTCTATGAACTGATTATCTTGGTTCTTCTTTACTTTTTGAAGACTTTCATTTAATTCACTTTGATGAGCCTCAAATTGTTTTTCTTCATCTTTGATTTTAGCGTGATAATCATTTTTGATTGAACTGTTTTCTTCTGTTAAATTAACAGTATTTATCATGATATCTTCTTTAAGTTGATCCTCTTTTTCATTCACCTTAATGAATTCATCATTCATTGAAGCTACTTTAGTTTCAACTTCTTTTTGATTTTCACTTAAGTCTTGACTTCTATTTTCAATATCCTTTTGATAATTCAGTTCACTTTGATTAACTTTGCTATCAACCAACTCAATTTCTTGATGTAGTTGCTCAATGTCTTCCTTTTTCTTCTTGATTTTTTCTTGAATTTCTTTAGGCGTCGAATCATTTACTCGAATCGATCCTTTAAACAAATTGAACTTTCCCATATACACTCCCCCATTTAATCCATTTCTACTTATAAGAGCTGTAAAAAATTAACCCAAAATCTCCTTAAAAGCATAAAAAAGATAGCTCCCTATCTTTTTTTATAATTTTTTCAACTTCAACTAAATCTAATTTAATCATAATTGCTCAATCCACTCATTGAACTACGAATATTATAATAAACTTTTCATGGAATGTCTAATAAATATTCTATTTATCTATACATAATTTACGATGTTTCCTTATATTTCGGTTATGCTTCTTTTATCGTCAGAATCGTTTTTGCTTTTATTGTATGTAAATAACCTAAACTCAATAAGCAACAAAGTGCTTCAGTAATCACAAATGACCACCAAGAAAGATTAAGACCAAAGAGTTGCGCAAAAACATAAGTACATGGTACAAGTAAGATCATTTGTCTTAAAAGTGTGATAATTAATGAATTTTGACCATGATCAAGAGCTTGAAATGCTGAGCATAAAATCATTGAGATTCCTGCAAAGACAAAAGATAAACTGATCGTACGTAATGCCGGTATTCCAATCGCTAACATATCTGCCTTAGCATCAAACAAATAAAGTAGTTGTTCTGGAAATAACTGGAATACAATTGTACCCAAAATCATAATAATTGATGCTAATTTTAATGAAAAATAGATTGCATCTAAAATTCTCTGTTTATGTTTGGCACCAAAGTTAAATGAGATAATTGGAATAATGGCATTGGTGATACCCGACACAGCCATGAATACAAATTGTTGCAACTTGTAATATATGCTAAATACAGATACTGCCAATGTTGAAAATTGAACCAGAATCATATTCATAAACACTGTCATGAAGCTCATTATAGATTGCATTAAGATTGCTGGTATTGCAATACGATAAATTGATTTTAATAAGGTAGTGCTAAGTTTGAAATCTTTTAAATGCAATTGAACCAGTTTTATTTTGTATTTAGTTATGACGATTCCCAGGATCATTGCCACCATTTGACCAATAACTGTTGCGATTGCAGCACCTGCAACTCCCATTGCTGGTACACCAAAATACCCAAAGATAAAGATTGGATCAAGGATGATGTTTGTTAATGCTCCTACACCTTGAATAATCATGTTATATACAGTATTTCCTGTTGATTGCATAATCCGTTCATATGTAATTTGTACAAATACACCCACTGAGAATACCATGCAAATTTGCATATAACTAATTCCCATTTCTAATATTTCTGGATTATCTGTAAATAAACTTAAAAATTGTTTAGAAAAAAGAAGACCTAGAATTGCAAATACCGCACCATTTAATAGAGATAACATCAAACCATGTAATGCCACTTGATTTGCATCCTTTTGTTTCTTTAAACCTAAATTACGTGATAACAAAGCATTAATACCTACCCCTGTTCCACAAGCTACAGCAACTAAAATCATTTGGATAGGATAACACAAAGATACTGCAGTTAAAGCATTTTCTGATACTCTTGCGACAAACATACTATCTACGATGTTGTATAATGCTTGCACAAGCATTGAGATGATAATTGGTAAAGACATGGTCATAATTAACTTGTTGATTTTCATACTGCCCATTTTGTTTTCTTCCATTATTTTGCCTCCATTTCAAACTAAAAGGAACCCGGGGTTCCTTAATACACTCTGATAGTTTCCAATGTTTTATGCAAAGCGGGCGTTAGTGTATGGGTCACACCATTGCTTTAACATTGTAGCGATTTTCACAAAAAAATTCAAATACTATTTTAAACTTATTTTTTTACAGTATAATTAATATATAGATAAATAAGGAAAACTTTATATGAGTATAGAAATCTGGCGCAGTCAAAACCTTTATCAAGGTACAGTTTCAACTAGTACGGAATGCTTTAATGACAATAAAATGCAACTCGTTATTTACACTCTAGGCAACAAAGAAAGTATAAATATTAGTCCTGATGATTACGAAGTAACCTCGACAATCATCGTTGACGAAGGAAAACTCCACATCCATTCATCTCATAATGTTTACGAAATAAATACTCACGATATGATTATGCTTAAAAATATCGAGGAAAGTTATTATGCTGAAGCAGAGGGATTTACACGAATCATTGTTGTAACTAGTGAGGCAAATCAAGATACATCAGAAGATGCTGCTGTAAACAATATGCTTACCATTGTTGAAGAAAAAGATGTTTATACTGTTGGGCATAGTCGCAGAGTCTCTTTATATGCAAAACGATTAGCCCTCGCCTATGAATCCACCTACAACGTTGTTTCCTTAAGTGCTGCTGCAACCATGCATGATGTAGGTAAGATCAATACATCAGCCGATATTCTTCGAAAGCCCACAAAACTAACTGAAGAAGAATTTGATATCATCAAGAAACACCCCGCTGACTCATACGAAATTCTAAAAGATACCCTAGGAGAGCGTATCGCCCTGGCCGCTAGACATCACCATGAACGTTTAGATGGCAGTGGATATCCAGATGGATTAAAAGGTGATCAAATTTCTATGGATGCACGAATCATCGCAATAGCAGATGTATTTGATGCTATGACATGTAAGCGGATATATAACGAACCATCACTCCCCCTACAAGTTGTTGAATATTTAGAATCTAACAAAGACAAATATGACCAACGTATTATTGCAATTCTTCGCCGTAAAGTAGAAAATGGCGATTTAGATGATATCTTAACAGCCTTTATAAAATAAAACGAAGTTATTCAATTAACTTCGTTTTTCTATACTTATTTCAAAACAAATATTTTTTCAAATTCATCAATTGGCATTGGTTTATAGAAATAGAATCCTTGAATATAATCACAACCAATTTCAGTTAAATAGTCCACATATTCTTTAATTTCAATACCTTCAGCTACAACTTTCATTCCTAAATTGTGTGCTACATCAACAATTCCTTTGATTACCAATCGTTCTTTTTCATTATGATAATCTTGGAAAAGGCTACGATCAATTTTCAATTCTGATAATTTCACATTGATCAAGATATCAAAAGAAGAAAAACCACTACCAAAGTCATCCAACGCACAACTAAATCCAAAGTCATATATTTCATCAACCAGTGGTTTTAGTTTCTCTAAATCATTTAATACAATACTTTCCAATAATTCTATACGAATTAATTCTTCTGGAAACTGATACTTTTTATATGTCTCTTTATACTCTGGCATAAAATAAGGTCCATTGTAATAAGCCTCTGATAAATTAAAACTAATTACAAAATCTTGATTATAATTTTTGTGCCATCGTTCAATATAACTACATGCTTTATCAAACAAATAACGATCAACATCACGAATAGAACCATTTTCTTCTAAACTTGGCAAAAATTCAGCTAGTGGCAACATACCTCGCTGAGGATCAATCCATCTTACTAAAGCTTCTGCTCCTGTAACCTTTCCAGTACTTAATTCAACTTTTGGTTGAAGATATAATTTGAAATTCTCATTTTCTAAAGCATCTTGTACAAGATCTTGAAATTTTGCATATTCCTCTTTTTGATCAACATAAGAAAGATAGTATAACTCATAACTACTTTCAGCATATTTTTGATGATGACTCATATTGCGACATAAATCTGCATAGTAACGCGCAGAATAAAAGTCAACACCTTCTTTTATCATTGGATAAAAACCCATTTCAAGGTATAACTTTTTACCTGTTTTTTCTTCAATGATATCACGAATCGCAAAATGAAATTGGTGAGCACGTGGATGTAATGACTCCTCAGTGGGTTCACTTTTAATCAATAAATTAAAATAATGACTATGAATTCGTGCAATGTACTCGTCATGACCTAATAAATCTGAAAGTATTTCAAAACTTTGGTGAATAACTCTTTCACTTTCTTCACTTCCCAACTCATGACTAATGCTATTAAAATTCTTAAGCATTAAAGTAACCAAACAATAATTCTCTTGTTTCGTTTCTACAATATGATCATATTTCGCTTTAATCCATAATTCATTTTTTGGATCAATTTGTCCATACAAATCGTATAAACTCATGTTATCTGCCCTTTTCTATCACAATATCTTTATGTAAATAGGATTCAATACCTACTAGTAACTTTATAAATTCTATCATTTTAGTATATTAATGTCATTAGTAAAGTTGTAATTATTACAAATACAATTGCAAATTCATAATCATTTATGATCCATATAACAGTACAAAAAATTAAAATTTACATGATTTTGAGTTATAAATACGATATACTAATACAAAGAAAGCAGGTGTAACAATGTTAAATTTAGAAGAAGCTCGCGTCATCATCAATGAAGTTGATGAGGAAATGGCAAAATTATTCGAAAAAAGAATGAAAGCTGTTGAACATGTTGTTCACTATAAAATGGAAAATAATCTGCCAATTCTAGATGCAAAAAGAGAAGCAGAAGTAATTGAAAGAAATATTAACCGTTTAGAGAATGAAGAACTGAAACCCTACTTTAAAGAGTTTTTAGAAAAATCAATGGAAGTATCAAGAAATTACCAACAAAGTATCATTGATTCATCTAAAAAATAACATCTAAGACAGGTTCCAAAAACACTGTCTTTTCTTATGAGTTATATTGATATAAGGGAGAAAATAAAAATGGAAAATTCAAAGAAATCTTTGCAAAGGTATACCATCATCATTATTTCATTATTCTGTATGTTTGGATTCCGTTTGCTTCCTGCTCCTGCAGGATTATCCGCATCAGGTATGCAAGTAATTGGGGTATTTATTGGCGTACTATTATTATGGCTTACAATTTCAATTGATTGGCCTTCTGTATTAATGCTTGGTGCTTTAGCACTTGTACCAGAATTAAAGTTTAGTGCTATTTTATCAGGAGCATATGGTAACTCAACCTTTGTATTCTTAATGTATACATTCGTTGTAACCTATGCACTTAGCAAAACTAGTTTTATTAAAAGAACTGCACTAGCTTTTATTACCAGTAAAATTGCAAGTAAAGGACCATGGCATTTCGTTACACTTTATTTTGCATCCATTATTTTTATTGGTTGTTTTATCTCACCAACAGTATTGTTCTTTGTCTACTTACCAATTGTAGAAGAAATATACAGTTTACTTAAATTAGAAAAAGGAAATAAACTTGCAGCAATGCTTATGATAGGAACAGTAGTCATGTGTGGTATTTCAAGTGGTATGACACCTATTGCCCATGTATTCCCACTCATTGCTTTAGGTTTATACCAAGATATGTATGGTGTTGCAATCAACTACGCTAACTTTATGACTATCGCAATTCCTGTAGGTATCCTTTGTACAATTTTATCGATTCTTGTATTTAAATTTATCTTAAAGCCAGATATGAGTTCATTAAAAGAATTTGATACTCATAAAATCAGTGGTATCGAAGGTAAAGTTGGTACTGATGAAAAAATTATTCTAGGTGTTTTTATTCTTGTAATTGCATTGTGGATTCTTCCAGGTTTAATCACTCCAATTATTACAACAGGACCAATTAATTCCTTCTTTAATTGGATTGATGGATTTGGTACTGCAATGCCACCACTTATTGGTTTAGTACTTCTTTGTATTATTCAATTCAATGGTAAACCTCTTCTTTCATTTAGTGAGGCTATGTCAAAAGGTGTTTCTTGGCCAAGTCTTATTATGTGTGCATCAACATTAGCATTAGGAAGTGCAATTACCAATGCCGATATTGGATTAACCACATGGTTATCTAATGGATTAACTCCTATGATTGCTAATTTATCGCCTATGATTATGGTTCTTATCTTTACTTTATGGGCTGCTATTCAAACAAATATTAGTAGCAACATGGTTACATCCACTGTGGTAACTGCTGCTGCACTTGCTATTACCGCAAGCATGACTCACGTTAATATCGCAGGTATTGTTGTCAATATTGGAATGATGGCTAGTTATGCCTTCGCTACCCCTCCTGCAATGCCTTGTGTTGCTGTTGCTGGAAGTAGTGGTTGGACCAATACATTACAAATGATGAAGTATGGTTTTATCATTATGGTTCTTTGTGTTCTTGTTGCGACTTTCGTTGGTTATCCAATCGCAAATATTATTATGTAAAGTAAAAACTTCTTTGACATCAAACGTCAAGGAAGTTTTTTACTTTGCACTCTCTTCATCAAATAATTTATAACGATTCTTTCCATGATGTTTAGCATTATACAAAGCCAAGTCAGCTTTAACTACCAATTCCTCAAGAGTCTTTCCATTTTCAGGATAGAATGTAACCCCTATACTCCCATGAATATCAAATGTATGATTTCCACTTGTAACGGATGTATTCAAAGACTCTGTTAAACTTATTATTTGTTTTTCTATTTGATTTTTAGATTCAATCGACATGAGTAGTATAAACTCATCACCACCATAGCGTGCCACAATATCATTCTCATTCGAATTAAACTTTTTTATAATTGAAGCAAATTTTTGCAAAGCTAAATCACCAGCATGATGTCCAAAGTGATCATTTATCTTCTTTAAATCATCTAAATCAATAAACAGTACTGCACCCAAATGCATTGCTTCTAAAACCTCATCGCACCGATTAAATAAAACAGTTCTTGTATATAATCCAGTAAGCTGGTCTTTTAATCCATCGCGAGTTATTTCTAATATATTATCAAAATTTGCAGAATTATCACTTCTAAATAGTTCTTTTTGCATCATTGTCATTTTATCTAACAAAAGATTAACTTCCTTTAAATTTCGTTTGATGTACTTTGAGCCAAAGACATAAATAAAACTACACAATAAAATATAAAATAGAACTTTAAATAGCAATCCTGGTAACAAAAGCATAATAACAGAAGAATATTCAACACGATAAACAAGCGTCCATTTTGTATTTTCTATGCGTTGCGATGTTGTATACCAAAGACTTCCATCATCCCATTCCCAATTAGTACAAGAAATCCCATTAAGCATACCTTCATTTATTGCGGTTGCATTTTTATTCAAAAGATATACATTTTGAATGACATTAAGGTAAGACTGTCCAATAAGTGTTTCATCATTACCCGCCATAATCACATTGGTTTGACCTAAAAGATAAAACTCAGAAAGCTTATTACTCACGACATTTCGATCAATTATATCTTGTATATCACTAAAATAAATAGATCCAAAAACACTACCCACGACTTGTTCGTTTTTCATAATGGGAACTGCAATCGTATAGTTAACAGTCTTATGATCAGCACCTGCTAAAAATGCATCTGTGATTTGATAATGCCCTGACTTATATAAATTTTGCATATACTCTCTATAAGCCAAACTTGTGTTTTCTTTAGGTGGTTCAGTTTCATTAGCCGAAATTACATTCACATTTTCATCGGTTAATGCAATCATATAGAGTCCATAGCTATCCTGAAAAGGTTTTGTAAGGATTGCACGTTCAAACAAAGAAATGGTTGTATCCGAAATAACTTTTTCTTTGGATAATCCTTGCAACAAACGTAATACACCATCAACCCGACCTGAAATTTCACCACTTACAGATTCAATCACTCCCCTTGACGATTGCTTCATCAAGATATTTGCTGCACTTAAAGTTGATAAGACCTCTGCCATAACTAACAAAGTACAAAAAAGCCAAATGTATTTAAATACAAATTTAAACACATTTTGCAAAGCATTTTTTTTCATCATGTTCTCCCAACCCTAAGAAATGGAACTAATTATCTTTTATTAATCTTATTATATACCTATATAAATAAAACACGATCATTTTAAAAACTTTATATTCACCATTTGTAACCCGATGCTAGATTAAGCATCCAATTTTTGCACCAAAGTGAGATAAAACAAAAAAAGAGGCGATATCCTCTCTTCTTTTTAAACAACTCTTAACTTTATCCATTATTGAAAACCCAAATTCATGAATTCTAAAAGATTTAAAACTTATTTTCTACTTAAGAAGGCTATCTCCAAATCAAACCATTGAATAATTTCATCTTGTATATCCAAAACCGATTGATTAAGAGGAATGGTAATACCCCTACATCCTCCATCACAATGTCCTATTTCTCTTTTTCGCCCACAACCATATCCTTTTTCAATTAGCTCTTGTAAAAATGGAGAAAATGTTTTGATTACTTCCTCATATTCGTTCGTCTTTGTTGATTTGACATTAATGTGATAGCCATTATTAAGTGAAGCATTTATCCCCCATACATCTTTTCTTTTATATCCATATTTTATATAAATATGATATCCTTTTGTCTCAACTATACATGACAGTCCTTTACTAATGTATCGATTATGCAATTGCACTACAAAATTTTGAACATCTCTATCTAATGGTTTGATTGTATCTTGCAATATTGAAAATACATCTGCTCCATCCGATTTCAAAACTCTATAATCACAACGCAAAAAGACATCTTGATTAACTAATGTACGATGATCCCTTTCCGCAATCGCCATAATTTTAAGACCCAGTAACATATTCGGATTCTTAGTATATGAAATCTTAATAGAATCAATTGTTGATAAATCAAGTTTTTTATTTAAATCAAGTCCTTCAAATTCAATACCACATAGAATTAAGAACGCTAAACATTCACGTGTTTTTTGAATAGAAATCTTATGATTAAATATTGTATTTTTACAAATAAAACATTGTTTATCATCGCTAAAGACACCTTGATATCCTATGTTAATCAATAGATTACTAACATAATCTAAAAAAGGATAATAAACCGAAAGTGTTGTCCGATTTTCATATTCATGTGCTATTTTCTTACAGTTATCATAAGCTAAACCATGAATCGATAAAACTTCATAGAGATTCGATAAAAAATCTCTAAACGCACCTACGCCTTGATAAATATCGTCCTCTATTAATACATTGGTATATATTGAATTTATTTCATACTTCTCTATTGTTTCTGGTACCATAATTTCATTTAAATAATTTGCTACATCTTGAAGTGTTTTTCTCATAACTCTCCTCTTTACCATCGTTTATCTTCCTAAGTAATCTCTTGTATTTATGAAGATAATATACTAAAAAACCTGACATCCTTTGTCATGTCTAAAATTATTTTATAACAAAAACAACACTCATTTAACATGAGTATTGTTTATCTTACTCCTTATCGGTTGGATGATATTTTACTTTGAATTTGCTTTTTAACTTTTTAACAGTAACCAAAATTTCATATTTGTCTTTCTCTGTTGCATTCAATTGAGCATATTTGCATATCTCTCTTATGTTATTAATTCTTTTGCTATCTTGTTTCATCCATTCTAACTGAGGGAAAATCCAAAAATGTAAATGCGAAGATTGTTCTTCTTGAAGAATCGTTATTTTTTCTACTACATCTAATTCTTTCAAAAATATGATGACATTATTAATCAATTCTATTAATTCGCTTCTATCTTCTTTGTTAAGATTATTAATTGAGTTTACATGAGCTTTTGCATTCACGATGATAAATCCATTAATGGGGATCAATGGATCTTGTTGTATTGTGAATTTTTCATTTTCGAAAATTAATCCTCCTGGAATTTCTATCGCATGATTCGCAATTGCACATCCTATGCAATTAGTTTTAAACTCATTCCCTAGAAAGTCTTTTAAAATATTAGATTTTTCTTCAATTATGTTATTATTCATAGTATTCCTTAACTCTTATCGGTAAAATACAATGAAATTTGGCTTTTACCATTTTGCTTAGCTTGATACATCGCTTGATCAGCTTGATTTATTACTTGATCAATAGAATCATTTTTTGAGAATAATGTTATACCGACACTACAAGTAACTTCAATTTCTTCATTTCCTATATATAATTTAAGTAAAGAAACAATATTCTCTGCTTTTCGCTTTACTTGTTCAATATCATCCACATCCTCAATTAAAACAATAAATTCATCGCCACCAATTCTTCCAATCAACTCATTTTGAAAAACTGATTTTAACTTCTCTGCTGCATTAATCAATATTTTATCACCAAAAATGTGACCATATGTATCGTTTATGTTTTTAAAATAATCTAAATCTATAAACAACAAAGCATTCATTTGATTAGGATGCTCTACTAAACATTGACTTATTCGTTCTTTCATACTTTGTCGGTTAAACAAATTAGTTAAATCATCATGTTGTGCTTTCTCAGTTAAGTGTTGTTTCAATCTTATTTCTTCATCTGAATCTTGTAAAAAAGATACAAGTCTTAAAGAATTAGTAACTTTACTCATATACATCTTCGACTTAATCTCAATCCAACGATAATTCTTTTTATCATTGCACATATATGTAATATGAGTGAACTCTTTAATACCTTTATTGTATTTTTCGATTAATGCATTTAAATCATAAAATGAATTAAACTCATCTACGTACTCACTATGGATATAATCATTTGAAATTAATTTAACCATTCTTGTGAATTCTACACGTTCATAATTTTTTATTAAGTTCTTCCACATATCCCCTTCTGCACGTATCATTTGATTTTTCATTAAATCCGCTTCTAAAATATCTTTAAACATTGTTGTAGAAAGTTCACTCTTTTCTTTCTCTTCTTCCAACTCAATTTGAGCTGTAACATCACGAGCAATACCAAAAATACCAATCACATTGTTATTGTTATCACGAATTAAATGCTTGCTGGTTGAGGAATATTTCTTTCTACCATTCTCATCAGGGATCGGTTCAATATTATTAATAATGGATACTTCACTTTCCATAAGTGCTTTATCGTCTTCTATGTATCGTTTTGCAAGTTCAAAATCGAATAAATCATAATCTGTTTTCCCAATTAATTCATCCGATGTTCTCTTATTAACCATATTGGCAAAAGAGGTTGAACAATTAATATAAATTAAATTAGAATCTTTTATAAATAACAAATCATCTGATGTTTTAAATAAAGTTTCTAATGCTTTTATTAGAAATTCTGTTTTTTCCAAAGTCATGAACTTTCCCCCACAATCTACTTCTATCTAGATTGTACCCATTAGTCTTAGTGATTCCATATTTATAAAAAAACAAATTTAAGCTTTTATAGATTCTAAAGGACTTAAATTGTTCTTTATATACATTCTTTTTTCAATTTATTTACTGGGTTACTCTATTACTTCAAGTTTTATCAAATCAAGTGAATTCTATCTTTATTCTATCATATTCATTTTAAATATATTCATACGAATTACTTTATTTCGACATATTTTCGAAATAAAATAGTACATTTTGACAAAAGATAAGACTTTTTTATATAAATTCCATTAAAAATATGAAATAAAGTTAGTCAGCATTATACTTCTCTCGTTTTATTTTATTCCAACGATTTTTATAATATTTGTAACGAATCATGGCATAAATACGAATATAATTGCACAATTGACGGTAGATAAAGGGTTCAAATAATGATAAGAGTACAATTTTCATTGATGATAGAAAATTAGAACTGCGCTCAGTCATGTATCTTTCTAAGAAAAGTGCAGATAATGTGATATTAAAGCTATAGATAATAATCGATATAAACAGAAATAAATACATTGTTGAGTTAAACAAACCCATAAAGAGGGCTATCAGAATAACAACATAGCCAAAAACTTCTATAACTGCAGAGAACAATTCAAAGAAAGTATAATAGACTATACCCAATAATCCTACACGATCATACTTTGGATTAAATATTGCTTTTCTATGAAAATTAATACTTTGTATTAAACCAATATGCCATCGAATTCGTTGGTTTTTAAAGTCTTTGAATTTATTAGGTACTTGTGTAAAGCAATATGCATCTACTTGATTCTCTATGCGATATTCTCTTTTCTTTTCTATTTGATCTAAGTTTAATCGAATAACAAGTTCCATATCTTCACCAATTGTGTCCGTTCGATATCCACCTACTTCAATCACTCTGTCTTTTCTGAAAAGTCCAAATGCACCTGAAATAATTAAATTACTTCGAAATTGATTCCAAGCAACCCTTGATATCATAAAAACTCGCATATATTCAATAATTTGATATATAACTAAAAAACCTTTAGGAACTTTTTGACTAATGATTTCTCCATTTTCTATAACCAAATTGTTTGAAATTTTAATATTTCCTCCAACAGCAATCGTTCTTTTATCTACTAAAACAGGATAAACTAGTTTTTGTATTGCATCTGGCTTTAATACACAATCTGCATCCATGGCGATAAATAAAGGATACCTACTCAAATTAATCCCCACATTTAGTGCATCGGATTTTCCTCCATTTACTTTATCAACAACAATTAATAGATGACCATTAACTTCTCCTTCATAAATAACCTTAATTTCTTGCGTCTTAATTGATTTCTTAAAGAGTCTTTTTGATTCTTTTAAATCAAAATAACTCAAAACTCTTTCTAATGTATCATCACTTGATCCATCATTAATTAAAATTATTTCAAATTTTTCATATTGTAATTTAGATAAAGACAACACACTATCTACAATAACTTCTCCTTCATTATAAGCAGGCACCAAAATAGAAACTGGAATATATTTTTCCGACATATCATCAATGATGACACCAAACTCTCTATCTTCTTTTTTATGATTTGATAAGTAAATTGATGAAGCAATTATAATAACGCAAAAGAAAATCAAAATTATTAAAGTATAGAATATAATAATATTATTGAAAAATATTACAATTTGTTGAAGATTCATAGGATTAACTCAAACTTTCTAGAATAGAAACAAAAACATATTTTCCATTCTTATTTAATTTATCTACAAGTTGTTCTTCTTTATAATTGTTATCACATTTTTCTAAGTAACGAATCAAATAAACAAAGTAAACATATTCTGTATCAACATATTCTTTTTTACTTGTAAGTCGATCCAATTCATCATAAGAAAACGAAACAAAATTATTTGAACCTAATTGCATAAAATATTGTATCGCAATGATTTTATGATTTAAATTACCTCTTACTAATGATTCACTTTGCCATTCAATTACACTACCTTCAAAATTTTTTAATAATCCTAAATACATTTCATCGCTTGAGATTTCTCTTTGATTAAGTATATAATCAAATAAATTTTTAAATTTATCTAAACATCCAAGCCTTGCATAACCAAGCATAACATAATAACCAAGATACAAATTTTTACTATTCCTAAAATTCTCTTCATTCTTTTCAATGAAAAATAACGAGTTATCATCTCTAATAATACTTAACAATGCCAGTGTATTGTATATACCAAAAGTATTCTCTAGTTTTAAAACTATCTTATACAGATTTATTTCTTTAGCATAATCAATTAATTTTTTTCGTGTTACGTAAGACATATTATTTGTTGGATCCGAATACTTTTTAATCGACTTAACAAATTCCTTAATAAATACGATTTCAAAATATTTATTTTTTATCAAAAGTTCACTCATTTCTTGGTATGAGTTTTGATTACAACTCTCACCCTCAATAATGGCATTTATTAGAGTATTGATACTAGCAACATACTTTTGTCTAGCTACTTGTTCCTTTTTTACTTGTCTTTTCAATTTTAAAGTTTCTAAATACGAATAAATTTGTATACATAATATGATGTATAAACAAAAGATTGTAACGATCACAAATGTTTTAATTAAAAATGGTAAATCATACCAAAATAGGATTATATTACTCATTAGCCCATACTTCCTTTACAATGTAATAAGATTCTTTGAGTCGCTCTGTATAGGATACTGTATCCCAATTTTTTATAGGTACATTTACATAATCAATTTTTCCTTTATACTTTATTCCTAATTCAAAAGATTCAATCTTTTTTGTTTTCATTTGAACTCCATCTACATGCTGTATGTAGTTTTCATAAAAGTCATCTAAGATTAACCCTTTACTTGGATTACTAAAATTTAATAGTTCCCATGCAATTCTTATTTCTAAATGATCTTTATCGAAATTAAAATCATTTAGGCAATTATAGCTATCATCATTCATATCAAGACTTCCATAGGTTAATTTACCTGTTGCATAATAGCTTGGTTCTATTTCTTTGCCACTTTCTGGCAAACGAATTCTATTTCTTAGTCTTAGACGAATTGGATTTAATTCATTTTTGCTGTATATTAAATTTTTTTGTAGTGGTAATTGCACATTTAATTGCTTGCCAAATAGATAGATAAAATTATCATAATATGGATCAACAAATAACTCCCCTATTTCATCATTTATGCTCAAGTAAAAATCCATTGGATATTGTAAATCTTGAGTATCCAATTTTGAAAATCCCGACGTATTTATCGTATCAAAAAACAATTCAAAATTTTTATCATAAAAGTTAGAATCACTTGTTTTCAATACTAATGTTAAATAAGCAGCATTACTATATATTTTCAAATCTATCGTATCATCCATTATTTTTGTTGATAGTAGTTTCTCATTTTTAGGTTCAAAACTCATTAGTCCAAAACTTGTTTCAGATGTTTGTACATCATGCCACATTGCTCTACCTGTTGAATCAGTTAACTCCATTGTGTTCCATGTGCGTTTAAACCACTCGTCTTGCCATGAGAAAATAATTGCTCCACTCATTTCTGCATCTTTAATATCTTGGGTTAAAGATAAAATAGCTTTTCCTTGATCTTTCTCGCTTATACCACCTTGATTAAATTTTCGAGATAAATCATTGTGCGTTATTCCTCTAGATGTTGGTACTCCAAATTCTGAAATAATGACAGGTATTGTATGGTGATTCCTTAATCGTTTTAAATAATCTTGGTATGGATTTGTTTTTGCTTCATTAAGGAATGTAGATTGATCTTCAAAATTCAAGAAATCAGGATAATATGGATAAACATGATAAGATGCAATCATTCCACACAAGTAATTATTTGTCTTATAAATATGCTCAACATCAAATCCCATCATTTTATTCATATCCTCTGGTTCATTTGGATGTTCTAAAGGATCACTCGTTGGCCAATTTGCAAACCCAATAATTGTTTGCCTACTATAATTTTTTGTTTCATAGTCAATTGCATAGTCACCATTATTTGCTAAGAAGACTTCAAAAGGTGTTGCATTTTCAGTATATAAATACTTTCCTTCATATTTTTTCTTTTCACTGTTGTTTGAATTTGTTATTTCAATTGTATCACCAGAAAACTCAATACCCAAAATATACATGCATGTATATTTACTTACGTCTGATTTGTATTCTCCATAAGCATGTCCACTTCTTTTATCTATTGTCGCATTACCATGCACCGCATTGATTACATTCTCTATTTCTAATGTGAAATCATTTGCAATTTTAGGATGATAAACATCATTGTACTCATTGATGTAATCTTCATTTAGATAAGCTCCTTGTATTAAATATAGTGGTGAAACAAACATATTAAAATCATATAATGCGTCATAAAAGTCAGGAGACTGTAATGTGTAGACACGAATATAATCTGCACCCATATCCTTGATATTCTTAAACCATTGTAAATATTCAGTTTTACTTATCGCAACTTCTCCTGGAAATTCATTTGGCTTTCCCAACCCAATATTTACCCCTTTAATAAATATCTCCTCTAACTCTTTATTATTGTTTACTTGATATATTTTGTTACCATTCACAATGGCCATTGTACTAATGTTTTTACCCTCTACCTTTTTAACAACATAATTCTCATTAACATAGTTATTTAAGTAAAAACTACTTCCACTTACAACAGCAATAAATAGAACGATGCAAAATATAATATAACGCTTCATATATTCCCCTTAACCGATAATTATCTTTAAATTCATTATATACTACTTATTTACTTGATAGCGAAGATACTATTTAAATTTTTTTTCAAATTATTCGCCTATTCTTTAAAACTAAATATTAGTCATTAACTCATTTTGTATTCATGCAAATGAAACGTATATATTTTGAAATATCATGTCATATTGTTTACAACTATACCTCTACAATTAAACGATTTACATACCAAAGTTTTCAGATATATAATTGTCTAAACTATGATTTCATCTCATTGTTGTATCAATTTCTTTGTGTTAGAATGTAGGTAATATCTATCAAGTATCACATCAAATGATTTATTTCTTCTACTAACTAATAATCAGTTATATATATACAGGAGATATCAAATGCAAGGATTACGGAAGATTTACATTATTTTAATGAATATTTTTTTATTAACAGTTGGATGGCTTTCACCGATTCAAGTTTTTGCAGAAGATGAAATTGAATTTACTACTGAGGAAAAAGCATACATAGACTATACTAAAGAAAATCCTATTTTAACTGGTATTATCCCTCATGCTTATCCTCTTTCAGCTTGTCCTTATGAAGTAGGTTCTTTTAAAGGTACAAACATCGAAATGTTAAATCTTATTTCAGAAATGTCTGGTTTGAGTTTTGAATTTACCTGTGTACCCACTGAAGAGAAAACACCTTATGAAGCTTTAATAGATAATGAATTTCAACTTGTTGCAGGAACGATACGTTTGGATGTTTTTGAAAAAGACCAAAACTTGATTCTATCAGATCGTTTTTGTGATGGTTCTGCAACTTGCATTGCAAAAAAAGATACCAATCCTTCTATCGTTAAAACTGGTAAGATTGCGGTCATGCAAGGTTATCAAGCTGGTTATGAATTTTCAAAAACGCAATTTCCTAATCACGAAATCGTTTTATATTTAAACAATTATGATGTTATCAATGCAGTAAATCGCGGAGAAGCTGATTTAGCAATGATTAGTCGTTATGTTGGTATTTATGAACTTCAAAGTCCTTTCTATGAAAATCTCACTGTACTTGCACCTTATCAACGTGTAGTCGATAGTGTTATTATGGGAATCAATACTCCAAATAATGAAATTGCAATTTCCATTATTAATAAGACAATTGCCGCTATTGGCGAAGATGAATACAACAACATTCAAATGACTTATATTATCCATAATCCATATAAATACTCATTCTTTGAAACTATCTTCAAATATCGTTTCTTCATTTTAGCAGGTACCGCATCTTTTATCGTTCTATTTTTACTATTAGCTCGATTATTTAGTGCACAAAAAGAAAAAGCATTGTTATCTAAAGATAATTTAACTGGTGCATATACTGATTCTGGTTTTGAATTACAAGTTACCAAGATTCTTGCTCGTTCAAATAAACAATACTTCATCACTGTTTTTGATATATCTCATTTTAGTAGCTACAATGACTTATATGGAAAGGAACAAGGAGATGCATTATTAAAAAAGATTGTACAAATAGTAACTACATTTCTTTGTGACCAAGATGCAATATGCCGATCTTATGCAGATAACTTTAGAGTTATCTCTTATAAGGATGATATTTCCGAATTATTAGCCGATATTAAACGCGCTAACAACATGTTTAACCAATTAATTGATTCTAGTATGCGTTTTAGTTTTGGTATTTACCCAATAGAAGATCGTAGTATTCCTATTTCCAAAATGTTTGATTATGCAACAATTGCCAAAAAGATTGCGAAACATGACGCTAACTCGTTTATTCATGTTTTTGATAAAAACTTACATGATTTGCATCAATACGAAAGTAAAATTCTTTCACGTTTTGATCAAGCTTTAGCACAAAATGAATTCGTGGTTTATTATCAACCTAAAGTAGATGTAGATAGTAATGAAATAATTGGTGCTGAAGCATTAGTGCGATGGATCAATAATGAAGGTGTACTTGTTCCCCCTACCCAATTTATTGAATTATTTGAGAAGAATGGCCAAATTCAAAAGCTTGATTTCTATGTATTAGAACAAGTTTGCAAGTTTCAACAAATGCGAATAAAACAAGGTAAGCAATTATTCACAATCTCTTCTAATTTCTCAAGAGTACATTTGTTTAGCAATGATTTTGTCCAAAGATTAAATACGCTAGTTGAACAATATGGTATTCCAAAAAGTTGTATTGAGATAGAATGTACAGAAACTGCCATGGCGTATGATTCTGAAATATCCATTGCTATTCTCGGTCAACTCCAACACGAAGGATATTCAGTAGCTATGGATGACTTTGGACAAGCCTATTCATCATTAAATACATTGCGTTCAATGCCTTTAAATGTCGTTAAGTTAGATCGTGGTTTCTTACTTGCTACATTGGATGATGAAAAAGAAAAAGCAAATACTATTATTCGAAATATAGTATCACTTATTCATGATTTAAATTTAAAGATTGTAGCTGAGGGTGTTGAAAACTTAGAACAAGTAGTCTTCTTGAAAAGCGTAAATTGTGATTATATTCAAGGATATTACTACTCCATGCCATTAAGTGAATCAGCATTTATTGATTTACTAAGCAAGGGAATTTTCATTCGATGAAATAGAAGTTATATTTTCATGCAAGAGAATCACTAAATACAATAAAAAAACTAACGTAGCATTATTGCATTCGTTAGTTTTTATTTACGCTTTTATTTAAACATATAAAATAATGAAACTAGTATCATAATAACCAGTAATGCACCAATTTTATAAACACGATAAATTGATAGTTTCTTCATTTTCCAAAGTATAATACTAACAACAAGTATCACCAAACAAAATAAGAATTGAGTTATCCACTGTTTTATCTCCTTCTAGATAAGAAAATTATTATGCTTATGATAATAGATCCTTTACTTCTTCATCAATTTTATAAACACCATTGTATGGTAATTCAACAAAGAGTTGCGAGTTTCTTTCATAGATATAATATGTATAAAGTTGGTTTGTTGTTTTCAACTCTATACAATAATACGGTTTTTTGTTAGGAATCTCATTAAAACTTTGTGTGCGTGTTGGTTTTGAACTCTTAATATAATTCATTACTTCTTCTATTGAAACATCAATATCCATTTGATCATTTTCATCATAATAAACTATCTTTGATTCATTTATTTCTTGCAACTTTGGATAATCAATTGGCATTACATATGGAAACATATTTATATAGATGAAATACGAACCCAATATAAACCCAACAATCACAACTAAAAATACAACAATGTATTTTTTCTTCATAATTTTTCTCCATATTCTTACTATTAATTTAGTAATATTAATTTGTCACCTATATTTTTAGAAATATGTAATATTTTCTTTAAAGCAATCAGAAATTAAATATAACTTATACTGGTTTATAAGTTACTCAAACTTATTCATAACAATTTGATTTCTTGTTATGTATTTTAATGGTTGATTCAACTCAAAATTTATTACTCTTTCAAATTTAATTGGAAGTCCAGTAGAAAAATAAAAACTTGGCCCTTTTTGTACTTGAAAATGAATATGAGGTTCGCTTGTATTTCCACTATTACCGCAATTTGCCAAATAATCCCCTCTTTTCACTTTATCGCCAACTCTTACATTAAAACTATCTTTTAAAATATGACCAATCAAGCTATATTCATTATTCGAATGTCGTATTTTAATGAAATTTCCTCTTACATCTGATGCTGCGCAATTTGGTTGTCCATCATGATCAATTTGGGTATCCTCATATTTGTTCTTGATTTCTACAACTTCTCCATCAAGAGGAGCGATGATTTCTTTACCATAGCAATAATAGTTACTTAAATTTTCTCGAACTCCACTATATGTTTTACTATCTTTCACGATATAAAAATCATAAGCATATCTTTGATTACAAACCGCCCATGAATGGGAATCCTCTTTATTAATCCCTCCATTGGCTACTGTCCATTCACCATTGAAAGGAGCGTATATGTGTTATCTGAATCATAGTTTTCATAACTTGGAAAATTAGATCTATATTTTATGTTAATTACTAGAATACCTATAGCCATAAGTTCATTTTGCAAAACAAGCTTCAAGTTTCTCACTTCTTCAATTTCTTTTTTAGATGTAAATATCAAAATAATTTTAATAGAAATACTAATCAGAGCAAATAAAAACAGAAGATAAAAGTACTTGAAAAATTCAATATTAAGAAAACTACCAAGAATACCTAACAAACCAAACCAATAAAACCTATCTAATATTTTAAGAAAACTATTCATCAACTGTCTACACTCCTCTACATTATTCAAATCGTTGTGATTTAAAGTCATTGTATCATTTTTAATTATCTATACCAAGAATAAATCTAGTTTTTTGAAATTGATACAAACGTCGTAATCTAGCTGCATAAATTAGACCAATAAATTATCTTGATCAATAATAAACTTTCTACATTGCTCACAATAAAATACTTTCACACTTTGATTTTGTAAAGCAGATGTTAGTTTGATACCTTTTACAATTGGTGTAAAGTTAAGTAAACCTCTATCTTTATCTAAAGCTACCCATTTTAATGCATATCTATCTTGTGTAATACTTCCTTCAATCATATCTTTTGAACAAAATGGACATTTCATCTAATAATTCCTTCTTTATACCTATAATATATCTACATATATAATAAACCAATCTTTTTTTGTATGTTAATGCTATAACTCATGCCATTATTATCAAAATTCATGGCTATGAAATAATTATCATTTATTGTGAATATAAAACTAGTACCTATGTTCAATTACCTCGTTTGAGATTTCTAATTTATACATACATTATATCATGACATTTATCGAATCTATAGCAGCACTTTTGAATTATGGATATCATAAGATTAGCAAGCAGAAACATATTTAAATTATTTATAACAAAAGAAGTCCCTAAATAAGGGACTTAATTTCAATGATGTTCTCAATTAGAATTATTTAAAACAAACATAAATTATTGAGTAGTTCATTAACCATCATTAAATGCATCTAATTCAATCATTCTGTTCAGTATAGTTAGATTCATATTAACGAAATATTCTATAATTTAATTCTCTATTTGCTATTAATAACTTTTAATATTATTATTTATTTCGTATTATATCCATTAAGTCAACATTGTATTTTTTTATTTAATAATTTTGTAGTTCTGAGCATTTTAAGATTAAATTTATATAATTATCAATTCAATCAAAAACGAGATTGCTACTAATCCAATCACTAAACTGGATATTTTCTCTTCGCTTCGATATAACTTAATTGTATATATAACACAAATAATAAATGCTGAACCATAGAATAAATATTGATAAGCATTGGAACTGATAACATTAATTAAATACAACAATCCACCAAACAAATTAATTAATGTGAAAATAGTAAAATATTTATTTTCTTTTATAAACTTAGCTACTTTATTTATCAAAGACATAAGAGCACCTCGTAACTTGCTTTTGCTGGACTTATCAAAGTTCCTACCTTATTCACTGTTATTAATGAAACAACTACATATTTAAGCATATTTGCTATCCATTTCCAATAGCAATCAAATTCTTTCTTTGTCAACGAACCTGAACGGATACAGATTTATTGTTAGCGTAACTATAGAAATCACAAATTATTAAATGCAAAACATTTTTCATGTAGCTTATATTCCTTATTCTTTATATTTCCCATAAATTCTTTGATTAATCGAAATGAAGAATGTCTCCAACATTCGGAATCATTCTACCATTCGACTAAAACTTGCTACTGTTGGTACATATTTTATTTTGAACTATTATAATATCTTTATCAGATACTTAATTTTTAGATTATTATCCTGAATTATTAATCTACTCAATGTTTGCATAAACAGAATTATTAGATAATTTTTCATATTCATATTTATCCATTTCTGAAAATACTTGGCAACTATCAGCTTTAATTTCTAAATAGTAGACTGAATTATCATTTAATTTTATTTTGTATAAATTACTGCTAATTTTATTTAACTTACTCTTGATAATTATTTCAAATTGGTTATAAATATCACATTTCAGTCCATCATCATAATAAATAACAAGCTCTTGATAGAATTCTGATTGATCAATAAACTGATTTGAATATGTTCCTAATGGGTTATAACCATTAATTGCTTTATGATATTCTCTAGTAATATATATGCTATAAGAAGTCAATAACAACAATAATATTACGCATATATAGCAAATTGCCTTTCTATACTTTTTAAGCATATGCGGTGCTTTGATATAATGCCTTAGCTACATTTCTAGAATATATTTTCTTATAACCAAAACTATCTATATAAGTTATATAAATTAACACGTTAGAAATACAAAATTCATATAATAAATACTTAAAAATCTTCTTCATATTTTCTCCTTAATCTTCTTTTAATCTTGTTATTAAATACCTCAATACGGAGTGATTTGCATATAGCACTAATAATTTCTATACATACAATTTCATTGCAATTTATTTTAATTGAAAAGTAAATATTCTAGTATTAATGAGATAATTACTTATCGTCACATTGTACAATAATGCAGTTACAGTTTTTGCAATAATAAGCCTTTTTTTGAATAACTGAAAATAAACTGTCACTTGTTATAAATCTGACTCCCTTTGATTTTTGTCTTTCTTTAAATGGATTAGTAAAGAGAAAAGGAATAGCTAATTTTTTTGGAAACCAACGTATTCTATGACAATTATTAGCAAATATATTTCCTTCCTCTAATACTCCTCCACATTTTTTGCAAACTGATTCACACATAGTAATTATCCATAAAAGTCAAAATATGTACTTCCTGAACTTCCTAAACTTCTAACTTTGGAAATAATCCAATTTGTATCACTGTAATGAGGTTTCTCTTGATACTTGTCATAATTAGTTCCACTACTATTTGGAATTGTATCTTTATGATATGGAATAGATGGACCATCTTGAGTTTTCTTTTGATAACATGTTACATAGTACCAATATTCTACTCTTCCAATATGAACACTTGGATACCATACACCTGTCTTTAAATAATAGTTCCCAATTTTTCTTCTATATTTGACAGCAGCTCTAGTTTCAGTTTGAATTGGTAGCTTTGAATCAATTGTCCACCCAACAACTGCTGCAACCGATGAAATCAAATCGCTTAATCCAATATTTATTCTAGGAACTAAGCTAATCAAAATAGCTCCTGCTGCTGCAAAATTTGATACTGTTCTTGAATCAACGTTTACAGGAACAGCTCCATTTGACCATTGTTCATATGATGTTATTTTAATATCTCCTGTTACTGATCTTAGTTTAGTATTATTCTTAAAATATTCAACTGTTTCAACTTGTTCTGTTGAAGAAAATTCTTCAACTTCAAAAATATAAACAATTTTTTCATCATCTTCCGTGATTTCAATTACATCTTGTGTATATATTTCTTGAAGATAATTTTTAGTTTCATTTTTCCAATTTTCCATTAGTGGAAAAGCAGATCTTCCAAAAGTTGAAGGCATTGGTTTTTCATGTGTTTCATATTTTTCTATTGTTTCTTTAAAATCTGAATTGTTATATTTCTCCTCAGCATTTGTTGCTGTTACATTACTAAGCAATATAACTAGCATTAGGCAAATATTTATAAACTTTTTCATATTAATTCTCCCTTATTTTTTCTTAATTTATTTTGGTTTAAATGCTCTACATTTCGACTTTTCTTTTTCCCTAGGTAACCATCTATTATAATTATTCACGTAATTTTTCAAATAACTCCCATATTTTTCCCTCTTACCTTCATGATTTTCAAAAATCTTTATTTTAATCATTAGTAACATCTATCTTCAAGATAAAGAAAAAGACAACAGATTTCAATATCCGTTGTCTATCACGTAGTTTCATTGTCTATCTCGTATAGTTTTTTTTAGAAAAATAGAAACATTACGTTCTTATGAATCAATATCGCATCTAGATTTTGAAGACGATATGTAGAAAAGTCTTTTTACTATGGATATTGTAATTTTTGAATTAAAGTCTGGAAAATAAAATCATATCAAATTTGTTTTAAGCATGAAAAAAGCCCCTTAATTTAAAGGAGCTGAATTTATAATGATGCTGCTTTATCTAAAACATACTATTTTACTTTTTAATATTGATTCTATTTATGCCATTGTCAGTAAATACAAGTGTGTCATTCTCATTTACAACTCTAAAATATATTGGATTTACTATTCTTTCTACCTTTTTCACTATCAATTCAGATTTATCATCGCTTAAATATAAGAAATACAAACCTTTTTCATTAATAATATATGTTCCATACTTTGTTATAGCAAAATCTGAGATACTTATCTTTTCAATGTCCTTTACCTTTTCAAGATTGGAATTCAATAAATAATAATTTTCTTTGTTATCAACAAATTCATTGCATATAAGATATCCATTCACTGGTATAGAATAGTTAATGATTCCTTGATTATTTAATGAATACTTTACGACTTTTCCATCTTTATATATATTCATAAATCTTGTATTGTTTATTTCTGTAAAAAACAATATGCTTTCTTCATTTAAAATTAAAGTCGTTCCATATAGTATTTCTGCATCATTGCTTAATTGATTATTAACTACTTTGGATTCATTTGAATAAAGTATTTCAAGACCATTCTCATTAATTTCACCAAAATATATATAATAACTATCAATTTTACCATTGTTTTCATAATTACTTATTCCTGATATAAATAATTTATCTTCTTTAATCATAAATATTGGTAAATTATAAATACCATAGCAATTACCTGAGAATAATTCTTTTGTCATATTTGAGTTAGAATAATTAATAGTATATTTTATTAAACTATTATCACCTTCTAATTCATCATAAGCAAGTTCAATATAAATAAATTCATTTTCTGATATTTCCACAAAACTCCAAATACGGTTATTCACATCTACTTTTTTTATCCCTTGAATTTGTTTTATGTCATTTGATTCTAAATTCATCAAATAAAGTTCTTCCGATGAATAATAGTTTTCATGCTCAACTAGCTCAATAATAGGAAGTGAATTATTATAAATCTCTCTAAATTCATATTTATTGCTTTTAGCACTTTCAATTGAAGGAGCACGAAATTCTATTACTTCAAAATTTAATTTTTCATTAGCAGTAGATGTAATAGCTATTTCATTTTTTTTCTTGCTACAGCCTGATACAAAAGTTAAAGCAACTAAAAGATATAAAACTAATTTTCTCATCTTCCATACATTGAATACAAACCGGCTTTTTTGTTTACTGCAGATAACATAGTAGAGTATTGAACCGTTTTGCTTCCAAATGAGCTCGGATTATTAGCAGTTCTAAAAGGATCAAAATATGTTACTGTTTCAGAACTACTCCCTGTTGACCATCCAAAACTATAGCCTGTTCCTACAATATAGTGACCAGAAGAGGTGTATCCTGCATATCCAGGTAAAGTTTCTGGTTGAACATTAAGTATTACTGGATAATTACTATCAATGCTATATGAAATTCCTTTGCTTAGAGCGATTTGCCCTGTACTTACTTTTACATAAGAATTTCCGCCTAAGTTTTCAGATTTATTTAAATATGTAACCATTCTGTCTTGATTTGTACCAGATGTTGTTGTACCCATAGAAGATGCAATACTTGATTGTGAAGGTTTGATACCTCTTTTATAATTCATTATTATTTGAACACTTGCTGGTCCACAATAATATTTTGTTTCTTGTTCAAAACCATTAACACTTAAATTTCTAGATGACCCTGATCTAGTACTAGGCTTATTGTACACTTTTGATTGAAGTTCTGATCTTGCCTCTACCTGTTCTTGAGAATAGTAATAATCTTTGTCAAATGATCCATCATCACCTTGTGGACCCTCATACGCACGAACATTTGTAATTAAAACTAAAAATGAGCCTAATACTGCAACAAAATACTTAATATTTTTTTTCATTCGTAATTTTCTCCTTTATTTTTTCTTTATTTGTCTTGGTTCATATGCTCTATACTTTGATTTCTCTTCTGCACACTTGTAACCTTCTTTTACAATGATTTGTGCAATCTTTTTAACAATTTTCATGATTTATCCCCCTTTCCTTTACAATATTCATTAGAACTACTTGAAGCATCACAAGTGTTAGTAGTCCTAAATATTGGCTCTTTTTATACAATGCAATCAATACCAGCAATATAATCAATATGATTTTTAACTTATTCGTTTGCTTATCTTGAAATTTAAATTCAAACTGATCAACTGAATATATTGCCCCTTTAATCCATAAGTATAAAAATGATATTAACAATAACGGAATAAGAAAGTTGATAGATAGTAATTTGTTCAATGCTAATCCACTAAAATAGAGAAAATATGATATTAAGTTACATCTGAATATAGTTTTAGCGTGATATCCACCTGAGTATTTGCGAATCGCAACAAAGCAAA
>NZ_FUWY01000005.1 GCF_900167375.1 Anaerorhabdus furcosa
CAATCAATCATTTATTTATAGTAAAAGCAGATGATTTTTATTCACCTGCTTCATATCTTTTATTCTTGTGTCCTTGACAAGGGGTATAGTTTACTTGTTGGATAAGATTACTTTTTATATGTTTATTTTTTTAATGCATCACGTATTTCAGTTAATAGTTTTACTTCATCACTTGGTTCAGCAACAATTTCAACTTGTTCAGGTTGTTTTTTCATTTTATTCATGAGTTTAATAACAATGAATAAAATAAATGCCATGATAACAAAATTCATAATTGCAGTTATAAATGCACCATAGTTAATGGTAACCATACCAATTGTTACACTTAATGTGTGCAATGAATCATTCATAAACAGACCAATTACTGGTGAGATGATGTCATTAATAAATGAATCAACAATGGATTTAAATGCAGCCCCAATCATAACCCCGACAGCCATATCGACTACATTTCCACGCATTGCAAACTCTTTAAATTCTTGGAAAAACTTTTTCATAATACCCTCCCTATATCTTTATTAGTATAACGAGATTTGTATTTTATTACAAACTTGTGAAGTTGTTTAGTGTTTTAATAAATAAAAAATATGAAATAATTTTCAGTTTTCATGATAGATATTATTGACTTTTAATTAAGGGAAGCGTATAGTCTAATCAACCCTAAGATTGAGAGATAAAACAAATTAGTTACTTAAAGAGAGTCAGGGATGGTGGAATCCTGATAGAGAATACGATTTGACAAATGGACTCATGAGGGCTAAGTGAAAGAGAAATCGAGTATCTTTAGACGGTAGTCTTCCGTTATTAGACAGAAATGTGATTGCATTTTGATTGAGAGGATAAATAGATTCTATTTATCAACAAAGGTGGTACCGCAGGTTAACGCTTGTCCTTTATTTGGATAGGCGTTTTTTGTTTATAAGGGGAAATCCTTCACTTCAGTCAAACGCACAATTGAAAAGGAGAGAAGAAAGATGAAAAAGATTAGAAAAGTTTTAATTGCATTAGCATGTATGGCACTGGTAGGTTGCTCAAGTCAACCTGCACCAAAAAATGAAGAAGGTTCAAACTCAAGTACAGGTACAAAAAAGATTGGTGTTATCCAATTAACAGAACATACTTCACTTAATATGATTTATGATAGTTTTGTAGCTGAATTAGAAAATTTAGGTTATGGTGCAGAGAAAGCAACAATTGATTTCAAGAATGCACAAAACGAAATGTCAAATATTCCAACAATTGTTCAATATTTTGATGCTAACAAACAAGATGTAGTTGTAACGATTACAACTCCAGTTGCTCAAGGTGCAATGTCATTAACTAAAAATACACCTGTAGTATTTGCTGCAGTTACTGATCCAATTGCTGCAAATGTTGTTAAAGATTTAGAAAAACCAGAAGGAAATATAACTGGAACAAGCGATATGGTTCAAATTGATGAAATCATTGATTTAGCCTTAACGATTAAACCTGAGATTAAAACAATTGGATTTATTTATAATCCATCAGAAACAAATTCAGTATCAAACTATGAAAAACTTCAAGCGGTATGTGAAGAACGTGGCATTAAAATAGAAACTGCTTCCATATCAACGTCAATTGATCTACAAACTGCTACAAGTGCATTACTTCCTAAAGTTGATGCAATCTTTGTACCAAATGATAATACAGTAGCTGAAGCGATGCCAGCTCTTTCAAAACTTGCTAAAGATGCAAAAATTCCAGTATTCACTGGTGCTGATTCAATGGTTATGGATGGTGGATTTGCTACAATTGGTATTGATTATGTAGAGTTAGGAAAAAAGACTGCACAAATGGTAGTTGAAGTTTTAGAAGGAAAACCAACATCTGAGATTCCTGTCTATGTATTCAAAGATGATTTATACATTACAGTAAATGAAGATACAATGAACGCATTAGGAATTACATTACCAGAAGAAGTAGCAAACAATCCAAAACTCATGTTAGTAAAGTAAGGTGATTAGATGTCTTTGAGTTTAGTAGTAGGAGCAATTGAATTAGGGATCATATTTGGAATATGTTCGCTTGGATTATTCATTGCATTTCGTGTGTTAAATTTACCAGATTTAACGGTTGACGGAAGTTTTGTAACAGGACTGGCATTTAGTGCGGTGTTTTCAATGCAAGGTCAACCACTGCTTGGAATTATTCTGGGTATTGTAGGTGGAACACTTGCAGGTATTGTTACTGGAGTTTTGCATACAAAATTTAAGATACAAGAAATACTTGCAGGTATTTTAACAATGACAGGATTGTATTCAATTAATCTTAAAATAATGAATGATCAACCAAGTATTTTCTTATATGGTATCGATACAATCTTTACACCATTTACAAACAAATTGGTGATACAAGGTGTAGATTTTGGTTATTTACTCGTCTTATTGTGTATTGCGATGTTGCTGATTGTGATTCTAGTTTTCTTCTTTAAAACGTTGACTGGATTAGCACTAAGAGCTACAGGTGATAATGAAGCAATGGTACGTAGTTCATCAATCAATACAGACACAATGAAAATATTGGGATTTGCAATGACGAATGCCATTGTTGCGTTGGGTGGAGGTTTATATGCACAATACACGCAAACAGCAGCACATGGGGCGGGAGTAGGAACACTTGTCTTATGTTGCGCAAGTATCATCATTGGTGAAACAGTATTTGGTAAGCGAAGAGGAATGCTTCATCATATAGTATCTATTGTACTAGGTGCTATATTGTATCGTTTGCTACTATCGTATGCATTTGTTTTAGGATTACCCGCAAGTGATTTAAAACTATTCTCAGCACTTATCGTTGTCTTTGCAATGGTATTGCCTCAAATTAAATTGAGGAGGAAAAATAGATGATAGAAATAAAAAATTGCAATGTTATTTTTAATAAAAATACGGTGAATGAAAATCATGCACTAAAGGATATTAATTTAAGACTTGAAGATGGTGATTTTGTTACCGTTATTGGCTCAAATGGTGCAGGAAAATCAACATTACTAAATGTTATTTGTGGAAATATCGAAACTGAGTCAGGTGAAGTATTTATTGATAATCAAAATATCACAAAATTCAAAGAACATAAACGTGCTAATTGTATTGGAAGATTATCACAAGATCCTTTAAAAGGAACTGCTCCTCATATGACAATTGAAGAGAATTGTTTATTGGCATATGGAAGAGGAACAAAACGAAAACTTAGATTTTCAATAAGCAAAGAAGAAAAAGAATTGTTTCATAATCAATGTGCTAAACTTAATTTGGGTTTAGAAGATCGAATGAAAACAGAAGTTGGATTTTTATCGGGAGGGCAACGCCAAGCATTGACTTTGTTAATGGCAACAATGATACCTCCACAATGCTTGTTGTTGGATGAGCACACAGCTGCACTTGATCCAAAAACAGCTGAAAATATTATGAAGATTACAAATGATATCATACAAGAGTATCACATTACGACACTCATGATTACACACAATATTGATCATGCACTACACTATGGTAATAAAACAATTATCATGAATGAAGGACGTATTTTAGATATCATTGAAGGCGAACAAAGAAAATCAATGACAAAAGAAGATGTACTAAAATACTATGAAAAGATTAATGGTGTTTTAACGGATAAACAAATTCTATAAATTAGGTGGTCATACCACCTTTTCTTATGTAAATCTCGACTAATATGAAGTATAATAACGACTATGAGGTGTAGAGGATGAGAATATTTCATACGAATGATATTCATAGTGAATATGAAAATATGGAACGTTTAAGTACGTTTTTAAAGAGAAGTAAAACTGAACATGATTTATATCTTGATTCAGGAGATGTGGGTGATTTAAAAAGTTTAACTGTGATTGGATCAAAGGGTGAGGTGAGTGCAACACTAATGAACTATCTTCACGTTGATGCAATGACAGTTGGAAATAATGAATCTGAGTTGGGACAAGAGTGGGTGGAATTAATGGCTTCAAAAATGCCACTCCTATCATGTAATTTAAAAAACCTTGCAGGTGAAGATTTAATTGGATTAAAAAGCAGTGTAATCCTTACTAAAAATAAAATTCGATTTCTAATTGTGGGAACTTCACCATTTTATGGAGCAGACTTGAAAGAGGGTGTCTATAATTTCTTTTTAGAACTTGATGGATTAAAAACATTGGAGCCAATTCAACAAATACAACAAGAAATAGATAAATATAAAGGACAGTATGATATCTGTATTCTTGTAAGTCATTCAGGTATTGAAACTGATGAATACCTTGCAAAATCAATTGATACCATTGATATTATCATAGGAGGTCATTCACATACGCAATTAAATGAACCACTCATGGTTGATAATACAATTATTGTACAAGCGAAAAGCTATGCAGAATATATTGGATGTTTAGAGTTCGAATATGTTGAAAATAAAATAACAGATCTATCTTATCAATTGATATCTTTAGAAGGTGAAGAAAAAGATAAAGCATTTAAAGAACAAGTTGAATTATGCAATGAAGAAGCTATAAAACAATTGAACTTACCAGTAGCACATATTGAGTGTTTAGATTTTGATTTAATTCATGAATGTCATCTTGTTAATTTTATTTGTGATGCATTAAAAGAAATGTATCCATGTGATTTATCACTCATCTATCATGGCATTGTAAGTCATCAATTAGTAGGTGATATATCAAAAATGGATTTAATTGAATGTTCACCATCAAAATTAAATCCAACATTTATAAAAGCAAAAGGTAAACAAATTCGTGATGCATTCGAATTAAGTTTAGATGTAGATTATTGTATGCAATCTGGCAGAGGACCTGGTTTTAGGGGAGATAAACTAGGTACATTAGGTTTTAGTTCAAATGTTAAAATCATAAATAATCAATTATTTATTGATGGAAAAGAACTAGATGATAATCAAGAATATTCAATTATGATTGATGATTATTTGCAGCGTGGTGCACGTTATCCTTCACTTAAAACACAAGAGAAAGATGCAAAATTCTTTAAGGGATTTATTCGTGATGTAATAGAAGAAAATTTGCGCAATCAGAGATGTTTTGAGTTATGTAGGATAAAAAGGAGAACATAATGTTTAGCCATTATAAGGGGTTAAGAAGAGAAATGTATGTCCTTTTCTTTGGAAGAATTGTAACAAATATGGGTGCATTAATATGGCCGATGTTAACACTTATTCTAACAAATAAATTAGGATATTCAGCAAGTCAGGTTGCAACGATCATGTTGGTTATGACACTAATCCAAATACCATTTACTTTGATTGGTGGAAAACTTGCGGATCATTTCAATAAACGAAATATTATTATTTTCTGTGACTTAATAACGGTGACTTGTTATTTTATTTTAGGATTTATTGAAGTGTCCTTTGCATTTGTTGTTTTATTCTTTGTAGCAGGTTTATTTGCATCAATTGAATGGCCTTGCTACGATGCTTTAGTAGCTGATTTAAGTACATCAAAGGATCGTGAAAAAGCTTACAGTTTAAATTATTTAGGAGCAAATATTGGGTTGGTTTTAGCACCAACAATTGGTGGGTTTCTATTTGAAAACTATTTGAATATTGCATTTGTCGTTAATGCAATTTCAACTTTATCAAGTACAATTTTAATATACATTTACATCAAAGATGTAAGAAAAATTCATGAAGAAGTTCAAACTGGTTCTTATGAAGAAAGTGCAAGTCATGATTCTATATTCAAAGTCATTAAAGAGAGAAAAATGATCATGGTTTATTTGTTATTTGCGGCAATATCTGGATTAGTGTATTCACAATTTAATTTTCTTATGCCACTTAATTTAGAAAGATTGTATGGTGCTAAAGGAGCAATTATCTTTGGATTAATTACAAGTGTTAATGCGTGCATTGTTATCATTGGAACACCACTACTGACTAAGTATTTT
Source organism: Anaerorhabdus furcosa (assembly GCF_900167375.1). Classification (GTDB taxonomy): domain Bacteria; phylum Bacillota_I; class Bacilli_A; order Erysipelotrichales; family Erysipelotrichaceae; genus Anaerorhabdus; species Anaerorhabdus furcosa. The sequence goes on from NZ_FUWY01000005.1 coordinate 5,928, forward strand.
CCAAAAGTTAGAGATGTATCCAAGTTAGTAATTGGTGAAATTCTGATTGTAACGGGTTTAGCGATGTATATCTTTATTCAAGGTTTAATTCCAATGTACTTTGTTTCAATATTTATTTTTACAATTGGCGAGATATTTAGTACATTGGGTAAATCTCCTTATCTTACAAGAAGAATTCCTGCAAGTCATCGAGGGAGAATAGTAAGTATAAGTATGTTGTTTGCATCCATCTTCCAAGCATTTATGCAAAAAGGAGTAGGGTTCTTAGCAGATTCTTATTCGATGCCAGTTGTTTGGGGTTTTGTTTGTATAATGGGAGTCTTGGGTATAACACTGGCAACAATCCAATTAAAATTAGACAAGAAAATGTATCCACTGCTTTATACAGAAACAAAATAAGGTTGATGTTAAATACGATAATGGTAAAATAAAACTATAGAATTTGGAGAATAGAAGATGAATAGAAATAAAGAAGACAGAAAGCATGTAGTAAAAGATATAACTTATTATAAGCGTGATGATATTGAAGTACAGGGAGATCATTATGAACGCCTAGCAATTCATACACATTTTATTGCACGTGGTGAATCCTATGTAGAAAATATTGAAAAGTATGTTAAGCCATTATATGAAGAAGGAAATATTGTTTCGATTAGTGAGAAAGTAATTTCAATGTGTCAAAACAATTGTGTTGATAAAGCTGATGTTCGTTTAGGATTTTGGGCTAAGTTTCTAAGTAAATTTGCTCACCGTTCAAGCGCAGGTATTGGTATGGATGAACCATATAAGTTACAATTAGCTATTAATATTGTTGGATTACCTAAAATTCTGTATGCATCTTTTTGTTCGGTAATTGGCAAGCTATTTGGTAAACGAGGTGTTTTCTATGAAATCGTTGGAAATGGTATTGCAGGAATTGATGGTTTTTATCCAAATTCATCATTTGATATTTACAAAGATACAGCAGTATTAAATCCAAAGAATCCAAATGGTGTATGTGAAGAAATTTATAATAAAACTGGTGTTATTTGTGTCATTGTTGATGCAAATGATATCTCTAGAGAAATACTAGGTAAAAGTTCTAAGTTACCAGTAAGTGATGAACAATTCTTACAAATCATCCGTGATAATCCAGCAGGACAAAGTGATGAATTAACACCATTTATTTTGATTAAAAAGATTTAGTAAATAGGGGAAAAGGAAATGAATAAAATACCAAAGATAGATTTACATCTACACTTTGATGGAAGTATTCCACCAGAAGTTTTATGTGAATTAGCAAATCAAAGAAATGTAGCAATACCGGGTGAATCATTAGAAGGCTATAAGGCTTATTTAAAAGATACGAAGAACTGTAAAAGTTTAGTTGAATATTTAGATCGTTTTGATTTTCCAATTTCTATACTTCAAGATGAAGAAGCTATTATTCGATGTATGGAAGCATTGATTGAACTATTAGATAAGCAAGGATTAGTCTATGCCGAAATACGATTTGCACCACAGTTTTCTACACACAAAGGATTAACACAAGAACAAGCGTTACTTGCGATATTAAAAGCAATTGAAAATAAGAAGAAGGATTGCCAAATCCACATAGAAGTCATTTGTTGCCTAATGAACTTTGGTGATGTAACACTAAATGAAAAAGCCAATTGGGAAACAATTGATTTAGTAGAAAAGTATTTAGGTAAGGGAGTTGTTTTACTTGATATTGCAGGTGCTGAAGGAAAAAACATGAATGATTTTAGAAAATTCTTCGAAAATGCAAAATCAAGAAATATTCCATACATCATCCACGCTGGAGAAGCAGGTGATGCCAACAATGTACACTTAGCTTTAGAAATGGGTGCTAAACGTATTGGTCATGGGGTAAGAAGTATTGAAGATGTAGAAGTTGTTAAAGAACTTGCTATGTCAAAGACACCAATAGAAGTTTGTATTTCAAGTAATATTGATTGTTTTGTCTTTGATAGTTTTAAAAATCACCCTATTAAAACATTACAAGATTCGGGGGTTGTTATTACAATTAATACGGATAACATGATGTTCTCAAATACCACATTGGATGAAGAATATGAAATTTTAAAATCAACTTTTGGCTATACGGATGAAGACATTATTCGATTTAACAAAAAGTCATTGGATGTTGCTGCATGTAGTGAAAAAGTTAAAGCTAAAATAAGTGAATATTTCAATTAAAGATCTCTTAAAGAGGTCTTTTGTTTTTAAATCACATTCGTTGAGTATTAGAAAAGACAATGCTAGGATGAAAATGTAGTTATCACTACGAAGGGGCCTAGCTTATGTCTAATAAAAAAAATTTAACTTTATTTGGATTTTTTGCATTAACTGCCACAATGGTTATGACAGTTTATGAGTATCCAAGTTTTGCATCATCTGGTTTTTCACTCGTATTTTACTTGATTGTCGGGGGATTCTTTTGGTTTTTACCAGTAGCATTATGTGCTGCTGAAATGGCAACTGTTAAAGGTTGGGATACTGGAGGAGTTTATGCATGGTCTGGTAATTTGTTGGGAGAAAAATGGGGATTTGCGAATATCTTCTTCCAATGGTTTCAAGGTACTGTTGGGTTTGTTACAATGATTTATTTCATCTTAAGTGCTTTATCCTATGTCTTCAACTTTGAACCATTAAATTCAAATCCAATGGTTCGTTTCTTAGGTGTAGTACTTATTTTTTGGATAGTTACATTATCTCAATTTAAGGGAACAAAAATCAGTGCTAAAATATCACGTTATGGATTTATTATTGGTATTTTAATTCCTGCCCTAGTTTTATTTGGATTAACAATTGCTTACTTTCTAACAGGTGGGAAAAGTTTATTAACATTTGATTTTAAAACATTTATACCTGATTTTAGTAAAGTGAATACACTCGTTGTGTTTGTTTCCTTTATTTTAGCGTATGCTGGAATTGAAGCGTCAGCCAGTCATGCAAATGAAATGAAAAATGTAAAAAGAGATTATCCAATTGCAGTAATTGGTTTAGTTATTCTAGCAATACTACTCAATACAATGGGTGGACTTTCAATTGGTTCAGTTGTACCTGCGGATAAATTAGGATTATCAACGGGTGTTCTTCAAGGATTTAAAGGACTGTTAGCACATTTTGGTACTAACTTTGAGTGGATTGTTCGAGTCATTGCTATATTAATTTCAATGGGTGTACTTGCTGAAACAACAGCATGGATTGTTGGTCCATCTTGGGGTATGCAAGTAGCAGGGAAAACAGGATTATTGCCAAAGAGTTTATCAAAAACAAATAAAGATGGTGTACCAACACAATTCTTAATTCTTCAAGGAGTGATTGTTACAATTTGGGCAGCTATTCTTACATTTGGTGGTAATGGCAATAGCAACCTATCATTCTTTGCAGGAATGTCACTAACGGTTATTATTTATGCGCTTGCTTATATTATTTTCTTTGTGGCTTATCTAGTTTTAGTTACAAAACACGATTCAATTGAAAGAGCATTTAGAATTTCTAAATCAAAAATTGTTCAATATTTCTTTGGAATTTCAGGTTTGGTTTTCTCAATTATCGTTTTCTTCATATCATTTATTCCACCATCTCAACTTCATTCGAGTACTGCCCAACGAGAGTATTTTATGATTTTAATTGTGAGTTTTATCCTCGTTGTTTTTGTACCCTTTATCATTTATCAAATTATGCGCAAAAAGAACCCTTTACCTAAAGGTGCAAAAATGCCAACTTTAGAGGAGGATGAAACACATGGAAACTAGAATTATTGAACATGCCAAGGTAATTAAAAAAGTGGCTTATGATTATTTCTCTATTCCAGGAGACTTACCGTTTCCATCCAATGAGTATGAAATTTTATTTCAAACACCATCCAATGAAATTATCGATTGTACATGTAGCATTTTTGAATATCAAGTATTGGAAGAGGGTGATGAGGGTGAACTTATCATCAAGGATCATGAAATTATTAAATTTGCTGATAAAATAAAAGAAGTAAAAGACTGAAGTACTTGAGTTATCCTGATGAATGGGTTGACAAAATTTTTGAATTTGATATGCTTACTGTGTCGATGAAAAAGAGTAGTAACTCATTGGAAACTCAAAGAGAGCTCATGATGGTGGAATTGAGCAGTGGAAAATGGATGAAACGAGCTTTGGAGATTTATCCGTATGACAGTAAGGATAATGTATTCCTGCATTAAAGGAAAGAGGTTAAGTAGGTAAACTATTTAGCAATTTGAGTGGTACCGCGGTTTAATATCGTCTCTTCATATGAAGAGGCGTTTTTTATTTAAACTTGAAAAGGGTATTGAAAAAAAGAATTTTGTTTGTTAAGATGAATGAGCAAGTAAATGCGCCCATAGCTCAACTGGATAGAGCGTTTGACTACGGATCAAAAGGTTGCGGGTTCGATTCCTACTGGGCGCGCCATTAACAAACAAAGCTGATACAAACGTATCAGTTTTAATTTTATAAAGAGGAGATGTGTATGAATAAAATTGAACAAAACTTAACAACTGCAATTAAAGATGTAGTAACAAAACTTTATGGGGAAATTGATGATTCTTTGATTATGATTGAAATTCCAAAGGATAATACAAATGGAGATTATTCGACAAACATTGCAATGCGTTTAGCTAAAGTTGCTAAAAAAGCGCCTGCTATGATTGCGCGAGAAGTTGTAGAAGGATTAAAAGAAACAGTAAAAGATGCTGATAAAATCGAAATTGCTGGTCCTGGGTTTATTAACTTTTGGATGAAGAAAAGTGTTTTAGCAGATATCATCAATGTTGTTTTAGACAAAGGTGAAAAATATGGTGAAAATACAAGTGGTGATGATTTACATATTTTAGTTGAATATGTAAGTGCAAATCCTACTGGTGATCTTCATTTAGGGCATGCTCGAGGTGCTGCATGGGGAGATTGTATTTGTCGATTATTAAATAAGAGTGGATACAATTGCTTGCGTGAATACTATATAAATGATGCAGGAGCACAAATGATTAACTTAGGTAAATCAGTGTATTCACGTTATGCTGAAACCTTTGGTGTGAAAGTAGATATTCCTGAAGATGGTTATCAAGGACCTGATGTAGCTCAAATTGGGAAAGAACTTGCTGAAGAGTTAGGTGATCAATGGCTTAATAAAGAAGAAGGACGTATTGAATTCTTCAAAGAAAAAGGTCGTGAAAAAGAATTAGAAAAGATTAAAAAAGATTTGCAATATTATGGTTGTGAATTTGATTCATGGATTTCTGAACAATCATTATATGATAATGGTAGTGTAGATGAATGCATTGAAAAGATGAAAGACATGGGTCTTACATTTGAAGAAGATGGTGCTCTTTGGTTTAAGTCTACAAAATGGGGCGATGACAAAGATCGTGTACTTCGTAAGAGTGATGGAACGCTAACCTACCTAACACCAGATATTGCTAATCATATGGATAAATTCGCTCGTGGCTATACAAAACTAGTAAATTTATGGGGAGCTGATCACCATGGATACATTCCTCGTATGGTTGCCGCAATACAAGCTATGGGATATGGACCTACAGATTTAGAAGTAGATATTATTCAAATGGTACGTCTTGTTGATGAAGGACAAGAAGTGAAGATGAGTAAACGTACAGGGAATGCGATTACAATTCGTGAACTTTGTGACGATATTGGTGTCGATGCTGCACGTTACTTCTTTGTAAGTCGTGCTGTGGATACACATTTGGACTTTGATTTAGGATTAGCTCGTAAGAAAACAAATGAAAATCCAGTATATTATGCTCAATATGCTCATGCTCGTATGTGTTCAATCTTACGTAATGCACCTGAATTTAAGAAAGAAGACAACTATGATTTATTAGTAAGTGAAAAAGAAGTAGACTTACTTAAATACATTGCAGAATTTACAAGTGTTGTTGCAGATGCTGCAGCGACACGTTCTCCAAACAAGATTTGTAACTATGTTCAAAAGCTTGCGGGTTATTTCCATAGTTTCTATGGTGCTCACAAAATCATTGATGATTCAAATCCTGAACTAACAAATCAACGTCTTGGATTATTATTAGCTACAAAACAAACATTAGCTAATGCATTGGATTTAATTGGAATAAGCGCACCTGAAAAGATGTAGGGGAAAAGCTGGTATGAAAATATCAGCTTTTATTTTGAAAAAATATGTAAAGTCTACTTGACATATTTGTGGAAAAACGCAATAATGGATATGTAAAGTTAACTATACATTTTATAGGAGGGTTAATGAGGACAAAAATAAAAGAATTAAGAAAAGAAAATAAGCTGTCACAAGAAGATTTGGCTTTGGCAGTAGGCACAACCAGACAAACGATTATATCAATTGAATCAGAAAAATATATTGCTTCACTGCCCCTTGCCTATAAAATATCTAAGTATTTTAATCGTGCTATTGAAGATGTATTTTATCTAGATGATCAATTATAAGGAGATAATGATGGAAGAGTATAAAAAAATATTGAATAGAAGAAGACTTGCACTAGTAACATTTGTATTATTTTCAAGTATAGTACTGTTGTTTAATCAACTGTACTTAGAAGAAACGATAACCAATCCAACTGTTCATGGGTTTCAATTTGGATTATTAGTAGGATTGGAGGGAATCGCAATTTTTATGGTAATCAAAATCACACGAACACTTATGGATGAAAGAAAAATACAACTCATGTACAATGCTGAGCATGATGAAAGAAAAGTATATATCAAGGCAAAAGCAGGGCAACCCATGGTTTTGATACTATCCAGTATATTGTTATTTGCAGCAATTATTGCAGGTTATTACAATACAACAGTTTTCTTCACACTTGTGGGTGTAGTTTATTTCCAATTAACCGTAACTGTGGTGATTAAAATGATATATCTTAAAAAAATGTAGATACAAGAAAAATACTATAAAATCAAGAAAATAAAATTTGTTACATTGTAGAAAGCCCTTTCAAAAGGGGCTTTTCTTTTTGTTTCATACATAATTTTCAAAGAAATTTTCATAAAAATGTAAATTTTGAAAAACTAATTTTACTATAAAATTCATTTTTTTTGACCCACATAGGGGTGAATAAGGGGCTAAACTGAAAACATAAAGAAAGCGATTTCAATAATTTTGATTTGGACGTCCCGTTGTTGAAAGAGCTAGAAATTATCAGAAAAAACATAAGAAAAGGAGATTTGAAATGGTAGCAATTCATGTTACAAGTGAAATTAAACCACTTAAAAAAGTACTATTACATAGACCAGGAAAGGAATTATTAAATTTAACTCCAGATACTTTGGAAAGATTATTGTTTGATGATATTCCATTCCTACCTGTTGCTCAAAAGGAGCATGACCGCTTTGCAGAAATCTTAAAAGAAAATGGCGTTGAAGTTGTTTACTTGGAAGATTTAATGGCTGAAACAATTTCAGTTTCTCCTGAGATTCGCGAGAAATTCATTAAGCAATATATTGTTGAGGCAAATATTCACACAGAACGTTGGAAGAAAATCTTATTTGATTATTTCGATTCAATTAAAGATCCTAAAGAATTAGTATTGAAAACAATGGAAGGCTTGAACTTAAAAGAAGTACATGTTTCTCCAGAAAATTCATTAGTTGACCTTGTATCTGAATCAGATAAATTAATTATCGATCCAATGCCAAACTTATACTTTACACGTGATCCATTTGCTTCAGTAGGTGATGGTGTAACTTTAAACAAAATGTATTCTATTACAAGAAATCGTGAAACAATTTATGCTGAATATATCTTCAACTTCCACCCTGAATACAAAGGACAAGTTGAAAAATGGTATGACAGATATGATGAATTCCATATTGAAGGTGGAGATGTTCTTAACATCAATGAAACTACATTAGCAGTTGGAATTTCTCAACGTACTTGTCCTGAAGCAATTGATGGATTAGCACACCGTATCTTTAAAAACCCAAAGAGCAAGATTGAAAGAATCTTAGCTGTTAACATTCCAAATAACCGTGCAATGATGCATTTAGATACTGTATTTACTCAAATTGATACAGATAAATTTACAGTTCACCCAGGAATTTATGGTGAATTACAAGTATTTGAAGTTACTCCTAAGGGAGATGATATCTTAGTTAAAGAAATCAATGACAAATTAGAAAATATCTTAGCTAAGTATTTAGGACACCCAGTAACACTAATTCCATGTGCTGGTGGTGATCGAATTGCAAGTGAACGTGAACAATGGAATGATGGTTCAAATACATTATGTATCGCACCAGGAGTTATCGTTGTTTATGACCGCAATGATGTAACAAATAAAATCTTACGCGAACAAGGCTTAACAGTTCTTGAAATGCCAAGTGCCGAATTATCAAGAGGACGTGGTGGACCAAGATGTATGTCAATGCCACTTGTACGCGAAGACTAAAAAAACATAAATTACATAGAAGGAGAAAATAAAATTTATGGCAGTTAACTTAAGAGGAAGAAATTTCCTAAAACTATTAGATTTCTCATCTGAAGAAATCAGATATTTAATCGATTTATCAAAAGAATTAAAGAAAATGAAACTTGCAGGTATTCCTCATCGTTACCTTGAAGGAAAAAATATCGTATTGTTGTTTGAAAAAACATCAACTCGTACACGTTGCGCATTTGAAGTAGGCGGAATGGATTTAGGTATGGGTGTTACTTATCTTGATCCAGGTTCAAGTCAAATGGGTAAAAAAGAGAGTATTGCAGATACTGCACGCGTTCTTGGAAGAATGTATGATGGTATTGAATACCGTGGCTATGCTCAAGAATTAGTTGAAGAATTAGCTAAATATGCAGGTGTTCCAGTATGGAATGGTTTAACTACTGAATTCCATCCAACTCAAATGTTAGCTGATATGTTAACAATCGAAGAAAAATTTGGACATCTAAAAGGAATTAACTTTACATTCTTTGGTGATGCTCGCAATAACATGGGTAATTCATTGATGGTTGCTTGTGCTAAGATGGGTCTTAATTTTACAGCTTGTGCACCAAAAGAATTATGGCCAGATGAAGCACTTGTTGAAACTTGTAAAGAATTAGCTAAAGAACATGAATGCACAGTTACTTTAACTGAAGATGTTAAAGAAGGTGCTACTAATGCAGATGTTATCTATACTGATATTTGGGTTTCTATGGGAGAACCAGATGATGTTTGGGATACAAGAATTAAATTATTAAGCAAATATCAAGTGAATAAAGATGTTATGGCTATGGCTAAACATGATGCTATCTTCATGCACTGCTTACCTAGTTTCCATGATACAAATACAACAATTGGATCTGAAATTGCTAAGAAATTTGGCTTAAATGAAATGGAAGTTTCTGATGAAGTATTTGAATCAAAACAATCTGTAGTATTTGATGAAGCTGAAAACCGCATGCATACAATTAAAGCTGTTATGCTTGCTACACTAAAATAATATCCTTCTATGTTTAGAAACTAGGAATTAACTTCCTAGTTCTAAGCATTGGTTGAATAAATTTAAGAAAGGTAATCTATGAGTAAAAAAAGATTAGTAATTGCATTGGGAGGAAACGCTTTAGGTAATTCTCCTGAAGAACAATTAGATTTAGTAAAAGAAACAGCGAAAACAATTGTTGATTTAGCTGAAGATTATGATGTCATCATTGGTCATGGTAATGGACCACAAGTAGGAATGATTAATAATGCAATGGAATTTTCATCAAAAGAAGGTGGAAAAACTCCTTATATGCCATTTCCTGAATGTGGTGCAATGTCACAAGGATATATTGGGTATCATCTAACACAATCAATTGAAGCAGAACTTGAAAGAAGAAGCGTGAAGAAAGATGTTGCATGCATCATTACTCAAGTTGTAGTAGATCCTAACGACCCAGCATTTGACAAACCAACAAAACCGATTGGTTCATTCTACACAAAAGAAGAAGCTGATCAAATCGCAGCAGATAAAGGTTTTGTATTTGTTGAAGACGCAGGACGTGGATATAGAAGGGTTGTTCCAAGCCCAATTCCAACACGCATTGTTGAATTAAATGTTGTAGAACAATTAATTCAAGCTGGTGATATTGTTATCACTGTTGGTGGGGGAGGAATCCCAGTAGTTGAAACAAAGGATGGTTTGAAAGGTGTTGCAGCAGTAATCGACAAAGATCGCTCAAGTGCTAAACTTGCATTAGATGCTAAAGCAGATATGCTTGTTATTCTTACAGCAGTTGACCGTGTATGCATCAACTATAATAAACCAAACCAAAAAGAATTAGCAGAAATGACAATTGCAGAAGCTGATGAGTACATTAAAGAAGGACATTTTGCTCCAGGATCAATGTTACCAAAAGTAGAAGCTTGCCTAGACTTTGTTAAGGCTACAACAAACGGTGTTGCTCTCATTACATCATTAGAAAAAGCAAAATATGCTTTAAAAGGAGAGACAGGAACTATTATTAAAAAATAGAACTGGTTAAACAAGGAGGATAAAATGACAGAAAAGAAAAAAAGATCGCTATCCGCTTATTCCATCCTATTACTTATCATCATTGCACTAGCTGCAATTACATGGTTTGTACCAGGAGTTGAAAAAGCAACTTTAGCGACAATCGTTATGGCTCCATATAATGGATTCGTTGACGCGCTTGATGTTTGTGTATTCGTATTGGTATTAGGTGGATTCCTAGGGGTAGTTACTAAAACTGGAGCTCTTGATGCAGGAATCAAAACATTAGTAAAAAAACTTAATGGTAAAGAACTTATCTTAATCCCAATCCTTATGACAGTATTTGCTTTAGGTGGTACTACATATGGTATGTGTGAAGAAACAGTGGCTTTCTATGCACTAATTAGTGCAACAATGGTTGCTGCTGGATTCGATACAGTAGTAGCTGCTGCAACAATTTTACTAGGAGCTGGTATTGGTTGCTTAGGTTCAACAGTTAATCCATTTGCTACAGGTATCGCATCTGATGCTATCGTTAGCTTAGGAATTCCAGTTGACCAATCAGTTGTAATTGTATTAGGACTTATTTTATTAGTAGTTAACTTAGTTATCGCAATTCTATTTGTAATGAATTACGCTAAGAAAGTTAAAAATGAAAAAGGTTCTATTCTATCTACTTCTGAAAAAGCTGCAATGATGGAACACTATGCTCAAGGTGATCATGAAAAAATTAGTTTTTCTGGAAAACAAAAATTTGTATTAGTTTTATTCGCATTTACATTTATCATCATGGTTATGTCAGTTATGCCTTGGAGTGATTTGATAGGTGAAGCTGCTGCTAACTCAATCTTTGGATGGAGCTCATTCTTAAATGGAGTACCTCTTGGTGGATGGTGGTTTGGAGAACTTGCAATGTGGTTCTTCTTAGCTACAATTATCGTTGGTATCATTGGTGGATTACACGAAAAAGTTATCGTTGATTCATTCTTAAATGGTGCTGCAGATATCGTATCAGTAGTACTTGTTATCGCAGTAGCTCGTGGAGCATCTGTATTAATGACTCAAACTGGTTTAGACATTTATCTATTAACTGCTGCTGCTAATGCATTGAATGGATTAAGTGCTACAATATTTGCTCCATTAGCTTATGTTATCTACATTGGTTTATCATTCTTAATTCCATCTACAAGTGGATGTGCTACAGTTACAATGCCAATCATGGGACCATTAACTGCAAACTTGGGTTACAACCCAGCTGTTATGGTTATGATCTTCTCTGCTGCAAGTGGTATCGTAAACTTATTCACACCAACTTCTGGTGTAGTAATGGGTGGTCTAGCTATTGCGAAAGTTGAATATTCAACTTGGCTAAAATGGGCTGGAAAACTTATCTTAATCTTAGCTGTTGTATCTTGCGTCATTCTTACTGTCGCAATGATGATTCTATAAAAATATAATAATTTAGTTTAAAGACCTCACAATTTGTGAGGTCTTTTACTAAAGTGTAAGAAAAGAATAGTAAACTTCTTTTAACTGAAATAAAAAGTGCTATAATGTTAAAGAAGGAATTTAAACGAAAATGACCAACGATATAACAACAATACAAGATAAATTCGCATCAGCACTTGACCGACGACAAGTTTGCTCTTTTGATATTGAATTCGTTGACAACCAAACCTCACCTCTTATTCATAGCGCGGCGAGGTTTTTATATTTTTTAGAGGGTAAATGCACACTATTACTCAATGGTATTGACTATGAAATTGTTTCAAATACACTTGTAGCAATCATGCCTTGGGATATTACTTTAATTAAAGATGTAAAAGAACCATTAACATTTCAAAAAATTGTATACAATTCTGATTTTATAAATGGATATTTAAGAACAATTTATAATCCTAAAAATATTGTTATTAATTTACACGAAACAATAAAAGAAAATCCAGTCCTCTATTGTGATCATGATATGCATCATCGTTTTCAAACATTTATAGAACGATTGCAAATGGAATTAGGGGATGATAGTTTGAATCCAGATTACGCTAAACTTCCAGAATTATCGGATGCTTATGTTACAAGCATGCTAGTAGGTATTTTAGTTCTTTTTAATCGCTTTTGTCATAAAACAAATGAAATCAAAAAAATGAGTAGCAATGAAGTTGAAATAACAAATCAAATTCTTAAATATATAAGTACACATCTACAATCGAAAATAACTTTAGATAAGTTATCTAAAATATTTTATATTAGTGAATCAACGATTGCTAAGTATTTACAAGAGAACATTGGTTACTCTTTCTCTGAGATGCTAACTGAAATTCGCATCTCAAAATCGTATGATCTTTTACTCTACTCAGATTTAAGTTTAAATATCATTGCACAATTAATTGGTTATACAGATGCTTCTCATTTTATTAAAGCTTTCACGACTAAAGTGGGATGTACACCCAACGAATATCGTAAAAGCTATCAAACAGATGAAGAAGTATTAAAACGAAAAGAGAATGAAGTAATATATAAAGTATTAAATTACATTGATGAAAACTATTTGAGTGATAAGATAAGCGGTGCTATTGTATCGAAAAAATTTGGAATTACAATGATGGAATTAAATCATATCATGGTCTTTCAAGTTGAAAAAACATTTGATGACTATGTTGATTGGTTACGAATCTCACGAGCTAGTGAGTTGTTGATAAGTACTGATTTAGCGATAACAGATATTGCAATTGAAGTAGGTTACAATACAACTAAAACATTTACAAGAATTTTTACTAATATACGTAAAATGACACCTGGTGCATTTAGAAAAACAGTCAGTTTGCAAAAGAAAAATGGTGAAATAATACCTGCTAAAAAGGAAAAATCATCAACATTAAGAGAAACTTAAGAATTAGGCAAGGTACTCATGATATAATTTTTTTGAGGTGATACTATGTTTGCTGGGTTATCAAAAGAAGAAGTTCAACAAAGAATTCAAGAAGGTAAGATTAATACAATAGAGATTAAAATTACTCGTACATACAAGGAAATATTTAAATCAAACATTTTTACTTTTTTTAATTTAATGAATGTTGTTTTATTCATATTAATTTTATTTGTTAAGTCATATCGAAATGGCTTGTTTTTTCTTACAATTATCGCAAATACATGTGTTGGAATATTCCAAGAAATTCGATCTAAGAAAGTATTGGATAAACTTGCGATTGTTACCATGAATAAAATCGAAGTCTATCGTGATAAAGATAAAATTATTTTACCGATTGATCAGTTGGTATTAGATGATGTTGTCGTCATAAGAGCAGGTATGCAAGTTCCAAGTGATGCTGTCATACTAGAGGGTAAGTTAGAAGTGAATGAGTCTCTATTAACAGGCGAAAGTGTTCCTCAACTCAAAGAGAGAGATAATGAATTATTTAGTGGAAGTGTTGTCACATCAGGTGAAGCTGTTTGTAAAATTATTCATGTTGGAAAAGATAACTACTCTTCTAAAATTATACAAGAAGCTAAGAAATACAAAGGAATTACATCAGATTTAAAGAAGAGCATAGATACAATTTTAAAGATAATCAGTTTCATTATTATTCCATTAGGAATCTTACTTTTTACAAATCAATACTTTATGCTTCATTTCTCATTGAAGGAAGCAGTTGTAAAAACAGTTGCTGCTTTAATAGGAATGATTCCTGAGGGATTAGTTTTCTTAACAAGTGTAGCCCTAGCAATTAGTGTAATGCGACTGGCACAAAAAAAGACATTAGTACAAGATTTATATTGTGTTGAAACTTTAGCGCGTGTTGATACATTGTGCTTGGATAAAACGGGAACACTTACTGAAGGAAAAATGAAAGTAATTGAATCATTTAAAATGCAAGAGATAGACTTAGATGAAATCATGGGAAATTATTGCACAGTTTTTCCAGATGGCAATGCAACTTCATTAGCATTAAGTGCTTCATTTAAATTATTACAAAATTATTCTATTAAGGATAAGTTAGATTTTTCATCAGATCGAAAATATAGTGCAATTACATTTACTGATAAAGGTACTTATTGTTTAGGTGCAGCACAATTTTTATTTCCTAATCATAAAGATGTGATAGAACTTGCACAAAAATATGCAGTAGATGGATATCGTGTCATTTTCTTAGGTAAATCAGAAAAGGGAATCATTGATAATAAAATAGTGGATGCGATTCCACTGGCATACATGTTGATTCGTGATCAAATTCGACCAACTGCAAAAGCAACAATTGAATATTTCTATAAACAAGATGTTACATGTAAAATCATTTCGGGAGATGATCCATTAACAGTGAGTAACATTGCGAAAAGTGTGGGTGTTCGAAATACCGATGAGTATGTAGATGCTTCGCAATATAGTGATGAAGAACTATCAAAACTTATATTAGAAAAAACTATTTTTGGGCGTGTTACACCATATCAAAAGAAATTGTTTGTTGAAGCATTACAAAATGCAGGGCATGTAGTGGCAATGACGGGGGATGGTGTCAATGATGTTCCAGCACTAAAAAAAGCCAATGCTTCTATTGCTATGGCCTCAGGAAGTGATGCAGCGAAGAATGCTTCAAATATTGTTTTACTTGATTCTGATTTTAGTAGTTTACCTTCTGTTGTTAATGAAGGAAGACGTGTAATTAATAATATACGTAGTGCATCCTCAATGTTTTTAATCAAAACAGCATTCTCAGTTGTTCTATCAATTCTAACGGTATTATTATCACAAGCTTACCCATTCCAACCAATACAACTTACAATCATTGGTATATTCTCTATTGGTATACCAACATTCTTACTTCAATTCGAACCAAATTTCCAACGAGTAGATGGAAAATTCTTACGTGTGGCATTTAGAAATGCGATTCCATCAGCGATGGCAATTGTATTTGGTATCTTATTGGGTATGATATTAAATGCTTATTTCCGTTTTCCTGCATCCATGGTTTCTACATTTAATGCAATTCAAACAGGAATTATTTATACCTTTACGCTTTATATGGTGTATTCACCATTAAGTAAGTATCGATTGTTTGTAATTCTTACAATGCAAACTTTACTAGCACTATCATTCTTATTTGGTGCTAATTTCCTAGGTTTAACTACTTTGTCATTGCCTTTGATTATTGCGATAGTTGTTTACTCTTTATTCTCAATTGTCCTTGTAAAAGGATTTAAGGCAATTTTTCAATGGTTAATCAAGTCGCTCGGATACTAATCTGAGCGATTTTACATAGATTTAACATATCTTGCATAAAAACTTAATAAATCTTATTTATTCTATAACTGTACCAAGATGGTATGGGAGGAAATTTATGAAAAAATTATTAAGTTTATTACTAGCGGGGTTATTGATAGCTGGATGCTCATCAACTCCAACAAATAATGAAAATGGGGGAGAAACAGCTAAGCCAAATACATCAGCATCTGTAATTAATGTTTACACTCGTGATGGAAGCAGTGGAACTAGAGAAGCTTTCGAAGGTGCTATAGGTTTAGAAGAATTAACACAAAATGCAATTGAAGTTAGTTCTAATGGTGACATGGCTACTAAAGTAGGTAATGACACTGCTGGTATTGGTTATGTTTCACTATCTACAGATTTTGAAGCAAATAATATTAAAGCATTATCATTTGAAGGTGTTGTACCAACAGTTGAAACAGTACTTGATGGTACATATACAATGCAACGTCCATTTGCATTCGTAACTCGTGCAGCAGGTGATTTTGGATCAGATGAAAAAGAACAATTAGTTGCAGCATTTATCGATTTCTTACAAAACTCAACTGAAGGTATGGCAATCGTAGAAAGTGCTCATGGTATTGTTGATATGACAAAAGGAACACCTTGGGCAGAATTAGCTAAAAATCATCCAATTGTTACACAAGATAACTCAGCAATTACACTTGTAACAGCAGGCTCAACATCAGTTAGTAAAACATTACAAGCAGCATTAGAAGCATTCCAACCAATGGCTGGTAACTTCCAAATTTCTATGAATCAAACTGGTTCAGGTGATGGTTACAAACGTGTACTTGGTGATGAAAAAGATGGAGCAAATGCAGCAGATATTGGATTTGCATCTAGAAATTTCAAAACTGAAGAAGATGTAACAAATGCAATGACAACTGGTGTTTACTGTATTGATGCAGTAGTAGCTGTTGTAAACAAAGCAAATTCATTAACAAACGTAACAGGACAAAATTTAAACGACATCTTTGCAGGAACTGTAACATCATTCACTGACGTTAAGTAGAATCTCATGCAAGTAAATAAGAAGTATATCAAAAAAAATAAAACGATAGATTCAATTTATAAATACTTCTTTATGGCGATGGCTATTCTAGCGAGTAGTTTCATAGTATTACTAGTTCTCTTTGTTTTCACAAAGGGAATTTCGCCATTTTTAAGTGGATATGAATATGGACAAGTTAACTTCTTTGATTTCCTGTTCGGGTTAACGTATCGTCAAGATAAAGGGATTTATGGTGTTGGTTTCATTATTATCAATACATTCATTAGTGCCTTTGCAGCATTAATTATTTCGTTTCCAATATCCGTATTAACAGCTTTATTTATCGTAAAAATAGCACCAAAGAATTTAAGTAAAGTCATGCAAACCATTGTTGAATTGCTTGCGAGTATTCCAAGTATTGTTTATGGGGTATTTGCAGGAGGTGTTATTACGGGAATTGTTAAAGATTTAGCACTACTTTTTGGTGTTTCAACAGCAGGTGGATCAAGCTTATTAGCGGTAGTCATTTTATTAGCAATTATGATATTTCCAACAATTACATCACTTTCAATTTCAGCTATCCAAGCAGTCGACAAAGATTTAGAACAAGCTTCATTAGCTTTAGGTGCTACAAAAACACAAACTAATTTCAAGATTGTATTAATTGCAGCGAAATCAGGAATATTTGCAGGAGCAATTTTGGGGATAGGACGTGCCTTTGGTGAAGCAACTGCAGTTGCAATGGTAGCGGGGAATAAGTTATTTGGTCCTACGTTTAACCCTTTTGATATTACGCGTACGCTAACGACAACAATGCTTGCGGGATTAAAAGAAACATCAGGATTAGATTATGATATTCGTTTCTCGGTGGGTTTAGTATTGATGGTTGTTATCTTTGTAAGTAATTACATCTTAAATCTTGTGAAAAAGAAAGTAGGTAATATGTAATGAGTACAAAAATTAAAGACAAAATATTAAATACAATTACCTATTTTGCAAGCGGAATAAGTGTGTTTGTATTAGGTGCAGTTCTTGTATTCTTATTTTCAAAAGGATTTTCAACGTTAAATTGGGATTTAATTGTAAATAACTATTGGAGTCAAAATCTTCTTGGAACTGTTGATTCAGTTGGTGGAGACTATACAATTTCAGAAGAAGTTGATGGTATCTATTCAGCACGTTGGGGTATTGCATTAAAAGATAATGTGAATTCTCAAAAAGAAAAAGTAATTGAAGTAACATATATTCATCCAGAATCACCATTAAAAACAATGCTTAGCTCATCAGCGGGGGATAACAACAAAGAAATTACTCTAGAAGATGGCTATACAATTCAAAAAATTGATATTGTTACTAGTGATGGAATTCCTACCTTTACAGGCAAGATTATGTCACAAGATGCAGCAACTGTTATTAGCAACATTGACTCGGCGCAAAAAATTACAAGTATTTACTATAAAACAACAGGTGGAGGTATTCGTAGTAGTTTGATTACCACATTGTATCTAATTGTAATTTCATTAGTTATAGCTTTACCAATAGGTGTATGTAGTGCAATCTATTTGCATGAATACGCATCAAAATCAAAACTAAATAAACTAATACGTCAAGGAATCGAAACTTTAACTGGTGTACCAAGTATAGTTTATGGATTAATGGGAGTTACCGTTCTCTTTCCAGTAACACAATTATTTGGTGCAACAACAACCAGTATTCTTTTAGGTGGATTAACTATGTCAATCATTTTACTCCCTACCATCATGAAATCTACTGAAGAAGCATTGATTGTTGTACCACAAAGTTTAAGAGATGGAAGTTTATCATTAGGTGCTACAAAATCACAAACTATATTCAAAGTAGTATTACCTTGTGCTGTTAATGGAATTTTAACTGGCGTATTATTATCGATAGGTAGAGTAATTGGTGAATCGGCAGCTCTTATCTATACTATGGGAACATTTATTAATGACTCTCCAAAACTCTTATCGCAAGGAACCACTTTATCATTAATGATTTGGTCATTCATGTCAGGTGAACAACCAAACTTTGAATTAGCAAGTGCAATATCGATTATCATATTAGTCATTGTATTGGTATTGAACTTTATCGTTAAAGCAATCGCAAAGAAGTTCACTAAGAATTTTGCCTAGAAAGGAAACTTATGGAAACAAGTTTTATTGTAAAAGATTTAGATTTATTCTATGGTGATAAACAAGCTTTAAAGAAAATCAACATGGAATTATATAAAAATAAAGTAACTGCATTTATTGGCCCTTCAGGATGTGGTAAATCAACTTTCTTGCGTTGCTTAAATCGTATGAATGATTTGATAGAAGGCTGTAAAATTGTAGGAACAATTGAAAAAGATGGTGTTAATATTTATTCATCAAAAACAGATATTGTTGATTTGCGTACAAAGGTTGGAATGGTATTCCAAAAACCAAATCCATTTCCAATGAGTATCTTTGATAATGTTGCCTATGGACCACGTTGCCAAGGATTAAAAGATAAAAAACACTTAGAAGAGATAGTTACAAAAGCATTGAAACAAGCAGCGCTATATGAAGAAGTTAAAGATCGTCTTAATGAATCCGCTCTTGGATTATCAGGAGGTCAACAACAACGTCTGTGTATCGCTCGTTGTATTGCAATGGAACCAGAAGTTATTCTAATGGATGAGCCAACCTCGGCACTAGATCCAATTGCAACAGCAAAGATAGAAGAGTTAATTGAAGAATTAAAAAATGATTATACAATCATTATCGTAACACACAGTATGCAACAAGCATCTCGTATTAGTGACTACACAGCTTTCTTCCTGTTGGGAGAAGTTGTAGAGTTCGATAATACAAAACTAGTATTTAGTACTCCAAAAGATAAAAGAACAGAAGATTATATTACAGGGAGATTCGGATAATGACAAAACTTGATGAAAAATGTAGTTTAATTAAAGAGTGTGTAATGAAGATGGCTAAACGAGTAGAAGATATGTATTCTATTTCTTTAGAAATCATGGAAACAGGAAATACTGAAGCAGCTTTAAAAGTAATTGAAATGGATAGCTTTGTGAATAGTGCGGAAGAAGAAATTAATGATCTAGCAATTGAAGCACTATGCCTATTATCACCAGTAGCAAGTGATTTAAGAAAAGTAATTACTGGAATTAAGATTGCTTCAGATTTAGAACGAATAGGTGACTATGCAAAGAGTATTGCAGGCTTTGTTGTGAGAAATGGTAAATTAAATAGCGAACTTGCAAGTATGGCTAAAGATTTAGGAGATGCATTCCTTGCAATGATTGATCATGCAATGGACAGTTATAATAAATCAGATGCAGTATGGGCAATGAGCATTCCAGAAGAAGATGCCCAAATTGATAAAATTTATGATGAGATTGTTAAGTATCTTCAAGATAAAATCAGAAAGCAAGAAATGGCAGATGATATCATTCCAATACTAAGTATGTTGCGTAATCTAAAACGTGCTGGAGAACATACAAAGAATATTTGTGAACACACTATTTTTGAAGTAAAAGGACAACATATTGAATTTAACTAAGATACCGTAAGGTATCTTTTAGTTTATGTACATAACTTGACTTGATTGTAAAATAGAGGTATAAAGAAGTTAGTATCAGTAGGTGAGGCTACCTTAGGGATACGGATTGCTGCCGCAAAATTGTGGAGACACGATGAGTTGGTCAACAGTCTATGTCGCATCAAGGCATAGAATAATGTAATAACATTGCCCTAAGAAGCTAAAGCTTGAATGATAAAGAACAGATCGTTTTTTCGAGTCCTTATCTACTGATAGGGACTTTTATATTTTAAGGAGGTGAGTTGTATGAGTACAGGTGATCCGAAACCGAGTAAAACCAGGCATGATTATAATAAAATATGTTTCTTATACAACTCATTTTTGAATTCTAGAAACTAGATATTTTTAATAATGGTGCCTCAAAAAAGGAGGAATTATTATGGTAAAGAAAATACTAGGTTTATTTATGCAACAAGCTTTTGTTGTTGAAGAAAAGATTCGCCAATCAACAAAGTTAGCTACAAGTGATTTATTGCGTGAAGTTGGCAATACATTAAATGGTTATACAAGCAACGAAGTAGAAACACAAAGAGAACGTTTTGGTGAAAATGTACTCATACATAAAAAAGAGGCGTCTATTGCACAACTGATTTTTGAATCAATTAAAAATCCTTTTTCACTTGTATTGTTGACTCTTGCAGTCATTTCATTTTTCACAAAAGATTATGCAGCAGTGACAATCATTGTATTGATGGTTACATTGAGTAGTATACTTGGGATTACGCAAGAATTAAAAAGCACTAAAGCTGTTGAACAACTTACAGAAATGGTTGAAACAACAGTAACTGTTCAAAGAAAAGAAGATTTAGAAGTATCATCTCGCCAAGAAATACCAATGGATGAACTTGTTGTGGGAGATATTTTGTATTTATCTGCAGGAGATATAATTCCAGCAGATGTTCGTTTAATTCAAACAAAGGATTTCTTTGTTACACAATCAAGTTTAACTGGAGAAAGTGAACCAATTGAAAAATATGGAGATGCATTAAATGAAGAAGTAAAACAAATCTTAGAAGCAAATAATCTTGTTTTCATGGGATCAAATGTTGTATCAGGAAGTGCGACAGGTATTGTCCTAGCGGTTGGTAATGAAACAATGTTTGGTAATATTGCAAAGTCACTTCAAGAAAAATCAACTGTTACAAACTTTGAAAAAGGAATTAATTCTGTTTCTATGGTTTTTGTTCGATTTATGCTAATTATGGCACCGATTGTCTTTGTAATGAATGGTATTACAAAAGGAAATTGGTTGGAAGCATTCTTATTTGCAATTTCGATTGCAGTGGGTTTAACACCTGAAATGTTACCAATGATTGTTTCTGTAAACCTTGCAAAAGGTGCGATGGAAATGTCAAAGAAAAAAGTAATTGTTAAAAAATTAAATGCTATTCAAAATTTTGGTGCAATGGATATTTTATGTACAGATAAAACAGGGACAATTACCCAAGATAAAGTTACTCTTAAGTATTATTTAAATATTCATGGTGATGCAGATGATCGTATTTTAAGACATGGATTTCTAAATAGCTATTATCAAACTGGACTTAAGAATCTAATGGATCTTGCGATTATTTCTCATGTTGATGAACTAGAACAAAAAGATTTGTTTAACAACTATCGCAAAATTGATGAGATACCTTTTGATTTTAATCGTAGAAGAATGAGTGTCGTGGTAGAAAATATAAATACTGAGAAGTATCAATTAATTACAAAAGGCGCAATAGAGGAAATGATTTCTATTTGTAGCCATGCTGAGTACAATGAAGTGGTTGAAGAATTAAATGATAATTTAAAACAAGAAATATTGAATCGATGTTATGAATATAATGAAAAAGGATTTCGAGTTTTAGGTATTGCACACAAAAAATTAGATTTTACATCACCACTAATTTCAGTTGAAGATGAGAGAGAGATGGTTCTACTAGGATTTCTTGCGTTCTTTGATCCACCTAAAGAAAGTACAAAAGATGCACTTCAAATTCTTAATGAATATGGTGTAAGAGTTAAAGTGTTAACAGGGGACAATGATGCGGTAACTAAGTACATTTGCAATGAAGTAGGTTTAAATGTACAAAACTTTATGTTAGGTGAACAAGTTGAAGCCTTAAATGATGAAGAGTTACAACTCGTTGTGGAAGATGTGGATGTATTTGCAAAACTCTCGCCAGCACAAAAAACAAGAATTGTTCAACAACTCCATAAAAATGGACATACTGTAGGGTTTATGGGGGATGGAATCAATGATGCATCAGCAATGAAAGTTGCTGATGTGGGTATTTCTGTAGATTCAGCGGTTGATATTGCAAAAGAAAGTGCATCCATTATTTTACTTGAGAAAGATTTGATGGTTCTTGAAAAGGGTGTAGTAGAAGGAAGAAAGACATTTACCAACATCTTGAAATACATTAAAATTACAGCAAGCTCTAATTTTGGAAATATGTTTTCAGTATTAGCTGCAAGTGTATTTTTACCATTCTTACCAATGATGCCTCTTCAAATACTTATCTTGAATTTGATTTATGATATTTCATGTACTGCAATTCCTTGGGATAATGTGGATGAAGAATATTTGAAAGAACCACGTCAATGGGATGCAAAAGGAATTTCCAAATTTATGGTTTATTTTGGACCAACAAGTTCTATATTTGATATAATTACTTACTTAATTTTATTTTTTGGAATTTGTCCACTTGTATTTGGTGGAAGTTATGGAAGTTTGTCACCAGAAATGAAGATCTTATTTATTAGTATGTTTCAAACAGGATGGTTTATTGAAAGTTTATGGACACAAACATTTGTTATCCACATGTTACGTACTCAAAAAATACCATTTATACAAAGTAGAGCCTCACTAAAATTAATAGGTGGAACTTTATTTGGTATTGTAGTTGGAACGTTAATTCCAATGACTTTTGTAGGGAAGATATTGGATATGACAAGTGTACCTGCTTTATTCTTTGCCATTCTTATTGTTATAATTATTTTCTATAATATTCTTACGTCATGTGTTAAGTATTTCTATATCAAGAAATACAGTCGATTATTATAAAACAAGTAGGTCAAATTGACCTACTTGTTTATTTTAATGACAAACTTTGTACCATGATTAAGATAATCAAATACTTCAATTGTACCATTGTGGAAATCAACACCATGTTTTACTATTGCTAATCCTAATCCAGTTCCTTCAATTTGTTTACTATGGGATTTATCACTGCGATAGAATCGTTCGAATACACGTTCTTTATCTTTATCATGAATACCAATACCATCATCTTTTACAATGATTTCAATGTAGCGAGGATAATCACGTACGCTTATCCATACGTGACCATTTTCGTAGTTATACTTAATCGCATTTTGTATTAAATTATAAATAATTTCATAGATGATTTGACGAACAGCTAATCCTTTTACAGGGAGTGTTTCATCAATTAAGGATACTTTGGCTTTTGCAGCGTAATCTTCTAAGTTTCGCAATACATTTTGAATAACTTCTTGATAGTTAATGGTTTCGAAATCAAGTTGTACATTTCCTTCGTCAAGTTTGGATAACTTGATAATGTCTTCGATGATTCGTAGTAATTGTTTCGACTCATCAACGATCTTTTGTGAGAAACCTTGTGTATTATCACCTTGGAGATTATTGGCCATTATTTCAGCATATCCTGAAATACTTGTAAGTGGTGTTTTTAGTTCGTGAGAAACATTAGCACTGAACTCTTTTCTTATTTTGTTGTGATAATTCATGTTTTCAAGTAAAGGCTGTAATTCGGGATATGTTTTGTTTGCAAGAGGGACATCCAAATTGAGATGATTTATAGGATCAACAATTTTCTGTGTTAGTATTCTTGCGATAATAAGACTAATAATGATGACACAAGCAAACATTAGTAAAATGGGCATCAATGATGAACCTAAAGTACTTAATAAAGTTTCTGAAGTTGTTGATAGGCGAAGGATATTGCCATCACTCAACTTGATTGCATAATAGTACGTTGATTCATTCAATGTATCAGAATATCTTGAAGATCCAGCGTGACCATTTTCAAGTGCATTTATAAATTCAGGACGTGTTGAATGATTAGTCAAACTAGTTGGAGTGTATCTAGAATCCAAGATGACAGTCCCATCATTTTTAATAAGTGTAATTCTTGATTCAGAATAAAACTTAGTTTCCATGAAAGTAAGTGGATCTTGATTATAATAGGAAGCTAAATCTTCAGTTTCTCGAATAAGGGTTTGTTTCGTAGCGTTTTCTAAATCATTGTAGATAATGAAAGTACACAAAAAGTAAGAAATCGCTACTAGAACGATTGAAGTTATTGCGATACTTTGAAATATCTTTTTTTTCATTCTTTATCCACCATTTTGTAACCAACACCACGAATTGTTTCAATATAGTCACTTGCGTGTTCAAGTTTGGAACGCAAGGTACGTATATGAACATCAACTGTTCTTGTTTCACCATAATAATCGTAACCCCAAATCTGTTCAAGTAGTTGATCACGAGTTAAAACAATGCCTTGATTTTCCATCAAGAGTTTTAGTAATTCAAATTCTTTTAGTGTTAAAACAATTCTTTGATCTGCAAGGAGTACAAAATGACGTTGTGTATCAATTGTCAAATCTTTAAATGTGATGGTCTTAGATGGAGCAGGTTTATCTGTTCTTCTAAGCACCGCTTTCACTCTTGCTACTAATTCCATAATACCAAAAGGCTTCGTGATATAGTCATCAGCACCTAAGTCTAAACCTTGAACTTTATCATATTCACTATTTTTAGCAGTCAATAAAATGACTGGAATATTCTTTGTTGTAATCGAAGATTTCAGTTGTTTTAAAATGGATAGACCACTTTCTCCTGGGAGCATTACATCAAGTAGTATTAATTCGGGTTTTTCATCAGCAATAGCTGGATAAAAAGTCTTGGCATCACTAAACCCTCTGGCTTGAAAACCAGTGTTGTTTAGGGTATAAACAATCAGTTCCTGAATGTTTTGTTCATCTTCTATACAATAGATCATATCATCACCTACCCATAGTTTACGTGTTTTGAGCACTAACTTCAATCATCCTTCTTTGATTTAACAAAAAATTAACATATTTCATATAACTATTATTTTACTGCAAAGATGATATAATGAGTATCGGTGATAAATTATGGGAAAACTTAAATATGCTTTACTTCGATTTATGCAAGGAAGATATGGTACAGATAGTTTAAACAACTTTCTATTATATGGATCTATAGTCATCTATATTCTTGATATTTTCTTCATTAAAAATTTCTTTGTTTCTTTGATTTCACAAGCGATGTTAATTTTGGTTATCTTTCGTATGTTTTCAAAGAATTGGATTAAGAGACAAAATGAGAATGCTATTTATCTTAATCTAACAAAGGGAATAAGACGATATTTTATTTGTATGCAAAAGCAATTAAAAGATAAAGATCATACCTATTTCCTGTGTCCAAATTGCAAACAAATTGTAAGAGTACCAAAAGGGAAGGGTAAAATAGAACTTACCTGTCCCTCATGCAAAACAAAATTTGATCGTAAAACATAAAAAATGTAGGGCAACCTACATTTTTATTATTCTTACTTTAGATACACCTTGAATTGATTCAAGTTCATTTTTTGTTGTGTCCTTAATCTTATTTTCCAAATCAATTAAGGTATAAGCTACTTGTCCTTTTGAATTATTTATAAGATTTGCGATATTAATTCCTTCTTTCGCAAGGACTTGAGTTATCTGCCCAATCATATTCGGGATGTTTTGATGTAAAAGTGCTATACGTGATGTTGCTTCACAATGGCCCATATCACAGTTTGGATAGTTTACAGAATTTTTGATATTACCATGTTCCAAATATTCCATCATTTCTAGAACTGCCATTTGAGCACAATTGTCCTCTGCCTCTTCTGTTGATGCACCTAGATGAGGAAGAACAAGCGTATTATCTAAATGCATGACAGTCGGATTAGGGAAATCTGTGATGTATTTTTTTATGATTCCCTGTTCAATGGCATTCTTTAAGTCAATTTCATTGACCAATGTATCTCTAGAAAAATTAAGAAGGACAGTGCCATGTTTCATTATATTGAATAGAGATTCATTAATCATCTCTTTCGTATCGTTTGTTAAAGGCAAGTGTAAGGTAATAAAGTCGGCCTTTTCCAATAAAGTTTGAATTTCAGTTGCGTGTTCAACTTTCGATGAAAGACTCCAAGCTGCGTGAATAGAAATGTAAGGATCATAGCCGATTACTTTCATAGCCAAAGAAGTAGCTGCGTTAGCGACTTTTGCACCAATTGCTCCCAAACCAATGACACCCAAGGTTTTACCTTGAATTTCAATGCCTGAAAAATTCTTTTTTTCTTTTTCAACTGTTTTTGCAATTGCTTCATCATTAGCGTTCTTCTTGCACCACTCAATACCTCCAACTAAATCACGACAAGATAACAATAGTCCAGCAAGTACTAGCTCTTTAACACCATTAGCGTTGGCACCAGGGGTGTTGAAGACTACAATTCCTTTTTCGCTACATCGCTCCAAAGGAATATTATTAACTCCAGCTCCAGCTCGGGCGATACATTGAAGTTGAGGATTAAATTCTTGCTCATGTAAAGAAGCACTTCTAACTAAAAAGGCATCAGCATCTACGAGTGAATCAGTAAGACTATAGCGAGTATTTAGTTCTTTTAAACCGAAGTTTGAAATTGAATTAAGACAATGAACTTTAAACATGTATTTTACCTTCTCTTTCTTCAAAATCATGCATGAATGCAACAAGAGTTTGGATACCATCAAGAGGCATCGCGTTGTAAATACTTGCACGCATTCCACCAACAGAGCGATGTCCTTTGATATTTTCAAGTCCTGCTTCTTTTGCCTCTTTAATAAACTTTGCATCAAGCTCTTCATTACCTGTTACAAAAGGAACATTCATGATGGAACGATAGTTTGGATCAACTGGACATTTAAACAAATTACTTTGTTCGATTGCATCATAGAGTAGTTTTGCTTTATCACTATTTCTTTTTTGTAAGGCTACAAGTCCACCTTGTTCTTTAATCCATTTGAATACTTTGCCACACATATAAATTGTGTAGGTAGGGGGAGTATTATACATGGAATCATGATCTGCATAAGTTTTGTATTTTAGCATTGTGGGTGTTGGATTAAATGTTTCTTCACGAATTAAGTCTTTTCGAATAATGACAACACAGACACCAGAGGGACCAATGTTTTTTTGAGCTCCTGCAAAGAGAAGTCCGTATTTAGTAATATCAATCGGTTCAGATAAGAAACAAGAAGAAACATCTGCAACTAAAGGAATATCTTTGGTATTTGGAAGTTCTTTAAACTTTGTGCCATAGATTGTATTGTTTTCGCAAATATAAACATAATCAGCATCTTCTCTGATTTCAACATTAGCTACATCAGGAATTGTTGTGAAGTTTTGCTCTTTGGAAGAAGCAACAACTTTAGCATCTAGAAATAGTTTAGCTTCTTCATACGCTTTCTTTGCAAATTGACCAGTTACAAAATAATCAGCTTTTCCATTTTTAATAAGATTCATAGGAACCATTGAAAATTGCAAGGAAGCTCCTCCTTGAATAAATAGAATTTCATAGTTATCTGGAATGTTAGCAATGTCTCTTAAATCTTGCTTAGCTTCTTGCAAGATAGTTTCATACACTTTGGAGCGATGTGACATCTCCATAACCGACATGCCAGAGTTTGCATAGTTTAGTAGTTCATCTTTTGCCTGTATTAAAACTTCTTTTGGTAGAACAGCAGGGCCTGCAGAAAAATTATAAATTTGTTTCATAGTGTACCTCCACTTTTTCCTATTATACAATAGAACACAAAAAAAGAATAAGGACTCAGCCTTATTCGATTGGAATTTGTTTTTTTGTTTCGATTTGTTTTTCGGACATGTTAGGTAAGAATAATTTAAGTTCACCATTTTCAAACTTCGCTTTGATATCTTCTTCTTTGATGTTATCGCCTACATAATAACTACGTGAGCAATGACCTGAGAATCTTTCTTGACGAATCATATGACCATGCTCATCTTTTTCTTCTTCACTACGTTCTTTTGTCGCACTAATGGTGAGGGTACCTTTATCTAGTTCAATATGAATATCCTCTTTACTAAATCCAGGTAATTCAATATCTAATAGATAATTACCATCTTTTTCTTTGATGTCAGTTTTCATCACGTTTGTTGAACCTCTAAAATTGAATGGATCTTTAAACATGTCATCGAACATCTCGTCAAACAAACTTACATTTCTAGGTACTAATTTCATAATATCGCCTCTTTTCTTATCATCTATGAAATTCTAGAAGAAGTTTCCTTAACTTCAACTATAGTATAGCACAAATATTAGCACTGTCAAGTGATGAGTGCTAATATTTAAAAAAGTCATCATTTTTGCACGATAAGTTATTTCGCAATCGTTTTATAAGTGAGAGAAGGAGGAAATGAATATGAAAAAGTTACTCTCAGTATTAGCAATTACAGGAATGTTAGCATTAACAGCAACTAATGTATTTGCAGCACAAGACACATCGAATTGTCATAAAGGTTACGAAGATTGCCCTAAAACAAGTGAAGAATGTTTGAAAAATCAAGAAGATTGTCCAATGAATATAGAAAGAAGTTATACCACAAAACAAACAAGAAGTGTAAAGACAACAAATCAAGTTAAAAATGGTAGAATGATGCAAGGAAGAAATTGTCATAACTAATAGAAGGTAAATATGCTAAGTGAAGAACAGGTAGAAAGAGCTATCGATTTGTACGCAAATGACGTGCGAAGATTATGTTTCATTTATTGCAAGTCAGAGGCGGATGTCGATGATATTTTTCAGAATGTCTTCATTAAGTATTATAAATTAGATGAACCTTTTACTGATCCAACATATGAAAAAGCATGGATATTACGAGTAACAATTAATGCCTGTAAGGACTTGTTCAAATCTTGGTTTCGTAAAAATGCAGAACTCACTGATGATTTTAGCCAATTCTCAATTGATCCAAAGGACAGTGATGGTGAATTGATTCTAGAGGTAAGGAAGTTAAGAAAAGAATATGCTACAGTTATTTATCTTTATTATTATGAAGAGTACAGTTTAAAAGAAATTGCAGCGATTTGTAATGCGAGTATTAATACAATTTCGTCAAGACTTCAACGAGCAAGAAAAGAATTAAAGAAAAGATTAGGAGGTGAAATACTAAATGAAGAGAATGAAGCAATTAGATAAAATTGAAATAACCAAAAGTAAAAAGCGAGAAATCTTACAACATGTCATGAAACCTAAACACTCAAACAAGATGAAGTATGGTGTTGCTTTTGCAATGGTAGTCGTTTTATTAGTAACTTCATTATCGTTATTTAGTAAATCGCCAACATCGCTTGTGGTAAGCTCAATTGCAATGGAAGTAAATCCTACGATTATTTTGAATTTAGATTCAAATAATAAAGTAATAGAAGTTGTAGATCAAAGTGGTGATGCTATGGAGTTACTTCAAGAAGTAAATGTTATTGGAGAAGATGTTCAAGAGGCTATGAGTCAAATACTTGATTCTCAAATATATCAAGCAAAGTATGCAAACAATTATCTGGAAGTTAGTATTTATTCAAAAAATCAAAATCTTTCAAGTTCGCTTAATCAATTAGTTGATGTGGTTTTACAGGAAAATCTTGATGGCAGAAATTGTCATAGTCAACAAGTGGATAAAGAAACATGGGAAGGTGCAAGAAAGCGAAATATGGGCGTGGGTAAATACGCTAAAATATCAAATATTCTTGAATCATCAGATGAATATACCTTTGAACAGTTAGAGCATTGTTCAATGAAAGAATTGAATGAAATACAAAGTAAATGTCAAAAAGGACATGGCTATAGAAAGGGATGCAATTGATTGCATCTCTTTTTCTTGTTAGAATGAAGGTAGCGAGGATAGAATATGAAAAAGATAATAAAGGGATTATTGTGTGTGGGATTAGCATTTGGCATATTTGGATGTCAAAAGAAGCTCAGTAAAGAAGATGTTGGATTAATGTATCGTGATGCTCTAGTGAATATGGCGCAAACAATGAATTTCACAGTAGATGGTACAATTAAAATTTCACTTGGTGATGAAGGGGCATCTCTATCTATGGATATGGGCGTTCTTACATTAATTGATGGAACGGATTTAGATGATGGAAAAATGTTGATGCAAATATCGACATCAATGTTTGGACTAGAGACAACAGCTGAAACGATCTATGCAAATGATTATGTTTATACAAATACAATGAACATGAAAACCAAAGAAGTAGTAAGTCCTGAAGATAATATATTTTATCAATTAAAAGCAACGCTTCCATTATTAAGTGTTGCAGCCAAAAATGATAAAGTTGATATGAGTGGTAATTTTGATTTCACTTATGTAGAAATCGAGGATGGAATTCGAATTACTATTGTTGTTAAACCAGAGGATGTCAATGATATTCTGAGTCAATTTCAAGGACAAGAGATACCAACAGATTTTGTATTCAATGATTTATCGATGACAATTGATATCAACAAGGATAAATTAATTACGAATCTTACAATGATGATGGATATGGATATGAGTGATCCAACATTTTCAACAGGATTTAAAATGGATATGAATTTAAATGTTAAGGATTATGGTACAACCAAAGTTGAACTACCAAGTGACTTGGATAGTTATAAATTATTAGAACCAACCAATCCAGCAGATAATTATCCGTTTGAGGCATTATAAGTAGAAAAGGGTTGAACGATTTATCGTTTAACCCTTTCGTTTATAAAATATGAATTTTGTGTTTCTCGCATTCATCAATCATTTCTTGTGGCCAAATGCTTGCTTGAACCTCACCAACGTGAGCTTTGTTTAACAAAAGCATACATAATCTTGATTGACCAATACCACCACCAATTGTATAAGGTAATTCTTTGTTAACAACCATTTTATGATATGGAAGTTCTAAGCGATTTAAGCAATCTGATTTCTTGCATTGCTCAACGATTGCATTTTCATCAACACGGATTCCCATGCTTGATAATTCTAGTCCACATTGAAGGGTTTCATGCCAGAAGAAGATATCTCCATTGAGTGACCAATCATCATAGTCAGGTGCACGACCATCATGAGGGATACCACTATGTAATGGTTCACCAATTTTCATGATGAAGACACAACCTAGTTCTTTTGAAATTGCATTTTCTCTTTCCTTTGGAGTAAGAGTAGGGTATTTATCTTCTAGTTCTTGTGTTGTAATGAAATGAATTTTATTTGGTAAATGATTTACTGCATTTGGATATTTATACCATACTTCATGTTCCATATGTTTAATTACTTTAAAGATATCTTGCACTGTTTGTTTAAGTACATCAATGGTTCGTTCTTCTTTAGAAATAATTTTTTCCCAATCCCATTGATCAACATAACAAGAGTGAGTGTTATCTACTTCTTCATCTCGACGAATTGCATTCATGTTGGTGTATAGACCTTCATGCATTTTAAAGCCATATTTTTTAAGAGCCAATCTTTTCCATTTCGCAAGCGATTGTACAACTTCGATTTCATCGTTTGGTAATTCTTTCATATCAAAACTAACAGGGCGTTCAATACCATTTAAATTATCATTTAGCCCAGAACTTTTTTCTACAAATAATGGAGCTGAAATACGTGATAATCCAAGAACTTTTCCAAGTTCTTTTTGAAATGTATCACGAATATATTTGATAGCTTCTTGTGTTTCTCTTACTGATAAAATAGGATCATAGTTTTCTGGAATATATAATTTCATAGTGATTACCTCGCATAATGCTTAATTATATAATATTTAAAGCATATCGTGAAGAAAAAAATCTAGATTACTGCAACGATGAGATGATTGTGGTACAATACTGTCGGAAAGTAGGTACTGTATGAAAATTGGAATTATATCACTAGGATGTTGTAAAAATTTAGTTGATACTGAAAACTTGATTGGAATGCTACAACAATCTAACCAAGAAATAACATATAACTTAAATGAAGCAGATGCTATTATTGTAAATACCTGTGGTTTTATTGATCCTGCAAAGGAAGAAGGTATTAATACAATTTTAGAAATGGCTGAATATAAAGAAAAAAACTGTAAGAAATTGATTGTAATGGGATGTTTGGCTGAACGATATTTAGATCAGTTAGCTGAAGAATTGCCAGAGGTGGATTGTTTTATAACGCTGAAACAATACAATCAATTTGGTCCTATCTTAACTGAAGTATTAGGAGAAAAAATAGCGAATGATTATGGGAAGTGTCCACAAGTATTAACAGGTAAGCCATGGATGGCTTATTTGAAAATAGCTGATGGTTGTGATAATCGTTGTTCATATTGTGCAATTCCACTAATTCGTGGTGGTTATCGTTCATTTGATATTGATGCCCTTGTTGATCAAGCAAAGGAATTGGCGAAGCGTGGTGTAAAAGAATTAAATCTGATTGCTCA
The DNA here is from genome assembly GCF_900167375.1 of Anaerorhabdus furcosa. Taxonomy (GTDB): domain Bacteria; phylum Bacillota_I; class Bacilli_A; order Erysipelotrichales; family Erysipelotrichaceae; genus Anaerorhabdus; species Anaerorhabdus furcosa. The sequence continues at coordinate 38,752 of NZ_FUWY01000005.1, forward strand.
AGACACTACACGTTATGGTTTAGATAATTATGGAAAACGTCGATTATTGGAATTATTAGGTCGTTGTAATGAAATTGAGGGACTTCATTGGATTCGTGTTCTTTATATGTATCCAGATGAAATTGATGATGAATTGATTGAAGGAATGGCAAAGTTAGATAAAGTATTACCTTACTTTGATATTCCGGTTCAACATGGATCTGACCGTATGTTGCAAATAATGAATCGTCGTGGTTCAGTAGAGAGTATTATTCGACTTGTAGATAAAATAAGAGAGACATATCCTACACCAGCTCTTCGTACAACAATGATTGTAGGATTTCCTACAGAAACATTAGAAGATGTTCAATTGAATTTGGAATTCATGAAAAGAGTAAAATGGGATCGTTTAGGTGGTTTTACTTACTCAAAAGAAGAGGATACACCATCATATGACTTGCTAGATGAATTAAGCCAAGAAGAAAAAAATAGACGCTATGAAGAAATGATGAAACTTCAAGAAGAAATCGTTGAAGCGAAGAATCAAGAGTTGATAGGAAAAACATTGGAAGTGCTTGTTGAAAAACAAGATGGCTTAACTGGTTTCTACCGTGGTCGCAGTGTATTTAGTGCACCTGATGGCATAGATGGTGAGGTAATCTTTAAGAGTGAGGAACCAATAGAATTTGGTTCGTTTGTTCCAGTAACTATCACACGAATCAAGGCTCATGATTTTTATGGCAATCGTGTAAATTAAACTTTGAGAAATCAAAGTTTTTCTTTTGTCTAATCCACATGTAAGCCTTTTCTTTTTGCGACAAAAACTCTATAATAATGAATAGATAATAAAAAAGGAGACAAGCATGAAGACAATTATCGGTATTGATCTAGGGGGCACGAATGTACGTGTTGCTAAAGTTACGGATTCAGGGGAAGTATTACAAGAATTAAAAAGTCCTTCTTATGGGCTAGAAGGTCCAGAAAAGGTTGTACCCAATATTATTTCATTAATCAAACAAATTGATGGCTACAAGGATTGTATTGGAGTTGGTATTGGTGTACCAGGACCAGTTGATACAGTTAATAAAGTAATGAAACTATCTAGTAATTTAACAGGATTTACTGACTATCCAATGGCTAAGATGATTGAAGAGGCTACAGGATTACCAACGTTCCTTGATAATGACGCAAACTGTGCAGGACTTGCAGAAGCAATCATTGGAGCAGGAAAATTATATCCAATTGTATATTACACAACGGTTTCTACAGGAATCGGTGGTGCTTTGATAGTGAATGGGAAGCTTGTTTCAGGAAAATCAGGATATGCAGGTGAAGTTGGAAATCTAATTGTTGATCCATACCGCGAACCATTTAATAATTTAAATCCAGGAGCATCTGAGAGTGAAGCTAGTGGTCGTGCGATCACACGTAAAGGACAAGCTATTTTTGGTGATAAAATCGAAAGTGCTAAAGATGTCTTTGATTTATATGTTCAAGGTGATGAAGAAGCAAAGAAACTTGTTGATCAAGTTACAACTGATTTAGCTGTTATGTACAGCCATATTGCACATATTGTAGATCCACATATTTTTGTTATTGGTGGTGGGGTAATGAAATCCAAAGATATTTGGTTACCAATCATGCAAGAAAAATTCAAAAAACTAGTTCATTCAGGAATGAGAGATGTTATTTTTACAGAAGCTGAATGTAGTGAACCTGGAATTTTAGGAGCTGCAATGCTACCTATTTCCAATGGACTATAGGTGAATCCATGGATAATCGTTTAAAAAAATATGCAGAACTTGCAATAAAACAAGGGGTTAATATCCAAGTAGGACAACCACTTGTCATCAATGCGCCCGTTGAATGTGTTGAATTTGTACGTTTATGCGTAGCAGAAGCATATAAAGCAAAAGCATCTAAAGTGGATGTTGTATGGAGTGATGATTTAATCACAAAACTTCATTATGAAAATGTTGAAACTGATATTTTGAAAAAAGTACCTGCTTATAAAATTGAACAACGCAAAGAAGAAGTTGAATCAAAATGTGCTTTTTTAAGTATTCGTAGTAGCATTCCAGGAAACTTGAAGCACATTGATCCATCAAAGTTACAAGCTGTAAGTCTTGAAGCATCTAAAGCAATGGAACCTTATCGCTATTATACAATGGCAAATGTTGGACAATGGTCAATCGTAGCCTTACCTAATGTTGCATGGGCAGAAACAATCTTCAAAGATTTAAAGGGTGAAGATGCAGTCAATGCTTTGTGGGATGCAATTTTTAAATCAGTTCGTATCAGTGAAGATAATGATCCAGTACATGAGTGGGACAACCACAATGAATCATTACATCAACACAATGATTTATTAAACAAATACAATTTTAAATCACTTCATTTTAAAAATGGAATAGGTACAGATTTAGTTGTTGGACTTGTAGAAAATCACATTTGGGCTGGAGGATATGATACAACTCAAGGTGGTATTATGTTTAACCCAAATATGCCAACTGAAGAAACATTTACAACACCTCTTCGTACAAGTGTTAATGGAATTGTGTATGGTACAAAACCACTTAACTATCAAGGTAAATTAATTGAAAACTTTTGGATTAAATTTAAAGATGGAAAAGCGGTTGAGTTTCATGCAGAAAAGCAAGAAGATGCTTTAGCTAATTTAATCAACCTGGATGAAGGATCATGTTATTTAGGAGAAGTAGCGCTTATTTCGCATAATTCTCCTATATCCAATATGAATATTTTATTCTATGATACTTTGTTTGATGAGAATGCATCCTGCCATCTAGCATTAGGTGCAGCATATCCAAACAACATCAAAGATGGCGAAAAAATGAGTAAAGAAGAGCTTATTCAACACGGATGCAATGTTTCAATGGCTCATTCAGACTTTATGTTTGGAAGCGCTGATATGGATATTGTAGGAATTACTTATGATAATCAAGAAATTCAACTATTTAAACATGGTGATTTTTGTATCTAAAACCTCATGATGAGGTTTTTATTTGATTTTTGGATTTACTTTAGCTATTCTATAATGTGATGTATAATGAATGAAGGTGATTACAATGTATCATATATCTGATGTAAAAAAATATTTAAGATGTCCAAAATTATTCTGGTTAAGTCATTATGAGGAACCATTACCGTTTAATTCTTTTGTGCGACTAGATGAAGCTGTAACAACACTTGCGTGTGAAAAACTAGGTATTACAGATTGTTTTTTAGGTGCACGTGGTGATGAGGCTAGTTTAGCATTAAAGGCAATGGAAAATAATGAATGGATTGTAAAAGGACGCTTTGAAGCAAAACAATTAAGAGTTAAAATTCCTTTTCTACATAAAACTGAACAAGGATGGGATGTTTATTTTCTATTCTGTGGCAATCGTCCAAAAGATGATGACATGAATTTTTATTGTAGTAGTATTTGGGTATTGGAAGAAAATGAAATTGATATTCATAACATATACATCTTACATTTTGATGAAAACTATGTACGTGGTGATGAATTAGATCCTCACCAATTATTTCAAATTACGGAAGAGTTTTTTAATGATAAAGGAAACCCAAGTAAAAATATAAAAGATACCGTATTTAAACGTCTACGTAATTTAGAAGATACACTCAATGGCATGGATGAAATATTAAAACGTGATGTCGTGGAGTGTACGCGTCAAAATAAATGTACAAAGAAAAACAAATGTCGTTTTTATGATAAGTGTTTTCCAAATGAATTAGAAGTAGATGCTGATTCTATTTTGACATTAGTGTCTTCTCAACATAAATATGCTATGCATCATGAAGGTAGATTAAAACTTAAGGATGTAGATTTAGATCGTATTGAAGGTTCAAGACAACAATTTGCGCAAATTCGAGCAAGTCAAAATGATGGATTATATGTGGATTATTATTCACTAAAAACTTGGATAGAAGAAATTAAATATCCAATTACGTTTTTAGATTTTGAATGGGAAACTTATGCAATACCACCATTTAAAGGGATGAAACCGTATGATGTACTACCGTTTGAATACTCAATTCATATTTTGCATGAAGATGGCACAATTGAGCATAAAGAATATTTAGGAACTCGTGATTGTCGACGTCATGTTGTAGAAAATCTAATTCAAGATATACCAAATGAGGGGACAATTGTTGCCTATAATGCTGAAGGTGCTGAAAAAATACGTTTAAAGGAAATGGCAGCTCAGTTTCCTGAGCATGCAAAAGATTTAATGAATTTATATAGTCGTCTTGTTGACTTGGCATTTCCGTTTGTGATTGGTGCTGTCTATGATGTTCGTATGAGAGGTTACTATTCACTAAAAGTGTTAATGTCTCTTATGGAGAACCAAAGTGGATATCAAGATTTAGATATTCATCAAGGAATGGATGCAGTTTTCCAATGGCGATTATTGGATAGAGAAGATGATGAGGTTGATTCAGAAGAAATCAGAACACATCTTATTGAGTATTGTAGTATGGACACATATGCAATGGTAGTTGTGTACAAGTGGTTAATGAGTTTAGTACATGAGCGAATATGAAAAATAACTGAAGTTTGATGTATTGGTGTATCAAACTTATTCTGAATCATTTATAATATAAGTAAGAATAGGAGGTTTCATATATGAGATTTGAAATCGTTGGACAACATGTTAGTATCACTGAAGGAATGAGAACTAAAATAGAGAATAAACTATCCTTCCTTGATAAGTATTTCTTAATTGATGAAGACACTATTGCTCGTGTTGTTGTGAAAATTTACCCAACAACTCAAAAGATAGAGGTGACAATTCCAAGCAAAATTGGTTTATTGCGTGCAGAAGTTGAACATGAAGATTTATATGCTGCAATTGATTTAGCAATTGACAAATTAGAAGATCAAATTCGCCGTCAAAAAACGAGATTATCGCGTAAACATAAAGATAAATTAGCAATGAATTTCATCGAAGTTGATGAAGAAAAATTAAATGAAGGAGACATTCCTGTTAAAACAAAAACAATCCAAGCTAAAACAATGGATTTAGAGGAAGCAATTCTTCAAATGGAAATGTTAGGACATAGTTTCTTTATCTACACGGATGCTGAAACTGAAACAATCAGTGTTGTATATCGCCGTAACAATGGTGGTTATGGATTGATCGAAACAGAATAAATTAAAAATGGAAGTTCACAAGTAGTGAACTTCCATTTCTTATGCAACAAAGTAATTAAGTAGATTGAATAAGAGTAAAACAAATCCAAGACTGAACATTCCTGGAAGAAATGAATGAGTCTGATTATATAAATAAGAAATAATAATTGTGATTACAAAATAGAACAGATAACCCTTTAACCAAGCAATCATATCAAATGGAATGTAGGTAACTGTGAATAATAAAGCAAATATGAATCCAGATAAGAGAATAACAACAGCTTCAGCGTGTTTTAATTTCAATCGATCAGTAACACATTTGAAGACGATAACATAATTCATAGCGAAGACAAATGTATTAATAATCAGTATTGGAACAATGAACCAAGAAAAAGCTTGGAGTGATTCTTTTGCAATAAGTGGCAGGAATGCGTTTAAATAGTTCGTATTAGCCCAAACTAAAAATGACATGATAAGTATACCAATAATAGTAAAGAAGATAGCTTCTTTATAATCATCCTTAAAACGATTCCCGTGAATTGCAAGTAAGTCCCAATTTTGAATCATTAATAATAGTCCAGATAAACTCACAGCAAATGTATATGATATTAATGAATTTTGAATAATCATATTAATGAGTGGAGAAAAAACTGGAACGATTAGAAAGTAACATATTGATAAAATAATACGGCTATAGGGCAAAGTTGTAGATTCATTACTCATCATCTAACCCCCTTCGAGTTTACTTGAAAATTATATCAAGAAAGCAATAAAAAGCAAGTGCTATTAGATGGAGAAAAAAATAGTATCTACAATTACGAGAAAAGGGTACTCATTCATTAATTTTTATCATATAAATGGATTAGGAGGGGGATTTATGTTAACAAAACCATTAAGTGATAAAGATAAAAAATCATTTATAATGATCTTAGCAAAGGCTTATATGAGATCAAAGCGAAGAATACAAATGTATAAATTCTTAAGCGTTGAAGAGAATAAATCTTACTATTCAAGTGAATTAAGTACTGTTTACTTAGTAAATTCAACAATTTTGTTGTGTAGTCCAACAAGTCAGTTTATTTTAAAAAATGAGTTTTTTAGTTATCCAAACCCCAATTGGTATATAGAGTATTATTCTAGAAGTAGCTATTATCGACTAAAAAAGCAAGCGATTGACGAATTTATTGATTGTCTTAACATCTAAAAAATGATAAAATCTCCGTGAGGTGTAGACATGGAAACGTTCAACACAATAAAAGGTTACCTTGAGCAATCAATCAATAAAAAATGCGAAGTCATGGAAGAAACAACATTTGAAGAATTAGGGCTAGATTCTTTCGGGGTTGTTGATTTTGCACTTGGGTTAGAAGAAAAGTTTGGGATTACTTTTTTTGATGAAGAATTACATGATATTAACACTATCAAAGATATGGTAGATGTTTTGAATCGCCATATAATTTAAGGAGGGATATCTATGTTGAAAGGTATAGCAGCATCATCGGGAGTTGCAATTGCAAAGGTTTATAAATTACAACAACCAGAACTTAAAATTGAAAAAGTACAAAGTTCTTCTGAAGAAGAAATTGCAAAGCTAGAAAAAGCATTTGAGAAAACAATTGCTGACATTGAAGTTATTAAGGAAAGAGCATCTGGTAATTTATCAGAAGAAGAATTAGCTATTTTTGACGCTCACTTAATGATGGCAAATGACCCTGAATTAAAAGGCCAAATTGAAGAAATGATTAAAAATGATGGCATCAATGCAGAATATGCTACTGAACAAGTTGCTAACATGATGGTAGGTATGTTTGAAAGTATGGATGATGCATACTTCAAAGAAAGAGCCGCTGATGTAAAAGACGTTACTTTCCGTTTACAATGCAATCTTGCAGGAGCAATCATTCCTGATTTAACAACAATTAATGAAGAAGTAATCATTGTTGCAGAAGATTTAACACCTTCTGACACAGCTCAATTAAATAAAAAATATACACTTGGATTTGCTACTGCAATTGGTGGTAGAACATCTCACTCTGCAATCATGGCAAGAAGTTTAGAAATTCCTGCAGTTGTTGGTTGTGCAGCAATTATGGAAGAAGCTAAACAAGGTGATGTTCTTGTTTTAGATGCAATTGATGGTGTAGTAATTTTAAATCCAACAGAAGATCAAATTAATGAATTTGGTGCAAAACGTGCTAAATTTATTGAAGAAAAAGAAGCTCTTAAGATTCTTATTAGCGAAAAGAGTGTTACTCTTGATGGTCATGAAGTTGAACTTGCAGGAAATATTGGAACTCCAAAAGATGTTGAAGGTGTTCTTGCAAATGGTGGTGAAGGTGTAGGGTTATACCGTACAGAATTCTTATATATGGATTCAGATAACTTCCCAACAGAAGATGAACAATTTGAAGCTTACAAGACAGTTCTTGAAGCAATGGGTAATAAAAAAGTTGTTATTCGTACATTAGATATTGGTGGCGATAAGAAATTAAGTTACTTCACATTCCCAGAAGAAATGAATCCATTCTTAGGGTATCGTGCAATTCGTCTTTGCTTAGACCGTACAGATATTTTTAGAACTCAATTACGTGCTTTAATTCGTGCTAGTGCATATGGACACTTATGTATCATGTTCCCTATGATTGCTACATTAAAAGAATTTAGAGCTGCTAAAGCATTATTCAATGAAGAAAAAGAAAATTTAATTCGTGAAGGTGTAAAAATTGGAGATAAGATTGAAGTAGGTATCATGGTTGAAATTCCTGCTGCTGCTGTTCTTGCTGATCAATTCGCTAAAGAAGCAGATTTCTTCTCAATTGGTACAAATGACTTAGTTCAATATTCAATGGCTGCAGATAGAATGAGTGAAAAAGTATCCTATCTATACCAACCAATGAACCCATCTTTATTACGTTTAATTAAAATGGCAATTGATGGTGCTCATAAAGAAGGTAAATGGTGTGGAATGTGTGGAGAAATGGCTGGTGATGAATTAGCTGCTCCAGTATTACTAGGACTTGGACTTGATGAATTCTCAATGAGCGCTTCAAGTATCTTACGTGCTCGTAAAATGATTCGTTCACTTAAAAAATCGGATATGGAAGAACTAGCAAATAAAGCACTTGCAAGCGAAACTATGGAAGATGTCATCGAATTAGTGAAAAATAGTTTAAAATAAGTTAAAATAAGAGTGTGAGTGTTCACACTCTTTCTTTTTGAGGAGATATAAAATGAAAAAAGTAATCTTTATCTCAAGTACTGGGGGACATCTAACGGAATTAATGCAGCTTGCTCCGATGTTTGATGGAGTTGATGCAACTCTTATTACTGAAAATACAGCTTCAAATAGCTCGTTAAAAGATAAGTATGGGAGCAAATTTCATACACTTGTTTATGGAACGAAACAACATTTGTTTTCATACTTATTTATCTTCGCATTTAATATATTAAAATCATTTGTTCTATTTATTAAGATAAGACCAGATTATATTATTACAACAGGAACACATACTGCTGTACCCATGTGCAAAATAGCGCATCTATTTAAGAAGAAGGTCATCTATATTGAAACTTTTGCGAATTCTAAAACACCGACTCAAGCTGGACAAATGATTTATCCAATTGCGGATTTATTTATTGTTCAATGGGAGAGTATGTTAGAGGTATATCCTAAAGCAGTCTATGGGGGGTGGATTTTCTAATGATATTAGTTACACTTGGGACGCAAGATAAGTCATTCAAGCGCTTGTTAGAAGCAATTGATAAACAAATTGAAGCGGGAGTCATTTTAGATCGTGTTGTTGTACAAGCAGGATACACAACTTATCATTCAAACAACATGGAGGTTTTTGATTATATTGATCGTGACGAATTTGCAAAATTATTACAAGAGGCTGATTTGATACTTACTCATGGTGGTGTAGGGACAATTATGACAGCATTAAAAAGTGGTAAGAAGGTAATTGGAGCGGCGCGATTAAGTGAATTTGGTGAACATCACAATGATCATCAAACACAAATTCTGGAAAGTTTTGATGAACAAGGATACCTCATCTATGCTAGGGATTTAAATCAATTTAGTGAATATATAGAAAAGAGTAAAACATTTACTCCAAAACCACTTGTGAGTAATACGGAGTCTTTTATCAAGCTGATAGAAGATTTTATGGAAAAAAACTAGAAAATATCTATTAAATAAAATTTGATATGATATAATGACAATGGCTTTAATGAAATGCGTGACGTTTCGAAGAAATCAAATTTTTTATAGTAACTACTGATGACCTTCGAACTCATGTTTTGAAGGTTTTTTTATGGAGGAAATATGAGCAAATTATTTCAAAATGGTAATGTTTATATCAAGGGTAAATTTCAAGAAAAAGATTTTATGATTGATGATGAAGGCTGTATTGTCATTGCCGATAAAATAGATGTGGATGAGGTCGAGGAAGTGATTGATTGTGCAGGATTGCATGTCTTCCCAGGTTTTATTGATCCACATGTTCATTTAAGAGAACCAGGTTATTCGTACAAAGAAACGATGAAATCAGGAACAAAAGCAGCAGCACATGGGGGATATACAACAGTGTTTGCAATGCCCAATGTGAATCCAGTTCCAGATTCAGCCCAACATATTGAACAGTTAGGAAAATTGATTGATCAAGATGCATGCATTCATGTCTTACCGATTGCCTCAATAACACAAGGTCAAAAAGGAGTAGGGAAACTTGTTGATTTTGATGAGTTACTACCACATACTTATTTGTTTTCAGATGATGGAAAAGGTGTGCAAGAGGCATCAATGATGAAGAAAGCAATGGAGAGTTGTCAAAGAAATAATGCAATCATTATTGCTCATTGTGAGGATGAAGCACTGCTAAAGGAACATGGATGTATACATGATGGTAAAAAAGCAAAGGAATTTAATTTGGTAGGTATTTCAAGTGAATCTGAATATGCTCAAGTTAAGCGTGATCTTGATTTAGTAAGAGAAACCAATTGCCAATATCATATTTGTCATATTTCAACAAAAGAATCAGTAGCATATTTAAGACAAGCAAAAAAAGAGGGATATCCTGTAAGTGGTGAAGTTACACCTCATCATTTATTCTTATGTGAAGATGATATCGTTGAAAATCATGGAAGATTTAAGATGAATCCACCACTAAGAACAAAAGAAGATCAAGAAGCACTTCTACAAGGATTACTTGATGGAACAATCGATTGTATCTCAACAGATCAAGCACCACACAGTGATGAAGAAAAAAATTGCACAATGGACAAAGCTAGCATGGGAATTGTTGGAAATGAAATTGCCTTTCCTCTAGTTTATACAAAACTTGTAAAAGAGAAAAAATGTTCGCTTGAAGATGTCATGGAGTGGATGAGTGGACATGCAGCAGATATATTTGGAGTAGATGGTGGCGAGATTGTAAGTTTTGAAAAAGCGAATATTACTATATTCAATTTGAATGATCGCCAACAAGTACGCTCAAGAGAATTTGAATCAAAAGGTAAGAGTACACCGTTTGAGGGACAATGGTTACAAAGTAAATGCTACATGACCATCAAAGATGGTGACATTGTTTATAGAAAGGGTATTTAATTATGAAATCTATACAAACCTATAAGATTCTACAAAATGAACCATTAACACAAAATGTCTACAAAATGATTCTTGAAGGGGATACAAGTTGGGTAACAAATCCAGGACAGTTTATTAATATTACAATTGACACAGAATATTTAAAAAGACCAATTAGCCTATGTGACTATGATGATTCAACTCTTACTATTATTTATAAAGTAGTCGGTGCTGGAACTAGTTGGATGGCTAAACAAGAAGTAGGAAAAGAAATAGAAGTGTTAGTAGGACTTGGAAATGGCTTTACACCACAACAGAGTAAACATGCATTGCTTGTGGGTGGAGGTGTAGGAGTTCCACCACTATATCGGTTATGCAAAGATCTAATTGAAAAAGGTGTAGAGGTAGAAGTAGTATTGGGATTTAATACAAAAAGTGAATGTTTCTATGAAAATGAATTTAAGCTTCTTGGTGCCTCTGTTACAGTATGTACGGTAGATGGAAGTTATGGAACAAAAGGGTTTGTATCAGAAGTTATTCAAGGAGACTTAAAAAATTATCCTTATTATAGTTGTGGACCACTTCCAATGTTAAAGGCTGTATTTGATGCATCAAACACCCAAGGACAATTATCATTTGAAGAAAGAATGGGTTGTGGATTTGGTGCTTGTATGGGATGTAGTTGTAAGACACTGACAGGCTATAAACGTATTTGTGTTGAAGGACCAGTCATGAAAAGTGAGGAAATCTTATGGACAAAAGATTAAGCGTAACACTCTCAGGGTGGAAATTGGATAATCCTGTAATACCAGCAAGTGGAACCTTTGGGTTTGGTTATGAATTTGCACAATTTTATGACATCAACGAGTTAGGAAGTATTGCGACAAAAGGAACTACGAAAGAAGCACGATTTGGAAATCCTACGCCAAGAATTGCAGAATGTGATCGAGGGATGATTAATGCAGTAGGACTTCAAAATCCTGGTATTGATGAAGTAATTCAAACAGAATTTAAAAAGTTAAAAGAAGTTTATCATAAAAAAGTAGTCGCAAATATTTCTGGATTTGCTTTAGAAGAATATGTAGAATGTGCTAAAAAAATGGATAAGGAAGATATCGTAGGTATACTTGAAATTAATATTTCTTGTCCAAATGTTAAACATGGTGGAATGAGTTTTGGAACAGATCCAAAAATTGCGGCAGAGATTACAAAAGCAGTTAAGGCAGTGACAACCAAACCAGTATATATTAAGTTATCACCTAATGTAACAGATATTGTTGAAATTGCTAAGGCGGTGGAAGAAGCTGGTGCAGATGGAATTTGTATGATTAATACACTTCTTGGGGCAAGATTTGATTTAAAAACAGGGAAACCAATTATCGCTAACATAATGGGTGGGTTTAGTGGACCTGCAATTAAACCAATCGCTCTTCGAATGGTATATCAAGTTTATAAAGCAGTACGCATTCCTATCATTGGAATTGGAGGAATCGCAACTGCAGAGGATGTAATTGAAATGATGATTGCAGGAGCTACCGCAATTCAAGTAGGTGCAGAGAATTGTCGTAATCCGTATGCATGCAAAGAAATTATTGATAACTTACCCATATTAATGGATAAGTTAGGCATAGAAAAACTAGAAGACATAATTGGGAGGGCTCATCAATGAGAGAAAGAGATGTCATTATCGCGTGTGATTTTTCAAGTAAGGAAGAAACATTAAATTTCCTTGATTTATTTAAGGAAGAAAAGCCATTTGTTAAGATTGGTCAAGAATTATTTTATTCAGAAGGACCTAGCATTGTTCATGAAATTAAACGTCGTGGACATAAGATTTTCTTGGATTTAAAACAACATGATATTCCAAACACAGTGTATAAAGCGATTAAAAACTTAGCAAATTTAGGAACAGATATGCTAAATGTGCATGCAGCAGGTACAATCGAAATGATGGCAGCTGCTCAAAAAGCAGTTGATGAAGTGAATCCGAATATTAAACTAATCGCAGTAACACAACTTACAAGTACATCGGAAGAAAGAATGAAAGAAGAATTATGGATTGACCATAGTTTGAATGATACGGTGGTACACTATGCTAAAAATGCTGAGAAGGCAGGACTTGCGGGTGTGGTATGTAGTCCACTTGAAGCTGGGCTTATTCGTGAAGCTTGTGGTGATAAATTTATTACAGTAACCCCAGGTATTCGTTTCAATGATGAAACAAAAGGGGATCAAGTACGTGTTACAACACCTTCACAAGCTCGTGAAATTGGAAGTGATTATATTGTGGTAGGAAGACCAATTACGGGTGCTAGTGACCCAGTTGAAGCATACCGCCGTTGTGTTAGAGAATTTGTAAAAGGAGAATAATGATGGAAAAGTTAATTGCGAAAGATTTATTAGATATTCAAGCAGTATTTTTAAAACCAAATGATCCATTTACATGGGCTAGTGGAATAAAATCTCCAATATATTGTGATAATCGTCTTACTCTATCTAATCCAAAAGTAAGAAGAGATGTAGAAAATGCATTAGCTGAAATCATTAAAAAACACTATCCAGAATGTGAAGCAGTTATGGGTACTGCAACAGCGGGCATAGCACATGCAGCACTTGTTTCAGAAATTCTTGACTTACCAATGGGTTATGTTCGTGCTAGTGCGAAAGATCATGGACGAACAAATCAAATTGAAGGAAAATGCGAACCAGGTACAAAAGTCGTTGTTGTTGAAGATTTAATTTCAACAGCTGGCTCAAGTATTGATGTAGTGAAAGTGCTACAAGAAAATGGTATTGAAGTTCTAGGGATTGCATCTATCTTTACTTATGGTATGAAAAAAGGATTGGATCGTTTAGCTGAAGCAAATGTAAAGAATGTAAGTGCTAGTAACTTTAATGCACTTGTTGAAGTTGCGGTAGAAACTGGTTACATTCAAGCAGAGGATTCAGAAAGATTATTAAAATTTAGAGATAATCCAAGCGATGAAAGCTGGATGGAAAAATAAAAGCCACTTCTGTGGCTTTTTGTTTTATCGCATGTGGTATGATAGAAAGAAATACAACACATGATCTTAAAAAGGAGATGAAAATGATGGATAAAGTGAGATGTAAATGGGCAGGGGACTTGCAAATATATCGTGATTATCATGATTATGAGTGGGGAAAGCCAGTTCATGATGATCAACTCTTATTTGAAATGTTTATATTGGAAACAATGCAAGCGGGTTTATCCTGGATTACAATTTTAAAGAAAAGAGAATCTTATCGTGAAGCTTTTGATTTTTTTGATGCCTCTAAAATTATTCGTTATGATGCCGTTAAAATAGAAGAACTGATGCAAAATGAAGGAATCATTCGAAACCGACTTAAAATAAATTCAGTGATTTCAAATGCGAAATTATATTTAGAGATTCAAGAAAAATATGGAAGTTTTAATGATTTTTTATGGAATTATGTTGATGGAAAACCACGAATGGAGAATTATAAAACAATTGAAGAAATGCCAGCAACAACCCCGTTGTCTGATCAAATTAGCAAAGATTTAAAGAAAATGGGCTTTAAGTTTGCAGGATCAACGATTGTGTATGCGTTTATGCAAGCTGTGGGTATGGTTAATGCACATACTACCGATTGCTTTGTCTATAAAGAAATACAAAAGTAAGTTATTTGTTTTTGCGTGATAAGTTAAGAATAGCAAGAAAAAAGAAAAGAATGGTAACTGCAATCATAAAGAGAATATGATGAATAGGTTCAACTGTAAAACTACCAAATTTAAATACAACACCAACACTTTCATTAAATCCATTTAAATATTCAACAGGTAAGTTATTAAAACTTACTTTTAGTGGTTCCTGTAAGAAGAGTTGACGTAAAAGCACTGCAGTGTGCGATGTAGGGAAACATTTAATCATCATTTGTACATATTCTGGTACAGAGCCAATGGGTAAATAAACACCAGTTAAAAAACCAATCAAAGTACCTAGAATTGTACTTGCCGTTGACATTGCACTTAAATTATTAAAGAAGCTAACAATAAAGAAGATAATAGTGCTCGACATCAAACTAGATAATAAAATTACAAGAATTATTTGAATGATGATCGAAACAGAAAGAAGTGTTGCGCCTTGCATAAGCAAAAATATTTCTCCAACGATAAAGGCAACTAGACTCATCAAACTTCCTACAATAAATGCGCAAAGAATATAGCCGCCTACAAGTTTATAAGGTGCAACAGGCGAGATGTTAAAGTCTTTGCTGATGTTGTGAGCACGATCTTCTACAAACAGTTCAAATGCACCCATGGTGGTTGTGATGGAAGTAACGGCAACGATTCCAGCAATAACCCAACTATACATAAGAATATCTACTTCGACTACATCCAAACCACGCTTGAATTGATCACCTAAAAATACGGCGTAGAGTAGAATAATGATGAAGACACCCATTAATGAAAAGAAGACAGTACTCTTTTGTCTAAAATATATTTTACAATTTCTAATTGCTAAATTAATCATTGTTTAATTCTCCTTTTGTGATTTCGATAAATGCATCATTCATAGAGCCGTGGATAACTTCAAAACTCTCAATGAAAGGCTCTAATTCTTGAAGAAGAGTTATTACTGATTTTGATTCTTTAATTGTAGATATAATCAAATCGTTTTTTATCATGTAAGAATAATCCGACTTATCTAATATATTTTTTACTTTGATATCATCAAGGGGCTTTAGTCGTAATGCATCTTGGCTAAATTTTTCTTTTAAATCATAAGGAGTTCCTTGTGCAACAATTTGTCCGTGATTTATGATTACAATGTAATCTGATGTAGCAGCTTCTTCCATGTAGTGTGTGGTTAAGAAAATTGTCATTTGATACTCTTTTTGTAAATTAGCTATTGTATTCCAAACAAGTTCTCTTGTTGAAGGATCAAGCCCTGTTGTAGGTTCATCCAAAAAAAGAATACTTGGCTTATGAATTAGTGCTCGCGCAATATCTACACGACGTTTTTGGCCACCTGATAATTTACCATAAGGACGATTTACAAACTCACCAATATCAGTTGCATTAATAACGAATTCTAGAGAATCCATCAACTCTTTTCCTTTTAAATTATAAAGTTTACCTCTTGTAAGGATATTTTCTTTTACACTTAATAATGGGTCTAAGGCATTATCTTGAAAAACAACACCAATCTTGGAACGTATTTCATTGTTATCTTTACCTAAAGTACAATGATCAATAAGTACTGTACCTGTATCTTTTTCGAGTAATGTACATAAGATGTTAATGGTAGTTGATTTACCTGCACCATTTGTTCCAAGAAAAGAAAATAGTTTTCCTTTTTCAACATAGAAGTTAATATCATTTACCGCATGAATATCCTTAAATGATTTTTTTAGATTTTGTATTTCAATAATTTTTTCCATTTCTATCACCTCGAGAGTAGTCTAAGATAAATAAAATACAGTTACAAGTAACAAAATGGTATAGTGACTAAATAAGAAAATAAGATGACTAAAAATAAAAATAAGATTGCTATTCAATCTTATTTCTTTTCTGTATTGCTTGATTAATTGATTCTGCTAATTCATTATTCATATAAACTGTATAGAAGTAGGTGAGTGGAAAACATAATATTAATGTAGGTGTTATTTCCCAAAGACCAAAAAGTGAGAAAGAGACAACCCCGAATGAAGCACAAGCGATAAATACGACAACATAGCAAATTGAGATACGAACTACCAAATCAATCCAAATTGATGAGATATCATAATGATTTTGTATTTTATCAGAGAGTTCCATTAATAACGCAATACTAGTTGATATGATTAAGACAAGAAGAACAGTTTCATTATTTATTTCTGGTGCTAAATCAAATTGGCGAAAGAATGTAAACAAGATCATCATGAT
The DNA here is from genome assembly GCF_900167375.1 of Anaerorhabdus furcosa. Classification (GTDB taxonomy): domain Bacteria; phylum Bacillota_I; class Bacilli_A; order Erysipelotrichales; family Erysipelotrichaceae; genus Anaerorhabdus; species Anaerorhabdus furcosa. The sequence goes on from NZ_FUWY01000005.1 coordinate 55,378, forward strand.
TGTAAAACTACCGAATGTAATATTTAATATTTTTTTCATTGTCATCACCTTAAAATATAAACTTTCTTTTGAATTCTTGAATATAATGTTTTGAAACAATAAGTTTTTCTTCGTTGGTAAGTGTTGCTTCAATACGACCATTAAAATGTGCCCGAACCGATGCAACGACACTTGTGTTAATAATACAACTCTTACTAATTCGAGTGAAAGGAGAGTTACTTAAATATTCTTCTAACTCATATAACTTTTTATCAGAAGAATATACTTTATCTTTTGTGTAAATGAAGACAGTGTTATCAACAGTATCAAAATAGTATATGTTTTCTAATGCGATAGGTGTTGATATGCCATCACTATAGCCAACAAAAGAGAAAGTATACAATTTAATCTGTTCAATTAATCTTTTTAAACGATCATCCATATAACCACATACAATTTTTATTTCAGTTTCTTGTATGTCGGTAGACTGTTCTATTAATAGTTTCATTTCTATTTCCATCCTTGATTAAAGTTTAACAATTCAAAGGATAACCTTCAATTAAAAATAAGTAAGATGACTAAATTTGCATGTAAGATAACTAAAAAAGACAGTTTATACTGTCTATAAATCAACATGCTCTATTTTATTTAGTGATTGTTTAACGCAGGATAAATAATTTCTACCGACAGGAATAAGATGCCCATTATATAAACTAATTTCATTGGAGTTTAAATCTTTGATAAACAACATATTAACTAAAAAAGCACGATGGCATTGAACAAAAATTGTAGAAGGGAGTATTTCTAATATTTCATCCGTGGAACGATATGTTTCATAATTTCCTTGAGTTGTATAAAACAAAGCTTTACGTAATGATTTCTCAATGTAAACAATGTTTCTAAAAGGAATAATGGATGTTTTTCCTTTAAATGATAAGACTAATGTATCAATACTTGAGTTCAAATCATCTATATATTTTTGTAAGGCATTTGTTAGTTTGCATAAGTCATTTTTAAATACGGTGTATAAATGATTTACTGTATATAAATCAGTTGTATATTGTTGCGGATCAATCACAAAAATTATCCTGGTTTTAGGATAGAGTATATTAATTTTATGCGCAAATTCAATACCGTTAGTTCTTTCTAACTCGGTTGATGTAATTAAAATTTGAAATTCGGTCTTAATGAAATCTTTTAGTATTTGTGTTGTTTCTCTGTATGTACTAACTGTAGGTTTAATATCAATCGATTTACAAAATTTCATTACTTCTGAAAGCGTTTCGTTTAGATGATACGGGTTATTGTCACATATTGCGATATTTAAACTCATTCAAATCACGTCCTATATTAATGATAGCAAATATCGAGGAATGAAAGAATTTTTTGTTACTATTTTTGTTACAAATTTAGATAGACTGGTTACATTTAGCGAGTCTAGATGTAATGAGTTACATTTTTTTTTGAATAGGTGACATAATCGAGTAAAAAAAATAATCCTTGTTTTAGTCAAGAATTATTTTTGAGAGTGCTTTAATTGATTGAAGGTGTGATAACAAAAAGAAATAAGATTTGTTTGATTTTCTTTTACTTCTAACCAAGCAATGCATTGTTTTGCTGTTGTGTAGGCTTGTTCAACTTGATCTGGAGTAATAATCTTTTTATTCAAAGCATCTAATAATTCATCTTCATCAAGCAAATTAATTGTGCCATCGGGAAAAAAGATAATATCTAAGTATAAATCTTCAAAATAGGAATTTCCTTCTGTATGAAGATAATTGTTTGCAGTAACATCAAAATAGCATTCTAGTAAAGTGTCTTGTTCATCAAACATTGCGGTACACCATAAATTGTAATTCTTAAAAGCGAGTTGTAGCCAGGAATAACCATTAGCGGCTATGCACTTAGGCGTGGTGGTATGTGGATATGTAACATACAAAGGCTCTGCTAGCTTTTGCATTTGGATTAGCCCAGCTTCGATTGTTGGATTTATTGTTTTATATGTAAATTTACATTCTTTTAATCGCCACCATTCAGTGCGTTTCATTGATTTTGTCTTCATTTGTATTCTCCTAACATGGTATAATTATATCACTTAGTAGGAGGGCTTTTATGATTAAAGATTTTCATATGCATTCACATTATAGTGATGATGGTGAGTATTCACCGAAAGAACTATGTGAAATTGCTAAAGCATCCGGTATTAGCCAAATAGCATTAACAGACCATGATTCTGTTCATGGTGTAAGCGAAATGATTGAAGAGGGAACAAAGCTAGGTTTAAAGGTACTTCCTGGTATTGAAGTTGATTGTACTTTTAAAGGAATTAACTTTCATTTGTTAGTCTATAATATGGATTATCAAGATCAGCGATATGAAGAAATAAAGTCTTATTACTTAAAGGAAAATCAAAAAGCAGCGATGAAACAAGTTGAATTGCTTGAAGATTATTTAAAAATTCATATCAACCGTGATGAACTTAAGAAGATTGAGAAAAATGGTGTACTTGTTCCAGAAGATATCGGCGAATTATTGCTTAAACTTCCAGAATTTATGGAAAGTGAATTTTTATTACCGTATCGTGAAAATGGAAATCGTAGTGATAATCCATTCTTAAATATCTATTTGGATTTCTTTTCGCAAGGGAAACCAGCCTTTGTAGCAGGAGAGTTACTTACTGTTGAGCATGTGTTGAACATTGTAAAAGAAACACATGGAACAACAGTTGTTGCCCATCCTGGGTTGAATTTTAAAGGTAATGATGAAATATTTACTCAATTACTTGATCTTGGAATTCAAGGAATTGAAGTAGAAAGTAATTACCATACACCAGAACAAACCCAATATTACTACAAAGTAGCTAAGGATAGACAGTTGATTATGACAAGTGGTAGTGATTTCCATGGTAAAAATAAACCGGCTATAAAAATGGGTACTTTTGGGAATACGATTGAAGGATTTATAAATAACTTAAGTGATTGAATTAATGTGAATAGTAAGAAGATAAGAACTGATGAATCTCTAAATTGATCAGTTCTTTTTTTTGTTTTTGACAAGAATTTAAGTTTTAGTGAATTTTAAGTGTGTGTTGATTCCAATGTGGTTGAAATTGGGGTGAGGGAGGATAGTATAATAGTTGTGTTTCTTTATTTAAGTATAATTTGATATTTACCGAATGCGAATTTTGAAGGAGGAGAAGGCTATGAATCATGCATTTGTTATATGTGCGTATAAAGACAGCAAATATTTAGAAGAATGTATCCTATCATTAGTAAATCAAAATAATCCGTCTCCTATCTATATGTCAACATCAACAATTAATAATCATATCAAAAATTTAGCTGATAAATATAATTTAGAGTTATTTGTAAGCAAAGATGAAACTTCAATTGCAAATGATTGGAATTATGCATTAAAATGTACAAATTTTGATTATATAACTTTGTGCCATCAGGATGATATATATAACAAGAATTATTCTGTTTATATCAAGAAATCAATTAATAAGAATAAAAATTTTTCTATTATATGCACAAGAGGTTCAGTGTTAAAAAACGGAAAAGAAATGAAGTATATACCAGAGTTAATCATTAAAAATATTTTGAATATTCCTCTTACAATTCCATATATTAAGAAAACATATTTTGCTCGTAAGTTTTCATTGATGTTTGCAGACGCAATATGTTGTCCTACGGTTACATTCAATCGTATTTATTCCACGAATTTATTCGATAATTCATTTGTAAATAACTTGGATTGGGAAGCGTGGGTAAGAATTAGTAAAATCAATGCAGAATTGATTCATATTCCTAAATATTTAGTGACACATAGAATTCATAATAACTCAACTTCAATTAAAAATATTGAATCGAAGATACGAGAAAAAGAGAATTATTCCATATATAGAATGTATTGGGGAGAACATGTTTCTCGATTTCTTGCAAAACTTTTAAGATTAAGCGAATTGAGATATAGAGGTTAACTATGGATAAAATAGAAATATTACTTGCGACATTTAATGGTGATAAATATTTAGAAGAACAGCTTCTATCATTAATTAATCAATCATATTCAGATATAACGATTACAATAAGTGATGATGGTTCTACTGATTGTACTTTGGATATAATTGAAAAATATATGAAATTATATCCCAATATGATTAAATTACTTCCTAAAAATAATAATCATAGTTCATGTAAAAATTTTCTTTATTTACTTGAAAATAGCGTTGAAAAATACTGTATGTTTTCAGATCAAGATGATGTTTGGGATAAAAATAAAGTAATGAAAAGTTATCATAAAATGAAAGAATATGAAGCGAACAAACAGGGTAATCCAATTTTGATTTTTACAGATTTAACTGTTGTTGATAAAAATTTAAATGTTATATCAAATTCTTTTATGAAATTTCAAGGGTTATGTTCTAAAAATGTGAGCTTTAATAAGCTGCTATTAAAAAATGTAGTAACGGGCTGCACTATAATGATGAATAATTATTTAAAAGAGAAAGTTATAAAATCAAAAAATCATTGGGATAAGGTTATTATTCATGATTGGTGGGTAGCTCTTATAGCAAGTAAGTTTGGAGAAATAGGGTTTATAGATGAATCTACAATTTTATATAGACAGCACGAAACAAATGCTATTGGTGCTAAAAAGAGAAAAACTACTTTGTCTAACATTTTATCTTCAGTCATATGTTTTGATTTGAAAAAGGAAATGAAATATTATCGTGATTTACTTGATAGTATTAAGAATCAAGCTGGTTTATTTTGCAATATCTATGAAGATGATTTAAATCAAAGTGATAATCAGCTTCTCGTAAAATTTTCTCAATTAGATAATTCAAATATTATTGCAAAGATAAACTTTCTAATTAGAAATCATTTTTACACAAATTATTTTTTAGAATCAGTAGTCATAATTATACTTCTTTAGTAGGGGAGAAAAATGAAAAACATATTGAACGATATAACAGAAATATATAAATATAAAACGATGCTTTATTATCTGGTTAAAAGAAATTTGCGTTCTAGATATAAGGGATCATTTTTAGGTTTTTTGTGGACTTTGCTTACACCATTACTGCAACTTGTGATATATGGTTTTGTATTTTCGGTCTTATTTCCAAATGAGATAGATAATTTTTCGTTTTTTTTACTGTGTGGATTGCTACCTTGGAATTATTTTATTTCGTCGATTACAACGTCTGTGGATTCCATTGTTGGAAATAGTAATTTAGTGAAAAAAATATACTTTCCTCGACTTGTCTTGCCACTATCAAATGTTATTACTTATTTTATAGATTTTCTAATGGGGTTTGCAATTCTGTTGATAGTTTTTATCCTTATGGGTAATCAAATTGGAATTACACTAATTTACTTTCCACTTATTTTAATTATTCAAACGATATTGCAATGTGGTTTAGCGTTTATTCTTTGTTCTTTATATGTTTCGATGAGAGATATTTCATATATCGTGAATATAGTAACCATGATGGGATTTTACTTGACTCCAATTGTTTATTCTGCTGTTAGTTTTTCAAGTGATATACAATTGCTTCTATCATTGAATCCACTGACAGAAATAATTGAAGCGTATCGGGCTATTCTGCTATATGGCGAAATGCCAAATATAAATATCATGTACTCACTGTTCGTTTCTATTATACTTCTCATTTTGGGACTTTATGTATTTCATAAGTTGAATAAAACATTTGCGGAGGAATTATGAAGAATATCACTGTAATTAAAATAGAAAATTTATTTAAAAGCTTTGTGAACTACTATGATAAACCGATGATGTTAAAAGAAAGAATTTTAAGAATGAAGAAAGGCGAAAAAAAAGTAGTTGAGATTTTAAAAAATATTTCATTAGAAATTTCCAAAGGTGAAATAACAGCAATTATTGGTTCTAATGGAAGTGGGAAAAGTACATTGCTTAAGATTTTAACTAATATTATTTATCCCACTAGTGGAACAATTGATATTCAGGGAAAAGTTGCAGGAATATTAGAGTTAGGAGCAGGATTTCATCCTGATTTTACAGGAAGAGAAAACATTTATATAAATGCATCAATTTGGGGATTATCTAAGAAAGATATAGATTCGATTCTAAATGAAATCATAGATTTTTCTGAACTTAAAGACTATATTGACGCTCCAGTTCGAGTGTATTCATCAGGGATGTATATTAGACTTGCATTTGCAATTGCTATAAATGTTAAAGCAGATATTTTATTGATAGATGAAGTTTTTGCTGTAGGTGATGCTAACTTCCAAAAAAAATGTCTTACAAAGCTTCGTGAATTAAAAAATAAAGGTGTAACAATTATTTTGGTAACGCATGATTCGGGAATTGTTAAAGAGTTTTGTTCGCGAGCAATATGGATAAGTGATGGAAGTATAAAACTTGATGGGAATGCAGTTGATGTTTCAATGAAATATGATGAATCAGTAAAATTTAGTAGTTGATGGGAGAGCAACGGATGAATAATAAACGTTTAGGAATTTTTGTGTTTTATGATAAAGAGGGAATTGTGCGTGAATATCTTAGGTATTTGCTGAATGATATTACGCAATGTTTTACTAATTTTATTATTGTTGTAAATGGTAAAGTTAATAATGATGGAATGGAGTATTTTAAGAAATTAACTCAAACTGTTTATGTAAGAGAAAATATTGGTCTAGATGCAGGTGGATTTCAATTTGGCATAAATATGGTTGGTGAGAAAGAATTGCGAACTGTAGAAGAGTTAGTTTTATTTAATGACACTTTTTATGGACCTTTTTATCATTTTGAAGATATGTTTAACAATGAACGGATAAAGGATAAAGATTTTTGGGGAATAACAGCAAATTATGAATCTACTGATGGAAAGAAAATTTTTAAGACACATATTCAAACATATTTTATGTGTTTTAAAAATTCAATTTTGATCGATAATGCTTTTTATGATTATTGGAGAAACCTCAATACCAAAACAAATAATTACTTCGATATTGTTTATAAACATGAAATAGTATTAACTGATTACTTCGAAAATTTAGGATTTAGTTGGGGAACTATTGTTGATACAAAGAAGTACAGTGATTCAGATATAAGATTAAATTATAATCCTTATGCTTATTCTGCGCAGGATTTATTGAAAGATAATTGTCCAATATTAAAACGAAAAATATTTTCGTTAAAAAAAAGTGAAAGTATGGAGGTGTGTGATAGTACTCAACTCATTCAAAGCATAAATTATATTAAGAAAAACTACGATTATAACATTGATATGATAATGGATGACATCATTAGAAACAACAATGCTATTGATGTACATAATAATTTGTGTTTGGATTTTATAATTAAAACAGAATCTTGTAATTCAAGGAAAGTTAAGAAATTAATCGTGTTTTATTGTAATGATATTCGTTCGTTGGAATTATTTAATGAATATACAACTGGATTAAAATGTGATGTGTTTCTTATAACTAAAAATGAAGATGTTTGTAAATGTGCCGAAGAACTTAATTTAAAGGATATTTTTATTATTGAATCTACTCATAACAATATTATTCTTGAATTAATTAAGCTTGAAGATAAATTAAAAAAATATGATTATCTTTGCTATGTAGACGATACAATTATCACGACAAAAGGAAGTCGCTATTCATATAGAAATAGTGTGTTGAATACAAGATTTAGTAATTTGTTTCAGTGTGAAGGTTATGTTGATAATATAATCGAGTTATTACAAAAAGAATATAAACTTAAGCTGGTAACCACAATTGATCAATTTGATTATATAAGTACTGAAAGTGAACGATTTGCCAAGTTAATTTTACAAAATGAAATAAAGGCATGTATGCATAAAATAGGTTTTAGTGTGGAAGATGATGCTGACTATGCAACAATTCCAATACAATTTGGATTTTGGATAGATATGAAGTGTTTCTTAGAACTGAAGAATGCTTATAATCAGCTGTCCAAGTTAAGCGATTTTGAAGCTAAAATTTCGCTTCCAATTATACTTTGCAAAGAATGTAATGTTTCATGGGGTACGATTACGAATGAAGATAATGTTTCTTCTTATATAAATAATACTAGTTACATAATAAAATCGAATTCATTTGCTTATGGTGATATAAGGATGACAATTTATATGACTTTAAAGAGAGTTAAAAATCAAATATTAAAAATAACAGGGAGATTATAAAATGGAAATAATTAAAACTTGTTTTGAAGGTGTTTTAATCATAAAACCAAATAGTTTTGTTGATAATCGAGGATTTTTTATGGAAACTTATCAAAAAGATAGATACAGTGAATTAGGAATTTGCTACACATTTGTGCAATCCAATTTATCTAGTTCATATAAAAAAGGAACAATTAGAGGAATTCATTGGCAAAATGAACCGTATGCACAAACTAAACTTGTTCAGTGTATAAAGGGAGAAATCAAAGATATAGTAGTAGATTTGAGAAGAAATAGTCAAACATTTGGCGAATGGATTAGCATTGATTTAAGTGAGAGCAATAGAACGCAGGTGCTTATTCCTGATGGTTTTGGGCATGCGTTTATTAGTTTAGTTGATGATGTAATCATTGAATACAAAGTAAATAATAACTACTGTAAAGAATGTGAAAGAACGATAAGGTATGATGATCCAACTATAAAAATTGATTGGAATAGTTTTCTAGAAGATTTCACTCCAATATTGAGTGAAAAAGATATGAATGCCTCCTTCTTAAATGAGAGTGACATTGATTTTGATAGGGTTTAAGGGGACTGAAAATGAAAATTCTTATTACAGGTTCAAATGGATTACTTGCTACAGATATTAGTGAGTGCTTAAAATCCACAAAACATGAAATATTCGCTTTAGCTAAAAGTGAATTTGATATTACAAACAAAGATAGTATACAAGATAAAGCAAATTCTATTAAGCCAGATATCATTATACATTGTGCTGCTTATACAAAAGTTGACCAAAGTGAGTTAGAGAAAGAAAAGGCATATAGAATAAATGTTGAAGGCACGAAAAATATTGTTGATATTTGTTTGTTGCTTAATATACCATTGATTTTTTTTAGCACAGATTATGTTTTTGATGGTAGTGGAAATAAACCATGGAAAGAAAATGATTCAACATCTCCATGTAATTATTATGGGTACACCAAATTGCTTGCTGAACAAATAATTCAAAGTGAGCTAAAGAAGTACTTTATTCTTCGAATTTCATGGCTTTTTGGTAATAATGGCATTTCTTTTGTAACAAAGATAATAAAACTTGTCCAGGAGCACAAAGAATTAACAGTGATTGATGATCAAATAGGATCTCCTACCTATACAGTAGATGTTGCAAATATTGTACAGAAAATGCTAGAGAGTGAGAAGTATGGGATTTATCATTGTGTTAATAGTGGTTATTGTAGTTGGTATGATTTTGCTACTGAGATACTTGCTAGAATGGAAAATCAAGTGAAGTTATTACCTATTTCATCTGAGAATTTTAAAAGTTTAGCGAAAAGACCAAAAAATTCAAGGTTAAGTACTTCTAAGTTAGAAGAAAATGGATTTGGTAAATTACCTCATTGGAAAGATGCTTTTGAAAGGTATACGATGATAAAAGGTGAATTCAATAATTAAAAAGGGAGATAATTTCATTGGAATTTATCAATATATTTTGATGATGGATTGTTCTATAGATGTCGATAATACTTAAGTTAATAGGGATTACTGAGGTTTTATGACATATTTTTTGTATAGATTGCTAATTATTAAATGATTAATTATGATATTCTTTAAATTTTATATTAACTTCATGAAAAACAGTTATCTATAGATATTCTTTTATTTCTGGATAGTTTTTGATATAATAAACAAGTTAAAAAACGAAGGGTGGCGTAAATTATGGGTCGTGCACATGAAGTGCGAGCTGCATCAATGGCGAAAACTGCAGCATTAAAAACGAAAGTATATTCAAGATTTGGTAAAGAATTGTATATGGCAGCAAAAGCGGGGGTTCCAGATCCTGATATGAATCAAGGACTTAAACGTAAAATTGCAGAAGCAAAAGCAAATCAAGTTCCTGCTGATGTAATTAAACGTGCAATCGACAAAGCGAAAGGATCTTCTAATGAAAACTATGATCCTGTACGCTATGAAGGATTTGGTCCTGGAGCTAGTACAATTGTAATTGATTGCCTAACAGATAACGTAAACCGTACAGTTAGTGCTGTAAAAACATGTTTCAATAAAGCTCATGCAAAAATGGGTGTTGCTGGATGTGTTTCTCATAGCTATGATACAGTCGGTTTGTTCTCATTCCCTTATGAAGATGAAGAAGGAATGTTGGATGCTTTGATTAGTGCTGATGTTGAAGTAACTGATTTGGAAATTGAAGAAGGTGTTATGTCAGTTTATACGATACCTACAGACTTTGGTAAAGCTCAAAAAGCAATTGAAGATTTAATTCCTGATGTAAAATTTGATGTATGTGAAATTACACTATTACCTCAAGAATATGTGCAATTAACAAGCGATGAAGATAAAGAACTTTGGGAACGTTTAAACAACATGTTGAATGAATGTGAAGATGTTCAATCTATTTATCATAACGTACAAAACTAAACAAAAGAACATTCAATTGAATGCTCTTTTTTAATATCCTAATAAATAGATTTGGGTTTTAATGGATTTAGTAAATGAGGTAAATAAGTTTGAACCATCAAGAAGAACCCAAGTGTTTCCGTTTTTTACACATGTAACTTCAAAAGTTTTAGTTAGACTTGGCTTAGCTCGCATGTATGCTTGATGATAGGCTTCTTGAATACGCTGGTCATATATTTCAGGGTTAGTATGATCTTCAAATGCCTGGATAAAATATTCTAAATAATTTTCCTTTAATTCAATCGTATTGTAATAAGTAATGGATACTTCATACATGACAGTATCTATCTGTGAGTCAATTGCAGTCCAATCAATCTCCATATTTTTTAGGATCGACATGACTTCTTTTGTTGTTTTGGTGCTATTTGTATAATCGATAAATGCTTTGAAATCATCTTGTGTTATTTCGTCTATGGGTTGTTCAAGAAAATCATTCATTTTGTTGAAATTAAATGATTTAAAGGCACTAAAAAAAGCATGCATTGTCCCATCGGGTGTTGATGGTTTACTTGCACAACCTACCAGTAATAAACATAAAATCACTAAAATCTTTCTTATCTTCATATTTTTTCCACAATCAATTTATTTTGATATAATAATTATACATGAATAAGGAGCTAACCATGAAAAGAATTTTAACTTATGGAACATATGATTTATTACATTGGGGACATATCCGTTTATTAAAGCGTGCAAAAGAGATGGGAGATTATCTAATTGTTGCCTTATCAACAGATGAATTTAATGCGATAAAAGGTAAAAAAGCATACCATCCATATGAAGAAAGAAAAATGATGTTAGAAGCAATTCGCTATGTTGATTTGGTTATTCCAGAAAATACATGGGAACAAAAAAAAGACGACATACAAAATTATTTTGCTGACGCCCTTGTTATGGGGGATGATTGGGAAGGTAAGTTTGATGATTTAAAAGAATACTGTGAGATTGTTTACTTACCACGTACCGATGGCATATCAACAACTAAAATTAAGCATGATTTAGAAAGCACTACTGAGTAGCGCTTTTTATGTATTGTGGTCCACCAATTTCTTTTTTGATGATTTGATTTCGATGTTCTTCGTTCATCATAGATGTATAAAGAAGGGTAGTTCTAAATTCGAGTTTGCGATAAGGTGCAGGTATTTGAGCAAACTTACTAGCAACCTTTACTTCCAATGTAGAAAGATGTTTGAGGAATTCTCTTCCTTGCTCATTAAAAGCGAGAATTCTGATTGTATCAAGAGGTGGTAATTTTTTTACTTCTTCCTTTGTAACGCGATTTAATAATTGAATACAAGAACGTTGAATCCTTGAGGTTGTGTAACGTCTTGTTGTGGCTTGATTCATGAATTCTTCAAATGTTGCACAATGCATGGCTATATTTACAAGGTGATTTTCAATGCCTTCGTTGAATAAGAAGATATTTGATAATTCTTGAGGATTACTTGTGAGTAATATTGTACGTAAATAAGGATAAAAATCTTTTAGACGGACAACGGGTGACGTAGTTAATTCATTTCCCATTGGGGTTGTGTTCTCGTAAGAATTCTTGTCAAAGAAAGCCTTGCGTATTGCAGAAGCACTTGCGATTTCTTGATGAATTTCTTGGTCGTGGTAATGAACTGTACGTTGTATCGTATAAGGAGTAATTGGGGTGTTTAAAAGCTCTTTTAAGTAAGCGACACCTAAAATATCATTGGGTTCCATTTCCTTGGCTAATAAGCCGTATGCCTTTGGAAAACTGTTGCCACTTTGAAGAGATTCTTTCAAGTGATCAACGTGAATACAAGATTGAGCCATTTCTTGAAGTTCAATCAGATTATTTGATTCACTGCCAAAGACTAATGTATCAATTTGTGCGAGTTTTAAGCAGTCAATTGCACCCTTAGCGAAGTGAGAAGCACTTTGAGTAGCGTAAATATAAGGAAGTTCAATAACACAATCTACTCCATATTCAATTGCTTTTCTAGCTCTTTGCCATTTATCAAGAATTGCAGGTTCTCCACGTTGTACAAAATTTCCTGACATAACCGCAACTAAAACATCACATTGGCTAAGCTCTCTTGCTTTTTGTATGTGATGGGCATGCCCATTATGAAATGGATTATATTCTACAACGATTCCACATATTTTCATTCTATCACCTGCTTTATTCTATCATAATAATGCCAATGTTTAATAAAAATATGGTATGATAGTTTAGCGAGGTGAAGATAGTGAAAGTTGAATTATCATACAACATATACCGTCCTCAAGAGTATGCTTTAGGTATTATTCAAATTATTCATGGAATGAGTGAATATGGACAACGATATGAGAAGTTTGCTCAATACTTATGTAAAAAGGGGTTTGTCGTTATTACTTATGATCATCGCGGTCATGGCTCAACTTGTTCAAGTGAAGAAGATCTTGGATTTTTTGACTCTGAAGATGGATGGATAAAACTAATAGAAGATGCTCACTTTATTACGGATGTCGTTAAAAAAGAATATCCACCCGATGTACCTTTTATCATCTTTGGTCATAGTATGGGATCACTTGTGGCTCGCAGTTACTTGAAACGATATGATTATGAATTAGACGGATTAATTCTTAGTGGTGCTCCAAATTATCAAGGTGCTGCACCTTTGGGAATCATGCTTGCAAAACACTTAGCAAAGAAACATGGTGAAAAAGCAAGAACACCGATTCTAGAGGAATTAGCCACAGGTCAATTTGCGAAAAAATTCGAAGGCGGCAAGACTAAATTTGATTGGTTAAGCAAGAATCCAGAGAATGTAGAAGCTTATATCAATGACCCATTGTGTGGATTTCCATTTACAAATAAGGGGTATGAAGATTTATTCCGCTTAATGTGTGACATGCATAAAATAAAAGGATGGAATTGCACAAATAAAGAATTACCAATTTTCTTCATTGCTGGAGAAGATGATCCTTGCACAGGTGGAAACAAAGGTTTACTAAACTCGATAAATCGGCTAAAAAAGGTAGGCTATACCAATTTAGCACAGTTAGTCTATCCTGAATTACGCCATGAAATTCTTAATGAAAAAGAACAAGATATTATTTATGAAGATATATATCGATGGATTTGTAAGCATTGCTTAAAGAAGAATGGCTAAAATGATTGACTTTAGAGGTGTCTTTCTCTATAATTAATGCGTTAACGAATAGGAGTATGTTGTGTGAAATGGACTAAAACTGAATTGTTAAATTTACAGGGCCAAATTCAATTTGATGAGGACGTAGAATTTGATAAAGATACATTCAAAATGAATGCGCGTTTAAGAGATTTACACGATATACATGTAAGCGGGGTTGGATACTTTGGTCCTAGTTCAAATGAGTTTGAAGTAGAATTAGAGATTACTGGGATTATGGAATGTCCGTGTGCCATTACCAATGAGTCAGTGGATGTACCGTTTGATACCTGTTGCCATGAAGTCTTCTCATTTGTCGATACAGATGATGTAGATGTCCATGTTGTTAAGAATGAAATCATTGAATTGATTCCTGTTATCTTCCAACTGATTAATCTTGAAGTGCCGCTAAAGGTAGTGAAAGATGGTCCAATTGATTATCCAAAAGGTAATGGTTGGCAAATAATGAGTGAAGAAGATTATGAAAAGTCGAAGGGCAGTCAGATTGACCCTCGATTAGCAAAACTGAAAGATTTCAAAATCGAAAATGATTAGGAGGTGCCAAAATGGCTGTACAACAAAGAAGAAATTCTAAAACTAGAAAAAACAAACGTAGAACTCATTTTAAACTAGATGCTCCAACTCTAGTAAAATGTCCTTCATGTGGGGAACTTAAGAAACCTCACTTCATGTGCGCTTGTGGAAATAAATAGTAAGATTCTTACTATTTTTTTTATGGTATTTTGACCCTTGGTAAAGGGTCTTTTTTTATGCTTTTCCACACAAAGAAGTTGAATGATTTTCAAGTAAGTGAAAAAATTAACATTTTGCACAAAAAGGTGTTAACAAATGGTTATGAGTAGGTTATAATGTGGTGGTAAGTGGTGAAAAGTGGTAGATAGTGGGGTGTATTTGTGTTCATCGGTGAATTCAGACACAATCTAGACTCGAAGAAACGAGTGATCATTCCTGCTAAGTTCCGTGAGGAATTAGGAGAACTTTTTATTGTGACACGTGGACTTGATGGATGTTTAACAGTATACACGATGGAACAATGGACTCTTCTACTTGAACAATTAAAGAAACTACCATCTACAAAAAAAGAAACTCGACTATATGTTCGTAGCATTACATCGAAAGCAACAGAGTGTGAATGTGATGGACAGGGAAGAATTCAATTACCAAGTTACTTAATTAGTGAAGCGGCTATTGAAAAAGAATGTGTTATCGTGGGCGTTGCAGATCATGTGGAAATTTGGTCACAAACACGCTGGGAAGGCTATCAAGAGGAAAGTGAATCATTTGAAGATGTCGCTGAACAATTGACAGATTTCTTACTATAATGGAACACATTAGCGTATTACTACAAGAAACTGTTGATGGATTAGCTGTTAAGGAAAATGGCATTTACATTGATGGAACACTTGGCAGAGGTGGACACAGCCTAGAGGTAGTTAAGCAACTTAAACAAGGTCATCTATTTGCATTTGATAAAGATCAAAGGGCGATTGATGAATCAAAGATTAGATTAAAAGATTATCTAGATCATGTAACCTTCATTCATGATGATTTCAAAAATATGAAGAACGATTTAGAAGAATTGGGAATAGATAAAGTTGATGGAATCATGATGGACTTGGGAGTTTCATCTCCACAGTTCGATGATGCATCACGAGGCTTCAGTTATCGATTTGATGCCAAATTGGATATGAGAATGGATCAAAGTCAAATGTTAAGTGCATATGAGGTTGTCAATACGTATGACTTTCATGATTTAGTAAGAATCCTCTACCAATATGGTGAAGAGAAATTTGCGAAGCAAATCGCAAGAAGTATTGAAAGAAATAGACAAGTTAAACCAATTGAAACGACATTTGAACTTGTGGATGTAATCAAGCAAGCGCTACCAATGAAAGTGCTTAGTAAGAAAGGACATCCTGCTAAACAAACATTTCAAGCATTACGTTTAGAAGTAAATGGAGAGCTTGAATCACTAAAACAGGGATTAAGAGATGCAACAAGCATGTTAGCGATTGGTGGAAGATGTTCTATCATTACATTTCATTCTTTAGAGGATCGAATTGTAAAAGAATTATTCAATGAATTGTCAACTGTAGAACAAGTTGATAAACGAATTCCGTTACTACCAGAACAAATGGAAACTCCTGCGTTCAAGTTAATCAATAAAAAACCAATTTGTGCAAGTGAAGATGAATTAGCGATGAATAATCGATCACATAGTGCAAAATTAAGGGTATTAGAGAGGGTAAAAGAATAATGGCAAAGATTGTTAAAAAGAAAAAAGTCAAAAAATTACGTTTACAAAATTTTACTGTTGTATTGTTTTTGTTTGCAGCTTTATCATCACTTGGATCTAGCTTGTTTTTACGCTCTTACAACAATTCTTTGAGTGTGGCTAAACAAAAAATAGACGTAGAAATTGCTTCTTATCAAACTGAAAATGAAGCGGTTAAAGTTGAAATTCAAACTTTAAGTTCTCGTGACCGTGTAGAATCAATTGCGAATGATGCAGGTCTTGGTTTAGACCAAAATAATATCGTTACCATCGCAAACGGAGAATAGCATGAAAAGAAGCAATCGAATGCTTCTGTTTATATTTACCATTACATTAGTAGTGTCTCTTTTGATTGCTTCTAATGTTTTTTTAGTATCTGTTGTTAAGGTACATGCAGTAAGTAATACAGATTTAAATGAGTACGCAAATAGTGCAAACATGCGTACAGAAATTAAAAAGGCAACACGTGGTTATATTTATGATCGCAATGGCAACATCATTGCTCAAGATAACAAGACTTATAATATTGTTTGTATTCTAGATAAAAATAGGCCTGCTAAAAAAGGTCAAGTTGCTTATGTTGATGATCCAAGCAAAACTGCAGATGTTTTGTCTGTTCTTTTAGGTGGCGATAAAGAAACAATCTACAATTTATTATCAAAAGATGTTTACCAAACTGAACTTGGTACAATTGGACGAAATTTATCAAAGGAAAAGAAGGAAGAAATAGAAAGTTATGGACTTAATGGGATTGAGTTTACTTCTTCAATTAAGCGTTCTTATCCACTGGGTACATTTGCATCTAGTCTAGTTGGCTTTGCACAATCAGATGAATCAGGTAGTACGGTTGGGAAAATGGGAATCGAATTAATATATGATGAAATTTTATCGGGAACTGATGGGTATCGTACATATCAAGCAGATAAAAATGGATTCGTATTACCAGGAATGAAAGTAACAGAAGTGAGTTCAATTAATGGAAATGATGTAACCTTAACCTTAGATAAAGAAATCCAAGAATCACTTGAACAAGCATTTTTACAAACCAATGAAATGTTTAATGCAGATCGTGTTTGGGGAGCTGTCATGGAAGTTGACACAGGTAAAATACTTGCGTGGGGTCAATCACCTTCATTTGATCCAAATACCCTTAATATCACGGATTACAATAACTATGGAGCACAACTTCCATATGAACCTGGATCAACCATGAAATCATTTGTATGGGCAGCAGCGATTAACGAAGGTATGTATGATGGTGAAGCACAAGTGTATTCAGGTCCTTATTGTTATAACTCTAGAGATAAAAATCCATATCGTGTTCAATCAGGAGGAATTCAATGCATTACCAATGCAAGTTATAAAAACTGGGGCATGGTAGGATATGATTATGGACTCATTTTATCAAGTAACTCCGTTACAGCTGATTTATTAACAGAAGTAATTAATCCAGATATTTATGAAGATTATTTGAATCGTTTCCACTTTTTCCAAGCGGTTGATACGGATGGAATAAGAGAGGAAATTGGTATTAAACATTATGAGTGGCCAGCTGAAAAAGTAACAGCTTCCTATGGACAAGGATCGACTGTTACAATGCTTCAACTATTACAAGCGTATTCAGCGATTTTTGGTGATGGTAAGATGGTGAAACCCTATTTTGTAGAAACAATAAAAGATTCCTATGATAGTCAAAAAATTATTTATCAAGCAGAACCAACGATTGTGGGAGAGCCAATAACAGCTGAAACGGCTTCACAATTAAGAGATATCTTGTATCGAGTTGTTTATGATACTCAAGGTACAGGAAAACATTACATGATTCCTGAAATTGAAATTTGTGGTAAAACAGGAACAACACAAGTACTTGTATCGGGATCTTATGCATCAGGAAGGACCATTGCCTCAGTAATGATGGGAATGCCTGCAAATGATCCACAATACATTGTTTATTATGCATTTGAAGCAGCATATGATCGTAATGCTCACTATAAAACAGAACCAATTAAAACATTGTTGAGAAAAGTAGCGATGTTAACAAACTTAACAGCAACAGCAGCTACTACAGAATCGACTGAGTATCCTGAAGAAGGTGAATATCAAAAGAAAGATATTCAAACATATACCATGCCAAATTTGGTAAATCATTCTTATGATTATGCAAAATCAAAACTTGAAGGAATGGATGTACCTACCTATGTATTGGGTACAAGCGATACAATCATTGATCAGTTTCCAAAAGCTGGAGAAAGTGTGTCAACTGGACAAAAAGTTTTTATCTTAACGGACACAGGAGGCTTTTACATGCCAGATTTAGCTGGATGGACTAAGAAAGATGTAACCGCTCTATGGGAAATCACTGATTTTGGCTTTAAAATAACAGGAAGTGGGCAAGTAGTTTATCAAAATGTTCCTCTGGATGCTTTTGTAACAAGGGACACGGAAATTGAAGTTGAACTTCAATAGTGTTCTTGATATAATAAATAGGCTTTAAATTAAGGGGGTTAAGAAAAATGATAATCAGTATGCTAGGCGCATTTCTTGTAAGCACAGGAATCGTTTTAATCTTAATGCCTTACTATATAAATTTCTTAAAAAAAATAAGTTTCAATCAAGCTGTAAGTGAATATAGCTTAGAAGAATATCAACAGAAAGCTAAAACACCAACCATGGGTGGTGTTTTATTTGTGATTGTACCTGTTGTTGTTACCTTCTTGTTTATGCCAAGTGCAATTTTTGATTTAGATGTTGCGATTATCTTATTGGCGTTTGTTGGGTATGGCGCAATCGGGTTTATTGATGACTATATCATTGTTATTAAACAAGATAATCAAGGTTTATTAGCACGACATAAATTTTTACTTCAAGTAATCTTGGCAGTTATTTTCTTTATTGTTTATCAAAGTCATACATCACTTGATATTATGATTCCTATTATTCATACAGTTGTTCCATTGGGAGGATTGTATGGTGTTCTTATCTTCTTTATGTTTGTGGGTGGAAGTAATGCAGTTAATTTAACGGATGGGATGGATGGTTTAGCAGCAGGGTGTAGTGTAATTGCTTTTATTCCATTCTTAATCTTTGCACTGCAAACAAGAAATATTGGTATTGTTGTCTTCGTTGCATCATTACTAGGAGCTTTAGTTGGTTACTTACGTTATAATATGCATCCAGCAAGAATCTTTATGGGTGATACAGGTTCACTTGCGTTAGGTGGTGCACTTGCTGCTGTTGCAATGGTTTTAAAACAAGAAGTTGCCTTATTATTTATTGGCGGTGTCTTTGTTTGGGAAACTCTGTGTGTCATCATTCAAATTGGTTCAGTTAAGCTAAGAGGTAAACGTGTATTCCGCTATACACCAATTCACTATAGTTTCGTTCTTCAAGGGATGAAAGAAGTGAAGGTAGTTCGCTCATTTTGGATTCTTTCACTAATCTGTGCAACTTTAGGATTTATTATTGCGGTAATCTAATGGAAAGTATTAAGATAATGATATAAATAGACTTTGATTGCATGAAGTTAAAGGAGGGGAATATGCAAGATTTTGATATCCATAATTCTCAAATAGAATTAGCTATTGTATTAAAATTACAGCAAATTCAACGTGAAGAATTACCAAATTTAACTTATAAAAATATAGAAGATGTTCTGTATCAATACAAATGGGTCCATCATCCCCCAAGGTCTTTACATGATGCTGTAAATGATATATTATCTTTAACGGCAGATAAAATTGTAAGATACTTGTCAAAAATGGCAATTATAGAGGGTTATAACAAGAATTTATCAGATTATACTGATTTAATAGGAGGAAAGAGTCATGAATAAAAATACAAAGACAAAACGCTTAGTTGTATTTTTTGTAACAATTGCAGTCATTGCAGCTGTTATCTTGGGCTTTTCAAATGGGATTTCAAAGCATCTTACTTTGGGGTTAGACCTACAAGGTGGTTTTGAAATTTTATATGAAGTAAGTCCTTTAGAAGAAGGTGGAACATTACCTGATATGTCAGCTGTTGCTAAAAGTGTCAGCAAACGTGTCAATGTTTTAGGTGTAAGTGAACCTCAAATTATTATTGAAGGTGATAACCGTATTCGTGTACAACTTGCGGGTGTAGAAAACCAAGATCAAGCACGTCGTATGATTTCAGCAACTGCAAATCTTACATTTAGAGATGTGAATGATGAACTACTTGGTGATGCTTCTATCATCCAAGAGGGTGGTGCAACGCTGGCATTCCAAGATGGAAAACCTGTTGTTTCACTAAAAATTGCTGATACAACTAAATTTGGTGATTTAACAGAAAAAGTATCTACTATGGGTTCTGGTAATAATCTAATTGTTACATGGTTGGATTATGAAGATGGTGATTCATACAAAGAAGAAGCAATTAAGCTTCAAAATGGTGGAGAAGCTAAATACATTAGTGCTGCAAGTGTTACTCAACGCTTAGATAGTGATGCGATCATTTCGGGAAACTTTACGGAAGCAGAAGCTAGAGAATTAGCTGATTTAATTAGTTCTGGTTCATTGCCTGTAAAAATGACTGAAATTTCAAGTAATGTTGTTAGTGCTGATTATGGATTAGGAGCTTTAGCATCAACTAGTTTCGCTGGTATTGTGGGTATTGCTTTAGTCTTTGCATTCATGATTTTCATTTATCGCCTACCAGGAGTTATCGCAAGTATTATGTTAACAGTTTATATTTTCGCTGTATTTGCGATTTATAGTGCAATGGGTGCAGTATTTACACTTCCAGGAATTGCAGCTTTAGTTCTTGGAGTAGGAATGACTGTAGATGCAAATATCATTACATTTGAGCGTATTCGTGATGAATTGTACAAAGGTAGAAGTTTACAAAAAGCTGTAAAAGAAGGTCAAAATTTATCATTCTCGACAATCTTTGATGCTCAATTTACTACATTGCTTGCAGGATTAATCATGTATGTGTTTGGAAATGGTGCAGTTAAAGGTTTCGCAACCATGTTGATGATTACAGTTATTTGTACATTGGTTATTAACGTAGCAGTATCTCGTTTCTTAATGAATCAACTTGTTAATTCAGGTGTTTTAGATAATAAAAAAGGTTGGTTTGGAGTTAAGGTTAGTAAGATTCCAGATGTAACTAAGAATGAAAAACAAACTTATTTTGGGCCATTTGATAAAATTGATTTCTTAAAGCATGCTAAGAAGATGATTCTTGTAAGTTGTGCAATATTATCAGTAGCAGTTGTTATGGCTGGAATTAATACAGCATCAGGAAATGGACCACTTAATCTAGGAATTGATTTCTCAAGTGGGACAAAGATTACTGTAACATCACCTGAAAAAATGAATATGGCTGATGTTGAAGCTACATTTAAAGATTTAGGTTATGATAAAGTAAAATTCCAAGCATCTGGAGATAATGCAGTTTATGCAACAATCAAAGATGCCCTAAATACAGAACAACTAGATGAAATCAAATCAACATTCATGGATATCTATGGTGAGGAACCAGGTGATAACGTGGTTACTCCAGTTGTTGGAAGAGATTTAGTTAAAAATGCGATTATGCTTAGCTTATTGGCTTGGGTAGCGATGTTAGTTTATATTACATTACGATTTAAATGGGACTATGCTGTAAGCTGTATTGTTGCTTTACTTCATGACGTAGGTATTGTTATTGCAGTCTTCGTTATCTTCCGTTTAGAATTTAACACTGAGCTTATTTCTGTAATTCTTGCGATTATTGGATACTCAATTAATAACTCAATCGTTGTGTTTGATCGCGTACGTGAAGATTTAAATAACGCAAAAACTGCAAAATTAACACCTGATTTCTATCGTGGAATTGTAAATGAAGCATTGGATAATACGATTGTTCGTTCAGTCTATAGTTCAATCACTACGATACTTCCAATTGTTTGTTTATTAATACTTGGATCAAATGCTATCTTTACATTCACATTTGCAATGTTCATTGGACTTATTGCTGGTACATTATCAAGTATCTTTATTGCTCCGCAAATTTGGTTCTATATTCGTACACACATGAAAGATAAACCAAAGAAAAAGAAGAATAACAAAAAAGAAGAACTTGAAGAATATACAATCAAAGGTATTAACGCATAAAATAATAAGAACTATATTCGTGATGAATATAGTTTTTTTTGTCATTCTACATGCTAAGTAGGTTTAAAGTAAATCGAGTTAGAATCGCGATAAACTACTTACTTTTTGTGTATTTATTTTTAAATTTGAAGCATTATGAGGTATACTATAGTACGAGAGGTATGCCTATGAATTATACTGAATTAAGACAACAATATCCTAATTTTATTTATCATGACTTTCATATTGAAGAGAATGATAGTGAATTTAGAATTACATATGATTTTGAAATAGCAGGCTTGGAATTATTCAATCCAACTTACTTATTTAAAAAAAGAGGAAACCAAGTTTTTAGTAATAAGAAAATAGTACGAGAACTTGTTTTTTCACTTGGTCTAGTTGAATGCATTAGTTATTGGAAAATCACATGCTCCCCTCATTTAATAATTGAATGTGGGAAGCTAAATGATAATCAAATTGCATGGTGGAAGAAACTTTATTTTCATGGTTTAGGAGAATTCTTTTATATTAATCAAATTCAACCAAACTTCGATGATTTTATTACATTGAATTGTGTTGGAAAAGAAATTGAAGGTGACATACTAGTACAAGAGTATGTGGGACAATTAATCCCTGTTGGTGGAGGTAAGGATTCTTTTGTTTCTTTGGAAATATTAAAACCATTATTTGAGGAAAATGATGCGTTTGTTATCAATAAAGTAATGTCTGCGATTCATGCAAGTATTGCTGCTGGATATGAAGAAAAGTTGGTTTATGTAAGCCGTTCATTAGATGCAAGAATGTTAGAGTTGAATAAGAAAGGTTATTTAAATGGGCATACACCATTTTCTGCAATGGTTGCTTTTGCATCGACGCTTGCTGCAGTATTAAATCAAAAGAAATACATTTGTTTATCCAATGAAGCAAGTGCTAATGAATCAACTGTCTTAAATGATACAGTAAATCATCAGTATTCAAAGAGTTATGAGTTTGAAAAAGATTTTAATGAATATAGCCAACAATATTTAGTGCCAGAAATTGAATATTTCAGTTTACTACGTCCTTTATCAGAACTTCAAATCGCTAAAATCTTCTCTAAATCGGTGCAATATCATTCGGTATTCAAAAGTTGTAATGTAGGAAGTAAACAAGAGATTTGGTGTTGTCATTGTGCTAAGTGTTTATTTGTTTATTTACTTATGGCTGCTTATTTAGAAGATGAAGATTGCGTATCTATTTTTGGTCAGGATATGCTAAATAATGAAGAACTCTATCCAATCCTCATGGAATTATGTGGATTAAGTGAGAATAAACCTTTTGAGTGTGTAGGTACAAGAGAAGAAGTAGTTGCAGCTATTTCGCTTGGCATTGAAAAACGTGTTAAACAAAATAAACCACTAGGTATTTTGTATCAAAAGTATTTGAATCAAGTTGGAACACTAGAATTAATTTCACTTGATGAAATTAAAGGTGAATGGAATGATGAACATCAAATTCCAAATCACTTATTGAATTTAGTAAAAGAAAAAGTTGAGGAAGCATTCTATGATTAAGAGTGGAATTATTCAAGAATTTGAAAATAAGAAAATTGCGATTTGGGGATTTGGCCTTGAAGGCAAATCAACATTTTCTTTTATTCGAAAATATCTTCCCAATCTATTTATAACAATAGTAGATGATAATGAAATTGAATTTGATGGACCGCATTGCGTCACACAACTTACTAATAACACGGATTTTAATGATTTTGATATCATTATGAAAAGTCCAGGTATTGTGATTCATGACAAGAAATTTCCACTTGATAAATGTGTTAGTCAATCCCAATTGTTTTTGAAGTATTATAAGAAACAAGTCATTGGTATTACAGGTACTAAGGGAAAGAGTACAACAAGTTCATTACTTTATCATGTATTGAGCCTTACTCATCCTTCAGTTTTTTTAGTGGGAAATATCGGTGTGCCATGTTTTAATATCATCCCAGAATTAAATGAAGATTCAATCGTTGTATTTGAAATTTCATGTCATCAACTTGAATATGCAAAAGACTCACCACACATTGGTGTTCTATTGAATTTATTCGAAGAGCATTTAGATCATTATGGTACTTTTGAAAAATATTGTCATGCCAAATCCAATGTATATAGGCATCAAGAGGATAGTGATATTGCAATCATAAACCAAGATTGTTTAAATTTAGTGCCAACCTGTTCACATGCAATTCTTGCATCGATTAATTCCTCTGGTGATATTTATGCAGAAGGTACAAAACTAGTGAATCCAAAGGGTACAATTGAAATTGATCCAAACAAGGTAGCACTAATAGGGCATCACAATTATTACAATATGGCAATTGTTTATGCCATTGCATCAAATTATTATCATGTGAGTAATCAAGATTTTTTAGATGCGATTGCAACATTTAAAACTTTGCATCATCGTCTAGAAAATATTGGAACTATCCATGGTGTGCGTTATATTGATGATTCAATTTCTACGATATGTCAATCAACAATCCAAGCAATTACTTCACTTCATGATGTGGATACAGTTTTAGTAGGCGGGTTAGATCGTGGGATTGATTATGTTGAATTAATTGATTTCTTGATAGAAAAACAAGTGCCTCATGTTATTTTTATGTATGCTTCAGGTGAAAGAATGTTTGGTATTTGGACAGATAAAACAGAAAGAGAAGCAATTTGGGTAAAAGATTTACAAAGCGCTGTTGCTTTAGCGAAACAAATTACAACAAAAGGAAAGTCTTGTTTATTATCTCCTGCATCAGCAAGTTATGGCTATTTTAAGAACTTTGAAGAGCGTGGGGATGTATTTAAAGAATTGGTATTGAATGATGAAATATAAGAAAATTGAAGTCGATTCAAATGAGATCGAACAAAGACTAAATACTAGCACTTTGGTAAGCAAAGTGGTTGCTTTTCGTAAGTGCACTGATGATCAAATCAATCAATTGCTTACCCATCAACCAACTTTGACAAAGAATCCTTCGCATGCCTTAAAGGAAGTATGTCAAAGATTACTTCTTGCTAAGGAGAACAAAGAAAAAGTATTTGTAGGTGGTGATTATGATGCGGATGGAATTTGTGCTACATCCATCATGGTGGATACACTAAATTTGCTTGAGATTGAAAATGGCTATTATATACCCAATCGTTTTAAAGAAGGTTATGGGTTACATCCCAATATCGTGCAACTTGCATATGACAAAGGATATCAAATCATTATTACAGTAGATAATGGTGTTAAGGCATTTGATGCATTGAAACTTGCAAAAGAATTGGGAATCGAAGTGATTATTTTAGATCATCATGAAATTGAAGAAAATCCAGAATGTGCTTATCTTTTACATCCTGATTTATTTGAAGAACCTTTTAAAGGTTTATCTGGGGCGGGAGTTACGCTGCAAGTTGCAAATGAATTAGTAGGTAGAAATCACAAACATATTGCTTTAGCATGTGTTGCAACAATGGGCGATATCATGAATCTTTGGGGTGAAAACCGTACGATTGTTCGTTTGGGTTTGGATATTATCAATCAGCATCTTGTACCACATATGGATGCTTTATTGGATACAAATTCAAAAGTTACTGAAAAAGACGTTGCGTTTCAAATTGTACCTAAACTTAATGCCGTAGGACGTCTTCAAGAAATGGCAAATCCAAACAATGTAGTGAAGTTTTTCTTGCAAAACAATCCCAATGAAATAAAACAATTTGCGCTACAGATGAATGAATTAAACAACCAAAGAAAACAGATGACACTTCAAATGAATGTACTAGCTGAGAAAAAGAATTTGGATGATGATTTTATCATTGTTCAAGATGAGCGCTTCCACGAAGGGTTAGTAGGACTTCTTGCGGGGAAACTTGCAGGGAAGTATAAGAAACCATCACTTGTTTTTTGTGAAACAGATGAACTAATAAAAGGGAGTGGAAGAACAGCGAATGGATTTGACTTGTATAGTTTCTTTGCTGTTGGTTTTGAAGATGAGTTTGTAAATTTTGGTGGGCATAGTGGTGCCATTGGATGTTCAATCAAAAAAGAAAAGTTTGAGCAATTCAAAGACAAAGTAAAAGAAAAATTTGCTCATATTGAGCCTCAACAAGAAATCCTTGAAGAAGCATGCACTATTAGTGCAAATGATCTATCTTTATCAGCTGTTCATGAATACTTAGATTTAGCACCATTTGGACAAGGCTTTGCCGAAGTTATCTTTGCAGTTGATGATTTGAAAGTGGTTAGTACACAATTAATTAAACAAAAATTCCTGAAAATAAAATTTGAAAATAATATTGAGGCAATCTGGTTTGATGTAGATCCAAGTATCAAAGTAGAAGAATGTAAAACTGTCTACGCCGAGGTTACAATCAATGAATTTCTAGGACGTAAAAAGTGCTCGTTAATTGTTAAAACAATAGAATAAGTAAATAGAATAGTGTATAATTGTACTGTTAATTAGGAGGCTACACCGATGAATTTAAAGAATTACATTGCAGAGATTCAAGATTTTCCAATTGAAGGAGTTCTATTTCGTGATATCACACCATTAATGAATGATGGAGAAGCTTTTTTTGAAGCTACTCGTCGTATTCAAGAATTTGCAGAAACATGTGGTGCTGAAATTATTGTAGGACCTGAATCAAGAGGATTTATCTTTGGATGCCCTGTTGCGGTAAATATGAAAATTGGATTTGTACCTGTACGTAAACCAGGTAAACTTCCTCGTAAAACGATTAGCTATAAATATGATCTAGAATATGGTTCAAATGAATTGCATATGCATGCTGATTCGATTAAGAAAGGACAAAAAGTTCTTATTGTCGATGATTTATTGGCTACTGGAGGCACAGTGGAAGCAACAATTAAACTTGTTGAAGAAATGGGTGGAGAAGTAGTTGGTTGTGCATTCTTAATTGAACTATTAGGATTAGAAGGTCGTAAGGCATTGGGTAATTATAATGTCTTTACGGTCATGTCTTATGAATAAATAATCGAAGAGGAATCTTCGGTTTTTTTACAAGAAAGGAGGAACAAATATGGCAACAAACACAACGAAAATAATTACAAAAGATGATATCCTAACTGCCTCAAAAGAATATATTCATAATGAAGATAGTTTGAAGATTATCTCTAAATCAATTGATTATGCAACTGAAAAACATGAAGGTCAATTTCGTAAAAGTGGAGAACCTTATATTATTCATGCGTTGAATGTTGGTTATATTTTAGCAATACTTCATTGCGGGCCTAGAACGATAGCGGCAGGTTTGCTTCATGATGTACTTGAAGATTGTGATGTTCCTCGTGAAGAATTAGTAAAGCAATTTGATGAAGAAGTTACAGGTCTTGTTGAAAGTGTTACAAAGATTGGTAATATTCAATTCAAAGATGAAAAAGAATATTTAGCTGCAAACCATCGAAAAATCTTTATTGCGATGGCTCGCGATATACGTGTTATTTTAATTAAACTTGTCGATCGTCTACACAATATGCGTACACTTCAATACATGCCAGAGGAGAAGCAAAAACGCATAGCAGCTGAGACACTAGAAGTATATGCACCGATTGCCCATCGCTTGGGTATTAGTGAGATTAAAAATGAATTAGAAGATTTGAGTTTCTTTTATCTTGATCGTGATATGTATTATCAAATTGCCCACCTTGTTGAAGCGAAGAAAGCTGAACGTGATGAACAAGTTAAGCATATGATTCAAGAAATATCGGAATTATTAACATTGAACAAAATTGAATTTAGAATCTTCGGTCGAAGTAAACACTTGTATAGCATTTATAAAAAAATGAAAACAAAAGGTAAACGATTTGAAGAAATCCTAGATTTACTTGCGATTCGTATAGTAACGAAGACAGAATTAAACTGTTATGAAATATTAGGTCATATTCATGCAACATATCGTCCAATTCCAGGTCGCTTAAAAGACTATGTGGCGATGCCTAAGATGAACATGTACCAATCACTGCATACAACAATAGTGGGTGATGAGGGAAGAATCTTTGAAGTACAAATTCGTACTGAAAATATGGATTCCATTGCTGAGCAAGGGGTTGCGGCTCACTGGCGTTATAAAGAAGGTTCAAAATATGATTCAAAACGCGAACAAAAAGAAATCGAACAAAAGTTAACTTGGTTTAAAGACTTTGCAAATTTAACAAGTGATCAAGAAGATGATAATCCAGTTGAATACATGGATCGTCTGCAAAAAGATGTCTTTGAAGCCAATGTTTATGTCATGACACCCAATGGTCGGGTTATTGATTTGCCAAATGGTTCTACTCCAATCGATTTTGCTTATCGGGTTCATACAGAGGTGGGACATGCCTGTGTGGGAGCAATTGTAAATGAAACATTAGTTCCATTGAATACGGTATTAAAAACAGGGGATGTAGTTCAAATTCGAACTTCAAAACAATTCCCTGGACCAAGTGAAGACTGGTTAAAGGTAGTTAAAACCAATCAAGCAAAAAGTAAGATTAAATCCTACTTGATGCGAAAAGAGGTGGAACGACGCCAAGAAAAAGTTGATATTGGTGAAGGAATTATTCGTGATGAATTAAGAAAACGTGGCTTTGATGATAAAGAATACATGGAGAAGAAGAAGATTGAAGGTATCTTCCAACACTTCCAAGTAAGTAATTATATCGATTTCATGTATGCAGTAGCAGTGAAGTCAATTTCCCCACAAAATGTTGTTGAGAAACTGACGAATCAAAAACGAAGCGTACTTGAAACAAATGCTTTATCAAGATTATTGAACAAAGAACATACACCAAAGAAAACAACATCTAAATCTGGCTTAAAGGTATCGGGTGTTGATTCTATGATGATGTCTTTGGCGGGTTGTTGTAATCCTGTTTATGGTGATGAAATCATTGGCTATATAACAAAGGGACAAGGAGTTAAAGTTCACCGTAAAGATTGTCCTAACATCCAAGGTACAAAGAGTAGGCTTATTGAGGTTGAATGGGATGATAATATCTCAAAACAACAATATGAGGCTAATTTAACTTGTTTATCACATGATCGTAATTTCTTAATTACGGATATTGTGACAGTTGTATCGCAATGTAAAGCCAATTTAATGGGTATTAATTCAGTCGTAAACAGTGAAGATTTGACCGCAACGACAAAAATGAATATACTAGTAGATGATATTGATCATCTACAAAATGTCATTGCAAACCTAAAAAAGGTAAATAGTGTCATTTCTGTGGAAAGACAAATATTATAGGAGAGAAATTTATGAAAAAATTATTAGCAGTTGCTTTAGTAGCACTTGTTCTTGCAGGTTGCTCAAGCGGATCAAAAACACAAACATTAGCTTGTAACCAAGCATCTACTGATGCAACAATGGATTCTACATTTGTATTCACTGATGGTGCATTAACAAAACTTGAACAAGTAACAGTAATCACAATTCCTGAGGGACAAGCAGAAGCAGTTGCTGCATTAACTACAGCTTTAGATGCTTCTAAAGAACAAATCAATGCAATTGATGGTGCTTCTTATGAATACTCAATTACAGATACAAGTGCAACAATTACTGTGAAATATGACATTACTAAAATGAGTGATGAAACATTACTTGGATTTGGTTTCACAGATGATATGAAAGTTGATGGAAAATTCAACATTGATAAAATCACTGAAACATACAAAAATATCGGAATTGAATGTACAACAAAATAAATCTTGTATCGTGACATACTGCATGATATAGTAATATAAATTCTAAGATAAAGAGGTTATTTAAAGGCTATTGTAGAGAAAGAAACAATTGGTGAAAGTTTCTATAGACTGAATAATAATTGACACTTTTGAGAAGTATTTCTGAACTAAAGTAGGAAATATCGTATTCCGCGTTAAGGATTGAAGTGCATGGAAACATGAACTAAGGTGGTACCACGTAATTAAGCGTCCTTAGACTAGGGCGCTTTTTATATTCAAAAAAGAAGGAGGAGAAGATATGGGTTATCAAACAGCAAGAGGAACTTATGATGTATTACCAAGTGAGGTAAATCGTTGGCATCAAGTTGAAGATTTAATTCAAACGCTTTGTACACTATATGATTACAAAGAAATACGTACACCTATCTTTGAGGATACAAGTGTATTTAAAAGAGAAAATGATAGTTCTGATATGGTGAACAAAGAAATGTATTCATTTCAAATAAGTAGTGATTCACTAACATTAAGACCAGAGGGAACTGCCGGAGTTGTGCGTAGTTTTGTGCAACATAAATTATTTGGTAGTATGGAAATGCCTGCAAAGTTTTATTATGTTGGACCAATGTTTCGTTACGAAAGACCACAAAAGGGAAGACAACGTCAATTCAATCAATTTGGAATAGAGAACATTGGTATTAAAAGTCCAATGGCAGATGTGGAAACAATTGCCCTAGGATATACCTTAGTTAAGACAATCGGCTTATCATCAATCAAAGTTTTGTTAAATACATTGGGTGATGATGAAAGTAGAAAAGCTTACCGCGAAGCACTAAGAGAGCATTTTAAGGATCATGTTGATGAATTGTGCGGTGATTGCAAACGTCGCTATGACCAAAACCCACTTCGTTTACTAGATTGTAAAGTGGATAAAGATCATCCTTCAATGAAAGATGTACCACAATTGAAAGATTATTTAACGAAAGAATCAAAAGAATACTTCGAACAAGTTTGTGCTGGGCTAGATGCTTTAGAGATTCCATATGAAGTAGACCAAAGACTTGTAAGAGGATTGGATTATTATACACATACTGTTTTTGAGGTTGTATCAACGCATGAAGAAGCAGGTAGTCAATCAACAATTTTTGCTGGTGGACGTTATGATGGTTTAGTTCAATATTTTGGCGGACCAGAAATGTCAGGTGTTGGTTTTGCAATTGGACTTGAACGTTTGCTCTTAATGGCAGAGGCAGAAAACTGTGAGTTTGAATCAGAACCAAGTTTAGATGTATACGTGATGAGTTTAGGTGAAGTTGGTACCATGCCACTTCAAGTAGCGTCTATTTGTAGAGCAGCAGGTTATATTACAGATTTGAATTTCATCGAACGTTCTATGAAGAGTCAATTTAAATCAGTGGATCGTAAAGCTGCTAAAGTGTGCATCATTATTGGTGAAGATGAAGTTAAAAATAAACAAGTTACATTAAAACACATTGCTTCACAAAATCAAAAAATAGTAAGTTTAGATGAAATAGTAGATACATTGGATCATTATTTAAATGAAGAACATGATTGCACATGTCACGAGTGTACAGGAGAATAAGAAATGAAAAGAACACATCAAAATGGCGAATTACGCTTAAGTCATGCAAATGAAAAAGTAACCCTTGTTGGGTGGGTAGCAAAAAGAAGAAATCTAGGATCACTTGTCTTCATTGATTTAAGAGATCGCTCAGGTATTGTACAACTTGTATTTGATGAAACAATGGAAGAATCAGTAAAAGATGTACGAAATGAATATGTACTTCAAGTAGAAGGGATTGTTTCTGAAAGAAAAGATAAGAATCCAAAACTCGCAACTGGTGAAATTGAAATTAAAGTTGAATCCATTAAAATTATCAATACTGCAGAGACAACACCAATCATTGTTGCAGATGAAACAGATGCTTTAGAAGATACACGTTTAAAATATCGTTATTTAGATATTCGTCGTAATCAAATAAAAAATAATTTAATACTACGTCATGAGGTATGTTTACTAGTGAGAAACTTTCTATCAAAGTTAGGCTTTGTGGAAATTGAAACACCAATTCTATGTAAAAGTACTCCTGAGGGAGCACGTGACTATTTAGTGCCAAGTCGTATTAGCAATGGTAAATTTTATGCGTTGCCTCAATCACCTCAACTCTATAAACAATTGTTGATGGTAGGGGGAATGGAAAGATATTTTCAAATCGCACGTTGTTTCCGTGATGAAGATTTACGTGCAGATCGCCAACCGGAATTTACTCAAATTGATATTGAGATGAGTTTTGTGGATGAAGAAGATGTATGGAGTGTAGTTGAAAGTTTAATGCGTGAAATATTTACGCAAGTAAAAGGAGTAAACTTACCTGAATTTAAGCGTTTAACTTATGTTGAATGTATGAGTCGTTATGGTAGTGATAAACCAGATACTCGTTTTGGGTTAGAACTAAATGATGTAACAGAAGTGTTTAAGAATACTTCATTTGAAATCTTTAAGAACATTATCGATGCGAAGGGAATTATTAATGCAATCTGCTTGAAAAATGGGGGCGATAAATTCTCTCGTAAAGATTTAGATAAATTACAAGATTATGCAAAAGTATATGGTGCAAAAGCGCTATCTTATCTAAAATATAGTAATCAAGAGTTAAGTGGATCAATTGCTAAAGTTGTAAGTGATGATGAAAAAGCGGAATTAATTCGTAAATTTGAATTAGCGGAAAATGATTTGTTATTATTTATTGCTGATAAAAAGAAAGTTGCTCAAACTGCATTAGGTGCTTTGCGTACTAAACTTGGACATGATTTAGGTTTAATTGATGAATCATTATATAATTTCTTATGGGTAACTAATTTCCCAATGTTTGAGTACAATGAAGAAGAAAATCGTTATGTGGCAGCTCATCATCCATTTACATCACCTAACTTAGAAGATGTTGATAAATTAATGAGTAATCAAGAAAATTGTTATTCACGTGCTTATGACCTTGTATTAAACGGATATGAATTATTGAGTGGATCAATTCGTATTCATGACCAAAAGGTACAAGCGAAAGTATTTGAAGCAATTGGTATGTCACAAGAGGAAGCAAAAGATAAATTCGGGTGGTTTATTGAAGCATTTAAATATGGTACACCTCCTCATGGTGGAGTAGGGATTGGATTAGAACGTCTTATTATGATTCTATCTGGTACTGATAACATTCGTGATGTAGTTGCATTCCCTAAAACTGCAAGTGCTTCTGACTTAATGAGTGAAGCACCAAATTCAGTGGATGAGAAACAATTAAAAGAATTAGGTATAAAGTTGAATAAATAACAGAGTGTCCTATCAATTTAGATAGGACTTTTTATTTGAAAGAGTACTTCAAGTGACAAACAAGAAGATAGGACTATAATAAAATTAAAGGAGAAATAGTATGAAAATATATGATTTAAAAGTTAAGAGTCATGATGGGAAAGAAGTATCTTTGAAAGATTATGAAGGTAAAGTACTACTCGTTGTGAATACTGCAACTCATTGTCAACATACTCCTCAATACGTATATTTGAAAGAAATATATGATAAGTTTCATGACCAAGGATTGGAAATATTGGATTTCCCATCTGACCAATTAAATGGTAAAGCACCTGGAACTAATTCTGAAATTCACGATTTTTGCGTAAAGGAATATAACATTGAGTTTCCTCAATTTGAAAAAATTGAGGTCAATGGTGAAAATCAAGCACCATTATATGAATTATTAAAGACACAAAGAGGTGGATTATTCGATGATGAAATTGAATATAATTTCACTAAATTCTTACTAAACCGTGATGGTGAGGTAATTATGAGATATGAACCAACAATTGATTTCTTAACAATTGAAAGAGATATTAAAGAGTTATTGTAGAGAACTGAAGTAATATTCAGTTCTTTTTACATTCTTGACTTCTTGCATAGGGTCTAAAAGTAAGGTATAATTACAACGGAAATTTAAGGTATTACTTGATCATATATTTGCGATGAGTGAAACCTTTTCTTTGCGAAAGAGAGGCGGTTATTTCAATGTATCGTAGAGTATTATTGAAGTTAAGTGGTGAGGCTTTATCAGGCAATGGAAACAATTTTGATCCAGAGATTCTAAAAAGTTTAGCTGAAGAAATAAAAGAAATTCATGAACAAGGTGTTGATTTAGCGATTGTTGTGGGTGGAGGAAACTTCATTCGTGGTAAAATGGCATCAAATCTTGGCATTGACCGTGTACAAGGTGATTATATGGGAATGTTAGCTACTGTGATTAATGCTTTAGCAATTCAAGGAGCATTAGAACAAGCAGGAGTTCCTACACGAGTACAAACAGCGATTGAAATGAATAAGGTTGCAGAACCATTCATTGTTCGTCGTGCTCTTCGACATCTAGAAAAGGGTCGTGTAGTTATTTTTGGTGGAGGAACAGGAAATCCATATTTCTCAACTGATACAACAGCAGCACTTCGTGCATCAGAAATTAAAGCAGATGTTATTTTAATGGCTAAAAATGGTGTTGATGGTGTTTATAGTGCAGATCCTAAATTAGATAAAACAGCAATTAAATTTGAACAATTGACTTATATGGATTTAATCCAACAAGAATTACAAGTAATGGATACAACTGCGACAAGCATGTGTATGGACAATAAAGTAGATTTGGTTGTCTTCAATATGAATGAACGTGGTAATATTAAGAAAGCAGTCATGCAAGAAAAAATTGGAACAGTAATTAAGAAGGAGATAAAATAATGGCTTATATCGTACTAGATACAGCAAAAGAAAAAATGGAAAAAGTAATTGCACACTATTCTGAAAGTTTAAATACAATTCGTACTGGTCGTGCTAATACAACAATGTTAGATCATGTAGAAGTTGACTACTATGGGTCTCCAACACCAGTAAATCAAATCGCAGGCATTACTGTTGTGGAAGGAAGAACTCTAGTTATTAAACCTTATGATGCTTCAAGTTTAAAAAATATTGAAAAAGCTTGTAATGAAGCAGATTTAGGAATTGCACCACAAAACGATGGAACAGTAGTCCGTTTAACTGTACCAGCACTTACAGAAGAAACAAGAAAAGAAATGTGTAAAAAAGTATCTAAGTTTGCAGAAGAAGCAAAAGTTCAAGTAAGAAATGTACGTCGTGATGCTAATGAAGCAGCTAAAAAAGATGAAACATTAACTGAAGATCTTGAAAAAGATTGCTTGGATAGAATTCAAAAAGCAACTGATGAAGCAATCAAAAAGATTGATGATATCGCTGTAACAAAAGAAAA
This sequence comes from Anaerorhabdus furcosa, assembly GCF_900167375.1. GTDB lineage: Bacteria > Bacillota_I > Bacilli_A > Erysipelotrichales > Erysipelotrichaceae > Anaerorhabdus > Anaerorhabdus furcosa. The sequence goes on from NZ_FUWY01000005.1 coordinate 90,571, forward strand.
AGAAGTAATGACAATCTAGATTAAAGAATAGTTCATTAATGTGAACTATTTTTTTATTTGCAAAAATTTGATGCTTAGTTATGACAAAGAGGATAGAATATGGAGCAAATACAACTTTTACAAAATGCAATAAATTATATTAAAGAACATCTTTTAGAGAGTATTAATTACAAGGATATTGCTTACAAATATGGTTATGAAACACTTGAAAGTTTTTCAAAGGCATTTTCGCGTTTTTTTTGTGAATTACCAATCATTCATTTCAAAACAGGTATTTTGAATTTGGTGACAGTAGAACTATCATTCATTTGTGAAATATGCTAGAATATTTTCATGAGTAAGGTGATGTTATGGATAAAATAAGACATGTCGCTATCATCATGGATGGAAATGGGCGATGGGCTAAACGTCAAAATAAAATGCGTACCCAAGGACATTATCAAGGATCAGAGAATGTTAGAAATATTGCGATTGCAGCAAACGATGACGGAATAGAAGTTTTAACGTTGTTTGCTTTTTCTACTGAGAATTGGAAACGACCTGAAGAAGAAGTGAATTATTTGATGAAATTACCCGCAGTCTTTTTTCAAAAATTCTTAAAAGAATTAATGGAAAAAAATATTCGAATTCAAATGATAGGACAAATGGAAGGAATTCCAAAAGAAACAGCTAAATTGTTTCAAAAAGCAATTGAAGATACAAAAAATAATACAGGTATGATATTGTGCTTTGCGATGAATTATGGATCACAAAGAGAAATTCTACTTGCAGCTAAAGCATTTGCACAAGATGTACAATCGGGTAAACAAACATTGGATATTGATGAAAAAGACTTTGAACAATATTTAATGACAAAAGATTATCCACCGATTGATTTTTTAATACGTACAAGTGGCGAATATCGAATTTCAAATTTTTTATTATGGCAAATTGCCTATAGTGAACTTATTTTTGTGGATGAGACTTGGCCAGAATTTACTCCAGAAGAGTTTAATCGTTGTTTAGATGATTTTAAACAACGCGATCGACGATTCGGAGGTCTTAAGAAATGAAGCAAAGGTTAGTTACTGGATTAATTATTGCGCTCATTGCAGTTCCTCCTTTAGTGCTTGGTGGTTTTCCATTACTTTTACTTGTGTTTGCAGTTAGTGGACTTGCATCCTATGAGATATTGGCGGTGCGAGGAGGTAAAATTAGTTGGGGGTTGGTGTCGTTTTTATTCGCAAGTACGTTAGTCATGTACCTAGTACCCATCGATTTTTATATCCCAGCAATTATTGCATTTCTTATCGTCTTGTTTGTAATTCATATTTTCACAAAAGAAATCAGTATCGAAGATTTAAGTTATGTATTTGTCATGACAATGATTTTAACACTCGCTGTTAAGGGAATTATCCACATCTATAATTATGGTGGTCTAGTCATGATTTATGTAGCACTGGCTTGTTTTGGATGTGATACAGGTGCTTATTTCTTTGGGGTATTTTTTGGAAAGCACAAATTGATTGAAAGAATATCACCGAAGAAAACATGGGAAGGTGCAATTGGTGGCTGGTTAACTGGTGCTGTTGCTTCTTATGCCTTCGCAATGATTTTTATACCCAATATGTTTGATCCAAGTGTAATCTTGTTTTCATCGCTAACACTACCGATTGTTGCCCAAATTGGTGATTTATCTTTTAGTGCAGTGAAAAGACAATATCATGTAAAAGATTTTGGTTCAATATTTCCAGGTCATGGAGGAGTATTGGATAGAGTAGATAGCTTATTATTCTGCTTAATGTACTTCCATGCAATTCTATTATTTATTGAGGTTGTGGTGATTATATGAAAAAAATAGTACTTTTAGGAGCTAGTGGTTCCATTGGCTCACAAACAATAGATGTGATAGTATCACATCCTGAAGAATTTGATTTGGTCGCATTTAGTGTGGGACATAATATAAATAAAGTTCATGAAATATTAGAAAAATTTCCGATGATTCAACACATTGGTGTTGCAGATGAAAAAGATGCTATAGAACTGAAGAAACAATATGCAAGCATAGAATTTTATTTTGGTGATAAGGGACTTTGCCAATTAGCAAATCTTGATGGTTATGATACATTCATTAGTGCTATTGTTGGATTTCGAGGACTTGAACCTTTGTTAGAAGCAATTAAAAAAGTAAAATACATTGCTTTGGCAAACAAGGAAAGTTTAGTAGCAGGAGGTCCATTAATTAAAAAGGCACTGAATGATTACAATGTAATGTTGTTGCCAATTGATTCAGAGCATTCTGCAATATTGCAATGTTTACAAGGTAATAATATTTCTGAAATTGATCGATTGATAGTTACTGCTAGTGGTGGTAGTTTTAGAGATAAAACTAGAGCAGAACTTACTAATGTAACAAAAGAGCAAGCATTAAAACATCCAAACTGGAAAATGGGTGGTCGAATAACAATTGATAGTGCAACAATGGCAAACAAAGGATTTGAAGTTATTGAAGCCCATTATTTATTCGATATACCTTTTGATAAAATTGAAGTCGTTATTCATTCGGAAAGTGTTGTGCACTCACTTGTACAATATCGTGACCATTCTGTGATTGCTCAAATGGGATCTGCAGATATGAAGATACCAATTCAATATGCACTCTCTTATCCAAGACGATTAAAGATGTATGGTGATAAACCCTTTAATTTCATGGACTACCCAGAATTACACTTCCAAATACCTGATTTCGAAAGATTCCCCTTACTTGCATTAGCTTACGAAGTAGGCAAGAAAGGTGGTAACTTAGGTGCTATTATGAATGGTGCTGATGAAGAAGCCGTTTCCTTATTCCTTGAAGATAAAATTAAGTTCTTAGAAATAGAAGACTATGTTATTCAAGCAGTTAGGCAATGCCGTTTTATTGAGAACCCTTCATTAGAAGAATTAATAGCGAGTGACTTAGATTCGAGAGAATTTGTAAGGCAAATGTATGAAGCAAGAGAGACTGTCAAATGACAGTTTTTTTTATTCCAAATTGAAAATTTCCACATTAATATGGAAATTTGAATACGTATAATTAGTGAAAATTATCTCATATAATACAAATAAAGAGATAAAGAATGGAGATATTTATGGTGCAAATTAAGCAACGTCAACGTAATTTATTTAAATTATTATCTCAGATGAAAGACTACAAACCAACTAGTTTTTTCAGTGTAAATTTCAGAGTATCGGATAAAACAATCTATAACGATGTAAATACATTGAATGATCAAATGAGTACTTATGATTTATATATTGATAAACAGCCAAGACATGGATTAAAACTGGTTGGATTAGGAAAAAATATAGTTCGATTTGAAGAAGAACTCCAATTAATGTCGAGTGATCATCAAGAGAACCATTATCCAACACATCGAAGAATTCAATTGATTAAATGGCTTTTAATTGATGATGAAAAATGCAGTTTAGAAGATTTAGAAACTAGATTTTTTATAAGTCAAGCAGCATTAAGAAAAGATATTGATTATCTTCAAAATATATTTGGAGATTACAAAATAACTTGTACAACTTCGAAGTCAATATTAAAAGTGAAGGGATCTGAAATCTATATTCAAAGAGCAATCAAAGATTTTGTACAAAACATAAGCAAAATTGATGATAGTTATGATACATTAACAAGTTTTGATCCTGTTTTAAATATTATGAATCAACTCTTTGGAGAAGAGTTAGTCAATATAGTGAAAGAAGCAGTGACAACCTATATTATTTCTACCAATGCATTATCAGATTATTATGTACGTTCAATTACATTGACTATTCTCATTATGGTTGCAAGAACCAAAAACAATCACCACATTCAATTGAATGATGTTGTTATCGATGATTTAAGTTATTTGGAACCCTACATGATTGTCATAGAGATGCAAGAATATTTCGAGAAAAAATATGGCTTAACTTTGTTAGAAAGTGATACGAAGTATTTAAGTCAACAAATGTATGCTCATCGTATTGAACCACAAGCAAGAGAAAAGTATTTGAAAGATCAATACGTCGATGTTGTCAATCGAATGATGAAGATGATGTCACGTTGCTTACAAACAGATTTAAACAATGATGAGCGATTAAGAGATTCCTTGCTATTCCATTTACCACCAATGCTTTATCGATTAAAACGTGGAATAAAAGTAAGTAATCCACTACTTCAAGAAATTAAGAAACAATACATTGTGTTGTTCTCACTTACTTGGTTTGTTGCGAGTGAATTAGAAAAAGAATTTGATGTTCACTTTGACGATGATGAGATTTCATTCTTATTTATTTACTTCCAAATATCATTGGAGAAACGGCATGGAATTCAATTTAAAAATATTGTAATTGTATGTCCCATAGGACTTGCAACTAGTGAATTGATCTTTACAAGAATTAGACAAAACGTTCAACCACAAGATAACATCCTAACAATGAATGTTGAAGAGTTACTAAAAACGGAATTAAAGAACATTGATTTGATTATATCAACAGTAAAACTTCCGGATATAAATGTACCAGTAGTTTATGTTTCACCATTACTAACAGAACACGATTTAAATTTGATTAATGAAATCTATTCGAGTGTGAAGAAAGAGCGAGAGTTAAAAAACATATCCCCTTTCCATCAAATAGAGCTAGCTCATTTCTTCCACCCAGATTTCATTTTTCACAACAAGAAGTTTAAAACGAAAAATGAATGTCTTGATTACTTAATCAAGATTTATCAAAAGAGAAAATACGTTAATGAAGAATTTGCTGAAAGTATTTATGAGCGAGAAAAAATGGGTGATACAAGTATGTACACTGGAGCTGCAATTCCTCATGCTTCACCAGAGACAGTACTTAAATCACAAATATCAGTTGTAACGCTGAAAGATAAAATCAAATGGGGAAGTCAAGATGTGAACTTAATTGTCTTTATTGCAGTAGCAAAAGATGATATGGATCGTATTAAAAATGTTTTATCAAAGTTATTAGATATATTGGAATCAACTCAAACGATTGAAAAAATGGTTCATGCGTCTAATAAGGAGATATTAGTTGAAATACTTGAAGAATCTTTAAATGGGAGGTAGACATGTTAGTTAATTCAAAAGAAATCTTAAGTAAAGCGAAACAAGAAGGTTATGCAGTACCAGCACCAGATTTTATTGATTTAGATAGTGCACGCAGTTATGTACAAGGTGCAGAGAAAGAAGGAAAACCAATCATTCTATCTTTTGCACAAGCACATAGTAATGTAATTTCTTTAGAAGAAGCTGCATTAATTGGTAAATATATTGCTGAGAATTCAGTTGTACCAATTGTATTGCATTTAGATCATGGAACGGATATTGAGTTTATAAAAAAAGGAATTGATTTAGGTTTTACCTCAGTCATGATTGATGCATCAATGGATACATTTGATGAAAATGTTCGTAAAACAAAAGAAGTTGTTGCTTATGCTCATCCAAGAAATGTAACAGTTGAAGCAGAGATTGGACATGTAGGTAGTGGTGACAATTATGAAAATCATGATCATACTGATTCAATTTATACAGAGGTACATGAAGCGATTAAATTTGTTGGATTAACAGATGTTGATTCTTTGGCGGTATCTATTGGAACTGCTCATGGTAAATATAAAGGAATTCCTCAAATTAATTTTGAAAGATTAAATGAATTAAAAGATGCAGTAAGTGTTCCTCTTGTACTTCATGGAGGATCTGGTTCAGGAGATGACAACCTAAAGCGTTGTGCTCATAACGGTATAAGTAAAATTAATATCTTTACCGATTTCTTAGTTGGAGCAATGAATGAAATCAATGAAAAGAAACCAACTGAGTATTTTGATTTAAAAGTATGTGCGAATGATGGAATGAAAAAAGTTCTTGAGCACTACTTCAAGGTTTTTTCTAAATAGGAGGAGAGATGAAATGAGTAAAGTTCAATTACGTAGACCATTCTTTGTGATTAATCCTAAATCATATTTGTATGGTGACAAAATTTTAGAACTTGCAAAGTATGCAGATCAATTGGCTGCAAAGTATGACTTTGATGTTCTATTTACTGCACAGCACGCAGATTTGAGATTAATTAGTGAAAACACGTCAAAGTTGATTGTAATTGCGCAACACATGGATGGAATTAAAGCAGGTAAAGGTATGGGGCACATTCTACCAGAGGGTTGTATTGCTGCTGGTGCAAAAGGAAGCTTTCTAAACCATGCTGAGCATCCAATGACAATGCACGAGTTAGCACTTGCGATGCATCGTTTGGATGAACTTGAATTATTAACGATAGTTTGTGCAGATAGTGTAGAGGAAGCAAAGGCAATAGCAAAATTAAATCCAAATGTCATGGTGTGTGAACCTACAAGCCTTATTGGTACAGGACAAGTAAGTGATGCCAACTACATGAAATCAACAAATGAAGCAGTTAAAAGTGTTTCCCCAACAACCCAAGTTCTTCAAGCAGCAGGAATTAGCACAGGACAAAATGTATATGATGCAATTGTGATTGGTGCTGATGGCACGGGTGGAACAAGTGGTATTGTTGCCGCAGATGATCCATTTAAAACATTAGATGAAATGTTTGAAGCTTTGGATAAAGCTCGTACAGATATTAAGGAGTAAAAAATGAAAACTTATAAAGAGACAGTCATATTAACATCAAATGGTCAAAGGGTAACGTATCACAACATTACAGATCAAGTAAAAGAAATTGTAAAGAAAAGTGGTGTTCAAAATGGAATTGTAGTTGTTCAATCTCAACATACGACATGTTCAGTTATCTTTGAAGAATATGTTCATGATAAAGATTATAACGGTGATGAATACTTACAAGTTGATTTGAACCGTATTCTAGATCGTATTATCCCAAGAGAACTAACTGACAATATGGATTATCGTTATCCAGGTCCAGAACATCTACAATTCTTAATTGATTTTGAAGATCCAACATTTCCAAAAGATCCAGGAACTATTCTTAATGGAGATGCCCACATACGTGCCTCTTTCTTTGGAGCTAGTGAAACATTCATTATTGAAAATCAAAAAATGTTAACAGGTGCGGTTGGCTACATTTATTTCATAGACTGGGACCAAAATAGAGTACGTGATCGTAAATGTCATGTCATGGTAATGGGTGAGTAGTTACATGAGTAATTTACTAAATGATATGTACTTTGATGAAAGTTTAGTTGTGTTGGATTTAGAAGCAAAGAAGAGTGAAGAAGCATTAACTAAACTTGCATCAGTACTCCAAGAGAAAGGTGTAGCTAAAGATTCATTTACACCTGCAATTCTAAAAAGAGAAAAAGAGTATCCTACAGGTTTAATGTGTGAAGAGCTAGCAGTAGCAATTCCTCACACTGATGCTGAACATGTAAATAAGCAAGCAATTGCGATTGCGATTCTAAAAGAACCAGTACAATTTGTTCAAATGGGGACAGAGAGTGACATGGTTGATGTAAAAGTGATGTTCATGTTAGCTATTAAAGAACCACACAAACAAATGGATTTCTTACAAGCATTGATGTTTGCGTTTATGTCAAAAGACAAACTAAGCACACTTGCAAAATGTAAAACAACTCAAGAAGTTGCAGAATGTTTTAAAGGCTTTTTTGAGGAGTTATAAAAGGAAAGGAGAAAACACATGAAAAATATTTTATTAGCATGCGGATCTGGTATTTGTACTTCAACAGCAGTTCGTGGAAAAATTGAAAAAATTCTTGATGAAAGCGGATATGCTGGCAAGTATAAAATTAACCAATGTAAAGTAGGGGAAGCAGCAGCGATGTCAGTGAATTATGATTTCCTAATCGCAACAACAATGGCACCACAAAATTTAAAGTGCCCATTTGTTCCTGGGGTATGTTTCCTTACTGGTGTTAATACTCAAGCGAGTATTGATGCAATTCTTGATCTGATGAAACAATAATTCCATTAACAAATAAGGAGGGTATATATGGATATTATTCTTGATTTTTTCGGCTTTATACAAGGCCTAGGGGTATCTGTAGTAATGCCAATCGTGATCACAATACTAGGGATGGCGCTAGGATCAGGATTTGGTAAAAGCTTACGTGCTGGTTTAACAGTGGGTGTGGGTTTTATTGGTTTAAACCTAGTAATTAATAACTTATTAGGGACAAGCTTAGCTCCAGCAGTTCAACAAATGGTAGCAAACTTTGGTTTAAATCTTAACGTAATTGACGTTGGATGGCCAGCTTCAGCAGCAATTGCAATGGGATCAACAGTAGGTATGATCATTATTCCGTTGGGATTAGTTGTAAACATTGTGATGCTTCTTACAAATACAACACAAACAGTTGACGTTGATATTTGGGATTACTGGCACTTTGCTTTTACAGGTGCTTTAGTTGCTATCTTAACAGATAATTTAGGGCTTGGAATTATTGCAGCTGTTATCAACATGATTATAATCATGGTTCTTGGAGATTACACAGCACCAATGGTTGAAGAATCACTTGGTTTACCAGGCGTTTCTCTACCTCATGGATTTACAACAGCTTATGCTCCAATTGCTATGCTTTTTAACAAAATATTTGACATGATTCCTGGTATTCGTGATATTGATATCAACATGGATAATGTTCAAAAACGTTTCGGTGTATTTGGTGAACCAATTTTAATTGGTACAGCTTTAGGATTTATCATTGGTGCTCTTGCTGGATATGATATTTCTAAATTACTTGTATTAGGTGTTTCTTTAGGAGCAGTTCTTGTTCTTATTCCTAAGATGGCTGCTTTACTAATGGAAGGTTTAATTCCAATTAGTGATGCTGCAAGTGATTTCGTTTCAAAGAAATTTAAAAACCGTGGAAAGATCTATATTGGTCTTGACTCAGCAGTAGGGGTTGGTCACCCAGTTACATTAGCAATTTCATTCGTATTAGTTCCAATGATGATTTTCTTAGCAGTTATCATTCCTGGAAACCAAGTATTACCATTTGCTGACTTAGCAGTAGTTCCTTGGATGTTTGTATTAATAACACCAATCGTTCGTGGTAATGGATTTAGAGGGATTATTATTGGTATCATCGTTTTAGCTGTTGGTCTATTAATTGCTACTAACTTAGCACCATTAATCACTACAGCTGCATTAAATGTAAACTTTGCAATGCCAGAGGGTGCAAGCATGATCTCATCAATTTGTGATGGTGCAAACCCATTAACATGGATTCTTGTTCGTCTACATGATTTTGGTATGATTGGTACTGTAATTGCTGCTGCAGGAGCTCTTGCATTGGCATTCTGGAACCGTATTAGAATTAAAAAAGAAGCTGCTGAAATGCACGCTGAATAAATTAAAACACATTTAGACTCGTGCAGTCATTGTGCGAGTCTATTTTTCAAGGAGAAAGTTCATGAAAGAATATCGTTATAATCGTCAATCATTTTTTATACAAGTAAAGTTTACAGGTTGGTTTTGTATTGCTATAGCTGTAACAACACTTGTATTTGGTTTAACTGGAACATATGCACCGCTTATGATTTTTCTAAGTCTAGTAGCCCTTTACACCGCTTGGAATACATTTATTTCAAGAAGCACTGTGGAAATAGTAAGAATGGGTGAAAATGAAATCCAGTTCGAAACTTTTGGAAAAGTAGTAACTTATCCAATACAAGATTTAAAAGTTTTTAAAATACGTGAATTCCCATCTTCTGGAAAGATGTATTTAAGAATCAATGATTACAATGCGATAAAAGGACGTTATTGGATTCAAACAGCACAATTTAATGATGGAAAAGAATTATTCTTAAAGTTAATTGACTTGGAATATAAATTATTTCCAGAAACGCTTAAGTCTCGCGCTAGAACAGTAAATACAGAATACATTCGTGTTAAGCATCAAAAAGAGTTAGCGAAGAAAGAAGCAAAACAAAATGCATCCTTGGAAAATAGAATTGGAGAGAACCATGCTAGATAAAGAAAAAAGAGAAGTCATTAAAGCGGGTATGAAATTAGATCGTTATGGTCTGATCGCACTATCTGGTGGTAATGTAAGTCATCGTTTACCAGATGGTAAAATTTTAGTTACACCAAGTGGAATGATTTATGAAGATATGGTTGAAGATGATGTACTTGTTATGGATATTGATGGACATATCATTGAAGGTAACCGCAAGCCTAGTGTCGATACAGAAGCATTGTTGTATGTGTTTAAACAAATGCCAGAAGTTAATGCAGTAATTCATACCCATCAACCCTATGCTACAGCACTTGGTTTAGTTCAAGATGAAATTGTATGCAATTTAACAACGCTTGCTAATGCAACTAGAGGTACAGTTACCGTAGCACCATATAGTTCTGCTGCTAGCTTGGATATGGGTATTAAAGCAGTAGATAATTTAAATGGTAAATTAGCTGTAGTCTTAAAACATCATGGCGTAATTGCTGTAGGAGATACACTTAAACAAGCATTATATGCATGTATTTACTTAGAGGAAGCATGTAAAACTATTATTGCTGCTAAGTCTTGCAGCAAAGAAATGGCATTAATGAATGATGAACAAATTCAAACTGCTGTAGAAGTTTTTGAGCGATATGGACAAGGAAAATAAATTTTGTCTGTTGAGTTGAAATACAAATAATGTAAAATAATAGTGTACGAACTTCATCGTACTAGAAAAGGCAAGAGTACGCGCTCTTGCCTTTTCATTTAGGCTCATCGCTACTCATCATGTCTATCTAGCTATTTTCAAATATAATATGTAATTACACGCACAGCTCTATTTCTTTTCTTATGGGAATTTTGTGTGATTTTGTTTTTCATTTGTTCTCGTTTTGTGGTTATGTTAAACTTATGTAGAATACTTTAAAGGAGTTGATCATTTAATGGGAATAATTTATTTTATCCTTGTATTATCAGTAATTATTATCATTCATGAACTAGGACACTTACTTGCTGCAAAAGCATTTGGTGTTTACTGTTATGAATTTTCATTAGGCATGGGGCCTAAATTATTTTCGATTCAAGGTAAGGAAACAAAATATACACTTCGTTTAATACCAATTGGTGGTTATGTTGCCATGGCTGGTGAACAAGAAGACGACATGGAATTATATCCAAATATCGATGTACCGAGAAATCGTTCAATCAAAGGCATTGCTCATTGGAAACGAATTATCGTTATGATTGCGGGAGTGGTCATGAATTTCTTTCTTTGTTGGATTATCGTGAGTGGAATCTTATTGAACAATGGTGCTTATGCTATATCGCCAAAACCAATTGTTGATTCAGTTGTAGCAGATAGTCCTGCTGAAATAGCTGGAATTGAATCTGGTGACATTATTAAAAAAGTTGTATTTGATGATGGAACTGTGATTAAACCAAAAGAATTTAGTGATTTGACTGTTTTTACACAAATGTATTCAGGAAAAATGACATACACAATTGATAGAAATGGTGAATTAATGGATTTTGAAGTACAAGGAGTACCAAATGAAATGGGACTATATATAGTCGGCATTGGAGCTCCAACATCAGAAGTTGTAAAAATCAATCTACTTAATGCGGGGCAATATAGTTTTGATTATATGGTGAGTATGACACAAGACATTTTCAAATCTTTATCACGTCTAGTGCAAGGAAATGGTCTGGATCAATTATCAGGACCTGTTGGAATCTATCAGGTAACTGCTCAGCAAGCTTCACAAGGGCTACCTAATTTATTGCTTCTTATTGCACTATTATCATTAAATGTGGGAATATTTAACCTATTACCTTTGCCAGTACTTGATGGAGGTAGAATTCTTCTAGTGCTTGTTGAAATTGTTATAGGTAAGCCACTAAACAAGAAATTTGAAATTGGAATTATGACAGCAAGTATGGTATTATTGTTCGGGTTGATGATTTTTGCAACTTGGCAAGATATTTTAAGAATATTTAATTAGGAGAGAACATGGAAACAATCAAATATGTAGTTTTTGGGATTTTGATGGGGATTGCAAATGTAATTCCAGGTGTAAGTGGAGGTACGATTGCAATCATATTAAACTTTTATGATCGTCTAATGGAATCTATTACACTAAACTTTAAAGTTATTAAGAGAAATTTACCATTCTTGATTCCGCTAGCATTAGGTCTTGCGATTGGTATCGTTGGATTAAGTAAAATTATGTCTTATTTATTAAATAACTTTACAACACAAACCTATTTTGGTTTTATTGGAATTGTCCTTGGAAGTTTACCTTTAATTTTTTATAAAGCAAAAGGTCCTACAAAGAAAATTAAACCAGCAAACTGGATTCCATTTGTTATAGCACTTGGTTTAATGATTTATCTAGCATTTATGAATGGTGATAAAGAATCTGCTAAAGCATTAGTGAGATATACAACATTGAATTTTGAATCATTCATTGTTTGTTTTGGTGCCATGGCTATCGCAACAGTTACAATGATTATTCCAGGTATTAGTGGCTCATTAATTCTAATTATTATGGGAATGTATGGAACTATTTATGGTTTCGCAATTGCTGAATTTAATATCCCATTATTAATTCCTTGTGGATTAGGTGCTGTAGTAGGGATACTGGGTGGTGCTAAAGTAGTTCGATACTTACTTAGCAAATATGAACAATTAACTTATATGGCTATTCTAGGTTTATTACTAGGCTCATTTGTACAATTGTATATGTTAAGTGGCATTGTACTTGAAATCAATACAACACTAATTGTTTCACTTGTTGTTGCAGTAATCACATTTACAATTATCTACTGGTTCTCATCACAAGAAATGAAAAGAGATAGGTTAGAAGAAGCTACAACTAAATAAATATATAAAGCACGTGTGTAAACATGTGTTTTTTCGTTTATAATGGAAGTATTAGGAGGCGAAACAATGTTAGAATTTCGTTATGATGTACAATTATTAATTGAAGGTAATGATTTAAATGAAGATGGTATCAATGATTATTTTAATAATAATTTTAAAGGCGATTGCTTACTTGCAGTAGGCGATGAAGAGTTAATCAAAATTCATTTTCATACAAATGAACCATGGCTTGTTTTAGAATATTGCAGTACTTTAGGAGAAATCTACGATATTGTTGTAGAAGATATGGATAGGCAATCAAGAGGATTGCATGGCTAATTTTACTAATACAAGAAAATGATATAGTTTTAACTTGAATTTAGTTTTTAACTAAACTTCAATGTGCTAAACTAATACAAGGAGGATTCTTATATGAAAACAATTTTAGTTACAGGTGGTACAGGATATATTGGAAGCCATACATGTGTTGAATTAATTAATGCTGGCTATGATGTTGTTGTGTTAGATAACTTATACAATTCTAAAAAAGTAGTTCTAGATAGAATTGAAACAATTACAGGAAAGAAACCAAAATTTTATGAAGTTGATATTTTAGATAGAGCTGGGTTAGATAAAGTATTTAAAGAAAATAAAATTGATGCAGTAATCCACTTTGCAGGATACAAAGCAGTGGGAGAATCATGTGTTATTCCACTTACTTATTATAAAAACAATATTTCAGGTAGTGTAAATCTTTATGAAGCAATGAAAGATGCTGGAGTTATGACAGTTGTATTTAGTTCAAGTGCAACAGTATATGGTGATCCTGCTTCTGTTCCAATTAAGGAAGATTTTCCATTAAGTACTACAAATCCATATGGTACAACGAAGTTATACAATGAAAGAATTCTAGAAGATGTATCAACTTCTGATGAAGAATGGAGTGTTATGTTACTTCGTTACTTTAATCCAATTGGTGCACATAAAACAGGATTGCTTGGAGAAACACCAAATGGTATCCCAAATAATTTAGTTCCTTATGTTGCACAAGTAGCAACAGGGCAACGTGAATACTTACGTGTATGGGGTAATGATTATAATACGGTGGATGGAACAGGTGTACGTGATTACATCCATGTTGTTGATTTAGCTTTGGGCCATATTAAAGCTGTTGAATATGCATTAGAACACAAAGGTGTTGAAAAAGTTAATTTAGGAACAGGTATTGGTTATTCAGTTCTTCAAGTAAAAGATGCATTTGCAAAAGCAAGTGGTAAAGAAATTCCATATCAAATTATGGAAAGAAGACCTGGTGATATTGCTACATGTTATGCTGATACAGAAAAAGCGAAAGAAGTTCTTGGATGGACAGCACAATATGGTATTGATGAAATGTGTCAAGATGGTTGGAACTTCACACTAAAGAATCCAAACGGTATTGAGTAAGAGAGTAAAATCTCTTACTTTTTTTTGAATAAAATTCACATAAATTTCAGTATACTTAATAAGGATTATGATATAATTATTGTGTGGAGGTATGTTTATGGAAAATAATAAATTCAATAAATCAAAACTATACCTATGTATCGGCATTGCAATACTTATTATCGCAATTAGCGCGTTTTTTATAATTCAATTAAATAGTAAACCTACAAAACCAAATAATCAGTTAATTGGTGATGTTACTATGGCAGAGGGTAGTCAAAATAAACCAGGTGAAATAACAGATGGTGAATACAAAATCGATTTAATGAATTCAGTGGTATTTAATTTAAAAGATACTGATTTTAAATTTGTGATTGCCAAAATAAGAGTTCAATCAAGTAATGCTATCAACTTAAAATTAAATCACTTTACAACAAGTGAAGGAATTGCGTTAGATCAAGTAGATTCTTACATTAAAACACTTGAAGATAAATCTTTGTTCTTAGGAAAACAAAATGTATGGTTCGAAATATTATCCAATGAACCTACAACAATGGTAAATATCTTCATTCCAGTAAAAGATAAAAATGCAAAAGAAATCATTCTTAAAAATGATTTAGGTGCAGATGAAATTACAATTAATTTATCAACTGCTAAAGGTACCGCTGAGATGCTTCAATACAAAGCAGATGATATCATCACGGATGGTAGAACATATCAAATGACAGTATCAAGTGCATATCCAATCACAGGAGATACAATGACTCAAAATGGACAAGAGTTCTTATTACCATCTACTGTAGAGGTATACTCATTCAATATTGAAGCAGTATCTTTATGGGGAGATAAAATTGTGATTGAAGAAGCACAATATATACCTACAGATTCAAAAGAAACATTTACAGCCTTAGATAGTTCGATTCAATCAATGAAGTATTCAAATATCATAGGCAAAGAAATTAATGAAAAGGATAGCGGCGACTTATTCTTTGTGGCATATAGTCCAATTGAGAGTCCTGTTACATATAAAGGTGTATTAAAACTAAAAGTTCAAGGACAAGATTCTTGGATTACAATCAATGTAGATCTTAACTAAGGGGGATAGAACATGAATAAATTAGCAAAGTATATTCTTAGCATGACATTAGCGTTTTCTTCTTTAGTTATGCTACAAAGTCCAATTATAACACCAGTTGAAGTTCAAGCAGATGTTACAAGTCTTGCGTGTGGCACACAATATGAAGTTGCAGTAGCAAATACTAATGGAACATTTACTAAAATGTCTTGTCATAATTCTTTCTCTGATGCCCAAAACACAATGTGGGGTTATGGTGATGATGCAGTAGTTAGACATCATGCAAGCAAGAGCCCAATGAAAATTGTAGCAATGAGTACTGGAGTTGCAATTACATATCCAATGCGTTCTGGAAGTTCAACAATGAACATTACACAAGATGTAAATCATCAATATCGTAAGGTTTCTTATGTGACGAAACATAGAGAAATGCGATATGAAGGAACATACAGCTACAATGGTTCTGGAAATGGTACGATTAAGGTTAATCTTACTGGATTTAGTGGTTTAGCTGATTTAATTAATGTAGATCTTGTTCCATATGCATTTTTAGGTGGAAATATTACAATTCCTTTGGGTGGGAATGATACGACTGCAGCTAATGAGCAACCTTTTTGGACGCGTATTTATCAAACGCATTATACAGTATCTAACAAAGAATTAACTTTTATAGCTCATAGCGGGTGGTCAGGTAATGGATGGCCAGAAAAATATGTGATGACTGTTGGTTTAGCTGCAGATTGGATGACTGATGGAACTACGTACTATAGCTACGATGGTTATAATTTCTATTCAGATGCAAAGTATAGAAATAAAGTAGGAACCTATTATAATTATTATCAATTTTTACCAAGTAGAACAAAATCTAATATTCCTGCATCTGTTTTTGACAACTTCTTGATTTCAGTAAAGGGCTCTGGAACTAACAGTAAAATGAAGAACCAAGGTCAAACATTCATTAATGCGCAAAATACATATGGAATGAATGCGTTACTTATATATTCACTTGCATGTTTAGAATCAGCATATGGAACTAGTAATTTTGCGATGGATAGAAATAATTTGTTTGGTTGGAATGCGTTTGATAGTAGTCCTGGAAGTGCTTCAAGCTTTCCTTCAGTTGAAGCGGCAATTAATGAGCATATGGGGATTAATTTAAGGGGTTATACAAATATTGAAGATTCAAGATTCTTTGGTTCTCATGTTGGAAACAAAGGTTCTGGATTTAATGTTAAATATGCAGCAGATCCATACTGGGGATATAAAATAGCAGCGATTGCATATAGTATTGATAAAGCAGCAGGATTTGCGGATTTAAATAAATATTCGATTGGTGTTATCAATACATATGGTGTCAATATTTTAAAATCACCAGGAGGTGCAACACTATTTAACTCAGCATATGGTGCAACATATCAAGAAAACTTTACTGTAGCAATTTTGGGTAATGAATCGAATCATTATAAGATACAATCAACCAATCCTGTATCGGGTGGAAATATTGTAACTGGTTCAACAAAAGGTTTAGTTACTTATGATTGGAATAGTAGTGTTGGATATCTTCCAACAAATTATTTAAGCATGACAGGAAACAGTGCTCCAGTTCAACCTAGTGGAACAACGCCGACTGGAGATTTTGTAAATGCAATAAATACAGCAACATTTAAAGATGGAACATTAGTGTTAGAGGGTAATGCGTATCGTCCAGGTATTTATGTTACTGATAAAAATACAGTTAAACAAACATTGATTGTTAATGACAATTTGTTTAATAAAACGGAGATGGCATTGACTTCAACTGTAACAGATAATGATAAAGTTAAGTACAGTGCAACGATTGATTTATCAAAATTAACTAAAGGAGATTATTACTTTAAAATTCGAACTGAGTATTCAACACTTACTGAATACAATCAAGAAATTGGTATTGAAAAACTAAGCACTTATCCAGAAGAATTTACATTTAACAATGTTAAGTATAAATTGTATGCATTTGGTGATATGGTGAAATTATCTGTAGGACAATCTTCTACATCCCCAGATCCTACACCAACCATACCAGCAGAAGTTCCTAATGTTTTAAAACATGATATAAGTAAGTTCAATCGTGTAGATAATAATTTACAGATTGAAGGATTTGCATTTATTACTGGTATTAATGCAGACGATAAGGTAAATATTAAACATGAAGTTTATTTCATGAATTTAGAAACAAAAGAAGTATTGCCATTTGTTACAGAAACGAAGACATTAAGTACACCTATTGCACTTGGTGATGGCTATACTTATTCGAAGATTGGATTTAGTGGAACATTTGATACATCAACATTACCAACTGGAAATTTTGTTCTTTACGTTAAGGTAACTGAGAATAACATTGAGAAAAAAGCGGAAGTGGTGAATTATTATACATCGGTAGTACCAGAAAATATTACTACGGATAATAAGAATATTAGATTCTTAATTAGCCCTTCATTTAATTTCCGATACGAAATGCGTAATGATAATATCAAGATTGACGCTTCAATAATTAAGAAACCAACAATTAATCCTACAGTATTTGATTTTACAAATTTGAAATTAACAGATTCAAAATTAAGTGTTGAAGGTGTATCGTGGATTAGTGGAGTGGATACCATTAAAACAAATAATCCTGCATATAAATTATTACTTGTTGACGAGAGTGGAGCAATCGTTGAAAACGCACTTACAAACAAAGCTTGTGCAGTTGATTATGGCAAAACATTGAAATATAAATATAGCACAGCAGATGCATGTTTCAGTGGTGAATACGATTTAAGTAAACTTGCTAATGGAACATACACAATCATGTTAGATTTATCTGCAAGTAGTTATCGAGATATTATTGAAATGTATGATTATTACAATAGAGCTAACCAAAAAGTCACATATAATGGAAAAGTTTATGAAATTAAAGTATCATCTATTCGTTGTCGTTTAACACTTACTATTTCTGATGAAAACAGTACACCTGTTATCACAGACAATCCAGATAGCGCTGAAGAAATAAAAGATGTTCCAAATGATGAAATGTTACCTATGAGTGCACCAGTATTTATAGGTGAAGAGAAGCAATAAAAAAGTTGGAATTTAAATTCCAACTTTTTATTTTATTCTTTAACTAAAATTTTTACAGTGACTTGAGTAGAAATTAATACGTCTGGTGTATTTGCAGCAATACTGATTTCAAGAACCATGAAATTTGGTCTTGGATCTTCAGTCGTGGTAGATTCTGTTACAAATGAAATATTTGCGAATGGACTTAGTGCTGTTTTAACTTTTGATTTAGTTTCATCAAGTGTTGAGCCATTCAATGTTGAAAGACTGTAATTAGGGAATGTTGCTTTTGCATTAGCGGGATCATTTCCTTTTGATGTTACATATTCAATTGTTTGGCCTGGCCAGAAGTTAGAACCTGTTTGGTTACGAATAATATTACCGTTACCTACCGTTTCAGAATATTCAGAGCCAACTTTGCTAGCTGTTAAGCCAAGTCCCTTAATATAGTTAATGAAGTCTGTTTCACTCATATTTTCTTTGAGTTCAACAGTAATTGGACTACCTTTTGAAACTTTACATGTTACTGTTTTAGAACCTTTAGTACATCCAAATGTTAAGCCACTCTTTACAGAAGTATTTTGTTCAGGTGCAGAGAAAGTAATTGACCATCCTGCTCCAATACCATTTGCAGTATCTATAATTGCTTTAGCATCAGCTGTTGATTTACCATCAAATGTAGAAACATCAGGATCATATTTTCCTCTTGATAATACATAATTAATAGATGTTCCAACTGTTTTAGATCCAGTATCATTTGATACAATATATCCTGATGTATAATCGCTATATCGATCAGTTCCTTTAGAACCAACTTTCATGCCTAAGCCTTCAACATATTTTTTGAAATCATCATATGATGCACCAGCCTTACTCTCAACATTTACTGATTTAAGGCGTGCTACTTTAATTGTTATTGTAGTTCCTGTATCAACAGTTGTTGCACTAGATACAGTTTTGCTATTGATGATTTGTTCAATAATTGTTCCAGGTGTTTTATCACTATCTACTTCAGTGACAGTGACTTTTAAATTTGCTGATTTTTTATTTAATGAATCAATGTGTGCATTGAAACTATCTTTAGATTTATTTGTATAGTTCTCTATGATAGGTTTGCCAATAGAAAGTTTAACTGTCATTGTAGCACCAGATTTCATATTGCCTGAATTAGGAGTATTAGAAATTACAGTACCATTTGCGATTTTATTGTCATAAGTTTCTTCGTATGAAATTTTTATGTTGTTTGTTTTTGCCCAAGCATCAACATCTTTCTTAGTTTTTCCATCAAACTTCACAGCAGCAGTACCTTTACCAGTTGACATTGTTACTGTAATTTTGCCACCAGTCTTTGTAGTTGCTCCAGCTTTTGGATCTTGTGATATTACTTTACCAGAAGCGATTGTTTCACTTGCTTCTTCTTTAAATGTAACGGTTATGTTGTTTGTTTTACCCCAAGCTTGAATGTTTGCTTTTGTATAGTCTTTGAAGTCTGGCATTGTTACTTCAATGCCAACTGATTCTGTTCCAACTGAGATAGAAATTAATACTGGGGTGCTTCTACGAACTTCTTTTTCTGTTATATTACTCTTAATGAAATAATCTTTTTTGATTTTAGGATCTGGAATATATTCATAAGTAACATCTGTGAATTTATTTTCAAGGAACCATGCTTCGATTTGATCGTGAGTCATATCTTTGAAATCAGGTAGGGTTACGATTAAATCAGGATCTGGTCCATTTGATAATGTGATTGTAAGAACATCATCTTTCTTTAAAGTTTCTCCTCCAACAATACTTTGTGAAGTAACTTGATCTTTAATGATTGATTCATTGAATTCATAATTGAATAAAACTTGATCGGTTGTTAAATCGTTCTCTACTACCCAAGCATCTACATCAATTTTTGTTTTATTAGTAAAGTCAGGTATCTCAATCTTTTTTGTAGGGAATAAAAAGAATATTGCAACAATGGCAATCGTTAATAATATTAGTATTCCGGCTGCAACCATAAGGCCGATAGTTTTCTTATCTCTGAAATTTATGTTCATATGTTCACCTCAATTTAATTATAGCATAGTTCAATAAATTTAAAACCAAATTTAGAGGAAGATATGGTATGATAATACGTGGCTAAAGGAGACAAAAAAATGGAACATTTAATAACACCGATCGCGCAAGAATTAAATATAGGAGTAGATCAAATAAAAAATACATTGAAACTTCTTGAAGAGGGAAGTACTGTTCCCTTTATTGCACGATACAGAAAAGAAATGACTAAAGGATTGGATGAAGAACAAATTCAATACATTCAAAAACAATATGATTATCAAGTAAACTTAGAAAAACGTAAAGAAGATGTATTACGTATTATTGAAACACAAGGTAAGTTAACTGAAGAAATTAAAAAAGAAGTATTAGCGTGTACCAAATTATCTCAAGTAGAAGATATTTATCGTCCATATCAACAAAAACGTAAGACACGTGCTACTGATGCAATCGCTAAGGGATTAGAACCACTTGCGGATTGGATTTATAAATGTCCTACGCAAGGGAATGTACTTGAAGAAGCGCAAAAGTATATCAATGATAAAGTAGACACTGTTGAGGAAGCGATTCAAGGTGCTAAAGATATAATAGCTGAGCGTGTGAGTGATAATGCAAAGTTGCGTTGGAAAGTTCAAGATTCAGTTAATCGTTATGGAAAAATTGTAACAAAGGCGAAAAAGAAACATGGCGATGAGAATAAAGTATATAAAATGTATTATGAATTCACGGATCGAGTAGGATATATTGCAAGTCATCGTATCATGGCAATAGATCGTGCAGAAAAAGAAAAAGTAATTACAGTTTCTATGGATTATGATCAAAACTATTTAATTAAATATGCGATTCGTGGTATTACTCGCGATAAAGCAACAGTTGTGCAAGAGATAATAGAAGATGCAACTGCTGATGGATGCAAGCGTTTATTATTCCCAAGTGTTGAACGTGAAATTAGAAATGAGTTAAGTGAAAAAGCACAAAATCAATCCATTGAAATTTTTTCTATGAATGTTGAAAAATTATTAATGCAACCACCTTTAATTGGAAAAATGGTACTTGGTTTTGACCCAGCATTTAGGACTGGTTGTAAGCTTGCTGTATTAGATAATACTGGAAAATTATTAAAGATATCTGTTATCTATCCTCATGCTCCTGTCAATAAAAAAGAAGAAGCAGAGAAAACATTGTTAGCGTTATTTAAAGAATTCCCAATTGAGATTGTAGCGATTGGGAATGGTACAGCATCAAGAGAATCTGAAAGTTTTGTAGCAGATGTAATCAGTAAGAATAAATTAAATGTACAATACACTCTTGTAAGTGAAGCAGGAGCTTCTGTTTATAGTGCTAGTGAACTTGCACGTGCAGAATTTCCTGATTTGCATGTTGAACAACGCTCTGCTGTATCAATTGGTCGTCGTATTCTCGATCCACTCTCTGAATTAATTAAGATTGATCCAAAAAGTATTGGGGTTGGTCAATATCAACATGATTTACCACAAAAACAATTAACTGAACGTTTGGATTTTGCGATTTTAAAATCAGTAAATCGAGTTGGAGTTGATATCAATACAGCTAGTCAAGAATTGTTGATGCATATTTCAGGTCTTAATAAAACAAGCGCAAAAGCAATTGTTGAATACCGTAATCAAAATGGTAGATTTAACACCAGAGAGCAAATTAAAGATGTTAAGAAAATGGGAGATAAAACATTCCAACAATGTGCTGGATTCTTACGAGTACAAGGAGGAAATAACCCGTTAGACCAAACCGGAATACACCCTGAAAGTTATTTAGTTGCACAAAAGCTTATGGAGAAATATAATATAAATGAGTTAGGTCAAGCAGAAAACTTGAACATTGACATCATTGAAGAAGCGAAAACATTTGGAATTGATGAATACACTTTACAAGATATTGTTGATTCAATTCGTCAACCATTACGTGATTATCGTGAAAAATATGATGGACCATTACTTAGAAATGATGTTCTTGAAATTGAACATTTGCATGTTGGTGATCAATTAGAAGGCGTTGTAAGAAATGTAGTTGATTTCGGTGCCTTTGTAGATATTGGACTTCATGAAGATGGCTTAGTACACATTTCAAAGATGAGTACAGAACGTATATCTCATCCAAGTGAAATCGTATCAGTTGGTGATATTGTTCAAGTATGGGTAAGTGCTATTGATACAGAACGCCAAAAAGTTCAATTAAGCTTGATTAAACTATAAGGAGAAGGATATGAATAAAAAATACGATGAACACAAATCATCAATCTTAGGATTAGAAGCAAATGTAGTAAGTTTATTAATTTACTTAGTACCATTTTTAATTGGAGTTTTCTCATATGGAGGTATCTGGGGTAACTTTACTTGGATTATTCCTTTGCTTGCATTAATCTTTGAAAAAGATAGTAAATTAGTTAAATTCCATGCTTGGCAAGCATTATTAATGACATTATTCTATGGTGCATTAGGTGTAATTACAACAGTAGTAGGAACAACAGTTTCAATTACTTCAATTATTGCTGGAAGTGCTGGAGGAGTTGTTTCTGGAATGGGTATTATCTTGGTAGTTGGAGTTATTTCAATCATCATCGCAATTCTAGAAATTATTGCAGCAGTAAAGGCATATGGATGGGTTTCTTATCGTTTACCAATTATTGGAAAATGGTCTAGTAACTTAGCACACGAAAATGAATAAATAAAAATGGTATCTCAATTTAAGTGAGATACCATTTTTTTATGTTATTTTTTTTTCATTTTTGCATAAGCAATGAAGTGAATCCCTGAGAAAACTAATGCGCCACAGGCTAATGCAATGTTAGCAATCATTAATATATTTGATAATTCCATTTGTAAACCATTGATTACCAATAAGATTGCAAATGCGATATAGAGTATTCCAGATAAAAGTATTTTATTTGGGTTACCATTTTTTACCATTTGATCAATGAATGTTAGGTTTTCATAAGGCTTAAAATTAGTGATTTGAACCAGTGAAGGAATGAATTTAGCACGATATCTATATTCCAAGAAAATCGCAAATAATGCTCCAACACCAAGGCATACCCATAAATTAGCTAGAAAATTTACTGCTAGAATAATACCAATGATGATATATAGATAACGATTCTTATAAAGACTAAATGATTTCTCATCTTTGGCTTGTATCAAGTATCCGATACCTGTGTTTTTGTTGTAAAGAATGTTTCTACCTTTTTCATCTTGATAAATATTTCTCCCTGAGACAATACTAGATTTCTTATTTGTAGACATTTGATTCCCTCCGTACCCCAATATCATACTTTAAATTTATTGAATTGAAAAGGGGCTAGATGCTTTCTTTACCTCTACAATATGTTTGTACAACTGAGTAGTCATCATTTAATACAACTAAGTCAGCATCATAACCGGCACCAATCTTTCCTTTACGATGATCAATTTTTAATAAACGTGCAGGATTTAGCGTACAAGCATTTAATGCAGCATCAAATGGAACTTGTGCTTCTTCAACTAGAATTCTCAAGCCTTCGTTAATACGTAATGTACTACCTGCTAAGTTTTTAGTTGATGTTAAGTGAGCACTTCCATCTGGATAAATTTCAATTTCGTTACCACCAAAGATAAATTTACTACCAGCAGGTGATCCTTTTGCCATTAAAGCATCAGATACCATGATGGTATAATCTCTTCCTTTAGAATTGAATAAGATATTTAATGCAGCAGGTGTTGAGTGGTTACCATCACAAATAACTTCACCAAATACATCTCTAAATCTAAATGCAGCACCAATTAATCCATTGTTTCTATGGTTGAAAGGTGACATACCATTGTAGATATGAGTCATTGATTTAGCACCATTAGCAACTGCAAGAACTGCTTGTTCATAGGTTGCAGCACTGTGTCCAATACTTACCACAACATCATTTTCATTGCAATAATGAGTTAATGCAAAATCTTCATCTGTTTCTGTTGCAAGTGTCATAATTTTAATAAGACCTTTTGCCGCTTTTTGATACTCCTTGAATTGTTCTACAGTTGGTGGAACAATGTATTGTTCAGGTTGAGCTCCTTTGTATACCATATCAAGATAAGGTCCTTCAAAGTGGATTCCTAAGATTTCTGCTCCTTCATAACCTTCATCATTGACTTTGGCTACATTTGCTACAGCACCAGTTAAAACATCAACACTTTGTGTAATTGTAGTTGGACATAGTCCAGTTACACCTTCATTAGGTATATTCTTAAGCCAGTTTCTTAATCCTTCTTCAGTTGCATCATTGGTATCAAAACCATATGCTCCATGACAATGGATATCTAAGAAACCAGGTACAATACGTTTCGACTCATAATCTTGATCAACTTCTTTTGTACCATAAGGTAATACGGCCTTTACTTTTTTATCTACTACTTCAATTTGAGCTGGGATAAATTGGCCTGAAACCCAAACTCTTTTACTTTGAATGATCATATAATAATCCTCCCTTTATTGTTTAATTATATTTTAGTCCTTTTTGAATGTCTATGTTTATACTTTTTAACAATGAAATTACATGTTTTAACTAAAATGTTGTACTTTGGATGGGTGGTGTCTATAATGAGGATGTAAAAAAGGAGGAATTACCATGACTATTTTCGGATTCACACAAGAAGAACTACAAGCAAAATCTACAACATTTACTGCAACTGAGATTCATCAACAACCTGCTACTTGGAAAAAAACAATCAACCAAGTAAAAGAAATGAAAGATCAAATTCAAACATTTTTAAATCAAGTATTAACTCAAGAGGATTATGACATCATTTTAACAGGTGCTGGCACAAGTGAATTTGTAGGGAATACTTTATTCTCTTATTTAAACAAGAGCACTAATTATAAAACAAAATCATATGCAACAACAGATATTACTGCTACACCTGAAAACTACATTTCTCAAACAAAGCCTACATTATTGATTAGCTTTGGTCGTTCAGGTAATTCACCAGAATCAATTGGTGCAGTAGATGCTGCTGAAGCAGTTACTAGCAATATTTACCATTTATTTGTTACATGTAACAAAAATGGTGCTTTATCAAAACGTGCAGAAGGAAAATCAAATTGCTTAGCAATCAACCTTACTGATGAAACTCATGACCAATCATTCGCAATGACTTCATCATTCACAAACATGTACTTAGCTACATTATTAAGTTTCAACTTAACAAATTTAGATGAAACTGTAAAAGCAGTAGAAGATGTAATCGCATGTGCTACAAAGATGGTTGAAACTGACTATACAGTGTGTGCAGATGTAGTAAAAGCTTATGACTTCAAACGTATTGTTTATTTAGGAAGCAATGCTTTAAAAGGAATTGCACAAGAATCATCATTAAAGCTACTCGAACTTACTGCTGGTCAAATTGTAACTATGTATGATACACCTCTTGGATTTAGACATGGACCAAAATCTATTATTGATAATGATACATTAACTGTGATTTATTTAAGTGATGAAGCATATACTCGTCAATATGAAATTGATTTAATTAAAGAGATGAGTGGTCAACGCAAAGGAAACAAAATATTTGCAGTATGCAATACACCTTGTGAAGAAGTTAAGGCACTTACAGATTTCTATTATTGCTATAATGGTTCAAATCATGATAATATTTTCTTAGGTTTAGAATATATTGTCGTTGCACAAATACTTGCACTATTCAAATCTTTATCATTGGATATTACACCAGATAATCCATGTCCAAGTGGAGAAGTTAATCGTGTAGTAAAAGGCGTAACTTTATATCAATATTCTAAATAGGAGGAAAATATGATCGGAATTATTATTACTGGCCATGGCAATTTTGCAACTGGCTTAACAAGTTCAGTTAAATTAATAGCTGGATTACCTGAAAAATATGAAGCTGTTGACTTTGTTCAAGAAGACTCAGTGGAAGATTTAGAAAACAAATTGAATGCAGCAATCGATAACTTAAAAGATTGTGAAAGCATCATGATGTTTACTGATTTAGTTGGTGGATCACCATTTAAAACATCTGTAGAAATCTCAATGAAAAGAGAAGAAAAAATTATCGTTCTAGGTGGTACAAACCTTGGAATGATTATTGAAACATCAATGGCTAGAGGGTTTATGGAAGATGCTGAAGCACTTGCAGATATGGCTGTTAATACAGGTAAAGATCAAGTTATCAAATATGCTTACGTTGAAAAAACTGAAGAAATAATTGATGGAGATGGTATTTAAAAAACGAAGAGAAATCTTCGTTTTTTTATTGATCATCATAAATCTTCTTTGCGTATTCGCTAGGTGTAATATTGTATCGATGAGTAAACTTTCTTGAGAAGTAGTGAATGGAATTAAATCCTAACATTGAAGAGATTTCACTGATGGTGTTTTCAGACTTTTTAATCAGTACTTTACTCTTTGCAAGTTTTGCTTCATTAATGTATTGTTTTGGTGCTACTTTTAAATTATCCTTGAATAGATTTTGTAGACTTGATCGACTAATTGAAAAGTGATCACAAATATCATCAACAGGTAATGGCTCATAAATCTTTTGATTAATATAAGCAAGTATTTCTTCCAACAATTCATTTTCGAAATGTTGATGAATAGGGGTTGATGGTTTGGTGATGTGTTCTTCTAAATCATATTGAAGTAGATGTAATATTAATTCTTGTATAAAAGAAATCATCAAGTCCTTTGCATAAGGTAAAGGTGATGTTGTCATTTTTACAAATTTATCTAAGATTTGATAATACTCACGAGGACAATGGAATACACGATTAATAATTGATGAATAATCTTGAATATTGGATTCAAATATAATTGTTAGGTAACTACAAGGTTCATTGGATGTAATTTCCTGTGTATGATATTGATTGGGTCCATATAAAAGTAAATCATAATTTTTTAAGGTATAGTCAGTACCTTCAACATTAGTTTCTAATTCACCAGAATCGACAAAGGTTAATTCGAAATAGCGATGTGATTCACCATAAAATTTATAACCAGGAGATTTTACCATGTAATAATAAGCACAGATTTCGCTCACCATTAGTTTTGGTTGAATTGGCTCGTAGATGATAGGACTAGAAGCATCCAAAGTAGTTCGAGTCGTATTTGTGGGGGTATATAAGTTAATGGTAGATGAAGAAGTGAGCGTGATAAAAGAAAAATATTCTCCTGCATAAATTTTGAAATTACGATGAATAACAAATAATTGGGGTATGTAGGAATTGTCTTTATCTGCGATAGCGACGATTGCCATACCATCAACTGTTTCAACGTAAACATCTTGACTATATGCATAAAGTGTAGAAATAACCTTATTTGTAACTTTAAATTTTTTCTTTTTTAAGTCTTTATTTGTTCTAAATGAATCAGTTATCTTACCAAATTTAAGAAAGTAAGCACTCGTTGTTTTGTTATACATAGTATCACCCGGTCAAATTATACACTATTTTTCACTAAATCATCACAATTTGTTATCAAACTTGAAAATTAGTACTAAAAAGTGCAAATGCAATATTGAAAATTATAAAACATTTTCATGTAAATTGAACTATAATGTGGATATAGAAAGCGTTTACTTCTTGGGAAGGGGATAGATGCGTTCTTAAAATGAAGGGGAGGATAAGAAAATGCCAAACATTTTATTAACTCGAATTGACAATCGTTTGATTCATGGGCAAGTTGCAACGCAATGGACTAGTTCTATCGGAGCTAATTTATTATTAGTTGCAAATGATGATGTTGCTGAAAACACATTCCGTCAAGGATTGATGGATATGGCTGCACCTAGCTATGCACAAACTCGTTATTGGACAATTCAAAAAACAATCGACACAATTCACAAAGCTTCGGATGCTCAAAAAATCTTTATCGTATGTGAGAATCCACAGGATGTTTTAAAACTAGTTGAAGGTGGAGTGCCTATCAAAAAGTTAAACATTGGAAACATGCATATGTCAGAAGGTAAAAAGCAAGTAGCTGGTTCAGTTGCTGTTGATGATGCTGATGTTGAAGCTTTCAAAAAGCTACGCGACTTAGGTGTTGAACTTGAAATTCGTAAAGTTCCATCTATGTCTGCAGAAGACACAGAAAAACTATTCAAATAATCTAAAGAAAGGTGATAGTAAAACATGGAATTTAATATTATTCAAATTTTACTAGTTGGAGTTATCGGTTTCCTTGGAGGAATCGACCAATTTAGTTTCCTTGAATCATTGTATCGTCCAATTGTTATGGGTCCTATCGTAGGTGCTATTCTTGGTAACTTCGATCTAGGTCTTAAAATTGGTGCTTCTTATGAACTACTTATGATTGGTAGTATGCCAATCGGTGGAGCTCAACCTCCTAATGCTGTACTTGGAGGAATTATGGCGGTTGTATTCGCAATCGCATTAAACCAACCAAATTTTGAATCTGCTCTTGCTCTTGCAGTTCCTTTCGGACTTCTTGGACAACAAGCTGTTAACATTTGGTTCACTGTTTCTGCTCCTGCTATGGCTAAAGCTGATAGTATGGCTGCAAAAGGTGATGCAAAAGGTATCGAACGTCTTAACATTATGTTAATGCTAGGTATCGGATGTCTATTCGGTATTCTTGCAATGATCGGTGCTGGAGCTGGTCAAGCTGTAGGTCAAACATTATCTGAAGCTGTACCTGCATGGGTATGGGCAGGTCTTGGAGCTGCAGGTGGAATGATGCGTTTCGTTGGATTCGCTGTATTAATGAAAGTTATGATTTCTGGAGAATTCTGGACAATCTTAATTGCTGGATTCGCTTCAGCAACATTAATCGACAAAGCAATGGGTACTGGTGCTTATACATTAGTTATCGTTGCTATTCTTGGTGGAGCATTAGCTTACTATGACTTCCAAATCAATACGAAGATCAAAGCAAATGCTGGTTCAGCAAAGGAGGATTATAGTGATGGCATCTAATTTAGCAAATAACTATAAAAATACTACGCCTGCGCAACCTCTTGATAGAAAAACTCTTAACAAGATGGTTTGGCGTTCATTATTCTTACAAATGTCTTTCAACTTTGAACGTATGCAAGCTGCTGGTTGGTTATACGGAATTCTTCCAGGTTTGGAAAAAATCCATACTGACAAAGAAGATCTTGCACTTTCAATGCAACATAACTTAGACTTCTTTAACACTCACCCATTCTTAGTAACATTCGTTATGGGTATCGTTCTTTCATTAGAACAACAAAAAGCTGACGTTACAACAATTCGTGCTGTACGTGTAGCTGCAATGGGACCTTTAGGTGGTATCGGAGATGCAATCTTCTGGTTAACATTAGTTCCAATCGCTGCTGGTATCGGTGCTAACTTATCTCTTGAAGGAAATATTTTAGGACCTATCCTATTCTTAGTTTTATTCAATGCAGTTCAATTCGGAGTTCGTTACGGATTAATGTATTGGTCATATGACTTAGGAAGCAAAGCAATTGAAGCTTTAACTAAAAACGCAAAAGAATTCACTCATGCTGCTTCATTATTAGGTATCTTCGTTGTAGGTGCTTTAATTTCTAACATGGGTGGTACTACAATTGCATTAACAATTCCTAATGGAGATTCTCCTATCGTATTACAAACTGTATTAGATAGTATTTTCCCTAAATTAATCCCTCTTGGATTAACAATGTTAATGTATTGGCTAATCGCTAAGAAGAACTTTACAGTTATTAAATGTATCCTTCTTCTATTAGCTCTTGGTATTATTGGAGCTATTCCATTTATTGGTTTATTCGCTTAATTCAGTAAATACAAGTAGAGTACAATAATCCACAACCTTCATATGAAAAGGTGTTCGCATTTGCGGCACCTTTTTTGTATTCTTTTCACAATTTAGATTATACTAATAGTAAGAAAAGGTGACCTATGAAAATGATTAAACTCACTAAGAAACAAGCAAGACAGTTTTTATTGATTAAGCATGGCTTAATCGGTGATTATAAGTTTGTAGGAAAAGAAGGAATTCTTAATTATACAAAACAAGTTGGGTGTATACAATATGATCCAATTGATGCTTGTGGTAAAAATGCAGATTTGGTTTTATTATCTAAAGTTAAAGGGTATAAGAAAAAAATGCTTGATGAATTGCTATATCAAGATCGAAAATTAATAGACTATTTTGATAAGAATTTAGCTATTTTTTGTGATAATGATTGGATCTATTTAAAACGCAAGAAGAAGACATATGACTTTTTAACTAGGCATAACAAAAATGTTGAAATGGCATGCGATTTAGTAAAGAAAACAATTAAAGAAAATGGTCCAATGTCAGCATCTGATTTTAAGAATAAGGAACAAATTACATGGACATGGGGTAATAAATCTAGTTTGTCACGTGCTTGTCTTGAACATTTATATTATATTGGTGAACTAGGCATACATCATAAGAAGGGGACAATAAAGTATTATGATTTGATTGAAAACTGCATATCAATCAAAATACTCAATAAACCCGATCCCAATAAAACAGAAATAGATTATTTAAAATGGAATGTATTGCGTAGAATTAGTGCAGTTGGAATGTTATGGAATAAAGCATCTGATGCTTACTTATGTATAGAAAATTTGAAAGCGAATAAAAGAAATGAAGTGTATCAAGAACTCCTTAAGGATAAAAAAATAATTCAATTTGAAGTTGAAGGGTGCAAAGAAAGTCTTTATTGCTTATCCACTGATTTGTATTTAATAAAGGAAGTAATAAAAAATCCTAAGCTTAAGAAAAGGTGTGAGTTTATTGCTCCACTTGATAACATGATGTGGGATCGTAACTTAATTAGAGAACTATTTGAATTTGATTATAAATGGGAAATTTATACACCACAATCACAAAGAAAATATGGATACTATGTTTTACCTATTTTGTATGGTGATATATTTGTAGGGCGAATAGAAGCAGGATATACAAAGAAAAATAAATTACTTGAAGTCAAGAATATTTGGTTTGAATCTAGCATAAAGCCAAGCAAAAAATTAGAATCAGAAATAGCAAAACATATTAAGAAATTGGAAAAATTTAATCAAGAAGAATTATAGGAAAAGAAAACGACAGCCATTGACTGTCGTTTCATGTTTAACCTAGTTTTTGTTGTTGTGTAGCGTATAAATATTCATCCATACAGTTAGCAACGCGGTCTTTAATTAAAGCCTCAGCAGTGCATGGGATGATTCCTTCACGTACTTTAGTATATTGGATTGGCATGTATTGACTTAACAATGAATAAGGAATACCTGCAGTATTGATATTTGTAATTAATAATTCAAGAGCAGCTTGTACCTTTTCATTTGGCAAGTAATAACGGCAACGATCAGAGAAACTGTATTTACGTTTAAATGCTAATTGTTGTGCGTTACCATGATAATGTTTTTGCCAGTTACCTGGTTCATTGACCATAACTTCTTCTAATACTTCAATAAATTTAGAAGTTTTTGTTTTAGTTCCTTTAAATAATTCTTCTTCAATTTTAGCAAGAGCAAACATTCCTTCACGTGCTGCAAAGGTTAAGCCTGGACCTACTTTAAGAATAGCAATACCATCTTCTACCATTTGTTTTAAAGCAATTTTAGTTTGGTAATCTGTAGAATGTCCTTCAAATACCAAATTCTTATATGATTTTAATGAATTGGTCAGTTTCTTAGCTTCTTTGCGGTTGTATTCAATAACAGTAGCATCACCAAATTCAACTCCAGGTTGAACTACAACAGCAATTACATGTTTCCATGCATCTTTTAATCCCTTTGCAAGGAATGCTTTGTTGAAAGTATCAATTGTTGTTTTGCAATCTTTTACTTTTGTAACTGCTACACCATCTTCTTCCTCTTGTGCCCCCCCTGGAATAGGTACTTCAGAACCTACGATGAATACAGGATGTAAAGCATTCGGATTTTTTGCTTGAAGTTTTGCGAAAGCTAACTCTGCAACTTCAGCAAGTTCAGCACCACGACGTGCGATGACTTCAGTTGATAGCATTGCTTGTTGATCATCATCAGCCACTCTCATTGAAGTATCAATATGAATTTTTGTAAATCCAGCTAATACATATAATTCAATTAATTTCTTAGCCTCTTTCATGGCTTCTTTTTCATTGAGGTGAGTCCAAGTTAATGGGCCTAAATGATCTCCACCAAGAATGATGCGTTCCATTGGAAAGCCAACTTTTTTCGCAATTTTTTCAACGAATTTCAAGAAGTCTTTTGGTTTCATTCCAGTATAACCACCATATTGGTTAACTTGGTTACTTGTTGCTTCAATCAATACGACTGATTTAGTTTGTTTGCCTCTTTCAAGAGCAGCTTCAATAACAAATTCGTTAGCGCTACATACTGAATAAATTCCAACAGGTAAACCTTTCTTTTGTAAATTAATCATTTGTAATAAAGGATGTTTCATAGTGAGATATCTCCCTTCAATCTATACTACAAGTTTATCATATTTTATTTAATTTACCTTATCTAAACCATTAAATCATTTGTAAATTTTGGTAACATCTTAGGAATTCAAACTATTTTTTTTAATAATCAGTTGAGGTGATTAAATATGGCACTTGTTCGAGAAATACCCATTGATGAAAGACCAAGAGAAAAAGCAATGAGTTTTGGAGTAAAAACATTAACGAATGTTGAACTATTAGCTATTCTAATTCGAAATGGATATCAAGGATATTCAAGTTTAAAAATTGCAGAAGAGTTATTAAAAAAAGCAAACGGAATTGGGGGATTAACTAAACTCTCGAATCATGAATTAACTTCAATCAAGGGTATTAAAAAAATAAAAGCATTGGAGTTAATCGCGTGCATCGAACTTGCACGAAGAATATCATATGAGGATGTTAAGAAAAAGGATGTGATTAAAGATCCAAGTAATTTAATTGAATGGCTAAAAAATGAAATAGGAAGTGAGACACAAGAAAATTTTTTAGTTGTCTATTTAAATGTTAAAAATCATGTGATTACCTATCGTATTTTATTTAAGGGAACATTGGATTGTAGTTTAGTCCATCCAAGAGAGATTTTCAAAGAAGCATTGCTACATTCCTCAAGTAAAATTCTACTTGTGCATAATCATCCATCCTCTGATATTGAACCATCCATTGCGGATATTGAAATGACACAACAAATTGTTGAATGTGGTGATATGATGGGCATTATTGTACTCGATCATATCATCGTATCAAATCATTCACATCTTAGTTTTAGAGCGAAAGGACTATTATGAAATCTTTTAAATAAGATACAAGCATGGTATGATAATATAGGGAGATATCTATGAAATGGGTTATTAATTTTAGGGACAAAATTCAAAATAATATATCATTAACAGCTATACTTAAAGTTGTAGCAATTTTATTAATTGTTTACTTACTTTCAGTAACATCCTATGTGTGGATGTCAATTGCTCATACGATACTACAAATTGCTTTACCATTTATTATTGGATTTATCATTGCTTATTTATTGCATCCATTAATTGAAAAAATGGAAAAATTTGGTATTAGCAGAAAATTGGTAATTCCTGTTTTGTTTGTAATCATTATTGTGGCACTAAGCACGCTCATCTTTACAATTAGTCCAACCATATACAATCGTGTGGTAAGTTTTATTAATAGCATTGGACAGGGTGTTAACTCTTTATTTGATATCTATAAAAATCTAAGTGAAAGTGATCCATCACCTTTACTTCAAGCGATGCTTCAACAATTTAACTTATTGATGAATGAATCAAAAACATGGTTACCTAACTTTAGTACACTTATTCCGCAAGTATTTAACGGATTCATTGGATTTTTAACGAATATGATTTTAACGGTAATTATTTCATTTTATTTCTTATTTGATTATGAAAAGATTACATCTTATATTGATTATATGAGTGAAGGACTTAATCCTGATTTACCAAAAATATACAATTTGATTGATAATCGAATTGGTGCCTATTTGCATGGTTTAGTTATTTTAATGATAATTAAATTTATCGAATATAGTATTCTTTATAATATGGTAGGACACAAAGATTGGATTATCATTGCATTGTTAACATCAATTGGTTTAATTATTCCATATTTTGGTGCAACTGTTGCGAATTTAATAGGTATATTAACTGCATTAACGCTACCAACAAGCAATGTCGTTATTCTTATTATCGGTATTTTGATTTTGTCTAACTTTGATGCTTATATTATTGGTCCATTAGTACATCTGAAAAACAGTCAAATACAGCCATTGTGGACGCTATTTAGCATAATCGCAGGGGGTATTTGTTTGGGGTCACTAGGTGTTATGATATCTGTACCGGTATTTATGATTTGTAAAGTACTCGTCAATTTTTATCGAGAAAAAAGTAATAATGAAGTCGTAGATGGAATGTGATATAATCTTGAAGAGAAAAGAGGAAGTACATGAAGAAAAAAATATATCTTGTCCTAGCATTAGGATTACTTATAGCATCACTTTCGGGGTGTGCTGTTAAGAAAAATCAAGTTGCGTACACTGTCTATCCAGTTGGATATTTAGCGAATCGTATCATTGGTGATAAACTTCAAGTAGTTTCTATCCAAAATGATGAGATTGTACAACGTGCAACACTTGTGGATGACTATGAAAATCAATTAGAATTATCACAAAATCTATTTCATATCGGTACTTTGGAACCTTATTTAACAGTAAATAGTGAACAAATAAAGAAAACAAAAGTGGGTACAAATGATTTGTCTGTATTAAACGCAATTTATAAATTTCAACGTTATACACCAGTCAATGTTGATGGAACAACGACTTATATTGAATCTTCTTACTATAAAGGAGAAACATTTGAAACAATCGATTCCTATGAAAAAGATTTATATTTATGGATGGATCCTATTGCAATGTTGAGTATGGCAAAGGATATTACAAAATGGTTATCTACAAATTATGAAGAAGATTCAAAGTATTTTAACGAAAACTTAGTGAATCTAGAGAAAGATTTAGTTCAATTGGATGCAGAGTATCAAAAATTAGCGACGAAGTTAGCAAATGAAGGAAAAGAAATCAAATTTGTATCGATGACTCCAAGTTTTGGAAACTGGCAAAAAGCGTATGGATTCCAAGTGTATCCAGTTGTTTTATCA
Source organism: Anaerorhabdus furcosa (assembly GCF_900167375.1). Lineage (GTDB taxonomy): Bacteria > Bacillota_I > Bacilli_A > Erysipelotrichales > Erysipelotrichaceae > Anaerorhabdus > Anaerorhabdus furcosa. Next base: position 126,099 of record NZ_FUWY01000005.1, read on the forward strand.
AAGTTTGGTGCTTTACCAACAGATGAACAATTACAAGTTATTAAGAATCGTATTTTAGCAGATAATGTTCAATATATTGTTTATGAACCAAATTTACCTGAAGATATGATAGCTTTACTAGAACAATTAGAAACAGAATTAGGGTTAAAACGTGTAACAATGAATAATTTATCATCACTAACAACCACACAAAAAGAAGAAAATAAAGATTATGTTTCTATTATGTATGAAAATTTATCAAGTCTAGAGTCGATGGCTACAACAATACCAGTTGTTACATCGACAAAAGTAACTGAGCAACTTGATGAAAAAACAGTTGAAAGTGGCAATCCACACGACGATATTGCAACAAACTAGTGAGAGCAGCGTACTGCTCTCATTTTTCTATAATTGAAGGGTGTTTCATGTTAAAATAAGAATGGAGGATTTTATGAAAAAATTATTATTAGTAGATGGAAATTCTATGCTATTTAGAGCATATTATGCAACGATATATGGTAGACCAATGACAACTTCAAAAGGAATACCCACAAACGCTATTTTTGGATTTGCTTCTATGTTTCAAAAAGCTTTGGACATTGTTCAACCAGATTCAGTTTTAGTAGCATTTGATTCAGGCAAACATACCTTTCGACATGACATATATGCTGAATATAAAGGTGGAAGAAAAGAAACACCTGAAGAGTTAATTGTTCAATTTAGTTTAATTCGTGATTATCTAGATGCTTTTCATATTACACGATTTGAAATACCTTCAATTGAAGCAGATGACATCATTGGATCAATGAGTAAGAAATACCCTGATTGGGATATCAATATTTTATCAAGTGATCGTGACTTACTTCAACTTGTGGATGATACAACTTCAGTGTGGTTAATGAAAAAAGGAATAAGCGATATTGAAGAAAACACAGTGGATTCTTTAAAAGAAACCATGGGTATTTCACCTGAGCAAATCATTGACTTAAAAGGATTAATGGGAGATGCTTCAGATAATATTCCAGGAATTCCTGGTGTTGGAGAAAAGACAGCACTTAAATTGTTAGCGGATTATGGAACTGTTGAAAATTTATTAGAACATAAAGAAGAATTAAAAGGTAAACTTAAAGAAAAAGTTGTTGAGTTTGAAGATCAAGCAAGATTAAGTAAAACACTTGCGACAATTAAAATAGATGTGGACTTACCAATAACGGCAGATGATTGTAAGTATGATCCAAACTATCAAACCTTAGTTTCATTCTTTAATGAGATGGAAATGAGAAGTTTGGTAAAGAAATATGAACAACTTGTTACCAATGAACCTTCAGTAAATGAAGAAAAGAAGATGATGTATCAAGTAGTAGAAACATGTCCAAAGGAATTATTAAGTGACGATGTTGTAATCTCACTTGATTGTAGTAATACACATCCAGTTTATACAGAACTTTTTGGTATTGCATTACTTAAAGATAATCAATGTGTCTATATGGATATTGAACATATGAGGAAGGACCAGGATTTATTAACTTGGTTAAAATCAGAGCATACTAAAATATGCTATGATTCAAAACTTGTATACCATACATTTGCATCAAGTAAGATTGATATTGAAGGAATCGCTTTTGATACAATGATTGCACCTTTCTTATGTGATAGTACATTAACTTCTTGGGAAAGAATTCGTACTGCTTATGACTTCAATGAAACACTTAGAAAAGAAGAAGTTTATGGAACAATTGTAAAACCAAAACTACCGGATTTTAATGAACAAGTTAAATTTACGTGTGAACAAGCTCATTTTTCAAAACAATTGAAAATGAATTGTAAACCATTAATTGAAGAGTATAAAATGAATGAATTGTTTTATGAACTTGAAATGCCATTGGCGAAGATTTTATTCAATATGGAACAAGAAGGTATATTGATTGATAGTCCAGTATTAGATGAAATCGCAAGTGATACACTTAAAAAAATAGAAGAATACTCAAAACGAATTATGGGCTATGTTGGGGAAGAATTTAATTTGAATTCTCCAAAACAATTAGCTGAAGTTTTATTTGATAAGTTAGGATTACCAGGTAATAAAAAAAGAAGTACATCCGTCGATGTATTAGAAAAATTACAAGGTTTTCATCCAATTGTAGATGACTTAATGGAATATCGTAAAGTTCAAAAATTATATAGTACTTATGCAGAAGGTTTAAAAAAATATATAGGACAAGATAATCGTATTCATACAATTTATAATCAATGTGCTACTCAAACTGGTAGATTATCAAGTAGTGATCCAAATCTACAAAATATATCCGTTCGTGATGAACAAGCCCGCATTATACGTAAAGCATTTATTCCAAGTCCAAACAATGTATTGATTGCATCTGATTATTCGCAAGTTGAACTTAGAATGTTAGCACATATGGCGAATGAAAAAGGATTGATTGATGCATTTAATTCGGATTTAGATATTCATACTAAAACAGCAATGGATGTTTTCAAAGTAAGTAAAGATGAAGTAACAAGTCAATTACGTAGACAAGCGAAAGCAGTTAACTTTGGTATTGTGTATGGTATTTCAGATTTTGGTTTATCCCAACAATTAGGAATATCAAGAAAAGAAGCGCAATCATTCATTGATAATTATTTTGAAGCATACCCAGGTATTCATGCGTATATGGATAAAGTTATTGAAGATTGTAAAGAGAATGGTTATGTTACAACTTTATTGAATCGTCGAAGAGAAATTAAAGAGATTCATGATAAAAATCACATGGTTAGAGAATTTGGTAAAAGAGCTGCAATGAATGCACCAATTCAAGGCTCAGCAGCAGATTTGATTAAAATTGCAATGATTCACATTCAACGTGAAATGACCGAACAAAAAGTAAAATCTAAAATGATTTTGCAAGTACACGATGAACTTATTTTTGATGTTGTACAGGATGAAATTGAGTTAATGAAAAACTTGATTCAAACCGGTATGGAGAAAGCGATGGATTTAAGAGTTCCACTGGTTGCTGAATGCCAAGTGGGTTCTACCTGGTATGAGGCAAAATAATGCCAGAACTTCCTGAGGTAGAAACTGTTCTTCGAACACTCGAATTCCAAATAAAGAATCAAGAAATAAAAGAGATTGAAGTCTTATGGAACAAAATTATTGTTGGTGATGTTGCTGAATTCAAAAAGAAATGTATAGGTCAGCACTTTAGAGACTTTAAGCGAAGAGGAAAATACTTACTATTTATTCTGGATGATTTCATCTTAGTTTCTCATCTTAGAATGGAAGGAAAATACTTTTACTCAACAAGCGATGAGGCAATAAATAAACACATTCATGTGATATTTAAATTAAGTAATGGAATGGAATTAAGATATCAAGATACGCGTAAATTTGGTCGTATGGAAATTTTAAATAAAGAAATTGATTTATCAAAGTTTAAAAACCTTGGACCTGAACCATGGGATGAGTCATTTACTCCAGCATATTGCAAACAATTCCTAAAGAAGAGAACAGGCCCAATCAAAGGAGCATTGTTGGATCAAAGTTTTGTAGCTGGAATTGGAAATATCTATGCGGATGAGATTTGTTTTAAGATGGGTGTTGATCCAAGAAAATCTTGTAAGAAGATAACGAATAAAAATTGTGAAGATTTAGTACAAGCAACAAGAGAAACATTATCACGAGCTATTGAATTGGGAGGTACAACGATTCGAAGCTATACATCATCATTGGGAATTACAGGACGCTTTCAACTAGAAGTAAATGTACATGGACGACTTAAAGAGCATTGTCCACAATGTGATACAGAAATTGTGAAGATTAGAGTTGCAACAAGAGGAACCTATTATTGTCCTCATTGTCAAAAGAGGTAATATGATTAAAATTGCGATAACTGGAACAATTGGATCTGGAAAAACAGAATGTAGCCGAATTATAGAAGATTTAGGTTATTCTGTTTTTAACTGTGATGAAAGAGTAAATCAACTTTATCTTGAAGATGATAAACGAATTCAAGAGCTAAAATCAATTTTTCCAACCAGTTATCAAAAGGGTAAGTGGAATAAAAAAGAAATCGCGAATGAAATATTTCAAGATTCATTGAAGAAAGAGAAACTTGAAACAATAATATATCCAGTGCTACTTGAAGAAATGAAAGAAGCGATGGAAATAGAGAAGGATATTTTTATAGCAGAAGTACCTCTACTTTTTCAAATTGGTTGGGATAAGTATTTTGATGAAATACTTGTAGTGACTTGTGATGATGCGGTAGCAATACAACGGTTAGTTACAAAAAGAGGGATGAGTGAGTTGGATGCAAAAAGAAGACTTCTTCATCAACAAAAAAATCCAATCAAAATTGAAAGAGCTACTAAAATAATTTATAATAATACTAATGTGTTAGATTTAAAGAAACAGATTGAAATGTGGTTAGATAAGGAGATAATCAAAGATGGAGTTAAGAGATAAAGATACATATCGAGTAGAGCTTATCGAGAATATTAATTTTAATAGTTTGACATCTTTGGTTGCTTTGTATCAACCGATTTTAGGAAGAGATGCATTGAATTTTTACTTTACAATTTCTATTGAAGGAACCAATCAAAAAAGCTTAGAAAATCATCAACGTCTATCTAAGATAATGAATATGGATATCCCTACAATGGAAAGAGCTAGAAAAAAATGTGAGCAGTTCTATTTAATGAGAACTTACTTCAAAGTAGATAATGATAAAAGTACATACATCTATGTAGTAAATCCACCCTTATCAATACAAGCTTTTGTAAAACATGATTTATACTCAAGACTCTTACTAAAAGTTTTAGGTCAAAAGCAATATGAATTAACGATTGCAAAAGTATGTAGAGCTGAGACAAACAAGAATGGTTATGAAGATATATCTGATCAGTTTGATAAGAATTTACTTGCAAATTGGGATGCTGAAAACGAAGTGCAATTTACAAAAGTACAACCAAGTTTTAATTTTACAGATCATGAAAAACTAAATATAAATTTTAATTATGAAGAATTATTTGATACAACATCTACCTTGGTGTTTCCAGTAGAAGCAAGAACAAAAGAGAACTTACAAATAATTGGTGAGTATGCAACGCTATATGGCTTATCTGCAAGTAAAGTTCGTATTTTAATTGGACGTTGTATGGATTTACCTACAAGTACATTAGATGTTGATAAATTCAAAAAGTTATGTTCAACACAAAATCCTGATGCTGTAGTTACATCAAAAGATCCATATATGTTACCACCTGTATCTTTTTTACAAGCTCGTCAACATGGTGTGCCAGTTGCTTCTGTTGATCGTCGTTTACTTGAATATTTAAATTTAGAATTAAAATTACCAGCTGAGGTTGTTAATGTCTTAGTTGATTATGTTTTGTCAGTAAATCAAAACCGTTTGACGAAACGCTTTGTTGAGGCAGTTGCATCAACTTGGGTAAGAGAAAATGTTACAACAAAAGAACAAGCCATTGCACAAACAAAGAAAAATCCAATAACAAAACAAGTGACAAGGAAGAAGGATATATTACCAGCTTATTATGAAAAAATGAAAGCTGGTGAAGAAGAAGTAACTGAAACAATGACTGAGGAAGAAAAGTCAGAACTTTTAAGAAAATTAAAGGAGTTGGGTGAATAACATGAAAAAAGCACAATTTGATATTCCAGCATTTACTAAAAATCAAAATAAACCACAAACCACTCTTTTAATTGAGCAACTAAAGAAAAATGAACATGTATTGGAGTTTTTAAAGAAGAACAACTGTTCAATTGAATTAGTTGAGAAATATCCTATCAAATTCAATAAGTGGTTAGAAGTCATCATGAAATGTGAAAATTGTAAAGGTTTATCTACCTGTGGGCAACCTGTTAGAGGACAATTTACAGACTTAGAATGGAATGGACTTTTAACTCCAATTTTAAGAACATGCAAGTATAAATTAGATAGTGATAAGGAAACTAATCACATCAAAAATTACATTGTTAATGATTTGCCTAGATCTTTTTATCCTATCAAAATTGAAGCAATTCAAATTACTGAAGATAATAAAACATATTATAATGCTTTACTCAATGTTGCGGCATGGATTAGAAACCCAAAAGAAAAGGGTTACTATATCTATGGTGGCGTGGGTATTGGAAAGTCATATTTAGCTGCTTGTGTCTCGAATTATTTTGCAAGGAGAAATATGAAAGTGGCTTTTATTAATGTGCCAGATTGGATTTCAAGAATGAAGAATAGTTTTGATGATCCCGCTGCTATGAGTAATGAATTAAGTAAGATTAAACGTGCTGATTTTGTTGTATTTGATGATATTGGAGCTGAGAGTGTAACACCATGGGTAAGAGATGAATTGTTATTTCCTATCTTAAATAAGCGGATGGAAGATAAAAAAATGACATGGTTTACATCAAATGAAGACTTTGCAAGTTTAGAAAATCATTTTAAAAATACCAAACAAAATGACCAAGAAGAAATGAAAGCGGTTCGAATTATGGAAAGAATACGAACACTTAGTCAAGAATTCAAACTTCCGGGTAAAAATAGGCGCAATACAGTATAAATTCATTTCACTTTGTAGGATAATAATGATAGAATTAATAAGGTTAATTAGGAGGCAGTTATGGTACGAAAAATTGGTATTTTAACATCAGGTGGTGATGCACCAGGAATGAATGCTGCAATTCGTGCGGTTACTCGTGTTGCTTTAGCTAATGGTATTGAAGTCGTGGGTATTCGTGATGGATATAGAGGATTAGTTGAAGGAACATTTGAAGCATATAGCAAAACCAGTGTATCTGACATTTTAGATAGAGGTGGAACTAAATTAGGTTCTGCAAGACTTCCAGAATTTAAAGATCCAGAAGTTCAAGAGATGGCAGTAAATCAACTCAAGGCAAATGGCATTGAAGCGATTGTTGTTATTGGAGGAGATGGAAGCTATCGTGGAGCACAAGCTCTTACAAAGTTAGGAATCAATTGTATTGGAATTCCAGGAACGATTGACAATGACATTCCAGGAACAGATTTTACAATTGGGTTTGATACAGCGCTTAGAACATGTGTGGATGCAGTCGATAAACTTCGAGATACATCGAGTTCACATCATCGTTGTTCAGTCGTAGAGGTAATGGGAAATCGCTGTGGTGACTTAGCAGTGTATACCGCAGTCTCTTGCGGAGCTGAAATTGTTGTAAGCCCAGAAACAGGATATGATGAATTAGATATTTTAGAAAAATTACGATACTTAGATACAGCAGTGCATAAGAATCATGCAATTGTGATTATCTCAGAAAAAATTACTGATGCAGATGGATTAGCAAGAAAGATTTCTCAAAATACTGGGTTTTCTGGACGTGCTACTGTCTTAGGCCATATACAACGTGGAGGAAGTCCTTCTCCTACAGATCGTATTCTTGCTTCAAGAATGGGTGAAAAGGCAGTTGACTTACTGATGAATGATATTGGTGGTCATTGTGTAGGAATCATTGACAATAAGATTATCTCTATGCCAATTGATGAAGCACTAAATAGACCTAAAGCTTCAAGAAAACATTTGTATCGATTATTTGATCGTCTAATATAAGGAGGAGTAAGGATATGATCGGAAGAAAAACAAAGATAGTATGTACTATTGGACCAGCAAGTGAAACACCAGAAATGGTAGAAAAATTAGCACAATGTGGAATGAACATTGTTCGCTTTAATTTCTCTCATGACACTTATGAAGGACACAAACGTAGATTAGATATGGTGCGTGAAGTTTCAGACCGTATTGGAATTAACTTGGCATGTATGCTAGATACAAAAGGACCTGAAATTCGTTTAGGCGAATTTGAAGGTGGTGCTTGTCAATTTACTAAAGGGGATATCGTTAAAGTTTGTAAAAGGGAGTTGATGGGAAATCATGAACATTTCCATATTCAATGTCCTGAGTTATTTGATGATGTTAAAGAAGGAAATATTATACTTATTGATGATGGTAAGATGAAATTAACAGTACTTGGCAATGATGGTGAAGAACTTACTTGCCGTGTTGAAGTATCTGGTCCTATCAAAACTAAAAAAGGTTGTAATGTACCAGGTGTTAAATTATCTATGCCATTTATTTCAGCAAAAGATGATTCAGATATTCGTTTTGGATGTGAAAATGACTATGACTTCATTGCAGCTTCATTTGTAAGACGTGCAGAAGATGTTCAAGCTATTCGTAAAATCTTAATTGAAATGGGTAAACCTACAATTAATATCATTGCAAAAATTGAAAACCAAGAAGGATTTGATAACCTTGAATCAATCTTAGAAGTTGCTGATGGTGTTATGGTTGCTCGTGGAGATTTAGGAGTAGAAGTTCAAACTCAATTTGTACCAATTTATCAAAAACAAATTATAAAAGTAGCAAATAAGATTGGTAAACCAGTTATTACAGCTACACATATGTTAGATTCAATGACAGCAAATCCACGTCCTACACGTGCTGAAGCAAGTGATGTTGCTAATGCAGTTTTGGATGGTAGTGATGCAGTTATGTTATCGGCTGAAAGTGCTGCAGGTGAATATCCTGTTGAAGCATGTACTACGATGGCTACAATTGCTGAAGCAGTTGAAAAAATTATTCCTTATCGTGAAAAATTAGATTATTCTAAAATTTCAAGCAAGAAAACAGTTCAAGATGCAATTGGTATTGCGGTATCAGATGCTACATTAACTCTTGAAAATGTTGGTGCAGTTGTTGCCTTTACTCAAGGTGGTACAACAGCACGTCGTATTTCTAAATTCAGACCATGTGTACCTATCTTAGCAGTTACATTTACTAAGAGTACACAAAGAAAACTTGAAAGCTATTGGGGGGTTACACCAATTCTTTCAGATATTCACAATGAATTAACAAACGATGACGAATTAGCATGCACAATCGCTAAAGCTCATGGAATCAAACCAGGACAACTTATTATCATTACTGCTGGTTACCCTACAGGTGAGGGATCAGCAAACATGATGAAAGTCATTGAAGTTAAATAACGAATAAAAGCACCAGTTCACAATGAACTGATGCTTTTTTTTCATCTTGTATTGTCAATGCATAAAAAAAAGAAGATTTCTCTTCTTTAGCTACAACATTATTGTCTTAAGCTTGAATTGAATTAACTGCTTTAGATAAACGAGCTTTTTGACGAGCAACATAATTACCATGTTTAATATGACTAGTAATTGCTCTATCCAATAAAGAATTAGCTTTGTTTAAAGCAGTTGTTGCAGTTGCTTTATCATTAGCCGCTACAGCTGCAAGAACATCCTTAATTGCAGTTTTAAGTGCAGTTTTTTCCCCAGCCTTTGCAACGTTTCTCTTTAAGTTCGTAATCGCACGTTTCTTTTGAGATTTGATATTTGCCATTTGTACACCTCCTGTTATTTAACCTCTAGAATTATAACAAAACATCGCTTAAAATGCAAACAAACATGTTATAATCATGCAAGAGGTGAAGTTTATGGAAAAACCAAGGGTAATATTTATGGGGACACCACAATTTTCATGTGGGATTTTAGATACTTTGATGGAAATGGGTGAGAATGTAGTCGCTGTAGTTTCTCAACCCGATAGAAAAGTAGGTAGAAAACAAGAAATACAAGAAACACCAGTTAAAAAGGCTGCTTTGGCTTATGAATTACCAGTTATTCAACCTGAGAAGATAAAAGAAGCTGTAGAAGACGTATTAGCGTATAAGCCAGATATTATTGTTACATGTGCTTATGGACAAATCATACCAGAATCTATTTTAAATGCACCTCGCTATCATTGTATTAATGTGCATGCCTCTTTGTTACCAAAGTATCGAGGAGGTGCACCCATTCATTGGGCACTGATCCATGGTGAAAAAGAAACAGGGATTACGATTATGTACATGGCCAAGAAAATGGATGCTGGCGATATATTAACGCAACAAAGTATAGCGATTGAAAATAATGATACAACTGAGACAATGTTTAATAAACTTGAGAAAGTAGGCAAAGACTTGTTGAAAAAAACACTACCACTTTTATATGAAGGAAAATGCACAGCGATTCCTCAAATTGAAGAGGAAGTAACTTTTGCTTGGAATATTACAAAAGAAGAAGAATTTGTTTCATTCAAACGTGACATTTGGACTGTATACAATCATATTCGTGGATTAATTAGTTGGCCAGTTGGGCATGGTATTATTGAAGGTAAGAAAATTAAGTTGCATAAAGTTCACTATGAAATTAAAGAACATCATGATGAATCGGGTAAATGTATCGGATTAATTGATGATTCATTTGTTGTTGCGTGCAATGGAGGTTATATCTATATAGATGAGCTTCAACTTGAAGGAAAAGCCAAAACAAAAGCAAAAGATTTCTATCATGGAAATGGCAAAAATTTAGTTGGAAAATTCTTTGACTAACATTGACTTCAACTTAGAAATAGAGTATTATCTTCAAGGATACCTTTAAGATAGTACGAGATACTATGAAGGAAGCAAAGTAATGTTGAATTACGAGTCTTTTTACTTAAGGGTAAAAAGGCTCTTTTTTTCTATAGGTATCCATTATAGGAGGGTACAATGAAGAAAAATCAATTAGCAAGAAACATGTTTATCGGTATGATTTGCGGATTAGTCGTAGGAGGGAGTTTCTTATTTTTAAGAGAAAATCTACTCGCTAATGGAAATGCAAGTTTATGGGCAACAATCAATAATTTATTATTTCAAGATATAAGTCAAGAAGGGGCAACACAAGCAGTTGGTCTATTGTATATTGTTGGACAATTGTTTGTGAATGCATTACAAATTATTATCGTTCCAATGGTATTTACATCAATCGTTATTGCGATGTGTCGTATTACAGATACAAAGAAATTAGGAAGAATATCCTATAAAACAATTGGAATCTTTGCATTAACAGGTGTTATTGGAATTATCTTTGCAGGAATTATTGGAATGACAGTTTATGAGATGGGGCTATTCAATGTTTCAATTGATGGTGTTGCTGCTCAAGCAGGAACGACTGGAAGCAACCCATTAAATATCTTCTTAGGTATTATCCCTAATAATTTAATGACTGCCTTCTCTTCAAATGGAAAAGTATTATCAGTTGTATTTATTGCAGTAGTTATTGGTTTCTGCATTAATGTATTGGATGGTAAAGTAACAATCTTAAAGAAAATATGTGAAGAAGTAAATGAAATCATAACAACATTCTTAACATTTGTTGTTACAAAATTTGGTCCAATTGCTATCTTTGCATTACTTACAAGAACATTTGCAATCTATGGAATTGAACATTTAAGACCAGCATTAACCTATGTTGTCACAACTGTATTTTGTTTATTAGCATATTTGATCTTTGGGTATGCTATCTATATTGCAACAATGGCAAAGTTAAATCCAATTCCTTATTTAAAAAAGATTACAAAAGTATCGGTGTTTGGATTTTCAACTTCATCGAGTGCTGCAACACTACCGATGAATATTCAAACAACAGTTGAAGAATTAGGTGTACAAGATGAAGTTGCTTCATTTGTATTACCACTAGGTATGACAGTGAATATGAATGGTACTGCAATTATGCAAGTTATCGCAACTATCTTTATCGCTGCCTGTGCAGGATATGAGATTAACTTCATCAGTATCATGGTAATTGGTCTATTAGCACTTATTGCATCAGTAGGAACACCTGCAGCACCAGGTGCTGGGGCTGTCATCTTGTTTACAGTATTAAGTGGTATGGGCTTTACAAATGATGCTGCTATCCTCGCATATTCATTAATTCTTGCGATTAATCGTCCAATTGAAATGCTTGTGACATCACTTAATGTAGTAGGAGATAGTACAACAGCGATCATCGTATCAAAAAGTGAAAATATGTTTGATGAAAGTATCTACAATGCATAGATGTTGATTAAAACAGTTGAAAATTCAACTGTTTTTCTTTCTTGTTGACTCTAGTTTTGTTATAATAGTCTAGCACATGAATAGGAGGTGTTTTCATGGATCAATCTAAAATCCGTAATTTTTCAATCATTGCCCATATTGACCATGGAAAGTCAACACTTGCTGACCGTATATTAGAGTTAACACAAACTGTTCAGTTACGTGATATGACAAACCAAATTCTTGATTCTCTTGATTTAGAAAGAGAAAGAGGAATTACAATAAAATTAAATGCAGTTCAACTTAAATACAAAGCAAAAGATGGGGAAGAATATTTATTTCATCTTATTGATACTCCAGGGCATGTTGACTTTACTTATGAAGTATCACGTTCTTTGGCAGCATGTGAGGGAGCTGTCTTAGTTGTAGATGCTGCTCAAGGAATTGAAGCACAAACACTTGCGAATGTATATTTAGCTTTAGATAACAATTTAGAAATTATTCCTGTTATTAATAAAATTGATTTACCAAGTGCTGATCCAGAGAGAGTAAAACACGAGGTAGAAAATGTAATTGGTCTTGATTGTACAGATGCACCATTAATTTCTGCTAAAAGTGGACTTAATGTAGATCAAGTACTTGAAAGTATTGTGAAGCATGTACCAGCGCCTAAAGGAAATCCTGAGGCACCATTAAAAGCATTAATTTTTGATTCGATTTATGATTCTTATCGTGGAGTCATTGTATTTGTTCGTGTTCAAGAGGGTATGCTAAAGGTTGGCGATAAGATTCGTTTTATGGCTGCAGGTGCTGAATATGAAATTTTAGAATGTGGTGTAAGAAATCCAAAAGAAGTTAAACTTCAAGAATTATCTTGTGGAGTCGTTGGATGGTTTGCAGCTTCTATTAAATCAGTTCAAGATGTTCATGTTGGAGATACTGTTACCTCATGTAGTCACCCAGCAAGCGAACCATTACCAGGATATCGAAAAATGAATCCAATGGTCTATTGTGGATTGTATCCAACCGATGCTGCTAAATACAATGATTTAAGAGATGCGCTTGAAAAACTTAAACTAAATGATGCATCACTTCAATATGAAGCAGAAACATCACAAGCTCTAGGATTTGGTTTCCGTTGTGGTTTCTTAGGGTTACTACATATGGATGTTGTTCAAGAAAGACTTGAAAGAGAATACAATTTAACACTTATCGCAACAGCTCCAAGTGTTATTTATCATGTTTATCTAACAGATGGATCAATGCTAACAATTGATAATCCAGCCCATATGCCGGAGGTACAACGAATTGAACGTATCGAAGAGCCGTATGTTAAAGCTGAGATTATGGTACCAAATGATTATGTAGGCCCAGTAATGGAACTTTGTCAAAATAAACGTGGTGTCTATAAAGAAATGCACTATATTGATGATGGTAGAAATCAATTGGAATATGAAATTCCACTTGGTGAAATTGTTTTTGATTTCTTTGATCGATTGAAATCAGTAACGAAAGGATATGCATCATTTGATTATGAGTTAATTGGATATCAACCAGGCAAACTTCAAAAAATGGATATACTACTTAATGGAGAAATTATTGATGCATTGAGTATAATCGTTCACAAAGATTTTGCTTACAATCGTGGTAATGCGATTACAGTTAAACTTAAAGATTTAATTCCGAAGCAACAGTTTGAAATTCCAATTCAAGCTGCAGTAAATGGTAAAGTAATTGCACGTACCAACATCAAATCACTTCGTAAAAATGTATTAGCGAAATGTTATGGTGGAGATATTACACGTAAGAAAAAATTATTAGAAAAGCAAAAAGAAGGTAAGAAGCGAATGAAGGCAGTGGGGTCAGTTGAAATTCCACAAGAAGCATTCATGGCTGTACTTTCAATGGATGAAGATTAAGATTAGTGAAAAATCACTAATCTTTTATTATGTGTTGACAAAAATAACAATAGTGTATATATTGTATATATACACTATGGAGGTGAATGATGCAGATACATTTATACAAAGAAGATAAAGATCCATTTTATCTACAAATTGTGAAGCAAATCAAATTGCAGATATTGGATCATACACTCTCTGCAGGAGATGGCTTACCATCAATGCGCATGCTGGCAAGTGATCTAAGAATTAGTGTAATAACGACAAAGAGGGCATATGAAGAATTAGAAAAAGAAGGATTTATTGTTACAGTTCTGGGCAAAGGAACATTTGTAACAGATAAAACAGTGAATGCAATTAGTGATGAACATCTACGAGAATTCAACAAAGCAGTAGATGAAGTATTAAATCATGGTAAAGCACTACAATATTCATTTGATGAAATTGTAGAAAAATTAAAGGAGAGAGGGAAATAACATGTTAGTGTGTGAAAATGTTAGAAAAGAATTTACAGGGTTTACACTAGACAATATAAGTATCAATATACCAGAAGGTTCCATTATGGGATTGATTGGTGAAAATGGTGCAGGTAAATCAACGCTCATATCTTGTATTCTTGGAAGTATGATAAAGACTTCAGGAACAGTGAAAATATTTAATAAAAATAGTGAAACATTAACGCGATTAGAAAAAGAAGATATAGGAGTTGTGCTAAGTGATTTTGCATTCAATGGTTTATTGAATTGTAAAGACATTAATACAATTATGAAAGCAATGTATACAAAATGGGATGAAACTTATTACATGAACTTTTGTAATGAACATAACTTAACGATGAATAAAAAAATCAAGGATTTTTCAAAGGGTATGCAAATGAAGCTAAGTATTATAGTTGCTTTAGCTCATCACCCTAAATTACTTATTCTTGATGAAGCAACGTCTGGACTCGATCCTGTTGCAAGAGATGAATTATTAGATATCTTCTTTGATTTTGTCAAAGAGGGAGATCACTCGATTTTAATCAGTTCTCACATTTTAAGTGATTTAGAAAAGATTTGTGATACGATTACTTTTATTTCAAAAGGAAAAGTAAAATTTAGCGAAACAAAAGATGATTTAGAATACAAATATTGCATTATTAAATGTGATGAAACAGTGTTCAGTACGATAGATAAAAAAGATATGATAGGGGTTAGAAAAAATCCTTATGGTATTGAAGTATGTATGCTTCGCAAGGCATGTCCTGAAGGAATGAAGAGTGACAATGCAAGCATGGAAGATATTATGGTGTTTGCTAGTAAGGGGGTAAATTTATGAAAGCAGCAATAATTAAAGATTTCTTATCATGTAGGCTTTATTTAAGAACATATGCAATCTTTGCACTTGTATTCATGGGTTTAGGATTTATATCTGCCAATCCATTTTATGCATCAGGAATTTTCATGATATTACCTGTTATGTGTTTGGTATCAACATTTGCATTGGATGAAACTTCAAAATGGGAACGATTAGCACTTTGCTCATCACTAAATCGTAAAGATTTAGTGAGTTCAAAATACATTTTTGGTTCTATCTTAATTTTTATTGGGATTTTACTTAATTTTATTTCTATTCTTTTAGTAAATAAAGATTTCATTGATGCATTAATCACAAGTTCAACTTTTGGTTTTATCTCTATATTTTATCTCTGTTTTATGGCACCACTCATGTTTAAATTTGGTGCAGAGAAATCAAGAATTTATATGATGTTGATTCTTGTAATACCGGCAGGATTAATCCTTGGTATTTCATCATTAGGTTTTATTGATTTTAACGCTATTGTTACTCATGTTGGTTTATTAACTGCAATAGTGGTTGTCTTATTTATTGTATTATTAATTGGATCCTATTTTCTTTCTATTAAAATAGTAAGTAAAAAAGATTACTAGAAGTTGTTAAATTTAACAACTTCTTTTATTATCTTAAGTAATTTGTAAGAATTTAAGTAAGAATTTATTGTGTATATAGTTTAAAATAGAATGGAGGGATGAATATGGAAAAAGAAATAATTGTAGTTGTTGATGATGAAAAAGAAATTGCTGATTTAATTGAGGTTTACTTAAGTAATGAAAATTATGAAATCCATAAGTTTTATAATGGAAGTACAGCTCTTGAGTTTATTCAAGATAATCAAGTTGATTTAGCGCTACTTGATATTATGCTACCAGATATGGATGGCTTTTCATTATGTAAGAAAATACGTGAAAATTATTTGTTTCCCATTATGATGGTCACAGCTAAAATAGAAGATCTAGATAAAATTACAGGTCTTACACTCGGGGCTGATGATTATATCACTAAACCTTTTAATCCATTGGAGCTTGTTGCTAGGGTAAAAACACAATTACGTAGATACAATCGTTATAATCAAAATGATAAAGAAAAAGACAATAATGAAATTAGTATTAGAGCATTACAAATCTGTAAATCTAATAGGAAGTGTTATTTGAATAATAAAGAATTATCATTAACACCAATTGAATTCGATATTCTTTGGTATCTTTCTGAAAGACAGGGCAAAGTAATTCCAACAGAAGAACTCTTTGAACAGGTATGGAAAGAAAAGTATTTCGATAGCAATAATACAGTTATGGCACATATTGCTAGACTTCGAGATAAAATGGATGAAACTACAAGAAAACCAAAATACGTTAAAACGGTATGGGGAGTGGGGTATACAATTGAATAAGAAAAATAGTCAACTTGCGAATCAAATAATACTTCATTATATCGTAACTCTTCTTGCTTTTATTTTAGGGATACCCTTGCTTATATTTATTGCGATTGTCATTGCATCAAGCAAAGTGTGGTATGCAAATGATCCACTTTACCAATTGTTAAGAGGTTTACTTGATTATTTTGTTATTATCATTATTTTTGTTTATGCAATGGGAATCATTGGGATTACGGTTTATTATATGAAAAAACCAATTGATTATATGGGAGAAGTAGTTGATGCTGCAAGTACTTTAGTGAATCCTACGGATGAAATTTTAAAACTATCTAAACCTTTAAAAAGTATTGAAGATGAATTGAATTTAGCCCGCGTTCAGGGTTTGCGTAATTCAATGGTTGCAAAAGAATCAGAGCAGCGTAAAAATGACCTTGTTATTTATTTAGCTCATGATTTAAAAACACCACTTACCAGTATCTTAGGGTATTTGTCTTTATTAAAGGATGAACCTGATTTATCAGCTGATACACGTGCACGGTATACAAATATAGCACTTGATAAAGCAGAACGATTAGAATATCTAGTTAATGAATTCTTTGATATTACTCGATTTAATCTAACAACTCAAATTTTGCAAAGTGAGAAGACAAATCTAAGTGTTATGATTGAACAAATTAGTTATGAGTTTTTACCAGTGTTAAAGGAGAAGAATTTGGAATTTGATTTACATATTGAACCTTTTGTTGAATACATTTGTGATGCAAACAAATTAGAAAGAGTTTTCGATAATTTGATTCGTAATGCAATTAATTATAGTTATCAAGATTCTAGTATACAGTTATATTTAAAAGAATATGAAACTAATATTGAAATAAAAGTTATAAATAAAGGAAAAACAATACCCAAAGAAATTCAATCACGTGTGTTTGAACAATTCTTTCGATTGGATTCATCGCGACAATCAACATCAGGGGGTACGGGACTTGGACTTGCAATTGCTAAAGAGATCGTAGAATTGCATCAAGGAACAATTGAACTTGAGAGTGAAAATGAAATGATTGAGTTCAAAGTTTCATTACCTAAGCAGGCGTAAGGTTTTCGTAAGAATCTTGATAGATTTTCGTCAATAAGAGTCATAGATAATTTAAGTAGTTTAACCTCAATTTTTATACCATATAGGTAGAAAGTTGAGGTTTTTTTCCTCTTGAGGTGAATGATGAGAAAACGACTAACACAAATATTTCCATTTTTATTACCTATCCGTAAGAAACAAAAACTCTTTTGCTTCTATACGAAAATGATATTTGACTCTAAAACATATTCAAAAGAGTTTAGTGCAAATTATTTAAAGAATAAATACTATTCAACAAGTTCAACATTAATTAATGAGAATACTGGATTTGATATCATCTATCAAGAAAATAAAGTATTTAATTTATTACTTGCTAGTGAATCAATCAATACCATTTTGATACATCCAAATGAAACATTTTCTTTGTGGAACCTTATTCGCTTTGCAGATAAAGTAACACCTTATAAAGAAGGTTTAACTGTAGTCAATGGAGAAACAATACCAGCCTATGGTGGTGGTTTATGCCAATTAAGTAATTTATTGTTTTATTTATTTCTACATTCACCATTAACAATTACTGAAAGACATGGACATCGCATTAAAGAGTTTCCAGAGATTTCAAATGATGCATTAAAAGGTGTAGATGCAACAATTGCAGAGGGATGGTTGGATTTGAAAGTGTGTAATGATACAAATCGTACATTTCAAGTTGGGCTATCAATGGAAGAGGGTCAAATCATCGCTGCATTGTATTGTGATAAAGAAATAGAATTTGATTATGAAATTCAAAATGAGAATTTGAGGTATTACTACGCAAACAATCAATGTATAGAGGAAGTTGATGTTGTAAGAATAACCAGAGATCATAAATTGAAGTGTGTTTTGAGTAAAGAAAAACTCTACACAAACAAATGCATTATTGGATATGAATTACCAAGTAATTTGGAAATAGAGGGGCAAAAAATATGAAGAATATAGGTGTGATATTTGGTGGTAATTCACCAGAATACAAAGTATCTTTAGAATCAGTATCATCTATTTTAAAAGAAATAGATAGAAACAAGTACAATCCCATAATGATTGGTATTACACAAGAGGGTACATGGTATTTGTATACAGGGAGTATTTCTAATATTGAAAAAGATACATGGCACTTTACAAATGATTGTAGTAAAGCCATGCTGTCTCCTAATGCTAATGAGTTTAAATTAATTGTGTTTGGTCAAAATAGAATGGAAACGATTCATTTAGATGGGATATTTCCAGTGATGCATGGTGCTTATGGAGAAGATGGGACAATACAAGGGTACATTCAACTTTCCAATATTCCTCTAATTGGTTGTGGTGTTTTAGCCTCTTCTTTGTGTATGGACAAATATCGTTCGCACTTGTTAGTGGAAGAAGCTGGAATTAAATGTGCTAAAGGGTGCGTATTTACACAACGTGATAAACAAAAGATAAAGGAATTCTGTAATACAATTGGTTATCCATGCTTTATAAAACCACTACGTGCAGGTTCATCCTTTGGTATTACAAAAGTTGAAAGTCCACTTAATTTAGATGAAGCGATAAATCTAGCTTTTGAATATGATCATGAACTACTCATAGAGGAATTTATTGATGGATTCGAAGTAGGTTGTGCAATTATGGGTACACAACATCTTGTAGTTGGTGAGGTAGATGAAATAGAACTATCGGATGGCTTCTTCAATTATGAAGAAAAATACACATTGAAATCTTCTAAGATTCATGTGCCTGCAAGAATAAATGAAAAGAAGGCAGAAGAAGTAAAAGAATTATCAAAAAAAATATATAAAATCTTAGGATGTAGTGGATTTGCAAGAGTAGATTGTTTTATTAATACAAAGGGTGAAGTCATATTCAATGAAGTGAATACTATACCAGGGTTTACAAGTCATAGTCGATTTCCAACGATGTTAAAACATGTTGGGTATAGTTTCAAAGAAATTATTACAACCATTATTGAAGGAGCACTAACAAATGAAAACAATTAAGTTTACAAAGGATATGATCCATGATGGTTATTTGATTTTGGTTAATCCAAATCATTATTTTCATGAGAATTCTAGTTTACTTGATTTAGTACAAGTAAATGACAATTCGATGATTTATTTAAATAGCCAAACAAATGAAGCGTTGAATCAATTAATGAAAGAAATCGATGGTTGGAGCAAAATTCAAACAGTGAGTGGATATCGTTCCAAAAGTGATCAGACACAGCTTTATAATCAATCTTTGATAGAGAATGGTCAAACGTTTACTGAAAGCTTTGTGGCATTACCTGGATGCAGTGAACACCAAACAGGACTCGCAATTGATTTAGCATTGAAATCAAATGATGTTGATTTCATTTGCCCGGATTTTCCTTATGAGGGAATCTGTCAAGCATTTAGAGAAATGGCACCTCACTATGGATTTATTGAAAGATATGGGAAGAACAAGGAGAAGATTACATCAATATCGCATGAACCATGGCATTTCCGTTACGTGGGATTACCACATTCACTTTTAATTTGTGAAAAGAATTTTTGTTTAGAAGAATACTGTGAATGGATAAAACAATTTAAGCAAAATGAGAATCCGCTTCACGTAATCTATAATGACAAAGAATATGAAGTTGGGACAATTAATTCTACATCAAACACAATTGAATTAGAGGTTGAAGAACATATGAAATGGTCATTATCTGGAGATAATGTTGAAGGTTTTATTTATGCAAAATGGAAATAATCAATATGGAGCATTGGATGTATTTAAATTCATTGCCGCTATTCTTGTTATTACGGTTCACATTGGACCTTTATTACAATTAAGCTCTCAACTTGATTTTGTATTGACAGGTATTATCGCAAGAATTGCAGTCCCATTTTTCTTTATGACCACTGGTTTCTTTGCTCTAGCACCTGTAATTAAGGGAGAAAAGAAATTAAGTTCATTATTGAAGAAATATGCATTTTATTATTTAATCGCGATCTTGATTTATTTACCTATCAATATTTATGCACATCAATTACCTGGTATTAATTTTCTAGAGTGGATACGCTTTATCTTCATGGATGGTACATTTTATCATCTCTGGTATTTTCCAGCGCTAATCATTGGCTTGGTTATTACTTATTGGATAAGTACTAAAACATCAATAAAAATGAGTTTAGCCATCAGTGTTCTTTTATTTGTAATTGGACTATTTGGAGATAGTTATTATGGTTACATTGCGAATCAAAATTTTATCTCATCGATTTATGATATTGGATTCAACTTATTTACCTATACTCGAAACGGTTTGTTTTTTGCACCACTATTTTTAATGCTAGGTGCTTATTCGAAACTGAGAAATAGAGAATCAGCACAACAACACAATTTGCTATTTTTCATAGTTTTTCTTTGTTGCATGATTATCGAAGGAATATACTTGGAGAGCCAACAACTTACGCGTCACAACAGTATGTATATTTTATTACTTCCAACCATGTTTTTCTTATTTGAGTATTTGAAGAATATTAACATGAATCAACATCAATTTTTGCGAGGAATGTCAACTTGGATTTATATTTTACATCCGATGGTTTTGATTGGGGTTCGAGGATTTGCGAAAGTTACTAGACTTACTGATCATATAGTAGAAAATAACTTAAATTTATTTCTAGTCTGCACGGGTGTAACACTTATTATTTCTTCATGTATTACATACTTCACGAATTACAAATCAAAAAACAATAATCAATCGAGATCATGGATAGAAATCAGTAAAGAATCATTAGAACACAATGTAAAAGAATTGATTTTATCCCTACCTAAAGGTTGCGAACTTATGCCAGTATTAAAAGCAGATGCTTATGGACATGATGCGGTGATGATTGCGAAGTGTTTACAAAAAATGAATATAAGAACATTCTGTGTCGCTACAATAGATGAAGGTATTGAACTTCGAAAAGCATTTATACAAGGAGATATCTTAATACTGGGATACACTGCAATTGATAGAGTGGATGAATTAAAAAAGTATAGATTAACCCAAACGATTGTAGATTACATGTATGCAAAGCAATTAAATGCATTAAGGAAAAAGATAAAGATTCATCTTGCAATTGATACAGGGATGCATCGATTAGGAATTCCTTCAGATAAGATGGTAGAAATCATAGATGTGATAAATATGAAGAGTATTCAACTTCAAGGAATCTTTACTCATTTGTGCTGTGCAGATGAAAAAAGTGAAGAGGGAAAGGTATATACTGAACTTCAAATTAATCGTTTTAATCATTGTATGGAATTAATTAAGAATGAAGGAATTGAGTTACCTAAATTACATGTTCAATCAAGTTATGGTTTATTAAATTATGAACTGAGTCAAATGAGTTATGCTCGCATAGGTATTGCACTCTATGGTGCAGTAGATAAGACAAAAAAAGAGATTGATTTAGAACCTGTATTATCTTTAAAATCAAGAGTTGTAGCAATTAAAAGATTAAAAAAGGGTGAAGGAGCTGGGTATGGACAACTCTTTAAAGCAAATCAAGATATGGATATCGCTATTGTTTCTATAGGTTATGCAGATGGGTTATCAAGGCAGTTATCATGTGGAAGAGGTAAAGTAATCTTACATGATAAAATGGTTTCAATCATTGGTAGAATTTGTATGGATCAATGTATGATTGATGTTTCGATGATACCGAATGTACAAGTAATGGATGAAGTGATTTTAATAGGAAAATCTGAAAATCATGAAATTACAGTCATGGATATTGCAAGAGAGACAGATACAATACCCAATGAAACTTTAGTGCAGTTAAAAGGGAGACTTCCACGAATATTAATCGATTGACAGGTTGTTCTATGGTAAAATAATGTCGAGGTGTTATTGATGAAGGCATTATATGTTCATGTACCATTTTGTGACTCTATTTGTGCATACTGCGATTTTTGTAGAGTAAAGAGTAATCAAACCATCATAGATAAGTGGTTAGATGCTTTTGCTATTGAAGTTGAGGATCGTTTAATAAAAGATAAATATGATACTGTCTATATTGGTGGTGGGACACCTACTTGTTTAAATGAAAAACAATTGGAAAAAATGTTATCACTTATCTATCCTTACACACGTAATGTCATTGAATATACAATTGAAATAAATCCTGAATCTTTAAACGAAAAGAAATGCAGTATATTAAAAAAATATGGTATTAATCGTGCAAGTATTGGTGTTCAAACGATAAGTGATAATTTATTGAAACTTATTGGTCGTAAGCATACAAAAGAAGATGTCATCCAATGTATCAAATGGTTAAAGAAAAAAGATATTACAAATATCTCGTGTGATTGTATGTATTCCTTACCAACACAAACGATTCAAGATGTTGAGGATACGTTATCTTTCATTTGTAGCTTGGATATACCTCATATTTCAATTTATAGTTTGACGATTGAAGAAAACAGTCAGTTTAATCGAGATGGTTATCAAGCTTTAGATGATGAGATAGAAGCGGATATGTATGAATTCATCATTCAATATTTAGAGAATCATTGGTTTATGCAATATGAAATAAGTAATTTCTCAAAGCCAGGATATCAATCTTTACACAATTTACATTATTGGCAATATGATGATTTTGTGGGGTTATCCTTAGGTGCAAGTGGGAAAGAAGAGAATTGTCGTTATGATTGTACAACCAATTTTGTGGAATACTTTCGACATAATTACTTTAAAGAAATTATTCCTTTATCCAAAGGAGAACAAATGTTCGAATTTATCATGATGGGGTTAAGACTAAAAGATGGATTCAGTATGCAAGAATTTCAAAAGAAATTTGCCTACGATTTTAGTGAGGTATATAAAAATGAATTACAATTAGCTCAAGAGAAGGGCTATCTTGTAATTCATCAAGATCGAGTAAAATGCAGTGATATGGGTTATAGAATTTGTAATACAGTCATTGAAATGTTTATGAAAGACGGTTGATTAAATCAACCGTCTATTTTTCATATTGTTTGATGATAGCTTGAGTTCCAAGATTCTCATCACCTTGAATCATCATATCTTGGTAAAGATCGCGTACAATTTTTAGGATGGGTAAATCAAGTTTTTCCTCATCAGCACATTGTATTGCGATGTTCATATCTTTTACAAAGTGTTTGATAAAGAAACCAGGATCATAGTCTTTAGAGATCATCTTAGGACCATTGTTACTCATTTGCCAACTACCGGCAGCACCAGCACTAATTGCATTAAGCATGATTTGAGAATCAAGTCCCATTTTATTGGCATAAGCAATAGCCTCCGCTACACCACTTACAGTTCCTGCAATCGCAATTTGATTTGCCATTTTTGTATGTTGACCACAACCTGCATGACCACAATAAACAATATTTTTTCCCATACATTCGAAGATGGGAAGACAAGCAGTAAATGCATCTTGTTCTCCACCAACCATGATGGATAAAGTTCCATTTTTTGCTCCAATATCTCCACCAGAAACAGGAGCATCAAGAACAGCTATTCCCTTAGCAAGACCTTCAGTTGTTAATTTCTCTGCAAGTTTTGGACTTGATGTTGTCATATCAATTAAAATAGCTCCAGTTTTTGCAAATTTAAATACTTGATTTGAAACTTCTTCTACATCACTAGGTAAACCAACAATCATGATAATCACATCACGCTCAGCAACGCATGCCTCAATCGTTTCGCAAAAAATTGCGCCATCTGTTTCAAGTGCTTTTGCTTTTGATACTGTGCGATTATATACGGTTACTTCATGATTGTTTTTTAGTAAGTTGCGTACCATGGATGCGCCCATCAAACCTGTTCCAATAAAACCAATTTTCATATTTTGTCACCTCATCACTATTATACTGCATTTTAGGAGTAAATGAAGAGCTTGTTCTATAAGGTGACTATGGTATACTGTTTCATAAAAGGAGTACTAGGTATGAGTGTTACAGTGAATATATATTATACAGGAATCAATGGTAATGCGAGAAAATTCGTTGAGGAAATGGAGAGTAGTGGAACTGCGTTAGCTATACGAAATGAAGAGGGTAACTTGAAGTATGAGTATTATTTTCCTTTTCATGATGAAGAAACGATATTGTTGATCGATAGTTGGCGTGATCAAGCTGCAATTGATGCACATCACAATACACCAATGATGGATACAATAACAGCTCTTAGAAGTAAATATGAATTACATATGAAAGTTGAGCGTTATCTAGAAGATGTGAATGGTGTAACTGAAAATGATAAGCAATTTATCATTGAATAGTGATGTTAAAAACTACGAATTACGATAATTCAATTTTTAATGCTTGAACTTTCCGTGTTTAATAGATATAATCAACACAGCGAGGTGAGAGCATGAGCAATATACAAAAATAAGGAAAATTAAATAGTGCTTATTTTTGTAAACCTTCATTAGGAGGTGATTTCATGCTTGAACTAAAGAATTTAACTATCACAACACATAAAGATCGATGCTTACTAAAGAATTTTAGTTTTGTGTTAAATAAAAATGATAAAATTGCGATTATTGGAGAAGAAGGTAATGGTAAAAGTACGCTTCTTCAAGCAATCGTTAGTCTGAACTTAGTAAAAGATTATGTAAATGTCGAAGGTCATATAAACAAAAATAATGCACAATGTGGTTACTTAGCACAATCACTTAGTCCTATATGGAATGAGTGTGATTTTTTTGAATTTCTTGTAAAAGAAAATCCAATTGATGAACTTGAATTAGAACAATACAATGATTACCCAGAGTTAACACGATGTTTAGCCGAGGTTGATTTAAATGTTACATTTCTACAAGATAGTAAATTAGTGAAAACATGCAGTGGTGGTGAAAAGGTAAAACTTCAACTTGCAAAGTTGTTGTATAAGAAACCCGATTTCCTTTTGTTGGATGAACCAACAAATGATCTCGATTTGAAAACACTGATTTGGTTAGAAGAGTTCATCAAGAATCAACCCATGCCAATTTTATTTATTTCACATGATGAAACATTATTGGAGAATTGCGCTAATGGAATCATTCATTTGGAGCAATTGAAACGCAAAACAGAAAGTTCGTGGACAGTGGAACACATTGGCTATAGAGCGTATTGTGAAAAGAGAAGTTATCATGTGGAACGCACAAATCGAATCGCATCAAAAGAAAAAGCAGAATACAATCAACAGTTAGAACGCTATCGTAAACTATATCAACGAGTTGATCATGAATTAAATTCAGTTTCTAGGCAAAATCCACATGGTGGACAATTACTTAAAAAGAAAATGAAAAGTGTTAAAGCACTGGGTAGTCGTCTAGAAAATAAGGAATTAACAAGTAAGGTAGAACCAGAAGAGGCGATTGATTTATTCTTTGAACCTATTTCACTCAATGCGAATAAAGTTATTCTAGATATACACCTAGATACTTTAGAAATGAAAAATAAGGTGTTGTGCAAAGATCTTGATTTGTATGTTAAGGGAAATGAACATATCGTCATCATTGGTCAAAATGGTACTGGGAAAACAACATTAATTAAGAAGATACTTGAAATACTAAAAATGCGTACGGATGTTAAAGTCGGTTATTGCCCACAGTATTATGGAGAACTTCTTCCAATGGATAAAACGCCAATTGAATTTTTACTTACAGATCTAGAGTACACAATGAAGTCAAAGATTCAAACTTATTTGGGTTCGTTAAAATTTACACCCGATGAAATGGAACATCCTTTACACAATTTGAGTTATGGCCAACGGTGTAAGGTATTGTTAGTGTATTTAGTGATACATCAATTTGATGTGCTTATTCTCGATGAGCCTACACGAAATATGAGTGCTTTATCTACACCCGTCATACGTAAAATATTTAGTGAATTTAAGGGGTGTATCATTAGTGTGTCCCATGATCGTAAATTCATTGATGAAGTGTGTGATACAGTGTATGAAATTAAAGATTATCATCTAACAAAATTAGATTAGGAAGATAAATATAAAAGTAAGTATCTTACAATATCCAAAGAATGATGAACTATCAAGATAAGAATATCAGCGATAAGTCTTGCGTAAGAGGCTGATTCATGATATATTTATAAAGCTTTTGTACTGGGATACTAGACTCCTCGTCGATACTCTCGGTTCATTAGGTCAGTGAAAATAGGAGGAAAAACAATGTTAACTAAAGCTGAAAAGACTCAAATCATGAAAGATTTTGCTCGTACTGAAGGTGATACAGGTTCTGTTGAAGTACAAGTAGCAGTATTAACTGCGCAAATCAACAAATTAACTGAACACTTGAAAGAACACAAAAAAGACTACCATTCAACTCGTGGATTAATGAAAATGGTTGGACGTAGAAAGAATTTCTTAGCTTATTTACGTGAAAATGATGTAAATCGTTACCGTGAATTAGTTCAACGCTTAGGATTAAGAAAATAATCATTCAAAAGAAGCTTCGGCTTCTTTTTTTCTTTGTTT
Source organism: Anaerorhabdus furcosa (assembly GCF_900167375.1). Lineage (GTDB taxonomy): Bacteria > Bacillota_I > Bacilli_A > Erysipelotrichales > Erysipelotrichaceae > Anaerorhabdus > Anaerorhabdus furcosa. Next base: position 153,147 of record NZ_FUWY01000005.1, read on the forward strand.
TGTCGTATATGATTAAGCGATGTGTTCATCGTTTTTTTTATTTATCTAGTTAAAAGAGCATATGTCTTGTAAATAATACAAAGTATCGATAAAGTAAAGATACAAGATATCTAACAGATATCTAGAAGGAGACAAATATGTCAGATCATAAAAAGCTTACAAATGAAGTTGGAGCACCTGTTAGTGATAATAATCATTCACAAACAGTAGGAGAAAGAGGCCCAATTGTATTACAAGATAATTGGTTAATTGAAAAACTAGCACATTTTGACCGTGAGGTTATCCCTGAAAGAAGAATGCATGCAAAGGGAAGTGGAGCATTTGGAGTATTTAAAACTACTCATGATGTTTCAAAATACACAAAAGCAAAATTGTTTAAACAAGACAATGAAACACCTGTGTTTGTACGTTTTTCAACAGTGGCTGGAGAACGTGGAGCTGCAGATGCAGAAAGAGATATACGAGGTTTTGCAATTAAATTCTATACCGAAGAGGGAAACTGGGATTTAGTTGGAAACAATACACCCGTATTCTTCTTAAGAGACGCACTCAATTTTCCGGATTTAAATCGTGCAGTAAAACGTGATCCTCGTACTAATATGCGTTCTGCACAAAATAACTGGGATTTCTGGACTTTATTACCAGAAGCATTCCATCAAATCACAATTACTATGTCAGATCGTGGTATTCCTTATAGCTACCGTCACATGCATGGGTTTGGAAGTCATACTTATAGTTTACTTAATGAAGCAAATGAAAGAATCTGGGTTAAGTTTCACTTTAAAACACAACAAGGCATTAAGAACTTAACAGATGAAGAAGCTGCACAAATCGTTGCCAATGATCGCGAAAGTCATCAACGTGACTTATACGAAAGTATTGAAAAGGGAGAGTATCCAAAATGGACATTGTACTTCCAAATCATGACAGAAGAACAAGCTAATAAACATCCTGAAAATCCATTTGATATCACAAAAGTTTGGAGTCAAAAAGAATTTCCATTAATTGAAGTAGGTGTTATGGAACTAAACAAAAATCCAGAAAATTACTTTGCTGAAGTTGAACAAGCAGCATTTAGTCCTGCACATCTTGTGCCAGGGATTGGATTGTCACCTGACAAATTACTTCAAGGACGTTTGTTCTCCTATGGAGATACACAACGTTATCGCTTAGGTGTAAACCATGATCAAATTCCTGTTAATAAAGCACGTGTAGATGTTCACAGTTCTCATCGTGATGGTGCTATGCGAGTGGATGGAAATTATGGTTCAACAGTAGCATATCATCCAAATAGCATGGGTGTATGGGCTGATCAACCTTCTGTACGCGAACCTATGCAAGTAGCTCAAGGAGAAATCTATCATTACGATCCAAAGGATGATACGACAGATGATTGCTTCCATCAAGGAGGAGATTTATATCGCCTTATGAGTGAGGAACAAAAACAAGTTCTAATTGAAAACACAAAAAATAATATCATGTCAGTAACTGAAAATATTAAATATCGTCATGCTGTACATTGCTATTTAGCAGATGAGGATTATGGAACAAGATTTGTAAACGCATGTAATTTGGATTTAGATAAAGTCAAAGAGTTAAGCAAATTATCAAATGCAGAGCTAATTGAAGCCACTTGTAAATAGTTCATATTACTTGAAAGAAAGTGAACTTCTCGTTATTATATGAATATACTTAGTGTTGAAAACGAGGTGATATTCTATGAAAGAAGTTAGAAATACCAACCAAAAAGAAATAATAAAACAAGTTATTATGAATAATAAAGATCATTTAACAGGTGATCAAATATATGAAATGGTAAAAGAGCACATGCCATCAATAAGCAGAGCTACGGTTTTTAGAAATCTAAAGAGGTTAGTAGAATTAGATGAAATAGGACATATTGAAATAGCAGATGGTGCAGATTGTTTCGATTACCGAAAACATGATCATTATCATTTTAAATGCAATGAATGCCATAAGGTATTTGATACAAGTATTCCTTATGATAATGGATTGGATACTATTGATCCAGAATTCAAAGTTGATCACCATGTAACATTATTTTATGGGATATGTCCTGAATGTTTAAAAAAACATAATCATGAGATAGTTTAGAAATAAACTATCTTTTTATTTTGTGTTAACAATATAGTGGTGGTTAAAAAAGCATTATAAGAGCTGAATCTCTTAAAAATTAATTGAAATTAAACAATGAAGCAAATAAAAATTTCGTTAAATAAGTAGTATAGAAGAGTGAATAACAAATCATAAAATCAAGATTTTAGTCTTGGTTTTATTTTTTTAGTAATTATGTTGACAAATAATGAACGTGGGTTTACTATTTATTAGTGAACGGAGGTTTACTAATGGCACAAGTACTTAAAGAAGAAGTAAGAAATAGTATTTTAAAATCTGCCGATGCTGAGATTATGGCGAATGGTATCCAAGGTATCCAAATGCGTCGAATTGCTGAGGGAGCAAATATGACGGTTGGAAATCTTTATCGTTACTTTGAAGACAAAGAAGCTTTAATCAATGCTATTGTTGAACCAGCGCTCTATGATTTGGACGAATTACTAAAAAGAATAAGTAATTCGCAAATATCCTTATTGAAAGAAACATCAGATCTAGATATGGATAAAATTTATTTAAATTTAGAAATTTGTGCAATGGGCCTTGCTGATATTTTTAATCGTCATCAATGTGCAATGCTTTTAATCTCTAGTACAAATGAATTGAAAGCATTTTTAATTTGGATTAAAGAAGTTCTTCGAGTTGGATTAAGATTTAAAGAGTCAGATATGAGTGAAGAAGATTTAGATTTTCTATGTTCTTTGATCTCAATTTCAGTAGTAAAAGGAATGCAAGAGTGTTTTAGAATTGCTTTAGAGAGTCCTGAAAAAGCGAAAAACTTAGATCGAGTAATTTTAAAATATCTACAAATTGTATTATGGAAATGAGGAAAATATGAGTTATATTGAATTTAAAGGTGTAAAGAAAATATATCATGTTGGGGAAGTAGATATAGAAGCACTTGCAGGTGTTGATTTTTCAATTGACAAAGGTGAGTTTGTGATTGTAGCAGGAGCATCAGGTGCAGGAAAGAGTACAATCTTAAATATCTTAGGTGGCATGGATACATGTTCAACTGGAGAGATAATTGTCGATGGTGCACGTGTTGATCAAATGAATGAAAAACAACTTACAGATTATCGAAGATATGATATTGGATTTGTGTTTCAATTCTATAATCTTGTACAAAATTTAACTGCTCTTGAAAATGTAGAACTAGCTACACAAATATGTAAAAATCCATTGGATGTTAATTTAACAGTGGAGCAAGTAGGACTACAAGATCGTAAGAATAACTTTCCATCTCAATTATCAGGTGGTGAACAACAACGTGTAGCAATAGCACGTGCTTTGGCTAAAAATCCAAAACTTTTGTTGTGCGATGAGCCAACAGGAGCATTAGATTACAATACAGGAAAACAAGTATTAAAATTATTACAAGATACATGTCGTACACAGGGGATGACGGTTGTCATCATCACACATAACCTTGCACTATGTCCAATGGGGGATAAAGTAATTAAAGTTAAGAATGGAAAAATTTCATCAATCACTGTGAATGAAAATCCAGTAAATGTAGAAATGATTGAATGGTAATATGTCAAAGAATTTATTAAAAGATACATTACGGACAATTCGTAAAACGTTCGCTAAATTTGTCACATTGTTTGCGATTGTAGCACTAGGGGTAGCGTTCTTTGTTGGTGTATCAGCTGCGGCTCCAATTATGAGTGTAAGTGTTGATAAATACAATGATGAGAATTCATTTATGGATCTTCAAATCTATTCAACATTTGGTTTTGAGGAAGGTGATATAGAAGCACTTGAAACTGTTGATGGAATTGAAGAAGTAGTTGGAACAAAGTTTGTCGATGTGATAGGGAAATATGAAAATAAGCTATGGGTTATTCGTGTGGAAAGCTATCAACCCAATCAAAATTTGAATAATTTTGTTTTAAAAGAAGGTAGAATGCCTAAAAATAAAAATGAATGCCTTGCTGAAAAAGGTGGCTCATTAAGAACAGGAGTACCTTTGGGTGCAGTTATTGATGTTACACGTCCGGAAAATGATACAGATGATTATTTGGATGTAAATCAATTAACAGTTGTTGGCCTTGTTGATACACCTGAATATGTTAATGAAGAAAAAGGTAATAGCACTTTAAGTAATCAAGCAATTCAAACTTTTTTATTTGTACCTGAAGAAAGTTTTAGTACAGATTATTATTCTTCAATAATTATAACTGTTGATGGTGCAAAAGAATTAAATGGATTCTCTCAAGCATATACTGATTTTATTGATCCAGTTCAAGAGAGAATAGAAACTTTAGCAACTACTCAATCGCAAGTAAGAAGAGATCGAATCTATCAAGAAGCGATGGAGGAGTACAATGATGGATTGCAAGAGTATGAAGATGGTAAAAAAGAATTCAATGATGAAATCGCAAAAGCACAAAGAGAAATCAATGATGCTAAACAAAAACTTGTTGATGGTGAACAAGAAATCAAAGATAATGAAGAAAAATTAGAAACAGAGAGTGCAAAAGCGCTTCTTGATTTAGATAATGCTCAAAAAGATTTAGAAAAAGGATTGGTTGAATGGAAGGCTCAGAAGGCTAAGTTTGATGAAGAAACTAAACCGGCTTTACTTTCGCAAAAGAATAGTATTTTAGTACAAGTTGGAGTGAGTAGCCTTGATCAACTAAATGGATTGATAACACAAGTTCAAGGTAATGTTACTAACTTACAAACAAAGATAAATGATAAAAATACGCGACTTCAAGAAATTGAAGTATTGTTGAATACAACAACAGATCCAACTGAAATTGCAACCCTTAATGCAGAGAAACAAGCAATTAATGCAGAGTTACAAACTTTACAAACAAATCTTGCTACTGCTACTGCTACCTTAGTGCCACTAACTCAGGCACGTGATGGCATCAATCAAATTGATGCTGGAATCGCAAGTGGTGAAGCACAATTAACTAGTGCGAAGCAATTGCTTGATGAGGGGGCAGGAAAAGTTTGGGCAGGACGTTTAGAACTTGAAGAAACAAAGAAAGATGCTCTACAAAAAATTGCAGATGCAAAAGTTGAACTTGCTGATGGTAAGGTGGAGTTAGCTGATGCTGAAAAGAAATTTGCAGAAGAAAAAGAAAAAGGACAGAAAGAATTAGATGATGGATGGGCAGACTTAGTCAAGGCAAAAGAAGACATTAGTAAAATTGAAAAAGCTGAATGGACTGTTCTTGATCGCGATATGAATTATTCGTCAAAGACATTTAAAGATACAATTGCTCAAATGAGATCAATTGCTGCAGTATTCCCTGTTTTCTTCTTTCTTGTTGCAGCACTTGTGTGCTTGACAACAATGACAAGAATGGTGGATGAGCAACGTGGACAAATCGGTGTATTAAGAGCATTGGGTTATGGTAAATTAGCGTGTGCATCTAAATATTTGATTTATGCAATTCTTGCGACTTTACTTGGTGGATTTGTAGGGACTATTTTTGGATTACTTATTTTCCCTGGGGTTGTTTATACAGCATGGGGTATGATGTATGTATTACCACCAATACAGCTCTTTGTTCCATGGGATTTGGTCATACTATCAAATGGTTTATTTGTATCGGTCATGGCGTTAACTACATGGTTTGCGGCTAGACAATCCATGAATGAAGTACCTAGCCAACTACTTAGACCAAAATCACCACCAATGGGTAAGAAAATTATTCTTGAACGACTTCCTCTTATTTGGAATCGCTTCTCTTTCACATCAAAAGTAACTGCTAGAAATATTATTCGTTATAAGAAAAGATTCCTTATGACAGTTATTGGGATTGCGGGCTGTACAGCATTGCTTGTTGCAGGTTTTGGAATCAAAGATTCCATATCAACGATTGTTGATAAACAGTTTAATCAAATCTACCAATATGATGGACAAGTTGCTTTAGATGATGACTTGGTACAATCTAAAATAAATGAAGTACAAACTGAAATAAACAATTTGGAAGGTGTTACCAATTCACTTCAACTCACAAGTTATCAAGCTAAAACTATGGTTAACAATGATGAACAAGTTGCGACTGTTTATGTTTATAAAAATGATGAAGAATTAAAATCAATGAACGATATTCGTCATCGTAAAGACTCAAAAGAAATTATCTTGGATGATAGTGGTGTTATTATCGATGAAAAACTTGCGGAATTATTGAATCTAAGTGTTGGTGATACGATTTCAATTGAAAGTGAAAATGAAATCATCAAAGATTTTGTTGTGAGTGATATCAATGAAATGTATGTAAATCATAGTGTGTTTATGACACCGACTGCTTATGAAAATGCATTTGGTATTAAACCAACCACAAATATACTTCAAGTTGTACTCGATTATGAAACAAGTGATTTTCTACAAAAGGTAAGCTATATTGATGGCGTTCAATCGGTTTCATTCTATGGCTCACTTATTGAAAACTTCAATAATATGATTAATGGATTAAATGTCGTTGTTGTTGTATTGATTGTTTGCGCAGGATTATTGGCGTTTGTTGTACTAAGTAATTTAACAAATGTAAATATCAGTGAGCGTCAGCGAGAAATCGCTACCTTGAAGGTATTGGGATTTAATCGTAAAGAAGTAAATATGTATATTTATAAAGAGAATTTAATTCTCACATTTATTGGTTCAATCTTTGGTTTAGGCTTAGGTGTTGTTTTACATAAATTCATTATCTTAATGGTTGAGATGGATTATATTATGTTTGGGCGTGATGTAAGTGTATTTAGTTTAATTCTATCTGTCTTAATTACTATGTTCTTTGCTCTAGTGGTTAATTTCTTTATGACATTTAAATTGAGAAAAATCCAAATGGTAGAATCACTGAAGAGTGTTGAATAATGAATTACGTTTATATCTTAGAATGTGGCAATGGTTCTTTTTATACAGGGTGGACCAATCATTTGGAGCATCGAGTTCAGGTACATAATGAAGGAAAAGGTGCTAAATATACCAAAGCACACTTACCAGTAAAATTAGTGTATGTGGAAGAATTTGAGGATAAAAGTGAAGCGCTGAGAAGAGAATATGAAATTAAACAACTTACAAGAAGCGAAAAACTAATGTTGATAAGTGCAAATAACTTGAAAAGTAATGAATAAACCGACATAATACAATTGAGGAGGGAATTTTATGAAAAAAGAGCTAAAATTCTATATTTGTGAACATTGTCATAACGTAATCGTTAAATTGTCTGACGCTGGGGTACCTGTATCTTGTTGCGGGGAACCAATGAAGGAAATCATGCCTAATACGGTTGAAGCTTCTCAAGAAAAACATTTACCTGTTATTAACCGTTTAGAAAACAACAGAATTGAAGTACGTGTAGGAAGTGTTGATCATCCTATGGAAGAAAAACACTATATTGAATGGATCCTTTTGGAAACAGATGGTGGATTCCGTGTTCAACATTTAGCACCAGGTGAACACAACTATGTTGAATTCCTAAATGATGAAAAAGTAATTGCAGTTTATGCATATTGCAATCTTCATGGTTTATGGAAAACTGAAGCATAATTAGATTAAAATGAGTAATTGAGTGGTTTTAAGTGATTAAAACCACTTTTTCTTTGCCTTTTTGAAACGATTTGTATCTATTCCTTTTAGCGAGTTTGTGGTAAAATAACTAAGTTAATATAGAGAGAGAAGAAAATAAGAAGAGGTAAAGAAATGTCTAAAGAAATCTTTAGTATGGATTTCTGCGGTAGAAATTTAACCGTAGAAACAGGAGAAATTGCGAAACAGGCTGGAGGGTCTGTCATCGTACGTTATGAGGATACAGTAGTATTGTCGGCTGCAACAGGAAATCATACACCGAAGGATACTGACTTTTTCCCACTAACAGTAACTTTTGAAGAAAAGTTATATTCAGTAGGTAAAATTCCAGGAGGATTTTTACGTAGAGAAGGAAGACCAAGTGAACATGCGACATTAACTGCTCGTATGATTGACCGTCCAATTCGTCCTTTGTTTCCAGAAGGGTTCAGAAATGAAGTTCAAGTTGTTAATACAGTGCTTTCAGTTGATCAAGACTGTTCAGCTGATATGGCTGCAATGTTTGGAGCTTCATGTGCACTTTGTGTTTCTGATGTGCCATTTAATGGACCAATCGCTGGAGTAATCGTAGGGCGTATTGATGGGGAATATATTATTAATCCAACCGTTGAACAATTAGAAAAATCTGATATTCATTTAACTGTTGCAGGTACAAAAGATGCAATTAACATGGTTGAAGCTAGTGCTAAAATTGTTTCGGAAGAAGCAATGTTAGGAGCATTATTATTCGGTCATGAACATATTAAAATGCTATGTGCATTCCAAGAAGAAATTCTTGCGAAAGTAGCTAAACAAAAAATGGAAGTTAAATTGTATGAAATTAATCCAGAAATCAAATCAATCATTGATGAACAAGGTAAGAAACGTTTAGAAGAAGCTGTTTCTATTAAATTAAAACTTGAACGTTATGGTAAAATTGATGACATTACAGATGAAATGGCAGCTATCTTTGAAGCTAAAGAATATGCAAATGAAAAAGAAAAAGAGAAAACAGTTAAACAAGCTAGAGAATATTGTACAGAAATCGTTGCGAATGAAGTTCGTCGCTTAATTTCAGTAGAAAAGGTTCGTCCAGATGGTCGTCAACTAGATGAAGTTCGTCCACTAGATAGCCAAATTGACTTATTACCACGTGTTCATGGTTCTGCATTATTTACTCGTGGAGAAACTCAAGTATTGTCTGTGACAACACTTGGTGCTCTTGGTGATAATCAAATCATTGATGATTTAACTGAAGTTGAAGAAAAACGCTTTATGCACCACTATAATTTCCCTCCTTATTCAGTAGGGGAAACAGGACGTATGGGTAACCCAGGTCGTCGTGAAATTGGGCATGGTGCTTTAGGTGAAAAAGCTTTAGCTCAAGTTTTACCAACAGTTGAAGAATTCCCTTATGCAATTCGTACTGTAGCAGAAGTTCTTGAATCAAATGGATCAAGTTCTCAAGCTAGTATTTGTGCAGGATCTATGTCATTAATGGCTGCAGGTGTTCCAATTAAGGCTCCAGTTGCAGGTGTTGCAATGGGATTAATTACATTTGGTGATCATTATTCAATCCTTACTGATATTCAAGGTATGGAAGATCATTATGGTGATATGGACTTTAAGGTAGCTGGTACTAAAGATGGTATCACTGCATTACAAATGGATATTAAAATTGATGGAATCAATAAACAAATTTTAGAAGAAGCTCTTGAACAAGCACGTGTAGGACGTCTTCAAATCATGGAAAACATGTTGACTGCAATTAGTGCTCCAAGAGAAGATGTATCAAAATACGCTCCAAAACTTGTATCAATGATGATTCCAACAGATAAGATTAGAGATGTTATTGGTACTGGTGGTAAGATGATTAATCAAATTATCGCAGAATGCAATGATGTTAAAGTGGATATCGAAGATGATGGACGTTGTGTAATTTATCACTTTGATAGAGAAATGTTAAACAAAGCGCAAGCAATGATTGAAAATATTATTCGCGATGCTAAAGTTGGTGAAATCTATGAAGGAAAAGTAACACGTATTGAAAAATTCGGTGCTTTCGTAGAATTATTCCCTGGAACTGATGGTTTATTGCATGTATCTAAGATTTCTTACGATCGTGTTGAAAAACCAGAAGATGTATTAAAACTTGGCGATATCGTGAAAGTTGTTGTTACTGAAATCGATGATAAAGGTCGTGTGAATGTATCAGCACGTGATTTACTAGAAAAACCTGAAGGATGGGATGAAGCTCAAAAAGCAAAGAAAGAGGCTTTTGATAAAAGAAGACATGCTGAAGGCGGAGAAAGAAGAGTATTTAAAAAGAAAGACTAAGTAAAACCCCGTATGGGGTTTTTCAAATCAAGGAGAATTTTATATGAGAATGAGGAAAAAATCTTGGGCTGAGCCATTTCTTATGGAGAATGATCATTTTGTAATTCAAGAACCACAAAATAATTCAGGACATTGGAAAGAAGTATTAAAATGTGATACATTGCATGTTGAAATTGGGTGTGGAAAAGGTGATTATTTCATACAAATGTCAACAATGGATCCAAGCGTTGGATGGATTGGCATTGAAAAAGATCGCAATGTTGCAGCGGTAGCTGCTAAGAAAGCATTAGAGGTAACTACATCAAATCGATGTATGATTGCACTTGATGCAGAACAAATTGATAGTTGGTTTAAGGAAGGTGAAATTGATACAATTCACTTGAATTTTTCTGACCCTTGGCCAAAAAGCGGATATAAAAAAAGAAGACTATCTCACGGTAATTTTTTAAATAAGTATAAAACACTGTTGAAAGATCATGGTCAAATTGTCATGAAAACTGATAATCAAGGACTTTTCGAGTTTTCTTTAGTCGAATTTAGCCAAAATGGATGGTTACTAGAAGATGTTAGTGTAGACTTTAGAAGAAATGAGCATCCAGAGGATGCGATTAGTGAATATGAGGCTAAATTTATGAGTTTAGGACAACCTATTTATCGTGCTATTTTTGTTTGTAAAAAGTAGCAATCAAAAGATAGATTGTGGTAAACTATATAAAGAGTAGGAGGATGCAAATGAAACGATTTTGTTTAATACTTGTGGCATGCCTTTTATTTGGCTGTGCACAATCCACTCAACCACTAGAAGAAAGAATTCAAAGCGAATTTGAATTTGTTAATACTTTAAAGACAGTAGATGGTGATAATAGAAAAGATTTTTATTCTTATTATATTGAACCAAGTGTAGGTAGAGTATCATCAAATCCAAGTAATAATATCTTTTTGAAAGATGGAGTTCAATTTGTCATGAACTTAAATGTTTCAAAGATTATTAGCGAGAAGTATTATACCGATGCACTTACGGGTAATGATGTTGCTACAAAAGATAATTTATTATTTGAAATTGAAGGTCAGTATGATGATAGTTTATTGAATAGTTATGATTATCGTTGTCAAGTTTATCAATATGAAAATATGTATATGTTATTGCTAGAAACACAGTATATGAATTTCTATACTGTTGCAAATGCGAATCAATTACCGACCATTGCAGGAGAAATGTTGAAAATTGCACGTACAATTCGTGTAAATCAAGAAGAGATTATTTCTGCTTATTCTTCTAAGGAAGCTATACAGTATAAGAAAGAAGCATTGAACTTATTTGAAGTAGCTGTTCCTGAAAATGGTAGAGTTGATGAAATGATAACTGATAAAACAAATACGGGTGATAGTACGGGTGATAATGCAGGTGGTATGACAGATGATTTCTATCAATCGGATGATTTTGGAAGTAAGATTCCTACTGCTTCACCAACACAAGATCCAAATGGAGATTATGCCTCAGATGATTTTGGAACTGAGTAATGAATAAATAAAAGGAGAAAACACTATGAAAAAGTTAATGGGCTTATTATTTGAAGAGGAAGAAGTAGTTGAAGAGGAAGAAGTATTTGAAGAACAAATTTCGACACCTTTACCATTAAAAAGAGAAGAAAAGAAAGTTGTTCAACAACCTAAAAGACAAGTACAACCTCAAGCACAACAAGTTGTTCAACAACCTAAGCCTTTATTATCAAGTGAATCGGTAGATGGTTTAAATATTCCTAATCCTCATGCTAGAGTATTAGTCGAAGAACCTAAGCCAGAATCAAAGAAAATTAGTATGACAATTGATGATTTAGTTGAAGTTAAACCAGTTGTAAAACAACATGAAGCACCAGCACAAGTATCTAAAAAGAAACAAATGCAAACGGGCTATGAATTTACACCTGTCATTAGTCCTATTTTTGGGGTGGATGAAAAAGATGCTGAAGCAGTTATTCCAACAGCTCCTAAAAAGAAAATAGGAGATAGTCGCATTGGTACAATTATTTCACCAATGTATGGTGTGGATAAAACAGCTGAGCCAGATACAACAAAATTAGAAACAAGCAAAACTCACAAAGCAACTGAAACTGAAATAAAAGCTGAAAGAGATGTGATCAATTTAACACTTGATGATATTTTAGCTAGAACAGCAGCTTTATCGGGCAGAAAAAATGAGATGGAAGAAATTGAAGAAGTTGAATATACTGAGAAAAAAGTCATTAATAACCGCAATATGAGTTTATTTGATGATGGTGAAGAATAGGAGAAATTGACTATGATTTATTTTATAGGGATTAAAGGTACTGGAATGTCTGCATTAGCGTGTATTCTTCATGACTTAGGTGAAGAAGTAGCGGGAAGTGATTTATCGAAACATTTCTTTACCGAAGAACCTTTAATCGCTAGAAATATTCAAATCGATGAATTCAATCAAAATAATATAAAGGATAATATGACAGTAATTATTGGAAATGCTTTTGGTGAAGACTTTGAAGAAGTTATCGCAGCTCGAAGTAATCCAACTATTACCTGTTATCGATATCATGAATATCTAGGTAGTTTAATGTCTAGATATATTTCAATTAGTGTAGCAGGAAGTCATGGTAAAACAACAACGACAGGGATGTTGTCTGCGATGATGGATACTGTGTTTCCAACAGGATACTTAATTGGTGATGGAACTGGAGTGATTCATGAAGATAGTAAATACTTGTGTGTTGAATCATGTGAATATAGACGCCATTTCTTAGCATATAAACCTGATTATGCAATCATCACAAATGTTGAAATTGACCATGTCGATTACTTTAAATCGACAGAAGACTATCGCCTTGCTTATGAGCAGTTTTCAAATAACATCAAAAAAACATGCATGATCTATGGTGATGATGAAGAAGCTAGAAAGCTAGATTTAGCGTGTGATCACCTTTGGTATGGTGAGGGTGAAGATAATGATTTAAGAGCTATCAATGTTGTTGAAAGTACAACAGGTATTGAATTTGACGTAATCTTTAAAGGTGAATTTCAATATCGTTATCAACTCCCTTTTGTTGGAAGACACTTGCTGTGGAATTCACTTGCGGTAATTGGTATTGGTATGTTAGAGGAATTAACACCTGAGCAAATAGAAAAGGGTCTTAGTTCATTTAAAGGAGTTAAACGTCGCTTTGTAGTTGAAGAAGTTGGGAATAATGTGTTTATCGATGATTATGCTCATCATCCAACAGAGGTTTCAATTACAATTGATGCAGCACGAAAAAGATATCCTAATAAAAAATTAATTGCGATTTTTAAACCTCATCGTGTATCTCGTGTTTTCCATTTTGCGGATCAATTCGCTACTGCACTAGAAAAAGCGGATGAAGTTTATCTTTGTGATTTTACAAGTATTGATGATAAAGAAGATGGTATTGATATCAATATAAGCTACCTTCAAAATAGAATTCCTGCATCAAAAATACTTACAGAAGATGATGCTGGTGCTAAAATTTTAGCTCAAGAGGAACCAGCAGTTTACCTATTTATGTCGAGTAAAGACATTTATGGATTAGCAAACAAAGTAAAGCGCTATCAAAATTCTTGAAAAATGTTACATTCTTGTTATAATATACATGTGAGGTGGACATTTTATGAATGAATTTATAGAAGCAGCGCAAAACTTATCAGTTCAGTTGCTTCCTGTTTTAGGGATAATTGTACTGATTTTTCTTTGCGTTTTATTAGTAAAACTAATTAATTTTGTGAAAACACTTGATGGTTCTGTTAAAGATTTAAGTGGAACGATGAAGTTAGTCGATAAAAGTATAGAGAAGGTACAAGTACCATTAGATACTGCAGTTAAACTTAGCCATACTGTCGATGAAGTACATGACAAGAGTTATGCAGCAGTTAAACAAGCAGGCGAGTATGTATCTGAAAATATGGGCGTTGTAAAGAATTATATTAATGAAAAGTTAAATAAGAAAACAGGGAATCAAGAAGTTAAAGAAGACGATGATATCGTAAATTTCTAGGAGGACACTTATGGAAAACAAAACAGTAGATTCTATTGAAAAGACAGTAGATGATTTGAAGAAGAAAATCGAAGAGATTGAAACTGCAGATAAAGATGAAAATTCTAATTTTGTAATTCCTTTTGATATGGATAAAAATTCTAAAGAAAGAATTGAAACAATTCGTTCTAAGACATTGGAGTCATTGAAAAAAGCATATGAACAAGCAAAAGAAGCGCTAGAAAACATCCAAAATAGTGAAAAACTGAAAGAAACAATTCAAGGAATTAAGGATGGCGCTTTAAAAGTTTATGATGAAGCCGTTACAAAGATTGATGAAATCAAGAATAATGATAAATTGAAAGAAACAATTGAAAATGTAAAAGAATCAGCATCAGATTTAGGTCAAAAAATTACGGATGGCTTTGAAAAAGTCATTGAAAATGAAAATGTCCATAAAGCTGTTGATTTTGTAGCGAAAGAAACAGATAAAGCTAAAAAAGCAGTTAATGATTTTGTTACATCACCGGAAGTAAATGAAAAAATTGAAAAGGCAAAGGATGCAACAATTGATTTGGCAGATAAAGCTGCAGATAAAATTAGAGATTGGTTAAAACCTGAATCGAAGGTAGTACACAAGATTGAGGAGAATAATACAGAGGAGAAAGGAACTGAAGATGAAAAGAGTAACGATATATGATGTTGCAAAAGATGCAGGTGTATCACTAGCGACAGTATCTCGTGTAATCAATGGTTCTGATGTGGTGAAAGGTCCTACTCGTGATAAAGTAGAGGCAGCAATTGAAAAATTAGGTTATAAACCAAATGCGATAGCGCAAGGATTGGCGTTACAAAAAACAACGACAATTGGTTTAGTAATTCCAGAAGCGAGTTTTACGTATACTGGGCAAATTATCAATGGTGTGATTGCAGTTGCAGGCATGTATAACTACAATATTATGTTGCACACAACAACAGAAGGGGTTACCGATATTAGTGATATTATCGAAACAATTATTAAATCACACGTTGATGGAGTTGTTATTTATAATGACAAAATCTTAGTGGATGAAATGGACACATTATCTAAATACAATATTCCAATTGTCATTATTGGTAATAAAATGTCTGGACATAATATTTGTTCAGTGTATGTGGATATTGAGAAAGCGGTATATGAGCTTTCAATGAAATATTTAAGTAATGGTAAGAAAGATATTGCAATCATTCAAGATAGAAAAAATGAATATGCAATTAGTCAAATGATAAAAGGTGTAACACGTGCGTATAAAGAAAAGGGAATGGAGTTTAATAACTACCTTGAAATTCCTGAATCTTATCGTACATCTTACAATTATTTGAAAGATTATTTAAAAGATCATAAACATGATTTGATTATTGCTAATCGTGATTCACAAGCAATGGCTGTATGCAATGCAGCAAAGGAAAATGGAATTGAAATACCAAAAGAAATGGAAGTTGTATGTGTTATTGATACAAAATACAATTCAATGGTACGTCCTCAAATATCATCATTTGCGATACCTTCATATGATTTAGGGATGGTATCCATGCGTGTCATGACTAAAATGTTACAAAGTGATGAAATTGATGAAGATGAAATTGAGTTAAGTTATTTATTTACTCCACGTCAATCTACGAAGTAATTGACACAAGAGGAGTAACTGATTATAATTGTCACTATAGCGATGATAAGAAAAGAGCTTAAACTGTTATATCAAGAAAGGTTCTGGTAGATGTGAAGAACTTATAACACTTAAGAAATACACCTTGGAGCTTCTTATTGCAAAGATAAGACGTAACTCGCGTTAAGAGTTTAAAGTGCATAGAGCAATCTATGAATTAAGGTGGTACCGCGTTATTTAACGTCCTTTTGTATTAAGGACGTTTTTTTTATTTTAATAGGAGGAAAGAATATGAATTTTTTAGAAGAGTTAAAGTGGAGAGGTTTAGTTAAAGATTGTACAGATTTACAAGGATTAGAAGAAAAGTTAAAACAACCAGTAACAGCTTATTGTGGATTTGATCCAACAGCGGATTCGTTGCATGTGGGTCATCTTCAACAAATCATGTTGTTGCGTCGTTATCAAAATGCAGGGCATCGTCCAATTGCATTGTGTGGTGGAGGAACAGGAATGATTGGTGATCCTCGTCCAACTACGGAAAGAAAACTACTTACAGTAGATGAACTCAACTACAATGTGGATTGCTTAAAAAAACAATTAGCACACTTTATTGATTTTGAAAGTGGTAAAGCAGTTTTATTAAACAACTATGATTGGTTAGGGAAACTATCATTACTAGAAGTGTTAAGAGATTATGGTAAACACTTTAATGTAAGTTATATGTTGGCAAAGGATACAATTGCATCAAGACTTCAAACTGGAATTTCATTTACAGAATTTACTTATACTATTCTTCAAGCAATTGACTGGTTGAAATTATATACTGAACATCAATGTGAACTTCAAATTGGTGGTTCGGATCAATGGGGAAATCTTGTATCTGGAACTGATTTGATTCGTAAAATTTGTGGAGACAAAGCAAAAGTGTTTGGAATTACATCACCACTTATTACAAAATCAGATGGTTCAAAATTTGGTAAGAGTGAAGGAAAAAACATTTGGTTGGATCCTACTAAAACAAATGCATTTGAATTTTATCAATTCTGGGTTAATACAGCGGACAGTGATATCATAGATTACTTAAAACGTTTATCACTTAAAACACCTGAAGAAATTATGGCATTGGAAAAATCAATGCAAGAGGCACCTCATTTAAGAGAAGCTCAAAAAGCACTTGCATGTGAATTGACTGAACTAGTGCATGGTGGAGATGGACTAGTTACTGCATTAAAAATTACAGATACATTATTTAAAGGTGATATTCGTGAATTGACAGCTACTGAAATTCGTCAAGGGTTAGCAGATGTACCTAAATTCAAAATTGAAAATGGTGTCCTTTTAATTGATGCATTAGTTGATTCTAAGATTTGCCAAAGTAAGCGTGAAGCAAGAGAATTAATTCAAGCTGGATCAATCCAAGTTAATGGAGAAAAAACAACTGACTTAGAAGCAATTCTTACTGTTGAAACTGCCATGAACTTAGAATTTACAATTATTAAAAAAGGGAAAAAGAATTACTTTATTTGTGAGTTTTAGATGCTGATGAGTCAGCATCTTTTTTTATCCAACATGAATTTAGTTCAAGTGAAATCTATGCTTTTAGACACTTGGTTTATATGAATTTAGTTTAAATTATGGTAAAATAGCACAAGAGGTGACTCCATGAAACGTTTATTTATGATTTTATTTGTTTCGCTGCTTCTTTTAAGTGGTTGCTCAAGTAAAAATGACAATGAACTCGATACTAAGAAATTAGATGAATATAAATCAAATGTTGCAACTTTGCTTGCGAGTAATTCAACAGCTTTATCATCAAAATATTTTTCAATTAGTTATGAGATGAGTACATTACCAGATGGAACTCATCGCTATTATATTATTGTAGATAATGCTCTACAATGCATGTACAATGTTAAAATCATGTCATTAGATGTTGATAGTGAACCTTCGATAACGATGGCTCCATCAATTGGAATATTGGAAGATGAAAAATATAACTTAATCCCTTCACAAGTATCAATTGAAGAAGGTTTTGCTAAGGGATTGGTCTTGAGTGGTGAAACAGATAAGGACGCTGTTGATGTAAAGTTAATGGTTTCTTGGTCAGATGAAACAAATACAAAGCAGTATAAAGAATTTTTGTTACTTCATATTGAAGCAAACAATGGTAATGGGGAGTAACGTATGACACAAAGACAAAAGCAATCCTTTATGGCAGGTGCTTTAACGAGCTCTGTTGGAATATTTATATCAAAAGCTATTGGACTATTTTATATAGTTCCTTTTAGTGCGATGGCTACATCAAGTAACATGGTTTTTTATAGTCAAGCATATACTTATTATGAATTATTGCTAAATATCTGTACTGCGGGATTTCCTTTTGCAATTGCTGCACTTGTTGCTCGATATGCCAACAAGAATGATTTTAAAACAGTAATGTTAGTTCGTAAGTTATCGATGTCCTTGATGTTAGCATCAGGATTTACAGTGGCAATTGTATTTGGCTTATTGGCATCACCACTTGCAAAGGCAAGTCTTGGTCCACAGGCTCCAATTGAGGACATTAAAATACTACAAACATGTTTTATTATTTTAACGCTTGCGATTGTATTGGTTCCGTTTTTAAGTGTATTTAGAGGTTTTTATCAAGGTCTAAAAGAATTAAAAGTATATGCAGTATCTCAAGTTATCGAACAAGTAACACGAGTTGGTACACTTTTAGGACTAGGTGCATTCTGTATTTATATTTTGAAAATGGATAGTATTTATGCAATTTATATGGCAGTTGTAGCTACATCGATTGCTGCATTAATTGCGATTGTTTATTATTATCGATTTGATCGTAAAAATATTGGTGATTTAAATCGTGCAGCACGTTACCAACAAGAACCAGCTGTTCCTGTAAAAGAATTACTTAAAGAATTATTAATGTTTGGATTACCTTATTTACTTGCTTCTGTATTGGGTAATAGTATGAGTATAGTAAATAATATGTTTTTTATGAATGCTGTTAAGGCAACACCAGAAACTTATAACTACTTTACTGATGTTTTGGGAATTATGCAAACAAATTGTAATAAGTTGACATCGATACCGCAAGTACTTGCGATTGGATTTGGTGCGGGAATTGTACCTTATCTTACTATTTCACTAGAAAATAAAAATTGGAAAGAATTACAAAAAAATGTATTAGATTGTTTGGATACTGTTCTTTATATTGGGATGCCACTATTTATTTGTTTATTAGTACTTGCTGAACCAATTTATTATGTAATGTATGGTACAGATAATTTGGCAATTGGAACTGAAGTATTGAGATGGAGTAGTGCTATTTCAATTACAGGAACACTATCTCCAATATGTAGTTCAATGATGATGACATTACGTTTAAGAAGACAAAGTATATTTTATCTCTTTGTAGGATTTATTGTTAAGTTTGTATCGTTCTTTATATTAATTGATATGTTTGGATACTCAGGTGCTTTAACATCAAGTATTCTAACTTCATTTGTAGTTATCTTTTTAAATCTACAACTGATTCAAAATAAATATCATGTTCATTATGGTAGAACATTCAAACGATTCTTTAGAATATGTCTTTGCTTATTTGCGATGAATGGATCTTTTGCATTACTTCAAATGACAGGATTAAATGCTGTTGGACAAGGCCGATTAATGGGAGTTCTTATCTTGGGAATCTATGGAATTGTAGGTATGGGTGTTTATTATTTTACAAGTGCATGTTTGGGATTACCAAAAGCGATTTTAGGATTAAATTTAACGCAAGTGATGAAGAAAATATTAAAGAAAGGTAAATAGAAATGATGAGATTAGATAAATGCTTATCCCATCTAGGATATGGTTCAAGAAAAGATGTAAAGAAAATAATAAGAAGTGGCGAAGTAAGTATCAATGGAATTGTATGCAAAAAAGAAGATACTAAGTTTGATGAAAATAAGGATGAACTAATGATTCAAGGAGTTGAAATTGTTTATCAAAAATTTGTTTATATCATGTTAAATAAGCCACAGGGAGTAATTAGTGCAACAGAAGATGGATTACATGAAACTGTATTGAATTGTATCCAGGATACAACAAAAGGGCTCTTCCCAGTTGGAAGACTTGATATTGATACAGAGGGTTTATGTTTAATTACCAATGATGGTCAATTAGCACATGAATTGTTATCTCCAAAGAAACATGTTGATAAAACATATTATGTTGAGATAAGTAATCCACTAACAAAAGAAGCGTTACAAGAAATTGAAAAAGGAATAACTATTGATGGTGATGAAAAATGCAAACCAGCAAAAGTTAAACAACTGGATGATCATGCAATAGAACTTACAATTACTGAAGGAAAATTTCATCAAGTCAAGCGAATGATGATTGCGTGTCAATCAGAAGTGACTTACTTAAAAAGAATCAGTATGGGTAATCTTAAACTTGATGAGGAATTGGAATTAGGCCAGTGGCGATACTTAACAGATGTTGAGTTAGAGAATTTAAGACAATAAAAATAATGTTACTTCAAAAGTAGCATTTTTTTCTTTTTGTGTCATAATTTAAAAACAGGAGAATTGTTATGAAAGAATTAACTATAAAAGAAGCAGAATTACTTGGAATTAAAATGAAAAACCATCAAATGGATAATGGAGAAAAAAGATTTCGTTTAATTCAAGATTCAGGTAGTTCATATATTTGTACAGTATCATCTGATGAATCTGGGTGGCAAAATAGCCATGTGCACAATAAGAAAAAAGAAGTTTACTTAGTTGAAAAGGGATGTATACTAGTCGCTAAATTTATGAATGACAAAGTTGAAATTCAAAAATTATATCCTGATGAAATGGTATCTATGTCGATAGGTGTGCCTCATAATATTTATATGTGCGCAAATACTGTATTGCATACGATTAAGTATGGAACAAGTGAGGAGGATTGGAACGCTTGTGTTGAATTGGATGAGAAATTGATATTAATTAATTTAAGTAGCTATATGTAGTGTTGTTGACAAATAATCTGTATTAACTGATAATGAGACTAAAGAAAGAGGATGCATTATGAAAATAAGTAGAAGAAGTATTTCGATTGTTTATCTTGTGCTACTTGTCATTTGTTTAATGATTCTTGTTATTGGCTATCCAATTGCGATAGAACAGTCTTTGAAAAATTATGATATTAGATTTTCGCTATTTCTTTCCTGGATGATTATCCCATGTATCCTTGTATTGGTTGCGTCATTAATTACTGTAATTACAGGATTAAAATTTACATTACTTTCTAAAAAATTGATGATTGGTATTCGCTTTGTATCGTTATTTATTTTAGTTATCTATATAACGATGGTTGTCTCCGCTTTGTTTTTTAAAGCAGGTAGTTTGATTGGTAATTTTATTTTGATTATGATCTACTTTAAATCACTTTTTGTCTTAATAGGAATTGCATTTAATGCTACTTTTTCATTTGATGATAAGAAAAATAGGAGTGAAACAGTAGTGATAAATGAAGATGTACCTGTGATGGATGCGATGATTGAAGAAGTTCAATCTGACAATGAAAAAGAATCATCAACTGATGATTCTTTAGTCCAATAGGTGATCAATATCAATCGCAAGATGTAATAATTCATTTGTCTTGCTATAATGTTTTAATACTTCAATTACTTGGTTAGTTAGGTATGTTGGTGTGCTTGCACCCGATGTAATTGCGATTCGATCGCATCCTTCTAACCAATTTTTTTGTATCTCATTGGAAGTTTCAATGAGATGAACTTGAGGAATACCATTGAGTAGAGCAATCTCTTTTAGTTTGTTGGAGTTGTTTGATTTAGGGTCACCAACTACAAATAAACAATCTGTATCCGTTAACTTCTCAATCGCTTCTTGACGAATACGAGTTGCGTTGCATATTTCATCCAATACGATAATGTTTGGATATTTTTCTTTGCAAGCTTCAATGAGTGTGTAGATTTCTTTAATACTCATTGTTGTTTGGTTTGTGATCATGACTTTTGAGAAAGTTGGTAGTTGTTGTATATCATCAAGAGTTTCTACAAAATGAACGTGTCTTGATATAGCAATCACTGCTTCTGCTTCAGGATGGAATTTCTTACCAATATAGATGACTTCATAATCTTGGTCTAAATATTCTTTCACAATCACTTGTGTTTTTGTTACATCATCGCAAGATGCATTAACAACAATTAGATTTTTTTCAATCGCTTTTTGATAAACTTCGTCACTGATCCCATGCGCTGTAAAAATAACAACACCTGAATCAATCTTATCTAATAACTCCAAACGAGTTTTTCCTTTTTCTTCTACGCATTGTATGCCAAGTTTTTCACATGCTTCTACAACGTACTTGTTGTGAACAATCATACCAAGCATAGTTATCTTTTCATTCGGGTATTGTTTCGCTGTTTGTTTGGCAAGATTGATTGCTCGTACAACGCCTTTGCAATAACCTCGGGGTGTTACAGGGATAATTTCCATTTCACAATTCCTTTCTATGCTTAAAAATAGTATAATACACATGGAAGGATGATTCTATGAAAACATATCAAGATTTTAAATTTAATGAAAAGACAAAAGAGTTTATACGCCTAAACGGCTTTGTGGAACCAACTCCAATTCAAAATGCTGTTATTCCTATGGCTATCAAAGGGAAAGATATCGTTGCAATTTCTGATACCGGTACAGGTAAAACCCATGCATTTTTAATTCCTTTAATGGAAAGAGTGGATACAAGTCAGCAAATAGTTCAAGCAGTTATTACTGCACCAACAAGAGAATTAGCAATGCAAATTTTTAAGAATGCAAAAGTAATGATGGAAGCTGATCCAACACTACGTGTTAAGCTAATTACAGGTGGTATTGAACGTAGTAAGATGGCAGATTCAATTAAGCAACAACCACATATTGTTATTGGTACACCAGGTCGTATCAAAGACTTGTTCTTAGAACAATCAGTACTCCGCGTGGATACTGCTTCAATTTACGTTGTGGATGAAGCAGATATGACATTGGAATATGGCTTTTTGGATGATGTTGATGCAATTTGTGGCCGTATGAAAGATCATTTACAAATGATGGCTTTTAGTGCGACAATTCCCAATGCATTAAAACCATTCTTAAAGAAATACATGAGTGCACCACAAACGATTCATATGAAAGATGCACATGCATCAAATCCAAAAATTGAGCATGTGTTAATCCCATGTAAACACAAGAGTTATGGTGAAACATTACTCGATATTATGCCAGGATTTATGCCTTATGTATGCTTAATATTTGCGAACACTCGCGATGATGCCGGTGAGGTTGCTGCTTTACTTCGTAAGAATGGTAAAACCATTGTAGAAATCCATGGAGGTCTACAGGCACGTCAAAGAAAACAAGCAATGAAACAATTAGAAAGTTCTGAGCGCAGTTATGTTGTAGCGACAGATATTGCCGCTCGTGGACTGGATGTTGAAGGAATTACCCATGTTGTTTCTCTAGGGTTCCCTAGTGAATTAGATTTCTATATTCATCGCTCTGGAAGAACAGGAAGAGCAGGAAAAGAAGGTACTTGTTTTGCCTTGTATAAAGAATCTGATGAAAAAGCGATTCGTACATTAAGAGAAAAAGGAATTCATTTCGAACATCGTAATTTTAAGAATGGCTCATGGCAAGAATTAAAACCATTTGGCCAAAAAATGATTACGAAGAATGATGTTCGTGAAAAAGAAATAGCTAAAACATTAACACGTAAGAATGAAAAAGTAAAACCTGGATATAAAAAGAAAAAGGCAGAAATGGTAAAGAAAATCAAACAAAAAGAACGTCGTGACCATATCCGCAATGAAATCAAAGAGCAAAGAAAAGAAAGATATAAAACTGCTCAACGCCTAAAATCAAAAGGTATCATTGAATGATAATTGGATCACATGTTTCTATGAGTGCACCAGATTATCTTTTGGGATCAGTTAAAGAGGCTCTAAGCTATGATGCAAATGCACTAATGGTTTATACTGGGGCACCACAAAATACAATTCGTAAAAGTGTTTCATCATTAAAAGTTGACGAAGCTAAGAAGTTAATGGAAGAGCACCATTTAACAATGGATAGAATGGTTATTCATGCTCCATACATAATTAATTTAGCTAATACAGTGAAACCAGAAACTTATGAATTAGCTGTATCATTTTTAAGACAAGAGATAGATCGTGTACAAGAAATTGGTGCTAAATATTTAGTACTACATCCAGGATCTTTTGTAGCAGCAACCCTTGAAGAGGGGATTGCTTCAATTATAAAAGGATTAAATGAAGTTGTGAAAGAAGATGATGATTTAGTTATTTGCCTTGAAACGATGTCTGGAAAAGGAAGCGAAGTTGGTTTTCTTTTTGAACACATTAATGAAATATTAGATCATGTTCATTTTCCTGCAAAATTTGGTGTATGCTTAGATACTTGCCATATTCATGATGCAGGTTATGATGTGTCTTCAATTGATGATGTATTGAAAGAATTCGATAAGATTATTGGTTTAGATAAACTTTATGTTATCCACTTGAATGATTCTAAGAATATCAAGGGTGCCAAAAAAGACCGACACGCAAATCTAGGTCAAGGTGAAATTGGTTTTGAAGAATTATATCGTGTTGCCCACCATCCATTGTTGGAAGATAAAATTAAAATTTTAGAAACACCTTGGATTGATGATCAACCACCTTATAAAGAAGAAATTGCATTATTACGTAAATAGACACTTCGGTGTCTTTTTTTAATGCAGTAGAAGACAATTAAACATAAAAAAAGCAGGATATCCTGCTTATAAGTTAAATAATTCTTTTAATTTCTTGGCAACGCCATCATTGATATTGGTATCAATAGTGCAGTGAGCAACTTTTTTTGGGTTTGGCATTGCATTACCCATGGCACAACTTAATCCAGCAATTTCTAACATGGATAAATCATTTTCACCATCTCCAAAGGCTACCATTTCTTTAACAGGGATTCCTGTCATTTTTTCTAAGTCATACATGGCTTGTCCTTTACTAATACCAATACGGACGATTTCAAGCCAAGCAGGGTTTACTAGAAAGGTATCATATTTTTGTAATTCTAGTAATTCATTGGCGAGAGCTTTAAGTGCTTCTGGTTTACCAAGGCAACAAATTTTAGGTAAATCAGGTAAGTCAATCAAATCTGTTATAAAGTTCATCTTATAACGTTTGCTTTGATTAATTAGTGATTTTAGACTATAGACACCAGTTAGTAAGAGTGCAAATACAATATTTTTCTTAGGTAATAAAATATAGGCGTGAGTTTCATAGAATAATTCAGTAATTACACCATGTTGTTGTGCAATAGTACATAAGAGTTTGAAATCTTCTTGATTTAACTTCTCTTTTTCAATAACTTGACCTGTAGCACAGTTACGAATATATTGCCCATTCATTCCTACGAAATATCCATTGTATTTTTCTAGTTCTAATTCTTCAATGAATTTAATGCAACCATAATAAGGTCTACCTGAACAAATAGAAAAACGGATTCCTTTTTTTTGAAGTTCAAGGACTGTGTTTTTTGTTTCTTCACTTATTTGGCTAGAGCCATTTAATAATGTCCCATCTAAATCAGATAGAACTAATTTATACTGGTTGTCACTCATTTTATCTCCTCGACCATGTTTAATATTTCTTCTTTTAGTGTTTTAACTAATTGGTCTTGAGGAACCGTTTTTATAATTTTACCTTTTTTGAATAGAATTGCACCATCTTTTCCTCCGGCAACCCCAATATCAGCACGAGATGCTTCTTGAGGACCATTAACAGGACAACCCATGATAGCAACTTCGATGTTTGAATGAATTGTCATCAAGAATTCTTCAATCTCTTCAACTATTGGGATCATATCATATTGAATACGACCACAGGTTGGGCAAGAGATTAAATTAGGCACTTTATCGATTAAATTGAATGCACGTAGCAGTTGTTTTCCAATAAATAATTCATTTACAGGATCACTACTTACCGAAATTCGAATTGTATCACCAATACCATCATGTAATAGGGCTCCAAGAGCAGCACTTGATTTTATGGCTGAAATATTAAATGAACCCGCTTCGGTAACTCCTAGGTGTAGTGGATAAGGGAATGTCTTGGCAGCTAATCGATAAGTATCGATTGTTAATGGAACATTACTTGACTTAAATGATAAACATATATCATAGAATTCTAATTCTTCTAAAATTTCTACATGTTTTTTAGCACTTTCAATCATAGCTTCAGCACATGGTTTTCCATACTTTTCTAAGACTTCTTTTTCTAAAGATCCACTGTTGATACCAATACGAATAGGGACATGATGTTCTTTACACTTTTCTACTACTTTTCTTACGTTTTCTTTTGAACCAATATTTCCAGGATTAATGCGGATTTTATCAATCCCTTGTTCTATAGCAATAAGAGCAAAGTTGTAGTTAAAATGAATATCTGCAACTAAAGGAATCGTGGTTAAAGACTTGATTTCACGTATTGCTAGGGCATCTTCTTCATCTAGAATAGCCATACGAACAATTTCACACCCTGCATCTTGTAGTGCATTGATTTGTTTAACTGTGGCTTTAACATCCTTTGTTTTTGTATTTGTCATTGATTGCAACAAGCATTTGTTTTGACCTCCAAGTTGTAAATTACCGACATGGAGTACTCGAGTTTCATATCTTTTCACTCTTTATTCGCCTCGCTTTCGCTAATTATTATACCATGAAAATGACTAGAAAAAGGGTTTGAGGAAATACTTGGCTTTTTTTTTAAGATATGCTATACTTGTAAAGCATTATTAGGAGGATTATCATGCCAAGAGAGAATATTACTTTCAAGTGCTCTGAATGTGGTGAAGAAAACTATATTGGCACTAGAAACAAACGTAAACAAACAGAAAAAATGGAAATTCAAAAATACTGTTCAGTTTGTAGAAAAAAGACTTTACACAAGGAGAAAAAATAAGAAAAACCTTACTTTGAGGTTTTTTTTATACTGAAAAAACAATGGAAAAAATACTTACAGCCGTAGTCGGCATTTATCAAACGAATTGCTATTTATTAAAAGATAATGGACATGTTTGCATTATTGATCCAGGTAAAAAGGCAGAACGTATCATCAGTATGATTGATGAAAATGAAATTGTCGATGCAATTTTATTAACGCATGGACATTTTGATCATATTGGTGCAGTAGATGATTTAGTAAAGCAATACAATTGTCCTGTCTATGTTCATGAAGCAGATAAAGAATTATTAATAAATTCATCAATTAATACAGCATCAGGTATGATTGCAACTGTAAATAGTCCAGTTTTACTCTTTCATGAGGGGAAAATGGAAATTGGGCAATTTTGCTTTGATATTATTTTTGCACCTGGACATACTGAAGGATGTACATTGATTCAATACAAAAATCATTTATTTACTGGAGATGTCTTATTCTTTGAAGGAATAGGGCGTACGGATTTATATGGTGGAAATATGAGTAAGATGAGACAAAGTTTGAGAATAATCCAAACAATGGATTCTGCACTTATTGTTTATCCAGGACATGGTCCAACGTCAACAATTGAACATGAATTACAATGCAATCCATATTTTTGATGAAGTAGAAATACTTCATCTTTTTTTTAGGAATTTTTAGTATTTCTAGCAATATATAAGTAGGTGATGTCATGGAAAAAAGATTGGAAGAGTTACTAACGATTGCGATTCATTATGGTACAAGTGATATTCATTTTTCAGTATTTGATGAAGAAATAAAAATTGAATTTCGATACAAAGATAAGTTAGTTCAGTTAAAAAAACAAGAAGATGATTTACCTTTTTTTAGGTATTTACAATACAAGGCAAATCTTGATTTAGGGAATTCATATTTACCTCAAACAGGAAGATTTGATGTCATGATTCAAAATGAAAGAGTATCACTTCGCTTTGCAGTGATGAAAAGTTATCGCATGACAAGTGGGGTTTTACGTATATTAAATGCGCAAAATAGAATTGATTTATTAAGTTTAACATATGATCAAAATGTAATTCGAATATTCAAGTCTTTGGAGAATCATCGTAGTGGTTTGTTTGTGTTTAGTGGTCCAACAGGTTCAGGGAAAACAACAACACTCTACACCATCATGAATCAGATTAAGAATAAAAAGATATACACATTGGAAGATCCAATTGAAGTTTATAGTAAAAACTTTGTTCAACTACAGATCAATGAGAAACAAGATTTAGGTTATAGTCAAGGAATCAAACAATTATTAAGACATGCACCAGATATTATTATGATTGGTGAAATTCGTGATGAAGAAGCAGCTAAAATGGCTTTGAGGTGTGCTCTAACAGGTCATTTAGTTTTAACTAGTATTCACTCAAGTAATTGCTTTTTAGCGATTGAGAGGCTAATAGAACTGGGTGTAAGCCGATATCAATTACTCGATGTATTAATTGGTATTAGTAATCAAAGACTCTACTCATCAATTAAGAATCAATCCAAAGTAGGAATATATGAAATACTTACAAGAAAGGGGATAGGTGAATATTTTAAAAATGAAATACCCAAAGATTTTATACCCATTCAATATGCCATTAAACAAGCAATCCAAAAAGGACTCATCTCAAGTACAGAAGCCATCAAAGACTTGGATGAATGATCAAGACATTGAAGGACTATGTGTCCTTGTTAATTCTAACTTTTCATTTCAAGATGCTTTGCGTTTACTAAGAGATAATAGAAATGAAAAATGTTTTAATGGCTTACTTTACCACTTAGAAAAAGGTGAAGAAATTGAGCAGTTTCTAGAATTGTACTTCCCAAAAAAATACTGCATTTACTTAAAACCATTTAGTTTATTTCTACCATTTGTTAGAAGTCTTACACTTACACGAGGATGTATTCATGATGAAAAGGAGTATCGAGTAAACACTCTTAAAGAATTACTATATCCCTTGCTTTTATTTGTTGGAACATGGCTTGGTTTATCCGTATTTACTTTTCTTTGCTTTCCAACATTAATCTCGCTATTTCATAATTTTTCTATGGACTCAAATTTCTTATTGGTGATTCAGATTGTTTTCAAAGGTATCTGCATTTGTCTTTTCATTCTTATCATAAGTAGTTGTATTTTGGTATTGTTGTGTAGAAATAAACATTGTCAACTTATCTTCTATGATTTTATTTGTAAAGTATCGAAACATAATTTTATTAAGTTATATCAAAGTAGTTTATTTGCTAGGTTTTATAAACAATGCATCGTAAGTGGGATTAGCACTAAAGAATCACTTCAATTGCTTCAAACAATAGAGCTGCATCCGATACTTAATTTGATATGCAAAACAGTTGAGAATGATTTAATAAAAGGAATACAAATTGAAAAAGCATTGCAAAATAATTATCTTGATCGAACATTAATTCAATACATGAAAGTAGCGATTTACTCCTCTACCATGGATGAAATGTTGAATGGTTATATAAAAATAAATGAAGCAAAAATGAAAAGAAGTATAAAGCGATTTGCGAAAGGATGCCAACTTGTAAGTTATGGTTGTATTGGTTTCATCATAATTATTGTTTATCAAATATTGATTTTACCGCTTACACTGATGGCGCAGATGTGAGGTAAATATGAAAAAAGGTTTTACATTATTAGAAATGATTATTGTTGTTTCGGTTTTATCAATTCTATTTCTTTTGGCGGTTCCAAATATTCAAAAAGTAATGAAAATTGTGGATGATAAAGGATGCAATGCAATGCTAAAGGTAGTGGACTCTGCCATTCTTCAATATCGTTTAGATTATGAACAATATCCAAATGATATTTTTGATTTAGTAAATGCGGGTTTAATGAATGAAGAACAAATTCAATGTTCAACAACACAAAGTGTAGGCATATCCAATGGACAAGCAGTATTACAATAGAGGATTTACCATGGTAGAAATGATTTTGGTTTTATTTATCATTTCTTCAGTATCCATCTTAGTCTTACCACTTTTACGACTGCCTAATATGGAAGATATGCAGTTTGCAAATGAATATTTAGTGCAACAATCAGAATGCATTAAAATGAATAATCAACAAGAATATCAAAGTGAAATACAGGCTAATTATCCTTATCCCATAATCTTTAACTATAAAGGGAATGTTCAAATGGCACAAACCATAACATTTCCAAGTAAGCATACTCAACTAGTAAGTCAATTAGGAGGTGGTCGAATTGAAATCAAATAACGGTTTTATTTTGATTGAAGTTAGTTTGTGCATTACGATAACAATGATTATTGTTTGTTTGGTATTTGGTGTAAAGCAACTTGAAGTAATGCATCGATCTTCACTGGATTTATATAATGAAGAAGATGAAAATCGATACATTCAAATTCTAAGAAATAGAAATGAGTGTGAAATAGAATGTACAACAAAAGAGGAAATACAACCGTTGACTTGATGATTGGATTATTAGCAGCAACAATGTTGATTCCAATTATTTATACTTCATTTCGTCTGTTGACAACACATCAATACTTCAATGATGAAGCACAAGATGAAATAGCATTAAACCAACTTAGAAGAACTACATTTCTTATGGAATCAAAAGAGGTAATCAATGGCATCTTGATTGGACAGTACAGTCAAGAAAATGTTGAGTTTATAACCAAAAATAACCACCTTTACATGACACCAGGAACACTTATTTTTTTTACAAATCTGGATGAAGGATATTTTATAAAAGAAAATGGTTTGATTTACTATGAATATCTTAGAAAAGGAACAGTTAGAAAACGAGTGATAACCAATGAATAAGAAAGGATTTATAAGTGCTATTTTTCTTTGGTATTTTGTTTTGATACTTACCCTTATTGGATATATCGAATCACAATTTCAATCTCGTATTCAGGTATATCTAAATATGAAGGAAGCTAATTGTATGATGGATATTGAAGTTAAGATAATTGATTGGTTGCGTTGTGAAATTAAAAATAATCGATTTTTAGATGGAGATTACATTGTTGATGGAATTAGTTTTCAAGCAATCAAGAATCTAAATCGTATTGAAATCTATCTACACCACAATACATTAACGTATTTAGAATATTCCTTAAATATGTTTGAAGCAGAAGTTCAGTGTGAAGTGGAGATTGCAAATAATGAACAACAGTCTTATCATAATGATGAGGTGTGAGAAGATGAAGAAAATAGTAGCCATATTATTTGTAGGAATGATGTTATTAACGACAGTAGGGTGTCAAAAGAAAGAAGAAAACATAACTTATCAAAGCCCAAGAGAAGAAGATTTGATAACAATGGTAAAGACATTGGATTCAAAACACAAAAATCTTTACGCTAAGATATCAAAAGAAGAGTTTCAAGTTGAAGTAGATAAAATCAAGGAAAATCTTGAGAAAATGAGTGAAGCAGAATTTTATTATTCATTGTGTCATTTATTAACACTTGTTGGTGATGCTCACACATCGATTGGATATTCTCAATCGAAATATAGTTATGAACAAGGGTTGCCATTTGCCATAGCTAAATTTGAAGATGGTTGGCGTGTGATGATACTTGAAGAAGAATACAAAGATTATTTAGGGTATAAAGTTGTTGGAATTAATGATGTAACAATTGATGAAGTTTATGAAAAATCAAAGACAATTATTCCTCATGAAAATGATGCGTGGATTGATTCAAATTTTTCAAATACAATTAATTTTAAAGAAGCATTAGAATATTTGAAGATTGTACAAAAAGATGAGGATATAATCTTAAAACTTAAAGGTGATGACCAACAAGAAATTCAGATTCCACTTAGAGGATTGACAGAGGAAGAAATAATGTCGATTCCTCTTGCAAGATTTGAAAGGGAACAAACACCAACGACTTATGTTACACAAGATATTTATCGTTTTTTACCATTGTCCAATGAGACTTTATTTATTCAATATAATTCTTGTCAAGAAGATCCAAATTTATCCATGAAAGAATTTACTAAGCAAGTTAAAACAGAATTAGAAGCGAATCAATATAAAACCATTGTGATTGACTTAAGATACAATTCAGGAGGAAATTCTTCTGTAATTAATCCTTTATTGACTATGCTAAAGGATAAAGAGGTAACCTTTTATACATTAATCGGACCTAATACATTTTCATCAGGAATTATGAATGCAATTGATACGCAAGAATCATTAAATAGTACGTTGGTAGGATTACAAACAGGCGGTAATGTGAATGGTTATGGGGAAATTAAATTTGTACAAATGAAAAATGAGCCATTTAGTTATACTTATTCTACAAAGTATTTTGAGTTAATTAAGGGGTATGATAAAGATTCACTTTATCCAGATATTGATATTGCACAAAACTATGAGTCTTACCAAAAAGGTTTAGACGCAGAGGTAGAATGGATACTTGCGAATAACCAATAATTTAAGGGTTTTCGTTGACAAAACGCTCTATTTCCTTACAATAGAAGGGTAGGAGTGTGAACAGTATGATTATTGTAAACGATTTAAAACCAGGAACAACATTTGAAAACGAAGGTAATATATACGTAGTTATTGATATTGCGCATAATAAAACTGCAATGCGTCAAATGATTGTAAAAGTAAAAGTTAGAAATTTAAGAACAGGTGTTATCAACGAATTATCCTTCACAGGTGGAGATAAAGTTGAACAAGCACATATTGAAAAGAAAGAAATGCAATATCTATATGATAGTGGTGATGCTTTAGTATTTATGGATACATCAACATATGATCAAATTGAAATTGCAAAAGATAAATTAGAATGGGAAATGAAATTCCTAAAAGCTAATGACAATGTAAATATTTCAATGTATGAAGGAGTTGAAATCTTAGGATTAATTCTTCCTGATAAAGTTGAATTACGTATTGTTGAATGTGAACCAGCAGTAAAAGGAGATACAGCAACATCAGCATCAAAGAATGCTGTTGTAGAAACTGGTCTTGAAATAAGAGTTCCATTGTTTATTGAACAAGATGAAATGGTACTTATTAATACATCTGACGGAAAATATTCAGGACGTGCATAAAACAGAAGACGAAGAAATTCGTCTTTTATTTTTTCATTTTTTCGTTGTGAAAATGTTGACAATACTTTTTGTTTCTATATAATTGAAAAAGTATTGGAGGATATGATGAAAAAATACATGAAGTTTTTGTTAACATTAGTGTTAGCATTTGGCATACTAACGGGGTGTGCAAAGAATGAATTCAAAGGTGGAACTTTTACAGGTGAAGAAAAAGGGTTCTCATCAACAATCAAAGTTGAAGTAACAATTTCTAATGACAAAACAATTGAAGCAATTAATATTGTTGAATCTGCAGAATCTGCAGATATTGGAGAAGTTGCATTACCAATTATGATTGAAAAAGTTTTAGGATCACAAAGTGTTGATGTTGATGCAGTATCTACTGCAACAATTACATCAGATGCATTCTTAGTTGCAGTTACAAAAGCAATTGAATCATCAGGGTTAAAAGTATCAGATTTAAAAGCAAAAGAAGCTGGTGCTGTTGAAAAGAAAGAAGAAACATTAGATGCTGATGTTGTTATCATTGGTGCAGGTGGTGCAGGGATGACTGCTGCTATTACTGCTGCTAGTGAAGGGAAATCAGTAATCATTATTGAAAAAGCTCCTATTGTAGGTGGTAATACATCACGTGCAACAGGTGGTATGAATGCTGCTGAAACTAAATATCAAGAAACTGCTGGTATTGAAGATAGCGTTGAATTATTTGTAGAAGATACAATGAAAGGTGGCTATGAAAAGAACAATAAAGAATTAGTTCAAACTATGGCTGAACAATCTGCTTCTGCAATTGAATTCTTAGATTCAATTGGAGCTCATTTAAGCGATGTAGGTAAAGCTGGTGGAGCAAGTACAAATCGTTCACACCGTCCAGTTGATGCAGAAGGAAAAATCTTATCTGTAGGAAGCTATTTAGTTCCAATTTTCGAACAAGCTGCAAAAGATAACAATGTAACATTCTATATGGAAACTGAAGCAACTGAAATCATGATGAATGAAGGAGCTGCAGTTGGAGTTAAAGCTAGTTCTGCTAATACAGACTATACAATTAATGCTAAAGCAGTTATCTTAGCAACAGGTGGTTTTGGTGGTAATCTTGAAATGGTTGAATCATATAAACCTGAACTTAAAGGTTATGTAACAACAAATGCTTCTACAATTACTGGAGATGGTATTAAAATGGCTGAGGCTGTTGGAGCTAATCTAGTTGATATGGCTGAAATTCAAATTCATCCAACTGTTGTTCAATCTAATGGTGCATTAATCACTGAAAGTTTACGTGGAGATGGTGCAATTTTAGTTAATAATGAAGGCAAACGTTTTACAAATGAAGTATTAACTAGAGATGTTGTTAGTGCAAACATCATTGCTGAAGAAGGAAGTGCTGCTTGGTTAATCGTTGATCAACAAATGTTTGATGATTCAAATGTAATTCAAGGTTATGTAAACAAAGGTTACATGATTCAAGGTGATACAATCGCAGACCTTGCTAAGGCAATGGAAGTTGATGAAGCTACATTACAAGAAACTATTGATAACTGGGTAGGTATGGTTAAAGCTGGTGAAGATACAGACTTTGGACGTGATGACTTAGCTACAGTTAAATATGACTTAAGCAAAGCTCCTTATTATGCTGTTAAAATTGCTCCAGGTGTTCACCATACAATGGGTGGTGTCGAAATTAACACAAATACTGAAGTAATCAACAAAAATGGAGAAGTTATTCCTGGTTTATATGCTGCAGGTGAAGTTACTGGTGGTGTTCATGGTGGTAACCGTTTAGGTGGTAATGCTGTTGCAGATATTATCGTATTTGGACGTATTGCTGGACAAAACGCTGCTACTTACGTAAGCAAATAGTTTAATTATCAAGACTGGAGAAATCCAGTCTTTTAATTTACTTAGGGTAATACTAGACAAATAATGGTCATTGTCTTACACTATAGATGATAAAACTTCAGGGCAGGGTGTAATTCCCGACCGGCGGTAAACCCCGCGCGCCAATGATTGGCATGAACTGGTGAAATTCCAGTGGCGACAGTAAAGTCTGGATGAAAGAAAGTTTTCTTCTTTTAGTTAGCCGTCCTAGGGTTTTGTTGAAAACCTTTTTCTTTTGGAAAAATGTCATAGAGGAGGATTTACACATGACAACACGAAAAGTATTCAACATTAAAACCATGGCAAGAATTGCAATTCTTGCGGTCATTGCATTTATTTTGATGTATTTTGATTTTCCGATTCCATTTATTGCTCCAGGATTCTATAAAATTGATTTAAGTGAGGTAGCAGTATTGGTAGGGGGATTTTCACTTGGACCTTTAGCAGCGATGCTAATTGAAGGATTAAAGATCATACTTTATATGTTATTTAAACCAACAACAACAGCTTATGTTGGAGAATTTGCTAATTTTATTATAGGATGTGCACTAGTAATACCTGCAAGTGCAATTTATTTTAAAAATAAATCAAAGAAAAGTGCTTTACTAGGATTAGTTGTTGGGGGTATTGCAATGCTAATAGCAGGGCTATTAATGAACTATTTTGTATTAATACCAGCTTATTCATTTTTCTTCAATATGGACTTAAACATGATTGTAGATATGGGTCATGCGATTGTGCCATTCATCAATGATAAATTAACTTTTGTTTTATTTGCAACAACACCTTTCAATCTAGTGAAGGTCATTGTTGTATCAGGTTTAACAATGCTACTGTATAAACATATATCACCATTATTAAAGAAATAAATGATTTGAAAATTTTTCAATGATTATGCGTCATTTATGGTATAATAATCATGATTACAAGGAGGCTTTTATGGGAAAGTATTCGCGTACAGCAAAATATCAAGAACTTAGAGAACACTTGCAAAATGATGCAGAGGGTCAAATAGATTCAAAGGATTTATCACAATTTACAGAACGTTTAAGTAAGATTGATAATGTTAATCTTGGAACTAGACCTAGTCATGAGCCATTATTAAAACAAAATGAGTATTTAGACTCACATGATGCAATTAGTGAAAAAGAAGAAATTGCTACTTTTAATAATGAATATTTGGATGAATATATCCAAGAAGTAAAACAATACAACAAAGATAAAGGAAGAATGTTAAATGATGATACACAAATCAACATTTTAAAAGAGCTTAGAGGCGATAAACCGAAAGCTTCTTTAGAAGAAGTTGCAAGTTATCCAACACAAGATTCTTTTGCTAGTCGTTTTACTGAAGTATCAGAAGAAACAACAGATATTCCATTTCTTCAACAAGATACAAAGATGAATACACAAATTTCAATGGAATTAAGTAAAATGCTCAATGAGGAAGATTATCCATCAACAGAGTACGATTCTGACAAATATGTTGCAGTCGATGATGAAGATGACGATGATTATACTCAAGTCTCTTTACCATTTAACCTTGAAGAGAAATTTAACCGCGAGAAATCTGAAAGAGAACGTTTAATGGAAGAAACTTCTAAAATGAAAGTTCAATTGGATCATTATCGTGGAAATCTAGATCAAATGGAAGAAAGAGTCAATAATTCGAATCGTATCCTTAACTTCATCTTAGTTATTTTGATTTTGGCTTTATTGGTTGTTATTGGAGTAGTTGGGTATTGGTTATTATTAAGTAGAGGAATTATTTAGTGAAAATTAATATTGCTATTGATGGACCAAGTGCTGCAGGTAAGAGTACAATTGCAAAGTTGTTGGCGAAGAAATTGAATTATTCACATTTAGATACAGGAGCAATGTATCGTTGTGTAGCTTATAAAGTTTTAAATATGGGA
Organism: Anaerorhabdus furcosa; assembly: GCF_900167375.1. Classification (GTDB taxonomy): domain Bacteria; phylum Bacillota_I; class Bacilli_A; order Erysipelotrichales; family Erysipelotrichaceae; genus Anaerorhabdus; species Anaerorhabdus furcosa. Next base: position 189,688 of record NZ_FUWY01000005.1, read on the forward strand.
ATTCAAATTGATGATGAACCAAAAATTATAGATGTAATTAAAAATACAGATATTGAACTTAGACCAGATGGAACAATTTATCTTGATGGTCAACAAGTAACAAATGAAATACGTACAAATGAAGTTTCTATGGGTGCTAGTGATGTATCAAAACTTGAACAAGTAAGAAAAGAATTAGTTCATAGACAACAAGAAATGGCAAAATCTAAAGGTGTTATTATGGATGGACGCGATATTGGTACGGTAGTTTTAAAGGATGCAGAAGTTAAAATATTTCTAACTGCTTCAGCAGAAGCGAGAGCACTTAGAAGACATAAAGAAAACCTGGAAAAAGGGTTAGAATCAAATTTAGAAGAACTTACAAAAGAAATTGAAGCACGTGATTATCAAGATAGTCATCGTGAACATAGTCCTCTTAAAAAAGCGGATGATGGAATAGAAGTGGATACTTCTAATTTATCAATTGATGAAGTTGTAACTAAAATTGATGAAATTATTCAAAGTAAATTAGTATAGAAATGAGGTTTTGAAATGATAAATGGGATTGTTGCAATTGTAGGTCGTCCCAACGTAGGGAAATCAACAATCTTTAATCGTTTCATTGGAGAAAGATTATCGATTGTCGAAGACACACCTGGCGTTACAAGAGACCGTATTTATGGAAAAGGTGATTGGCTCACAAAAGATTTTCGCGTTATTGATACAGGTGGAATCCAGTTATTGGATCAACCATTCCAAGAAGAAATAAAAGCACAAGTTGAAATTGCAATGGAAGAAGCAGATGTCATTGTTTTTGTTGTGTCTGGAAAAGAAGGTATTACCAACGATGATGAATACATTGCAAATATGTTAAAACGTCAAACTAAACCAGTGGTTCTTGCGGTTAATAAAATTGATGATTCATCTAAAATTGAAAATATTTATGAATTCTATAATCTTGGTTTAGGAGATCCACATGCAGTTAGTGGTGTCCATGGAATCGGTATCGGTGATGTTCTTGATGAAGTTATTGGATTATTTCCAACTAAAAAAAGAGAAGATTATGAAGGTTATATAAAATTTGCATGTATTGGTCGACCTAATGTAGGAAAATCAAGCATAGTGAATGCGATTTTAAATGAAGAGAGAGTAATTGTAAGTGATATTGAGGGTACAACGCGAGATGCAATAGATACTCCATTTACAAAAGATGGCGAAGACTATGTCATTATTGATACTGCAGGTATCCGTAAAAGAGGTAAAGTATATGAGAATATTGAAAAATATTCTGTGCTTCGTGCGATGTCTGCAATTGAACGCTGTGATGTTGTTTTATTTGTTATTGATGGTGAAAAAGGAATACTTGAGCAAGATAAGCATGTTGCAGGTTATGCACATGAAGCAGGGAAACCAATTATCATTGTCTATAATAAATGGGATACCGTTGAAAAAGATGATAAGACAATGAATAAAGTAAAAGAAAAGATTCGCGATGAATTTATTTATTTAAGTTATGCGCCAATTGTTTTTGTTTCAGCAAAGACAAAACAAAGAATTCATGATTTGCTTCCAATGATTCATGATGTATATCGCTTTAGCCAACTAAGAATTGCGACGAATGTATTAAATGAAGTTATTATGGATGCACAAATGATGACACCAGCACCGGCAATTAATGGTAAACGTTGTAAAATATTATATTCTACTCAGGTATCAGTAGCTCCACCAACATTTGTGTTGTCAGTGAATGATCCAGAGTTATTGCATTTCAGTTATAAACGTTATTTAGAAAACAGATTAAGAGAAGCATTTGGATTTGATGGTTCTCCAATCCGTATTATTGCAAGAGCAAAAGGGTAAGTAAGATGAAAGTATGCGTATTAGGAAGTGGTAGTTGGGGAACTGCCTTAGCACAAGTTTTAATTGACAATCACGTCGATACAATTATTTGGGGAAAAGATGAAAATGAAGTAAATGATATCAATCTTCAACATAAAAATACTAAGTATTTTGGTGATGATGTTATTTTAAATGAAAAGTTAATCGCAACAACTGATATCAATTGTGTACGCGATGCAGATTTAGTTTTGCTTGCAGTTCCATCTATTGCGATTGAATCAGTATGCAAAATGATTAATCCATTACTAGAAAAACAAGTTATTGTTATTAATGTAGCAAAAGGATTCCATCCTGAAACACATGAAAGATTATCGGTAGTTATTAAACGATTTATGGATCAAAGTAAACTTAAAGATGTTGTTTCCTTAATTGGTCCATCACACGCTGAAGAAGTAATTCAACGTTTGCTTACTACCGTGAATGCAGTTTGTGAAAATGAAGAGTCAGCAATTTTAGTTCAAAAGTTGTTCTCAAATGATGTGTTTAGAGTTTATCGTAATACAGATGTTGTGGGTGCTGAAATTGGTGTAGCTTTAAAAAATGTTATGGCACTTGCAAGTGGGGTTTTATCTGGACTTGATCAAGGAGATAATGCTAGGGCAGCTCTTATGACAAGAGGTCTTGCAGAAATGTCACGCTATGGTATTGCGCAGGGAGGAAGACCTGAAACTTATCTTGGGTTAACGGGTGTTGGTGATTTAATTGTTACCTGCACTTCACATCATTCTCGTAATTTCCAAGCAGGATATCAAATCGGTAAAGCAAATTCTGCAACTGATTTCTTGATGAATAATCACAAAACAGTTGAAGGTGTTAAGGCTGCAAAAGTAGTTTATGAAGAAGCACAAAAACAAGGAATTGAAATGCCGATCACTGAAGAAGTATATAAAGTACTTTATGAAGATAAAAAACCAAGTGAAGCAATTCGTGATTTGATGTCACGAGAATTAAAATCAGAAGAAAACTAAACTTGAATAGATATTATTCAAGTTTTTTTTTAAAATCAATGTTGAAATGGTATACTATAGGTGTCAAAAAAATATATAGAGGTGGATATGAAGAAGAGAGTTTTATTAGTGAGTGGGTTCACATTAATAGAGCTAATCGTAGTTATTGCGATATTAGCTGTTTTGGGGTTACTTATAGCACCTAAAGTATTAGGGGCAATTGAGGAAAGTCAAAGAGTTGTATGTTCAAATAATTTAAATTTGGTTCATCGTGCATATTTAGCAGCTCGTGCTAAGGATGAAAATGTATCAATGAAAACTGTCATTGTGAATGCTGATGGAGAATATTTTTCTGGAATAGCTGAGTGCCCTAAATACAAGACAACATATAAAGCTGTTTATCTTGATAATGTGTCTTGTTTGGATCATAAAATTAGTACAGTAGGAACTTTGTCAGAATATGATTTGTACATTATGGATAAAATGGATAGTCTATTAGAGAATATCGATAAATGTTTAGCAATACAAAAAAAAGAGGATAGGAATAAATGTTTATCAGATGCTACAGGTGGTGTAATCGTTAGTGATAATGGAGTCAGAAATGATACAATGCGTGACGCTTTATTAGCGCTTTATGGTGGTACATGGCCAAAATTGGATGATAATATTTTAAAGGCAGCAGGAATAAATACGAATGGGAAAACTTATTACTATCAACCATTCTTTACAACAGGAACTAATGTTGAAATATTATTTGCTAGTGAAAATAGTGGGGCTGATAAAAATTGGAATAGTCAATTGTTCTTCTTTGAGGGAACATGGTATAAATCAAGTAAAGTAACAGGGGGTTTCTTACCAGACTTAGCAAATAAAACAGCAGCACAAATTAGAGAATTATTTAAAAATCAAAATGAGTTTACAGTTGTGAATTACTAAAAAAGAGTATCAATAAACTATACCCCGTAAGGAAGACACTAGATAAAAAGTGACTACCTTACGGGGTTTCAGTATACTTTAGAAGAGGAAAGAAAATATGGGAAGAAATTATTTTAGTAAAGAACAAATAGAAGAATTAAGAAAAAGCAAGTATGTAAAGAAAATCAGTGAAGCAAATGTACGATTTACAGATGATTTTAAGAATGAATTTACAGGTTTACTCAATACAGGAGCATCACCAATAGAAGCACTAAACAAATTAGGAATTAGCCCCAAAATATTAGGACCAAAGCGAGTTGGTTCATTGACAACT
>NZ_FUWY01000003.1 GCF_900167375.1 Anaerorhabdus furcosa
GATTGACTCTGCAGTTACTTTTAGTTCATCTGCATCATTAATCCATACTGTTTCTTTTACTGTTACTACTTCACTATCTCCATTTGGTAACTTGTGTGTTACTTCATAGCTTACTTCTTTTGTTTGTGTTTCATCTTTTACATAGTTGATTGTGATAACTTCACCCTCTGCAACTGTAGTTGGTGCATTATCAATATCAGATTGTACTACTTTATATCCTATTATTGTTTTTGCAATAATCGCTTGTACTGGTGCTTTTGTTTCTAACACTTGCACTGTCACTGTGAAATCATCATTGATTTCTTGTGTTCCTGCCACATGCTTCACTGTATAATGGATATCTTTTGTTTGTGTTTCATCTTTTATATAGTTAATTGTGATAATAGTGCCATTAGGTACTTTATCTCCAAATTTAACATCATTGCCTTTACCATCTTTGATCGATTCAATTTTGTAACCAGCATAATCTTTATCAGTTTTTGCCTTCAATGAATCAGATGTAACTTCAATTGTTTTTTGTGATTCTCCACGCCAAATTGTACCTTTTACCGTGTCTATTGTACTTTTTCCATTAACAACATGATTAACTTTGTATTCAATATTATCCATGATTCTTGTATAGTACACTGTCAAAAGATTATTTTGTGAGTTTATTTTATTTTCAATTTGAGAAATAGAATCTTTATGATTTTCGACAAAAGTATAATTTGTTAAATAACCTTCATTCACATAGTTCTTCGCATATAAAATTTCACCTTCAACTGAAGGAGTTTCATATTTAGAAGACATCTCTTGTTTTGTAAATGAGCCATCTTCATTTTCAAGATAATGTTGCACATAGAATATAAAATTTGGAACTGTATATTCTTTGTAGCCATAATAAACATTTTCTGTTTTATTTGCTGGATTTAAAATGATAACTTTATCAATAGATGTATTGTATTCTCCACTAGCCACATACACATAGGTTACATTATCTACTACTATCGTTGTCGGTGGATATGGATGATAAGTTCCAAAATCTAACGAACTACTTCCATTCTTTTCGAACATTTCTGTTTCCAATACTACTCTCTTAGAAAAATCATCAAGTGGAGCTCCTGTTTGCGAAATGAGCTTTCCATTTTTATCAACAAGATAATAATTCATTTGAATGGACCCTTTGTTACCAATTGTTAATGATGCATTTGGAATATCTTTAGTTTGAGATGAATTTGCATAATCTACATATGTGTTATTTGCACTTGTATTTGTATAAACTAAACCTGATGCATTTACATTTGATACCTTAACATAAATTGTTAATTTCTTTTCGGATTCGGTAATATCTCCAATATTCCAAACTACTTTATTACCTTCAATTAAAACAGTTCCATGACTTGCTTCGTAATTTACATTTGAATCTGGTTTTGAAGCAATTTCAAATATTTCAGAATTAATATAATCTGTAATAATTGCATCTGTACCAGCAATTTTAATTTGTCCTGCAAGTTCTCTATATATAGATTGAAGTTGACTTAGATCTTGAATATCTTTTGCATATTGTGAAGTAGGATTTGATGCTAACGGTTCAATAAATTCATTAAAAGGTTTCTCCCCCGCTAAACGCAAGCCTAATGAAAATACTTTAACTCCACTTGTTTTCAATTGATTTGAATACATTTTTGCAGTTTCATAATCCCCTGCATTTGGAACACCGTCACTTAAGAAAATAACAAACTTTGGACGATCACTATCAAGATCTGTAAACATTTTTACAGCACTTTCAAATGCTACTTCGTAATTTGTACTATTTCCATAAGGGGATAAAATATTCCACAAGATGTTATTATAATATTCTTTCGCCGAATATTTACCTGCACTTCCACCTGCATTAACGCTTATTAAATCATTAACACCTGCAAAGCCATCAGTATATGAATCAGCGTTCGATGAAAAAGCTAATAAGCCTATTTTATTAGTAGACGTATGTCCATTCACATCAGCATACAGTTCATTTACGAATGATTTAACTGAATCTTGTAATGGTGTCCAGCGATCTTCACCGGCATTTGTCATACTTGCAGAGTTATCAACAATTAACAATACATCTGATCCAGTAATTACTGGATTTCCTTTTACAGTAAAATCAATTGCAGCGATGCCACTATTTTCATCAACCCAACGAGCCTGTTTAGTCGTAAAAACTGCTCCTGGTTCATCATTACCCACTTTGGCTGATCTTGCTTTTTTATTGCTTGAAGATCCTGCAATTACACTGCCATAACTTAATAATTGTCCACTATTTATGATTTCATATTCATAGACGATCACATTATCACTTCTTTGTAACAATAATGAATCATTTGATGTTGATACTACTGTTTGTCCATCAATTGATAATGCATAATCTTTAGCTTGGATTGTTTGTCCAATTTCTAAATCTTCTATAATAACTTCTTTATTCACTACTTGATCATTTTCGATATATTGATGAATCGTCACCAATGTCGTTTTACCCACAGTTACTTCAGGAGTACCCGTCGGAGTTACCTCTGGTGTTGGCGCAACATCTGGTGTAGCTGTTATCTCTGGTGTTGATTCCGGTACAACTGTCACCTCTGGTGTTGTAGTTGGTTCAGACGAAAAATTACCTGTATTCTCTTCAGGTTTATTTTCGATAGTTATTGTTTCTTCTCCAACAGTAGCAAATACTTGCCATGAAGATGTAGGTACTACAGTTAACATAAGCATTAATGCTAGCATCAACTTAATCAATTTTTTCATAGTGTTGCCTCCAATTTACTTCTTACTATGGTAATGATAATAGATATCAGTTATATTCCGGTTATATAAAGAAAAAATCTCATTTTTAATTAAACGTAAGAAAAAGCCTTTATATAAGGCTTTTTAAAGTTAGTGTTACTTATCAAATTAAAATAACCAAGGTATTTAAGCACCTTGGTTATATTTTTTGTTGTTATTTATTACTATTCTGTCTTTAATGCTGCATCAAAGCTTACATCTGATGGTTGGAAATCCCACTTTTTAATATACTCACAAGCTTCTTTCGCACCTGCAAATCTTTCCATACCGCTATCTTCCCATTCTACTGCAACGGGTCCTTGATAACCAATTTGGTTTAATTCGCGTGTAATATTATCAAAATTTACGTCACCATGACCTAGAGAAACAAAGTTCCATCCACGTCTTGTATCCCCAAATTCAATATGAGATCCTAGAATACCAGCTCTACCATCAAGACGAACTTTTACATCCTTCGCATGAACATTATAGATTCTATCACCAAAGTCTCTTATAAATAACGCAGGATCCATTCCTTGCCATACAAAGTGACTTGGATCAAAATTCAATCCTAGTGTATCCCTATAATTAATAGTTTCTAATAATTTCTTTGTTGTGTAGTAATCAAAAGCAATTTCTGTAGGATGAACTTCCAGTGCAAGTTTAACTCCACATTCATCATAGACATCAAAAATTGGTGTCCATAACTCTTTTATTAGATTGAATCCATCATCAACCATTTGTTGGGTAGTTTGAGGAAATGAATACCAATATGCCCAAATAGGAGATCCTAAGAAACAAGTAACAACTTTAACATTTAATATTTTAGCAGCACGAGCAACATCTTTCATCGATTCAATTGCCCATTGTCTAATTTTCTCTGGTTGATTCGCTAAATCATTTGGTGCAAAGTTGTTCAAACGAGGATCAAAATTATCTCCAACACATTGTCCAATTAAATGAGCTCCTAGAGCACTTATCTTTAGATTGTATTTATCCAAAGTAGCAAATAACTCTTTTACATATGCTGGATCTTTGATTACTCTTGGTACATCTACATGAGCCGCAACCGCTAGTTCTAATCCCTCATATCCAAAACTACTCATTTTTTGACATAGTTCTTCAAATGGTAAATCTCCATATTGTCCACTACAAATTGATATCATTCTTTTCATTTTTCCACCTCTAATATTTTACCTTTACCATGCAATTCTTTGCTGCAGATTCTTCTGCTGCAATAACAACTCTCATCGCTTTACTAGCATCATAACCTGGAACTGGTACTTCTTTACCCTCAAGTAAAGCATTTACAAAGCCATCAATAACACCTGTATTTGTTCTACCATTGCTTGTTTGTTCTTTATTTGATGTCATTTGATCAAGTTGAAATTTTTCTACTTCTCCATTTTTCTTCTCCAAAATTAACGAATACTCAGGATCAGTATAACATTTTAATATTCCTTCTGTTCCATAAATAACAGTAGAGTTATCTTCATTACCATAGAATGTCCAACTAACATGCATTGTTCCTATTGCACCTTTTTTTGTTTGATACATACAATATGAATTATCATCAACTGTTATTGGCGTTCCATCTGGATATTTTTTATCTAATGTACGGATTTGAGCAAATACATCTGTAATTTCATCATCAAGCAGATAATGCATCAAGTCTGTCTTATGGACTCCTAAGTCTGCCATTGCTCCAAAATGTGCTAATTTCTTATCAAAGAACCATGAATTCGCATCACCCGTCCAACCCTCAGGTCCTGGGTGTCCAAATACAGTTCTAAATGTTAATACTTTTCCAATTGCTCCACTTTGAATTAATTCATGTGCTTTAACATGTGCACGAGCAAATCGTTGATTTTGCGCAACCATTAATTGTACGTGATTTTCTTTTGCTGCATTAATCATCGAAACACATTCATTAACCGTTGTTGCCATTGGTTTTTCAACCAGTACATGTTTTCCTTTGTTTAACGCTCTTACTGTTACATCAGCATGGGCAAAGTTAGCAACATTGACACTTACTGCATCAAGATCCATATCTAATAATTCATCCAATGTATCACAAGCAACTGCGTTATATTCTTTTGCAAGTTCTTGTGCTCTTTCATAGTTATTATCAAAGAAAGCAACGATTTCACAATTTGGATTTTCAGCATATTCTGGTGCATGTCGAACTTGAGTAATTTTTCCACATCCAATTATCCCAACTTTTATCATTTCATTCACCTATTTCTTTCTATTTTGGAAATTTTGCAACAATACTGCAATAACAATAATTGAACCACTAATCGCACCATTTAAGAATGATGACACATCAGCACTCGTTAAAATGTTACTAATAATCTTGAACATGAGAACACCTAAGAAGGTTCCCATTATTTTACCTTTACCACCACTCATTGATGTACCACCAATTGCTACAGCAGCAATTGCTTCCATCTCATAACCTACAGCAGCATTTGCTGATGCAACAGCCGTTAAACGTGATGCATACAATACAGCAGCAACACCACACATAATTCCTGTAATAGTAAATACAGCAATCTTAGTCATATCTACATTAATACCTGCAAGTCTTGCAGATGTTTCATTACTTCCAACTGCATAAATATGTTTTCCAAGCTTTGTTCTTTTCATGATGATGTTAAAAATAATTGCTACAACAATGAAGATTACCATCATGTATGGAATTTTAAATGATCCAATTTGGAAACCCCCTACTGCAATCATTCTAAAACTGTCATAGATTTCTTTTTTTACCGTAAATGGTCCACCTTGACCATAGAAGTTAATAATTGATCGACATGCAGTTTGCATCGCAAGTGTTGCAATCATCGCTGGCAAATGTCCTTTTGCTACAAGCAATCCATTGACAGTACCAATAATTGCACCGCCAATAATACAGAAACCAAGCATAATCCAAACACTTCCAGTTGCATTTAAAACCATGATTCCAAATCCACCTAGAATAGCTACTTGTGAACCTACTGAAATATCAATTTGTCCAGCAGATATAACCATACTCATACCCATTGCAATTAAACCAATCATTGCACTTTGTACAAAGATGTTTGAAATGTTATTCCAACTAAAGAAGTTTGGATTCATAACTGATGCAATAATAACAAGCAAGAAAAATGATAACCAATAACTATAATCTTGTACAATTTTTCTTAGTATTTCTTTTGATGATAATCCTTGAAAAGTTTTAAACATTCGTTGCTACCTCCTTATTAACTCCCGTTGAATATAACATGACATCTTTTTCATTTAATTCATCACGATTCATTTCTTTCATGATTTGTCCTTTGTATAGGACTAAGCAGCGATCCGCCACTTTGTATATTTCAGGAAACTCTGCACTAAATACAATGATTCCTTTTCCCTGTCTTGCAAGCTCTAAGATTAAATGATAAATTTCAAATTTTGCCCCTACATCAATTCCTTGTGTCGGATTATCAAATAACATAATCCCTGCATCAGCTTCAAGCCAACGTCCCAAAATAACCTTTTGTTGATTACCACCAGATAGTGATGTAATCGGATTATTTGGATTACCTACTTTAATCTTCATCGCAGATTGTTGACGTGTAAATCTTTGATTTTCTTCTTTATCACTTATCAATAATTTTTTTAATTTCGTATTGAAATATGCCATCGACATATTATCGTAAATTGATAAATCATTGAAGATTCCTCTTTCTTTACGCATACGTGGAACAAGAGCTACACCACGTTTCATAAAGTTAATAATTTTGGAACCTTTCTTCATTTCATATCCATCAATTTCTATTGTTCCAGAGTATTTTTCTGCTCCAAATAAGGCATCGGCAATTGCTTCTCTACCTGATCCCTGTAGCCCTGTAATCGCAAGAATCTCACCTGAATGCAATTCGAAATTAATATCATGAAACAACTCACTTGAGAAATTCTTTACTGACAAAACGACCTTATCTTTTGAATGATTTTCTTTATTATCAAATGAATCTTCTGCTAGGTTATGACCTATCATCATTTCAGTAATTTCACTCTCTACAATATCTTTAAAATTACCTTGTGATACATAATTACCATCACGCATAATAAAGTACGTTTTACATATTTCAAATAACTCTGGCATTTTATGTGAGATAAAAATAAAACTAACTCCCTCTTCACTTAATTGCCTCATGATATTGAACAAATTCTCAATTTCATTTGTTGATAATGCTGTTGTTGGTTCATCCATAATTATAAGTTTTGATTCAAATAATAATGACTTTGCAATTTCAAGCAATTGTTTTTCAGCTGCTTGTAAATCTGATACTGGAGACATCGGATTTATTTTTACATTCATTCTATCAAACACTTCTACACAGCGATTTATCATTTCTTTTGTTTGCGTAATACCGTTTTTAGTAATTTCTTGTGCTAAAAACATATTTTCTACAACAGTTAGTTCATTGCAAAGATTTAATTCTTGGTGAATAAATCGTATACCATATTTACCAGCAACATGTGCATTAGCAATATGAACTTTTTTACCATCGATAAAGATTTCCCCTTTTGTAGGTTGAAGTGCCCCTGCAAGTACATTCATTAATGTTGATTTGCCTGCACCATTTTCTCCAAGTAATCCAACAATATCTTTTGAATCAATTGAGAAATCTACATTGTTTACAGCACGAACTGGACCGAAGTCCATGACAATACCTTTCATTTCAACAAGCATATTCTTACTCCTTTATTTAATAAGAAAGTCGGTCAGTGACGACCGACTTTCAACATCATCATCAAATTTTATTATTCGAAAATGCTGTAACGTTCAGTGAATATATCGCTTCCTCTATATCCTTCGAAATCAAACTTAACATCTCCACCTGCATTAGAAATTGCAAATGTAGGGATTAAGTAAACTCCATCAGTTAATGTTGCACCTGTATAGTCAGTACCTTGAGCAGATGCGATACCTAAACGGATAGCTTCTCTAACCATACCTGGAGCAAAGTAATAAGTGATAAGTTTAACACCTAATTTAGTGTTTTCAAATTTGTCTAAAGTTTCTTTACGTCCACCAATTGAAGTAACAAGTTTTAAGTTGCTTAAATCAGCTCCGCCTGTGTATGCTTCTAACGCATTCATGATTCCATCAGCGATTTCATCATCATGAGTTACGATTAAATCTAAACTTTCGATTTCATCTTTTGAAGCTCCTGCTAACCATTCTTCCATTTGGTTTTGAGCAGTTTCAGAACTCCAGTTAGTTACAAATGTTTCTTTCATTTGAACAAATTTAGCAGGATCAATTACATCATCCATACCTTGTGAACGTTGAACACCAACAGTTGATGCATCACCGATGAAACGTAAGTAATTAACTGCATCATCGTCAGCATAGAATGTTGTTAAATAGTTACCCATTTGAGTACCAATACCAACGTTATCACCCATGATATCTCCTACAAATGTATCAGCAGTAAATCCATCGATTAAACGGTCATAGATAACTAGTTTAACACCAGCATCAGTAACAGATTGTGCAGCACTACGTAATGCTTCACCTTCCATTGGCCATAATACGATTACATCTGGATTGCTACTAGAAAGTAAATTTTCGATTGAAGTGATTTGATCACTTGCTTCAAGTCCATCTTTAACGATAACTTCAATGTTTTGACCACTTGCGTTGATTGCTTCTGCTTCTGCTTTTGCATGAGCTAAACTTTCACCAGTAAATCCATGGTCTCCAGAAGGAACAACTACACCAATAACAATTTTGTCTCCTTCAGTCTTGCCAGCATCGCCACCTGGAGTTGCAGCTGGATCTTTAGCAGGTGTGCTACAAGCTGCAAGGCTTAATGCTAATAATGATACAAGTAATGCTTTTAAACCTTTTTTCATTTTCTTTCCTCTCTCTCTTAATGAAATTTTATGATTAACGAGTTCCTATTCTCGTTCAATCCAATTTAAATTTTTGATGTTGATCCTCGAACAACTAGACGATGTTTAAGAATTTCAACTTTAGGTTCAGATTCTGGGTTATTAAGTTTATCTTGAATTCTTTCCATTGCTGCTTCTCCTAATTTATAACAAGGTTGATTCACCGTGGAAATTTGTGGAACCATCATTTCAGAATACTCAAGATTATCAAACCCTAGGATAGATACATCTTCTGGAACTTCTAACTTACATTCCCTTGCTCCATAGATAGCACCAAGAGCTAAGATATCTGAGATACAAAACAAAGCATCAATGTGATTTTTCTTAGAAAATATTTTTTTTGCTAAACTGCGAGCACTTGAGAATGAATAGTCTTTAGATGCATACACAATATTTTTCTCAGCGTTTTTGATTCCATGTTTTTTACATGCATCTAAGAATCCTTGTTTACGCAATTCAGTTGAGATATAGTCATTTTCACTACTCATCATTCCTACGTTGCGATGTCCTAAACCGATAAGGTATTCTGTCGCTTCAACAGCTGCTTGATAGTTATCAATGGATACACGATCGATATTGAGTGCAGGATTATATTCACTGCAGAATACTACAGGATATTTTTTAACATAAGGTAATATTTCATCGTTATCAATGTTTGTCGCTAGAATAATAGCTGCATCAGCTCTTCTGTTATCTAATATTTTTAATAGTTCTAATTCCTGTTCTTTATCACCATCAGTACTACAAACAAATGTACTGCAATCATACTTTCTTGCTGTCTCACTAATTCCTTTGATAATGTTTGAATAATATGGGTTGGTCATATTTGGAGCAATTACTAAAATTGCACCACTTGTATTACGTCTTAAATTTCTTGCAGACAAATTAGGTTCATATGCCAACTCTTCAACTGCCTTCAATACTTTTTCTTTTGTTTCTGGATTTACAAAACAGGTATTATTAATTACACGAGATACCGTCGCTACAGATACGCCAGCCAGTTTTGATACATCACTAATTTTTACTGACGAATATTTGTCCATATGCCCTCCCATGTAATCCATTACATGAACTTGTAAAAAAATATAACTTTTTTTGGAAGTTCATCAAAATCTATTTACAGTATTAAATTAGCATAAGATATTTTAAAATGCAAGCGGTTTCTGTAATCGATTACAAATCTTGTGAAGTTTTTAGCATTATATATACCAAAAAAAGCCTTTGCTATTCAATTATTTTAATATTTTCTATTTTTTAAAAATTTTTTTATTTTTATGATAAAAATAACTCTAGATTAACTAAAGAGATGATTTACTCTATTTTTATAAGATTACTTTTATATTTAATTTTTCCTGCTAAGACATCATCATAAAACTTTTGTTTTGTGTCAATATAATCAATACTCTTACTAATTGCATTGAGTTTAGTTATTAGTATCTCTTTTTTCTTTTCTAATATTTTTTTACGTTCTGTAATAGAAGATATTCCCTCCAAGCATAAATCAATATAAACTTTCATCTCAGAAATACCCATGCCACATTGCTTTAGACAAGTTAAATTTTCAATCCATGCAATATCACGATCATCAAATACACGATAATTATTACTATCTCGTTTTACGTTTGGTATAAGTCCTTCATTGCAATAATACTTGAGTGTTTCATAACTTAACCCCGTTTGTTTAGATACTTCTTTCATTGAATACATCATTATTTCTCCTCTAAGTTAAAATAACTCTTGACCGGTAGTTACTACCGAGTTTTATAATCCAATCGTACTAAATCAATTAGTAACCGTCAAGGAGGAATGACAAATGGAATATGTAACATTAAGTAATCAAGTAGTAATGCCAAAATTAGGATTTGGTGTATTTCAAATTTCAAAAGAAATTTGTGAAGAATGTGTATTGAACGCAATTCAAGTTGGGTATCGGCATATTGATACTGCACAATCTTATTTCAATGAGGAAGAAGTTGGTCAATCCATTAGTAAATGTGGTATTCCACGAGAAGAATTATTTATCACGACAAAAGTTTGGATTGATAACTATGGCTATGAGAAAACATTAAGTTCAGTAAAAAAATCACTTGAGAAACTAAAACTTGATTATTTGGATCTAGTTTTACTTCATCAACCCTTTGGTGATTATTATGGAGCATATCGTGCTTTGCAAGATTTGTATAAAGAAGGAAAAATTCGTGCAATTGGTGTAAGTAATTTTTCTCCTGATCGATTAGCTGATATTGCTGGATTTAATGAAATTCCACCTCATGTTAATCAAGTAGAAGTTAATCCACTCCATCAACAAGTAGCAGCACAAGAAAATATGATAAAACGTAATGTACAGATACAAGCTTGGGCACCTTTTGGAGAAGGCAAATGCAATATGTTTGAAAATCCTACATTAAAAGAAATTGGAGCGAAATATCAAAAGTCTGTAGCTCAAGTAATTTTAAGATGGCTTATGCAACGCAATGTTGTTGCTCTTGCAAAATCAACTCATATTGAAAGAATGAAAGAAAATATCGAAATATTTGATTTTGAGTTATCAAATGATGAGATGAAGAAAATAAGTGAACTTGATACAAATACAAGTTTATTCTTTAATCATCAAACACCTGAAACTGTTGATTATTTCTTAAGTATAATTGAAGAGAGAAAAGGAAAGATTTAATGAAGAAATGGATAATCTGTTTCTTAGGTATTCTTCTAGTTTTTGGGCTTTCCGCATGTACCTCATCAAACGTAAATACTCAAGAAGCAGTCATTGATAATCAGCCACAAGAAAATAATTCGAATAAGATACTCATTGTTTACTTCTCAATGCCCGAGACATCTTCATCTACTGACATGAGTAGCGAAGAAGAAAATAGTACTGTTGTCATTGATAATGAAGTCATGGGTAATACACAATATTTTGCTTCTATCATTCAAGAATATACTCAAGGAACATTATTTAGAATTGAACCTACTACACCTTATCTAACAAGTCATGAACTATTAATAGACTTAGCATCCACTGAACAGAAAGAGGAAGCTCGTCCTTTAATAAAGAATTCAATAGACAATTTTGAGCAGTATGACATTGTCTTTGTTGGTTATCCAAATTGGTGGGGTGATATGCCAATGATTTTATATACATTCTTTGATGATTATGATTTTGAATCAAAAACAATTATTCCTTTTAATACACATGGAGGTAGTGGGTTTTCAAATACAATTGAAACCATCAAAGAATTAGAACCTGCTGCAATTGTTTCTAATCAAGGGTTATCTATTTCAAGAAATGAGATTGAAAATTCAAAATCAACGATTACATCTCGGCTAGATGCATTAGCCAAAAACTAAACTAAAGGAGAATAAGAATGAAAAAAAATGTATTAATTCTATTAGGAAGTCCTAGAAAAAATGGAAATTCTGAAATATTAAGCCACGCTTTTGCGCAAGGAGCTAATAGTGTAGGACATATTACAGAAGAAATTTATTTACAAGAAAAAATGACTAAACCTTGCTTAGCTTGTTATGGATGTCGCAAAACAAAAATGTGTATCCAAAAAGATGATATGCAAGATTTATTAGAGAAAATGATAAACGCTGATGTCATTGTACTTGCTACACCTGTTTACTTTTATTCCATGAGTGGACAAATGAAAGTGATGATTGATCGTACATTACCCCGTTATACAGAAATAAGGGATAAGGAATTTTATTTTATTGTCACTGCTGCGGATGGTAAAGAAATGATGGAGCGTACTATGGATTCTTTACGTGGATTTACTGATTGCTTGCCAAACTCTGTCGTTAAGTCTTATCTTTACGGTGCTGAGCTTTATGAAAAAGGGGAAGCACAGAACTCACATTTAAGACAAATAGCGTATGATATGGGGAAAAATATTTAATGATTGATATGCATCTTCAACTTCATTCATTGCATTAGAGTACAATTCTTTATCAATTTATGATAAATATAGAATGATTATTTATCTTTGGAGGATTTCTATGCAAACTACCCATTTTTTACTTGATGTATTCATTTGTTCCTTAGGTGCTTATGGTGGACCTGAGGCTCACTTTGGTATCTTTTATTCACAACTTGTTCATAAGAAAAACTATCTAAGCGAAGAAGAATTAGTTGAACTTAATGCTTTGTGTTCTATATTGCCTGGTCCAACAAGTACTCAAACAATTACAGCAATTGGCTATAAAGTAGGTGGTAAACTACTCGCCTTTCTGACTTTACTTGTATGGGCACTACCCGTATTAATTTTAATGACAGTTCTTGCACTTATTTTCCCCTATTTAGAATCAAATAATTTATCAATTGATTTCTTAAGATATTTAGCACCCATGGCAATCGCATTTGTTTTATTTGCTGGACTTAACATTTCTAAGAAAGTTTTGATTAATAAATCTACTGTAATTCTTGCGATTACGAGTGCTCTTCTTACTTATTTTATTCAAGCAACTTGGCTCTATCCTGTTCTTCTATTGTGTGGTGGCGTTCTAATGATTTATCTTGAAAAACCAGATTTAAATTTATCGGATTTTCATATCAAGCCGTCCTGGAAATTTTTAATTTTTTTCTTTGTATTTGCAATTGGAAGTTATTTCCTTATGATTCTTACTGGCTCATTACTCGCAACACTTTTCTATGAGTTCTATCGTTTTGGTTATTTAGTATTTGGTGGAGGTCAAGTAGTTGTACCATTAATGATTTCAGAGTTTGTTGATCATTATCATTTTTTAAGTCAACAAGAATTCTTAATTGGTTATGGACTTATCCAAGGTCTTCCTGGTCCAATGTTTGGCTTCAGTTCTTTTGTAGGTGGCTTAGCTGCCCGGGATACGAATCTTACTCTTCAAATTATTTCCGGGTTATTATCTGGTGTATCAATATTTTTACCTGGTGTTCTTCTGATTTATTTTATTTATCCTATGTGGGATAAATTAAGGCAGGTTAAAGCAATAAAAGTCGCATTAAAAGGAATAAGTGCAGTGGCTTGTGGACTACTCTTAAAAACAGCCTTTACGCTATTATTTACACCGCTATTACCTTTGGTACAATACTTATTTATACTTTTCTTCTTTATCCTACTTTATACTAAAAAAATACCTGCACCTGCGCTTGTTGTTCTTGCGATACTGCTTGGATTTATCAACTAAAAATCTTCGAGTAAAATTACTCGAAGATCTTTTTTTATTTATTACTACTAATGTAGTCTTCTATATTTTTAGTTACCATGCTAAATGGTGCATTCCCTGATTTTAATAATGCATCATTGAATGCTTTCACATCAAACTTGTCACCTAATTCAGCTTCAGCTTTTGCACGTAAATCTAGTATTTGGAAATAACCAATACCATAAGATAAACTTACACCCGGGTTTGATTGAGTCATGTAGTATGTAGCTTCCATACCCTCTCCATTTAAACCATAGCTTGCTAAGAAATCATTAAATTCTTCAATTGTCCATCCATGATAATGAACACCAATATCCATTAGAGCACTTAATGCCCAGTTTACGTCAAAGTTTGCACGCATAATTTCTTTTAATGCTTCATTTGTATTTGCTGCATCTAACGCATAATTTGCACCATAGTTTGCAAATCCTTCAGAGAATCCAAGATGTGTTGATAATAATAAGTTGTATGGATCAATATCATTTTGAACCACATAATTATAATAATACATATGTCCTGGAATTCCTTCATGCGCAATATAATAGAATGTTTGTAAATCATCAATTAACGCTGCATTCTTAGTATTTACACGAATATAGTTTTTACCTTCCTTATCAATAAATGGTGTGATGTAGTAGGCTCCAACACCATCTGATACAAGTTTAGAAGCAGGAATCGCTTCATACTCAGGTATATTAATTTCTGTATATTGTTCTTTTGACCAATCAATTAGTGCTTCAATCATTGCTTCATAAGAATCATAACCTGCTTTATATTCTCCACTTTGCACCATTTCAAGTGCAGTTGGATCTTTCATCATAGCAGTTTGCATTGCTTGTATACTTGTTACAATACGTTGTTCAAGCATTTTTTCTGCTTCTTCAATTGATAATGTTGAACTTGTATACATGCGATAGTATAGTTCATAGATTTCTTTTCCATTTTCAAAATGAGCTAAACCAAATTGGTTATTTGCAGGATCCTTTAGTTTAGTAAGTTCTTCACCTAGTGTTAAGTAGGCAGGTACAATCGAATCAGTGTAAACAGCTCTTGCTTGTTCGATGTATTTAGCTTTTGCTGCATCATCAATACCTTCAAAAGCATTAATATTTTCTTCTACTACAGCCATCATTTCTTCACCATAACCTTGATTAGCTAAGTTATCAGCATACTTAACGATTTCATCAACATTGTAGTCAGACATGAAATAGCCTGCATCTTTTTGCTTTTTAGCATATTCTGTGTAACCTTCAAACATTGGTTTTACACTACCCATTAACGTAATTAAATCTTGTACATCTTTTTCACTATAGAACACAAAGTCAGATAAAATTTGTGGCACTGAAATATGAATTCCACTAAATAATCCAAATACATTTCCTACATATTCAAAATCTTCTCTATTTGAGATTTCATTTAATTCAATTTGATCTTTAATAATATCATAAGTATTTTGTTGCTTCTCAGTTAAAGTTTTACGATCAAATGTTTCAAATTCTTTCTTTGAAGTTTCAAATTCTTCAAGTGTTTCTTTAACTTGATTTTCACTCCAAGGCTCCGTCATTTGGACTACAATATTGTTTACATCTACGCCAAACGCCTCAGGTTTTGACACAGTTTGATGGACAGATAAATAATTATCTTCTAGGTACATTTTGATTTCATTTGTTACAAATTCATCAAAACGAGTTTGTTCAGCTACATTATCAACTGGCGCAGTTGTTTGACATCCAACTAATCCTAATACCAAGAACGTCGTTAAACTTGCCGTCAATAGTTTTTTTAAAGTATTCATGATTTCCTCCTCATCACTATTTAACTTTAACATATGTCAATTGTTATTCCAACATAAGAAAAGCCAATAAGTATAAACTCACTGGCTCATTTCATATTAGATTTTTGGTGTTTTTGTTTCAATTTCGTCTTCAATAGAATCACTTTCATTAATTTCATCTAATGAAGGATTTTGATCTTCTGGAATATCCACTGGTTTTGGTTCTTCAAGTGGCAGTTGATTTTGTTCAGCTTTTGGTTTACGTTTACGAGTTGTTTTCTTTACAACAGGTTCTTCCGTATTTCCATCATCTTTCTTATCATCCTTATTAACATCTTTCTTAGGAAGATCTTGATTGATTGGTAAGCCTTTAATCACTAGATCAATTTGCTCAGCAGTAATTGTTTCATACTCAAGCAATGCATTCGCAATTTTAATTAAATCATCTTTATGTTCTGAAATAATTTTATGTGCTTGTTTATGGCATGTATCAATAATCTTACGTACTTCTTGATCAATTTCAAAAGCAATTTGTCCCGATACATTTGAAGGCGAATTGTAATCTCTTCCTAAGAAGACATTACCACTTCCACTATCATATTTAATTGGTCCTAAATCACTCATACCATATACAGTAACCATATCACGAGCAATACGAGTTGCTGATTCAATATCACCAGATGCTCCTGCAGAAATATCATCAAAGAAGATTTCTTCTGATGTACGTCCACCCATATATGAAGTGATAGTACTCATTAAGTCTTTCTTTGTACGCATCATTTTTTCTTCCTTTTCAGTCATCAAGTTATATCCACCAGCTTGACCACGAGGAATGATTGTAATTTTTTGCACTACTGTTGCATCATCTAAGTATAAACCAATGATGGCATGCCCTGCTTCATGATAAGCAACAAGTTTCTTACTTGCTTCATCATACTTACGACTCTTCTTAGCAGGTCCCATCATAACACGGTCAATTGCTTCATCAAGTTGTGACATATGAATTAAATCTGAACTTTCACGAACTGCAAGAATTGCAGCTTCATTTAATACGTTTTCTAAGTCAGCTCCACTAAATCCTGGAGTACGTTTTGCTAATGCTTCTAAGTCAATATCTGGACCTAAATGTTTATTTCTTGCATGAACTTCAAGAATTTCTTTACGACCTTTACGATCAGGTAGTGATACTGTAATTTGACGATCGAAACGTCCTGGACGAAGTAATGCTGGGTCAAGTACGTCTGGTCTATTTGTTGCAGCAATCATAACAATTCCCGCATTTTCACCAATACCATCCATTTCAACTAAGAGTTGATTTAATGTTTGTTCACGTTCATCGTGTCCTCCACCAAATCCAGCTCCACGTTGTCTACCTACTGCATCAATTTCATCAATAAAGATAATACATGGTGAAGTTTGTTGTGCTTTTTTAAACATGTCGCGCACACGACTTGCTCCAACCCCTACGAACATTTCAACGAAATCAGATCCTGAAATACTATAGAATGGAACATCAGCCTCACCAGCAACAGCTTTAGCAAGTAAAGTTTTCCCTGTTCCTGGAGGACCTACCATTAAAATTCCTTTTGGTATACGAGCACCCATTTTCGCAAATTTCTTTGGCGACTTTAAGTAATCGATAATTTCTACCATTTCTTCTTTTTCTTCATCACATCCAGCTACATCCGCAAAACGAACTCGAATGTTGCCTTCAAGTTTTGCACGTGATTTGGAAAATTCAAATGCTTTGTTGTTTCCGCCACCTTGCATTCTTGTTAACATGAAAATTGCTAACCCACCTAATGCTAAATATGGAATAAATGAAATTATAGTATCAAGAAATAGATTGCTTTCTTCAGCATCTATTACTGCAACTTGTCCTTCATTTAATAATTCCAATACTAAATCAGATTGGCTTTCAGTGTTAGGAACTGTAGATGAGAAAAGTATATCTTGAGCTCCATCGTTATAAATCCCTTTAACATGAATTACATTGTATCCAATGCTTACATCTGCCTTAGTGACATCTTGAGTTTCTAACACATTCAACAATTCATTATATGAAAGTTTTTGTGTTGAACCAGAGCCTCCTCCTAAGTTGAATAAACTAAACATTGCGATAGCAACAACCAAGTATGGCAAATAATTTAAAAACCGGTTGTTATTTTTCATCAATTAAACACACTCCTTACTATTTATCGATAACATTCATCTTTTAATACACCAATGTATGGTAAATTACGAAATTTTTGGTTGTAGTCTAAACCAAAGCCAACCACAAACTCATTTTCAATTTCGAAACCTGTATATTCTGCTTTAATCTCAACGACTCTACGATCTGGTTTATCAAGTAAAGTCACAATCTTCACAGAGTTTGCACCTTTATTTAATAACGTTTGTTTAACTGTAGTTAGTGTTCTTCCTGTATCCACAATATCTTCTACAAGAATAATATCTAACCCCTTAATCGAGCGGTCTAAATCTTTTAATATTTTAATATCACCAATTGATTCAGTTCCTTCGTAACTTGAAACATCCATAAAATCAAATTCAATGTCCATCTCAACATGTTTTACTAATTCTGCTAAGAATGGTACAGATCCCTTCAACAATGCTACAAATAGCGGTGCTTCTTTCCCTGCATAGTCATTTGTAATTTGTTTGGCTAATTCTTTTGAGCGTGCAATAATTTGCTCCTCAGTTACTAATACCTTTTTAATCAATTGATGCATACTTTTTCCTCCGTGCTATTCAGTATTTTAACACAAATAAGTTAGGTTTTATAGAGTAATGTTCCACATTACACCCAATTCCAGGCACCAATATCACTTCGTTATTACAATTTAAGACAATCGGCCATGACTTTCTATCTTTTAATGGTATTTTTCGATCAATAAACCATCGATTTATTTTCTTTGTACCAAACCGCAATTGAATCGCATCCCCTTGTCTTACATTTCTAATTGTAAGCGGAAAATCAATTTCTTTCACCGTACATGCATTCACTCCCATCGAACCCGTTGTTTCTACTATAAAATAAGGACTTTTAAAGTCTTGAATAGATTGTATTACAACCTCATACTCTTTGTCCTCATTTCCCACAATTTCACAAATTCCTTGTGAAACAATGAGTTTTCCATTACTTAACTCTACTTCATAATTATTTCTACTCCATAAAACAGTTTCTAATTGCTCAAAATAGTCTTTTGAATTATTTGCTTCCCTTAGGTTTTGATTTCTAAACCATTGTCTTAAACAATTCATTCGAAATTCCTTTGATTCATGACTTAATGTAGAAATATCCAATTGAGCTTTTGACAAAAGCCCTTCATATTGTTTCATTCTATATCGTTCTTTATTTCTCTCTTCGATTTCTTGTAAAACACAAATACGGTCTTCATGTGTCATTTTTTCAACAATTTCATGCCGTAGTTTATTTCGTGTGTAGTGATTGGTTAAGTTAGACTCATCGATTTTGTAGGACACATCATGCGTATGACAATACGCAATACAATCCTGTTTGCTCATATTGAGCAATGGTCTTATGATTTCCATCTCTTTATACATTGAAATTTGTGCAATTCCATAATGAGAAGGAATTGATTTTCTCTCTTTTTGAAACAAATAAGTTTCAATCAAATCATCTTGGTGATGTCCCACCAATAACCCCTGAGCATTTTCTTCCTTGTAGCATTTCATAAAAAAATCATATCGCACATCCCTTGCCCAAGCCTGAAAATTTCCTTTGCCTGTTTGTTTTGGATGTAAGACAATCATTTTAATTTGATATTTTTCACAATATTCTTTTACACATTTTTCATCACGGTCTGCAGTATTTCTTTTATGATAGTTTACATGTGCAACTACAACATTCATTTTTTCTTGGACACACATGTCTAAAAGGGCCATTGAATCTGGCCCTCCTGATACTGCTACAATCCATTTCTTAGAAACAAGTTCTTTCATCATAACTATAGTTTATCACAACTAAATTAATTTTACACAGTTTCGCTTTCAGTAATTAATCGTATAATTCGTTTCTTAATCATTCGATAACAAGGTGAATCCGTCGATAAATGTGCTTTGATATCAATGATACGTGCTGTATTGATGTACTTACAATCATTTAGAAATAGAACTGATGGTTTATTCATACCGGGGTAAACATCCTAATCGCATCAAATGTTTCTTACCATTTGGATTTTCCACTAAATCATAGGCACTATGATATTGTACCTCATTGGATGTCATTGGAATTACGAAGGCTTTCTTTTGATAAAGGGAAAAGATCAAGCCAAAATGTTGAAAACCAATTTCATTGATATACGCTTGTCCATAATCTATGAAACAAATATCGCCTTCCTTAACCTCAACTCCCAACTGTTCACATGAGGTATATTGACTACGTAATACCCAATTCGCATCACTTACCAAATAATTATCACTGTTTTTTTCATCCACATGCATCATTACTTCTTTTCTTGCTTTGACATAAGCTAGCCACTTTGTCTGATAAGATTCTACGCACTCATCATCACCATTTAATAATTGATTAATCCTTTGTTTATTCATAATTACCTCCTTACTGTCTTGTTCTAAATATTGCATTAAATTCCTAAAAAAAACACTGTTTTATCAGTGTTCGTTTGTATCTTCTTTACTTTTTCCTCTAATTCGTCGCCACAATCCCAATAACGGATGAAATTTAGGATTAATCATTCCTGTTTTTTCAATGAATATCTCCGATATAAACAACAAAATAACAACCATGATCATACCTGCTACTTTATCGAAATAACTGATAACTGAACTTACTCCAAATAACATCGTCATTAAATAGAGAATTAAGACTGCATTGCGATGACCTAAATCTAATTTGTACATTAAGATATGATGCAAATGACTACGATCGGCTTCAGATATTTTTTGGCCTTTAAGTTTTCTTCGTATAATCGCGAGAAGTGTATCTGAAATTGGTATAAACAACATCAAGATTGGAAATCCCAATGTAATAAATGCAGTTGTTTTAAATCCGAGTAAGGATATGGTCGCAATCATATACCCTAAGAAGAGTGCTCCACAATCTCCCATAAAAATACTCGCCGGGTGGAAATTATACTTCAAGAAACCTAAAATCGATCCCGCTAAGATAAGAGACATAATACAAATATCACGTCTTCCCATAAAGAAACCTAGTAAACCAATGGTACAGGTAACAATAAATGAAATACCACTTGATAAGCCATCTAACCCATCAATTAAGTTAATTGCATTGGTGATACCTACAATCCACGCAAATGAAACAAATCCTGAAATAAATATATTATTAATTTGAATGCCAAATGGCAAACTAATGGATGTTAAATAAATTTGACCCACAAACATCGCAACTAAAGCAGCGGCAATTTGAAATCCTAGTTTTACAATAGGTTTTAAATCAAAGATATCATCCAGTAACCCACCTGTGAAAATAATCATTCCCCCAAGAAGAATACCATTTAACGTATCATCTGCTTTAACAAAAATAGCCATTGATATCATAAATGCTATGTAAATCGCTAAACCACCGATACGTACAATTTTCCCATGATGAACTGTTCTTTGATTCTCCTGGGCATAAATGCCTAAATTCAAACCTACTTTCTTTGCGATAGGTACACAAATAAAAGAAAGAAGAAGTGGTAGTACAAAATAAGGGAATGCCCCAATAACTAAATTCAAATTGTACACCTCTCTTTCAACTGTGAGTAATTATAGCATAGAAACAAGGGTCAAGAAAACGGGTAATGTACATTACTAGATTATCTTTCTTTTATAGTTGTGTCAAACACCTCTAAAAGAGTTTAATAAAATTATATGAGATGACAATTGTCACGAAGACCAAGATTGTTAAACTAATTGGTGTGCCATACTTCTTCGGCAAATACTTATTAATTGCATATCCCAAAATGCTTCCTATTGTAGACGAAATTAATAGCACAACAACAATTTTAGGATCAAATGAACCAAAACCTGTTGTTAAAGCTATTTTTGTAAGTTTGGTACTTAATGAAAAGAAAATAATTACAAGTGATAAAAGTGGAGCTTCTTTTTTATCATATGGAAAAAATGTCATGTATGCTGCAAGATTTAAACCACGACCACCAAAACCTAAAAAGATAATGATTGTTGATAATGTAAAACTAATCCAAAATATCTTATTCTTTGTTTCAATTACTTTTTCTTTAATCTTTATTTTATCTAAAAAGTAAAAAAACATAACGATGATAATCATGATAAAGAATAATGTTTGTATTTGTTTTACAAGCGTTTCATCAATTTTCGCTAAGTATTCTAGTAGATATTCACCTACTATACCACCCACAATTGCCCCACATGCAGAAACTAAAACTCTTGACCAATCAATCGGTGATTTATTATTTTTAAAGAAGCGATAAGTCAAAATAAAAAGCATAGGAAAAAAGGCAACCGAAATATAATATCCAATCTCAGTTACAGAATGAATATTTATTAAATCAAACAAGGGTCTCATAATTAATCCAGGTCCTAGCCCTGAACCAATACCAACCACAAGTGAGAAGAATGTCACGACTGCATACAATACAATTGCCATACCTAAACCAATATCATCTTTCTAATTTAAGTCTAGCACAACTTTTTCTCTACCTATTAAATAACGCTTCATTCAAATTAAGCTTTATTTTAAAAAGTGTCTTGTTATAATTGACTTAACAAGCAAAGGAGACAATCTCATGGAATTAAGTAATAAACTAAAAAGTTTTCTCGAATTTGATCAAGGTCACATGGACCCTACATGTTTTCCAATTCACGAATTAGATATCCCCTACTTCAAAAATCAAAAATTAGATGTTTATTTACCAGACTACACCACAACTAAAAAACCAACCGTAATTATCATTCATGGTGGTGGTTGGATTAGTGGATTTAAACAATCTAAATTTATGAAAGGTATGATTCAAATTGTTGAATTTGGCATTAACGTTGTATCTATAGATTATTCATTGTCCATTGATGCTCGCTACCCTCAACAAATCATTGATATCAAACAAGCTTTATGCTGGGTTGAAAATCACGCTGAGCAATATCATTTTGATTTAGATAATCTTCATCTGTGGGGAGAATCTGCAGGTGCTCATTTAGCACTACTTGGTGGATTGATTCAAGAAGATAATTTACTTCATTATTCTCTTACGCAAACACAACACACACTAAAAAGCATCATTGCTTTCTATCCTGCAATTGATTCCACAACCATGTCAAAACAACTCACTGATTTAGGGTGCACCTTTACAAGTGAAACAGACATTAACGATGAAGATGGGCTCATTAGTTTACTTATTGGAAAAGAAAACTTTACTAATCCAACTATACTGGCTGCAATTAATCCTACTACTTATATCACAAAAGAGATGCCACGCCTTTTATTACAACATGGACAAAAAGATACTCTTGTACCTGCTCAACAAAGCATTGATTTTTATAACACAGTAAAAGAACGTTTTCCTCAAGCTAAAATTACATTAGAATTATTCCCAACGGCAATTCATACAGATGATCAATTCTTCACTCGAGAAAACATTCAACGTGTCGTTGATTTCATTAACGAGTAAAATCATATTCAATAAAGAATTTAGAATTTTCAACTGATACTTTTGCATAAGCACCATTTACCATTGGTATCGTTGGATAGGTATGACCTATCTCAACATCATAGACAATGGGTACATTTAAATTCAAATCATTCAATGCATCACTTATCGTTACATCGAATGCTGGTTCTGCATTATTTAATTTTCCAATCATTAATCCTTTTAAATTAGATAAGTATCCTAATTCATTTAATTGCCACAATACTCTTTTTACACCTAATGTGTTGTATTCATAGGCTTCCACATATAAAATCACATCGTTGCAATATTGTTCTTTAAATGCCAGTGTTTCATCAAAACGAGTTTGTAGTAAATTAACTAACACTTCCATACAACCTCCAAGTAATCTACCTTCAAAGTGTAAATCACCGCTTGGAATTGTATAAGTTGGTTCATCTAAAAATTGTTCGAATTTATTTTGTTTACCCATTAGTAAATCTAGTAGTGCATCACTTGCTGCTTTTAGTTGTAATGTATTGTACTCAGAAACACACATTCCATATATCGAAGCAGTATTAGCACAAGTTGCAAGCGGGTGTACAAAACATGTATTGTCTGAATAGCCAATAAACCATTTTGGTTTCATTTCTTTTATTTGTTTAAAATCAAGATAAGGTAAGATTTCATTCATGATTTCTCCACCTGCACAAGACCATAAAAAATCAATTGAATCATCAGCATAAAAGTTCATAAGTTCTTTTGCTCTAATTTCTGGCAAATTACTTTGAGCTTTTTTTAGATTGTAAATACTTGGACATTCAACTAGTTTAAATCCTTTTTCTTCTAAGCTTTTTTTAGCAATAATATAATTTTCATAATATGGTGTTCCTGATACACCAAAGGATGGAGCGACTATACCAATCGTTGCATTTTCTTTAATAAATTGCGGATATCTCATAACTCTTCCTCCAAACACTTGTTAAGTATGTTAATCTTATTATATCTAGTTTAGATTAGCAACAAAGAGGAGGAAGTATAATGGAATTTAAAAATGCATATGACAAAATATATAGTGCTTGGATGGGAAAGATTATAGGTATTCGTTTAGGAGCACCTGTTGAAGCATGGACCTATGATGAAATAAAAAATACGTATGGCTATATCAACAATTATATAGTTGACTATGGAATCTTTGCAGCAGATGATGATAGCAATGGTCCTCTTTTTTTCAAAGAAGTTTTACGTAATAAAAAAATAGAAGAGATTACTGTTCAAGATATCGCTAACACCATGTTGAATTATATCCCTTATGAACATGGATTCTTTTGGTGGGGTGGAAAAGGTATCTCAACAGAGCATACTGCTTATCTTAATTTAATTGAAGGTATACAACCTCCTCAATCAGGATCATCTAAATTAAATGGACAAATTATGGCTGAACAAATCGGTGGACAAATCT
This sequence comes from Anaerorhabdus furcosa, assembly GCF_900167375.1. GTDB lineage: Bacteria > Bacillota_I > Bacilli_A > Erysipelotrichales > Erysipelotrichaceae > Anaerorhabdus > Anaerorhabdus furcosa. Next base: position 24,740 of record NZ_FUWY01000003.1, read on the forward strand.
TTGTTGATTGGTGTGGATATTGTTCACTTGGAGATCCTCATATTGCAAAGAAATTAGCCCATATGGCAAGTTCAATCACACATGATCAAGATGGTATTGTTGGCGGCGAATATGTTGCTGTGATGATTGCCTTAGCATTTACCTATCATGATGCCTACACAATTGTAACTAAAGCACTAGAGTACATTGATACCAACTCCATGTACGCAGAAGTAATTCAAGATATCATCCACTTTTATGATGCAAATCCAAATGATGAAATGAAATGTTTCGATTATGTTTTATCAAAATATAGTTATGATCATTTCCCTGGTATGTGTCATATCATTCCAAACATTGCAATTATGATTTTGGCACTTTTGTATGGTCGAAATGATTTTAATAAAACCATGACATTGCTCTGCACTCTTGGTTATGATACAGATTGCAATTGTGGAAACGTTGGTTCTATTATTGGTGCAATTGTTGGAATTGAAAACATTGATGAAAAATGGATAACACCTATACAAGATATTTTATTAGCGTCAAGTAATAATGGATATTTAAACCAAACAACTGTAAGTGATAGTGCTTATGAATTTACACAACTTGCATTTGAATCTCATGGATTAGAAATTCCAAATGAATACAAACGTGATCTTTCGACAACAACTTATCACTTTGATTTACCTTATGCTACAAAAGGATTTATTGCACACTCATCACGCTATTGTGAATCAAATGTAAAACAAGATCAAAACAAACTTAAAATTATTTTAAATAATTGCTTTAATGATTACAGTTTGGATGTTGATAAAATAACTTATTTTTTACCAGATGATATTTATGATGCACGTTATGATCCACTTTTCTCTCCACAAGTTTTTCCAAATGAAACCATTACAGTTTCCTTATCGAATCCTTTAAATTGTAACTTAAGTGCTTGTCTAAGAATTACTTACACCGATGGAACAATTGAAGATTCTACTTCTATACCCTTTACAGATCATATTGAACTTCAACACAAAATCATGAAGACAAAGAAGACAGTTCACAAAATCGGACTACATTTCGATTTTCATGAACGTATTATGAGAAAATATATTCTTGTGAATTCATTTGAGATTGATCATCATATGAAATATGAAATTGATTTTAAAAATCAATCACCTTGTGACTTCGGATTAACCTTTGGTGAAACTTCTTGTGTTAACCCTTTCTTATTCAGTTTGCATCGTGGTAATTTAAATTACACAAATTCAGGTTTTGAGTTAATAAGTACTGATGAAGCATTTATTCAAATGGGTGAACCTCATATCAACAAAAGAGTGATTGAAATGACTCTAGAATGTGATTGCGAAGAAGCTCATATCATCATAAGTAGCACTGGTTATAGTGATTTTCTTTCACTGAAACTAAGTCATGAAAAACCAATTTCACTTTGTAAGAAAAACGCATACAATTTTCAAGAAATTTACATAACGAATTTAATATATGAAAAAATGAATTCTGCATTGAAAGTCGAATGTACTTGTGATTTAATTATGGTACATATAAACAATCAAACTGTTCAAATACCAATGTCTTTAAATCAAAGTACTTTAGGTATGTTTGGAATTTATATCAAAGGAAACGGAAAAGTATCATTAATTGATTGTAAACTGGAAGGACAGTTTTCAATATAAACAGGAGGAAAGAGATGAAAAAGATTTTAGCAGTACTTTTGGCTATGCTACTTGTTGTTGGATGTTCAAGCAAACCAGCAGAAAAACCAAGTAACACAGACCAACCAGAGGGCGAAAAGACAATTAAAGTAGCCTTATTATTACCATACATTGGTGACCAATCATATTTCGATATCGTGTATGCAGGTTTCCAAGAAATCAGTGCTATGCCAAACGTTGAAGCAAAACTAATTGAAATGGGTAAAGACAACAGTAAATGGGAAAACTATTACCTAGAAGCAGCTGAAGGTGGTTACGACTTAATTATGGGTGGTAACTGGGAAGCTGAACCTTCACTTTACAAAATTGCAAAAGAATTCCCAGAACAAAAATTTATCAACTTCGATTACAGTGCTCCAGAAGATTTACCAAATGTGTATGCAATGACATACAAATGTGAAGAGTTAGGATTCTTAGCTGGTGCTGTCGCTGGTACCGCTACAACAACAAACAAGATTGGCGCTATTGGTGGTATGGATTCTCCATCAATCAATGATTTCTTTGGTGGTTATATTACTGGAGCTCAAGCTGCTAATCCTGATGTAAAAGTATCATTCGGATATGTTGGAAACTTCCAAGATGCTCCAAAAGCAAAAGAACAAGCTGATAACATGTACAAATCAGGTGCTGATGTAATCTTCCACGCAGCTGGTGGTGCAGGAAATGGTTTATTCGAATCTGCTTCAGGACTTGAAGGTGTTTGGGCAATCGGTGTTGACTCTGACCAATCATTAACATTCAGTGAAAAACCTGAAATCGTAAAAGTTATCTTATCATCTGCTACAAAGAATTGCGACAAAGCTTTAGTACGTGCATTCAATATGTACTTAGATGGAACACTTCCATTTGGTGAGAAAGAATTATTAGGATATAAAGAAGGTGGAGTTGGAATCGTTAAAAATGATGCATATAACAACTTCTTCTCTGATGAACAAAAAGCTGCAATCGAACAACTTGAACAAGATTTAATTGACGGCAAGTTCGATATCCCTCAAATTCGTCTTGAAACAGACAATACAAAATGGGAAGCATTAAAAGCTAGCGTTCAATAGTATTCATAAGTAATGCTCTACCAAGTAGAGCATTATTTTTATTTAGAAAGGGGATTATATGGACGATATCATCTTAAGTTTACAAGAGATTACAAAAGTATACGATAATGGTGTATTTGCAAATCGTAAAGTATCAATCGATTTCAAGAAAGGTGAAATACATTCTGTCGTTGGGGAAAACGGTGCTGGAAAATCAACAATTATGAAAATCGCATTTGGTATGGAAAAACAAAGCGAAGGCCAAATTGTGTACAAAGGAAAACCTGTACAGTTTGAAAACTCAATGGAGGCAATTAAACTCGGTATTGGCATGGTACATCAACACTTTATGTTAATTCCAAGTTTCACTGTTGCTCAAAGTATTGTATTAGGTAATGAACCTGTTAAAAACAAATTCTTTGTTGATTACAATCAAGCAACAAAAAAAGCAACAGAGCTTGCGAAGAAATACAATTTTGAAATTGATGTAAAAGCAAAAATAGAAACACTCTCAGTAGGTGCTAAACAAAAAGTTGAAATATTAAAAACGCTTTATCAAGATGCAGAAGTTATTATTCTTGATGAACCTACTGCAGTACTAACACCTCAAGAAACTGATGCTCTTTTCATTGAACTGAAAAAATTCAGAGAATTAGGACACACAGTTATCTTCATTTCTCATAAATTAAATGAAGTAAAACAAATTAGTGATCGTATCACAATTATGAAAAATGGAGAAAGTTGCGGAACTTATAATGCATGTGACATCTCAATAGAAAAAATGACTGAACTCATCGTTGGTCGTGAACTATCTACATCCTTTGAAGATATTAAAAAGAAATTAGATAATACAAAAGCTGTCTTAGCAGTTGAAAATTTAGAAATTAAAACTACAAAGAAACACACTTTAAATAATATTAATTTCACTGTGAAAAGTGGTGAGATACTTGGTATTGCAGGAGTTCAGGGGAATGGTCAATCTGAATTAATTCAAGCAATTGCCGGCATGAGATCTTTTACATCTGGTTCAATTCATTTAAATGATGTTGATATCTCCACAATTCCAATTAAGCAAAGACGCCAAAAAGGATTAGCTTATATTCCAGAGGATCGTATGCAAGATGGAATTGCAGCAAATGCTTCAATCAGTGATAATATCATATCCACTTATTATGATTCTCCTGAAATAAGTGGAAAAGTATTCATGAAGAATAAAAGCATTCGTACAATTGCCGATAATTTGATTTCAAAATTCAGTGTGAAGACTACATCTGCCAAAACCAAAATAGGAAGTCTATCTGGTGGTAATATTCAAAAAGTAGTTGTAGCACGTGAATACCAAACAGATCCACAATTACTCATTGCCGAGCAACCAACTCGTGGTATTGATATCGGTAGTGCTAACTTTATCCACAATCAATTAATTGATCTTAGAAATGAAGGACGTGCTATCCTATTAGTTAGTGCCGACTTAACAGAAGTTATGGATTTAAGTGATAAGTTAATTGTTATGTATGACGGTGAGATTGTTGCCTACTTCGAAAGTACAAATGATGTAACAGACAAAGATTTAGGTCTTTATATGCTCGGTGTCAAAAAACAATCAGAAGAAGAAATAAGGAGGGCATACCGTGTTTAAGAAAAATTCTGACGTTATGTTTGAAATTGTAAAAACTCTTGTAGCGATTGCAATTTCACTTGTCATCTCTTTCCTTATTCTAGTTCTTGTATCTAAGACTCCCGTTGATGCCTTCTTCAAATTATTAACTGCTCCAGTAACTAAAATTAGATACTTTGGTAACGTACTTGAAACCATGGTACCTATCGGATTTGCAGGACTTGCAACATCCTTGTTATTTAGAACAGGTTTATTCAATCTTGGAACAGAGGGTATCTACTACATTTGTGGTGTTGTAACTGCAACTGTTGCATCACAAATGTTTGGTAATGCCTTCTTAGATCCAATTCTTACAATTCTTATTTCAAGTGTTTTTGGAGGACTTGTTGCATTAATTCCAGGATACTTTAAAGCAAAATACAACACCAATGAATTAGTTGTATCCTTGATGATGAATTCTATCTTATTTGGATTGGGTTTATTCTTTGTAAAAACATTTATTCGTGCAAGTGATGTTCCATCTGTTGCAAGTAATAAATTCATGGAAACAACTCGTTTACCTATCTTCATCCCAGGTACAAGAACACACATTGGTGTTATTGTGTTACTTGTTGTTACAGTCTTGATGTTTATCTTGCTGTTTAAAACAAAACTTGGATATAGCATTCGTATGACAGGTTTAAATAAGAATTTTGCTAAATACTCTGGTATGAGTGCATTCGCTTTATTCTTGTCTGTACATTTTATCTCAGGTTTTATTGGGGGTATGGGTTCATCAATCGAATTGCTTGGTATGTATGAACGATTTACTTGGGTAGCCTTGCCGGGCCTTGGATTTACAGGTGCCTTAATTGCAACCTTAGGTAAAAACAATCCTTTTGGTGTACTACTTGCATCATTTGGAATTGCCTACATTCGTGTAGGTGCAGAAATCATGTCTCGTACAACCGATGTTCCTGTTGAAATGGCAGCATTTGTTGAAGCAATTCTAGTATTTCTAATCATGTCACAATATTTCCTAAAGAAATGGCGTGATCGTTCATTATTAAAGGAAGGAGATAAAGCAAATGGAACAGTATAAAGACCTCATATTTAGCGCTTCATTCTTCTTTGTTATTATTCGCGTATGTGTTCCTCTTATGTTCGCTTCTATGTCTGCCTATACCGCTAATTTATCTGGACTTCCAAATATTGCAGTAGAAGGGATCATGTTAATTGCTGCAATTATGGGTGTTCTTGGTAGTGTTTGGACTCATAGTGCTTGGCTTGGTCTTTTAGTCGCTATTGCATCTGGTATTTTAATGGCATTGATTCTAGCATTCAGTGCTATCAAGTTAAAAACAACTCCTATCATGGGTGGTATCGCATTAAATGTATTCGCATCAAGTTTCACAGTCTTCTTATTGTTTGTGATTACTGGAAGTAAAGGAACCACTGCATCGCTTCCAAGTAAAGTATTACCTACAATTCATATTCCAATTATCAAAGATATTCCAATTCTAGGAGAAATTATTTCTGGACATAATGTATTGGCATATATTTGTATGATTACAGCTGTTCTTGTGTATATCTTAGTTTATAAAACAAAATTTGGCTTGCACATGCGTGCTAGTGGTTTAGATGAAAATGCTGCGCGAAGTGTTGGAATCAACGTAAATCGTGTGCGTTTTACTTCACTTATCTTATCTGGTATTTTAGCCGCTATGGGTGGTGCATATCTATCAATGGGTTACTTGTCTTTCTTCACAGCCAATATGACAGCATCTCGTGGTTGGATTGGTATTGCTGCTGAAGCCATGGGACGTGGTAATTTCATAACTGTATTATTAACTACGCTTGTATTTGGTGTCTTTGATGCCATCACAAATGTATTATCACTTACAAATTTACCAAGTGAATTATTACAAACAATTCCTTACCTTGCTGTATTCTTCGCAATTATCGCTTACTCAATTAAAGAGTACAATAAGAAGAAAAGGAACAATGCCTAATGAGAAGAAAAATCATATTCGATTGTGATCCAGGACATGATGATATCTTCGCAATCTTATTTGCACTAGCTCATCCCGAGGAATTTGAAATCCTCGGGTTCGCTACGGTTGCAGGGAATCAAACATTAGATAAGGTTAGCAATAACCTAGCCAATGTACTTGATTTTCTACATCTTGATTTACCAATATACAAAGGCTATGACAAACCTATCGCAAAACCACTTGAGGTTCAACCTCTAGCTCATGGTGAAAGTGGTTTAGATGGTCCTGTCTTTCCAAAAAAAGAACATCAGTTTCAAACAAAACACGCAATTGAATTTTATAAAGAAATGTTAGAGACACATGATCAAATTTCAATCATCGCCATTGGACCACTGACAAATGTTGCACTTATGTTAAAAACATATCCTCATCTCATACACAAGATTGAATGTATTTCTTGTATGGGTGGTGGTATTCACGAAGGTAATATTCAAAAACGTTCTGAATTTAATATTTATCACGATCCTGAAGCCGCAAAAATAGTATTTGAAAGTGGTGTTCCAGTGATTCTCAATCCACTTGAAGTATGTGTTGCAGGTGGTATTACTTTTGCGGAAATGGATTTATTCAACACGAAAGCTCCAGTTAGTAAACTTGTATATGAACTCTTTGAATTTTACTCTCGCTATAGTAAAGAGCACAACATGTCTTCTTCACCTATCTTCGATGTATGTCCTCTATTTTATTTGTATAAACCTGAATTCTTTAAAGGATTTAAAGCAAATGTATTCATCGAATTAAATGGTAATTATACTCGTGGAATGACTGTTGTCGAAGAATCAGAACAAGGAAATACATTGGTATTGTTTGATGTGGATCGTGATGGTTTCATCCAATCCTTTATCGAAAGCATCTTTACATTAGATAGGAACCTTCAATTATGAAAGATCTCGCTTATTTAACATTAGAAAAATACAAAGATGAATTATTAGATCTTGCAACTACTTTATTCAATACTCCAGAACTTGGTTATAAAGAAATAAAAACAAAATGTATCATTCAAAACTTCTTAATCAAACACGGATTTAGAATCGAAAAAGAATATTTCGAAACTGGATTCCAAGTAACAATTGGACAAAGTGAAAAACCACATATTGGTTTAATTGCTGAATTAGATGCAATTCCTACTTTAGGACATCGTTGTGCTAATCCTCTTGATCATGCTGCCCATAGTTGTGGACATTCTACACAAGTTGTTATGATGATAGGTGCTTTGTTAGCATTGAAAGATTTAATTGATACAAACCAAATCAAAGGGAAGATAACTTTATTCTTTTGCCCAGCTGAAGAATTCATTGATATTGATTATCGTAAGCAGCTCATTCAAGAGAAAAAGATTTATGCCATTGGTGGTAAACAAAATATGATCATTGATCACATTTTCGATGATGTAGATTGTATTCTTCATGCTCATGGTATGGGTGAATTTCGCAAGTATCGCTTCAATGTAAAATCATCTCTTGCAGGATTTGTATACAAAAAATATCATTTCCTTGGAAAAGCATCACATGCTGCTATGGCACCAAGTGAAGGTATCAATGCATTGTCCGCATGCAATTTATTTCTTCAAGCACAAGCAATGCTTCGAGAAACATTCTTAGATAGTGATATGAATCGAATTCATGGTATTATAACCAAAGGTGGTGATGTTGTAAACTCAATACCATCTGAAGTTATCTATGAAGCCTATGTTCGCTCATTTTCAACAACAACCTTAATTAAGTTAAACCAGCAATTATCTGATGCAGCTAAGCATTGCGCTCTAGCAATTGGAGCAGATTGTGATATCGAAGAAATTAAAGGTTATTTCCCATTCAATCAAGATATCAATTTATCTGATGTCGTTTATCAAAATATGCTTCCATTTGTTGATTCCAAAATGATTCAAACAGATGAAAAAAGTGTGGCTTCAGGTGATATCGGTGACTTAAGTTTATTTAAACCAACTATTCAATTTGGCTATACGGGTTTCAAAGGAACAATGCATGGTAAAGACTTAGAAATAAGTGAACCTGATATAGTTTATACAACCTCATCAAAAATAGTCATTGGTTCAATCATCGATTTACTCACAAATGAAAAATCTTTAGATAAAATCATCAACACATTTGTACAACAAATGACAATTGATGAATATAAAAACTACATCTTAAATTCATAAAAATATCAAGATTCATGATAGCCTATTATCATGAATTTTATTTTCTCAAAAATGATATATTTATCAATTTCTATACTTATAAGAACTACCTATAATTATTCTTTCATCTGTGATATAAAGAACTATTACTAGTCCACTTTCTTTAATGTAAAGGAGGTGAAATACAATGGAATTGGTCGTTATGATTCACGCTATCGCAGCAAGTATAATTGCTTATTATATTTGCAAATGGCTAGACAGCAATAGAGACTAGTAATTAGCATAAATGAAAAGGCAAGAGTTGCACCTCTTGCCTTTTCCTATACAATGGAATTGATATACTTATTATATATCATCATTTGAAAAAATCAACTAATTTTCTTAGTTAACAAATAAAAAATTGTTTAGAATTTATATAATATTCTGGTTACTTCAATATCATTAGAAGTGACCTAAGATTCTATGATTAATTAGGCACAAGAACTGACTAAATAATGATATAAAACGGATTACTAAATTCTAATAAAATAATATTTGTATCACTAAATTTTCGTGAATTTTATTTTCTCAAAAATGATATATTTATTAATTTCTATACTTATAAGAACTACCTGTAATTATTTTCTCATCTGTGATATAAAGTACTATTACTAGTCCACTTTCTTTAATGCAGAGGAGGTGAAATGTAGTGGAATTGGTCGTTATGATTCACGCTATCGCAGCAAGTATAATTGCTTATTATATTTTCAAATGGCTAGATAGCAATAGAGACTAGTAATTAGCATAAATGAAAAGGCAAGAGTCGGACCTCTTGCCTTTTCTACTGCAGTGGAATTGATATTCTTATTATATATTATAGTTTAAAAAATGCAACTAATTTTCTTAGTTAATAAATAAAAATTTATTTTGCGTTTTTATGAAGTCTTTGTTGCTTCATTTCTTCAATATCCTCTTGAGTAAATATTCCTTGTTTAACATAATAATCAGTATCCAATTCATCCAGATGAATAACATCTTCATTTTTAATTGCTTCAACTAATTCTTTTTTTAGTTTCCAAAATTGTTCATTTTTATTACGTAACATTTTAGGAAAAATCGGAGGATTTGCTTCTCGATAGAAATTGATTTTCATTTCATCTAATTTCACAAATTTTCCATCTTCAATTGTATTGGGTAAACCATATTCCATTTCATAATTTACTAAGCGTTGATTTAAATTATTTCTTATCGATTCATATCGTTCAGGATTTACTTCTAATACATTCGTTGTTTCATTTGGATCATTTATTCTATCAAATAATTCTTCTCTACCCAAACTAAAATAATAATTATATTTAAACTCTTGAGTACATATACTCACCCATCTTCTATTACCACGGCAATGTTCCATAAACACTTCAGCTTTTCCGGTATGCTTTTCAAGTAGTGATTGTCCTGGTAACTTTATTGCTCCTGGATATTTTAGTCCAGCAGCATCCATCATAGTTGGAAGAATATCATTCAAACTTACTAAGCGATTATCAATTGTATGTGGCGCAATGCGACGAGGATAGCGAACAATCATCGGCACTCTACTTGAAGAATCATACGGTAAGAATTTTTGATAAGTACCATAATCTCCAAGCATCTCCCCATGATCACTTGTAAAGATAATGAGTGTGTTATCATATTCTCCAATCTCTTTTAATTTTTGTATTATTCTTCCAATATGAGTATCTACATGAGTAATTGCAGAATAATAACATTCTTTTGCTCTTCTTAAATAAGATTCATTTGGATAATCCGCAATATTCATATTTTCTAATGCAAGATTACTCAAACTAGTCTTACTTTCCTTAGATGTTGGAATTTCTTTATCACGATAGATGTCTTGGTATTCTTTTGGAACATCAAATGGTGGATGCGGTGCAATAAAGCCTGCCCAAATCAAAAACGGTCTTTCTAAAGATATCGTATCTAATGTTTCAATCGTTTTATTGGCTACCCAAGTTGTCCCATGATCTTCTTCTTTAACCAATGACTCTTGTGGTTGCATATAAAGCATGTGACGTACCCCATGAACACTTTGAAGATGCGTATATCCTTTTTCTCTTAGATACAACGCATAGTCATCATCTTCAAGAAAACGTGGAATTTCATCCATTAATAAAAGTCGATTAAATCCATTGTGTGCTCGGTAAGGTTGAAAATGCATTTTACCAATCGCAACAGTATTGTAACGATCATCTTGCAGTATTTCTGCAAATGTTGGCAAATCATATGGAATTGATTTTGATTCATCAAAATAGTTATCATCAAACCCATGATACTTTGCAGTCAAACCTGTAAGTAAATTATGACGTGCTGGTATACAAACAGGATTGGGTGAATAGGCATTCGTGAATAAGCAACCCTCATCTGCTAGTGCATCTAGGTTGGGAGTAATCATATGATCATAACCCGCACAATGCAGCGTATCATATCGTTGTTGATCTGTTGTAATAAGTAAGATATTAGGCTTCTTCATACTGTTCAACCTCATCTAATGTAGGCATAGCACTTTGTGCACCAATCTTACCAATAGAAATCCCTGCAGCGATATTCGCTTTTTCCAATGCATCAACCAAGTTGATTTCCTGTGCAATAAAAGCCGCTAATGCGCCATTAAAGGTATCTCCTGCACCTGTAGTATCAACTACATTTACTTTTTTAGGATGAATATGTACTAATTGATTACCATCATGCATGAAGGCACCTTCACTCCCTTTTGTCATGATAATTTTATTTGGATATTTACACAATACTTCTTCATAGGATTCATCAAACATTGCATTAATTTCAGTTTCATTGGGAGTGAAATATGTAACCTTATCAATTATCGTTTTATCAAATGGTACAAAAGGAGCTGGATTTAAAATTGTTTTGATACCGTGCTCATAACAATAGTCCACAAGATAAAATACAGTTTCTAATGGTATTTCAAATTGCAATACAACCATACTTGCTTCTTGAATGACTTCAAGATATTGTTTAATAAATTCAATATTTATTTTTTCATTTGCTCCTTTAATAATTACGATTTGATTATCATTCTCAGCAACTGTAATACTTGCAAGTCCTGTACTTATACCATTCAACTTAGCAACTGATGAAATACCAACCCCATGATCTTTCAAATTATTTAATGCAAGATCACCATATGAATCATCTCCAACAGCACCAATAAATTCAACATGTCCACCAAGCTTACTTGCACTAACTGCTTGATTCGCTCCTTTACCTCCACAAAATACATTGAATGAATTACCAATAATGGTTTCTCCTTTTTTAGGAAAACGCTCACTACTTACCACTAGATCTACATTAATACTTCCAATTACCACAATCTTTTTCATATAGTCTCCTTCTTTACAATGTTTGTGCAATCGCAACAATTTGTTTTTCTTTTGCTTCTAAAAACTCTTTGATACCACAATATTCCAAATCAAAATATACACCACTCATCCGTTTACAATTTCCTCTACACATCTTGTTGTATGGGCATGAATTGCATTGATTACTCAATACTCTTTTTTCTTGTATGAATTCTTGAGTTATTTTTGACTTTGCAAGTTCTACGATTGTATTTTGATTTATATTTCCTATTTTATATTGATCTAAAACATAGAAATCACATGGATAAACATCCCCATTTGATTCCGCAACAAACTGCATTGAACAAAATCCCATAGCTCCACACTGTTGTGGTGGTATCCCTGCAAACATAGGAATGATATTATCAAAGAATGTCACACTACGGTAAATCCCTTTGCGATATTCCTCAAACCACAAATCAAAAAACTCATTGTAGAAATTAAAGAACTCCTTTGGTTTTAGTCCATATTCAGATTCATGGTTGAAATCACTTAAACAAGGAATTAATTGAATATAAGATAAATCATGTTCTTGATAAAACTTGTATAACTCTTTTGCATGATTCGACAAAGAAGATGTAAGTACTGTAAGAATATTAAAATCGATTCCATTCTTTTTAAGTTGTTCTATCGTATTCATGATTCGATCATATGTGCCTTGATTATTTCTATCTTCTCGAACTAAATCATGATTTGATTGATACCCATCTAGTGATACCCCTACCAGAAAATGATGTTCTTTAAACAACTCAATCCATTCATCATTTATTAATGTTCCATTAGTTTGAATTGAATAATGTATATCGTGAAAATCTTTTTTTACTTCATTCACTTGATTGATAAATTTCTTAAATACCTCTATTCCTGCACAAGTAGGTTCTCCACCTTGAAAAGCAAAGGATATTTGTGCTGGCTCTTTAAAGTATCCAACTGTTTTATTTACTATGTTTTCTATTGTTTCATCACTCAACACATCATAACAATAGGTTTCTCGATTGCTTGCAACATCATGATAAAAACAATATTTGCATTTTAAATTACATAAGCTAGATGCTGGTTTAATCAGCATAGAAAAGTATTTCATATAATCACCTGTACCTATTATAAACTATCTCTTCATTAATCTAAAATTATATTTGCATTTTCTTTCATCATTATGTACCTTTATACATAGAGGGTAAACAATATGAAATTTACAAGCGCAATATTTGACTTTAACGGAACCTTATTCTTCGATAGTGACTATCATTTTAAAGCATGGAAGAAATTGGTAAAAGAAGAATTTAATCACGAACTCACAGAAGTTGAAATGAATACAATTATACATGGTTGTCCAAATATCGAAGCAATTGAAAGACTTGCACCAAATGCTTATTCACTTGATAAAAAGAATGAACTTTCTAAATTAAAAGAAGCGATGTATCGTGAAATATGTGCATCGATTGATCATATTAGTTTAGTAGATGGAGCTCCCGAGCTAATGAACTACTTGAAGGAAAATAATATTCCACTTACAATTGCTAGTGCATCCATTATAGAAAACATCGATTTTTTTTACACCACATTTCATCTAGACCAATGGATGAAACTTGAAGATATTATTTATGATAATGGAACTTACAAAAATAAGATTGCTATGTTTAATGATGCTTTATCCATTTTAGGTAAAGAAAAAGAGTCTTGCATTATATTTGAAGACTCTCTAAGTGGAGTATTGAGTGCTATTGAAGCTGGATTTAAACACATCATTCTTCTTCACCAACATCAATATCGCGAAGATTTTGATAAGTATCCTGAAATCTTATTCCATTCGAATAACTTTTATGATGTTCTCAATTATATAAAAAGTAATTAATTATTACTCGCACTAAAAAAACATTAAATCATTCAAAAGCTTCTTATCGGAAGCTTTTTATTTTATATAACTTCAATAAATTGATTAGTTTAACTCCGCAGATAAAACCCAAACAAATCCAAATTTATCTTTTACCATACCACTAATTCCATCATCATGTGGTGGTGGATTTACAGCCAAATCACCAATTATTTCACCGTCTTGTGCAAGAATCGAAAATGCTTTTCTTGCTTGTTCAGGTGTTTGACAATAAACATGAATGTTAATTGCTGAACCTTTTTCAAATGGCCAAATCGCATCAGCACCACTAACACCACCTGTTTCACTTAGCATTATGTGTCCATGCATGATTTTGTTTTTTTGTTCTTTATCTAAATCAGGATAAGCACTATCGGGTGCATCGCTATAACGTGCTAAAACAGGCTCTTCTGCTCCAAATGCTTGTTGGTAAAGTTTGAAAGCTTCTTCACAATCTCCTGAAAAGTTTAAATAAGGCATTATCATAGAAATCTCTCCTTTAATTTCTTTCTCTTTTGGTTCAATGTAATGTTAAAACTATATTTTATTTGTACTGCCTATTTCAAGCAAGTTACCCTCTAAATCAGCAACATAGAAATTGCGAATTCCAAAAGGATAAGTAATCGGTGCTCCTGTAGGAAATTCCAAATTAAACTTTGAAAGACGATCATATTCTGCATCTACATCAGCAAAACTAGGTAACCAAAGGGCAATTTCAAATGTTTGATTTATTTCTTTCTTAGGTGGATTATATTGTTCACCTATTGCCTTTACAAATTCTTTCCTACTATACATAAACAGTGACAACGAACCACTTGCTGTTTCAAATTCTGCAAAGTCTCCACCATCCCATGTCGTGTGAAATCCCAATATGTCTCTATAAAATCGGACCATGTTGTCAATATCACCAACTAATAAACTTACGCCTACCTTTACCTCATATCCATTCATATCAATTTCCCCCCACAGACTGCTTCTTTAATTGATTACTTGTTAGTGAAGTTAATTCTAGAAATTATTCATCAATATCTGTTGCAATAAGTTCACCTTTTCTTATTTCAACTTCATATCCTTCATTTCTAAGCCTATCAACTAGGCTTTCTTTATGTTGTTGATTCAATGTTTCAAGTACCATGGATACTGAACATTGATGTTTTAATACTTCGTTTGATAAACGATCATGTTCAACAGTAATAATATTTGCACCTGCATCTGATAATGTATCAATAACTCGTTTTAAGTTACCTGGCTTATCTGTTAAGTGGAATGACACAGAGAAACGTCTACCCGTTTTAATTAATCCTAAATCAATGATTTGTGATAAATAATTGACATCAATATTCCCACCAGATAAAACTGCAACTGTTTTCTTTTGATCAATACTTATTTTATGGAATACCGCAGCAGCAACAGCAGTAGCTCCTGCTCCTTCTGCCACAAGTTTCATTTTCTCAAGAAGCATCAAGATGGTTGCGGATATTTCTTTATCGCCAACAAGTACTACATCATCTAAATAGTCTCTGCAAATTTCAAAAGTTTTATTACCCGGTTTCTTAACTGCAATTCCATCTGCCATCGTGTTCACTTCAGCTTCTGTAATCTTATTATCATCAATTGATACTTTCATACTTGGCGCATGTTTTGCTTGTACCCCAATAACTCGAACTGAAGGTTTCAAAGTTTTAATTGCATAGGCAATACCACTAGCTAAACCTCCTCCACCAATTGGAACAAGAACCGTTTCTACATCTGGCATTTTTTCTAATATTTCAAGCCCAATTGTTCCTTGTCCTGCAATAACTTCTTCATCATCAAATGGTTCAATGAAAACTGCACCTGTCTTGCAAACTAATTCCTTCGCAAATTCATAGGCTTCATTAAAAGTATCACCGACTAGTTCTACATTTACACCATAACTACGAGTTGCTTCTATCTTTGATAGAGGAGCAGTAGCAGGCATAACGATTGTTCCTTTAATTCCCATATCACGACAAGCATAAGCTACTCCTTGCGCATGATTTCCTGCACTTGCAGCAACAACACCACAAGCTCTTTCTTCTGGCGAAAGTTTGCTTATTTTATAATATGCACCTCTTAATTTAAAGGCGCCTGTTTTTTGAAGATTTTCTGCCTTAATCCAAAGGTTGTTATGGATTAGTGATGCATCGATAATTGGTGTTTTATTGATGACTCCTCGTAAAACTTCTTTTGCTTCATGAATCATTTCTATTTTCATATGTTTTCCCCAAATTTCTTCTATTATTTTACTTCATATTGATTTGAAATTGAATACTTTTCACAATCATTTCACAGTTCAATTATAAGCCTTTAATTTTATTCCAGTCTTTGCACAATTGTACAAAGGTTTGTGCAGATTCAGTTAAATACTTGTTTTTATTATAGATAACCATGAACTTGCGGATCAAATCAATTCCCTCTACCTCAAGTCTTACAATCTCTTTCTTTTTAATATCATCTTTAATCATTAGATACGGCAATATAGATACTCCTAGATTTTTTTCAACACCACGTACCAACGCTTTTGTACTCACACTTTCCCATATCGGCTTTATGATAACATCATTAGCAGTAAACAAGCTATTCAATAAATCTCTCTCTGCACTTCCTGGTTCTCTAAATAATAAATCACAATTCTCTAGGTCCTTTAGTTTCACCGATTTACGTTTTGCTAGATGATGATCTTTACTCACTATTAAACATAACTCATCGGTATAAAATGGTATTTCAATCATTTTATCTTTATGATGACATCTTCCTTCTAGCAAAACTAAGTCAACTTCATTTTCAATTAATAAGTTTTCAATATGATGGCTATTATTAATTGTTACTTGTACTTTAGTTTTAGGATATTTTTCTTTAAATAATTTGATGATTGTTGGCAAGATAAAATTTCCTATAGTAATAGTTGTTCCAATACGAAGAGTTCCAAGTATTTCATAATTAACCAAGTTTTGTTCCATCTCATCAAACATAACTTGTATTTGTAATGCATAATCAAATAGTTTATGTGCTATTTCAGTTGGGTATATTCTTCTAGCAAGTCGATCAAAAAGTTGTATCCCATAATACTCTTCCATTTCTTTTATCGCCAAACTAACTGCAGGTTGAGCTAGATGCAATTGTTCCGCTGCTTTCGTTATACTTCCCAATTGATATACCATCACAAAAATTCTTAAATGTCGTAACGTCATGTCCCCTCCATACATAATGAATTCAATATGTATTCCATAATTTAATATTAATTTAATTATATACCTAAATAGCTTAAACTAATAGACAAGGGAGAACAAAATGGAAAATAAAGCACAACTCAGAAAAAAATTATTCTTGTCTACTTTTTACCTAAGTGCATTCACATTTGGGGGCGGATATGTCATTATTACACTTTTAAAAAATAAGTTCGTTGATCAATATCACTGGATTGATGAAAAAGAAATGCTAGATCTTGTTGCGATTGCACAATCTGCACCTGGGGTTATGGCGGTTAATGGAGCGATTGTTGTTGGTTATAAACTAGATGGTTTAATTGGTGTTCTAATCTCAATACTTGGTACTGTTCTACCACCATTTATTATCATCACAATTGTTTCTTATTTTTATGAAGCATTCCAATCAAATCAATTTATAGCACTCATGTTAGATGGTATGCAATCAGGTGTTGCAGCAGTAATCGCTGCCGTTGTCCTTGATATGGCACTTGGCATTGTAAAAGAAAAAAGCATACTCAATAACATCGTTATGGTTATTGCATTCATCTGTGCCTTTGTATTTAAAATTAATGTTGCTTGGATTGTTATTACTTGTATCATCATTGGTGTTGCACGTATGTTCATTTTTGAAAGGAGACATGATTCATGATTTATTTACAATTATTCTTTAGTTTCCTTCAAATCGGTTTGTTTAGTTTTGGTGGAGGCTATGCAGCTTTACCACTTATACAAGAACAAGTAGTTACTTTACATAAATGGTTAGAACTAAGCGAATTTACTAACCTTGTCACGATTTCACAAATGACACCCGGTCCAATCGCAATTAATGCAGCTACATTTGTCGGCTTGCAAGTAGGAGGTATTTTTGGTGCTATTGTTGCTACAATTGGAAGTGTATTACCAGCTTCTATTATTGTTTCAGCACTTGCATATTTTTACATAAAATATAAAAACGTGTCTTGGATTCAACACGTATTAAGTACATTACGTCCCGCAGTTGTAGCAATGATTGCTACAGCAGGTATCTCTATTTTAACAACCGCTTTGTGGGGCACTTCTACTGTATCACTTGGTACAGTTCGTATTGATATGATTGTTATCTTCGCAATTGCATTTATTGTTCTTAGCAAATTCAAGGCAAACCCGATTACTGTTATGTTACTATGTGGTGTTGCTAAAGTTATACTATTCTATGTAACTGCACTATAAAAACTTGCTTGCAAGTTTTTTATTTAAAACAAAAACACTCCTATTCAACAAAGATCTATTATCCACCATACAATATGATGAATTTGTACTTTGATTAATTTGAAAAGGAATGTTTTAAATTACTACTTTAATAAATCAATGCAATTACGATATCATTTACATTTGTTCCTGTTGGACCAGTTTTAATTAAACTTCCAACTTTTTCTAATGCAAAATAAGAATCATTCTTTTGTAAATACGTATCTCCGGTACCATTTAAAGCATCCCAAGAAGATTCATCAACGATACCTCCAGCTGCGTCGGTTGGTCCATCTGTTCCATCACTTCCTACTGATGCGATTGTTATGCCTTTAGTTTTATTTAGAAGCTTTGCTGCAAATAAGGCAGTTTCTTGATTTCTACCACATGGAAGTTGCAGGCGAAGACATAACTTCATTAAATGATTTCATGCCTTATGTAAGACACCTTCATACAAGTGGGAATGGTATCAATCATCAACGTGATTTCTTAACCATGCAAGATAAAGATAAGCTAGTTTCAATTAAGAATGCTATTCACACTTATAACGGTACTCTTAGTATCGAATCCGTATCTACTAATTTTATTGAAGATGCTAAAGTGAATCTTGATGTCATGCTCAGTGTCTTTAAATAAAAAAGAGATGTTTCCATCTCATGATTTTATAAATACGATTTCCCTATTTGATGAATACTCCTCGCTATAAACAAAGCCATAATCATCAAATTGTTTTATTCCATCGATGGTTGTAATATTTTTTTCAGCCATCATCCGTACTAAGGCACCTCTAGCCATTTTAGCTAAAGTGCCTTTTACTTTTATTTTGTCATTTACTCGTTCACCAAACACAACAGTTACCATATTATCTTTACAATATGACTCTATTACATCACTGTATTCTTTCGATGCTAAGTTAAGAATAATTTCATTATCCTTTAATAATTCTTTCGCAATCTTGTCTCCCCAATAATCATATAAATTAGTATGCTTCTTGATGTTGATTTTCGTTTGCATTTCCAAACGATAATGGACTACTGCATCACTAGGTCTAAGATAACCATACAATCCACTAAGGATAACTAAATTCTTATTAACATAGTCCCATGCATTATCAGAGAAAACATGAGGAGCCATTTCTTGATATTGTAATCCTTGATATGTCACTAAAGCCATCATATTCGCTTTTTCTAATTTATTCATTGCATAACGCTCATAATTTAGATTTACTAATTGATCATTGCATTTTAGTACTGTTTTTAATTCTTCTTTATCTAATTTCTTGATTTCATTGAAAATGATTTTTGCCTCATTGAGAAAGCGAGGTGTCGTTGATGGTACAAATGAATCGCTTGTATCAATCATCTTCTTTGCTGGAGAAATTATAATTTTCATTTTTATCACCAGATGTATTTTAACATATTTAAGATTCAATTACCTTACGATGATGATGTGCTACTGAATGAGTTGGTTCAATTAATCCTGCAAATATAAATGAAAGTTTTGCACAAGCAGGTCCAACCATTTCATAAAGAACTGATGAAGATAAAATAATTGTAAGTAGTAAACTGCCCATTTCTGCTGGTAGAAGTCTTTCTGCTAAGAAAGCCAACCCAATTGCTACACCAGCTTGAGGTATCATTGCTAAACCCATATATTTTTGATAGGTCGTTGGCATACCTGTTAAACGACATCCCATTGCTGTACCCGCATATTTCCCTATAATACGAATTGCAAAGTAACCCACACCAATAAGTCCTGCACTCATTAATGCCATCACATCCAATCTCATTCCCGATACAATGAAAAATAGCGACATAATTGGTGGATTGAATGAATTTACTTGATCGAAAATTTTCTTATCCTTTGTGATATTAATATAGACCGCTCCAAAAATCATACATGATAGTAGTGGAGATACATCAAATTGAGCACAAATACCAGATATAGCCAATAGAAAAGCTAATGTTAAGATAAGTTTATTATCAGTACTTCTATGTTTTAATAATTTGCTCAATGTGATTGCAGATAAGATACCTAGAACCCAAGAAGCCGCATTAAGCAATATTGGTAACATTATTTCTTGTATTTCCACACTACCCAATGTACTTGCATTGATATAGGCAACAACAACTGAAAAAGTTAATAGACAGATTACATCATCTAATGCGACTATTTGTAAAAGGGTATTCACATAATCACCTTTGACATGATATTGGCGTATTG
This sequence comes from Anaerorhabdus furcosa, assembly GCF_900167375.1. Classification (GTDB taxonomy): domain Bacteria; phylum Bacillota_I; class Bacilli_A; order Erysipelotrichales; family Erysipelotrichaceae; genus Anaerorhabdus; species Anaerorhabdus furcosa. Next base: position 45,210 of record NZ_FUWY01000003.1, read on the forward strand.
TCATCATTGTACTTGCAGGTGCTGTTGCAGTTGCAATAGCACCTAATATTAATGAGAAGTTCCATGATAAGTTAAATAGATAGCGCATTGCAAATGTAACCAGTAAACCCGCTAAAAGTGCCTCAAAACAAGTAATTACAATTACTTTTAACCCTGTAGCTTTGATAACTTCTTTTTTAAAGAATTTCCCAACACCAAAGGCAATAAAGCCCAATGCAATATCATTAATGAATCCCATATGATTTAATAATGATAGTGGTACTAGATTCATTAAACTAGGACCAATGAATACTCCCGCTAAAATATACCCACTAACATTAGGTAAACTCACTAATTTTGTCATCCTTGTTCCTAAAAATCCTGCAAATAGGATTATTGATAAGGAACAAAGGATTAGTGTTGTTTCATTTATACTCTCCATCACATTCAACCTTCCTTTACACTTCTTGTATGGTATAATTATGGCAAGAATAATACATAAAATAAAATTATGATTATTATGATAGTCATAAATATATTTTATAGCGAGGTGGTTTAATGATCGATCCTAAATTAGAAACACTTCTTGCAGTACACGAAACTAAAAGTTTTACCAAAGCTGCAAAACATTTGAATTTAACACAACCTGCAGTTAGTCAGCATATCAAAATGCTCGAGAAAGATTTGGGGGCTCAATTATTTTTACGTACTGATGGTGCACTTAAAACCACTGTTGAAGGAGAAATTGCAGTCAAATACGCTACACGTATCAAAACACTTTATCAAAATCTTAAACAAGCAATTATTGATCAATCTACACATTTGACACGCTTAACAATTGGAATTACTCATACGGCTGAAAGTAATTATATGGTAGAAACTTTAGCACGATATAGTTCCGACAACCACGGCGTACTCATAACAATTATTTCTGATACTATAAAAAATCTTTATAAGAAACTAAAGACATATGAAATTGACATGGCTATTGTAGAGGGTAAAATTATTGATAATAACTTCAACCATATATTGCTTGATACCGATTATCTTATTTTAGCAGTATCAAAAGATAGTCCATTAAGTAAGAAAAAGATAGTGACCCTCAATGATTTAAAGAAAGAGAAACTGATCTTACGCTTACCTAATTCTGATACAAGAAAACTATTCGCATCTCATTTACAAAGTAATGGCTACTCTATTCATGAGTTAAACATTATTTTGGAGGTAGATAATGTATCAACAATAAAAGACTTGATTATGCAGAACTTCGGTTCTTCTATTCTTCCCCACAGCGTTCTAGTTGATGAAATAAAGAAGAATAAAATTATCGGATTACCCATTGAAAATTTAACCATGTCACGCGAAGTAAATTTAATGTATCACAAAGATTTTAATTATCCCGAATTACTCCAAGAGATTGTATCTCTTTACTCTAGTAATCAGGATACAAATTAATTTTGAGGACTAAGCTTATGAGAAAAAATTATAACGCAATTGATTTAATGAAATTCATTTCAGCATTTCTAGTTATTCTTGTTCACACCTATCCTTTTTATACAAGTGTTCCAACTTTAGGATTTGTTACAAGTAATATTGTAGGACGTGTTGTTATTCCTTTCTTTTTCATCGCTGCTGGTTATTTCTTTCAAAAAGGAAATCCCAATCCAGCAAGATTCAAGAAATATACCTTTAAGCTAATTCGACTCTACCTTGTATGGAGTATCCTTTATATTCCTCTTGGAATACATTTATTGAATGGATTTATGGAGATGACACCTGTACTTTGGGCCGCAGGATCATTTTTGGCTCTAGTTAATTTTGGTACCTATTTTCATCTATGGTATATGGCAGCACTTATTTTCGCTATTTGTTTTTGCTACTTCTACCTCAAAAAATTCTCAATGAAATCATTATTAATCTTGGGATTCATTCTGTTTTTGTTTGGTTGCCTTGAAACCTATTATGGTTTATTACCTAGTGGTGCTTTCTTAGATGCATTTAATATCTACCTCATGATTTTCTTTACCACAAGAAATGGATTGTTCTTCGGAATCCTATTTGTTTCTCTTGGTATGTACATTGCCAAGACAGATTTAGCCGAAAAAATAAAACACGGATGGATTTATTCAGGAGTATTTTTTGTTGCATTATGCGTTGAAGCTTTCTCGATTAAGAATTTAGGTTGGGCTATTGATTATAATTTCTATTTCATGGTTGTACCATTTAGTTTCTTTTGGTTCATTACATTGCTCAATACAAAATTAAACTGGAAAGTTGATTTTGTTGCTATGCGTGAATACAGTGTCATTATTTATTTTAGTCACGGTATTTTCTTAGAACTGATTCCTATCTTATTAGGTACCCAATACGGATACTTGTTTGACAGTGGCGTCTTTAGATTGTTTTCTGTACTCATACCTACTTTGTTATTATCCTACCTCATTAAACATAAAATTCCATTATTAAAATAATAATCAAAATCAAAGATTATTAATTACTTATATTTCAAAACGTTCTCATTGCTAGCCTACAATCTTTCCATTTCGCATAAATTTAGCAATATGTATTCTTTGTCACGTTAAACTTCTTCTACATATTTACTATTTCATATTAAAAACAACCCTTGTTTTAAGAAAACTATTATAAGTTATTCTTATTCCAATATTCTCGGTTGTTTTTTTATTTACTATCAGAATAAATAAATTTAATGACCTCTAATAGTAGAATATTTATATTCATTTAATTGTGAAATATCCACCATTTTTTCTGCTTCCTTGATATTCTACAAGATTAGAATCAACCAGTATTTTCATTTGCCTTTGAATAGTTTTCAAAGGGCGATTACCAAGTTTGCTACTTAGAGCGATTGCATTCAAGCCTTCATTAAATTTAATTGCTTGGTATAAAGAAAGTTGGCCTTTATTAAGTTTGATTTTTATACCCTCATTTATAACCTCATTTATAACCTCATTTTTATTTTGATGTATAAAAAGAGGGTGTATGTAAAGAGTTGTCACAAAGTAAGTTCTGTTTAAATCTGTTTCAAATAGTGGTTCTGGTGAACCATTATTTCTCAACGATGAAACAATTTTTCTGAACCCAGTATTCCTTCCTTCTGTTAATCGTAACTCCTTTAGAAAATCTCCAATTCTTCTGTTTCTATATCGTCTACTTATTGCACGATATTCTTTTAGATGAGTTTGTGTTATAGACCTATCTGCACCAGGATGACTAATCATTTCTATCCTGTCTGCTAACACCCTTACTTCTATTGGTTCTCTAACGTCGTACCCTTTGTGATAAACACAGTTTGACAAAGCTTCTTCAATTGCTTCATAAGGGTAGTTAAAAAATCGATTAGATTCAGCAATACCCTCAACTTTGATTATCTTTTCAGCAATTATATTATTTGAAATATATTGCAGTGCATCTCTCAATTGGATATGCAAAGGACCTTTGAATATTCTTTCGTCTAATCTACCTCCCTCATCTTCATCCGGAAATAAAACAATATCTATTTGCGCTTGTGGAAAAAACTTATCTGGAGTCGGGTTAAAAAACATCAAAGCAATATTTCTTGGTTTTATATATTCAGGCAACTCACATATTAAATTCAAATTTTTGCATAATTCTTCAATACTTAAATCATCAAGATTATCATACAAAGAACTTTTGACTTCATATAGATATTCTTTAACTAAATTTCTTTTGATATCACTAATATTTGCCTCATGATTCACTCTATCATCAAAAGGAATATTATTAGCTAGATTATATAACTCTCTAATCTCTTCCTGTGTTGGAGCTATCGTACTTGACAGCTTTCTAATATAACTAACTCTTTCTCTATTATCTTTTGACATTGTCTTAGGAGATGAATAGGGTCTTAAATTTCCACCTGGAGCCCACACAACAATAAATTTTTTGCTTTTAAAGTCAACGATTTCGGTTATCGGCATGTATTCAGGTTGAATTAATTTAAATTTATTTAACATATCTTTTAAATAACCATCAATTTTATTGGTTTCAACTCCTTTTAGAATCAAATTGTTTTCCCTATCTCTTTCATTGGATATACCAATAATTAAGTAACCACCTCCCCAATTATCAATATCATTGGCAAATGCGCAAATAGTTTTCAAAGAGGAATCAGCATTCCATGTCTCTTTAAATTCTAATCTCGCCCATTCTACAGTTTGCCCAGAAAGCAAATTATTTATATTCGCTGGAATTTTCATTATTTTTATTTCTCCTCTATAAATACTTGTTTTTGCTATTGCGAGCATCGTTTCAGCTAAATAAAGTAGTAAATTCGTTGAATATTTGCTGAAAATAAAAAATGACTAAAACAAAGCCCTTATATATATTTCATATGTTAATAAACGTATTTTTCCTAAATTATTTATGAAATATAAACAGAACTTCATCAAAGTCATCTAATTTTTGTGAATTTCAAATATAAAATTTTTATGCAAAAAATGTATTTCTACCGAACCATCTGAGCAATCATCGAAAATTGAAACAAAACTCAATATGACATTTTTTAGAACTGATTCCTATCTTATTAGGTACTCAACACGGATACTTATTTGACAGTGGCGTCTTTAGATTGTTTTCTGTACTCTTACCTACTTTGTTATTATCCTAACTCATTAAACATAAAATTCCATTATTAAAACAAACTCCAAGTCTATTCTTGGAGTTTGTTATATATTATTTCATCAATTGCTTTTGTAAATCCATCATCATCGTTTGTATCAGTAATCATTGTACAAACCTTTTTGACATCTTCATGCGCCTGCCCCATCGCAACACTAATCCCTGCTTCTTTCAACATGTCGATATCATTGAAATTATCCCCAAGAACAAGAACTTCATCTCGTTGTAATCCAAGATATTTCATTAGGAATTTAATGGCTTTTCCTTTTCCTGATTTCTTATTCAATAACTCAAAACTAAACGTTTCATTTCGTACTGTATAATAATTTTCCAATACTGCTTCAGGTATACAAGAAATAGCTTGATCTATATTTTCCTTATCACCCATGATATTTAACCTACCTATGGGATTGGTTATTTCATAAATATCTGTTTCTGTAATTGGCATGCTCAATATTTTTGAATCATGGTTTAAGGCAGGATTTATCACTTTTTCAAAACTATACAAATCATAGTCACTATAACCTGCTACTTGAATATTAATACCATTTGTATAGCTTTCTATTAGATGATAATCCTCACTATTTAAATACTTAGCACGTAATATCTCATATCCTTTATTTTGATAAACACATGCTCCTGTATTTGTAATGGAATAACTTTCTATTTCTGTAAGATTACACTGCTCTAAAAATTTCTTTATTCCTCCAAGTGGTCTACCTGTTGCAAAGCATACAATAATATTCGAATCTATTAATTTTTTAATTGTTCTTTTATTTGTATCACTTAGTTCTCTATTGCAATTCAGCAATGTTCCATCTAAATCCGTAGCAACAAGTTTAATCATTCAATAACGCTTTGAAAATGATATATGAAACATAAGCGCCTCCGTCAATGTGCCCCAACGTCTTCTCTTTGTGATATGCTGCTCTACCATGAACTGCAATCAGTTTTGATGTTTCTTCCATACCATTTTTTGCTGCTTCATTTGCAAAATGCAACGCTTCTTTTTGATTACCACTTCCACAAAATGCATTTACTGCTGGTTCTAGTGAATCAATAATTGTTTTATCACCCACTTTTGCACCTGTTTTCTCTTTGATATTTTCTAATCCCTTTTTGAACGCTTCTTGAAAATCACTTAATTTTGCATCTGTAATTCCCTTCATGCTTTTTGCCATTCCCATAAAACCAAATGAAATAATTGTTCCAAGTGATGAGGGTGCTGATTCATTGAATGTTTTTGATACTTGCATAAAATACTTTCCAAAATCTTCCTCTTCACAACTTTTAATAAATTCAACTACACTTGAAAATCCTTGATCCATTGAAATTCCTAAATCACCATCACCAAAAGCTTGATCTAATTCTACAAGCTTTGCAGAGTTTTTATGAATCTCAGTTTTAATTCTTTCAAAGTATTGTATACATTCTTTTGTTTTCATAAGTTCCTCTTTTCTTTATTTAGAAATCAAGGTTTGCCTTAACAAACCTTGACTACTTAAAATAGATTATTATTTGTATAAAATGGTGATAACGCAGGATACTCAAGTAACTTCAAGCATTCATCATCCAGTTTAAATATAGTAATTGAACATCCTGCCATCTCCATTGATGTAGCATATTCACCTATATGTGGTAAAACACAACTAACATTTTTTGATTTGCATAATTCAACAAGTTTACGATACAGAACAAACAATTCTTCCAAAGGGGTTGCACCTAATCCATTTACTAACACAGATATCTTATCTTCTGATTTTAAATGAAGCTCCCTATCTATTTTAGTAAAGATTAGTTGAGCAAGATCGTCTGCTTTCATAATATCTGCTATTTCAATTCCCGCTTCTCCATGAATTCCCATTCCGATTTCCATTTTGCCCTCATCTACTGTAAATGTGGGCTCTCCTACAGTTGGAACAATGCAAGGTGATAAGGCAACACCCATTGTGCGTATATTCTCTAATGCCTTTTTTGTAATCGTTGCTACTTCTTCTAAACTATATCCTAGTTCTGCTGCAGCTCCAGCGATTTTAAAAGCATACACCATCCCTGCTACTCCTCGCCTTTTAGCAAAATCTTCAGATGATGCGATATCATCTGTTACAAGTACTGATGATGTTTTAATATCATCAAACTCTACTTCCTCAGTCGCCATCGCAAAATTCATTTTATCTCCACCATAATTACCATATAAGCAGAGTACACCTTTTCCACTATCACAGGCACGAATTAAATCTGCCATTTTTGATGCTGAAGGTGAAGCAAATACATCGCCAATAGCACAACCATCAAGTAAACCTTCTCCTACATACCCAAGGAATACCGGCAAATGTCCACTTCCGCCTGCCGTTACAATTCCTACTTTATCTTTTTTTCTTGAGTTATCAGCACGAACAAGCATTCTAAAGTCATCATTCAACATTTTTACCTGTCCTTGATATGCAAGGCAAATTCCTTCTACTGTTTCCCTTACAAAATCTTGAGGGCTATTCAAAATTTTCTTCATTTTATTTCTCCGCAAATACTTCTGGATATTTCCAACTCTCTAATTCTGCCTTTGTAAATACTGCTGGTTCTTTTCCTTGATTAATCATGAGTGTATTGAAATAAATTTCTGCCACTTCTTCAATATATTGTGCGCTTAAAAATGCATCCGCAAGGGTTGGTCCTAAAGCAATAACACCATGCTTTTCCATCAGTAACATATCAGAATTTACTGCTGTTTCTGCAACACGTTTTGCTAAGTCAATTGTTCCAGGTCTTCCATAAGGTGCTACTGGAATTTTCCCGTCTGCTAATCTAAATCCTGCGATTTCATAGATGACAGCAGGAATTGGTTTATTTAACACCGCAAAGGAAGTTCCCATTTTTGAATGAGTATGAGCAATTCCATACGCATTGGGACAAGCTTTATAAACTTCAACATGCATTAACGCTTCACTTGATGGTTTTAACCCTTCAAGCAGTTTTAAATCTTGATCTAGAACACTGATGTCACTAACTTTTAAACATTCTCTATCAACACCAGATGGGGTTATACACACATATCCAGTTTCTTTATCACGAATACTAAAATTTCCTGATTTATGCTTACACAATCCAATTCTTTGTGCCTCTAGTGCTACTCTTAATACTTCCTCTTTTAGATTTTCTAACATAGTTTCTCCCTCTATTCAGTTTCACTGTCTTTCTTTTTCATTGTTTTAATATAGTATGCAAGTAAACCTGCCATAACAATTAATCCAACGATACCAATGACATTGCCTGATAATCCTGTTGAAATAAAATATCTAAATAATGGAGCCTCAACGCCAAAGTACGTAATCATTTGTCCAGCAGGAATAGTGATTGTACCTACAGCTTGTGCAAGTGCGGTTGCAGCAGGTGCAAACGCAGATGATACAAACAAATATATTGGTGTAAAAATTACGCCTAATATAAACATACGAATTAGATTACCATTCGTTACTACTAATGCTGGTACAGCAACAATAATATTTACAATACCTGCAAGTGGTAAAACATTTGAGAATCCAAATTTAGCCATCAAGAAAGCTAACGCTAATTCAACTGGCACTAAAATAATTGAAACAATCCAAATTTCAGAACGTCCTGCCATAAATGGCCAATCTAGTCCAATATAAATTTCTCTGTCTTTGAATTTACTCTTCATAAATGTTCCAGCAGCATCCGCAATTGGAGCAAGTGCTTGCATAAATAATTTAGCAACCATAGGGAATAGAACAAGTGCTGTAGCAACTTTAATTGCTACTTGCAATGATGATCCAACTGAATTTCCAGCTAGAAGTGATAAAAGTAAACCAACAATGAATCCCATAACACTATTCTCTGAGAAGATTCCAAGTTTTTCTTTTATCTTATCTGTTTCAAAACTCTTTGAATTTAAACCAGGTATTTTATCCATTAATTTGTTAATTGGATTCATCCATAATGCTTGTAGTAACATATAGTGTGTACATGTAACTCCAGGTATACCTGTTTCTTTTTGAATTTGTTTTTGGCTTGCACCACCCACAACTAGTTCAAGTACAACTTGTACTGTTGCTGCTAAGAAACCAAGATAAATATTATTTGTAAATGCACTAACCATTGTAGCTGTGAAAATTTTACCCCAAACATTCCATAAATCTACATTAAGAACATTTGTCCAATTAAAGCCTAGCATGACTAAGTTAATAATAATTTGTAATGGAAATACTAATAATGCATATGGCCAAGCCCATGCAATTGCAGCCATAGGCGACCAACCCACATCAATTACATTGAGTGCAATACCCGTGTTCTCAACAAATTGAGTTGCTACTGGTGATATAGCACCAAACATAAAATCTAAAATTACTGACATACCTGTAAATGCAACACCTAGTGTTAGACCTGCAATTACAGCTTTCTTTAGTTTTAATTTTACAATTAGTCCAATAATTATCATAATTACTGGCAAAAATATCGCTGCCCCTAATCCTAAAATATATTGCAGAATATCATTAAACATTTTCTATCCTCCTTGTCTTACTTAAGTAAGTTTTTTAGTTTTTCGAATTCTTCGTCAATGCCCATTCCTGTTAAGAATGCAATTCCATTAACAGTTGGAACATCATATGATTTTGAACCTGGAACAATTGTGATATAAACATCCACAGAATCAATGATATTGTCTAATGACTTAATATCCACTGCTTCAACATGACAATTGATTCCTTCATTTTCTAGCATTGATTCAACTTTTGATGCAACTGTTTGTGATGTTGCTACTCCCGATCCACATGCTACGACTACTTTTTTCATATACACTCCACCTCCTTTTCTTTTAAAATTTGTAAAAATTCTTCTTTATTTCTTGCCCTAGCAAGAGCTGAAACATTATCTTGATTCGATAATATATTCATTAAAAGTGATAAAACTGGAACTTGATTCTTTGGTTCACTTATCGCTAACATAAATATCAAATTTACCTCAATCTCCATTTTAGGATCTGCCATATATTTAAATTTCACAGGTCTATTTAGCTTCGCAATTGCTATTGCGTTCTTATTCACATGTTTACTTTCAGTATGTGGAATCGCAACATTGTAATTACCTAGCAATAACCCTGTTGGATATATTTCTTCTCTATTTAATACCCCCTCCAAATACGTTTCCTTTACAATTCCCATTTCTTGCATCTTGTTTGCTAAAATTTGAAGAACTTTTTCTTTGTCTTGCTCATCAATATCTAAAATCACAAGATCTTCATTTATTGATTCACTTAAAATTCCCATACCATTTCTCCTATTCGTATTCTTCTATTAATTTGTGTAAACACTTTGGTGTTTGACATTCCATCATTTTTTGATAAAACTCTTTATTTTGTAATAAATTAACTAAACTAAAGAATGCTCTTAAATGTGATGCCATATCTGTTACTGATAAACAACAAACAAACTGAACTTCTCCTAATGGAGAATTGTAATCTACAGAATGATTTAATTTGATTAAACTAAATCCAGTTTTCTTCCCACCATCATCAACTCCTGCATGGGGTACCGCAAATCCTTTTGCTAAAACCATATAAGGACCATTACTCTCAATTTTATTGATCATTGCATCAATATAACGTTTTTCTATATAACCCTTGTTCAATAATATTTCTGCTGATTTAGAAATACTTTCTTTCCAAGTTGATGCATCTTTTCCAAATTCAATCATCTCAATAGGGAGTAATTCAGATAGTTTTTTCTTTTCAGTTATCTCAGAATTTTCGCTAGTGTCTTTGCTTGATATTTGTTTCTTGACGACACTCTTTACTCTTTCTACAATTTCTCTCTCTTCTTTGAGATTATATTCCCTGAGTATTTCTGTAATTTCTGAAACTAGATTCTCTTCCTTTATTCCTTTTTCATTTAATAACCTTTGCGATTTAATGCTATTTACAGCTTGTGTTATTTTCGAGTAATCATCATCAGAGAAATTTAGATTAATTTTTATCCATGGAATTTCAATTTTTGATTCTCTACTTTTTACAGTAGATAGAATCATATCGACACCCTCCAATTCAAAATTATCAGAAGCATGTACAGGCAAGATATCAATGATTGAGAAATCAAAATTGTTTTTTATCTTCTCCAAAAGCAATTGACTAGAAGCAATTCCTACATCACTTACAAGAACGACTTTAATTCCTGATTCTTTAATTTTTTTTCTTTCAATGGCTGCACACACATGCAAGACAATATATTCTTTTTCTATTTCTTTTATAGGTCGATTAAGTAGTTCTTCTAGAATATACATCGATCCATCAATAGCTTGTGCTATGTGTTTATTTTCATTACATACTTCTTTTAAAATTTTCTCATCAATGACATGTTGAATTTTCTTTCTTGTCATATATTCAACATGCAAGCATAATCTAATAAAGAATAAATAGTCATTTGATAAATCCAAATGCAATGATTTCTTTAATTCCTCAATTAGTCGATTTACATAAAATTGAATACGAATGATGTCATTACTTACTTTGTTGGTCTTCAGATATTTCAGATTACTAAGTATATTCGCTACACCATTGATTTCCTCTACTGGTAAATTAAGTGCGAATTCCTGATCAATGAGTTGACACAATTTATTTGCATTAATCTTATATTGCTCATCGATCTTAGAAGCAATGTCTCTAATTAAATAACCTTCACGAATGCGATGCATCATAATATACAAATAAGCATTTATTCTTTTATAAGAGGAATCAGTCATCATAATCTTGCAATTCGATTCAAAATAAGACATGACTTGGTTAACTCGATCAATCCCTTTGTCTTTTAAACTCTCGTTAAATGTTCTACTCAGTCCAATACTGAATACTGAGGTATCTGAGCAAATCATATCCAATAGCAACATTCGCTTGGAGTATTCATCTCCTTCAAGTTTTATTCCTTTATATTGCTCTGATGTATAACTTACATCATGTTTTTTTGCAAATTCAGAAAGTACTTTTAAATCCATATTCACCGTAGAAACACTAATATATAATCGTTCTGCCATTTCTGAAATTGTTAGATAATCATCAGCTTTTAATAGCATTTCAATAATGATATAAATTCTTTCATCTCTAGAAAGCTTATAATCATAGAATCCACTCTCATTAATTAAATGAAGACAACTTTTTAAATCACTATAATCAAATGAGATATCCTTGTTTTGATGAATTATTATTTCCTTCATCTTTTTTTCACAGAGAAAATTATTCAATTCTTGAATATCATTTCTTATACTTCTTTCTGAAACATTAAATTCATAAGCCAATTGAGTAATGGTTATCTCTGGATTATCCAATATTGAAATTATTATTTTCTTTGTTCGAATGTTCATAGCTTCCTCCTAATTTAAATTCTATATGAATCATTTTTTTATACCAAATTCGATTCTTTACTTATTTTTTGGAAAAAAATAAACTTCGACAATTGCTATCGAAGCTTATTTCTTAATAAACTGTTTTTTCTTTATATATTATGCTGTTTATGTGGTAAAACTTAAATCCATTTCAATTCTTATTTTTTGCGAATAGATAAATATACTTCCTTCTTTGACTATTTATGATTTCACAAACTCTTTTTTTATACTCTTCCGGATAATTCAATTCTTTTTCTAGTATCTCTTCTACTATGTTTCTATCAAATAGAAAATTGATTTGCATTCCATATTTTTTCTCCGCTGCATCAAGTTGTTCATCAAAGCTTGTGCAAAATGTTTTTGATTTTACAGTTTCAATCAATTTTTCCGTTTCTTTCTTCATTGGATAATCCATTGTTACATCAGCTAGTAGAGATGCTCCATGATCGAAAAAGGGACAAAATTGATAATCTCCTCTTTCATCTAATATGAATGCGATGTTATTCATATGGCGATCTTCATTTAGAAAAATTGCATCTATTTCCATGATTTTTGTTAAATATTCTCCCACATGTTTTAGCCCCGTTATCTCTTCTACTTTTTGCACAACAAAATCAATTCTATCTTCAACATTTTGTATACCATATATCGATTGATTAAGACTATGTCCATACACCTTTTTAAACAACTCCTCCATTGTTATTAATCTACTTCCCTCTTTTAGAAAATTCAAACTTTTGCATCCTAAAAACTCATTATCTTTATATTCTATAATTTCTGTATCATATAGCACAAATTCATTAGCTGATAGTGATGAATAAGAAATCAATTTCGAAACAACATACTCGCTTAATCCCTCATAACCTGTGTAATCAGCTTTATACCACTCTTCATTTTGTCTCCATTTTAATTGATTACCTTTTGATGAACTTCTATTCAATTGTTCAACAGACTGTTCCAATAATTTTACCATAGTATTACCTTTCTACTTTTATCCAAAATTCATCTCCATATACTCTTCCTTCAGTTTTTTCAATTATCAAAAACGGATCATAAAATGGTATATCCAATTTTCTTAATTCAACTTTCAGCATATCTCTTTCCTCAGGAAAACATCTTTCTTTCAAAAAGTTTTTATAATCTTCATAATCAGGATTCAAATTATTACCAAAAGCTCTATCCAAAACATTATTTGTGTAGTTGACTATTGATATTAATTGTTTTTTCTCATCAATATCAATTAAAGTACATATTCTTTCTCCTAACATATAATACAATCGGATTATGTTTTCTCCTTTACTTGGAATTATCAATTTTTGTAGTAGATTTGGATTTTCATTTAAAAGCCATAATAATTTAGCTACTGAACCATCCGCTTGCGTTCTTTCAGCTTCCCATGCTTCAACTGTCCGAGATGAAACATTCAACAATTCTCCTAATTCTCTTTGTGTTAGCTTATATTTTTTTCTTATTTTCTTTATTTCGATTGCTGGAATTTTGGGAACTCTCAAAAATTTATTATTCATATCTCACCTCAACTACGATATTATAGTATTATTTAATATATTCTTATACTATTTTATAGTATATGTCAATGGTTTTAATCACAATTTAGTCAAAACAATTACTAAATGGTAATTTGCAAACAAAAACCTGATAAATATCAGGTTGATTTGTAATCTCAATTACCAAAACATTTGTGCAAGTACAACGATGATCGGAATAGTAACAATACTTAATATTGTTGTAAAAGAGATAATATGTGCACTTGTTGTATAGTCTTTATTATACATCTGCGCAAAGATTGCAAGAGTATTGGCGCAAGGCACACTGTTAGCAACCAATACAATTAATTTGATTTGCATGTATTCATTGGGTATGAATTTCAAGAACAATATAGAAAGTAGTGGTATTGCAATAAGTCTAGCAATCGCTACTAAATAACACTTCTTGTTTGTAAATAATTTAATAATTGAGTCTTTTGCTAAATATGTTCCTAGCACAATCATACTTAATGGTGTATTCATCGTCCCTATGCTTCGAAAAACATCTTCAATAATTGTGGGTAATTGAATTGGTGTACAATAGAGTACTAACCCGATAATTACCGCTAATGTATTTGGATTAGTGATAACCTTTTTAAATGATACTTCAGTTTTGTCACCAGTCATCATATAAATACCTAACGTCCAGACCAAGATAATGAATATAACAATGTATGCACTTAGATAAAATACTGCATCTTGACCAAACATTGCAATAATAATGGGTACTCCTACAAAAGAAGAGTTTGTAAAGATAGAAGCAAAACGCTCTATGAGTTTATCACCTTTGAACATGATGTTTGCAAAGATAATACCTATTGCAATAACAACTATACTTAATACAAAGGATAATCCCAATAGTTGAAATTCTACTATATTAAATTCACGAATAAATGATGTTACTAATACACTTGGAATAACATAACGCAATAAGAAATTTCCTACTTGTTTAACTGTTTCATCATTGAATACTTTTTGTTTGTACAAGATATAACCAACAAACATTAAACAAAACATTTTAACAATTTGAATTAATAAAGGGATAACAATTTCCATATTTTATTACTTTACATATTCAAGTAATAATTGAACACTAGATTCAACAGCTTGAATATGACTTCTTTCCATTCCGTGACTTGCATGAACTCCAGGACCAATAAGCGCACCTTTGATGTTGTTTGATGATCTAAGTGCCGTTGATACATCTGATCCATACATTGGATATATATCTACTGCATAGTTTAATTTATTCTTCTTAGCAATATCAATTAACTTAGAAGTCATTTCATAATCATATGGACCACTACTATCTTTCGCACAGATTGATACATCATATTCAGTACATGCTAAGTCTGTTCCAATACATCCCATATCAACACCAAGAAGTTCTGTAATATCACTTGGAATCCAAGCTCCACCATGACCAACTTCTTCAAAAACTGTAATCATAAAATATGTCTTGTGAGATAATTTCATTTTGCTTGAAGATATTTGTTCAAGAACGCTAAATAAAATCGCAACACTTAACTTATCATCCAAGAATCTCGATTTGATAAAGCCACTTGGTGTAATTTCAACATTGGGTTCAATGGCAATGAAATCACCATGATGTATCCCTAGTTTTTCTACATCTTCTTTATTTTTTACAATTTCATCAATTCTTACTTCCATTGTATCTTCATTACGTTCTAGTGTTGTTGCATCCTTATACACATGAATACTTGGTGAATTACTTAATATTGTTCCAGTATATACTTTTCCATCGCGTGTATAAATTCTGCAATACTCTCCATCTAATGTATTCATAATAGGACCACCTACTTTAGTAACCGCAAGTTTCCCATCTGCTTTTATTGAACGAACCATTAACCCTAAAGTATCTGCATGTGCACAAACACCTTTAGCCTCTTGATTCTTCCCCTCAACTTCAATAATTAAATTCCCTTTTTGAGTTACACTAGTCTTAAAACCTAAATGCTCTGCTTCTTTCTTTAAATAGTCAATCGCATTTTTTGTAAAACCTGATGGACTATCAATTTTCAATATTTTCTCTACTAATTCCATCGTATATTTTTTATTAAATTTCATTTATTTTATCCCCTTCTCATAAGCAATTCTTGGTGCATTATCCATAACATACACTTTTCCACATTCAACAAATCCATTCTTTTCTATACATCTTCTCATTGATTGATTTAATTCATGTGTATCAATTCTCATATAGTTTACACCTTTTTCTAAAGCTTGTAACTTAGCAAATTCAAAAAACTCTTTCGCTAGTCCTTTCCCTTTAGCATTTTGATTAATCGCTATTCTGTGGATTACACAATAAGGTTCATCTGCTAACCAATTACCCTCAATGACCGCATAATAGGGGTCTCTATCAAAAGAAAGCATACACGTACCTAAGATCTCTCCATTTTCTTCTAAGACATAATTGTGTTTACTTTCGATATCATGAATGACTGTATCGATATTAGGATATCCATTTTGCCATTGGGGTATATTTTTTGATTTTAAATACTCTTGTGCTTGTTGGATAATGTTATAAATTACATCTTTATCTTCAAGTTTAGCTAATCTAATTTCCATAATTCTATTCCACCTTAATATCTATCTAATATAGTACCACAAGTTAATCTTAGTTGATAAACAAACAAGAATTAGAAAGAAGTAATTTTTGTATTATCTTTTCCTTATGCGCAATATAAAAACGAACCGGAGTTCGTTTATATTTTACTTAACTGATTTTCTTAGATATTCTGCCGTTATTGTATTTGATGATTCTATCATTTCTAATGGAGTACCCGTAAATACCACTTCTCCTCCTTTAGTTCCACCATCAGGGCCAATATCAATGATGTAGTCTGCTAACTTCATGACATCCAGATTATGTTCGATAACCACTACGGTATTTCCTCTTTCCACAAATCTTTCAAGCAATCTCATGATATTTTTAACATCTGAAGCATGTAATCCAGTAGTTGGTTCATCAAGTAAATAGATATTTCCCTTTTGATCTAAATATTTAGCTAACTTAATTCTTTGTAACTCACCACCTGATAAAGTTGACATCGGTTGACCTAATGATAGATAAGATAAGCCAACCTCTTGTAAAGCATGAATCTTCTTGTATATTTTCTTATTGTCTTTAAAGAACTCTAACGCATCATCAACTGTAAGTTTTAATATCTCTAAAATATTTTTCCCAAGATAAGTATAAGAGAGTGATTCATTACTATATCGATTACCTTCACAAACTTCACAGGTTGTAATTACTGGATCCATAAAGACAAGTTCAGTAACGATAACCCCTTTACCCTTACAATTAGGACATGCACCTTTACTATTAAATGAGAATAATGATGGCTCTACATGATTTGCATCAGCAATAAGTTTTCTTATTTCATCAAAGAATCCAAGATAAGTCACTGGCATTGATCGATTTGTCGCGGTGATGGATGATTGATCAACAATAATAACTCGTTCTTCGTACTCTTTTGCAAACACATCTCGAAATAAACTTGATTTCCCAGATCCAGCCACACCCGTTACAACGCACAATACATTTTCAGGGACATCTACTGATACATTCTTTAGGTTGTGTACTGAAGCATTTCTGATGGGTAAATAATGAGTTGCACATCGTGGATTATTTTTGACTTCAATCTTTTCACACATTGCCATTCCCGTTAATGTATCCGTCTTTAACAAATCAGAATAACTTCCTTGATACAGAACTTCTCCACCATATTTACCTGCACGAGGCCCAACATCAATAATCTCATCTGCTATTGATATGACATCTTTATCATGTTCAACAACAAGCACTGTATTCCCTTTATCTCTTAAACTTTTAAGCAATTGTGTCATACGATATACATCTCGTGGGTGCATCCCTGTACTTGGTTCATCAAAAATATAGATAAGCCCTGTTAATGAACTTCCCATATATCGTACTAGTTTTAATCGTTGGGCTTCTCCTCCAGAAAGTGTTACCGATTCTCTATTCATACTCAAATAAGGTAATCCAATATCAATCATTCTAGTTAGTGATGAAACTAAAGTCTCAACAATACTCACCCCTCGAGGATCCTTTACTTCCTTTAGTACATCTCTAAGTTGAGTAAACTCCATCTCACACATTTCATCAATACTATACCCATTAATCTTACATGACCGTACTTGCGTATTGAGTCTTTTTCCATGACAATCATCACACTCATGCTCAATAACCAGTTTCTTTAATCTTGCGATTGTTTGATCACTCGAATTTGATAAGTCTCTTTTTATTAGAAGTCGTTCCATATAGTTATAAATGCCTTCCATCTTTTTATGAACTTGGGAACCACCTTTTTCATAAGCACCATAAAGCATCAAATTCTTTTCTTCTTTTGTATAATTTTTCCATTTTTTATCTAAATCAAATAATCCTGTCGATGTAATCTGTTTCCAATACCAGTTATCAACGTGATGAGCAGGAATATCCAACATATCTTCATTAAGACTTTTATCCTCATCAATAACTTGTTTCATATCCACATCCACAACTTTTCCAATCCCAAAGCACGTTGGACACATTCCACTTGGGTCATTAAATGAAAAATAAGATGCCGTTCCAACATAAGGAGTTCCAATACGTGAATACAATAATCGCAGTGCAGAGTACATATCACTGATTGTCCCTACAGTTGAACGTGCATTACCACCTAGTCGTGATTGATCAATGATGACAGAGGCTGTTAAGTTATCAATGTAGTCAACTCTTGGTTTTACATACTTAGGTAATCTTCCTCTTATAAAAGCGGAGTATGTTTCATTCATCTGTCTTTGACTCTCTGCTGCAATGGTATCAAAGACAATACTTGATTTACCTGATCCAGATACTCCCGTAAATACGACTATTTTCTCTTTGGGAATCGCTAGTGATACATTCTTTAAATTGTTTTGTGTTAAGCCTTTGATGATAATCTTGTTATGTTCCATACTTTTCTCCTCCATCATTTGTTCAATCACTATACACTCTACCACCGTGGAAGAGTCAACCACTATTTAATGACTTACCAGATAAAAATAAGAAATGGATTTTCATCCATTTCTTATAAATCTTCATATGTTATCAATTCAACATTATTATTTGTAATAAATTCTTTGATTTTTCTTGATGTTGCTGCTGCTAAATCCTTCATGCGAATTGCAGTATATGTAGACAATGGAAATAACTCTTCTTCCAAATATCCACAATGACAAATATAGGATACTTTGTCATAGCTCAAATATTTTTGCAATGCATTTATTAATTTTGATTCAACATCAGTAGCCATTTGAGCTTCAAAGGAAAAAGGTTTTGGATTCCAATCAACCGCAACTCTTTGTGCACCTGATTCTTGAGTTACTTTATAAGATAATCTTAAATCATATTTTTTTGCTACTTCTTCCATTGCTCTTTTAGTATTTGGAGTAGAAAGCGAGTGCCCATGAAAATAACCTGGTTTTCTACCCATTAGTTCTATAAACTTTAATACTTGATTTTCAATTTCAATTAGTACTTCTTCATAAACATATGGATCAGATTCAAAATATAAAATATTTCCTTCTTTCTTAATCAACTTTCCTTCATTCATTCTTCTTACAGAACTAATGAAATTACCCTCTTCATCGACTAATGATGGAATAATATTTGGATCACTTATGGGTTTTCCTGCAACAAGATTAATATCTTGTCCAACGCAAATTCCTTTTAACCCTTTTATTTCATTGGCAGCATTCTCACTTGAAGGCATATTTACAAATAACCCTGTATTTCTAACTACACCTTGATTAATTGCCTTTAATATTCCATAAGTTATTGAATCTGTAAATCCATAGTCATCTGACTGAAATAATAATTTCATGCTTTATCCTCCAAGTAATTTACCAATACATCTTTGATCTTTTCCAAACGCTCAACATTCACATGATAATCTTCTTTTGTTCTTATGTTTTTAACCACAAACTGATTATCCCTTAAGCTTCCACTTCCTACATATATTACATTTTTTGAACTATCTAGAATTGTATTGGTATCTGTATTTTCATAAATTCTTTCATAAATATCTAATTCTTTATTATTTTTGATTTTATCCACATTTATTTTTTTCTTATGTACACATACCAGTTGCTCTCCATAAGCTAAACTATCAAGAATCATGACTTTTGCATCTTTCTTTATAAAATCATCAATTTCTCTATAACCCTTAAACGAAGCTACTGCATTATCCACAAGTATAAACGCGGTGTTTGTTTCATATTTAAGTTTTGCTAATTCAATGAGCAAAGCTACACTTGCACTATTCCGATTCATATTTATTTTATTTGCATTACCATACAAAATTTTCGCTGCCATCAATAACATTACTATTGTTATAAAACCTAAGTATAAAATTTGTAATTGCGATAAATTCTTAAATATAAATGCATATACAAGAAATGGAATTGAAAGTAATAGAGATAATGACAATTGAGAAATCAGTATTTTTTTCTCACTCTTAATATTTTTATTAATATGAAACGGATAATAATCAACATTAAAAAAATACGCTTTTGATGGTGTATCATATGCTGCAATTACAACTTTATCCGCATTAGAAATATCACCTACAATACAATGAATCCCTTTACTTAAGATATCCTTTTTTTTCTTAATTTCTAAGGGTTTATCATATGCTTTTAATTCTTCTACTACCTCACTTAAAAACACATTCTTTTGTCTTCTTGAGTATCGCTTCGATAGAATTACCCCGTATTTCATTAATGTATCTTTCATCGATATAACCCCAATTATTTGAATAACCCACCAACATCTTCTGCTGGTTCTTCAGGAGTTGTTTGATATACACACTTCACTCCTTTTTCGATAATTTTTTTAAATTGCTCAACTTCTTCATCATCACAATAAATATTGTTTCCATATGCTTTGCGTTTCATTCCCGGTTTTTCAGGAGCAACTCTTCCATAATTACCTACATTGATGTAAGTAATTCCTGAAATATTCTCTAGCACTGTTACTGCATCCTTAGGATTATTAACCAACAATAATATCTTCATTGATTCACATCTTGGATCTCTCAAAAGTAAAATTGCATCATTAACACTTTTTATTGCAGTTTTAATTCCTGCGGGTGCTGCCATTTTTAATGTTTTTTGAATTAATACATTTGTAGAAGCATTATCATTTGCAACAACAATGTGATCTACCCCTGTATGTTTTGACCACTTTATCGCGATTTGTCCATGTATCAATCTTTCATCTATTCTAAATAATGTAATCATAATTCCTCCTAAAAGAATTCTTCCTCTTCTATTTCTTTGTCTACTACTCGCATTGTATATTTGTTTGCTTCAGCAATAATCTCATCTATTCTTATTGGCGAAATTTCCTCTGAAGTCGCTATTTCCAATAATATAGCTAAGTTGATGCCTGATATAAGGAAAGTATTTTTCTTGTTTATATATTTATAAAGTATTTGATTTACACTTCCCCCATAAATATCCGACATCATTATTACTTGATCATCTTCATCAACTCCCTTGAAGAATTCATCAACTAATTCTTCAACATTTGAATTATCTAGATATGCATCTATTGTGTGAATTTGATCCGTATTTCCTAACAAAATATTAGCTGAACTTTTCATTCCACTTGCTAATTTACCATGTGATGCAATAAGTATTTTTTTCATAATTTCTCCTAAATATAAGTCATAAATAATTGTATTAAAATCGGCATAATACCAATTGCATAAACTAATCTTGCTACTTGAATAATTGAAGTTTTTTTCATATCTGCACCTAAGTCACCTGCAATCAGTGCCATATCACTTACTCCAGCTGGGCTTGATGCAAATAATGCCGATTTAAAATCTAAGTATTTTATCCTATTGCAGATTTTTCCATATAGATAATTAACCACTAAATAACTAAGTAGCAAGAAAACCGCTGGTAATATTAATTCCTTTAAACCTAAAATTGTATCTCTTGTAACTGAGCATCCTACCAATGAACCAGCACATATTTGCGCAGCTATTCTTACTTTATTTGGCATGTATGTTTGTGTTGTTGTTGAATTAAATATCGCAACTAATGTCATTGAACATACTAAGACGCCTGATGGAAAATTTGTTAAGAATCCAATTATTCCAGCTAATAAAGTAATTAATAACGTAAATACTAATTTTTCATTTTTTGATTTTATAAATTTTGCTAGAAATTGATTTAATCTACCATTAAGATTTACTTCTGAATCAGTACAGTTAACTGTATTAATTTTTTCATCATCTTTTCTTGTTATCCATTGAATCCATGATGGAAAAAACAACAAGGTACCAACTAATCTTACTAGTTGAAGTAAGGCAACTATAGATGCATCAGCATTCATATCTAAACTAATAAGTGCCATATCTGTTACTCCACCCGAAACACAAGAAAGTAGGGCTGTTACTAAATCTACCTTACTTATCATTGCAATTCCAATGCCTACTACAAATGTATTTACAGTTAACATTAATACCAACAAGATTATCGGCTTTATTAGTTTTTTAATTTGCATCAAATCTTCTTTATATACTTGTACCCCTATAAATGCACCCGATATTGCTTGTGTAATCAGTTTTATTTCCACTGGTAAGTAGGCATTACCAATACATACATTGAATATTCCTACAGCAATCATACTTCCAACCATTCCAGGAGCAGGTGTTTTTAATTTCTTTGCAACGACATATCCAAAGTATCCTACAAGAATTGTTAAAAGTATCTCCATCTTTTAATTACCTTAATTACAATTCAGCTATTTTTTTCTTCATTGCTTCATGATTATAGAAATCTTCTTTTTTATTGATTGCAGAATCAAATCCGATTTTTCCTTGAATATATGTCCTTAATACCTCATAGTCATGATTAATAATCACAATATCAGCTTCTTTTCCGATTGTTAGCGAACCTGTGTTTTGATTTATTCCCAAAAATTTAGCTGGATTTAATGATGCCATTTTGACAATTTCTTCAAATGGAACTTTTACTATTTTTTCTAATTTTTCCATATTAGATAACACCCATTTCCCACTTCCACAAATTCTTCCATCTGAGTTTAAAATCAATCCCTTTTCATCTGAAAACATCTCGCGATCATATCGGATATATCTTCCCGTAGGTAATCCTGCCATGAAATTTGAATCTGATATCAAACAAAACTTATCATATGGTTGACACTTAAACATCAATTGCATCATTTCACTACATACATGATTCAAGTCTGCTATGAGCTCATATTGAATATTATTTTCTAATAACAATGCTCCTAAAGCTCCTACATCTCTGTGATGTATACCCTGCATTCCATTTCCTAAGTGTGTAGCAATATCTAACTTAACTTTTCTTTCAGCATCATGAATTTGTTGTGATTTAGCTTTCGTATGACAACACGCTACTTTTATATTTTCACTATGTAAATATTTAATGACATCATATGCATTTTCAAGTTCTGGTGCTATCGCCATCATTTTCAAAGATCCGTTGGCTAACTCAACTAGACGCTTTGTTTCTTCTAAGCTAGGGGTTGGCCAAGTCATCCCAATTGTATTTTCTCCACCTCTTGCCCAAAAGGGTCCCTCACTATGGATTCCATGGATTCGTGCTCCTTCATAATCGCTTTGCATCACATCATGTATTGCCACAAATGCTTCTTCTTTAGCAGTTGGTAATACGCCTGTAACACCCACTGTAGCTAATGATTTACAAAATCCAATAATGTCTTCTTTGTTTGCAGGATCAGTCATTGACCACCCACCAAAGCCATGATTATGAATATCGATTATTCCTGGAATAACACGATATTTTGAATAATCAATTATTTCTCCTACAGGTACTTCTTCAGTAATATCTATAATTTTATTATCTTCAAATATGATATACCCGTTTAAAACTCCACCTTCTGTGTATATTTCATTTGATTTAATTATTGTCCTCATAACGTTCCTTTCTATTAAGGTTAAAGAGGTCTTTTCAAACCTCTTTATTTAAATTTAGAAAATTCCAAAGAATGCTAATGCAATTGTAATAATAAGTATTCCAAATACTAATGTAATTGGTTTTACTCCTTTTTTAATTAATTTAACAAGTACAAAGATAAGTCCAATTGATAATATACCTGGCATAATAGAATTTACTACATCTAAAACAACTACAGATGTTTCACCCACATTAATTGTCCATGCTAAGTTAACATTAACCATTGTAGCAACCATTGCACCTACCATTGTTAATCCAACAATTCCTGCTGCTTTAGTTAATGGTTCCATTAATCCAGATTCAAAAACGGAATCAATGAATGTTGTTCCAAATGTATATCCTGCTCTTAACAAATACCATCTAGCGATAATTTGTGAGAATCCGTAAATAAGAATAAACATAACCACACCAAGTATATTCCCTTGAGAACAAAAGCCTATACCTATACCTGCTGCTATAATACGCAAACAGTTAAAGAAGAATGCATCCCCAATTCCTGCAGTTGGTCCCATTAAAGCTGCCTTAATGCTTTCGATTGTATCATCATCAACTGAATTTTTTGTTTTCTTTTCTTTTTCAAGAGCGTATGTGATTCCTGCAATTAGCGCAAACATAACAGCATGTGTGTTGAAGAAACCATTATGTCTTTTTAAAGCTGCTTTACGTTCATCCTCATTTGTATAAAGTTCCTCCAAAACTGGAGCCATAGTTAGTGCAAAAGCATTACCTTCCATTTTAACCATATTAAATCCTGCAAATACATATCCTGAATTCCAAAACATTTTTCTTAAAGTTTTTTTCTCTTGATTTGAGTATTCTATTTTAGCCATTAAAAGAAATCCTCCGTTTCATTATCTGTAGATGCTAGTTTAGTTCCATTCTTTTTTAATTCTACAATTTGTTTTTGTGTTAAGAAGTACATCACTGCTACAGTAAACGCTAATATTGCGATTGCTAATGTTGGTAGTGCCATGTATTTTGCTAACACAAACCCAGCAAAGAAAAATACTCCAATTTCTTTATTCCAAATCATTGATGTTAAAATTGCAAACCCAATCCCTGTCATCATTGCACTTGCGGCACCTAAACCTGACATAATCCATGCAGGTAGAGACGCTATGAACGCTTGTAATCCTTCAACTCCAAATGCAATTGCTAGAAATAGAATTACTGCTTGTGCCATACGATCTACAAAAAGACCAAAGAAAGTAAGCTGTATCTTCAAACTTTTTGCATTTCCAGTAGCACAAAGTCTTTCCCAATATGGTGCAAAAGATGCAAGAAATGGTTTCATAATTTCATTTACAGATGCCATAATTGTACCAATTGGTATTGCAAGTGCTAATCCAGTTTCTACATCAGCTCCCACTAGAACAGTGAAGGCAACCGCAACAATACTACTTGCACATGCATCCGCAGGAATTGACCCTCCAATTGCAGATATTCCCATAAAAATTGCTTCCAACGATGCCCCCATGATTATTCCGGTTTGTAAATCACCTAATAAAAATCCTGTAACTGTTGCAGTAACAATTGGTCTTGTACATGTTTGCCACGATAATAAACGGTCAATACCATTCACCAATAGCCATGCTAATGCACAAAGTAAACCACTTTGTATCATAAATATAATTCCCCTTTCTGCGTTGTCACGCTTATCTATAGTTCGATTATATTTGTTTTATAAAATACTACTATTCTTAAATTTTCATGTTATAAAGTGAACAAATTAAAAGTGCACTTTCATAAGTGCACTTTGCTAACTACCCCGCCTTTATATTGCGAATAAGCAATTCAAGAAAGTAATTCGATTCATTTCCTTCAGCTATTAGAGAATCAATATTTTTTGGGTTAATAGTTAATATCGATGTTGCTCTTTCAACAAAACGACAAAGTTCTAAACTATTTTGATAATCTATTGCTACAACCACAATATACTCCACTAGCCTTTCTTCCCAAATCGATTTTCTCTCTAACTTATATACCTCAAATAAATTATCATCAAGAACATCTCGAGGAATAAATAATGTTAGCACTTCATTATGAATGTGGATATCTGTATATTTTGCAATAAAGGTTTCTAATCTTTTTATTTTCTCCATTTCACTGCAAAGCTTATAGCTCAAGAAATTAATGAAACTTTTCTTTGTCTCGTAAAAGAAGTCTTTATAATACTTTCCTTTATTAAGTGAGCTTTTGATATACAACTTCTCTAAATCAAATCCACTCAAGATTACTCGATTGTAAAATTCTGTCATTTGTTCTTCTGTTGGTATTTGCGACATTTGAAAAAAAGGTAATGAATAATGATATGCATATTCATCATAATCCATAATTACATAATCATAATCTTCCATATTTAATTTTCTTACTTCGTAAAATTCATATATTTCAAGTTTTTCAAACCATTTCGGATTATATCTTCTTAATATCTTATCCCTTAATATTCTTGCACCTTCAAATCCATTGCGGCAGAATATAATTAAACGTCGTTTGACATAACTATAATCAATTCGATCTAAAAATGAATAATACCGTACTGCAATTGTATTAATATCATGATCTGTAATTTTACATGAAAATCTATCTTCAATCATTTTTGCAGATTCTTGTGCAAACCTTATCGCTAAGGGAGAACTTCTTATTCCATTATCATTTATATGTTTTCCAGTAATACTGTAGTGACTGCAATTAAAGAATATTTGGCTAACAATTGGTATAAGTGCAGCAATCATTTCTTCTTCACTGTTTTCAACACCATAAAAGTTAATATTTTCTTTCTTTTCAATTAATTTGAACATAGAATATGTTAACTCTTTTGCATCTGTATAGAATGTAGGATATAAACTCTTTATATCAACACGATAATCGATATCTCCCCAATTGAGTAACAACAATTCCAATCCTATTATTTCTTCTTCAGTAATATTAAACCCTTCAAATTTACTGAGTGCCTTTAGAATATCACTTGCAAGTTTATATTCCCTAAAATTACGTAATAAATTAAGATACATACTACCAATTTCAATATTATGCTTCAATTGGATTCTATTTCTCGTCAGAAGTAAATAATTTACCATTCTATTGCCAAGAATATCTAGCAAGCTATTCTCTGAATTTCTTAATACTGTAAGAAATTCTTTTCTTATTTGAGCTTTATCATCATTTTTATCTTCAAAGTACTTCGTAAACTCATCACAATCTATATTGCTGATTGCGTTGGGATAGTGTATTTCATAAAGTTCTATCATACATAACCTTTTACTTAATTCAGTCCCCACTGGATATACTCCACTTCCTGGTTTAGAGGATAACTCAATATGAAATGAGTTAAAAAAACTTCTTAACTCTTTTAACTCTGCCTTTATAGAACTTCTAGACAAATACAGTTGTTCAGCCAAATCATCCAATTTAATATAATCATTTTGAATTATAAGTAGTCTTGCTAATTGATTTAATCTAGCTTTTACTAGACTTTGTTTATAATCAACACTTGCAAACTGAATATCCAATGATTGCTTGGTATCTTCATACTTTTCAACGTCATTAATTTCTACAGAGATACCCTTTCCTTTTTTGACATGAATTGTGCAACCAACAGATTTAGCATAGTGTCTTAACTCTTCCATATCTTTTTTTATTGTTCTTGCACTTACATTACAAATCTCCGCCAATTCAGAAGTGGTCATGCTTTTTTCAGATTTAACAATTGCATAGAAGACAACGATTATTCTCTTCCTAACATTTTTCACAAACATCCTCCTACAGTATATTTTATAAACTTGTTTTCATTATACATGATAAACCTATTTGATTAATGAGGATTTTTATCAAACACATTAAATTCGCTTAAACAAAACAAAAACGAGTTTTCACTCGTTTTCTTATTGATCACTATAGTTTTACAAATTGTTCAACATCGACTACGAAGATTGTAGCTCCACCCACTTGAACTTCAACTGGGAATGAAGCATAACGTCCGATATCATATGATGCTGTTGATGGAACGATTTCAGTACGACGTTTACTTTCGTTACCAATAATTTCAATGGCTTTTTCCACCTTATCGTTTTCAGTACCTACAATAATTGTAGTATTTCCTGCACGAAGGAATCCCCCTGTCGTTGCTAAACGAGTAACTGAATAATTTTCTTTTGTTAATGCTGAAGATACGCTAGAACTATCATCATTTGAAACAATCGCTAATATAAGTTTCATAATTAACCTCCTGTTAAGTTACTTTCATTCTAGCATATTTCCAACAAAAATTGGGCTTGTTTTTGTGAACAGATAATGAAAATTGCAATATTTATCAATAAATGACTGCTCTCTCTGTTATAATCATTTAACTTTAATGCCAATTTGAAGTTTTAAATAGTTATTATCATCTGTTATTTACTAATCTATTTTCATAGTAAGTAAAACATCTATTTCAAATCAATATATGATAACATAATCATTTTCTTTATAACATTTGCAATTGCATTATAACATTAATGATGTTATAATAATTTTACAATGTTATAGTGAGGTTGCATTATGGAATTAGAACAATATTTATGTGAAGTATTCAAAGAGAAAATCAATATAAAAAAGATAGATAATTTAGATTGTTTTCCACAATATCTCTTGAATTTTTTTGATTTTTATCAATGTATATTACGAAATGAAAAGTATCTTTTATTGTTTTTAAAAAGTAATAAAATAATTATTGATAGAATTAAAAAGCAATTTATTCAAATAGAGTCGATTACTAAGTGCAAAGCGGTTTTAGTTGTAAATAATGTCCGGAGAGAAACAAGGAATAATATGATAGCCCATAATATTCCATTTATTGATCTAAATAAGCAAATATATTTACCCACAGTTTATTTATTATTGGATGATACAATTAAATTTAATAACTCTAGTGTTGATAAATTTACTCCATCGGCACAGTTGATATTCATATCACTTATGTATCAAGATCACACTGAAGTAAACAGTGCTGAATTACAGAAAAAATTACATTTAACTGCTATGACAATAAGTCGTGGACTTCGAGATTTACATAGTTTGAAGTTATTAAATGAAAAAGGATTCAATACAAAAAAAACCTACCAAATAATTAACAAGAAGGATTTTTGGCAAATTGGAAAAGTGTACTTGATTAATCCTGTATTCAAGAAATTTCACGTTGAACACATAAATAAATTTAACGATTTACTCTATTCAAACGAAAGTGCACTTGCCAATTTAACGATGATGAATCCACCAAGCAAAGAAATTTATGCTATTGACAAAAAGAACAATTTTTTCTTGAGAAAAGAGCAAATATTTGACGCAGAAATTGCTGAAAATTTGAACTGCTATACAATTGAATTATGGAAATACAATCCTTTACTTTTAAGTAAAGATGGCAAGAATGTGGATAAGTATTCTTTGTATGCACAGTTAAAAGATTGTCATGATGAAAGAATAGAAATTGAACTAGAAGAACTTATAGAGAGGTAGAAAATGATTGGATTAGAAAACTTTCGAGCACATTTTAAAGGATTTGAAGATCATTATGTAATTATTGGTGGAACAGCTTGTTCATTGTTAGTTGAAAATGTTGGATTAAATTTTCGAGCTACCAAAGATATTGATGTTGTTTTACTTGTAGAAAATTTAAGTACTGCTTTTGCTAAACATTTTTGGGATTTCATTAACCTTGGTGAATATTCCAATATATCAAAAAGTACAGATCATCGTAACTTTTATCGATTTGAAAAACCTTTAAAACCTGATTTCCCAATAATGATTGAATTATTTGCTCGCAAACCTGGAGAACTTCCATTATTCGAAGGTTCTCACTTATTGCCTTTACATATAGCCGATGATATATCAAGCTTATCTGCAATTTTGCTAGACGATGATTATTATAACTTCATGAAACAGGGAGTTCGAGTTATTTCTGGAATTTCTCTGCTTGATGAGTACCACCTTATCCCTTTTAAAGCAAAAGCATGGTGTGAACTAAGCAATCGAAATAAGTCTGGAGAAGTTGGGCTAACAAAACATATCAAAAAGCATAGGAAAGATATCATTGTTTTATACAGTCTTACAAAAGTATCAGATACAATTACTCTTTATGGACAAGTTTTGCATGATATGAGAACATTTCTAAATGAGATGATATTAGAATCCACTCAAGATGAAGTTTCAGTAAACACCTGGAAAGGTTTAGCAAAACTTTACAGAATTGATAATCAAAATATATAAATTAAAAAAATATACGGAGAAATAGTTATGACTGAAAAAGAAAAGATGATCCTAGGTTTAACCTATGATGCAGGAGTAGATGAACTACTTCAAGACCGAGATACTGCCAAAGACTTATGTTTTAGGTTCAATCATACACAGCCTTCAAAACGTAAAGAACAGCTACAAACACTTCAAGAACTTTTTCATACAAACAGTACCACACTATCAATTGAGGCACCTTTTTATTGTGATTATGGTTATAATATCCATTTAGGTGAATCAGTTTTCATTAATCATCATTGCACAATCTTGGATTGTTGCCCTGTAACTATCGGCGATCACGTTTTTATTGGTCCCAATGTTGGTATCTATACTGCATTTCATCCAGTAACTGCAAAAGAGCGAAATGCTGGAGTTGAACAAGCCTCCCCAATAACGATTGAAGATGATTGCTGGATTGGTGGCAATGTTGCGATACTTCCTGGTATTACTATTGGTAAAGGTAGTGTTATTGGAACTGGTAGCATCGTTACAAAAAATATCCCACCCAATTCTCTTGCGGTAGGAAATCCATGCAAAGTCATTAAACAAATAAATAACGAGGAGTAATTTCACTCTTACAAGCTTTAAATTTATTTGATATTAAGAATTTGTACATATTCCATTCGCAATTAACAAAAACAAAAAACAAGATGATTTTTTGCATGAAAATACTCTAAATAAAAGTCTTAGTATTGAATCAAAAGTATTCTAAAAAAGAACAGATAGTTGCAAGAATTTGATAAGCTACTGTTTTTTTATCGCCTACAAATCTCACCATAGGTAATTTATATTCATTATTTTATCTTTGTCTTCGCATATTAAAAAAACTAGCTCGCATGATTTTGTTAACTTTCGTACCTAGTTCTCAATCTATTACCGTCGTTTCCATATTTGGATTATAAAATTATAGAATCACCTTCATTTCAAGAAAGGTTTTTTATGAAAATAATTTCCCATACATAAAACGTATTGTTTTTATTTCACCTATATGTTTTTTTCTCTCACCTGCATATCATGTGTTTTCCAAAGAAATATATAAAAAGTAAAGCATTAATAGTCTCAACGCTTTACCCAAATATTGGACAAAATCTATCTCTAATACGCTATACTAAATTAGATAGATTTTTAGGTAACAAAATTCAATACTGGCAATTCAACAATCCTATTATTTTCACTGATTCATTCGCAATTAATTAGGATAATTTTGTTATATCAACGTTATATATCAATACATCATCGTCTACAGTTATATCCATATCAATTTCATTTGTATCTAATTGGATATGATTATCTTTTGATTGTATATTCTCATACTTTGACAGACTTTTTACAATTTTATCAAAACATGTTGATACTTCTTCATTAGAACCTTTTGCCATAATTTCTATATGAACATTATGTGTCATACTTTCATTTAATGAATAACTAAATTTAATTTCAGTATTTAGTTGATCAATCGAACTCAAAATCATTTCTTTCTCTGGAAAATCAGGAATCATAGCTTCGATTTTTTCTTTACTCATTGGTTGTATGCATGAAATCGAATTTTCATTATCATAGACAATATTTTGACAAGTAGAAGATTCTCCTAGATTAGCCAATAAACCCTTATCTTTATCCGAAACAGATAACTTATTCATGTCATTTTCATGACTATCATATTCATATGTATATTGATTTGAAACTAGATTTTCTTGAATTAATCCTCTTATATCTTCATTGTCATCAAGCAATTCAGAATAACGCACTATCAATTCATGATTATCATATTCATTAAACTCCATTTTTTTCTTTTCTTTTGAACATCCAGCTAACATTAAAACTGCTAAAGTAGCAACAATTAATTTCTTAGTATGTTTCATATGTATACGTATAAAGAAATCTTCTATACTCATTTACTTTGTTTTGAGCAGTTGTAATTTCTCTTCCTCCTTTTTTTAAAAAATTTAAGTAAAGCAATTCAAATTTAATCATGAAAATTATATTTTCATTGCTTTTTTCTTTAATTCCCGACAGTCACTTTGATAAATATTAGATCTTGAAGTTGACAATAAACTTGATTTTGCGATTCTAATAATCTGTGTTATCAACAAATCTAAAATTTTCATTTTCTTGTACCTCCCTATTAATAAAACTATATTTCATTTCCATCTTTACTTCAATGTGATTGTGATATTCATAGTTAAATCTGTGATATTTTAAATATCACAGATTTACACAACTTTATCACGATGGACTATTCTCATCACTTAAAATATTCTATTATATTTCAAAGAGGTTTTTATTATGAAAAAATTAATAGAAAAAAGATTAAATTATGACGAAGACTTGATAGCTATTTTCCTTCACGGTATAAATATCATATTTTATGATGGTTTGGGATTTTTATCCGTTTTAATTCTAGCATTTCTTTTCAATAAACTTTTAATTGGAATACTGTATATTATAATTTTTAGCAACCTAAGAATTCATGCAGGTGGTTTTCATGCTTCAACAAAATTAGGTTGTTTTGCTTTATATAATTTGTTATTCATAAGTTTTATACTTACACTCAATTCACCGCTATTAAATCCAATTATCAACATACCTTTAACGATGATTGCTACTCTGATAATTTTCAAATACGCACCAGTGGAGCATATTTATGCTCCACTAACAATCATCGAAAAATATAGAAACAAAGATAAAATACGGTTTTCTTTGTTATTTCTATTGATTTTATATATAATTTCAGTAGGAATAAATTTTGAATATTTCAAAGTAATAAGCATCACACTTATTTATACTTCTATGCTAATGATTTTACATATGAATTCAAAATATTACAAAGGATAATACAAAATGAACATAAAAACAATCATTATTGATGATAACCTATCAGATATTAATTCTTTGACGATGAACTTAGATGCCTATTCTAATGACTCATCAGTTAATTTTGATTATGTTTCTTTCTCTGATATACAATATGAAGAATTATTAGAGACAAATGGATTGCTATATATTTTAGATATTGACATGCCTTCAATAAATGGATTTGAATTAGCTGAAAAAATTAAAAGAAATAATCCTAGAGCTATTATTATTTTTTGTTCACAACATGCCAATCTTGTTTTTGAATCTTTGCGACTAGAAACAAGTTTCTTTATAAGAAAAAGTAATTTAATAGATGATTTTAATCACGCAATAGAAAAATGCATAACTATCTTAAATGACAAGTATACAGAATATTCATACAACAGTAATGGCCTACTCAAAACAATTTATTATTATGATATTGAATACTTTGAAGTTAATCTTAATGACTTATATATACATCTTTCAAATGGCGAAAAACTTAAAGAAAGAAAAACAATGAAAAAAGTTATTTCTGATATTAATAATGATAATTTTATTCAAACTCACTATTCTTTCTATATAAATGCTTCTCATATTGAATCTATCAATGAAAATGCAGTTGTATTAAAATCCAAAGTGGAATTACCTATTACAAAATCAAGATATTCCTTAGCAAAAAAAGAATTTTTGCAATATCTTGCAAGAAGGTGATTTTATGTCTTATTTTGATATATTACTTAATTTTATTGAATCCTCTATATTACTTTTCCTTATAACCTCATTAGTTAATCGAAAAGATACAAATATATTCATACCAGCTTCTATCTATTTATTTTGTAGTACAACACTTATAACTGCGATTAATCAATATCAGAGATTTGAAAGTTATCTGTTCATTTTCGATCTTGTCCTAATTGTTATATATCTTAAGATAATATCAAAAGATTCAATATTCAAAATATTAGCACTTGGTACCTATTCAACGCTACTTATCGCTAGCATTTATTCAACACTATTAATAACTGTTAGTATATTAACATTGGGTCGCTTTGATTATGTAGAGTTAATGCTAAACAACAAAATAGTGCTAAGTATTCTAGCCGAATCTTTATTTTTATTGTTTTCTTATCTATCTATCAAATTTTTTAACTCATTTAAAGATACTCTTTCAAATATTGAATATATTTATCTCTTTATTTTATTCATCTCAATACGCTTAATATTTGTAACTTTTGAAACCTTATTAGCTTCCAATCTCATCAATGATGTTAATACAATATTGTCTATCTTTAGTTTAGTTCTATTTGTACTTCTTACATGTACATTGTTTTATCGCATTAGTATCTATCGTAGTAATCTTCTTAAGAGCGAATTTGACAAGCAACTACTCAATAATCAGATAGCTTTATCAAAGAAGATTCAAAATTCACAGACTGAACTTTTATCTATACGACACGATTTAAAGCATATTCTCGCACTGATGTCTCGAAAAGATATTGATTCTATTAATGATCCACTCCTTACATCTCTTGTACAAAAATATACAGATCAGATTAATGATATTTTTATTCCTTTCGAAACTTCTAACTCTATTCTAAATAATGTTTTAAATATCAAATATTTTGAAGCATTCAGCAGAAACATTGATATTGTATGTAACATCAATGTTTCTAAAAAAATACATATCGGTGATGATGACTTGTTTCTTCTGCTTTCAAATCTTTTGGATAACGCTATCACTCATATTGGTAAAGATAAAAAAATATATGTAGATATCAACTATACTTCAGCATTAAAAATCAAAATATCAAATTCCATTGATAAAGAGGACATCATCAATCAACCTTCTATCCAGCAAAGCGAATACCATGGTTTTGGAATCCAAACAATTAAGAATATCACTAATAAATATAAAGGTGATTGTCTTTTTGAAGTTAGAAATAAGATGTTTAATGCTATCATTATCATTTGATCCAATAGAGTTTTACTTTTTGCGTTATAATTTTGTTGATAATTAACAATAATTCATATTCATAACTTTCTTTCAATTTTAGTTTCTATTCCAATTTTACCTGGTTTAAGAATTGTTATTGTATATTCAATTGGTTTTTCTTCCGATAAGATTCGAGTAAACTGTAGAAGTAAACTTTGCTTGTCAATCTGAAGTTTACTTGCTTCATGACTTGTAGGAAGATGAGGTGTTAACTTTTCACTTCCACTTAGATGACTTATTCCTAGTGATTTTAAGTAATCATATAAACTTTCAAATTCAAATTCTTTTGGAAGTCTACCTTTTACTATATTTCCTGGGATATAGGTTAGTTCCAATAATGTAGGTTCATTATCAATATAGCGTAAACGTTCTAGTTCGATAACATCACTCGTACCAAAGAGTTCTGTTACTTTTTTAGGTGCATTCAGTGTTCTTTTAAATTTTAGTATCTTAGTGTAAACATCATTTGATACTTTTCTAGCTTCCTCACTAAAACTAAAGAACCCTTCCATTTGTATGCTCATCTTTTCTTCCGCAACAAATGTACCAATACCATGTTTCTTCTCAATAATCCCTGCATTTTCTAATTCTTGCATGGCTTGTCTTACTGTAGCACGACTTACATGAAATTCTTCCATCCATTCTGGCTCTGCAGGTATTTTATCACCTACTGCTAAGTGATGTTTCATGATGTAATTTTGCACCGCTTCCATAACAACTACATATCGAGGACGTTTATCTATTTTCATATTCTTGCCTCCTATACAATTCTATTTATAAATTTTAACACGATTCGCTACTTTTGGTACCTGATCATCAGTTGATGGCCAATCTGCCTTAACTCCATGTTTAAGAGATATATGAACGATTAATGATTGCATAATTAGTGCATACAATAAAGTACCTAAAGCTGGATTGTGTCCAATTACCTTGTTTTGTTTTAACTGGAAGTAATACTTTGTTTGTACATGACACTCTTCCGGTGTATGAAACCCAACTCCAACAACCGTTCCTTTTAAGTTATCTGTTGCTACTTCATTCATCATATCAATATCATAATTCGATATAAAGAAATCAGGATATAAATAATGCATACACAATACTGGCGAATTCATGATTAATTTAGGACCATGACGATATTCAATGGAAGAATTAAAATTACTTAAGAATTTCCCACCTGTTAATTCAACTGCTTTTAACGCTGATTCAGCTGCAAGATGCTCATACTCCAAACTACCAACTGATGTCATTGAAATCGTATCTAATCCTGCAATTTCTTTAATCATATCCATTTTATTTTCAAAGATATTCCTTGCCTCTATCTGTGCATATTCACAAAATATGGCATATTCATCAATATTCTTTATATCAAATATTGCTAACGCTTGTAGTATTAGGCAAGTAAATTCTGCAGTAGCTGCAAAGCTTTTTCCCTTGGTATTGTTTGGTAATGGAATAAATAGTGTATCACTTGTCATATATTCCTTAACAAGGATTCCTGTGTCCACACACAACACAAACATTTGTTTCAAATCTTTGCACATACTTTGTGCAAGTCGTACCGCTTCAACACTTTCAGGTGTACTACCACTACTTCCAAATGAAACCATTAAGATTGGTTTATCAATATCAAAATACACTTCTGGCTGAAGAATTAATTTTGTAGAGTATACAGTTTCTACATCTAATTTTAATTTTTTCTTCAATGTATTCTCTACAATACTTGCAGCTAATGCTGAACTACCTGCACCTACTAAGTATATTTTTGTATTCTTTAAATCTAATTGATTAAAAAATGTTTCTATCTCGTTTTGTTTACTTTTAACAGTTTGAATTAATTCACTCCACAATAACGGTTGTCTTTCTATTTCAGATGCAGCAAAGAACCCACCTTTTTCTCTTAACTCATTTTCTTCTAATCCTAGATACTTCATATTTATTCCTCCGGTCGTACGTACGTCTAGTTTACCCTATAATCATTTTTCATGTCAATTAAAAAGTGTGAGTCTCCCCACACTATCTCATTGCATTATTTATCATTCGCTTTAATTTATGACATGATTTTTTAAATTCTGTGAAATCTTTTAGTTTCCATTCCCAGTTTGGTGACCCCACCGTTCCAGGTGCATTGATACGACAATCAGTCTTACAGTTCAATATATCAACCATAGAAATGATCGCAATTCTTGCATTAGAACATAATGTATATTGAATCAAACTATCTACAATAACCGGTTGTCGATATCCATGTCTTTTTAAATATCGTTGTGACATTAACTTTTCATCACGAGATAAGTTAGAATACCACGATCTCATAGGTTCATTATCATGTGTCCCAGTATAGATTAATAAATTTTCTCTATCCTTATCCATATGTCTTGGATTCCATGAATATTGAACAATACGCATTCCCATCAAATTATATGAATCTCTTAATGTATAGACTTCAGGACGCATTAATCCTAAATCTTCTGCAATAATTTTCATATCTGGGTATTTTTTATACAAAGTATCAAAGAATTGATATCCTGGTGCTTCGATCCATTCTCCTTCAATTGCAGTAGGACAACTTGATGGTATTTTCCAATAAGTATCAAACGCTCTAAAATGATCAATACGGACTACATCAAATAGTTTTGATGTATATTCCAAACGATCCATCCAAAATGCAAAGTCTTCTTCTTTCATCAAATCCCAATTATAGATTGGATTACCCCAACGCTGACCCACTTCACTAAAGTAATCAGGAGGTACTCCTGCAACAAAAGTAGGTTTACCCTCAGTATCTAATAAGAATTGATTTTGATTGCTCCAGACATCATCACTATCAAGCCCCACATAGAATGGAATGTCACCCATGATTTCTAATCCTTGAGAATTCACGTACTCTCTTAACTTATTCCATTGTCTTAATAGAATATATTGAACAAAGCATTCATAATTAATTTCTTCTTTATATTTACTTATCACTATCTCTGATACTAAATTCGGGTCAATCAACTCGTCATCCCATTCATTCCAACACTTCATTCCATTTTCTTTTTTTAGTGTTATAAATAGTCCAAATCGTTTTACCCAATTATTATTAGCTAGAAATTCCTCATAATCTTTATTTCCTTTAAAACTATGATATGCTTCTTTCAAATACTTACTTTTAAATTTACGTACTTCTTCATAATTAATCGATGTACTATCACTTTGAAATGATTCTACTTTCTTCAGCAATCCATCTTCAACCAATAGATCTAGACTAATATATAATTCATCCATTGCTTTTGACGAGTAACATTGATAAGGTGAATTACCATACCCAAGCATATTTAATGGTAGGATTTGCCACAACTTTAATCCACTTTTTTTAGCGAGTGTTACAAACTCATATGCAGTTGGCCCAAAATCTCCTATACCATAACTTGATGGTAGTGAAGCTATTGGCATTAATATTCCCGATTTTTTCATTTTTTCTCCAAATTATTTACTAGCTTGATTATACCAATTAATAAATAAAACTCAATCAATTATCGCTATTAAGTGATAATTAGTTAAATTCCCACTCCAATGTAACATTGTATTCATTTACTAGGATATTTCATTTTAGTTCAGGTGTACATAAGTTAAGAAAAAATCCAAGATAAATAGGATTATAGCTATTGTTCATCTTGTTATTTTCATAGAATAATGATCTAATATAAATAAGGATGGGTAACTATATGGAACAACTAAGAGCAGAACTGGAAAATATAAAAAGAAACTATAAAAGCATTAGAAACGTCACGTTAACAGATGATCAAGCATTCGAATACCTATGTGCATATTTCTTTCACTTCTCTGAAAAGGGAGCTTTTGAAGAGAATATTTTTGATATTGAGGAGATAATCACAAATGGGTCTAATGATGGCGGTATAGATTTTGTATTTTTTGATGATGAAAACTTCAAAATAATTTGCGCACAATGCAAGTATAGCAATAATTTTACACTAAATGACCTGATTTCTGAATTAAACAAAATGAGTACTACTTATTTAAATTTTAAAAAATTTAAAACTGGAATGTATAACAATAAACTAAAAAACGTTTTGCAAAATGCAATAGATAGACTTCCAGATGATAATGACGGAAACATACAGTATGTAATTTTTAGCATAACCAATTCAGATAAAGAAAATATTGAAAGGAAAATTAAAACAGAAAATAATGTATATGATACAGAAAATGTAACCGTGATAGGTTTAGAAGAAATTATTTTAAGAATTGATGAAGTAACTAAAAAAACAAATACTGTTAAGAATTTTAAAGTAAAGATAGATTTGCCTAATAATTATTTACAGTACAACAATATTGACGTTTCGGGTATAATGGTAAATTTATCATCTAATTCTTTAACACAAATGTATAATAAATTTAAAGACGATGGGTTGCTTGATCTAAATATAAGAAAATTCATTCCAAATAAAATAGTAGATGAGGGTATTGAAAAAACACTAGATAGTGATAGAGAAAATTTTTGGTTTTTAAATAATGTTTTAATTATAGCTTGCGAATCTTACCGAATTGATGGGAATACTATAGACATAGAGAGTTTTTCGATAGTTAATGGTGGCCAAACAACATATAAGATAGGAAACTATAAAGGAAAGAATAATGATGAATTTTATATTCCATGTAAAATCATAGAAATAAACCCCGCAAAGAAATATTTATATTCAAAAATTGCAGAATCTACCAATTCTCAAAAACCAATTACCCAAAGAGATCTAAAATCAAATGCCCCAGAAATGAAAAAATTACAAAATTGGTTGAAAACCGAAAAAATATTTTTGGATATTAAGCGTGGAGTTAAACCCGAGAAAAATAAATATAATTATAAAATTAAAAATGACGAATTAGGTCAATGCATATTATCTTTTGTATATCAACAACCTGGGACGGCAAGATCAGGTAAAAAAATAATTTTTGACAATGATACTTATTATAAGAAGTTATTCAAATTAAATTACGAGAAAGATTTAAACAAAAAAGAGTTTATCATTGATCTGATATGTTTACACAAATATTATATAGAAATTGAACAAAAGCTTAAAGCAAATTCAATATTGACTATTGACCAAAAAATTATTCTAAGCAATGCAAAATTTATAATATTTGCTATATATGGATTCATGTACATGATTGAGAATAATGATATTACCACATCAGAAATAACTTTGGATTCCAACAATTTAATTTTAAGTAGCTTTACTTACTCAAAATTCATTTCAAATTATCAAAATGATGATTTGCTTGATAAACTAGAAAATTTAACAATTCAAATTGTATATGCACTTGAAGGGGCTTACGAAAATGCAAAAATTCAGGAAGTAACTACTAGTGTTAGTAACCTTTTTAAGACAGATAAAAAGTATAAAGAAATTATCATAAAACAATTAATTCAAATTATGAACATACAAGTTTATCAATCCACTTATAAAGAAGGTATGAAACTATTTAATAGAAATTTATTGTAATGGTAGTAATATTATATTAAGCAAATTACCCATTGCAAATCTTATTAATTGTTCTAATGTTATTTCACAAAAATAACCGAATTTACCTAAACTAATAGAAATTTAATTTATTGCGGATTTGAAAGTAATTTTTATTAATAAAAATTTTTGAAATTAAAGTTTATTTCTTATTTGATAATCAAAATTATAAGATAAACTTTTCTTTCGCCAATTTTTCTTTACTTTATGATACCTTACCTTTACTTGGACGTTTCATTTAAGTTGATATTGAAAAAATTATTTAATCCTTCAATATTTCAGCTATATTCCCGTATGATTAAAGGTAGTATATTATTTATTAATCTCCATCTTTACTAAATCCCAGATAAGAGCTAAAAGCTAATAAATAAACTGTCTTAACAAGCATATCATTCGTGACTTCATTTTTACCTTCATTACCAGCGATTCTAATTAAGTCATCCAAAACTTTATCATTAGGCTTTCTGTTTTCATTCATTTCGAATACCACTTCTTCAATTATTTCAGGCAAAACCAAACACATATCATAAAATGCATTTTCTTCACCAGTAACAAGCGAATAGAATTGATCAATACTGACTCTCCTAATTAGCTTATGTCCAACTTTATCTCCATCTACCGTTGTATTCCATTTAATATTCTGTGATTTTTGTGCTATAGCTTCAACTAAAAAACAAGCACAATTATCATCTCTTAATAGCTGGCTTTGCATTTTTATAAAAGTTTTTGCTTGAGAAGCTGAATTCATGGTATTATGCTTATTTTTCATTTCCACAAAAATCTTATCCACCACAATATCTTCAGGTAAGTTAATACCATTTGCATTTTTATAAATTACATCCCAACCACCATTAGTACCATTCGCAGGTACCTCACAATTGTCAAAATACTGAAATATTCTCTGATGGAAATATCCAATATCATTATTATTTGATTTGTCACGTTGCCTTGATACCTCACTTGCAATTATTTCATCCCAACTCAATCCATACACTGTTTTGTCAAATATTAGTTTTATCGGATCTATTATATTTTTATTGAACTTATCTAAATCATAAGAATTCAACTTTTCCCCATACTTTTCGATCGTATTTTTTACATGAATTTTAAAATTCTCTTCACTTATAAAATTCAAATTATACATATTTCATATTCTCCAATCCATTTCTTATCTCTTTACCAATTTCATACGCAAGATTCACTGGCACTGCGTTTCCAACCTGTTTATAGCAACTTCCACATCCACCAATAAACTCCCATGAATCTGGAAATGTCTGACATCTTGCATTTTCTCTAATCGTGAATGGTCGAGCTTCAATTGGATGACATCTATCCGTTTGTTTTTGACTTGGGCTTGTCAAAACTGTTAGCGAAGGCTCTTCTAAACTCAATCTACGAAGAATTCCAGTTCTTCCACCACCCATATACCAACAGCTCTTCATATATTCCTTAGCTATTTCTTCAGGTATATCTTTCCAATATCCACCTGGAGGAACCAATTCAAATATCTTTTTTTTATACTCAGAATACTCTGTCCCTTTACTACTTGGGCAATCTAATAATATATCTTTCAAAACTGGCTTATACTTGTGTGGTTTAGGAAACTCAAAATTAAAACTATCTTCTAAATCTTTGCGAATTCCTATTGTAATTAGTCTTTCTCTTTTTTGTGGTACTCCAAAATCCCAAGCATTCAATACTTTAATATTTGAACTTTTTACAATATATCCTGATTCCTCAAAGATTTTTATCATCGTCTTATACGTTCTTCCTTTATCATGTGACAATAAACCCTTAACATTTTCAAAGAGAAATACTTTTGGTTGAAGCTTTCTCAAAAAAATTGCATAGTGATAAAATAATGTTCCTCTACTATCTTCTAGTCCTAATCTCTTACCAGCATAGGAAAATGCTTGGCAAGGAGCACCTCCCGATAGCAAATCTAGTTCACCTTTCTTAAGTGAAAAAT
This sequence comes from Anaerorhabdus furcosa, assembly GCF_900167375.1. Taxonomy (GTDB): domain Bacteria; phylum Bacillota_I; class Bacilli_A; order Erysipelotrichales; family Erysipelotrichaceae; genus Anaerorhabdus; species Anaerorhabdus furcosa. The sequence goes on from NZ_FUWY01000003.1 coordinate 87,414, forward strand.
AATTCAAAAGATTTTTGCTTGAAATATTAGCAATATCTTCGCAAATCACATTCCAGTTAGGTCTATTTTTCTTCAATGTTTTTACTGCATCACTATTTATTTCTATGAGTGCAAGTGCATCAAATCCTGCCATTTCGAGCCCCAGAGCTAATCCTCCTGCACCAGCAAATAGCTCGATTGTTTTATACTGCTTGTCTTTTTTTTTCATATTACTTCTCACTTATCCATCTACTATATATGCTATTATTTACTTTTATACATTATATCATAGAAAAAAAGTGAAAAATGAGGCATTAATACTTATCGCTAAAATATGACGAAAGAAATTCCTCAATCATTTTTGCACAGTCTATTTTTTCACTTTTAATCATGCCAACTAACCATTTTGGAAGTTCTATACTAACCTTAACCATTTCATGCCTAATTTTGTAATTGTAAAGCTCTGGATATATAGTTACTAAAATATATAGCTTGTCATTCATGAATGATATATTTTCATAATTATTTCTCATGAATTTATCACCATTTTTAAATAATTGGCGATTTAGATATTCTTTTGATTTCTCTATTAACTCTTCAATTGTTCTTCCAGTAACTACACATTTCCCAAAATCTTGAATACTTGCATAGTACTCATTTTCTTCTTTGCAGACTTCAATCCAGAAATTTATTTTTTTCATAAGTAAGTTCTCCTTACTTATTTATTTTCAATGATGCAAAAAATTCCTAAATCAATATATAATAGCTATACATTAAACCTAAAGTGTAAGATATCTCCATCTTTTACAATGTATTCTTTACCCTCTAAACGAAGCTTACCAGCTTCTTTTAATTTTGCTTCTGATCTATATTCCATATAGTCATCATAGCTGAAACATTCTGCTCTAATGAATCCTTTTTGGAAATCAGTATGAATGACTCCAGCACATTCTGGTGCAGTCATACCATCTTGGAAAGTCCAAGCACGACATTCTTGTACACCTACGGTAAAGAATGTTTTTAGACCTAACATATGGTATGCAGCTCTAATTACTTGATCCAATCCACTTTCTTTGATTCCTAAATCTTGTAGGAATACTGCTTTTTCTTCTTTATCTAATGAAGATAGCTCTTCTTCAATCTTTGCACAAATTGCGATAACATCATTATTTTCATTTGTTGCATATTCTTTTACTATATTGTAATGACGATTTGTTGATGGATCTGCGATTTCTTCCTCAGACATGTTTGCGATATAGATCATTGGTTTACTTGTAAGTAGTTGGTATCCTTTAGCTACTTCTAGCTCTTCTTTATCCAAATCAACACTTCTTGCTGGTTTACCTTCTTTTAAAGCATCCACTATTTTTTTAACAACACCATATTCTGCAGCTGCATCTTTGTCTTTGGCTTGTGCTTTTCGTTCGATTTTTGTCAAACGATTTTCCATACTTTGAAGATCTGCTAATGCTAATTCTAAATTAATGATTTCGATATCACGAATCGGATCTACTGACCCCTCTACGTGAGTTATATCTGCATCATCAAAACAACGTACTACGTGACATATCGCATCTACTTGACGAATATGAGATAAGAATTGATTTCCTAACCCTTCCCCTTTTGATGCTCCTTTTACAAGGCCCGCAATATCTGTAAACTCAAATGTTGTATAAATAATTTTCTTTGGTATAGCGATTTTTATAATCTCGTCCATACGAGTATCTGGCACTTCTACAACCCCCACATTAGGTTGAATTGTCGCAAATGGATAGTTTGCTGCTTCTACCTGACTTTGTGTAATTGCATTAAATAATGTTGATTTACCTACGTTTGGTAACCCAACGATTCCTGCTGTTAATGACATAGTATCAATTCCTTTCGAACACTCTATAGTTTACCTTTTTTTGTCGTTTTTCTCAATCTTTTATGTTATTCTATTAATTATATTTAAATAAGGGGAGAAATATGAAATTCAATTCATTTCAAATTAAGCTGTTTATGATGCTTTTAATGGTGTTAGATCACCTATCAATAATACCAGGATTATTACCATTTGAACTTGTAGCTATATTCCATTTTATTACTAGACCTGTAGCTATTTGGTTTGCATTTACTCTTGTTGAAGGATTTATGCATACTCATGATCGTTACAATTACTGCAAACGCCTTTTTATCTTTGCAGGCATTATGGCTTTAGGTAATCTAATTATTATGCTTACAATAAACCCTGATTTGCTTCCAAACTTTCCAAATATTATCTTCGCCTTGGCTATGTGCTGTTTAGCGTTAATCTTATTCTTCCATGATAAAGGTAAAATTACAGAAATTCCACCAATCTTTCGCATCAGTGCTGGTATTGCCGTATTAATTCTATGTACACTTATTGGTGAGGGAAGTTTCCTTATCCCAATGTTTGTATTTATCTTTTATTATAACTACAACAAACCTAAACAACGAGATTTATGGTTAATTGGTGTAAGCATCTTTATGATGTTATCTACTATTGGTTATGTCATGTCTGTTAATGGAACAATTTATGAAATGCTTTATAGTGAGGGTTGTGCTCTCCTAGTTATTCCTTTCTTGCATATGTATAATGGCAAGCCAGGTAAAAAGACAACGTTTACCCAATACTTATTCTATGTATTCTACCCATTTCACATATGGGTAATCTATACAATTGCTGCTTTTATTAAATAGCAATGAAATCTTCTTTGAATATGAGATAATATTAAAAAGGAGTTTTTATGAATAGAATTGATATTTATTTACTTGACGAATCCCTAGACCAAGCTATTAAAGATGCTGAAGAAGAATTTGCAAGAAGTGGCATAACACATGATGCAAGAGAATCTTTTGAAAAACTGAAAGAAAAATATTTCGGTCAGCTTCCCAAAAATTATAATAAAAATTAGTTTCATAAAGAAAAGAAGATGTCTTGGTTTAATCATCTTCTTTTCATATTAATCTCTAGCATTAGTTCATTGTAATGACAAATATCCCTAAACAATCCCTAGATTCCACTGCTCTTTCAATATAATAATTTTATCCTTTTCACTTATTCTCTTAGCTAATAACTTAATAGTTTCTGTTGTTATGTTATTCTTTCTCTTTTTATGTCACGTTTATTACATAATTTTCACGACATAATATGAATTATATGGGTTAAGTTATGTTTTATATTGCTTATCTTCAATATCTAATTTTTCAAGAAAATATGCTTAAATTCCTCACTTTATTTCAATTTAAGTTATGAATTTGAAATAAGGAACCAAAATCGAAGTTCTTATTTCAAATTTGTGTTAAAAAAGAAGAAATTTTCACAATTTCTTCTTCAATTTATTTATATGTAATTATTTTATACAATCCTAATTATTCGCTTTCAGCTCTTTCGACTACTTTCTTTAGCTTTCTTTCAAACTCAGCTCGATCAAACATAATTGAAGCCCCACAACCTTGGCATTTAATTTTAATATCTGCACCCATGCGGATAATCTTCCATAATTTTGATTTATGGCAAGGATGTTCCTTCTTCATTTCAACAATATCATTTAAACCATATTCTATCATCTTATACCTCTGAATTTTCGCAAGCTTCAATTGTATTCTTTAATAACATGGTGATCGTCATTGGACCAACTCCTTTTGGAACTGGAGTAATTGCGGTTACATGATCCACTACATCATCAAAGTCTACATCACCGACTAACTTTCCTTCATCATTTCTATTGACACCTACATCAATTACATAAGCGCCTTCTTTTACAAAGTCCTTTGTTACATATTTTGCTTTTCCTATTGCGACTACAAGAATATCTGCTTCTTTACAAATTGTTTGTATGTTTTCTGTTTTGGAATGACATATCGTTACTGTTGCGTTTTCATTCATCAATAAACGTGCGACAGGATTACCTACAAGATTACTTCTACCAATCACAACAGCACGTTTTCCGCTTAGTTCAACATTCATTCTTTTTAGTAATTCAATAATTCCTTGAGGAGTACAGGGTACAAATCCTTTCTCACCTAAATGTAGTTTTCCAACATTGATTGGATGTAAACCATCTACATCTTTATTTGGATCAATTGCCCACACAACTTCTTTTTCATTTAGATGTTTTGGCAATGGTAATTGAACTAGGATGCCATCAATTGATTTATCTTCGTTGCATTCTTTAATGACACTTAATAGTTTCTCTTGTGTTGTTTCTTCATCTAAGTGAATCATTTTTGAACCAAGCCCAACTTCTTTACATGCTTTTTCTTTTCCTGTTACATAAGAAACGCTTGCTGGATTATTACCTACTAAGATAACACAAAGAGTTGGAATTCTTTTTCCTTCATCTTCTCTTTTTGCAATCTTCATTTTCATTTCATCTTTTAATTCTTTAGCAACTTCACTACCATATACAATTTGTGCCATTTTCTTTTCCTCTACTTGTTCTTGTTCATCTTTTTGCATTGCTATCGCAAATGCACTTACCCCAAATATCGCAATACCAATTGCGAAGGTGACTACTACTCCCACTAATACCACCACAAATACAGTTTGTGGACTTAAATAATCTTTAATTGAGAAATAAGTATAAGCTGTTAATCCCAATATAATTAATGCTACTGCTACAAAACAAAGGGTTGCTGTTCTTACAATCTTCTTTTTCATAGAATATCCTTAGAATCAATCACAATTGTGATGGGTCCATCATTGCATAAATCAATCAACATCTCTGCACCAAAAATACCCGGCTTCGTTTCAACTCTTCTTGCACAAACTTCATTAAACTTCTCATAAAGAGGTTTTGATATTTCAGGTCTTGCAGCTGTGATAAAACTAGGACGTCTACCTTTCTTGCAATCACCATACAATGTAAATTGTGATATTGATAAAATGGTACCCCCAACTTCTTCAATACCCAGATTCATTTTTCCTTCTGCATCATCAAATATTCTAAGATCAACGACTTTGTTCGCAACCTTTTCAACTATTTCCTCTGTATCGCCATCCGTTATTCCAACCAACAAAAGAAAGCCTTTATCAATTTTATTGTACACTTCATTGTCTATTGTGACAGATGCATGTCTTACTCTTTGTATTACAACTTTCATATCCAAATTCTCCTTGTACCTATTTTACTATGAAAGTTGTACTAAATGAAGTTAACTTTTACTTAAGTTTTATCATTTATGTCTTGTTTCTATGATAAAATTATAGGATAGCTTGGAGGGCAACTATGTATATAACATCCATATCAACCTATTCTGATTTAATGAAAAATCAGAGAAATAGTGCCATTGCTGAAAAGATTGCAGGCAGTAATAAGAATTATGCACTCCATATTGAACAAGAAGATGATAACTATACTATAAATGGTTTATTCTATTACCATTCTGAGTACACTCACTCTGAACTAATTATTGAATCTGAGTCTCAACGAGTGATTGGGTTTGAATGTTCATGCAATTGGTGTACCGAAGATAGTCCTTGTGGTCATGTCGGCGCTTTATTTTTAAAATGCACAAAGATTTCAAATGATTCTCTTCCTTATGATGTAAATTATATTGTTGAAGAACAAAAAGAGTTGAGTGTTCCCACAATACCTTATAAATCAGTTGTTGAAGAAGATTTTGATTACTATAAAAAAATGCAGTTAGCTAAGAATTCTAAAGAACTCATTCAACGAGTTAAACAATCCATTACCCCACTTACCATCATCCCATCGGAGAAAATAAGACTTGTTCCTGCCTTTACTAGTTTAAATAATTCTTCATCCATTTCTTTTAAAATAGGGCTTCAAAAGCTTTATGTAATTAAAAATTTAGAACAATTCATTTATCATGTTAAACACAACGAATTCTTTGAATTTGGTAGAGATTTCTCCTCTTACCTTAATTATGATTATTTTGATGATGATTCTAAACGTATCTTGGATTTTCTTTTTCAACACATCCAATACATCAGAAATTTACCCTCATCTTCAAGTCGTAGTTTAGTCATATCCGATCGTATTTTACCAAGTTTGTATGATTTGTTTACTGATTTGAAAGATGACTATATTCTTACAACGAGTGAAATTCATGAAAAGTGTACTCTCTCTTTCCGTAAATTTGCAGAAGGTTGTGAAATGAAGTTTACTCCTACCCCTTTTACCCTTATTGATGGATATCGTTATGAACTTAATTCCAACACAATACTTCGAACTAAATATCATAAGCCAGATCAATTACTAACCTTATTCAATCTAATAAGACAAGGATTTAATCTGCTTGCTACATCTGATTTAAATTCTTTTTATCACTTATTCTTAAAAGACTTAGTTGATGATGTTGAGTTCATTGACTTTCCTTATGACCTTATCAACAACAATGAGATTAGTCGAATAGAACTTTATGGTGATTTAAACAAACAAAATGATTTAGAAATATCCGTACATTACATAAAGAATGATGGCTCTAAGCTTTATGCCTTTACAAACAATGCAAATATCAATGATAAGCGCAGCATACTCATTGAAAACTTTATTCGCCAATATGCCTATTCAATTGATACAGATGAGCACAAAGCATACCTTGATATGAATCAAGATAAAACATATGACTTTATCAAATCTGGTTTAGATGCCCTCAAAGAATATTGTGATATCTATGTTTCGGAAGCTTTGAAATCCATCGGTAGTCCAAAACACTACGCCATCAATCTAGGGGTTCGTGTTAATGCTGGCTTACTTGAATTGGATGTAACATCACAAGATATTCCACTCAGTGAATTAGCTGATGTATTAAGAAATTACAAGAAAAGAAAAAAATTCCACCGTTTGAAATCTGGTGAACTTATTTATCTTGAATCCAATGAACTTCAAGAGTTAGAAAATATCTTTGATAAGAATCATATCGCACTTGATTCTATGAAAGATGGTCTTGTGCAATTACCTTTATATCGTAGTTTTCAAACAGATGAGGTAGTAAATGATTTAAAAAACATTCATGTTCATCGTGCTGAAACATTTAAAGATTGTATTGATAACTTTAAACTTCAACACCACCAATTCAATATTGATTCAAGCTATTCAACAATCTTACGTGATTATCAAAAAGTCGGTGTACATTGGATGGCACTTTTACATAGTTATGGATTCAATGGTATTTTAGCGGATGATATGGGACTTGGAAAAACACTACAAGTTATTTCTCTTATTGATTCCTTGAAATTGAAGAAACCAACTCTTGTTATTTGTCCTGCATCCTTAATCCTTAACTGGCAAGATGAAGTCGCTAAATTTAGTAAAGATTTAAAATATCTTGCGATTCATGGTACATCTGATGAAAGAATAGAATATATTAAACAAATAAACGATTACAATTTATGCATAACAAGTTATGATTATATTAGAAGAGATATTGAGTTACTTAAACAAATTGAATTTGATTATGTCATTCTAGATGAAGCTCAATATATTAAGAATCATAACACCAAGAATGCTCAATCTGTGAAGCAACTCAAAGCCACATCTCGTCTTGCGTTAACTGGTACACCAATAGAAAACTCACTTGCTGAATTATGGAGTATCTTTGACTTCTTAATGCCTAATTATTTATACAATTATCATCACTTTAGAAGTACTTATGAAGTTCCTATCGTAAAGGATCAAGACATTGAGGTCCAAGATAAACTAAAGAAGTTAGTTGAACCCTTTATCTTGAGAAGAATAAAAACAGAAGTACTCAAAGAATTACCAGAAAAGATTGAACAAACTATTCATATTGAATTAAATGAAGATGAAACTAAGTTATACTTAGCACACGCAGTACAAGTTGCATCCTCTATTGAAGCACAAATGAATAACACAAAGTTTGATCACATCCAAATCTTAGCCATGATTACAAAATTACGTCAATTGTGTTGTGAACCTAGAATTCTTTTTGAAAACATCCATGAGCCTTCTAGTAAAATGAATGCCTGTATGAATATCATTGAAACCTTCAAAGAAAATAAAAAGAAACTTCTTGTTTTCTCCTCATTTACTTCAATCTTTCCTTTATTAAGTACTGAGTTAAAGAAAAGTAATATTAAGTATCACACATTAACTGGAGATACTGATAAAGTATTAAGAAGAGAATTAGTAAAACAGTTTCAATCGGATGACTCTACCGTTTTCCTTATTTCATTAAAAGCTGGAGGAACAGGATTAAACCTTACTGCAGCAGAGGGTGTCATTCACTTTGACCCATGGTGGAATATCTCCGCTCAAAATCAAGCAACTGATCGTTCTCATCGTATTGGGCAAAAGAATATTGTCCAAGTATATAAATTGATTACACAAAATACAATTGAAGAGAAAATACTCAAACTTCAAGAAACAAAGAAAAATTTAGCAGATACTTTTGTTGAAAACAATGAAGGTACTATATCAAAATTAACACCAGAGCAATTATTAGATTTATTCAAATAAGGAGGTCCTTTAATGAAAGAACCATTAGCATTTAGACTTCGACCACAAACTTTAGATGATGTAATTGGTCAAGAACATCTTGTAGGAAAAGATAAAATACTTCGTCGTTTAATTGAAGAAAAACGCCTATTTTCGCTTATTTTCTTTGGCCCTCCAGGAACCGGAAAAACAACACTCGCTAAATGTTTAGCGAATGAGCTGCAAATTCCTTATCGTATGTTTAATGCAGTAACTGGTAACAAGAAAGAATTGGATGGTATCTTCCTTGAAGCTAAACTAGCACCTGGTCTTGTGGTTATTGTTGATGAAGTACATCGTTTAAACAAAGATAAACAAGACTTACTCTTACCACACATTGAAGATGGTTCTATTATTTTATTAGGTGCAACAACATCGAATCCATACTTTGCGATTAATCCCGCAATAAGAAGTCGTTGTCAATTACTTGAAGTAAAACAATTAACTAACGAAGATATTGCCAAGGCAATAACACGTGCATGTACACATCCACAGGGCTTAAAAGACATCACAATAGAAGATGAAGCTGTTGGTATTATTGCTCGACATTCCAATGGTGATGTACGTTATGCCTTAAATATATTAGAAATTTGTGCTCTTGCATCCAATGGTACAATCACAAAAGATACTGTACTTCAATATTCACAATTTCCAAATACGAACATGGATAATGGCGATGATGGACATTATGATGCAGTGAGTGCATTCCAGAAATCAATTCGTGGTAGTGATGTTGATGCAGCACTTTACTACCTTGCTCGATTAATACAAGCAGGTGATATGGATTCCATTGAACGAAGATTACTTGTGATTGCTTATGAAGATATTGGCTTAGGAAATCCTGCTGCAGTTGCAAGAGTCATCAATGCAATTGATGCCGCTAAACGTGTTGGATTCCCTGAAGGGATGATTCCTTTAGGTGTCGCCATTGTAGATTTATGTTTATCTCCTAAGAGTAAATCAGGTGCTCTTGCAATTGGTGAAGCAATGCGTGAAGTACAAAATCAAGCATTACCAGTTCCTGAATATTTAAGATTAACTCCTGTAAATTTAAAGGAAGAAGATAAGTACGATTATGACCATCCTGAAGTATGGCCGCAAATTCAATATCTTCCAAATGCCATCAAAAACAAGCATTTTTATCAACCTTGGATGTCAAGTTCCTATGAAACACAATTAGCAAAAAATCTAACTGAACTCAGAAAAATCACAAAATTTAACAAAATTTCTCAAATTTCTAGAAAAACACGATAAATAAAGGCTTTTTTAAACTATACTCTCAATCAAAAAGACGATTTTTACAGAAAACATCGTCTTTTTTTTTGACAAATTTGAATTTTGTGCATAAAATGCTTGGGTGACTGAAAAAATGGAGGATTTATGAAAGCTAAGAAGTTAGTACTCACAGCTGCTTGTATTTTAGTAGTACTGTGTGGAAGTCTTTCTGAAAACATTCAGGAAGTCCAGGCTGAAGAAACAACCACTACACAAACACAAACTGAAACAGTTAGAACCGTGAGTGTGGAAGTTAATTCGACTGATGCATTCGATCAGATAAAAACAGCAGTGATTCAAAATGCAGTATTTGAAGAATCTGGTGTTGATCCAAGTCTTGTCGCAATTGAAAAATGCGAAATGACAATTGGAGCAATTGATACAACAAAAGTTGGTATTCAAGATATTAATGTCATGATCAATGTAAAACCGATCAATGAGTCAACACTTTTAATCAAACAAACGATTACTACAAAAGTCTCATTACACATTGTCGATACACAAGCTCCAACATTAGGTTTAACAAAAGACTCAGTACGAGTTCAATTAAACCAAGAGGAATTTAATCCTTGGGATTATATTGAGTATGTAATCGACAATTCAAAAGAAAACTTATACGATACACTTCAACTTGAAAGCAATGTTGATACATATACTGAAGGCGATTATTTTGTACGTTACACTGCAACAGATAGTTCAGGTAATAAAACAGAAATTGAATTACCAGTAAAAGTATCAAAGAAAATTGTTGTTCAAGGTGGTGGCGTAGGATCTGGTGATGAGATTACTTATATGCTTCAACTCATCAACAATGTACGCTCTGAAAATGGATTATCAGCACTATCACTTGCGGATGAGGCTGGTCAAACTGCAATTGCAATTCGTGCATCAGAATCTGTAGGTGATGTTTCTCACCGTAGACCTGATGGATCTCACTATAAAACAGCTTTATCTGATCAAGGTGTAAGTTGGGATCATTCACCACTTGAAATTTTGACATGTTCAGGTTCAACTGTTGAAGCAAAACTAAATTGGTGGTTAAATTCACCAGGACATCGCTCAATTCTATTACAACCAAATTACGATACAATCGCTATTGGTTATAGTGGAAATATGTGGGCAGCTATTGTCTACTAGAAGGTACAATTCAATTTGTACCTTTTTTCTTTTTTTTCATTAAAAAAGGTGAAATCCTATGAATTTCCACCCAATTCTTGAAGTGCTTTAATTGTAAACCGTCTAAGAGCCACTAAATCCTTCTCATTTGGCCGTTTTCTTTTTAAGAATAAGAAGGAGCCTGTTGTAACAAAACGTCTAGGATACACCTCTATGCCCTTCGCACGCAAATTGTTGATTAAGAGCTCAGTTTGATCTTTTTTCGTAAAATTCGAAGAAAATATCACTGCATGCTTAATTTGATTCACTGGCAAATCATCAATGTACCTAAATAATTCAGCCGAAGGTTTCCCCCCATAGATACCCGTACCAATAAATAAACAATCCACATCAAACAAACGATGTTGTTCTGTGATATTAATAGCTTCAACTCCACAAACATCCGCAACAACCCGAGCCATCTTTTCAGTATGCTTGGTTCTTGTAAAATACACAACTTCAGTTTTCATATTATTTCTTACCTACCAATGCGTTTAAAAAACTATTCGCAATACTCAATACTATTGCAGCTAACACCGTTGTAGTAAATGAATCTATTGATGCACCACTTACAAACGAAAATGCAAGTTGTAATACAAACCCGTTTATTATTAATGAAAATAATCCAAATGTTAGTAATGTTACTGGGAATGTAAATATATTGAGTATAGGTTTAATTGTAACGTTTAATAACGATAAAATAATCGCAAGAATCATCAATGTTTCACCAGAGCTAATCTCTACTCCAGTAAACAAGTAATTAACAATCCACAATGATATCGTATTAACCGCAAGTGTTAAAATTATTCTTTTCATAACCTACTCCTTTACTACACGTAGTTTAGCATATTTCCCTATTAATAGGAAGATTCTCACCTCAAAGTTCATCTAATATTCATCTAAAGTGAAGACATATAAAAACGATGGAAAACTAACTACTTCCATCGTCTCTTGGCAATTAAATCAATAACTATTGTGGTAGTACAACTTCCCCACCCTTGTAAGTATAAACTTTATTGTCCTTGTCAGTCCAAGTAACACTACCATCTGCAGCTATATCACTGCATTTTGGGTCAACTGTAACAGTCATATTGAGACCTGCATCAGTATTTGCTTTTTCAAGTGATCTTTGCGAAAAACAAGATTTAGCATTTGCTGTTCCAACTGCATCTTTTGACGCTTTGATATACCCACTAATTTGTGGCACTAATAATAGACCTAATACTGCAAGAATTGCGATTACTACGATAAGTTCAATTAATGTGAACCCTTTTTTGTTTTTAATTTTTTTCATGATTTTCTCTCCCTTTTCACTTTTATTATATAACATTGTCAAAATAATACAATATACCGTTAATTTATAGGTTATCAATGGGTTATATGATGGAATTAACTAACCTTCTTAGTAATTGTGGATCAGAGCAATGCTCCATAGCCACATCCATGGATATTTTGTTTTCTCTTACAAGTTTTGCTAGAGCCATCTCTATTGTTTGCATACCCTCTGCTGGATGAGTTTGCATAACACTTGGAATATGGTAAGTTTTTCCTTCACGTATCATGTTGCCTACAGCTTCATTCATTACTACAAGTTCTAACGCTGCAACCCTTGAGCGGTTATCAATTCTTGGCAATAAATGTTGAGCACATACCGCCTTTAAACATACAGATAATTGCAGTCTTATTTGATTTTGTTGATTTGGTGGGAAAACATCGATGATCCGGTCAATGGTTTGAGCAACATTGGTTGTATGTAATGTCGATAGAACCAAGTGTCCTGTTTCTGCTGCAGTTAACGCAAGTGATATCGTTTCAAAGTCACGCATTTCCCCAACAAGAATAACATCTGGATCTTCACGTAGTGCAGATCGAAGTGCATGGGCAAAACTATACGAGTCGCTACCTATTTCACGTTGATTAATCATTGATGATTTATGATTGTGTACATATTCTATTGGCTCTTCAAGTGTTAGAATATGACATCTTCTATTTCTATTGATTACATCAATCATTGCAGCAAGTGTTGTTGATTTTCCAGAACCCGTTGGACCTGTTACTAGGATTAATCCTCTTTGTAACATTGCTAATTTACCTAAAACCTCAGGTAACTCAAGTTGTTCAAGTGTTGGTATTGTACTATTCAACAAGCGTAGTGCTACTGCAAAATTTCCTTTTTGGCGATAAATGTTAACACGATTTCTAAATCCATCTTGTGATACATAGGTAAAGTCCAAATCATCTCCAGACATTAATTTATTAAGTTGCGCATCGCTTATCATTGATTTAACTAATAGATTTACCTCATCCTCAGATAGAGGTACATCATTAATGGGTCTTATATTGCCTGTAACACGTAACATCGCAGGTAAGCCTACTGTGATATGAACATCGGATGCATTATTTTGTCTTGCGAATCTTAAATATTGTTCAATCATATGTTTTTCTCCTAATCAATTGAGTATAGAATCTTAAGTGCTTCTTCAACACTTGTCGTTCCTTCTCTTACAAGATCTGCAAGTTCTTCTCTCATTGTAATAATATTTGTATTTCTAGCATAATCTCTTATTGCTTTTACATCATTTCCTTTTTCTACAATAATACGTTTAATATCTGGTGTTACTTTAAAGATTTCATTAACTGCAATACGTCCACGATATCCGGTATTGCCGCACAATTGACATCCTTCACCTTTGTATACTGTAGTGATGGAAGAATCATTTAATAACTTTTGTACTCTTTCATCTGCAACATATGCTTTTCTACAATGTGGACAAACACGTTTTACAAGTCGTTGTGCAATTACTCCACGAATTGAATCTGCTAGTAAATAAGGTTCAACCCCCATATCAACTAAACGTGCTATTGAAGAAAATGAGTCATTTGTATGAAGTGTTGAAATAACCAAGTGACCTGTAATAGATGCACGTACTGCAATTTCAGCAGTTTCCGCATCACGTATCTCCCCAATCATGATAATATCTGGGTCTTGTCGCAAGATTGAACGCAATCCAGAAGCAAAGGTTAATCCTGCTTTGTTATTTACTTGAACTTGGTTTACACCTTCGATACGTTTTTCTACCGGATCTTCTACTGTAACAATGTTCAATTTTGGATGGATAATTTCTTTTAACATTGTATACAACGTTGTTGTTTTACCAGATCCAGTTGGACCTGTTGCAAGTATAATTCCATTTGAATATTTTAATAAGTCATGAATAATTTTAATACTTCTATCACTAAATCCCATGTCTTCAAAATTGTAACTAACATCTTGGTTTGTTCCTAACAAACGCATAACAATCTTCTCGCCATAGATAGTAGGTAGTGAAGATACACGCATATCAATTTCTGATATACCATGTTGGAATTTGAAACGTCCATCTTGTGGAACTCTTTTTTCAGCTATATTCATACCAGACATAATTTTTAAACGGGTTACTAATAATGGATGTAGATTTGTTTGTAACTCCATATTCACACGTAAATCACCGTCAATTCTGAATCGTACTAACACTTTGTTTTCTTCAGGTTCAATATGAATATCACTTGCATTACTTTGAATTGCATCACTAACAATGTTGTTCAATAATTTAACAACTGGTGCAGCATCAATTCTTTCAAGCATTTCTGCATTTCCTGCATCAACTTGTATCTCTGTATTTTCTTGATGAAGTACATTGATAGCATCACTCGTTTTCAAACGAGTAAATATTTTATCTTGAGCAACCTCAATTTCTTTTTTACTTGAGATAATACATTCAACATGCATCCCCGTTGCAACACGAATATCTTCAATACTATAAAAATCTAGTGGATCTGCAGTGGCTACAAACAAGACACCTTCACGAACGTACAAAGGCAAAACTTTTGATTTCATCAACAATTCTTCAGGAATTAAATTGATTGCATCTGTCTCTACACTAAATACTGGATTTTCTATATAAGGCAAGTTTAACTTCTTACTCAAAAGTTTTAGAACATCTTTTTCCTTAACATAGCCCAAGTCAACAAGTACATCTCCTAAACGTTTTCCTGGTTGCATCTTTTGTTTTGAAAGAGCATCGTTTAATTGGTCCATTGTAATGTAGTTATTACTTAATAATAATTGACCTATAGGTACATTCTTTTCCATACACATTCTCCTTTATCATCGTTTTGTGTTATGCTTATTAGTAGCAAATATTAGAAGTGAGGTCACTATGCAATTACTACTAGCAATTTATTCTATATTACTTGGTCTAGTAATTGGTTCGTTTCTTAATGTTTGTATCTTACGATATCAAACACAGGAACCAATTTCAAAAGGTCGCTCTCATTGCCCTAAGTGCAATCATACCCTATCATGGTATGAACTTATTCCACTATTTAGTTGGATTGGTCTTAGAGGCAAGTGCAAACATTGTCACAAACCAATTTCTATCCAATATCCAATTGTGGAAGCATTAACCGCAATTACTTATTTAATACTCTATTTAACATTTGGAATAACACTTGATACACTTATTTATTTTATATTCGCATCCGTATTAATTTACGCTGCTGTCATCGATTTACAAACAATGATCATTCCTGATCGAACTCATCTTATTTGTATTCTATGTGGTATATTACTTCTAATTTTACACCCTTCTTCATTAAATGATAAACTAATTGGAGCCATTATCATTAGCATCCCCTTATTTATCATTGCCTATCTTACAAAAGGCATGGGTTATGGTGACGTAAAACTCATGGGGGCTGCTGGATTTGTTTTGGGTTGGCAAAATATCCTTCTTGCGATGATGATTGGTTCTATTACCGCAAGTATCTTTGGAATCATTTCAACTCGAGTAAAGAAAACATCACTTAAATCCGAAATGCCTCTTGGTCCACATTTAATCTTCGCAATTCTATTCTGTTTGATTTATGGTCAAACATTGATTTCTTGGTATTTTACGAATTTCTTTTAATTAAGGAGTGTCTTCTGCAGACGCTTCTTTTACTATACACAATGTATTCCCAGTACCATCTTTTGTAATATTTGTTTGTTTATAAGGAGCAAATGTACCCGATGTTTTATATCCATTTACACTTAAATTGACAACAACTTTTCCATCCGCAATTGAAAAACTTAAACTTATATTATTCTCATTTCCAAAATAACTATAAGGTAATGTTTTCTCAGTATTGGAAAATATAATTGATTTACCGTTTGAATATATTGTAGCATCACATGTACCATCAGTTCCAACTGCAATTGAACCTTTTGCATTTCTTATCTCATTTTTAATAATTGCGAGTGAATTATTCGCTATATCTTTACTTAAATTAAGTTTGCGTTGTACACCATAACTTTGAAGAACAGGTTGCATTCCAGTCGCTACAAAAACCATGATAATCCCTAAAACTGCGATTGCCATAATAAGTTCAACTAATGTCATCCCTTTTTTCTTCATTCTATTCTCCAACTACTCTAAATAATTTATATTTCTTTTGACTTGATACATCACACATTTGGGCACTAACAGTAAATGTATTGCCATTAAATGATAATGGCGCAATATAACTTCCGCTTGTACAATCAAAATTCCCTTGTGTGATTTCTGAAGCACCTTTTAAACTAGCATCATTTATTTTTTTATTTGCCATATTAATTTCTACCATTCTTGAGAATACAGTAATAAATAAGACAGAAATAATCGCAAGTATTCCTACTGATACAATAACCTCAATCAATGTAAATCCTCTATTTGTCGTATGTTTTTGCAAAGGTCATTGCACCTCCTCCGCTCATCTCTAAATCAAGATCAGCAAACAATCCTAGCATTTTATCTGAAGGCTTAACCCCATAAATATTAGCTGCATTTACTTGTGAAACAATACTTGCATATGCACCACCATATAAATTGGCCGTCTTATTATTTTGACCTCTTAAAGAAACTTGGCCTTTTTTTGTATCTAGTGCACCCCAAGGATCCTCATCTTGAAATGGACTTATAATCCATCCATACCCATTTACATTCTTATCCATCCCTTGAAATAGAAAGTTTGTATTCTTGCTGCCAATAATTACGAAATTATCTGCATCTTTTATATCGTTACCAAATGATGTGTCAAAAAACACTATAGGTTTATTTGATATAAAAATTACAAGATATTCTGAATCTGGATCTGTCAAAGTGAAATTACTTGACATAACACCTACAATATTTTTAAAATCGATAACTACATCTGATTTAGAATTATCAATGACAACATTCTTTCCAGTCACTGTATTACCACTTCCCTCAACAACACAACTACTATCGATTGTTGCCTCAAAATTACATTTTTGTCCTTTTGCCATTAATTGAAATTCATCTAATTTCTTATTGTATTTTTCAAGATTGGGTTCTTTTTCATATTGTGAAAATTTATCTTCGTATGTACTCGCTTTTTCCTTGAAACATTCAGTACCTACTTGAGTTGGTGATGTACCAAACAAGCAATATTCTTTGTCGCCTGGCTGTTGTACTTTTCTATAGCGATCATCAATATCATCATCACCTTGTTTTACTGTAACAGGGAATTCGAGTCCACCTTCAATTACATTCAAATAACCAGTCACTGTTCTTGATAGACCATTTAATGTTGCTGTTGAATCCACTTTCAGCTTTTTACAACTACTTACTTCTTCACCACTAGCACAGGTTATTGCAATGTTAATTTTCCCCATTTTATCAATGTTAAGTTCTGTGGATGTTGTACCTCCACCACTACGAATGAATTCAGTGATTTTGGCTCCTGTTTCTGGATCTTTTTCAAATGAAACTAATGTTGTCTCTAAACCACTCAATGCACTTTGATAAACTTGTTCACTATCCATCTCAATTTTTGTCATTTTTGTATTGTGATTTGTTAGCGTTATTAATCCCAAGCCTAAAATAGTCATTAAGCAAAAAATCATAATGACATAAAGCAAAACCGATCCTTTTTTGCTTCTACTACTCATGGATTCACTCCATTCCTTCAGTACTATAAACACTTACAGTAATTGTATACGTATTGTTTTTTGCATCTCTTGAAAACCCAATCGTTTTCATTGTTTTATTTTGTGCAATAATTGATTCTAAAAAAGCAGATACTTGTTGATTGTCTCCTGATACCTCGATACTCATGATATTTTTCTCCATATAAACATCATAAATCATAGGGAATGTAGCAACTGGCAATTCAATACCATTTACTGCAAATAGCGCATCTTTTAGTGTATAGGTTGTAGGTATTTCTGGATCAACCTCTACTTCTTCAGGATATTCTGGATACACCATTTGAATAGTTGTATCAATTAAGGTCGTTGTTCTAACTTTAAGTCCTGACTCTTCTGCAAGTGTTACTAAATAATCATGCAATTTGTCATTTGCTTGTGTTGGTAACATTTTATTTAACTTTTCTTCTGCTGCCTTTTTTGCATCCGCTAGGGCTTTATCATTTGTACCATAACGTGCAGCTGTTATTTCCATTGTTTCATGCAATTCTTTTTGTGATTTTAATTCAGCTTGATTTGCAGTGAACTGACGATATAAAGGTAGTAGTAAGAAGACCGCATAAACTGTAATAACGATGACGATTCCCAATACACTTAATAATAGTTTTTCTCGCTTTGTTAAATTCATTCTTACTCACTCCTTTCCATTGTTGCAATCACATTGAATGTATAATTATTATCTTTATCACTGTATTGCATACCATAGAAATCTACTGATTCGAAGATCCCTGAGTTTCTCAAATGATCCGCAAAATATGTTGGAATATGAGAATCTGTTGTTTGAACAACAATACTGAAGATTCCTTGTTCCAAACTAAAATCTTGGACACTTGCACCCTCATATCCATAAATTACATCCATAACATATTGATTAACATATGGAATCAAATCTAAATTAGCTTGTGCCCCATCAATTTCAGTTCCAATTGTTGCATAAGCATTTATCATTGATTCTTCTTCCAATACTTTTGCTACTTTAGTTAATAACTCTTCATTTGTTGTAAATGTCTTTTCTGCTTCGATGTCTTTCTTAAGTGTTTCATTTAAGTAAAATAAACCACCATATACACCAACTAACACTACTCCTGCAACAATAGATGTAATAAGTAACTTTTTCTTATTTGGATCCATTGCTTTTGCATCTTTTTGGAATTCATCATATAACTTATCAAAATTTAAATTCTTCGGATTTCCTACAAGTGATCCTAAAACATGAATATAAGATAAATAGTTAAAATCTTCAGGTGCTTCTAAATTACTTAATGCTGGCAATACCGCAATTTGCATCGGAACAGTTAATGATAAATCACTAATTAATTTATTAATCCCATTGTAATCTCCAAATAAATATACTGCTTCAATCTTAGATTGATAATGACGCGTTAATTGGAATTGTTGCATTAGTGAAATTTCTTCTTTGATTGTGCTTACAAGTCCTTCATAATCATCAAATGATATACGTGCACTTCTTAACAAAACGAATTTTTGTTCATCAAATAAAAATACTTTTAATAATCCATTAATAATTTCTAAAGTGATATATGGCTGTGTATTATCTTTAATTGAAGTGTTCGATAGATAATTGAATAAAGCACGATTCCCTACTTCAATTGTTCTTGCTTTTTTACACTTAACATCTTTTAAAAGTTTCTCATAAGATCCAACAAGTGATACAGGTAATCCACATACTAATATTTTTCTTAAATTCTCTTCTTTCGATAATCCAATATCCACAAAGTCAATTAACATATCTTGGTTAATCGTTTGTGATGCTTGTAGTTCATTACGTATAATTTGAACTGTTTTATTATCATCCAATACAGGTACTTTTAATTCACGATAAAAGGCACTTGTATTATTCGCAATAACAGTTGCTTTCTTTACTTTCTTATCTTGTAATTCCGTAACAATTTGATGTAGATTGTCTTGATCCATTAAAGAATAAACAGTTTTAAAACTATCTATTTTAATTTGATTCTTTTTAAATGTTGCATCTACAATTTTATATTGCGTATTACCTATTTCAATATAATATGCCATAAAATTCCCTCCCTAGTTTCTGTTTATTCTTAACTGATGTATTGCATCATGCCATACATTGGTAACATAACTGCTGCTACGATAAATCCAATGATAAGTGCCATAACGATAATCATCAATGGTTCAATTAGTGATACAATTCTTGTTGATGCTGCATCTGCTTCTTCATCAAAATAATTTGCTGCGGATTCAAGAATGGTGTCAATTGATCCTGATTCTTCACCTATGAATACCATCGATGTAAACATTGGATCAAACACTTTTGCATCTTCTAAAGCTGTCGAAATATATTCTCCACGACTTACTTTTTGTATAACCGTTTGAAATTTATCCTGAATCACAACGTTTCCTATAATTAGTGACACCATTCTAAGTAATTCAATCATATCCAATCCACTTGCATAAAGAGTAGCGAAACCACGAGCACATCGCGCAGAGTAGATAGTACGATTTAGTTTCCCAATAACTGGTGCCTTTAATTTGAATGTATCAATCTTTGTCCGAATTGGTTTAAGTTTACAAATAATTGGGATAACCATAATAACGATGGCAACTCCCGCAAGAGCAAATGGCCAATAATCAGTAAGGAAATTACTAAAAGCAACCAAGATTTGGGTAATCAGTGGTAGATCCTGTCCTTCATATAATGAGAAGAATGTTGGTAATACCATTGTCACTAAAAAGATAACAACAACAATTGCTACAATACTTAAAATGATTGGATACATCATTGCACCCTTAATTTTATTATTTAATTTGTTTTCCTTCTCAAAGTGCTCTCCCATTTTAGCTAAGTTCTTTTCTAGGATACCACCTGTTTCTCCAGCTTCTACCATGTTGATTAAAATATTAGGAAAAACCTGTTGAGCACGCATCGACACAGAAAGACTATTTCCTTTTTGCATTGATTCGTAAATTCTTTCATAGATTACTCTTGTCTTTGGGTTACTACTCTTTGATTCAAGGATATGGATTGCTCTAATTATTGTTATCCCTGCATCAAGCATAACTGAAATTTGGCGACAGAAAATAATCAAATCTTTCGCTTTCATTTTTCTAATGGATTTTACTTCTTGTTTAACTTCTTCTTTGCTCACAAGAAAATATTCCATTTGTTTTATTTTAAGCAATAAAGTTTGCTCATTTTCAGCTTCAATTATTCGAGTTACTTTGTTTTTGTTTTTATCGATAAGTACGCATTTAAAAACCTTCATTTACATCTCTCCCTATGTATATCTATTTTAGCACACACTATATAAAAGAGGTAAAGAAAATAAAAAAGCAAAGGTTTGATTACCTTTGCTTTATAAGTTAATTTAAACTTATTTAATTTCTACAGCGTTAGTAGCAGCGCTTTCTAATGCCTTTAAGTAGTCACCAACTGTCATAGTAACAGATGTTTTTAATTCTTCTACTTCAGGAACATCAGTGTGGTTTCCATCACCTTTGTCATATGTTGGCATTGCAACAACTTCTTCTACTGTTTTTCCAACTGTGTAAGCTTCGAATGCTGCGATTTGTTCGAACCATTCTTTTTTGATTTCAGAAGCAGCTAACATACCGTAAGCTTCTTTCTTTTCTTTCTTAGTTGGTGTTAATGTTGGATCTTCAGGAGCAGTGATTACACCAGCTGTGCTGAATTTTCCAGTATTTTGAGCAGTATCGATGCTTGAGTAAACGATTTTACCATCAGCATCTAAAGCAACTACAGCAAATGTAGTGTTAGCTTGGATTTGACCATCTTTGTCAGCTGTAGCATCAGCGATGCTTAAGCTTGTGAATGAACCAGAACCTACTTTAGCAACGTTTTCAACTTCAACTGCATTGTCAGCAGCAACTTGAATTGCTTTTAAGTAATCTCCTACAGACATTGTTACAGAAGTTTTTAATTCTTCAACTTCAGGAACAGCTGGATGAGCATCATCTTTTGCATATGTTTTCATTCCAACTACTTCAGCAACAGTTTTACCAATTGCATATTCTTCAAGAGCAGCAATTTGTTCGAACCATTCTTTACCGATTTCAGATGCTCCCTTCATTCCGTAAGCATCTTTCTTTTCTTTCTTAGTTGGTGTAGCTGTTGGATCTTCAGGACCTGTAATTACACCTTTAGTATCAAATTTTCCAGTGTTTTGTGCAGTATCGATAGAAACGTATTTAATTACGTCACCTTCTAATACTACAGTAGCAAATGTTGTGTTAGCTTGAACTTGTCCGTCTTTATCAGCAGTAGCATCAGCAACGCTTAAAGATGTAACAGAACCAACTCCCACTTTTAATCCTGTTGAAGCAACAGGTGCATCAGTTGGAGCAGGTGTTTCACTTGGTTTTGCAGGTGCAGTTGAGCATCCAGCTAAAACCATTGCAGCAACTAATAATGTTAATAGTTTTTTCATTTTATTTCTTCCTCCGTATGTTTCATTATAAATGGTAACAAAAGTACTGTCAATTTAATCGTGACGATTTTCACATTCAAATAAAACGCTTGTGAAATTAAGACTGTTCTTAACATCTATTCTGGAAGTTTTGTATTCTTTTTTAAGAAGACTAAAACCTTTAAAACGAGGAATAAACCTAGGATTCCAATACTTATCCAATTAATAACTTGAACGATTTTAGGAAGTACATATGCTCCAAAACTTAAATCATATAAAATAATATTTTTTTCTAGTTGTACCTCACCTATACGATTTTCTCCTATTTTAATTATCGCATACCCTTGTATTGCTTCACCTTCATCTTCATTTCGAAGTTCGACTTCAATCGCTAATGTGCTTTCGTCGGTTGACATCGGCAACAAAACATTCAAGGAATTTGATAGTGTGAAGTCTACTTCTCCAATGACTTTACTTCCATCTTTTACTTCACTGTGAACATCTCCAATATCATTTGATATTGTAACTGTTTTGTAATTATCAAAACCATAGTTAAATAATTTTGTCATATCTTCATAGCGACTATCCGCATTATCGCAACCCATAACAACTCCGATTAAATCCATATTGTCTTTTGTTGCACTATTAACCATCGTATAGCCCGCAACCTCAGTCCAACCGGTTTTACCTCCTGTTGCATAGTCATATTTAAATTTAGAGTTTTTTATCATTTCATTTGCAGAAGAAAAAACACGAGTATCTTTCTGTTTGTTAGTTGGAGCCATGTCATAGCGTACTTGCCCAAAAACCTCTTTAAAATTTTCATTCCTTAGAGCTGCACGCGTAATCATTGCCATATCATAGGCAGTTGTTACGTGGGCATCATCTGGTAACCCATGAGCATTGGTAAAATTACTATTCTTAGCTCCAGCATTTTTCGCAACTTCATTCATCAGTTTTGCGAAATCCTCTTGCGTTCCACCCACAGCTTCCGCAAGAACATTTGATGCATCATTGGCACTTTGCATAATCGAGGCATAGACCAAATCAATTACAGGAGCTTGTTCTCCATAATCTAACCAAATGTGACTGCTAGAGCGATCAATGTTATCAATCGCGGTGGCACTTGCTGTCAATAAGTCATCTTTCCCCAATTTTTCTAATGCGATGTAGTTTGTTAATATTTTTGTGATGCTCGCTGGAAACATTTGTTGATCCATGTTTTTTTGATAAAGTACCATTCCTGTTTTCGCATCAATTAAAACTGCTGACTTTGCATTCAAACCAAGTGTGTCAACAGATTGCGAAGGTGTTGGCTCAGGTGTTGGTGTTGCATTATCCTCTGCATAGCCAGGCAGAAGACTACCTACAATTAACAAGCCACATATTAAATAAGAAAATATTCTTCTTTTCATTTTAATCATCCATTCCATACCCCCATATTATACATGAAGTTTTATCTTGTTAACACATCTTCTCGTTTTTTTGATGCATGAAAATTAACAATTCAAATAAACCAAAAAGTGTTCCCCCAATGATATAACAAACAAGATCATTCAAATCAAATGTCGACCCCAACACAATGCCAAGCAAAGTACCTCTTACTTGTAAATATTGATCTAAATGGAGGAACTGTGACCCCTCTGCAATGACGCCAATAAGAATTGCATATTGAAATATAAAAGACGGTTTACTTGGAAAAATAGTTCGTATTAAACAACATAACAAGATAATAACTAAGACATCACCTACATAAGGGCGAATAAAATTATCCTTTACAAACATCCCTATAAATATTTCAATGAAAAGTAGTGTAATAAATGCAATTGCGTACATCACTCTTTTCTTTTTATTTGAATATCTCATATTGACCTCTTTTATTAATTTTCCATTTCTAGTTTAACATAAAAATAACATCGTATTTTTACGATGTTATTCTCTGTTTATTTTTTAAGTAACCGAATTGAATTTAAAATCGCAATAATCGATACACCTACATCGGCGAAGATTGCCAACCACATATTCACAAATCCAAATGCAGCTAAAGCAAGCACTAACAATTTAATACCTAAAGCTCCAACAATGTTTTGTTTTACAATACCCATTGTTTTCTTTGAGCGATTAATTGCTAGAGGAATTTTGTTTAAGTTATCATCCATGATAACAACATCTGCAGCTTCAATTGCAGCATCACTTCCTACTCCACCCATCGCAAATCCTAAATCCGCTAAAGCAAGTACCGGTGCATCATTGATACCATCTCCTGCAAAACCTAAATTACCTTGTGGTAATAAACTTTCCACAACATTCACTTTATCATTAGGTAGGCATTCACTATAAACTGAATCAATTCCAACTTGTGATGCAATGTGATCTGCAACAGCTTTTCTATCACCAGTAAGCATTACACAATTTTTGATACCTGCTTTTTTAAGTGATTGAATCGCTTGTTTAGAATCTTGTTTCAATTGATCTTCAATTACTAAGGTTCCAATATATTCATTATTCTTTGAAACATAAACTAAGGTACCAAGCTCATCAATTACTGGATACTTGATATTAAATTGATCCATTAACTTTGTATTACCTACAAGAATTGTTTCTCCATCAAGGACAATACGAATACCATGCCCTGCAATTTCCTCAACCTCTTGAATTCGTTTGGTATCAACTTCTTCCTTGTATGCATCTAAAATAGATTTTGCAATTGGGTGTGTTGAGTTGCTTTCTGCATAAGCTGCATATTCAATTGCTTTTTGCTCACCCAGAATCTTACTTACACCAAATTTACCTTGTGTAATTGTTCCTGTTTTATCAAACACCATTTGTTGAAGTGTTGATAGACTTTCAATGACTGTACTACCTTTTACTAAGATACCATTCTTACTTAATCCACCAATGCCTGCAAAGAATCCAAGAGGAATGCTGATGACTAATGCACATGGACATGAGATAACTAAGAATGCACATGCACGTTCAATGGATTCAACATAACTAATTCCTGGAACAATGATTGGTAAAGTAATTGCGATAATAACAGCTAAGATAACAACAATTGGTGTATATATTTTTGAAAACTTTGTTATGAAATTTTCTGATTTAGTTTTTCTACTACTTGTATTTTCAACAAGTTCTAATATTTTAGAAACTGTACTTTCACTATAGGCTTTTGTGACTACAACTTCGATTAATCCTCTTAAATTGACACAACCACTTAATACCTCGTCACCTACTTCAACATCGCGTTCTAAACTTTCTCCCGTTAAACTTGAAGTATCTAAGCTACTCACACCGTTTTGTACTATCCCATCCAAAGGAATTCTTTCCCCTGGCTTAACTACGACAACATCACTAATTTGTACAAGTTCTGGAGATAGATCTACTGTTTCACCATTTTTAATGACATGGGCAATATCAGGACGAATATCCATTAAGTCCGCAATGGATTTACGACTTGAATAGACCGCTCTTTCTTGGAAGTATTCACCAACTTGGTAAAACAACATAACTGCTACAGCTTCGCGATAATCTTGAAGAAGAATTGCTACAATGGTTGCAAGTGCCATTAAGAAGTTCTCATCAAACCATTGTCCTTTTAAGATATTTCGAACAGCTCTAAAAACAACATCATATCCAAGTAGTACATAAGCACCTAAAACAAAGACTATTCCTAACAAACTTGTTTCTGGTTGTAAGAATCCAATCACAAACAATCCTGCTCCTATAAAGATTCGAATCAAATCTTTTTTGAAATTTCGGTCTTCTTCTTTATCAGTACTAACTGTTTCCACAATTACATCAGGTTCATGGGTATTTACAATCGTTCTAATTTCTTGTTCAATTCGTGCTTTATCACTCTTTTGACATCTATATGTACAGGTTGTACTCATAAAATCTACACTGACACTCTCAACACCTACTACTTTTCGAATTTCATCTTCAATCTCTGCTGCGCAATGGGCACAATCTAAACCTTTAAAGAATAAGGAATAGGATTCACCCGCTTCACCAACAACGACATCTGGTTCCATATCAGTAATGATTTTAATCAGTTGAGTTTTAAGAGATTCCCAGCTCTTTTCATTTTTTGGGATAACCGTTAATTTTTTAGACATAAAATCTACATGGGCTTCTTGAATTGAATCAAGCTTTTGGATTTTTTCTTCGATTTCAGCTGCACAATGAGCACAATCTAATCCATTTAGTATAAGTTCTCGTTTCATCTTGCTTACCTCACACATATGAACATATGCTCATATGTAGTATATATTCTACTGTACTACTTGTCAATATAGTTAAACCCATAAATTTATAAAAATTTGCCTTTTTTCTCTAAATCCTATAAAATGACAACGTTATTTGTTTTAAAGGAGATTTATATGATAAAGAAAAGCATAGGAAGTACTTTGTTAATTCTAGGATTAATCTTTGGACATCTTCCATTTATAACTGTTGTAGAAGCCGAGCAACCTTCAGCTTGTACACCACAACCTACTGAACCAATTACACCTGGTGCAACTGATTCACAAGATACAGCCATTGGCTTACTACCTTGTGATCAATCTATTTCTACTACTGATAAATTCAATCAAGAATTGATTAATCTACTAGATGAACAAGCCATCAAGGTTGAAGAAGCTAAAAGAGAAGCAATTGACGGAAGCCTTAAAGGTGCCATGTCAGGTCAAATCGAATTATTTTACGACTATGCGATTGAATCAGGTATTGATCCTGTTTACGCAGTAGCATTAGCTGCATGGGAAACAGGAGATGGTTCAAGTAACATCTGCATTAATAAGCATAACTTTGGTGGGATGCGCTCTGGTGGAGAATGGACTCGATTTGAAAGTAAAGAAGCTGGAATTAAAGCTTTCATAGACTTATTAGTTAGCTATAAAGAAAAAGGTTCAGATACACCTGAAAAAATGGCAGCACGTTATGCCCCTGGTAGTGACACATGGGCACCTAATGTAAGAAAAATTATGAAACGCATTAATAACGCCATTGAGAAAAAACAAAGTGAAGTTCGTGAGTCTTATCAAATCTTAATTGATGAATTATCAAAAAAATAACCATTACGCAATGTAATGGTTTTTCTATACCTTGAATTCGTATGAGAATCCAAGTCCTTTAACTTCATTTGTATCACTCATCACAATAAATGCATTGGGATCAATTTCATTTACTAAACGCGTTAGCTCACGATATTGGTTTTTACTAACCACTGTTAGCACTACTTTTCTTTCATCATGAGAATATCCACCTTCTGCATGAAGCAGTGTTGTACCACGTACCATTTTCTCATGTATCGCATCTGAAATTGCTTGGTATTGTGGTGAAATGATTTGAACCGCTTTTGCATCTTGTAGTCCCATCATGAGTACTTTATCAACTGCTTGAGATCCAGCCCATACCGCAATAAACCCAATAAGCACTGCTTCAATTCCCATAGAGAATAATCCTAATCCTACCGCAATTGCATCTAAGATTAAAACAAGTGTAGCTAAACTAAGACTGGTATATTTATGTAAAATCATTGTTACAACATTGATACCACCTGTACTAGCGCCAGTTCTCATTGCGATTCCTGCCCCTATACCACTGAGTAATCCCCCATATAATGCCGCAAGCAATGGATCAACTTCGATTTGAAATTTACCCTTAAACAAAATTAGTGCAACTGGGTAAACAATTGAACTAATCATTGTTTTCAGTGCAAATCCTTTACCTAAGAAAACAACGCCTAGAATAAATAAGACAATTGTAAAGAAATTTACGAATAAAGTCGGTTCTACATGAATAAAAGGATATAACGCAATCCCAATACCCGCTAGTCCTCCCGATAAGATATTATAAGGCAAGATAAAAGCCGAAACACCAAATGCGATAAAGATGTTTCCTACAACTACCATTAAAATATCCACTATTTTTTTATTCATAACTTTGTTCTCCTTCAAGAATATTAAAGGTTTATCGACTGATAAACCTCATTTTTCTAATCTGTTGTTTGTTGGTCATTACGTGCAGTTTCTTGTAAATTAAATTCTTTCATTTTAGATGTAAATTCTTTTTCAGCTTCATCTAATTTTCTAAGAATTTCATCTAGTTCATTTTTAATATCATCATTTGGCTTCATAATTTCACCTCTTAACCTATATTAAATGCCTTCTTAAATGTTTTATAACAAATTGGAATATAAATCAAGACTACAATTATTTCAGCAACTGGGTATGAAGCCCATACACCGACTAATCCCCATAATTCACCAAAAATATAAGCAAATGGCACTAAGAAGATTAATTGACGAAGTAGGGTCATAATCATACTTGACATTCCCTTACCCAAAGATTGGAATACAGTGTTCATTGATATAGATGCTCCTGCAAACACAAAGGAAATTGAAATGACAACTAAAGCAACTCGTGCTACCTCTAACAAGGCAGGTGAAGGATTAAATAATCCAAGTAATAAATCCGTACCAAAGATAAAGAGTAATGATCCTGCTGCCATTAAACTAATTGCCGTGATTAAATAAAGTTTAACCGTTTTCTTATAACGCCCTACATCTTGTGATCCAAAGTTATAAGAAAGTATTGGTAATGCCCCTTGATTCAATCCAAATACAGGCATAAATACAAATGAGTTTAATTTGAAATAAATACTCAAAGCCGTAACAGCCGCATCTGAATAATTAACCAATACGAAATTCATACATGTTGTAGTAACTGATCCAACAGCGTTCATAATCGCTACCGGTAATCCTACTGAATAAATTGTTTTAATTCTTTCCCAGCGAAGATGTAACCCTTTGAACTGGAATTTAACTTCATGCTTACCAAAAGCCATGCAGCTACAAATGAAGAGCATCCCAAAGATTTGCCCAATCACTGTTGCGATTGCTGCCCCTTTAACCCCCATAGCTGGAATTCCAAAATATCCAAAGATAAAAACAGGATCCAAAATAATATTGGTAATTGCACCAATTAGTAATGAAATCATCGGTAATATCATATTACCTTGTGCTTGGAAAATTCTTTCAAAATACATTCCCACAAACACACCCACACTACAAACCATAACAATACTTAGATAATCATAACCCATCGCAATAATCGTTGGATCTTGTGTAAATAAAGATAAGAATGGTTTTGATAGGAAGATACCCACAACTGCACAGATTGCAGTATGAAATAGTGCCAAGATAAGACCAGTCGATGCTGTTTTATTCGCCTCAGCATGATTTTGTTGACCAAGACGTCTTGCTACTAAAGTTGATGTCCCAATCGCCCCTCCTAAAGATAGTGATGTAACAATCATTTGCATTGGAAATACTAACCCAAGAGCAAACATCGCTTGTTCCGATATTTGCGAAATATAAACTGTATCTACAATATTATAAAGTGCTTGTATAAGCATAGAAAACATTGCCGGGATACTCATGGAGAATAGTAATTTAGGTATTGACCAAGTGGCCATTTTATTCGGTTTTATTGTTGTCATATTCTCGCCCCCAATACGGGCTATTATATCAAAGATTACAAAGATAAACCAGTAGAAGTTTACTTAAGCAAAGGCGTAACCGCTTTTATTTACTTGCTTTTGTGTGTTAATAACTTCACAAGATAAACCCCTAAACCAGCTAGTGCAAGATAATAAAGAATTCGAATCAAAATATAAACTGGACCCGCTATTGGTTTTGGATAAAAGCCCAGAAAGAAGTCACTCATTATCATGGTTGTATAAGGTAAAATCAAAACTACAAATATTGAATAAAATTTAAAATCATCTTTTTTTGATTTTTTGCATAATTCATATACAAGTACTCCAACTAGTTGAAGAATTATTCCAGCACTAATTGATATAATCGTTTGATATTGACGCCAGCCTACAGCAGAAACTAATAAACCAAGTACACAGAGAAAAACACCAATCAAGAATCCAACCCTTTTCTTTCGGGTTTTATCTTGTGAACTTATTGTATTGATTTCTTCTAATTCGTCTTTTAATAAATAATCTGTTGATACATCAAATAATTTACATATTTCTAAAATATTCTCCACTTCTGGATAAGAATCACTGACTTCCCACTTTGATATCGCTTGCCTCGATACACCTAGTTTTTGAGCAAGCTCCTCTTGTGAATAACCTTTCTCTTTACGTAGTTGCAATAGTTTTTCATTGAATTTCATAAACATTTCCACCTTCCATAGAAATTGTATCTAAAACTACGATATCATACTACCGTCTTTACCTTGCAATTACGCCACGATTCGTTGCTTTATGATATTTAGAGCTATTATAGCCCCTTTACCACTATTTTAATCATCTCTAAGCAGGTTGTCACATCCTTTTTACTTTTAATACTTTCATTGACTAAAATCCTCATAAATTGATTTTGACAAATCGCAACTACTTCCTCATGATTTTCTAAATCAGAAACTTCAAGAAAGAAATTTTCATCTGCTCCTTCAATTTGATTAAGAATCATTTTATTTGAAACTAAAGGATTAATTCCCATGTATTCTTTTTCATCTACTGTCATTATTTTCCCTTTCTTTTGCTATTACATTTGTAAAAGTCGACACATCCATTGGAGAGTAATAATAATATCCTTGTATTAGATCACAAGCTGCTTCTTTTAACATTTCTATTTGTTCAACGTTTTCTATTCCCTCCGCAACAACATGTGATCCTAATTTTTTCGCCATCTCAATAGTACTCATAATCACAATTTCACAACGTTCATTCTCTAAACATTCCGAGAAAAATTCTTTGTCTATTTTTAATTCATCAAAATGCAAGTCTTTTAATAGCGATAAACTTGAATAGCCTATTCCAAAATCATCCACCGCAATCTTAAAACCTTTCATTCTTAAACTATTGATCCATTGTTTAAATTTCTCTATATCGCCATTCATCATGCTTTCTGTTACTTCTATTGTTAGATATTTATTTTCAACTTGATAATGGGATGTAATTTTATCCAATTGCTCTGCTATGTCATTGTTTTTTAAATGCATACGTGAAAAGTTAACTGAGATGGGAATACAAATATTCTTCTCTTTTTTAAGTGTACTTAGTAGTTTTACAGTTTCTTCAAACATGTAAAAATCAATTTTAGTAACAAATCCATTCTTTTCAAATATTGGAATAAAATCATTTGGATTTCGATATACAGTACCATTTCTTACCCATCGAACCAGTGCCTCTGCTCCATATATTTTCTCGTTTTCTAATAAGACTTTAGGTTGCAGATACAAGGTAAATTCTTTATTCTTTAGTGCTTGTATCATCTCATTTTCAACATTCTGTTTCTTAATTAACTCTTTTTCAAGTGATTCTTCATAATCAATAAATAAATCTTCACCTGTTTCATATTTTGCAAGTCCATGCGCAAGATTTACTTTTTCAATTGCTTCACTTATATTCAAGCGATTTAAACTATCTTTTCTTACAATGTAATGTCCGGTAGGAAATGTTATTTGGTAATTAAATGATTCATTCATACTTCTATAAAATTCTTCTAAGAAATCTTTTCTTTTTGCAAGTAATGCTTCTTTACTTATAAAAGGTAAAACGAAAATGAATGTATCTTTTTGTTCCCTACAATAAATTGAATGCTTATTATCCAATATTTTCCTTAATGCATTTGATATTGAAACAAGTACTCTATCTCCATATTCTTTGGAGTAAATACGATTTATTAACTTAAAGTTTTTAACATCGAGTTTCACAAAGGCAAAATCCATCTTGTTGTGCTTAAGCAAATGTTTTGCTTTAATCATAAACGGACGTAAACGATATGCTTTTGTAAGAGCATCCATTCTAATTCTAGTCTTATACCACCAAGCCAAATATAAAATCATATAACATAGTAAAACTAAGTAAATTGCAGTGATCATATCCTTTTCTAAATCAAAGATTCTTTGAAATGCTAACTTCGCTGTTTTTTCAGGAACAGCTGAAACCAAATACCAATTGTTAACACCTAACTTATATGTGCCAATCAATATTTTTTCATCTAACATTTTAGATGTGATCATAAAACTACTACCTATGTTTGCGAAATCTACATTACTCAAATCTTCACTGGAATCACTTCTTATAAAGTCAAAAAGGTTATCATAATTTGTAAACAATGTAATTTCACCCGTTACTTTATCACCTTGACTATCCACTATCGCAAACTGTCCATTCGAGTTAAAAAAATCAATTCCCATCGCTTCCTTTAGCTCATTGTATTTGTACTCATATTCAACCCATCCAAAGTATTGGTTGTTTGTTAAAATTGGTGCAGATATTAAAAGTGTTTCATCATTCATTTTAAGTATTGATGGTTGATGTGTCTTATTTAAAATAAGATTCGAATTTCCAAACACACTTCCATCTTCAAGATAAATAGCACAACTTTCAATCATTTCATCTTTTTCGATATTATTTATTATTCGATTATAATCTTGATTACTTAAGCTTGAACTACTATACGAAATAATCTCTGTTAAATCTGTAATGTATTTTATTTGTGAGACCAAGATATTGTTGATATTAATCACACTTGGTTTAATGATTTCATCATGATGTTCTTGAAGATGATTGTCTAATGATTTTTCAATTTTTACATCATAGACAAACATAACGCCAAAAAGACTTACTACAACAAGTATTGTCATCAAAATATGTATTGGTATTGTCTTAAGATTTTTTTTCATTTATTTTTCCTCGTTGATGCATTTACTTGAGCAAAATGTCGCGAAACAGGTTAAGTTTCACGACAAATTACTCTTGCTAATTCATTATTCTTTTTCTCTTTTTCTGACATAAATTAATAAAACCAAAACTCCTGCTGCTGCAATTACTGGAATTAACCAAAGCCAATTAAATCCTTGTTTTTTAATCTCTATACCCGTAATCGCAATTCCTTCAGTTGATTCTGAAGTAAATTGTATTGCTGTTGGTGTATTTCCATCATAGATAATTTCATAATCTAATTCTTTGTATTCCCCACCATTATTTTGTAATACTTTTAACTCTGTATAGTTTTTGTATTGTTCATAATCAATTGTGATTACAATTGATTCATTTAAGACTGTTTCATTTTTCTTAACACCATTTTCTTCAACAATGATATCGAAAGAATTCAGTAAATTAGGGATTTTCTTTTCAATTTCTTTTTTCGCTTCATCATTTGATTTCTCAATATAAATATTTAGCGTGGTATCAAATATTTTATTACCACTTCGAGTTTTAACTTCAACTTTTTCAACTTCATTTACAATTATATCGGTTTTACTATTTCCACCCTTTGGAGAATTAGGTGTTACTGAGGGAGACTCAGTTGGAATAGCTGAAGGTGAAAAAGTTGGCTTTGTTGCGGGTTTAGGCGTTGCCGTTGGAGTCGGCACAGGGAAAGGTGTTGGGATACTTGTCGGTTCAGGCTCCGGTTTATTATCTGGTGCTGGTGTTGACTGATTCTCATAATATTCGATTTCTATTGTTCCCTCTAATTTATCCGTAGTAAAATTCTTTGCTGTCTTCGTTTTATCCGAAACATTTTTACCATCTAAATTATCAGGTATATAAGTATATGTATAAGAGTGCTTTCCCAACAAAGGAGACTGCCCCACATCCCAACTAATTGTTCCATCTAAATCCGTATCGCTATATTTTATTTCAGGTAGAGTTTGTTGATTACTCCATAAAATTCTTGTTTCAGTTTTTGGATTAACATTTATTACAGCCGGTGTTATTTTTATGTTATATTCTTTTCCTAAATTATCATTTACAGCTGGCAAATCAGTTTGCCAAGTATAAAACAATGGAGTTATGTTTGTGTTGTAATACAAAATTCCTACACGATACTTTCCAGTATCCGCTACATTATATATGCCTGGATTAAGAACATTTGATTTAAAAGACCATGACAATCGTTTAGGTGCAGCATCATCAACAATCCACACTTGAACTTTTCTAGTTCCATCTTTAAAATAGTCACCAACATTACGATTAAATGACATTCCTATTCCTGTTTCGCCATTATAAGGTCGATCCAATGCTGGAGTAATATTTATTTTAAACTTATCTTCAACTGCAACCATGTAAGGGGAATCAACAATATCTGAGTATTCGAAGTATTTATTTGATCCTATATAAGCTTCTGGAGCACTAAAATTCCCACTTCCGTCTATTACCGATAATCCGAGTGGAGTAATCCCCCAATAATTAGCTTCATACCCTAAATTTGTCGGTATACTAGGAACAGGTATATTAACAGTATTTCTGTCATAATAGTACGCACCATTAGATTGTTTCAAATATTTTATGCTTTTTAAAAACAAAGTATGCATTTCACCATTTACATTGATTGGATTGAGATTTTTATCTACAAATATCATTTTCATTTCATAGGTAAGACAAATTTTAAATGTATTATATTTAGATCCTTCTTTATCTGCACGCAATTTCCATTTTTCATACATCTCTTGACTCGGTAGAATAACTGTAGCTTCTTGCGTTAAACCATAAAACGGAATATTACCTGATTCAGTAATATTAACTAGAGTTACAGTATCTGGATTAGCATTAAGATAAATCGTTTTAATATTTGAAGCTGAGCTAAATAAAGCACCGTGCAGTTTTTCTACAGTTGAAGGAATTGTGAGTACTTCAATAGCAGAACCGATAAATGCTTTCTCGTAGATTTCTTTAAGTCCTTCTGCAAAATACAACTCTTTTATACTACTTGATGAAAATGCTTGATAACCTACTCTTGCAATCCCAGAAGGAACTGTTAAGTGCGAAATCGGTGCATTTTGAAATGCACTTGAACCTATTTGGTTAACTGTATATGTATAACCTTTATTAGTAATTGTATCTGGAATAATCAGTGAATCTCTTGTTGAACAATTAACTAGAGCATTGCAACTTACTGCCCCAGCCTCTAACGATCCTATCCCTACTTGTACAGTTCCAGTCATCGTACTAGCATCTTCGGTTAATACTTTGTAATTAATTCCATCAATCGCAAATACTTGCCCCACTGATCTTGGAGATATTGTGTTCGTTTCTAACATGAGATTATTTTGTGAATTAGATTCTAATAATAAATCTTCTTCAGTTGTTGTTATTTCTTCATTCTTTGTATCATCAACTATAGTTTCATCATTATCTAAATTCTCTTCAGAATTAGCACCTTGTGTAGGTTCAACACTCGGCTCTGTCGTCTGCTCAGATGGTTCGGTTGTGTTGGTAACTACATTAGCACCTTCTTGCCCCTCTTCTGCTATTACAAAGTTGCTTAACCCTAAATTTGCTTGAAATGACAAAAAAAGTAGAGCTACCGTCAGTAGTTTTATTATCCCTCTGTACATTTTTACTCCTCCTTTTTATCCAAACAGTACCTTTGTCTAAATTGATACATAATGTAAATTATGTTATCTTTTCATTTTTTGTTTTCTTAAGAGGAGTTTTATACCTTTTTTTCTCTTATTTTCCATTATTTTATGTATATTTGCTTTATTCACCCTCAAAAATAAAAAAATACACCCCCATGGGTGATATATTATTTAACCTTGTTTTTATATACTATTCATGAAATAGTGCTTTATTATCGCATTTTTTAGTATTTGCAACATAATTTACATTATGTTATCTTCTCGTTTGAATTTGTTTCACAGGTTTTTATTAATTCTAATAATTGTTCTCGAGAGTTTATTTGTAGTTTCAAGTAAACTTTTTTCATGTGACTCTTAACAGTATTAATACTGATATATAGTTTATTTGATGCCTCTTTATATGAACCATAGTCAATAAAAGCAACCATAACTTTATATTCTTTCTTTGTTAAAGAGTTCAATCCTTTAAAATCATCTTCTTTCCTTGCTTTGATCAATTGGGTCTTTATGTATCTACTATAATCATCTTTAATCTCATACTCATTCAGTAGTAATAAGATTTCATCTTTAAACTCATAGAATATTGATACAAAATTATCTCTTTCAGTAATTTCAAATAGCGAGATTAAATTCTCTTTTGAAATTGATTTTTGATCTAATTTAAGATAAGCGATTGCTTTTCCTAATTTTACATAAATCAAGCCAATAACATGCATTTGTTCTTTGAAGTAATTGTCCAAAATATTACAGTAGTTTAATAACTTCCTGTAGTCTTTCTTTTTAATGCAATATAGAATCTTCAATACATAACTCAATGTCCACGCTTCATGTAACAAGTGATTTTCAGAAACATTATCATACTTTATCCAATCAGAAACTTGATCTAACTGATCATCTAAAATATTAAGCCAACTGATTGCACAATCAAGTTCACTCTCTACTATCGGCACATCCGCAATAGCATACATACTTTTTAATTCTTCCATAATTTCGAAATATAAATTCTTATCTTGATTTTGCAATGCCCATCTACCTTGAGTGAATAAAGAATTTATACAAATACTTATTTGTTGAAACTGCTTCGCTTCTTGATACGCAGTTTTTGCAAGTGAAATTACATTTTGATAATCCCCTATTTCATAGTTTCGTTCAGCTTGAACCATAAATTCACTTCCAGCATTAACTCCATAGGCTATTTGAATAAAATATTTTACTTCACTTTCAATTGTTTCTACTAAATCTTTCAAGCGGCCACTTTCGAAATGATACAAATAAAGTAAACTACAGGAACCGAATGTTGCTACCATTTTAGGATATGCAATTTTAGATTTTTCACCTTTAAAATAATAGAATGCCATTTTGAACTCTTCCATCATCTTCGATATATCATTGAAATGACTGAATGCTTTTATAAAATGATATTCTCCTTCTAATTTATCTTTATCCCCCTTGAATCGATTTTCATCTAGATCTCGTTTAAATTCATTTAGTAACTTAAGTCCTGTATAGACATCAATGTTTGTCATGCAATCACAAACATAACTAAGATAAACGTATGGGAATTGGTAACGTGTCGATGTAGGTAAACATTCAAATACTTTCTGTATAAGACAAGGATCAATGTCCATATAACTCATTGTGCCCTCTTCTAATATACGAATAATTTCATTGAAACACTTACCTTGAAAGAAATATTCAATTGCTACTAAAGGTTCTTTATTAACCAAATACCATTCACCTGCTTGTTTGAATATATTTTTTATTTGAAGTTCATTCTTATCAAGATAATTTCTAAAAGCTTCCTTAACTATCTTTTGATATTTATAGTCTTTATAATTAACTTCACGCGTTATTAGACCTTTTTCTTGTAATTCTAATATTTCTTTAGGAATTCCTTTTACCTTACAAACAGAACGTACAAAATCCATTGTAAAATTCTCAAACAAAGATAATTTTGCAAGTTCATCAATTAACTCATGCGATTTATTTTTTAAAACCTGATCGAACAAGTATTCATTGATGTAGGTTAGATCATAAATATGTTCAGTTTTTTTGTATGAGTTGAACATTGCATATACTCCAGGTGGCCATCCTTGTGAAAGTTCAAATATTGTTTTCGCTAACTCGTAATAATTATGATATTTTTCATTTTTAAATAAATAGCCAATATCTTGTTCATTAAACCAAAAATCTTTATC
Organism: Anaerorhabdus furcosa; assembly: GCF_900167375.1. Taxonomy (GTDB): domain Bacteria; phylum Bacillota_I; class Bacilli_A; order Erysipelotrichales; family Erysipelotrichaceae; genus Anaerorhabdus; species Anaerorhabdus furcosa. Next base: position 125,301 of record NZ_FUWY01000003.1, read on the forward strand.
AATCACTCTTTGTTTTCTATCCACTACAAGTGACAAAGATGAATCTTTCAATGATTCCTCACTAATAACTACAAACCGAATTTTATTTATTTTCTTGTTGACTAGTATCTCTAGCATTCTCATCATTTCCTGAATTAAGTTTACACACAAATTATCAACAACAACATAAATATCTTCTGTAACGGAATCATTCTTCTTTATCACTATCTCTAAACACTCTTCAGGAGTAGCTATTGCAGATAGCCTTTGTTCTGTCTTTTTATTTACATTGAATAGATGATTTACTATTTCTCTCCAAAGTAAATCAATTTCATTAATTGTAGTAGCATCTATCCATATAGATTTTAAATGATATGATTTTATGAACTCTAAAACATTTGTTGTCTTTCCATATCCAATTGGAGATGAAACAAGAAAGAAATTGGAGTTTTTCAGGGCTTGTAATTTTTGCTTAATTGATTTTTTCACATTTGCTCCCTTCTTTAATTACGGATACTTTTTAGAAACCTACTTATACACTATTTATCATATTCTTTATCTTAAATCAACATCTACCAAACCCATTTTGATAAATATATCTTCATAGTCATGTTTACTTGTTGTTGTATAAATGCGAGTTGTTTCAATGTTACTATGACCTAGAATATCCGCTAAATGTACTAAATCTTTCTCTATTAAATAATAGGTCAACGCAAACAAATGTCTCAAATTGTGTGGAAAAACTTTTGCCTTACTTACTTTCGCTTCATCACATAATGACTTCATCATCTTCCATATATTGCATCGATTCAAGGGAATTCCCTTTTTAGAAATAAAGATAGGTCCTGATTCAATTTTATTCTTCAAAATAAATCTAGTTAAAACGATCGATAAAGTGGAAGGTATTAAGATTTCTCTTACCTTTCCTTTATTTAATATTGTTACTCTGTTTTTTTCTAATGACTCCACCGTTACATACCTTAATTCACTTACGCGCATTCCTGTGCTACAGATTGTTTGCAATATCAAATATGTTTTAATGTTTTTTCTTAAGGCGACATTCAATAATCTTTTATAGTCATCTTTTGTAAGCTCAATATCTTCGTTGCCAAAAACTTTTCTTTGCACTTTCATAAGTTTGACTCTACATTCGGGTTTTTTAATATAGAGCAAATATAAATTCAGTGATACCAACATACTATTTACACTTGTTGCTTTATACTTGATAATCAAGTTATTTTTGTAATCAATTACCCTCTCTTTACAAATATCATCATTACCAATAAAATTATAAAATCGTCTTACATCTCTTACATATTTTTCAATGGTAGCTTTACTTTTTTCCTCCTCAATTAAGTTTTGTTTGAATCGTTTTATTTTATTATTTACCTTTTTATTCTCCATGATTTGTCCTCTTTTCTACCACAAGATTACATTAGTTTTTCTTACTTACAAAATAAAATCTCCTTTCATTTATAAAACTACTAATTAGTGAGAAAAATTGTTTTAAATGTCATCTTATGGTCTTTCAAAATCCATCCTTATGATGAGTCTTGAAAAGAAAAAAAGTTATTCAGATGTAGAATAACTTTCATCATGTTTCGTCCGCTTCTTTTTTTAATGTATCTCGTATTTTGCGATACATTATAATTGGACTATCTCCGCGTAACAAGTGTTCACCACTTATCAAGGTAGACGCTTTTGGACGTTGGGTTTCTACTACTCTTTTATCTTGTCTCTCAATTATTCGATTCATATATCTACCCACAAATGCTGTCAGTTGATTCAAAGTCTTCATTTTGAATTGATCTGTGTAAAAACGAATGTAGAAAATTGTATGTTCATCGTCTACAGGCACGAAGAAAATTACTACTCTGATGTGGTCTGAAATATAGTTTTGCCATACATTTGGGAACATAAAACGTAAATTCATATGAGGATTAATCGCTAGTTCACTTGCCTTTATTGGTTCTTGTCCTTCATCTACACTATTGTTTGCGGATAAGACTAAAAACTTATCTTTGACTTCCAAAGCGGGTCCATTCACTACCGTTTTATTTCCCCTACCAATTGTGTTGTAGTGTACAAATGGAACGTGTACTACATCCAATTGATTTTCAATACATCTTGAGTAGTGTGCATTCCAACAATCACTCATTTCGCTATAAACTGTTCCCTCTTTAATAAGGTCATCAAAGAAGGGTAATTGTTCTGTTGCTTTTTCTTTATCTCCATACCACAAATAAATCATATCATGTGCTTCTTTAGCCAAATAACTTGTTACATTAAATCTTTCTTCTGCCTTTGCAACTTTTCCATTAGCGGGTACTAAGACTGTTTTGCCATCTTTATCAAAACGTATTCCATGAAATGGACATGCCACACAATTTCCATGATGAATACCCTTGCTTATTGCTGCACCTCGATGACTACATTGATCAACCAAACACCCTACATCCCCATCATCATTTCGAAATAAACATAAATCTAATCCCATTCTTTTTACTGCTACTATTTTGTGTGCTTTGACCTCCTTAGAAGGAAGAATTGCATACCATTGGTTCTTTATCATACTTGCTCCTTTTAGTCATACTACTGTCTATAAAATGAGCATACCACAAATTAAGGAAATTGCTTCAATTACATCTTTTTCAAATGCTCAAATTGCTATTTCCTTGTATCTCTATTTTCGTAAATAATTTCTTTTCTATTCTTTAGAGAACACCCTATTATTGTTTGTTGCATTATGATATAAAAAAATATTCCTAGTCCATCCCCTTCAAGGTGAAGCGCTATGGGCCTGTTTGATACAATCCATGCTATCATAGCATGTATAATTGTATATTATATTTGCAAATGGCTAGATAATCGTGGTGACTAGTAATTAGCATAAATGAAAAGGCAAGAGCGAGCACTCTTGCCTTTTCTCCCTTATGGGGTTGTTTGATCGAATATATTTTACAATATTTTTTTTCTATTTGCAACTCAACACCAACCAATGATTTTACTTTCGAAATCCTAAAATAATTTGTCTTATTGATTTAGCGTTCTTTGCGATTTCTTCTTTACTTCCAGTTGTGAGTAACCCACCAAAACCACATACATCTACACCCTGCATTAGCCACTCATTTAAATTATCTAATGTGATTCCACCACTTGCAAGTATAGGCATGTTGGGAAGAGGAGTTTTAAATACCTTGCATAGTTTTGGTCCATAGAAATCAGAGATTGGAAATGCTTTGATAAAGGCAGCTCCCACACTTAGTGCATCAACTGCTTCTGATAGTGTAGTACAACCAGGAGCATATGGTATTTGGTAACGATTGCATATCTTTGCAACACCTTCATCATAGTTTGGTGCAATGATAAACTTCGCTCCTTTTAGAATAGCATGGCGTGCAGTTTCACTATCTAACACCGTTCCTGCACCAACACATATTTTGTCATTAAACTTCTTATCAATTGCCTCAATAACATCACCAGCATTATTTAATGTATAACTAATTTCTAGTACATCAATACCGCCCTCAAGACATCCTTCTGCAATTTCTAGTCCACGCTCAATAGTTTCTACACGTACAATTGCTAATGCACCTGTTTCATACATTCTTAACGTTGTCTTTGCCTTATTCATTTAAATCACCAAGTTGTGATAGTATTCTACACACTCTTTCACTTGTTGAATTTGCTCTTGCGTTAATGGTTCTACAGGAAAACGTGCTGGACCTGCATTACAATCATCTCCATCCAGTGTAACACTCATTTTCATAGCTGCAGGGGTTGTTGCAAGTTTAAGTATTGCACGATAAGGTTCTATCGACTCTTGATATTTTTTAGCGCGTTCCGTATCACCCGCTTTAAAACTATTATAAATACCTAGAATTTCTTTTGTAATGCAATTGCTAGTTCCCGCAACTGCACCACTTGCGCCTAATTCTAATCCTTTTAAAATTGTTGAATCAGATCCAATTAATACATTTACATCCGTTCCTTTTACCGCATCAAGATAAGCTTCTAAATTATCCATCTTTCCACTACTGTCTTTAATTGCTTTAATATTGGGTAATTTCGCTAATCGTTCTAATACAGATGGTGATAAATTCATTCCCGTGCATTTTGGAATATTGTAAATAATAATTGGTAAATCAACTTGCTCTGTTATCATTTTATAATGATTGAATATTTCTTCATCGTTTGGAATCAAGAAATATGGTGTAACAATGGACACTGCATCTGCACCTAACTCTTTCATTTTATTTGAAAGTTCGATGGTTTGCTTTGTACTATTGCATCCAGTTCCTACGTAAACTGGGACACGTTGATTCGTTTCATCAATCACCACTTTTGCAAATTTTATTTTCTCTTCATCACTTAACATGTGAAATTCACCATTTGTTCCAAGTGGAAATAAACCATGCACACCACGTTCTATTAAGCGATTAACTAGTGCACGTGTTGCTTCATAATCTATTTCTTGATTTCCTTCTTTAAAAGGAGTCACAATTGGTGTAATAATTCCTTCAATGCTCATTTTATTTCTCCTCCTTTTGAATCTCTCGTATACTTTGACCAAGGCTTCCTCCTGGATGCCATTTTACATATTGATTCAAATCTAATTTCTTTTCTTCTTGTAATAAAACACTTAATGATTGAAGTACTAAGATTTCAGAAATGATGGATGCACGTGGAGCTTTATTTAAATCATCACCTTCTTGATTTGCATGAGCTACCAAACAAACTTCTGAATGTTTTGATAGCCATGAGTTTTCATTCCCTGTACAACTAATCACATGCGCACCATTTGCAATTAAAGTTTCTACTGTCGCTTTTAATTCACTTGTTTCACCACTATTTGAGATAGCGATAACAACATCTCCAGATCGTACTTGTCCACTAGATCCATGAACTGCTTCTGTGCCATGTAATTCATAAGCAGGTGTTCCAGTACTTGAAAGAAGTGATGCAATATATCCTGCTACATGTCCTGGTTTTCCAATTCCTGTAATGTGAATTCTTCCACCTTGTTTTTCACTTTCTAATATAATAGAAACTGCTTTTTTTAGATTTTCTTTATTTATATTTTCTATATTTTGATCAACTTCATTTTTAATTGTTGATAGAAATTGTTCTAAATCTGCCATTATCCCTGTTTCCTTTCAATTCTTTTGTATTCATTTTTATATTTCTTTAAAGACTCATTAATAAGATTTAAATCAATAGCGGATACCATGATTTGCAAGTAATTATTAAATTCTTCTAGTAATTCTATACTTCCAATAATTCCAAAATATTTATTTGATTCAATACAGATTTTTTGTATCTTTCCAATTGCCTCTTTTAACTTACTAGGATCTTTATTATCAGCAATACCTAGTGAAATCGATAAATCTGCTGGTCCTACAATAACCGCATCAATTCCTGGGGTATTAATAATTTCTTCTGCATTCTCTAATCCCTTAAGTGTTTCTATCTGTGCAATGGTTAAGATATCTTCATTGCTTTGTTTCATATTGTTTTCATGATTTCCGCTTGGTGCATAAAATGTGTTCGCACCACCTGCATAACCACGGCTTCCAATAGGTGGATATTTCGAATATTTTACTAGTTGCTCAGCATCATCTCTCGATTCAATCATGGGTACCATTACCGCAGACACACCCGCATCCAAAGCTTTAGAAATATTTCCTTTGGTATTATCTGATACACGTACAAATAATGGAACTTCATTTGATTTACCAAGAAGACTAATATCATGTAATGTTTTAAAGTCAAACATTGCATGTTCCATATCATAAAATAGAAAATCAATCTCATTGTTTTTCGCAAGTAATACCATGGCTGGATTATCAATAATCTTCATAAAACAACCGTGAATTACTTTCTTATCTTTTAATAATTTCTTACTCATACTTACCACCTTTATAAATAAGAACAGGGATTTTTCCCTGTTCTAATCATGTAATAATTAATGAACGAATATTTTGATTACGTTATATAATCCTGCACCGATAATGTTGTAATCAATATTAGGGAAACTTGCTCCTGATATACCTAGTTGAGCAAATGCTGGATATAACATTAATGGAAGAACTACTAGTCCGATACCTACGACAAACGAACCAACTAAAGCACCTTTCCAACCACCATATGCATTTCCAAATACACCACATGTTCCTCCTGAGAAGAAGCAAATACCCGCTGCTGGAATCATGATTACTGAACTCTTGAATAGAATCATCATAAGCATTCCAAATAAACCGCCTAAGAATGAACCTACAAAACCAATAACAACTGCTGTTGGTGCAAATGGGAATATTGCTGGACAGTCAACTGCTGGTTTTGAATTAGGAATATATTTTTCAGAAATTGCAACGAACGCTGCAGTGATTTCTGCAATGAATTGACGAACCCCGTAAATCAATACACTCATACCTGCTGCAAATTGTAAACCTTGTAATAATGGGTAGATGAACCATAAATCATTTCCTGACATTGTTTGTACAACTTCCATATTTCCTGTAGCTACACATGCAAATACTGCAATGTAGAATAACACAACCATGAAGATTGCAATTGAGAAAATGAAGTCACGGAATAATGAGAAGAATCCTGGTAATTTAATACTGCTAGCATCACCTTTTTCTTTATTAGCTGATTTAGAAAATAATTTTCCTATAAATCCTGATAAAGCATAACCTATACAGTTAAAGTGACCCATCGCTAATTTGTCATCACCTGTAATTTTATTCATATAAGATTGACATAATGTTGGAAGTGCTGCACCACAGAAACCTAGGATTAACCCTCCACCAATGATTGTAACAACTGCTGGTAAATCAAATGCGATAAATACTAATGCTAATACACATGCAAAGTATAAGAAGTGTTGTCCTGTTAAGAAAATTGCTTTAAATGGTGTGAATTTTGCAAACAATAAGTTGGCTGCAAATCCCACAAGCAACACTAATGCTACTTCTGTTCCATAAGTATCCAATGCCATTGCAGTTGCAACTTCTACTTGAGTTGTAACTCCTGCAATTCCAAATCCCGTATTAAATAATGTTGTAAAATTTCCTACAATTGTTCCTAAGAAACTAGAACCAATATTGAAGATCATGAATCCCATGATTGTTTTAGCTGTACCCGATATTACATCAGCAGCAGATTTCTTTTGAAGCAATAACCCAACTAATGCGATGATCCCTACAATTAATGCCGTATTACGCGTTTGCGCTAAAATTGCATCTAACATTTTCTATCCTCCCTGTTTTCTATTGTTTTGTTGCTAAAAATTCATTTAGCTTTGTTTTAATTTCAACTTTATCCATGATGTTTCTAACTCCAATTACATATGGAGCTTTGTCTGCTATTTCATGAGCTACATCTTCCATCGTAATAACAACATCACCATTAAATCCAATTAATGAATCTAGATTTCCATGTTCAACTTTAATGTCCATTCCTTCTTCACTAATTACTTGATCTACTTTTATTTTTAGTAACATACTAGATCCCATACCTGCTCGGCATGCAACTAATCCTTTATACATATCTCTACTCCTTTCAATTACATTGCATTGATGTAATTCATAACTTCTTCAGCACTTTTTGCTTTGTCTAAGAATTCATAGAATTCTTGCTGTTCCAATAAACCCGCTAGATCACTTAACGCAGATAAATGTGCGTTATTGTCTATTGCAGATAGTGTGAAAATGTATTTAACTGGATCGTTATCTTCATTTCCAAATTCAATCGGTGTCTTAAGTGTTGCAATTCCTATAGCACCTTCGATAACACCATCTTCTGGTCTGGAATGAGCTAAAGCAACATGTTTTGTTAAAACGAAATAAGGTCCAATTTCGTGCACTGCACGAATAATCCCGTCGACATAAGATTCTTTTATTTTCCCTTGGTTAACTAATGGGCAAGCTGCTTTACGTACAGCATCTTTCCAATCGCTCGCTTCAACATTAAGAACTATTAATTCTTCGCTGATCATGTTTTTAAGCATTAATTACCTCACCCCTTTCCTCTACAACTACATCTTATTCTTTCAACTATTTCAAAACAATCTTTATTGGGTTTAATATTTGTTGTTATCTTGTACAAAAAATAAACTATCATGATTTAGATAGTTTATTTGCTTCAAATTTTATTATATATTCACTTACCTCTATACTTGTTTTTGCACTCGATAAACAATTGAAAAATTCTTTATCATTAAATAAATCAACTAATATACTTAATGCATTTAAATGTGTCTCATTATCCAATGCTGTTAAGAAGAAAATATATTTAACTGGATCTAAATCAGCGTTACCAAAAACAATTGGTGTTTTTAATATACTAATTCCTAAGCCAATTTTAAGTGCTCCAAACATTGGTTTTACATGCGGTAGTGCAATGTTAGTCGTTATCACATAATATGGTCCATTTATTTTTGTCGAATTAATTACTTCATCAATATAATTTGGTGTTGCATAATCATAGTCTACTAATTTTTGTCCAGACTTACGTATTGCATCTTCCCAATCACTAGCCTCCAATTGAATATTCATTAGTCGTGGATCTGCCATTTGCGAAAGCATTAATCCTTCTTTCTTCTCTTGCTCATTCAAAGAAAAATAACCAATTAAATCGTTCGCAAGTCCAGATTCATTTTCAATCGTTCCATATTTTTTGACAAGATTAATAATCTTTTCAATATCTGGTATATTACTAAATGAAGTTTTAAGTTTCATGCAAACTTCTCTTACTACTTGATATCGTTCTTGCATATTCATGACGGGTCGAACATACACAATAGGTTTATCTTGAAGACTACTTTCATCCAAATAAGTTGTAGAAAAAATAATATCATAATCTTCTTCAATATGATTTATATTTGTACTCTCTAGTGGTTTTAAGAAATGAATTTCTGGGAAAAGATTTATTAATTCAGAATAAAGAATTGCAGAACTTCCTAACCCATTACTACATACAATAAGCCCTACTTTTTGTGAGTTTATTTTTACAATTTCTCTATTTGCATAGATAGCACCAAAATGCATGGTTAAATATGCAACTTCATCTTCTGGTATTTCATGTGTAAAGATAGCTTCTAATGGTTTTACTGTTTCAAGTACAATTCGATATAATTTGTTGTGTTCTTCTTTCACTTTATCTTTTAATGGATTAACTATAGGTAGATGATATAGCAAACGATAATATGTTGGTCTTAAATGACAATATAATTTTCTAAATATATCTTCTGTATTTTTATATTGTACACCACTCAATATCTCAAAACGATACATCATTCGATCTACAATGTTCGCAATTGTTAAACAATCATCTGTATCTTCTTCTGGATTACCGATTGATAACCCTAATATCCATGCTGTTAAATATAGTTTCTCTTTCTCTGAAAAACAGAATCCTTGCTTATAATTTTTGATTAAATCATCCACAAAAGAATACTCTTTTGTTTTTTTCATGATTTCAACGTTTGTACTTTCTTGCATGATGGATACAAAGTCCGTTGAGATATCGATTTCCTTGTGATTCGCAATTCTTGCTTTTAAGAAAATAAAAATATAAATGAATTCGGCAATACGGTCTTCTACAAATTCAATGTGACGTAGATTGGATAATTCTTGTATAACTAATTTTGAATATTGAAAAATATCCAGATTATTTTCATTAATAAATAAATCAAAAAATTTATCGTTGTTTTCTTTCGAGAGCATATTGATAACTTCTAGCATCATAAAACGACGGATATCAATTTCGTTACCTTCTAACGAATACCCCTTATTACGATCATATTTAATTTCAATTAAATTTGAATTACATATTTTTTCTAGTTCTTTTAGTTCATTTAGAACTGTTGATTTCGATACTTTTAAATTATCAATGAAATGATTTAGTGAAAGATAAGGAGCTCCAATAAACATCAAAAGATACATATACAATTGACGTTCCTTAGATGATAAAAAATAATCAGTTTCAGCATTTTCAACGATTAAATTTTTTAAATTATTTTTTATATCCTCTGTAATTGTAATTGAACTTTTTATCACTTCAATTTTAGTCCCTGATAATTCTTGATTAATTTTCTCTATTCGATAATAGATTTGTCTTCGTGTAGATTGTGTTTCAGTTTCGATTTCTTTTAGTGTTAAAAATGAGTTTTTACTCAATAGACTAACTAGTGCATGTACTTTATTATCCACCTTATTCTCCCCTATTCCACAAATTATATTTTAAATACTCTACTATAATCATATCCTATCTTGTTTATAATTTATTTCAAGTTTAACTTTTGTACATATAATCTACACTTTTTACACTGTGATGAAAAGAGGATCTTTAGAAGTATTAAAAAGAAAAGCTCACAATTTCTTTGTGAGCTTCATCGCTTAGATATTTTCTTTTACTTTTTTTATTACTTCAGTTGAAGTTAAGCCATATTTTTCAAGTAAAGCATCTGATGTTCCGCTTTCTCCAAATGTATCTTTCGTTCCTATTCTTACTACTTTTTTAGGGCACTTTTCACTTGCTAATTCTGAAATAGCTCCTCCAAGACCACCAACTATACTATGTTCTTCAGCAGTAAGTATTACATCATGATTTTTCAATACTTCTAAGATACCTTCTTCATCAAGTGGTTTAATACAACTCACATTGATAACTGTAGGATTAATTCCTTCTTTAACTAATTCATCTTTTGCTTTTAGAGCTTCTTGAACCATAAGTCCTGTTGCAAGAATTGCTACTTTGCTACCTTGATTTAATGTGGATATCTTACCAATTTTAAAATCAGTTCCTTCTGGATAAACATCGCCTACTTTACCACGTCCAAGTCTTACATAACATGGTCCAACTTCCTTGGCTACATGGTTAATAATCGCGTAAGTTTCTTGTTCATCACATGGTTGATAAACTTTCATACCTGGTATTACTCTCATAAGTGCAATATCTTCTAGTGCTTGATGGCTTGCTCCATCCTCACCTACACTGATTCCAGCATGTGTTCCGCATACTTTTACATTTAAATGTGGATAACCAATACTATTTCTTACTTGTTCCCATGCTCTTCCTGTAGAAAAGATAGAGAAACTTGATGCAAATACCGTATATCCACTAGCCGCAATACCTGCAGCCGTTGACATCATGTTTCCTTCTGCTATTCCCATATTGAAATGTCTTTCTGGGCATGCTTTTTTAGCATCTGCTGTTTTTGTAGATTTTGTTAAGTCGGCATCCAACACGATGATTTTGTCATTTTCTTCAATTAATTTCGCTAATGCGATTCCATAAGCTTCTCTAGTTGCTTTTGCCATTATCTTAACCCTCTCTTATTTCTTTCACTGCTGCTTCACATTCTTCTTGTGTTGGTGCTACTCCATGCCATGCAGCTTGGTTTTCCATAAAGCTTACACCTTTTCCTTTGATTGTCTTCGCAACAATCACTGTTGGTTTTCCTTTAACAGTTTTTGCTTCTTCAAAGGCTTTTCTAATTGCATCATAGTCATGTCCATCGATTGAAATGACATGCCATCTAAATGCTTCAAATTTCTTATCAATTGGTGTAGGATCCATAACTTTATGAATGTCTCCATCAATTTGTAATCCATTAAAATCAACTACAGCACATAAATTATCAAGTTGATAATGAGCCGCAGCCATTGCTGCTTCCCACACTTGTCCTTCTTCACATTCTCCATCACCTAATAAAGCGTACACGCGATGATCATTCATGCTTACTTTATTTGCGATTGCCATCCCTACTGCTGCGGAGATTCCTTGTCCAAGCGATCCTGTAGACATATCTACTCCTTTAACATAGTTCATATTTGGATGTCCTTGTAGTTTAGAATCAATATGTCTAAATGTATTGATATCTTCTGTAAGAATTCCTTTTTCTTTTAATACGGCATATAACACGGGGCTAGCATGTCCTTTTGACAATACAAAACGATCGCGATTTGTAGTTCCCGCATTTTCCTGGTTGATATCCATGACTTCGAAATAAAGCACTGATAGAATATCAGTTGCCGACAATGAGCCTCCTGGATGACCTGATTTTGCTGCAGTTACCATCTTTACGATGTCTTCTCTTATTTTCTTTGCATGTTCTTGTGTAGTCATAATTTATTCTCCTTGGTTTTTCTATTTTAACATGTTTTTCATCTTTTTATCTATCAAGGTGCTAATAATGATATTAAATCTTTTTAATCACAAAGTAATAGTATATTCTTGTTATTTTTGCTAAACTTATTGTAATGGAAACAAATTAGATTCTCCCTATAATTTAGTTGACCTATTTTCATCCAATATATGATTGATCACAGATGAAGAGGGATATTTACTATGAATTTAGAAGAAAAAGCACTGAATTTTTTCGCATTACTTGAAGAGAATTACTATATCAAAAGAAACTTAAGTAATATACAGAATAGTCTAAGTGATAATATTACTTGGATAGGAACTGGTATAAACGAAGTCTGTTCAAGCCTCAGTGATGCCATCGAAGCTTTAACCGCTGAAGTAAAAGAATACAGCGGTACTTTTACTATATCTGACTCGGATGTAAACTATGTTGCGTTATCCGAAGATCTTTGCTATTTATTTGGATCGCTCATCGTAACACCAATTTCTAGTGAAATAGCTGAGGAGAATTTACGTTTCTCAGTCATTTTAAAAGATGCTGGCGATGAAATGAAGGTTGAACACGTACACTTTTCTCATCCCGACTTATTGCAAGATGAACACAGTTATTTTACACCTAAATCTCGTTTAGACAATCATTGTAACTTACAAGAACGGGTGGATTCTCGGCGGAGACAGCTGGAATTATTGACAAAAAATATTCCGGGTGGTGCTCATGAATGCAAAGATGATGCTGGTTTAACTTTAATTTCAATGAGCGATGGCTTTTTAAGTCTTGTTGGTTATTCTCGCGAGGAAATTAATACTTTATTTGATAATAAGTTTATAAATCTAATTTATCCTGAAGATAGAGCTTCTGTTATCGCAGCTATTCAAAAAAGTATTTGTAATGGTGATGATGATTCAGAAATTGAGTATCGCATCTATCATAAATCAGGTAAACCGATTTGGATACTAGACAAATGTCGCTATATCAAAACAGATCATTGTTCATCCTTTTATTGTATCCTTATCGAAATTACGGATCGCAAACAAGAGCAAGAAGATCTGCGATTATCATTAGAACGATATCAAGTTGTTATTAATCAAACAACCGACATTATTTTTGAATGGGATGTATTGAGTGATACATTATCATTCTCTAATAATTTTTATAAAAAGTTTGGCTATATCGCTATATCTAAAGATATCTCACAAAAGCTTGTTATGTCAGACAACATACATAATACAGATATACAAAGTTTAACAACTATTATGCGCCAATGCCTTGCAGGTATACCTTTTACAGAAACAGAGCTACGTCTCAAGAATAATAAGAATGAATATATATGGTGTAAAATACGAGCAACAACACAATTCAACAATTACAAGCAACCCATAAAGGTTATTGGTATTATTGTTGATATCAATGACGATAAGAAACAAAAAGAAAAATTATTGAATCAAGCACAGCATGATCCACTCACTGGTATTTACAATAAAATTGCGATTAATTCAATTATTGATTCTTGTATCAAAGATAATAGCAACGGTGTTAATCAAGCTATGTTTATTCTCGACATCGATTTCTTTAAAAATATAAATGATACCTATGGTCACCTTACTGGGGATAGAGTTCTATCCGAAGTAGCAAGAGCATTAAAAAATTCTACTCGCTCTTCAGACTACATTGGACGTATTGGTGGTGATGAATTCGTTGTATTCTTGCCAGAAGTTATTTCTGAAAACGCAGCTGTTAAGAAAGCAGAAAAAATTTTAGAACAATTAAATCAACTACGTCCTTTTAAAAATGAAATGAATTTAACCGCAAGTATAGGAATTGCGATGACATCTTCTAGTGATGATTCTTTTGTCAACCTTTATGAAAATGCGGATAAAGCTTTATACGCTCAAAAGAATAATGGCAGAAATGGATATACACTATACAATGAAAACTTCCATAAAAATTCTTCGATTCAAGCATTTAATATCAAAAATTATACTGATGATAATTTTGCTGAGAATCATGTTGTTGATTTTGGATTAGCACAATATTGTTTTAGAACTTTATTTAATGCTGATAGTTTTGATTCAGTTATTTCTGATTTACTTGAAATAATTGGAAGATCATTTGATGTAAGTAGAACATATATTTATGAAACCTTAGAAGATAACAAACACACTAGTATGATTTATGAATGGTGTAATGACGGTATTGAACCTCAAGTAAACAAACTTCAAAATTTTGATTATGATGAAGATCTTGGTGGCTTTAGAGATAACTTTGATAAAGACGGTTTATTCAAATGGTCTTTAAAAGACGAAACCAATAACAACCTTGAAGAAGTATTGTCCTATCAAGATATAAAATCCATGTTGCATTGTGCAATTATGTACAAAGAAATTTTCTTAGGTGGCATTGGATTTGATGAATGTATCCATGATGATAGAGAATGGGCAAAAACACAAATCAGTACATTTAAGCTCACAGCAAATGTTATTTCTACATTTTTTATTCAAGATCGATTAAACAAGAAAGTGGAAAAACTACTCAATAAAGTATAACTAAATAAACCATGTGTTCATAAACTTAATGCTCACATGGTTTTCTTTTTGGTTTCATTACTAATAAAGCCATTGCTGCAACAATAAATAGACATCCTAAAATTTTCATGATATCCACAGATTCATTTAATAAGAAAAAACCAAAAATTACAGATGAGATAGGCTCAAACAAACAGAACATACTTGCTAGTGTGCTCCCTAATTCCTGTATTCCTATTTTCAAAAAGATAAGTGCAATAAATGAAGCTAATAATCCGATACATAACATTAACGCATAGTTAGACATTGGTTGAACAAACACAATTTGATTTGTAAAGATATTGATTACAAGCAAAGAAACACTTACAGTTGCTGCTAGATAGAATGAAAGCTTGTAATTGTTCATCGTAGATAGTCCTGCTTTTTCAATACCAACCAAATACACCGCAAAGGTAATGCCACTAAGAAGTGCCATTACAATTCCTTGTATTTTTGAAAAATCATTAAAATTAATAAAACATATAATTCCTATCATCGCTAATAAAAGAGAACTATATTGTTTTTTAGTAATGTGATCTTTATAAATGAAATGACATATGATTAAAACAAAAAGTGGATACATAAAATGCAAAGTAGTAGCTGTACCAACACCAATGTATGTATAACTACTATAAAGTAGTAAAGTTGTGAATACCGCTCCAAATAAACCAATGATTACCATTTTTATAAACTCATCTTTGTTCAGTTTTAGTGATATTTTATTTTTAATCAACAATCCACCCAACACAGGTAGAACAAATAAACTTCTAAAGAATGTCAAAGAATAAGGAGTATTACCACCTGCATAAGTTAATGAACATAACACAGGTGTAAATCCATAAATAAGTGCTGATACTATTGTTAAGATAATCGCTTTATTCTTTGTCATGTATTCTCTCCTATAAAAAGTACAAATTAAATTTGTACTTTTATTATTCCCATATAGTATGAAACGTCCCTTGTCGATCAGTTCTTTGATAAGTATGTGCTCCAAAATAATCTCTTTGTGCTTGAAGTAAATTAGCACTTGTTATTTCTGCACGATACCCATCTAAATATTGCAATGCACTTGCGAATGCAGGCATATAGATTCCGCATTCAATCATCTTAATAAGTGTTTCACGCATATCTGGGTAGTACTGTATTATCTTACCATAAAACTTTTTTGTTAAAATTAAATTATTGTCATTTTCTGAATCAAATGCTTCTTTTATCTCATTTAAGAAATTGGCACGAATGATGCAACCCTCTCTCCATACCATTGCAATCTTACCAAAATCAAGATTCCAATGATATAACATAGCAGCATCTTTTAGTAATTCAAATCCTTGAGCATAGCAACATATTTTGGCTGTATAAATTGCATTCTCAAGTGCATTTAAAACTTCTTCTTTATTATAATCTTGCGGAATACTCTCCATCGAAAGAATCTTACTTGCTTTCATGCGTTCATCTTTCTTTGAAGATAAATATCGAGCTTCAACTGCGGATACGATTGTAGGTATAGGAGTACCCAAATCAAATCCTTCAATAGCAGTCCATTTCCCTGTACCCTTTTGTTCGGCTTTATCCAAGATCATATCAATCAAGTAATTATCTGTAAATTCATCTTTTTTAGTAAGAATTTCAGAAGTTATTTTAATTAAATAAGACTGTAATTTACCTTTATTCCAATCACTAAATGTTTTTTGTATTTCCTCTGTTGTTAATTTTAATCCGTCTTTCATAAATGAATATGCTTCACATATAATTTGAATATCTGCATATTCGATTCCATTATGCACCATCTTAACATAATGTCCTGATCCCGA
Organism: Anaerorhabdus furcosa; assembly: GCF_900167375.1. GTDB lineage: Bacteria > Bacillota_I > Bacilli_A > Erysipelotrichales > Erysipelotrichaceae > Anaerorhabdus > Anaerorhabdus furcosa. Next base: position 141,806 of record NZ_FUWY01000003.1, read on the forward strand.
TTCTCCTACATAATTGCAACAAGGTTGTCCGTCATCTGCCTTTGCTGCAATATCTTCTAACACTGACTTTACTTTATCATAAATAAGTTTATCACCTGATGGCATGATACTTGGACCATTTAATGCTCCTTGTTCACCACCCGATATTCCTACACCCAAATAATCAATTCCTTTATTCTTAAGATAATCGTAGCGCCTTATTGTATCTTTAAAATATGAGTTACCACCATCTAAAATAATGTCACCTTTACTTAAGTATGGAATCAATGTATCAATGACTTTATCTACTGCTTCTCCTGCAGTTACCATCAATAATATTTTTCTAGGTATTTCCAATGAATCTACAAACTGTTCAATATCATAGCAACATGTTACCTTTTTGCTTGAAGAAATGTCTTCAAAGTTTTTAGTTAACTCTGGTTCACGATTGTATACTGAGATTGAATATTCATGATTCGAGATATTCAACGCAATACTCTTCCCCATGACGCCTAGTCCAAAAATACCAATATCATTTTTCATTATTTCCGTCTCCTACAAACTTACTCGTGTTCCAAGCGTTCTTTTAATTCTTGTTTTGCTTCTTCAATAATTTTTGGATTAGCTAGTAGTTCAATTGCAGTTCTTGCCATTGATTTACTAGAAATTTCAATACATCTCTTCCCTGCTTCTGAAATTGATAAGTTTTTAAATTGTTCAGTGTGATTTGAAATCTTGTATTCTGGAAATATTGTAATGTATGGATTACAAATTGGAATAACTCTTGATATATTCCCAAGATCTTCTCCACCAAAATCAATTGGCATACCATCCATTAGTGGTTCATTTAATGCCTTTAATTCTTCTTTACATACATCTGATAAAATTTTATTTGGAATTCTTCCTTGATACCCATCTTCAATTTTTACAGTGCACTTACAACCCATTGCAACACTACAACCCTCTGCTGCATCTTTAATCATTTTTTCATAGCGATTCAAATCATTTAGATTGAAGCAACTCAATGAACCTCTAATTTCTGAGCGATCAGGTACCAATCCTGTTTGCTTACCACCATCTACAATGATTCCAGATAGTCTAGCATCACCTTTGAAATGTTGACGTAACATACCAGTTGCTACAAAGTATAAATTTGCTGCGCTTAGTGCATTAATACCATTGTCAGGATGAGAACCCGCATGTGCTGATTGTCCTAAATACTCAATACTAATTTTCTTAGAAGATAAACACTCTCCTGCTAGACGTGATGTGAAACTTGTTGGATGCATCATAATAACCGCATCTACATCATCAAAGAATCCTTCCTTTAATAAGATTATTTTCCCACCACCACTTTCTTCAGCTGGTGTTCCAATCACTTTAAATGTTCCTGAGATCTTTTCTTCTTCTAATGCTTTTTTAACACCGAATGCTGCACCAATAGCTGATGTAGAGATAAGGTTATGCCCACAAGCATGACCAATGGATAAAGCATCATATTCAGATAAGATTGCAACCACTGGTTTTCCTTCACCAATTGTTGCTTCAAAAGCAGTTGGTAAAGTTCCTAAACCTTCTTTTACATCAAATCCTTCATTTCGTAGAAAGTCACATTGCACTTTGCATGCTTTCTCTTCTTCAAAACACATTTCTGGATTTTCATGTATATATTTTGATATATTCCAAAGTTCATCCATCTTTTGGTCAATTTCAGACATGATCTTATTTTTTATTTCTTCTTTCATTTCTATATTGCAGGGCGAAGAATTCTTCGCCCTATCTCCCTTCTTCTTTTATTATTATTTTATTATCCTAAAATTCCAAAGAATGCTGCAACGATAGAAATAAGTAAAATTGTTAATACTAATTTAATATAGTTTTGTCCTTTGTGTGTAAAGTACCAATAGATACCAAAGATAGCTAGTAATTGAAGCATACCTGGTAAAATTGCATCTAAATTAGCTTGTAAGCCGATTGCTGCACCAGTTGATGAAATAACCCAGTTTAGCGGAGTTGCAACTTTAACATATGATGCAGATAAAGCACCCATCATGAATAAACCTAGTACTGATGCTGCAGTAATCAAAGTATTCATTGTTCCAGATTTTAATAATTTTGGAACTGCTTCACTTCCAAGTTTGTATCCTAAATTACATGTATAACGTCCTAAAACGAAAATCAAGATTGAGAACATTGGTGGAAAAATCAAAGCGATTGGACTTCCTTGTAATGCGAAAGTACATGCAAGTCCTAATAAGATTGCTTTTGACATTCCCCAAATTAATGTATCACCAATACCTGCAATAGGTCCCATTAATCCAAGTTTAATCCCTGTGATAACATCACCTGTAAGATTACCTTTAGCTTTCTCTTCTTCCATTGCAAGAGCAATACCTACTACAACTGATCCAATAGTTCCTTCAGTATTATAGAACTCAAGGTGACGTTGTAGTGCTTCTTTATAATCTTCATCATTTGGATAAATTTTTCTTAAGTTGCGAGCCATAGCTGCACAGAACGATGGAGCTTGTAAACGTTCATATGAGTTATTCGTTTCTGCTGCTAAATACCAAATTAAGTGTGATTGATTAACTTCCTTCTTAGAAAGCAAACGTTTTTGTTCAGTCATCTTAAGCTACCTCCCCTTTTTTGTTACTCTTGAAATACATTAGTGCAGCAATACAAATTCCAAATACTGCACATGCCATTGTCCCAACATTTAAATATTTAACTGCGAAGAATCCCATGAAGAAATATGGCAATAATTCTTTACGTCCAATTGACATGATAATTACAGCAAATCCAATAGCTGGTAATATTCCTCCCGCTACTGATAAACCTGTAATAATAAACTGTGGTAAGTAAGTTAGAATTGTTTGAACTACATTTGCACCAAACATATTAATTACAAATACTGGGATAAAACGAATTGCGAATGCTACGATTGTAGGATAAATCATTGCACACCAATAAATGCCTTTTTGATCTCCTTTGGCCGCACAATCATCTGCTTTATGTAACCAAATTAAGTTTGATGTTCTTCTGATTTGATCAATAAATGATCCTAAAATTCCAAATGGAACAGCGATTGTAACAGCTGTATCTACATCTAAGTTAAGTTGAAATGCTACTGGAATTGCAATACAAGCTGCCAAACATCCATCACTTGGAACATTCCCACCTGTGAAAACTACTCCTAAGTATAATAAGTTAATTGACGCCCCTAAAATTAAACCCTTTATTGGATCTCCAAACATTAAACCAAAAACAAACCCTAAAGTTACTGGTGCACCTATTGCACTAGATAATCCATAACCAATACGTGATGTACCTAGAAAATATAGTAATCCACTAACTACTGCTATTAATAATACAGACATATCTTCTTCTCCCTTTTTCTATTATTTTAGTTTTTCTAATACTTTTGATAATTCTGCATAACCATCTTCAGGCACTTGGTGGAAATATACTCTCGCACCTTTATCGGAAATTTCTTTTAATTGGTCGCCATCTTTTTGATCAAGTGTAATAGGACCGAATACAATTTTACGCCCTGGTGCTGCACCTAATCCTCCAATCTGAAGCTCGTTAAAATCAAAACCATTCAAATAACATTTATGTGCTGCTTGAACACTTTTGAACAAAACAAGTACATTCCCTTCGCCGAATTGATTTTCTTTCCATTTCTCTACAGCTTCATCTTCAGCATAAATTTCAACATCTACACCTGGAGGAGCTGCCATTGTATAGACACTCTTCATAAAATCATTTGCAGCTAATGTATCATCAATTACAATAATCTTGTTTGATAAAGTTGTTTTTATCCACTTATTAACAACTTGACCATGAATAAGTCTAAAATCAATACGAACTAGTTTTAAATTTGCCATCTCTTTTCCCCTTTCTAGTTACCTTTCAATTCTTTCGTAACATTTCTTGCACTCATTGATAATGTATCGATTGCACATTGTGATAATTCTTCTGTGCTGAGTGTATCTCTTTGCGAATAAACTTCAATGAACATTGCTAAATTTAAACCTGTAATCACAATGTTGTTGTACTTTTGTGACAGGATTGTAAATGTTGTACTTGGTGTTCCCCCATATAAATCAACTAAACATATCGTATTTTCTGGTAAACCTGCTAATTGCTCTTCAATAAGGACCATATAATCCTCCATTGCCATTCCTGGAATTAGAGAGATTGCACTAGCATCCTCTACATTGCCGATAATCATTTCAGCTGATTTTAAGAGCTCTTCACCAAATTTTCCATGAGTTCCAATTAGTATTTTCCTCATCTTGTAACCCCTTTCTACAAAAACAATAACACAAAATATTTTTTTGTAAATACGTTTGTTAAAAAAATATTTTTTTATTTATTTTACACTTTTGCATTCTTGTGATATTCTTAACTTAACAAAATATGACTATTAAGGGGCAATTATAATGAAAAATTTAACTGTAAGAATGAGGATAAAATCGCTTTACAGAGACATGAGCTCAAAAGAGAAATTAATCGCAGATTACGTTTTAGATAACATTAAAAAAGTTTCACGTAGTTCGATTAGTGAAATTTCTAGTGAATTAGGTTTAGCCGATTCAACTTTTTTCCAGTTTTCTAGAAAACTAGGTTATAACGGTTTTAAAGATTTTAAGATTGCACTCCTTACGGAGGAATTTGATCCCGAAATATCCATACACGAAAAAATATCTTCAAGTGATTCAGAAGTAACAATTATCGAAAAAGTTTTCGATGCTTCTGTAAAAGCAATTGAAGATACTAAGAAAATTATTGATTTTGATACTTATAAAAGCGCTGTGAATCTAATGATTAATTCAAATAGAGTTACATTCTTTGGTTTAGGTGGATCAAACGCTGTTGCGTTAGATAGTTACCATAAATTCTTAAGATCACCTATTCCAGTTAATTACGCTTCTGATTCTCATATTCAAATTATGAATGCTTCCCTGTTAACATCCAAAGATTGTGCCTTCGTCATTTCTCATACCGGAACAAGTATCGAAGCATTAAAAATAGCAAATCTTGTAAAGGAAAATAAAGCGAAACTCATTGTTTTAACAAGTTACCCTTTGTCACCTCTTGCAAAACTTGCTGATGTCGTATTAATTTCCTGTTCAGAAGAAACTACGTATCGTTCCGAATCTTTATCTTCACGATTATCTCAACTCAGTGTCATTGATGCCTTGTTTGTTACTATCATGTTTAAAAATGGCAAGAAATCAAATGAGTCACTGAAAAAGATTCGTAAAGCAATTTCGAATACAAAGGAATAAATTAGACTCTCCTAGCTCATTCATTACTTCAATCCCACGTCGTTGTAGTTACCTTAATAATATAAGTTTCAGTATGATGGACCCCCCCACTTTATTCAAAATTACTCTTATTAAAGATTATTAAAATTTCATAAAATATAAAGTAAAGCGTTGAGTTCATCAACGCTTTAGTCATATATTCGAGAAAATCGATTACCAATAGATTTACGGGCACAAATTTAATATTAAGTATTTTTATATTTTTGTTAGAGACTTCGAACATAAACCAAAAATTATTTAACTATCTGTGCTATGTGCTAAAAATGAGATTCATTGAATATTTATAATTATTTTGGCTTATATTGATTCTAACTTTAAAATTTCTATAATAGATATCACATTCTTCTAACTTTATTATGCTTCATAATATTGCTTTATAGAATCTATAAACGGAATTAAATCACTTGTTGCATTTCTATTAAAATAAACCATAAAAGCGATTAATAAAATGGCTTCAATGATAATAAAATATACAAGAAAAACAGTAAACTCCGAAATCATACTAATTGATGCGCTCATTAATATAAGCGGCACACAATACATGAAGGTGAAAATGGTAGTGCAAACTATGATGCATTTCCCTTTTTTCTTAACTTCTAAGTTGTTAGGGAACTGTTTACAATAATGTTGGATCTTCCAATTGCCTAATGACAAAATAGTCATCAATTCTTTAAATGTGTATCCTTTCAACATTTGCACACCTCTTTTCTGTGTCATCTATTTCCGAAGCTGCCAAAAATATTCAATATGGGTAAGTGCCCACTAATTCGCGACAAGCTGATGGTTGTGTATAATCATATGGATTTCCATCCCAATAATAATTTCCTTCTACCGAACCAATAAGACTTGTAAAATTTGAGTTTTTAAAAGTTTCAACTTTTCCCTTTGACAAAATATTACAAGTACTATACGACGAACCATAATACTTATTATAAACTCGTCGAGAATCATCTCCATAACTCTTAATTTCAGCTGCTATTGATAGTAGCGCCCCTGTAGTGATTCCAAATTTTTTTGGAAAACTTCCTAGAATTATACCTGCAATTACTGTAGCGGAAACACTAGTTATTTTGTTAATCAAAACATTATCTTGTCCAGTAAAATACCAACCACTCCAAGCAGCTCTTGGCTCAATTAGATATAGACTTTTTTCAATAAATGTTGCTTCTGTATGTGTCACTTGAGCTCTCGCCAATTGATTTCCATTTTCATCATAAGCGATTATAATATCATTCTCCCTTTCTATTATAATATTCATTCCATCTTCTACAGAATAAAACTTAATAGTTATTTCTATATCACCATCAATATAATTTGAAGAATCTTCTATAACGATATTCTTCATTTGACTATTATTTTCTAAAAATAACTCTTTATTATTAATACTAGATTCGGCGTAGATTGGATTAAAACTTGATAGCAATATCATTGTCGTTACTACAAATAGCACTATTTTTTTCATATTTCTTCTCCTTTTTTAATTTTATTTTTTTACTTTACTTTTTTATCTCCATTCTTGTATCTGCCCATTTTTTATCTCCTTTGTTAATTACATTTTACCATGTAACTCAAAGTTATTATGTTCGAGATAAAATAAATAAAATGCAGTTAAAGTACCTTTTAAAAAAATATTCTCTAACGTTTTTAATTAAAAATATCAGATTCTATTTATAAAGAGGACATAATTAATCAACTTTCCATCGATCAAAACGAATATCATGGTTTTAGAATTCAAGCGATTATAAATATCGCTAATAAATATAATGGTGAATGTCTTTCCGAAAGTAGAAATAAGATGTTTAATATTGTTCCTTACACCATTTCTCTCCACATAGGATAATTTTATCAATTTTCAAAAGCAGATGATTTTTATTCACCTGCTTCATATCTTTTATTCTTGTGTCCTTGACAAAGGGGATAGTTTATAAATCAATATTGAAATGTTTTTTTATTTCTTCTTCAGTACAACGCCCTTCATCAAACTTTTTACGCTTTTTGAATCTGCTGGTTTTGTACCATTTGTTGTAACTGCTCCTGTTGCTGCAGCCATTGATACTTTGATAATTTCTTCAAGTGTATACTTTTGGTCATAGCCATATGCAATTCCTCCTACAAGTGCATCTCCTGCACCTACTGGAGATTTGATTTCAACATGAATTGGCATCGCTTGATAGACAACATCTTTTGTTGCATAAATTGCACCTTCTTTACCTAGCGATACAACTACAAGCACTATCCCTTTTCTTACTAGTTCTTTTGCTTTTTCTATACACTCTGTATTGGTTAAAGACTCAACACCACACAAATCACAGAGTTCTTTTTTATTTGGCTTAATAATTGTTGGTATACTCTTAACTCCTTGTTTTAATGCTTCACCTGATGCATCTAAAATTACATAGGCACCTAGTTTCTTCATTTCAACAATCATTTTTTCATATGCATTGTCTGCAATTCCATTTGGAAGACTTCCAGATAACACTACAACATCCATTGGCTTTACATTCGCTTTCAATGCATTCATAATTTCAATTACATTTTTCTTTTCGACTTTTGGTCCTTTTTCATTGAATTCTGTAAGATGTCCTTTTTTATCAATTAGCTTTAAATTGATTCGTGTATTTTCTTCAACTGTTGATGAAAATAACGGAATATACCTTGATTCCATAACCTCTTTGATTGTCGTACCCACTGCGCCACCTAAAATTGTATATGCTGTAGACACACCATTCAAAGCTCTTACTGTTTTTGATACATTAATTCCTTTACCACCAATATCGTAGCTTACAACTTCAATTCGATTAAGCATCCCTTTTTCAAGTGATGCGCATTCTGCTGTTTTATCCAATGATGGATTTAATGTAACTGTATGAATCATTGCAATTCCTCCTTATATTATTTCATAATGTTTTAATGCATTATAAATGCCGTCTTCAAGAATATCTGTAGTAATATAATCTGCTACTTCTTTTATATCAGCACTTCCATTACCCATTGCAATCCCAATACCGCAATCACGAATCATTTCGTAATCATTCGAACTGTCCCCAATACCTATTGCTTCCTCTAGTGAGGCACCAAATGTTTCGCATACTAGTTTTGCAGCAGTTGATTTCGTTTCTGTTCTATAAGAGATTTCAACACAATGAGATCGTATTCTTGGATTTCTAAGTGTTGTTAACGCTTGAAATTCTGGTGGTAAATCTGTTTTCATTTGGTTGATGAACATTTCATCCTCACCATAGAAACAAATTTTAGCAACACGATCACTCTTATCCCGATACTCTAATGGATAATAACAATTCGATTGCATGATTTCTTTTCCCTCTTCCATATTTTTTGCAGATTTGGAAAAATAATCAAATACATGTCTAAATGCTTTTTCATCGTAATAGGCGCCCGCATTCCCTTCCAGACAATAACCTAGATTATGCTTCTTTGCTATTTCTATAAGTTGCTCTATTTCTTTTTCACTCATTGATCGATCATGAATTCTTTTTCCTTGCACATAAACAACAGCACCCGCACTAAACACAAAACCATCTACATCTAAATTCAAAAATAATTTAGCTGCTGAAAGAGATCTTCCCGTACACACAAACAGTTTATGACCATTTGCTTTTGCTTGCTTCATCGCTTCCATTGCAGAATATGGTACTGCATTAATTTGTGGACTGTATAATGTTCCATCTATATCTAAAAAAATATAACTCATAATCAACCCTCGCTTCTTTATCATTATACTATTTCTACTACAAAGAAAAAAGGCAAATCACTTTGCCTTTCTTCTTTTCAAATATATATAAGGGGATAGAATATATCTACACATCGATAGGGGTTCAATGTATAGGCAAGCTTTCTTGCAAGAGTATAGTAACAAATCACTATCAAATAGTTGTGTTACTTCTATGTGATATTATGTGAAGTTAAACTCCTGAATAAGCAGAGAAACCACCATCAACTGGAATAACTATTCCAGTTACAAAACTACTTGCATCTTCACATAGTAAATAAAACAATGTACCAATTAATTCATCAATATTACCAAAACGATTCATCGGTGTATTGTTAAGAATTTTCTTTGTTCTTTCAGTAGGTTCACCCATTTGATTAAATAGCATTTTTTCATTTTGTTTTGTAACAAAGAAACCAGGTGCTATCGCATTGCAACGTATATTTTCGTTTTTAAAGTATACTGCTAGCCATTGCGTAAAATTACTTATCCCTGCTTTTGCTGCACTATATGCAGGTATCTTTGTTAAAGGAGTATAAGCATTCATACTAGAAATATTAATGATACTACATCCTTTTTTACCAATCATATCTTTAGAAAATATTTGTGTTGGTAGTAATGTACCCATAAAATTTAAATCAAAGACAAATCGAATTCCTTCTTCATCTAAATCATAAAATGTTTTTATCTCATTAAGATTATTTCTATCATAATATTCATCATCTGTCGTTGCTTTTGAATTATTACCTCCAGCACCATTAATTAAAACATCACATGCACCTAAATCATTTTTTATTTTATCGTGAATATTTCTTAATGATTCTGAGGATAGAACATTGCATTTATACGCTTTCGCTATACCTTTCTCTTTAAGGATTTCATTTTCTAATTGCATGATTGCTTCTTCATTAATATCCAGTAGCGCAATTTTTGCACCTGTTTTTGCGATTGCTTTTGCAAATGCATTGCAAATAATTCCGCCTGCGCCTGTAATAACAACAACTTTGTTTTTTAAATCAATTTCAAAAGGAATCATTTACTTACTTCCTTTCTCTAACGTTTCCCAAATCCCAGCAAGATACATCGCACCTAATGCGCGATCATACAAGCCATATCCAGGCTTCCCCGTTTCTTGCCAAATCATTCTGCCGTGATCTGGACGAATATACCCATCAAATCCATTGTCATAGTATGCCTTTAAGATATCCACCATATCCAAACTACCACATTTCGAATAATGCGCTGATTCTTCAAAGTCATGATTATCTAGTATTTTTACATTACGAACATGTGCGAAATGAATACGTTTCATTTTTGTATATTTCGCAATTAATTTAGGTATATCATTCTTTTTTGTACAACCAAGTGAGCCACTACATAATGTTAGACCGTGATGAATATCATCATAAAGTGCTAAGAATCTATCTAGATTTTCTTCATTTGTAATGATTCTCGGTAGACCAAATATACTCCAAGGTGGATCATCAGGATGAATCGCCATCTTTACATCACACTCAACTGCTACTGGTAAAATTTCACCAATGAAATACTCAAGGTTTTTCCACAAACCTTCTTCACCAATTGTTTTATATTCCTCTATAAGGGTTGACATCTCTTCTGGTGTATAACTAGCGTCCCAACCAGGTAATGACATATTTTTAATATCTATATCATTTAATTGTTCTTGATAATAAACTAAGGCGTTACTACCATCTTGAAGTTGATGATTTAACTCACTGCGTGTCCAATCAAATACAGGCATGAAATTATAGCAAATACACTTTATCCCATGCTTTGCTAGTAAACGAATATTTGCTTTGTAGTTCTCAATGTATTCTTTGTATCTTCCTTTACCAAGTTTTATATCTTCATGTACAGGTACAGATTCAACAACTTCAAATTCTAATCCTGCATTCAAACATTTATTCTTAAGTTCAATAATTTCATCTTCTGGCCATACCTCACCCACTTGTACACTGTAGATAGCACTAACCACACCACTCATACATGGAATTTGCTTAATGTAACTAAGCGATACTTTATCTGTATCACCAAACCATCTAAATGTCATTTTCATTATCTTTGTACTCTACCTGTTGTATCACCTTGACATAAGGCCTCAACCTCAGCTTCACTCACTAAATTGAAATCCCCAGGAATCGTATGCTTCAATGCTGAGGCTGCTACCGCAAACTCCAACGCTTCTTGCTTACTTTCCTTTGTCAGTAATCCATGAATCATTCCTCCAGAGAAACTATCTCCTCCACCTACTCGATCGATAATTGGTTCGATATCATATCTCTTTGATTCGTAGAACCTTTCTCCATCATACAGTAAAGCTTTCCACCCATTGTGGTTTGCACTATAACTTTCTCTTAGTGTTGAGGTTACAATCTTGAAGTTGAAGGTTTCTTTCATCTCTTTGAAGATTTCATAATATCCTTCTGCTCCTGTTTCTCCTTTTTCTACATTTGCTGTAGGTTTAAACCCTAAGCATAACTCTGCATCTTCCTCATTCCCTATACAAACATCCACATATGCCATTAAGGGTTTCATGATAGATTGTGCTTTCTCTTTACTCCATAATTTCTTTCTGAAGTTTAAATCAACTGAAACGGTGACCTTGTTCTTCTTTGCTGCAATACATGCCTTCTCTACAAGTTTTGCTGCTGTGTCGCTAATCGCTGGTGTTATTCCTGACCAGTGGAACCAGTCTGCATCTTTCATGATGGTATCAAAGTCAAAATCATCTTCACTAGCTTCTGCTATGGCAGAGTGGGAGCGATCATAGATAACTTTACTAGCTCGCATACTTGCGCCTGTTTCTAAGAAGTAGATTCCAACACGTTCTCCACCTCTTGTAATGTAGTCAGTATGCACTCCGACTTGTCTTAGTGCATTGACTGCTGCTTGTCCTACTTCGTGTTGTGGTAGTTTGGTTACGAAGTAAGCATCATGTCCATAGTTCGCTAATGATACCGCTACATTTGCTTCTCCTCCTCCATACACCACATCAAACTCATTACTTTGTGTAATTCTACTATTTCCGGGGGTTGATAATCTCAACATGATTTCTCCCATAGTTATGATTTTCATATAGATTTTATCTCCTTACTAAATGAACTTTGAATCCATTGATTTCTTCTTTGATATAAATAAATTTCAATTCTCCACTTGCATCAAACTCCGCTGTTGATTCATCAAAACCAAATCCCTTGGTTTCAAAATATCGTTTTGCTCTTTCTACATTGTAAGTTCCCACCGCCAAATGACCATGAGTTCCTACACCATTGTTCATGATTTCAATAGATTCACTTCCAAAATATCCTTTTGTTGTTTCCCTTACATTTCCACCAAAAAGCGTTGCGAATTGTTTTGCTATATCACTTGATGTTGATGGACACGCATTTACTGCAACATGTTGTAGTTTTAATCCCAACATCGATTTAACCGCTTCTTCAGTTAAGTTTTTTATTTTATTAAAATCTTTATCCTTCATTGCTTTTGCATCAACCATCCAAGTGCCCCCACATGCTACAATTTTTTCATACTGCATGTAGTCTTTAATGTTGTCTGCATTAATGCCTCCAGTTGGCATAAAATTAACTTTTGTATATGGTGCTGATAAAGCCTTGATCATTTTCAAACCACCCAACTGTTCAGCAGGAAAGAATTTTACTGTTGTTAACCCTAACTCTAAAGCACATTCGATATCGCTCGCACATGAGCAGCCTGGTAATACAGGAATACTTTTTTCTTGGCAATATTTTACAATGTTCGGATTTAATCCTGGTGACACAATAAATTTTGCACCAGCTTCAATTGCATCATCTACTTGATTTTTAGTTAGCACCGTTCCTGCACCAACTAACATTTGTGGTAATTCTTTTGTGATGATTGTCATTGCATCCTTCGCTAAATCTGTACGGAATGTGATTTCTGCCACAGGCAAACCACCTTCACATAATGCCTTCGCAAGAGGCAATGCATCTTCTAAATTATCAATCTTTATTACAGGTACTAAACCTATTTTTTTAATTTCATTTATAATTGTCATTTTATTTACCTACTTTGGTTGTTTTCCTAAATATGCCAAAATACCACCATCAACATACAATACATGACCGTTGACAAAGTCGGATGCTTCTGATGCCAAGAATACAGCTGGTCCAACTAAATCTTCAGCTTCTCCCCAACGTTCTGCAGGTGTCTTCGATAGAATAAACTGATCAAATGGATGACGACTTCCATCCGCTTGTTTTTCTCTTAATGGATTTGTCATTGGTGTTGCGATGTAGCCTGGTCCAATTCCGTTACATTGAATATTGTATTCACCATATTCTGATGCTATGTTACGAGTTAACATTTTTAACCCACCTTTTGCAGCTGCATAGGCACTCACTGTTTCTCTTCCTAGCTCAGACATCATTGAGCAAACATTAATAATTTTTCCACTTCGTCGATTCATCATTCCCGGTAGCACTGCTTTAGAAACAATAAATGGAGCAGTCAAATCAACATCGATTACTTTTCTAAAATCATCACTTGCCATTTCATGCATAGGAACACGCTTTATAATTCCTGCATTATTAATTAGAATATCAACTTTACCAAATTCTTTTTCAATCGAAGAAATCATTTCAATAACTTTTTCTTCATTCGTTACATCACATACATATCCTTTTGCTTCAATACCCTTCTTTTTATATTCTTCAATTCCTTTATCAACAACCTCTTGATTGATATCATTGAATATAACTTGTGCTCCTGCGTCACCTAATCCTTTTGCCAGTGCAAATCCAATCCCGCTTGATGCTCCTGTTACTAATGCTACTTTTCCTTCTAAACTAAACTTATTCATTTTCTCTCCTCCTAAAGGGTTACACCTTTTTTGAATATAGCCATATCGCGGTAACTAGCAGCTTCAGATTTTATTTTTTCTCCTGTTGCTACACTAATTACCTTTTCAAATAAATCATTACTGCACTCACTCAATGTTTTTTCATTTAGAGAAATTCCAGTATCAAAATCAATCCAATTATTTTTCTTATGATAAAGAGATGTATTACTTGATATTTTTATCGTTGGTACAGGACATGCGAATGGAGTTCCTCTTCCCGTTGTAAATAACACAATCTGAGCTCCTGCTGCAGCTAATGCTGTTGATGCTACTAAATCATTCCCTGGTGATTCCAAAAGACTTAGACCTTGTTCTTTTATTTGTTCACCATAGTGCAAGACATCAACAACTATGGCAGTTCCAGATTTTTGTGTACATCCTAAAGACTTATCTTCTAATGTTGTTATCCCTCCCTCTTTGTTACCTGGTGATGGATTTTCATATACTGGTGAATTATTTTGTACAAAGTAATCTTTAAATCCATTTATTAAACAAACAAGTTTATTGAATGTAATCTCATCTTTACAGCGATTCATTAAACTTTTTTCAGCACCAAACATTTCAGGAACTTCAGTTAGAATTGTAGTTCCTCCCTCTTTAATTAGTAAGTCTGAAAAAATTCCAACCGTTGGATTTGCAGTTATTCCTGATAACCCATCTGATCCTCCACATTTCAAACCAACAATTAACTTGGAAAGAGGCTGTTGTGTCCTTTTACTTGTTTTTGCTACTTCAATTAATTCTTGAATATACGCCAACCCTATTTCAATTTCATCTTCTTCATTTTGACAAATCAACGTCTTCATATTCAATTTCTCAATATCTTGAATTTGTTTTTTTATATCTTCAACACCACTGTTCTCACATCCCAAACCAACAAGTAATACCCCCGCAGCATTTGGGTGTGATACTAAGTTAGCCAATATTCTCTGTGTGTTTATTTGATCTTCTCCTACTTGTGAGCAACCATATGGATGATTAAATGAAACGATTGCATCAATGTTATCTTGAATTAAATCTTGCGATTTTCTTTCTATCTCTTTAACAATACCATTCACACACCCTACTGTTGGGATGATCCAAATTTCATTTCTAATTCCAACTTTTCCATTGTTTCTTAAATAACCACTAAATGATCTATTATTCTTTTTTGGTAAATCATTGAATATAGGATTATAAAAATAATCTTCGTGCTCATTCAATGAAGTTCTACAATTATGTGTATGAACCCATTCACCAATTTCAACATCTACCTGTGCTTGTCCAATGATTTCTCCATACTTTACTATACTTTCTTCCTTTGCAATATTTTGACATGCAACCTTATGTCCAAACAACGTATCTTGTAAAATCACAATTGATTTATTGTCTACTTCAATTATTTCGCCTTTAGTCATATTCTCCAGCAAGACAACAACATTATCATTTTGATTAATCTTTAAGAATTTTTTATTCATGGAGTTTTTCCTCTTCAATGCAATATCTAATACCTTTCTTTTTTATACATTCTACATAATCAGCTATTCTCATTAACCATTCATCTTTCACATCAACATCGCTAAATAGTTTTGTTTTCATGATAAATTTATTTACTAACTCAAAAGAGGTTGCATCTTTATTATCAATAAAGAATTTTAGGATATCCTCGTCATCTTGAATCTTGTATTCATCATTATTTCTTTTCCCAATTAAATATCCATTCTCTTCTCTTATTCCTTGGTAGAAACAAAGGAGTGCAGCCAGTGAAAAACATAAGCGTTTGGGAATCGAATGATTTATTTCGATATACCGTTTAACACTTGGATAACATCTTGCTTTCCATTTCGATACTGAATTTAATGATATCGATAATAACTCATGTCGAATAAATGGATTTCTAAATCTGCCTTCTACTTGATTTGCAAAATCAAGTAAATCTTCTTTTGGTAAATCTAGTGTTGGTATGATTTCTTGGTGAATTGTTTGATTCATATATTCAAAGATCAGCGAATCATTCATTGACTCCATCACTGTATCATTACCCGCTAAATAACTTGCTAGTGCAAATGATGTATGAGCACCATTTAATATCCTCACTTTTCTTTGTTTGTACGGCTTATGATTATCTGTAAATATCACATCCATTCCTTTTTTTGTTTTCAATGCTTTATCCAATGGTAATTCATCGCTGATTGGTCGATCACATTCAATAACCCATAGCGCAAATGGTTCAGCAGTCACCATTAATTCATCTTGTATTTGGGTGCTCTTCCATATTTCTTCAACTTCTTTTTTTGGATATCCCGTCACAATTCTATCTACCAATGTGTTCGCAAATACGCATGATTCCATTACCCATTTTTTAAACTTGATATCCATATGCCATTTATCAATTGTTTCAATTACACATTTTTTTAACTCATCTCCATTATTATCAATCAATTCAACTGGCAGTATAATCAATCCTTTTGACAAGTCATAATTAAATGTCTTTGCACGTTCAAATAAAAACTGTGTTAATTTTGCTGGATAACTTCTTGCAGGTTTTTCTTCAAACACATCATTTGCATCACATTTAATTCCTGCTTCAGTTGTATTGGAAACAACAAATCTAACTGTTTCTATTCTAGCTAGTGAAAGGTATGAGTCATAATCCAATGTACAATCATAAATTGAATCAATTGAAGTAATATTTCTTGTTTCAATATACTCCTGGTTTTCTACTAATCCTCGAAGTAATACTGAATATTGACACTCTTGTTTTTTAAAGACTTCTATATCGCCATATGATATTGGTTTTACGATTGCAATGGACCCATAAAATAAATTTTCTTCATTAGCGATATCTACCATATAATCTACAAACGCACGTAAAAAGTTTCCTTCACCAAATTGAACAATCTTAATTGGTCTTTTCTTTGCGTGTGTAACTTTTCTATTCATTAAATTCATAGTAAAACCCTCCTATAAAAAATTATAGGGGTTTATCATGAATCATGCCTATCTTCCTAAGTCGTTTAAAACCGGTAATTTTATCTTTATTAAACAAAAAAAACTGTCTTTCGACAGTTTAATTATTCGTGTCCTACTACCTTTGCTTCACCAAAGAAGTATCTATTGTCTGAACCAATAACCTTTATATAATCCTTAACAAATTCTTTCATTGCTTTCTCAGCTGTAATACATAATTCTAAGTAATCAGTTTTTGGATTTTCTTCAACTTTCTTCAGCATTGCTTCTTGAGCTACATTGAAAGCATCGGTACAAACATTAATTTTATTGATTCCGCAAGCAACTGCTTTACGAATGTTTTCTTCACCTGAACCTGAACCACCATGCAATACTAGTGGCATATCAAGTGTTTTCTTTAATAAAGATAATCTTTCAAAATCTAATGTAGGAACAAATCCTTTTGGATAATTCCCATGAGCTGTTCCTACTGCTACAGCTAGTGCATCGACTCCAGTTTCTTCTACAAATTTCTTAGCTTGTTGAGGATCTGTATATAAATCACCTTTGTCGTTATCACCATCTGCTGCTTGACCAACATGACCAAGTTCTGCTTCTACACATATATTATGTGGATGAGCTAACTTAACAATTGTTGATGTTCTTTTAACGTTTTCTTCATATGGAAATGAAGAAGCATCAATCATAACACTTGAGAAACCATTTTGTATGCAGTCAATAATGAAATCTAAATCTTGACCATGGTCATGATTAAGAGCCACTGGTACTCTTGCTTCTTCAGCAAGTTTTTTAATTAACGGAACCATAACATTAGCATGTGCGTGTTTTCTCATTTGTCCCATTCCAATATTTACAATAATTGGTGAACGCATTTCTTCAGCAGCACTAATTACTGCACGAGCCATTTCCATGTTAATGCTATTTACTGCCATTACAGCATAATTGTTTTTATGAGCATCCTGTAAGATGTCTTTCATTGATACATACATATTTATTCCTCTTTCTATAACGATTAGATATTAATATCTAAGTCTACAATTTCTTCTTCGATTTCAGCACCTTCTACAGAAGGTTTTTTAATTAGTGAGTAAACAACTCCTGTTGCTACTGAACCAACTACTAACGCAACAACTGCCCACATTGGATTAGCCATCATTGGGAATACGAATACACCTCCATGACCTGCCATTGATTCAACACCCATTGCTACTGCAATACCACCTGCTAAAGCAGAACCAATCATTGATGCTGGAATAAAACGAGCAGGATCTGCTGCAGCGAATGGAAGAACACCTTCAGTAATGAAGCATAGTCCCATTGGGAATGCTGTTTTTGCTGTTTCTTTTTCTACATTCGAGAATTTTTTAGGAGTGATTAATGTTGAAATAAATACACCCACTGGAGGAGTCATCCCACCAATAATCTTCGCTGACATTGGTCCATAGATTCCATCAGCTCCTAAAGCGTTTGCTGCCATTGATGCTGTTTTATTAACTGGACCACCCATGTCAAATCCCATACCTGCTCCAATTACTGCACCGATGATGAATTTAGATCCACCATTTAAACTCATTATCCATTGTTGTAATGCTGTCATTGCGATTGAGAATGGTGTATTGATTACAACGAAGTAAATAACACCACACACAAGTGTTGCCACTACTGGAATGATCATAACTGGCATTAAGCCTACCATCCACTTAGGAAGTTTCCAAGTTTTCATCCAATTGATGAAATATCCAATAACAAACGCCATAACAAGTCCACCTAAGAAACCTGCTTTACCTGTGTTTGCTGCATATCCAATTATGAATCCTGGAACAATACCTGGACGCTCAGCAATAGAGTATGCAACCCCTGCTGTCATGACTGCAACTGCAAACCCCATTGCTTGTGATGATAACCAGTTCACTGCCCAAAAGAAATGATCTGGATTTAATAGATTTAAAGCTGAGAAAATTGTTGCCCCTGCTTCTGGTCCCATATTACCGATATCATAGTTATACGCTTTAGCGATAGCTCCCAATATTCCCCCAACTACTACCATTGGAATCATATAAGAGATACCAGTCATCATATGTTTTTTAAGATTTAAATTTTTCATAATAACTTACCCCTTTTCTTTTTTATTTGTTCTCTAATTTTTTTTCAATTGTTGCGATTAAGCTTTTTGGATTTTTCATAGCAACATGAATAGGAATATCCACAACTGGTTTTCCTTCAAAACGTTCCATGCCTCCAACAGCGATATCATGTGCAACGATAACAACATCCGCTTGACTAATTTCTTCTGGTGTTAATTTGTTTTGTGCACCGATTGTTCCTTGTGTTTCAATTTTGCATTGGTGTCCCGCTTCAACCGCTGCATTTTGAATTTTTTCAGCAACAATATATGTATGTGCAATCCCCGCTGTACATGCTGTAATACCTACTATTTTCATTCTCTCACCTCAACTTTCTTTTGTTTTTGTTAGCTAAGCTTGATAATAAATTATCATGGTTCCCTTGATTGACTCTAATAACTTAGGGAATTATAAACCGGTAATTTTTCATTAATCACTGACAAAGTAGATTAATTAATTCCTCTTTCGATGAAACTGATTGTAGTTTTTCTACGCGAGCATCATTTCCTAATTTTCCAGCTAATTCAGCTAAGAGCATCATATGGTTCTTTGCAAAATCATGATCGTTACTTACACAAAACAAGAAGAAAAGATTCACAGGTTCTTCATCATAACTTTCCCATTCTACATCATGATTTGTTCTTCCAATCGCAATACCAATTTTATTGACTGCATCACTTTTTCCATGAGGTATAGCAATATGGTTTCCCATTCCTGTTACCCCTTCTGCTTCACGTACATAGATATCCTTAATAAATTGATTCATATCAGAAATATATTTTTCTGCAAATAATTTTTCACTCAACTCTTTAAGAATTTCATCTTTTGTTGTTCCTTTTAAATCCAAATCAATGATGTTTTCATTTAGTATTTCTTTTAGTGCCATATTTTTTCTCCTCTATTTATTTAACTAAAAATTTATAAAATTCTAATGGTGAATCAAAACTTCTTAAGATATTTACTTCTTTGTCTGTATTCACCAAATTTATGTATTGCTTATAGAACAATTGAGTTCTCTTTATTTCAAACTCATTCGTCATTTTTACTACAAGTAAGAAGATGACATCAACTTGTTCTGTATCCCATACAATCGGTTCTTTTAATGTTGCGATTACAATCTTCGCTTCATTAATTTCGTTTTGATCTCCATGTGGTATCGCAACCATGTTCCCGATAGAAGTCGGCGTTGCATACTCACGCTCCATAACTGTTTGATAGTATTTCTTTGTTACAAATCCTTTTTTTACCAAGTTATCACACAAGAATTTTAATAATTTTGTTTTATCACTTATATCTAAATGTGTGTAAATTAGTTCTGGATCAAACAACGAATGACATACTAAATCAAATTTACCTACAATTTGATTTTGATCTCTTTTTAGATTGTCAATTGCATACCTAATTTTCTTAATTGAATTATCAGATAATAACTCATCAATCTCTACCACACGATTATCTTTGTTTAATATAAATTGTGTAGTAATAATTAAATCTGTATTCCAATAATTTTCTATTTTAAAATCATGGACACTTACAACTTTTATTGTTGCGATTTGAACAAATGCTCTTTTTATTTTGTCACATAACATTTGATTAACACCCATTGATGTTCGTGTTACTAATACGATTTCTACTGGCTTTTCATTTCGTTCCAATGCAGATTGGATATACAAGGTAATGTAACTTAACTCATCTTCTGTTACTCTTAAATCAAAATGTTCTTCAAATAAAACGGAAATCAACCAAGAAACTCTAAATGCATGTTTGAATTCATTTTTGATATAACCTTTCAAGGTATTCGATTGACTTCTTTCATATCGTAATCGAAAGATTGCTGGTTTAATATGCATGAGTAATCCGTGAAATAAAACATCATCATGGGTTAAATCACGATTCAATACTTCCGATACAACTTTAATAATTTTCTTTACAAAATCTTGTAGAGTTTGATCATATCTTCGTATGATGTCTTCAGCTGCAACATTATATCCAGGATCAATCATTTTTGAACATAGTATCGGAATTGAAAGAAAACCAATTTCATATGCATTTATTTTTGAATTGAATTCTATTTCAGCTTTTTTTAGTATCGCCTCAGCAAAACTATACTCGTTATACGCTTGTAGCATCCGTAACTCATTGACTGGTATTTCAACATGGAATTTTTCATTCACACTTGGTCTAACAATGCTCATACACAAGAACGCATAGATTTCATTGAAAGATTCCTCAGCAAATTCAATGCCCCATTCTTTTTCTGTAACAAGAATGCATTTTTTTACTTTTTCTAAATCAAGTCCTGGCATGAAATATTTAAGGCGACTATCAATTGATTCATCCGATACTAATTTCAGTACAAAATGTTTTAATGCAATACGGTATTGTGACTCATTGCATTTAAGTTCAAACCCTTTGTTTCGAATAATTTTCAGTTGAATGTCAAATAGGTTTAACCAGTCTTTGCAATCATTAATAATTTTCAAAGTTGTTGGTATACTTAAAAACATTTCTTCTGACAGTTTGTTTGTTGTGAGTCGATTATTTTTTGAGAATGAAAGTATGTATTTCAATGCTGTGAACATTCTGGATTGATCACTGTGTAAATGCTCAAATGAATTTTGGTTTATGAGCAATCGTTGAATTTGAAGTTTTTGTTCTTCGGTCGCTTCTAGCCAAATTCCAATTCGCCTTTTTTTACAAATAATACCTAGATTATTTTCAATCAGTATATTATTTATACTTTCCACCTTTGTACGAATTGTTTTTTCAGATAAGCCCACCTCTTCCGCTAGTTGCTCGGTTGTTACCATATCTGATGATTCAATCAAGCTTTTCAAAATCACTTGAGTATAATACATTGATTTCTTATCATTCATAGGTTTCTTCTTCCTTTCAAGTGTAGAATACCATTCTATCAAGTTGAGTATCGCAAATTAATTGTAAATTATAAACGGTAAATATTTATTTATTCAGAAATAAGTAAAAAATAATAGTTCAAAATATTATCAACATACTCAAAACATTATCATTTTTGTGTTGACAAAAGATCTTTTTATAGTAGATTAAAATTAAGTAATAAAAAAGCGTCCCTTACTCATAGTAAAGATGAACGCCTAATTTATTACATTGGTTTATGAATTTATCATTCGGTCTTTGATCTAAAACTATTCCCGATATGTTTTCTAGATCTGCAAAATGATAAAATCCTTTATTCATTAATTTTGAATGATCCGCTAGTACAATTACTTTTTCAGAAAGCTGAATCATGTGCTCCTTGATTTTTCCTTCTTCGATATCTGTATTGGTTAGCCCTTCATTTGATAAGCCTACAGTTGCGATGAATGCAAGATTACAATGATAACTATTGTCTGTTATATCGATACCAAAGCTAAGCGTATCTGCCTTCAACAACCCGCCCAGACATATACATTTCAAATTCGGTAATTTTGCAACCATATTCACAACTAACAAGCTATGTGTTATCACTGTAACATTTTTATGATGTGCAAGATATGGAATAATTTGACATGCAGTTGTTCCTGAATCAACGAAGATAACTGAGTTATTTTCAATTAATCTAGTCGCAATCTGTGCAATATATTTTTTTTCTTTTAAATTTGATTGTTCTCGACTTTCAATAGCTTGGACGCTATTTAACAAAGAACGATCTTTATAAATTACACCTCCATAGACTTTATCAATCTTGTCATTATCTTCAAGTATTTTTAAGTCTCTTCTTAAAGTTTGCAAAGAGATATTAAACTTAGCACACAATTCTTCATTACTAACTGTGCCAATAAGTTTAATGTAGTCTTCTAACTTTTTTAAACGATTAATTTTCATAAGTATCACCTCTACCATTATAACAACTTTACACATAAATATTTAATTATTTTAGAAAAGAGAGAATATGAATAAATTATTAGAAACAACAAAAAATTATCCAATGACTGAAATATGGAATGATTCCTGTTCAGTTCAAGAGTTAAAATACTGTATCGAAAATGGTGGTGTTGGAGCTACCACAAATCCTGTTATTGTTTTAAATGTATTAAAAAAAGAATTGCCCCTATGGGAAGAGCAATTAAAAGGCATAATTAAAGATAAACCTCATGCTACTGAAGATGAGATTGCTTGGGATATGATTAAGTTATTAGGAAAAACTGCGAGTAAAGAATTATTACCTATCTTTAATCAAACAAACGGAAAACAAGGGCGTATTTCATTTCAAACAAATGCAAAATTCTATAGAAATAAAGATTTATTATTAAGCCATGCCATTGAACTTGCAAGTACTGTCGAGAATAGTCAAATTAAAGCTCCCACATCAAAAGCTGGTGTTGAAGCTTTTGAAGAGATGACTTATCAAGGTATTAGCATCAATGCAACCGTTTCTTTTACTGTAGCACAAGCGATCGCAGTTGCCGAAGCAGTTGAACGCGGTTTAGCTCGACGTATTAAAGAAGGATTATCAATTGATACAATGAATCCAGTTTGTACAATTATGGCTGGACGAGTTGATGATTATTTAAAGAAAGATTGCAAAGAAAAAGGAATTTTAATAGAACCCGAAATTCTTGAATGGGCTGGAGTTGCAGTTGTTAAAAATGCATATCGAATCTATCAAGAAAAGGGATATCGCACAACATTGCTTGTTGCAGCTTATCGTAATCCATATCATTGGAATCAATTTATTGGTGGTAAAATCGTCTTAACAATCCCTTATGATTGGCAACTTAAATACAATTCTTCATGTTATGAAATAACTTCAACAATTGATAGCCCCATTAACGCGGTCTATTTACAACAACTTAAACAACTCGAAGAATTTAATAGAGCTTACTTACCTAATGGTTTAACATTGGATGAATTTGAACATTATGGCGCATTTTTAGATACGATGAATCAATTTTTAAACGGGTATGACGAATTGTGTAAATTGATTCGTAAGTATATGGTGATCTAGATGAGCAATCAATTCTTAATGCCATCAAAAGTATATGTAGGCATAAATGCTTTGGAAGATTGTTTCAATTCTATTCAATTTCCTGGTACTAATGCCCTGATTGTTACGGATGAATCCATGGTAAAACTGGGTTACATCAATACACTAACAACACTTCTAAAAAATAAAAATATAGCTTTCTTTATTTTTGACAAAGTGAATTTTGAACCAACTGATACTTGTATCAATGAAGGAGTTATAACATATAAATCGAATGCTTGTGATTTCATAATTGCAATAGGTGGAGGATCCCCAATTGACGCAATGAAAGCTATCGCAATGTCCGTTTCTAGTAATAGACCTTTATCCGATTATACAAGTCATGTTTTTGATCAAGCTAGACCTTTCATGATTGTTATACCCACTACTGCAGGTACTGGTTCAGAAACAACTCAATTCACTATTATTACCGATACATCACAAGATATAAAAATGTTATTGAAGGGTCCAAAATTATTACCTGATATCTCTATTATCGATCCGTCATTCACATTATCTACTCCTAGCAAAGTAACAGCTTCAACAGGCATAGATGCTCTATGTCATGCAATTGAAGCCTATACATCAAAGAAGGCACAACCCTTATCATCTCTATATGCCTTGGATGCAATAAAGAAAATTTTCATTAACTTACCTTTATGCTTTAATGATCCAACGAATATTGACGCTAGAGAACAAATGTCTCTTGCTGCATTTGAAGCAGGATGCTCATTCAATAACGCTTCTGTAACATTGATTCATGGTATGTCTAGACCTATAGGCGCTAATTTTCATATTCCTCACGGATTAAGTAATGCAGTTTTAATGTATGCATGCCTTGATTTTGTAAAAACAGATGCACAAGAAAAATTTGCGACTATCGCACGGGAAATCAAATGTACTTCTTCTAGTGACAATAAGGAAGCTTGTAGCGATTTCTTCTTAGCCTTAGATAATCTACTTAAAACACTTTGTATTCCAGCACTAAATGAAATTATCGATGATAAACCTAATTTCAATTCTCTAATCGATAAAATGGCTAAAGATGCTTACGATAGTGGAAGTCCTGCGAATTCACTTCGCAAGATTACAGTTGAAGATATCAAATCAATTTATACACAATTAATCAACTAGCTCTGTTTGAAACAGAGCTTTTATAATCTAATAATTACCGTTTTAATTTGACATCATTATATCAACCCATTGTTCTATCTCTTATATACTATAGTCGAGGTGAAACTAATGGATTGGATGCTCTTTACTGGATTTTGCGTTGTTCTATTTTCAATATTTCTTTATAAATCAATCGCTGTATATAAGATTTATAACAATACTTTTTACGAAGATCTTTATTCTAACTTTGTAGAATTCTATATTAAATTTAAATATAAAAAAAATCTAAGTCAAAGTTCTTGGATAAAGCAAGAAATAGGAACACACCGAATTTTATTCAATAGTTATTTAAATGAAGATAAAAAAATACAATACCAATTTGTTACTATATTTAGTAAATATGGCATTCATATTTTTAATATTAACAACAT
This sequence comes from Anaerorhabdus furcosa, assembly GCF_900167375.1. Taxonomy (GTDB): domain Bacteria; phylum Bacillota_I; class Bacilli_A; order Erysipelotrichales; family Erysipelotrichaceae; genus Anaerorhabdus; species Anaerorhabdus furcosa. Next base: position 167,351 of record NZ_FUWY01000003.1, read on the forward strand.
TCATGGTGCTGTCAGTGGTTTATCTTCCGATGCTTATTGGAAAAATGATAAATCAACCACATCTACACGTTTTCTAAATCCAACAAAAGCATGTGAATCACATAAGAAATACATTCACGATCTAACAAAAAGTAGTACACCTATAAGCATCACTATTCTTTTTTCAAATGATACAGACATTAGTAAGATTAAAAGTAGTTACACGACCAATGTATTCAAAAATTTTATTGATTGTATAAAAAATGATACTGCATCTATTCCTGAAGAAACAATTATTTTAGAATTCAATAAATGTATAGGGAGAAAATAAAATGAAAACATTTAAGCTCTACAACGAAGTAGAAATTCCATGCATTGGTTATGGTACATATCGAACTCCTAATAATGAAGAAGGTTACCTGACGATTCAAGAAGCAATACGTGCTGGTTATCGCCATATTGATACTGCACAAGGTTATAACAATGAAGATTTAATTGGACGAGCTATAAAAGAGAGTGGGATACCCCGTTCAGATTTTTTTATTACTACAAAAATTGCGAATGTAAATCAAGGTTACCAATCTACTCTAGATTCTTTTGAAGAATCCTTAAAAAAACTTGGTTCAAATTATTTTGATCTTTTATTAATTCACTGGCCAATCCCTGTAGGGCATGATCACGACTGGAAAGAATTAAATATTCAAACATGGAAGGCAATGGAATGGCTATATAAAGAAAAGAAAGTACGTGCTATCGGTGTTAGCAACTTCTTAATTCATCATCTCGATAATCTATTAGAGAATATCAAAATTATCCCAATGGTTAATCAATTAGAATTTCATATGAAATATCAGCAACGTGATATTGTAGCCTATTGCAAAACAAAGAACATACTTGTTGAAAGTTGGGGCCCATTAATGAGAGGTGCTTCTAATGGCAATCAAATTCTTGAGGCTATCGCTAGAAATCATAATAAAGATGTTGGTCAAATTTCGATTCAATATTGTTTGCAAAAAAATATATTACCCCTTCCCAAGACGAGTAATACATCACGTATGAAAACGAATCAAGAAGTATTTGACTTCACCCTAACTGATGGAGAAATAGCTCTTATGGATTCTTGCAATACATCCAATTGCTATGTGTTCCATCCAGATAGAAATCACGAGTGGCAAGAAACCATCAACAAAATGAATGAGGTGAGCAAATGACTTATATTAAATTCATCTTATTAGTAATTGGTTTAATTTTTATCATGTATGCTCGAGCAACTTACACAAAGCGAATTAACTTAAGCAAAGAACACTTTGAATTAGCTTATAATCAAAAAGAAAAATATATTGCATGGGTTGGTTATATATTATTAGGACTTGCAGCTTTACTTGCCGCATTTAATATATAATATGAATGAGATATTTACTAAATCCATAACGTATTTACTACTTATTATTTGCGGTTATTGTCTTAAGAAAACAAAAGTCTTACACAGCAAAGACTTTCATGTACTTTCTACAATTAGTATAAATTTGACTCTACCTTGTGTTCTTATATCAATGTTTGAAACATTCTATATTTCATTCGATTGGATATATTGTATATTACTTGGATTAGTAATCAATGTTATTTTAATTTTTGCTGGATTATTTTTTACTAGATATCGTTCAAGAAATACTCAAGCATTGTTTATGTTGAATACATCTAGTTTCAATATCGGTGGATTTGTACTACCTTTCTTTAATGGCATTTATCCTCCTTCTTCCATATTCTATGCAAGTATGTTTGATGTTGGTAACGCAATTATGTGTACTGGTTTAACTTATGCTTGTGCTGCTTCAAGACTTGATACATCTTCTAAATTTCAATTTAAAGATTTCTTTAAAAGAATATTTTCATCTATACCTTTTGTCACTTATCTTGTGATGATTACATTAACTCTAGTTAATATAAAGTTGCCATCTGAACTCTTTCAAGTTACAAGCATTATTGGAAATGCAAATATTGTTCTAGTCATGATAATGCTTGGATTAATGGTAGAACTAAAAATTGGTAAAGATGATATCAAAGATGTTATCCTTCATTTCTTTATCCGATATAGTATATTAATTTTCTGTGCAATTCTTATTTACTATTTCTTTCCTGCAAGTCTCATTGGTAAACAGATTTTAATCTTATCAATATTTGCACCTATATCGAGTATCATGCCTGCATTCTCGGCAAAACTAAAATGTAAAACATCCGTATACGCTGCAATTAATTCACTATCGATGCCTATAAGCATCATACTACTTTCTACACTAATGACCTTATGGCAATAAAAAAACCTCTTACGAGGTTTATTTTTTTGTTTCCAAATAATCAATTGCATCACGAATCATTGCTTTTGTGATTGGATATGGAATATGATTTAATTCTTTATTTTGAATTGTTAACTCAAGAACATCCTCTAGTGGATCATCACAACTTATTCCTAAATCATTTAAGCATACAGGTAATCCAATTGTTTTGTAGAATTCAATTGTCTTATTTAATTTAACAATTTGTTTGTCCACAATTAACTGTATTAGTACACCATATGAAACAACTTCTCCATGAAAATGTTTCTCTTCAATTTCTTTTCTACAAGTTAGACCATAAAACAATGCATGAGCTAAGGCACTATTGTAATCTGCATTAATAATTAAAGAAACAATTCCTGTAGACACTAGAATATTTTGTATCGTTGTTTCAAGTTCCTTCGATAAAACTTTAGCTTCTGCATCACGATAACCTTTTGTTGCATGAGCAACTATCGAATCATAGCATAGATTACTTACTTGAAGAGCTAATTCATCTGTATATTCTATTTCATCATTTCTACAAGAGAAATATGTTTCTACATTCTTTGCAACTGTATCACCAATACCTGCCCATAAATATTGCATGGGAGCATTCATAATCACTTCAGTATCAATCATGCAATAATTTGGTGCCTTTTTACAATGATAAATATCTTTAAAGACATGGTCCTCAGTATACATGATTGAAATCTTAGTTACCGCTGCACATGTTGACGCAATTGTAGGAATACTGATTACTGGTATATTGCACTTGTCACCAATAACCTTACATGTATCAATACATTTACCTCCACCAATTGCAAAAATCATATTTGCATTTTTGATATCACCATCATTGACAATTTTATCTACATTTTCATAAGTTGCATCCTTACCATATAGATAACTTTTTATAATTTTACAATCAAATTTTCTAATATAGCTATTTAATTTATCCTGGCAAGCTTTGTATGCTTTTTCACCATGAATTAAAACAATTTTGTTGCCATATAATCTGCTAATTTTTCCAATTGCTTCAAAGCTATCCTTGCCTATCGAATACGAAGGTAAAATAACTTCTTTCATTATTTAGCTAAAACTTCCTTAACAAAGTTTAAATATTCTTCATCTTGGCAATTAGCAAAGAAACATTCTTGGAATTTTTTTGTTAATGATCCTTTTAATAATTCTGGATCAATTGAACTAAGTGCTTCTAAAACAGGTTTTCCTACTTGACGCTTAACTTCTGCAAGAATTCTTACATTTCTATTTTGTGATTCTTTACGATCTTGAGGATAACCTTGACCTTTAGGAGAACCAAAAGCTTTTTCAAAAATTGTTTTGATGTTCAGTTCTGCTCCCCAACCAAATCCTTTTGCATATGGAATTGATAATGCATTCCCATCATTAATTTGCAAGAACAAATAAGCATCTGTTGGTTCAATGCAATACCCACAATTTACTCCAGGAAACATATTACATGCCATTAAAGCTCCTTGGCCTGTTCCACAACCCGTAACAACAAAATCTACTGCTTTTGAATTTAGTAACAAAGCAGCTTGTACTGAAATATTCATATAAGTTAGACGTGGGTTTTCTTCAGAATAATCTGTAGGTAAATCTTGTGGATTATTCACATATTGCATTCCTGTATTGAATACTGTATGTCCCATTGGTTCTACAACTGATTTCAATTGTTCTAAAACGATTGCATTCTTTGATGCTTGTGAAAATTCGTTAATAAGTGCTATTTTCATATTTTTTCCTCTTCTTTCAAATAAAAAATACCATTTTTAACTCTTTTAGAAAAACATTCTCCAAGACTATAAAACGGTAATTTTTTTGTTATTTGATAATTTAACTGATATTCTTTACATATTCACGTGTTGCTCTTTCAAGCATCCAATCACGATTTATTCTTACAAAACGATTTGGCTCAATTTCATAACCATCTTCTTCTCTTAGGAAGATTTCCTCAAACTGTTCATAATTGAGTTGCATACGTACAGGTTCTTCTTTTAATACAGTAATAATTTCAACACTGTTATCTTTCTTCGTGTTATATACTGTGAATTCTATTTCTTCTAATGTTGCACGCTTCGAATCAACAATTTGTTTCTCACAAAACATCTTTGCCATTTCCACAATGCGATCATCTAAACCTTCTTCTAAGATACGAACTTTTTCTACAAATTCCATAATCTTCTTACAATACCTGTAAGTATAGCCAGGTATTACTTCAAATGGTATCTTTGGATTTGCTTCTAATTCTTTTTCTATTGCATCATCAACTAAATAAACCATAAGTTTATTTTCAGGATCGTGATACAAACAAGGATGAACTACTTGATACACATCATGACAATGTGGACATTCTACCTTAAATATCTCATTATGAAATAATTTTTCTCTTAAATCTGGATCTAATGCTACGTTGATACTCTCCCAAATTTCAATCTCATAATCTTTTCCACATTTAGGACACGTAAACATTCTTGTTGATGACTTACTCATTTGTTTCCTCCAAACTAAAATGGTATCGAAATACCATTTTATGATTTCTTTCCTTTTTCAATCTCTGGATATTCTTCTAAGATTTCATTCACAAAATCTCTTAGTTTCTCAAACGTCTCATCATTTACATGAACTGAACTATTTGCAGAAACAAGTTGTATTTGGTTATTTAATAATACAGGTACAATATCAACTTTTTCATTTTGATGAATTCCAATATCTTTTTCAGGCTCTTTTAATAATCTACCTTCAATGAACTTAGAATTATACTCTATAGATTCTACCAAATATCGATAAAATTTTCCATCACTTAAAAAATGTACATTTAATATATCAGGATAATGAATATCTCTTTGCATATCTAATTCTTTGATGTGTCGTACTTGTGATAATTCTTGAGAAACATCCTCACTTTCAAATATCGAAGCTGCTTTTACTTGCATTTTAAATGTAGGTTGTTCAACAATATCAAATTCATAAGATACTATATCAAACGAACTAAATGTAGCTAAAGGTTCTAGAATATCTAATCCCTTTTCACAGTTGTCATAAGCATTTCCTATAGCAAGAACTGGGAAAACTAAATTTCCAGCTTTATCAATCATGCAAGTGGTAAGCATAAAACAATCATCAACATTCACATCTATCATATCTTTACATTCTTCTGTTAAGTCATCTACTTCAAATATTTGGTATTTGTGATAAAGTTCAGTAAATCTACTTTCTTCTAATATCATCATATGCCTCCCTTCTTTGCCATATTATATCAAGGATGTAGTCAAAAGGAAACATAAAGGCTTAGACTTAAAAATAAGCTTGAAAATACAGATTATCTACTTCAAATTTAGTTTGCCAACTGATTGATTGTTTACACTATCATTAATAATAATTTCCAGTGGTTCCGTCATTTGCATAGTTATCACAACGCTTTGCTCATTGCTCGATATTAGTTGATACGGAACATCTTCACTTGATAAATTAATTACTTTTAACGTGTTTATATCAATACCAGATTCCATGTCATAAAGAATCACTTGAATATATCCCTCATTATATTCTAAAATTTTAATAGTTGGTGACTTGTCATCAATACTCTCAACAATTAATTCTTTAGTTATGATTTTTCCATTTTCACTCCTTGCTTCAATTGTATAGAGTCCATTTTTATACAAGATAATTTGTTCACCTGGTACAAATTCACTTGAATAAATACGATTAGCATTTTCATCAATTACAGTCAATTCATTAATTAATGAACCTAATTTAGGCTCTATTTCAAAAACTTGATAATTTTCATTCGGATTCACCTTATTTACAGGATGAATATCAAAGTCAGAATTCATCAATATGAATGCACTCAATCCTATTCCTGCTGTAGTAAGAAAACTAAATGCAAAATTTCTAAAGAATCGATTTTGAAATGATAATTTATTTAATGATCCAGCATAGTTATTTGCTAAATTTGCAACATCTTTTGTAGGGTATGCTATTGCCTTTGCAACAATATCATATGAATTAATGATTTGATTTTCACTCATACAATTTCTCGCTATTTTACCAAGAATTTTTAAAGAAAAAGGAGTTAATATAAAAATGAATGAACTGGATGATCTTCGAATTTTATCACATTCTAATCTTAAATTTTTAATTGCTTCTGCCAACAAACGGAAAACAGTTCTATCAGAAACTTTTAAATATTTAGCGATTTCTTTTACCTTCAGTTTATCTACATATCTCAACATTATTACATTTTTAAGATTTGGTTCCAATTGATTTAGTGCCACGGAAACAATGTCTTCATTTTCAAAATCTTGTTTAAAGTATGAATTTGGATCCACTAAATCATTTGCCATTTCTTGAATATCAACAGATATAATCTTTTTTGAGTCTTTAAGTAGATCCATCGAGATTGTGTAATTCATTTTATTTAAGTAAGCAACCAAGAGATTTGGATTCTCTATCTTATCTAGGAAACTATATAATTTTAAATACAATTCTTGAACAACATCTTCCGCAAGAATTTCATCATGGGTGTGTTTTAACGCAGTATAAAACTGTATTGACACTGTGTTAAGGTATATTTCTTCAAACGCTTTTTTATCGCCTTGTTTCGCTTTTTCAACTAATTTGCCTAATTCTTTGTGTGACAATTTCTTTTGCATAATATGCTCCTGTTGAAATATCAATAACCCTTTGAAATAAAAAAAGAAAAACCGACCTGATTCTTACAATTTTTCTTCAACTTTTATCATTTAATTGTTAGATTACAAATAGGTCTTTAGCTTAAATCTAGGTTTATGTACTTCCAACTTATTTATAACAAACTTTTCAACATTACGCAATGAAAATGGTTTCTATTACTTGCCTAAACCCAACAAATATCTTGTAACAATACTTGCACAAAGTAAACCCGAAGCAGCAGGAACGAAAACAATACTTGCTGGTGGGATTCTTTCTTTTCTTGTTTTACCATCAGGATTTATTTCTACATTTTGTTTTAAAGGAATCTCTTCTGAAAATGTAACATGAATTTTATACTTTATATTCCTTTTTTTTGCTAAATCACGTAAAGCTTTAGCAAGTGGATCATATGTTGTTTTATCTAGTGTTGTTTGAATAACTTTACTTGGATTAAATCGATTTGCCATCCCTAGTGAACTAATACATGGAACCTTAAAACGATGACACATTTCTATTAAATCTAATTTTGCTGTTACTGTGTCAATTGCGTCAATTACATAGTCAATTTTTTGTGCAAAGATTGATTCGAGTTCGACACTGAAAAATTCATTAATACAAACTACTTCACAATCTAAGTTAAAAGAGTGAATTCGCTCTTTCATACATTCAGTTTTTGGTTTTCCTATTGTTTCATAGGTGGCAAGAATTTGGCGATTCAAATTACTTGATGCAACAACATCATGATCAACGAGGATTAGTTTTCCAACACCACTTCTACTTAATGATTCTGCGGCGTATGATCCAACTCCACCCACACCGACAATCAAAACAGTTGCCTTTCTTAATGAATCAACTTTTTCTTTCCCTACTAATAATTCAACTCTTTCTAAAGGATTACTCACTTCTATTTCTCCAATTTTCAATTAATTCTTTTGTTTTCTTAATTGCGTCCTCATCACTCATATCTACCCAATGAATTGGTGTTTGGTTATTGAACCAAGTATATTGTCGTTTTGCAAATTGTCTTGAGTGTTTTTGAATCTCTGCAATAGTTTCATCTAAGGTCATTTCTTTACTCATATATTTTGACCATTCACGATAGCCAATTCCTTGCATCGCTTGATCATTAAATGTTACGCCTTTTTCTAATAAAGATTTGATTTCATCAAGAAGTCCCAAATCAATCATTTTTAGTACTCTTTGATTAATTCTTTCATACAATAATTCTCTTGGCAATGTGCAACCAATAATCAATGCATCATAAATCGGTTTGTGTTCTTGAGACTCGATAATCTCTGATTTTGTTATGTTTGTTGTATCATAGATCAAACATGCACGTATTAATCTTTTACGATTATTGGGATGAATTGCTTGTGCTTGTTCTGGGTCTATTGTTTGTAAGTAATCCAATAGTTCTTCATTATTCATGCTTTCGTATTTCTTGATGAGTTCTGGATATTCATCAGGTTGCTTTTCAAAAGTATAATCATAGATGCAAGCTTTGATGTATAATCCAGTTCCTCCAACAATCATTGGAAGATGTTGATGGCTTAGTATCTCATCAATTTTTTCTCTAGCATTAGCTTGAAAATCTGCAACACTATACTTATCTGTTGGTTCCAAAATATCGATACAAGAATGTGACACATCTTGCATCTCTTCTTTGCTAATTTTCCCTGAACCAATATCAAATCCACGATAGACTTGAATTGAGTCTCCACTTATTATTTCTCCATCAAATTGTTTAGCTAATTCAATTGAAAAATCTGTTTTACCAACAGCAGTTGGTCCTACAAGTACCAATACTTTTTTCATCGATAAAACTCCTTTTCTAATCTTGATGCGTCTAAACATATAAAGGTAGGTCTGCCATGTGGACAATGATATGGTTGTTCACATTTTTCAAGTTGTGATACAACTTCATTCATTTCTGTCTCATTTAAAATTCGATTGAATCGAATTGAATGGTGACATGCCATAGTTGCTATTTTATGTTTATGAATTTTATTTTTTGTAATTTCTTTTTCATCTTTAAAACTATCGATTAAGTCTTGTAGAAACACACCTTCTTCGACTTCTTTCATCCAAATTGGTATTTCTCTTACAACAAAAGAGTCATCTCCAAACACTTCGAATTCTAATCCTAAATCTTTCACTGCTAAATTGATTTCATCTATTCTTCTTACTAAATCATTTGTTGAATGAATCATATGAGGAACTAAACATTCCGTCATTATATGTTTTAATTGATCCATTTCATTTAAGAACTTTTCATAATGAACTCTTTCCTGTGCGGCATGTTGATCGATAATATACAAACCTTCTACCCCTTCACACAAAATATACTTTCCATGCATCTGTCCAATTACTTTTAATACTGGAAATGATTTCTTTTGAAGAGGTTCTATTTTTTCTTCTTGCTGTTGCATTGGTGCTTGAACTATTTTCTCTTCAATCCCAATTGAACTAGGCAAATCATTTTCTACTTCACTCATTACTCTTGGTGCAACATATTGTACTGGCTCTTCTTTAAATACTCTTTGAATTGGTTGATCATTGTTCTCAAATAAACTTTGAATTTCAATCTTTTCCTTTACAACTTTTTCCATATTTACAATTGGTGCTTGAATATGACTGTGAATTGCATTGGGAATAATTTCTCTTAAAAGATGTTCTAGTTGTTGTTCCTTCGATAAGCGAACTTCCCACTTACTTGGATGGACATTGACATCAACCAATTGAGAATCCATTGTGACATTTAAGATAACAATAGGATAACGATCACTTGGTATATAATTTGTATAACTATCAATGATAGCTTTTTGTATGCGATAAGGTCTAACCATTCTACCATTCAAAAATACGCTAATAGCATTTCTTGTTGCTCGAGTAAATTGTGGATGTACACAAACTCCACGTACTTTATAATCAGTATCACCATCATCAATAAGAATAGAATTCTTTGCTACATCTTTTCCATATAATTGGAAGACAACTTCCAGTAAATCATTTGAACCTGATGTTTTAAAAGTTTGCTTGCTATCACTTGTAAATGAAAAGGCAATTTCTGGATGAGACAATGCAAATTTTTGCACAACATCACTAATTAATGAATTTTCATATGCAACCGTTTTTAAATGTTTCAAACGTGCTGGTGTCTTTTGAAATAAACCCGAGATATGAATCATTGTTCCTTGGTTACAAGGATAAGGTCTTGCGCTTATTAATTGACCGTATTGTATTTCTACTCTTGTACTTTCACTTCCATTGTTAGTTTCAAGTTTAACCTCTGATACAGAGGCTATGGATGGTAAAGCTTCTCCTCTAAATCCCAATGTTTTAATTGACCACAAATCTTGTGTCTTTGATATTTTACTTGTTGCATGTCTTTCAAATGCCATGGTTGCATCTACACTGTCCATGCCTAGTCCATTATCCACGATTTGTATACTTTGTATGCCACCTTGTTGAACAAGGATATCAATACGAGTTGCTTTTGCATCAATTGCATTCTCAACCAATTCTTTTACGATACCCATTGGTCTCTCCACTACTTCTCCAGCTGCAATCATATTTGTAAGTTGTATATCTAATGCTTGAATAACACCCATGTTGTACCTCACTCATCTTCATGTACTAGTTTACCATTTTTATATCCTCTTTTGTAGGATTAGCTCATAAGAAAAAACTCCTCAAGGGAGTTTCTTCTTTTTTATATATAAGGGGATAGAATAACGATAACACAATAGGGGGTTGTGTTAACCAAGCATATTATTGCTTGTGACTATACTATACCAACTTACTATCGTTATAATTTGGTAAGATTGTGTAAAATTATGTTATCTATTAATTTTTAAATCCATTCTTCTTTATGCATATTATGACCTGTTTTATTAATCATTGGTTTACCTTCTGCATCCAATAGAGGTGTAATAGCAAGACCTCCATCATGTCCACCTTTATCGAAAAGGAGATATTGTACCCCTGTTACAGTATCTTCAATAATTGTATAATAACTTCCTAAACCATCACTATATACTTGTTTAAACCTCTTCATTGCCATATTGCTCTCCATTCTGTCTATCAATAGAATGATTCTATTATATATTAAAATCAATTTAAAATTTATATTATCTTTTTTATCTACTTGATTTTTACTTATAACTTTATTAGTCCATAAGAAAAAACTCCTCAAGGGAGTTTCTTCTTTTTTTATATATAAGGGGATAGAATAACGATAACACAATAGGGGTTTGTGTTAACCAAGCATATTATTTGCTTGTATCTATACTATACCAACATACTAACGCTACAATTTGGCAAGATTATGTAAAATTATGTTATTCCATTGATTTATTTTTTTCAGCAGCTGCAACCACAGCTTGGATGATTGCATTTCTAAATCCATTCTTTTCTAAAACAGATACAGCTTCAATTGTTGTCCCTTTTGGTGAACACACATTGTCTTTTAAGCGACCTGGATGCTCCTGAGTTTCTAAAATCATTTTCGCAGAACCTAACATTGCTTGTGCTGCAAATTTATAAGCAATATCGCGAGGCATACCTTCTAATACTGCACCATCAGCTATAGCTTCTATCATCATATAGAAATATGCTGGTGATGATCCACTTACACCAATAAATGCTGAAAAAAGCGATTCATCAAGAATTTCACATTTTCCACAGTTTGAGAATAATTCTAAAATATCTTTTACTCTTGAGTCTTCTTGATTATGATTTCCAATACAAAGAGCTGTCATTCCCTCTTGTACTTGAGCTGGTGTATTTGGCATCGCTCTAAAAATATAGTGTTGATTTGGAAAATATTCATGTAATGTTAAAAGACTAACTCCCGCTGCAATTGACACGATTGTTGATTCTGGATGTATCTTATCTTTCAGTTCTTGAGCTATTCTTTCTATCATGTGTGGTTTAACACATAACACAACAATATCTGCAACTTCACACGCAAAACTATTATTCGTCGTGATATCGATTCCATATTCATTCTTTAGAGACTCAAGTTGATCAACCGTTCTTCTAGATGCAATTATATTTTGTGGATCTACCTTTGGGTTTTTACATAATCCTTTTATAATGGCACTTGCCATATTTCCACAACCTATAAACGCTATTTTCTTATCAAGCATAAATTTCACCCATTCCTTGTAAATACTATATCACACGAATCAACTCCTTTGAAAATGCAATGATGTTCTCTCTTTCCTCCGGTTTAGATGAGGCAATTAAAACAGTTAGTGTTGCAAGGGTTGTATTACTAATTCGTTGCTTATTATTAACGATGAGTTGCCTATTCTTCATTAGAAAATAAATAAAGATTGTTGCAGCTATTCTTTTGTTTCCATCATAGAAACTATGATTTTTAGTGATGAAGTACAGTAAGTTGACCGCTTTATCTTCTAAGGTAGGATAAAGTTCCACTCCTCCAAAACTTTGATAGATTTGATTAATACTCGATTGAAAAGATTTATCTCTTTCTTTTCCAAATAAATCTTTTCTACCGTCAAAAGGTGATTGTTCAATAACCTCCATACATTCTTCGTAGTTCAATGCATAGATACATTCATTTTCTGTATTCTTTTTTTCAAGAAGTGATTGATGATCATAATCATCTAATAACGCTAATCCTTGAGAATAAAGATTTAAAACATTAAGCACTTCTGATGCATCAAATCCTTTTACACCCTCCATCATATCGACTTGAATTTTCTGCATTCGCTCTAATTGTTTTAGTCTTTTGTCGTTATATACTATTCCTTTTAAAGTGTAATCTTTAAGAATTTTTGTTGCCCATTGCCTAAAAAGTATTCCTCTCTTCGATTTTACTCGGTATCCCACTGAGATAATCATATCTAAATTATAGAAGTCTATATTATAACTTTTATCATCTAAAGCAGTTTGGGCAAATTTTGCCCAAACTGAATTTTTATCTAATTCACCCTCAGCAAAGATTTTTCTAATATGTTTTCCTATTACACTTCTATCTCTATCAAATAAATCTGCAATTTGTTCCATGCTTAACCATACTGTTTCATTCTCTAAAGTCACTTTAACTGTAATCTCACCATCTTCAAAAACAACTATATTATTATCTTCCATTTTATTCCTCCTACTTGTATTTATGTAGGAAGAAATAGAAATCCTAATTTTCTTCAAATAATTGTCTAAAGCAAAGAAAAAGTCCTCTCGGACTCTTCTTTTTATATTTATATAAGGGGATAGAATATTACTAACACAATAGGGGGTTGTGTTAATACACGCAAGATATTATCTCTTGCATATATAATATAACAATATTCTATAGTTATAATTTGTTAAGAATGTGTGAAATTATGTTATTTAAGTTGATCTTTTAAGTCAATTACCATTTGTAACGCTTGAATTGGTGTTAATCCATTAGGATCTACTTGATTTAGCATATCAATAATCTTTGTTTCTTTTGTATCTTCTTTCTTCAATTCCACAATTTGATAAGATTGTTGCACAACTCTTTTCTTACTTTCCAATTCTTTTAATAAGTCTTTTGCTCGATCTAAAACAGAATCTGGTAATTTCGCTAGTTTCGCAACATTGATTCCATAAGAACGATCTGCTCTTCCTTTTTTAACACGATACATAAATGTTACGTGATCATCTTCTTCATGTACCTCTACATGAACATTTTTTACACAAGATATATTTTCTTCTAAAGCCGTTAACTCGTGATAGTGCGTTGAGAATAATGTTTTAGCATGAATACATGATGCAATATATTCAATCATTGCTTGTGCTAAAGCCATACCATCATAGGTTGATGTTCCACGTCCAATTTCGTCAAATAAAATTAATGATTTTTCCGTTGCATATGTCAATGCATGATTGGCTTCTGCCATCTCAACCATAAATGTTGATTGACCTGATAGAATGTCATCACTTGCTCCAATACGCGTAAAGATTTTATCAAAAATTGGCATCTCGCATGACTTACATGGAACGAAACATCCCATCTGTGCCATGACTACAATTAGTGCTATTTGTCGCATATATGTACTCTTACCGCCCATATTAGGCCCTGTAATGATAAGCACTTCATTTTCATCATTCATCACCAAATCATTTGCAACATATCGTTTTTCTTTCATCATCTTATCCAAAATAGGATGACGTCCATCTTTTATACTTACATCTTTTTCAGTAAATACAGGACGAACATACCCTTGCTCACTACATAGATTACTTAGCGCATAAATGCAATCTACTTCTGATAAGACCATTGCCAATTTTTGCAGTTTTGGTAAATACCCTTTTATCTTTTCTAATAACTCTTGAAATAGTTGCAATTCCATACGGATAGATCTCTCTTCTGCATGAAGAATTGCATCTTCTTTCTCTTTCAATTCTTGCGTTACATATCGTTCACAATTGGTAAGTGTTTGTTTTCGTACATAGCCATGCTCATCTTTTATTTGAGATGATGCACCTTTACTTACTTCTATATAATATCCAAATACACGATTATATCCAATCTTTAATGTTTTAATTCCAGTCTTTTCTTTTTCACTATTTTCTAATGCAAGTATCCAATCTTTCCCTTGTTTTTGTATACTTCTTATCTCATCTAACTCTTGACTATATCCTTCTTGAAACATTCCACCTTCTTTAGTAGTAAGAGGGGGATTTTCAACAAATGCATTTTCAAGTTGGTGGTGAAGGTCTTGAAGTTGATCACCTTTTTTTAATTCATCAAACATTGAATCTTGTAAGCAATCAAAAATAGCAGGAACAACTTTGAGTGTTTTTTGTAGACGTATGCAATCCATAGCATTTGCACTTCCCATTGCCACTCTTGCGATTAAGCGTTGAATATCATACATCTTTGATAAGTTTTCTTTTAACTCTTCACGAATCATGAAATTCTTCATGAGGTACTCAACACGATCTAAACGTAATTCAATCTTTCTCTTATCCACTAATGGTTTTTCAACCCATTTCTTTAATAAGCGTGAACCCATTGCACTTTGACAACGATCCATGAAACTCCACAAAGTCTCACTCTTGCTTTGAACTCTTAAAGGAATCACAAGCTCTAGGTTTTGTTGAGTAGAGAAATCCATATAGAGTACTTCATCTTCTTTTTCAATTTCAACAATTTGTAGATGTCCTAGCATTTTCTTTTGTGTTGCTTCAAGATAATGAATCATCAATCCATAAGCTTCTAGATTTCTTTCTTCTTTAATCTCTTCACACAAGTCTAAGTATTGCTCCGCTACACCCACTTCATCACAATACGAAATAACAACATTACCCAATTCACGTAAAATTTTGATTCCTTTTTCATCAAAGTTTGTATGTATTACAACCTCTTTTATATTATTTTTTAAAATCGTTTGCGTTAAAATAACCCAATTGCGATCTATGTTCTTGATGATTGTTTCCCCTGTAGACATTTCTATGATTGATAAAGCAAAACCGTATTGATAGTCAACAATACTCGCAAGATAGATACTATTTTTTTCATCGGTTATATCATCCATGATTGTTCCTGGAGTTACTACTTTAACAACATCTCTTCTAACAATCCCTTGTGCTTCAGATGGATCTTCTAATTGTTCAACAATCGCAACTTTGTATCCTCGCTGAACCAACCTTTGCACATAGGATGCAGCTGCATGATGAGGAACACCACACATTGGTATTTTTTCTTCAACCCCTGCATTTCTACCCGTTAATACTAAATCTAATTCAGATGAAGCAATTTTTGCATCATCAAAAAACATTTCATAAAAATCCCCTAAACGATAAAAAACAAGGGCATCCATATACCCCTTTTTTACATCTAGGTATTGTTCCATCATCGGTGTATATTTTGTCATTCGATCAACCACTTTCCATGTACTATTATACCTTTTTTTAAATCTTTTAAAAACCCACATAAAATAAAAACTTAATCTCCATAAGAAATTAAGCCTTTATCCTTTCATTTACTTTATAAACACATTTCGTAGATTTTCTTAATATCACTTTCATTGAGTGGTATAAATCCTTCAATTACACCCTCATCACATGCTTTTTTAGCCATGAGTTCGAAATTAGAATCATCAATATTTAACTCAGTAAATGTACTCTTTAACTCAAGTTGGTTAAAGAAGAAGTCATTTAATCGCTCAATACTTTCTTTTGCGATTTCCATAGGCGGTAATGTTGAATTAATACCAAATACATTGATGCCAAATTGTACATATTTACTAACTGTTTTTTCATTTAGACAATACTCCATCCATCGTGGTGTAAGAATAGCTAAACCTAAGCCATGCGTAATATCATATATAGCAGATATTTCATGTTCAATTGGATGACAACTCCAAGCTTGTTGCTTACCACCTCTTATAAATCCATTAATTGCCCATGAAGATGCCCACATTAAGTTAGCACGTGCTTCATAGTTTGTTGGATTTTTCATCGCAATTGGTGCATATTTTATTACAGTTTTCATTAATCCTTCCATAAAACAATCCAACATATATAAATCTTGATTCAAATTAAAATACACTTCTAAAATATGGGACATGATATCTGATGAACCACATGCTGTTTGATATGGACTCACTGTATAAGTAGTCGTTGGATCTAAGAATGAAACTGCTGGTAACATTGGTCTACCTTGTCTTCCCAATTTATCTTGAGTTTCAGGGTTACTAATCACCCCTCCTGTGTCCATTTCAGATCCTGTTGCTGATAAGGTTAAAATCGAAACAATTGGTAAAGCTTGAGTAATTGGCGCATCATTTACAAAGAAATCCCATGGATCATGTTCAACAAAAGCACCTGCAGCCATGAACTTTGTAGCATCAATTGTAGATCCTCCACCCACTGCTAACAAGACATCAATTTTTTCTTTCTTGCAGATTGCAATACCTTCTCTCACTGAATCAATTCTTGGATTTGGTTCAATACCAGATAATTCAAAGAGTTCTAACCCTGCTTCTTTAATTTCTTTTACTACCTTGTCATATAGACCAATCTTTTTTATTGATCCTCCGCCATAAGTTAGTAAAACTTTACTTCCAAATTTTTTTAATTCTTTTCCTAAATTCCCTAATTGATTTTCACCAAAATAAACCTTTGTAGGGATGTCATAAACAAAACTATTCATTTGTAGTTCCTCCATTTATCTTTCTATATTCTTCTTCATTCACTTTTTCTAACCACTCTGTGTTATAACCACTTGCTGGAATTTCAATCGCAATATGACTTAGCCAATCGGTAGTATTTGCACCATGCCAGTGTTTAACTTCACTTGGTATATGGATAACATCTCCTTTTTGAATTGAGATCGCTGTTTTACCTTCTTCTTGATAAAATCCTTTGCCTGCAGTTACCATAAGTATTTGTCCACCATTGTGGTGAATGTGCCAATTATTAATACATCCTGGTTCAAATGTTACATTGCTTATTCTAATATCTTTTTCATTTAAAGTACTCAAATACGCTTGTCCAGAAAAATATTGACCGTATATTTCCGGCATAATTTCTCCTAAATTAAAACAACTTAACTCTTTATCTTCCATTATTTGCCTCCTTTAGTAGTTTAAACATACACCCTAAAGTTGACTTTAGGTCAAGTCTTAATTTAACTTTCTCGTATTTCTTCAATTAGTTTTACTATTTCTTTTTCTTGATCTTGAGTTAATTTATACCATGTGACTTTATTGTTTGTACCTTGAGCATATTCATAACGTAATATAATCACATGATTCATTTGGTTTAAGGTAAATGAATGATACGTTTCCTCAAACATATGATTCTCCATATTAAAATATAGAATTGGCATCCCAATTACAAAATTAATTTGTGTTTCATTATAAAAATTACTAAGGTCAATTGGTTCATCAATTTCTTCAAACGCAGCTAATATACTTAATATTCGATTTGTATCAAACTCCTCAAAACTATCGTTTTCATTGTTTATAAATAAGGTATAGTTGTTGGTATCAATATAGTATTGGTGATTTGTATCCACAAGATAAACATTGCGCTTTCCTTCCCAACCATCTATTTCAAATACGTGATATGGTTGTACAACTTCACCATTTGTTAGAATCGGTGTATCATCATAAAAAAATAGAACTTTCTGATTATCTTTTGATATAGCAGCATTTTCAAGTTTACCATCTACTCTCATTTCAATAAATTGGTTTGTACTTCCAAACTTTACATCATGACCATCAAATTCCAATTGATAGGCAACATCAAAAGGATTAAACACTTCATTAACTGAAAGAAAATATAAAACTGCAAAAACTGATAAAATTATTGTACCTAGAATAATTATAATTTTCGCTATTTTTTTCATTCAGTTTCTCCTCTTTATTTCTCGAATACTTTTTTAACCATAACTAATTCGGAGTTTATATCCTTTTCCCCATTAAACTCAAACCCATTCTTTTTGTAGAGTTGAATTGCTGGTAAGTTTGATTCATATACACTCAAATATATCTCACTTACAAGATAGGTATTCATTATTTTATCAATTAAGATTGGTAAAACTTCTTTAGCATATCCTCTTCCTTGATATCGTTCATCAATGAAAAATCGATCTAACCATACACGCCCATGCTCACCTTCTTCTTTCCACATACCATACATCGCAAAACCAACATTCTCTTTATCTAACTTGATTAATGTTGGTTTCCATAAAGATAGTTCTCTTGCCTCTTGAATACATTCTTCTACTGTTTCTATTGTATTTCTTTGATCATCTTTTACATGTAAATCTAAAACATCTTCAAGACAATTAAATGCATTTTCAAATTCTATCAACATATATTTCATCCTTTAGCCGTAGTTATCAATATAGTACAACTTTTGAATCTTTTATTCTACACCCGTTGTCTAAGTGGTCATTTTATTGTCTAAGTCGCATAAGAAAAACTACTCGAAAGTAGTTTAACCTTTAATATAATGGAATGCACTTTGAGCAGCTACCGCACCATCTCCACAAGCAGTAATTACTTGACGAAGTACTTTACTAATGCAATCTCCTGCCGCAAAAATACCTTTAACACTTGTTTCCATATTTTCATCCACAAGGATATAACCTTGCTTATCCATAATTCCCAAATCTTTAGCGAATTCAGTATTTGGATCTGCACCAATATAAGGGAATACAGCTTTTGTTTCCACAGTCATTCTTTCTTTAGTATCAACATCCTCAAGAACGATTGCTCCAACTTTTCCATCTTGTTCAATGATTTCAACTGGAATGTGTTTTTTAATAAGATTAATTTTTGACTCTTGTTCAATCTTCGATTGAATGATTGGTTCCGCTCTAAATACATCGCGGCGAATAACAATATTTACTTGTGATGCAAATTGAGTTAAATAAAGTGATTCTTCCAATGCTGAATTTCCTCCACCAATGACTGTAACTACTTTATCTCTAAAGAAGGCTCCATCACAAACTGCACAATAAGAAACCCCTTTACCTGTTAACTTATCTTCATTAGGTATATTTAGTAAACGCTCTTTTGTACCTGTTGCAATAATAATTGCGTGCGCTGTATATTCAGTTCCATCTGCCGCAATTATTTTTTTGACCTCTCCGTCTTCAATTTTAGCTATATCGCCATACAAATACTCAGCACCAAAATGAGTTGAATGTTCAAACATCTGATACGCTAAGTCTGCACCATTCATTTCTTTAATACTTGGATAGTTTTGAATTTCAAATGTTTTAATTAGTTTTCCACCTGGTGCTTCTTTTTCTAACATCGCTACTTTAAGTCCTGCGCGACTTGCATAAATAGCTGCAGTCATCCCAGCTGGTCCACCACCGATTATTACTACATCATATTGTACGTCCATGGATGATCCTCCTTCACTATTTCTTTAATATCTTTTAAATCATGAATAATTACATTTGGTTTTGCATCTTTAAGAGCTTGAATACGATCCTCATTAAATATATAACCAATTGAGTACACACCTGCATTGTGAGCAGCAACAATATCTGTTGCACTATCGCCAACATAAATGCATGAATCATGACCCTCGTTGAGCATTTGACAAGCCTTGAAGATTCCTTCTGGATTAGGTTTGCCATGTTGCACATCATTTTGACCCACTATAACATCCACATATTGTGTTAAATTAAACAAATCTAAACCTAATTTAACACCATCATTAAATTTTGTAGATACGATACCTATTTTATATCCTTCTTCCTTTAATGATTTAAGTAAGTCTTCTGCATTCTCCATTGGTTTAACAAACTCAGGGTGAATTTTAAAATTGTATTCTCGATATTCATTAATTAATTCATCAACGTTTTTATCTGGAAAATATTTTGGGAACATCTTCGCGAGCGGAGGTCCTAACACTTCCAATTGTTTTTCTTTATCAAACTCATCTGCAGTACGATATTTTTCAAACAGATGACGATATGTTTCTAGTATTGCAGGTTCTGTATCCAGTAAAGTACCATCCAAATCAAATAACATTAATGGTTTTGACTCTTTCATAAATTTCCTAAATAAACCTAAATAACCAAGGACTCCTACAAAAATGAAAACTACCGATATAAGTTGTGCCATACGAATTGGTCCAAACATTAAACTATCTGTTCTCATTCCCTCTACAATGAAACGACTCCATCCATACCACACAAGATAGAAGTAAACACCATCTCCACGTTTCATAAAATGATATTTTTCGTTTAGTTTCTTAATCACAAAATAAATTAATACAAAACCTAATAAGTTAAGCACACTCTCATACAAGAAAGTCGGTGCATAGTATTGTCCACCAATAAACATATTGTTTTTAATGAACTCTGGAAAGTGATTGAAGTAGGCTTCAGTAACAGGTGCACCATGTGCTTCTTGATTAATGAAATTACCCCAACGACCAATTGCTTGTGCAATCAACATGTTTGGCACAATACAATCTGCAAGTCTCATAAAGTTAAATTTGTGTTTGTTTGCATAATATAAACCATATAATGCACCCGCAAACAGGCCACCTTGAATCGCTAGTCCTCCATTATATATTTGGAAAATTCGAATTGGATCTTGTAGGTAATAGCTTATATCAAAAAATAAGCAATACCATAATCTTGCACCTACAATACCCCATAAGAAACAACCAATCGCAAGGTCTTCTGCAACCTCGATGTTGTAACCACACTTCTTCATCTCTCTTAAACTAAATAGGAAAGTTACTCCTACTCCAGTAATCATCAATACGGCATACCATTTAATCCCAATATTACCGAATTGGACCAATGTCTGTGCATCTGGAAAAAATGTCATTCTGATTGAGCTCCTTTATTTGCGTTATTTTGTTGTTCTATATAGCGTAGAACTCTTTCTTCAAATTCTTTTGCACTATTGAATCCACCTTCTTTTAATTGGAAGTTAGTTACTGCAGATTCAACAAGGACTGCCATACTTCTTCCCTCTTTTACTGGAAGTATAATTGTAGGTATATTGATATCAAGAATATTTGTATACTTATCCTCTTCAATTCCTACACGAGCATAATCCATTTTATCATCATATTTTTCAAGTTTGATAACAACATCAATGTTGTCTTTAGCAAGCAGTGAACTTGCCCCAAACATTTTCGCAACATCAATAATCCCAATACCACGGATTTCAAGCATTCCTTGAAGTAGTTCTGGACTATGTCCAATTAGGTTGTTATGAACTTTTGATACATCAACACGGTCATCCGCCACAAGGACATGTCCTCTACGTATTAACTCAAGCGCAATTTCACTCTTCCCCATGCCACTCTCACCAGTGATGAGCACACCCTTACCAAAGACACTGATAAGAACTCCATGCAAACTATCACTTGGTGCAAGTCTTTCATCCAAGAAACTTACTAAATCAACCATCAAACGATAACTTGGTAAATCTGATTTAAAGATCGGGAAATTCATTTCATCTGCTACTTCAATTAATGCTAAAGGTACTTCCCTATTTCTTGAGAAAACTATCATTGGTGTATATGCATCTGTAATTATTTTAAAACGTTCATATTGCGTCGCTTTATCCAATGTCTCAATATAAGCTAATTCTTTATCTCCAATAATTACAATACGGCGAGTTTCATTTTCTTTGAAAAATCCCGCTAGTTCAAGACCTGGACGATTCAGATCTGGTACAATAACCCAACGATTTAAAGATTCTTCATTTCCCGTAACTTGTTCAAATTTAAAATAATCAACAAGTTCTCGTATCATTACCTTTCCTTCTAATTCCTCCATCATCTCATCCTTTCTGTAATACTTTCTTCAAGTATTGACCTGTATAACTTTCTTTGACTTTACTTACTGCCTCAGGTGTTCCAGTCGCAACAATCGTTCCTCCACCATCGCCACCTTCAGGTCCTAAATCAATCAAGTAATCAGCACATTTAATCACATCTAAATTATGTTCAATGATTAATACTGTATCTCCATTATCCACTATTCTTTCAAGTACTGACAATAGTTTTTTTACATCATGACTATGCAATCCTGTTGTTGGCTCATCTAGGATAAATACAGTTTTTCCTGTTGCTTTCTTTTGAAGTTCACTCGCAAGTTTTACCCGTTGAGCCTCTCCCCCAGACAATGTTGTGCTTGATTGACCCAGTTTAATATAATCTAATCCAACATCGTGTAAAGTTTGTAGTTTATCTTTGATTTTATGAATGTTATTAAAGAAGAGAATTGAATCTTCAATTGTCATATCAAGAACATCATAAATATTCTTTCCTTTATATGTAACTTGAAGCGTTTCTTCATTGTATCGCTTACCTTTACATTCTTCACAAGGAACATAAACATCTGGCAAGAAATTCATGGAAATTCTTCGAACACCATCACCTTGACAAGCTTCACAACGTCCACCCTTAACATTAAATGAGAAACGTCCTTTATCATAACCTCTTAATTTAGCTTCTGGTGTCATCGCAAATAAATCACGAATATCATCAAATACGCCTGTATAAGTAACTGGATTAGATCTTGGTGTTCTACCAATTGGATCTTGCCCAATTTCAATAACTTTATCTAGTTGATCCAATCCTTTTATTTCTTTATGCTTACCTGGTTTAATTCGAACCCTACCTAAAGAATGTTGAACTGCTTTGCATAGAATTTCATTTACAAGTGTACTTTTTCCACTACCACTAACACCTGTTACAACAGTCATTGTACCTAGTGGAATTTTAACTGAAATATTCTTTAAGTTATTTTCACTCGCTTTAATAATTTCTAAAAAGTTTCCATTTCCTTTGCGTCTTTTCTTAGGCACTTCAACTTTCATAGTACCTGCAAGATATTGACCCGTAATTGATTTTTCATTGTGCATTACTTCCTCTGGTGTTCCTACCGCAATAACTTCCCCGCCATGAACCCCTGCACCTGGTCCAATATCGATAATATAATCACTTTCCATCATGGTTTCTTCATCATGTTCAACGACAATTAATGAGTTTCCCAAATCTCTCATATTCTTTAATGTTTGAATTAATTTCGCATTATCCCGTTGATGTAATCCAATAGATGGTTCATCTAAAACATAAAGTACTCCTGTTAATCTTGAACCGATTTGTGTTGCTAAACGAATACGTTGAGCCTCACCACCACTTAATGTTCCCGCAAGACGATCTAGTGTTAAATATTCTAACCCTACATCCAATAAGAAAGTTAATCTATTTTTTATTTCCTTCAAGACTAAGTCAGCAATCTTCATTTGTGTTTTGTTTAGTTTTACATTCGTGATCCAATCAAGTCCTTGTTTCACACTCATTTCTGTAAACTCTACAATATTCTTATCACCAACACGAACACTCAAAGCCATTTCATTTAGTCTTCTACCTTTACATGTTGGACAAGTACTTTCCATCATAAAACTTTGGTACCATTCTTTTGACATGGTTGACGTTGTTTCTACAAAACGACGTTCAATCAATGTTTTTACACCTTCAATATAATCATTACGTGAATAACGATTTCCACTACTTGTTTTTATTGAATATTCGATTGGTTGATCAGAACCATACAAGATAACTTCTAACTGTTTCTTTGTTAATTTCTCAATTGGTTTATCTAAATCAATCTTATAAAATTTACATAAGATTGCGAATGTTTGCCATTCGATATTTGTAGAATCCACGATATTCTTATAATAAACAATACCACCTTTACGAATTGATTTACTCTTATCTGGAATCAAATAATCTACATCAACTTCTTGCGTAATTCCTAGCCCCTTACATGTATCACATGCTCCAAGAGGTGCATTGAACGAGAATAGTCGAGGCTCTAAATGTGGTACTGAGAATCCACAAATATTACATGCGTAGTTGCTCGAAAATAACAATTCATCTTCTGGTGTCTTTACGATAACTGTGCCATCAGATTGTTTTAATGCATTCTCTAATGAATCATGTAGTCTTGATCTAGAATCATCACTTTTCACAATACGATCCACTACAATTTCAATGGTATGCTTCTTATTTTTTTCAAGGATAATTTCTTCCTCTAATAACTTAACTTCACCATCTACACGTACTCTTACATATCCATCTTTTTGTAGTTTTACAAACAAATCTTTGTGAGTACCCTTTTGCTCTTTAATTACAGGTGATAAAATTTCTAATCGAGTTTTATCTGGTATTTCCATAATACGATCTACCATTTGGGTAATTGTTTGTGATGTAATGGGTTCATTGTGTATTGGACAATATGGAATACCTACTCGTGCATACAAAAGACGCAAGTAATCATAAATCTCCGTTACTGTTCCTACAGTTGAACGTGGGTTATTGCTTGTTGTTTTTTGATCGATAGAAATCGATGGTGATAATCCTTCAATTAATTCAACATCTGGTTTTTCTACACCACCTAAAAATTGACGAGCATATGCGCTTAAAGATTCTACATATCTTCGTTGTCCTTCTGCATAAATTGTATCAAATGCCAAAGATGTCTTTCCAGAACCTGATAACCCTGTCATGATAACAAGTTGATTACGTGGAATCTCCAAATCTATGTTTTTTAGATTGTTTTCTTTTGCACCTTTAATTACTATTTTATTTTGTTCCATTTTCTTCACCTAATTCCTGTTCTATTATACCCTCTTGTCGCTATTTCCACAATTGAAAGGACCATAGCCACTTCTCATTTAACCTTGTTAAGTATAGCATATTTTTAGAATTACTTGAAGAATTTTCAAGTCTTTTATCAACATTTTTTCATTCTTAGGACTATGTTATAATCATGATGAATGAAAGAGGTTATTATGCGACTAAAAGATGAGTTCTCACATACAATAGTGATTGAAAAATCTGAGTTTATTTGTTATTTAAAGAAGACATTTAATGAGCCTGAAGCTCGTGAATTCATTGAATCCATTCGTAAAAAACATCGTGATGCCACTCATCGTTGCACTGCTTTTATTTGTGGTGAAGCAAATGAAGTACAACGTTCTAACGATGATGGCGAACCAAGTGGAACCGCAGGCGCTCCCATGCTAGATGCCTTAAAAAAAAGCGATATTACTAACTGTACCGCTTGTGTTGTTCGCTACTTTGGCGGTATTAAACTAGGTGCTGGCGGATTAATTCGCGCTTATTCAAAGAGTGTATCTGAAGCACTGCATTTAGCCCCAAAGGTAAAAACTGCCAAAGTTCAGCTCTATAAATTAACATTCCCTTATGATCTAATTGGAAAGCTTGATTTCTTTTTGAAAGATCAATGTGATATCTTAACAAAAGAGTATGATGTGGATGTCATTTATACCCTACAAACAGAAAACTTTAGTTTTAAAAAGGAACTCATTGAATTCACTAGCGGCAAAATTCCTTGTGAATTTATTGAAGAAAAGATGATAGAAAAAGAAATAACGGGGGACTAATGTCTCCCGTTATTCTTCTGTTGTTTCTTTGTCTGTAGGTAAGTTGTCACCTGCACAACGCCATAATTCGCTGTATGCAATAAATGGTATCGCTTTGCTATTTTCACGAGCTTGTGCTCTTTGCTTTTTCACATCACCTTGATAGCGTGATTGTAAAATAGCTTTGTTTACCATGTATTGTACATACACGAGTTTCTTTAGTAAGAACCAAGCACCTACTGATTCTCTAATCATTGGTGTCTTATCTTCTAAAGGACGAATCATTTCAAATGCATTATCTTTAACTTCCGCTGCAATACTCATTGCATCAGCTTTTAGGCTTTCATATGAAGTATATTTATCTTGATCGACTTTCTTTTGAAGAACTCCTGCAGGTTTAGTGAATGCTTCATTAAATATTTGCATCGTCTTCTCAATATCTTTTGAATCCATTGTTACAATATTGTTTTTGTAAGCTTCAAAAATACTAGTTGGTTCTGTTAAGCAAAAATACAATGATTTCGCAAACAAATAACTAGCACGTTTATTACGCGTTAGTAAAAACAATCTTTCTTCGTCATCTTGATTTAAATAAACTAAAAATGGACAAACCAAAGCTTTTCCTTCTAATTTAAATGCATCTTTATATCCAATGATTTGGTTTGATACTACTTCTTTGTTGATAGCGAATCTAAGTCCGACACAAACTCGAGCATTTGGATATTGTTGTAATACTTGTTGGAATAATACTTGGAGGTGTTCTTCATGGTTATCTAATAAATGAAGATAGTCTTCCAAGTAGCCGTTGAACAAACAGTCATCTCCATTTTTTCGAGCATCATTGAAGGTTGTAAGAATGTCTAAAATCACTTCATTCCCTCCTGTTAACTTATTTAGTTATGCTATCATTATAACTTATTTTTTCTATTAATGACAACCATGTTTAAGAATGTGTTAAAATAAATTTGGTGATACTTTTGAAAACACTTTTACTTGATTCAAAGACAAGAGATTTGGTACTTTATAATACGCTTCAAAAGAGCAAAGAAGCATCTTTAGTAAATATAAAAACGATGCCTTTTCATGCTTGGCTAAACCAGTTTTCAAAAGAAATTAAAACAAGCGATGTTCAAACAATCCTTCTTTATAAAAAACTATCTAATCTAATTCAACATTATCCTATCTATGGAAAAATGTTTCATTATCCCCAATTTGTAGCGCAACTCATCGAATTCAGTAAAAAATTATATCATTGTGAGACATTTAAAGCGTTTTTGTCTACTCCTTTTGAAGGAAATATCATCGATTCTTTACCTGGAAAAACTCAAAGCGAATTAGAACTAAAGTCTTTGCTTGAGCTATGTCTAGCAGATAAATCTATTTTCTCTTTACATAGTGAACTACAGCTCCCATGTATAGATGAAGTAGACATAGAAATATATGGTTCTTTCTATTCGAATATTTTTGATTATTTGGTCGTGTCAAAATGTATCCAACAACATTTTAAATTTAACGAAATACAAAATGTTGCTCAACCACAAATTACCTATCGTCACGCATTAAATCCTCGTATTGAAATCGAAGCAATTGCACAGGAAATAATACAAAACAAGTTTTTGGCTGAAGATATCGCTATTATCGCCTTTGAGTCTACTTATTATGATCTGATCGAGCAAGTTTTTAATCAGTATCAAATCCCCTTTGGAATTGTGAATAAATCCGAATTATCACAATGTTATTTGCATGCATTTGCTTTATTGCAGTGCTATCTAAAACAAGATATCGCATCTATTCTTTATGCCCTCGAAGTTCGTGCACTGGATATTGAATGCAGTCAAGGAGTTTGTCACTTTATAAACCAATATATTGCCACCATAAATGACCTCACCGATTCTTCCCACCGCTTTGAATCATCTGATTTTACAATTTTAAATAACAAAGAACTCAAAATCATGCAAAGAGAAGAACTTGATTTTAATGATTTTTCAACCAAAATTACTCCTTTTATACAAAAAATTCAACTACTTACCAATCCAAAAGAAATACTAGAAGATGTTTATAATCAATGTGTACTTATATCAAACCCTTCCAAACAAAAAGATTTGTATGATTTAAAGTCATACCTCGAAGACATTAGTGCTGTCATTGAAACAAAAGAAGATTTGCATCTTGTATTATTCCAAACTAAAGGCAAAATGACATCAAATTCTACTTCTTGTCTAGGTAGAGTTTGCGTGAGTGATCCTACTCATATAATCCCTTCAAGAAAAATTGCATATGTCATTGGTGCAAGTCAAAAAAATTATCCTGGGTTTGTAGCAGAATCCGGAATTTTTGATGAGGCTTATTGCGAACAAACACCTTATCCAAGTATGCAATTTAGATTTGAAACCTATACTCAACAATTGGAATGGATTAAACATTGTGCAGAAACAATCCATTTTACATTCCCTTTGTTGGATTACCAAGGTAAGAAATCAGAAGCAGCTTTCGAAATTGAAGCCTTAGTTGAGACTGTAGAAGAAATGAACTGCATCATAAATGATAATGACCTTTATGAAATACACACCTTATCACCTAGTTTCTCTTCGGCGTTATTTTTTAAAGAACAACGACTACATGGAAGTATTTCCTCTTTTGAACAATACTTCAAATGTCCTTATTCTTACTTCTTAAAATACGGACTTCGCGTTGATGACTTTAGTTATACTGATATTGAAGCAAATACCATCGGAACATTACAACATGCCATTTTAGAAGAAGCATGCAAACAAAAAGGAAAGAATTACGCAAAAATCACAAGAGAAGAAATGGTGACAATTGCAAAACCATATCATCAATCTCTTCTTGCTTATCTTCCAAAATCAAAGGAACGTTTAAATCTCATCTATGAGAAAATGATTTCTAATCTTCTTACTTCATTTGAATTTTTAAATGAAATGGAAATCAATACTTCTTTTGCCCCTGAACATGTAGAATATGAATTTACAAGTGAATACTTTAAGCACATTACATTGCGAGGTATTATTGATCGCATAGATTTTTCATATGACTTACTTCGAATTATCGATTACAAGTCTAGCTCAAAATCATTATCTGAAACCGCAATTAAATCTGGACTTCAACTTCAACTATGTACTTATCTGATTTTAGCCAATCATTTATTTAATAAGAAACCCGTTGGTGCTTATTACTATTCATTGAAAAATGATAATATTTCACTTCCTTCTATTATACAAAACAAGGAGGAATTTACTGATTGGTCTAATGATGATACACATACTGAGTTTATCAAGAGTCACCAACTATCAGGATGGACTTTACAGGAATTGGATACATTGGATTATACCGCAACCCACATCAAAAATATTCGTTTAACAAAAAACGGACTTTCTTTTACCTTGTATGATGAAACTTTATTAGAACAATGCTTGCATGAATTATATGAACTTCTTTATGAACGTGTTTCATCAGGCAAGATTGAAGTTAATCCCGTTGATGGTGCATGTACTTATTGTAAGTATCGTCCAATTTGTCGTTTCAAAGGACAACAAAGAGATGCGGTTGCTTTGGTCATGACTAATGAATCATTTAAGAAAGGACGTGAAACTGATGAAGTGGAATAAAGAGCAACTAGAAGCGATTAATACCACCGGAACTAACGTTCTTGTTTCTGCATCTGCAGGTGCAGGCAAAACTGCCGTTTTAGTTGAACGTCTTGTTAAGCGTTGTTTAACTGACAAAGTACAATTAAACGAGATTTTAGCAATGACTTTTACCGAAGCTGCTGCAAACGAAATGAAAAAGCGGTTATCAAAACGTTTAAACGAAGAATATAATTCACCTGGATCTGATCAAGAATATATTGCAAAGCAATTAGTCTATTTACAAGATGCAAAAATATCTACAATTCACTCATTTTGTTTAGATCTAATTAAAAAACATGCGGACGCAATTGGATTAAATCCTAATTTCGCAAATACTATTTTAGAAGAAGGCCAATTGAATTTCGCAAAAGAAAATGCTTTCAATGAAGTTCTTGATGGTTGGTGTACACATCGAAAAGAAGACATCTCTCTCTTATCACAGTATTTTTCATCTCGGAGTGAAGACTTTAGCGAAATGAAAAATACTGTATATCAAATCATTCAAGCCGCTAATGCATCCAGTGATGAACACACATGGTATCAAAACGCAAAATCATCTTATCAAAGAATTACAAATCAACATGATTTCTCCAATGATACTTTGCATTACTTCTTTTCTTCATGTAAATTAGATATTGAAATTCAAATTCAATATCTAATGCAATGCAAAAAAATAATGGAGTTAAGTGATATTGATAATCAGAAAGTATACACTAGTATATTAAGTAATTTAGAATTTATGTTAGCTGCAAAGAATAGTGTAGATTCAAAGACTATCGACGCTCTTGTTGACTCATTTAGAAGAGCTTGTTCAAAACCATTAGCTCCATTTGGAAAAAACAAAGAATATACAAGTGTTCGTACTGAATGTTTAAAACACAGAAGTAAGTGTATCGCTTTATATCCCGATTTAGAAACTAGCCGAATCGACTCAAATCATATGAGTGATTTCGCAATGCATCTTCTTGATTTTTCAAAAGAAGTTGGTCTTGCACTCATTAATAACAAAGTGAAATTCGAAGCTATTCATTTTGATGACATGGAAAGATATGCTTATCAGATTTTACTTCAAGATGATTTTCGTATTGCTAAATTGTATCGAGAACTATTCAAGGAAATTCTTGTCGATGAGTTTCAAGATACAAGTGAACTACAAAATGAAATTATTTGCTTAATTTCCAATGGCAATAATATTTTTAGAGTTGGTGATGTTAAGCAATCTATTTATCGCTTTAGAAAAGCAAAGCCAGAAATTATGCGCAGTCTTATGGTTGATTCAACTACCAAGCAAATTAATCTAGCTTTCAATTATCGCTCGAATCACTCAATCGTTTCTTTTACAAATGATCTTTTTGATAAATTGATGAATGTTGAAGGTTGTAAAGATAGTTATCGATCCATTGATCATGTACAAGCCGGAACTGATCTTCAACACAGTTTCGATTCACCAGTTGAATTCTATGCTTTACATACAAAAGAGATTTATGAAAACTTAGATAGTAAGCAAGCTAAAGCAAGATTCATCGCTCAGAAAATTATCGAAATGAAAGAGACTACAAATTTTAAAAAATGGAGCGATTACGTAATCCTCGCAAAATCTCACGCAGATAAAAATCTTTTAAAACAAGTCTTCTCAGAATACAACATACCTCATAGCATTGATGCAAAAGAAGGATTCTATCAATCTACTTGCTGCCATATAGTTGTTAGTATGTTACGGCTTATTGATGCAATCGATGATATATCACTTGTCGCAGTCTTAACATCTCCTTTGTATAAAATGAGTGATGATGAACTTGCCTTACTCAAGCTCAATTACAAATCTATTTACGATGGTTGTTTAAAATCCAATCATCCGCTTATTCGTGATATTAAGTTTTGCCGTCAAACAATTCGAGAAGAAGGTCTATGCAAATGTCTCAACTACATTGCAACAATAAATAATTTTGTAGAAGAACAACTTGATATACAACAAAGAACAAATTTTGATTTATTATTTCAAAAAGCTTCTTCTTTCCAATTACAATCAAATAGTTTAAAACAATTTATTAATCAAATTGATTTGAATATTGATGAGAAATCAGATGAGGCTACATCACTTGGTCCTGAAGAAGATGTTGTTCGTGCTATTACGATTCACCATTCAAAAGGATTACAATACAAAGTTGTTTTCTATTGGAGTACTTCAAGTAATCGTCAATTAGAAAAAGCTGATTCTGTATTAGTTGATCCTGATTTGGGGATTGGATTGTATGGATTTTATTTACCTTATCGATTACGCCGTGCTACGATTCAACGTATCGCTATTGAACACAAGAGTAATCTTGAGGACTTAGAAGAAGCAATCAGGGTGTTGTATGTAGCCCTTACTCGAGCAGAAACGAAACTTATCATCGTGGATAAAGTAGACAAAGAAATCGAGAAAACAATCATTACTCTTTCCCTACTCAATGCAAGAAAGGGAATGACACAACTTATTCTCTCTGCATTAAGTAGCCAAGTTAACTTCACAAGATTTGATGTATTCTCAATCGATAATCATATTGCTACAAGTAAAGAGAAAGAAAATATAAGTTTCAAGATGAAATACAGTTTGGAAGATCATACAATTAAAACTCTTTCACCAAGTTCCACTGAAAATTACTTTGTGCCTAAGTTAAATTTCCATGACTCAACAAATCGCGGTACAACTTTACACGAAATTATTGAAAGACTACCCAATAGAGTATGGAATGAAAATGATTTTGATTCAAGTCAAATCTCTATGAATGATATTCAGAAATGTATTCACTTTAGTCAAACAGATCTCTATGCAAAATGCATTACTATGGATATAAAAAAAGAGTATCCATTTACTCTTCTTGATCACCAAACATTAATTCAGGGAAGCTTTGACTTTATCGCTACAGATGAATCAAATTGTATCTTAATCGATTTTAAAACTGATCGAAATGTATTAAAGGATGATTTGTGTTTGCGCTACACAAAACAAATTGAAACGTATTGTCATGTTCTAACTAATCTCTATCCTTCATTAAAAATTAAAGCTTATTTATACAGTTTTGAATTAGAACAATTTATAGAAATAGAAAGCTAGTTCAATGTGCTGAACTAGCTTTCTTCTTATCTTGATCATAATCTTCTTTTAAATTTTTTATGCGACATGATGTTTCTTGGGCACAGCCAAGACATGTTCCCGAACAATTTTCTTTCTTTGTTTTTCTCATCAAAACAATCGTAATCAAAATACCTATTCCAAAAAAAAGCAATATCATAGCATCAGTAAAATTCATATGACCACCTCTTTGAGATACTACTATAATTCATTTATTATTTTCATGCAATTGATTTACTCAACATCTTCAATCAAGTGATCATATTTATTCCAATATCCCATATATGTGAAGTCATTATCTATAAAGTTTAGTTGATACATACGGAATGTGACCATGAAATTTTTAGGTTGCCATATTTCGTGATACGAATATTTATATTGCATACCTAGTTTTTTCATTACTTTTCCACTATTTGGATTATTTACATCATGAGTTGCAGTTATATATTCTATTCCGTCCTGTTTTAGCTGTTTAAGTACTGCTTCACATACTTCACTTGCATATCCTTGATGCCAATAGTCTTCATGGATTGCATATCCAAAATCATTACACTCACTTTGACTTAGACCGACATAACCAATTACCTTATTAATATCTTTTACACATACTGCATAGCGATAACTTGATACATTATTGTATTTCTCAATATGACTTTTTATTAGAAATTCTTTTGCTTCATCTTTTGATTTAAATGGTAATAATGGTATGTATTTATTTACTCTCTCATTACTCATCAACTCATAGAAATCATCCACATCATCTAATGTAAACTTTCTAAGTATACATCTTTTTGTTTCAATTGTTGGTGTATTATTTTCAATCATTATCCAATCCTTTCTTCTGTATCCTTGTCAAACATATGAAGTGATGCACTTTCAAAATGCAAATCAATCTTTTTATTAGTTTGGATTTCATCTGATGCATTTACACGGATTGTAATTGTATTTCCATTACAATCCACATAGAGATAAGCTTCTGCACCTATTAGTTCATATAATGAAACTGTTCCAATTAGCTTATTACACTCTGTTAAGTTATTATCATTAATAAATAGTGCTTCTGGTCTTATACCAATTGTAATTTTCTTTCCTACATAATTACGCAAGACATTTTCTTGTTCTTTAATTAATTGTATTCTACTTTGATTCACTGTTAAGAAAATACTAATTCCATCACTTTTTACTTCCGCATCAAGAAAATTCATTGGATAATTTCCAATAAAACCTGCTACAAATAGATTACTCGGGTTTTGATAAATTTCTTTTGGCGTTCCTACCTGTTGGATAAGCCCATCTTTCATAACTACTACTCTAGTACCAAGAGTTAGTGCTTCTGTTTGATCATGTGTTACATATACAATTGTATTTTCGAGACGCTTGTGTAATTTCGATATTTCTACTCGCATTTGTACTCTTAATTTTGCATCCAAACTACTCAATGGTTCATCCATAAGTAATATCTTAGGATTTCGTACAATCGCTCTTCCTATTGAAACACGTTGATTTTGACCCCCAGATAATTCTCCTGGCTTTCTTTTTAATTGATTTTCTAGTTCTAATATTTTCGCTACTCTGAACACTTCTTCACTAATTTGTTGTTGAGTATAACCTTTATACTTTAAACCAAAAGCAATATTATCAAAAACAGTCATATGAGGAAACAATGCATTACTTTGAAATACCATTGATAGATTACGATCTTTTGGTTCTAGTTCATTGATACATTGTCCATCCAAAATTAATTCTCCAGACGTCACTTGCTCTAGACCTGCAATCATTCTTAAAACTGTGGTTTTCCCACATCCTGAAGGCCCAACTAAAATTAAAAATTCTTTGTCACCTAGTTCCAAGTTGAAGTCTTTTATTGCCTCAATATGATTAGGATATGTTTTGTTTATATTTCTTAATTGTAATGATGACATAGTATCCTCCAACTGTAATTCTTAGTACTATTTTACCACACTCACTTCAATAATTATAAAAGCATTACCAATATGGCAATGCTTTCTTTTAATTTTAAATCCTACTCCCAAGGGGATTCGAACCCCTGTTTCACGGATGAGAACCGCGTTTCCTAACCGATTAGAAGATGGGAGCAGATTACTCTTTTAGTATATTCCTTTCTTAAAAGCTTTCAATACCTAATTTGATTAATTTTCTCTCATATCAAATAAAATAGTATGTGATTGAGTAATTGCCTTTAATGTAATCATGGATTCATCTTGGATTTCTACACCATCTTTTTCATCGATTAAAACACCATTGATGCTGCCTTGTCCTTCTATTTGAACAAGATATGCTTGACGTCCTTCCTCAAGTTTATAACTTATTGATTCTCCTTCTTTCAATTCTGTAACAAAGACATTGATATCTTGATGAATTTTGATTGGAGCATTTCCTTTTGTACTTGATACAATTTCCAACCATTTCCCTACGCGTTCATCCCAATTAAAGTTATAATCACCATAGTTTGGTTCATACCCTTCTTTATCTGGTAATATCCAAATTTGTAGTATTCGTAATGGATCATCTTTTAAGTTATATTCGCTATGTGTTACACCTTTACCAGCACTCATATATTGAACTTGGCCTCTAGTCAATTCTTTCATATTTCCCATGCTATCTTGATGACTTAATGTTCCTTTGACAACATAGCTAATGATTTCCATATTTTGATGAGGATGTGTAGGAAATCCGCTTTGAGCATCAATAATATCATCGTTGATTACTCGGATAACTCCAAAGTGTATATTCTTTGGATTATAATATTCTGCAAATGAGAAATGAAAGATACTATGCAACCAACCTCGTTCACTTTTTCCCATTTGTTTGTGATTAATAATTTTTATCATATTTAACCTCCTACTTTAGTTATATTTCATATTTTAAATATTACCAGACATATGCCCAAAGAAAAAGGAATCGCATTTTTTGCAATTCCTTACTTATTAGTCTTTAACAAACCTAACAATGACTTTAAAATAATCTCCATCTGTTTCAATATTGAACTTACCATTTTGTGCTTCTGCGAAACCTTTAGCAATCGCAAGACCTAATCCTGAACCATCAGAATTTCTTGATTTATCCCCACGTACAAATCGCTCAACTAAATCATTTGGATCAAACATAATTTCTTCTACCGATACATTTCTTATCGAGAAAATAACATCGTATTCATTTTCCACAATATCAATATATACGCGTGTACCCTCAACCGAATACTTATAAGCATTTGTAATTACATTTTCAATGATGCGATATGTTTTATGTGCATCAAGCTTCAAGATGATTTTATCGCGAGAGTATGTTGTTTTGAATTTAATGTTTGCTTTATCAATTTGTGGTCTACATTCAAACAATGTTTGATTCACAAGAGATACTATATCAACATCCATGACTTCAAGTTTTATATCACCGCTGTTTGCTTTACTAACTTCAAACAAGTCTTCAATTAAATGTTTTAATCGAAGTGAATTTCTTTCTACTGTTTCTAAGTATTCTTTTTTCTTTTTAGCATCTTTTTCTTTCTTTAGCAAATCGATGTATGAAATCATCGAGGTCAAAGGTGTCTTTAAATCATGTGATACATTGGATATTAATTCCGTTTTCATTTTTTGACTCTTTGTTTCTTCATCAATAGCCACTTTAAATCCAATACGAATATTTTCCAACTCATTCTTTAATGGTTCAAATGCTCCTAGATTTTCTTCGATTTCAGTTGATAGATCTCCATTAGATAAGCGTTGAGTACATTCTAGCAATTTTTGATAATTTTTTTGAATTTCTTTCATGAAGTAAATTGCACAGAAAGCTAATGCAATGGAATAAATAATTGATCCAAACCAATAACCAAAGATTAGAATCAATCCACTAAGTAACAATACATTTAATACAAGGATTCCTGCAAGCTTAATATAAGCATCTTTTGATAATTTAATAGTTACTAGACTTAGCATCCAGTTTCTACATATTTGCAAGAAACTAACAATTAATGATTTTGTTTTAAACTTCTTTATGTTAACTTTCCATCCATCTTTGAAAATAGATTTAAACCAGTAAACACTTATTATGATTCCAATATATTCAAATACAAGGACACCAAATTGCGTTAATGATTGAATTAATATTTCAAAGATTGCACTACCCTTGGTATATGTTGACAAAGAATAGGCAAGTCCACTAAAAATATCAAATGGGATTGCAATACAAATCAAAAAGATTACCGCAACAATTACCAAGCGTATTTCCCACCAAGTTTTATCCAATACTTCACCATAATGTGTAGCTCTTACTTGGTTAAATGAAACGAAGAATGCTAAGATAGTGAACACAAACATGCTCATGATATATAAACTTTCGATTTGATAATAAGGTAATCCACCAGAATAATTTTCAATAATACTGGTAATTGAATCGTATTCTCCAAATGTACTTGGAATAGAAAAGATAATCGTACAGTCCTTAATTTGTGGAATTTTTAAATCGGATTGAGGTAACCTATCCTCAATTAGCATGGTTGAATTATCATCACTCATAGATGATGAATACCCCGATGTGTCATTATTTGTTTGATTACCATACGCATATTTTAAATCCATCACTACTCTAGTAATCGGATTATTGTTATAAACTACTTTTGAATCTAAACTTGAAATTGTTTGATTTCCTTTAGAATCAAAATCTACGCGATACCAAAATTTAACATCATTAGCATTCACACTTCCTAAATCGTGTGCAATCATTGAACCTTTATTAAAATAGATTTGTTTATTTGTCGTGTTATCAATAAAGACTGCATCTAAATTATAAATATCACCTAAATAATCTATATAATTTCTTCTTAAATAGGTTTCTAAAATTTCTTTTTCTTCTTTAGTTATATCACTACTCTCATTGATGAAAATATCAATATAATCTGATTTATTCGTTTTGAATATTTCATTTTCTGCAAATAATTTTAGTGTTACATCATTTATGAGCGATTCAAGGTGAGCATTTTGTCTGAATACATCCTTAAAATCTGTTCCAGCTAAATTTCTTCTATATAATCCAATTCCTGATACACAAAGTATTAATAGAATAGCGAATGAGATTGCGAGTAAAATTATTTGTTTCCAAATTTTTTCAAATTTAATCATTCCCTACTCCTTTTCTATCTTGTATCCAACTCCCCATACAACTTTTAGATATCTTGGGTTCTTTGAATCGATTTCTATTTTTTCTCTTATATTTCTAATATGTACCATTACTGTATCTGTCGCAATTGCTTCTTCATTCCAGACAAGTTCATAAATACTTTCCAAACTATATACTCTTCCAGGATTTTTTATAAGAAGTAATAGTATTTTAAATTCAATGGGTGTACACTTCACTATCTCTCCATCAATTTTCACTTCTTTTGTGTCTTCATTAACTTCAAGACCACCTACCACATAAGTAGTATTTGAATCATCTTGTTCATTGATTTTTTCTAAAAATCGATTGTATCTTCGCAATTGCGAATTTACTCGAGCCAGTAATTCCATCGGTTTAAAAGGTTTTGTAATATAATCATCTGCCCCCATATTTAAACCTGTAATCTTATCTAAATCTTCCGATTTAGCAGATAAAATCAAAACCGGAAAATCATTGCTCTCCCTTAATTTCATAATCATAGTTAAACCATCCATCTCCGGCATCATCATATCAACGATAGCTAAATGAATCTTGTTTTTGCTAATGACATCCAATCCTTCTTTACCATTGTAAGCACGAAGTACCTCATAATTTTGATTTTTTAGATATATCTCAATTGCATTACCAATTTCGATATCATCTTCAACAACTAAAATTGTCTGATTTCCCATATTCTTGCCCCCATAATATGTCTAGTATACTACACTCTTTATGATTCTGTTACCGATGAATTTTCATATCTTGATGAAAGATTCTTGGTTGAATTTCAAATATTTTACGTAATGCTTCTTTGTTAAACTGATAATTTTTAAGTAAACTCATCGCTGCAATGACTTTGTTTCTAAGTAACATTCTATTTACTTCTGGTTTAAGTGTTGGATCAAATTCAAGTATATTTTCAGCTTGAATTCTACATGCCTCCATCATATCATTCAATATTTCTGGTTTTAGACCATAAGTAATACTACCAGTTGATGCAACATTATAATGATAATAAATCGAAGGAATAATTACCGTTTTCTTACTTTTAATTAATACCTTATGAACTGTTGCGATATCCTCAAATACTTTATTTATTGGAAATTCTACTTGATTCCAAAGTTCTTTTTTCATAAGTTTTCCCCATGCATAATTTCGAACACTTCTATCCTTCAATAAATATTTTAGTACTTCTCTTCGATTTGGACAAATTTGTGAGTGAACACAATTTTTTATACCAAACACTCCTTGGAGATCATTACCACAAACTACTACTTCAGCACTTGTCTTTTCAACAACTTTCATCATGGATTCAATTGTTTCAGGACTGATGAAGTCATCTGCATCGAGGAAGAAAACATATTCACCTCTTGCTTCATAAAGAAGACGATTCCTAGCAGCTGATACACCCATATGACTTGCTTGAATTACTCTTAACTGATTATTGTAATGCTTTGCATATTGATTTAAACGTACTTTCGTATTATCTGTTGAACCATCATCGACAACAATGACTTCTAAATCTTTATATGTTTGTTTAATTGCTGAGCGAATGCTTGTGTAGATTGTATCTTGTGAATTATATGCTGGAATTAATATACTGACTTTCATCTTTAATTTCTCCTTTTCCTTTTTTAACAATATTTCTATATACAAACCAACCTACTATACTAAATAGAAATGTAATTGCATAGATTCCTGCAACCATCCAGAAATCTTGTTGCATTAGATAATCTCCTGCGATTGTTGATGTTACTACTGAAGGTATTCTCGCAATTGTTGTTAGTCCTATGAAATTCCAAATTTTAACTGAAGTAAGTCCTGCAAAATAAGTAATGAAATCTTTGGGAGTTCCTGGAATAAAGAAAATCAAGAAGACTAACTTATTCATTTTCTTTTCATCTTGTAAGAATGATAATTGTGTTATTTTTTCTTTTGGCATGAAGTATTCAACCATTTTAATTCCGAATTTTTTAACAAGAATTAATATAATATAACTTCCTAGTGCTGCACCTATTAAACAAAGTACCATGCCTTCAAATGTTCCATAAGCAACTCCAGCCCCTAGTTCAATAATCTCCCCTGGAAGAAACGCAACAAGGACTTGCAAACACATCATGATAACTAAGACAACTTTACCAAACCAACCAAATTGTTCTAACCATGTTTTGAAATGTTGCGGGTCATTTGCAATAGAAGTAAAGAATGCATACAAAGCAAATCCCATTACAACTAGAAAGAATAAACCACCTATGATTGATACTATCTTTAATATCTTGAATACTTTCTCTTGCATTTCCATCACCTCTTGATGATTAAATGATACAAGTCAAAAATAAAGAAATAGTTTATCTATTTCTAAAGGTTTCCTTAAGAAAAAAGAAAAAAGCCTTTAATAAAGGCTTTTAGAAGAATAATTTTACTGCAATTAATGTCGAAACAAATAACGAAACCCATGTAATACCTCCAAGAATCACCGCTTGTTTTCCTTCTTGGAATATTGTATTGAATTTGATTTTGAAACCCACTCCACACAATGCAATCGTCATAAGGAATTTACTTAAATCTTTAATTAATGATGGTAAGTAGCTTTTGCTATTAAACATTGTTTCACTAGCAAGTTCAAAGACACCAAATGTATTTAGTAGTGATGCAACAATAAACATCAAAATAAATGGTGGTAATACCTTAGTTAATTTTAATGATGATCCTGTTTCTTTTTCGCTTTTTGATTGAACAAATGATAAACCAAGTGAAACAAGCAAGAGTAATGTCGTTCTTGTTAGTTTAACTGTTAACGCATTACTGATATCTAAGCCATGAAGAACATTGTATGTAGCTTCTGCAGCCGCAACACTTGATGTGTCATTAATTGAAGCTCCCGCAAAAACTCCGAACTGCTCTGGTGTTAAGCTTAGTATTGTTGCAAGATATGGATATGCTACTGCAGCCAATAAATCAAAGAAGAAGATTGCAGCCATTGCATACGCTATTTCTTGTTCTTTTGCTTTTATGATTGATGCGATTGTAGCAATTGCACTACCCCCACAAATACTAGTCCCACCACCAATCATCAAATATGTATTTCGTGATATACCTTTTTTCTTACCAAAATATCGTGCAACTGCAAAGGCAATAAGAATGTTAATTATTAATAGTGGAACTGCTTTACCACCATACCCAATGATTTGTTTTAAATTCAATGTTGCCCCAACAAATATGATGGATAGATTTAATATCCTTTTTGCACAATATTTAGCTCCTTCAAGAAATTCAGATTTAAATGAAAAAATATTCATCATAATCATTCCTAAGATTAATCCAATCATTGGACCACTAATAACACTTTGAACCTTTGATAAACCTGTTGCAATGATTGCCAAGATCAAACAACAAAGAACCCCGTATTTTTTATCCATTTCTTTTCCCCCCTTAAAATGTGATAACAAATCCCCAACTTATTTTTTAATTAAATCTATAATATACATTTTTTCGTATTTTGACAATGATTATCGTAAAATATTTATTTTATCTATTCTTTTAATTTATCAAATTTAATATCAAAGTGTCCAATACAAAAGGAAGACTATTTAACTTCCATAGTCTTCCTTCATTCTTTATTAATCGTTACAAATTTATCTAATTAATCATTTTTAGGATTAAATAAATTATATACATCAGATACAGGTGAATGTGTTTCGATTGCTTCGATTGTTTTTGAAATCATATATCCTACTGATAGCGATGTGATTTTCTTTGTACTTGCTTTTTGTTCATTTGATAATGGAATTGTATTTGTAATAACTAGTTCACGTATTGGTGAATTTTCAATACGTTCAATTGCAGGTCCTGAAAGAACTCCATGTGTACATGCACAATATACATCTTTTGCACCTTTATCAACCAAGATGTTAATACTCGCTACCAAACTTCCAGCAGTATCAACGATATCATCAATGACGATTACAGTTTTACCTTCAACCTCACCAATTACATTCATTGCTTCAGCAACATTTGGTTTTGGTCTACGTTTATCTACGATTGCAAGTGGTGCACCTAATGCATCTGCTAGTTTTCTAGCACGAGTTGTTCCCCCATGATCTGGTGATACAACAACAACATCATCTAATGCTTTTGACTTAAAGTATTGTCCAATCATTGGTACTGCTGTTAAATCATCAATTGGAACATTGAAGAAACCTTGAATTTGAGAAGCATGTAGGTCGATTGTAATTAATCGATTAGCTCCTGCAGTTTGTAGTAAATCTGCTACCAATTTAGATGTTATAGGTTGGCGAGCTCTTGCTTTGCGGTCTTGACGTGCATACCCATAATAAGGCATTACCACATTGATTTCTCCAGCACTTGCTCTTTTACAAGCATCAATACAAATTAAAACTTCCATTAATCTTTCTGTTACTGGAGCACATGTAGATTGAACAATATATACTGATCTTCCACGAACGGTCTCCTCTGGTTCAACAAGAATCTCACCATCAGCAAAATGTTTAACACTTATCTTACCCAAAGGTAATCCTAAATGATCAACTATTTCATTGGCTAATTCAACACTTGATGTTAATGCAAATACAATCGTCTCATTCATTTTCTTTTCCACCCTCTTATTTGTTTTTGTATTTTGTTCCATACCCTGGTTTGTTTTCTTGGCGACATCTTGCGATTGCCATATCACCATCAGGCACATCTTTTGTTGCGGTTGATCCTGCTGCAACTACCGCATTCTCACCTACAGTTACAGGTGCAATCAAATTTACATTACTTCCTATAAATGCTCCATCTTTTACAACAGTTCTGAATTTATTCTTACCATCATAATTGACAGTTACAACACCACATCCAATATTAACTTTACTTCCTATATCGCTATCTCCGATATAAGTTAAATGAGCACAACGGCTATCATAGCCGAAATTTGTATTTTTAAATTCTACAAAGTTGCCAATTCTATTTTTACTATCAACTACCGTATGCATACGTAAGTGAGCATATGGCCCTACTGTACAATCATCTTTAACTTCACTATCAGTGATTCTTGAACTATCAATCGTACATCTTTCTCCAATTCTTGCATCAACAAGGAAACTATTTGGTAGAATCACAGTTCCTTTAGCAATCTTAGTTTTTCCTTCTAGGTAAACATTTGGATAAATTGTTGTATCTGCTTCTATTTCTACCTCTGCTCCAATATAAGTTGCATCAGGATTAATAAGTGTAACACCTTTTCTCATCCAATTACTATTAATTCTTTGTTGCATTGTATGATTAGCATAAGCTAGTTCTACTTTATCATTAACTCCTGCAACTTCATCATTATCAGTAGCTACAACAGCACTCACTTTAATTCCTTTATTATTTAGTATTGCTACTAAATCTGTAATATAATATTCGCTTTGAGCATTGTTATTTTGAATCTCTGTAAGATTTGAAAACAATGTTTTATTATCAAACGCATAAATACCTGTATTAATTTCTTTTATTTTCTTTTCTTCTTCTGTACAATCTTTAAACTCTACAATTTTAGTTACATATCCATTCTCATCACGAATAACTCTTCCATATGCAGATGGATCATCTAAAATTGCTGTTAAGATTACCATTTTTGTATTGTCTTTTAATTCTAATGCCAATGTAGATAAAGTTTCATTTGTTAAACAAGGACAATCTCCATTAATAACGAGTGTTTCTCCATCTTCACTTGCACATTGCTTTGCTTGCATAACTGCATGCCCTGTTCCAAGTTGAGGTTCTTGTAATGCAAAGTCTGTTTTACCCTTCATTGCTTCTTCAATGACTTCATGGCCATATCCAACAACTGTTACAACACGTGTTGCACCAGCTAATTTTGATTGATCAATTAGGTGTTCAACCATTGTCTTTTGGCAAACCTTGTGCATTACTTTAGGTAATTCAGACATCATTCTTGTCCCTTTACCAGCCGCCATAATAATTGCTTGTCTCATAGTCGTTCCTCCACCCTTATATTCTACTCAAAAAGACACTATAAAAAAAGTCAATTTACACTTTTTTACTTATGTTTGGTAAACTTTTGTTATTTTTTGCAAGAATTTTGGTAATACGCACAAAATTTGAATTCACTTTCATTTTTCGTGCAACCTCTTTTACTAGTTGTTCATTTTTTGACAAAGCAAATACAGTAGAACCACTACCTGACATTAATGCCCCATCCATACCAAGTTCCAATAACTCTTGTTTTATCTTCGCAATTGAAGGTACCATTTTGAATGCTGGTTGTTCTAATGTATTTCCCAAGGAATTTACTATTCCTTCATAATCTTGATTCATTAAAGCACTTATCATTTTTACACAGTCAGGATGTATAGCTGTACTGAAATCTAAACTTTCAAATG
Organism: Anaerorhabdus furcosa; assembly: GCF_900167375.1. GTDB lineage: Bacteria > Bacillota_I > Bacilli_A > Erysipelotrichales > Erysipelotrichaceae > Anaerorhabdus > Anaerorhabdus furcosa. The sequence goes on from NZ_FUWY01000003.1 coordinate 211,535, forward strand.
CCACCTTTGTTGACACACCCTTAAATGGTTTAACAAGAAGCACATAGAAATCCGTATTGAATTCAAATGGTTCCAACACTTCACCAATTCCTGATACAAGGGATGGCTTATTGATACAACAGAAAGGAACATCTGCTCCTACTTTTTTAGCAAGTTCTATCATTTTTGATTGATTCATTTGGAGGTTCAATAATCGCTTTAGCAATCGAATTGTTGCAGCTCCATCCGCACTACCTCCTGCAAGACCACCTTGCGTTGGTATGTGTTTCATCAAATCTATTTTGAAATTTTCTTTAAATCCATATTCCTCACGTAATACTTCAATCGCTTTAATTATTGAGTTCTTTTCATTCATTGGCAAATAACCCGCATTGCTACTTAATGACATTTCATCAGCAATTTCTATATCCAATACATCATAAAAATCAAGTGGTACCATAATCATATTTAGTTCATGATATCCATCATCTCTTTTACGTACAACATCTAAACAAAGATTTATTTTTGCGTAAGCTCTTTCTTTCATAACTCTCTCCACAAATTGTATAATTCAATAAATTTATCTAAATCACATGCCTCAGCACGAATTGTTTCACTTAGTCCTGCATCATCAATGCATTTCTTGATAACCTCTGGTTGTTTCCCTAATTCTTTTAAATTATTATAAAGAGTTTTTCTTCTTTGTTTAAAACATCCCTTAACAAATTCAAAGAATGCTGCTTCATTATCAACTGTATTCTTTTCACTCTTCTTATTAAATTGCACAACTGCAGAATCAATATTTGGTTTTGGATTGAAGATTGTTCGTGGTATTTTCATAATCGTTTTTGCATCATATAAATACTGGGTTATAACACTCAATGCATTATAATCTTTTGTTGATTTGTTTGCACAAAACCGGTCCGCAACTTCTTTTTGTACCATGACAGTTATACAATCAACTTCCTCTTTGCTTTCGAATATCTTAAACAAGATTGGCGTTGTAATATAGTAAGGAAGATTAGCACAAACAACTATTTTCTCATATTGTTTCTTTAATTCCTTTATAAGTTGATCAAAATCCATTTGCAAGAAATCTTCATGTATAATCTCAACATTATTGTACTCACTTAACGAATAAGCTAACACATCGATTAAGCGATCATCAATTTCATAGGCAATTACTCGTTTTGCACGAAGAGCTAATTGTTCAGTCAACGCTCCAATTCCAGGACCAATCTCAATAATACATTGATTATCTCCTTGAGCATTCTCTGCTATTTTCCTTACAATACCTGGCTCTATAATAAAATTTTGACCATATCCTTTTTTCGCATACAAGTCAAACTTCTTTAATATTTCATTTGTTCTTGCAACACTAGCAATGGGTTTGTTCATTTTGACTCCTCACTTTGCAGTAATATCATAGCTTATTACACCAAATTATACAATCTACACCCAAAAGAAAAGGAGTGATTTTCATCTTCTCCTTAGTCCGTTTTAAACTATTGTGAATTGATTTCTTCCGTTCTTTTTACTTTGATACAAAGCTTCATCTGCTCGTTTGAATAATGGATCAAATTTTTGCTCACCGTTATTTACCGCAATACCGATACTAAAGGTAATGTGCGGCATATCCACAATCGAAGTCTTTATTGCTTTTGTTTCCTTTAAAAGTTTGTTTGCAATCTCCTTCACCATTCCATTAGATTCTGCATTTTTAATATAAAGGATGAACTCATCTCCACCATATCTTCCAACGATATAGTTTTCTTGTTTGTATTTTCTTAAGACATCTGCAACACCTAACAAAATACTATCTCCTACATCATGCCCTAACTCATCATTTACACGTTTGAAATAATCAATATCAATGACAAATAATACTTGATGACCAGCTTTTGAATTTTTCAATAAATCTTCGCTTATTTTGTTTTCCACATAAATTTTGTTGTAGATTTCAGTAAAAGGATCTATTTCAAGTTTCTTTTGAAGCAATATTTTTTCTTCAGCCGTATCTTTGTGTGTTTCTTTTTCTTCTTCCAATTCAATTTGAACTAATAAACTTTTACTATAAGTATTTCTTAGCATCATAAACGCTTTTTTGCTATTTCTATAATAATTCGAAAAGTTTTCATCGACTGTTTTATTTTCATACTTAAAGTCAAAGAGGCAAAGTACAGAGTCAAATTCTAAATCAAATGTAGCTATTTCACTTTTATTACGCTTCTCGTGCATCATTTTTATTAAATGCCTACATGCTTTTTCATCTGCTTTTTCAACTGCAATTTCCAATATCTTAATTGCCATTCTAAAAATATAGATAAAGTCATCAATGGATTCACATTTATTAGTGAATCTTTCAATTTCATTTACTAGTTCATCCGTCGTAAATACATCTTGTTTCTTTACAATTGTATTCATTTGGATCATGCATTCTACAATTTCTTTTCCTTCATATTCAAAGAAATTGTCTTCTAAACTTGTCCAATAATCTACTTTATCAAAGTGATGGGCAAAAGAATGAAGTTCAATTAGATTAATCATGAGTTGCATCACCATTAATGGTTCTTTGTCTTTTTTTGACATGTACTTGTTGTAGGCAGATTCAATGAAAGAAACTCCACTCTCATAATCTTCTATCCACACAAATAGATTCCCAATATTATTTAGCACTACCCAATCTAAATCATATTCTTCATATTTTGTAGCCAAATAATAAGCTTTTAAATAGTTTTGAAGACTTTTTATATAGTCTGCTTTTTCTGAGTAGTCAATTCCTAAACAGTTATATGATTTTACTTGAATATAAACATTACCACTTGTTTCAGCAAGTCGTAATGATTTTTCAGTAATCTCAATTCTTTCATCAATTGGATAACTTAATGCATGATAAAAATAATAGGCAGCATAAATGTACGAATCATTATTTTTTTCAGCTAACTCTTTTAAATGGTTCAAGGCTGCAATTTTCTTGTCATCCATTTCAAGCAACTGAAAATCTAAGATTTTTATAATTTCATTGTATTCTTTTTCACTTTGAAATTTCATATCTTTTCCTGTCCTTTTATTTTATCCATTATAACATTTTTATGTGAATTTTATATCAATATTCTCGACTATAGTCACAAATTCATCTCTATCCAAATAGATTTTTCATTAATTCTTCGAATTGACATCGAGTATACCCAAGTAAAATTAATCTTTTATATAATGTTTTCGCGTTGGACTCTCCTACTTTCAAATAATCAGTTACTTTTTTTCTTCTTATTTTACTCTCACTTGTACTTATCAGACCGTATTCAAGTAAATCTGATATTGTTAAATCTGATGTCTTTTCTTCATCAAATGTCACACAATTCGAAAGAGCTTCTTCCAAGTCTTTCTTGTTTGCGTGCTCTACACCCACTTTTTTAGTTGTTTTTGATTTTTCTTTATCGATAAATGCATTTTTGCATCCTTTTACCTTCTCATTAATCTTATTTCTAATCATTGTCCCTGGATAATCTGGATCTGTAAAAATAATCACTCCTCGTGATTGATTTACTTGAGCAATTAATTCCAACGTTTTTTCACTCAGGTGTGTCCCATGAGTTTCAATTGTATCGCACTCAAAATATGATTGAAGGACATTTGTATCATTTTTACCTTCAACTACAATTACTTCTTTGATTTTCAACTTTATCACCAACTTCATTATACATCAAAAAGGAGAATCACAAACCCATTCTCCTAGTTACTTACCGATTTACTTTGAATAATTTATCATAATTCTTATGGATTGCTTCTTGGAGCTCTTCATTTGGGATTTCTTTTAATTCACAAATGTACTCCCCTACATGCTTTACATATCCTGGTTCATTCTCTTTGCCACGATGAGGTTCTGGTGTTAAGTAGGGAGAATCAGTTTCAATTAATAGACAGTCCATTGGTACCATCTTCGCTACTTCTTTAGGTTCTCTTGCGTTTTTAAATGTAACAGGCCCCGCAAGCGAAAGAATATACCTTAGTTTAATAAACTCTTTTGCCATTTCTACACTATATGAGTAACAGTGCATAACTCCAAAATGGTTTACTTCTTTTAGAAGATCAATGGTATCTTTTGCTGCATCTCTTGAATGAATTAAAATTGGTTTATTAACTCTTTTTGCTATCTCAATTTGTCGCTTAAGATTTATTCTTTGAACTTCTCTTTGCTTTTCATCTTTTTCCCAATAGTAATCTAATCCCATTTCACCTATCGCAACAATACGTTGATCTTGCGACACCTCTTCTAATCGTTTCCAATTTTCTTCTGTGTACAAATCATAATCTGTTGGGAATAGACCCATCGCAATATCGACTTGTGGAAAACGTTTCTTCACTTCAAATGCTTTTTCTAGTTCTTCAAAATTTAAACATATTGTAAGAATTTTATCCACATTGTTTTCTTCGCATTTCGCTATTACTTCATCTATTCTATTATATAGTCGATCATCACTTAAATGTGCATGACTATCTAACCATCCGAATTTTCCCATACACCTGTCCTCACTATCTTGTCATGAATTGAAGTACTATAATCATTCGTCATTAACAACAATGACAATACTGCCGGAATTGAATAAATCGCAAATAAAGATATCGACTTACTACAAGAACGAATAAGTTGTCTTCTTTGAGATATTCTTCTTTTTCCTCTATCTGTTTCAATATGAATTCGAAATTTATTTTTACCAATTGTTGTGCGAAATTTTCGCATATATCCATAATCATAGATTGCATAAAAAATAATATAGAGCGTTGATATTTGAACCAAGAAATCAAATTGACCCAAGAATGAATTAACTTGTGGAATTTCTTTTAACAAATGTCCTACTGCTGCAAAAATAAGTGTAGGAATTGAAACAATACCGATATCGACTAAAGTTGCGAGCACACGTCTAACTAATAAATTGTCCATTATTTACCTAAACAGAAATTGCTAAATAAAGCATCTAGCAAATCATCTCGACTTACTTCACCAAGAATTTCTTTTAATGATGTGTACGCATCTTGTAGATCAATTGTAACCAAATCCAATTCAACTTTATTCTCCAATGCATCAATTGCTTGTTTCATTGATTGACGAGCAGCTATCGCTAAACCAATTTGTCTTTCATTGTTTAGTGTTACTTCATTGCTATCATGAATTTGAGATTCGTATCTTTTATTAATCTCATCAATTAAAATATCTATCTCTTGATTTAAAGCACTTATCGATATTCCTTCTTCAGGTTTATTTAAATCATTCTTATTGTAAACAAGAATACGGTTTGTATTTTCTGTTAATGCAAGTAATTTCTTATCTTCATCATCAAGTTCTTTTGATGCATCTAAGACAACAAGAATTAACTCAGCTTTGTCTAATGCCTTAAGTGATCGTTCTATTCCAATTTGTTCAACAATATCAACCGTATCGTGTATACCCGCTGTATCAATTAAATTCAATGTCACATTTTTACAATGTACAACTCCTTCAACTAAATCACGAGTTGTTCCTGCAATATCAGTAACTATTGCTTTGTCTTCTTCTAGTAATGCATTTAATAAACTACTCTTTCCAACATTGGGTTTTCCTAGAATAACAGTATTAATTCCCTTTTTTATTTGGTATGAGTTTTCCGCTTGTTTGATAATCTTTTCGATTCGACGATACCATTCTTTTGCTTGTGGTAATACAACTTCTTGAGAAAGTTGTTCAACATCCTCATATTCTGGATAATCTATATTCACTTCAATATGTGCAATGATTTGTAATAAATCCTCACATAGAGGATGAATTAAGCGAGTTACAGACCCTTTCATTGATGAAAGAGCTTTTGATGCACCTTGTGTATTTTCGGCTTGTATCAAATCCAATACTGCTTCCGCTTGTGTTAAATCAATTCTACCATTCAAAAACGCTCTCTCTGTAAATTCCCCTGGTCTTGCTACTCTAGCACCAGCACCTACACAAAGACTTAAAACTTTTCGCGTAATATAAATCCCACCATGACAATTAATCTCAACAACATCTTCTTTTGTATAGGTTTTAGGCGCTCTAAATACACTAATCAATACTTCATCCACCGGTTGATCATTATCTTGAATCATTCCATAATGAATTGTATGACTAGGTACATCTAGTAAATTACGACTAAAAAGGCGGTTTGCGATTTCAATTGCATCATCACCACTTAGTCGAATAATAGAGATAGCTCCTTCTTGAAAAGCTGTAGATATTGCTACGATTGTATCGTTCATAGGCACCTCTTTCTATTTATTATTTTATCACAACTGCTCTTTATTTTGTTATTTATCAGATAATCATTGCATATTGTGCCCAAACACTTTACACTTACAACATGAAAACTAAATTTAATGAATATCACTTAGACAAAAGAATATTACAAGCAATCGATGATTGTGGCTACACAGACTGCACAGAAATACAAAAACAGGCTTTCCCACTACTATTAGAAAAGAAAAACTGTTTGATTCAGTCAAAAACTGGATCTGGTAAAACTGCTGCTTTTTGTATACCATTAATAGAATCAATTAATTTTGATGATCCAACAAGTGCTTTGATCTTGGCACCAACCAGAGAATTAGCACAACAAATCCAACATGAATTTAATCGTTTGGCAATCTACAAGAAAATTAACTGTGTTTGTTTAATTGGAAGACAAGATTTCCAGAAACAAGCTCTCCAACTTAAACAAAAAGCACATGTTGTTGTAGGAACTCCTGGAAGAATATTTGATCATCTTGAATCTGACAATATTAATCTAGATCATATTAAAACGCTTGTACTTGATGAAGCAAATGAAATGGTAACCTTAGGTTTACTTGAACAAGTTGAAACCATCGTTAAGAAATTACCACAACACAACACATGGTTATTCTCTGCAACTATGGACTCTGAACTTTTATTAAATAAATTAAAAGTGAACGACGCAAATATCATCACCATTGATTCTCCTCTACAAATTAGTAATCAAATTGATACATATCATATTAAAACAAATGATAAAGAAAATTGTTTGCTTGAATTATGTACACACCTACATATCGAATCAATGTGTGTTTTTGTTAACACACGAGAAGAAACAAAACAAATCGCTACATTGCTTCAAAAAGAAAATTATTTATGTAGTATTCTACATGGTGGTATGGAGCAAAAAGAAAGAACACAATCACTTGCTAAATTCAAACAAGGAAAAACAAGAATTCTTGTATCAACTGATATCGCTGCAAGAGGCATTGATGTAGATCAAATCACAACCGTTATTCACTATGATTGTCCATTAACAATTGACAGTTATATCCATCGCTCTGGAAGAACTGGAAGAAAAGATGAACAAGGCACATCCATTACACTCATTTCAAAAGATGACACTTCAAGCATCAAAAATCAAATCTTAAATGAAACTGATTCATTTGTTATTCCTCTTGAAAGAGTAGATAATCATTTAAATAAATCCGTTCATAAAGAGGATAAAGATTCTACAATTAAAGCAAAGAATACCCAATTATTCATACGAGCTGGTAAAAAAGATAAAATTCGAAATCTAGATGTAGTTGGAGCATTGTGTTCATTGGATGAATTTAATTCTGATAATATTGGGATTATTGATATTCAACAAAACTACACAACAGTTACTTTATTAAACATGAATCAGGATATTATTCAGAATATACAATCCGTGAAAATAAAAGGAAAAAATAGAAAAGTTGAACTTAAAATAAAATAAGTTCAACTTTTTTTAGTCTATCGTATTTGTGCGTAACCTATTGATTAACAGTTCAAATAGAAAGGCAACAATGAACACACACAAGATTGAAAATCCAAGCCCTGGATAAAACCCACTTCTTGAGTATGCATTAATCACGCTACCAATTGTTCCAGCTACTCCAATGGCAGGACCTACCACTACCGCTACCGCAAAGTTAATTTCACTTCTCATCGCAAGCCATGCAATAATTCTTGTTGCACATGTTGGCAATACTGCCTCCGTTATGACTTGGAACCAGCTTGCTCCACTTGCTTTTAAAGCTTCAATAATTCCTGCATCAACTTCTTCAAAACTTTCACTATATGACTTTACAAAGAATGCCCAGCCATGGAAAATCATTCCCACAACTGCAGTCGTTGCACTTAGTCCATAAGATGATATAAAAATTAATACCCATATAATTGTTGGAACAGCTCTTACAAAACTAGCGACCGCTTTAATACAATTGGATACTCGAAGACTCGATAAGTTTGTAGCCGCTAGTAATCCAAAAGGAAATGCAATTACTGCCGCTAGTATAGTTGATAAAACCCCCAAGAATACTGTATTAATTAATAACGAAGCAATATAAGTCATTTCACTAAATTTTAAAGCATCAAAGCGAAGAAATGAAACAGCCATATTCATAATGATTTCTGGTCTAAATTGATCCCATTTATAGGTAGTCGTTGATAAGAAAACAACTAAAGAAATACAAAATAAGCATAGTATGATTTTTATTAGCTTATCACTAAAATCTTTATTTTTTAATTTATATCGTTTTGATTTACTCGTTCTATATTCGTTATTTACTAATTGAATTTCACTCATTATTCCATTATCCTCCTTCGTATGTAACTTGAAGTTTGGTCAAACACAAGAATCACAAGTACTACTAAGATAATTGCAGTAAACAAGGATGTGAACTCTCTAAAGTGTTTATAATTACTGATTAAGTATCCAATACCACTACCTGTTAACATACCAATAATTGTAGAAGAACGGATATTGTTTTCTGTGGAATATAATCCCCAAGAAATTAGAGATGGCATGACCTCGGGGATTACAGCACAGAAGATGATTTGCCAATAAGAAGCACCAGTAGCTTCTAAGGCTTCTATACATGCAGAATTGGTCTCATCAATCGCATCTGCATAAACACGTGTTAAGAATCCATAAGAGATGATTGATAACACAAGGAAAGCTAAGAATTCACCAAACCAGAAGCTAATAAGAAGAATAATAGCCCATACTCCTTCTGGTATATTTCGCGTTAACGATGCAATAAATCTTATAACTCCTTTTAGTATTTTATTTTTCCCAGTCTTTTTTGAAATCGCTATTGCAGATAATAATCCAAGAATCATACCTACACACGACCCTGCAGCCGCAAGTAGAATTGTGATTCCCATTTGTGCAATCATTGCATTTAGATTTGTTAAGTCAGGTGGTAAATAGAGTTCTATAAATCGTGATACACCTTTAGAGAAATTAGTTATGGAATTTATCCACTCAAATGAAATCATATTTCCAATTAAAATTGTTCCAAACAGAAGTATGAATAGTCCAATGATGAGTTGATTTCTTTTTTTATTCAAATAACTCATCGGCTGTGATTTTCCTGACTAATTAATTCTTCCATTTTGACACCATATATTTTCTCTATCACTTCATCTGTAAGTTCTGATGGTTTACCATTAAACACAATTTCACCTTGATGCATCCCAATAATACGATCTGAATAGTGGATAGCAACATCTACTTGATGAAGATTCACAAGACAAGGAATTTTTGTGGTTTGTACAATATCTTTTAAATATTCCATAATTACTTTACTTGATTGCGGATCCAATGATGCAATGGGCTCATCACATAAAATCATTTTTGGATTTTGTACTAGTGCTCTAGCAATACCTACACGTTGTTTTTGACCGCCTGATAATTTCGAACAACGATCATATGCTCTAGATTCTAATCCTAACATTTTTAATATACTCATTGCGGAATCAATATCTTCTTTACGATATTGTTTGAATAGTGATTGATACCAAGTATAATTCGCAAGTCTTCCATGAAGTACGTTTTCCAATACACTTGAACGATAAACTAAATTGTAGTGTTGAAAAACCATTCCTATATTCTTACGAATCGTTTTTAATTCTTTTTTATTAGCCTTAACAACATCTACTCCATTGAATATGATGTTTCCTTCAGTCACATCAATCATACGATTGATTGTTCTTAACAAAGTTGATTTTCCTGCACCACTTGGTCCGATAATCGAAACCAACTCTCCTACATGAACTTCAACCGAAACATTCTCTAATGCTTTAATTTTATTATCGTATACCTTGTATACGGAATCCATTTGTAATACTTGCGTCATGATATTCTCCTTTAATCTTTATACATTTCGTATAAGAAGTCGTAGAATCCTTCAGGTATTTTTACAAAGCGATTTGCTCCAGCCCCATCGCTTTCAAAGAAGAACCCATTTTCATTATCAAAGAAATTCTCTACTGAATTTTCTGGTGTCATTGCTACAAAATGATTAATAATTGCTTCTTGCATCTCTGCATTAATATAGTCTGAATTTACCCATAATGGTCCATTTGGTACATCTACTTCATCAATAATATAAAGTTGATCCATATAATCATCGCCATATTTACAACAGAATGCTCCTGCATAAACTTTATTTTCTACAATTAATTGAACACTTCCTGGATGATTTCCTCCAAATTGAACTTCTGAGAAAATTCCACCATCTTTAGTTGTCTTTTCGAATACTTGAGTTTTTGTTGTTACTTTACCATTACCCTCTGGTCCAAACGCCATAAACAATGTTGTTGTTGGTACAAGTCTTCCAGAGGTAGATGTTGCTGATACAAATGAAAATGATTTATCTACTAATTGACTATATTGTTCTTCTTTAGTTTTTCCAGCAAAATCTGCTTCATTTGCTTTGTTAGTAGCAATAAATGCAGGGTATGATGCTTGATTAACATCGCCATCTACTCCATAAGTAACAAGTGGGATAATAGCATCATCTTCCATCTTTGTTGCAACAAATGTTGCTCCAGATTCCCAAGCAATTTGTGCTGTGCCCGTTAACATAGCTTCTGTTACCGCAGAGTAGTCATCACACACAATACCATTGATTTTTACTCCATCACCTAATGCTTTTTGTAATTCATTAATTAACATTTGATCTACAGTACTAATTGTTCCAGAACCCTCATTTGGTAAGAACGCTACTGTAATTGTATCTAATGTTTTATTTCCTGAATCTGAATTTGTTTCACTATTTTTTGTTTGACATCCCACAAGTAACACAAGTGAGAAAAGTGCTAGTAATAATTTCTTCATATATCCTCCACGTAGTTCGCCTACACTAGTACTATAGTTTTTATTTATGAAAATGGAATTAACTCTTTGTTAAAACTGAGTTAATTCCATTCATTACATTCGCTAATAAATTGTTGAAGTAATTCTTTTGATGTTGCAGCAATGCACGTTTGATTACACTCTAACGTATTTAAAGTGTAATAAACATCCATATTACCTCCCACCTCTTCCAATATAATTCTCGCTGCAGCATAATCCCATATCTTAATATGATTCGATATGAATAATTGTTCTTTGTTTTGCGCAAGATGACATATCGCAAGTGAACTACATCCTAAACTACGATGTGCTCTTATTTTTTTACTGATTTCTTCTAAATTTAATCCATGCTGCTTATTGAATCCCAGCAATGATTTAATACTTCCGTTGAGTATACTTTCCTTCATTTCTGAAATTGGTAACTTCATTAATCTTGTTTGATTAACAAATGCACCTTGATCAGTTATGCAATGAAATACTTCATCATTTACTACATCATATACAATACCAAATGTTGGTTTACCTTGATGATAATAAGCAAGAGATACGGCATAGTTACAACGTTGACTAATGAAATTAGTCGTTCCATCAATTGGATCTAAAATCCACAAATTACTATTTAGTATTTCATTGACATTTTCTTCGCAAAGCCATGAATCCTCTACATACTTTTCTTTTAAAGAATTCATAATTTTATTTTGAACTTCAACATCACAATTTGTTACAAGATCACTAATATCATTATTTTTCATTTCGATGATGATTTCATTTTTTTCTTTTAATTCTTTTCCTACTAGTTTTACAATTGCATAGGCATCTTTAAATTTGCTTGATATAAGTTCCAATTTCTGGTTCATTTCCATACTCACCATGATTATCACTACCTCCTGTTTCAATCAATTTATATTGAAGTGCTAGTTCATGACATATCGCAACTTCTTTTTGATTGTGTGAACTGTGATATGTTTCGATACCATCTATTCCTAATTGATGATAGCGATGTATTTCTTTGATACATTGGCTATTAAATGGGTGTGCTAGCACTGCTATTCCACCATCTTGATGAATTGCATTAATTGCATCTTCGATACTAGGTAACTCTAGTTTCATAAGACATGGACCACCACTTTTAAACATTGTTTTATAGAATGTACCATAGTATTGATCTGTAACTTCTTTTTCAATTAATACTTTTAAAATATGTTGTTTATAAATCGTTGTACTGTTTTTTTGATTTTGATAAACATCATTCATCGAAATGTCATAACCCAAGTTCTTTAAAACTTCTACTTGTTTATAAGCAATTTCTTTTCTTTGCTTTAATGTGTTTTCACATAATTGTTTTATCTTCGTTGCTTCTAAGTTGAAATGATATCCAAGAATATGAATTTCTCTATTTAGTGTTCTATCCCATGTACTTATTTCTATTCCAGTGATGACTTCCATTTCACTATCATTATGTTTTAAGGCTTCTAATGTTCCTTCAAATGTATCATGATCTGTAATTGAGATTGAATTGCACCCTCGTATTTTACTTATCGCAATGATTTCCTCAATACTTCTTGATGAATCAGAATAGCTTGAATGGATATGCCAATCCTTATTCATCAATAACTCCTCTTTGCATATTGAATTCTTTATCGCAAAGTCCTTCCATAAACTCTAAGTCATGGAAAATACCAAGCATTGTTGTTCCATCATTTTTAAGTTGCTCTATGAGTGTTCTTACCTTTGACTTACTTGCATTATCAAGTGATGCAGTTGGTTCGTCTAACAAAAGAAGTTTTGGTTTTTTTACCATTGCCATCGCAATATTTACTCTTAATTTCTCTCCACCTGAAAATGTATTTGGATAAGCATCCCATAATGTTTCGTCTAAATCAAAATGCTTTAAAATTGTTTCTGCTTTCTCTTTTGCTTCTTCTTCACTTCCACCTGTTTCTAATACTGCATTTTCTACAAGTTGTCTCGCAGTAGTTCTAGGCATTATTTTTAGAAACTGAGATACATAACCAATTTCATGTTTTCTTAAATGAACAATTTGTCGTTCACTTGCTTTACATAAATCTATCCACCCATATTCATCACTATCGTAGTGAATTTCACCTTTTTGTGGATAGTTTGTGCGATAGATTCCTTTTAAAATTGTGGATTTTCCACTGCCACTTCTACCTGTTATTCCAATAAACTCACCTTTCTTTAATGAAAGGTTGACATCTTCGCATGCTTTTACTATTTTGTTGGCATTATATACAATAAACTCTTTTGATAGATTTTTAATTTCTAAACAAATTTCACTCATATAGTTTCCTCATATTTCTTTATGAATTCATCGATAGGTAAAACAAAATCTTGCCAGTTTTGAATTACTTTCTCTGCTGGCCAATTCCACCATGAAATTTTTTCTAAAGCTTCAATTTGTTGTGTATTGAAGCGATATTTTAATACTCTAGCTGGATTCCCTACTACAATAGCATAAGGTTCAACATCTTTTGTAACGACTGCTCCACTTCCTACAACACAACCATTCCCTAGTGTTATTCCTGGTTTAATAATCGCTCCATGACCAATCCATGTATCGTGACCAATTGTTGTAATTCTTGATGCCCTAGTTTTAAAAAACTCTACATCATCTTCATCTGCTAAACCAAACATACGCCTACGGTAGGTAAAGTGATGCAGTGTTGGTCTCTCAATCGGATGATCAGTTGCTCCAATTCTCACCATTGCTGCAATATTTGAAAAGTTTTTTACAATAACATTTTGCAAAATACAATACTCACCTGTATATGAAAATTTTCCTAAATCTACATTTTCCAAACGATTAGAACAACCTACTTCTGTATACTCTTTCAAATCACACTCATGAATGATACAGTTTGAATTTATTGTCGGCTTCTTTGTAATCATATTAAACGCGATAGTTCATGTTGGATACAAGAACCCCTTCAACAAAGACATGTGTGATTGCTGGGTATTTATCAGGTAAACGCATTACAATTAACATATCTGCTTTTTTACCTACTTCAATAGAACCTACTTCATGATCAATGTTTACTGCTTTGGCTGCATTTAAACTAACCTTATTAATCATTTCATGTAGAGGTTGCCCTTGATCTACCATCATAAATACTGCATGTAATAATGATGCTGGATAGTAGTCAGAGCAAAGTATTTTTGCACATCCCGAATCAATCGCTTCTTTTGCACTAAGATTTCCTGCATGAGAGCCACCCAATAATATATTAGGTGCACCAACAACTGTATCAAATCCTTGTTTATATGCTTCTTCTAGCACTTCCATGGTGATTGGAAATTCTGATATTGTTGCATGGAAATTTTTAATTACTTCTAGTTTTTCCAATGTATCATCATCATGAGAAGCAATTGGAATTTTCTTCTCTTTTGCCAAATCAGCAATTTTAATTATTTTATCTAATGTCAGTTTTTCTTTTGTCATTAAATCATTTACTTTTTGATTTACTTGCTCTTCAGTTAACCCTTCGTCATTCAAATATGATTTCTTGTAGATTTCTAAGTCGCGATACTGTCCTTGCCCTGGAGTATGGTCCATAAATGAGATAAGATGGACCTTATCTTCTTTAATGTAATTTACTACATCATTGTATACATCAATATTATCTAATTCTAAACGCAAGTGAAAACGATGATGTACTAAGTGAAGTTGTTTATGACTTTTATCGATAAGTTCTATCATCTTCTTCACATTTTCAGGTTTACGTAATGCCTTTTTACCAGTTTCCTTTAGAAATGAAATTGAATGATACATTGTTGTAATTCCATGTGTAACAAGTTCTCTTTCAAACTCATAAAGCGCTAAACTAAAATCCATTACACTTGTAACACGTGGGGCAGCAAGTTGTTCAATATAATCTGAATGAATATCAATAAATCCTGGAACAAGATACCCTCCTTGCCCATCAATAATTTCATTGATTCCTTCATCTTCAATTGAGTATGCAATTTTTTGAATTATTCCATCTTTAATTAATACTTCGTAATTTTCAAGTACTCCATCTTTTGTTACAACATCTATATTTTTTATTTTTTTCATATCATCTCCTATAGTAATGAGTAAACTAATTGTTGTGTATATGGATGTTGAGGGTCTTCCATAATTTGATCGGTAAGTCCAGATTCAACTATTTTTCCATTGAGCATAACAATGGTTCTATCTGCCAACATCTTAATAACACTCAAGTCATGTGATACAACAATCATCGATACTTTACTTTCTCTTTGTATTTGTTTTATTAAATCCAATACATTTGCTTGCACTGACAAATCTAATCCCGTTGTAACTTCATCTAGTAAAAGAATAGGTGGATTATTCGACAATGCTTTAGCAATTTGAACTCTTTGTTGCATACCTCCAGAAAAGTTTTTAGGACACTCTTTCATACGATATTCTGCAATATTCACTTTGTTCAATAAGTTCTTTCCTATTGTTGTCATCTGTTCAACATTTTGATGATTTGCAGCTATTAACTTTTCTGCAATATTTGAAATAGAAGAAAAATTCATTTTTAATCCTAAGTATGGGTTTTGATAAACCATACCTAAAATTGTGTTTCTAATCATTCTTTTTTGTTGATCTGTTTCTTCAAACACATTTTTCTTACCCTCTTTATGTCGTGCTAGTAAATATTGACCACTAGTTGCTTGTTGGTCAAAGTATAGACATTGAACTAGTGTAGACTTCCCACTTCCTGACTCTCCAACAACCCCTAGGATTTCTCCTTCATAAAGTTCAATATTGATATCATTGCACGCATATACTGTTTTGCATTTTGGGCAATAATTACCTTGCAATGTTTGACTTTGTTCATCACGACAAAAGTCACAACCAGGTCCAAATTGTTTATATAAATGTTTTACTTGAAATATTGGTTGTTCACTCATTGTATTTCTCCATTTCGTCTTTTTAAGCAATAACTTGTATCATTACATTGATAACTTACACTGCCAGATTCTTGATCAATAATTTCATCTAAATAAACATGACTTGCACCACAATGACTACAACTTTTTCCTTTAAAGTTTTCTACTTCAAATGGAACATCTTCAAAATCAAGAGATATAACTTTAGTATAAGGAGGCACTGCATAAATTTTCTTTTCTCTTCCTGCACCAAGAAGAATTGTTGCTTTTGATTCGTTTAGTTTTGGATTGTCAAACTTTGGAATTGGACTTGGTGCCATAACATAACGATTATTTACTTCAACTGGATGATCTGCACCTGTTGCCATTGTGTTATATTTCATGATTTGTTCAAACAGTAATAGTTTTGCACCCGTGTACTCTTTTTCTCCGTGAAGAATTTTCGTTTTTGTTTCACTTGGTTCATAGTCACGAAGAGGTTCAGGGGTTGGGACTTGTAGAACGATAATTTGATTTTCATTTAATTCTTCTTCTGGCACTCGATGGCGAGATTGAATAATCGTTGCATCTGTTGTTGATGTTGTTATTTCTACATCAGTTGTATCTGTGATTAGCTTTTTAATACTAATTGCATTAACACTTTCATCACTTCCCTGGTCGATTACCTTAACCACATCTTTTTGTCCAATACAAGAAAGTGTCAATTGAATACCTCCTGTACCCCACCCACGAGCTACTGGCATTTCTCTTGAAGCAAATGGTACTTGATATCCTGGAATTGCGATTGCTTTTAAAATTGATCTTCTTATTTCTCGTTTACTTCCTTCATCAAAGAAGGCAAAATTAAATTTCTTTTTCATCACTATTTCCCTTTACTTTTCTTGCACTATTTAGTTTTGCTTGGAATGTAACATAATGCGGAAGTTTTAAATGTGATATAAAACCTGTTGCTTCTATACTATCTACATGGTACAAAACAAATTCCTCATCACTCGTCGCAAATCCTTCATCTTTTCTTTCCAAACATTGATCTAGTATACTCATTGCTATCGCTTTGGTTTCATTTTGTCCCAGTGTAACTCCATAGCCAATTTCAAAATTAATTTCATGACTTCCATCTTTCAAAAGTTTTGTAACTGGAACTAAACTTTCAACTTCTGTTATTTCAATACTCCCAATTGAGTAAGAATCTTCTTCACTTGTTGGATTGTTTGGATTTTCAATTGTGATTGGAAGTTGCCCAACTCTTAATTCTGCAACTGTTGGATGAACTGCTCCATATCCTCTTAATGATGCATAACCTAAACCGATAACTGCTTGACTCATTCCACGCTGTAAGATTTGTAATCTTTCGGAACGACTTGCTGGAAATTTTAATGTTTCTTTTGTTGTATCTCTTGGTTCAGTATCATCATTATCAATCTTTGCTATTAATCCTTCACTTTTTAAATAATCAACAACTTTAGGAAACTGCTCAATTTCACTTTCCTCTTTTTTAAATTTTGATTCTATTTTTCTAAAGAATTTTCTTGCATCCTCATCTGTTTCATCTTTTAATTCAAAATCAACTAAACGATGCGTATAATCAAATGATGCTCCAAGAATTTGTCCTTTCGGAATATCTTTGAATGCTGCAGATATTCTTCTTTCTACAAACATCGATGAACTCTCTGCATTTCTTGAGTAATATTTTCTTGGTAATGTGGAACGATAAGCTCGTAATAAGAATACCGCTTCTTCTACTGAGCCTTCAGCTTGTTTCAATGCAATTGCTGCAAGTTCTCTTGAATATAAAGATGATTCTGATAACACTTGATCAATCAACAGACGAAATGAAGCTTCTATATCTTCTGTCTTGATTGATTTCTTTTTTTCTAGTCTTTTATATTTAAGCCGTTCAATACTTTTCTCTATTGCTTTTTGACCGCCTCTAACCGCTACATATGCCATACGTTACACTCTTTCTACTTGCGTTGTGCGTGGTAATGCAAGCAAGTTATAATTCTTATCTACAAAGATCAAATCAACTCCTAGTGGAAATTCAATATTCTTTTCATTGCGTGCATCTAACCAATCACTTTGAATGTTAATTTTAATTTCTTTTGTTTCTTTAATCCCTGGCCCTTTACATCTATATACTTTCCCCGATGTACAACTATTACATTCAACAATAATTGTTGCGCTAAGATGCGGATCAATTAATGTCCCAATTTTTGCTTGTGAAATGATTTTATCTAACTCAGATTGGTTTTCATTAGGGATGAAAATATAATCTGCATTGGCTATATCATTTTTTCTGCAATATGTAATCATTGCCAATTTCTCATCAATGTTTTTACTTCCAATCACGTTGTAACTTGTATCTGCATCCAATAAAGAAATTGCAATTGCCTGAGTAGTTTTAAATAAGTCCATTGAATAATCACAACCATTACAAATAGAATGAACATTCTTAACACTTGCAGCATATGACATACTATCAAGTACTTGTCTAAATAATTTTTGAGTATCAAAGACTCTATGAAATTTTGACATATTATTCCTCCTGCATTGTATCGAATGATACTCTTGTTTTTAATATCGCTTGCATTTCTTGTCTTTGTTTTTGATCTTGTTTTTGCTTTTCTATTTCAATTGTTTTTTCAATTTTATAGCAGAGAGAACTCTCTGCATTAAATGCTGCATCAATAATCGCAAGAAGCTTTGCTTTCTTTAAATCAAATCCTTGTAATATACCAAATCCAATGTGATTATCAATAATTACTCTACACTCACTTACAACAACTTCGCTTAAATAAAACAAACTATTCTTTGCACCTTCTCTTTTTCTAATCATTACCAAGCTATGAGATGGTGCTTCTATCTCTTTTACTTCATGCTGTTCATTTATCTTCTTAGCTAATGAACGAAGTAAACTTGTGTTCATGTTGATTAATACATTAGTCCTATCTTTTCTATTCATACATTCCTCCTGTATTCAAATGTATTCTATCAATTCTTTTTCCTTGATTAGTTAAATCGATGTAATATTTGATTAAGACTTTGTAAAGTTATAATCCTGATTATTAAATTTTTATTGCAGAAAAAAAGGAGACTTTTTTATTCTCCCTTAGTTTAAAATACTTCATGATACTGTTATTTACAGTATGTTTCATCATCAATTGAAATCAAGCTATTACTTTCAATCATTTTAGTTAACTGTTATAATAAAATGTGCCAGAGTTATTATTCACTTATAGTTATGAAAGGAAATAAACATGCATAAACTATCGAAAAAAATATATTTTTTTGCTTTAATATCATTACTTATATTTACTACCAGTTGCTCCAAACAAGACAAGCCAGTTGTTGTTGAAAAACCTATCCAAATTGCTCTAACACAAGATATCTTGTCTTTTGATCCAATAAAAACTTCAGATATTTACTCCGAAGCAGTGCTGCGCTGTATTTATACTTCTTTATTCGATTTTGATGATGAGTTGAACTTAAGATTCAAACTTGCCAAAGAAGTAGAAACGATTGATGATCTTACATGGAAAATCACGATTCATGATAATGTAAAATTTCATGATGGTTCTCCATTAACTACTGATGATGTATTATTTAGTATTCAACGCGCTTTGACTGGAGAGCGAACTCAAAAATCATTAGAGATAGTTGATTATGTTGAGAAAGTTGACGATACTACATTTATTATTAAATCAAAAGAACCATATTCTGATTTACTTTCTCTATTCGCAAAAGCTGAAACATCAATTGTTTCAAAAAATATTGTTGAGAAACCCGACTATGACTTTACAACTCCTGTAGGAGCTGGACCATTTAAGTTTGTTTCTAGAGAAGTAGAAAAAGAAATTGCACTTGCACGATTCGATGATTATTTTCTTGAAATGGCTGCATGGCCATTAATTAATTTTAAAGTTATTGTTTCTGAACAAGAGCGTACTACCGCTTTCCTTAACAAAGAAGTTGATATTTTATTTAGTGTTTCTGCTTATGATTGCGAGAAATTGAGTTTATCACCTGATGTAGAAATACTACAATCACCTTCAACAAAAATAGAGTACCTCTCACTAAATACTCAACATGCACCATTGGATAATCCTAAAGTTCGTTTAGCAATAAGTTATGCAATCAATCGTGATACAATCACTGATAATGTCTATCATGGTTACAGTGTTCCTGCTTCAAGTACTATCCCTAAGGGTATTATCGGCTTTGTGGAATCACCTATTACATATGATCCCGAAAAAGCCAAAGAGTTGCTTAAAGAAGCAGGTTATGAAAACGGTTTTGAATTTACTGTGATTACAATCAATACAATTCGTAAAAATACTTTAGAATACATTAAGCTTGATTTAGCAGCTGTTGGTATTCAACTTAACTATAATCTTGTAACAATGCAAGAAGCGGTGGATATGATGAATGCTGGAGAACATGATGGAATTCTTGTTGGTTGGGCTTTCAATTCTGATCCAAATGGCGTTCTCCCTGTTTTACTTGGAACAGGTAGTGGGAAAACGATGAATTCTAGTAATTATAGTAATCCCATTGTGGACGACTTAATTAAAGAAGGTCGTATTGAATCTAATGTTGATAAGAAAAAAGCAATTTATGAAGAAATAAATAAAATTGTTACTAGTGATTCACCTATTGTAGTTTTACAAAACCCTATGGTCTTAAGTGCTTCATTGAATGATATTGAAGGAATTCACTTTAACTCTCAAGGATTAATTCAATACGAATCTTTATATAGAAAATAAACAACTAAAGATAGTGAAAACTATCTTTTTTCATATCAAAAAAGTTGTTACATATCTTTCATCATGTAACAACTCTACTATTAATTTCCTTGTTTAACTCGTTTTTTAGCTTGGTACATTTCTTTATCTGCTTTAACTAGTAATTCTTCAAGACTAGTAGCATCTTGATTCCAATAAGATATTCCAATACTTGCAGTAATCGCAAATGATTCATCATCAAACTTGAAAGGGAATACCAATTGTTTATGCAATTTATCAACTAATTTTGTTATATCTTCTTTTGTAGTATTCGGTATAAAGACTGCAAATTCATCGCCACCATGACGAGACGCAACCCCTGTATCGCCTATTGTATCTTTCAATACTTTTGCAACAGAACGCAATAATTCATCCCCTACATTATGACCCAAATTATCATTAACCATTTTGAAGTAATCCATATCCAAGAACAAGATAGCATGATTACCAGTTGCTCCTTCTTTTGATATGATTTGTTCAACACGACGTGTAAATCCTAAACGATTATATAATCCAGTTAAAGGATCTTTTCTAGCTTCCTCATTAGATTCTAATTCTTGTTTTTTAAATCCACTGATATCTCGCAACTGAATAAATAGATGAGACAAGCTATCATTTTCATAAGTTGGAACTATTAAAGCATGGAACCACTTTTCACCAAGATGTGGCATATATACTTCAGCCTCACAAGGTGTTGATAAATGGTTATCTCGCATATTTACAAAAACGTTCATTAAATGTGCTTGATCTTTCGCACTAAAACAATGGATAAATCGTTCAACAATACATGCACCCTCTGGCACCACTAATTCAGACATAATCTTTTGGAAAATATCTTTATTACTTGATATGGTTTGTTGCCTTGTATCGATATCAATATTTGTATCACTCATGTTTGCAGATTGATATAATTGTGAAACTCCTTCATAGTTATGTTGTACCAATAAAATACGTTTCATTAACTCTAAAAACTTTGTGCTTAGATAACGTGTTTCTGCATAACCACTTTTCTCTAATAGTTTAACATCATCATCCGTTATTGTTTTTGGATATCCTTCAATAACATAAATTAAATTATTAATTGGACTTACTACACGATGACTAAAATAAATTGCAAGAAGTATATCCACAATAACTACACCTATAATTATGAATCCATATGCAAAAATATATTGATTCGCAAATGCTCGAATAAAGGAATAATCTACAAATCCAACTAAATACCAAGGAGTATTTGTCACATTTCTATAGTACCCTGTGATATATGATGATTTTACTTTTTCGTCAATTTCTCCATTACTTGCAAGATCGACTTGGGACAAAGTATTCTTCGCAACATACTCTTGATCTTGATTAGCAAATTCTTTGAAACTAACTGCATCGCCATTATCTCTACATATATAACTTGATGTATTTGCAATCTTATAATAACTACTAATAATTTTAAATAGATACGCATGGTCATAGATTGAAATCAAACTACCAATATAATTATCCTCATTATCAAACATCGGCGTAATGATTCCTAAACTATACACTTCATCTGTTAACTCGAACTCTGCAATTGACTGTTTCTTCAATGTTTCAAGTTTTGGTAAATTTGTTTTAACTATTTCTGTTTCTTTTGCTTCTCCAATAGTATAAATTGGATTGTTCTCTTTATCCAATAACAATGAAATCGCAATTCGATCTCCAGTCGTTTCCAAATAAGATTGATAAGATTTAAATAAATCACTTTGTCCAACAAAACTTTCATCATTATCAATTTCTAAAAGTGACAACTTATTTTGTTTAGCAAATCGATTATCTAGAATCATATCATTGATAATAGTTTGTTCAATATAATCTGCTTGAACAGATATACTTTCTCTTAAATTACGAACATAGGATTCTTTTGCCAACTTGTATCCACTTTGATACAACAAAACTGAAACTATCACAATTGGTGTGAGGGTCAGTGTTAGAAAAACTATAATCAACATTCTTCTTAATTTCATACATTTTTCCTCATTTGATATTATATAATTTTTATTTGAATTTAAGACCCAACACTTAGATCAACTAGAAATAAATAGTGTAAACACTATTTATTAATTTTATATAATCATTCTTTTTCATTTATACCTTGTGTAATTATTCTATCATATTGTGCTTAAAATGACTAGTTTGGCAAAGCAACCTATGATGTATTTTGTTTAGTTTTGTTCTGTTTTTGTTACGATAGCTTTTTCTATACGGTAATGTTTTATTTCAACGATCTCTATTTCTAAGTGATATTCATTCAAACTGAACTTTGCTCCAACTTTTGGTAGTTCTTCAAATGTTCCAAAAACAAACCCTCCAAACGTATCATATGTATCTGTTGGCAAACTTATCTCTAATTCTTCAGCAACATCTTCTAGACTTGCATTACCTATAATTTCCCAGGCATTATTTGATATCTTCGTTATTTCTTCCTCATTTTTTTGATAGATATCATTTTCTAAATCACCCACTAATTCTTCTAGTAAATCATTCATCGTAATAATACCAAACATACCACCATATTCATCTAATACAACCGAGAAATGATTTTTTGTTAATCGCATTTTTTTGAACAGAACATCTGCAGTCATTGTCTCTAAAGCATATTGTGCTGGATGAATCAATGTATTCACAACCAACTCTTTCGTTTTATTTTTAAGTCTAAAATATTCTTTAATGTTTAAAACACCTACGATGTGATCAACTGTTCCATCACACACTGGGTAAGTTGAATAACGACTTGTCTTCATTTCTTCTTCCCAGTCTTCTAAACTACCTGAGATATCCAATGCTCTAACATCCAAACGATGTGTTGCGATTTCTGATAATTCAGTATCATTGAATTCGAATACATTTTGAATCATTTCTTTTTCTTCTTCTTCAATAACACCTTTTTTATTTCCAATATCAACCATCATTCTTATTTCTTCTTCACTCACTTCTTCATCTTCTTGATTAGGATCAATACCAAGCAATCTCAAAATTCCATTTGTGGAAGCTGTTAATGCCCATACAATTGGTTTGAATAAATTTGATATTGAAGTGATTAACGCTGACATACTTAAAGCTAACTCTTCTGCTTTTTTCATTGCCAAACGCTTTGGAACCAACTCTCCAAATACCAATGTAAAGTAAGAAAGAATCAATGTAATCACAATGACTGAAATCGTATCCAACGTAGCTACTGGTAAATTCACCCCTACGCTTAGTAACCAATCCACCAACATTTCTGAGAAGTTATCCGCAGCAAATGCACTACCTAAAAATCCAGATAATGTAATTGCTACTTGAATGGTTGCTAAAAACTTTGCAGGTTGATCTGTAAGTTTTTTTAAACGGATTGCCTTTTTATTTTTTTCATTAACTAGTTGTTCTAGTTTGGCATCATTCATTGATATAACTGCAATTTCAGCACATGCAAACACTGCATTTAATAATATCAAGAATGCTTGTAATAATAATTGAAAAATTAACTGACTACTCATATTTCCTCCACAAAATGAAAAACACACAAAAATCTATCATTGATAGTGTGTGTTTAATTTAAATATTGATTGTGACATTTCTGCCAACTATCTTCGTCCATTTATTAGTTCTCTCCTAATTGATATATTTATAGTATAAATTCAGGATAATGTCAATCAATTAAACCTAAACGTACACATGCATTATAAATACCATCACTATCAGAATCCTCTGTTATATGTGTTGCTATTTCTTTTAATGCATCAATTGCATTCCCCATTGCTACACTTGTTTTTGCATTTTCAAACATCTTTAAATCATTTATCCCATCACCAAAGACAATGATATCATCTTCATGTCCACCCTGCATTTCTACAAGTTTTTTAATTCCTCTGTATTTATCATCTGGTTCAATAAACGCAAACAAACTACCCGCATAATGCATAAATCCAATTTTCTTAATCTCTTCTATTTGATTATACAATTCTTCGTTATTTTCAATAATGATTCTTCTTATACAAGTTTCATTTGAATAATCATAGTCAGGTTTAACTAAAATCTTCCTCATAAATTTAGCGTTTGAAATGATTTGATTCATTCTTTCATTTTTTGTAACTAATTCCTCATTATCACTTATTGATACTGCCCAAGCAAGACCAAGTTCATCACAACGTTTAAGTATATTAATCGCAATATTCATATCAATTGGTTCATATGATTTTAATTCGCCGTCGACAATGATACCATGACCACCTTCACAAACTAAACTTTTGACTCCTGTCTTTTTAGCAATTTCTTTGGTTAAGTATACTGCTCTCCCTGTTGCCAGTGATATGAAATGTCCGTTCTCTTTTAATTTTTTTAGTGCTAGAATCGTTGATTCACTAATATAATCTCTTATTGTATGTGATATTAATGTTCCATCTATATCAAAAAATATATATTTCTTTTCCATTTTTACCTCAAATCTATCCAAATGTACTGGTTTATTATCTCAAATGTCTACATCAAAATAAAGGATTACTTCTGTTAAATAAAAGAAAAAATTCTATAAAAATATAGAATTTTTCTTATTTATTCACTAAATCCAATAATACCAAATGCCCCTGGCCCACTGTGTGTAGAAACAACACAACCTGCTTGAATCCACATACATGATTCATATCCACATTCTTTCGCAGTTTTTTCTGCCTTCTCTTTTAGTAAAGGATTTAACTCACCAGAATATACAAATACTGCACGGTCTTTCTTTAAATGATGCGTTTCCGAAAATTCTTTTATTAATTTCATACCCGATGTCATAATTGATCCACGATATTTTTTTGCTGACATTAGTTTTCCATCAACTATTTCAATTACTGGTGAAAGATTTAAAATCTTAGCTCCTAAGTATGCCGCGTTGCTTACTCGACCGCCTGCTTTTAAATAGACTAAATCACCTGGTATAAATCCCATATGTATTTTATTGATTAAATCTATAACTGTTTCCTTCACTTCTTCAAGTGGTGCTTCTGGATTTTTTTCTAACCATTCCGCTACAGTAAGCACAAGAAATGCTTGTCCAGCTGAAACACATTTTGTATCAATGCTTGTAACATAATCTAATTCTTCCGCAGCTATAATAGCACTTTGATATGAACAGGTTGTGATTGCTGAATAAGCTAAATGCAAAATATGAGCATCTGGATTTTCTGCATGAATTTCATTAAAAACTGTTTCAAAATCTGCAGGAGTTGATCCACTTGTTTTTGGAAGTGTTCCTGTTTTTTGATAATAGTCAAAAATATCTGTAATTGGAAAAGTCATGTCATCCTTCGTTTCTGTACCAAATGACACATGCATCGGAACTATTTTAATTTGATATCTATTTACAATTTCATTTGGAATATCGGCACCGGTTTCCGCAACTATCACATATTTATTCATTTACTTGCCCATCCTATTTTTCTAAATAAAACCGTGAAAACACGTTCTTATGGTCTTCATTATACCATGCTTTCTCTTTAATTTAGATTAATTTTTAGTCTGTATAGTATGGAATTGGTACTGTTACACGAATTGATTTAATATTAAATTCATCCTTATCATAGGCATTTACTATTTTCCACTTACCACTTTCTTTTTTTAAATCGATGACTTCTACGACTTTATTAAAATAATTTTTTTCACTTTCTGTATAACTTTTTTGACCCATTACCTCGACTCTTAAATTATTGCCTTCTTTTTTAACTGAAATGATTTCATCTAGAAACGGACTAATTGTTGAATAATTCTCACCGCCACATTGACAAATAAAGCGATAAGGTATTCCATCCTTATCAATAAGATATGTCGATGAGTTTTTTGTATATGCCGACTTCAGTATTTCATCAACTTTTTCACTCACGATACCAGCCCTATAAAAGTCTATAATATCTTGTGTCGAGTTAATTCTTACACTATCTTTTATACCATGAATTTTTGGTACCATTTCACCATTACCATCCCCTTCATTACCAACATCATTAAAAACCCTACCCATAAATAAATTAGTATAGTCTTTTAAATAATCCTTTAAGCTTTCGATTATCCTACGTTCTTCTTTATACAATTTTTTATCTGTTTCATAGAAGTTTAATACAATGCCATACACTTTATACTCAACATTTAACTCATCGGAATCTAACAAGACATTTAAAGCATATTTCTCATTCAAGTAAATATTATATTCACCTTGATTGCCATTAGTGACTTCTGTTGGCGATAATATTTGAATTTTTGAGTCTTTAGTTATTGGGTCTATCTCTTGGAGATCAATGTATTTATCTTTCGCATCACGCGCATTATAATCCACAATTAATTTATTTACTTCATCAAGCAATTGCTGAGGTAACAAATCTATCATTTTATATTCTGTTTTGGTTACTACTGGCATTGGTGTTGGTGACACCGTTGGTTCACTTATTGGTGTTGTAGTGAGTTGTTTGGGCGATGAGCATCCACTCAACATTAAAAATGCTAAAAGAAAAGCTAGTAATTTAATCATATAATCTCCTTAGGTAAATAAGTCTACTATTGTAGTTCTTAACTATATAATACCATAGAAATAAAATATTTCTATGCTAAAATTATGCACTAAATACTTAATACCTTCTTCTATGTTTTTCACCTTGAACAATCACTAGCAAACTTTAATTTTCGAATTTTCAATTATTTCTTTTTTAGCAACTCATCTATAATTACACTTGGTCTTATTGATAAATTTCTACCGTAATTATTACTTATTTACAAATAAAAAGTTCAATACGAACTTTTTATTTATCTATTCCTTTTAACTTATCCATTGTTATATCAAGTTGTCCTATGGTTGTTTTCTCAAAACTTCCATGACAATCATTACCACATGTAATCATTAAGTCTTTTTCATTACAAATACTTAAACAAATCTGTGTTATTTCTTCAGAATGTGATGGATAGTAGCATTCAATCCCATCCAAATCATTACTATCTATTATTTGTCTTAGTTGTTTTTCAAACATGGCTAAATCATCTGTTTTTATCACTTTCCCTGGATGTGCTAAAATCGCTTTTCCTCCTGCATGATGTATTTCTGTGCATACTTCATTTATTGGTGGAAAATCAACACTTTCATACGTATGATTGTACTTAAAATAATAGCCAAAACTCTCACTTATGTCTGAAGCTAAACCTTTATCTACAAAATAATGTAGTGCTTTCCAGCCGCCTAGTTTTGGATCATAAGTATACTTATTAAACTCTTTTAGTGATACTTCTGAATAATCTTTTTCCATTTTAATTATCAACTTTTCACTAACTTCATCGAGTTTTCTTTTAACATCATTTAAATATTTTTTGAATTTTATATCATCTAAATCATATCCATATGCAAGTACATGATAATTTACTCCTTGTTCTAGTGTATCTACTTCTGCACCTGGTATGCATGTTATTCCAGCTTCTTGTGCTAGTTCCATCATTTCTTTACATCCTGTGCTTTGATTATGATCTGTCAAAGACATATAACCTACCTGATTCTTAATCGCTTCATCCACAATTTCTCTTGGTGATAGTGTCCCATCTGAATAAAATGAATGAATATGTAAATCTACCTTCATTATTTTACCTCCGTATTTTATAAAAGAGTAAGTTACCTTACTCTTCGATGCATCCTAATAATTCTAAAATTCGATTTAAATCATCATTGCTTGTATATTTAATTCTAATTTCATTCTTATCTAAAGTAACATAAGTTTGTAGTTTAAGTTCCATTAAATTTTCCACATATACTAAATTTGGATCTTTTTCTTTTAATGGTTTTACTTTAGTCTTTTTCTTAATATTACCTTCAGAAACATCTTTAGCAATCGCTTCTACTGCTCTTACTGATAATCCTTCTTTGTATACTTTTTCTGCAATTTCAATCGCAACATCTTCGTCTTCGATTGTTACAAGTGGACGTACATGTCCAATTGATAATTTCTTATCCGTTACCATTTTTTGAATTGGTTGAGGTAACTTTAACAAACGCATAATGTTTGTTACATAGACACGTGATTTACCAACTCGTTGCGCTAACACTTCTTGTGTATAATTTAATCTTTCAGCTAAATGTTGATATGCACTTGCTTCTTCTAACGGATTTAAGTCTTCCCGTTGCACATTTTCTAGAATAGATATTTCCATCATTTGTGCATCTGTAAAGTCCATGATGATTGCAGGTATTCTATCTTTCTTCGCAATTTTACTTGCACGCCAACGTCTTTCACCCGCAATGATTTCATATCCTTGCATACTCTTGCGAATAAGAATTGGTGTAAATACACCATGTTCACGAATTGAATCTGCAAGATCATTTAGAGCTGCTTCATCAAATATTTTTCTTGGTTGATATGGATTGGGTCTAATTTCACTTATTGCGATTTCATTTGTTTTTCCACCAGCATCCACTTTACCTTGTTGGATATCTTCAATGGCTTCCATCATGTCTTCGCCAAATATTGCCTCTAATCCTCTACCTAATCCTTTTTTCTTTTCTGTACTCATGCTTTAGCCGCCTCCTTTTGAGAACTGTTTATCACTTCTTTTGCAAGTGATGCATAAGCTTTTGCACCCTCAGATCTTACTTCATATTCAAAAATTGTTTGCTCACGGCTAGGTGCTTCTGATAACTTAATATTTCTAGGTATATAACTCTTATATACTCTTTCTTTAAAGTATTTTCTTACTTCTTGTTGAACTTCTACAGATAACTTTGTACGTGCATCAAACATTGTAAGCAATACGCCTTCAATTGTTAATGCAGGATTGAATAAACGTTGTACTAAACGGATTGTGCTTAATAGTTGAGTCAATCCTTCTAAAGCATAGTATTCACATTGAACAGGAATGATAACCGAATCCGCAGCTGTTAAAGCATTTGTATTTAATAGTCCTAAAGATGGTGGACAATCAATAATG
Organism: Anaerorhabdus furcosa; assembly: GCF_900167375.1. Taxonomy (GTDB): domain Bacteria; phylum Bacillota_I; class Bacilli_A; order Erysipelotrichales; family Erysipelotrichaceae; genus Anaerorhabdus; species Anaerorhabdus furcosa. Next base: position 241,305 of record NZ_FUWY01000003.1, read on the forward strand.
ATAAAATCATAATCATCTTTAATTTCAATTAATTTATTTCTCAATAATTTTTCTCTTCCAACTTTAAATTCAGCCATTTCTAAATCCGCTCCAGCTAAATTAATATTTGCAGGAATAACAGCACATGGAGGAATTTTTAGTTTAACAACCGCATCTTTTGCTTTAATATCACCCAGCAAAACTTCATAAACAGTTGAATCATGTTTCTTCTTATTTGCACCTATCCCTTGTGATGCATTTCCTTGAGGATCAAAGTCTACCATTAAGACCTTTTTCCCTAGATATGCTAGCCCTGCAGATAGATTAATACTCGTTGTTGTTTTACCAACGCCACCTTTTTGATTAGCGATTGCAATTATTTTCCCCATATGACACCATCCTCACTATTTAGGAAATTTTATGATAACTCTTACATCTGTTAATGTCTCATCAATTTCTGATGTCACATCAATTCCAGTTTTCTTAATCATTTGTATACATTGATTTACACTATTAATTCCAATTTGAGTATTTCTAGTAAACCCTTTTGTTGACTGTTTCTTCTTTTTTGGTTTATCTTCTTTTAATTCTTCGATATACCCTTCAGCTTGTCTTACATTGTATTGTCGATCAACAATATTGTGATACGCTTCAATTTGTTTATCACCACTTAGACTAAGTAAAGCTCTTGCATGTCTTTCGGTAATTTGCCTTTGTATTATCCCATCACGAATTTCTTCAGGTAAATTTAATAGTCTTATTTTATTTGCTACTGTTGATTGTGTTTTTCCAATTTTCCTCGCTACTTCTTCTTGTGTTAATGAAGCCTGTCTCATGATTTGAACATATGCTCTAGCTTCTTCAATTGCAGTTAAATTTTCACGTTGGACATTTTCTACTAAGGCCATTTGAGCTGCTTGCTCTTCAGTAGGTGTCATGATATAACATGGCACTCTATCAAAACCTGCTAATTGACAAGCTCTAAATCTTCTTTCACCTGCTATGATTTCATAAGTATCATTGTACTCACGAACTGTAATCGGTTGAATTAATCCATTCTCTTTTATAGATTGTGCTAATTCCTCCAAAGCAACTTGATCAAATTCTAATCTTGGTTGATAGCGATTTGGTCTAATTCTATTTACTTCTATATTTAATATTTCTTTCATGTTACTCCTTTTTAAAGCGGATTTTTCTTAATCTTCGCAAACATTCTTGGGTACTCAATTGGTGTTGATTTTACTTTTCGATAAAACAAGTTAATTCTACTTGAACCATCATTCAATGTTCTTGTTTCTTCTTTGAAAAGCTCACATCCAAGTTTAGTCGTAGCACGAAGTGCTCCATTATATTCTTCCATTCCATTGGCACCTTTCATAGCTAAGAATATTCCTTCTTTCTTAACAAGTGGAATACATAACTCTGCCAACATATTTAAGTTTGCAACAGCTCTTGCTGTTACAACATCAAAACACTCTCTATTTTTTACTGCATAGTCTTCTGCTCTAACATCAATACAATTCACATTGTTTAATTCTAATTCTTTTTTTACAGCTTCTAAAAATGTAACTCTTTTCTTTAAGGGTTCTAGAATTGTGATTTCTAATTCAGGATATGCGATTTTCAACGGAATTGATGGAAATCCAGCACCTGACCCAACATCACATAAATGTCCTTCTATTTTAGTAGTAAATGAGGGTAATAGCGAATCATAGAAGTGTTTATCTAGAACTTCTTCAAATTCAACAATTGCTGTTAGATTCATTTTTTCATTCCACTCTTTTAATAATTCAGCATACTGACAAAATTGTTTTATTTGTACTTCAGTAAGTTCTAAACCTTGTTTTGAACAAGCTTCTTTAAATTCTTCTAATTTCATACTTCCCTCCGCTACATTATTATACCAAAAATTATTCCTAACCTCTATCATTATTTCCCAAATATTTCCAACCTTAATTTGTGTTAATCTCATTAAAATAAAGGGAATATCCCTTTATTTTGTGCTTATTTTCAAGTTTTCCTTGTTGATTTCTGTAAGTTCATTACATTGAGTAAATAAAGAATGATAAGAAAAAATCGCAATTCCTCTCGTATTTCTATCAATAGCGTCTACTGCTTGCTTCTTTAAAATAGATTCATCACTATTCCATTCTTCTTGATCGCTATCATTACTTGCTACACCAATTTTATAGCCAGCTAAACCAACAATTAAATCGACATTGTTTTTTCCTGCTAGTTCTTGCCATGCTTCTAGTGTTTCTAAATATGGTTTTGTTTTATTTGTATAGCCCCAATAAATTTGTGGCACTAGATAATCAATAGAACCTTCCTGTACCCAAGCATCAACATCACCAAAAATAACATCTCTCGAGTATTCTATATTGCCTGATGGACTAATACCAAATATTTTATTCTTACTATTTACTAATTCATGAATTTTAGTAACAAGTTGATTTACGCTATTTTTTCTAAAGGTTGAACTATCTATTTCTCCACTTTGAATAAATTGCTCATAATCAAAATCTTCTATAACTTTTGCAGGGTAGAAGTAATCATCCATATGTATCCCATCAATATCATAATTAGTACATAACTCATCAACTACATCTAGAATCAGTTTTTGTGCTTCTTGCATTGAAGGATTTAAATAATAACGGTTTTCAAATAAACGGATTGCAGAATTGTTTTCATTTACCCATTGTTTTATAAGATACTCATCACTTATATCCTTCATTTGTTCGCTAGTGTAGGAGCGCATTGGATTAATCCACGCCTCAATATGCATTCCCTTTTCATGAGCTTTTTCAACAAATATCTTTAGATAATCAATGCTATCTGAATGCGATGATCTTGGATATATTTTCGATTCATACATTGCATCTGTGAATGCAACAGCATGTACAAATATTGTATTAATACCTAGTTCATCACAATTATTTATAATTTCTTCTACTTTTGATTCTACATCACCATCTGCTATGTTTTTAAACTCTGCGTTAAAATCCACATAGGAAAACCACATTGCTTTTACCTTCTCTGGTAAATCAATGTTTATTGTTTCTTTTTTACTTGTACAACCAACAAGTAATCCAATTGAAATCAATATGATGAATAATTTCTTAATCATTTCAGTTTTTCCTATCTCTTAATAACCATTTTGGCGCAGATATAATACTGATTTTTATGCCTTCTATTTCAATTTCTTTTTCTTCATTTTCAGTAATAATGATGTATTTCTCACATTCTTTAATTTTTGCAAAATTGATTAATCCTTTTATTTCTCTATTGCTTGTTTCTGCTTTCTCTAGTGAATAGCATACTTGAATTGCTATATTTTCACTAGGAATATAAAAGTCTACTTCAATTTCTTTTTTATAGAAGTATACTTGATTATCTTTTCCATATTTTTCGATTAAATCAATAGCAATTAAATTTTCAAGTAACTGTGATTTTGAATTAGCTAAAAATAAATTCAAGATTCCATTGTCTACAAAATAATATTTTGGATTACTTTCTTTTTCACCCAATGTTAGTACATAGTTCTTAATATTAAATAATAGCCATGCTTCTTGTATATATTGAACGTAATTGATTACCGTGCTTTTACCTATTTCTGTTCCAGTCGACTTCACAATATTGAAAATTCGACTAAAAGAAATTGAATCGCCTACACTTTCAGCAATTTTTTTCAATATGATTTTCAACGCATATTCATTATTCAAATTATACCTTGAGATGATATCTCCTAAGTATATTTTTTGATAAACACTACTTAGATAGTCTCTTTTTGCCATTATATTTATTAATTCTGGAAAACCTCCAAATTGCAAATACTCGTCAAAACTTTTAACAATATATGCGTATTGCTTTATTGAGTAAAACGATTCCTCTGTTATAACCACTTGATTTGCTTTCAAAAATTCAGTAAATGAATACGGATATACATTGATGATTATAAATCTTCCTCCTAGTGTTGTTGCGATTTCAGCACTCAGCATTTTGGCGTTACTACCCGTTATATAAATTGTGTATTTTGTATCAGCTAAGCGTCTTACAAACTTTTCCCAACCATCAATTAATTGAATTTCATCAAAGAATAAAATTGGCTTCTCCTCATTCATTTCATAATATGCTTCTAGAATCTGATTTAAGTTTTCTGTTTTCATTTCAAGTAAGCGCTCATCTTCAAAATTAATATAAAGTATACGCTTCTTATTTATTCCACTTTGAACCAACTCTTTTATTCGCTGAAATAAAATCGTGGACTTTCCGCTTCTTCTTATCCCCACTAAAACATAGTTCAAATTAGGTTCAAATTTTATTGGACGTTCATTAATTTGAATGCTCTCAATAAATTCTCTTGAATCTATGATTATTGACTTTAGTATATTTTTATCCACACTACCACCGTCCTGTTCACAAGACAATTTTATATCATTATTGTCTTATACACAAGACAATTTTATTTATTCTTCTAGTATACTTTTGAAGAAATCAATAAAGCCCTTTGGGATTTTACTTTCATCTTCTTCTTTTTTAGACAAATCATAAACGTATTGATTTGTTTCCAAATCTAAACTTATTGGGTCAATTGGGAAACCTTGAACACGCTTTGGATGAGGTTTAGATGTAAGCTTAAATCGTTTCCCATTAAGTGATTCATCCATACTAGAAACTATCTTGTCATCACTAAGGATGAAGCAAATTGCATTTTGGTATTTCCCTATGAGTCCATTTTCATACTGGGAAGCTAAATTTCCATAATATTCAGTCATTTCTTCATCACTTAGTTCTTTTCCGTTGACTCTTCTTACATGAGTACCTGGTTGTAATGAACCTTCAAGTCCTTCAAAGAACAAACCTGAATCACAAGAAAAAACGGGCATCTTGTATTCTTGATAATAAGTTTTTGCTTTTATGATAGCATTTTCTAGTGGATTTGAACCACTTTCATCTACCTGAGGAATTGGTAAGTTTAAATCATTTAATCCAATGATTTCTAAATCCAAATCACTATCTTTTAACCATTCTCTCATCCCATTTAATTTCCCTTGGTTTTGTGTTCCATATAATACTTTCATACTTGATCCCTCTAAATTTAGTTTACCATTTTTCACATAATAAAACTGCCAAAATCTTCGGCAGTTTGGTTTGTTAATCTTTTTTAGGTAGTATAAATTCACTATAAGGTAATGTTTCAACCCAGTCACAAAATGCATGCCATTCAGGTAATCGATGTGTTCTTCGTTGCAGATAAATTGTTTTTAATTGACGATAATTTGTTGTCATTCTTGCAGTAATTTTAAAACCAGCCGGATTAGAATATAGTACTTCTAAATAGAGATGTTTTGCCTTCTCATTTAATTCAGTAATATCAACTCCTTGTTCCTTTAAAGTTTTTATTTCTTCTTGCAAGTCATTATATGCTTTTGTTTTTTCCTTCATGATTTCAACCATGCGAGGATCTACATATTCTATAAATGCTTTATCCATATCGAATCGACAAATTCTATGCATAGTCGATTGACTGCTAATAAAATCAATAAAGTGATAACGTTCAAGCTCTACCCATGCTTTATTCGTAAAAGTTAAGTCAAATTGAACAATAATTCCATTTAAGAAATTATCATGTCCTTCTCCTACTTTGCTAGATGCTAGTTTATGAGTTGTTGGCGTAACTTCTCCTGTAACTGCATCCGTGTCAATTGCCATTGGATATTTGCTACCACGAACAGCACTTTCAATTCCATAAACCTCTACATTATTAATTACATCATTAATCTTCATTCGATCCCTTCTTTCTACGTCTTTGTTCAAGGGCAATCGCAAGCACCGCAATATCTGCTGGATTTACTCCTGATATTCTTGAAGCTTGCCCCATTGTTCTTGGACGAATTTTTTCTAATTTTTGTTTTCCTTCTAATGATAAATTATCAATCTCTAAATAGTTAATATCTTCTGGAAGTATCACTTTCTCCATTTGATTAAGTCGATTTGCTTCCTTTAATGCCTTATTAATATATCCTTCATATTTAACTTCAATTTCTATTTCTTTAGCAATTTCAGCTTCGATTTCATATCCTAATTCTTTGCATAGTTTACTACATTCTACATTAGGACGTTTCAATAAATCATAACCCGTAATTCCTTCGGTTAATTTCTCATAACCTAAACTTTCTAAGTAAGTATTCACAGAATCTTTTGGTGTAAATCGAATTTCTTTCAATTTTGCTTTACCCTCATTGATTTTACTCATTTTGCTTAAAAATTCTTGGTAGCGCTCTTCCTTGATGATTCCGAGATTATATCCCTTCTCTAGCAATCTTTGATCTGCATTGTCATGACGAAGTAATAATCTAAACTCTGCTCGTGAAGTTAATAAACGATAAGGCTCTAGTGTACCTTTTGTAACTAAATCGTCAATCATAACGCCAATATATGCTTCGTCTCTTCTTAATACTAGTGGTTCTTTGTTATTTAGTTTATTGACTGCGTTAATACCCGCCATTAACCCTTGGCCTGCAGCCTCTTCATAACCAGAGGTTCCATTTATTTGACCAGCAGTAAATAAGTTTTTTATTTTCATTGTTTCAAGCGTTGGTTTCAATTGTAAAGGATCTATTGCATCATATTCAATGGCATATGCATATTTATCAATTATTGCATTTTCAAGTCCCGGTAATGAATGGACCATTTCTTCTTGGATATCATAGGGTAGTGATGTAGAAAAACCCTGCACATAAGTTGTATCCAAATGAAGAGATTCTGGTTCTAAGAATAATTGATGTCTTTCTTTATCTGAGAAGCGAACTAACTTATCTTCAATTGATGGACAATATCTTGGCCCCACGCCTTTTACCACACCTGAATACATACTGGATTTATTTAAATTTTCTTTAATAATTTCGTGTGTCTTTGGTGCTGTATAGGTTAAGTAACACACAACTTGTTGATCATAAGGGAGTATTTCCTTTGTAGTCGTACTAAATGATACAAATTGATCAGTTCCTGGTTGAATTTCTGTTTTTGTAAAATCAATCGTATTGGTTTTAACTCGTGGTGGTGTTCCTGTTTTTAATCTGAATGTTTCCAAACCTGCCGCGCGAAGTGACGCTGATAAATCATGAGTTGTTGGTTCAGAATCAGGACCACTTTCTGTTACATTCTTAGATACCATTACCAAACTAGACATATATGTACCTGTTGTAAGAATGACAATCTTTGAATTAATGATTTCACCCGTCATCATTGTGATACCCGTTACGGTATCATTTTCAAAATTACAACATTTTACCTGACCTTCAATGACAGTTAAATTTTCTTGATGTAAACATAACTCTTGCATCATTTTTGAATATTCTATTTTATCAGATTGGACGCGTAGTGATTGAACCCCTGGCCCTTTTGTCGTATTTAACATTTTAAATTGAAGCGCTGTTTTATCAGCAGTAATACCCATTTGCCCACCAAGTGCATCAATTTCACGAACAACGATTCCTTTTGCAGGCCCTCCAATTGATGGATTACATGGCATCTTAGCGATGTTTTCTATACTCAATGTTACTAATGCAGTTTTCTTATTACAACGCGCAGAAACAAGTGCTGCCTCTACACCTGCATGACCTGCACCGACTACGATGATTTCATAATTTTTTGATGCATCCATGACTTCACAACCTCTCTTAATTTCTATACAATCATACCATACTTTTATATCACTTTATTTGTGAGTTTATTCACTTTGTAAAAAAAGAAAGAGTTATATTTCTCTTTCTTCTTTCTGTTATTTTTCCATTCCATTTGATTCTATAAGTTTTTTATACCACTCAAAACTCTTCTTTTTATATCTATTTAAACTCCCGCTTCCATCATCATTTCTATCTACATAAACAAATCCATATCTTTTTGATAATTCTGCTGAAGCTGCGCTAACACAATCAATAGGCGCCCAAGTTGTATAGCCAATAATATCTACACCTTCATTAATTGCATCTTCCATTGCTTGGATATGTTTCTTATGAAAATCTATTCTATAGTCATCTACTATCATGATTTCATTGTTTATTTCTACCAATTCTTCTTTTGCTCCAATACCATTTTCTGCTACAAATAATGGCTTATGAAAATGATCATATAAATAATTTAAGATATATCTCAATCCCTCTGGATCAATTGGATAATTATAATCAGAATAATCTACATATGGATTTTTTAAACCTCTCATAATATTTCCATTAGCCATAGTATATTCATTTTCATTGTATGCAACAACTTTACTACTATAATAACTAAACGAAATAAAATCTACTGTATTTTGTAAGACTCTTTCATCTTCACTTGTTATATCTAATTTAACGTTATTTTGTTCCCACATTCTTTTAGCAAAATATGGATATTTACCTTCACAGTGTACGTGAATGAAATAATCAAGTTCTTGTTGAGATTCCATCATTGTAATCATATCTTTTGGATGACATGTCATTGGATAGCGAGGTGCTGATGCCGCCATGCATCCTATCATCAAATTACTATTAATCCCTTTTGCAATTTCTGTAACTTTTGCACTTGCAACTAATTGATGATGAGCTGTTTGAAACTTATCTTGTTCTGTTACCTTTGATTTTTCTGTCATTACCCCAGCTCCTAGTAATGGAGAAATTAATGTGACATTTATTTCATTGAAAGTTAACCAATACTTCACTCGATCATGATATCTTCTAATTACTGTTTCTGCATATCGAACAAAATAATCTATCACTTCTCTTGATTTAAAACCATCAAATTTTTTACATAAATGAAGAGGTATCTCGTAGTGAGATAAAGTAATAAGTGGCTCAATATTATTTTTTAGGCATTCGTTGATAACATTGTCATAAAATATTAAACCCTCTTCATTTGGAATTAAGTCATCACCATTTGGAAAAATTCTACTCCATGCAATCGAGAAGCGAAACACTTTAAATCCCATTTCCGAAAGAAGATGAATATCTTCTTTGTATCTATGATAAAAGTCTGTACCAACTAATTTTAAATTGTCATTTGTTGGTAATTCAGTTACAGGACCTCTTACACCTTTTGGCATTACATCTTGTTGTGATAATCCTTTACCATAACTATTGTATGCCCCTTCACATTGATTCGCAGCTAAAGCTCCACCCCATAAAAAGTTTTTTGGAAATGCCATTATGAAATTACCGTCAAAATCGTTGAATCTGTTGATACTTCTTTTTCGTTAGTTTCAACAATATCCAAGAAATCACTTGAATTGGTAACTATGATTGGTGTTGTTATATCATATCCTTCATTCTTTATTTCTTTAAGATCAAATGAGATTAACTTTTCACCTTTTTTAACTTCTTGTCCTACACTGACATGTGTTTCAAAATATTTTCCATTTAATTTTACCGTGTCTAGTCCAATATGAATCAATATTTCAACGCCATCTTTATCTTTTATTCCAATTGCATGTTTTGTTTCAAATATCATTTCAATCACTCCATCAATTGGTGAATATACAATTCCTTCACTTGGAATAATTGCACATCCTTTTCCCATTGCCTCAGATTTGAAAGCATCATCTGTTACATCAGATAATTGTATTAATTCACCTTTTATCGGTGCAAATAATTCTTTTCTTTTATTTATCAAATTAGCATCAACTGATTTTGTTTTTTCAGAAGTATTACTCTCATCTTTATGGGTAATGTAACTTAATACAAAAGCTAAGATCATTGAAATAGCTACTGCTATACATATGTTAATAAACGAATTATCACTTCCTAAATAAACAGGGAGTGCAAAAATTGTTGAAGTACCATAAGCCCATTGTTTTACACCAGTAATCCCAGCATACAGTCCTCCAATTGCACCAGCAATCATAGAACAATACAAAGGTTTTTTTAGTTTTAATCCGATACCATATAATGTTGGTTCTGTTATACCACATAAAGCTGTAATACCAACAGTTGATGCTAAGCTTTTTAATTCTGCATTTTTTGTTTTTAATGCTACACCAAATGTTGCTGCTGATTGTGCCATATTACTACAAACCATTCCAGGTGCTAGGATTGTTGCATAGCCCATCGTTGCACGTTGAATTGATTGAGCACTTCCTATAGCGTAATGCATTCCTGTCATAACTAATAATGGACATAATCCACCAATAAGCATTGGTACAAACCATCCTACATTTGCTTCTAAGAATGTAAATACTTTTGCTAGATATTCTCCAATGATTGCACCTAATGGGCCTAATGCTACAAATCCAACAGGTACAGTAATTAAGATTACTATCATTGGAACAAAGAAAGTTTTAATTGCTTTAGGTGTTAATTTTGTAACAAATTTTTCTATGATTGATTGGAAATAAACAATTAATATTATTGGTACCACGCTTGATGTATATGTTGCTAATGTAACTGGTAATCCAATAACACTTACTGCTTCTCCAGCTGTTTTGAATCCTATATAAGTAGGATGCACTAACATTGCAGCAAAAATGAGTGATAAGTATGGATTGCATTTAAATTTCTTTCCTGCTGAAAATGCAAGAAAGAATGGCATATAGTAAAACACACAATCCGCAACCATATAGAAAATTTGATACGTTTGTGATGCACTATCTACCAAATTAAATTGAACTAATATGGATAAAATCGCTTTGATCATACCAGCACCAGCTAATGGTCCAATCATTGGCATAACAACACTTGCCATTGTATCAAACAAAGCGGATACTATATTTTTCTTTTCTTTCTTTTGTTCTCCATCATCTGATTGTTTAATATTAGTGGATTTTATTAATTCATCATAAACCTCACTAACATGAGTTCCAATAACTATTTGAAATTGTCCTCCTTTGCTCACACAACCAACAACTCCATTTATTTTTTTAGCTGCCTCAATACTTGCTTTTGAATCATCTTTCAAAACGAATCTTAATCTTGTCATGCAATGTGTAACTGTTTCAATATTCTTTTCTCCTCCTACGGATTCAAGAATTTGACTAATTAACTCTTTGTATTTCATATTTTCTCCTTATAATTAATAAAGGCTTAAGTTATCAAAAAACTATTAAAAGTTTTTTGAATCCTCAAGCCTTGCCCTCTTCGGTTACAACCTTTTTCGATTCTATTGCTCTTTCTGTTAATCTTCTAACATGGAGCATGAAATATAACATTTCTTCATTTGTAATACTGATATTAATTTTTGATTCTAGATATAGCTTAACTCTCTTAACACATTTGTATGTATCTGGATATTTTGTCTTAATTTGATCAAATAGAAAATCATCATTCGATTGATTAGTACTGTTAATTCTTTGTAGAAAGAAACGAACATGCGTTATAAATCTACTGTAGTTAATTGAATCTTCATCTAAATCAATTTTATAATGAAATTTTATTATATTTAGGATATCTTGAATAATCATTGTAGCTTCCACTGTTTTCTTTACACCACTGCCACTTTGTTGGCCATTTACAAAGTGCATAGCTATAAAACTTGCTTCATCTTCAGACATCCGGATGCCCTCAGAATATGCTATTAAATCCAAAGATTCAAGTGCTACATTAAATTCAGGCCTATAAAATTTCTTTATTTCCCATAGAAGTGCATTCTTTAGCTCATCATGTTCTTTTGCTCTTTTAATTGCAAAATTAATATGATCAGCTAGACCTATAAAAATCGAGTCATCAAATTTAGTATCTAATTTCTTCTCAGCAAATTCGATAATTTTTTTAGTTAGCTCAATGTGATTAATGGGAACATCATTTACAAGTTTAACAAATCTTGCTTGAAGATCTTCAGATTCAATCGAAAATGTTTTTTCAATTTTGCTAAGATTAACATCATCGCCTTGATTGACTCCATAACCAATTCCTTTGCCTAAAAGAATTACTTCTAGAAATCGCTCATCTTCTGCTAAAACAATATTATTGTTAAATACTTTTTTGATTTTCAAGAACACACCCCCTTTCCTTTAAAAATAAAAGCCTAAACTACGCCCAAAAATAATGGATACGAAGTTTAGGCCTTGCCTTCTTAAAGTTACAACCCTAAATATGATTCCATATTATCTAATGTAACCGCTTTTGTCAACTAGTTCTTAAAATTTTATTTTTTTGACATATGAAAAACCTATCACTCATAAATTGAGCAATAGGTATCTATTATTCTTCATTAAGTTTTTTTATTAATTCCACAGTGCTATCTATTAATGGTTGTTCAGTTAGAAGTTCAAATTTCAGTTTGAAATTGTATTCACTTATTTCTTTAATTAAAATTCGATAACTAACTAAGTGTCCAATTAAATATTGTATTTTACGATTATAATCTTTTGACTTATAAATGAATGGAACTGCAATCGTAACTTCATTATTTTCATAGCAAATGCAATCCATCTTACTTCCTTTAATTAATTCAAAAGAAGAGTCTTCACACTTTTCTCTTGATAGTTTCTTTGCTTTTTTAAGTTCAGTATCAGTATAAAAATCATCATTTATTTTTTGATAAACAAGAGAGAACTGATGTTTTACTTCATCCTCTTCTAGTGTTGGTTTAGGTTCACTTGAAGACATCGCTACTGTCCACATATCTATTCCACTTTCATTTGCTTTACTTAAAAGCTTTGATGTAGCTTGTGGATCTTCTTTATCTAAATAAATATAACTTTCTATTTTATTTGAAATTATGACACCAACTTCACTTAAATAAATTGGTGATTGGAAGAAAACAACTTCATCCAAAAACAAACAGTTCATTTGTTTCGGCATAACTTTATCTTTCGATACTTTTAATATTGCATCATACAACTCATCTTGAGTTGCATAGCCATTTAAAGTTCCATATTCTTTCCACATTTTTTTGAAACTCAATGTATAAGATTTCTTAAACTTTCCATAACCCACAATACCTTTTTCTTTTCTTCTACCTCTTTCACTTCCTTTAGCTAGAAAGAAAAGTAAATCACCTTCAATAAAATCTGCAAATCTTTTTTGAGATCCTGGACGCCAAAAATTCATCGAATGATTTCCATTCAAACGATGAAATTCAATCATATGTTTATCTGTAACATACGCAATTGATGACATTTCCTTTACCCTTTCTTATTTAGAAAATTCCGTAACTATCTCCATTTTCATCAACACCCATACCAAGTGCTGCAGGTACTTTTGGAAGTCCTGGCATTGTCATAATACTTCCAGTAAAGACAACAATGAATCCAGCTCCAGCAGATACTTTTACTTCGTTGACATGAATATCGAAACCACTAGGTCTTCCCATAATTTTTGGATCATCTGTAAGTGACATTGGTGTTTTAGCCATACAAATAGGTAAATGTTCAAAACCTAATTGTTTTAATTTTTCAATTTGTACCTTCGCTTCATCACTAAACACAACACCTTTACCACCATATACTTTTTGAGTAATGGTTAACACTTTATTTTCAATTGAATCATTTACATCATAGATTGGTGCATAATGTGATTCCTCATCACAACATGCAACAACTTTTTTTGCTAAATCAATTGTACCTTCTCCACCCTTTGCCCATGCATCAGATAAGGATACAAGTACTCCTTTTTCTTCACACCATTTTTCTAATGCTGCTACTTCCGCATCAGTATCTTTAGTAAACTTATTAATTGCAACTAGTATTGGTACTCCAAATTGTTTTACAGTATCAATATGTTTTTCTAAGTTTTCAATACCTTTCAACATTGCTTCAACATTTTCATTTCCTAACTCATCTGCACTTACACCACCATGTAATTTAAGTGCACGAATTGTTGCAACAACAACAATTGCATTTGGTTTTAATTCTGCAACTCTACATTTTATATCTAAGAATTTTTCAGCTCCTAAATCTGCCCCAAATCCTGCTTCAGTCACTACATAATCAGCAAGTTTTAATGCCATCTTAGTAGCAATAACAGAATTACAACCGTGAGCAATGTTAGCAAAAGGACCACCATGAATTAATACTGGTGTCTTTTGTAATGTTTGTACTAAGTTTGGTTTAATTGCCTCTTTCATAACTACCGCTAAAGCACCACCTACTTTTAAGTCTTTAATCGTAACTGGTTGATCATCATATGTATAAGCAACAATGCATCGATTAATTCTTTCTTCAAAGTCTTTTAAATCTTTAGATAAACATAAAACGGCCATTACCTCTGTTGCAACTGTGATGCAGAAACTATCTTTTCTTTCCACTCCATTGGTTGGTTTATCTTGCGCGATTGTAATACTACGTAATGTTCTATCATTCATATCTAAACATCTTTTCCAAATTACTTTTGTTGGATCGATATTTAATTCATTTCCTTGATAGATTGAATTATCCAAAACAGCTGATACTAAATTATTCGTCGTTGTGATTGCATGCATATCTCCAGTGAAGTGCAAATTGATATCTTCCATTGGAACTACCTGTGCATAGCCACCACCTGTTGCTCCACCCTTTAAACCAAACACTGGTCCCAGTGATGGCTCACGCAAACAACCCATTACATTTTTACCTATTAGTGAAAGTCCATCAACTAATCCTACTGTTGTTGTTGATTTTCCTTCTCCTGCTTTTGTTGGGTTAATTGCCGTTACTAAAATAAGTTTTCCATCTTTCTTATCTTGTAATTCTTGCATTAGGTCATTGTTGATTTTAGCTTTTGTTGAACCATAGTATTCTACATACTTAGGATCAATGTGCGCTTTCTCTACAATTTTTGAGATGGGTTCCATCACATTTTCTTGAGCAATTTGTAAGTCTGTTTTCATTTCCTTTTCCCCCGCTTTTGATTAATCGTTCTTCATTTGTTTACGACCCTCTAATGCTTTGATTAGAGTAAGTTCATCAGCATAATCTAGATGTCCACCCATTGGTAATCCATGAGCAATCCGTGTAGTTAAACAATTCTTTTCTTCTAATAACTTCGCTAAATATAGCGCTGTTGTTTCTCCTTCAAGTGTTAGGTTTGTCGCAAGAATTACTTCATCAACTCCCTGGTCCACTCGTCTCATTAATGATTGGATATTTAAGTCTTCTGGTAATACACCTTTTCTTGGTGATATTACACCTTGAAGCACATGATACACACCATTAAACTCTCTTGTTTTTTCCATTGCAATAATATCTTTTGCTGATTGCACAACACAAATAATTCTTTTGTTTCTTGAAGTATCTTGGCATATTAAACAAGTATCATCTTCACTGTAATTTCCACATATTAAACATGTATGAATGTTTGTCTTGCAATCAATTAAAGCTTTTGCAAATCCTTGAATATCTTCTTCACTTGTATCTAACATGAGGAGTGCATAGCGCTCTGCAGTTTTTGCACCAACTCCTGGAAGAAGTTTAAAATATTCAATTAATTCTTCTAAACTTTTCGGATACATAATTAGAACATACCTGGCATTTTAACACCAGCTGTTACTGCTCCCATTTTTTCTTCACGATCTTTGCTTGCAGTTTCTACTGCTTGATTAATCGCAACCATTATTAAATCTTGTAACATATCCTTGTTATCTTTTTCTAATAAATCTTCATCAATAGTAATATTTGTAACTTCATAGTTACCTTTAATCGTAACATTTACTCCATTACCTCCAGCACTACCTGTATATTCTGATTCATTCAATTCTGATTCAATTTTTTGAATGCTACCTTGCATTTTTTGTGCTTGCTTTAATAAATTTTGTAAATCCATTTTTTATTCCTCCTCAAAAATAGTAATATTTTCTTCACCAAATAAATCAATTAGTTTTTCTTCACTGGTTTTCTTTTTCTCTTTTGTTACAACTTTCTTATACTTGGTGATAATTGCTGCATCTGGCAATTCATTTTTAGTCCAACGCTCTTTGAATTCTTGTGTAATACGCGCAAACAAATTCTTGTCGATTGCATAAATCATTTTATCCAAATCACATTGTTCTTTTACAAAATAATATAGTTCTTGGTTTAATTGTAAATCATTGATTTGATTTGCTTCAGCTGTTGAATCTGTTGCAAGAACCAAATAATCTTGTCCACTTGCTGCTATTTCTGTGTGCTTTAATATTGTTGCACATTTAGCACAAGTCATCTCTCTTGATTTACTATCCAATGTATTCCATATCTGCTTATCAAGTTCTTTATTTTCTTTGCTTGCACCTGATAATAAACTCAATACAAATTCACTATCCAATGTAGGTATACTTTCTTGCTTTTTAGGTTTTACTTCCTCTTGAATTTCTTCGTCACTTACTTCTATGTTATCAACTACTTCTTTTTCAATTTTAACTTCTGGTTTTGCCATATTCTCTCGTTTTGGTTCTAAAGAAACAATTGGTTTTACAACTTCAACTACTTGTGCTTTTTCGGTAGTTGCTCCTATCATTTTTAGAACTGCTACTTCAAAATAAGAAGTTACATTGCTTGCGTTTCTATAAGATACTGTTGCTTCCATTAAAACATCAATCATTTTAAGAAGTGTGTTAGCATCTTTATTATTACTGATTGTTTCTACTTCTTCTACATTTAATATTTGAAGTAAACCTGAATCACTTGTATAGGAATAAATTACGCTTTCTTTTAATACTTCAACTAAATCATTTGTAAGACGACGAATATCAACACCTTTTTCATTTAATGATTGAATCATGTTGAGTAATGATCGCGCATCTTTGTCAAAGATATTTTGGATTAATTCCATTTTTTCTTTGATTGTTGTTATACCATAAATATCATTAACATGCTTAACTGTAATTTCGTCTTGTGCATAAGCAATACATTGATCTAAAATACTCAATGCATCACGCATCCCTCCATCAGATAATACCGCAACTAATCGCAATGCTTCATCATCAACTTTAATTCCTTCGGTATCCACAACATAACGAAGTCGTTGGATGATTTCATCTTGTGCAACTTTGCCAAAGTCATAACGTTGACAACGTGAAATAATGGTTGGTAAAACTTTGTATGGTTCTGTTGTAGCCAAGACAAAGATTACGTGTGCCGGCGGTTCTTCCAATGTTTTTAATAGAGCATTAAAAGCACCTTGAGATAACATATGAACTTCATCGATAATGTATACTTTAAATTTACCTTGAATTGGTGAATATTTTACCTTTTCAATTAAATCTCTTATTTGATCTACACCACTGCTACTTGCAGCATCTATTTCAACGATGTCTTGATGTGTTCCTGCATCACTTGCCTTGCAATTTTCACATACATTACAGGGTGCATTTTCTTTATCTTCACAATTCACTGCTTTAGCTAAAAGACGTGCTACAGAAGTTTTCCCAGTACCACGTGGTCCACACAGTAAATATGCATGTGCTGTTTTATTTTGTTTAACTGCATTCATCAAAGTCGTTATAATATGTTTTTGACCTACGACTTCTTCAAAAGAAGTTGGGCGATACGTACGATATAATGCTTTATAACCCATTTTTGCCTTCCTCCTTTTTTACTAACTTACTTTATTTATTATACCAAAAATGTCCATGGTTTTATAGTGGGTATTCAAGTACCCATTCCTGGTTATTTATAGATTTCAAAGAAGTCTTTGCATTCAATTTTGCTTTTTTCATCTAAATCATGCCAACGAATACCTTGAACTGCCCCTTCAAGTGCGTACAATTGATTAATACAAGCTGTCGGATCTACTTTTTTCTTTATTTCAAGCCATGCTTTTTGACTACCCTTTTGTTTTAATTCTTCAATTGTATCAATACCAATATCATGTAAATTTTGCTCTAACACTTTCCCAATGTTTACAACTTTTGACAAACTACCCATCTTATTCACCTTTATTTTTTCTCTTTGATTTAAAAAATTCTTTTAGTAACATTGCACATTCTTCTTGAAGAATACCACCTTGAACATTTGGATAATGATTGAATCCTTTAATTTCCCTGAAGTCTACACAACTTCCAAAGCAACCACCCTTTGGGTCAAACGCACCAAAATAGACCTTAGGTATACGGGATTGAATAATCGCTCCTGCACACATAGGACACGGCTCTAATGTAACATACAGTTCACAATTCTCAAGTCGCCATGATTTCAATTTTTTGCATGCCTTTTCAATTGCAATGTGTTCAGCATGTGCTGTGGCATTTTGACTTTTATTTCTTTTATTATACCCTCTTG
Organism: Anaerorhabdus furcosa; assembly: GCF_900167375.1. Taxonomy (GTDB): domain Bacteria; phylum Bacillota_I; class Bacilli_A; order Erysipelotrichales; family Erysipelotrichaceae; genus Anaerorhabdus; species Anaerorhabdus furcosa. Next base: position 259,426 of record NZ_FUWY01000003.1, read on the forward strand.
CAATGATTTTACCCTCAAAAAGGATGATAGCACCTACCGGAACCTCATCTATTTCACTCGCTTTTAAAGCTTCTTTTATCGCAAGTTTCATGTATTTTTCATGTTCATTTAATTTTTTCATCGTTGCAATATGCCTCTATCAATTTATCACCATTATAGCAAAGTTTCATTGTAAAGAAAGGTTCTCCCTTGATTAATTTTTCAAGAAAATATTTGTCACCTTCCCATATGGGCAAATTCATCAAACTATCTTTACAAACCCAAGCCAATTCTCCTTCACTACAATTTAAATCAACATCTCCTAAAAATTTCGTTGCATTATATAAATACATAGTTTCAGTATAATTATTTTGATTAATAAATGTAATTACCCCTCTTAAAACGTATTCGAGTAATTCTACATTAATCTCTTCTTTAATTTCTCTTAATAAACAGTCTTCAGGACTTTCATTTCCAATAAACTTACCCCCTAAACCAATCCATTTCCCTTCGTTAATGTCATCTTTCTTTTTAATACGATGCATCATTAAATAACAATCTTCTTGTTCAAGATAGCATAAAGTTGTTTTCATAGAGTTTACCTCCTTTGGAATATAAAAAGGGTACACACAAGTAGAGGTTCTTAAGGCTGCTACCTTCCGGTCCTGACCTGATTCAATACATACTTGTTGTACCGTTATTAATTATACGAAATTTTTATGTAATTCACAAGAAGAACTATGATTGATATCAAACGAGTTAAATCCATCCTAGGATTTCTAGTCTATGTGCATAAAATTAAAGTAAGAATGAGATAGGTATGCAAATGATAAATACGATAGAGCAAAAACAAATTAAAAATATAATCTACAAAATCCGTGGGCAACAAGTTATATTAGATTTTGATTTAGCTTTAATTTATGGATATGAAGTAAAAGTCTTAAATCAACAAGTTAAACGTAACTTGGAAAGATTCCCAAGTGATTTTATGTTCAAATTAACTCCCAAAGAAGTAAAGGAGCTTCCAAGGTCACAATTTGTGACCTTGGAAGGAAGGGGTTCAAATATAAAATACGCGCCATATGCATTCACAGAACAAGGAGTCTATATGCTTTCTGCCGTTCTTAAAAGTGATATCGCAATACAGCAAAGTATCGCAATTATGCGTGCTTTTAAAGATATGAGACACTTTATTGGCGAACATAATCAATTAGTGGAAAGTATCGGTTATCAACAATTAGTCAATCAGGTTAACAATCTCGTTGGGGATGTAGCAGAAATTAAACAGAATATCAAAGTATTCAACAAGTTCATTGGTGATTTTAATAAGGGAAATGTTCTTACACAAATGGTTGTGTTCAAAGGGGAGATTGTTGAAGCTTCTATAGTTATCAATAACATCATCAAATCAGCTAAACATTCAATTGATATCATCGATCCCTATATTGGTATTGGAACACTTGAAAAGTTTTTAGTACTACATCAAGAAATTACTCTTAATTTATTCAATGATTCAACAAAAAATATTTTATCTTCACGTGATTGGAATAATTTTAAAATTAAACATCCTAAAAGTAAATTATTCGATTTAAAAAATAAAGTACATGATCGTTTTATTTTTATAGATATAGAAACAGAAAACTCAACAGGTTACTTGGTTGGAGGATCGATCAAAGATTTAGGAAGCAAGTTAACTACAATCATTAGAATTGAAGATATAAAAGAAATATACGCCAAAGTAAAATCTTGTACTGAGTTTACAATATAATGCAAGTTGACAAAGTTTCATGGTTTATAAACCATTTGCCTTGAAGAATTAAAAAATATGACTCGAAAGTCATATTTAATATTGTGGTGATATTGTTTCTAATATTACCTCTTGTTGAATACGTTTAACTTCTTCAATATCGATGATTTCTCTAAATAACTTAATTAATTCTGGACGATATTTATTAACCATCAGTACTGCTGATGTATCTTCTCCATTTGATTGAATTGGTTTTGTGTTCATTTGGATAAGTGCATCGTTAACTTCATCTTTATTCCAAACTGTTGCATCAATTTCTTTTTGCTTCAATGCTGGGATAATTTTTGAATAATCCAATGTTACATAATTTACTTTTTTACCTCGGCATAACTTTTTAGTCCATCTGTTTTGTTCGTGAGCATCTTTTGCAAGACCCACTCTCATACCATCAACAATTTCTTTTGACTTTTGATTACTAAACAACAAAACATGGGCACTTAGGTATGTTTTTGGACCAAAGTCGATTACCTTTACTACTGGTTTTCCTAATTTAATTGCAGTATCCGCTGACCCCTTAGATAAAATAACAAAATCATAACTCCCTTTAATCATCGCATCGAGTCGAATAACCGCATCTCTCATGTAAGCCATGCTTACTGGAATTTCATATTCATTATGCAATGTAGTGATTAATCCTGTTGCTAAACCTTCATAAGTTTTTGAATAAGGCAATGACATCGCTCCCAATAGTTGGCGAATATCTGCCATTTGAATTAATATTTTAGTATTTTTACTTACAAGATATGAACCCATATGACCTCTTGGGTTAATATCAATAGCTCTAACTTCTTGTAGCTTCTTTAAAGAATTTTGTATTGTTCCTCTTGCAACACCAATATCTTTCGATAGTTCTTCAAATGTAGGGATTCGTGTTCCTAAATCCATTTGGATGAAGAGTTTTGATAAAAAGATAATTGTTGATGCATTTTTATCAAATAAATGAAAATCTGTGTAAGACATAGTTACCCCTCTTATTATTTTTCTTGAGTTTGAATTACCTTAAATAGATTTTAACATAAATTATACTTTTTTAAAAATGCTGAAATGCCATTTGAATTATTATCTAATGTTATTTCAAATGCTGCTTCCTTAACTTTCTCCATTGCATTACCCATAGCAACAGGGTATTTCACTGCATTGAACATTGTTAAATCATTTTCTCCATCTCCAAATACTATAATTTCATTTGAAGTAAAACCTAATTCTTCTGCAAGTCTTAAAATAGCACTTCCTTTATTTATGCCAAGTGGTGCACATTCAATCCATTGCATTGAAGTTCTTGCAAAGTGATATTTGTGACTTAAATTTTCCATTAACCATTCATATGGTTTTTCGAGTGTTTCTTTTGTATGAGCCAAACATACTTTATTCACTGCTTGATCAATTTCTTCTGGCCCTTTTATATCATAAATATTTAAATACTTATTTTTTCTTTGATCTTCTACCATTGAAAAAGTACCTGCAGTCCATGGAACATCATCCTGAATGTTATTATCAATTCTAAATTGTCTTTTTAATTCTCTAAGACTATCTGGAATATAATCATAAATTGTTTCATCAAGTACCCCCATAACTTCAATTTCATATGGCTTGACTGCATTGAATATTTCATTGATTTCATCAAGTTGTAATTGTCGAATAATTTCATGTTCCATTGTTGCGGTATTCGTAAGTGCCGCACCATTGACACCAATAAAATATCCACCAAATTCTGGCATTCTTAAAATCTCGCCATATTGTAATAATGAGCGATAGCTTCTTCCTGATGCAAGAACAATCCGTATTCCCTTTTCTTGGGCACTAATCAATGCATCTCGTGTCTCTTCACTTATTTCACGTTTAGAATTGAGTAATGTCCCATCCATATCCATGACAATCATTTTTATTTTATCCATATGTAGTCTCCCTATTCTTGAAACCAATTAAAATGTTCACACGCTTTGTATAAACCATCGTTTTCAATGTTCTCTGTAACATAATCAGCAGCATCTTTAACACCTTGTTTTGCATTCCCCATAGCTATTCCAATGGTTGCTTTTTGAAGCATGTCGATATCATTGTTCCCATCACCAAAGGCAACAATTTCATCTGGTTGAATACCAAATAAACTTGCGCACTCAACAGTTCCATGAGATTTAGAAATATTTTTTGCTGTTATTTCGTTTGCATAACCTATTACTAAATGATAACTATTCTTGCAACACTTTGTAATCTCCTCTTTTATTTTAGGGTCATCACAATAGTATAAAAGATGAACTAACTCCTCACCTTGATATGGCTTACAAGTTGGTGTCATATTGTAAAAATGCATAAAGATTTTTTTAACATCTTCTTTTTCAGTGCTTAAGTGATTTTCTCCATTCACACTTGTCCAACGATAATCTAGATTGTACTTATGGAAAAGTTCAATTACATTTTTTGTATCTTCACTATCAATTTTATGTGCTACGGCTAATTTCCCATCAACTACAATTTGAGCACCACCTGCACAAACCATCGCATCCATTAGTTCATAATAATGCTTTGGTAGTTTTATTAGTTCGGGATATGAACGACTGGTACAAACTGAAATTTTAATTCCTAATTCTTTCAATTTTTTGAATGCAACTTTCGTTGACTCAGGGCTATCATGTATATCATTTTGGTAACTCGTTCCATCAATATCAAAGAAAGCTGCTTTAATCATTTTCTATCCTCCTTAGTAAATCAATTAAATAGTGTGCAACCCCATCTTTTTCAACAGGCAAGCATACTTCATTTGCAAATCCCTTTACTTCATCACTTGCATTGCCCATTGCAACACTTACTCCTGCAACATTAAACATGGATACATCATTTGTGCCATCTCCAAAGACAATAAAGTCCTTCGTGCTTAATCCCATCAAACTAGCAGTTTCGCTAACTCCATAACCCTTATTTATCCCTTTAGGTTTAACTTGTCCATGAATTTTGAAGTCACACAATTCTGTTGTGTCATGAATATAATTTAAGACTTCATTTTCTTGATGATCATCAATGAAGTATAAAAAATCTAAAACTTCTACATTCTCTTTTAGTGCCTCTATTGGATAACCGTGTCCAAACAATGATTCATATTTCTTAGCTTGGTTTTCACTTGCTTGTCTACTATAATAGAAAACACCGTCCAACTTTGAATAAGAATATAAAATATCTTTTTGATCTAAATGCTGGATTAATGTTTCTAAATCTTTTCTAGTTAATGTATGCTTTCGAATACATGTGTTTTTATCAAATACAATACCACCCGTAGAGTACACTTTATAATCAAATAAATCGAGTAGCTCTTGATGAATCGGTTCCATCTCTTTGAGTGAACGACTTGTAACAACGACAAGTTTTAATCCTTTTTCTTTACAAGTTAGAAATGTTTTGTAAAGAAGTGGTGATATCATCTCTTTTCCATGATTCATGATTGTTCCATCAATATCTACCGCAATTGCTTTATATCTCATAATACTGGATTTCCGTTAATATATGTCTGAATTACTTGGTAGGTATCATCAATAACAATAACATCCGCATCATTATTTAATTTGATTTCACCTTTGGTATCTAGCCCTAGGAATCTTGCTGGATTCTTTGTTGCTGCATTAATCGCAACTACTTCCTCAGCATCACAATGTTCAATACAGTTTTTTAACATTGTAATCATTTTGTTTGAACTTCCTGCAAGTCGCCCATCTTTTAATCGGCCACACCCATCTTCTTTAACTTCTACCCATCTTCCAGGCATATCATAGATTCCAGGTTTAAGCCCTTTAATTTGAACAGCATCTGTTACAAGAATTAGTTTATCTTTTCCTTTAGCACGTACTACCGTTTTCGCTACTGCATAGTGAACATGTACACCATCACAAATTAATTCAGCATACATATCATCTAACGCCAAAGCAGCACCTGCACTTCCTGGTTCGCGATGATGAACTCCTAACATTCCGTTAAATGTATGAGTAAAACTTCTTGCACCATCATGCATTGCTTGAACGCATTCATCATATTTTGCTCCAGTATGACCTAGTGTAACTTTTACATTGTTGTTTACACAATATTTTATTAATTCGTGGTTTTCATCCATTTCAGGTGCGATACAAATTAGTTTAATTTTATTTTGTGCATGTTCTTGATATCGTTTAAACTGTTCTACATTTGGTTTTTGAATTAAATAAGGATTATGAGCACCTTTAAAATCAAATGAAATTTGTGGACCTTCAACATGAATACCTAAAGGTGTTGCTCCTGGTAGTTTTTCATCAATTACTTTTGATATAAGTTCATACGATTCAAGTAGATTTGCTTCTGGAGCAGTAGATGTTGTAACAAGAAAACTTGTAACACCTTCTTTCGGTAGCGAAGCAATCCAATGTTTTAAACCATCAGCTGTTGCATAATTACTATCCATACCATTAAATCCATGAGCATGAATATCGAGTAATCCTGGTAATATTCTTTCATCTTTATAATCTGTATCTACAGGATATTTATTGTATTCATGAATTCCTACAATTTTATTGTCTTTTATTTCTAGCTGTGCAGATTGAAATTTTTCATCAATCCAAACGCGTGTACTTTGAATAATCATTTTTTATTCCTTTACTAGTTTACCTTTTGCATAAACTTGAACAACTTCATACTCACGATCAAGTACAACTAAATCTGCATCATACCCTGAACAAATTTTTCCTTTGCGATTATCGATACCTAAATATCTTGCTGGATTCAATGTAGCCATATTAATTGCAGTATCAATTGGTAGTAATACTTTTTCTACTAAGTTTTGAATTGCTTTATTAAATTTTAATGTTCCACCAGCTAGTGTATTTGTACCCGCAAGATATGCAGAACCATTTTCTCTGATTTCAATTTCATTGCCTCCAAGTTCATAATGTCCTGGAGCGCAACCTTTAGCACACAATGCATCATCAACCAATAAACAATAATCTCTACCTTTGCTTTCTACCAATGCATAGATTGCTGGCCATACAACGTGATTACCATCTCCAATGATTTCACAATATGTATCTTTAAGTCTCATCGCTGCACCAACCAATGATGGTTCACGATGATGTAATCCATTCATACCATTGTACACATGTGTCATTCCATTAGCTCCATTTGCAACTGCAATGCAAGCATCATTATAAGTAGCAGCAGAGTGACCAATTGATACATTAACTCCATGTTGAGAAGCATATTTAGTTAATGCATAATTTGGATCTAACTCTGTAGCTAAAGTCATTACTTTGATTAAACCATTTGCTTTTTCTTGATACATTTTGAATTGTTCAACACTTGGCGTAACAATAAATTGTTCTGGTTGTGCACCTTTATTTTTAACATTAAGATAAGGACCTTCAAAATGAATTCCAACAATTTCAGAACCTTCATATCCTTCTTTCACAACACTCGCAACATTTTCTAATGCTTTTGATAAAACATCTTCACTTTGTGTAACTGTAGTTGGACAGAAAGACGTAATTCCTTCTTCTAATAAACCTTTAGCCCATTTAACTAGTCCTTCTGGATTTGCATCATTAGTATCAAAGCCAAGACCACCGTGACAATGTACATCAATCATACCTGGTATAATACGATCTTCTCCATAATCTTTATCTACTGCATTAGTACCATAAGGATAGATGTTTTCTATCTTTCCATCTTTGATTTCTACTTGTGCTTCAATGAATACACCTGACACCCAAACACTTTTACTTTGAATTATCATAAACTATTCCTCTTTTCTATTACTTTCATTATACAATTTATTGTATAATGGTTCAATCACAATACAAAAAGTGTTATACTTTATTTATAAAAAAGGAGAGTTTTATGATAAAAAATTACGTAATTGAGGTATGTTGTGGATCGATTGAAGACACAATGATTGCAAATGATTTTCCAATTGACCGAATTGAGTTAAATAGTTCTCTAGAACTAGGTGGATGTACTTGTTCCGTAGGTACATTAGTTGAAGCTAAGAAAGTGTCAAATATTCCAATGTGTTGTATGGTACGTCCTCGTACTGCAGGTTTCCATTATACTGAAAAGCAATTTCAAAGTATGTTGATTGATGCAGAACTATTACTGCAAAACGGTGCTGATGGTATTGTATTTGGTTTTCTAAACAGTGATAACTCCATTGATAAGGAACGTACAAAGAAAATGGCAGATCTTATTAAAAAGTATAACCGTGAAGTTATTGTCCACAAAGCATTTGATTCAACACCAGATAAAATCCAAGCTTGTGAAGATTGTATTGAATGTGGCGTTGATCGTATCCTTACAAGTGGTGGAGAAAACTACCCTCATATTGAATACGGATTTGATATTCTTAAAAAATTGATTCAAGAATACAACGATAAAATTACAATCCTTGTTGGTGGTGGTGTTCGAGATCATAATATACGTAATATCCTTGATACAACTCAATGTACTGAAATACACATGACAGCAAAACACATGGCTCATGATGATGGTGATTATGTAGAAGTTTCAAGAGAAAATTTAAATAATATTTTAAGTAATATTTAATTCAAAAGCGGGGAACCTTTAGTTCTCCGCTTTTCTTATTAAAATCTTGTTTTGACTGAGTAGTTATCCAAGTCGGATAATTGTGTTTCTTCAAATGATATTGTCTTGTGTTGAAATTGTATGTTCGCATTCTTTGTTTCTAAAAAATTCATTATTTTTTGTGCTATGCTTTCATCCTTAACAGGAATTAAAACTTCTTGTCCATTTGCTTTAATAAATATCTTATGATTCCCTTGATATCCTGGTCTTGTTTTTTCAAATACATTAGGGTCATGTCTTACTAAAATAATATCTTTGTAACTAATTTTTACTGGAACATTGAAACTAAACGATACTAAGCAATCAGTAAGAAAGATTGTGTTTTCAACAATTCGATAATCTTTTGTATCTTCCGTTTCCAGTGATTTATAAAACTTCTTCAAAATAGATGCTTTACCAGAGTATAAAGATAAAAACAATCCAAAATATGCTACTGATAAACCAAATAATATTTTTGCGAAATCATTTTGATTAACAAAAAATAATGTTATCACTACAAGTATAAATCCTAAAACTAAATTAAATACGTACGTATTCAACATTGCTTTATTTATAATTTTCTTGATCGTTTCCATTTTTTCTCCTTCATCTATACTCAATAGTTGATAACTACACTATAATCAAACACTAGTTTATTTTCTTCAAAATATGAAACAGCAAAAGTTTCTTTTGTATCTTTGTATACGTACCCTGTTTTAGTAGCTTGTTGTTTTTCAAGCTGGGAGAAATTTTCACTCTCTATCAATAAATCATTTATTTCATTAACTGTATTTTCCGTTATGTCCTTATCAAAGATGGTCAATGATATTGCAAGTAAACAATCAGCATCTTTGTTTTTGTATTTGACAAATGTTTTTTCTACTTTACCATTTTGAATGTATGCATCTATTTTTTCTATTCCTGTTTTTGGAAACACTTCTACAACCACTTCTGGTTTTAGACCATCTGTTTGCACTAATGTATAATTATCATTTGTGAAAGAAAGTGTTTCAGGAAGTTTTTTATTTGATAGATCCTCATCAATGATGAGTGTTGCATTTTTTACTGAAGGTTCATTTTCGATGTACATGAAATCAAACTCTGGATATACTGGAACATATTCTTCAAAATCTGTGCTTTTGTTTATTAAATCTGTTGCGATTACTTTGCATGTTGAAAGATTCATTTTACCAAACTGTATTTTTGAAGTACTTGCTTGATTTGAAGTACACCCAAAAAGAAATAACATCGAGACTAGTAACAACGAAATAATTTTTCTTGCCATAATTTCCCTCTATTTGTTTTTCTTCTATATGTTTATCATAGCATAGAAGTACAAAAAAAAAAGAGTATCTCTATTGTAGAAATACTCTTTAGTAGTTGAATTAAGCAGCTACGATACCGAAGAATCTTAATAAGATAGCAGCAATAACTACAGAAATGATTAACTTGTTAGAGTTCATCCATTTCTTACCTAATAACCAGTAGCAAAGTGCAGCTAATACAGCTGGGAACAATGCTGGCATGATTGAATCAGCATAAGTTTGTAATGGGAATTCTTTCATTAATTCTGCACCATCTTCGAAGATACCAAGACCAACGTTGATAGAAGCAAGATTGAATTTAATCATTGTAGCAATCATACATCCAACAACTGTAAGTCCTAGAACTGCAGCAGCTTCTGTAAGAGCGTTCATCTTACCACTTAATGTAGTAACTAATTTAATACCTTGTTCGTATCCAAGATCGAACATTTTGAAACGGAAGAAGAAACAAGCGATTTGCCATAAAGTCCAAATAGCAATACCAATTGCATTTCCTTCAAGAGCCATTGTAGCAGCGATTGATCCAAATACTGCTCCAGTAATCATACCGAAGATTGTATCCCCAATACCTGCGAATGGTCCCATTAAAGCTGTTTTAATTGAAGCTGCTACATCAAGACCAGCTGAGTTAGCTGATTGTTCTTCAATAGCGATGTTCATACCAACGATAATATCACCCATGTTTGGTTGAGTATTAAAGAATTGTGAATGTACATGTAAAGCCTTAGCTTTTAATTCTGGATTGTCTCCATATAAACGATTGATAACAGGAAGCATTGTAGAAAGGTAACCAAGACCTTGCATACGTTCATAGTTCCAACCAATTTGTGATTGCCAAATCCAACGAAGATTTACGCGGCGTAGCTCTTTAGCTGTGAATTTAGATCCATTATTCTTCATAGTCAGAACCTCCTGTAGATGCAGAACCTCCTGCAGCAGGTGCAGCAGTAGCATTTTGATAAGTAATTAATGCAGCAACTAAACCGATAAGTCCAACACCAAGTACTGGAATTTTAAGGTAAGCTGCTAATACGAAACCAAGAATTAAGAATTGAGGTTTCTTTAAAACTGGAAGGTAACGTAATAAGATTGCGAAACCTACTACTGGAAGTAATCCACCAGCTACTTTGAATCCATCCATTAACCAAGCTGGAATGATTGTCATCAAAGAGTCAACAAGTGGTTGTCCAAACATTAGTAATAAGAATACTGGTAATCCACGAGATAATCCCCAAGGAATAATACCTAAATGGTTCATTAAGTTGATGCCTTTTGTGTTACCGTCTTCCACATATTTGTCAGCGATATGTTGGAATACTGTATTTGAGAAACGAGCAAGAATGTCTAATTGTACGAATAATGCAGCTAGTGCAATACCGATAGATGCTGCAAGAGTTACTGGATCTTCTCCTGAAAGTGATCCAAGTGCAGTAGTGATCATTCCTGATGACGTAATATTAAGAACTGATGCTCCTCCATAAGTTCCTACCCCTAATTGCGTCATTTGAAGCGTACCTCCTACAATTAGTCCGTATGTTGGGTTGCCTACAACGATACCTGTAAATAAACAAGCAGCGATGCAGCTGTTGAATCCGAAGTTAAATGATAATCCATCAATAATACCCCAGAATGCCCACAAACTAATTAGAAGGATTTGTAGAAAATTAAGTTCAGCCATAACTAACCTCCTCTATTGTTTTTATGGTTACTTTTGAAGGCGAGTGCCTTCGAATATAAGAAACGTTTTTCATTGTCTGACAAACAACATCTAAACGTATTCTCCATTTATAGTAAATCGTTATATCCTAGAAATGTTTTACTCTTCCATAATATTTGTTATAAATTGAATCGTTATCAAATCCATCTACGTTTTGAGATTGGAATACAGGTGCTTTAATTCCTTCAGCATCACAAATTTTTAATGCTTCAGCAACGATTGTATTCAATACAAACATACTTGAAATTGAAGATCCTGGACCAGTTAATAATCCATTAATATCTAACAATGCATCTCCTGATGGAACTGCATTATCAAGTACACAATCAGCACATTCGAATAAACGTTTACCTGATGGATGACGACTTGTTGTGTTTTTTGATTGCTCTAAGTTAGTAACCGCAATAACATAAACACCTTCTTTTTGGCAACGCATTGCCATTTCAATCGGAAGTGCATTACGTCCTGAATTACTAGAAATAATCATGATGTCACCTTTTTCAATTTTGTAACTATCATAAATAATATCTGCAACGCCTGGTAATTTTTCAATTGCTCCACTACGTTGAGCACCAAATGCTGTTAAAGCGTCTGGATCTAGTAATGCGTTAACATTTCCAAGACCACCTGCTCTACCAAATAATTCTATTCCAATCATATGAGAATGACCTGTACCAAAGGTATGAATGATTTTGTCATTTTTTATGTTATCTGCAAAAATTCTTGCAAGTTTTTGTATTTCTACCTTATTTATATCATAAACTTTGTGTAAAAGTTCATCAATTTTGTTCATATATTCAAAATCGTACATTTTTCTTCTCCTATATTCTTCCTAAATACTTTTGTTTTAGCGCTTCGTTATGCTCTTTTGCGCCTTCTAGTGCTTCATCCCAATAAATTGGACTTTCGATTCCTTTTTCTTGTAACATGCGACAAGTTTCTGAAGCGATAGTTTGTGCTATGAAAGCTCCTGTAATTGAAGAAACTGAACAAATCTTTTCAGGACCACCTGTTTCAATTAACGCATCCCCCTGAGGTCCACAGTTATCAATCACAACATCACCTAGTTCATAAAGTTTCTTACCGCTTGGGTGTCTTGAGTCTTCTGCAGTTGTATGTTGCCAACTTGTAACAACAATAACCTTATGTCCTCTTTCTTTTGCAGTAATTGCCATATCAATTACAACTCCGTTGATACCTGAGTTAGAGATGATAATAAAAGCATCTGCTGGGTCCATTTTATACAAATCATATAATTGATCCGCAATCCCTGGACGTCTTTCGAATACATTATCTGGATCCTTGAATTCTTCTAATGTAAATTTATTTTTTAAAACGAAGTCAGCTGTATCAATTGAATGGATGCAAGCTAAACTACCAATACGGTTTTGCATTTCCATACCAAATCCAATTGAGTGTCCTGATCCAAACACATGAATCACACCACCTTTTGCTACTGATTCTGCACAAATTTCTGCTGCTTTTTCGATGTTGCCATTCTCTTTATCGTAAAGAGTATCGATTAATTTAAGTAATTCTGTGTAGAATACATCCATTGTAATTTCTGTCATGTTCATATCCTCCCTAAGAATTCCATCTTCCTAAATATTTATCTGATAATGCACGGTTATGAACATCTGCGCCTTTAATATTAGCACTTAATAATACTGGACATTCTGAACCTTTATTTTTCAAGTAATGATATACTTCAGCAGTAATCATTTGTGCAATTACATTTCCTGTAATTGTTGAGATTTGAGTAATTTTATGTGTGCCATCTAAATCAAGTAATGCATCATGACTTAGTGAGCAGTTATCAATTACGATATCTGCAACATCGACTAATTTTTTACCACTTGGGTGTTTAGAATCAGTTTCAGCACAAGTTGCCTTTGATACAACTGCAATTACTTTTTTACCTTTTTCTTTTGCCATTAAAGCTGTTTCAACGATAATTCCTTCGCAGCCTGTATTACTGATAAGAATAAACATATCTGTAGGTTCTACACGATATAGATCCCATAGTTTATGAGCCATCTCTGTTCTGTTGTTAAACCCTTCAGCATATAATTCTTGTTCACTAATAACACCACGAAGTGCTAAATCTTTAGTATTAAATTGGTGAAACGGCATTAATCCACCTGCGCGATAGCCTAATTCCATTGAAAATGCTCTTCCTTGATCAATACCAAACAGTTGAACAATACCATCTGTTTCCATACAATTTGCCATCATAACTGCAGCATTCTTGATTGGTTCTCTTTGAGTTTCTTTAGCCTTTTCAAGATACTCTTTTGCTACTTGGAAAAAATCCTTAGTTGTGCCCATTCTTATCTCCTTCTCTTTTTTGGTAACCCTTACAAAGTTTATTATAACTGGTTTGAGAGTGAAGTCAATGACAATATACAATATTTTATATTTTGATTACTAACCAAAAATAAATTTTCTTTGCCTCAATTATCTAATATATTTCTTTATTGCTTTAACTACTTCTTCGATTGATTCTTCATCACAAATTACATCTTTATTTGTTGAAATATTTTCAACTACTAGTTCTTCTTTAATAAAATTTCCTTTTGAAATAAGCAATCCCTTTTTATAAAATGAGAACGATGTATAACGTAATTCCTCTTTATTGCACAATTTTCTTTTTGGTTTATTTTTAAAGCAAGCTGCTAAATCCACTGCTTCTTTTTTAGTATCTTCTTTGTACCCAATGACAAACTCATCACCATATCCAACACAATCCAACATGATAACAAGTCTTTCATCTATTGTTTTTGGAAGTGCTTCCCTTAGCATGTAATCACCATTGTGATTTGTACAGCCATTATCAGTTAATACAAATGCTACTTCTTTTCTTTGGTTATCATCTAATTCTTCTGCAAGCTTTAATGCCGCTACAACTCCCGATGTATTACGATTGAAATTAGTTTTATTCGCAATTCCCTTTGTCATGATAAATGATCCAATCATGACAATAATTAATACAGCAATTGTACCAATTGAGAAAAGCAAATTATTTTGAAAATCTAGTTTTGGAATAAATGATACCACAATCCATAATGTTATAATCGCACCAATAATAGTAGGTGCATAAATTGGAAAAAAAGATGATGCAAATGTAGATGGTCCATTGAAAGGATAGTATTTCATTGGATTACCAAAATTGTGTTGTGGTGTATCATAGTTTACTACAACTAATTTTTTTGCGTGAGCAACATCACCAACATGCAAATTCATCGATACGCCACCTTTTTTCTTTGAAGCAGCTCCATTTACTCGATATCCATAAGACTGAAAATCTTTTCCAATTTCATTAATAAATATATTTTTTTGTTGTCTTGTATATCTTTTTGAAAATCCGATTGCATATTTTAGAATTAGATCTTGTGTATTCATTATTTTTTGTCTCCCCAAGGCCATTTAAATTTTGTATTTTTCATTTCAGCATTCTTTTTTCTATTTGCTTCTTTATCTGGCATGATTTTATTAAATTGGCGTACAACTGAAACAGCTCTAAAACTTTCCATTTGAACATATTCATCCCCAGTTAAATGAAGAACGAGAATATCGCCACTTTGTTGTCCTTGTCTAACGATCCATTCAATAATATCGTTGAAATTAATTTTTTTGCATTGTAATTCCTTTCCTTGAGGATAAACAATAAGGAAAGTATCAAAAAACTCAATTGTTTTTCTGTTTGGTATTTTCCATAATACTAATAACGATATCGGAAGAATAATAAAACCTAATATCGCTAAAGATTTGCTTAAAATTAGTAATATCGAAATTACTAAACATGTGATAATTGCAAAATATGGTTTAGATGTAATCGTTTTGACTGGTGTTCCAAGATTTTTTACATCTTCTATGTTCATTAATTCTATTAAGCTATTTTCCATGGTAATTTCCTTTCAATGTGAATGTACAAAATATTATAGATTAATTTTGCATTCAACGATTGTATGCTATAATGATTTCATTCTAAGTAAGGAGATTCAATTATGTTTATTGTACTATTTGCAGCCATTATCGGAAGTGTCATGTTAGGGGTTAAAGTTAAGGAATACAGAGAAAGTAAAGAAACTCTCTCAGCAGCTTTAAATGATCGAAAGTATGAACATTACCCATTCTTCAAATTTATTCTTGTTTCATATCTTATTTTCGTTGCTATCGGTATCGGTAGTACGATTTATGGGATTTATCTAAACGATACAACTACTGCATCAATGGGAATTGTCATCGCACTATTATTCGCAGGAGAAGCATTAACTGCTCCTTACAAATATAGTCTATACTACAATGATACAAGTTTCGTTGTAAAAGGTAAAACCGTAAGATATAAAAGTATTAAACACTTTGATAAAATGAAATACATTCCCTATGCTTTTGTTAAAGTAGTAACAACAAACGGTGAGAAATATCCTGTCTCTCCTAAGTCTTACGACATCATCTACAAAAAGTATGAAGAGTGTAAGAAGAAGTAAATTCTAATTGTTATAGATAAGAAATACCACCGAATCCGGTGGTATTTTTATCTTAAATACTTTTCTATAGCTTCGCAATTAAATCTATGAAATTTTGAGGTTCATCACTTGGAACCATTTGAGCTGTAAATGTAATACCTTTATCAGCTAATTCTCTAAATCTCCTAATGTCATCTTGAGTTACACATACTGTGTGGTATACACGAGTAGAACCTACTTTATTTGACATATTACCAACAGTAATATTCTTAATTGGGGCACCCTTTTCGATAACTTTTTCTAAAGTCTCTGTACCACGAAGAACGATGAATACACGTTCACCTTCATAAGCAGTTGGATCATTTAAACGTTCAACTGCACGGTCTACTGATAAGATTGAAAGTTTAACAGTTGATGGGCAAGCCATCTTAAGAGCCATCTTTTGAATTTCATCTTGTGAAGCTAAGTCATCGATAACCATTAATCTTGTAACATTTAGATTGTTAGTCCAATAAGCAGCCACTTGACCATGAATAAGACGTTCGTCTATACGAACATTAACTATATTTACCATAATTTCCTCCTAGAACCTTGATTCTATTCCTTGAGCATAGTTTATTATAACCGCTTACAAATATCAAGTTTTTTTTGTACAAAAAACTGAATATTCAATTTACCTTTTATTTTTTTGTGTTATTATAAAGTCATTAAAGGAGAAGAATATGAGAGGAATTTTATTAATTAGTCATGGCTTTTATGCCGAAGCATTCAAAGAATCACTAAAAATGATCGCAGGTAATGTAGAAAATCTATATGCTTGCTGTCTTGAACCAACTGATGGACCAGAAGAGTTTAAAGCAAAACTGGCAGCTGTTGAACCAAAATTAGATGGATACGATAAAGTATTAGTTTTTGCTGACTTATTCGGTGGTTCTCCATGTAATACTGCTTGCCAATATTTCATGACAAAGGAAAAATACAGTTTTATCGCAGGAATGAACTTTCCTATGGTATTAAATGCATTATTGAGTGAAGATTCTGAATTAGATGCAATCATCGAGCAAGGACGTGAGTCAATCGTCGATGTTCGTGCATTTATGCAAGCTATGATGTCTTCCGATGAGGATGAATAGAACGTGATTATCAAAGAACAATGGGATTTGCTTAACGAACATTTACAAGAATGTGTAGATAAGGGAGTTTTCCCTGGAGCAAGTTTCGCTATCGTTACCCCAACAGAAGCTAGAATAACTCATGTTGGAAATCGACAAAACGTACCTTCTGTAATCCCTAATGATGAAAATACAATCTGGGATCTTGCTTCAATTACAAAAGTTTTTGCAACAACAAGTTGTATATTAAAACTTATGGAACAAGGTAAATTAACACTAAAAACAAAAGTATGTGAAGTTCTTCCTGAATTTTCACAAAAAGAGTTAACAATCCTTCATTGCATTACACATACCTCGGGTCTACCTGCTGATATCACTGGTTATAAGAATATGACCAAAGATCAAATGTTAGATTTTGTAAAAAATGTGCAATGTGAGAAAGTTCCTGGTACTGAAGTGATGTATTCCGATATTAATTTCATTTTATTAGGACAAATTATAGAAACCCTTACAGGTAGTTTTAAAGATTATGCAACTGAGAATTTATTTAAGCCTTTGAATATGTTAAATACAGGATTTAATCCTGAATCTTCACCTATTGATAATTTTGCCGCTTATGAAGATATTCAAGAAAGAGGTGGAATTATTAAAGGCGTTGTTCATGATGGTAAAGCATTTAAACTTGGTGGTGTTTCAGGTCATGCTGGTGTATTCTCAACAATAAATGACTTATCACATTTTGTTTACATGTTATTGAATGATGGTGTTTATTTTGGTAGACGTATATTTAGCCCTTCTACCATCGATCTTCTTAAAAAATGCCAAACATCAAAACTAAATGAAAAACGTTCAATTGGTTGGGTACTCTCAGATCCAAACTACTCACTTGGAGATTTCTATAGTGAACATACTTTATTTCACACAGGATTTTCAGGATGTAGTTTATTAATTGATTTAGATCGTCATGTTGGTTTTATATGTACATGCAATCGTGTACACCCTTCTAGATCAAATACCAAGATTTTTCAAGAAAGAAATAATATTCACAATTTAGCTTATCAATGTTTTAAAAACAATTAAGAAAGGTTAAAAGGTAACTTATTATGAATCCAGTATTTGAAACAGTAAAAAATTTAATTGATGATGTAGAAAGAACTCAACAAGAAGCAATTGAAAAAGCTTCAATTGCTTGTGCTGATGCGATAGAAAAAGGTGGTATGCTTCAAGCATTTGGTTCGGGTCACTCTGAAGCAGGCGCAATGGAAGTTGCTCACCGCGCTGGCGGCTTTATTCCTACTAAAAAAATTGTAGAACCTGCAAGAGGGTCTTACGAAGGAATTGAAGGCGTTGGTACTAACTTCATGAAGAAAGTTGATATTCGCGATACTGATGTTGTCTTTATTATCTCTAATTCAGGTAGAAATCCCCTTCCCATAGAGATAGCAATTGGTGCTAAGAAAAAAGGCGCTGTTGTGATTTGCGTAACTGCATTAGAGGCTTCTAAAAAGCTAACATCAAAACACTCAGGTGGAAAAAACTTATATCAACTTTCCGATATTATCTTAGATAACCGTGTTCCTGATGGAGACTGTGGATGTACTCTTGAAGGATATGATTCTGCAATTTGTGGTATGTCAATGATTACTACTTCAGTTATCATTCAAGCTATCACTTATAGAACTGCAGAAATTCTAATAAGTCGTGGTATTACTCCTCCAATCTATAAATCACAAAACATTGATGGTGGACGTGAATTCAACGAATCATTAGAAGCAAAATATTTCGATCGTTTATACAGAATTTAAAAAGAAAAGAATGACTTAGTTATAAACTATACCCCTTGTCAAGGACACAAGAATAAAAGATATGAAGCAGGTGAATAAAAATCATCTGCTTTTACTATAAATAAATGATTGATTGAGGAACAATCACAGGCAGATATTTCACCAATGTTTTATCTGTCAGATACTGATCAACTTCATAAGGAGTCTTCTTATGAAGTCGTTTCTGTGGTCGATCGTAATTATAGTAATTGATATAATCAGTTATCGCAAAAGCCATTTCCTCATAAGTCCTATACTTCTTTAAATCCATTTCTGTTTTTAATATCGCAAAGAATGATTCTTGTGGTGCATTATCCCAACAATTACCTCTTCTAGACATCG
>NZ_FUWY01000010.1 GCF_900167375.1 Anaerorhabdus furcosa
AAAAACGCAAGAAAAAAGGATATCCGCAAGGGATATCCAAGGTTACCTGGCAACGAGCTAGTTTCACTATGGCGTGCATAGCTATAATCGCCGCTGAAATGCTTAACTTCTGTGTTCGGTATGGGAACAGGTGTGACCATTTCGCCATCATTACCAGATTTGTGAGAGAAATTCTCTCAAAACTAAATAACAGTTTAAGACATTTTTTGTATCTTTCCGAATTGTTGTTGTGTTTGTTTTACTCTTGACGTGATTAAATCCTCGACCTATTAGTATCAGTCAACTCCATACATCACTGTACTTCCATCTCTGACCTATCAACCTCGTCGTCTTCAAGGGGTCTTACTTTCTCAAGGAAATGGGAAATCTCATCTTGGAATTGGTTTCACGCTTAGATGCCTTCAGCGTTTATCCAGTCCGTACTTAGCTACCCAGCCATGCCACTGGCGTGACAACTGGTACACCATCGGTACGTCCATCCCGGTCCTCTCGTACTAGGGACAGCGTTCCTCAAATTTCCTACGCCCACAACAGATAGGGACCGAACTGTCTCACGACGTTCTGAACCCAGCTCGCGTACCGCTTTAATGGGCGGACAGCCCAACCCTTGGAACCGAATTCAGCTCCAGGATGCGATGAGCCGACATCGAGGTGCCAAACCTCGCCGTCGATGTGAACTCTTGGGCGAGATCAGCCTGTTATCCCCAGGGTAGCTTTTATCCGTTAAGCGACGGCCATTCCATACTGCACCGCCGGATCACTAATCCCGACTTTCGTCCCTGCTCGACTTGTAAGTCTCGCAGTCAAGCACCCTTCTGCATTTGCACTCAACGATTGATTTCCAACCAATCTGAGGGTACCTTTGGGCGCCTCCGTTACTCTTTAGGAGGCGACCGCCCCAGTCAAACTGCCCACCTGACACTGTCCTTTGACCCGATCAGGGCCATAAGTTAGAATTTCAAGTAACTAAGAGTGGTATCCCAACGATGGCTCCATTGAAACTAGCGTCCCAACTTCTTAGCCTCCCACCTATTCTGTACATAGTTAATCAAAACTCAATATCAAGCTACAGTAAAGCTCCATGGGGTCTTTCCGTCTAGTTGCGGGTAACCTGCATTTTCACAGGTACTAAGATTTCACCGAGTCTGCTGCCGAGACAGCGCCCAAATCATTACGCCTTTCGTGCGGGTCAGAACTTACCTGACAAGGAATTTCGCTACCTTAGGACCGTTATAGTTACGGCCGCCGTTCACTGGGGCTTCAATTCAAAGCTTCGCCTTGCGACTAACTCATCCTCTTAACCTTCCAGCACCGGGCAGGCGTCACCCCCTATACTTCGTCTTGCGACTTTGCAGAGAGCTGTGTTTTAGTTAAACAGTTGCTTGGGCCTCTTCACTGCGGCTCTCTTTTACAAGAGCGCCCCTTCTTGCGAACGTACGGGGCAATTTTGCCGAGTTCCTTGGCAACAGTTCTCTCGCTCACCTTAGGCTTCTCGCCTTGACCACCTGTGTCGGTTTTGGTACGGGCCGCATCTTGATTAACGCTAGAAACTTTTCTTGAAAGCTGGTATCACAAACTTCGCTACTTGGTCGCCCGTTCACTCGTCGTCACGCTTTTGGATTGACATGCGGATTTGCCTACATGTCTCCTACTTCGCTTAATCCCCAATCCATTAAGGGGTATTGCTAACCTTCTTTGTCATTCCTTCACTCAAGTGCGGGTACGGGAATATCAACCCGTTGTCCATCGACTACGCTTGTCAGCCTCGCCTTAGGTCCCGACTTACCCAGGGAGGACGAACCTTCCCCTGGAAACCTTAGTCAATCGGTGTGTAGGATTCTCACCTACATCTCGCTACTCACACCGGCATTCTCACTTCCAAACGCTCCACCACTCCTTACGGTATGGCTTCAACGCTGATTGGAACGCTCCCCTACCCAATATCTTACGACATTGCCATAGTTTCGGTATTCTGCTTAGCCCCGGTACATTTTCGGCGCAGGGTCACTCGACTAGTGAGCTGTTACGCACTCTTTAAAGGATGGCTGCTTCTGAGCCAACCTCCTAGTTGTCTGTGCATCCCCACATCCTTTTCCACTTAGCAGAAATTTTGGGACCTTAACTGATGATCTGGGCTGTTTCCCTTTTGACCATGGACCTTATCACCCACAGTCTGACTGCCGAGTATACAATTCTGGCATTCGGAGTTTGATACCATTCAGTACCCCTAGATGGGGCCATCATGATTTCAGTGCTCTACCTCCAGGTTGCTTACCTCGACGCTAGCCCTAAAGCTATTTCGGGGAGAACCAGCTATCGCCGTGTTCGATTGGAATTTCTCCGCTAGCCACAATTCATCCGCCAACTTTTCAACGGTGGTCGGTTCGGTCCTCCAGTTGGTATCACCCAACCTTCAACCTGATCATGGCTAGATCACACGGCTTCGGGTCTACCATCACGTACTATGTCGCCCTATTCAGACTCGCTTTCGCTTCGGCTCCGTTTCTTCAACTTAACCTCGCACGTATTGGTAACTCGCCGGTTCATTCTACAAAAGGCACGCCATCACCCATTAACGGGCTCTGACTTCTTGTAAGCATACGGTTTCAGGTTCTATTTCACTCCGCTCCCGCGGTTCTTTTCACCTTTCCCTCACGGTACTGGTTCACTATCGGTCATAATGGAGTATTTAGCCTTACCGGATGGTCCCGGCTAATTCCGACAAGGTTTCACGTGCCTCGCCGTACTCAGGATTCCACTAGGTCTCATTCGATTTTCGTCTACAGGGTTTGCACCTTCTTTGACCGACCTTTCAATGCCGTTCGACTAACCGTTTGAGTACCACGTTGTGGTCCTACAACCCCAGTCCTTAGACTGGTTTGGGCTCTTCCCCTTTCGCTCGCCACTACTTAGGGAATCATTTTTATTTTCTTCTCCTACAGGTACTAAGATGTTTCAATTCCCTGCGTTCTCTTCTCACAAGCTATGTATTCACTTGTGGATAACACTGCATTACCAGTGCTGGGTTCCCCCATTCGGATACCCCCGGATCTCTGTGTGCTTACCACTCCCCGAGGCGTTTCGCCGTTCGCTGCGTCCTTCTTCTGCTCATTATGCCAAGGCATTCACCGTACGCCCTTTTTCATTTAATCACTTCGCCACAAGACTGAGATTTCTTCTCGTGGACTTCTTTTTTTAGATTGAACTGTTTTTACTATGTTTTTCCTAAAATCATTTCATTGCTGTTCTGATTTTTGAAATCTAGTTTTTCAACTTTTCGGAAAGACCTTAATATCTGTCTTTCTCTGTTATTCAGTTTTCAAAGAACTTCTGAGAAATCACCGATCTCTCAAAACTAAATAGGAAATAAACGCTTAACTCAATTACTGTACTTCTTTCTCCTTAGAAAGGAGGTGATCCATCCCCACGTTCCCGTAGGGATACCTTGTTACGACTTAACCCCAATCATCAGTCCTACCTTCGACGGCTCCCTCCTTTACAGGTTAGGCCACCGGCTTCGGGTATTACCAACTCTCATGGTTTGACGGGCGGTGTGTACAAGGCCCGAGAACGTATTCACCGCGGCATGCTGATCCGCGATTACTAGCGATTCCGACTTCATGAAGTCGAATTGCAGACTTCAATCCGAACTGAGACAACCTTTGTGTGTTTTGCTCGCTATCACTAGCTGGCTTCACGCTGTAGTTGCCATTGTAGTACGTGTGTAGCCCAGGTCATAAAGGGCATGATGATTTGACGTCATCCCCACCTTCCTCCGGTTTATCACCGGCAGTCTCTCCAGAGTCCCCAACTTAATGATGGTAACTGAAGACAAGGGTTGCGCTCGTTGCGGGACTTAACCCAACATCTCACGACACGAGCTGACGACAACCATGCACCACCTGTATCCTTCATCCTCCCCTATATCTCTATAGGCTTGTCCGGTATGTCAAGACCTGGTAAGGTTCTTCGCGTTGCGTCGAATTAAACCACATACTCCACCGCTTGTGCGGGCCCCCGTCAATTCCTTTGAGTTTCACACTTGCGTGCATACTCCCCAGGCGGAATACTTATTGCGTTAACTGCAGCACTGAGTTTCCCCAACACTTAGTATTCATCGTTTACGGCGTGGACTACTAGGGTATCTAATCCTATTTGCTCCCCACGCTTTCGTGCTTCAGCGTCAGTTACAGGCCAGGCAACCGCCTTCGCCACTGGTGTTCCTCCATATATCTACGCATTTTACCGCTACACATGGAATTCCATTGCCCTCTCCTGTACTCTAGTCGACCAGTTTCTTAGGCTATATGGGGTTGAGCCCCACGCTTTCACCTAAAACTTAATCAACCGCCTACGCACCCTTTACGCCCAATAATTCCGGATAACGCTTGCCACCTACGTATTACCGCGGCTGCTGGCACGTAGTTAGCCGTGGCTTTCTGGTAAAGTACCGTCACTCCTAGATCCTATCCAGGCCGTTCTTCCTTTACAACAGAGCTTTACAACCCGAAGGCCGTCTTCACTCACGCGGCGTTGCTCGGTCAGGCTTTCGCCCATTGCCGAAAATTCCCTACTGCTGCCTCCCGTAGGAGTTTGGGCCGTGTCTCAGTCCCAATGTGGCCGTTCACCCTCTCAGGCCGGCTACGCATCATCGTCTTGGTGAGCCATTACCTCACCAACTAACTAATGCGACATAACCCCATCTATTTGTGTTTCTCACCTTTAATCATCAGAAGATGCCTTCCAATGACCTATCCGGTTTTAGCGTCCGTTTCCAAACGTTATCCCAGTCCTTATAGGTAGGTTGGTTATGTATTACTCACCCGTTCGCCACTAACTTCCAAGAGCAAGCTCTCTTCCGTTCGTTCGACTTGCATGTATTAGGCACGCCGCCAGCGTTCATCCTGAGCCAGGATCAAACTCTCCGTTTGAATTGCTCATTTATGACACTGACTTCTTTGTCAGTTTTATCCTTTTTGTTTCCTTTTTAATTGACGTTCGTTGTTTAATTTCCTATTCAGTTTTCAAAGATCGTTCGCTGTTTCCGCTTAGCGGTTCAGCTTTGTTATTGTATAACATTTGAGAACTTAATGCAAGCATTATTTTAATTTTTTTTCAAAATAATTCAGCTTATTTTCAGTTCTTTTTTTGCTAACTTGGTGAGTCAGCTTTGTTAGTATATAACACACTTAAAACATATGCAAGTAATATTTGAAATTTTTTTAATTTTTTTTCAAAAGGAAAAACTTACTCCATTTAATCATCAAATAAGTCCTTTATTTAAGCGTATCAAATCACTCTATTTCAATTTCTATTTCATAATAAGTTTTTACTTTTATATCATTAATTGTTATCGCTTTTATATTTACGCTTTTATCTTTTGATTTAAATATATTAGAAATTATCTATTATACAAAAAGAGTCATTCACATTTTCGCGAATGACTCTATATTTAATTCTTTAAACTTTGAAGTGGTGCTGGTATTCTTCCACCACGATGAATCATAACAGCTGGTGATATTTTGCTTATCTTCATAATAGGTCCACTACCAAGTAACCCACCAAATTCTAACTCATCACAATCTTCACAACCTACTGCAGGTATAATACGAACTGCTGTAGTTTTACTGTTTACCATTCCTATAGCTGCCTCATCTGCAATGATACCCGAAATAACTTCTGCAGTTGTATCGCCTGGTACAACAATCATATCCAAACCAACTGAACAAACTGCGGTCATTGCTTCTAACTTTTCTAATGTTAACGCGCCAGATCTTGCTGCTTCAATCATACCTGCATCTTCTGATACCGGAATGAAAGCTCCACTCAATCCACCAACATTTCCACTAGCCATGACACCACCTTTTTTAACTGCATCATTTAACATCGCAAGACATGCCGTTGTTCCAGGACCACCACATTGTTCTAAACCCATTTCTTCTAATATATATGCAACTGAATCACCTACAGCTGGTGTTGGGGCTAAAGATAGATCAACGATACCAAAAGGAATCCCTAATCTCTCACTCGCAACTGTTCCAACTAACTGTCCCATACGTGTAATTTTAAAAGCTGTTTTCTTAATAATTTCAGCAATCTCATCCATTGTGCAATCTTTGCCTGCTTTAGCAACTGCACTACGTACAACCCCAGGTCCAGAAACACCTACATTCAGTACAACTTCAGCTTCAGAAATTCCATGAAACGCACCTGCCATAAATGGGTTATCCTCTACTGCGTTGCAAAATACAACAAGCTTTGCAGCACCTAAACATTGATTATCTTTAGTCATTTCTGCACACTTAACAACCACTTGCCCCATAATCCTAACTGCATCCATGTTAATCCCTGCACGAGTTGAGCCAATATTGACACTACTACAAACTTTGTTTGTAACCGCCAACGCCTCTGGAATTGATTCAATTAATTTAATTTCTCCTGGTGTCATTCCTTTTTGAACAAGCGCTGAATAACCACCGATAAAATTTACACCAACTGCTTCCGCAGCTTTATCCAATGTTTTAGCATATTCAACCGGATCTCCACCACTTACATCAACAAGTAAACTAATTGGTGTTACTGAGACTCTTTTATTAATAATAGGGATTCCATATTCTTTTGAAATTTCTTCACCTACTTTAACTAAATCTTTCGCCTTTGATACTATTTTATTAAACACTTTCTCACATGATTTCTTAATATCTGTATCTGCACAATCAAGTAAAGAGATACCCATCGTAATAGTACGTATATCTAAATCTTCCTCTTGAATCATTTTGATTGTTTCTTGAATTTTATTTGTATTCAACATAATTTACACCTATATCGTATGCATTGCATTGAAAATATCTTCATGCATTACATGGATTACTAGATTATTTTCTTTGCCCGTTTTTTCAATATGATTTACAAATTTCAAGAATTCTTCTGTTCCTGAATTAATATCCACAATCATAAACATATTGAAAACATCTTGCATAACCGTTTGAGAAACATCTTCAATGTTTGCACCAAACTTTAAACACTCATTACTAACTAATGCTAAAATACCTGTTCTATCTTTTCCTACTACTGAAATTACTGCTCTCATCCCTTTTCCCCCTTTTTAGTTTAATGAACTTGGCGTTACACCTATAAACTGACATTCTTGAATAAATAATTCCTTAGCTAGCTGAATATTGGCCACTTGTTCCTCCGTACATCCATAATTTTTACTTTCTGTAAAATTATAAGTACAAACACCACCTAAATTTCCAGTATCATCACTCCAATTGTAAGTGTAAGTTCCACTATCTGTAATTAGGTTAAATTCCATCTTATTAAAATCGAATTGATAGACTTCTGTTCCCCAATCATATTCAATGATACCAGAGTTTGTTTCTGTATAGTCTGCTTTCGATACTAATAATTTCATTAACTCATTTTGATTTGTTTCATTTGTAACTTCTTTATTTGAAAAATCTTCTAAATCACTTGGAAACTCAACAACAGTACTATTTATATCACTGATCACCGAACTTAGTGTTACCTCAGTTGTCATCGTTGTTTCATCTTCGATAATATCCAGTAATAACTCCAAATTAATCTCAACAAGATACTTGTCTTGGTTTAAAACAAATTCAACATAGTTTTTACTTACTTTGTATTCAGTTTCATTTACCAATTGTCCTTGTGCCTCTAAGATTTGAATAATTTGCTTATCATTGAGTTGAAACCTTAATACTGTGTTAGTACCCGATTCCTTAACTACTCCATTTTTATAGTCTAATTTTTCGATAATTGCGGAAAAATCACTTTCTCCCAATTGCTTCTCATATTCTTCAAAAGATCCCTCTTGAATTGTTCTAGCTCCATCACTTTGAATATAGAATTTTCCATCCTTTGTCCAAACTTCAACACCACTTTCACCTACAGCATCAACAGCTACCGTCATCTTTGTGTATCCTTCACCAAGACTATTGGTATTGTTGATACTCGTTTCAATTGTTGAAAACGTATCCAAGATAACTTGTTCATTTGTAGCAATATTCACTTTAGCTACTTCGTGCTTGGAATAGTTTTGCAGCGTGTGTGTTAATTCAATGGATTCATTCAAAAGTTTTATCGTTTCATCTGTTGCACTTTTTTGATTTTGACTACACCCAGCAACTAAAAGCAACATCAAACAACATATTAATAATTTCTTCATTTATCTTCCTCCATCACAAATCCCTGTGTTACTCTTTCCCATTCTTTCCAAGTGATTGGGATAACACTTGCATGTCGCGGGCTCTCCATCGGTGCGATAACTTCTTTAATCACGACAACATCTTCAAATATTTCGCTTCTTAATTCGTAGGTTGTCATCGCTTGGAATTGTTTTCTCGTGTAATCATCATAATACAAAATATAATCATAATCACGCTTTAAATAAAATGGTCCTTCACTTTGATGTCCTGTAATTCTTTTTGATGAAAAAGTATCAAATCCCAAATAGTCAGTTGAGGATGTCCCCAAGAATAATTGTGAGTATTCTTCCATTGGTTCCCTTTCATCTTTTAAGACAATTGTGTAATCATATCCTTCTTTGATAATTGTTCCATCAATGACTACAAAACCAGTGTCTAACAATTTCTTTGGATAACTAACATCATTGAAGTCTGTTGTGTAATTGTAATACATACCCCCATCTTTTGGGCTTGACCATGTAATAACATATTGATCAATTCGTCGGTCATAAAATCCTTCTGGTGCCCACGCTTGTTTCTCACTCATTTGTAAATCATCACTCGATTTGTTGACTTGCAACAATCGTTCATTCTCATAATGAACTAAATCATTTGTATCCCATATGTAGATGGAAGGATTATCCCATCCTTGTGTTGCAATCATAGCGAAGGATCCATCTTTCTTTCGAACAAGTGAAGGATCTCTTACTTTTTTAGAACCTGTTGTCGCTTTAAATATCGGTTTATCATCATTAATCAAGTACCACAACATTCCATCAAATGTATAAGCTAACTTAGGATTTTCATAGTTCTTGTCATTACCACCAAAATAAGTCATTAAATAACCTATTTGTTCATCCAACAATAATAATTGTTCAAATAAATAAGTTTCACCATTAACCTTGCCTTGAAGAACTATATTTTCATATTCACTTGCATTTTTCTTTTTTACTAGTCGATTCTCACTAATTTCAGCTTCTCCTTGAATTACTTCCCATTCTACAGGTTCCCCTTTATAGGTTGGTAATTGACTTCCGGAGAAGATAAAACTATCTAAACTTTGATTCAAGTAATTGTATATTTCGCTTTGACTCGTATCTAGTTTTGCCTCATTATCAAAAGAAGGTTGTATCGATTTTGTTGAACAACCTACAAGGATTAAACTAAAGAATAAAATTAATATTTTTTTCATGTTCTCATTATACCAAATATCAATGAGTCAATCACAATAAAAAATCAGGTTTCCCTGATTTTATTCATCATGCGTTGATATTTCTTCTTTGATACGTGTCCATTTCACTTCTTTTTTCTTTCGAAATGGATTTAGTTTTTTAATAAACCCAATAAGAATATCCCAAAACCCTACCCATACTCGAATTGCAATAAAAGATATAAATGAAAGAAAGAGTATGGTTCCTAGTAAAACAAGAATTTGATTAACGTCTAAATTCATTCCGGAAATCCTCGAAATC
The DNA here is from genome assembly GCF_900167375.1 of Anaerorhabdus furcosa. Lineage (GTDB taxonomy): Bacteria > Bacillota_I > Bacilli_A > Erysipelotrichales > Erysipelotrichaceae > Anaerorhabdus > Anaerorhabdus furcosa. The sequence goes on from NZ_FUWY01000010.1 coordinate 9,680, forward strand.
CATAATTGTTCCTGGTTGATAAATATACGCAAAATAATCATCATCAAATTCATCCATCAAATAAAACTGAGTATACCCAGCCATCATTCCACCTGCATGATAGATGCAATAAGAACCTTGAACATTTTTTGCTTTTTTAATTTCACCTTTTTTAAAAATTACTGGTTCACCACAACCATCAAGATCAGGTGATGTTTGTATAAGAACGATGCTCATGTCACTTTGACGATAACCTAAAATGTAACTTCCATACAATTATGTTGTTTTTCGTGCTAGGACATAGTTTGTTGTCTTGACTTCAGATGTGTATGCATAAACAACTTTATATCCTTCACTATCTTCTACGACTTGTTTGAACAACGTTACAAGTTTGTCTTTGTTCGCACTACTTTTTTCTCATCCCAAACTTTCTTTTTTCCAAGTCCAAATAATCTCCTTATTCTTTTATGAGAAGTATATAGAAAGAACGTTGGTTATACAATAGGTTATATTTTATTCTTATTCGATGCTGACTCATTTGAATTATCATTAAGCACAATTTCATTGCCATTCACTTTTACATTTTTTCTCTCTAACATATAATAAATAAATTCTCTAAATAAAGTATAAACAACTGCAGTAAGTGGAACTCCTAAAAGTACACCAATTAACCCAAACAAACCTCCACATAAGAAAACGGAAGTTAAAACAAGAACACCTGGAAGTCCTACCGAGTTACCCACTACTCTTGGGTACAATAGACTACTCTCAAGTTGTTGTACTACTTGATAAATCACAACAAACAAAATTGCTTGAAGCGGATTAATTGCGAGAATAAGAAAGAATCCAAAGATACAAACAAAGGTAGCTCCTAAAACAGGAATGATACCTAAAACCGCAAGCATACTACCAATAAGTAATGCATATGGAAATTGAAGAGCAGTTAAAACAATTGTAAGAATTATTCCTTCTAACAGACATTCGGTAAGTTGTCCACGAATGTAATGTGAAAATATATTATTACTCTTACTTGAAATCTCCAAAAGTTTGTTCGCTGCTTTAATTGGTAATAAAGCTCCAACAATTTTCTTAGCCTGAAGAATAAACTTTTCCTTATCCATCAAGAAATAGAAACAAATCATAAAGCCCATAAAAACATTGAGAAATGTCATTGAGATGCTCATCGCATTTTTATATAAATCAGGTAATACTTTGGTTAAGTAATTCGTAACTTGTGGAAGTATCGTTGTCCATGACTCTGATTTGGTAAAATCCAATGCATAGTCAATTTTTAATGTTGTTAATAACTGATTAATTAATTCTTCAATGGATTTCAAATACGAAGGTAATTGCTTCGCAAACATTTGAACACTTTGAATTAATTGTGGGAATATCGAGATAGTAAGAAAATAAAAGATAAGAATTGCAAGGAAAATAGTAATAAAAATTGCAATTGGTCTTTTTGCCTTATTTATCCATTTATTCTTTTTAAACCACTTCCCTATTAAATTTTCAATGTGACTTGAGAATAAATTAATAATAAATGCAAATCCTAACCCAAACATTAAAGGGGTTAATAAAGTTCTAATCTTTGTAAATACCGCAAAGATTGTATCCACTTTCATAAGAATAAAAATGAATAAAGTACACACAGCAGCAAGTAATATCCACTGCGTTATTTTTTTGATATCTTGGTTAATCATAGGTCTAAATCTCCTTTAATCTTATTATAATCCTCTTTTATAAGATACAAGTCATATACTCTTTTTCAAAAAAAAAAGACTCAAGCCTAAACTTGAGTCCATTATTTAAATTAAACTAATTCAATGATTGCCATTGGAGCATTATCTCCACGGCGAGATCTAGTTTTGATGACACGAGTGTATCCACCATTACGATCAGCGTATTTAGGTGCTACTTCATCAAATAACTTTTGAAGAACAGTTTGTTCTGTTTTTTCATCAGCTACAACATTACGGATATAAGCAGCAGCTTGACGACGAGCGTGCAAGTCACCACGTTTACCTAAAGTAATCATTTCATCTACAACAGAACGAAGATCTTTCGCTTTCATTTCAGTTGTTTCGATTTTTCCATGAAGGATTACTGATGTTGCCATATTTCTAAGCATAGCTTTACGATGGTCAGCTTTGCGTCCAAATTTACGATTCCACATTGTCTATTTCCTCCTCGCTATTAGTCAAATGATTTAAAGCTAAAACCTAGTTCATAGATTTTGTCTTTAACTTCCTTAAGAGATTTCTTACCTAAGTTACGAACTCTCATCATTTCATCTTCAGTTTTTTGAGTTAACTCTTCAACTGTTTGAATACCTGCACGTTTTAAACAGTTATAAGAACGAACAGATAAGTCTAGATCTTCAATCATCATAACTAGACCTTTATTAATTACTTCACCATTTGCATCTTTAATACAAGATTCCATATCAACTACAGCATCTTGAATATTCGCTAAAATATCAAGGTGGTCAATTAGAATCTTAGATCCTAATGCCAATGACATTTGAGGAGTAATTGAACCATTTGTATATACTTCAAACACAAGGCGATCATACTTAGCATCTTGACCTACACGAGTAGGTTCAACATTGTACGAAATACGATCTACTGGTGTGTAGATTGAGTCAGTATAAACTGTTCCAATTCCTTGAGATGATCCTTGGTAAAGTGCTTTATTACCATCAGCACTAATGTATCCACGACCATTACGAGCTTTTAATTCCATTTCAAGAGATCCGCCTGCTTCTAAATGAGCAATTTCTAAATCCTTGTTTAAAATTTCTACTCCAGCTGGACAAATAATATCGCCAGCAGTAATTGTACATGGTCCTTTAGCTGAAATTCTTAATGTGTGAATTTCATCATTTTCTATTTTCATGATCAATTGTTTGATGTTCAAAATCATCATAGTAACATCTTCTTGAACACCAGGAATTGATGTAAATTCATGATATACACCGTCTACTTTAATACAGTAAACAGCAGCTCCCGGTAATGAGGAAAGTAAAACACGTCTAAGTGCATTACCAATTGTAGTTCCAAATCCTCTTTCAAGAGGCTCAATTACAAATTTACCGTAATTGTCTGATTCAACATATTCTTTAACTTCAAAATTGGCACGTTCAAATTTTTGCATATCGTGTTCCCTCCTTTATCTTTTACTAACCACGAGGTCGTTTTGGTGGACGACATCCGTTATGTGGAATTGGAGTTACATCATTGATAACTGTAATTTCAAGTCCAGCAGTTTGTAATGATCTTACAGCAGCTTCACGTCCAGGACCAGGTCCTTTTACGCTTACTTCTACAACCTTCATACCATGATCAACTGCAGCCTTAGCAGCAGCTTCACCACACATTTGTGCAGCATATGGTGTTGACTTACGAGAACCCTTATAACCTAATGCTCCAGCACTTGACCAAGCAATAGCGTTACCAGCTTCATCAGTGATAGTCACGATTGTGTTATTGAATGTTGAATGAATATGTGCAACGCCTTTAGCTATATTCTTGCGGACACGTTTTTTACGTGTATTTGTTTTTGCATTTGCCATTATTTTCTCCTCCTATCACTATTTCTTCTTATTCGCTACAGTACGACGAGGTCCTTTACGAGTACGAGCGTTTGTTTTTGTTCTTTGTCCACGAACTGGTAAACCACGTCTGTGGCGAATTCCGCGGTAACATCCAATTTCCATTAGACGTTTGATGTTAAGTTGAACTTCACGACGAAGATCACCTTCTACTTTTATTTTGTCAATTTCTTGACGAATAGCGTTAACTTGATCATCTGTTAGATCTTTAACGCGAATGTTTTCACTAATGTTTGTATCCTTAAGAATTTTCGCAGCTGTTGATGGTCCAATTCCGTAGATATAAGTTAGAGATACTACTACACGCTTGTCGCGTGGAATATCTATTCCTGCAATACGAGCCATATCTTATCTTCCTCCTAGTTTCCTTGACGTTGTTTATGTTTAGGGTTTTCACAAATTACCATAACGGTACCTTTGCGCTTGATGATGCGGCACTTATCACAGATTGGTTTGACTGATGGTCTTACTTTCATGTGTTGTTTTCCCTCCTAGACTATTTATGTCTAAATGTAATTCGCCCACGTGTTAAATCATATGGTGAAATTTCTACAGTGACACGATCGCCTGGTAAAATGCGAATGTAATGCATACGGATTTTACCAGAAACGTGAGCCAAGATCACATGTCCATTTTGTAGTTTCACTTTAAACTTTGCATCCGGAAGTGTTTCTTCAACAATTCCATCAATTTCAATGACATCCTGTTTGCCCATTAAAAAGTGTTCCTCCTCGTTTTTAAATAGAATTGTTTCCTTTGGAAAGAACACTATTTAGGTGAGTTTACTCACCTAAATAGGTTTCATTATTGAAGTATTTCTTCACTTTGCCAAAGCACAGTTGATATCATTATACACCATTTCGATTGGTTGTGATGCATTAATATCAACTACTAAACCTTTTTCCTTGTAATAATCAAGGCAAGGTTGTGTGTTTTTGTAATGTTCGTTTAAACGAACTCGAAGTTGTTCAACTGTATCGTCAGCACGCTGTGCCAGTGGTGAACCACATACATCACAAATTCCTTCCACTTTTGGTGGATTACTCTTGATGTGATAAATAGCTCCACAGTTTTTACATATTCTTCTTCCAGTCACTCGTTCAGCGAGAGCATCAAAATCAACTGTAAGATTAATCACCATTTGAATTGGCTTATTAATCTTATTCGTAATTTCTTCTAACGCTTTTGCTTGAGGAAGTGATCTAGGAAATCCATCAATTAGATAGCCTTTTTGACAATCTTCTTGTTGAAGTCTTTCTGCAATTAAACCGATAACTAAATCATCAGGTACAAGCTTTCCCTCATTCATATAAGTTTGAGCTTCTAATCCAAGTTTCGTTTCATTTTTAATTGCTTCCCTTAGCATATCTCCAGTAGAGATATGTGGAATGTTATAGTTTTCCAATATCTTTTCAGACATTGTACCCTTACCGCTACCGGCAGGCCCCATGATGAGTATATTCATCTAAACACCTTCTTATTTATTTGTTAAGAAAGCCACGATATGCTTTCTGTGTTAATTGTCCCTTTAATTGGCTCATTGTTTCCATAGCTACACCAACAACGATGATAATTCCTGTTCCACCAATTGCGGTAGAAGTAGGTAAATTTGTTACCATTGGAAGTAAGTAAGGAAGTAGGGCTAAGAATGTTAATCCTGCAGCGCCTAGAACCGTTATACGATTTAATACTTTTCCTAAATACTCTTTTGTTTCATTACCTGGACGAATACCAGGAATGTAAGCTCCACCTTTACCAAGGTTTTCTGCAACCTTGCTAGGATCAACTTGCATATTTGTATAGAAGAAAGTGAATAAAATCGTAAGGATTGCATAGATTACTAAACCAACTGGTTTTTGTAAACTAAGTATATTTCCCATTGCTTCTGTAAATCCATTTGCAGGGAAGAAGCTAGCAATAATTTGTGGCGCAGTCATTATTGATTGAGCGAAAATTACTGGAATTACTGATGCCGAGTTAATTTTAAACGGCAAGAAAGTAATATCATTCTTTCCTTTTTGGACAGAACTTGAAGTGTACTGAATAGGAATCTTTCTAACTGCAAGTTGCATAACAACGACAAGTAGAATAATAACTAAGTACATCGCAATAAACAATGCGAATTGAATTAATCCATTAAACATTGCTGTTTGGTTTGATGCATCAACCAATACAGAATATGTTTGACTGAATGTGAATGGTAAATTTGAAACGATACCCGCGAAGATGATAATAGAAACTCCATTACCAATTCCCTTTTGTGATATACGATCACCAATCCACAACAAGAACATTGTTCCTGCAGTCAATACAGTAGCTGTATAGAAATAATTAGCAAGTGAACTTGCTTCAAGAATATGACTTGAAACATCAAATGCATAAATCATAGTGAAAGCTTGTGCGAATGATAGTACTACTCCTAAATAACGAGTAATTTTATCCATCTTAACACGGCCTTGTTGACCTGATTTAGCCATTTCAGTTAGAGCAGGAATAACATCCATACTCAATAACTGAATGATAATTGATGCTGTAATATAAGGACCAACCCCCATAGCAAAGATTGAGAATCTTTGAAGAGAGCCTCCACCAAGTAGATTCATCATACTTAATAATGAATTATCGGCAATACCACTACTAATTGCATCCATATTAATTCCAGGTGATGGAATTGCAGAACCCAATCGATAGATAAATAGCATTGCTAAAGTGAATAGAATTTTATTTCTAGTATCCTTGTTCTTGAACAAGTTGATACAAGTTTGGATCATATTAGATCACCTCAACTTTTCCGCCTGCTTTTTCAATTAATTCTTGAGCTGATTTAGAAAATTTATTAGCTTGAACAGTTAATTTCTTTTCTAATGTACCATTACCTAATACTTTAACACCATCTAATGTTTTTCTAACAAGACCAGTTGCTAACAATGTTTCAATCGTTACAACAGCTCCGTCTTCAAAACAATTTAAACTTTCAACGTTTACAGTTGCGTATTCTTTACGAGTATAGTTTGTAAACCCTCTCTTTGGAATACGTTTGTAAAGAGGAGTTTGTCCTCCTTCGAAACCTAAAGCAACTCCACCACCACTACGAGCGTTTTGTCCTTTATTTCCTTTACCAGCTGTTTTACCGTTTCCTGAACCATGACCACGCCCAACTCGGAAAGAGTTGCGACGAGCGCCTTCGGTATATTTCAATTCATTTAATTTCATAAACCTTCTCCTCCTTATCGAATTTCTTGTGGTTTCTTTTCACGTAGTTTAGCTACGCTATTTACTGTTTTTAAGTTAGTTAATGCTTCCATTGTAGCATGAACCATGTTAATTGGTGTACGAGACCCAATGCATTTTGACAATACATCAGATACACCAGCAAGTTCAAGAACTGCACGGACAGCACCACCAGCGATAACTCCTGTACCTTCTGCAGCTGGGCGAAGGAATACTTCACCAGCTCCATAAACTCCAGTAATTGAATGAGGAATTGTTTTCCCACCATTTACTAAGTTAATAGATACAACGTTTTTCTTTGCGGCTTCGATCGCTTTTTTGATTGCATCAGGTACTTCATTTGCTTTACCTGTTCCATATCCTACGCGACCTTTTTTATCACCAACAACTACTAGAGCGGAGAAGCGCATACGGCGACCACCTTTAACAGTTTTGCTGACACGATTAATGACAACAACGCGTTCTTCAAACTCTTTTTCGCGTTCTACTCTTCTTGGTTTACGTTCCATTATGAGCCCCCTTCTAGAATTCTAGTCCAGCTTCTCTAGCTGCATCAGCTAAAGCTTGGACACGTCCGTGATATACATAACCTCCACGGTCAAATACTACTTTTGATATATTAGCTTCTTTGCAACGTTTTGCAATTTCAGCACCTACTTTTTGAGCGGCTTCTTTATTTCCACCATTTGCAAGTTTCAATTCAACACTTGAACATGCAACTAATGTTTTTCCGTTTACATCGTCAATCACTTGAGTGTGAATGTGAGCATTTGAACGGAACACATTAAGGCGTGGGCATTCAGGAGTTCCACTAACTTTAGTACGTACGCGCGCATGGCGGCGTAATCTTGTTTCATTTTTAGAAATTTTCTTAAGCATAGTCTATGATCTCCTTTCGCCCTATTTCTTACCAGCCGTTTTACCTTCTTTACGGCGGACTTGTTCACCTTTGTAACGAATACCTTTACCTTTATATGGTTCTGGTTTTCTAGTTGCACGAACATTTGCAGCAAATTCACCAACACGTTGTTTATCAATACCAGTTACTTTGATTTCAGTATTTGAAAGACATTCAACTGTCAATCCTTCTTCTACTTCAAATTCAACTGGATGAGAATATCCAATGTTAAGTGTTAATTTTTTACCACTTACAGCAGCACGGAACCCGATACCTACGATTTCAAGTGAACGAGTGAATCCTTCATGAACTCCTTCGATCATATTGTTAAGTAATGCACGAGTTGTACCATGTAATTGCTTTGTATGTTTTTCTTCGTTTGCACGAACAACAGTGATAACACCATTGTCTTGTTTAATATCCATTAATGTACTAAACTGACGTGTTAAAGTTCCTTTAGGTCCTTTTACAGTCACCTCATTACCAGCTGCAACTGTTACTTCAACTCCAGCTGGAATGGTAATCGCTTTATTTCCGATACGTGACATTCTAATGTTTTCCTTTCAGTTTCTACCACACGTAAGCGACAACTTCGCCGCCTGCATGTTTAGCTCTTGCTTCTTTATCAGTCATAAGACCTTGAGAAGTTGAGATAATTGCAATTCCTAAACCATTAAGTACGCGTGGTACTGAATCTGTCTTAGCATAAACGCGAAGACCTGGTTTTGAAATTCTTTTGATACCACTAATAACTTTTTCGTTATTAGCTCCATATTTAAGTGTAACTGTAATTTTCTTTTCAGCAGCTGTTTCTCCGCTTACTGCATAATTCATAATGTATCCTTCACTCTTAAGAATCTTAGCAATCTCTACCTTCACTTTAGAAGCAGGGATTTCAACAGTTTCATGACGAGCTTGAACTCCATTACGGATTCTAGTAAGCATATCTGCGATTGGATCAGTCATATTCATCGTAACTTCCTCCTTACCAGCTAGCCTTCTTTACTCCAGGAATTTGGCCTTTGTAAGCTAATTCGCGGAAGCAAATACGGCATAGTTTATATTTACGTAATACTGAATGTGGACGTCCACAACGCTCACATCTTGTGTACTCACGTGATGAGAATTTTTGAGGACGTTGTTGAGATATTTTCTTTGATGTTTTTGCCATTGATTAGTCCTCCTTATTTCGCAAATGGCATGCCCATTTCAGCTAGCAATGCCTTTGCTTCTTCATTTGTGTTTGCTGTTGTAACAATAACAATATCCATACCACGAGTTTTGTTAACTTTATCAAAGTTAATTTCAGGGAAGATTAATTGTTCTTTTACACCAAGTGTGTAGTTTCCACGGCCATCAAATGCTGTGTTACTTACACCACGGAAATCACGTACACGAGGTAATGAAATGTTGAATAATTTATCTAAGAATTCATACATTCTTTCACCACGTAATGTAACTTTACATCCAATAGGCATACCTTCACGAAGTTTGAAGTTCGCAATAGATTTCTTAGCCTTTGTGATAACAGGTTTTTGACCTGCGATTTGAGTTAATTCAGCAACTGCTTCATCTAATAATTTAGGATTTGCAATAGCTTCTCCAACACCTAAGTTGATAACTACTTTATCAATTTTAGGACATTGCATAACAGTTGTGTATTCGAACTTTTTAGTTAAAGCAGGAATAACTGTTGTTGTATATTTTTCTTGAAGGCGGTTCATTATTTCTTCTTACCTCCTTTGATTTCAGCACCTGATTTTTTATAAACACGTACTTTCTTATCTCCATCTGCTTTATAACCTACACGGCTAGCAGTTTTAGCTTTTGAATCATAAGCCATAACGTTAGAAACATGAATTGGAGCTTCCTTTTCAATGATTCCACCATCTGGATTAGCTTGAGTTGGTTTTAAACTCTTCTTAATTAAGTTAACACCTTCAACAATGACTTTTTCTTCCTTAGGGAATACAGCAGTAACTTCCCCAATAGTTCCTTTGTAGTGTCCAGTGATAACTTTTACTTTATCGCCTTTTTTAATTTTCATTGTTGACCTCCTACAGTACTTCTGGTGCTAGAGAAACAATTTTCATATATTCTCTATCACGAAGTTCTCTTGCCACAGGGCCGAAAATACGAGTCCCTTTAGGTGTTTTATCATCCTTGATAATAACTGCTGCATTATCATCAAATTTAATGTATGAACCATTTTCGCGACGTACGCCATAAACTGTTCTTACGATTACAGCTTTAACAACGTCACCTTTCTTCACTGTTCCACCAGGAGCAGCTGCTTTTACAGCACAAACAACGACATCGCCAATGTTTGCACTTTTACGAACGCTTCCGCCTAAGCAACGGATAACTAATAATTCTTTAGCACCGGTGTTATCAGCGACGTTTAATCTGCTTTCATTTTGAATCATCTTTCATCTTCCTCCTTGTGCTTAAAGAATTACAGCTTTTTCAACGATTTTAATAAGGCGGAAGTGCTTATCAGCTGAAAGTGGACGAGTTTCCATAATTTCAACGATATCTCCAATCTTAGCCTCATTATTTTCGTCATGAGCTTTGAATTTCTTAGAATATTTAACGCGTTTTGAATATAAGTCGTGACTCTTGTTTGTTGCAACTTCAACAGTAATTGTCTTGTTCATTTTATCTGAAACAACTTTACCGCGTAATACTTTACGTTTAGATCTTTCCATAACTTAGACCCTCCTACTTCGCATCACTAAGCGTGCGCTCAGTGATGATTGTTTTAATACGAGCAATTGTCTTCTTGATATCCTTCATGCGTGATGGATTTTCAAGTTGACCTGTAGCTTGTTGAAAGCGTAAGTTGAATAGTTCTTCTTTTAAAGAGTCAATATCTTTTAGTAATTCTTCATTACTTTTTTCACGAATTTCTTTAACGTTCATCTATTTTTCCTCCTCACCTTTCTTAACAAATCTAGTTTTAATTGGAAGTTTGTGTGAAGCAAGACGTAGAGCTTCACGAGCTGTTTCTTCGCTAACACCACTAACTTCGAATAATACACGACCTGGTTGAACAACTGCTACCCAACCTTCAGGAGCACCTTTCCCAGATCCCATACGTACTTCAAGAGGTTTCTTAGTAATTGCTAAGTGAGGGAAAATTTTAATCCAAACTTTACCACCACGGTTCATGTAACGAGTCATAGCAATACGAGCTGCCTCGATTTGACGGTTAGAAACATAAGCACCTTGCTCTGCAACTAATCCAAATTCACCAAACGCAACTTCACGTCCAGCTTTTGAACGACCTTCATAGCTTTGGCGATGAGGTCTTCTATATTTAGTTCTATTAGGCATTAACATAATTAATTACCTCCCTTTGTAGCTTCCCCATTAGCTGGAGCTGCAGCAGGTGCTTTAGCATCAGCGTTTCTTGGAGCACGACGGTCGTTGTTACGAGGACGACGAGGTCCACGACCTTGAGGTGTTTTAGGAGCTTCTGGTTCTTTTACCATTTGTCCTGGTAATACTTGTCCACGACAAATCCAAACTTTAACACCTAATTTACCATAAGTTGTATTTGCTTCATACCAACAGTAGTCGATATCAGAGCGTAGTGTATGTAAAGGTACAACTCCTTCAGAGTAACCTTCACCACGAGCGATATCAGCACCACCTAAACGACCTGATACTAAAGTCTTAATTCCCTTAGCACCTGAACGCATAGTTTGTTGGATCGCTTTCTTTTGTGTAGTTCTGAAAGATTGACGAGCTTCTAATTGCTCAGCAATTTTTCTTGCAACTAAGTAAGCATCTAAATCTGGATTAGCAATTTCTAATACATCAATTTTGATATCTTTACCATTAGTAAGTTTTGATAGTTTTTTCTTTAAAGACTCCATCTTGTCTTCATCTTTTTCATTTTTCCCTACAAGAACACCTGGACGAGCTGCACGAATGATTAATTTCAATTCGTTAGAAGTACGTTCGATTTCAATTCTTGAAACATAAGCGTTATGTAGTTCTTTTTCTAAGAATTTACGGACTTTAACGTCTTCCATTAATAGGTTACCGTATTCTTTTTCTGCGTACCATCTAGATTCCCAATCGCGGATAACTCCGACACGCATTCCAATAGGACTAACTTTTTGACCCATATCTGAACCCCTTCCTAGCGCTCATCAACCACAACTGTAATGTGGCTTGTGCGTTTTAAAATTTGATGTGCATTACCTTTTGCAGCAGGCATGAATCTCTTCATTGTGATTCCTTCATTTGCATAGCATGCTTTAATATATAGTTTTGATTCATCTAATTTGTGATTGTTTGTAGCATTTGCTACTGCTGACTTAAGTACTTTACCAATTTCTGCAGCTGCATGATTTGGTGTGAACTTAAGGATAGCAGCTGCTTCAGCAGCATCTTTTCCTCTAACTAAATCTAGAACTAATCTTACTTTGCGAGGAGCGATACGAACTGTCTTTGCTGTTGCTTTAACTTCCATTTTCTTTCCTCCTACGCTTTCTTATCGTCACCATGCCCGCCATATTTACGAGTAGGTACGAATTCACCAAGTTTATGTCCAACCATGTCTTCAGTTACGAATACAGGAACATGTTCTTTACCATTATGCACTGCAAATGTATGTTCAACGAAACTTGGGAAAATTGTTGAACGACGTGACCATGTTTTAATAACTTCTTTTTTACCAGCCGCATTCAATGTTTCAACCTTTTTCATTAAGTGGTCATCACAGAATGGACCCTTTTTTAAACTACGTGTCATTTACTTTTCCTTCCTTTCGTTATTTACCTTTACGGCCTCTTACAATTAATTTAGAACTTTGTTTTTTATCTTTACGAGTTTTAACACCCATAGCTTTTTTACCCCAAGGAGTCATTGGTGATTTACGTCCAATTGGAGTTTTTCCTTCTCCTCCTCCATGAGGGTGATCATTAGGGTTCATAACAGATCCACGAACCGTTGGGCGAATACCCATCCAACGAGAACGTCCTGCTTTACCAACATTGATTAAGCTATAATCTTCATTACCAACTGAACCGATTGTTGCACGACAGTTAGCAAGAATTTTTCTAACTTCACCTGATGTTAAACGAACAGTAACATAACGATCTTCAATACCAAGGATTTGTGCAGAACATCCAGCACTACGTGCAAGTTGTCCACCCTTACCAGGTTTTAATTCAACGTTATGAACAACAGTACCTTCAGGCATGTTTTTCATTTCTAATGTGTTACCTACTTTAATATCAGCTTCTACACCAGATACAACAGTTTGTCCAACTGTTAATCCTTTAGGAGCAATGATATATCTCTTTTCACCATCTGCATAATTTAATAATGCGATGTTTGCAGATCTGTTTGGATCGTATTCGATAGTAGCAACAGTAGCAGGGATATTGTCCTTGTTACGTTTGAAATCGATAATACGGTATTGACGTTTGTGTCCTCCACCTTGATGGCGAGTTGTGATACGTCCTGTGTTATTACGTCCACCTTTTGAACTAAGAGCTGATAATAATGAGCGTTCTGGTGTAGAAGTTGTAATCTCATCATTCATTAATGTGCTCATGCCACGACGGCCAGGTGTCGTTGGTTTATATTTCTTAATAGCCATTACTTAATGGTCCTCCTTACGCATTTTGTCCGGAAATAGCGTACTTCTTCCGATATTTTAATTAGTCTTTGAATAAGTTGATGTCTTGTCCTTCTGGTAATTTTACGATCGCTTTTCTAATAGCACTTGTTTTACCAACGTATTTTCCAACACGTTTGTCTTTAGGACGACAGTTTAAAATGTTAACTTTTTCAACTTTTACATTGAAGATTTCTTCAATTGCTTGACGAACTTGAGTTTTGTTAGTTCCTCTAGCAACTTCGAATGTAATTTTATTGTCGCTGTCCATCATCTTCATTGTTTTTTCAGTGATGATTGGACGGATGATAATGTCTCTAGCGTTACTCATTATGCAAGTACCTCCCCTGCTTTAATAGCAGCAGCTTCAGTAATTACGATTTGATCAGCATTTGCGATATCATATACATTTAATCCTTCAACAGTTAACATCATTGCATTTGCAACGTTTCTCATTGATAAGAAGGCATTGTCAAATTCTTCAGTGATATCAACTACGAATAATGTTTTTCTTTCGAAGTTGAATGCTTTCATCATTTCTACGAAGCTCTTAGTTTTGATTGCGTCAAATTTAATTGATTCAAGAATTGTACAGTTGTTGTTTGCTACTTTAGTACTCAATACTGACTTAAGAGCTAAACGACGAACTTTACGGTTTAATTTATAAGCATAGCTTCTAGGAGTAGGACCGAAGGCAATTCCTCCACCTCTCCATTGAACAGCACGGATTGACCCTTGACGAGCGCGTCCTGTACCTTTTTGTCTAAATGGTTTTTTACCACCACCAGCAACTTCACGACGTGTTTTTGTCTTGTGAGTTCCTTGGCGCATGCTAGCTTGTTGCATTACGATTGCATCAAACATTGCTTGTTGATTAGGTTCAATGCCAAATACTGCATCGGCCAAATCGATTTGTTTAATGACTTTCGCTTCTTGGCTATATACATCTACCTTTGGCATGTCTTATTCCTCCTCTTTAGCAACTTCAGTTGCAGCTTCTTGGGCAACTGGAGCATAATTAATTAATTCTTTTGCAGGAACGTTCTTAACACCTTTAACAGTTGTTTTAACCATTACAAGACCTTTCTTAGGTCCTGGAACATTTCCCTTTATTAACATGTAGTTGTTTTCAACATCTACTTTAATGATTTCTAAATTTTGATTTGTTGTTACATAGCCACCAGTTTGTCCAGCCATAGTAGTACCTTTATCGATACCACCTTTTCTAGATGTGATCCCTGTTGTAGCTAATGAACCGATGTGTCTGTGATGCCCTGAACCGTGAGACTTAGGTCCGATAGTTGCGTTATTTCTAACGATTGTACCGTTGAACCCTCTACCTTTACTAATTCCTGTTACATCGACAATATCACCAGCGGAAAAGATATCAACTTTTACATCGTTACCTACTTCTAAGTTCATCATTTCATCTGCGCGAAGTTCGCGAGCGAAACGCTTAGGAGCAGTGTTAGCTTTTGCTGCATGACCCTTGTTAGCCTTAGTAGCTCTTGATTCTTTGATGTCTTCAAAGCCTAATTGAACTGCTTCATAGCCATCATTCTCATTTGTTTTCTTTTGCATAACTACGTTTGGTGTTGCTTCTACAACTGTTACTGGAATTAATGTTCCATCAGTTGTAAACACTTGAGTCATACCAAGTTTACGTCCTAATATACCTTTCATGATGTCACCTCAAACCTTTCTTACAGTTTGATTTCGATATCGACACCACTTGGCAAATCTAAACGACTTAATGCGTCGATAGTCTCTGCGCTTGGACCGATGATCTCAATCAAACGTTTATGTGTTCTAATTTCAAATTGTTCACGAGCATCTTTATACTTATGTACCGCGCGTAGAACTGTAACCACTTGTCTTTCAGTTGGTAGTGGAACTGGACCAACAACCTTTTTAGCACCGTGACTAGTAGCAGTAGAAACAATCTTCTCACTTGCTTGATCTAGACTTCTGTGCTCGTAAGCTTTCAAACGAATTCTTACTGAATTTTTTGCCATGAAATTTTCCTCCTTTATTTCACTTATCTTGCGATAATCGCTCCGTGTGAATTACCCGACTTAACGCCTATGACAACGCTTTTCGGCGTGCCGGCAACCTCCCACATCCATGCGAGTGCTTTTATATATTAACACTTCCAAAACCCCATTGCAACTGTTTTTTTCGCATATTTTCAACTTTTAAAAAACAAAAAATTTGAGGCTTTTTACCCCAAATTCTTTACTTATTTATCATATAATCATCAACTACATCCAAATTTTGCATATTTTAGAGGATTTTCAATTATTTTTTTCATCCTTATTATATAGGGATTTATTTTTTTCTTACCTTTATGATGTCATCTTGCTCTAAATAGCCTATTAATAAGGAAGAATTCACATCATGTTTCTTTCTATTTATTGCTACACTTTTCTCATCATAATTCGCATAACAATACCGACAATAGTGTCCGCACGTATTATAAGCACCAATATCCACCATTTCCACGCATCCACAATCTCTAGCTTTCCATTTTCCAAAGTTACTTCTTCCCGTAAGCGAATACGCTAATTCTTTTGTAAGACAAGCAGATTGTATGAATCCAACACTTGTCAAATCATTCTTTTCATAACATGTTTGCATGGTCATTTGATACTTACTCGCAATACTCACTAGCCGTTTACCTAATTCAAGAAAATCTTCATCCGTTAATTCCTTCATATCTAATTTTCCTTTATGTCGATTTACGTTTTTATATTCATCCACAAACGAAACAATCACATGTTCAACATAGCCATCCAATAATGTACATAACCTTTCAAACGCTTTTTCATGGTATTCCATTGTATATTTCTTATTTATAAGTATTGGATCATAGCGTAAATACACTTTCTCTTTTCCTATTCTTTTACTAAGTTCGATAATTGATTCTACAATTTCTTTCTTATCTTTTATGCCCAACTCAATATCAGAACCATAAGGCGTACAAGTTATTTGAAACACAAACGGAATTTTTATTCTATCCAAATATTTCAAAATCGGATTTGGATTCTTCGTGCAAAATATAATAGCTTCAACATCACAAAAATTAATTCGACTTACACTTTTGGGATAAAAAGGATTCCTCACATCCACAAATCCTTCTTCTAATCGATTCATTAACCAATCAACATAAAACGCCACTACATCTGTTCTACCACTAATATTTAATATCATATGCTCACCTACATTTATTATACTAAACAAGTCAAATGAAAAGCACTATGCGTGCTTATTCATCTTTCTTAACTAAATAGTAAGTATAAATTGTAGTAATGATTATCGTAAGTACAATCCACCACCACTCAACGCTCTTCTTATTTTCAGTGTTACTATCTTCATCAACAGTTATTTCAATCTCTTCTTCTTGAGAAGGTGCCGATGTAGGATTTACTTCCTCAGTATTCGATGGATTTTGTGTTGGTTTTATCGTAGGGTTCTTTGTAGGCTCAGCTGGTTTAATTGTTGGTGAAGGAACATTATTTGATGATTCTGATTCTTTACTTTTTACATTCACTCGTATTGAGTAAGATGAAGTATTTCCAATATCATCTGTATATTCAAAAGTAATACTATAGTTCCCTACTTGATTCACAATTCCATTTTCTTCTGGCACATTGCTTTGTATAACCAATTTTGATAAATCGACTTGTCCAGTAAATACCGTTACTTTTACATGACTCATCGAAAGAATATCCAACATATCTCCAATTCTTAATTCAATATTATTCGCAGTAATTATTGGTTTTTTAATCACATTTACTTTTACAAGTTTTGTCGTTGTTTTCTCTTCCTTATTAATTAAAGTATAACTCGCATCAATTTGCGCCTCACCACCTTGAATTGGATCAACTTTAGAATAATCAATGATTGTTGGCACTTCCTTAACACTTAAATCAGGAAGCGTCACCGCAGCATTTGCGTTTATCAGTTTATCCATATTACTTTGTGATTCATACTCTTTTACTGTTATCTCTTGTTTTGACGAAATCATAGGAAGTGACGTAAACCCATACACCTTGTCAATTGTCACAGTTCCATCATTAACACCACTTAGAGTATCTTCTGTTTCAAATGTTACCCGAATATATCCCGGTGAATCACTTGTAATTGTTGCTGAATTTTCACTATTTGTCACAGGTGTAGAATGAAAACTTCTCATTCCTTGTTGATTAACTAAATAAAAACCAGCTTTTACTATATCTAAATTTACTTCATCTTCCACAAAGTAAAACATTGGTTGATTTCCACTAAACCAAATCATTCCTTGTGTTAATATATCTTGCTCCATTTTCACTTTTGGCCTAAGTTGCGTACTATCTGGAAAATAAATATATCGTTGCGCTTCAACAAACTCAACACGATGCACCATCACTGAATCTAGTGAAATTTCATCTAGAACTAACTCACTTGAAATTTCATTTCTACTTGAATCAATGTATTTAATTATTGCATGCGGAGAATAATATCCACCTATTTTTTGTCTAACATTTATCACTTGACTAAAATCATCAAACCAAATATCAGAAGCTATTTCAAAATCCTTTACAGTCATTGAAGCATTACCACTTTGATCAACTGCTCGATAGGTCACTTCAACAATTCCTGGACTCTTTAATAAATCAATAATATCTTGTTGAACTGTTAGTGAAGAAAAATTGATTTCTAAATCTTGATTGATTTCTTTAATTTTCACAACTTCAACAACAGTGTCAAATCCATTGGCAATATCCTCATCATCTACCACTTCAATATAATCCAATAATTTTTTGTAGATTGGACTATCTGTAAGCGATAGTTTAGTATCACTTTCAACCTCTATGCCATTCAATAGAATTGAATCACTCGTCAATCGGTATGTAATCGGATTTTTAACTGTAATTATCGGTGCATTTTGAATCTTGTTTACGACATGAACAATTACATTAAGTTTTGATGCCATATTAGGAAATCCAAAGTTTTTGCTATTATCTGTAGCAACCAATTGCAATATCAACGTTTTCGGTGTACCATCTGGATTCATTTCTGTAAAATCAATATCAGAGAAATTGGTTAAACCCACATATTGAATTGTTATCGAACTATTTGGTTCACCATATTTATTAAGTACATTATTTTCCGTTAATACCTCTGCCACAAATCCTTCTATTTGATTTTTATTCATCATATAGAACTCATCGAAATTAGAATATTTTTTAACAGGATTGGTAGATGAATATTCAATTGTGCCATCCGCAACCACCAATTCACCTCTTACAAGTATTTCTCTGATGGTTGTACTTAATCCACCATATGGATTTGAAAATTCATAATACGCTTTATATATACCCGGTGCTTTGTACGCTACAGCACCCACATCAACATTCGATTCATTCAAGACTTTTGAAACAACTGCATAACTAGAATCCTCATTATACCCAAGTGAAATTGGAGTCGCATTTTGAATGGTACCATCTTCTAAAACTTGATCATAAACAATATGATAACCTTCAAAGTAACGTGTGCTATCATACTCTCTTTTTCTTATATCATTCATTCCATCTAACGGTACAAATTGATTATTATCATCAACTAGATACGGCAATCCTTGAACACTTACCTTTAGCACTACACTCGATGTGCCACCAGCATCATCCACAACAGAAAATTCTACTTCATAAGAACCAACTTTCATGTTGTTTACATTTGAATTCACAACTACCTTATCAATTAAATTTTGATCAACACCCTCATCGATAACCACAAATTTTTTCGGATCAAAATCAACCACTTCTCCAACATTCATTATTAATTTTTCTTGTACTAAACTTAAAATGTTTATCTTCGCTACATTAACAGTGACTTCTGGTTGAACAAAATTAGGTTCTTCACTTACTTCAATACTTTCATCTATATTCGGATTAGACTCTTGTATCATTGTTTCTATTTGATCTACAATTACTTTTTCCTCTTGAGTAAATTGTTCACCATCTTTACTATAAGCAATATTAAAAATAACCGTTTGATTTTCTGTAACAACTTCTTGCGCTTTTACACCCAAGTCATTTTTTATCATTACATTTCTACCATCAACGGTTATTGATTCAATTTCTATATTTGTATTTGGAACTACATCTAGATTTATAGTTGCAGTTGATTTATCTTCTGCATAATCAATTGTATTAGTTATTGTTAAATCTTGGTCTATAGCAAAAACAAACAGGTCTATTGAAGCAACTACAAGCATTAACGATAGAAATATTTTAAGAATCCTATATTTCATATCACATACCTACTTCCAGTTTAATCATAACAAAAACATGATAAAAGTGTAAAATTATGCTCTACATATCTAGATGACTATACTTAGTTATCAGCAGCTGGTATTCACTCTGAATAGCTTCATACGCTTCAATAACTTCTTTACCATATGCGTTAACTTCATCCATAATTTCATCAAAATCATTTACCACAACTTCAACAACTTGACTATCTAACAACCCTTGTTTATCCATATCAGTAAGAATCCCAATTGTTTTTTCTTTACCAAATGCATCTTTATAACTTCTTTGACGTACCAACGCACTTACAATATCCGCCACTGCACATATACGTTGTTGTCTAGTTAAGTCATTAAATTTCAAATGATCTGGGTAACCCGATCCATCAATTCTTTCATGGTGTCTTGCTGCAATTTCTAAAATGTTGTTGTTGATCAATCCTTCAAGAATTCTTCTTGTATCCACAACATGATCTTTCATAATTTCCATTTCTTCACTCGTTAATTTCCCTGGCTTTTCTAGTATTTCTACAGGGCAAGATATCTTTCCAACATCGTGTAGAAGCGATCCAAAGTACAAATCATTTAATTCTTTCGGAGACAAATTCATTCTTTCACCAATCGCCAAACTCACATTAACTGTTGTTACTGTATGAAGCACCATGAACTCACTTCTAAAATCAATTGCATAAGCAATTACTGTCAAATAATTTTCTATTTCATCATATTCATATTCCAAATCTTCCGCCATGCATTTTGAATACTCAGTATAATTCTTTGATGCTATTTGTATTAATAGTTCTTTATAATTGGGCATACTAAAAAACACTCTCACCCAATAAGGTGACAACATTGTGCCCTGATTATCTTGTATCCATTGTTCACAAAATTCCGGATTATTAAAACTTGTAATAACATCGATTCTATCTGCCAATCGAATTAAGCCAGCTATGTCATCCTCTTTCAATCCCACTTCTTCATAATATTTATAAGGTAAGTGATGATACAATAACGGAATTGCTTTCTCTCTCATTTTTGATAAATTCTTTAAAAAAAGGTAACCATAGATTGAATGGTACCAAACATGACTATTCTCAAACTCCATCATGTCATCAATTTCTTCTGTCTTATAAGCACCAATGTCATGCAATATCCCTAACAAAGTGATTTCCGCAATCTCATCTTTACTATACGTTCTCATGAAAGTTAAAATCGAATAAATCAAATATCCAACTTTATCCCCATGATTAACTAATCTTGAATCCACACGATTTAATGTTCTGCGCAAAATCTCCAAAAATTGCAGACTGGACATTTGTTTCATACTTTACCCCTCTGTTTCAAATAAACATAACTATTTTTGGATTACTACTAGGATTTTATCTCTTTCATTATAGTTTGAATTCAATATTCCCGCAATAAAAGAAAAATCTGCATTTACATGCAGATTCATTCTTAAACTTGTGGTTTTACTTCTTCATCCATTTCAACTTCATGCCATTTTCTTCCAAGGAAGAATACAACAATAGTAACTAAAGTTAAAATCAACATGATAATTGTATACTTATCTACAAGAACCATTGGTAATGTCATATTTTCAGTAAGAATAAATATAATAACTGATATAACCGCAACGATTGCTCCAATTACTTTATAAATTCGTTTACGCTCATATAACTCAGTTTCTTCTTGATTTGGATTGATTTCATCACTATCATCTTCTTCATCACTTTCGTGTTTAGAAACAATTAAAATAATTGTTAATAATAAACCAATAATAACCGCAATCAGATTAATTAAAGCCCAACTAGATTTACCAACTATTTCTGGTGTTGCATCATCTTCAACTTCAGTAATATCTGGTGTTGTTGATGGTGTAGGTGTTGGTTTTACTAACGGAGTTTCTTCTTGATCAATTGTTGCATTACCACCATTAGTTGGTGGATTTGGATTAACTGGCGGAACGATTGGATTCACAATAACTGGAGGTTCTTCACATAATTGTGTTCCTTCATTCCAAGTAGTTCCAACTGGACAACCTGGATCAACAGGTTCTTCTGGATCTACAGTTGGAGGTATTTTATTAAATACAACTGTAAACACCATTGTTGCTGCATACTCTGAGTTTCTAATCTCATCTATAGAATTAAATAATTTATTTTCACTATCGTGCCAATTATTAAATCTATAGTTACTTGCTGCATTGTTTACTACATCTTTAGCAAGCGGAGATACTTTAATATTTAATATCTCTGGATCATATTTTTCATTTCGATCATAATCTTTAGTTACATATTCATAAGTTTCAGATTTATTGTCAGACGTAACGTAACCAGTTCCATTTGTTTCAACTTTATAAATAAATTTAACTTGGTAAACATCTGGGATTTCATCACCAATGTCATTACCATCTTGATCTCTATCACCAACAACATCTTGGTAATAGAATAAATTCAATACATTATTTGAAATTTGCATTGTAATTTCATCTTGTTCTGCATACCAATATTTATAGTCAATAATATTAACTTTATGATCAGTTGCTTTAACTTTTGAATTGAATGATGCAATATGTGTCTCGTGGTCATCGCTACCTACAAATTCAACAATACTACCATCTGCATTTATCATATGATGTTTAACTACATATTCATAATCAATTGGTAAATAAGTTACTTCAATCTTTGTTTTATTCGCAACGATGTCTCCTGCAACTACAGTTTCTCCACCAGTTGTTTGGATTGTATTAATCTTATATCCTTCTGGTGCTTTTGTTGCGATTGACTCTGCAGTTACTTTTAGTTCATCTGCATCATTAATCCATACTGTTTCTTTTACTGTTACTACTTCACTATCTCCATTTGGTAACTTGTGTGTTACTTCATAGCTTACTTCTTTTGTTTGTGTTTCATCTTTTACATAGTTGATTGTGATAACTTCACCCTCTGCAACTGTAGTTGGTGCATTATCAATATCAGATTGTACTACTTTATATCCTATTATTGTTTTTGCAGT
>NZ_FUWY01000007.1 GCF_900167375.1 Anaerorhabdus furcosa
AGCGAACGATCTTTGAAAACTGAATAGGAAATTAAACAACGAACGTCAATTAAAAAGGAAACAAAAAGGATAAAACTGACAAAGAAGTCAGTGTCATAAATGAGCAATTCAAACGGAGAGTTTGATCCTGGCTCAGGATGAACGCTGGCGGCGTGCCTAATACATGCAAGTCGAACGAACGGAAGAGAGCTTGCTCTTGGAAGTTAGTGGCGAACGGGTGAGTAATACATAACCAACCTACCTATAAGGACTGGGATAACGTTTGGAAACGGACGCTAAAACCGGATAGGTCATTGGAAGGCATCTTCTGATGATTAAAGGTGAGAAACACAAATAGATGGGGTTATGTCGCATTAGTTAGTTGGTGAGGTAATGGCTCACCAAGACGATGATGCGTAGCCGGCCTGAGAGGGTGAACGGCCACATTGGGACTGAGACACGGCCCAAACTCCTACGGGAGGCAGCAGTAGGGAATTTTCGGCAATGGGCGAAAGCCTGACCGAGCAACGCCGCGTGAGTGAAGACGGCCTTCGGGTTGTAAAGCTCTGTTGTAAAGGAAGAACGGCCTGGATAGGATCTAGGAGTGACGGTACTTTACCAGAAAGCCACGGCTAACTACGTGCCAGCAGCCGCGGTAATACGTAGGTGGCAAGCGTTATCCGGAATTATTGGGCGTAAAGGGTGCGTAGGCGGTTGATTAAGTTTTAGGTGAAAGCGTGGGGCTCAACCCCATATAGCCTAAGAAACTGGTCGACTAGAGTACAGGAGAGGGCAATGGAATTCCATGTGTAGCGGTAAAATGCGTAGATATATGGAGGAACACCAGTGGCGAAGGCGGTTGCCTGGCCTGTAACTGACGCTGAAGCACGAAAGCGTGGGGAGCAAATAGGATTAGATACCCTAGTAGTCCACGCCGTAAACGATGAATACTAAGTGTTGGGGAAACTCAGTGCTGCAGTTAACGCAATAAGTATTCCGCCTGGGGAGTATGCACGCAAGTGTGAAACTCAAAGGAATTGACGGGGGCCCGCACAAGCGGTGGAGTATGTGGTTTAATTCGACGCAACGCGAAGAACCTTACCAGGTCTTGACATACCGGACAAGCCTATAGAGATATAGGGGAGGATGAAGGATACAGGTGGTGCATGGTTGTCGTCAGCTCGTGTCGTGAGATGTTGGGTTAAGTCCCGCAACGAGCGCAACCCTTGTCTTCAGTTACCATCATTAAGTTGGGGACTCTGGAGAGACTGCCGGTGATAAACCGGAGGAAGGTGGGGATGACGTCAAATCATCATGCCCTTTATGACCTGGGCTACACACGTACTACAATGGCAACTACAGCGTGAAGCCAGCTAGTGATAGCGAGCAAAACACACAAAGGTTGTCTCAGTTCGGATTGAAGTCTGCAATTCGACTTCATGAAGTCGGAATCGCTAGTAATCGCGGATCAGCATGCCGCGGTGAATACGTTCTCGGGCCTTGTACACACCGCCCGTCAAACCATGAGAGTTGGTAATACCCGAAGCCGGTGGCCTAACCTGTAAAGGAGGGAGCCGTCGAAGGTAGGACTGATGATTGGGGTTAAGTCGTAACAAGGTATCCCTACGGGAACGTGGGGATGGATCACCTCCTTTCTAAGGAGAAAGAAGTACAGTAATTGAGTTAAGCGTTTATTTCCTATTTAGTTTTGAGAGATCGGTGATTTCTCAGAAGTTCTTTGAAAACTGAATAACAGAGAAAGACAGATATTAAGGTCTTTCCGAAAAGTTGAAAAACTAGATTTCAAAAATCAGAACAGCAATGAAATGATTTTAGGAAAAACATAGTAAAAACAGTTCAATCTAAAAAAAGAAGTCCACGAGAAGAAATCTCAGTCTTGTGGCGAAGTGATTAAATGAAAAAGGGCGTACGGTGAATGCCTTGGCATAATGAGCAGAAGAAGGACGCAGCGAACGGCGAAACGCCTCGGGGAGTGGTAAGCACACAGAGATCCGGGGGTATCCGAATGGGGGAACCCAGCACTGGTAATGCAGTGTTATCCACAAGTGAATACATAGCTTGTGAGAAGAGAACGCAGGGAATTGAAACATCTTAGTACCTGTAGGAGAAGAAAATAAAAATGATTCCCTAAGTAGTGGCGAGCGAAAGGGGAAGAGCCCAAACCAGTCTAAGGACTGGGGTTGTAGGACCACAACGTGGTACTCAAACGGTTAGTCGAACGGCATTGAAAGGTCGGTCAAAGAAGGTGCAAACCCTGTAGACGAAAATCGAATGAGACCTAGTGGAATCCTGAGTACGGCGAGGCACGTGAAACCTTGTCGGAATTAGCCGGGACCATCCGGTAAGGCTAAATACTCCATTATGACCGATAGTGAACCAGTACCGTGAGGGAAAGGTGAAAAGAACCGCGGGAGCGGAGTGAAATAGAACCTGAAACCGTATGCTTACAAGAAGTCAGAGCCCGTTAATGGGTGATGGCGTGCCTTTTGTAGAATGAACCGGCGAGTTACCAATACGTGCGAGGTTAAGTTGAAGAAACGGAGCCGAAGCGAAAGCGAGTCTGAATAGGGCGACATAGTACGTGATGGTAGACCCGAAGCCGTGTGATCTAGCCATGATCAGGTTGAAGGTTGGGTGATACCAACTGGAGGACCGAACCGACCACCGTTGAAAAGTTGGCGGATGAATTGTGGCTAGCGGAGAAATTCCAATCGAACACGGCGATAGCTGGTTCTCCCCGAAATAGCTTTAGGGCTAGCGTCGAGGTAAGCAACCTGGAGGTAGAGCACTGAAATCATGATGGCCCCATCTAGGGGTACTGAATGGTATCAAACTCCGAATGCCAGAATTGTATACTCGGCAGTCAGACTGTGGGTGATAAGGTCCATGGTCAAAAGGGAAACAGCCCAGATCATCAGTTAAGGTCCCAAAATTTCTGCTAAGTGGAAAAGGATGTGGGGATGCACAGACAACTAGGAGGTTGGCTCAGAAGCAGCCATCCTTTAAAGAGTGCGTAACAGCTCACTAGTCGAGTGACCCTGCGCCGAAAATGTACCGGGGCTAAGCAGAATACCGAAACTATGGCAATGTCGTAAGATATTGGGTAGGGGAGCGTTCCAATCAGCGTTGAAGCCATACCGTAAGGAGTGGTGGAGCGTTTGGAAGTGAGAATGCCGGTGTGAGTAGCGAGATGTAGGTGAGAATCCTACACACCGATTGACTAAGGTTTCCAGGGGAAGGTTCGTCCTCCCTGGGTAAGTCGGGACCTAAGGCGAGGCTGACAAGCGTAGTCGATGGACAACGGGTTGATATTCCCGTACCCGCACTTGAGTGAAGGAATGACAAAGAAGGTTAGCAATACCCCTTAATGGATTGGGGATTAAGCGAAGTAGGAGACATGTAGGCAAATCCGCATGTCAATCCAAAAGCGTGACGACGAGTGAACGGGCGACCAAGTAGCGAAGTTTGTGATACCAGCTTTCAAGAAAAGTTTCTAGCGTTAATCAAGATGCGGCCCGTACCAAAACCGACACAGGTGGTCAAGGCGAGAAGCCTAAGGTGAGCGAGAGAACTGTTGCCAAGGAACTCGGCAAAATTGCCCCGTACGTTCGCAAGAAGGGGCGCTCTTGTAAAAGAGAGCCGCAGTGAAGAGGCCCAAGCAACTGTTTAACTAAAACACAGCTCTCTGCAAAGTCGCAAGACGAAGTATAGGGGGTGACGCCTGCCCGGTGCTGGAAGGTTAAGAGGATGAGTTAGTCGCAAGGCGAAGCTTTGAATTGAAGCCCCAGTGAACGGCGGCCGTAACTATAACGGTCCTAAGGTAGCGAAATTCCTTGTCAGGTAAGTTCTGACCCGCACGAAAGGCGTAATGATTTGGGCGCTGTCTCGGCAGCAGACTCGGTGAAATCTTAGTACCTGTGAAAATGCAGGTTACCCGCAACTAGACGGAAAGACCCCATGGAGCTTTACTGTAGCTTGATATTGAGTTTTGATTAACTATGTACAGAATAGGTGGGAGGCTAAGAAGTTGGGACGCTAGTTTCAATGGAGCCATCGTTGGGATACCACTCTTAGTTACTTGAAATTCTAACTTATGGCCCTGATCGGGTCAAAGGACAGTGTCAGGTGGGCAGTTTGACTGGGGCGGTCGCCTCCTAAAGAGTAACGGAGGCGCCCAAAGGTACCCTCAGATTGGTTGGAAATCAATCGTTGAGTGCAAATGCAGAAGGGTGCTTGACTGCGAGACTTACAAGTCGAGCAGGGACGAAAGTCGGGATTAGTGATCCGGCGGTGCAGTATGGAATGGCCGTCGCTTAACGGATAAAAGCTACCCTGGGGATAACAGGCTGATCTCGCCCAAGAGTTCACATCGACGGCGAGGTTTGGCACCTCGATGTCGGCTCATCGCATCCTGGAGCTGAATTCGGTTCCAAGGGTTGGGCTGTCCGCCCATTAAAGCGGTACGCGAGCTGGGTTCAGAACGTCGTGAGACAGTTCGGTCCCTATCTGTTGTGGGCGTAGGAAATTTGAGGAACGCTGTCCCTAGTACGAGAGGACCGGGATGGACGTACCGATGGTGTACCAGTTGTCACGCCAGTGGCATGGCTGGGTAGCTAAGTACGGACTGGATAAACGCTGAAGGCATCTAAGCGTGAAACCAATTCCAAGATGAGATTTCCCATTTCCTTGAGAAAGTAAGACCCCTTGAAGACGACGAGGTTGATAGGTCAGAGATGGAAGTACAGTGATGTATGGAGTTGACTGATACTAATAGGTCGAGGATTTAATCACGTCAAGAGTAAAACAAACACAACAACAATTCGGAAAGATACAAAAAATGTCTTAAACTGTTATTTAGTTTTGAGAGAATTTCTCTCACAAATCTGGTAATGATGGCGAAATGGTCACACCTGTTCCCATACCGAACACAGAAGTTAAGCATTTCAGCGGCGATTATAGCTATGCACGCCATAGTGAAACTAGCTCGTTGCCAGGTAACCTTGGATATCCCTTGCGGATATCCTTTTTTCTTGCGTTTTTGGAGCGTTTTAGTTGGAAAATAAGTGAAATAGGAATATAGTTTAGGTACACTCGGAGGTGACGGTATGCATTATGAAATGTTCAATAACCTTATTCAACTTCGAAAAGATGATCATGTACTCGCAGAAATTTCTTTTCCTGAAGTAGAACAAGGTGTTGTGGACATCAATCACACTTTTGTGGATGGATCATTAAGAGGACAGGGTGTCGCAGGTACAATGATGATGATGGTTGCGCATGAATTAAAGAATTCAAATCGCAAAGCATTGTGCTCCTGTAGCTTTGCCGTAAAATGGTTTAATGAACATCCCGAATTTAAAGCACTACTTCTAGATTAGTGCTTTTCATTTTGTGATATAATATTTTAGCGAGGATAATTTATGGAAATAAAAGTGATAACAAAATCTAAAGAGCAAACAAAAGAATTAGGATTAAAATTAGGTAAACTTGCGAAGCCACAAATGGTATTTACATTGACTGGTGATTTAGGTGCTGGAAAAACAACACTAACGCAAGGAATTGCGAAGGGTTTAAATATTGAGAAAACAGTGAGTAGCCCGACATTTACAATCTGTAAAATATATCATGGTAGAATGGATTTATTTCATTTTGATGCCTACCGTTTGGAAGGATTACATCAAGATTTAGGATTTGAAGAAATGATTCAAGGTGATGGATTAACTGTCATTGAATGGCCAATGTATATTGAAGAATTAATTGGTGATGAATACTTAGAAATTGAAATTCGTTTACTTGATGAAGATGAACGTGAATTTGTATTAAAATCAAATGGTAAACAATATGAAGAATTATTAGGAGAGTTAACAATATGATTACATTATGCATGGATACAAGTCATAAACATTTGACTTTAGCATTAATTCAAGATGATCAATTAATCAAGAAGTCAATGACCGAATGCTTCAAACAACAATCTGAAACTATTTTCCCAGAGCTAGTAAAACTTTGCGAAGAGGCAAAGATAAAACCAGATGATATTCAAGAAGTTGTTGTAACGACAGGACCTGGTAGCTATACCGGTGTTCGTATTGCGATGACAATAGCTAAAGTATTGTGTGCTACAAAAAACATACCATGTTATGCATTAAACACATTGCAACTTTATAGTGGTAATCATGCGAAGTGTTGTGTTTTACTTGATGCCCGTAGTAAACGAGCGTACTTCGCAAAATACAATCATGGAGAAGTAGTGCAAGAACCAGGCGTATTTACAATAGATGAAATACAAAATTTTATAAAGCCCGATGAAGAGATATTAGGAGATGGTTCACTTCTTGGAAAAGAAGATAACTATGTGGATTTAGCAGAGTCCTTTTTATCATTAAAACCCTATTGGGAAAAGGTGGAGAATATTCATTGCTTAGTACCTGAATACTTGAAATCATCAGAAGAATACTTGGTAAAATAAATGATTCGAGAAATGACTCATACTGATTTAAATCGTGTTTCAGAGTTGGAAAAAGAATTGTTTACACTTCCATGGGGAATTGAGGATTTTAAACACGAATTAGAGAATAATGAATTTGCACATTATTATGTATTATTAGAGGAAGATGAGATTGTTGGCTATTGTGGCTTTTGGACATTATATGAACAAGCCCAAATTACAACGATTGGCGTTACAAAAAGTGCACAAGGCAAAGGTTATGCATCCCAGCTTATGCAAGTCATTGAAGATTGTTCATGCAAAGAAGGATGCGAAACACTTTCGTTGGAAGTTAGAGTAAGCAATACTCCCGCACAAAAACTATATGAAAAATTTGGATATATCACGATTAATACAAGAAAATCATATTATAGTGATAACCATGAAGATGCTTTCTTAATGATGAAAGCGATAGGAGGTAGCAATGAGTGAGATCATATTAGCGATTGAGAGTAGTTGTGATGAGACTGCTTGTTCAATTATTAAAGATGGAAAAGAGATATGTTCCAATGTAGTTTCATCACAAATAAATGTTCACAAGAAATATGGTGGTGTTGTACCTGAAGTAGCATCAAGAATCCATGTTGAAAATATATCTGTAGTAATTGATGAAGCTCTTAAAACAGCTGGTATAACAATGAATGATGTTGATGCAATTGCCTTTACTCAAGGTCCAGGATTAATTGGATCACTACATGTGGGTGTTCAAGCAGCTAAAACATTAGCTTGGGCTTTCAACAAGCCACTTGTTCCACTACATCACATTATTGGTCATATTTACGCAAATGGGTTTGTGGATGAATTAGTGTTTCCACTACTTGCATTAGTTGTTTCAGGTGGACACACTGAACTTGTTTATATGAAAGATGAGTGGAGTTTTGATATTTTAGGAACAACTCAAGATGATGCAATAGGTGAAGCCTATGATAAAGTCGCAAGAGTTTTAGGTTTACCATATCCGGGAGGTCCAGCAATTGATAAACTTGCCAAAGAAGGGAAAGCACATTACATATTGCCTACTCCAAAAACAGAGAAAGAACTCGATTTTTCATTCTCTGGGTTAAAATCAGCTGTACTTCAATTAATTCAAAGAGAAGAAAAGAAAGGCGAAACGATAGTTCCTGCTGATCTTGCATATTGTTTCCAAGAAACAGCACTAGATACGCTAGTAAATAAAACAGAAAAGGCTGTACATGAATTTAAACCAAAGCAAGTAGTTCTTGCAGGAGGTGTTGCAGCTAACTCACGATTACGTGAAAAAATGACAGAAACGATTGGTGCAATTGAGGGAGTACACCTTACAATCCCACCACTTTGGTGTTGTACTGACAATGCTGCAATGATGGGTGCTGCAGGTTCTGTTGCTTATCGTCATAAGCTTTTTGGAGCGTTAGATTGTAGTGCGAATCCTTGTAAAGAAATTGATTGTTAAAAAAATAAATCTTTCACAAAGTATTTTCTTATGATATATTAAGGTTGGTGATGAACAATGGAAAAAAATAGAAATGTACCAAAAGCAACACTTCAACGATATCCTATTTATTTGAAGGCTTTACGCAAGTTACAAGATGATGGCATACAAAGAATCATGTCAAAAGACTTGGCTGCAAAAGTTTCAATTAAATCGACTACAATACGTCGTGACTTTTCATTTTTAGGAAATCTTGGTAAACAAGGATTTGGTTATGATGTAAGCAGTTTAATTCAAATCTTTAGTGATGAACTAGGATTAGGATTTGATGAAAAAATCATTCTTGTTGGGGCAGGTAACTTAGGAAAAGCACTTCTAAACTATAATCGTTGGAATAATGTTGTAGGTGAGATTGTTTGTGCATTTGACTTGATGCCTGAGCATGTCACTGGGGCATCTGTTCCAGTGTATCATATGAATGAATTAAAAGAAAAATTACCAGAAGGGTGTCGTATTGCGATTCTTTGTATCTCAAAGAACATTCAAGAAACAGTTGACCTCTTGATTTCTTATGGGATTACTGGTATAGTAGATTTTACTCATGAACACTTTCAAGTTCCTGAGAATATTGTAGTAAAAACAGTTGATGTTGTTTCAAGTATTCAAGAGTTAGTATTTGAAACAAATTCATTTAAAGATTAGGCGATGATAAAAAGGCGCTCTAGTGGACTTTCAAAGAGATTCTAGGATGGTGAAATCTAGAAAAAGAAAAGTAGAGATTGTAACAGTTTTTGAGCCAGGTTGGAGAATTAAGTAGACAACCTCGTTGACGGCGTTAACGTTTTAAAGGTATAACTTTCGTTATACGAAATAGGATGGCACCACGTGTTAATTACGTTCCTTGTTAGGGACGTTTTTTTTATTTAAAAGGAGAGAAACTATGTTAACATTCATGACAGTAAGAGAGCTTTATGAATTAGTTGTATCAGGGGATACAATGGAAATTGACCAAATTGAGTATGTCCAATGTGAAGGATGGATTCGCACAAATCGAAACAATGGATCTGTAGGTTTTATTGAATTGAATGATGGTACTTATTTTAAAAGTATTCAACTTGTATATTCAAGTTCATTAAAAGATTTTGATGCGATTTCTAAGTATTTAACAGGAACTGCAATTCAAGTAACTGGAAAATTTGTACTAACACCTGAGGCGAAACAACCTTTCGAATTACAAGTAACTGAAATCTTATTGGAAGGTGCTTGTGATAACGAATATCCACTACAAAAGAAACGTCATTCATTTGAATACTTGCGTGAAATTGGGCATTTACGTCCACGTACAAACACTTTTAATGCTGTATTTAGAATAAGATCAGTTCTTGCAATGGCAATTCATGAATTCTTCCAAAACCAAGGATTCGTCTATGTCAATGCACCATTAATCACTGGAAATGATGCTGAAGGAGCGGGTGAAGTATTTACTGTTACAACACGTAAAGATGATAACTATGAGGAAGATTTCTTTGGTAAACATGCAAGTTTAACAGTATCAGGACAACTTCAAGCTGAAGCATTTGCATTAGCATTTCGTGATGTTTATACATTTGGACCTACATTTAGAGCTGAAAATTCAAATACAACAACACACGCTAGTGAGTTCTGGATGATTGAACCAGAAATGGCTTTTGCAGATTTACTAGATGATATGGATTTAATTGAAGATATGGTGAAATCATGTATTGACTATGTACTTGATAACTGTCCAGAAGAAATGAAATTTTTCAATGAATTCGTCGATAAGACTTTACTAGAAAGATTAGAAAAAGTTCGTACATCTGATTTTGTACGCATGCCTTATACAGAAGCAATTGATCATCTTCTAAAAGCAGATGTAAAATTTGAAAATAAAGTTGAATGGGGTATGGATTTAAATTCTGAACATGAACGCTACATTTGCGAAAAAATAGTAAATGGTCCGGTTTTCTTAACTGATTACCCGAAAGATATTAAGGCTTTCTATATGCGTTTAAATGATGATGGTAAGACCGTAGCTGCATGTGACTTACTTGTGCCATCTGTTGGAGAATTAGTAGGTGGTTCTCAACGTGAAGAAAGACTTGATGTATTAAGACAAAGAATGAAAGAAATGGGTGTTGATGAAAAAGGACTTGATTGGTATTTGGATTTACGTCGCTATGGTGGATGTAAACATGCTGGATTTGGTCTAGGATTTGAACGTTTTATTATGTATGTTACAGGTATGCAAAATATTCGTGATGTCATCCCATTTGCAAGAACACCAAGAAACTTAAACTTTTAATTTGTAGCGATGTCTAATGACATCGCTTTTACTTTAAACAGAGCCTTTCATTTAAAGGAAATATGCATTACAATAGTAATCGAGGTGCTTTATGGAAAAATATGTATTAAAAACAAATGCAGATGGAAGCGAAATAACGGTTAGAGATGTACAAGATGTTTTGCTTGTAATGTTAAAAGACATTGATGAACTATGTAGACGCAATGATATTCCTTACTGGTTAAATGGTGGATCAGCATTAGGTGCTGTACGCCATAAGGGTTTCATTCCTTGGGATGATGATGCAGATATTGCAATGATGAAAGATGATTATATGCGTTTTATTGAAGTTCTTAAGAAAGAATTACCAGTAGAGTATACCTTTCAATGTTTTGATACAGACAAACGTTACAATGTACTAATTCCGGGAATGAAAATTAGGAAAAAAGGTACTTACTTAAAAGAAGTAAATACACTTTTGCCAAATCGTTGTACGGATAGTGATGGTTTATTCGTGGATGTTTTTGTTTATGATTACTGCACTCCTAATAAGTTTGTGGATTTACCTTTTCGCTTACTTAATCAAGCTTTAATGCCATTTTTGATTGGTATTGACATGCTTCATATCAACCCCGTGTTTTTGAAGCGCTGGTTTATGTCAAATGCAAGAATGTATGGTAATTTAAATAAGGGATCAGAGTATATTGGGTTTGATTTAACATGGACGTTTAAAACGCCATTTCATCCATTTATCTTTAAAAAAGAAGACATATTTCCTGTGCAATATGTAGATTTTGAAGATACAAAGTTACCCATTGCGAATCATCCACATGAATATTTGTGTACAGCAATAGCACCAAGTTATAATACATTACCTCCTGTTGAAAAAAGAGCACCGAAACATATTGTAGATATTGAATTATAGGAGAGAGATATGCTTTATCAAATAAATAAAGGATGTAAATATTTCGGAGCACAAACAGTCTTCGAGGACATCCAGTTTGAAATAAAGAATACTGAAAAGATAGCAATCGTTGGAAGAAATGGTTGTGGTAAATCAACTCTATTGAAATGCATGACGCATGAACTTGAATTGGATCAAGGTACAATTCATCAGCTAAGTGGTACAACAATAGGATATTTAGCACAAACAACTTTTAGTGATGAAGAAAGAACAGTTCAAGAAGAAATGAATTTAGTTTTTCAACCTATCTTTGACTGTAAGAAAGAATTAGAAGAAATAACAGAGAGAATGACAACCGATCATTCTGAGAAAATATTAGAAAAATTTGCACAAGTTCAAGAAAAGTTTGAGCAAATGAATGGTTATAACTATCAAGCAGAATTACTTCAAGTATTTACGAAGTTTGGCTTTACTAAAGAAGAATTAGATCGTAGAATCGAAACATTTTCTGGAGGACAAAGAACTCGGTTAGCTTTTGTAAAACTCTTACTTAGTAAACCAGATATCTTGTTGCTGGATGAACCAACGAACCATTTGGATTTAGAAACAATTGAATGGCTAGAAGGTTACTTGAAAAGATATGAAAAAGCAGTCGTATTAGTCAGTCATGACCGTACTTTCTTAGATCAACTTGCAGAAGTTGTGTATGAAATTGAGTATGGAGAAATGAGTAAATACATTGGTAACTATTCCTCTTATGTTGAACAGAAGAAGCTTGAATATGAGAAACAAGGTAGGGCTTATGAGCGTCAACAAAAAGAAATTGAGAGATTAGAAGCATTAATAGAAAAGTTTAGATATAAAAGAAGTAAAGCGGCTTTTGCGCAATCTAAAATTAAATACTTAGACCGTATGGAAAGAATTGATAAACCACAAGAAGGTAATACAAAGACATTCCATGCTCATTTTACTCCACATGCAAAGGGAGGTAAACGTGTACTTGAAGTAGAAGATTTAGTGATTGGTTATGACAAACCACTTAGCAAGATTAATTTAGAAGTACTATCTGGGCAACGTATTGCGATTCTAGGTGCAAATGGGACAGGCAAGTCAACTTTCTTAAAAACAATTATGTCAATTATCCCAGCTTTATCTGGTAATTATTTACTGGGGCATCAAATCGATGTGGGTTATTTTGATCAGCAATTAGCGCAATTTAACACAAGTAAAACTGTACTTGAAGAGTTATGGGATGATTATCCTGATTTAGATAGAACAACAATTCGTTCAGTATTAGGCCAGTTCTTATTTAGTTCAGACGAAGTTTTTAAAACAGTTGATGTATTAAGTGGTGGCGAAAAAGTTCGTTTATCGTTTGCTAAACTTCTCTTAAAACATTCCAATTTTTTAGTACTAGATGAGCCTACAAATCATCTAGATATTCAAGGAAAAGAAGCGCTCGAAGAATCATTAAAAGGATTTGAAGGAACCATTTTATTCGTGTCACATGACCGTTATTTTATTAAGAAGATAGCAACTTCTGTTTTGTTACTGGATGACTCAGGTGCTCATTTTTATCCTTATGGATATCAAGAATATTTAGATCATGGAAATAAACAAGAAGAAGTAAAACAAGCTCCGAAAATCAAGATTGAAGCAGAAAAACCAAAAATAAAACCAATTAATGCAAAACGAGAAATAGCGAAAATCGAAGGTTTAATTAGTGAAAAAGAAGAATTATTGGAAGCAAAAAGAGAACTACGATTTGACCCTGAATACTATCATGATTATGAAAAAATGAATGATTTAGATGAAGAAATCGACCAAATTCACAATGAGCTAAATCAATTGATGGAAAAATGGGAAGAGTTGAGTGAGTTTTCGTGAAAGGTTTAACAATTGTTGTTTCAAAGCACTATTGTTTAGTGTATAATAGTTTTGGAATTTAGGAGGAAAATTAAATGTCAAATTGTTTAGTAGCACAATCAGGTGGACCTTCATCAGTTATTAATGCAACTGTTGCGGGTGTTGTTAAAGCAAACCAATTAAACCCAGTTTATGATACTGTGTATGGTGGACTTAATGGTATTGAAGGAATTCTTAATGAAAGATTAGTTGATTTAACTCATATGAGTGAAAATGAAAATCGTATTCTTCGTCAAACACCATCAAGTGCATTAGGTTCTTGCCGTTATAAATTAAAAAGAGAAAATGTACAAGATTTCGAAAAATTAATCCAAGTTATGGAAAAATATGATATTGAAACATTGTTCTACACAGGTGGAAATGATTCAATGGATACAGTTGCAGCATTAAGTGAATATGCAGCAGCTAAAGGAATTACTAACCGTCGTTTTGTTGGTTGTCCAAAAACTGTAGATAACGATTTAATGGTTACTGACCATTGTCCAGGATTTGCATCAGCAGCAAAATTCATTGCAACTACTGCAATGCAAACTTGGTTAGATGTAAATGTTTATACTCGTCAAGAAGTATTTGTTCTTGAAACAATGGGTAGAGATGCTGGATGGCTTGCAGCTTCAAGTTGTCTAAGTGGAATTGTTGATTTAGTAGTTCTTCCAGAACAACCATTCAACAAAGAAGTATTCTTAGCAGAAGTTAAGAAATGCATCGAAGAAAAAAATAAATGTTATGTAGTAGTTTCTGAAGGTGTTCGTTACGCTGATGGAACTTACCTTGCAGCTGGTGAAGCTAAGAATGATGGTTTTGGTCATGCAATTCTTGGTGGTGCTGGTAATGCAATTAAAAACTTAATTCTTGAAACAGGTACAGCTTCTCGTTGTAAAGTTCAAGACTTATCAACTGCTCAACGTTGTCATGCTTCTGAACAATCATTAGTAGACGTTGAAGAAAGCTTCAAATTAGGTATGAGTGCTCATATGAGATCTATGGATAAAGCATTCACTGGAAAAATGGTTGGTGTTAAACGTAAAGATACAGCTGAATATGATGTTGAATTCTTTGCAACAGATGCTTCAAATGTAGCTAACCATGTTAAAAACTTCCCAGCAGAATGGATTCTTCCAAACTACCGTGGAATCAGTGATGCAGCTTATAGTTACTTACGTCCACTAATTCAAGGTGAACCAGTAATTATCATGGAAAATGGAATTCCTGCATACGTAAAACCTTATTACATGCGTTAATTAAAGAGCCTGCGGGCTCTTTTTTAGGTGAAAATATCGTTTTTAACTAGCAATTTAGAATTTGATGCAGTAATGACAGATGTTAATTTGTGTTGCTTGTGGCAACGGTTATATTGATATTTAATAGTTGTATCAACACAAAGGAGGAATAGGTTATGTTGAATGAAAATATTAGAAACCTACGAAAAGCAAAAGGACTATCGCAAGAAGAGATGGCTATCAAGTTAAATGTAGTAAGGCAAACAGTATCTAAATGGGAAAAAGGACTATCCGTTCCTGATTCAAGTATGCTTGTATCACTAGCTGATGAACTGGATACTTCTGTAAGTATCTTACTTGGAGAAACTGTACTGGAACAATGTTTGAATGAAGGAGATTTAAAGAGTATTTCAGAAAAACTTGAGGTTATCAATCTTCAACTTGCTAAAAGAAATGAAATGAGAATTCGGATAATTCGTTACTTGCTTACATCAGTATGTACAATTATTTTAGTATTATTTGTTGCTTTTGCAGCTATGCGTAGTGAATATTTGACTTGGGATTTTAATAATCCAGAGTTTGCAATTGCAGGTACTCTATTACATGGTTTTGAATTTTTATTTGTAAGAGTAGCACCATTCATTTTTATTGGATCTATCATTGGAATTGTATTCACTTATAAAAAGAGATAAATTTCAGTTTGTTGAGCAGTTAATCATATATAGATTGATTGCTTTTTATTTGTGATGAAAAAGCACTTCCCATGAAGTGCAAGTTCTTACATAATAAGTTAGTCATATCAAAGTTTATTCATATGTGGTAAATGCATTAATAGGTTACTCGCAATAGTTGCTAAATATAGATGTCATGCGGATAATTTATCTATAATAAAAAGCAGTCCGAAGATTGCTTAGTATTTCAAACACATAATATTCTCATGGCCACAAACTTGACCAGTGAATTCAAATCCAAAGGATTGATAGAGTTTCACTGCAATGTTATTTTCAGGTTCTACACCTAAATAAATACAATGTTTTGTTTTGTCAGATTGAATGCTTTGAATTATTAATTGTAAAGCTGCTTTTCCATAACCTTTACCTTGTAGTTGTGAATCAATCATAAGTCGATAAATCCAATACTCGTGGT
Organism: Anaerorhabdus furcosa; assembly: GCF_900167375.1. Taxonomy (GTDB): domain Bacteria; phylum Bacillota_I; class Bacilli_A; order Erysipelotrichales; family Erysipelotrichaceae; genus Anaerorhabdus; species Anaerorhabdus furcosa. The sequence continues at coordinate 15,397 of NZ_FUWY01000007.1, forward strand.
CATCTCGATCGATACATGTCATTACAAAGCCTACTAGTTGATTAGCGTAGTAGACTGCTTGTGGTTTTAACTCTTTTTGAACATATGCTTGAGCGATTGATACAGCGTTTGATGCAACAAACTCTTTCTGTTCTTCTAAAACATCAAGAGAAATAACTTCCCAAAAATTTTCAATATTCACTTCTTTTAATTCAATCATTATTTTCCTCCATTTGATTGTGAGGATTATTTAACACAAATCCTCCCTGTGTTTAGTACGTACAATTTCATAAAACATCACTCCTTCCATTAGAATTAGTATAGTGTATAAAGATGAATTCAACAAGAATTCAATATTCTACTAACAGTCGGTTGAAAAATAAGATAAACTGAATATGCTTGTTGTAGGAGGGATAGTATGAATACAATTAACAATCAAAAGTTTGGTGAATTTCTTCAAGAATTAAGAAAAGAAAAAAACTTAACTCAAAAAGATGTTGCTGAACATTTAGGTGTATCAGATAAAGCTGTAAGTAAATGGGAAAGGGGATTATCTTTTCCAGATATTACATTGTTAGAACCAATAGCCAATTTCTATAATATTTCATTAACTGAACTTTACCATAGTGAGAAAATAGATATGAATGATACGTTGCATGTGGATGAAATAAATACCATTCTACACAATTCACTTGAAATTTCAAATAAAGAAAATGAATTCATGGATAAACGTCGTACATATAGAAATATCCTATTTTTAGTATCCTTGGTTATCATGGTTATGGAAATAACTTATCTTATTAATAACAATTATTTCCCAGAGACTTTATTGAAAAGTAGATTTCCAATGATGATAGTAGCATTACTTTTACTGAGTTATTTTACTTTCTTTGTAAAAACAAAACTACCGATTTATTATGATAATAATAAAATTAGTTTTTATAGCCAGTATGGGGTAAGATTTCATATTGCTGGCTTAGCATTAAATAACAATAATTGGCAAAAAATAATCGATACAGTATGTATTTCTACTGCAAGCTATATAATTATTGCACCTATCATTATTTATCTGCAAAGTGCCTATGTCTTATTTAATTATTCAACACTAGAGGCTATTTTAGGAGCTTATTTGATTTTCACTATAGTCATTCCAACTTATGTAGTAGGAAAAATGTACAAGTAGTCCATGGTTTGAATATGAAATTTGAATATGCTATACTCAAAGCAGTTATAAGTGTCGGAGGTATCAAGTGAAAATACAAGAATCTGCAGAAAACTACTTAGAGACTATTTTGGTATTGCATAAGAAAATGACAAATGTTCGATCCATTGATATAGCAAACGAAATGGGATTTTCAAAACCGTCTGTAAGTGAACAAATGAAAAAATTTAGAGAAAATGAGTTAATTCAAGTTGATGGGAATGGTTATATTACCTTAACTGAAAAGGGTGTAGAATTGGCTGAAAAAGTGTATGAACGTCATGAAATGGTAGCACAATTACTCATGGACTTAGGTGTTGATCAAGAAACAGCATATCAAGACTCATGTCGAATTGAACATGTACTGAGTGATGTTACCTTTGATTGTATTAAAAAGTATTATTTATCAATAAAGAAATAGAAGAGAAATCTTCTTTTTTTTCTTGTAATCACTTTCGTTGTGAAACTAAAATTTGCATGTTATAAATGAATTGTATCAAAAAGTAGGTGATATGATGAGTATTGATGAGATACTTGATGTTTTACAAACCCAATCCAATCCAACAAGAATCAAAGTGAATGAGAAAAATGGAAATTTGCTACCACAGTTTGGTGTTCCTATGGGAGTATTACGAAAACTGGCGAATGAAATTGGTATTAATCAGAGTCTAGCTATTTCATTATGGGCTATCGAAAATCTAGATACACGTATGTTAGCTGTAATGATAATGGATCCAGAGGAAATGAGTAAAAAAGAGATAGACATGTTAGCGAAGCAAATCGATTTCTGTTATTTAATGGATGAATTTGTTGACGATGTCGTATTTGAACATAAAGATAGAGAATACTTCTTAGATAAATGGAGTAAGAGTAAACAAGATATTTTAGGTAGAGGTGGCTGGTATCTAATTGTCAAAGAATTATTAGGCAATGAATGTTTGCCTCAAAAAATTGATGAATATCTTGATGTTATTCAAAAAGAGTTAAAAGACACTTCAATTAAAAAGCAAGAAGTAATGAATCGTGCTTTATGTGAAATTGGAATACATTATCCAAATTATACAAAGAAGTGTTTAAAAATTGGAGAAGAACTTGGTGTTTATAAAGAAATGAAAGTATCAAAAGGTTGTACATCACCTTATGCGTTAGAATGGATACGTGTGGGCTTAGCCAAAAAGAAAGAAAAGGTGAAAAAATGAGCGTAAATGTGTATTTTAATTTTGATGGAAATTGCGAAGAAGCAGTAAAATATTATGCAAATGTATTTGAAGTTGAACCTAAGATTATGAAATTTGGTGATATGCCTGGTAATCCAGGATATCCAATGTCAGATGATTTAAAAAATAGAGTATTACATGCAAATATGATGATAGAAGGAAGTCAATTGATGTTTTCTGATACGATGCCAGGAATGGAATTTATTGTAGGAAATAACTTGAGTTTGACGGTAGTAACAAAAGATGCAGAAAAGCTAACTCAATGGTTTAATAAGTTAGCTAAAGAAGGATTTGTCGTTATGCCACTTGAAGAAGCATTCTTCAGTGAATTGTATGGGTATGTAAAAGATAAATACGGCGTAGGATGGCAATTTAATCTTGAGAAAGAGCAATAGCTCTTTTTTTTTGAACATTCAATTCTTCAAGACTATTGGTTGATTAAAACAAATCGAATCAACTAAGGTAATCTCAAAGAGATTTGTAATTGTAAGGGTTGCGATTGATATAGGTGGTTTATTCTCATTGTTGTAAAAACAAGTATTGATACCAGCATTGAAACCAGACAAAATATCAAGCTCCCTATCCCCAACCATGATGGTTTCGCTTTTATCTAATTTGTATTTGGTAACTAAATATTCTATTCCATCAGGACTTGGTTTTCTATCAAATCCGTTTTCTTTTGTAATACATTTGGTGAAGAGCGTATCTAAATTATATTTTACTAATAATTCAAAAGTAGATGAGCCTCGGTGTGTGAATATAAAATTCTTTCCACCTTGATTCACTATGGCTTCGCATGTTTTATATGTATCTGGATAAGGGGCACATTTATCGTTTTCTATATTTTTACGTATTTCGTTAAATCGTGATATAAAAGAGGAACAATTATATTTTTTTGTGATATAGTCAGTAGCTGTTGAAACAGATATTTTCATTAGTGATTCGATTAGCTCTAAACTTTCATCAATATTAAATTCTTTCAATGCAAGATGAAAAGATTCCACCATTGCAGGATAGCTATCAAACAAAGTGCCATCAAAATCCCAAATTACATTTTTATATTTCATCTTATTCATCCTCAACATCATTATAAGGGAAACTATTGTGGTGTTCTAGCTTAAAAGTTATGCTTTTTAAGTATATCAACATATGAGTTATAAGTATTTGAATGAGTAATAGAATAACAATATACTTATCTTAATTAAAGGAGAAAACAGATGAGTAAAAAAATATTAGTTATATCGACAAGTTTAAGAAAAAATGGGAATTCAGAATTACTAGCAAATGAATTTTATAAAGGTGCTACAGATGCAGGACATGATGTTGAACAAATAAGTCTAATTGATAAGACAATTAATTTTTGTAAAGGTTGTCTTGCTTGTCAAAAGACAAAAGAATGCGTTATTAAGGATGATGCCATTGCAATTGAAAAGAAGGTACTTGAGAGTGATGTTTTAGTTTTTGCAACACCTATCTATTTCTATGAAATGAGTGGTCAAATGAAAACATTATTAGATCGTTTGAATCCACTATTTACAAAAGAGTATAAATTTAAGGATATTTATTTTTTAGCATCAGCTGCTGAAGAAGAGGATACCGCAATGGATTATGCAATTCAAGGATTGAAAGGCTGGATTGAATGCTTTGAAAGTTCAGCCCTTAAAGGTGTAGTAAAAGCGATTGGTGTCACAGATGTTGGTGATATGAAGGAACATTCAAATTATTTACTTGAAGCATACCAACTAGGAAAACAGGCATGATACAAGATATCTTTAAATCTTTTATTGTTCTAGGTTCTTGCTTCCTGCTTAGTGGATGTATGCAAAATCAAGTCAATCAAGATTTAAATGTAGAAGAAAATCAACCAGAAGAGTTTAATGAAGGAGTTGAACAAATGATGATAACTGCAACAATCAACGAAATTGAATATGAAATCATATTAGAAGATAACAATACAACAAGAGCATTCATAGATTTATTACCCTTAACTATTCAGATGGATGATTTAAACAATAACGAGAAATATTTTTATCTTGATGCTGCTTTGCCAAGTGATTCCTATAATCCAGAAACTATTCAACCAGGTGATTTTATGTTGTATGGTAATAACTGTATTGTATTATTTTATAAATCATTTCAAAGTAATTTTTCATATACAAAGCTAGGTACAATTAAAAATACCGATGGTCTTCAAGTAATTGCGGCATCAACATCAATTGAGGTTACATTTGCAAAATAGTCTTACACATTGTGTAAGACTATTTTTACTTATATAGATTTTATAGCAAATAAAATTGGATTAGCGAGCACTATATTTCTTAAAACAATTTCTTCCACAATCCTTTGCAGAGTACAATGCTTTATCTGCTTGTTTAATCGCAATCTCAAAATCATCATAAAGGCTTTGGCTTAGATTACTATATCCTATAGATAGTGTTAGTATGGATTCACATTCTGAATTTTCATGCGGTATTGATAGATTCTTGATACGGGATGCAACATTAGTGATGTAGTCTTCGATTTGTTCATCTGTTTTATTTAAACAGATACAAATAAATTCATCTCCACCATAGCGACAAGGTATAATGTTAGGAATTTCATATTTTTTAAGTGCAAATGAAACTTCACGAAGAGCAAAATCACCACTAACATGACCATAGGTATCATTGTATTGTTTAAAGTAATCGATATCGACCATAATAATTCCAAAGCGTTCTACTACTAAGTGATTTTGTTGTGTAACAAGATTAAAATATCTTCGATTATAAAGTCCAGTAAGTTCATCTAAATTTATTTCATCAGCTAGTCGCTCATTTTCTTTAAGCGTACTCTCGTGTTCTTTTATCATTTCAAGAAGATTAATCTTTGCATTCATTCCTAGAACACGAACTTCACCTTCCGCCTTTAGTACATTATGCATTGTTGCATAATAGTCTTCATAACTTTTTAAAAGTTCATCCTTTGGCGCAAAGGTTTGTGCAAACATAGTTTTTAAATCAATGAATCGTTGCATTAGTAATACTTCATTGATTGTGCAGTTTTCCGAAAGTAAATCAATACATCTTTTAGCACATTCAATATTTTTAAGTTTTACAGCCGCACGACCAATTGGTATTAAACATACGATTAATAAATAGCGATCATCAAGACCATATAAGTTACTATCTAGAATTTCGTTTGCGATATTGATTGCTTCTTCCGCATTGTTTTTAAATGATTCAAGAAGACAACGACCTGATTGGTAACAAAGTTTATGAAACGATTTATCTTCTTCACTTTCATAAGTTGATTGCTCACAAATGGTTAAATATCTTTGCATTTCATCTAACTTACCAAGATAACCATTCACAATGGAAAGATTGTATTCTAGCATGGTTATCAAACGATTATCTTTACAATCTTGTTCAATCATTGTTTTATATGCAAGTAAGTAGTAATGATTTGCTTGTTCATAATCATCATGTTGTTCATACATGTCTGCAATATTGTTCCAAGCATTACAGATTTGATATGTATTTCCTAATTCCTGTGCAATGGATTGAGATTCCATATAATATTGGATAGCGTTTTGTTCATCATTGATTAAATGATAATAGAAACCAAGTAGATGACATGTTTTCATGTAAAGCTCAGGATATGTTTTCGTACTACAAAAATTACGAGCAATTGTTAAATACTTTCCTGACTGAATTGAATCATTCATAGCTAAGTAGTAATCACCTAAATAAGTATAGGCAAAAGCCTTTGCATAAGTTGATCCTTCATGATTTGCGAATTCCAACAATTCTTCACAGCATTTTTTTTCTAGCTCTAAGTCAGTGAATCTAACTTTTAGTATAGTATCAATCAGTGTTCCTGCTTGAGTTAAGGTTGTATCCATAGTAATGCCTCCCATTGAATTGGTTTCTATAAGTAAGTGTAAACTAAATTTATTAAAAAGGGTAATTATGAATAAATATACTCGTATATCCTATGCAAAGCAAGTTTTCTATTCATCACTCTTACAAATACAGAATGGATGCCCAGAAGGATCAATCATAGTAATAAAATCTGTATCGCCATATTGATTTGAAGCAATGTGTGCACCAAGTTGAATTGCTTTTATTTTTGCTTCTTCAATATTATTAAATTGAAAGTCAAAATGAATTTGTTTTTGTTGCTTATTTTCTTCTTCTGGCCAAACGGGTTCTATAAAATCTTCTTCCTTTGAAAATAAAAACAAGATTCCAGTAGAACTTTTTATTCCAAGACATCCATATAAATTCACTTTTTCCCAATGCAATAACTGATGATAAAATTCTTGAAGAATTAAATCATCCTTACAGTCAATCATGATATTTCCTAGTTTTACTTCTTTATTCATGAGGATTCTCCTTATTGTTCATGCAAATTATGGATTGAGTAGGAACACCAATATCATTCGCAATAACATCACATTTTGTAACCAATAGAAAGTAAATATTTTTGTTTGTGACTTCACTTAAACTTTCATAATTGGCTTGTCCTTTGGATAGTATCATATCTACTTGATTAAACAGAGTTAGAAAATCTTCGCTTACTCTACTTAATACTGTTCCAAGCGAATCATCACCATTGCTGATTATGGTAGCAACTTCATCCATTCCTACATAGTAAGCGTCTTCCTCAATTGAATCATTTACTACTGGTGCACCACGCACACCAAAATAAATGGTTAGTTGGGGATTAACTTCCTTTATTTTCTTTATAAATAGTTTATCTAAGAAAATCTCACCACAATTGTCACCAAGGTAAAGAAGTGATTTACTATTTTTAATATCATGAATTAATTTATCTGAATGATTAATTGTAAATACTTTTTCATTTATCCTATCAAACCATTTTAATTTCTCTTCTTCTGTTGACTGATGAATTGGATTGAAATCAATAATATTACCGATAGTCGCAATCAGTAAAGCTTGATTAAAAGAGTTTGAGTTAGAATTGATTAGTGATTGAAAATAATCAGATTTGTTAAGAAATAAAGTATTATAATAATTTCTTATCTCTAAGTATGGATCCAAATTGGTAGTGTACTTCTTTAAGAGTCTAAAAGTATAACCAATCACTTCTGGATTTGATTTTGAAAAATCGAGTGTACTTAAATAAAGAAATAGGTCTTTATATAATTGCTCACGATTCTCAATCTTAGTGATTTCACATATTTTAATTGCTTGATTAACTAAGCAGGGTAAGCATTTTTCATTTATTTTCATATAGACCTCTTTTAAATTGTACCATGTTGATGATTACAGTGCGCTCATTATTTTGTATTGTCTATCCAATAACGATTGACTGTAATTCCATCCTCATCAAGTGCTTGATTTTCCAAAACACCACCGTTATTTAATATCACCTTTTGTGAAGCATAGTTATCAAAATCACACGTTACAAGAACTTTCTCTATACCCATCTCCAATAGCTTTTTTAATGCAAGCTTAAGAATGATATCACCATATCCAAATCCTCTAAATTCAGGGCATATACCATAACCCAAGTGTCCACCATCTATGATATTTGTATGATTAAGATAATGTCTTATAGATACTGCACCTAAGATTGCTCCATCATCGCGCTTAAGAAGAAACAATGTTTGTGGAACTTCTTCTCCAATATCTATGCCATTTTCCCAATTCGTTAAATACCTCAACCATTCAAAATAATTCCCATCAAAGTGCCAAAGCAATCCTGGATTCATTCGACCACCAAAAATTTTCCATCTTTCCATTAAATTGTGTATCGCATTTTCATCTGTTGAGTTCGGTTTTACTAAGCAGCATTTGTTCATAAAATACCTCCGTAAAATTTATTATATATAAATAACTTCAAGTAAATCATTTTAGTTAAATAATTCAATAAATTGGCGGAGAAAGAGGGATTCGAACCCCCGCATGCTTGCACATCTGCTGGTTTTCGAAACCAGTCCCTTCAGCCTCTTGGGTATTTCTCCGTATCTATAGTATAATGCAAGTCATTGGAAAATAAAATGATTGGAAATAAATCCAATCATCTTTCATTAAAGTAATTTGTAACGGTCTAATAATTCTTCAATCATTGTGCCTTTGACTTTACTAAATGCTTTCTTTTCAAACATCTTTACAATGAAGGGTACTTTAAGGCTAGTTATCTTTTCACCATCCATTAATTTTGATGTAGCATCAAGAAGACAACGTACATCATAACAAGATCCAAAGACTTCAGGCACACCACGGTCAATATCAAGAAGAGTGTATACAGCTTCCATAGCTGTTCTTACTGAGTATTCTGTTGTAAAGACACAATCTCTTTTTGTTTCTGCAAACTGTCCAATGAATGCAAAGTTAATAGCTCCATTTGGTACAACAAGAGGACGATCACCTTGAGTACGTGGCATAAAGAATGAAGTAATATAAGGCATCATGCAAGGGATACAAGTTGTTGATTCTGTAAATTCCTCAATACGATTTGTAGGGACACCAATATGATATAACCATTCCATCACGATTTCTTTACCAGTACACTCTTTCATTGGCTTCTTAATATAATCTCCGGGTACATTTGTATAAAGTCCATAGAACCAAATCACTATCTTATTGTCAGGTTGACTCTTGAAATGAGGTTGACGATTGATGGTCCAACTGCATAGCCAACTAGAATCTTTAACTGTAACAATTCCACCAGTTACAACTTTGCCACTATGGGGGTCACGTTTGCATATCTTTTCAATATAAGGTGTTATCTTATTGTCATTTAGTGTTATTGTTGCGGATTCCCAATTGGTTTTATCAATATCGGTGCAATATTTCTCAGGATGACCAAACGCATCATCTTGCGCAGCAATCTTCTTCCATAACTCCCAACAACCGCCAGGTTGTGTATTTAATATAGGTGCATGTTGATCATCACCCAAAGTTGAATTCTCAGTACAACTACCATTCGTAATAAAGACAAGATCAGTATCGAGTAAATCAATTTGACTTAGCTGGTTGTTTTGTTCAATAAGAATTTGTTTTGCGCGTTTTACTTCATCGGTAGTTTCGAATTTAATATCGATTACTTTTGTGTTGTATATAAAATGTACATGATGTGCTTCTAGGTATTTTTGCATAGGGAGAATAAGAGATTCATATTGGTTATACTTGGTAAATTTTAATGCTGAGAAATCTGGTAATCCTCCAATATGATGAATAAAACGTTGAATGTATAATTTCATTTCTAATGCACTGTGCCATTTTTCAAATGCAAACATGGTTTGCCAATACAACCAGAAATTTGATTTGTAGAATTCTTCATCGAAAACATCATCAATTGTTTTGTCATATAAATCTTCATCTTTTGTTAAGAATAATTTAGTGATTTGGATGGATGCTTCTTGCGATAAATTGAACTTGTTATTTGTTTTTGCATCTTCTCCTTGATGAAGAGTAGCTCGACATAAGGAATAGTTTGGATCTTCTTTATTCAACCAGTAGAACTCATCTAATACAGAGGCATCCGGTGTTTCTAATGAAGGAATAGAGCGAAATAAATCCCATAGACATTCAAAGTGGTTTTCCATTTCTCTTCCACCACGAATAATAAATCCTTTGTTGGGATCATTTATTCCATCGCAAGCACCACCTGCAATATTAAGTTCTTCAAAGATATGAATATTTTCACCTTTCATTTGACCATCACGTATAAGGAAACATGCTCCTGCCATTGATGCTAAACCACTTCCTACAAAGTATGCAGATTTTAAATCAACATCCTTTGGTTTTAAAGGTTTTGCGAAAGCTTCATAATTACCATTACTATAATACATATTATTTTCCTCCTTGGTTATGAATCAATAATAAAACGTATACTCAACCTAAAACATAGACAAAAAAAGAAGAGTGTCTAGTTTTTAGACAAACTCTTCAGTTTGTAGTATTAAAGCATATATTTTACGATGTCACCTGAGGTTATTTTGCTTATTCGAGTAATAATGAGATGATAGTCAGCTTTCATACCATTTCTTATCCACTCAAGGACATTACCAACAATTGCGTAAGCAATAAAACTCTCAATGAACTTTTTATCATCAACACTTAATATTTTATCTTGATCTAAATCACGAATTACAAGTTCAAGATAATGTATCTGTATTTGATAAAGATAACGTTCAATCATTTCTCTACTTACAGAATGATAGACATTCGTAAAGAAGTTTTTATTTTGAAGCATATAAGCAAATACATCTTCTAAACAAATTGTCCAGTTTTCATAATTTACCTCGGTTTGCATCGCCGCTTGTGTTTCTCTTATAAAAATCCAATCAAGCAATGCATAGATATCTTGAAAATGATAATAGAAGGTTTGGCGATTTACCCCACAATCATCAGCAACTTCAGTTACTGTGATACTATCTAATGTTTTTTCACTTAGCATTTTTTTCAATGATTCACCAAGAGCAATTTTAGTTAGTTCTTTCATGATTAACCTCTCAATCTTACGTATACTACTAGTTTAACACATAGAAATGTGGATTACAGTTGAGGTAAATGTGAAGAAAATGAATGTAAGAATGAAACATTTATGAAAAATGTAAAAATTTTCATAAATGTTTTGTGAAAAATATTTCATAATTGGTTGACTTTTGACTTGGAAATACTTTAAAATATAATAACAAATCTATGGATTGATTTGACGGAGGGAAAGAAAATGAAAAAGTTAGTTTTAGCATTACTTACTTTAGGTCTTGTGCTAAGTACTGCTGCTTGTTCTTCTAAACCAGCTGGTAATACAGGTGGTACAAGTGGTGGAACTCACACAATCCGTGTTCTTAATTACGAAAGCAAATCTGCTACAGTACTTATGGAATACGTTGTTCAACAATGGGAAGAATTATTTGGAGATTATCCAGTAGAATTCGTAATCGATACACTTCCTTTTGCTGAAAAATTACAAAAATGTACAGAGGGGGATTTTGAAATTTCATTCTCAGGATGGTCTCCTGACTATGCATGGCCAACTACATTCTTAAACATGTGGACAATTGGCAGTGAATACAACGAAGTTGGATACGCTAGTGAAGAGTATACTAAATTAGTTGATGGAACAGACAAAGATCCTGCTCAAGCATTTGCTGATTTACAAGCAGCTGAAAAAGTATTACTTGAAGATGGTATTTTAATTCCAGTTTACCAACGTGGTGGAACTATGGTTCAAAGCCCAGATGTAAAAGGAATTATTAAACATTCAATCGGTTTTGATTATAGTTACAAATGGGCTACAAAAGCTGATGGCTCAATGATTAATTTACTTGAAACAGAAAAAATGCCTTCATTAGATGCAATGCTTGCAACTGATGCAGTATCATTCTTAAACTTAGGAAACCTTTCTGAAGGTTTATTAATTCCAGGTGAAGCTGAAGGTTCAGTATTACCAGGGGTTGCTTCTGATTGGAACTTTGATGAAGCTACAATGACTTGGACTTTCAACTTACGTCCAGAAGCATCTTGGATTAACTCTAAAGGTGAAGTTGTACGTCCAGTAAGCGCTGAAGACTTTGAATATGCATGGAACCGTGTATTTGCTGATGATTCAATCGCACAATACAAATTCATGAAAGACACTGCTAAGATCGTTGAATATGGTGCTAAAGATGACCATACATTCACAGTTACAGTATCTGAAAACGTTCCTTATTTTGAATCATTAATGTCATTTGGTACATTCTTACCAGTACCAGTTGAATTTGTTGAAGAAAAGGGTGCTACTTATGGTACTACTCTTGATACATTCTTAAGTAATGGTCCATTCTATTTAAGCAAATGGGATCATTCAAGTGAAGTTATTTGGTCTAAAAATGAAAATTACTGGGATGCTGATGTAGTTCAAATTCCAGGTGTTACTTACCGTGTAATCGAACAATACGATCCAGCTACAGGTGTTGCATTATTCAATGATGGTGCAATTGACCGTGTAGGATTAACTGGTGAATTCGTTGATCAATTCAAAGATGATCCACGTGTTTGGAAATTTACTGAAGCTTCAACATTCTACTTCATGATTAACGTTGGAAACGCTAATGGTGTATTAGAAGCATACGATGCAGAAAATGGTGGAAACCCACTTCTTGATAATGTAAATGTTCGTAAAGCATTAGCATTAGCATTCGATAAAGCATTCATTGCTTACGAATTAGATAAGAATGGAAACATTCCTGCTGATTACTTCGTACCTTCTGCATTCTCAACTTATGAAGGTGAACCATTTGAAGCAGCTCGTGGTGAAGGATATATGCACTACAATACTGAAGAAGCTCTTAAATACTGGGAAGCTGGTATGGCTGAATTAGGTATTGAAAAGAAATAAGTATACTTATGATTATAGAAGAGCGCTGCATGCGTGTAGCGCTCTTTTCTATGATTTTTTCTTGTTTACTAATCTCTATTATTGTAAAATATGATAATAGACATTAGTAAATTAAGAAATAGTTAAGATAGAGAGGGAAGTAAAATGTTCAAATATGTATTAAAAAGAATTGGGCAAATGTTGATTACACTCTTTTTAATAATGACGATTCTGTTCTTATTATTAAAAATTACTCCTGGATCACCATTTAGTAACCCAAAAATTACTCCTACTTTACGTGCGCAATTAGAGGAAAAATATGGATTAGACAAACCAATATTAACGCAATATGGTATGTATCTTTCTAATGTGCTGCAAGGGGACTTAGGAGAATCAATCGTAATGATTAAAAACTATCCAGTTAAGGATATGGTTGCTGAGCCTTTAGCAATCACAATTAAATTAGGGGTTATTTCATTATTTGTTGGATCTGCCATCGGTATCTTTTTAGGGGCTTTAGCGGCATTAAACAGAAATCGATTCTGGGATTATTTCAATACGATTATTGCCGTTGTTGGGGTCTCGGTTCCAGCCTTTGTTGTGGCGATGGTGTTACTAATCCTGCGTCAGGATTATTTCCCATTTATACCATTGATTTTCTCGAAAGCTGATCCGATTAAAGGAGTAACTGCTTTGGATGAACTTGTATCTTTGACATTACCAGTTGTTTCACTTTCATTTGGTGTTATTGCTAGTATTTCAAGATATATGCGTACAGAACTTGTTGAAGTTTATAACACAGACTATATTTTATTAGCTCGTGCTAAAGGATTAAACAAGCGTCAAGTATTTACACGCCATGCCTTTAGAAATGCATTAGTACCTATTATTACTGTTATGGGTCCAATGGTTGTTGCATTAATGACAGGTAGTGTTGTTGTTGAGAAGTTCTTTGGAGTTCCAGGACTAAGTCAATTGACAATCAAATCAATCAATGTAAAAGATACATTCGTAACATTAGCATCAGAACTTCTATATAGTTTAATGTTTGTTGTTACTATGCTCATAGTAGATTTACTCTATGGGGTTATTGACCCTAGAATCCGCTTAAGTGGAGGTGACAAGAAATGAGTTGGTTTAAGAAAAATAAAAATGATATCGTTGAAACAAACGTTATCGAAGAAGTAGAAGTTAAAAAAGAAGATTTCGTCTTTGAAAAAGCGAGTGTAGTAGAAGCAGAAGGATTAATGAAAAAACCTTTAACATTCTGGAAAGATGCTTTTTTAAGACTATTACAAAATAAATTTGCAGTTGGATCAGTTATTGTTATCTTACTTATGGTTACGATGGCAATTGTAGCTCCAATGACTTCAAAGTATGATTTAAATAAAGCTGTAAGTAAAAATCAAACACTTGTAACTCAATTGCCTCCAAGAATTCCATTTGTTGAAAACTTAGGAATATTTGATGGAACATTGATTAAAGAAACAACTGAAGCTCGTCTTGCTACTGATTATCAACCAGATGAGTATAAAATTATAGATCGTTATACACGTGATGGTGTAGATTATGTAAAAGTTAAAGAATATACATATAAAATTAAAGGTCTAGAAAATGAATATTTCTATTTTGGTACTGACCAAATTGGACGTGATATTTGGACTCGTTTATGGTATGGAGCTCGAATTTCATTATTAATTGGTTTCTATGCTGCATTAATTGATGTCCTTATTGGAGTTGTCTATGGAGGTATCGCTGGTTTCTATGGTGGTAGTCGACTGGATGATATTATGATGCGTATCACTGAAATATTGTATGGTATACCATCAATCGTTATCTTATTTATTCTATTCATGTTCCTTGAACCAGGAATTGTTCCAATAGCCATTGCGATTGCCCTTACCGGTTGGATTGGGGTTGCTCGTATGGTTCGTGCACAATTCTTACGTTTAAGAGATCAAGAATTCGTATTGGCGGCAAGAACATTAGGTGCTAGTCCATTCAGATTAATTATGAAGCACTTGATTCCAAACGTAGTCGCTCAAATCGTAGTTATGGCATCATTCTCGATTCCAAACGCAATTTTCTATGAAGCATTCTTAGCGTTTATTGGTATTGGTATGAATGTTAAAACACCATCGTTGGGAACAATGATTGATAATGCCTTAGGTACTACTTATGGGGCAATGACTTATGTATATCAATTAATCATTCCTTGTGTTGTTTTATCAATACTTATGTTATCAATTAACTTACTCGCAAATGGATTACGTGATTCACTTGATCCAAGAATGCGCGGGAATTAGGAGGAGATTAATATGGAAAAACAAAGAGTACTCAATATTAAAAACCTTCGTGTTTCATTTAAAACTCATAACGGTTTAGTTAAAGCTGTTCGTGGAATTGATTTAGAATTATACGAAGGTGAAACGTTAGCAATTGTTGGTGAATCTGGTTGTGGTAAATCAGTTACATCAAAAACAATTATGGGTTTACTTGCAGATAATGCAGTTATCGAAAGTGGTGAAGTTGAATACAAAGGTGTAAATCTTTTAAAACTTCATGAAAATGAAATGGCTAAGTATAGAGGAAAAGACATTGCAATGGTCTTCCAAGATCCAATGACTTCACTTGATCCAGTTATGACGATTGGACGCCAAATCACAGAATCATTAATTCAAAACTTAAATATGAAAAAGGATGAAGCAAAAGCTAGAGCAATCGAACTTATTTCGATGGTAGGGATTGATAATCCTGAAAAACGTTTTAAACAATATCCTCACCAATTCTCGGGGGGGGATGAGACAACGTATTGTTATCGCAATTGCCTTATCATGTAATCCAAAAATCTTAATTTGTGATGAACCTACTACGGCACTTGATGTTACAACACAAGCACAAATTCTAGAACTTATTAAAGATCTTCAAAACAAACTAGGTGTATCTGTTATCTTCATTACACATGACTTAGGTGTTGTGGCTAACATGAGTGATCGTGTTGCGGTTATGTATGCTGGTAAAGTAGTAGAAGCAGGTTTGGTTGATGAGGTTTATTATAATCCTCAACATCCATATACATGGGGACTACTTGCCTCTATTCCTGCATTCCAATCTAAAGATCATAAATTGTATGCAATTCCAGGATCTCCACCACAAATGATTAATCCTCCAAAAGGTGATGCATTTGCGCTAAGAAGTGAATATTCAATGAAGGTAGACTTCATGTTTGAACCTCCTTACTTTAATGTAAGTAAAACACATTATGCTGCTACATGGTTATTACATCCATATGCGCCAAAAGTTGAAAAACCAATACAAATTCAACAACGCATAGATAGCATGCTAAAGAAAGGATAGTTTAAAATGGAAAAGAATGTATTATTAAAAGTCGATCACATTAAGCAATATTTTAAACTAGACAAGAAAAACATAGTTAAAGCAGTTGATGATGTTTCATTTGAAATCTATCAAGGAGAAACATTTGGTCTAGTAGGTGAATCTGGTTCAGGTAAAACTACAATTGGTCGATCAATTATTCGTTTATATAACATTACAGATGGTGATGTAGTATTTGATGGTAAAAAGATTACTGGGAAAATTTCAAAAGAAGATCGTTCTTTTGTAACACGTAATATGCAAATGATTTTCCAAGACCCTATGGCATGTCTTAATCCTCGTATGAGTGTTAAAGACATCATAGCTGAGGGAATTGATATTCATAAAATTGCGAAGACAAAAGAAGAACGTGATGAATTAGTTTACAAAATCCTTGAAAAAGTAGGATTAAGTAAAGAACATGCAGGACGTTATCCTCATGAATTCTCTGGTGGGCAACGTCAACGTATTGGAATTGCTCGTGCACTCATTACAAATCCAAAACTTGTAATCTGTGATGAACCTATTTCAGCACTGGATGTATCAATTCAATCTCAAGTAGTTAACTTGCTTAAGGAACTTCAAGCAGAACTTGGACTTACTTATTTATTCATAGCACATGATTTATCAATGGTACGTTATATCTCTGATAGAATTGCGGTTATGCATAAAGGTAAACTTGTAGAACTTGCTCCAGCAGAAGAATTGTATGTGAATGCACTTCATCCATATACAAAATCACTCTTGTCAGCAATTCCTAAGCCAGACCCAAGAAGTGAAAAAGTAAGAGTACGTCATGATTATGAACCTAATGAACATGATTATGAAAACGATAAACCTTCAATGAGAGAAATCAAACCAAACCATTTCATTTATTGTAATGATCAAGAATTTGAAGAATATAAAAAGGAAGTTGCAACTCAACATGAGGTTTAGTCAAATGACTAAACCTTTTTTTGTAAAAGAGATGAGATAGGACAACCAACTTTAATATTATTATAATAGTGTAATAGCTGCATTCATGTCATAATCATAAAATAAAAAACTCCCGAAGGAGTTAGAACCAAATCATATTAATAATTAAACTTGTGATGATATCAAGGAGTGCAACATAGAGAATAGCATTACTTCTTGATAATCGTTTTTGGCTTTTTTCATTGATGTAAGTATGAAATTCACTATAGAGTTCTTTATCCTCTGGTGTTAAATCTTTCTTTTTGATATGAAACTTAACGACTCTACCAAAAGTATAACCTATTACATCAAAGTAACCATTTCTTTCTAAATATAAGAATAAGCCCAAAATCAGTAAGAGTAGTCCTATAATTGTAAAGGTATTTGTTAGGTTTAACATGAAAGGATTATTGAAGAACGCAATCATGAGTGAAATCATAGCAGTTAAAAAGTAAGTAATACCAATTGTTTTCATTTGTGCACCTCGACTAAACAGTGTAAGTATAACGGATTATGACTTAAAAATCAAAAGAAAAGGAGTTAATCTTGCTCCTCATCTTTTGAATTTTCATTTGTTGTTACCTCTATATCAATTACATTTGGATCTTCCTTTACTTTTTTCTTCTTAAACAAGCGTTTGAAGTAATGAACTAAGTAATAGTAAACAGGAATAGTTACAAAGATAACCCATCCTGGATGCCAAGCACCATATGTAAATCCGACATATAAGAAGAATGTAAATGCTAACATAGAATAGTTGAAGCAATACAAATTTCTTCTCCTTACTGTTTTAGCGAAACTTGAATAGATTGGTATGGTGAAGAGTAAAATCCATGCAGGATGCCACATTCCTTCAAATACACCTAGGTATAGGAATACAAGGAAAACGATAACACCATAAGGAATATAATCTAAGAATGTTCTTGGATAAAATTTATGATTAAATTCGTAATCATCGTCATCATCACAGAAGATACTTCCTTCAACTTCATCATGAATCATATCTTCTAGGTCTTCGTCCCATTTCCAATGTTTTCCTTTATATTTTCCATTAACATAAACACCATCTCGTGTGGCTTTGAAAGATTCTTTATCTCCAGATTTGACATGAATTCCATCCCCATCTAATTTAACTTCATCTTTCTTTTTTGATTTAACATGAATTCCATTCCAAGAGATGTCAACTTGTTCATCCCCATCTTTTACATGAATTCCATCCCAACCGATGTGGACGTGACCTTTATCGGTTTTATCTTCATCAAAAGATTCTGTATTTTCTTCTTCCTTTTGCTCCTCTTTTGGTTCCTCTGGCATTGGTATTTCTTCATCTGTCTTTAACATATCATCAAGTGATACACCATATAATCTTGCCAGTAAAATAAGATTATCTGTATCAGGTGATGACTCAGCTCTTTCCCATTTACTTACTGCTTGTCTTGAAATCCCTAACTCTTGTGCTAGATCTTCTTGTGATAATCCCCTTTGTTTTCGTAATTCAACTAGACGATTTGCGATTTCTATATTCATAATCGTTTTCTCCTTTATTTACGAGTTCATCATACTAGATAATGACTGGTTGCCTCTACCAATTCTGCTTTTCATTGAGGCAACTATTGGTTTCATATACCTATTATACTGTATTTTTTGTACAATCTAATGTCTAAAATCAAGAATTTGATGGTTTGCAAAAATAAAGTAAATACGCTATAGAAAGAAATCAAAATACTTACTTTTATACTTTGATATGAAAGAATGAGTAAATAGCGAAGTGATTTTCAATGAGAATACGGATGACTATAAATAATAGAATGCCTACTACTTAAAGCAATATGAGATAATGAGGGTGAACTTGTGAAAAAACTAGCTTTCAAAAGGTTTAAACGGAAATAATTCATATGTAATTAAGACTCTGTATCCATTGAAATATGCTAAAAAAAGGAATATACTAATCAAGAACGGTTTTTGTTTGAAAGGAGACCAAAAATGGAATTGAAAGATATACAAGACTTAATTCATTCTGATGAACAAGCACGTAAAAATGTGGATGATGCTCATCAACGCAAATATGATTTAAAGCAAAAGATTGCGAGTGAGAAAAAACACATTAGTGATGAAGCTTGGGAACAAGTTAAGAAAGAAGTAGATCAAATCAAAAAAGAGCTAGATGAAGGAATTCAAAAAGCAACTGAAGATAATAATAAGGAATTTGAAGATGTTTCATCTAGAATCCAACAAGTCTATCAAACAAAAAAAGATGAGTGGTGCGAAACAATTATTCAACATTGTCTAGACTAAGCTTTAAAGGAGGGGACCATGTCAAATAAGGCAGCAGGTGCACTTACCGCAAAAGCAAAAGCAATGTTTGGTAAAAGGATACGTCCAGAAGATTATCAAGCAATGTTACAAAAGAAGACAGTAGCGGAAGTAGCATCCTATTTAAAAAATGATACTTATTTCAATGAGGTTCTAGCGGGTATTAACGAGAAATCAATTCATCGTGGTCAACTTGAAGCTTTGATACGACAAGATTTGTTTCAAAGATTTTCTAGTTTAATGCGTTATGCAAATTCATCAAAAGGTGGATTTTACCGTTATGGAATTATTGAAAATGAAATTCATCAAATCTTAAACTGCATACGATCTTTTGAATCAAGAGATTATATGCAATTTATTGAGAAGATGCCAACCTATCTTGAACTTCAAACATCGTTTAAGATAAGCGATTTAGCAAAAGTAAGAACATATGATGAATTACTTGATGTAATTAGTCATACAGATTATGCACAAATTGTAAGGCAATTTAAGCCATTACATATGGAAGACTTTGATTTCACAGGTTGTGAGAGTGCATTGAGAAATTACTATTTTGATACAGTACTTAAAATCATAGAATCAGATTTCTCTGGTAAAGAAAAAGAAGATTTAAGAGATATCTTCTTGACTCAAATCGAGTTAGAGAACATTACAAAGATATATCGTCTTAAGAAATACTTTGATACACCAAGTGATCGCATTAAAGAATTAATTTCTCCTGTGCATTTAAGATTTTCAAAAAAAGATTTAGATTATATTATTGATCATTGTAATGCGGATGAGTTATTTGATTACTTAGCAAAATCAGCTTATAAAAATTACACGGACAATCAAAGATTTATTTATATTGAATATCATACGAAGAAAATTAACTACAACATTAATCGGAAACACTTAGCATTTAGTAATAATCCAAATATTGTTTTATTATCTTACATGCTGTTGTCTGAAACCGAAGTTCAAAATATTGTAGATATTATTGAGGGTATAAGATATCGAATTGCGCCAGAAAAAATTGAGCGCTTATTAATTTATTAGAGGGGAGAATATATGTCGATTACAAAAATGAAACTAGTTAGTATTTCGGCGAGTGAGGGAAACTATGAAGAAATGCTTAAGCGTTGTGAAACTTCAAAATACCTTCATGCAGAAAATGCTACTTCAATTGTAAATGAAGAAAATGGTGGAAGACTTCTTTCTATAGAAAATATATATTCAGATTATGTGAATACACTAAAGAATATTGGTCATAGTATTGGCTTTGAAATGAAAGCAAAACCAACACTAGAAAAAACGTATACAAATGAAGAAATTGAGACATTCTTAAAGAATGTTGAAGAACAATTTAAAGTAGTGAGTGATTCAGTAGAATCGAATTCACTAACAGGTGATGATGAAATTGCACTTGAGACACTTCGTTTGCTTGATTTTACAGCAATGCACGATTGTCATTATATTTCATTTGGTATGGGAAGATTACCAATTGAAAGTGTTAAGAAATTAAACTTAATTCAAGATGCAAAATTCATTACTGCAAAGTTACATCAAACATCACAATATCAATGGATTGTTTATGCTACATCAAATACATATGCTCGTGAAACAAAGAAAATGTTTGATGGCTTGTATTTGGAAGAGATTAAAATTCCAACGATTGATAGTAAAAAAATTATTGCACAATATGAAGAAGAACTTACAAATGTTTATACATATTGTGAAGAAAGGAATCGCTTATATTCTTTACACCAATATGTATCAATCTTTGAAGATCATTATGTTGTTGTAGGATTTGTGCCTGAAAAAGATTTAGATAAGTTCAAGACTGAATTTAACGGGGTTGATGTAAGTGTGGATGCACACAATACAAGTGATGCACCAAATCTTACACCACCAACTCTACTTAAAAACAATTGGTTCTTTAGACCCTTTGAAATGTTTGTAACGATGTATAGCTTACCTGCTTATCGTGATATGGATCCAACTGTATTTGTTGGAATTACGTATTGTTTCCTATTTGGGATCATGTTTGGTGATTTAGGACAAGGGTTCTTGTTATTACTAGGTGGATTGTTCCTTGAATGGAAATCAAAGAATAAGCTTGCAGGAATTGTAGGTCGTGTTGGTATTACATCCATGATCTTTGGATTCTTGTTTGGTTCAGTATTTGGAAATGAAGAAATTCTAATTCCAGTACATCGTGGTTTATTCAATGTTCATGAAAAATTAATTAATGTAATGGATGGAAACTTCACAATGACACTTCTTATTAGTGCAGTTGTGATTGGGGCTGTATTAATTCTAATTACAATGGTTATGAATATGGCAATGCATCTTAAACATAAAGACTGGGGAGAACTCTTCTTCTCACAAAATGGACTTGCAGGATTTGCATTCTATGGTTATTTGTTTGTTGCAATTGCTGGTCAATTTGTTTTTGGATTTAATATATTGACACCGATGTGGATGATTCCGTTTATTGGGCTTCCTATTGTGTTGTTCTTCTTCAAAGAACCTTTATCTCACCTAATACAAGGTAAGAGTATTAAACCACATGGTGGTTGGGGTAATTTCGTCTTAGAAACATTCTTTGAAGTATTTGAAATCTTATTGAGTTTTGTTACTAACTCAATGTCTTACCTTCGTGTAGGCGGATTCGTTCTCAGTCATGCTGGGATGATGCTTGTTGTTATGACACTTGTTGAAATGACAGGAAATGCAGGACCAGTTGTCTTTGTAATTGGTAACTTATTCGTTATGGCACTTGAAGGATTAATCGTAGGAATTCAAACACTACGTCTAGAATATTATGAAATGTTTAGCCGTTACTTTGAGGGCGGCGGTAAGAAATTTAATCTTATTTCATCAGACAACTAATTGAGGAGGAAGAATTTATTATGTTATCTTTTGTTGAAATGTTTTTACCACTCATCGCAGTGGTACTTGTTATCTGTCCATTATTTTATATGGGTAAAAAAGGTGTTAATGCTAAAAATGCGAAGCATAAATTAATCGCTCAAATTTCAATCTTTGCAGGTGTATTTGCCCTTGCAATGGTATTCCAATTAAATGGTATGGTAGCTTTAGCTGCTGAGGGTGCAAACCCAGTTGTATCTATCGTTGGTACAAATGCACAAGGTATGGGATTCTTAGCTGCTGCATTATCTACTTCTTGTTCTGCAATTGGTGCTGGTATTGCCGTTGCTGCTGCTGCTCCTGCTGCTATTGGAGCTATTTCTGAAAATTCAGACAACTTTGGTAAAGCAATTATCTTCGTTGCATTAGGTGAAGGGGTTGCCATCTATGGTCTATTAATCTCTATCTTAATCATGAACAAACTATAGGAGAAAAAAACGTGAAAGTATTTTGTATTAGTGACAATGTCGATACACAAATGGGGTTACGACTTGCAGGTATTGAGGGTGTTGTTGTCCATGAGCGTCAAGAAGTTCTTGATGAGTTGGATCGCTGCATTATCGATCCTGAAATAGTAATTGTTTTAATGACGACTAAGATTGTGAATACTTGTCCTGACATTATATCTAATATGAAACTTAATTATTCAAAACCACTCTTGGTTGAAATCCCAGATCGTCATGGTTCAGCTAAAGTAGGGGAAACAATCGACAAGTATATTAGTGAAGCAATCGGTATTAAATTGTGAGGTGATAGGTATGATGAAAGAAAAAGAAACACTTGAAATCATTGAAAGTGATGTTCGTGAGCAAGTTAATTTAGTTATTGATCAAATTAATTATGAAGTTAAGAACATGGAAGAAGATCAAATTAACTTTTTTAAAGAAGGTTTAAAAAAGGAAATAGAAACATATAAGGAAAAAGAACTCAATGAATTGAGACTTTTTGCTGCAACACAAGCCTCACAAAATAAGTTGAAAACAAAACGTGATTTACTTCATTTACGTACTCAACTTGTTGATCAATTATTTGATGATGTAAAGAATAAATTAACAGCGTTTGTTGAAAGTGCTGATTATACAAAATTCATTGAAAAGAAAATTGAGCAATTAGGTGAAATTGATCATGATGGTTATTTTGAAGTTCGTAAAGAAGATGTAAGTCTTTTAACGGAAATATTAAAGAAGAAGAATTGTCAATGTAAGGTAGAGGAAACTCTAATACAATTAGGTGGATTTCGCTATGTTAATCCAAATAAAGGATTTGAAATTGATAATACATTAGATTTTAGTTTGCAAAATGAAATGACATGGTTCCAGAATAATTCTGGATTTACCATTTAGAAAGCAGGGGAGGAATTAATATGGATAATCGTATTTATTCTATCAATGGACCTGTTGTAACTGTAAGAAACTCAAGTGACTTTAGTATGCTAGAGATGGTAAATGTTGGAGATGCAAGATTACTAGGAGAAGTTATCGGTATTACTGGAGATAAAACTACAATCCAAGTTTATGAATCAACAACAGGACTTAGACCAGGAGAACCTGTATATTCATCTGGTTCACTCTTATGTGCACATTTAGGACCTGGTATCTTGAAAAATATTTTTGATGGGATTGAAAGACCTTTAAAAGATATTGCAGCTACACAAGGTGCATTCATTAGTGAGGGGAAAACAATTCCTTCGCTTGATGAAAATAAAAAGTGGAATGTGACAATGAAGGTAAAGGTAGGCGACACAGTAAAAGGTGGAGATATCTTTGCAACATGTCCTGAAACAGACTTAATTGAACACCGTAGTATGATTCCAGTGCATATTTCTGGGGTTGTTGAAACTGCAGTGGGTGATGGTGAGTATACTGTGACTGAAACTTTAGTCAAAATTAAAAATGATTTAGGTGAAGTATTTGAAGTTAAATTAGCACAAGACTGGCCAATTCGTAATCCTCGTCCTGTAAGCTATCGTAAACCAATCACACTACCACTAGTAACTGGACAACGTGTTATTGATACCTTATTCCCAATCGCAAAAGGTGGAGCAGCGGCTGTACCTGGAGGATTTGGAGCTGGTAAGACAATGACACAACACCAATTAGCTAAATGGTGTGATGCTGATATTATTGTTTATGTAGGTTGTGGAGAACGTGGGAATGAAATGACGCAAGTTCTTGAAGAATTTAGTGAATTGATTGACCCTAAATCTGGAAAACCTTTATTGGATCGTACAGTTTTAATCGCTAATACATCAAACATGCCCGTAGCGGCTCGTGAAGCAAGTATCTATACTGGAATTACCCTAGCTGAGTATTACCGTGATATGGGCTACCATGTAGCTATCATGGCAGACTCAACATCTCGTTGGGCAGAAGCTCTTCGTGAAATCTCAGGACGTCTTGAAGAAATGCCAGCTGAAGAAGGATTCCCAGCTTATTTACCTTCTCGTATCTCTCAATTCTATGAACGTGCAGGATACATTGAAACACTAAGTGGAAAAGAAGGATCAGTAACAATTATCGGAGCAGTATCACCTCAAGGTGCAGACTTCTCAGAACCAGTTACACAAAATACAAAACGTTTCGTTCGTGCTTTCTGGGCACTTGATAAATCACTTGCTTACGCACGTCACTTTCCAGCAATTAACTGGAACTTAAGTTATAGCGAATATTTAGATGATTTAGATCGTTGGTATTCACAAAATGTAGCACGTGACTTTACAGCACTACGCTCAGAAATGGTTCAAATCTTGCATGAAGAAAATCAATTGATGGAAATTGTTAAGTTAATTGGATCTGATGTTTTACCAGATGATCAAAAGCTTACAATTGAAATTGCAAAAGTAGTACGTGTTGGATATTTGCAACAAAATGCATTCCATCCAGATGATACATTTGTACCTTTTGCAAAACAATATAAGATGTTGAAAGTAATTTCATATTTATATGATGCATGTAAACCACTTATTCAAAAGAAATTCCCAATTAGTTCAATACTAAACACTGGAATTTTTGATGAAGTAATTAAAATTAAATATGATGTACCAAACAATAATATTGCATTATTGGATGAGTACTTCGATAAAATCGATAAAGCATTAAGTACAATCGAATAGAAAGGAGGAATTTTGATGGGTCTTCAATTATTAGGATTAGAAGAAATTAGTGGATCACTTGTAGCCTTAGATCATGTAAAGAATGTTTCAAATGAAGAAATGGTTGAAATTGAATTAGCAAATGGATCAGTACGTCAAGGACGTGTGGTTCAAATCGAAGGTGAAAAAGCGATGGTTCAGGTGTTTGAAGGAACAGCTGGATTATCAAAGAAAAATACAAAAACACGTTTATTGGGTCACCCAATGGAAATTGCCTTATCAAAAGAAATCCTTGGGCGTGTATTTAATGGAGCAGGGAAACCAATTGATGGTTTAGGTGATGTTTATGCTGAGAAATTTGCGGATATTAATGGTAAGCCATTAAATCCTGTATCTCGTCAATATCCTCGTAACTACATCAATACAGGTATATCTGCAATTGATGGATTAAATACATTAATTCGTGGTCAAAAGCTTCCTATTTTCTCAGGAAGTGGGATGCCACATGATAAGCTTGCGGTACAAATTGTACGTCAAGCACAAATCGCAGATGATGATGGTAAAGGTTTTGGAATTGTGTTTGGAGCAATGGGTGTTAAAAACGACGTTGCAGATTATTTCAAACGCTCATTTGAAGAAACTGGTGTTATGGAAAAAGTTTGCATGTTTGTTAACTTATCCAATGACCCAATCATCGAAAGAACACTAACACCACGTTGTGCTCTTACTGCAGCTGAATATTTAGCATATGAACTTGATATGCATATTCTAGTTATCCTTACAGATATTACATCTTATTGTGAAGCTCTACGTGAGTTCTCAAGTAGTAAAGGTGAAATTCCTGGACGTAAAGGATATCCTGGATATTTATATTCTGACTTAGCATCACTTTACGAAAGAGCTGGAATTATCAAAACATCAAAAGGTTCTGTAACACAAATTCCAATTCTAACAATGCCAAATGATGACATCACGCATCCTGTACCAGATTTAACTGGATACATCACAGAAGGACAAATCGTTTTAGATCGTAACTTACATCAAAATGGTGTGTACCCTCCAATTGGATGTCTTGCATCATTATCTCGTTTGATGAAAGATGGTATTGGGGAAGGATATACTCGTAAAGATCATCAAGATGTCGCAAACCAATTGTTCGCATCTTATGCTCAAGTATTAGAAGCTCGTTCACTTGCATCAGTTATTGGTGAAGATGAATTATCTGAAAGTGATAAACGATTCATGGAATTTGGACGTTTGTTTGAAAAAGTATTTGTTGGTCAAGGATTTGGCGTGAAACGTTCAATCATTGAAACATTGAATTTAGGATGGGCGCTACTATCAACTCTACCAATGAGTGCATTAGACCGTCTTGATCCAGAACTTATAAAAGCAAACTATGATCCAGAACGTGCAATGCGTACCATTAGTCTAGCTCTGCAAGGAGAAGAGTAATGGCTGCGCAAGTATTTGCGACCAAAGGAAATCTCATGGCAGCTAAAAAATCTTTAGTTTTAGCTAAAATGGGATATGATCTAATGGATCGTAAACGTAATGTACTTATACGTGAAATGATGATGTTGGTTGATAAAGTAAAATTACTTCGTGATGAAATTACTGATAGTTATCAAGAAGCTTATTATTTACTACAACAAGCAAACGTTTCAACAGGTATTATCACAAGCATTGCAAGCCAAGTAAAAGTAGACACAGGTGTACGCGTTACCTATCGTAGTGTTATGGGAGTTGAAGTACCAAACATTATCTACAAACCGGAAGATTTAGAAATCCAATATGGATTTGAACAATCTTCATCAAAAGTGGATGAAGCTTACATTCAATTCAATAAAGTAAAAGAATTAACAATGATTCTTGCAGAAGTTGACAACAGTGTTTATCGTCTAGCCAATGCAATCCGTAAAACACAAAAAAGAGCGAATGCATTAAAGAACATTGTTATTCCTGACTTTGAATCTCAAATAAAATTTATTACAGAGGCTTTAGAAGAAAAAGAACGTGAAGAATTCTCACGTCTTAAAGTCATCAAAGCAAATAAAGAAAGAGATGCAAATCAACATAAAGCAAACTAAGAAGTTGGAGACAACTTCTTTTTCACAAAAAAAATGTGCATTTGAAGTGCACATTTTTATATTGGACCACCTTGATGTGCTCTAGTTTTAGGAACACATGGTGTAGGGCTAGAAGGATCGAGATTACCATTAGAATCATAAATGCAAAACTTCAATTCATTTTGTTCTGAAGCTAAAACATTTAATCTAGGGAATGTAAAACATAAAAATAATGTTGAGAATGTCATGGCTGAAATTATAGTTTTTCTTAAAATATTTTTCATCTGAATTCCTCCTACTCTTATTATACTAGAATATTCAGTAAAAATATGTTCGAGAATAAATAAAAATAACCTTGATAAATAGCTAAAAACTAAAAAAGTTTCCAGCATTCTATTAAATTATCTATGTTAAAATGAATTTAGGGAGATTGATATGAAAAATAATAATTTAGGTATAATAATACGCAAAAGAAGAAAAGACCTAGGTCTAAATACCGATCAATTAGCTAAGAAAGTAAATTATTCCAGATCTTATATTTCCAGAGTTGAAAATGGAATCATTGATGTAAGTGATGAAACCTTTACTGTTATATTTGAAGCGCTAGGCATAACTTATAAAATAGATCAAGATTGCCGAGAATTCGAAAGAAATGTAGATAAAGTATTAACAATGTTTCTTTACTTGAATATAGATAGGGATTTTATAGATAGGGTTATAATGCAATCAAATGATTTTAATTGCACAAATGCATATTCAAAATTTCTAATAGCTAATTTAGTGTATAAGGTCAATTTTTTGTCAAAAGAAATTGAAACAGAAAGATATATTAAACAGATGGATAAAACATCTGAATTATACAATAATAAAGAAAAACAAATTATTTATGATTATATTGGATGTTATTATTTAGATTATAATTATGAATTAGCAAAAAAATATTTTGATAGAGCTTTAGAATTTGGAGAATATCCATATTCAACTAGCATTCTTTACTATCATTTAGGAATGTTGAATTATAAGTTTGGTAATTATTTTGATGCAAATGAATTTTGTAAAAAAGCGTTTGATAAATTTTCTTTGGAATTGAATTATAAACGAATGTTTTATACAAATCTTCATATTGCAATTATTAATTCAAAAAGTGGAAACTATGAAGCAGCATATGTGTTGTTTAATGAAATGATATTGAATCCAAATCTCTCAGAGGAGCAATTGGAGCTTATTTATGGTAATTTATGCTGGTTATTAATAAAGAAAAACGAATACGATGAAGCTTTAATATACGCACAAAAATCAAATATAAATTATTTAGATTATTATTTTCATCTTGCATTGATTTATTATAAATTAACTAGATTAGATGATGCAACGAAAATTATAGAAATAGGATTATCCAAATTTAAAGACTGTTTTCAAGAAAAACAGTTGATAATTATTTCGAAAATAATTACAAAGGAATGCAACACCAATGAATATGAGGACTTACTCGTAAAGACATTCAAACAAGCTAAAAAATCAGAGGATAGTGAGTCTGTGAAATTTATCAAAGATTTACTCATAGAGTTTTATGAGGCAAAGCATCAATATAAAGAAGTTTGTAAACTCATGAAAAGTTGCTAGCAACTTAATTTGAAATAGATGTATAAACCGGTAAATAAATAATTTGTCTCGAACAAAATCACTTTGAATTACATGTTAAAATGTAATTAACAAAGAAGATTAAGTATGGGAAGATACAAGAATGGAGATTAAAGAATTTGAATAGCAAAAAAATTAAATGAAAAGAAAGGAAATAATATGAAGAAAATAATTAGTATAATTACTGCTATTACATTGCTTTTCTGTTTTATACAAAAAATAGATGTTTATGCACAAGATGATAATACTCCGGGTCAAGTGATAAGTAGTAAATTTACAGAGTATCCTACTTATATAAAAGAAGAGACAAAGATATTAGAAGAAGGAAATATATTTGATGTTACAATACGATATAGTGTTGATAACAAAGCATATGTTGAAATTTATAAAAATGGAATGGCTGATAAAATTACTACAATTGATATAAATTATCTCAAAATCAGAAGTAACGTATTTCCTAAAATATCAATAAAAGCCAATGGAAATAGAGATGTTTATGTCGGAACTGTAACTAGTGTTGATTCTTTAGGAAGTGGTGACCAAACTACATTAGCTCTTTCGGTTTTAGCATTTATTGATCTTCCTTATGCTACAGCCTATGCGTTGATAGGAGTAGCAATAAGCATTTTTTCGAGTTCAACATTATTCTATTTATGGACTAAAACGGATACTTATGAGCAATGGACATGGGGAACTACATATGCACCTTCAAGTTTTTTGGGATATTATTGGATGAAAACAGAGGCACGTGCATATTCTAATCCTCAATGTACAGGAACATATGCTGTACGATATGGTGATTGGACAAGTACTACTCCAGGGTGGTAAATTCTCCATTGCGAATCAATATGATACCATATTTGATAACAAGCTTTATACAGCTTTTGGGATTTTTCATCTTACTATTTTTTTTAAGAAATAATAGTTTCTCTAGTCCTCCTTTTTACGCGGTTATGTTTTTTGCATTTTTTGAATTAATATTAAATTATATACGTGAAAATTATACATTTTCTAGAAAAAGCCTTAGATTATATGAAATTCCTAAAGTATTATTAATTTTTCTTATGCTAGTAATTTACTTTGGAATTATAATTTAACTTTATGAATAGCATTTGGTAGTGTTGATAATTCTATTGTTGGATTAGGAACTTGCGACTATTATTCATATGTTACAATGGCGTATAATGCGTGGAAGGATTTAGGAAGTCCTACTTCTGTGGCAGAGGTAAATTGTTACTATGGTTCATATAACAAAGATTGTAATACACTGGCATGGTATGGGGTTCGAACAGGGGTAGTTAATGGAAATTCTGTACAATTTAGGAATGCTCCACTTATTCAAAATCCAAGTCATACATGGAATGGAAGTCCATGGGATTATACACAGCCTTCAGGATGCAGAGTAGTTGTTAATAATTATCCATATTAATTTATTATGATTGGAAATAAAATATAATTATAATTTGTTAGAAATTTAGATTAATATGATGTAGTATAAAATAATATGTGTAAATACAAGAGGTAAGGAAAACAAGTATAGAAAATTGATATTTGGCTACCTATATTACTATTTTAAATTGCTAAAAAATAAATGCTTTCACTTCTTGATTCATGATTTAAATATGAATAAATATTACAAGAAAGATGAATTCAATTGTATTAAAGGACAATACAATAGACACTCATCTTTTTTAGATTGATAACATAAATTAAAAATGTAAAAATAATAATGAGATATTATAGATAAAATGGAAAGGTATATAGATAATCTTGAAGATATTTACTTGAATTTATTAAGGGAAGAGAGAGTCAGATGAATAATAATGCAAAAAAAGATAAAGAAAAAGATTTTCAATCGTTAATTAATATTCAAAAAGTGAATGAGAAAAAGTATGTGAAGTCATTTAATGGTGTGTTTTGGGTATCGTTTTCGTTACTACTCTTTTTTGGAACTTTTTCATTTTTAAATTCAAAAACAGTATCTGATATACCTTATATCTTTTCGATGGAAGAAATTGGATATGATAATAATAAAGTTGAAAAAGCGACTAAAAGAACGAAATATTCAGGTGATGTTATCTATGAATTATCAGTTTCTTCCAATTCAATTGATGGTGATGAATATAGTCGAGTAGATATTACGATTTATGATTTTATTTCAAATGATACTGCAGTTAAACTATATAATGACTTATATGAAGAAAATAATAAGAAGATTGAGAAATTAATTGGTCGTAGCTTGAGTGATTTTGGAGTTGAACATTCATATTCTTTGTATCCAATTGAAGAAATACCAGGAAATGGTCAAGAAAATAGCCTCTATTTATATAAAGATAATCGTGTTATTATTGTGAGAATAAACAGTGAGATTACACTTAATAATGAAGATTTAATAACAATAGTAAAATTATTTGATGAAGAATTGTAGTTTTGATATTAGTAATGTTTTTTATCAATATATGATAAACTAATGACATAAAAAATAGTGCTATAAATTTGTGGAGGTTAAATAGATATGGATAAAAATATAAGCTTCAAAGATAGAAAAGAATTCCATAAATGGTTGATGAAGAATCAAAATCAAGATGAAGGTATATGGATTGAGTTTGATAAGACGTTAAGTCAGAGTTCATTGAAAGCTAGTGATGCTTTAGAAGAAGCACTTTGTTTTGGATGGATTGATGGACAAATGAAAAGTGTTGATGAAAATACGTACATCAAATACTTTGCAAAACGAAGAAAGAATAGTAAATGGTCCCAAAAGAATAAACAGCTTGTACTTGAACTTGATAAAAAAGGATACTTGCAAGATTTGGGTAAACAAAAAATAGAAGAAGCAAAACAAAATGGACAATGGGATACAGACAATACAATTGAAGTAGTAAATAGTGATTTAGATTTATTGATTGAAGTTATTAAAGGAAATGAACCTGCTTATACAAATTTTATGGCAATGTCTCCATCAGTTAAAAAAACTTATACAAAAGCATTTATGGATCCTAAAACAGAAGCAGGGAAACAAAAAAGAATTGCTTGGATAATTGATCGATTGAATAAAAACTTAAAACCAATGTAATAAAAAAGTTATCGTGAGATAACTTTTTACATCGCTGCAACTTCTTTGATTTTATCTTCTGTTAAACGATAGACAGTCCACTCATCCATTGGAGTAGCACCTAATCGTTTTGTGTAGAAATCAATTGATGGTTGATTCCAATCTAAGCATATCCATTCCATGCGCCCACAGTTTTTATCTACAGCTACTTGGGCTAAATACTTGAAGAATTGCTTACCATATCCTTTTTTACGATATTCTTCTAATACAAATACATCTTCAACATATAATCCTTTTTTACCTACAAAGGTTGAGTAGTTAAAGAAATACAAGGCAAAGCCAACGATGTTTCCATCTTCTTCTCCGAATACTACATAAGCATTTTTTTCTACAAATAGCTCATTGTATAATTGCTCATCAGTCCATATAACTTGATCGCTCATTTTTTCATAAGCAGCGATATTACGGATATATTGTCCAATAATTGAACACTCTTCTTCTTTTGCAATACGAATATTAAATGACATATATTTCCCTCCGTTCATTGATGTTAGTATACAAAAAGTTGAAAAGAATATCTAGTTTTTTCAAAGAAGTAGAAGTAATTTACATAAAATCAGTTAAAATGGCTATAAATAAGGGCTAGAATGAAAAAAAACTTTGAAACAAAAGCAAGTGTGATATAATGATTATGTAAATTTGGAGGTCAAACAATGGGATTAAAAGATAAATTAATGGGCTTCATCGCACCAGTTGATGATGAAGATATGGAAGAAGAATTAGAATTCACTGAAGAAGAGGCTAGAACAATTAGCCAATATGAACAACCTAAATCAAAAGGGGTTACTAAAGTAAGCAGTGATACAAAAATGGTTTTATTTGAACCAAGAAGTTTTGAAGAAGCAGAAGAAGTAGGACGTCATTTAAAAGAAAGACGCGCTGCAGTAGTTAATCTACACCGTCTTCAAAGAGAATATGCTCAAAGAACAATTGATTTCTTAACAGGTGTTGTATTTGCACTTGATGGAACTATTCAAAAAATTGGTCATAATGTAATTTTATGTACACCTCGTACAATTGGTGTTCATGGTGAAATTAGTTTAGACCAAGATGAAAACTAACAATTCTTTGTTAGAACATTATAGAGGAAATGAATCATTTGTTGCGCGAGTGAATGATTGGATTGAACAATCGCAAAGATATCATAAACCAGTCATGACACCCTTTCTAAATGAAGCAGAATGTGCTTTAGTAGAAAAAATATGTGGTAAGAAAATTCCTTATCGCATGGATGGTGGTTATTTAGATGCAACTTTAAAAAGAGTCGTCTTCTTTGATGAAGATGACTTTTCTCTTGTGGTTTGTTTATCTGCATCATTTAATACAAAGTTTGAATCCATAGGACATCGTGATGTTTTGGGTGCTTTAATGAACATTGGAATAGAACGTAACCAATTAGGTGATTTATGGGTAAATGATGATTTAATTGTTTGTTATACAACTGAAAAACAAGCAGAATATATTATTCAAAATTGTACTAAAATTAAGCGTTCAACAATACAATTTAGGATTTCACCAAAACATTATGAACAAATTATTAAGAAAGAGAAGTTTACAACTACCATTAGTAGTGAGCGATTGGATAACGTAGTTGGTGCAATGATCCAAAAATCACGTAAAATAGCACAAGAATATATCCTAAGTCAAAAAGTTAGGGTAAACCATGAAGTACTTGAGGAAACAAGTAAATTGTGTAATAATGGTGATACGATTTCGATACGAGGAGTGGGGAAATTTATCTATTTGGGTAAACTTAAAACAACTCGAAAAGACCGTATTTTAATTGAATTTGAAAAGTATAGTTAAGGAGTGATTTTTGTGGCGAAGATTAAACCGGAATTTCGCATGATGAAAAATGGTTATGATCGATTTGCAGTAGATGATGCTATTGAAGAATATGCTACAGAAATTGAAACTTTAGAAAGTAAGCTTGCGCTATACGAAAAAGAGATTCAAGATTTATCTGAACAGTTGAATTCAGTACGAAATCGATATCAAGTCATTGTCAGTGAGTTATCAATAAAAGAGAAGGCTGCTGATGATATTGCTAGACTTGCATTAAAGGAAGCTAATATTATTATTGATTCAGCGCAATCCAATGCGGATTCAATTGTAAGAGAAGCACTTTCAACTGCTCGCATCATCTTATCTGATTTATCACGTATCTCTATTGATGCAAGTGTAATGAAAGATGAAATGCATGAGCAACTAACACAACTTATTCAAGCGATTGATGACTTTGAAATTCCAAAGTTACCAGAAGTTGAATGGATAAAAGATTTTGAATTTAAAAAGTAAAGATTAAGACATGCTACTTATAGTTGATGATAGAGAGTCTATGGTTGGTGGAAATAGATAGAGAGTATAAGATAGATATCACTTATGAACTGATTTCTTGAAACAAGTAGAGAAATTCGTATTCCGCGTTAAGGAATTGAGGGCATAGAGAAATCTATGAACTAAGGTGGTACCGCGTACAACACGTCCTTAGATGATAGGGACGTTTTTTTTATTTAATTAAAGGAGGAAGTAAATATGGATTACAAAGACACACTATTAATGCCAAAAACAGATTTTGAAATGAGAGGGAATTTACCTACAAAGGAACCTGGAATTTTAGAGAGATGGGAAAAAGATGATCATTACAACCAAATTCTAAAAGCACATGAGGGTGAACCATTGTATGTGCTTCATGATGGTCCTCCATATGCAAATGGAAACTTACATGCAGGAACTGGAATGAATCGTGTTATTAAGGATATTATTAATCGTTCGCATGCAATGCATGGGTTTTATACTCCATTCTTTCCAGGATGGGATACTCATGGGTTACCAATTGAAAATGCAATTCAAAAACTAGGGGTAAATAGAAAAGAAATGCCAGTAGCAGACTTCAGAAAGAAATGTGAAGAATATGCATATGAGCAAATCGAAATTCAAAAATCAACAATGAAACGATTGGGAACAATCGCTGATTTTGATCATCCTTATATCACATTAAAGAAAGAATTTGAAAGTAGACAAATCGATGCATTTGCAAAGATGGCTCTTGATGGATTAATTTATCAAGGACTTAAACCAATTTATTGGTCACCAGCTGCTGAAACTGCAATTGCTGATTCTGAAATTGTTTATATCGATAAGAAGGATCCTACAATTTATGTAGCTTTTGATGTATTGGATGGTAAAGGTGTACTTGAAGGTGATGAAAGATTTGTTATTTGGACAACGACTCCTTGGACAATTCCTGCAAACTTAGCAATCTGTTTAAATGAAGCATTTGATTATGCAGTTGTACAAACAGAAAAAGGAAAACTTATTTTCTTAGAAAATAAAGTAGATGAGCTATTAGCGAAATTTGGTTTAACCAATCAAGGCATTTTAAAAACATTTAAAGGTAAAGAGTTAGAATACATTACAGTTAAACATCCTTTCTATCCAGAGAGACCTTCACTTATTATCTTGGGTAACCATGTTACTGATGAAGATGGTACAGGTGCTGTTCATACAGCTCCAGGGCATGGTGCAGATGACTTCTATGTTGGAATGAAATATGGGTTAAAAGCATATTGTCCAGTAGATGAAAAAGGCTGCATGATGAAAGAAGCGGGTGATTTCTTAGAAGGTTTATTTGTTGATGATGCAAATAAAGTCGTAGGGCAAAAACTAGATGAACTTGGAAACTTAATTCACCTTGAATTTGTTACTCATAGTTATCCTCATGATGAAAGATTAAAAAGACCAATTATTTTCCGTGCAACAGTTCAATGGTTTGCATCAATTGATAAAATCAGAGAAAAACTACTTGAACAAATCAAATCAGTTCGTTGGGAAAACGAATGGGGAGAAGTTCGTTTATTTAATATGATTAAAGATCGTGGTGACTGGTGTATTTCTCGTCAACGTTTATGGGGATTACCAATTCCTATTATCTACAATGAAGATGATTCACCAATCATGGAGAAAGAAGTATTTGAACATATTTCAAAACTCATCTATGAAAAGGGAAGTAATGTATGGTTCGAAAGTGATGTAAAGGATTTATTACCTGAAGGATATACAAATCCTAAATCACCAAATGGTAACTTTAGAAAAGAAAAAGATATCATGGATGTTTGGTTTGACTCTGGAAGTTCACATAATGAACTTGAAGCTAGAGGATTACCATATCCAGCAGATTTATATTTTGAAGGATCAGATCAATACCGTGGCTGGTTTAACTCTTCATTAATCATCGGTACTGCAATTCATGGACAAGCACCTTATAAGAATGTACTATCTCATGGTTATGTATGTGATTCAAAGGGTGAAAAAATGAGTAAATCGATTGGGAATGTAGTTAATCCAATGGATGTAATTAATAAATTGGGTGCTGATATTTTCCGTTTATGGGCGACTACAGTAGATTTTAAACAAGATATGCGTATTGGAGATGAAAACTTGAAACAAGTTTCTGAACAATATCGTAAAGTACGTAATACGTTTAAATTTATGTTAGGAAATGTGAATGCTGAAGATTTTGATCCAAAGAAAGATCGAGTATCTTATGAAGATTTAACACCTGTTGATCAATACATTGAAGTCTTATTGAATGATGTTCTTAAAGCAGTAAGAGATAACTATATGAAGTTTGATTTCCTTGCAGCAGCAGGGGCATTGATGAACCTAATGACAAATGAGTTAAGTAGTTACTATTTAGACTTTACAAAAGATATTCTTTATATCGAGAAGAAAGATAGCTTACGTCGTAGACAAGTTCAAACAGTGATTTGGGATGCGATTGATACACTTGCCAAATGTTGGGCACCATCTCTTGTCTATACAATGGATGAGGTTTGGAGTATGTTTAGCAATGATGAAGCAGACTCTGTTCACTACACTCATTTCCCTGAAGTTAAACATTTTGATAATGCAGAGGTATTAAAAGATACATTTGCTAAAATGCATGAAATTCGTGATGAAGCACTGAAAGCATTAGAGTTAGCACGTGCGGATAAAGTAATTGGCAAACCATTAGAAGCTGAATTAACAATCGAATGTAGTAAAGAAGATCAAGACTTACTTGAAACTACATTGAATGGTAAAGTTGCACAATGGTTAATTGTAAGCAAAGTCACATTTGTAAATAAAGCAGAAAGAAAGATTACTGTAACTCCTGCAAAAGGAACAGTATGTCCTCGTTGTTGGAATATAACAGAAGATCACGAGGAAGATGGACTTTGTGTACGCTGCCAACATGTATTAAATGATTAAACCTGGGAAATATGTTCACTTCAAAGGAAAAGAGTATGAAGTGATTGGTATTGCAAAACATTCTGAGACGCTTGAAGAAATGGTTGTCTATCGACAACTGTATGGTGCACAAGAATACTGGGTTAGACCAGTCTCTATGTGGGATGAAGAAGTGAATCGCGATGGATATTGTGGTCCAAGATTTAGAAAAATTGAAGAATGAAAAAGATGGGGCTAGTATAAGTAGCCTCATCTTTTATGTGTGTTGTGTGTTGGGTGAGTGTATAGCGTTTTGCTTAAGTTGTTTTAAATCGTTGATAAGATAGCCATTTTCTTTTTTTATTAAGATTTTTTCATGGCATAATTCACTGAGTATTCTAAACATATGGCGATAGCTCAATCCTATTGAAGAAGCGACATCAGTTAATACATCACTGAAGATTCCTTTATGGGATGATTCGAGGATATAGGAACAAAGTCTTTGTTTTCCAGTATACAGTGAGGATGATACAAAGTTACTGGAACTTCTTACTAGATTAACTGAGAGTTGAGAACAAAGTTGTTCGATAAATATTAAACTTTGCTTTAGTACATGGATATTGGAATCAAATGGAATCGCAATGCATTCAAATTCAGTAAGAGCAATAAGAGAAGCTGTTGCATTGGGTGTGTTGGACATCATTTCTATACCACCAATGATTCCCGATGAAACAAAATAACATAGAACTAAATGATTACCATTGGGTGATGAACAACATACTTTTGCTTTACCACGCAGTACAATACCCAACCAAGTAATGGGATATCCTTCCTGATAGATAGTCTCACCTGGTAGATAATTTAGAACGAAAAGAGAACTCAATTCATTTGAATTAATTCCCATTTTTTTTAATAGGTCTTCATGACTTGTGGATAGATTTGACTTTCTCATAAGCTTTCCTCGTGCAATTATCATAACAAACTAATATAAGAAGTCATAGGACAAATGTCATATAAGCTGACCTCAAAGTTATCTTACAATGAGATAGAGGTGAAAATATGATTACATTATTAGCGTTATGTACAGGGTTTATTTTGGCTATTATGATTACACTAAACGGACAATTAACACAAACATACAATATGTTTCTTGCGATTGTCATTATCCATGTTGTAGGGGTGCTATTTGCACTTTGTCTATGTCTAATAAAGAAAATCAAATTAGATTTATTTTATGTTAAACCAAGATGGTTGTATCTGGGGGGAGCAATTGGTGTTTTTACTACGATTGCAAATAACGTATCATTTGGACAAATTAGTATGACCAGTATTATTGCGTTAGGATTATTTGGACAGTTGATGATTTCAGTTGTGGTGGACACTTTCGGTTTATTTAAAATGGAGAAAAGAAGTTTTAAAAAATCGAATCTTGTTATTTTAATTTTTGCATTACTCGGTATTTTAATGATGCTAGATAATTCAGTTTGGCAGGGTAAGGTTGCAGTATTCATGTCCATTGCAGCAGGTGTGTCAGTTGTTATGAATCGAACTGTTAATGCACAACTGGCTCAACACATTGGTGATTTACCTAGCTCATTGGTAAATCATCTTGTAGGATTACCCATTACAATCATTATTCTAGTTTTTGTTTATCAAATGAGATGGGTACCACTTAATTATTCACTGAGTCTAAATCCACTTATCTACTTGGGTGGAGCATTGGGTGTTATCACGGTTGTATTATCAAACATAACAGTATATAAAATACCAGCATTTAAACTTACTGTGCTCGTCTTTGTTTCACAACTGTTTACTGGTATTTGTGTTGATTTATTATTTGGATTAAACATAGACAATGCTTCTTTTAAGGGAGGAATTGTTGTTGCATTAGGAATTGTAATAGGTCTAATCATTGAAAGAGTTATGAAGGAAAGAGAAAGAAAAGAAGAAGAGAGCGAAGTAAGATTAAAAAGACTGGAAGAAATTCATTTTGAAAGGGTATATAAAAAGTTTAAGTAATCACTTAAACTCAATTTCTGTTACAACAGGATAATGATCAGATGGATATAAACCTTCAAATTCATCTCTAATAATATGTGTGGATAATACTCTAAACTCTTTTCCTACGAAAATATAATCAATTGGAAGCTTGCTTTCTTTTAATCGACCACTACCATAATGCATCGTATTGGATATATCTATATTTTTATAAACACTAAATAATGGATAAATTGGATTATTCAATAAGGCTTTTACAGCATTGGATTCAATGTTTGTATTCAAATCACCCATTAGAACAATATTCTTAATATTCGTATCTTTTGCAATACTTTCAATTAATATCTTTGTTTCTTTATTTCTATTAAAAGGCAAAAGATGATCAAGGTGCGTATTAAATATCCACAATACATCTTTTGTTTTCTTGTCTTCTAATTTAGCCATAGTACAAATCCTAGGGAAAGGTGAAAAGAACAGGCGACTTCCTTTCTTATCTGGGGAATTAGAAAGCCAAAAGGTTCGATATTCTAAACAATTGAATTTATCTTTTTTAAAGAAAATATCAGTTCTTTCGCTAGATTCTTTGGGTTTCTTATTCCTTGGAGAGCCAACAGTTGTATAGATACTCTTTAATGGTGCTAAGGATTTAGCCATTTCAATTGTATATTCTTGTACACCCAAAATATCAGCATCGATTTCCTTTATACACTCCATGACCGCGTCTTTCCGTGTTTGCCAACGAAGGAACTTACGAGTAAGGGGCATATCATTTTTAAGATTAAATGTTGCAATTCGATAAGTACTCATTTTTATCACCAACATTATTATACTCCTTCTAACAATGATTGACACATGACTTTTGAATGGCTATGATTACTATACAGGAGTTGATAAGAATGGAAATAGTAAATGTAAGAATTGATGAACGTTTAGTTCATGCACAAGTAGCTGCAGTATGGGCATCAGCATTAAATGCAACAAGGATCATTGTCATTGATGATGGTGCAGCTCAAGATGAAGTTCAACAAGTAGCATTAAAGATGGCTTGTCCTAAATCGGTTAAGCTAACTATTTTAGCTGCAGATCGAGCTGTAGAAAAGCTGAAAGAACCAGCTTATCCAGATGATCGTATTTTCATTGTTATGAAAGGAATTAAAACGTTAAATAAAATTACTAAAATGGGGTATATCTTCCCGGAAGTTAATATTGGTAATTTGAATGATAAAGAAGGTGGCATACAAATTCGACGTTCAGTACGTTTAAGTGATGAACAAATTGCACTAATTCTTGATCTACATGAAAAGGGTATTAAATTTGTATCGCAACTTGTGCCGTCCGAGGATAAAGTAAATCTAATTGATTTAATAAAAGAAAAGGTCTAGTTCATTTATGAATTAGACCTTTTGAATGATTTCTTTTATTTTGTTGATGATTGACCACTCATCATGATGGCCAATAACTTCTTTCGCAATTTTTTTAATATCGTCATGGGCGTTGCTTGGTGCATAGCTATGATCAGCATGTTCAAATAATTCTAAATCATTTAGATAATCCCCAAAGATAACAGTTTCATCGCGAGCAATATCCAATGCATTTTGAATTGTGATTAATCCATGCCCTTTATTTACTTCCTTGTTGACAACATCAACCCATACATCAGCCGATAAGACAACACGAGGGTTGTCACTAAAGGGTTGAAGCGCGGGATAAATATTATTTTCAGCACCACTTAAATCAAGGTAGCATATTTTTAACACATCTTCGTTTACTGCACATAAATCACTTACTTCTTCAAAATAAGAATAATAATGATTGATTTCTTCCATTGCTTTTTCAGGGATTTCATTTACATTTTCTACAAAAGCTCTTGTTGGTGCACAAACCGTCATATAAATACCTGGATATTTTCTTCCTTCTTGAACAAAGAATTTATATTTATCAGGATTTATATTAGAAGAGTAAAGAACTTTTCCTTTTGAGATAACATAAGCACCATTATCACAAATAAAACTAATCTTATCTTTAACAGGTTCAAACATTTGGGCAAGGCAACCGTATGAACGACCACTTGCAACAGCAAATTCCAATCCTTTAGCGTGAATTTCTTCGATAACTTGGAAAATATCTTGAGGTAATTCTTTTTTACTATTGAGTAAACTACCATCCATATCTGTTACTATTAATCGCATTATGTTACCTCACTTTACAAAATATTATAGCATAAATTACTTGATCGTGATAATTTGTTCCCAAGGTAAATAAGGCTTACCAAAATGACCATAATTGGTTGTTTGTGTATAGATAGGTTTACGCAAATCTAGTTCATGAATAATATTAGAAACTGAGAAATTGAAATTACGTTTTACGATTTCTAAAAGCTCTTCGTTTGTGTGTTTGCTTGTGTTGAATGCATCAATATTGATGGATACAGGTTCAGGACAACCAATTGCATAAGCTAGTTCAATTTGACACTTCTTACAAAATCCATTTGCTACTAAATTCTTACATACATAGCGAGCATAATAAGCAGCACTTCGATCTACTTTTGTAGGATCCTTTGAACTGAAGCAACCGCCTCCAATAGGAGCACTTCCACCATAAGTATCGACAACAATTTTTCTTCCTGTTGTACCACTATCTCCAAAACTTCCTCCTAATACAAAAGAACCACTTGGATTAATAAGGAACTTAGTTTGATCATCAATCAAATTAGGATTAACTATCGGTTGAATGACATCTTCAATAATTAGTTTTTTCAATTCTTCTTGTGAAATGTCAGCTGAGTGTTGTGTTGATACAAGGATGGTATCAATTCTTATTGGTTGATCATCTTCATATTCAACGCTAACTTGAGTTTTCCCATCAGGTTTTAGTAGGGGGTTATTGCGACGAACTTCTTCAAGTCTTTTCGCAAGCATGTGTGCAGTATCAATCGCAATTGGCATATAACCTTTTGATTCATCGCACGCAAATCCAAACATAATACCTTGGTCTCCTGCACTAAGAATATTGCTGTCTACTGCATTAGAAATCTCCATTGATTGTTTATTTACTTTGACTAATACTTCATATTCTTCTTCATATCCAATTTTTCTTAATA
Source organism: Anaerorhabdus furcosa (assembly GCF_900167375.1). Classification (GTDB taxonomy): domain Bacteria; phylum Bacillota_I; class Bacilli_A; order Erysipelotrichales; family Erysipelotrichaceae; genus Anaerorhabdus; species Anaerorhabdus furcosa. The sequence continues at coordinate 57,891 of NZ_FUWY01000007.1, forward strand.
CATCTTTTGCAATCTTAGCATAAGGGATATCTGCTTTTGTATTTGCTTCACCATAAACTAAAATAAAATCATCTTTGATCGTTGCCTCGACAGCCATCTTACTTGTTGGATCTTGGCGTAATGCTTCATCTAAAATGTGATCGGCAATCCAGTCACAGATTTTATCTGGATGTCCACTTGTTACTGATTCACTTGTAAATATTGTTCTCATATTTTCCTCCTTGTCAATTTTACCAAATAAAAAATGCCCCTAAGAAAGAGGCATTGCAGTTTAAGATTCTCTCTTCCTTATCGTTGTTAGCGTTACCACCTTACTTTGTGCAGGTTGGTATGGTCTCATCGAGCTAACCCTCTAAACCATTCTTGATAAATGACTTATTTATTAAACCATAAGGTAGATTGTAAGTCAATAAGTTCTTTGTTTATCTCAATTTTGTTTTATAATAAGTAGAGAAAGAAGTGAGTGTATGGCAAAGGGAATTGAGAAAACAAATGCAATTCGTATCTTGGATAAATCGAAAATGAAATATGAAATCCATACTTTTCAAGATGATATAGCATTAAGTGGTGTTGAAGTTGCGAATTTACTCCATCAAGATCCAAGTCATGTCTTTAAGACTTTGGTTACGATTGGAAAATCAAATCAACATTATGTCTTTGTTATTCCGTCAAGTTGTGAACTGGATTTAAAGAAAGCAGCAAAAATTGTAGATGAGAAATACATAGAGATGATAAAATCCAAAGAATTATTACCTCTAACAGGGTATATTCATGGTGGATGTTCACCCATAGGGATGAAGAAATATTTTAAAACAACAATTCATGAAAGTGCGAAAGACTTTGATACAATTTATTTCAGTGGTGGAAAGATTGGATATCAGATTGAAATGAATGTTATGGACTTAGGAAAAGTAATTCAAATAAACTTTGGGGATGTTGTAGAGAAAGAATGATTAAAATGGTAAAATAGGAATTGAGGTTAAGACAAAATGAAATATAGATTGAAAGAAGAAACAACTGAATTAACAAAAGCTCTTACAATTGCTGGAATTATTATTGTTATTGTTTGTTTTTTGTTATCTAGATTTAATGAAATAATGGTATGGATAGGAAAATTTATTAATGTTTCTATGCCATTTATCTTTGGTATGGCAATCGCTTTCTTATTAACACCGATTGTTGTTTATGTAGAATCAAAGTTATTAACAAAATCAAAAATAAAAGATTCAATGAAACGGATAATCGGCGTAGTATGTGCGGTTTTGTTCTTGATTTTATTAATTGGAGGAATCTTGGCGTTATTAATTCCTCAACTTTATGTAAGTGTGATGACGTTATCAGGGGCAATGGGACAATATATTGATGAAGCACAAAAGTTTATATCAAATCTTTCTATTAATTCAACATTCTATGAAAAGATACTAGAGTACTTGTTTGCTTATGGTGAGCAAATTGTCAATGTAACAATAGAAGGAATGCAACAATACTTACCTCAAATCTTAAATTACTCTTGGGGGTTTGTGATTAGAATTTTAAATTTCTTTGTAGGTGTATTTATTGCTGTGTACATTTTATTATCAAAGGAACGGTTTGGATTGCAATTTAAAAAATTATTATTCGCAGTATTCCCATTAAATTTTGCGAATCGTACAATCAAACTATCACGTCTTACTACACATATGTTGAACTCATTTGTAGTAGGGAAATTTATTGATAGTGTGATTATTGGGATTATTTGTTTTGTGGGTATGTTGATTTTTAAAATGCCGTATGCAGTATTAATTAGTTTCATTGTTGGAGTAACAAATATGATTCCAGTATTTGGACCATTCATTGGTGCAATACCAGGTATCTTTATTCTGTTAATGGCTAATCCAATTAGTGCTGTTTGGTTTGCATTGTGGATTTTAGCGCTTCAACAATTCGACGGAAATATTCTTGGCCCTTATATCTTAGGTGATAGTTTGGGACTACCTAGTTTGTGGATTATGTTTTCAATTATTGTCGGTGGTGGATTCTTCGGAGTTGTAGGTATGTTTTTAGGAGTTCCTCTATTCTCGGTAATTTATATTGTGATTAAAGAGTTTGTAGAAAACCGATTAAAGAAAAAAGAATTAGAAGTAGAGAAGTTATAATAAAAACTTACCCTAGGGTAAGTTTTTTTATCGATTACCAAACAATAAATCGCCATATAATGGCAAATTATAAATATCTTTCGAAGATATTTTTTCATAAGCATCAATTGAATTACGGATATCTTTCATTAATGGTGCTATTTTATAATAGTTTTCAATTCCTTGCGCATGGCTTTCTTGGATAGATAAGACTGTATCGAAAGAAGCATGAAGCATTTCTTGTTTTGCTTCTAGATCATTCATAATACTTTCTAATTCATTAAAGCGAGACACAATGTATTTAGGACAATGGTTAGAAGTGAAAAGTGGTATTAGTTCATTCATTTCTTTTGTAAGTAGTGGAAGAATTTCACGTTTTACAATTTGTTGAAGTGTACGAACTTCTACTTCAATAGTTTTGTTATAGTCTTCATTTAGAATTTCGTAACGTGCAAATAATTCTTTCTCTGTATAAATTTTATAATCAGTAAATAACTGAATAGATTTTGCTTCAATTAATGAGGGGATGGATTCAATATAGGAAACAATATTAGGAAGACCACGTTTTTTTGCTTCCATTACCCATTCATTGGAATAACCATCACCTGAGAAAATAACACGTGAATGATCAATTATGATTTTCTTACATAACTCAAGACTTTTGTCACGAACATCTTGAATGTATTTGATACCTTCTAATTTCACGGATAACTCATCCAAGGTTTTAGCCATCATCGTATTCATGACAATATTTACAGTTGATGCAGAAATGGATGAACCTAGCATTCTAAATTCAAATTTATTCCCAGTAAATGCCATCGGCGATGTACGATTGCGATCAGTATTATCACGTGGAATATAAGATAATCCAAGAATTGGATTTAGATCTGTTTCTTTTTGTTTAGCTTTAACATTGTTTGAAGAGATATTCATTAATAATTCTTCAATGTATTCTCCTAAGTAGATGGAGATAATAGCAGGAGGTGCTTCATTTGCACCAAGACGATGATCATTGCCAGCATTGGATGCAGCCATTCTTAATAGCTCAGGGTATTCATCAACAGCCTTTATGAAAGCACACATAAAGACTAAGAAACGAATATTCTCTGCGGGTTTATCACCTGGAGAAAATAAATTTTGTCCGCTATCAGTACAAAGTGACCAGTTGTTGTGTTTACCTGAACCATTTAAACCCGCAAAAGGTTTTTCATGAAGAAGACAGGCGAAATTATATTTACGTGCTGTTTTATTCAAAATATCCATAACAAGTAAATTTTGATCAACAGCGACATTGCAATTTGTAAACACAGGTGCAAGTTCGAATTGTGCAGGTGCAGCTTCATTGTGTTCAGCTTTAACATAGATTCCCAGTTTCCATAACTCAACATTTACTTCTTTCATGAAGTCAGAGACACGACTTGGAATACTGCCGAAATAATGATCATCTAATTCTTGTGTCTTAGCGGAATTAGAACCAAATAGTGTTCTTCCTGTAAAACGCAAATCCAATCTTTTCTTATACAATTCGATATCAATTAAAAAGTACTCTTGTTCTAAGCCAACAACTGGGGTTACATGTTTAACATCTTTTTCACCAAGTAAGTTGACAATCCGTGTTGCTGCGGTATCGATAGCTTCAATGGATTTAAGCAAAGGAGCTTTTTTATCAAGTGATTCACCATGGTAGGAAACAAAAACTGTGGGTATGCAGAGAATGTTATCTTTTATAAATGCAGGTGAACTACAATCCCAGTAAGTATAACCGCGTGCTTCAAATGTGGCACGCAATCCACCACTTGGAAAACTAGAAGCATCAGGTTCACCCTTAATTAATGATTTGCCAGAAAAACGAAGTAAAGGTTCACCATTTTCATCCGGTTCAATAAATGAATCATGTTTCTCAGCTGTTGAGCCAGTAAGGGGTTGAAACCAATGGGTAAAATGAGTTGCCCCATTTTCTAGAGCCCATCCCTTCATTGCATGAGCTATCGCATCAGCAGTGTTACGATCAAGACTATTTTCTTTCGTCATTGTTTGTTTCCATTGTTCATAAACAGGATAAGGTAAACGTTCCTTCATGACCTTTTCGCTGAATACCAATGAACCAAAATCATCAAATACTGTCTCAAATTTCATAATTTACTCCTTTTTTCAAAATATAAATCAATTATTCCATATAAATTCGATAAAAAGAAGAAAAAAGTGAAAAAATATTACGAAATTCCAAAATATTTTTATGAAATGTTAAAGAAAATGAAAAAAACTAGTATTTTCTACTAGTTTTTAGAATAAATGTTGAGATTCTTCAAGTTTTACTGCGGTTACACCTTCAACTTCTTCAAGTAAGATTGCTTCAATGCCATCAGATAATGTAGCGTCAAGTGACAAACAATCTGCACAAGCACCTAGCATCCGAACAGTAACAACTCCATGTTCATCAACTGAGACAAATTCAACATCTCCACCATCGCGTTGGATGTAGGGGCGAATCTTCTCCAATACTTCAATAATTTTTTCTTTCATATAAAACTTACTCCTAAGAAATAAATAACACCAGCTACAACAATCCCATGGAATATTCCACCGATAACTTCTATCCATTTATGACCAAGAACTTCTTTTACTTTAGTAAGATAAATTGGATCCTCTAATTTCATTTCTGTTATGACTTGTATATCTCTAATTAGTTGTTGAGTAATCTGTATATTACGTCCAGCATAATAGCGCACATTTGCGGCATCGTAAGTTACGATGAGTGCGAATGCAAGTGAAACAGCAAAAATAGTGCTAGAAAATTGTTCTTGTAAACCTACAGCTAAACTAAGCGCAGCAACACCTGCGGTATGTGAACTAGGGTAACCACCACTAGCGAATATTTCATCCCATGACCACTCTTTTGTTTTTAAATAAACAAAGATGGGTTTAACGAGTTGAGCAGTAATTATAGCTATTAGGCAAGCCCAAAATGGGTACATGCTACTGAGTGTTTTTATCATTCTTCCACCTCGCTATACAGTATAGCATACTTTAAGTTTGTTGTGTTATACTATTAAAAGGTTAAGGGGTGATCAAATGCAATATCATATTGGACAGATAGTAGAGGGTAAAATTACCGGTATTCAAGCCTATGGAGCATTCGTTTCAATAGATGAAAATACTAAGGGTTTAGTCCATATTTCTGAAATCAGTGATGGTTATGTAAAAGATGTTTCTAACTTTGTATCACTCAATGATACAGTACGCTTTAAGATAATTGATTTTGATGAAAAAACTAGTCAAGCCAGATTATCACTTAAGGCAGTACAGCCAAATCGATTTAGAAAAGAACGTAAACATCAAAAGATGGGAACAGTCCCAGTAATGAGATTAGGGTTTAAATCGATTCAAGACAAGATGGATCAATGGATTGAAGAAGCCAAGGAGGAAAAAGTATGATTCAATTCGATAGTACACATGCATTTCTAAAAGAAGATATTTTAAGTTACCAAGATAAAGTAAACCAATGTCATGAAGCACTAATGTCTAAAACAGGTGCAGGGAATGATTATTTAGGTTGGGTTGAATGGCCTTACCAATATGACAAAGAAGAATTTGAAAGAATTCTTAAAGTCGCAGAAAATGTAAAAGATAAAGCAGAAGTTTTATTAGTTTGTGGGATTGGTGGGTCGTATTTAGGAGCACGTGCTGCAATTGAAATGATTCAAGGGTTGTATCCAAAAAATAAAACTGAAGTTATTTTTATTGGGAATACATTCTCTAGTACATACTTTAAACAAGTTGAAGATTATATTAAGGATAAAAGTGTTGTATTAAATGTTATCTCTAAATCAGGGACAACAACAGAAACTGCGATGGCATTTAGAATGCTAAAGCAAATTATGGAGAAGAAGTATGGAAAAGAAGAATGCAAAGTACGTATTATTGCGACTACTGATAAAGCAAGGGGAACATTAAAAGATCTTGCAACAAAAGAAGGTTATGAAACATTTGTAATTCCTGATGATATTGGTGGAAGATATTCTGTGATTACTGCTGTGGGATTATTACCACTTGCGATTATGGGAATAGATATCAATAGTATAATGCAAGGAACTCAAAAAGCATATGAAGATTTAAAAGATTCAAGCTTAACAACGAATGCTGCTTATCAATATGCAGTATGTCGTCGTATTTTACAAAATCAAGGTAAAGATGCAGAAATGTTAGTGACTTATGAACCTCAAATGTCAATGGTTGCGGAATGGTGGAAACAATTATTTGGTGAATCAGAAGGAAAAGATGGTTTGGGTGTACTTCCTTGTAGCGCAACATTCTCAACTGATTTACACTCACTTGGTCAATTTATCCAAGAGGGTAAAAAAGTATTGTTTGAAACGTTATTATTAGTTGAACATCCAACAATGGATGGATTATTTCCACATGATGATGACAACATGGATAACATGAATTATCTAGAAAATAAGAGCCTTGATTGGGTAAATAAAATGGCTTGTAAAGGAACACTTGAAGCTCATGAAATTACAGGGAATGTACCTAACTTAATTTTAACATTACCTGATATGAAGGAATTTACTTTTGGTTACATGTGTTATTTCTTCTTTAGAGCTTGTGCAATTACTTGTTACTTATTGGATATTAATCCATTTAATCAACCAGGTGTAGAAGTATATAAGAAAAACATGTTTAGATTATTAGGAAAGGATTAGTTGTTGGTTCTCCAACAACTTTTTAAAATAAACCGATGTGTGGTGTGTGCGAAAGAATTAAAATGATTCAAGAGGGGAGTAATCCCTTCTTTGTTTGCCAACTTGAAACAGGCTATGTTGTGATTGGTGATCATCAACGATTTAAAGGATATACTTTGTTTTTATGCAAACAACATGCCAAAGAAATTCATGATTTGCCCTATGATTTTCGTTGCCAACATATGCTGGAGGTAGTGCTAGTTGAAGAAGCGGTTTCGAATGTATTTAAACCAGATAAGATGAATATTGAATCATTGGGTAATGGGATTGAGCATGTACATTGGCACTATTTTCCTAGATTTAATGGGGATACCCCAGTAAAGGGTCCTGTTTGGTGGCTTCCCAAAGAAGAGATGTATAATCAACGATATGAAACAACAACAAGTGAATTAGAAGAATATAAAATAAAAATAAGAAATGAGTTAAATCGTTTGCAAGCAAAAAGAGGCTAATATGCCTCTTTATTTTGTAATAACTTCAATTGAACCAATTAAATCATCAGTGTAGACACATAAGTAGTTACCAGCGACAAGTTTGTTATCGGTTTCTACTTCGTGATTTGCATCCATTAGCCACACCGCTGAAACTAAAGAATCTGGATGTTCTTGATTGTATTTTGAAAGAAGAGCCAATCCTTCTTCATAAGTCATTGTAAACAGTGTTGTACTTAATGCATCCGCAACAGCACTATCTGGAGTAATAATGGTTACTGAATGAAAGTGATCTGCTGGGAAATTTGTACGAGGGTCAATGATGTGATGGTAAGTATTACCATCTTCTGCAATGTAGTAGCGTTGGTAATCACCACTGGTTACAAAGGATGCGGTACCTTTGCGCTCAACGATAAGAGTTGAATCTTTTCCCTCAGGATTTTCGATTTGTACTCGCCAAGGTTTATCACCTTGCTTTGTACCGATAGTACGTGTATTACCCCCTGCATTGACAACACCAGTAGTAACACCTTGACTCTCTAAATCCTTTGCGATGACCTCTGCGGCAAAACCTTTTGCAATACCACCGACATCAAGGGATACACAAGGATTGTTGATAAACACAGTATCTTTTTCGTCATCAATTTCTACATATTGCCATCCAGAGCATGCTTTAGCTTCTTCTAATTCTTCTTTTGAAGGAACTCTTCCAAGTTCTCCCTCACTCATATAAAGCAAACCTTCTTCACGATATTTATGCCATACTTTAAGTAAAGCACCCATCGTGATATCAAGCTCACCATCTGAGTAATCATAGAATTCTTTAGCAACATGGAGCATATCAATAATGGATTGATCAACTTGAACAGGAGCAACTCCTGCTTGATCATTTATTACTTTGAGGTTATTTACCCCATCATACGTATGGTAAATATCAAAATATTGGTTTAATTCCTCGAATTTTTTGATGGAACGCTCAAAATATTCATCAAATTTTTCCTTGGATTCGGTTAAAACTTGGATTGAGATAAAGGTATCAAATCCGGCTGTTACTGATGTATTTGAGAAGGTCTCAAGCTTCTTTGTTTGGCAACCAGCCAATAGAGCTAAAACCATGATAAATACGACTATTTTCTTCATTTTAATCACCTCGGTTATTATAGCATAAAGGTCAAAACTTTTATAGAAAATAGTGCCTATTAATGATATAATAGTTGCGAAGTCTTTTTTTGACTTGATTATAAAGGAAAGGAATAAGGAAAATGTCATTTATTATTGGCCCAATGCGTAAACACGTTGATGGACATAAAGAACTTACAAGTCATACTGATGTTGTAAATTTAAGTCCAAATACAGTTGCTATTCCATTGGTAAGTGGAGCAATGACTGCTGACTTACTAGTAAAAGAAGGAGATAAAGTAAAGGTTGGAACTAAAATTGCACAATGCAATGGAAATTTTACAATTCCAATGTTTAGCTCTGTTTCAGGTACAGTTAAGGGTGTACAACAAATCATGCATTCATGGTTAAAACCAGTTGATCATTTAGTAATTGAAAATGATCAACAATACACATTTGAAGCACCATTTGCACCAGTAGATTTTGAGAAAGCATCACGTGAAGAATTAATTGAATTCACAATGAATGCTGGAATTGTTGGTTGTGGAGGTGCAGGATTCCCTACTTATGTGAAATATAAATTTGCTAAAGATATCCAACTATTAATTATTAATGCGGTTGAGTGTGAACCATACATTACTGCAGACTACAAAGAAATGAAGGCACATGTGGCTGAATTAGTACTAGGCACTAGAGCATTGTTAAAAATGTCTGGAGCACAGGTTGCTAAAGTTGCAATTAAAGCAACAAAGAAGGATTTCATTCCTACGCTACAAGAAGCATTTAAGCCTTATTCAAATATTGAAGTTGTAGCTGTTCCTGATGTTTATCCTATGGGATGGGAAAGAACATTAGTGTATGAACTTACAAAGAAACGTTATGAAAAATTACCAAGTGAGGTTGGATGTATTGTTAACAATGCAACAACAGCAATTTCACTTGCTCAAGCTTTAAAAGAAGGTAAACCAATTGTAGAAAAAATCATTACTGTTAGTGGAGATGGTATCAAAACACCAAGTAATGTAAAGGTGCCAGTTGGTACAACTGCTCATGAATTAGTTCAAACATGTGGTGGTTATGCTGCAGAAGATGTACTTCTTATTGCAGGAGGACCTATGATGGGTAAAACAATTACAAGTGATGCATTTGTAATTGCACCTTATTCAAATGCTTTGACAGTATTTGTAAATAAACCAGTTGAAGCAATTGCTTGCTTACGTTGTGGTAAATGTTCAGATCATTGCCCAGCAGGTTTACAACCAGTTCGTATTAACAATGCTGCTAAAGTAAATAATACTGCATTGCTTGAAAAATTAAATTACGATGCTTGTATCGAATGTGGTATGTGTTCATACATCTGCCCATCTAAAATTGATGTTACAGAAGGTATTCGTAGAGCAAAACGCTATATGGCGTTAAAGAAGAAATAGGGAGGGGAGAATAACGATGAAATTTACTTTTAAACCGTCTCCAAACTATCGCGATAAACAATCAACTCATTCAATTATGCTTGAATTGATGATTGGTTTATTGGTTGTCTTTGGATTCTCTGTATATTATTACTTTACAGAGTTTGGTTCACAATATGGGATTCGTGCTATCGGCTTACTTGCAACTGCAATGGTAGCAGCATTTGGTACTGAAGCAGTTTGGTATGCATTCAGTAAGAAAAATGTAGCAAAAGAAATTAAGAATTCATTCCCAGCTATCACTGCAACGATTCTTACATTAATGGTTTCAATCAACACAAGCTATTATGCATTAGCAATAGCTACAATTGTTGCGATTCTATTTGGTAAGTTAGTATTTGGTGGTTTTGGACAAAATATTTTCAATCCTGCAGCTTTAGGGCGTGCAGTCATCATGGCAAGTTTTGCTGGTTCAGTTGCAGCAGACTTTGCAACAGGTGCAACTCCAACAGCAGCATACGCTTCAGCAGGTTGGATGAGTACATCAGCAAGTGCATTTGATGCATTTGTAGCTAACTTTGGTGGTATGAGCAATATGTTTGTTGGTATGTATCCGGGAGCATTAGGAGAAACTAGCGCATTAGTTATCATCTTGGTTGGTGTTTATTTAGCAATTAGAAAAGTAATTGACTGGAGAGTTCCAGTTGTCTATGTAACAACAATGTTTGTCTTAACATTCATGGTTGGTGCAATGCATGGTCAAGGATTGTATTATCCTTTATTCCACCTATTATCTGGTGGTGCGTTATTTGGAGCTGTATTTATGATGACAGATCCAGTAACAAATCCAACAAGTGCAGCAGGCAGAATTATCTTTGCGATGGGATGTGCAATCTTAACGGTTGTTATCCGTCTTAAAGCAAATCTTCCTGAAGGGGTATTGTATTCAATTCTATTAATGAATATGTTAACTCCTGCAATTGAAAGATTAACAGATGGTCAACAAATTAAAATGATGAAGAAAAATCTTCTTACAATTGGAATTGTTGGTGTTGTAGGTATTGCTTCAGTTGCTGCTTGCTCACTAGGAGTAACTGCAAAAGAAAGTACAGGTAGTGATGCTGGTACTGGTGAGTCAACAGAAGGTGGATCATCTACTGATGCCCCTGCATTAGCATTAGGTAATCCAGTTGCATTGGATGCTGATTTTGCTAAATTCGATGCTCAAGTTGAATCAAGTGAAGGTGGCGTTTATGTTGTTAAAGTTAAGGGTTATGGACTAATTGATCCAGAAGGTCACGCAGGTGAATCTGGAATTGATTATGCAAGAAACGTATTTGAAGTTCAAATTAATCCTGAAACAAATGAAATTATGAGTATTAAAAACACAACATTTGGAGATACTCCAGGTATTGGGGATAAAGGTGTTAGTGAAGCATATTTAGAAACATTTGTTGGTTTAAATACAACAGATGTTACACAAGAAGTTGATACAGTAACAAGTGCTACTTGGACAAGTGAATCAGTTGTTGCTGCAATACAAGCTGCTATTAATGCAGTAAATGAATAAGGAGGGGACAAACAATGAAGAAAATACTTTATTTAGCTTGTTTCCTAGCTATTATTAGTGCTGTAGCGGGTGGTGCTTTATCTTATGTTAATGGCATCACTGCTCCTATTATTAAAGAAATGGGAATTGCAGCTGAAAAGGAAAATCTTGAATTAATGTTCCCAGGTGCAGACTTTGCAGAAATTGAATATGTTGATGAAACAGGTTTAGTTAAAGGTGCATATGAAGCAACTGGTGAAGGTTATATTTACAAAGTAGAAACAAATGGTTATAGCTCTACACCTATTATCTTCATGATTGCATTTGATAATGATGGTAAGGTAGTTGGATTTACACCATTACAACAACAAGAAACTAGTGGATTTGGTACACGTGTATTTGAAGAAGGATACACAAGTCAAGTTATTGGAAAAACATCTGCTGATGGATTCCCATTACTATCAGGAGCTACTGTTACAAGTACTGCTGTAGTAAACGGTATTAATGCAGCGAAAACAGTATTTAATGATATGAAGGGCATTACCGCTGATCCAAATGCACCAGTTGAAGAAATTAAACCGGAACTAGCATTAGGTAATCCAATTAAGCTAAGTGAAGACTTTGCAAGATTTGATGCTCAAGTAGAAGAAACTGCTGATGGTGTGTATACAGTTAAAGTTAAAGGTTATGGATTAATTGATCCAGAAGGACATGCAGGAGAGAGTGGAACAGAATATGCAAGAAACGTATTCGAAGTCACAATCGACAAAGCAAACAATAAAGTCGTAAGTGTTGTAAATACAACATTTGGAGATACTAAAGGATTTGGTGATAAAGCAACTGGTGAAGATTATTTAGCATTATTCACTGATTTAGATTCAACAAATCTTGATCAAGAAATTGATACAGTAACAAGCGCAACATGGACAAGTAAGTCTGTATTGGCTGCTGTACAAGCTGCAATGAATGCAGCGAATCAATAAGGGGGAAAACAGAATGAATAGAATGAAAAATTTCACAGCTGGATTCCTTCGTGAAAATCCAGTATTCGGATTGTATCTTGGTTTATGTTCAGTACTTGCAATTTCTACAACATTAAACAATGCTATTGGTATGGGTGTTGCAGTTATCGCAGTATTGGTTATGTCAAATGTGATTATTTCAGCTTTACGTAAAATCATTCCAGATGAAATTCGTATTCCAGTGTATATCGTAATTATTGCAACACTTGTTACAATCGTTGAAATGCTTATTCATGCATATGCTCCAAGTTTATATTCAGCATTAGGTGCATTCATTAACTTGATTGTAGTTAACTGTATTATCTTAGGACGTGCAGAAGCATTCGCTAATAAAAATGGTATATTTGATTCAGCTTTAGATGGATTAGGCATGGGACTTGGTTATACTGCAAGTTTGACTTGTATTGCATTAATTCGTCAATTACTTGGTACAGGAGCTCTTAGCTTCTCAAATCCATTTACAAATGAAATCATATTTAACATTCAAATTATTCCAGTTGGATATGAAATCCCATTGTTTACTACAGCTACAGGAGCATTCATTACCTTTGCTTTATTAGCTGCAGCATTATCTGCTTATAACAACAAAAAAGCAGAAAAAGCTAAAAAGGAGGCTAAATAATTATGGCTGAAATGTTCTCAATGTTTTTAGCTGCTGTGCTTATTAATAACATCGTATTATCAAAATTCTTAGGTATGTGTCCTTTCTTAGGTGTTTCTAAGAAGTTAAGTTCTGCAATTGGTATGGGTGCAGCGGTTATCTTTGTTATTTTCGGAGCATCAATCTTCACTTATGGTATTTACTATTTAGTACTTGAACCAAATGGCTTAGACTATATGAAATTAATTGTATTCATCTTAGTTATTGCAGCATTTGTTCAATTTACAGAAATGGTTATTAAAAAATACTCACCAAGCTTATATAAAGCTCTAGGTATTTATCTACCATTAATCACAACAAACTGTGCAGTATTATTCGTTGCACTAGACAACATCACTTCTAAATTCACATTTACAGAAATGTTAGTAAATTCAATTGCTGTTCCAGCAGGATTCATGTTAGTGTTGGTCATCTTCTCAACTATTCGCGAGCGTTTAGATACAGCAGATGTTCCAAATTCATTTAAAGGAAACCCAATTGCATTAATTGTTGCTGCTGTTATGGCATTAGCATTCAGTGCATTTGCAGGTCTAGTATAGATGTTAGTTGCACTTCTTGTCTTTGTTGCATTAGCAGCAGGCTACGGAGTACTCTACTATATGAATCACAAAACACCAGTCCCTGAGGGCTGTGAGAATTTAAAAGCAGAGTGTGAAGGATGTAAAGTCACATCATGTGAAATGCATCCTGTTCACGATACAAGTAAAGGAGAAAACGAAAATGATTGAAGCAATCATAATGATGTTAGTTGTTGGAGCAGTCTTAGGTGCTGCACTCGGTGTTGCAAATAAAGTTTTCTATGTAGCAACCGATACACGTGTTGAAGATGTAACTGCAATGCTTCCAGGTTATAACTGCGGAGGTTGTGGATACCCTGGGTGTTCTGGTCTTGCTCAAGCTTTAGTAGATGGTGAAGCAGATGTTGTAGATTGCAAACCTTCTAAACAAGAAGCTAGAGATCAAATCAAAGAATATCTTGCAAAATAAATATGAAAGAAGAGCCAATAAAGCTCTTCTTTTTTTTAGGCAAAATACAAAATTTGCATATTAATAAGTAGGAGGTAATGCATGAAAAGAATACTTTTATCTTTAATATGTTTAATTTTGATCTGTATAAGTTTATATTTTGGCGTGGATTATTTATCAACAAAAAAGATAGATTTAATTGAAGTAATTGTAGCAAGCAGAGATATTGGACCTCGGGAAATTATCGAGGTAAATGATATAAAGACAATCTTTATTCCAAGAGATTATGTACTAGAAAACGCAATAAATAAACCAGAAGAAATCATTGGGAAAATAACTTCACTTCAAGGGTTGATTCCAAAGGATTCACTATTTTATAAAACGCAATTGGATTCAATAAATAAAATTCCAGATGCAGCAGTACCATTACTTCAAAGGAATGAAGTTGCTTTTCATATTACAAATGATTCAGGTGGACTTGATTTATCTACTTTTATCATAGGACAGACCGTGGATATATATGGAACAATAAATCAAAGAAATGAAACACCTATATTTGATTTACTGTTATCATCAGTACGAGTTGTATCCATTAAGGATCGCAAAGGAATAGAAATTGGAAAAGAAAGTACAGGATCTCCATACTCAATAACACTAGCGATTAATCAAGACCACATTAGTATTTTATCAATGATTCGTAAAACAGGTACTTTAGAACTATATGCTACAAGTAAAAGCTATAGTGGTAAGGAATCAAAACTAAATGAAGATTCAAAAATATTAGAATTTATAAAATAGTCAACATTGCTAGATATCCCCTTTAAAAAGAAGTATACTATTTTTAAGTTGTAGGAGGATAAGGAATGTTTAATCAAAGGAAAACGAGTACATTATTAAAAGAAATGTCATTTGAAAGATTCGGTGGAACTGCTGAAGAACTTAAAGCGGCTAAACTAATTCAAGATGCTTTAAGTAAACTAAAGTTAAAAACAAAATTAGAATCTTTTCCAGTTCAAATGGGAAAAATTAAGAAAGCAAAACTAGAAGTCATTGAACCAGTTAAAATGGAAATTGAGTGTACAGCTTATATGTGCTGTGCAAATACTCCAGCAAAGGGAATTGAAGCAGAGTTTTACTACTATGAACAAGTCAATGATGTCAATTGTAAGCAAGCTAAAAATAAGATTTGCTTAGTGAATGGCTACGTAAATAAGAAGTTGTATAAAGAATTTGTTAAAGCAGGAGCACTTGCACTTATTTCTTTTAATGGAAATATTGATTTTCCAGATGCATATGATTTAGATTGTAGAGAAATGAGACCAACATTATCAGAAATCAAAGCGTTACCAGCAGTCAACATTCTTGTAAAAGATGCAATGAAACTTATTGAAATGAATGTGACTAAAGTGAAAATGACAACGATTCAAGACATCACAACTGCAAAATCGCACAATGTCATTTGTGATATTAAGGGTAGTGATAGTAATGATGTAATTGTATTAACAGCTCATTATGATTCAGTAAGATTTTCTAAAGGTGCATATGATAACGCAACAGGTTCTGTTTGTCTTTATGCATTAGCGGATTACTTCAGTAAGAATCAACCTAAACATAATCTAAGATTTATTTGGTGTGGCTCTGAGGAAAGAGGACTACTTGGATCAAAAGCTTATGTAGAAAAACACAAGAAAGAATTAGATGATATTAAACTATGTATTAATATTGATATGATTGGTTCTACTCTTGGAAAAAGAATTGCAGTATGTACTGCCGATATGAGTTTGGTGCATTGCATTGATTATCTTGGTAAAGTTGTAGGTTTTCCTATCAGTGCTTCTCAAGATGTTTATTCTAGTGATTCAACACCATTTGCGGATGTTGATATTCCAGCACTATCCTTTGCACGTATTACACCAAGTGGTGCAGGCGATATTCATCATCGCTATGATGTATTGGAACATTTATCAGATAAATACCTATTTGAAGATATTAATTTCATTCTTGAGTTTACAAAACGTATGGCAACTGCTTATATTATCCCAGTGCCACGTAGCATTCCTCAAAATATGAAGGATGCAATTGATGCGTACTTTGCTAGAGAAAAAGAGGTAAAGAAATAATGTTTAGAGAACTTCGAAGAAATAAACAAATTCTATCACATGGTGAATGTATAGAAATACTACAAAATGCAACTTCTGGTGTACTTGCAGTATTGGGCGATGATGATTATCCATATGCTGTCCCATTAAGTTTTGCTTATGATGAAGATAGAATAATATTCCATTGCGCGAAAGCTGGGCATAAATTAGATGCAATACTGAAGCATGAGAAAGTATCATTTTGTGTTATTGACAAAGATGATGTTGTTCCCCATGAATTCACGACTTACTTTAGAAGTGTAGTCTTGTTTGGCAAAGCACAACTTATTGAAAAAGAAGATGCAAAAAGAAAAGCAACAGAAATTCTATGTAAGAAATATCAACCTACGGGTGAGGGGATTGAAGAAGAAATAAATAAATCAATTGATCACATGCAAGTAGTTCAAATAAATATTGAACACATGAGTGGTAAGGAAGCAAAAGAACTTGTAATGCGAAGAGGAACTGAATAAGTTCCTTTTTCTATGAAAGAGCGTCAAAAAATAGAATTGAGTGAATTATGATAAAATAATACTATATTATTTTTATCTGTTCATGAAAAGTAAGGGAGGGATTTTTATTGATTAAAGAATTATTAGTTGTTGGTATCATTATCATTATTTGTGTACTTAGTAATAAGTTATCCAATAAAATAGGTATGCCGGTATTGTTTGCATTTATTGTTTTAGGAATGTTATTTGGAACTGATGGTATAGGGAAAATTCATTTTGATAATTATGTTATTGCCGAACAAGTTTGTTCTATTGCTTTAATTTTTATTATGTTTTATGGTGGATTTGGTACAAAATGGAGTGAAGCAAAACCAGTTGCAATAAAAGGAATTGTTTTATCATCAGTAGGTACATTACTTACTGCATTCATAGTAGGTTTATTTTGTTATTTTATATTAAAAATTGATTTGTTGGAGAGCTTCTTAATAGGATCTGTAATTAGTTCTACAGATGCTGCATCAGTATTTTCGATTCTTCGATCAAAACATTTAAATTTAAAAGATAATACCGCATCGCTTTTAGAGATAGAAAGTGGAAGTAATGACCCATTTTCATATATGTTGACCATCATCGTTTTATCACTCATGAATGGACAAGGATCATCACAAGATACATTTGTATTAATTGCAACGCAAATAATTTTTGGAATTTTATTCGGTGTTATCATTGCAGTTTTAGCTAAACAATTTCTTAAATTTGTTAAAATTACTTCTTCAGGATTTACTGCGATTTTTATGGTAGGTATTGCAATTGTTGCGTATGCATTGCCCTCACTTTTTAATGGTAATGGTTATCTAAGCGTTTATATTGCAGGAATTATTTTAGGTAATAGTAAATTACTAAATATGAAAGAATTAGTACATTTCTTTGATGGAGTAACAGGATTAATGCAAATGGTTTTGTTCTTCTTACTTGGGCTTTTATCATTTCCATCATCTTTACCAGGAGTTGCTTTTGTAGCGTTGTGTATTGCAATATTTTTAACATTTGTTGCAAGACCAATAGCTGTATTTTTAATTCTTTCATTCTTTAGGAGTAGTTTAAATCAAAAACTCCTAGTTTCTTGGGCGGGGATGCGAGGTGCTGCATCAATTGTTTTTGCAATTATGGCAGTAATTAATCCTGCTTCAACTAATAATGATATTTTCCATGTTGTTTTCTTTATTGTTTTATTTTCTATTTTATTTCAAGGTACATTCATTCCGTTAGTAGCAAAGAAATTATCCATGATTGATGAACATGTGGATGTTATGAAAACATTTACGGATTACATTGAAGAAATACCTGTTCAATTCATACAATTTAGAATACCTAGTTTGCATAATTGGCTTGGAAAAACGATAAGTGAAATTGAATTACCACCTCGAACCATAATTACTTTAGTTAAAAGGAATGGTGAGAAATTAATTCCAAAAGGTGAAACAATTATTCAGGAGAATGATTTATTAGTCCTTGGTGGTATAGCGATGAATGAAAACAATGAAGTTCAGCTGTTTGAAAAGAATATAAGTGAAAATAGTTCATGGGCTAATAAAAAAATTAGTGAAATTGATTTAAAGAAAGATTTTATTGTTTTGATAAAAAGGACAGATCAAGTCTTGATTCCAACAGGAGAAACACTATTAAAACAAGGGGACACCGTTGTTTTAACAAATAAAGAGAATCTTAAGTAAGTTTTATCTTCTCATTTTTAATTTTGAGTTTATAATAAAGAAAACAATGGGGAGATTAAGAAAATGGGTACGATAGAATTAAAAAAATGGTCAAAGAAGTATAAGAAAGATTTGATGAAGATTTGTAATCAAGCAAATAGAGAATATCTAGCAAACCGTTTACCCTATCCCTACAAGGAAAGCGATGCAGATTGGTGGCTAGATATGATAAGTAAGTTAGAAGGAAAAGAAGGTATATTCCGTGCGATTTTCTTTGATAACCAATGTGTTGGAAATATTACGATTGAAAAAAAGAGTGATGTATTTTCGAAAGATGCAGAAATTGGTTATCTTCTAATTGATGAAGTAAAGGGAAAAGGTATCATGAGTCAAGCAGTGAAGACAATATGTGAAATTGCATTTGATGAACTAGATATTACAAGAATAAGTGGCTCTGTATTTAAACCAAATATCGGTTCCATCAAAGTATTGAAAAAGAATGGATTTGTTGTTGAGGGTACAATGAAAGAAGCAGTATATAAAAATAATAATTTCTATGATCTAGTCATACTAGGTTTGAGAAAAGATAAAAAAATTGAAATCACAGTTTCAAAAAAAGAACTAGCAAAGAAACTTCACACAACCAAACTAGGTGAACAACGATGCAAAGCGAATCTAGAAATATCAGATGAAGATGTGATTGAATATTGTAAGAAAGTAATTTTGGATAAAAAGAGTAAAGTTATGCAAGAAGGCAAGAATTATTATGTACAATTGTATGATGTTAAACTTGCAATTAATGCAAAGAGTTTTACATTAATTACTGCACATAGAAAATAGGTAGAGGACATGCAAGCTAAGGAATTATGGCAAAGGTTTAAAATAGAAAAAAACATTGAAACTGATGTATATGAAGCATGGGCATTTGGTGCTAGTCCAGATAAGCTTTTGGATTTAGTGCTTCAAGGAAAGAAAATTGCAACAGCTTCTGCTTATCGTTTATATGAATTAGAAAAAGAGCCATCTCCAGTAGTAGGTGGATATAGCGTTCTTTTGGATTCTAGGGGTGATGCTAAATGTATTATTGAAACAACGGTGTTAAATCAAGTTCCTTTTAATGAAGTAAGTGCAGAGTTCGCTGCAAAAGAAGGTGAAGGTGACTTATCACTACAATATTGGAGGGAAGTTCATCAAGAATTCTTTACAGATTGCCTACAAGAAATTGGAGAAGTCTTTACTGAAGATATGATTGTTGTATGTGAAGAATTCAGACTTGTTTATCAAATATAACTTAGGAGAAATCGAATATGTTTTGCGAGTATGAAATTAATGTACTATGTTGCAAAACAGTTAATGAATGCTCAAAAATCATTTGTTCTTGAGAATAACTTTGAAAATGTTTCTATACAAGATTTACTCTCTTTGATTAAAGAGACATCTTATAGCGTAATTCACATTCGTGTAATGGGAGATTATCATATAATCTATGAACGATTTATCAATCGTGACCAAAGTGAAGAGCGTCATTTGGGGCATTTTTTGAACTCGAAATATCCATGTGTGGATATGCATGAGTATAAAAAGCTAACATTTGAAGAGTTTGTTGAATCAATTCAATTAAGAGGAATGGATAGCTTTGAAATTACTGAACATAAGATTTTAATTGATAACACAGATTTTTCAAAAGTTAATCTTGATGGTATCATGCAAGAGATAAATTCTATGATAGAAAATTAAGTCAGTTGGACTAAAGTTACAATTGACTTTTATTATGCAAAATAATAAAATAGTCCTAGTTTGTTTAAACTCCATCGAGCTTATGCTTTTGCTCGTAAAACTCGAAAGTAGAGCTTATGCTTTTTGCTCATAAAACTCGAAGCACATGGAGGGAATAAGATAATGAAGAAGATTTTATTAAGTGTACTTGCTTTAGTCATGCTTGCAGGCTGTGCAACAACACCAACAACACCTGAAACAACACCTACACCAAGTGTACAACCTACAGCGCCAGCAGACGCTGAAACAGGGGCTACTAGTGATGCAACTACATCAGCATCAATTGTTGTAGATGAACTTGTAAAAGAATACACACCAAAAGGATTTACTGATGCAGAGGTTGAAAAAGTATTATTTGTCGTTGGAGATCCACGTCACAACAGTGTAACTTGGGATTTAGCGAATACAGCAATGGCTTATTTTGAAGAAAAAGGGATGGAAGTAGAATTACGAGATTTATATGCAATGAATTTCAATCCAGTATTATCTGTTGAAAATTTCTACTATGCGAAAGACGGAGCAGGGGAACCAACTACAGAAATAAAAGCTGAACAAGAATTAGTTAAAGCTGCTGACCACATTATCTTTGTATATCCAAATTGGCATGATTCTGAAATCGCAATTGTTAAAGGATACAAAGAAGAAGTATTTGCGAAGAAATTTGCATATCAAGATTCTGAAAGTGGTTTAGAAGGATTATTAAAAGATAAGTCAATTTATACAATCATGAACTGTGGTTACTTAGGTGGTGGTCGTGGTTGGATTGGCGATGGAATCATCGACACAGAAACATGGGATAAATACATGAATGCATTCGATGTATTTGATCAAGATACAGCTGCATTCTGGGGAGTTACTAGTTATGGTCGTTATGTAAATGATAGAACACCAGCTAATACTTCTGAAAACTACGCAGAAGAATTAAAAGAATTAGAAGATAATTTAATTACTCATTTAGACAAAGTTTACTTTTCTAAAAACTAATGATGAAGATAGGCTTACCGGTGTAGGTCTATCTTTTATTGTGCTCATTTGTTATGATTAAAATATAAAACTCATAATTAATAAGAGGAAGAGTCAACGTTCATTGAGGCAACAGATTTTGTGTGGATACAATAAGATCAGCTTAGTTACAGTTGTAGAAAGTGGTAAATCGATATGGAATTTCAATATAAGTTGCAAGAGCTTAGAAAACAAAAAGGTTTAACGCAGGAAGAACTATCAGAAGTATTGTATGTTTCTCGCACTGCAATATCGAAATGGGAATCTGGACGTGGTTATCCAAGTATTGATTCCCTAAAGGCAATATCAGAATATTTTTCAATTTCAATTGATGAATTGTTATCAAATAAGGAGTTAATTCGATTTGCTGAAAAGGATAGTAACCAAAAAATACAAAGACAGCGTGATTTAGTATTTGGTTTATTAGATTGTTCAATAGCTATGTTGTATTTCATACCAATTTTTAGTTATAGAGTAGATGATTTTGTAAAACAAGTCTCCTTATTCTCAATAGAGAATAAACCGGATTTCATTTTAATTAGTTTTGTTTCAATTATTACACTAACTGTATTGTGTGGAATTACTATTTTAGCAATGCAAAGTTCTACAAATGAAGTATGGAATAAGATTAAGTTAAATTTATCTTTAGTGCTTAGTATTATTAGTGTTGTTGTATTTTTAGCAACATTGCAAAGTTATCCTACATTTTATACCTTTGTCCTTCTTATAATTAAGGGAGCATTGCTCATAAAACAGTAAGACACGAAGCGTATCATCAATGTGACTCCTCGTTTCTTTAACGAATAGCTTATCTAAGTTAATTTTGACTTAGGCATGAGCCGTAAAGAAAAAGGAGTTTTTATATGAAATTAAAAAGAATTAACTTAAGTCTTATTACATCATTTTGTTTGCTTATTTTATTTATTGCCTATACATGGATGGTGATGAAATTTGATCAAGCAGCAATAGGCCCACAGGGATCAATTGTAGGATTTTCAAAACTGAATCAATATGTACATGATTTATTTGGAGTAAACATGATGCTTTACAATTTAACGGATATCCTTGGTTTTGTGGTACTTCTTTTGATGGGAATCTTTGCACTTATAGGGGTTACTCAATTAATCAAGAGAAAAAATATCAACATGGTCGATAAAAATATTATTTTATTGGGCGTATACTATGTGCTTGTTTTCTCTGTGTATCTTTTTTTTGAGACATTTGTAGTAAATTATAGACCAATTCTTATTGAAGGGGTATTAGAAGCATCTTATCCTTCTTCTACCACTATGTTAGCTCTTTGTGTAATTCCTGCTACAATGATGCAATTTAAATACTACATTATCAATAAAAAAGTAAGATACGCATTAAATGTTGTTTGTTCTATTTTCTTAAGTTTCATGGTATTTGGTAGAATTTTATCAGGTGTTCATTGGTTTACAGATATCTTTGGAGGTATCTTAATTAGTGGTGTCCTAGTCTGCTTATATGTTTACTTTGAGCAACAAATAAACAGAAAAAAAGCCTTTAAATAAAGGCTTTTAAATTGCAAATGGGGCGACTGAGGGGAATCGAACCCCCGAATGTCAGAGCCACAATCTGATGTGTTAACCACTTCACCACAACCGCCATGTGCATTACTTATATTACCTTATTTGGGTGCTTTTGTAAAGGAAAAAAGTGCAAAAAATGCATCTAGTTATCATGACGACATGGTATAGATAAAGAACTATGATATAATTTATACTCGAGGTGGAATTTATGAATAAAATTGCAATCCTAGTTGATTCATCTGCAGACATTACAAATGAAGAAGCTAAAGCTTTAGGTATACATGTAATTCGTATGCCATTAACTATCAATGGCGAAGATATAATGGAAACTGATGGCATTTCAGATGAGGAATTTATCCAAAAGATGAAAAATGGAGCTACAGTTAAAACATCACAACCACTGTTGGGGAATCTTGTGATGAAATGGAAAGAATTATTAGAAGAGTACGATGCAGTGCTATTTTTGCCAATCTCTTCTAAATTAAGTGGTACATATAACAGTGCCGTACTTGCTAGTCAAGATTTTGATGGGAAAGTAGTAGTAGTCGATACAGAAATGGCATGTTGCCCATTACAATTTACTGCTATGGATGCAAAGAAAATGGCTGAAAAAGGTTATTCTCTTGAAGAGATAAAGAATAAGATTGAGAATGAAACCTATATGTTTGCGTGCATTGTACCTGAAACACTAACTTATTTAAAAAATGGTGGAAGAATATCACCAGCTGCTGCAGCTTTAGGAAACTTATTAAAAATTATTCCAATTCTTAAAGTTGAAGAAGGATATATTGATGTAAGTGATAAAGTACGTACGACAAAAAAAGCTTATTTAGCCGCAATTGAAAAAACAATCGATGTACCAAACAAAGAAGATTATTATTGGTTTGTTGTTCATTCTGATTGTGAGGAATTAGCAAAAGAGTATAAAACGATTGTAGAAGAAAAAGTGAATCAAGATGTACAAGTTATGCCAATTCGTGCTATTATTATGGCACACACAGGGCCAGGTACTCTTGGAGTAGGAAGATTAAAGAAATTATATTATTAATTCAGCCGAGTGCTGAATTTTTATTAGGTGAGAGATGAAAATTAATTTAGATGATTTAGAATTTAATGTAGAAATTGAAAGAAAAAGGATCAAGAACATGTATTTGCGTGTTCGTTTAGATAGAACACTTTTTATTACTGCTCATCCTTCTGTTCCTCAACATCAAATAGAAGCTTTCATTCAATCTCGTAAAGAGTGGATAATCAAAACACTTAAAAAAGAAGCAGCGAGAGAATTACAAAATAGAAAAGGAATTAATGGTCCAATTCTGTATTTATTGGGTGAGAAGAAATATGTAAAATATGAAATATCAAAGAAGAGTCATGTCTTATTAGATGATGATATTATTACTTTTTATGTGCCTGAGATTAATGATAGAGAGATTATGAAAGCATTTCAAAACTTTGCGAAACCTTATTTAATGAAAATCCTTGAAATTCAAAGAGTTCGTTGGGATCGTATAATGGAGATGTATCGTGTAGAACTACCTTCAATTAAAATTAAAATGCTGACTTCTAAATGGGGTAGTTGCCTAGTTGAGAGATCAGAGATTACAATGAATTTATCACTTATCCATTATCCTCTTGAGTGCATTGACTATGTCTTGTGGCATGAGTATGTTCATTTGATTGTCCCTAATCATTCAAAGCGCTTTTATGATTTGCTTAGTCATCATATGCCAGAGTATAAAAAAGCCAAAGATAGGTTAATATGATAAACTAAATTTAAGGAGATTTGAACTATGAAAGAAATAATGAATCTAGGTACTGATTATTTTACCAATGGATTAGTTGGATCGTTTATATATTGCGTTATTGTGTATATCTTAGGTGCAATTATAAAAAAATATGCATATAGCTTCTTTAATCATAAAATTGAGAAATATGGGAAAGCTCAAGCTACATCTTATACTTTTGCGAAAAATACTGTCAAAGGAATTGTGAATATAGTTATTATCTTTTTATGCTTAATGGAAATCAAAGCTTTTCATCGTTTAGGAACTGCAATGTTAGGTGCCTCAGGTGTAGTTGCCGTGGTAATTGGTTTTGCAGCACAAGAATCAATGTCCAATTTTATAGGTGGTTTTTTATTATCATTTTATAAACCATTTAAAGTTGGCGATTTGATTAGTATATCGGAAAAAAATTTAGTAGGAACAGTAGAGGACATTGGACTAAGGCATACAATAATAAGAACATTTTCAAATTCAAAAATTGTTGTACCAAATAGTGTTATGAATTCTGCAATCATCGAGAATAAAAATAATGATAATAATAAATTCTGTAATTTTATTTACTTTACGATTTCTTATCAAAGTGATATAGATAAAGCAATGTCATTAATTCAAGAGATTGCGACAAAACATCCAGATTGCATTGATGTAAGAAATTCAAAAGACAAAGCGAAGAATGCACCAATTGTTACTGTATATGTAACTGCATTAAAAGAATATTCTGTAGAACTGCGTGCTTCAGTTTATAGTAAGGATGCAAATGTTGGATTTTCTATGTCATGTGAACTAAGAAAAGAAATCAAAGAAACATTTGATAAAGTAGGTATTGTAATTCCATATCCTACGCAATTAATCTATACACAAAAAAATAACTGAAAATATTTTCATGATTTTGAGTGAATACTTCGTGAAATTTCAAGAAAATGTCAAAAGACTATTGATAATAAAAATTAATGATTTAAAATGAAAGTATAAAGAACCTTTGAATGGAGTGAAAGATCATGAGAAAACAAGTACAACCTGTTTTCATTGTTCAAAAGATGAATGATTATGATGTGAAAAAACCTGTTTTCAACGGGGTTCAAGGGAAAATTGTGTATCATTTTTAAGATGGGCTTAATTGTGTCCATCTTTTTTGTTACACAGTTGTTTGAGAAATAAAAGGAGGAAAATATTATGGATCAAACAAACAAAGATTTTTTCGAAGCAGCAGCTAGCGGTGATTTTGCTAAAGTATGTGCTGCAGTATCAAAAGGTGCTAATGTTAATATTAGTAATGGTGATGGCAGAACAGCGCTTATGCGTGCTTCAAAACGTGGTTATGAAGATATCGTACGTTTCTTATTAGATAATGGTGCGGACACAAGAGCGAGAGATAAAAATAATAAAACGGCATTAATGGGAGCAGCAAAGAAAGGACATTTAGAAATCGTAAAGATGTTAGTTGAAGCTGGTGCTGATCCTAATTCTCATGATAATAAAGGTCGTACAGCGCTTATGCGTGCAGCGTTCCTTGGTCAATTGGATGTTGCTGAATACTTAGTAAGTAAGGGTGCAGATATTAATAAAACAGATGATGAAGGAAGAACTGCTTTAATGGAAGCAGTGAATGCATTTAAAGTAGAATGCATTAAATATTTAATTGATCATGGTGCTACTTTGAATGTCCAAGATAATAAAGGATGTACAGCACTTATGCGTGCAAGTTATGGTGGGTATTTGGATTTGATTAAATACTTATTGGATCATGGAGCAGATAAAGAATTACTAGATAATGAAGGTAACAAAGCAATTCACTATGTTCGTAAAGAAAACTTCGAAGAATTGAAAGAATATTTGAAGTAGGTGAAATTATGAGAGACTATCTAGCGAATGAAGTAAGAAATATCGTATTATTAGGACATAGTGGTGCAGGGAAAACAAGTGTTGTTGAAGCTGCATTGTATTACACAAAAAATACCGATCGTATGGGATCAACAATAGATGGAACAAGTACACTTGATTATGATGCAGAAGAAGTGAAACGTGGTTTATCTGTTTATACTTCACTAGCACCAATTGAATGGAAGAATTGTAAAATCAATTTTATTGATACACCAGGTTACCTTGATTATGAAGGTGAAATGTTAAGTGGACTTACAGTAGGTGATAATGCACTAATTGTAGTAGGTGCAAAAGACGGTGTTCAATCAGGAACTGAAAGAGCATGGAAACAAATTACAAAACGTAAACTTCCTACAATTTTCTTTATTAATAAAATCGATGAAGAAAATGCTTCCTTCGATAACACATACAATCAATTACGTGATACATTTGGTAAAACTGTTATTCCATTTGAAGTACCAATTACTGAAAATGGTAAAGTAGTAGGTAGTATAAATATTTTAAGAAATAAAGCTTGGTATCATGATGATAAAGTAGAACCAAAAGAAGTACCAGATGATATGAAAGATATTGTTGAAGAGTACTACAATCAAATTGCTGAAGCAATTGCAATGACAGATGATGCATTGATGGAAAAATTCTTCTCTGGTGAGCGTTTCGACGAAGATGAAGTAGCTAAAGGACTTCGCATTGGTGTTCGTAATGGAGATATTCGCCCAGTATATTGTGGTAGTGCAGTAAATCAAACAGGAATTGAACGTTTAATGGATTTAATTACTGAATATTTCCCAAGTTATGCTGAAATAGGACATATCCATGCATACAATGAAAAGGGAGAAGTCATTGATTTAGAAACAAATGAACAAGAAGCAATGTCAGCAATGGTATTTAAAACAATTGTTGACCCATTTGTTGGAAAGATTTCATTTATCAAAGTATTAACGGGAGTTATGAGTAGTGATTCGCAAGTCTTAAATGCACAAAAGGGTGAAACTGAAAAAATTGCTCAAATCTTCGTTATTAAAGGAAAATATCAAGTTGCGATTGGTAAATTATTTACTGGAGATATTGGTGCTGTGGTTAAACTACAATACACTGATACAAACGATACATTGTGTACGAAGAATAAAGTTGTTACTTACAGTGCAATTGAATTTCCACAACCAATGTTGGGTGTAGCGATATGGCCAAAAACAAAAGCGGATGAAGATAAACTAAGTTTTGGTCTTCAAAAGATGACTGAAGAAGATCCATCTGTTCGTATCGTAAAGAATGCTGAAACAAAAGAAACAATTCTATATGGTATGGGAGATCAACATATCAATGTAATTCTTAGTAAACTAAAATCGAAATACAAAGTAGATGTTGAAACAACAAAGCCAAAAGTACAATATCGTGAAACGATTCGTTCTAAAGCTGAAGCAGAAGGAAAACATAAGAAACAATCTGGTGGTGCTGGACAATATGGACATGTAAAGATTCGTTTTGAACCATGTGAAAGTGAAGAAATGGTTTTTGAGGAAGATGTATTTGGAGGTGCAGTACCTCGTCAATACTTCCCAGCAGTTGAAGCAGGTCTTCGCGAATGCATGGAAAAAGGTGTTCTTGCAGGATATAAAGTTGTAGGTGTTAAAGCAGTACTTTATGATGGATCTTATCATGAAGTAGATTCAAAAGAAATTGCATTTAAATCTGCAGCACGTCTTGCTTACAAAGATGGTATGCCAAAAGCAAAACCAATCATTCTTGAACCAATTGGTAAAGTAGATGTTATAGCTCCAGAAGAGTATACAGGTACAATTATTGGTGATTTCAACAAACGTCGTGGTATTATCGTTGATACAGCAATGGTTGATGAGAAAGATCAAAAGATTACTGCTGAGGTACCAATGGCAGAAATGCAAGTATATGCTACAGAACTTCGTAGTATGACACAAGGTAGAGGAACATATATCATTGAATTTGATCGTTATGAACCAGCACCTCAACCAGTAGCTGATAAAGTAATTAAAGAAACAGTATTAGCAAAAGAGGAAGAAGAATAATTTAATATTAGGGATATCGTTTCCATGATATCCCTAATTATTTATTTGTAGGAGGAATGGATGAAATTATTTGTAACAGATTTGGATGGAACACTTTATCCTAAAAAAGAAGTAAGTAACCCGAATCAATTCGAAGATAATTTAAAAGCAGTTCACAAATGGATAGAACAAGGTAATAAATTTGCAGTTGCAACTGCTCGAGGTGTTCACCATTATGAAGTATTGTGCAAGAAAATAGGATTAACTCCAATTTTTATAGGTGCTAATGGTGCACAAATACGCTATGAAAATGGCGAGGTCATAGCGAAAACAATTCCTATCAGTATATTCATCGATTTATGTAAGTTGATAACACAGCATAAGATAAACGCAAGTGTTGCAACAGGTATCAATAAGCAGTGGGTATGGTCAAGTAAAGATTGTTACCCTTTGGATTGTGAAGTAAAACCACCATACATCAATGATGTAGTTGTGATGGATGTTGAAGATATTGATATCACACTGGGAACAGAGAGAATACAAATATTTGTATCGAAAGAAAAAAGAGATGAGTTAAGAGCGTTTCTTGAATCAAAAAATTATCCAGTTACCATTACAACAAGTGATGTCGATTTAATTGATATTGGTCCACTTAATTCATCAAAGGGAATTGCAATAGAAGAAATTTGTAATCACTATGGTATTGCGAAAGAAAATCTTGTGGTTGCTGGTGATTCAGAAAATGATATCACGATGTTTGAAGTAACAGATCATAGTTATTGTATTGATCATGCAGAACCAGATGTATTAAACAGTGCAAAACATACTGTTGCATCTGTTGAAGAAATCATTAAATTAGAAATATAAAAGAGTTCACAGTGATGTGAACTCTTTTGCTGACTTGGGTATTCTTAATTGCAATGCTTTGTTTTGAAGTGTGATATGTAATTCTCGCTGCATGAAATTTTCGCCATCGGATTGAATATGAACAGGCCGATTTACTTTTATGTGAATATCTTTTCCAT
Organism: Anaerorhabdus furcosa; assembly: GCF_900167375.1. Lineage (GTDB taxonomy): Bacteria > Bacillota_I > Bacilli_A > Erysipelotrichales > Erysipelotrichaceae > Anaerorhabdus > Anaerorhabdus furcosa. Next base: position 87,254 of record NZ_FUWY01000007.1, read on the forward strand.
GCAAGTGAGAGACTTCCTTAATGTTCTCGGTATTGCCTTTAAAGTATTTTGGTAATAGGTACAACATTTTTACAATCGGTGTTGTATGGACAATACAAATATCAAACAGTCCATCTTGAATATCTGCGTACTTTGTGGGAGAAAACCCATTTCCATAATACTTTCCATTCATAATTGCGATAAGGATACTGCTTATTTTTGTTTCTTTTCCATCAACCGTGATTGTTGCTTCAAAAGGTTGTGGATTGAAGATGTTAACAATTGCAGCAATACCATAAAGTAGGAATTTTGGTAAAGGTGATTTCTTCAGTAATTCACACACCATATTGTTCACCCTGGCATCAAGACCAAGTGTGGTGGTATTAAGAAATACTTTATCATTGCATAATCCATAATCAATCGAAATTGTTTTTCCTTCAATTGTTTCTTGAATGATTTCGTGAATATCTTTGTCTTTGACTTCTAGCATTCGAAAGAAGTCATTACTTGTTCCAGCTGGAATTATAGCCATAGAACATTCCTTTTGTAATCCATTTGCGATTTCATAAGCTGTGCCATCACCACCAACACTATAGATACAGGTATCTTTTTTATATTGTTTGGTGATATCAGTAGCATGTCCCACATAATCAGTTTTAATTATTTTGTGATCAAGATGCAATGTAGAACAAAGGAATTGTATCGTTTCGATTAATTCATTTGTTTTATCCTTACATGTAAATGGATTAACGATAAAAACATGCTGCATTTCACTCACCTCCCCTAGATTGTGATGATCAAAGATTATTTATTATTGCTTGTGTATAGTCTGTTGTTGAAGATTTACCACCAATATCTTTTGTACATTGATCAATGTTTTCTAAAGTCTTGTTGATTGCATTTCGAATTTGAGTGGCTTCTGTTTGGAATCCTAAATAGTCTAACATCATGCATGCACTTAATAGTAATGCAGTAGGATTAGCTATATTTTTACCTGCGATATCTGGTGCTGATCCATGTACTGCTTCAAACACTGCATATTCATCATTCCATTGAGCACTTGGTAGTAAACCTAAACCACCAATTAAACCACTTGTTAAATCAGATAAGATATCACCATAAAGATTTGGCATAACAAGGATATCAAATTGTTCAGGTTTCATTACAAGTTGCATACATGCGTTATCAACAATTAAATCATTAGCTTCAATTTGTGGATACTCTTCTTTTATTTGATTGAATATCTCTAAGAATAAACCATCACTTTTTTTAAGAATGTTTGCCTTATGAACACATGTTACTTTATTGCGATGATGATCTGCAGCATATTCAAATGCAGAACGAATAATTCTTTCTGAACTTTTACGAGTAATTTTTTTGATAGCGTGTACTTCATCAGGGCTAATCACTGTTTCTTCACCGATATATAAATCTTCTGTATTTTCTCTGAAGACGATAAGATCAATATTTTCATATCTACTTTTGATATTTGGTAAAAGTTTTGCGGGTCTTACATTCGCATACAAATCAAAAATCATACGAAGTTGAACATTTACACTTCTAAACCCTTTACCAATAGGTGTTGTTACAGGAGCTTTAAGTGCAACTTTATTTCTTTTAATTGATTCGATGGATTCATTTGGAATAAGTTCTCCACATTTTTCATAAGCAGTTTGACCAATATCATATTTTTCGAATTGTAAAGGTAGTTTACAAGCTTCTAGAATTTGAATAACTGATGAAGTGATTTCTGGCCCAATGCCATCACCTTCAAATAGTGTTATTGTTTTCATTTTATTCTCTCCTTTTTCTTTCCTACATATAAACCTGCAGGTCTAATGATTCGATTGCAGTATAGTTTTTCTTCAATATTATGTGCTAACCAACCAACACTTCTACTTGTTACAAAGAGTGGTGAATATAAATCTTCTGGTATTTGTAACATGTCATAAATAAGTCCACTGTAGAAATCAACATTTGCACAAATATTTTTCCCTTTATTTACTTTAAAGTAACTGACAACCAATTCTTCAAAACGTTCATAAAAAGCAAGTCGCTTAGTTTCACCACAAGCTAAAGCTAACTCTCTTGCTTGATCTTTAAGTAAGATGCAACGAGGATCAGATAGTGTATAAACAGCATGTCCAAAACCATAAATAAGACCTTGTTTATCAAAGAAATCTTTTTGATGCAAACGTGTAATAATTGTATTAATTTCATCATCACTAGCATCCTCACCGATTTCTGCAATGATGGTATCCATCATTTGTTTGCATGTTATGTTTGCACCACCATGTCGTGGACCTTTAAGTGATCCAATGGATGCGGAGAAAGCAGAGTAAATATCTGTTCCAGTTGATGCTACAACAAGATTAGAGAATGTTGAGTTATTTCCTGAACCATGATCTGCATGCATGATTAATAATAAATCAAGAATCTTAGCTTCTTCTTTTGTAAAGTGTGAATCAGGACGAAGCAAGTGAAGAATATTTTCAGCAATACCATAGTCTTTATTTACAGGGTGAATCATTAAACTTTTATTATCGATAAAATGTGCTTTAGCTTGATATGAATAAATCATCATTTCTGGAAGTTTTGCGATGATTGATAATCCTTGTTTTAAAGTATTGGTAACACTTGTATCATCTGCTTTTTCATCTTCGTTATATAAATTAAGTAAGTCTTTTTGTAATTCATTCATAATACTATTCGAAGGGCGTTTTAAAATGTTTGTAGTTAAGAAATCTTTTGGTAATTCATAACCTTGTTGAAGTTCGTGTTTGAAAAGATCCAATTCTGCTTTGTTTGGTAAATAACCAAAAAGGATTAAGAAGCAAGTTCTTTCAAAACCATCAACTTGTTCACTTTCAACTTGCTTTAGTAAATCAGCAAGTTCAATACCACGATAATATAATTCACCTTCAGCATCAATTTTTGTACCATTTTCTAGTTTTTGATAGCCAACAACATCGGCAATTCTAGTTAGACCAATTAATACACCAGTTCCATCTTCATTACGCAAGCCCTTTTTTACATTATATGTCGAATATAAATCATGAGAGATATCGTTATCTACAATCGATTTATCAAAGATTTCAAGTATTTTTTTGTCCATAAAAAAACCTCCTAATTGTGTATAGTTTAACACAAAGTGAGATAAATGTGCATTCTTTGGCAGGTGGAAATGGATATTTATAAAAATCATGATATAATTTTTTCTAGCTGGAGGTAAATCATGAAAAGTGTAGCTTATAAAATATTAGAAAAACACCTTGTAGAAGGTCAAATGATACAGGGAGAACCAATAAAAATACATATTGATACAACCCTAACACAAGATGCAACAGGGACAATGACCTATCTGCAACTTGAAAAAATGGGAATTGATAAGGTGAAAACAGATTGTTCTGTTAGTTATATTGATCATAATACCCTTCAAAATGGTTTTATGAATGCAGATGATCATCGTTATTTACAAACTGTGGCTGATGCTTATGGAGTTTACTATTCAAAAGCAGGGAATGGAATTTGTCACCAAGTTCAATTGGAACGATTTGATAAGCCAGGTCAAACATTACTTGGATCAGACTCTCATACACCAACGGGTGGTGCAATGGGAATGATTGCAATAGGTGCAGGTGGTTTAGATGTAGCTTGTGCAATGGCAGGAATTCCATTTTCACTAAAAATGCCAAAGATTATAAATATTAAATTAACCGGGAAATTAAAACATGGAGTTGCAGCAAAAGACATCATCTTAAAAGTACTTGAAATTTTGAGTGTAAAAGGTGGAGTTGGAAATATTTTAGAATACAGTGGTGAAGGCATTGATACACTCTCTGTACCTGAAAGAAGTACAATTACCAACATGGGAGCAGAACTAGGTGCTACAACCTCTCTTTTCCCATCAGATAACCAAACAAAGATATTCTTAGAGAAGCAAGGACGTGGGCAAGATTATATTGAAATTGTAGCGGATGAAGATGCAATATATGATGAAGTCATTGAAATTAATCTTAATGAACTTGAACCATTAGTAGCGGCACCTCATTCTCCTGATAATATTGAGACGGTAACAAGTTTAGTTGGAAAGAAAGTGGATCAAATTTGTATTGGTTCATGTACAAATAGTTCATTCACTGATTTATGTACAGTTGCGAATATTTTAAAGGGAAAGAAAGTTCATTCAGATGTATCTTTATCCATTTCATTTGGTTCTAAACAAGTTTTAGAAATGCTTGCGAAATGTGGTGCACTTAATGATATTTTATCAAGTGGTGCACGTGTATTAGAAGCAACTTGTGGTCCATGTATCGGTATGGGACAATCACCTAAATCAGATGCAGTGTCACTGCGTACATTTAATCGCAACTTCTATGGACGAAGTGGTACGATGAGTGCAGGGGTATATCTAGTTTCACCAGAGGTTGCAGCTGTTTCAGCAATTGCAGGTGTTATTACAAATCCAATGGACATAGAATTTGAAAAAGCACAGATGCCAGCGACATACATCATTGATGATTCAATGATTCTTGTTCCAACCCGTGATAAGTCAAAAGTTATTGAAAAAGGTCCCAATATTAAGGACTTACCTTCAAAAGAACCTTTATCTACAATTGATAAAAAAGTGATGATAAAAGTCGAGGACAATATAACGACTGACCATATTATGCCAGCTGGTGCTAAAGTTTTGCCATACAGAAGCAACATTGAGAAAATTAGTGAATTCTGCTTTAGCCAAATTGATGAGAATTTCTATTCTCGTTGTAAGGCAAATGATGGGGGTATTATTGTTGCAGGTGATAATTATGGTCAAGGATCATCAAGAGAGCATGCGGCACTAGCTCCTATGTACTTAGGTATAGATGCAGTTATTGCAAAAAGCTATGCAAGAATACATCAACAAAATCTAATTAATTCTGGAATTATTCCAACAGTGTTTGAAAATCCACACGATATGGATGCAATTGATTTATTGGATGAATTGGAATTTGTAGATGTTGCAAATTTAGAAGTGGATCAACCTCTTGTCGTTAACAATAAAACAAAAGGAACATCATTTAAAGTTTTGCATAACTTAACAAGTGAACAAATAGATACTATTAAAAATGGTGGATTACTTAATACAATAAAAAAATCAGTTATGAATTAATAACTGATTTTTCTTATGAATTGTTCTGCGCAACGTAATCCATCAACAGCACTAGATACAATACCACCTGCATAGCCTGCACCTTCACCACATGGGTAGAGGTTTGGTGTACTTGTACTTTCTAATTGGGCATTGCGTAATACACGGATTGGACTACTTGATCTTGTTTCCACACCAGTGAAGACTGCATCACCAGAAGAAAATCCAGGCATTCTTTTTTCAAAATAGGTTAATGCTTCAACCATAGCTTCATTTATCTCAGAACTAAATAACTCCTGAAGATTAGCGAATGTTGTTCCTAATGAATAGGATGGAGTGACTCCTTTTAATTCTGTTGTGACTTTGTTTTCTAAATAATCGGAAACAAGTTGAATTGGAGCTTTGTATTGTCCGTTACCTAATTGGAATGCTTTTGCTTCTAATTCGTGTTGGTAGTTAAAACCATCAAAAGGAGAATTTTTATAAAAGTCTTCTTGATGAACTTGAACAAGAAGAGCACTATTTGCGTTTTCTTGATTACGATCATGTTCACTCATTCCATTAATCACAATCGTATTCTCATTGTTTGAACTAGAGATTACATAGCCACCAGGGCACATACAGAAACTATAAACACCACGGCCATTATTTGCAGTATGAGTAATACGATACTCGGCAGTTTTTAGTCGAGGATGATTAGCATGGCTACCATATTGCATGTGATTGATGAAGTCTTGTTTATGCTCAACCCTTAACCCAACTGCAAAACCTTTAGGTTCAATATAAACTGATTGATTATAAAGAGATTCATATGTATCTTTAGCACTATGTCCTGCACATAAGAAGACAGTATCTGTATCATACGTTATGCCACCTGCTTGAACACCTACAATTTGATTGTCAGATAGAATGAGATTTTCAAATTTTGTATTAAAGTGAATTTCACCACCTAATTGAATAATCTTGTTTCGAATGTTTTTTACAATACCACGAAGTTGATCTGTACCAATATGCGGATGAGCCACATAAGCGATATCTTCATCAGCACCAGCTTCGATTAATTCTTCGATTACTTTAGTAACACGAGGATCTTTGATGCGTGTTGTTAGTTTACCATCAGAAAATGTACCTGCACCACCTTCACCAAATTGAACGTTGCTTTCAGTATTAAGAATTCCTTCATTCCAAAAAGCGTCTACATCATGTATACGGTTTTCAATTGCACTACCACGTTCAAAGATGATTGGCTTGCAACCAGCTTCTGCAAGGTATAATCCTGCAAACATGCCTGAGGGACCAAATCCTACAACAATAGGACGATGCGTTATCGGTTTATCTAGTGTAGGAAAAACATAAGGTGTAGGCTCATAGAGGCTTACATCTTTACGTTTGATATATCTTGATTCATTTTTAACATCTGCTTGGACTGTATATACAAAATGGATTTCATCTTTACGTGCATCAATAGATTCTTTATTGATTTTGAAAGAAATGATATCTTGTATTGGACAACCAATTTTTCTTGAAATTGTTTCTTTAGTGCATTCATCATCTAAGGTGCACTTGATTTGATTTATTAAAAGCATATTATCACCCAAAACATTATAGCATGGTATAATAACAATAGATATGGAGGAATTTATATGAAGAAGACATTTCTAATATTATTATCGCTTATAGTATTGGGTGTTGCTGGATGTAGCAGTAAACCTGAAGAAAATAAAACTACCCCAACGCCTACCCCAGCGGTAACTTCGACTGAGAAGCCAATGGAAGGACCATCGGCAACACCAAAGCCTGAGGAAACAATGATGCCGAAAGAAGATCTTGAAATTGGAGATACTTATATTCAAGGTACATTTATCGAAAATACAGATAACTCACCTACAACTCTAACTTTTATGAAAGATGGTAATTTCACATCCAATGTGAATGCTTGTACAGGTATGGTGTTTGTTGAAGGTACTTACTTAAAGGATGGAGATACAATATCACTTTCTATTCCTGCTGAAACAGGCGTGTACTATATTGATCATGATCAACCATTCTACCTAACAGTTGAAGGTAAAACATTAAAAGATAAAGATGATGGTGGTTTCTCATGCGCTGATGTTGGCGAATACATACCAGAGTAAAAAAACAAAGCTATCGTAAGATAGCTTTACTTATGTAAAAATTCAAGGATTGTATTGTATAAATCAGTATCTCTAGAATAATCTGCAACAAAGGCGTGATCCACAATGCCTTTGTTTTTTAATTCATTGAATGCATCTAAGTTTTCATGAGGTTGATAAACAAAGATAGGTAATCCACCGTGTTCTTTTACAAAACTCATTGCATAAGCATCAGTTAAACCATCACCAATATAGATTACATTTTCTAAATTCAAATCATCTAAATGATTCAATGCACAAATTTCTTTAATCTTATCAACTTTACGACGATCATTCATTGCATAAGCAATACCAGTTGCTGTTTTGTTTTCATCATAGCTAAATACAGTACCATAAATTTCATCAAAATATTTCGCAACTCCTGAATGTTGTAAAGGTACTTTAAATCCAGAACTTACTAAATAGTTTTTCGTAAGATTTTTTATGTCTTCAAAATATTCAATAACACCAGGATTATAATCGTTAAGATTACCACCCATAGCAAATGTTTCATCAGTTAATGGGTAACCATACTCCTTTAAAACATTTAGGAAAGTTATATAGTAAGCATCAAAAACATCTTTGGTTGGATTCAATGCTAGCCAAGCTTTCATCTTTTCTTCGTATTCTTGAGCAGTACAACCAATTTTATCCATCAGTTCAATTTTTGGAACTGAATAAGGGGTAAGCGTTCCGTCAAAATCATAGATTACAATTTTATTCTTCATCATCTTCCTCGCTTCTATGTAATTATTATATCGAGAAAATAAGCTTTACTCAATGAAAACATAGTCTTCCTTTTAGGAACATGCTAAAATAAAAAAGGAGATATGACTATGATTGTGACTGTAAATACAATGAAACAATGTGAACAAAATTCAGGCTTATCCAATTTCGAATTAATGGAGCAAGTTGGTTTTAAACTCGCAATTGAAATCATGAATCGTCACAAACAACATGAAAATATAGTGATTGTATGTGGTAAAGGAAACAATGCAGGAGATGGATTTGTCTTAGCAAGATATCTTTTGGATTCTAACTATCATGTAAGTGTAATTGCTTTGTATTCAGAGCTAACAACACCTGAATCACAAGAAAATATGAAAAAGTTACCAAAGAAAATCTTTGTTAAGAAGAATGATATTTTTAATAGTATTGAAAATGCAAATGTTCTTGTGGATGCAGTGTTTGGATTTGGTTTTAAGTTTGAAATACCAAGTGAATGTAAAGAAGTGTTTGTTCAATATAATCAGTCAAAAGCAGTTAAGTATTCAATTGATATCAACAGTGGTGCAGAGGCAGATACTGGACACATTGCTTGTGATGCACTCAAATCGCATATTACATTTGCACTGGGATATAAAAAAATTATACATGTTTTGCGTAAAGATCATCACTTGTTTGATGAATGCATTGTTATCCCCATCGACATAAAAGAATGTGATCACTCTGAACTTGTTGAAATGACACAAGAGCAGTTTGTAAAAGAGTTTCCAAGAATTCAAGAAGATGCCTACAAAGGTCAAGAAGGCATACCTTTGATTGTGGGTGGATGTTATGGCATGGCAGGAGCTACTTGTCTTAACATATTGGGAGCAAAAGCAAGCGGAATAAGTTATCTTCATGTTGCTTGTGATGAGAAAATTTATCCAATTCTTGCGACGAAGGAAATAACACCTGTATTTCATCCTTTTACACTAGATACGGTTGGCTCTGTATTAAAAGAAGTATTGCCCAAAGTAAAATGCATTGCTTTTGGAAGTGGTGCAACTTATCTAGATAGTAAAAAAGTAATATTGGAATTACTTCTTCAACAATCCACATGTCCTGTTGTATTGGATGCTGAAGGAATACGTTGTCTTCAAAACAATCTTTATATTTTAAAACTTGTAAGAACCCAAGTCATTTTGACACCACATTTAAAAGAATTTGCGGATTTAATTGGAATGTCACTTGAATCATTAAAAACAAACAAACTAGAAATTGCAAAAGAATTTGCAAAGGAATATCATGTAACACTTGTATTAAAGGGACCACATACTTTAGTTGTATCAAGCCAAGGTGAAGTCTATATAAATCAAACAGGAAATGCAGGTCTTGCAAAAGCGGGTAGTGGGGATTTCCTTACAGGTTTAATCACAGGGTTTATAGCACAGAAGAGAGATGTTTTTATGGCGGTTATCCTAGCTGTATGGTTACATGGTCACGCAGCAGATCTAGCGCTTAAAAATCATCATCAACGTATGATTCAAATTGAAGATTTAAAACAAGAAATTGAACAATTTTATTTTGATCAATGTTAGTCATGACATAGAGGAACTCTTCATGTATAATATATAGGCAAACGAAGAGCTGGCCGAGCGGTCGAAGGCACCATCTTGGAAAGGTGGCGTAGTGCAAGCTACCGTGGGTTCGAATCCCACGCTCTTCGCCAACAAATCGTCAAGGCTTCTTGCTTTGATGTTTTTTTTGTTGTATTCTAAGCGAGATGGTAGATAGTCTGCTTATATTTACCACAGTTAGGAGGCACCCTATGAGTTGTATTGATTTCATCCTCGAAAATGGTGAAACGTGGTTAAAATATGCGGTCAAAATAAATGTTTTACAAGAAAACAAGGATAGCTTAAAAGAGCTAAGACAGCAGGCGTTATGTGACCCGAAAATCAAGGAATATCTTACAGATGTTTCGAATTTTCATAGCTGTCTTGTAAGTAATCATAAAAACCCTGACTTAACTATGCACAAACTGCTGTTTTTATTAGAGCTTGGGTTTGACACGGACGTTGTGGAGATACAGGCGGGTGTGGATGAAATTTTGGCACATATTGATGAAAACGGTGTTTATCAGTCACTGACTAATATTCCTAAACATTACGGCGGTAGTGGAGACAATACCTTTGGCTGGTGTTTGTGTGATGCGCCTCTGTTACTTCTTTTATTGCTAAAAGCAGGTGTTGACTACGATAAACATATTAAGCCAGGTGTTGAGTATCTTCTGAATTTTCACACACAGGACGGCTTCCCCTGTACTGTTTCCAAAGAACATGGAAAATTTAGAGGGCCGGGTCGAAAAGACGATTGCTGTCCCTTTGCTACACTGATGATGCTAAAACTACTTTCTAATATTGAGCAGTATAAAAATAGTAAGATTGCTGAAGAAATAGCGTTGAGTTTTCTTTCTTTGTGGGAAAACAGCTTGGAAAAGCATCCCTATATGTTTTATATGGGGACAGACTTTAGAAAGCTGAAAGCCCCGGCTATGTGGTATGATATTGTGAGTGTTGTTGATGTTTTAAGTCGCTTTGAAAATATAAAAAATGACAAGCGCTTTATTGAAATGGTTATGATTATAAAATCCAAACAGGATGAGAACGGTTTATTTACACCTGAATCTGTATATCAAAAGTTTAAGGGTTGGGATTTTGGGCAAAAGAAACAACCATCCCCATACCTAACCTATCTTTGTAGCCAAATTTTATTGCGGGCAGGCATATGAGCCTTTTGCGCCTTTGCCCCATTGGGCCAAGACATACGAATTGAGTAGAATCTTACTCTAATTCAAAATAGCATTTTTGTATCGCTTTTTCAAAAAAGACATATTTTTTCCACTTAGAAAATGGTATGTCTTTTTCTGTATCTAAAACTATGATATATTGTAAATTAGATTATATTTGCTTGGGAGGTATAGAGCATGGAATTATGGGATGTATATCACAGTGACCGAACAAAGACAAATAAAACGATGATTCGAGGAGATGAATTTGAAAATGATTCCTATCATTTAGTAGTTCATGCCTGTATTTTTAATTCAAAAAATGAAATGTTAATTCAACAAAGACAACCATTTAAATCAGGATGGTCAAATATGTGGGACATAACTGTTGGAGGAAGTGCTGTATCAGGTGAAAGTAGTCAAAGGGCAATAGAAAGAGAGCTATTTGAAGAAATCGGGTTAGAAATTGATTTGCAAAATATCCGTCCTCACTTAACAATCAATTTTGATCAAGGTTTTGACGATGTATACTTGATTGAAAAAGAAGTTGATACTGAAAAGTTAAAATTACAATATGAAGAAGTTCAGCGAGTAAAATGGTCTTCTATAGATGAAATATATCAAAAGATAGATGAAGGTACATTTATTCCCTACTATAAAAGTTTCATTCAATTGCTTTTTGATATAAGAAAACAATATGGATGTCAGCAAACAGTCGATCATCAGTAGATTGAATTAGAAATCATTTTTATGATTCAATTCAAGCAGAAAGGATTATCATGGAAAACATAGCAATTGAGAATAAAATGTATCAAATGGCGATTGAACTGATTGAAAGTCGCTATCCTGTTGGATGGGGTGGTGCTGCCGTCATCCATACTGCTAACGATAATTATTATTCAAGTGTTGCATTAGAAACAGCAAATGGAAGTGCACAGTTATGTATAGAAGTCGGTGCAATGTGCGATGCTCATAAATTTAATGAGAAAGTAACTCATTGTTTATGTGTTGTACGTGATGATGAAAAGTCATCCTTCAAAGTTTTATCTCCTTGTGGTATTTGCCAAGAGAGATTGCGCTATTGGGGAAAAGATGTTTTGGTGGGTGTTACTACAAGTGACCATCAACTTAAATTCATAGAATTATCAAAACTTCAACCTCATCATTGGTCAGATGCTTATCCAGCAGAAGAATTAGAGCATTTTGAAGAATAACAGATGGAAATACATCAAAGGAAGTTAAGTATAGTGGGTGGACAAACCTACTTAAAAACCATAGGTAATATAAGACAATGATAACTCAAATTGATTTACAAATTATGGAATGGATTCAAAATCATCTACAATCGGAGATGATGACTTTTATTATGAAGTTTTTTACTCATGTGGGTGATTTGATGTTGCTGTGGGCAATATTGTTGATCATCTATTTTTTATTTAAGAAAGATAAAATGAGATCAAAAAAAATATTCTTTTCTTTACTTTTAACATTTATTATCAGTGAAATTATTTTGAAGAATATTGTAAAACGACCAAGACCATTTGTTGAGAATAAACATTTGCAATCACTTATACACGATCCAACATCATATTCATTTCCATCAAGCCATAGTGCTACCTCATTTGCAGTAGCCTCATCACTTACAAAGATTAAGCCATGGGTTACTATAGGTTCCTATGTGTTAGCTGCATGTATTGCATTTTCAAGAGTATATTTGAATGTTCATCATCCAAGCGATATTCTCATAGGTGCTCTTATCGGTATTTGTGCATCTAAGTTTATAGATTATGTGCTAAAGAAAATTGATTTGAATAAATCTAAAAAGAGTGAGGAAATTAACTTATGAAAAAAATGATGAAGATCTTGATTTGTATTGTCCTTGTTAGCCAACTCTTTGGATGCGAATCAAGTCCAACTAATTTAAAGAAAGTAATCACTTTGGATATAGAAAACATGAAAGTTGATTTCTATGTTGATAAGACCGACAAAACCTTAAAATTTACAAGTGATAAAAAAGCATATTATAATGCAGATGATGCGAAGCAAGAACTTATTATTGACAAGGAGTACTTTATTTATTGTGACTCATTGTCCACTGATTCGATTATCTACAATGGAGAAATTATCTTGCCATTGGATACTTTTGAGTGGTCAGATGATGAATCAACTTCTAATATAGCTTCGGTCTATGTATTGAATAAAAATATTGAATACCAATTTATACCTAATAAATAAGTAAAAGAAAAACCTGCATCAATCGATACAGGTTGAAGTACAAAATGGTGCCCCAGGCCGGACTCGAACCGGCACAGTATTGCTACCGACGGATTTTGAGTCCGTTGCGTCTACCAATTTCACCACTAGGGCATGTGCTTTAATATTGTACCTTATGAAATCATAAAAATCAACTTGAAATCGTTGCAATAAAGTAGCGAAAGGAGTGAAAAGATGAAGATTGCTTTCTTAGACCGTGATGGAACAATTAATTTAGATTATCCTAATCAAATGTGGGCAAAAGTGAAGGAACCAGAATTTCTTGAAGGAAGTTTTGAGGGGCTGAAATTTATTTTAAGCCAAGGTTATCAGATTATCATCATTACAAATCAATACATTATCCAAGATGGAATTATTACAGAGAAGCAGTATCATGAATTTCATAATCTATTTTTAAATCGATTAAAAAAAGAAGGGATAACAATTTTAGATACGTTTTATTGTCCTCATAATGATAGTGAAGCTTGTAGTTGCAAAAAACCAAAAGATGGATTGATTAGGCAAGCACTACAAAAATATCCAAGTATTGATTTATCAAACTCATTTTATGTAGGTGATAGTCTTTGTGATAAACAATTAGCGAATACAATGAAATTACCATTCTATACAAATAACTTAGCCTTAAAGGAAGATTCATTTTATATCAAGAATTTGAATGATTTAAGAAATTATATCAAGAAGAAATAGAGGTATATTTATGGAGAAATGGGATGGCTATGATTGTGTGTGTAATCCTCTAAACTTAACATTAATACGGGGAGAGCCAATACCAGTAGGTGTGTATCATATAGAAGTCATTGTAATTGTTGCGTCGAATGATGGAGAATTTTTACTAATGCAAAGGTCATTGGATAAGAAAGAGTTTCCGGGTTATTATGAGCCAGGGGCATCCGGTAGTGTGCTTCAAGGGGAAACAATTTTAGAGGGAGCATTTAGAGAACTAGAGGAAGAAACTGGGATCGTCGCTCATAATATGATATTTATTGAAAGATCAGTAAGAATTGAATATAAAACAATATACTATGTCTATTACACAATTTACGAGGGTGATAAAAATAAAATATCACTACAAGAAACTGAAACGATTAGCTTCAAATGGTTAAGCAAAGAAGAGATGAGAAAATCCTTTGATGAAGAGTGGTTACTTCTTATGTTTAAAGAGGCAATGGATTTTGTGATAAAGAAGATGTTGGTGTAACTTACTGCTCTTGATTAATACCTCTACAATTCTCAAAAAAAGAATGATATAATATAACTAATCACAGAGGCATCGTGATGGGAAAGGGGTACTTAGAATGGCAGAAAAAAAAGAAGTTAAAAAAGCAAAAGCAACTACTAAGAAAGAACCTACTAAAAAGGCAGCGAAGGTGACAGAAAAGAAGGTTGCAGAAAAGAAAGTTACAGAAAAGAAAGCGCCAGCTAAAAAAGCTGCACAAAAAGAAAAAGTAACTAAAAAAACGATGCAAGATTACATCGATGTAATTAACTGGAAGAAATGGGAAGCACATCACATGAATTGGCTTTATATTGAAGTGAATGCAGGTGACTTGTTGACTGAGTGTGAAGCAGGTGTAAACAACATTCAAGCATGTTGTAAAGCAATTTTAGATTGTATGCTTGAAGGTGATGCATTTATTGTTGAACCAACTGTAAAAACTAAAATAGCTGATTCATTAACTGTTCGCTATTATGTAGATAATTTAAGTCCTGAACGTAACAAATACTAAGTCGCCTTGGCGACTTTTCTTTTTATTAAATAGAGTAGAATGGGTGTTGTTACACAAAATATGACTTCAACTAATCCATTAATACTTCCATAATACATGGTGATAGAAAAACAGATTCCAATCATTACAAGATAGAGACTGTACAAAATAGAAAGTTGTTTGATTGCGTAAAAACTAGTCATGGAAGCAATTTTATATAAACAAAGATTATATAAAATAAAAGCTAGATAGGCAGTGGCAACATGAAGAAATCCCATCAATGAAATTCCCTTTTCATAAGGAATAAGAGCGGATATCAACATCGTTATAAATGTTATAAGGATAAGTTGAGGCTTTAATTTTATAATCTTGTATAGTGTATAAAGTAAGTAAGCGTGTGTTAGTATGGAAACCAAGAGCCAAACCATAAATAAGGGTTGAGTAAGTGGCTGATTAGCAAGATAAGTAAAATTATTTGTTAGCATATTGGCTTTAGAACCAAGAAATATTGTCAATCCGGGTACAATAAAACAGCTACTTAGACAAAGTAGAAATGAAATTAATTTTTGATTTAATTTAGATTTACTTGATTTTTGCATGGTACAATTGTAGCATGAATTTATATTTTGGGAGACAGAGAATGGAAAAATTAAAAGTTGGATATCAAGGAGAACATGGTACATTTAGTGAAATTGCCGTATGTCAGTATTACAAGAATATAGAAATTGAACAAAGAAGTTATAAGAATTTTATTGATATTTTAAATGATTTAGAAAGCGGTGTTTTAGATACAGCACTTTTACCTGTTGAGAATAGTACAACGGGAATTATTTATCGTACCTATGATTTACTTGCGAGTCGTGATGTTTTTGCGATTGGTGAGCAAAACGTTAGAATACAAGAAAACTTAATTGGTATACAGGGTTCAAAAATAGAAGAGATTAAAGAAGTTTATAGTCATCCAGAAGCTTTAGGACAATGTACTGGTTTCTTTAATACGCATCCATGGATGAAACCAGTTTCTTATCAAGATACTGCAAAGAGTGTTGAATTTATTAAGGAGTGTAATGATCCAACTAAAGGGGCACTCGCAAGTTATTTAGCGGCAGAATATTATGATTGCCCTATTCTTGAAAAGAATGTGAACGATAATGCATTAAACACAACTCGCTTTCTTTGCGTATGTAAGGGCGAAAGAATTGTAGAGAATGCAAATAAAATAAGTATGTACTTTGTTGTAAACCATGAACCAGGTGCACTTTATGAGGTGATTAAAATATTCGCAGAGAATCACCTAAATATGTTAAAATTAGAGTCTAGACCAATTCAAGGTCGATTGTTTGAGTATTGTTTCTATATTGATTTTGATGGTAGCCTTGATAATCCTGTTGTTCAAGAAGTCATTGCGAAAGTTAAAGGTCATTGTGTAGAAATGAAATGTTTAGGTTCATATCGAAAATCGATGGAGGATTAATATGAAAAAAATAGTTTGTTTATTATTGGCTTTACTGCTTGTGGGATGTGCGACAACAACTGCACCTACACCAACACCTGAAGAAACAGGAAAGCCAAGTAGTAATGTTGGTTGTGATGTAACAAGTCAGTGTGAAGAGGGAGAAAAAGCAGATATGAGTGCTTATGAAAACTTTATGGATACCGATCACGTTTTCCGTTCAATTTCTATGCAAGAAGGAAATGAACTGTTAGAGAGTGATAAAACTTTTGTTTTATACTATGGTTTTTCTACATGTCCTTGGTGTATTGAATTATTACCAATACTAAATGATATAGCGAAAGAAAATGAGTATGCTGTGCATTATGTAAATGTGCGACCTGAAGGAACAGATTCAAGTTTCGATATTCGTGTGGATACCAATCCAGATTATGTTAAGCTTACAGAAATCGTGAGTGATTATCTTCCAGTAAACGATGAAGGGGTTAAAAGATTATCCGTTCCTTTTGTCTTCTTTGTAAAAGATGGTGAAATAGTAGAAACTCATATTGGTACCTTAGATACCCACGATGCTAAGGAAAGAGTCATGACAGAAGATGAAAAAGCAGAATTAACTACAATTTTGCAACAAGATTTTCAAAAAATGAAAAAATAGTAAATAATTTTCAGAAAAATATTGAAAATATATTCATGTATGTTAAAATAGGACTATATTCGAGGTAAAGATTATGAAACAAAACAATATTTTGAAAGGATTCTTTTATTACTTTAGATAGCAGGGTGATGTCAATAGATATTGCCCATTTCTTGTGACTTGGCATATCTATGGTAAATATACTTAATAAAACCATATAGATTGCCTATATGGTTTTTATTTTAGACTGGTGAGGGAAAAGTATGAAAATGCATTGTAATTTAGGTGAAAAAGGTTATGACATTCTACTGGAAAGAGGATGTTTAGACAAGTTGAGTAAGGTAATGGATACCACGAGGCGCTATTTTATAATTAGTGATGATGGAGTACCTACTGAACTTATCATGAAGGTTCGCAATCAACTACAAGATGCGAATATGGTAATACTAAAACAAGGTGAAGCATCCAAGAGTATGGAGAATTATGAACATTGTTTAAAAATGATGTTGCAAAAGAAATTTACTCGCCGTGATTGTGTCTTAGCAATTGGTGGAGGCGTTGTAGGTGACTTAGCAGGCTTTGTTGCTGCAACTTATATGCGTGGAGTAGATTTTATTAATATCCCAACGACAACACTTTCTCAAATTGATAGTAGTATTGGAGGTAAGGTTGCGATTGATATGATGGGTATTAAGAATTGTGTGGGTGCATTTTGGCAACCACAACTCGTTCTTATTGATCCAAACGTATTGACTACATTACCAACCCGTCATTTCTATAATGGCTTAGTAGAAGCGTTAAAAGCGGGTTTAATTCAAGATAAAATCTTGTTTGAACTCTTTGAAAGAGATGATTATTTAGATCATCTTGATGAAATTCTAGAACGCTCTCTTGAAGTGAAACGAAAAGTCGTTGAAGAAGATGAAAAAGAAATGGGTCTAAGAAAAATATTAAACTTTGGACATACAGTAGGTCATGGTATTGAAAGTGCACTTCACTTTGAAGGGTATTATCATGGTGAATGCGTAGGATTAGGAATGATTGCGATTTTAGATAATCAAGAGATACAAGATCGTACTAGGAAAATACTTATTAAAATGGGTTGTCCAACGCATGCAAAAGTAAAAAGTGAAGAAGTAGGAAAATATATTGCAAGTGATAAAAAATCGAAAGGTGAATTAATTACTGTAATACGAGTTCCTCGAATTGGAGAAGCCATCTTGGAAGATATTCCGATTCAAGATGTAGAGAAAATAGCAAAGGAGGTTTGCGAATGAAAAATACAATAGGAAATTTATTTAGAGTCACACTTTTTGGTGAATCTCATGGAGAAGCTATCGGTGTTGTTTTGGATGGTGTACCTGCAGGAATTGAAATTGATAAAGAATTATTTGATCATCAAATGTTTCTAAGAAAACCAAAAGGAACTATCTCAACACAGCGACGTGAAAAAGATGAAGTCAACTTTGTAAGTGGACTCTTTGAAGATAAAACAACAGGAGCACCATGTTGCATGTTGATTTACAATGGAGATCAACATTCTCAAGATTACTTAAAGATTAAAGATGTTGCACGACCATCTCATGCAGATTATGCCGCAAATGTAAAATATGGAGGATTCCAAGACTATCGTGGTGGTGGTCATTTCTCAGGAAGACTTACAGCACCACTGGTTGCAGCAGGAGCTATCGCTATTCAAATACTTAAAGAAAAAGGAATTACAATTGGAACACATGTTAAACAACTACATACGATTGTTGATGATTCCTTCTCAACAGAGATTGAAGAGTGTAAAAAACAAATTGAAGAAATTAATCAAAAAGAATTTTCCATAATAAATGAAGATAAAAAAGAAGATATGATTCAAAGAATTGATGAAGCTCGAATGAGTCTTGATGCAGTTGGTGGTGTACTTGAAACCTGTGTAATTGGAATGCCTGCCGGAATAGGTGAACCAGCATTTGATTCAATTGAAAGTCGATTATCACATGCGATATTCAGTATAGGTGCTGTGAAAGGAATTGAATTTGGATTGGGATTTGGATTTAAAGATAAAATGTCGTCTGAGGTCAATGATGAATTTGAAGTAATCGATGGCAATATAGTAACCAAAACAAATAACAATGGTGGTATCAATGGTGGTATTTCAAATGGTATGCCAATTTTGTTTAAGACAGTAGTTAAACCGACTTCATCGATTGCGAAGCATCAAAAGTCAGTGAATTTTAATACAAAAGAAAATGTTGATTTAGAAATAAAAGGACGTCATGATCCTGCAATTATTCACCGTGCACGTGTTGTCGTTGATAGTATGGCAGCTATTACACTTGTGGATTGTTTGATGGAAAGATATGGCATGGTATGGTTTCAAGGAGAAAAGAAATGAAGCGTGGATTAATTGGTTACCCTTTAGGGCATAGTTATTCAAAACCAATTCATGAAAAATTGGGTGGTTATCCATTTGAAATCGTTGAGCTTCATCCTGATAACTTTGATTCATTTATGAAAGAAAAAAACTTTGTATCAATCAATGTGACTATTCCCTATAAACAACAAATCATTCCTTATCTTGATGAACTGGATGAGAAAGCTAAGAAAATAGGAGCAGTGAACACAGTAATCAATCAAGATGGAAAATTAATTGGATACAATACGGATTATTATGGATTCTGGTGGATGTTGAATCATCACAAAGTCATGATTGAAAATAAAAAAGTTGCGATACTTGGAAATGGTGGTGCAACGCAAGCAGTCAAGGTAGTCATAGAAGATATGGGTGCAAAAGAAATCATCATTGTATCAAGAAAAAGTTCTGATGAATCCATATCGTATGAAGAGTTATACAAACAACATAACGACATTGAAGTTTTAATCAATGCAACCCCTGTAGGCATGTCACCAAAACATGATGCAAGTCCAATTGAACTTGAAAACTTCAAACACTTAGAAAGTGTTGTGGATATTGTGTACAATCCACTAAGAACTAAATTAATGATTGATGCAGAAAAGTTAAATCTTCAAACGGTGGGTGGATTAGAGATGCTAGTTGCCCAAGCAAAACAAGCTGTTGAAATCTTTGTTGATAAAACTCTGAGTGATCAGGATATAGAAAATGTACATCACATGATTAAAAGCAAAAAAGAGAATCTAGTATTTATTGGAATGCCTTCTTCGGGTAAAACGACAATCGCTAAAATATTAAGTGAAGAACTTGATTTGCCTTTTGTGGATTTGGATGAAGAAATCGTTAGAAAATCAGGTAAAACAATAAAAGAAATTTTTGCAGAAAGTGGAGAGGATAAATTCAGAGAAATTGAAGCTGAATGTGTACTTGATCATTGCATGGATGAGGGTCGTGTTATCTCATGTGGGGGTGGCGTTATCAAAAATAGTAAAAATATTGAGCATCTTAAAAAGAAGGGGTATCTTATTTGGATTGATCGTGACTTAGAATTTCTTAAATCAGATCAAAATAGACCACTATGTAAAGATGATGAAACAATGAAAAGACTTTATTTAGAGCGATATCCGATCTATAAAGAAGCAGCGGATTGTAGAATTGAAAACAACAACTCTGTTGAAGAGATAGTAAATAAAATAAGAACCCATTTAGAAAGTAGGAAAACAAAATGATAATAACATTAAAAAAAGGTGCTCCGGAGCACGAAATAAATAAATTAATTCACCAATTTGAAACACAAGGTTTACAAGTAAATATGATTACTGGACAAAATTTCAATGTGTTCGGTTTAGTAGGCGATACGGCAAAGTTAGATGAAAAACGCATTCAAGCAAATGAATGGGTAGAAAATGTTCAACGTATCGCCGCACCCTATAAACTTTCTAATAGAATGTTTCACCCAGAGGACACTGTTGTGGATGTAAATGGAATCCAAGTAGGTGGAGAAAATCCAATTGTTATTATTGGTGGACCATGTTCTGTTGAGGGTGAATCAATGATGGTTGAAGTAGCAGAAAAAGTAAAAGAAGCAGGTGGATGTATGATGCGAGGCGGTGCATACAAACCAAGAACATCACCTTATGCTTTCCAAGGTATGGGTGAAGAAGGATTAATCTGCATGGATAAAGCACGTGCAAAAACAGGATTACCTATCGTATCTGAATTAATGAGTGCAGATAAAATTGATGAGTTTGTTAAGTATGTCGATATTATTCAAATTGGTGCACGTAATATGCAAAACTTTGATTTATTAAAAGCAGTAGGAAAACTAGATAAACCAATTTTATTAAAAAGAGGTTTAGCGAATACGATTGAAGAGTGGATTATGTCAGCAGAATACATTATGGCAGGTGGCAATAAAAATGTAATTCTTTGCGAACGTGGTATTCGTACATTTGAAAAATATACACGCAATACACTTGATTTAAGTGTTGTTCCTATTATTAAACAAAAAACACATTTACCGATTATTATTGATCCCTCTCATGCAACAGGAGACTGGAAATTAATTGAGAGTATGTCACTTGCAGCAATTGCAGCAGGGGCTGATGGA
This sequence comes from Anaerorhabdus furcosa, assembly GCF_900167375.1. Classification (GTDB taxonomy): domain Bacteria; phylum Bacillota_I; class Bacilli_A; order Erysipelotrichales; family Erysipelotrichaceae; genus Anaerorhabdus; species Anaerorhabdus furcosa. The sequence goes on from NZ_FUWY01000007.1 coordinate 108,591, forward strand.
TTAATTATCGAAGTTCATCAAAATCCAGAATGTGCATGGTCAGATGGCCAACAATCACTTAAACCAGAAAAATTTAAACAAGTTGTAGAAAAATGCAAGAAGGTCGCGGAAGCAATTGGTCGCTCTGTTTATGAAGGTTAAAGTAACTCCGTCCAATCTCACAAATAGAGTCATTGAAATACCTCCTAGTAAATCAATGGCTCATCGTGCGATTGTGTGTGCATCACTTGCAAAAGGTAAAAGTGTCATCACGAATGTTGATTATAGTGTTGATATTCAAACAACATTAGATGGAATGAAAAAGTTAGGTGCTAAGATTCAACAATTTGATGATTATGTTGAAATTGAAGGAATTGAAGATTTAGGGAAAATCACAAATACAGAAATTGAATGCAATGAATCAGGTTCTACATTGCGATTCTTTATTCCTATTTTTTCATTAACAAATAAGAAAATTATTTTTACCGGTACAAAGCGTTTAATGGAAAGACCACAAGATATCTATCAACAAATCTTTGATGAACAAGGTCTTCATTTTAGACAAGATACAGGGAAAATAGAAGTAGAAGGTTCAATCCAAAGTAAACGTTATAAATTAAAGGGAAATGTTTCCTCACAATTTATATCAGGATTATTATTTTCATTGCCTTTATTAAAAATGGATTCAGTAATTGAAATTGAACCACCTTTCGAAAGTAGATCTTATGTGGATTTGACATTGCAAATGATGAAGCATTTTAATGTGTACGCGCATTTCGTAAATGATACAACCATCCATATTCCGGGTAATCAATCTTATCTTGCAAAAGACACACGCGTTGAAGGTGATTTTTCACAACTTGGTTTTTATGCCGTTTTAGGAGCTCTGCAAGGTCCTCTTGATTGTATTGGGTTAAATACCAATTCACTACAAGGAGATAAGCAAATCGTCTCTATACTAAAAGATATGGGAGTTAAGATAGATGTGCTTGAAGATGGCTATCGTTTCCATAAAGCTGATTTAAAAGGATGTATGATTGATTTAAATAACTGCCCTGACTTAGGTCCAATCTTATCAACATGTGCAAGTTTTGCGCAAGGTGAGACAAATATTGTCAATGCAGGCCGTTTAAGAATTAAAGAGAGTGATCGTATCCAAGCAATGGAAGATGAATTGTTGAAGTGTGGTGTTGATTTCTCTTCGACAAAAAATACGATGACAATTAAAGGACCATGCGCTTTTGAATGTAACAGTGAACTACATGGTCACAATGATCATCGCATTGTTATGGCATTATCGATTGCAGCTACGTGTGCAAAACAACCTCTACTCATTGATGATGCACAATCAATTAGAAAGTCATATCCAGGATTCTTTGAAGATTTAATGTCACTAGGAATCCAGGTAGAGAAAATCGATGATTAGTAAGGACACACGATTTTGTATTGTAGGATTAGGTTTATTGGGAGGATCTTATGCCCAAGGTTTAAAAGCAAATGGATTTTATGTCACAGCGATTGATATCAATGAAGAGAGTATAGATTATGCACTCAATCAAGGCTGGATAGATGAGGGTGGTGTTACACCGACAAATCAACTTCTCGATGTAGATTGCATTGTACTTGGACTTTATCCCAATGTCGTTGTTAAGTGGATGAAGCAGTACCAAGATAAAATTAAGTCAGGTTGTATCATTACCGATGTAACGGGAGTAAAACGCGGAATTGTACCTGAGATTCAATCAATTCTTCGTCCTGATTTAGAATTTGTTGCAAGTCACCCAATGGCAGGAAGAGAAGTAAGTGGTGTTCAATATAGTGATCCTAATATTTTCAAACCTGCAAATTTCATCGTAACACCAACCGATAAAAATACAGATACAGCAATTGAGTTTGTAAAGGATTTATCCAAAGAACTAAGTTTCAATCGCACAACTGAGTTATCACTGAGTCAACATGATGAAATGATTGCGTTTTTATCACAGTTAACCCATGTTATTGCGGTGAGTTTAATGAATACCAATGACAATACACATCTTGTTGATTATACAGGAGATAGCTTTAGAGATTTAACTCGTATTGCTAAAATCAATGAAAATTTGTGGAGTGAGTTATTTATCATGAATAAAGATTACTTACTCAAAGAAATTGATGATTTTCTAGATGAAATGAAACGCTTTCGTGATACACTAGAAACTGAAGATATCGAGGAAATGAAAAGATTGTTTATTCAATCAACAACGAGAAGAAAATTATTCGATAAATAGGAGGTAAGTATGAAGTTCTATATCATCAATGGTCCCAATATTAACATGGTTGGTATTCGTGAGAAACAAATTTATGGCACAATGGATTTCAATCAAGTGATTGAATTAATTCAAAGTGAATCGATTCAACGAGGAATCGAAGTAGAATGTTTCCAAAGTAATCATGAAGGAACATTGGTTGATATAATTCAAGATGCTTATTTTAAGAATATTGATGGTATTGTGATTAACCCTGCTGCATATACACATACAAGTGTTGCCATAGCAGATGCAATTAAAGCAATTGCACCTATTCCTGTTGTAGAAGTTCATCTCTCAGATATAAAAGAAAGAGAAGCGTTTAGGCACCACTCTTATTGTGCTCCTTATTGTATAGAGCAAATTAAGGGACATGGTCCACAAGGGTACATCATGGCAATGGATGTCCTCATTAAAGCAATTGGTGAAAAACAATGATCTATTTTGGAATAATTGGTCCAGGTAAAATTTCACATCGATTTATTTTGGGAATGAAAGATGTAGTTGGTGCTAAAATCATTGCGGTAGCATCGCGAAATGAGGAAAGAGCAAAGACAGTGAAAGAACAGTATAATTTTGAAAAATATTATACTTCATACATTGATTTATTGAAGGATGAAAAAATTGATGCAGTTTATATTGCAACACCACCCCATACCCATGATGAACTTATTCGTTTATGTTTATCTTATGGAAAACATGTACTGTGTGAAAAACCACTGATGGGAAGTAGTGAAAAAGCTAAGCAATGCTTTGTTTATGCTAAAGAAAAACAATTACTTCTTATGGAAGCAAATAAAGCACCTTTTACACCAGTATTTAATCAAGCTAAAGAATGGATTGAATTCAATGCAATTGGTAAAGTACAATACATTGATGCAAGTTATAGCTACCGTCAACTCTTTGGTGAAGACCATTGGGTTTATTGGAAAGATGAAGCAGGTGGAGGTATGTTTGATGTAGGAGTCTATCCTTTAGCGTTTGTTACATGTTTAATGAATTCACCAGTAGTTGAAAAGAAAAGCATGAGTATTGATCACAATGGCTTATGTGATGGTTTTGAACAAATTCTACTTCGCTTCGAAAACGGAGTTATGGCAAGCGTACGAGGCGGTATCGATGTACAAACTGAGAATAAAGTAATGATTTATGGTGAAGATGGTTTTATTGAATCAAACAATTTTTGGAAAAGTCATGAGATTCAACTTGTCAAAGGAAATGAAGTAGTAAAAAAGCATTTCGATTTCACCAGTGAATTTACATTTGAGATTCAACATTTCGTTGATTGTATAAATCAAAAATTAAGTGAAAGCCCTGTTTTATCTGCAAATAGAAGTATTGAAATGATACAAATTATAGAAAAATAACTCGAGTGGGTTATTTTTTGAACATTAGGGGGTATGTAGAATGAAAGAGTTTTTTAAGAAATACATTGGTCCAAAAGCGTTTTATTTAAAGACTGCAAAAATTGCGATACCATTATCACTACAAAATCTATTATCAAGTTGTATGGGTATTGTGGATACACTCATGGTTTCATGGATTGGTATGGTAACTGCAGTAGGTACTGCTGCACAAATTGACACACTATGTTCAATGATCGCCTATGGATCAATTGGAGGAACAAGTATGTTTTCTTCACAATTTTATGGTGCAAAAGATTATAAAAATTTGAAGAAAACATTTGGTTTGAGTTTATTATTAGCATTAGGTAACGCATTATTTTGGTTTTTAGTCGCAACTTTTTTTGGACAACAAATTCTTTTGTTTTATATGCCAGATGCAGAAATTGTTAAGTTTAGTCTTCAATATTTAGATGTTGCGAAATTTGGTTTAGTTGTGGGTAGTATCAACTTTGCGTTTAGTTATATGTATCGTAGTATCCAAAATGCTAAAGTATCTTTATTAGTTAGTATTATTACGATTTCATCCAATGCAATACTCAACGCTTGTCTTATTTTTGGGTTTGGTATCTTCCCAAAATTAGGAGTTGTTGGAGCAGCATTAGGTACTGTAATTGCACAATCAATTGGTTTAGTAATTTATTTAAGCCATGCGATTATCACAAAACAACCATTCTTTGGAACATTCTCTGAAATGTTTAAGATTGATAAAGTATTCGCATTTCCTATCTTAAAAAAAGTAGTACCATTAATTTTCAATGAAACATTGTTTGGTTTAGGCTCTACACTCTTTATCAAAGCCTTTGGACAACTTGGTAAATCAAGTATGGATGCTTATTATGTAGGAAACCAAATTTATAATACTTTCTTATTCATTGTTTATGGTTATGGTAGTACCATTGCGATCTTACTTGGGGTTAAACTTGGCTCAGGTAAAATTGAAGAAGCAAAGCAAGATGCCAATTATCATTTGGGATTATCATTTATTCTGTCTATCATCTTAGTTCTTGGTATGGTTATCTTCGCAAACCCAATGGTATCTATATTTAAACTTGATGATCCAATTGTACAACTTTTAGCAGTCCAAATTGTTTGGGTACTGGCAGTTAAGGTATCCATGCGTCTATTTAATTTCATTATTTTCTCTATTTTAAAGTCTGGTGGCGAATCAAAAGTAATCCAAATTCTCGATTCAGGTATTCTATGGGTTATTGGGTTGCCTAGCGCGTTTATTTGTGTTAATCTACTACACATGAGTAGTATCGTACTTGTTTTATTAATTACTCAGCTTGAACAATTAATTCGATTTGTCTTTGGAATTATCTACGTACGTAAGGAAAAATGGGCAAACGACATGACAGTTTTGGTAGATTAGTAAAATTTTGATATAATACTCCTGTTAGGTGGTAAAAAATGAAGAAAAAAGAAATGATGATGATTCTTGGCGTAGTAGTGATTGCAGCAGTAATTTTCATTGCTGTTCAATTCATGAATACGCAGAAAAATAAAGATGTAGTTCGTGTTATTTACAAAAGTGATACCGTATTGGAATTTGATCCAAATAAAGATGCAGAATATTGGTTTGATGGCAGTTATGGAAAGCTCATGGTTGAAGTAAAAGAGGGTCAGTGGCGTGTAACAAATGAAGAATGCCCAAACCATGTATGTAGTTCTACAGGTTGGGTATCAGCAGATAGTTATTTACCCATTATTTGTTTGCCAAACGAAATATCTGTTGAATTAAAATAGGTGGCAATATGAAAACTAATTCTACAAAACGTTTTGTGTACATTACACTCTTAAGTGCAATGGCAATTACAATTAATATTCTTGAATCAACACTAATTCCCCCCTTACCATTTGGAATACGATTTGGTTTAGCTAATATCATTGCCCTAATCACAATTGAAATCTTAGGTGTTAAGGAAATGATTATTGTGAACATCATGCGTGTTGTGATTGGTAATCTACTTAGAGGATTAATCTTTGGAACAACTTTCTGGATAGCATTTGGTGGTGTGGCATTAAGTAGTATTGTATTAATCTTATGTAAGAAAATGAATTCTTCGCTCTTATTTACATCAACGTTAAGTTCGATTGGACATACTGTTGGTCAAGTTTTTGTGGTGATGTTTATCTACCAACAAGCAAGTATGATTGCGATTGTACCTTATTTATTGATTGCAGCAATTCCTACAGGTATTCTTACAGGTATTGTAGCGAAAGAAGCGTTAAAAAGAGTAAAAGTATAGTAAATCTAGAACAAACTAAATGGTTTGTTCTTTTTCTTGGATTATGTAGTAAATAAAGAAATAAAAACCCTGAAATACTTGAAAAAACAAGTGAAATACGATATAAGGTACTAAGGGATTGTTTTAAGGGAGATGCAAAATGAATAGGATTAATTGTAGTGTAAAGAAAGTAATAATCTTTCTAGGTTACTAATATGAAAGAATTATTATTAAAAGATTATAAGCCCGAATTAGAATGTGTGAGAAAACTTACTGAAATTAAAAAAGCAAGATTCCCAGTCATTGATATTCATACGCATTTAGGTAAGTTAGGCTTAGGAGAAGAGTATCAGTCAAAATATGATTTAAAGAAATATTTAGATAAATTAGTTAAATTAAATGTAAAGCATATTGTGAATATGGATGGTTTATATCAAGATGATTTTGATAAGATGATGAAGTTTACCACAAATTACAATCACTACATTACAACTTTTATGTCCATTGATTTTTCTAATTTTGGTTCCAAAACATTTGAAGAGGAAACTACAGATCATATATTAGCTTGCTATCATAGAGGTTCTAGAGGAATAAGACTAGAACATCAGATTTCTTTTACTTATAAAGATAAGAAGGGTAATTATCTTCGCTTGGACGATGAGAGGTTAAAGTTTATCTACAAATTAGCGAGGAAATTTGATATTCCTGTATATATCAGAGTAGGAGATAGTAAAGCTTATTTCAAAGCTATAAATGAAAATAACGAACAAATTGAAACCTTAATAAATAATCCAAAACAATCACATTATAATAATGGAAGCCCATCCTTTGAAGAATTATTAGAGATGCAAGAAAACGTAATTAAAGGAAATAAACAAACCAAATTCATTGTAGGACACTTTGGTTCCTATGTTGAGAATTTAAGTTATGTGGCAAAACAGCTTGATGCTTGCTCTAATATGTTTATTGATATGGCGGGATGTGTTGCTGAGCTGGGAAGAGTTCCCTATGCAGCGCGTAAATTTTTTATTAAATATCAAAATAGAATTCTATTTGGAACAGATAGTACACCATTAAATGATCAAGATTTCATCACTTCAGTACGTTTCTTAGAAACATTTGATGAATGTTTTGAACATCATCGACAAGGTCGTTGGTATATTTATGGTATTGAATTACCTAATCGTGTACTGAAAAAAGTGTATTATCAAAATGCATGTTTGTTACTAAAAATCCCAAATGAGTTATTATATATTAATGATATAATTATTAAAGATTTAAAAAGCAATGAAGAGTAATAAGTTCTAAATTAAATATGTAAAAAGCAGGACATAGTTATAGTGGTAATCATTCATAGATTGGATGATTACCACTATTTTTTATTAGTCCCAGATTTTAAATGCTAACTTTTGATAAGAAATTACTTTAAAGAAATTTTAAAATATTTGTTTAAATAATAATCATATACACCATACAATATTGTATGATATTCAGTAAATAGTGTAGTAGGAGGAAAAATGGAAAAGCAATTGAATCAATTTTGTGAATTACTTAAGAATGAAGAAAAAAGTGAAAATACGATACAAAAATACAGAAGAGATATTCAAAAATATCTGGATTACTTAACTGCAAACAACATGGATATTTCAAAAGAAAGTGTGATCGGGTTTAAAAAAAATCTTTTATTAAGCTACAGTGTAACGAGTTCAAATTCAATGATTGTTGCAGTTAATAACTATCTTAAATTTATAGGTAGAGCAGAATACTGTGTCAAAATCTACAAACATCAAGAACAGATCTATAGGAAAGAAGAAAGAAGTTTAGAACTTAATGACTATAAGTTATTATTAAAAGAAGCAAGATTACTTCATGATGAACGTACAAAGAATGTTGTTTGTACTTTTGCAGAAACAGGTATAAGAGTAAGTGAACTTAAAAGTATTACCGTGGATTCATTAAATAAAAGGCAGGTTGTCATTAACAACAAAGGAAAGATAAGAACGATTATTTTAACTGAAAATCTAACAAAAAGATTAAAAAAATATTGTGAGAATCGAAATATCAAATCTGGTGCAGTCTTTATTACAAAAAGTGGGAAGCCAATTGACCGCTTCTATATCTGGCGACTTATGAAAAATCTGGCATTAAAAGCAAAAGTACTTCAAAGTAAAGTATTTCCCCACAATTTCAGACATTTGTTTGCTAAACAGTATTATAAAAAGCAAAGAGATATTGCACGTTTAGCCGACTTTTTAGGACATAGTAGTATAGAAACAACAAGAATTTACATCTCAACAAGCAACCTAAATGAGTGTAGATTACAATTGGAAAAACTATTTTCTATAAATTAAAACAACATAATTCGCATTATGTTGTATTGAAATATTCCTCGCTTATCATTTACACCATTTTATCACCTAAATTTAACTAATACAATTTTTTTTATGTAGCACAAAACAATTAAGTTCTTTATTTCTAGACTTAATTTTTTTGTGGTTTTCGATTTTCAATTTCAGTTCTGCCCACCCATAAAATATAGTTTTCCTTTTAAATTAGTTATTTATGATACAACATAATGCGAATTATGTTGTATTGGTCCAAAATAGGGGGAATAATAACATGAGTAGATTAAATATATTTGGGATAGGTAAGAAAACTAAAGAGCTAAAGCCTAGCGATATTCAGTTAGAAATTGATAAAAAGGAAAAGAGTATAAATCAGATAGAAAAAGAGTTAAAAAAAGCTGATGATTTAATCGAGAAAAACGAAGTGATTCAGGAAAAGGAATATAATGCAAAAAAGAAACAAATCAATCAAAATAAGAAAAAACTGAATACTCTAATTAAGGGTGTTAAAGAAGAGACCTCACTTTTGGAAGGCAAAATAGAAAATCTATCTAAGAAAGCTGTTATTGCAGATGAAAAAATAAGCAAGAAGAAAACTTCTATTAGGAATAATTCAAATAAATCAAAAGAGAAAGTCAAAGAAAAATTAATTGATAAAGAAGAGAAAATAAATGAAGAATTATTGAAAAATAAAGCCGTTCAAAAAGAGAAATATTTAGTTGAAAAAGAGAAACTGATGCATGAATTAGATGCTGTAAAAGACAATACAGAATCTGAGGCATTGATACGCTTAGAAGAGAAAAAAAGGGATATTAAAAATATAGAGGACCAAATAGAAGAAGCAGAAAAAAAGTATTCAAGAACTCTTCTAGAATTAGAAAATGAGTTAAGTGTTCTATTACAAAATAAGGAAATAACAATCGATAATTATAATGATCAAATTCAGCAATATAAACACAATCAAAATGCTGAGTTGGAAAGTAAAAAAGTAGACCTTAGAAATAGAATAAAACTATGGGCTTTTGACTTCGATGAATATGCTTTAAAGAACAAAGCATTTTATGATTCCAAGAAAGCAGAATTAGAATTACTAAATCGACAAGAAGAAGATTTAAATAACTTATTAAAACAGAAACAAGACCAATATGAATTAGAGCGAAGAAATTCATTACAAGCGCATTCAATGAAAATTAAGGAATTAGAAGTAGCTGAAGATGAGTTGAAAAACAGGTTAGATGAGATTCAACAAGAATATCGTGTAATAAGTGATACGTATAATCAAGAAGTCGAATATTTTAAGAGTAAACGAGATCATGAACAAGATGAAATTCAAGACTTTATATCAAAACTGAATCTTGAATATGAACAGTACCAACAAGAAATAACAAGAAAAACTAATGAACTTGATGACAAACTTAAAATAGAGGTGGATGCTCTCTATTGTTTTTATCGTGATTTACTCAAAGACGAAGAAGAAAAGTTCAATCGCCATCTAGACTTTGTTAAGGAAGAAATACGAAGAAAAGATACGAAATTAGAACTAGATAAACAACAAATAGAAACAAAAAAAGGAATGATTGAGAATGAGTACTATCAAAAGATCAATGATCTAAAAGATAGAATTATGACTTGTGAAGCAGATATGAAAAATGTTGAATCTGTTCATCATGCACAATTGTCTAACATAAAGCAAGAGTATGAGAGAAAAATTGTGGAAATTCAAGAACAACTCAAATCGGAAGAAACAGAATTCAAGAAGAAAAAAGCAAAACTGGATGAAGAAACAAATCATTGTATTCAACAAGCAGACGAGAATAAGAAAATAGTACAAACTCTAAGAAAAGAAAATGATACAAAGATCGCAATATTTGAGAAAGAAATCAAAGAATTAGAGAAATCGCAACAAGTTACAGTTGATGAGAAAAAATCAATTATTACACAGTTGAATAAAGAACTACTTTCAATTTCCAAAAATATTGAAGCAATAGAAGAAAAAAGGTTAATTGAACAAGGTAAGCATGAAGAAAGTTTAAAATCTTTAGAGAAAAAACGACAAGATTTATTGTTGAATCATCAAGAGAAAATCCAAAAATCAAAAGATAAGTTTCAATTGAGTATTGAAAAATTTGAACAAGAAGTTTTAAAGAAAAAAGAAGAAATGCAAGAATACTATGAAGATAGTATCCAAAAACTACAAAGTGATCATGAACAACGAATTATTGAATTAAATAAAAATAGTGAAGAACTCGCAAAGAAGATCACAGAAGAAATTAGAGAAAGTCAATCAAAGTTGGAATTCTTAGAAGAAGAATACAAACTGAAAATTGATCATGAACAAAGTCAATTAAAAGATTCGCTAGCTAGATTAAGTGATTATAGAGAAAATTGCAATGAAGCGTTAAATAAAATCAAATTAGATAATAACAATAAACTTTCATTAATAAATGATAATGCACAGAAGAATATCCAAGAAATAGCAAATGAATTCAATAAACAAGCAATTGATCTAAATCAAAAAATCAGAGTATTATCAATTGATTTAGAACGTATGGCAGAAGAAGAAAATGAATTGGTTTTTCATATGAGCCAGGTACAAGAAGAATTCGAATCTAAGAAAAATGAGTTAATCAGCAAGAATACAAATGATTTAGAAGGATATTTAAATGAAGTTAATCAATTAGAGGAAGAAATTAGTTTAAAACGAGAAGAAATTAAACACTCAGAAGTAGCACTTGATGAATTAGTCAATCATTATCAGTTAATTCAACAAGATGAAAATCAAAAATTAAACGAGTTAAAACGCGCATTGAATGAAGAATTCAACAACCAAAATCATGAGATTGATGATTCAATAGCACAACTTGAAACATCAAAAGAAGAACGCATTAATTATTTAAAGACAGAGTATGAAATATCTAGAAGAAACTACTCCAATCAATTAAATGCTGAGCTTTTAAGTATTCAAAATAAAATAGAAGATGAAAAGAACAGAGTACTAAGAGAGCAAAAAGAATTAGAATCTAGATATGCATTGAGTTTAGAAGAAAACAATCGCATTTTAAATAAAATAAGAGATGAAATAAAAGAAACAACGTTAGAATTTGATAGAGAAAAGCAAAAATACGATGATGAAATTACTATATTGCAACAAGAATTTGAGCAAAGAAAGAATCAACTCGAAGAAGAAGCAGAACTTTCAAGAGAGAATAGTATTAAGCAATACAATGAATTTAAGAATGATTTGGTGGCAAAAGCAAATGCATTGGAGCTAGATAAGATTCAAGTTAAAAATTCAATTGATGCAAAGATAAAGCAGCAAGAGAAAAAGAAGGAAGTTATTGATAAATTCATTGAAGATTACAAGCGAAATCAAAAGATATACGAAGATGACAAAGAAAGAGAAATATCAAATTACAAAGTGATGATCAATCATCTAGATGAAGATATCCAGCATCTTCATGATGAACTTACATCCGCAAAATTGAGTAATGAAGAAAAACTAAATGAGTTGTATACAGTTCAAAAACAAGTTGAAGAGCAAATTAATCAATTGACATCAAATCGTTCAGAAAAATTCCAAGAAGCAATTGATAAAGTAAAAGCAGAGCATGAGCAAGTTATTCAAAAATTCATTGAAGAGCAAGAAGAAAAGAAAAAGACAATTACTATACAAAATGAAGAAATACTTCATAATTTCATTGCGGACTTTGAAGATTATAAGGAAAAATTAAATGAGCAATTAGATGCTAAAAAAATGGAAATTGATGAATCGATTCGAGTAGGCGAAGAAAATCTTGCGTTAGAAAAAACTAAACTTGAAAACATTATAACTACTTTACAAGAAGAAGAGAATAAACGAATAGAGCAACGTAACAAAGAAAAAGCTGACTTTGAAAACTACTGGAATAGATCACTTGAAGAAATACGTCTACGGATTAAACAATCTGAAGAAAGAATGCAATTACAAAAAGATGAAATCTATAATCAATATAATCCGGAAATAGAAAAACTAAGTTTAGAATTCACAGAACTACAAAAGCAAGAAGAGAGTATAGTTCAAAATATTCAAGAGTTAGAAGAAAAATTCCAACAACGTAAATACGAAAAAGAACAAAAGCAGTATCAATATGAGAGTGAATGCAAACAAAATGTCTTAAATCTTGAAAATGAAATAAATCAAAAACAAGAGAAGATTATTTTATTGCGTCAAGAATTAGAGCAAGAAGAAATTCGCTATAGTGATATTCGTCAAAAAGAAGAGAATCAACTAAAGGCAAATGTCCAAGCAAAAGAAGATTTATTAGCAGAAGAGAAAGAAAAAATAGATAGAATAATTGGAAAGCAAAAGAAGATTTTTGATAAGCTATCTGCAAAGAAAATAGCAATGATAGAAGAAGAAAATAAACGTAAGTACAAGATATTAGAAAAAGAATTAAGAAGAATTGAAAAGGAAAAGGCAAGTGTGGGTGAAAGCTTTGAATTAACAATGGATGAGCTTGAAAGAATGGTTAATGAAAAAGAACAACTCTATGAATCTTTATTAAATGAGCAAATTGCAAAGAACAATGTTTATATTCAAGAATACAAAGAAAGAATTCATAAACATCAAGCAAGTGATGAACAAGAAGATGTAATTGAATTGAATAAGATGGAAAACTTACGCAGTCAATTACTAAATGAAGAAGAAGTGAGTAATGAAGAAATGGATGCGAATTTGCTAAGAATCAAAAATGAGTTCATGAACAATATCGCGGCCTTAAAAGAGAAAAACAGTCTTGTTTCAAAGGGAATAAGTAAGTTGCATAATGAATATGAACTGTTGGATATGAAATATTTCTCAGAAGATGAAATAGTAGATTATGAAGAGATATTTAAATCATTTGAAAATGAATTAAACAGACGCAAAGCACAATTAAAGAAGTTGGAAGAGGAAGAGTACGATATCCACCAAATTAAATTAAGTAGTCAAGATAAGCAATCTGAACTCTATCAAAAAATGATAAACAAATATCAAAAAATAATAGAATCGCTTGATAATGAAATCGATGATGAACAACTACGCCTAGTAGAATTTGAGAAACAAATAAGTGAAGAACGTCGTCTTCAAAAGGAAATGGAAATTGACAACAAAAACTTATTTAATAAGAAGTTAAGTTTCTTAAAAGAGAAGAGGTATGACAACTAGGATTTCTAAGCACAGTAATAAAAAAGAAAGTTTTGAAGTTATTAAACTTCTAGCTTTCTTTTTGTTTGTTAGTAGATATGTGTTTTGGAATTCGTGAATAAATCAATTGATTCTATATGTTGACATGTAGTACCATCAAAAGTCATTTTTACAACCCAAGGCATGATATCCACAATATGCCAAAATGCATCAAATTCAAATGAGGGTTGGTAATAATTGATGATAGTTGATAGAGCAGTTCCATGAGTGGCAATTGCAAATGTTTTTCCTTGCTGATCTATTAGAAGTTGTTGTAGTGCACTGATATTTCTATCTTGAACTTCTTTTAAGGTCTCACCATTATTCAATTTATAATGAAAATCCTCCCATTGATTCTTTGCAAAAGTTTTAAAGTCATCAATCCAACCTGAATCTACTTTACGTTCTCTAAAGTCCTCAATTTCTTGAATATTTAACTGCTTTGTATCAGCAAAATCTTGAATTGTTAATAATGAACGGCGATAAGGACTAGAGAAAAGTAAATCAATTCCCTTATCCATTAAATAATCCGTTACAAGTTTACAATCGTTTAATCCTTTTTCAGTTAATCCACGCTTTCTTTCATCATGATTTTCATGATCAGATGTAGCGTGGCGAATAAAATAAATAATTGTCATTTATTTTTTATCTTGTTCAATAATATCTCTCAATGCTTCAATCGCAACCTTAATAGCAATTTCAGTATCATGACATTGTGGGTTTTCTAATCCTTGTTTTTCTCTTTCTTGGTTTGCTACGACTAAGAAACAAGAACCACAACGAACACGCAAATAACTTGCAACAATAAACAATGCAGCTGATTCCATTTCAGATGCCTTGCATCCTAATTTACACCAAGCATCCCATTTACGAAGCAACTCAACAGAGTTAGGGAGAGTTTCAGGACGATGTTGGCCATAGAATGCATCTTTGCATTGAACAACACCAGCATGACATGTTTGTCCTAGTTTTCCTGCTGCTTGAACTAAAGCGTTGGTAATTTGTAAATCAGCTACTGCTGGGTATTCGATAGGTGCATATTCTTTTGATGTTCCTTCAAATCGTACGGCAGCTTGTGCTACAACAACATCGCTACCTTTAACATCAATATCCATACCTCCACAAGTACCCACACGAATGAATGTATCTGCACCACAAGCAACTAGTTCTTCCATAGCAATACTAGCTGAAGGTCCTCCAATACCTGTAGATGTAACAGATACTTTAACGCCATTTAATTCACCAGTATAAGTTACATATTCTCTTGAATCGGCAACGAGTACAGGGTTATCGAAATATTTCGCAATTTTCTCACATCGCTTAGGATCTCCAGGTAATAAAACATAGCGTCCAACTTCGCCTTTTGCAACGCCAATATGATATTGTTTTCCTGTGCCTTCTGAGTAATCTATCATGATAAAATCCACCTTTCAATTGTTGTAACATCATTATATTAGATTTGTATAAAAAAAGAAACGATGTAAATCGTTTCTACCAAATTTTTGTCTTTGGATTCATTTCGTTATCGATTGCAAATCCAGCAATCTTCCAAGTTCCTCTTACATTTAAGAAACTAATTTGATACCCAATATGATACTCCTTAGAAGTACTACCAGAAGCAATGTAATAATCAAAGATAACATTCGCAATCATTGAATTCTCATCTTGTTGAACAATGGATAAGACTTCTTCATTTGAGAATTGTGATGTACCATGAGCAGCATACCATTGGTTATCCATTGTTTTAATACGATCATAGAAATCACTACCTGTAATTGTAATAGCACCAATTGCACCAAGTGTACCATCTTTTGTTGGATAACGAGCAACTGTTTTACCAGCATTAATAATTGTTTCTTCTAAATCGGAATCAGTTGTTTCTTTTCCAATAAAGTAAGTGTTGCTTAATGCATCTTTTATTGTTGTATAGCCTGAATTGTCTGTTGTAATGACAGGTTCAGAAATTAAATTGTTTAATTCATAACGTACAACCTTTGGTGCATCACTTTGATCATCAAGACCGCTAAAGTTAGTAGCAGTTACATTTTTGTTTGATATATAATCATTAGTGACTTCAACACCATTAACTTTAAAAATAACACCAGCTGGAGCTTCAACTATACTTGAATGATCTCCTTGGAACACAGTAGAGGCAAGCCACTTACCATCTGTTCCCTTAACGAGTTTAATTACCGCTACTTTTACGTTACCATCATATAAACCATAGAGTAAATCATCGGATGCACTCTTTTCTTCTTGATAGATTAATTTATCTAAACTAACACCATCATAGATATTTTTAATGGCTTGATCATAATCTTCTTTTGAATTTAAATGTGGATCGATTAATAATGAGTTTTCATAGATTCCATTGAAATCATTATTTTTAATTTGTTTTAAATATAAGCTAATAGCACTTTCAGGAAGTTTTGCTTCTTGTTTTGCTAAATTTGTTTTTGTAAATAATACAAATGCAGTAGCAGTACCAATACAAATGAGTAGAACAAGAACTAAGATTGTAATTCCAGCACTCGCTTTAATTCCTTTTTTTCTTTTACTCATCTTATTCACCCGCCTTTACTACAAATGCCGTAGGTAAATTACGAGCACCATAGATAGAAACCGTACTGTTGACTGTTTCATTTTCATATACCATGACAGTAGAGTTACCACCATCAAGATTAGCTGCAGTCATAGCACCATAATCTTGCATAATTTGAATAATATCTGGATATAATGCTCCAAATGATAAAGGTTGACGACCATCCATTACAAGAAGTAGGAATGAGCCATCAGCTCTTTGTCCAATTGCAGTTCTCGGATTTAAACCAGCAAGACGAGCACTATCAAATACATTTTGATATTGTTTAATAAAGATAGGACCAAATGTTACAGCATCACGAACACCCCAATCAAGTGCTTGTTGAGCTGACATATCACCAACAACAAGTTGATTTTGACCATTAATACCAATGACTGGACCATATTCACTAGGGTAACCACTAACAAGTTCTCCCTCAGAGATAACAATACCCCAAGCTTGACCTCCATTACCTTTACCACCAGCATCTTCAAATCCACCAGCGTTAATACCTGCAATACCATCATACATTTCAATATATTCTTCTAATGATGGACCAGGTGCACCTGAATCAAGATATGGATTTACCGCAACCATCAAATCTTCAGGATTTTTCACAATCATCATAAATGCTTGATAAGTAGATCCTTTTAGTGCGTGAATCTCAATGCCATCAGGACTTTCTACTTCTTCACTCTTTACAATGACTTGAGATTCATCAATACCATTTTTAATTGATTTGATTTCTTCATCACTATAAAAGAATTTAGCGATTGTGTGGTCTAAACCACTACTAGGTAAATCTTTTATGAGTTGGTTGCTATAAGCAACAGCGGACCCCTTATATGTTTCCTTTAAGACTAGATAAGTAGTTATTCCAGCTGTGACTAGTATCATGACAATGCACAATGAAACAACTAGACCAACAGACATGGTTTTAGTTCGTTTATTCGACATATTTTCCTCATTTCTATACTCTTATAAATTAATTATAGTAGCAGAGGCGTCATCTCGCAACTTAAACTACAAAAAGCAACCATGAAATTTTCTGTGTTAGTAAACAATCAAATCACAAGTTTAAGTATTTTGTCTTTAATTAGCAAAACTTAAATAAATTTTCCTCAATAAGAAGTCTATAATCAAATTAAGTTAAGGGGGAAAGATGATGAAATTATTTTATGAAATTGATATGAAAAGAAATCTAGTGATTGAAAAACCATTCATGAACTATTGTTTGTTCATTTTAGGAGCGAGTTCTTTAATTTCATGTGTATTCAATTATTTTTATATTGCACTCTTTTTACTAGTTTTGTATTTAGTCCTCATCCTTTACAAAACCTATTATTTTAGAAAGATATGCAAGAAATCTCGTAAATTAACAAGTGTTTGTGGTTCGAAATATTCTCTAAATGATTGCAAACGATATGAGTTTAAGGAAGTTAGAATCTATGAATAAACGTGAATGGCAAATTCTAGAAATACTTTTAAACCAAACCAATTTAATTACAAGAGAAACTATTGCAGAGATGATCAATGTTTCAGTATCCTCGATTAGAAATGATTTAACATCGATACAAGATTATGTAAAGGGCTATGGTTGCGAAATTGATAATGTTCGCGGTGTTGGAATAAAACTGGGTGGAAGTAAAGAAAGTATTGAAAAGTTACGAAAAGACTTAATTGCTAAAGTAGATATTACTTTTGAAAGATATTTACAGATCACCTATGTATTAATCACCAACCGTCATAATACAGTAACGATTGAATCGCTATGTGACCAATTTTATTTAAGTAGAACTGCGGTTCTAAGCGAACTAAAGAAAATACAACCTTGGTTAGCAAAAAGAAACATCAGCATTGAATACTTAAAAGGGAAAGGCAAGATTCAACTAAAGGGAAGTGAGAGAGATTTAAGAGATTGTTTGTCGACTCTCATCAAAATCCAAACAAATATCTTAGATCAAAATGGTTTTCTTTCTTCATATCAAACAATACAAGAAAATATTATCGAATTATTAAAAATTAACCCTAAACCAATTAAAGATGGTCTTATTGAACTCTTACAATCATTAAAGATGGATTATAGTAACAATGCATTAAATACTTTAATTATGCATATTACCATCAGTATTGTGCGACTTGGGCAAGGTAAAGATATTAATGATGACTTTGATATCCAAATTGATTATGAAGATATTTATCATCGCGTATCTCTTTTCTGCAATAACCTAAATCAAACATATGATGTGATTTTTACAGATAGCGAAAAGAAATTAATATATAGCTATTTGATTTACTCCAATGATTTAGTAAAACAAGAATCTTTGTTTAGTAGTCACAACTACAAAGAGTTAGCCAGTCAAATTATTACTTTGGTTGAAGAGATTCGTAGTATTTCAATATCCAATGAAGAAATCGTAAATAGTTTAGTTTTACATCTAATTCCATTATGCAATCGATTAAACAATGGGATTGTTCTAAGAAATCCACTCTTAGAACAAATAAAAGAAGAATATCCAGATTCCTTCGGCATTGCGTGGATGACAAACAGTATCTTTAAGAAACAATTTGAAAAAACACTAAGTGAAGATGAAGTAGGTTATTTAGCCATTCATATTGAATCGATGTTAGAACAAGCAGATAGATTAATTGAAACAGTGATTGTTTGTTCCCAAGGAATTGGTATATCGCAATTATTAGCACAGAAAATCAAGAATAGATTCAAGAAACTCCATGTAGTTGATGTAATATCAGAAAATGATTTATGCAAATTTGAGGCAAGTGATTTGGATTTGTTTATCACAACCTTTTCAATTAATACAAAGAAGAATTCAATCATTGTTTCACCACTACTCCTTGAAGATGATGTTAATAGAATTAATAGCTTTATTGATAATTTCTCAACTAAGTCGCCAAAACTATTTGATGAAATTAAGTTGGAAACAATACTGAAATGCGATTATACAAATCAAGAAATATTATTTGAGGAAGTCGAAAAGAAACTGAAGTCTAAGCATTACATTGAGGAAGGATTTAAAGAAGATTTAAAACATAGAGAATCCAAATGTTCTACCTCGATTGGTGCTTATACCGCTATTCCTCATGCGAATCCACAATTTGTAAAGAAATCAGTCATTTGTGTCGTTACTTTACAAAAACCAATGAACTGGGGTAGTGAGGAAGTTGATGTCTTCTTCTTTCTAGCAATCACCAAATCGGATTTCTCATCAATCAACATTAAACTTAGAAATCTTTATAAGCTACTATATAGTGAAACCTTCCATAAACAATTATTAGATGCAGAAAAACAAGATCAAGTCTTAAAACTTGTAGATATTTAACAGTGAGGAAATAGAGATATGAAAATAGAAGAAATACTTTCAATGGAATGTATAGGATTGGATTTAGATTTACAAAGTAAACAAGAAGTCTTTGAATACTTAACAAATTTACTTTATAAAAATCAAATCATAACAAGTGAAACGGAGTTTCTAGAAGCTGTTAACTATCGTGAAACACTTTCTATGACAGGACTTGTAGAAGGAGTTGCGATACCACATGGTGAAAGTGAGTGTGTGAAATTACCTAAAGTTGCTTATGCAAGACTTAAAAAACCGATTGATTGGGAATCATTGGATGATCAACCCATTAACCAAGTATTCCTGCTTGCAATACCTAAAGATAACAAGGATAACACACACATAAAAATGATTTCAGAATTAGCAAGATCTTTAATGGATAGTAAAATCATCCATGAACTTGAAAGTGCTACTGATATAAATAAAATCATTGAGTTACTAAAGAAAGGGGGTAAAGAATGAATATTGTAGCGATAACAGCGTGTACTGTTGGTGTTGCGCACACCTACATTGCACAAGATCGATTGATTGAAGCCGCAAAGAAAAGAGGACATTCAATTTATGTTGAAACTCAAGGAACAATCGGAAGCGAGAATGTTTTAAGAGCAGAGGACATTAAGAATGCAGATGTTGTGATCTTTGCAGCAGATGTCGCTGTTTCTAAAGAAGAAAGATTTGAAGGAAAACTAATTGTCAGAGTAAAATCAGAAGTTGCGATTAAGCAACCCGATAAATTATTAGAAAAAATCGAACAGAAAATGAAGGAGATAAAATAATATGAAATTTAAAGATATTTATAAGCACATATTAACAGGTGTAGGGTATATGATTCCAATCATCTGTTTAGGTGGTATTCTACAATCATTTGGAACGATGTTAGGTGGCGTAGGGGTAGGAAGTGCTGAAGGTACATTTGCCTATCTACTCTATACAGCAGGATCACTTGCTATGTCGATGGTTGTTCCAACACTTGCAGCCTATACGGCATACTCAATTTGTGATCGCCCAGGTATCGCGCCAGGGTTCTTAATTGGGTTATTATCAGTAAATTACAAAATTGGTTTTATTGGAGGTATTATTGGAGGATTATTGGTTGGTTATTTCTGTAAACTTGTTAAAGATAAATTACCATTACCAAAGAACTTAAAATCATTATTACCTTTACTTATTTTACCTATACTTGGAGGATTATTCTCAATTCTTATTATGCATTATGTATTAGGACCAGTATTGGGTGGATTCCAACAAATACTAATTAGTTTATTTACAGGAATGACATCAGGATCAAAAGTATTGTTTGGTGTTGTATTAGGTGTCTTAATGGGAGTGGATTTAGGTGGACCTGTTACAAAAGCGGGAACTACTGTTGCAAATGGATTAGTAGCAGACGGGATTATTGGACCTGAAGGAGCAAAAGTATGTATCGGTTGTGTTGCTCCAATAGCATTAGGTTTAAGTGCGTTATTCTTTGATAAAAAGAAATATACCCTAGAAGAAAGAGAACAAGCAATCTCTGCAATTGTACTAGGAACAGCTCAAGTAGGAGAAGGTGGATTACCTTATTTAATTCGTGACCCACTACACGTTATGCCAGCTACAATTATTGGTAGTGCAATTACAGGTGCAATCGCAATGTACTTTGATGTAGGATCAGCAGTTATGATGGGTGGTTTCTTTGCTTTCCCAGTAATGGAAAATGTATGGCCAGGGGCATTCATTGCAGTTGGAGTCGGTGTTTTATCCACAATTGCAGTCTTGCATTTCACGAAAAAGAAAGTTCCAGAAGAAGTTGTGGAAGATGACAGTGACTTCGAGGTTAATTTTGGCTAATGAAATATTGTGAAAAAGTGTGTGAAGAATTAATTCTTGAAAAAATGATGTGTATCTTCCGTGTAGATGATGTAAGTGAAGAAATTATTGTAAAAGCAGCTACGAGTTGTGTAGAAGTAGGAGCAAAATTCATTGAAATCACCTACAATCATGAAGGTTTGCATGATAAAACAATGTCCATTGTCAAAAAGATTAAACATGAAATTAAAGACAAAGGTGCTTATGTTGGGGTAGGAACAGTACTCACCATCGAAGAAGCAAAAGAAGCAATTGGTAGTGAATCTGATTTTATCGTTGCCCCAATCTTTGATAAAGAAATTCAAGACTACGCAAATGAGAAAGATATTTATTATATGCCAGGCATCTTTACTGCATCTGAAGCTTGTGCTGCCTATAAGGGGGGAGCTAAGATTGTAAAACTATTTCCAACAGGAGAAGTTGGTTTAGACTACGCTAAAGCCCTCATGAAACCGCTTGGTTTCATTAAGTACTTTGCAGTAGGTAAAATGTCACCAGATTTGTTTAATGAATGCCTTCGAAATGGCTTTGTAGGAGCGGGTATTAGTAGTTCAATCAATAGTAAAGACATTCTTGTCAATGAAAGATATGATGAAATCAAAGAAAAGATTAAAAACTATAGAGAAATAGCACAAAAATTCAATTAATTTAGCTAGGGAAAGGGTTTGGACTCTTTCTCTAGTTTTGTAATAAAAATCTTGCTCTCAAAAGCTGTTTATGGTATTATAACAAAGCACTAGCAAATGGCTCGTTGGTGAAGCGGCTTAACACAGCGCCCTTTCACGGCGTCATTCACGGGTTCGAATCCCGTACGAGTCACCAGTAGGGGTGTAGTACAATGGTAGTATGATGGTCTCCAAAACCACAGACGGGAGTTCGATCCTCTCCACCCCTGCCAGGATAGTTGAATATACCTCCAAAACTTGAACTTTAGTTAGAAAATAACTAGCATAAAGGAAAAGACTTTGGAGGTATTTTATATGAAAATAATTATAGACAAGAAATTAGAGATAGTGAAAAAACACGTTGATGAGGTAATATCATTAGAAGAATTGAGTCAACTCTATAGTTATGATAAATCTAGAATCAAATATTCGTGTGTTTTATATGATTGTCATATAGAGAGTATATTTAAGAATAGAGAAGATAATCAAGAATATACACGAGAATTGAAACTGCAAGCAATAAAACGAGTAATAGATATATAGGGTTAATTGACCCTCAATACTGAGAGACTGGATTTCTCTCAATTCATCAAAAGGCGAAATAGCTATTCAAACAACAAGAACAAGATGTCATATAAAAGCGCTGAAGATAAAAAGAAGCGATTAGAAAATAAAGAAATAGAAGATCGAATAAACTATTTGGAAATAGAAAATGAATACTTAAAAAATTGTACTCCTTGATTCTAAAGAGAAACAAGAAATCGAAAATAGAATAGCGATTATTGAGGAATTTAGGAGTAAATATTCTCTTAAGGAATTATTGGCAATATCAAAGAGTGCTCATCATTATCATATCAAGTGTAAAGTGAATAAGGTGGAAAATGAATGAATCATTTCAGAAATACAATCCATATTCGATAAACATAAGAGGAAATATGGATATATAAAAGTAATAATTGAATTAAAAAACAGAGGGTATCAAGTAAATAAGAAAAAAGTGTATCAAATTATTAAAAAGCATAATTTGAAAGCAGCAACAAAAACAAAGGAATACAAATCATATCGAGAAACAATAGGAAAAGCAGTAGATAAACTATTAGCCAGAGTGTATATGAATGATAAACTCTATATAAATATGGATACAGACATAACAAAGTTTAGAATAAATAGTGGTAAATTGTATCTACCTCCAATAATCAATTTCTATACACGAGAGATTTTGTCATATAAGGAAGGATATTATATTCCGATCAAGGTTGGCAACTCCAAATGAAATACTACCATCTATTTTTAGTAAAACACGGTATGATACAATCGATGAGTAGAAAATGGAATTGTTTGGATAATTCACCTATAGAGAACTTCTTTGGAAGAATGAAAGTTGAAATGTGGTATAATCAAGAATGTAAATATAAAAATTCAACAAAACTCATTAAAGGAATTCAGGACTATATCAAATATTATAATGAGGATAGAATTGTATTGAAATTAAAATCTAGCCCTATCGAGTATAGAACTAGGATGTTGAAAACCATTTAACTGGCTAAAATCATATTCATTTATGAAGTCGCTTCAGCCGCCAAGAGTAGAATTTGAACGCAAGATATGAGAAATATTTGCTGAAGTAAAAGAAAGATTATCTCGCCTTAAAATATTACCAAGCGGCGATGCAGGATGATAGATAGAATATTTCTTTGAGCCTAAAGATGATGTTGAGGAATAAGTTTTGAATTGCATTATATAAATAGTTTTGAGAAATGAGGTGATAGAATGGCAAAAGAGGCAAAAGCTCGACTTAAAATAAATAGATTACTCGAAGAAGCCGGATGGCGGTTTTTCGATGATGAAAATGGTTATGCCAATATACAAGTTGAACCTAATGTTAAGATGACTAAGGTACAAGTAGATGCTTTTGGCGAAAACTTTGACAAAACCAAAAATGGATTTATTGATTTTCTTTTGCTCGATGAAAATGGAAATCCTTATGTTGTGCTCGAAGCCAAATCTGAAGATAAACAACCCCTTGTTGGTAAGGAACAAGCAAGGGAGTATGCAAAATCACTTTTTGTGAGATATGTAATTTTATCAAACGGCAACCAACATTATTTTTGGAACATTTATAAGGGTGACCCACAGATTATTACTTCGTTTCCGAGTTGTGAAAGCCTAAAAATGAGCAAGGCAATGAATGCTGAGCCTGCTAAACTTTATAATGAAGAAATCACAAAAGATTATATTGCAGTTGTAAAAGATTCTCACTATATGGATGCACCAGAGTATAAAAATCCCGATATACGCAAGCAGTTTATATTTGAGCGCGGATTGAGGTTTTTGCGTGGGTACCAAGTAAAAGCGTTGCAAGCGTTGCAACAATCCGTTAAAGATGGTAAGGAACGCTTTCTTTTTGAGATGGCAACTGGAACAGGAAAAACATTAACTTCCGCCGCTGTTATCAGATTGTTTTTGCGTAGCGGAAATGCTAATAGAGTACTGTTTTTGGTAGATAGAATTGAACTAGAAAACCAAGCGAAAAAAAATTTTGTAAATTATCTTTCACCCGATTATCACACAGTTATATTTAAAGAAAATACAGATGATTGGCGCAAAGCGGAGATTGTTGTTTCAACGGTTCAAACGCTAATGTTCGACAATAAGTATAAACGGTATTTTAAACCTACCGATTTTTCACTGATTATTGCTGATGAGAGCCATCGCTCAATTAATGGAAACAGCAGAGCGGTTTTTGAGTATTTTTTAGGTTATAAATTAGGACTTACTGCAACGCCAAAAGATTATATAAAAAATATTGATGTGTCAAAACTAAAAGTAACTGACCCAAGAGCGTGGGAAAAACGCCAGCTTTTGGACAGTTACCGGACATTTGGCTGTGAAAGTGGCGATCCTACTTATCGTTATTCGTTGCTTGATGGCGTGAATGATCCCGAAGGACCCTTTTTGGTGAATCCAAAAGTATACGATGCGAGAACAGATATAACTACAAAATTGCTTGCAGAAGAAGGATATGCGATATTGAATCAAGTTGATGAACAGGTTGAGGATGCAGAGGAAACCTATTTCGCAAGAGATTTTGAAAAGAAATTTTTTTCTGAAGAAACCAATAAATTATTTGTGAAAACCTTCATGGATTATGCCAAGCGTGACCCTATATCCGGAGAAATCGGGAAAGGTATTATTTTTTGCGTGAGCAGACTTCATGCGGCTAAAATTACGCAGTTACTTAATTTATATGCTACTTTGATGTTTCCGGACAAATATCAGTCTGATTTTGCTATGCAGATAACCTCTGATGTGATGAATGCACAAAGTTATACAATCAATTTTCAAAATAATAACCTAAGTGGGTATAGCAGTTTCTTAGATGGATATAAGTCTTCCAAAACCCGTATTTGTGTTACGGTAGGCATGATGACAACTGGTTACGATTGTGAAGATTTGCTCAATATTGGCTTATTTCGTCCTATCTTTTCTCCGACTGATTTTATACAGATTAAAGGTAGAGGGACAAGAATGAATGACTTCATTTTAAAAGTGCGTGAAAATGGGGTTGACACCATTCGAAAAGTAGCAAAAGATAACTTCTACCTCTTTGACTTTTTCGGTAATTATGAGTATTTTGAGGATAAATTTGATTATGATGTTGAGCTGAAACTGCCTAAGCCTCAAAGTAAAACCGCAGATTTAAGCACACCGCAGGTTGAAACTGATAGGTATGAAAACTTTGCTCCAGACCCGTTAAAGTCGCTGACTGAAACGCAAATTAGCAGCCGTGGTATGAAGATAGACCGTATGTACTTTGATAAGTTTGAAGAAACCGTTAAAGAAGACCCTGTTGCTAAAGAGCAGTATGAGCAAGGCAATTATCAAGCGGTTATTAAATACATCGATGAGTACATTATGGATAAACCAAACGAATATTACTCATGGGACAAGCTACGTCGTGCAACTGGTACAGACCGCAGAGTAACCACGAGAGAAATTATTGATAAGGTGTTCGGAGCGTTGACATTTTTCAAGAGTAAACACCAACTTGTTGAAGATGAATTTGAGAGCTTTACGTTAACAAAAACTATTCCTAATGAAAAATTTTGGGATATCAAGCATTTCTTTGAAGCGTATTTAACAGACAAAGAGGTGCGAAGAGCTATTGAGGACAGGCGTTTTACTGCTTTTGGGACAGAGATTGCAACCTATACGCTAAGTGAATTGAGAGAACTTGGTATGGATAATATGCTTTGTGTAATTAACTATATCAATGATAATGTAAATGTGTCCCGATTTATGTGAGGAGAATAGAAGATGCTTAAATTTGATGTAAAACGAAAAATAAATACCCTGCGAGATATACTCGTAGGTAAAGTGCCTGACCCAAAAGCACAAGTTGAGCAGATAACAATTGCTATGATCTATAAGTTTATGGATGATATCGACCTCGAAGGTATGGAGTTTGGGCGTTTAGGTACTCGGGCATTTTTTAGAGATGATTTTGAAAAATATGCTTGGGCAAACATTATGCAGTCTGAAAACAGTGGACAACAACGTGCTGTTTTGTATGCAGAGGGCATTGATAAGATGGCAATGAATCCTCATTTGCCACAGCTTTTCCGTGATGTTTTCCGTGGTGCTTATGTGCCATACCGTGACCCTGATACTCTTAACATGTTTTTAAAGGAAATCAGCGAATTTTCCTATGATAACAGTGAAGATTTGGGCAATGCCTTTGAATATTTGCTATCAATTATGGGTAGTCAAGGTGATGCTGGGCAATTTCGTACCCCTCGCCATATCATTGATATGATTGTAGAAATAGTAGACCCTAAGAAAAACGAATCCGTTTTAGACCCTGCTTGTGGTTCAGCAGGCTTTTTGATTAGCTCTTACAAGCATATTTTAGAGAATAACAAAGACAAAAATGGCAAAAGCACTCTTACCACAGATGACAGAAAACACCTTAGCATAAACTTTGCCGGATATGATATTTCCCCCGATATGGTGCGTCTATCTCGTGTGAATATGTATCTGCATAAGTTTACAAAGCCACAGATAAGTGAATATGACACGCTGACAAGCGAAGAAAAATGGAACGATAGCTATGACGTTATCCTTGCTAACCCACCTTTTATGACACCCAAAGGAGGTATTATCCCTCATAATCGATACAGGGTGCAGGCGAAACGTGCGGAAGTGCTCTTTGTGGACTATATTGCAGAGCATTTAAACCCCACAGGCAGAGCAGGTATCATTGTTCCAGAGGGCATTGTGTTTCAATCTGCCAATGCTTATAAGCAGCTTCGGGAATATCTTGTAAACGATAATCTGCTCTATGCAGTTATCTCGCTGCCTGCCGGCGTGTTTAACCCTTACAGTGGCGTGAAAACCAGTGTTCTTCTATTTGATAAGACACTGGCAAAAAATAGGGAAGAAATCCTGTTTGTAAAGATGAACAATGATGGCTACGATCTTGGTGCACAACGTAGAGAGATAAAGCAAAACGATATCCCCGACATTATAAATATTGTCAAGGCATTTATAAATGGTGAAGATGTAAGCTACAGCCCTCTTGTTACCCTTGCAAAAAAAGAGGAAATTAAAAAACATGATTATATCCTTGTGGGAGAGAGATATAAAGTTGTAACTGTTGTAAATAGTGTTTGGCCAATGGTGGAGCTTGGGGAAGTTTGTGAGGTTTTTAATGGCTCAACACCGTCGAGAACAGAAAAAGTGTATTGGGAAAAGGGTAATATTCCTTGGTTTACTATTGATGACGTTAGAACACAAGGCAGAATAATAACCTATACCAATCAACATATTACGGAGCAAGCGGTAACTGAAACCAGCGTGAAGATTTTGCCTGCAAATACAGTATTATTATGTTGCACAGCTTCTGTTGGTGAATTTGCCATATCTAAAATTGAGCTTACAACCAATCAACAATTTAATGGATTAGTTATTAAAACTAAAAATTTATTGCCAGAATTTTTATTTTATTGTGCTTCTCAATTCAAATCCGAACTTTTTAGATTAAGTGGAGAAACTGCTTTTAAATTTGTTTCTATCAGATATGTTAAGCAAATAAAAATCCCCCTCCCACCCCTATCAATTCAACAAGAAATAGTTACTGAAATTGAAAGCTATCAAAAGATTATTGACGGTGCAAGGCAGGTGGTGGATAACTACAGACTGACTATTAAGGTTGACCCCAGTTGGGAAATAATAAAACTTGGAGATATTTGTGAAAACTTGGATAGTAAAAGGATCCCAATTACATCATCAGAAAGGAATCAGGGTGAATATCCATATTATGGAGCATCTGGCATCGTTGATTATGTAGATGGTTACATATTTGATGAAGACTTGCTTTTGTTATCAGAAGATGGAGCAAATTTAATCACAAGAGTTACGCCAATTGCCTTTTCAATAACAGGAAAAGTGTGGGTAAATAATCACGCTCATGTTCTCAAGTTTCAAGAAAAGGATACACAGAAATATATTGAGTTTTATATTAATCAAATGGATATCTCTAATTATGTTACTGGTGCGGCTCAACCAAAGTTAAGCCAAGGAAATTTAACAAGAATCTCAATTCCTCTCCCACCCCTCGAAACCCAACAGCAAATTGTAGCACAAATTACCGAAGAAATGGCAATCGTAGAACAAAACAAACGGCTTATTGAAATCTTTGAGCAGAAAATTGAGGATAAGATGAAAGAGGTTTGGGGAGAGTAGGTTTATGAATACAGTGCAATTTTCGCCTGATGCAATAAAATTGGCGGAAAATATGCTAGATGCCAAAGAGTTGCCAAAGACTTTTAACGATTACAGAGAAGCAATGGCGATAGTTAATAACTACTCTAATGCTATGGATACAATAAAGAATACGTAACTTTGCTTGATGCATGGCTGCGTAGAGAATATCCTGAAATTTATCTGCTTGAAAATGCAGGTCAATATTACACTTGCTTTTTCAAGCATCAGCAACCGTAATAATTCAAAAGAATATGAACTAATAAATCGCCTTAAATTTGATGCAAACGGGATACTTGCCAGTGTTTTGGTGAAAAAAGGACTAATGCTAAACGTTGGTGGCATCATCGAAAAATATTATAGATTAACTGAGAATAAAAAGACTGTGCTGAGGGGAAAATTATTGAAAGAGAAAAAGTATTTAATGCAATAATGATAATTTTAACTTTTTGCTCACAAATAGAAACAATCATATTAGAGCTGTAAATGCAATTGATGGTTGACATAGGTTACTTGGATAAAGCTGATTTTTAGACAGTGGAGGTGAGCGCTTTGGATGAATTCTACACTTTTAATGATTTTCTACCTATTTATCAAATAGATAGCAACGAAATAGATTATAATCGCACATTGTTTAAGGCGTTTGAATTAAGTTATACAAATGGATTGTTTCAATTCGCCTATATTCAAATGCATATGCTTTTTATGGTATGCATTTATAATATGTTATTAAAACTAAGTATAATTTATCCAGCTGAACTTGAAACAGCAATTCACTATATGCTTAAAGACAGAAGTTCTGATTTTTACGGTAAAAGTAATACGAAAAACGGGAAGTTGTACTTTGGAAGCTTTGCCTGTATCAGCGAAAGCGATGTATTTCTTTTGCTAAAGATTGTGGGTATGGATAGCAATCTAAAGGGTGAACTGACGAAGTTGGTTACCGAGCGCAATAAATATGCTCATGCTAACGGCAACATTACCATTACATCGCAGGAAACAATAGATGACAGAATAATAATTTACATAAAACTAATTGAGCGTGTTGCGATATTGATGAATAGTAAAGTTTTAGAGTTATATGTCAATATTATCGAGTCTTCTGAGTTTCATAGTCCAGATAGTCGAGAAACATATCTCGATGATATTGAATATATGCGAGAAGAATTTATAAAACGATACGCTGTTTCAATAAGTGAATTGAATGTATGCCGTAAATTCGACATCAATTCATTACATGAGAATGAGAAGTTTGAAGAAATAAAAAAACTCCATATAGCATTAGTAGCAATCCACAAGAGCATCGGAGCTGATGAATAGATAAGGAGGGATACCATGGCGAAAAAAAGTGATAAGATACTTTATGATTACAATATTTACCGTATTCAGTTTGAAAAGCACGATGATTTCATAGGATTTTTAGAGGAAAGAAAGTTTGAAGAAATCCCACTAAAACAAGATTTACTTAAACCAGATTCCTCTGTTTCATTTACCTTGATGTATTGCGACAAAGATAATAAGGATGGTTCACAATGGGTTAAGATTTTATCATCTTGCGCAGAGCAGAAATTAGAACAAGATGTGCGAGTTTATGGTGCTGCTTTGGTGTGTAAAGGTGTTGACTTTTGTTATGTAATATCGTACGGTAATGCTCATTTTTATGCTGGGAAATACTGTGATTATAATTTTGGGGTGTCTGTTGCTGAAAGGTTAATCGACTTAGAAAGTATTAAAGCACAGCAAAATGTTTCTCATGGTAGCAAGTTGAGCAAAACACATTTTGACTATATCAAAAACGCACCTATTACATATGGTAGCGGTGAAATACCAACTTTTATAAAAGGTGAAAGTATTGATCCTGAATATTGGGGTGCAAATATTACTTGTGGCATTTCAACACAGTTTAAGTGGGAAGAATCTCCTTTACAGATAGGTGAAAAATTGTCAGCGCTTGATACTGTCTGTAAAACAAAAAGTGATATTTCGTTGCCACGATTACTTCCACTTGATGAAGAAATTTATGTTGATAAGATAGCAGAGCTTTATTTGAAATTAGCCGAAGCTATTCGTGATTATGATCCTGCTAAAATAGCTGATTATTTTAGTGTTCCATCATTTTATCTATTAGGAACAAAAATAATGCAAACTGATTTTTCTAAGTATAAACTGTCATGCAATCATAAAGTGCAAGAATTTGATGGTGAGCTTAGTATTTTTTCAGTTAAGCAATTCTTAGATGTCAACGGATATGATATAATTTCTCATATTCAAAAAATAAACATAGCAGTGGAGTATTCAACGGGGCAGTTTTCAGCACTTAAACCAATTACTGAATATATGGAGTTTATTTGTACTGATAAGATGAGCAATAGTTTTTGTTTACGTAATGGTAAATGGTGCTCTTTTAACAACGCTTATGTCGAAAGAATCATATCCAGTGTTGCTCGTATAAAATATGTCAATCATATTGATGATGATTTATGTTTTAACAAAACAGCCTTAATGGATTTTGCTAAAGAAACAGGTATTTTTGTTGACCGTGAACATCAACCGATAGAAGGATATTTCAATCATCGACTCGAAGAGATTTTATCGGCAACGAGTCAGCACCCAACTACACAGAAATTTGAAGAAGGATATAATTTTAGATATGAACCTTGTGATTTATTTACAACAGATACACTCTATTTTGTAAAAATCGGTGAGCCAAGTGATTTTGCAATGGCTATTGACCAAGCGGGAGTAACTCTTCAAAAATTAAGGACAAGCAACAATGTTATTGAACTGATTAATAATACATTAGTTACCCCATTAGAATTTGTCCTTATACTTGTTTTTGATAAGAGATCGTCTATAATCACCCAATGGAAAGATATCAACTCTCTAAATTTTCTAATTCATCTTTCTGACTTACAAAAAGATTTAAACTTGTCAGGAATAACCCTTAAAGTAGATTTTTGTTATGGAGCAATACAGATTTAAGAAGAGTTTTTACAACTTCATATCTTGTTTATTTGTGGACTTTACTCCTCGCACTTCCTCTCTCAAAACTTCAGTACACTACGGCAGATTTGCTTAAATTTTTGTACTTTATATTTAAGAGAAACATACACATATTAAGCTCATTTCTGTCAGAGTTCAACTTATTACATTACAGTTTGTTTGAAACATCTTGTAGATGTGCTGACAAAGCATTCATAAAATTTTTAAATAAGCTATTACTGTTTATTAATGACAACATAAAATGAACAAAAGTGATGAAATAATAATTTTCAAATAGATCATCAATCTTCTGATTAATAATTCTTTAAACGATAAGATTTAACAGGAATTTGAATCACATGAGCGTGGTGAAGGATGCAATCGAGGATAGCATTTGAAATCATGGGCTAAATGAAGATACTATCCCAAATGGAAAAGTTAATGTTGGAAGTAATAAGGCTTTCTAAACTTTAGTGAGGTCATTTCTTACTGATCCCATAAAAGTTTAAAGTACTAGAGAAACTTAATCTTAAGTTTCTCATTTTTTCTAAAGATAAATTGTCAAATCAAGCGCAACACCTATGTTAGTTATCATGGATGACTTCATATGGTGTTTTATATTTTATACACTTACGAGGTCTGTTGTTTAATAAATGTAAATTGGTAATCAACTGGTCTTTACATACCTCTGATAAATTCATTCCTTTAGGATAGAACTCCCTGAGTAAGCCATTACTATTTTCATTTGTACCTTTCTGCCATGAACAATATGGATCGCAAAAAAACGTACGACAGTCTAATGCCTTTTCTACCTCATCGTAACCACTAAATTCTTTTCCTCTATCAAAAGTTATGCTTCTTACTAAATCTCCAGGAAAATCCTTCAATGCCTTAATTATTGCTGGTGTAACGTTTGCTGATGTTCTATCGGGCACTAGTATTGCGATATAATAACGCGATTTTCTTTCCGCTAATGTCACAAAACAATACTTGCTTTTCCTGGTACGATCAATGCGACCAGACTCTACTGTATCACCTTCCCAATGACCTAATTCAGCTCTTTTGTATATTTCATTAGGGCGTTTTTTTATGGTTCTACCACCATCATTGAACTTTCCTCTTTTCTCAGCAGGTCTTTTGAATTTCCCTTTTTGCCTAAGACTCTTCATACTAACTGATTTGATTTTGTTTTCTCTGATGACTCTATAAATTGTTGATGTAGACGGTACATAGGTTACTTCATTTGTTGGTCTATTGGAAATTTGTTCCAGCAACCAATGGAGTGATATTTTATTTCTTATGTACACTAAAGTTTCGTCATGAATAGCGCTTCTTCTGTGACAATTTTCTCTTCGTTGATTATACAGTTTCTGTGCCTTAATAGGAAAATATTTATAAACCTTTCCTAAACTATCTAATTGTACCTTGTTTCTTTTTATTTCTCTAGAAATCGTACTCAAAGAGCGTTGTAATGCTTTGGTAATACTTCGTATACTCATACCATGTTCTAATAAATTAAAAATATAACTTCTCTCATCTATGGTAAGATGATAATAGCTCATAGAAAATAACCTCCTTTTAGATGTTTGTTTGGTCACTTACATTCTAACATAGGTATTTCTATGGGTATTTCTATGTGTTTTTCTATGTGTTGCACTTAATATGATAATTTATTTATATTAAAGAATTTTGAGGCCTATTATAATGGCTATGAAGAAAATGGTAAGGTAATTAGAGGCTATGTAGATTTAATAAATGAACTACTAAGTTTGTTTCCACTTGATCAAATGATTATAGGAGAAACGAATGAAAAGGAATTCATTAAATTATTTGGAACTCTTTTAAGACTAAAAAATATTTTAAGCTCATTTGACGCTTTTGTAGGAAAAGAAATCGTAAGTGAAAGAGAATTCCAAAACTATCAAAGTATCTACATTGATTTATATGAAAAATATAGTAAAAAGGATAAAGCGGAAAAAGAAGATATTCATGATGATATTGAATTTGAAATAGAATTAATCAAGCAAGTTGAAGTGAATATAGACTATATTCTTATGTTAGTTGCTAAATATCATGATTCAAATTGTGAAGATAAGGAAATCTTAGGTGCTATTGAAAAAGCAATTGATTCGAGTATTCAACTTAGAAGTAAGAAAAAATTAATCGAAGATTTCATAGAAACAGTAAATGCAAGTACTGAAGTCGATAAAGACTGGAGGACATACGTTGAACAACAAAAAGAAGAAGAACTGAATAACATTATTGATAGTGAACATTTGAAACCGGAAGAAGCTCGACGTTTTATTAGTAATTCATTTAGAGATGGAGTTCTTAAAACGACTGGAACTGACTTAGATGGTATCATGCCACCTGTATCTCGTTTTGGTGGAGGACGTGCTAAAAAGAAACAATTATTAATAGAAATCCTATCTATATTTTTTGAGAAGTATTTTGGCATTTAAAGTAATTGAATATTCATAATGTGCATTATAAAAATAGAGAAGAGAAAATGATGATTAGATATATCACAAATTCCGATGAAAAAAAATCAATTTCAAGGGAAGTCCTTGAAGAACTTATCGAGTGATTTAGTATTGTTGAATCTAGGGAACAATATATTTCTGCTAGTTTAAATCAAGATTTTTATGTTGCTGAAAAAAATAATAAATCAATAGGGTTTCTAACAATAAAAGAAACAAGTAGGGATACTGTTGAATTAGCTATAATGGGAGTATTGAAAGAATACCATAGACAAGGTATTGGTAGAAAACTCTTTGAAGAAGCAAAAAGGAATGTTAAGAATAAGGGATATTCATTTATACAAGTCAAAACAGTAAAAAAAGGATGTTATAAAGAATATGATAAAACAAATGAATTTTATGTTAGTTTGGGATTTAAAGAATTAGAAGTATTTCCTACTCTATGGGATGAGAATATTCCGTGTCAAATCTATATTATGTCATTAAAGTAAGTCGATATAACTTTGAAATTATATAATCTCAATTCAAAAATCATTAGTAAAATTACTTTTGATTTTTTTACTATATCTTGTATAATGGTCACATATTGATAATACTTGGGGGAGAATATGAATAAACGATTCAAATCGATTATAAATATGCTACAAAGTCAAGAGTATGTGACTTCTTTTCAGTTTGCAGAGAAGTTAAAAGTTAGTGATCGAACAATACGTAGTGATTTTAGAGAACTCAATGAGTTTATTGAAGATCAGGGTGCGTTTATTACATCAAGTCCAAGTAAAGGATATAAGTTAGAAATTGAAGATAATCAATTATTCAAAGAGTTACTGGATAGTTTTAATGATGAAACATTACCAGAAAACTCAGAAGAACGTATTACATATTTATTAAGATATTTCTTACAAAATCCTAGTTATGTAAAGATTGAAGATTTGTGTGAGTTACTGTATGTAAGTAAATCTACTTTGCAACAAGACCTCAAGGCTGCAAAAGAAGTATTGGCAGAATATGGCTTAGAACTAAAACAAAAACCTAACTATGGTTTAAAGATAGATGGTAAAGAATTTGATTTTAGATTGTGTTTAACTAATTTTACAATGCAACATATGAATCCAAAGGACAATGAGTTCGATGACAATGAACAACTTATCCTAAGTCTTAAGAGTAGTCTTACTAAGATATTAAGCGAAGAACAATATGAAATATCTAATTTCTCATTTAATAATTTAGTAATGCATTTGCTTGTGGCGATGAAGAGAATTGAACAAAAATGTTTTGTGACGATGGATAAAAAGGAATTAAGTCATTTAAAGACAAAGGATGAATACAAAGTAGCTAAGCGAATTGTAGATGCTTGTAGTGATCTAACAGGACTTGAAATACCAGAGAGTGAGTGTGGGTACATAACAATTCACTTAACTGGGAAGCAAAACTTAAATGCATATGCAAGTAATCATGAAAACATTATTATTGATAAGAATACTCAAGAAATAGTAGATGATATGCTAAATCGCATTTATGATACCTATCGTGTTGATTTTAGAGATAACTTGGATTTAAGAATGACGTTGTATTTACATTTGGTTCCTTTACTAAACCGAATTAAATACAATCTAACGATGAAGAATCCATTACGCGAAGAGATATTAAGACATTATCCATTGGCTTATCAATTTGCTAAAGAGGCATGCATAGCGATAGAAAATAAATACAATCGGACTATAAGTGATGATGAAACTTGTTATTTTGCATTGCATTTAAATCTAGCACTTGAGCAACAACGTGTGGATACAACAATGAAAAATGTTTTGGTTGTTTGCAGTACTGGTAAGGGGACAAGTGAATTGTTGGCTTATCGAATACGATCACAGTTCAAAGAGTCACTGAATAAAGTAACACCATGTGATTTGTTGGGATTACATAAGATAGATTTCTCAACTTATCATTATATCTTTGCAACGGTTCCCATTGATTTTCCAGTACCATTACCCATCATACAAATTGAATATTTCTTTCAAAATGATGACATTGCGAAGATTAAGAAAATCATGAGTGGAAATAATGTAAGTAAAATTGATAAGTATTTTAGTAAAGATTTATTTTATACCGATATTACAGGGAAAACAAAAGAAGAAGTTTTAAAGAAAATTGTGAATCGAGTGGATAAAGTAAAAGAAATACCTTCTACTTATTTTGGATCAATTCTTGAAAGGGAAGCACTTGCGGTAACGGAATTTGGTAACTACGTAGCTATACCACATCCCAATGTTGCTTTGTCTAAGGAAACATTTGTTTGCGTAACAATACTAAAAGAACCTATTGTATGGCAAAAAACAAAAGTACAATTCATCTTCTTACTATCAATTGAAAAGGATGGTACTGAGGATTTAAGATTATTTTATGAAACAACAAGTAAGATGTTGATGAGTGAGAATAATGTAAAGATGCTCATTAATGCTAAAGATTTTGATATTATGTTAGGACTTCTAAGGCGAATTGAGGAGGAAGTCATTGCGGAAAGTTAGGTAATTTCCGTATCTAATACGGAAAAAGAATAAGTGGAAACACGCTAGGCACTATGCGAATATAGTGGTGTAAGGCGTGTTTCTTTTCTCATAGAGACACGAAAGGTGAATCAAATGCGCATTTGTTTAGCATGCTGCGCGGGCATGTCGACCAGTATTGTAGTTCAAAAAATGAGAGAAGCAGCTCGAAGTTGTAATGAGAATCATGAGATTTGGGCAATTGAACAATCACACATCGAAAGAAATATAGAGAAATTCGATGTCTTGTTGATTGGACCACAAATTAAGCATCGATATCTTGTGATTCGTGAATTAGTTCCAAGCCACATACCAGTAGCAGTAATTGATGCTACAAATTATGGGAGGTATGATGGTGAAGCAGTATTAGAACAAGCAAAACAACTATATAAGGAGGACGAAAAATGTCAAAATCAAAATTCGGTCAAAAGTTTGAAGACGGATTGATGGTCATTGCTGAAAAAGTAGATAGTAATAAATACTTAGGAGCAATTAAAGATGGCTTTACAGCATTTATGCCATTCATCATCGTTGGATCTTTTGCAACATTATTCAATACATTAATCTGTTCAACAAAAACAGGTTTAGCAGCATTTATACCATGGTTAGTTAATTTAAAACCAGCATTTGATGCAATTAACTTTGCAACATTATCTTGTATGGCTCTACCTATTGTATTCTTAATTGCAATGGAACTAGCAAGAAAAAATAAAATACCTGAATACATTACAGGAGTCATTGCATTAGCTTCATTTGTTATTGTAGTACCTCAATATGTTGAAGTCATTGTAAATGAAGTAACTGGAACTGCAGCAGGTTTACCAGGGGCTGCAATTGGGGCACAAGGTTTATTTATTGGGATGTTCTTAACCATCATTGTTGTAGAAATATTCTCAAAATTAATGAAGATTGAAAAAATCAAAATTAAAATGCCACCTTCTGTTCCAGGGCAAATTGCAACATCATTTAACACTTTAATTCCTATTATGATCACATTACTTATTGTTTCAATTGGAGGTACTTTATTTCATATTGCAACAGGAAGTTATTTAAATCAATGGATTTATACAGTAGTTCAAGCACCACTTGAAGCAGTATTCCAAAGTCCAGTTGGTGCAATTGCATTGTTTATGATTGCTCAAGTATTCTGGTTCTTGGGAATTCATGGAAATATGGTCATTACACCAATTCGTAATCCATTAATTGCTTCTGCTCTTGCAGCAAATATCGCATCTGCAGCAGCTGGAACAATTCCTAATCAACCAATTACTTATGGTTCATTAGTAAGCTTTATTGTAGTAGGTGGCGCGGGAATTGTTATTTCATTGTTATTTGCAATCTTCATCTTCTCAAAACGTGATGATCACAGAATGATTGCTAAATTGGGTATTGGTCCAGCACTCTTTGGTATCAGTGAACCAGTTGTTTATGGTTTACCATTAGTGCTTAATATGACATTCGCAATTCCATTTATCTTAGCAGCAGGGGTTGCCACAGGTTCAGTTCTATTCTTTACTAGTATTGGTTTTCTGCCTTGTAACATTGTCGATGTTCCATTTGGATTCCCAATTATTATCAATGCATTTATTGGACATGGATGGCAAGGGGTAGTTGTACAATTGTTTATTCTCATTGCATGTACTGCACTTTATGCACCATTTGTAATTCTTGCAAACAAACAATATGCAAAAGAACAAGAAGAAATCAAAGCACAACAAGCGCTTGAAGCAAAAGAAAATGGAGTACAAGAAGCATAAATATTAGTTAGCGAGTATATGTGCAAGAGTACGTATACTCGTTTTTAAGAAAAGGAGAAAACCAAATATGATTAAATTTCCTGAAGGTTTTTTATGGGGTGGAGCAGTTGCTGCAAACCAATGTGAGGGTGCATGGAACATAGATGGCAAAGGAATGAGTGTTGCTGATGTTGCAATGTATAAACCTAATGTAGATGTTAAAGACTATGTTAGTCAATGGCATGTTTCACAAAAGAATGTTGATGAAGCTATGAAAGCAACAGATGATACTTATTATCCAAAACGTAGAGGGATTGATTTCTATCATCGTTATAAAGAAGACATTGCACTTTTTGAGGAAATGGGATTTAAAACATTACGTGTATCCATTGCATGGACTCGTTTATTCCCTAATGGAAATGAAACAGAACCCAATGAAAAAGGGATTGAATACTATAAAGATTTATTTAAAACATTGCGTAAAGCAAACATTGAACCTCTTGTTACATTAAGTCATTATGAA
The DNA here is from genome assembly GCF_900167375.1 of Anaerorhabdus furcosa. GTDB lineage: Bacteria > Bacillota_I > Bacilli_A > Erysipelotrichales > Erysipelotrichaceae > Anaerorhabdus > Anaerorhabdus furcosa. Next base: position 147,516 of record NZ_FUWY01000007.1, read on the forward strand.
ATGCCACTTTATTTGGTGAATCATTATGATGGATGGGTAAATAGAGAAGTAGTAGATTTCTTTGTAAGATATGCAAAAGTATGTTTTGAAAGCTTTAAAGATGAAGTTAAATATTGGTTAACATTTAATGAAATTGACAGTGTATTTCGACATGCATTTACAACTATCGGTGTACTTGAAGAGAAATATGAAAACAAAGAAAAAGCTGAAGAAGCAATCTATCAAGCACTTCATCATCAATTTGTTGCAAGTTCAATCGCAACAAAATTATGTCATGAAATTATACCTGGATCTCAAATGGGATGCATGGTGACAAAGACATTAACTTATCCTGAAACATGTAATCCTGAAGATATTTACTTAGCTCAAAAAGATAATCGTGTGAATTCATTCTATACAGATGTGCAAGTATTGGGGTTCTATCCAACCTTTATCTTCAAAGAATGGAAACGTAAAGGTTTCGATATCAAAATGGAAAAAGATGATTTGGACATCATTCAAAAATATACTGTTGATTTCATATCATTTAGTTACTACATGAGCATGGTACAAAGTATCAATGCAGAGCAACGTGAAAAAGTGGGTGGTAATTTAACTACAGGTGTTAAAAATCCATACTTACATATTAGTGAATGGGGTTGGCAAGTTGATCCAGTTGGATTAAAAATATCACTAATTGATTTATATGATCGTTATCATAAACCATTGTGGATTGTTGAAAATGGAATTGGTTCTAAAGATGTTGTTGAAGAGAATGGAACTATTCAAGATGACTATCGTATTGAATACTTTAGAAACCACTTCAAACAAATTGCATTGGCGATTGATGAAGGTGTTGAATGTATGGGTTATACCTCATGGGCTTGTATTGATTTAGTAAGTGCAAGTACATCACAAATGACAAAGCGTTATGGCTTTATCTATGTTGATGCTGATGACTTAGGTAATGGTACATACAATCGTTTCAAGAAGAAGAGTTTTGATTGGTATAAAAAAGTAATCGCTACAAATGGCGAGTGCTTAGAGGAGGAATAAACATGACAACAGGATTTCCAAAGAATTTCATGTGGGGTGGTGCAGTTGCAGCAAACCAATGTGAAGGTGCTTATTTAGAAGGTGGTAAAGGGATTAATGCTACAGATGTACTTGTTGGTATCATCGCAGAAGGAACTCACCCATCTATTAAATGGAATGAAGAAACAAAGCGATATGAGCCATGTTATAACCCAGATAAAGTTTATTTGAGTCATGATGCAGTTGATTTCTATCATCGCTATAAAGAAGATTTAGAACTTATGGCAGGTATGGGTTTCAATGCATTTCGTACAAGTATTTCATGGGCTAGAATATTTCCTAATGGAGATGAAGTTGAACCAAATGAAGAAGGACTTAAATTCTATGATGATTTATTCTCTGAAATGAGAAGACTGGGCATGGAACCTGTTATCACATTAAGTCATTATGAAACGCCACTTCATTTATTAACTGAATATGGTGGATGGGCAAATGAAAAAATGATTGATTTCTGGTTGCGCTATGTTGAAACAGTATTCACTCGTTATAAAGATTTGGTGAAATGTTGGTTAACATTCAATGAAATCAATAACTTATTTAGAATCCCATTTGCTGCGGGTGCAATGTTAGATATTAACCCGAGTGATGTAAATGAACCAATTAGTGGTTTAACAATAAAACAAAAATACCAAGGGGCACACTATGTCTTTGTTGCAAATGCAAAAACTGTGGAACTATGTCATAAGATCATCCCTGATGCTCAAATTGGTTGTATGCTATCCCTTTCCCACATCGTTTCATACCCTTACAGTTGCAATCCAGAAGATGTGTTTGGTGCAATGCAATTCCAACGTAACCATTATTTATGGAGTGATGTAATGTGTAGAGGAGAATATCCTGCCTACATTCATCGCATATGGGAAGAAAATAATTGTAAGCCTATAATTAAAGAGGGTGACTTGGAAGTCATTAAAAATAATCCATGCCAGTTTATTGCATTTAGTTATTATATGAGTGCTGTATTCAAAGATGGTGTTGGTATGGCTGCTGGAACTGGTGGAGCAAAAGGAGCAAAGAATCCATACTTAACAATGTACTCACCAGAACCTTGGACTTGGCCAGTAGATCCAAAAGGGTTACGCTACTTATGCAATGTATTAACTGATCGTTATCGTTTACCTTTATTCATTGTAGAAAATGGTATTGGATTAGATGATCAAGCTAATGAAAATGGAGAATACATCGATACCTTTAGAATGGAATACATCAAAATGCATCTATCGGAAATCAAAGAAGCAATTCATGATGGTTGTGATATCATGGGTTATCTGTATTGGGGACCATTTGATATCGTATCTGCTGGAACAGGTGAAATGAAGAAACGTTATGGTTTTGTCCATATTGATCGTAATAACGATGGAACAGGTACACTAAAACGAACTAAGAAAAAATCTTATGAGTACTACAAAAAAGTAATTGCATCCAATGGTGAAGACTTAGAAGTATTAAAATAATGAAAGTATTTGAAAAAATAAGTAAAATACCTGCAGGAATGATGATTGTTCCAGTATTGATTGGGGCAATCATCAACACCTTATTTCCAAGTATACTTACAATTGGCGATCCATTCTCAGCATCCTTTTATAAAACAGGATTGATGTCTATTATTGGATTGATGTTATTCTTTACAGGTACACAATGTGAAATAAAAAAGATGAAACCCGTCTTGAAAAGAGGAGTGCCATTAGCTACTTTCAAAATTATTACATTTGTTGTACTTGCAAAATTATGTATTCATTATTTGCCAGTAGAAGGAATTCTAGGTATTCCTACAATCGCTATTGTAACTTGCATTGTAAGTTGTAATTCTGCATTATACTTAAGTTTAATGGATACCTATGGAGATGAAGCGGATAAGACTAATTTTGGATTATTAACAATTATTGGTATGCCAAACGTTGCATTGCTTATTCTTGGATCATCCTCATCAGCATTCAATAGCATTATGGCAATGTTGATTCCCTTTCTTTTAGGTATAGGTTGTACTGCACTCGATATTAGTTTCAAAGATTACTTCAAGCAAGGAATATCTTGCGTAGTACCCATTGCAGGATTTGCATTTGGTACCAATATTAATCTATTGAATCTATTCCAAAGTGCATTCACAGGAGTCTTATTAACACTCGTTATTACTTTAATTTCAATTGGTTTAGCATATTTCTTTGATACAATTATCTTGAAACAAAAAGGATGTGCAGGTATTGCAACTTGTGGAGTATCCGGTGTATCTTTATCACTTCCATACTTAGCATCAGTTGTAAATCCTACCCTTACACCTTATGTAAGCAGTGCAACAGCCCAATGTGCAGTTGCCCTTACTCTCACAACATTCATCATCCCATTTCTTACAAAATGGTGTTATATGAAAAAAACAATGATAAAATAAAACAGGAGGAGTCTTATGAAAAAAATAGTCTTACTATGTGCTGCAGGAATGAGTACAAGTATGTTAGTTACAAAAATGCGTGAAGCAGCTGCAACGGAAGGGTTTGAATGTGAAATCAATGCTTACCCAGTTTCACAATCAGGAGCTGTATTAAAAGATGCAGATTGCTGTTTATTAGGCCCACAAGCACGTTTCAATCTTAAAAAAGTACAAGCTGAATTCCCTAATTTACCATGTGCTGTAATTGAAATGCAAAAATATGGAACAATGGATGGAAAGGGTGTTTTAGCTGATGCTAAAGCATTGATTGGTTAATATGGAAGGATTAGAATTAACTTGTTTTCAAATTATCTCGGCAGTTGGTACTGCAAGAAGTTTATACATTGAAGCAATCCAAGATGCAAAAGAAGGTAAATTTGATGATGCTAAAGCGAAGATTAAAGAAGGTGAAGAAGTTTTTGTTGAAGGACATAAAGTTCATGCAAGTCTTGTACAAAAAGAAGCAAACGGGGAACCAATTAATTTCCAATTACTTCTACTTCATGCTGAAGATCAACTGATGTCTGCAGAAGCATTCTCAATCATTGCAAAAGAATTTATTGATTTATACGAAATAATGAAGAAGTAAGATAATAAAAAGATACATGAAAAAAGTTGTAAACTATACCCCTTGTCAAGGACACAAGAATAAAAGATATGAAGCAGGTGAATAAAAATCATCTGCTTTTACTATAAATAAATGATTGATTGAGGAACAATCACAGGCAGATATTTCACCAATGTTTTATCTGTCAGATACTGATCAACTTCATAAGGAGTCTTCTTATGAAGTCGTTTCTGTGGTCGATCGTAATTATAGTAATTGATATAATCAGTTATCGCAAAAGCCATTTCCTCATAAGTCCTATACTTCTTTAAATCCATTTCTGTTTTTAATATCGCAAAGAATGATTC
>NZ_FUWY01000008.1 GCF_900167375.1 Anaerorhabdus furcosa
CTTAAAGAAAATGGAATCCAACAATCGATGTCTAGAAGAGGTAATTGTTGGGATAATGCACCACAAGAATCATTCTTTGCGATATTAAAAACAGAAATGGATTTAAAGAAGTATAGGACTTATGAGGAAATGGCTTTTGCGATAACTGATTATATCAATTACTATAATTACGATCGACCACAGAAACGACTTCATAAGAAGACTCCTTATGAAGTTGATCAGTATCTGACAGATAAAACATTGGTGAAATATCTGCCTGTGATTGTTCCTCAATCAATCATTTATTTATAGTAAAAGCAGATGATTTTTATTCACCTGCTTCATATCTTTTATTCTTGTGTCCTTTACAAGGGGTATAGTTTACTTATCATCTTTTTTTATTTCTTGTAGAATCGCATCAATTTTACGACTCTTAGTTAGTGTTTCATCAAGTTTAAATAGTAGTTCAGGAACTTTGCGAATTGTAAGTTTCTTTGCAAGTTCAGAGCGTATAAAACCTTTACCATGATTTAATGCTTTAATTCCTGCTTCATTTCTTTCTTGTTTACCAAGGAACGAAACATAGATTGTTGCATAAGAGTAATCATTTGTAACTTGAACATCCGTGATTGTAACAAATCCAATATTTGGATCTTTAAGAGAGAACTGAATAATTTCAGAGACTTCCTTAAAAATAATTTGGTTTAAGCGTTCTTGTTTAATACTCATTAGACTTGTTTAACTTCTTGGTCTTGATATGCTTCTACAATATCTCCTTCTTTAATATCATTAAAGTTTTCGATTGTAATACCACATTCGTATCCACTTGATACTTCTTTCGCATCATTTTGGAAACGTTTCAATGAACCAAGTACTCCTGTATAAACAACAATACCATCACGAATTAAACGAACACCACAGTCACGAACAATCTTACCATCGTTTACCATACATCCGGCAATCGTTCCTACTTTAGAAACTTTGAATGTTTGACGTACAACAGCTTGACCAACAATAACTTCTTCAAATACTGGAGCAAGCATACCCTTCATTGCAAGTTCCATTTCTTCTACTGCTTTGTAAATAATATTATGAAGACGGATTTGAACACCTTCATCTTCCGCTTTCTTTCTTACATTAGCATCTGGTCTAACATTGAATCCATAAATTACTGCTTTTGATGCACTCGCAAGCATAACATCAGATTCAGAAATAGCACCTGCTTGAGATCGAATTACGTTTACACGTATTCCAGATACTTCGATTTTTTCTAACGATGCTTTTACAGCTTCGGCAGTACCTTGAACATCTGATTTAACAATAACAGGAATTTCTTGAACATCTCCAGCTTCAATTTGAGCAGCCAAATCATCAAGTGACATTGCTGAAGATGATTTACGTTCTTGTTCAATTTTAACTTGAGAACGACGTTCTGCCACAGCACGTGCACCTTTTTCAGTCGCAAATGCTTTAAACATATCTCCTGCAACTGGTACATCATTCAAACCAATAATTTCAACTGGAGTTGATGGAGCAGCTTCTTTAATTTCACGTCCACGATCATCAGTCATTTTACGTACACGTCCAAAACATGCACCTACAACAATTGGATCTCCTGCTTTAAGTGTACCGTTTTGTACTAGTAGTGTTGTAACTGGACCTCTACCTTTATCAAGTTTAGCTTCAATTACTGTACCTGTAGCTAAACGCTTTGGATTTGCTTTAAAATCTCTTACTTCAGAGACAACCAAGATTGTTTCTAAAATATCCTTAATACCTTCTCCTGCTTTAGCGCTACACTTAACAAAAATTGTTTCGCCACCCCATTCTTCAGGCATTAATCCAAGTTCTGACATTTCATTCATTACTCGATCTGGATTAGCATCTGGCTTATCCATTTTATTTACTGCAACAATGATTGGTACATCCGCAGCTTTCGCATGGTCTACTGCTTCTCTAGTTTGAGGCATTACACCATCATCTGCAGCCACAACAATAATACATAAATCAGTTACTTTTGCTCCACGAGCTCTCATCGCAGTGAAAGCTTCATGTCCTGGAGTATCCAAGAATGTTAATTTCTTATTGTGTACAACAACTTGATAAGCACCAATATGTTGTGTTATTCCACCAAACTCACCTTCAACAACACGTGTTTTACGGATTGAATCAAGTAATGTTGTTTTACCATGGTCAACATGTCCCATAATCGTAATGATTGGTGGTCTTTCTTCAAGAAGTTTTGGATCATCAACTTCATTATCTTCAAGACTATCTTCATCAACGATTTCTTCTTTCGTACATTCTATTCCAAATTCTATACAGATTAATTGTACAGTTTCATCATCTAGAGAAGAATTAATTGTTACCATCTTTGAAAGCATAAATAATAATTTAATAAGTTCACTTGCTGATTTATTAATTTTTTGTGCTAATTCTCCAACAGTAATTCCTTCTGTATATGAAATTTCTGTAATAACCACATCATTCTTCGGAATAAATGTTTTTGGTTGTTTGTTGTTATTTGTATTTCTTCTTTTATTTCTAGTTACTTGTTTAGCCATCATTCCACCTCATTTCAAACAATTCAGTATTGCTTTAGCAAATCCATCATCACAAATGGCAACAAATGAAATCTCTGCTCTACCAATTGCGTAGGCTAGATCTATGCTACGCATACTTCTAACTACCTCAACTTGATAAAAATTACATTTATCAAGGACTTTCTTTTGTGTATTCAATGAACAATCATCAGCTAACAAGACCAATTTTGCATCTTTCTTTTGAATTGCTTTAATCGCAGAATCACCTATGACTACTTTTCTTGCTCGATTAGCAAGACCCAAGTAACCTGCAATTTTACTATCCACGTACTACCTCCATGATTTTTTCATAGACTTCATCTGGAATCGTGCATTCAAGTGCTTTAGCAAGTGAACCCTTTTTCTTGGCTAACTCAACAGCAGCTTCATCTTTTTTAAGATATGCGCCTCTTCCATTTAATTTACCAGTAGTATCGACCTCAATCGTTCCCTCTGGCGTACGTACGATTCTCAACAATTCTTTTTTAGGACATTGTTCTTGCGTTGCTACACATTTTCTCATTGGAATCTTTTTCATAACTCACCAAATGATATTAATCTTCATCGTAGTATTCTTCAAATTCATCGTAATCAATTTCGTTATTGTAAGCTTCAAGTGCTTCTTTTTCCTCACGCATACGAATTTCTTCCAATTCCTCTTCTGAATATACTGGTTTAATATCATAATCTTTATCTTTCTTAATATCAATTGAACGTAATTTACGTTCTTCTTCATCTTTTTTCTTACGTTTCTTAAAGTCAGGTTTTTCAACTTTAGGTTTTGAAGTATCAGCAAGTTTTTCAAATACGCTGACATAATCTGTTCTAACCTTAGGTTCTTTCTTAACTTTTTTCACTACTTTTTCAACTGGTGCTTCTGGTTTTGGTTCAACCTTCTTCACTTCTTGTACAGGCTCAACGGTTTCTGTAACAACTACTGTTTCCACAACTGCCTCTTCAATTTCTTCAGTTGTTTCAACAATAACTTCAGTTTCTTCTTCATGTAATTCTTCTTTTTCTTCAATTGCTTCAATTTCGAATTCTTCTTCCATTTCAGCAATCGCTTTAGAAGCTAGTTCACGTTTAATCTTTTCTTGTTCAACTTCATAATCAAACATTAACTTATCAAAATCAACACCTTGTTCAATTAATTCTTCTTTTGTCTTGATATCAATTTTCATATTTGTCAGTTTAACAGCAAGTCTTGCATTCTTACCTTTTTTACCAATAGCCAATGATAATTGACTATTATCTACGATTACCATTAATGAACGTTTTTCATCAGTAGGTACCACTGCAATAACTTCTGCTGGAGCAAGTGCATTCTTTACAAGTTCCGTTGTATTTTCACTCCATTCAAAGATATCAATTTTTTCTCCATTTAGTTCATCACTAATTTCTTGAACACGTTGTCCACGAGGTCCAATACATGCTCCACGAGGATCAACATCTGGATTCTTAGAATAAACAGCCATCTTCGTTCTTTCACCAGCTTCTCTGGCAATACCACGAATTTCAACAATTCCTTGATAAATTTCAGGTACTTCTTTCTCAAACAAACGTTTTACAAGTTTTGCATCAGCACGTGATACTAAGACTTGTGAACCTTTTGTATCTTTATTGCATTCTGTAATAACTACACGAATCTTTTGTCCCTCTTGGTAACGTTCACCAGGGATTTGAGCACCTTTAGGCATTAACGCAATTGTTTTACCTAAATTTACAAGAATAAACTTTTCTTCAACTGATTCAATGATACCCAATACCATTTCATCTAATAGATCAATATATTCATCATACACTGCTTGTTTTTCAGCTTCTCTAATTTTTTGTTTCATTACGTTCTTTGCAAGTAATGCAGCAGCACGTCCTAACTCATTAATTGATACTTCTTTTTCAATAAACCCACCTAATTCAATTTCAGGATTAAGTTCTTTTGCATCAACTAATGAAATTTCTAATTCTTCATCTTCTACATCTGTTACAACTAGGTATTGTTGATAAACTGTGATTTTTCCTGTTGCATCACTAATATCAACACGTACTAAGATATCTGGGATATCCACATGTTTACGATACGCTTTAGCTAAAGCTTCTTTTAAAGCATCTTTAACTACTTCTTTTGAGATTTTACGATCATCTTCAATTAATTGCATCGCTTTTAATAAATCCTTAAAATTCATTTTTTCTTTCTCCTTACTTGAATTTTATAATTTAACCGCTAAGCGGCAGAATTCTATTTCATCTTGTTCAAAAGTTACTTCGCGAGTTAGTGCTTTATCACGATAATTCATCGTAATAATGCCCTCATCGACCTTCAATAAATCACCTGTAATTTCCAACATTTTCTTTACTGGATGTTTTACACGCACATAAATGTGCTGTCCAATTAAGCTACTTAATTCACTTAAATCTTTAACTTCTCTTTCTGCTCCTGGTGAGCATACTTCCAAGAAGTATTCATCCATGTTAGGAAATGCTTCATCCATCACGCTTGATAGTTTTTCAGAAACATTGGCACAAGTATCAATGTCCATTGTTCCATCACTCTTCATAATCGCAATTTGTAAAATACGCATTTTCTTTTCATTAAGCCATTTCACATCATACAATTTGACATCAAATAAACTTAATTCTGGTAAAATTAGTTCTTTAATTTTGTCGATTTGATCCATAAATTCTCCTTTAAACAACAATGAAGGAGTGGTTCTTCACCACTCCTCTAGTTCTTTTACGTATTTATCATACCATTTTTCAATCAAATTGCAAGGAATTTCCTTCCATTATACCGTTAAAACAAAGACATTTGATTCTTATCTTGCAATCCATCTATCGCACCAAGTACTTCAAGTTTACGAAGAAGTGTTGTCGATAACTGTGTTCTAGAGATTAAATCTTCTTTCGAAATAAATTCTCCTTTTTGTCTTGCTAAAACAATAGATTTCGCCACGTTTTCACCAAGTCCATCAATCGTGGTAAATGGTGGAAGTATCGTTTTAACATCACCAGGCTCAACCGTAAATTCAGTCGCAAGCGATTTGTATAAATCAATCTTACCAATCTTATACCCTCTTGCATAAAGTTCTAAACAAACTTCTAATGTATTGTAGATGTCGTTTTCTTTTTTCGTTACTAATTTTGCAGTTTCATAGTCATTACGACGATTTCTGATTTCTTCAAGTCGAGACTTAATTGCCGCAATACCCTTTGTCATTGTTTCAATTTCATACGCATCGCAACGCAATGAGAAATAAGAAATATAGTACCAATGTGGATAATGAACCTTAAACCATGCAATACGAACAGCCATAATAACATAGGCTACAGCATGCGCTTTAGGGAACATATATTTAATTTTTTTACAACTATCAATGTACCAAGCTGGTACATCGTGCTCTTCCATAGCTTTAACCCATTCATCGGTTAATCCTTTACCTTTACGAACACTTTCCATAATTGTAAATGCTGTCTTAGGTTCGAGTTTCTTATGCAACAAATATGTCATAATATCATCACGACATCCAATAACTTCTTGCAAAGTAATTCCTGAATCAACTAAATCAGCAGCATTGTTTAACCAAACATCAGTACCATGAGATAGTCCTGAAATAATAATCAAGTCACTGAAGTTCTTTGGTTTCGTTGCTTCCAACATACCACGAACAAAACTAGTGCCAAACTCAGGTAACCCCATTGCTCCTGTTTTTTCACTGAATTCTCTTATATCCGCTTTAAGTGCATCTGCACTTGAGAATAAACTCATTGTTTCTGGATCATTCATTGGGATTGTTCTTGGATCGATTCCCGAAATATTTTGAAGTAGTCGCATCGCTGTTGGATCAACATGTCCCAATATATCAAATTTTAATACATTATCATGAATATCATGGAAATCGAAGTGTGTTGTCTTCCATGTTGAGTTTGGATCATTTGCAGGAAATTGTACTGGTGTAAAATCAGTGACATCCATATCGTGAGGAATAACAATAATTCCTCCCGGGTGCTGTCCGGTAGTACGCTTAACACCTGTACACCCTATCGCAAGTCTTTCCTTTTGAACCTTGCGCATATTTTCAATACCCATTTCTTCACTATATCCTGTAACATAACCAAACGCTGTTTTATCAGCTACTGTACCAATCGTCCCTGCACGGAATACATGATCTTCTCCAAATACTTCTTTAGTAAATAAGTGCGCCTTTTCTTGATATTCTCCTGAGAAGTTTAAATCAATATCGGGAACTTTATCTCCTTCAAAGCCAAGGAAAGTTTCAAAAGGTATGTTTTGTCCATTGCCTCGCATCATCTCACCACAATGTGGACATGGTTTATCTGGTAAGTCAAATCCACTTGCAACACTATCATCTTCTACAAATTCAGAATACTGACATTTTGTACATATATAATGGGGAGCTAATGGATTAACCTCTGTTATTCCACTCATCGTTGCAACAAATGATGAACCTACTGATCCTCGAGATCCAACTAAATAACCATCATCATTACTTCTTTTTACGAGTAAATGTGAAATGTAATAAATCACACCGAAACCATTACCTATGATACTGTCTAACTCTCGTTCTAATCGCTTCTCAACAATCTCTGGTAACACTTCTCCATACATTTTGTGCGCAGTATCAAAACAAATTTCTCTTAATTTAGTATCACTACCTTCAATTGTAGGTGTAAATAAACCATCTGGAACAGGTTGTGTTTTTTCAATCATATCCGCAATTCTATTTGTATTCTCAACAACAATTTCACTTACCAAACTTGGATTCTCTAACCATTCAAAAGATTCCAGCATTTCCGAAGTCGTTCTAAAATGTTGTTCTGGATTAATGGTATTACGACGAATTTTTTCATTGTAAATAAACAATGGATGTCGAACACCACCAATACCTTGCGTTTGAATATAAATATCACGATAAATCTTTTCTTCAGGATCACAATAATGCACATCTCCTGTAACAACAACGAGTTTATTTAATTTCTTCGCTGTTTCAATAATTCTTTTTACAATCTCTTTCAAGCGATTCATATTTGGAACTGAGTGCATCGCAAGTAAATGAGAATAGTTAGCTAAAGGTTGTATTTCAATGTAATCATAAAAAGAAATTGCTTTCTCTAAATCTTCTTGACTCTTATTGCTAGCACATTCAAAAACCTCTCCATTAAGACAAGCTGAACCAATTAAAATATTCTCTCTTAATTCATTGATTCTATTTCTAAAAATACGTGGTTCTGCTAAGAATTCACTACCATTAGATTTACTATTTGCATTACCAAACACTGCAATTGTTTCCGTATTCGATATCGTAACCAATTGATAAATTGTTTTAATTCCTTTTTGATTCTTCGCAAGCACACAAATATGACTATTTCTTACTTTTGCAAATGATTGTGGACTTTGTAACGCTTGTAATCCAGCAACTGTTGTAGCGCCTAATTCTTTAGCTTGATGCATCATTGCTAAAAATACATCTGCTAAAACATTAGCATCATAATCTGCACGGTGTGCTACTTCTTCATCATAAGATATACGATAAGCTCTAGCAATATTACCTAAACGATAAGTTCTTCTTTCACTTAATATTGCACGAGCAAAATCCAACGTATCAATGATTGGATTGGTAAGCGGTTCCCTACCTATACGTTTTAATTCTTCATTCATAAATCCAATATCAAAGGTTGCATTATGGGCAACTAAAACACGATCTTTAATCCAATCCAATATCTCATCAACCGCTTCTTCAAATGTCTTTGCATCTTTAACCATTTCATCCGTAATATTTGTTTTCTCTTGAATAAATGGTGGTATGGATACAGGCGGCTTGATAAACAACTGTTTATGTTCCACCACAGTTTGGTTTTTAATTAATACACCCCCAAACTCAATGACATGATCAAAAAACGAAGATAGTCCCGTTGTTTCTAAGTCAAAACATATGTATTCACTTTGCAATAAATCTATGTCTTGTGGATTCTTTACAATCTTTAGTTCAGGTTCTACAAGATTCATTTCAACACCATAGATCATCTTGAACTTTGCATCTGGATTCTTTTTTAATATTTTCGAAACAGCTGCTTGCGCTTTCGGGAACGCTTGTACAGCCATGTGATCTGTGATTGCAATTGCATTATGTCCCCATTTGTATGCTTGATTTACATACTCTGCAATCTCACATACACCATCCATTTCAGACATGATGGTATGCGTATGCAATTCAACACGTTTCTCTGTTGCATTATCACTACGTGAAGGTTTCTCAATCTTTTCAATTTCATTGGGTTTACATACTAATTCTTTTTCATATGAATCATAAATAATTGACCCATATACTCTTACTGTATCCCATTCATTAATTTCTTTCATTTTTTCAAGCGGTAATCGATTGTTCTCGAATCGTTTGATTACAATTGCATCAGTTTCATCACTTAGATAAATGGTTTGAATTGTATTGCCAGTTCGTGTTGTTTGATACACAACTTTAAACACAGTTGCATCAAATTGAATGTTGTCACATTCGTTAACAGCATCTTTCAATTTGATCACAATATAATTCTCTTTTTTAACACGCTTTGTTGCATATTTTTGTGGTTCACTTTTCTTTTGAATTTCATTTGTAGGTGATGCATTGCTTAAAGGAACAACAACATCTTCAATCTTAACAACCAATTCTCTTGATGATAATGTAATCAACTCTTCTTTAAAACCTACCGTATTTAAGAAATTAACTAAGTTCACTTCTTGTAAGGTTGCTTTTTCTACATCATCTTCTGTTGCAAAAAGTATTTGTATACCATCATCAGTATAAGATGGCATCCCTTCTTTAAAGATTGCATTGGCTTGTGAAAATGTAGCAAAATACCAAACATATTTTTGAAGTTCCTGAATATTTTGTTCATATGTTGTGACTTCTACATGAATCGTGCATTTTTTGCACATCGTAGCACAAAAATATTGATTCAATGCTTTATATAAATCAAAAGGTAAAATATGATTCAATTGAATTGTAATGAATAAATGCTCAGTTTTACGATAAAATTTAACATTCAAAACCACAGCTTCTTCAAAATAAGATTTTAGCTTTGGATTTATATCAATATTATGGATTAGTTCGCATAATTGTATTTGTTTCATGACTCCACTCCTAACTGGTATATCATACCATTTTTTTAACTATTTTATAAGCCAAAGAAGAACAATATTTCAGAGCATTTTAAGCACAATAAAACCTAGTTGTAACTAGGTTTATTATAAATCTCTTCCAAACAAGTAACTTCCACCACCTGCTTTTTTTACTTTATACATTGCTTGATCTGCTTTTAATAATAATTCTTCTGCCGTTTTTCCATCAGTAGGATAGCAAGCAATTCCTACACTTACATTGCATTTTGCTTCAACAGTTTTTAGTTTCCACGGTTTATCAAATTTCTCATGAATTTTACCAATCATTACGCATAACTCATCTTCAGAGATATTTCCATCAATAATTGCAACAAACTCATCACCGCCATTACGATAGATTGCATTTTTAAGTACGTCTATACTTTTGAAAAAATCCCCTAAGCTGATTAAGAATTCATCTCCAATATCATGACCATAGGTATCATTAATCATTTTGAACCCATCAATATCAAAGAAAAGTAGATAGCCTGTTATAGCAGTATTTACTTGATTAATTCTTCGGTCACACTCGGTAACAAGCATCCTACGGTTAGGAAGTCCTGTAAGAGAGTCATAGTTTGCAAGATATTCAATGAGTGCTTCATTTTTCTTATTATCCGTAATATCTGCACTACTTACAACATGGGCAAGTCGTCCATCAATCCAACGAAACGCTGCACTAAAGACTCTAAACCATGATCCATCTAATTCTCTTTGATAATCCCAAGTATATACTTTTGTCGGATCACCATTTTCATCAATTAGATTCTTTTGTGGGCAAAATTCACATTGGCCACTTTTACTTGGAAATAGTACTTCCCAACATTTTCTATTCTCAAATTTATCTTGACCACCATAAGGTTTAGCCATTGATTGATTCACGTACAAAATTTCATGTGTATAGAAATCATTCACATAGATATCAATACCTGTGTTATCAATTATACTTTCCAGTGCTTTTCTAGAATTTATTAATTGATTGTCATACATTCTTGGCATGATATATTTTAATAACATCGATCCACAAAGACCAAGAATTTGTCTATCCTCTACAGGTTCATCCCCTTCAACAAATAGCACTAGTTCTCCAATTCGTTTATCGATGATATGAGGCACAAAAAACAATTTTGATGTTTTAAATATTCCAAGTAATTCATCTTGATTTTCATCATCTAATTTACTAACGGTATAGATTATTGATGATTCATGATGAATTTTTTCTTCAAACAAGTGAAGTGATAGTTTCTTTTCTACATTATCCCATGGCGAAATAAATTCTTTTAATTCCAAGAACCCATACCGGTTTGTTTCATAGACATACGCTTGCTTAAACGCAAAGGTTTTAGCAATTAAATCCAAAGCATTCTGGACTGTTGTTGTCGCTGCGTTAGTATCAACTAATAAGTTTGATAATAACATGACTAAATTATAGTTATCAACATTCATCACAATCTTCTCCCCAACAATTAAATTTAATGAATTTAAAATCAAAGCTCAATTCTATTATTTAACAAAGTTACCAAATATTCCTCTTACAAATGTTCTAACCACTTCTCCACCTACAACATTTATTGTAGTATCTTTTACACGATCTGCAGTACTTTTCTTTCTTGAATAAGATGATCGAGGTAATGCTGCTTTCGCTATTCGAACCAATCCACTTTCTAGTTCGCGTTCAAGTTTTGTATTCGTTTTCTTTGACGATTTACTTTCTTTTGTTGATTCTTTTGATTCCAACTGTTTTTTCAATTTCTCATTTTCTTCTTTTAAAGCTTCTGCTTCATTTTCTTTTGCTAACGCCTCTGCTTTACCAACAAGAACTTCATATGCTGACTCACGATCTATCATCGTTTCATACTTTGCATTCATTTCACACTTTGCAAGTACAGCTTGCCACTCCTCATCACTTGCAGCTCCCATAAAACTTTGAGGAGGTAAGATAAATGTTCTCTCTACAGGTGTTGGTCTACCTGCCTCATCCAAGAATGAGACAAGTGCTTCTCCTGTTCCAAGTTCAAGTAGTGCACTTTTTGTATCCACCTCTGGATTAGCACAAAAACTATCTGCAACAGCTTTAATAGCTTTTTGTTCTTTCGGTGTATACGCATGCAAGCCATGTTGAATTCGATTTCCCAATTGTGCTAATACATCTTCACTAATGTCTGTTGGTTTTTGTGTAACAAAAAATACACCAACACCCTTAGATCGAATCAAGCGCACAATTTGCTCTACTTTTTGTAATAATTCTTTTGAGGCATTATCAAACAAAAGATGTGCTTCATCAAAATAGAAAATCATCTTTGGCTTATCAACATCTCCAATTTCCGGCAATATTTCATATAATTCAGACAATAGCCAAAGTAAAAATGTTGTATATAAAGCAGGGTTTTGAAATAGTTTAACACTATTTAAGATATTAATATACCCTTTTCCTGTTTTATCTATTCGCATCCAGTCTTTTAAATCAAGGGCAGGTTCTCCAAAAAATAAATCTCCTCCTTGTTGTTCAAGTTGGATAACACCACGAGTAATAGCCCCAACAGTCGATGATGCAATATTACCATATTCAGTTCTTAATTCAGATGCATGTTCAGCCACATAATTAAGTATTGCTTTTAAGTCTTTCAAATCAAGTAATAATAACTTTTCATCATCTGCTACTTTAAAGATGACTTCCAATACTCCAGTTTGCGTATCATTCAAATTCATGGCATGTGCCAACAAAAGAGGTCCCATCTCTGAAACCGTAGTACGTACAGGTGTGCCTTTTTCTCCATAGATATCCCAAAAAGTTGTTGGATAACCAGCATAAGAATAATTCGTATTATTTAACCCAAATTTTTTGATTCTCTTTTGCATTGATTCGCTATCAACACCTGGAATACACATTCCCGTCAAATCACCTTTTACATCAGCCATGAAGACAGGAACACCCATATCACTAAATGATTCCGCCATAACTTTTAAAGTAATTGTTTTTCCTGTACCTGTTGCTCCCGCAATCAGACCATGACGATTTGCCATTATAGGTAGCAAATACTGTCTATTCTGATTCATCGACATCCAAATTTTTTCCTCAAAATACATATTATCTCTCCCTTTATGCTACTAATTACCCCTATTATACCCTCAAAACAAGATAAAAAGAACATGATTTCTCATGTTCTAGCCTAATAATTCTTTACAAATGCTCTCTGCCGCTTTTTTACCTGCACCCATAGCTAAAATAACGGTTGCTGCACCACTTACAGCATCTCCACCTGCATAAACCGATTGTACGGATGTCATTTGATCTTCATTAACAACAAAGCAACCTCTACGATTTACTTCTAACGACTTCTCAGCGTCCTTTAAAAGTGGATTACTTGATGTTCCTATTGCCATAATCACATAATCACAATCAAGATTAAATTCACTTCCCTCAATTACACTGACTCCACGTCTTCCCTTATCATCAGGTTCACCCAGTTCCATCTGAACACATGTCATTCCACTAACTTGACCTAAGTCATCCTTTATCATAGCGATTGGATTTGTTAAGAGTTTAAATTCAATTCCCTCTTCCATGGCATGTTCAATTTCTTCATGTCTTGCTGGCATTTCTTCTAAACTACGACGATAAACAAGTGTTACTCGATCACCCAAGCGACGTGCACAGCGTGCAGCGTCCATTGCTACATTTCCACCACCAACAACAACTGTATGTTTTGGTTTTGCAATTGGTGTATCATATTTTTCATCATACGCTTTCATTAAGTTACAACGAGTTAAATATTCATTAGCACTTACTACACCTACTGCATTTTCATTTGGAATATTCATAAAATTCGGCAAACCTGCACCAGTTCCAATAAACAGTGCTTTGAAGCCTTCATTCCACAAATCATCAAATGTAATCGTTCTACCCACTATCATATTTGTTTCAATTTTCACACGATAATCTTTGAGAGATTCAATTTCTTTTTGAACTATTGACTTAGGTAATCTAAATTCTGGAATACCATATGACAACACACCACCTGTTTGATGAAGTGCTTCAAATATTGTGACATCAAATCCAGCTTTAGCACAATCATTAGCACAAGATAATCCAGCTGGACCACTTCCAATAACGCCTACTTTGATTCCATTGGACTTAACCTCTTCTTTTGCTACTTTACCTTGTTCTGCAACATAGCGTTCTAGACGACCAATCGCAACTGCTTCTCCTTTTATACCACGTACACATTTTGCTTCACATTGACTCTCTTGTGGGCAAACACGTCCGCAAATACTTGGAAAATTATTTGTAATTTTAATTTCTCTTAATGCTTCATCTACTTGATCATTAACTAAGTATTGAATAAACTCTGGAATATGTACTCCCACAGGGCAACCTTCCATACATGGTTTATGTTTACAATTCAAACATCTTTGTGCTTCGTTAATTGCCATTTCATGGGTATAACCTAAAGCTACTTCTTCAAAGTTTTTGCTACGAAGGGTTGGATCTTGAAAAGGCATAGGTGTCTTTTCATTTTGCATATTTGCCATACTATTTCCCCTCCTTGCTTAAGCGACATTGATGTCCCTCTTCTTCTTTATACATACGATTTCTTTCTACTAAATTATTAAAATCGACAAGATGTCCATCAAAGTCTGGACCATCTACACAAGCAAATTTTGTTTTTCCATCAACCGTTACTCGACATCCACCACACATACCAGTACCATCTATCATGATTGGATTCAAGCTTACAATTGTTTTGATTTGCTTAGGACGAGTACACTCACAAATAGCTCTCATCATTGGAATTGGACCAATTGCGATAACAAGATCATATTTATTTTCTTCCATCATTTTATTTAAAGCGTCCGTTACAAATCCCTTGTTACCATTTGAACCATCATCTGTCATAATCATGCAATGATTTGCGATGACTTTCATCTCATTTTCTAAAATAATCATGTCTGTATTTCTAAAACCCGCAATCATATCTACTTTTACATGATTTTGTGATAAAAACTTTGCACTTGGATAAGCAATTGCTGTTCCAACACCACCACCTACAACACAAACATGTTTTGCATCTTCAAATTCAGTCGCTTTTCCCAAAGGTCCTACAATATCTTGAATGAAGTCACCTTCATTTAAATGACTAAGTTTAATTGTGCTAGCACCGATGGCTTGAACAATAATGGTTACACTTCCTTTATCTGCATTATAGTCAGCAATTGTCAAAGGAAGACGTTCACCAAATTCATCTACTCTTAAAATAATAAATTGTCCTGGTTGAACTTTTTTACTAATAGCCTTTGCTTCAATTTCATATAAATATACATCTGGATTCAATTGTTTTTTTGTTAATATTTTATACATAATTATACCCTCGCATTTCATAATTATACATGAAAGCGTTCTACTATCCAAGTAGCAATCTTGTTTTCTATATTACATTGTATAATATTAAGAAATAGTTCAATACCTCTCATTTTAAGTAGGAATGAACTCTTTTTCATGATAAAATAAGTTAGGTGATGAAATTGAAAGTACTTTGTGAAAAATGTAATAAAGATATGAATAAAGCGGTTGCTGAAGCTTTTGAAACTTACCAAGTAGGAAAAGTGAAATGCAAGACTTGTTCAAAAAGAAACACACGCTATATTAGTGAAAGTGATTTACTCATTTATTTTGCCTGCAGTTGCATACTCTATACTTTAGCTGTAATTGCGATTTACTTCTTATTTAACTTAATGACAACAATCTCTCCATTTATAGTTTATGGCATCATCATTCTTCTTTTTATTGGTATGTATTTTCTAACAAAAATGATATGTTACTACATCTATGAGAAAGCTCCTTTTAAATCTCAATGGAAAACCTTTGAATTCAAAGAAGATGTTGAAGGAATTAAGAAACGTCTTAAATGGCAATTTATTCTATTTCTTCTAGTTGCTCTAATGTTTGGTTCACAACCTGATTTAATTAATTACGCATTTTTATTGCTTATTACATTTACAATTTTAATTATAATAAAAGTTTATCTAAGTCTTAGAAATGAACGAAACACAGTTGAATCCAAGAAAAAAATATCTGCAGAGTAGATATTTTTTTATACTTCCATTTCTTTTTTTAAACTGTTTCTTGCCCAAAGAAAACTCAAGCAACACAAAATAATGAGCATACCCATTGTAAAGAAGATATCTTGTAAAACAATTTCTTGATGAAGCATGACAGAGCGAACTAAGTCAATGCTGTGTGTAAATGGATTCCATTGAACAATTACTCCAAGGATCCCTTTGATTTTATCAACTGGAAATAACGCTGAGCTTAAAAAGAAAATAGGCAAAACAATTGCATTCATCATTGTTTGATAAACCATGTCGTTGGGTAATTTTAAACTTAAGCTATAACCTAAACTAGCGATTAAAAAACTAGATAGAAACAAAACCAAAACGATCATCATAAAACTAGCAATCGTAAATGAAATCTTAACCCCTAAAAACAAACTTATAAAAGTGATTAGTACAACTTCAAAAAACGAACATAAAATTGCTTCAGTGACCTGTGCTAAAATCATTGTATCTCTAGAAACAGGAGCAATGAGCAAACGATTAAAACTCCCCTCTTGTTTCATTATATAATTCATAATGCCACAACTACAGGATGATGCAAAGCATACAAGGAACATTAATCCTGGTAAAATAAAAGATGTGTAATTAATACTCAAAGTTGATTTCATGGTACTTGATGCAACTGTGCTATATAAAATCAGCCAAAGAATGGGTTGTACGATTGTAAACAGAATCGTTAACCAATTGTGTACTCGCCATTTGATATTACGATAGAGCATTGAGAAAAATATCATATGTTAGCCTCCTCTAAAACTTGAATGAAGATGTCTTCTAATGAAGGTTTTACATATCCGATTGATTCAAATTGAATCTTCTCTTGTAATAAAACTTTTAAAAGTAAATCCATTATATCTTTATCATTTTGTATATAAATTGAAGAATCCTTTAAAATCAGTTTCCATTTTGGAAATTTATTGCACAGGTATTTTTCGATTTTTTTTATATTTATGTTTAATAAACACAACTCTATATAATTGATATCCAGTAATTTTGTCAATTTTTGCCTACTACCCCAAACAATATTTTTACCCTTCTTCATAATACATATGGAATCACTTAAAACTTCTGCTTCTTCTAAGTAATGTGTTGTAAGAAAAATAGTTGTTCCCAATTCACTTCTTATTTTCCTTACCATATCCCACATTGCATTGCGTGACTGAACATCCATGCCTACAGTAGGTTCATCTAAAAATAAAATCTTTGGATTCGACATTAAATTAAGTGCAATATCCAGTCTTCTTTTTACACCTCCCGAATAGGATGAAACAGGCAAGTTACGATACGATGATAAACCAAAAACAGTTATTAAACTTTCCATTCGTTTTATTGCTTCATCATTGGGAATAGAATAAAGTTTCCCTTGAAACAACATATTTTCTTCTAAAGACAAAAAGGTATCAATTGATGTTTGTTGAAAGACACACGCTATTTGCTTTCTTATTTTGTCCGCTTCTTTATTTAAATCTAATCCAAGCATCTTCACCGTACCACTTGTACTTTTTAAGTATGTCGTTAATATCTTTATTAGTGTAGATTTACCTGCACCATTTTCTCCTAAAAGTGTAAAAATATCTCCCTCTTTTACACATAAATCAAAACCATCCAATGCTTGAACACCATTTTTATATACCTTAGATAATTGATTAATTTCTATTGCGTACATAGATATCCTCAACCAAGAAGAAATTGAATTTCTGTTATGTATTTGGAAGGATTGCCTGGCAAGATCATTCCTGGTCCTTTTAGATAAATCTCTTTTGCTACACCCGTAACATTAACTTGGTTTTCTTTTACATATGCCATCAATTCCTCATATCCCTTTGATAAATTTGTATAAGGACCTACATATGTTGTCGCAATAACTTTTTCTCTTGGTAAGATTTTTACTTCTACTCCAGGTATACTTGGGTTCTCATCACTGGGTACACATATTTCCATTTCTACTTCTTCACTGTTAGCTATTTCTTTTAAATAATAGAAAATAGGTGCTCCACAGGATTTCCCTTTTATTGATTTAAATACTGTTGCTAAATGTTTGCTCGCCTTTTGTGGTAATCCTTTGTACTTCATGTAAACAACTCTTGTTCCTTCTACTTCTTTGATTTCAAACTTCATTTGTTATTCCTCCTGAACAAAAGAATACGACAATTATTTTTATTATTCCTCTTCTTTTTGGAATTATATAAAGAACTTATACCAAAATAAAAATAGACTCTTTAATAAAGTCTATTTCATGACAAAGTTATTAACAATAATGAACATACATTCTTGAAACTTCAAGTTCTCCATCACCTTGTACTCTACATAGAAATTTCCATTCATATCTTTCATAAAAAGAGGAATGATCTGTTACTAAATATAATGCTTCTATTTTTCTCTCCTTCATATCATTACAAACAAAATTCAATAATTTACCTGCGATACCCAGCCCACGATATTCAGTTTCAACATATAAAGCACATAAATTAGGTGTTAAGTCTTTCCTATTATGAAAGTCATTTTCAATTACTCCACAACCTGCAATAATTCGATTATTATGTTGCACAAAATACCATTGAGGAATCATGCTTTGTTTCGACAAACATAGCTCCATACTTTCTAAATAAGTCAAACAAGGTATATTCCATTTTTCATGAAACCAAGCAGCTAATTCTTCCTTGGTATTTGGATGATCAAGAAGTCTAAATATTTCTATTTTTTCAATCATTACTTAATTACTTTTTATTGGAAAAAGCATATAGTTTTTCCCACTCTTTGGATCAGTAAAGTCTTGTACAGCACCAACTAAGGTCAAACTATGTTGACTTAAGTATTCTATCATTTTAACAAATGTATCTTTTTCTTCACATTCAACCATTAAATATTCAAAGCTAGGAATAATCCATTTTGTCCATCCCTCTGGTGCGATTGCATCATCGACACATTCTACACCCGCAAGATAATATCCTTTTGAAAAATTCTCTTGCCAAGGCTGAAAGGACAAAG
This sequence comes from Anaerorhabdus furcosa, assembly GCF_900167375.1. GTDB lineage: Bacteria > Bacillota_I > Bacilli_A > Erysipelotrichales > Erysipelotrichaceae > Anaerorhabdus > Anaerorhabdus furcosa. The sequence goes on from NZ_FUWY01000008.1 coordinate 18,832, forward strand.
AAAAATCAGACATATTACCCCATACACCTACAAGATTCCCAAATTCATCTTTTTTCGCTAGATGTTGAACTTCATTAAAATGCGAATTTGCATCTTTCCATAAGTTTTGCACAAAACTTAGACCATCCAAAGTTGAACCTTGTTTTCCAATCGTTACGAAAGAATCTTTTTTATATTCATAAATTTTCATTCTTCATCTCCCTTATTTAATTTTAACCATAGTGCTGGGCGAACTCCACCACGACATCTGCCTTCATCCAGATTACCTTTAAAAATATTATTACCTTGAATTCCAATGTTACCATCAGTTCCAAATATATAAACTGCTTTAACTCCCACACGACCAGGTGTTCGAAGCCAATACCACCAACCCCAGTCTGTATGAATTAACTTTGCAAGACGCTTACTATTGTTCATGTCTTTTCTTTCAAACCAATATCTTTGATTCTTCCCTGGATTGAACAATTTAGAACTACTGTCCCCAAAGTATTTACAAGTTGCTTCTTCAAGACTCAATAAAAAAATATAGTCTTCAGTATCAACTCCACCTTTTGTTTTATACCAGTGATTGTCATCATTTTTATTAATAACAGGAATAATTCTCATTTTTTCTTCATTACTAAAACGATGGTAGAATTCAGTATTAAGATAATTTCTAAGTGAACAATCTGCCCATGTAATATCGATGTATTGATTATGATACGGTCTTTCTTCAATAACATCTTCTGTTATGATCAATGCTTTATCTTCTTGAAGTTCAAGTATTCGCCAGACATATTGACCAAATGAAACTTTCTCTCCTACATTCATTACAGATACTCTCATTATTTTATCTCACATTGATTTACCAAATCTAATTTATATTGTGTTGCACCATGATCTCTAAAAATATATGCTTGCGTAATATGCAAAGCTAAAATTACACAGTCCTGACTAGGTTCATAATTTGCTTGGTCATACCAATCTTTGAATGCTTCTCGTACCCTCAGTCTTATCTCAGCATTTTTAGGATCGAGTACCCACCCCAAATTTTCGCCATATCCAATTCCAGTAATTCCTTCAAATGCAACCGAAAAAGATATATTTTTATTTTGCTGAATTTGGATTATCTTATTTGATAAACCATATGTGGTAATATAAAAACACCTTTTTCATAATATGCATCTACCTCGCGCACACATGGACATGGTAATCCTTCGCCACTAAGAGTAGTCGAGATAGTCGCTACAGAAATTACATTATCTTTCCCATTACCACAACTTTTATTTATTAACTCTAATCCTTCATCATATCGATTCATCTTCTTATCCTCTTTCTAAATAAAATATAATCATCGTATCCACTGCATAACATATTCTTTTTCATTTGTATCATAATCAGTCAATTCATTTATCATAGTAAAATTCTGGTATTTGTAAAATTGGATTGCCTTTTCATTCTTTTGATATACATTCAGTACCAATTCATTTCTTATCATTTTTGAGTAATCTAACAATTGCTTGCCAAAACCTTTTGACTGCATTGTTGTTTCTACAAATATTCCTAATACATAGTTTTTATCTAAACCAATAAATCCACAAATCTTATTTTCTTCTTGTATCACAAAAACTTCAGCATTATAGAGAGCTTGTTGCACCTCGTCAAGTTTACTATACCAATAATTAGAAGATATAAAATTATGTGCAGTTATGTTTGTATCTAACCAGATTCGTGCAACTTCATCGATATCACTTATTTCTATTCTTCTAATCATTTGCTTGATCCTACACTATCCCTTTGTAAATCAAGTTGAACGAATTCAACCTTTTTCATGATGTTATCATTCTTTCTACCTGAGTAATTTCTAATAAATTAACTGTTTGAAATTTACCCTCATAAAACACAGCATAATTATTAAAGACACAAGGTACATTTTTTGCTTTCTTCAATGAATTTATATAGTTCAAAGAAAGTGGAATACGATTTTTTTGACAATAATCTTGAAGATTTTCAATTTTTTGTTTTATGAAAGGACATTGATCATCATAATAAATAGTTAATGCTTTATCCTTTATAATTTCTTTCTTTGCCTTAGCAGTAAATTTTGGTTTTGATTCATCAAACGATAGTGCCAATAACTCATAACCTGAATTAGTTGAATCAACAACCTCAAAGCCATATCGTTTTGCAAATTCTTGATTGGTAAGCCAGTGTTTTTGTTTTTTAGCACCTAGCAAACAAATACCAGATTTCTTTTTCTTCCTAGCATCCTTTATACAGTAATCCATTAAAGCTTTTCCATACCCATGTCCTTTGAATTCACCATCAACCCACAAACAATAAATATATAAATAATTATCTCCCTCAATTGGCACCCAAGCAGTTTCTAATGGTGCATATTCAATGAATGCTGTTGCTTTGGTATCTAGTTTTCTAAACACATGACCTTCTTGAATTCTTTGCTTTAACCATTTTCTTTTTGTTTCAACTCCTGGATGAGCTATCTTACTTCGAATAATGCAACAAAGATGTTGTTCATCAATATTCTCAGCTGTTAGATTAATGAAATTATCCATTATCATTTTCTCCTTCCCCTACACTTCATTTTAATTCTTTGCTAAATTTCTTCAAATCACTTTTCATATTCTCTGGTAAATTATGATATTCAATATCATCAATAGCTCCTTGTAGTGTATATAAATGAACTAAACAGATATTGCTATATTTCATTCTTAAATGAATAAAGGCATCTTTACTACCTATACATTTTAGTTTTTCTACTGAATCAATCCCAACTGACTCTAGTTTTTTTTTCATTTCCTTGCCTATATTTTTCATTGAAGTCAATGCTGTCATAGTCTCTTCTTTCTCAATACAATAGTAATTTATTTGATTATATCATTTATTATACAAAAGAAACATGACATCTCCTGTCATGTTTCTTTCAAATATTTTATTTCTAGAAGTCAAATAAATCAATAATGTGCGAATAACCATATTTTTCTAAGATTGCGATTAAATCATCCTTTAGTTTATTTCTTGTTAGGCCAATAGATATCAATTCTTTATCCGAGTAATTATTTAATTCATTAAAGAAGATCAAGCAAAGCTTAAGTTTACACTCATCTAACATGAATTCATTAATAAGTTGATTATATTGATTGCATTGAACTCGTTTTACAATCAAGTTTAATTCATCATTATGTACTTCATCTTCTTTTATTTCAGTTTCAATTTCTTTAATATCCTTATTGAACATAATACTCGCTAACATAGAACTTATTTGTTCAATCATTTTTAATAGATAATCATCTTTTAACATAGCATACTCTTTTCTATATCATTTAGTATACCAAGAATATAGTCTTCAACAAATAATTATGAAATCATTATTTGAAAAATATACCATAAATAACAATAAATGAGAAAAATGTGAGTACCCCTAGCCCAAGAATGATACAAGTCTTGATTACATTTTTACCTTTATTCACATCATCATAGATGGAATTGATTATATCATTGCTTATATTTTTCTCTCTTACATCCTGTACATCTACATCTTTTACAAGTTCATCCAAGGTAAGTCCAAAATAATCGCTTAATAAAACTAATCGTTGAAAGTCTGGATAGGATTGACTTAGCTCCCATTTCGATATTGTTTGTCTTGATACATTTAGTTTTGCACCCAATTCATCTTGAGATAAGCCTTTGGTTTTTCTTAAAGTAATTAATTTCTCGTTAAAATTCATTTTTAACATCCTCTCTTTTCTATGCTTTGCAATTGCATCCAAAGTATAGCAATTACTTTAAAATAGTCTCAACCAACACTAGTTGGCAATTTGTCCACAAAGCTTAACAATTCAAGATTTTGGCTTCCTTCTTAGCTTAAATTTGATGTTTTTCTCTATTTCTTTGTTCTTAAACATATGATAAACATATTCGCATTGCTCATCTACACATAGATCATCAAATTCTTTATTTAATGAAATAAGTTGAAATATTTCATTTAGATCATTCAAATCTAATAAATTGACTGCGATACAATAGAAATTTTTCTTTTTTCCATTGTTAAATCGATTTAATAAAAGTTGAAGCATCTTCACTTTTTCTACTTGTTCCTTATTGTATCGTTCTACACCTATTGATTTTGCCCTACACAGATTATTAAGTTGATTTTCATGTGTAATAAATGAATCATAGTGATTAATTTCATTGTATTTATCACAAGGATATTTATCGCATTGAAAACAATATTCAACATGTTGTTCCATACTGCATTTGGCAATTCTGCAGGATTGATTTCCTTTTCCACATCCACCGCAATGATTACCCAACTTCATTGGACATAAACCACAATTTAAACCACACAATGATAAGAGCTGGTTACTTCTAACAAAATTTTTCATAATTTATTTTTCCTATTTAAGAAATTATAGCATCAATAAAGCACAGAAAAAACATGACATTCCTGTCATGTTTACTTAGATAACTCATAAATTTAAAATTACTTTATCTCACCTGTTGCTATTTTATCCAATTGTTCATAGCTAGGTACAAAGAATAAATTACCACTCACCGTACTAAAATAATCAAGAATACTATCATGAGAATCTGAATCTTTTCCTTCAAACATATGTTGTAACATTTGAAGTGTAATTGAAAAATCTTTTGAATATCCTAGAAAATAACTTCCAAAGATATTTTTTGATGGCTCTGCAAATGCAATATTAGCACGCATAATCTTAACTTCTTCGCCCATACGATCATGAGCTTTCGATATTTCTGTATGAGCGTTGCTTGGTTTTTTATCATCTGATAGTTCTAAATCATATTCTTTTGTACGCCCTACTACCAATTCTTGTTGCTCTATTGTTAATGTTTCCCATAAATCTAAATCAAATGTATATTTTTGAGCTAATACATAAGTACCATCTTGATAGGGATCGTTTTCATCATCGATGTAAACAACGTCTTGTGCCTCTTCAATATCAGGATTTTCAGTACCATCAACAAATCCAAAGATAGCTCTTCCATCACGAAAACGGAAGCCATGTGTTTCATCAACAGGATCAATGACATCTTTTAAAAGTTTATGAATGATTAACATCATTTCGTAACATACATCCATTTTATCTGCACGTATGTGAAAAAATAAATCCCCTTCTGTACTCACTGCAGTTTTTTCTTTACCTTTAATTTCACTAAAGCGTGCTAGTTCTTTTGGTTTTTCAGATAATGGAAATAATCTCTCCCATGCATCAGCTCCAATTCCCATTGCGAATTTAAAATTATCATAAGGAAACCTTATTTTCATACTATTCATTGTTGGATGAAGTCTCTCACAAAAATCTCGAAATGTATCTACAATAACACTTGTGTCTACATCTTTTTTAAAATTTACAGTGCACAAAATTGTACTTTGTGCTTGCTCAGGTATTACATCTTGATATCTCATATTCATTCCTCCATTTAATCTTATTATTGTCCTATTTTCCATTACTTTCAATCAATGTGCTTAGTAAAATGAGTTAAGTATACTAAATAAATCATATTAAATGATGCTGATTCCATTATAATTCTGGCATTCATACAGTTCAAAAAATAAAAAAAGATACCACTCAAAGTGATATCTTCTATGATAGTTTTAAATTATTTCTTAGCAGTGTACTTGCGAATATCAAGTGCAACTGCAACGATAATTACTAAACCTTGGGCAATGAATTGATATGAAGTATCTACACCTAAGTATTGTAGTGATGTTTTCATTAACTCGAATACCAATACCCCAAGCAAGATTCCTTGAACTTTACCAATACCTCCGGTAGTTGATACACCACCAATTGTACAAGCAGCAATTGCTTCAAGTTCATAACCAAGTCCTAAGTTAACTGAAGCTCCTCCTGATTTAGCAGCTAATAAGAAACCTGCAAAACCATACATAACACCAGCTAGTGTATAAATGCGAACTTTTGTAGCAGTTGTATTAACACCTGATACTTCAGCAGCATTTTCATTACCACCAATTGCATACATATATTTACCATGACGAGTTTTATTGTATAGGAACCAGAATACAAGTCCCATAACAATTGCAATAATCAATAACCATTTCAGTTTAAAGTCACCTATATCAAACCAACTACCCGATGCAATTGCAGTATAATCTTTTCTAAGTCCTCCAACTGGATCAGCTCCTGAATAAACTAAGTTGATACCATAAACGATTGTTTGCAGACCTAAAGTTGCTAGGAATGGTGGTACTTTTAAATAAGAAACAACTAATCCATTTACTAAACCAAACAAACCTGTTACCAAAATAACAATTACAAATACAAGTAATATATTCAATTGAGGTAAATTTTCAAAGAATTTATCTGTATAGTCTGCACGTTGTAACAATGTACAAGCCAATACACCACCTAGCCCTACTAAACGTCCTGCAGATAAGTCAGTTCCTTTAGTAATTAAACATCCACTAACTCCAAGTGCAATAATGAAACGAGGAGCTGTGTTTGATGCGATGTTGTTAAAGTTATTCCATGAGAAGAACCCTTTTTGAGTAAATCCAACAAAGAGTACTAAAAGAAATAATAATATTACAATCGCATTATTACTTAAATAATTTTTTATTTTTTTTGCGTCCATAGTTTTCCCTCTACTTCCCTTACATGTATTTCGTAGCAAGAGCCATAACTTTTTCTTGCGTTGCTTCAGTACTATCTAAGATACCTGTTACTTTACCTTCACACATTACCATAACACGATCACTCATGCCTAATAACTCTGGCATTTCAGATGAAATCATAATAATTGATTTACCTTGTTTTGCTAAATCTGTGATGATTGTATAGATTTCATATTTAGCACCAACATCAATACCACGAGTTGGTTCATCAAGAATCAAGATATCAGGATCATTAGCAAGCCAACGTCCAATAATAACTTTTTGTTGATTACCACCAGATAATGATTGAATTTGTGTTTTAGTCGATGGTGTTTTAATACTCATCTTACGAATGTTTTCATTAACCAAAGCATCTAATTTACGATTATTTAATACAAATCCAAAATCAAGATATTTACTTAATGAAGCAACCCCTACATTATCTGAAATAGATAATACGCCAAAGATTCCTGTCGCACGTCTATCTTCTGTTAATAAGGCAATACCTCTTTTAATCGCATCGCGAGGTCTTTTGATTTTTAATATTTCATTTTTATAAGTAACTGTTCCACTTATTGTATGACGTACCCCAAAGATTGCTTCCATTAGTTCTGTACGTTGAGCACCAACTAATCCTCCAATACCTAAAATTTCACCTTTTTTAAGTTCGAAAGAAACATCTTTAAATGATTTGGGACTAATTGATGTAAAGTTTTCTACCTTCAATACTACTTCTCCAGGAATGTTTTCTCTAGGAGGGAAACGGTTAGTAAGTTCACGACCAACCATTCGTTTAATAATAAGATCAGTAGTTAATTCACTTGATGGCCATGTTCCAACATAAGTACCATCACGCATAATTGTAACTTCATCTGAAATCTTTAAAATTTCTTCCATTTTATGAGAAATATAAATAATCGATACTCCGTTTGATCTTAAACGATTGATAATATCGAATAATCCTTCAACCTCATTTTCAGTTAAAGAAGATGTAGGTTCATCCATAATAACTACTTTCGCATTGACAGAAACAGCTTTAGCAATTTCAACAGATTGCATATTTGAAACTGATAATTCAGAAAGTTTCATTTTAGGATTAAAGTTCATATTTACTTCTTTTAATAGTGCTTCTGTTTCAGCATACATCCTAGTATGATCAATTATTTTTATTGGTCCAAAATTCTTTGTTGGAAAACGTCCACAAAAAATATTTTCAGCAATACTTCGATCAAGTATCGGTTGTTGCTCTTGTTGCACCATTGCAATACCACGTCCTAAAGCATCATGTGTATTCTTTATATCTACCTTTTCACCATTGAAATATACTTCTCCACCATCTTTATTATAGATACCAAATAAGCATTTCATAAGTGTTGATTTACCAGCACCATTTTCACCCATTAATGCGTGAACTGTTCCTGGTCTGATATTTAAAGATACATTGTCGAGTGCTTTAACACCTGGGAAGCTTTTACTTATATTTTTCATTTCTAAAATATAATCACTCATATATATTCCTCCCTAGTAGGTTTTTCTTGAAAAATTACGTGTGCGCTAAGGCACACGTAATTTAAGTTCGTAACTAATTATTATTTAATTATTTGAATTCTGCAGCGTTAGCAGGAGTAACTTTAACATAGTCTACCCAGTAGTATGTATCAAGTTCTTCACCTTTTGAAGCTTTAACAGCAGCATCAACAGCTTTGTGAGATTGGTTGATATGGTCATTTAATACTGTACCAGTCATTCCACCTGTAGATACAAGTTCAACAGCTTCAGCAAGAGCATCAACACCTACTAAGTAAATGTCTTCTCCAACTTTACGTCCAGCAGCTTCAATTGCTTGTGCAGCACCTAAAGCCATAGCATCATTGTTACAGAATACAACTTCAACTTCATCACCATATTTAGTTAAAGCGTTAGCAACGATTTCTTGACCTTTAGCTTGGTCCCAGTCACCACGTTGAGCATCTAATTCTTTTACTTTTAATCCAGATGCAGTTTGGTATTCTTCAATTGAGAATTGAGTACGGTATTGAGCATCAACGTTTTCAGGATCTCCAATAACCATTACATAGTTAAGAGTACCATCACCATTTAAGTCACCTTTGTTTTCAAGATCAGCAATTAATTGACCTTGGAATTTACCAGATTGACGAGCATCAGCTCCAACATATGTATACATTGTTGCATATGGATCAGCTGGTGTTCCATCTTCATTTTCATACATTGTCATATCTTCTGCAGATGGTTCACGGTTAATAAAGATACAAGGTTTGTTAGCTTCTTTACATTTTTCGATAACTGTTGCAGCAGATGTAGATTGTACTAAGTTAATGATAAGTACATCATAATCTTGAGTAATAAAGTTGTCGATTTGGTTAGTTTGTTCAGCTTGGTCACCTTTTCCATCTTGGATAGTAACTTCGTACTTAACGTCACTAGTTTTGTTTAATTCATCAACATAGTTTTGAATTTCGTTACGGTAAAGAGTCATGAAGTTGTCATCAAATTTGTAAATTGATACACCAATCTTTACAGTTTCACCTGTTCCAGTTGCTCCGCCTTCAGCTGGTGTTGCTGATGGAGTAGCTGGTGTGCTAGAACATCCTACTAAACCTAGTAGCATAGCTCCAGCAGCTAATAAAGCTAATAATTTCTTTTTCATTTTTTCCTCCCGTATACTTTAGTTATTGTATACGCTTACATGATAAAACATTTCTTTGAACATAGTCAACTGACATTCGATTTTTTTGTGTGAACAATGTGTTGTTTAGTAAAACAATGTCATTTTATTTTGTTTTTTCTAGAAAAGATACCAATTTGTGCATACTTGTGAATAGTTTACTAATCTGTACATAACGTCTTTTTACTAAACAATTTGACTTTTAAGTTTTTTTAAGATAAATTGTCTACGTCAGGGAGGTTTTCTGTATGGTTACGATTCGAGATGTCGCAAAAGCTGCAAATGTATCTATTTCTACAGTTTCTAGAGTACTCAATTACGACCCTTCTCTCAATGTACCTGAGGCTACAAAGAAAAGAGTTTTCGAGACAGTTGAAAAGATGGGTTACAGTAAAAAAGAAATCAAAATGAAGAATAATTACTCTAGAAATCGAGTAGGAATTGTTCAATGGTATACAAATGAAAAAGAATTAAATGACCCTTTTTACCACTCAATTCGAGTTGGTGTTGAATCAACACTCCACAATAACAACATTGAGATTGTGCGCTCATTCAAAGATGATGAAGATTACTTTACAAAATTAGATGGATTGGACGGCTTAATTTGCATAGGCAAATTTAGTAAGACTGAAATTGCAGAATTTCGAAAGATAACAGACAAGATTATTTTTATCGACATGTTTATGGAAAAAATCTACGTTAATACCATTGTCATGGATGTTCAAAATGCATTAAAAGATGCTATTGAATATTTGATTTCTCTAGGTCATCGTAGAATTGGATTCCTTGGAGGAATTGAATTTACAACAGATGGATTACGCTATAGAGATCAAAGAAAAAATTTCTTCGAAAAATATTGTTCATCATACAATATCGAATATTTAAAATACATACGAGAAGATCAATTTACTTCTCAATCCGGTTATGAAATGATGAAGTCAATTCTTTCATTGCCTAAACTTCCTACTGCGATATTTTGTGCTAATGACCCAATTGCCTTTGGTGCATTGAGTGCAATTAGTGAAGCTGGTTTAAGTGTACCCGATGATATCTCTATCATTGGATTTAATAACGATCCTACCTCTGCCTACGCTAATCCTCCACTAACTACCATCAATGTTCCTTCAGAAAAAATGGGTGAATTTAGTGCTCAATTCTTATCCATGTTTCTAAAGCAAAAAAAGATTTACCCTATGATGTCTATGGTTCCATGTGAACTCATCATTAGACAATCTTGTAGTAAACCAAAACAAACAAATAATTGGATATAAAAATGACATTTCAAACGAAATGTCATTTTTCATTAACCTTGTTTTTTCAAATATGGTTTTCCATTTGCAGCTGGTGCCTTTGATTTACCAAATGAGAATGCAAGAACAAGCAAGCAAACAACATAAGGTATTGCTGAAAGGATTGTTGGTGATAATCCTGTCATGTTTGTAGCTTGAAGTTGTAGTTGTATTGCATCAAATACACTAAAGAATAAACAAGCCGCAATTACACCTAGTGGTTTCCATCTTCCTAAGATTACTGCAGCAAGTGCTAAGTAACCACGACCTGCTGACATGTTTTCTTGGAAAAGATTCATTTGACCAAGTGATAAGTAAGCTCCACCTAGTCCTGCTAACATACCACTTACAATTACACACCAATAACGAATACGCCAAACATTGATACCTAAGGTTTCTGCTACTTTGGGATTTTCTCCAACTGTATGAATGCGCAAACCAAGTGGTGTGTGTCTAAATAAATACCATATCCCTACACCGACAATAATTGCCAAATAAAGTAATGGTGAAAAATTAGCCATGTATTTACCAATGACTGGTATATCTCTAAATATTTCTGTTGTTGGCAAATAAGCTACTGGATCAGAATTACCTGCACGGTTAAAAATTAAACGTAATCCAAATGAAGTAATACCCACAGAGAACAACGTAATTCCTGTTGCACTAACAGCTTGTGGTCCACCACATGAGATTGAAATAAATGCATGGATTAATGCAAGTAGTCCACCACCAACTGCAGCAGCAATAACTCCAAGTACTGGATTTTTGGTAAAATATGAAACAGCCATACCACAGAATGCACCAAATAAAATCATTCCTTCAATACCAATATTAGTAACTCCTGAACGCTCAGATAAAACACCACCAAGACTTGCGAATACAAGCGGTACTGCAGTAGAAATTGTCATTAGAATAATCGCTTCTATCGAAATCATTGTGCGCCCTCCAACTTCTTTTCTTCAATCATCTTTGTGCGATTCAAGCGTGCTTTCTTATATATCGTAAAAATATATTCAGCAGCAATGAATAAAATAATTACACCTTGCATAGCATCAACAATTGTTCTTGATACACCTACTGATGTTTGCATTGTTACAGCACCTGTTCGAAGCACACTGAATAATAATGCAGTAAGAATAACACCTACTGGATTTCCTTTTGCAAGTAATGCAATTGGTATACCATCAAAACCATAACCTGGATTATAGCCATCATATAACTTTCCAGAATTTCCTAAAATATCCATTGCTCCTGCAAGACCTGCAAGACCACCCGATATAATTAATGAAATTAAAATATTTTTCTTTGAACTAATTCCATTTGAATTGGATGCATTTTGATTTCCACCTACTGCTTTAATTTCATAACCCAATACTGTTTTTTGAAGCAGTATTCTAAGTATGATTGCTGCAATAATTGCGAATATGATACCAATACAAATTCTTAATCCACCATTTTGAATAAATGGAATCCTTGCTGTTGTCTCCACCCAATTCATCGCAACGAAATCGCTTTTGTCTGCTTTGAAATAAGTATTAATTAAAAATGAAACAACAGAGAATGCAACATAGTTCATCATGATTGTACTTATAACTGTATTAACATCTTTTTTAATTTTTAATAATCCTGGAATTACTGCCCACAGTCCACCAAAAATAAACCCTGCAAGAATCGCTAATGGCAAATGAACTAACATAGGTAATCCCTTAAGATATACACCCACAAGTGATGCACCAAATGCACCAAAAACTAATTGTCCTTCACCACCAATGTTAAGTGATTTACATTGATAAGCAATGGATACAGATAGCCCTGTAAAAATAAGTGGAATAGCTTTGTTAAGTGTTTGTGATATGGCTGCAGGTGATCCAAATGCTCCTCTAAACAACGCTGAGTAAGCTTCAATTGGATTCTTTCCTGTTGATAAAATTAGCAAACTTCCAAACACAAATGCGAATGCAATTGCGATTAAAGGCATTTTTAATTCGCTACATGTCTTTTTAATTTTATCCATTCGCTTTCGCCTCCCTTAATCCCAACATCATTTTTCCTATTTCTTCAACATCAAATTCTTCTTTCTTTAATTCCCCTACAACTTTGCCCATATGGAATACATACAAGCGATCGCATAATGCTAAAATTTCATCTAACTCAAAAGACACAAGTAAAATCCCTTGTTCGTTATTTCTAGCTTCTACAAGTGTATTATGAACAAACTCAATTGCACCTACATCCAAACCACGAGTAGGTTGTGAAGCTAAAATAAACTTAGGTTTATTGCATGTTTCTCTTGCTAGTATTATTTTTTGTTGATTACCACCTGATAAAGTAGATGCTAAACTATCTTTTGACATCGTACGGATATCAAAGTCCTTAATATTTTGTTCTGCAAAATCATTAATTGCATTGAATTTTAAGAAATAGTTTTTTGCAAATGGTTCATGGTAATGCTGTCCCAAAATCATATTCTCAGCAACAGAATAATCCAAGACTAAACCATCACGATGGCGATCCTCTGGAATATAACCTAATCCATCTGCTCTTACTTTTCTTACATTTTTTCGCTTGATGTTTTCACCATTTACTTCTACTTCACCCGTGTAATGTTTTAATAAGCCACTGACAATTTCAATTAATTCAGATTGCCCATTACCATCAATTCCAGCAATACCCACAATCTCACCTGATTTAACATCAATATTAATTTCATCAAGTGCTTTGTGATGTCCTTTAGTTAACGAAAGATTTTCAATTTTCAAAACTTCATCTTTTTTGATTGTTTCTTTTCTTTCTCTTCCACCAAGAACAACATCTCTACCCACCATCATTTGTGTTAGCTTTGACTCATCTACTTCATTGGTATTTACTGTTCCAATCAACTTACCTAATCTTAAAACAGAAATACGATTACTAATCTCTAGTACTTCATTAAGCTTATGGGTAATGATAATTACTGTTTTCCCTTTTGATACAAGCAAACGAATATTTTCAAATAACTCTTCAATTTCTTGTGGTGCTAAAACAGCAGTTGGCTCATCGAGAATCAATAAATCAACTCCTCGATAAAGAGCTTTTAATATTTCTACCCTTTGTTGCATCCCTACAGTTATTTCATCAACTCTTGCTTTTGGATCTACATGTAAGTTGTATTTTTCACATAACTCTTCAACTTCTTTAATTGCTTTTTTACGATCTAAGAATAATTTTGTACCTGTTTCTTGCCCCAGTACAATATTTTCTGCAATCGTTAAATTTTGAATGAGCATGAAATGTTGATGCACCATTCCAATTCCTCTTTCAATTGCATCCTTTGGATTTTTTAAAGATACATCTTCTTCATTAATTCGAATATGTCCTGCGGTTGGTAAATATAAACCATAAAGGACATTCATTAAAGTCGATTTACCTGCTCCATTCTCACCACAAATCGCATGTACTGTTCCTTTTTCAACATGAATTGTAATATCATCATTCGCTTTTAAGTTTCCAAAGTATTTGCATACATTAATCGCTTCTATTGCGTATGTCATTGATTCTCCTTTCTAAAAAGTTGTGAGTTTCCCCACAACTACTTTTTATTTATTAAATGCTGCTAAATCTTCTTTTGTTAATGGAACCTTAATTTCTCCATTGATAACTTGTGTTCTAATTGCATCAACTTGAGCTAAGATTTCATCACTTGCTACAGTGTTTACTAATTCAGTATTTGGGTTGTACATAATATCAACGCCACCTTCATTAATACCACGAGTTGTAATACCTGCTGATGATTTTCCACTAATAAATTCGCTTAATGCGTTGTATACTGATAAATCTACAGTTTTAACTTGAGAAGCAATAATTTTTTCTGGATTCTTATCAAATTGACCTAAAGCTGCTCCTAGTGCATATTTTCCTTCACCTGCATCTGTTGCAGCTTGGAAAACACCTAAGTTACATGCACCAGCAAATGATGCTACATAATCTGCTCCTTGAGTATATAAAGTGTTTGCGATTTCTTTACCCTTACCTACATCATTGTAAGTACCAGCATATATACCAATTACTTTCCCTGTAGGATTTGTTGTCATAAATCCAGCTTCAAATCCATTTTTTGCACGTTCTTGTAATGGTGATTCAACACCTGCGATATAACCAACTGTTCCCGTTTTTGTTACTAGACCTGCAAATGCACCAAGTACAAATGCTGCCTCTTCTTCTTTAAACATTGATGATACAACATTTGCAACTCCATCAACTTCAGCATCAAATGCTAAGATTGTTTTGTCTGGATATTCATTTGCAACTTGAACAACTGCATCTGCGAATGATGCTCCTGCACAAATTGCTACGTCTGCACCGTCATTAAATACAGCACGTAAGTTGTTTGCGTAGTCACCAATTTCTTTTGACTCTACCATTTTTACTTCAAATCCTAATTCTTCTGATGCTTTTGTAATTCCTGAGTAAACTGCATCGTTATACCCTTGATCACCAAGACCTCCTGTGTCAGTAACAAACCCAACAACAATTTTCTTGTCGCCACCTGTTTGCCCTCCGTCAGTTTTTGGTGCCTCACTAGAACATGCTACAAGCGATGTTACTAATAATGCTGATAATAAGATTGTTAAAATTTTCTTCATTCCTTTTCCCCTTTCTTAACAAACCATATCTGAATCATTTGTTTTTACTTGCCATTTTCTTAGGCGTTCTAACAAATCATGCTTGATATCTGAATAATTAATATCCTCTGCTAAATTGTTTAATTCAAATGGATCATTTTCTAAGTTGTATAATTCATCGATTTGATTTTCAAACTTAACTAGTTTGTATTTACCATGAACAATCATACGCCCATTGATTCGTTCAACATAACCATGGCCTGCTGTTTCACACATCAAATCATCACGCCACTCATCCGTATTGTGTGTTACTAGTGGTAATACACTCTCACCATGAGTTTCTTGTTTAAATTTAAGTCCTACCGCATCCATAATAGTTACAGGTATATCCATGTTACTTACAAGCTGATCAAATTTTTGATTTGGTTCTATTACACCTGGCCATTTCATCGCCATTGGAATTCGCATAACTTCCTGTGACATATATGAGCACTTATCAAAATGTCCACCATGACTTGCTAATGCATCACCATGATCAGTTGCCCAAACAATAACAGTATTCTTATCTAATCCTAATTCTTTAACTTTATCTAGAATCTTACCCGCTGCTGCATCCAACATAGTGTTGTGTGCATAAGCATGAGCAAGTATTTCTTGCCAAGTTTCCCAAGGAACAGGATTTGGATAAATAATCTTTTGATTGTCATCACCAATAAAACGATTGTCTTCTGTACGATGAACATCTGCACGATTTGCAAGATCATCTCTAAAGTTTCCATATTCTTTAATATCTTTTGGATTATACATGTCATAGAATTCTTTGGTTGGGAAGAATGGTTGATGAGGTCCCCAAAAGTCAACACGCATGTTGAATGGTTCCTCGTTTCCAGACTTAGCTAATTCTTCTAATTTTTCACATGCTAGATTTGCCAAAAAGAATGATTCATGAGTTTCTTTTGGTGTAACCGTTATACCCATCGCATGTTCCCCAGCCCAGCTTGATTCACATTTATAATTTTCTCCTACTTTAATTTTAGGAAAATGCCCTTCATCAAACAAACGGTCTGAACAACAGTGCCATTCAATGAAATGTTCTGCTTCTGGTAAGTTGTATCTTTTTAAGTATTCTTTGTATGTATCCGAAGTATAAGGATTACCATATCCATCACAGCTAAATCCTTCACAATGCTGATTTTCAACAGTTGTTGCATTACCAGCACCTGCATGCCATTTACCAAAGTAGTAATTCTTATAGCCTTCTTTATATAAAGCTTCTAAGTATGTTTCCTCATCATATGGTGCAGCTGAAGTATTGTAGTAATTCTTATGCTTATGTGCAAATTGACCATTCAACATTGTGCGTCGTACTGGTGCACATAACGGAGTTGCACAATAGGCATTTGTAAATTCTGCCCCTTCGCTCGCAAATTTTTCAAAATTTGGACGAATTGGCTTTACTCCTCCATCCCAGCCATGACGATAAAATGCTTGATG
Source organism: Anaerorhabdus furcosa (assembly GCF_900167375.1). GTDB lineage: Bacteria > Bacillota_I > Bacilli_A > Erysipelotrichales > Erysipelotrichaceae > Anaerorhabdus > Anaerorhabdus furcosa. The sequence continues at coordinate 35,545 of NZ_FUWY01000008.1, forward strand.
ATCATTTAAAATAAAAATGACATTTGGTTTATTCACAATCTTATCCCTCTTTTCATGCAAATTATAACAAACGACGACTTTCGTGTATAATATGAATATAGATAATTTATCATAAGATTTTTGTTATGTATAGGAGGTATTATGAATCATAGAAATTTAAAGATATTTTTAGAAGTATGTAAAACAAAAAATATTACAAAAGCTTCTAGTAATCTCTACCTTGCCCAACCTGCTGTTTCATTGGCAATTAAAGAATTAGAAGACGAATACGCAACTACACTTTTCTTACGCAATACAAAATCCTTAACAATTACTGATAGTGGTATGAAATTAATGCACTATGCAACAGAAATCATGAAAATATACAACGAGATAGAAACTACATTTACATCAGGTAATAATGAAATATTGAACTTAGGTTCTTCCATTACAATTGCTGAACATTTTCTACCTCAGTATATTAAAGCATACAAACAGACACAAAATCCATCAACAATTCGCGTTACGATAGAAACTCCTGATATTATAATAAGAAAAATATTATCTAGAGAGATTGATTTTGCTTTTATTGATGCGGATCATCCAGATGATAAACTTGAGTGTACACCTTATTTTACTGATCATTTTGTCGCAATTTCTTCAAAGAAGCATCACCTTACTCGAAAAGCAGAGGTTACGTTTGATGAATTTCTAAAATATGATTTATTGCTTCGTGAACAAGGTAGCGGTGAGCGTGAATTAATCGAAACTATTTTCAAGAAAAGAGGTATTCATAAATTACCTCTTTGGGAAAGTAGTAGTACAAAAGTATTAATTAATGGTGTTACTGAAAATTTAGGGGTTACTATTCTCCCTCTAGAACTGATTCGAGATCGTTTGTATATTGATGATATCCAATGTATCAATATCACTGATGTCAATCTTAAACGCTATTTCTATTTGATTAAACATAAGGATGCCATATTAAGCTCAACAATGAAAGAATTCATTGATATAGCAACAAATCTTTACAAATAAGGAGGATACGATGAATTTAAATCACTTGAAAGTATTTATGTATGTTTGTAAACATAACAGTATCACCCAAGCTGCAAAAGAATTAAATATGAAACAACCACAAGTATCCTATGCGATTAAAGAATTAGAACATGAATTAAATACTTGTTTATTTTTTCGCGTCTCTCGTCATTTAGAAATCACTGACAATGGAAATCGATTACTTAGTTTAGCCATGCGATTATTTGAATTGTGTTCTGAGATGGATCTTGCAATGAAATCTAAGAATGAAGAAACTTCCATTACAGTAGGTGCATCCATTACCTTAGGAAAGCATTTTTTGCCTATTTATATTAGTAAGTTCAATAAAATTTATCCAAATGTTCATGTTAATCTTATTACTGATACAAACGAAAATATTGTAAGCTTCATCCTTACGGGAAAAATAACACTCGCTTTTATTGACGCAAACATTGATGAGCCAAAACTCAATGTACAACAATATCACAAAGATAAAATTGTAGCTGTTTGTCACAAGGATCATCCTCTTGCAAAGAAAACATCTGTATCACTAAAAGACCTCTACAAAGAAGAATTACTCTTAAGAACTAATGGTAATGGTGATCGAGAAGCTATTAATCATGCTTTTCAAACTCTTGGCATAACCTACAACCCTGTTCTTGAAAACGATATTGGTGTTCTTCTATTAAATGCTACAGCCAACAATTTAGGTATTTCATTGTTACCTAAAAACATCGCATTTGACTATGCAAATACTGATGAGACAAAAATACTTGAGGTTGAGGAATTATTACTTGATCGCTACTTTAGTTCTATTCATCTAAAAGATGTAAAATTAAGTGATATTCTTGAAAACTTCAACAAAGTCAGTATTGATCAAGACAACTGGATGTATATTAAGAAACATGATTAATTGATACTAAAAAGCCCTTCACAAATTTGAAGGACTTTTTTCTTAGATAATTTTATATCCACCTACAGGACGAATCGATAAGACAAAACATGATCCATCACCATAAATTTCATTCATTTGATTCTTATATTCTTCTAACATCGTTTTTGGTACAAATGCTTGAATTGTACCTGCTAAACCACCACCATGAACACGGTATGCACCTGAATTTTGAAGAAGTTGTTCAGATATCGCAAGAGCCAAGGATAAGTTTTGATTTTCAATATCTTTTGTTGTATACACATTTTGTAGATACATATATGAAGAATATCCAGATTCAATAATTAATTTTTTGAATGTTTCTAAGTCATTGTTTTTAAGTGCGTTAACTTGATCAATTACACGATCAGTTTCATTAAAGAAGTGAATTGCACGAAGAAGTGCACGATCGCTACATTGTTCACGAATTTTCTTGATATTTTTTAAGAACTCTTCTTTTGTACATTGAGAAAGAACTTCTTTACCTAAGACTTTTGCAACATCTTTCATCTCTTTTGGCATCAATCCATATTCATCAGATAAATCAGCATGCGAACCCTTTGTATCCACAAGGCACAATGCATAATCAGAATGTGCAAAATCAAATTTAACTTGTTCTACAATTGGATTTTGTTTATCTTTGAAATCAATAGTAACAAAACCACCTACAGAACATGCCATTTGATCAAGTAATCCACATGGTTTCATAAAATAATTGTTTTCTGCATATTGACCAATTTTTGCAATTTCTACATGATCAATTTTACCATCATTATAAATTTCAGAAAGAATAGTTCCAAGCAATACCTCGAAAGCAGCACTTGATGATATACCAGAACCTTGTAAAACATTACTATGACTAATAGCTTTAAAACCACCAATGTGATAACCAAGTTCTTTAAAACGTGCTAAGGTGCCACGAATTAATGATTCAGAAGTAAATTTTTCTTCTTCTTTAATTGCTAAATCGTCAACACTTACAGGTTTTACTTCAAATCCTTCAGCGTAGTATTCACATGCATTTGCGCATGGCACAACGACTGTTGCAATATCCATGTTTACACTTGCTGCAAGTACTCGACCTTGCTGATGATCGGTATGGTTTCCCCCTACTTCAGTTCTTCCTGGAGCACAAATCAAATGAGCTTCATCATCACCAAATTTAGCCAATGCTTGATCTAATAATTTTGCGTAACGATCTTTTTCATTTTCAATGTCATCACGACAATTAATCATTTTTAATTGTTCATCAAATTTTCCTGCAAGTAGGTTTTGTTTAATTTCTGTAATTTTCATAGCTTCTCTCCTAATTAAATATGAATTGTGTTTTATGATGCCAAACTTCACCTTTTCTTATAATCGGTTGAATTTGGTTTTTAGTTTGAATTGCGTTGGGATAAAATTGTGTTTCAAAACAAATTGAACTTCGCCTTGGAAATTCACCATTTTCTTTTGTATCGGTATAATTGCCTTCTAAGAAATTACTGGTATACATATGAAATCCAGGTAAATCAGAGAGGACCGTCATTTCAATCTCTTTTCCTTTGCATCTTGCGAATTCTCTAAAGCCTTCACCATCAACAAGGAAATGATGGTCATAACCATTACCATTTAGAAGTTGCTCTTCTTGATTGTTTATATCTTTTCCAATTGGTTTAAACGAAGTAAAATCAAATGCTGTTTTCTTCACATCATAAACATCTTCATGTGTGCAACCATCAGCATCAACTCCTGCAAATTGAGTAGCATTGATTTTTACCTCATGTTCCATTGCAGTCTTACTGGTTGGACCATCCAAATTAAAGAATGAATGATTTGTAACATTCAATAATGTATCTTCATCACTTTGCGCATCAACAATATAATTAAATCCATTCTCGATTAATTCATAGGTTACCTTTACACGAACATTTCCTGGATAGCCTTCTTCCATGTGAGGGCTTACATATTCAAATGCAATTGAGTCTTCTCCTCCATGTGCTTTCCACATCTTCGTATCAAACCCAAATTCACCCCCATGCAAAGAATTTCCATTATTGTTAATTGGTACATGATAGGTTTTTCCATTTAATTCAAATTCACCTTTACCAATACGATTGCATACACGACCAATTGTTTGTCCCATGTATTTTACTTGCGACTGGTACCCTTGAACATTTGTAAATCCTTGAACAACATCAATTCCTTTATCCTTAATCACTAAAGATACTAAAGTTGCTCCATAATCTGTAACTGACATTTGAATCGTGTCATTTTCAATTGTATAAAGTGTTGCTTCCTGATTGAAGCTAGTAAGTCCAAATGATTTCATTTCCATTATTTCACCATCTTTTCAAAAGCATCTTTTGCTGCCATTTGTTCTGCTTTCTTTTTACTATTTCCAATTCCTTTTCCCAGTACAATATCATCCAATTTAACTTGGATTTCAAATCGCGGATTATTACTTGGTCCAGTCATTTTAATTACTTCATAGGTAACTGTTTTTCTCGTATCAGACTGAACAAATTCTTGTAGTTTTGTTTTATAATCCATAACGATAACTTGATTTGGATCTTGTAAGCGCGAAGTAATTACTTCATTTAGAATATTATCAATAGGGTCCATTCCACCATCCATGAATAAAGCACCCAAAAAAGCTTCAAACATGTCGGATACAATTGAATCTCTTTGTCTACCACCAGACTTTTCTTCTCCCGAACCTAGTAGTAAAAAATCATTTAATTTTAATTCTTTTGCATAAATAGATAATGCTTTCTCACAGACTAACTGAGCACGTAGTGTCGTCATATGCCCCTCGTCTAACGGTGGTTCAATTCTAAATATCTTATCAGAAATCCACAATTGAAGAACCGCATCTCCCATAAACTCAAGTCGTTCATTATCATTTTTGCTACGGTGTTCATTTACATAAGAAGAATGCATAAATGCTTGCATAATCAGAGGTTCATTATGTATTTCAATCCCTCTATTTTTTAACCATGATGTGATATTCATATGTCATCTCCTTTATTAATCCATGGTAGAAAGAGCGTTTTCATTGATTAAAAGCACTTTCTTAATTAATCGTTCATTTTCAATATTCGTACTTTCATCCAAAATCTCTTGGACATCTTTTCTTGTTGTTTCAATGATTTTCGTGTCTTCTACTAAATTGCCCAATAAAAAGGCAGGTAAACCACTTTGTCTTGTCCCTAGTATATCACCAGGACCCCTTAAACGTAAGTCTTCAAAGGAAATTTCAAAACCATTGTTTGATTTTACTAAAACATTTAATCGTTCCAAACTCTCTTGTTCTTTACTATCTGTAAGTAAATAACATATCCCTTGGTGTGATCCTCTTTGTACTCTACCACGCAATTGATGCAATTGACTTAGTCCAAAGCGATGGGCATCATAGATGATCATACATGTTGCATTGACTACATTAATTCCTACTTCAATTACAGTTGTAGAAACAAGAATTTGAATTTTATTTTTCTTAAAATCTTGCATCACTTGTTCCTTTTCATCACTACTCATTTTGCCATGAAGAATACCCACTGTGGCAATCCCTTTAAATTGCTTTTGTAAGTTTTCATAAATATCCACAACATTTCGTGCTGAAAAGTTTTCACTTTCTTCAATTGCACTACAAACTACATAAATTTGTCGTCCTTCTTGAAGTATTTCTTTTACATCACTTAAGACACTTCGAAAGCTATTCTCTTCAATAAGAACTGTCTTTACTTCTTTTCTCCCGCTTGGCATCGTTTCAATCGTAGTGACATCCATATCACCATATAATGTATTAGCTAATGTTCTTGGAATGGGTGTTGCACTCATCAAAAGAAAATCTACTTTATCCCCTTTATCCAATAATTTCCTTCTTTGTTCAACACCAAATCGATGTTGCTCATCTGCGACAACAAATCCCAAATCTTTAAATACTACATCTGCTTGAATTAATGAATGCGTCCCTACTAAAATATCAATTTTACCTTCTTTTAAATTTTCTAGAATTTCTTTTTTCTTGATGGTTGGTAGCGCTGAGTATAGAACTTCAATTTTTAAATCCGTTGAACGTAACAAATCTTTCAAAGATAGATAATGTTGTTTTGCAAGGATTTCAGTTGGAGCAAGTAATGCAGCTTGTTTTTTGGAATATGAACAAGCTACCATACCTAGTGCTGCAACAACTGTTTTACCACAACCTACATCACCTTGTATTAAGCGATACATAACATGATCACTTTGTAAGTCTTCTAAAACATCATTTACTGCTTTCACTTGGTCTTTTGTAAGAGGAAATGGCAAATGATTCGCAAGTACAAAAACATCATCAAAATTAAAGTTTTTTCCTTGTTTGTGTTCAACCTTTTCATTTTGTTTCCTTATGAGTTGAATAGCTAAATGAAACTTTAAAAACTCTTCATATTTCAAGGTACGAATCGCTAAGCTAACATCAGTTGCATTCTCAGGAAAATGTATTTTTTCATAGGCATCTTTTTTATCTAATAAACGATATCGCTCTCTATACTTTGAAGGAACATCATTTTCAATTGTGGCTTTGCTATTATCAAAACAACGTCGCAGTACATCTTGCATGTTTTTTTGTGTTAAACCATATTTCAAAGGATAAACTGGTTGAATACCCAATTGTTCATTGAGTGGCCTAAAATTATATTGAATTGCTGTTACTTTACGATTACCTTCATATTTACCAATAATTGTAATAACTTGCCCCAATTCCATTTTATTAATCCATGGACGATTAAATAAAGTAATATCAAAAACATCATCTTCATTCTCTACTTGGAATTTTGTCATTGTACGAGATCCTTTAAATCGAATACTTTTTGGATACGTAATAACGCGTGCCTCAAAGACAACTTTATCTTTTATTTGCCAATGATCATATTCTTTTAATTCAAGTTGTTCATAACGAAAAGGATAGTACGATAGTAAATCTTCTGCATCATATAGACTCATTTGATTTAATATTTCAATTTTTTTAGGTGGTATCTTACACGCTTTCAATGAGAGTACCATAGCCATTACCTCCTTACTTTGTTAAATCATATCTTATTTTCAATTTTTTATCTTTAACTTCAACTTTTGCAAACCCACCATTTACAAATGGCATCGTTGGTGCAACATGTCCTACTTGCACTTGATAAATCACAGGTATCTTTACATTTAAGTCATTGATTACATCTTCTAAAGATAAACCCAATACTTCTTCATCATATCTCATTTTACCAATAAGAATCGCTTGTACGTTATCAAAATACCCTAATTGGTTTAGTTGCCATAGACAGCGCTTTAATCCAGCAACCGTATAATCAAATGCTTCCAAGTACCAAATAATCTTTGATTCCTTTTTCATGAACTGTTTGATGTTATCATATTCTGTACCCAGTAAATTCATGATGATATCCAAATTACCACCCATCATTCTACCTTCAACATTGATTTTATGTTTCTTATTTGTACAAACAAACTCATCAGCATACTGCGCAAATTCAGTTTTCTCATTCAACAATAAATTCAGTAAGTCATAAGATGCTTCCTCTGTTTGCTGACTAAAGCATTCCAACATATTCATCGCATGGATTGATGCAAGATTACTTTTAGTCGCAAGAGGTTGAATCATACTCGTATTGTCAGAGAACCCTACAAACCATTTTGCCTTACTTTTTTTTAGTAAATCAAAATCTATATAAGGAAGAATTTCAATCATTCTCTCTCCACCACTCACAACCCAAAGAAAATCAATCGAATCATCCAAGTAGAATTTCATAAATTCTTTCGCTCTATTTTTTGGTGTATCACTTTGCGCCTTTATAAGCTCATCTATTTTTTTGCTTTCTACTATTTTAAAACCTAAATGTTCCAATTGTGCTTTACTTATCAAGTAATCATTTAAGTACTTCTCACTACCCACTCCACATGATGGTGCGATAACTCCAATTGTTGCATTTTCATTAATTGGTTTTGGTATCCTCATTTTCTACACCTCTACTGTATTATTGTAACTTACACTTATAAGAAAAACCATCACTAGATGGTTTCCTGCTTAACATTATTAATTACTCGATAATTCCTCTAAGCACTTCAAATCATGGATATCTGATTCTCTTAATTCATAACCACTGTGAAATACTTTTTGTCCCTCAATACTAATACATGGTATTTTTCTTCCTTCAAAGATAGTTTGTCCAAAATACTTTGCATCAATGTTATAAAAACCACCCTCTAAATCTGATTGTTTACATGATCCATCTTCCTCAATAATAAATGGATGAATGTCCAAGTAACCTAATTCTGGATGATATAATTCCGCTCTAACTGGCATCCAATCTGTTTCGACTTGATACCCTACTTTTATTAGCGTATCGAGTAATCGTTCTGTTTCATTCGCATCATAATTGATGTCTATATCCCGATGATGACGAGTTTGTTTACCTACTAAAGCATCCACACCCCAGCCACCATCTAACCAATATGTAATTTGTATTTCTTCAAAAAGATCGATTACTTTCAATAAATCTTCTTTTGTTACGATTTCTTTTTTCATCTTTGATTACCTCTTATAATTTTATACGGGTATAGTATTCTTTATCATCTTCATGATGAATGGTTGCTCCATTATTAAGTTGCGCTTTAATACTCCCTTGATTATCTTTGTTCACTGATAAATAAGCTTCATCAATTCCCATTTTCTTAGCTTCATTTAAAACTAGTCGCAATCCTTTTGTTGCATAACCTTTTTGTCGATAATTTGGTGATATACCATAACCAATATGCCCCGCACCATTGATTAAAAACTCATTTAAATAATGTCTCAAATTAAATATTCCTACATAATTTTCTTCATCATCTACCAAGACAAATACGGTATCTGGAACATAGCCTTCTGCTAAATCAATACCGAGAGATGATTTTTCTCTTTTCTTAACATATTCTTTAAATTCATCCAATGTAAATCCATAAGCAATATTCATAAATCCATTTTCATCCTTTTCAAATGAACTTTGAAGTGCATATGCTTTTTCAAGGTTAGCTTCCCATAATTTTATTAATTTCATTTTCTTCCCTCATTTTCTAATCATTCGAACAAATGTACCAATACCTACATACGTTTCTTGTATTATTTCATCACCATCAATTTCAAACCCTACTTTTTTATAACAATGAATGGCTCGTTTATTCCAATTTCTGACTTCTAAATACAGTGGTTTATTGGGATATAATTCATTGGCTTGCAGTATTGCCATTTTCATAAGTTCTTGTCCATACCCCTTATTACAAAGAGTTGGATTGACTCCAATTCCCATAAAAACCTCAGTGTCTTCTTCACAAATATTAGTAAAGCCAACTAAGCCCTCCTCATTACGATAAGTCCTATACTTACTTCGTAAATTTGGGTTAAAGAATATTTTCTGTTCTTTTTTCATTTCTTCATAAGAGGGAAAATTATACATTGCATATTCACCCTCATATTTCCAATTACATATTTCTATTTTATCTTGATCGCTCAAGTTTGTTACTTTCAACATGTGTTATCTCCTTTTCATCTATACAAAAATGATTTTTAATTTATAAAAAACAAGTTAACCTTTATATCTTTTTCATTATGTCACATACTCAATATCTCTATTTAGATGCTATAAAAACTATTTTCTTAATTTCATCTCATTATTCAAAAGTTCAAAACCTAAACGCTGATATAAAGAGATTGCTTTTTCCTCTGCAGTTAAATATAAATTTGTAACACCCTTACTTTCTGATAACCTTATTAACCCTTCAATTAGCTCTTTCATGATTCCTTGCCCACGAAATTCAGGAATCGTATAAATGCTATAAAGTTTACCTAATCGCCCTGTTGGACAAAATTCATCAGGTAATACTTCAAAAACACAAATTAAGCCCTTGGCAATAATCTTACCTTCTATTTCTGCAACTAAACCAAAACAGCTACCATCATAAAAGTGTTTTTTAAAATAAGCATCAATATTTATCCTTATATCACTTGGTAGTGGCGTAACCGCAATTTCTGTCAAAAAATCAATTCTTAAATCTATTATTTGATTTAAATCTTTAGCCGTTATTTCCCTTAATGTATACTTCATGAAAATCACCTCCACCATTTATTTTTAAATTTTTTTATTGAATTCTACTGTTTTATTTTTCATTGAAATTTTCCCAACTTCATATCCATAATCTACTAATTCTTTCTTCGCATTGAGAAAGGCATGATCAATTGGAAATGATAAAATGTTTTGAATATCATCAAAGCTCAAAACTAATTTTTCATTGCAATTTTCTTTTATATAGTTCCACAACTCATTATATTTTCCCATGTTATCACCTCTAATTATCTTTCTTTAATCTATTAGAAAAATTGTATCATGTTTTAAAGTGATAGAATATTAAATTTTAGAAAAGAAAAACCTTAGCAAATTTTGCTAAGGCTCTATTCAACACCAATAATGAAACTATAAACTGGTTGATTTCCTTTTTGAGTATCTACTTCAACATCAAATGTTGATGCAATATAATCTTCTACTTGACTTACTTCATCATCGCTCACATCTTCACCAACTAGTAATGTGATAATCTCACTATCACCATCAATCATTTTATCAAGTAATCTAAATGTAGATTCAAGTTTATCTTTTGTTGCGATAACAATATCCTTTTCAAAGATTCCCATGTAATCTCCTTCAGAAATTGCTAATCCTTCAAATGTTGTATCCTTAATTGCATAGGTAACTTGACCTGTTTTCACATGAGCAATTGCAGCTTCCATTTCAGCAAGATTGTCTTCAATTTCTGTTTCAGGATTGAACATAATACATGCAGATAATCCTTGAGGAATTGATTTTGTAGCAAGTACATGAATATTTTCATTTTCTAACACATCTTTTGCTTGTTGTGCTGCTAAGATAATATTTGAGTTATTTGGTAAGATGAAAATATGTTCTGCATTCAATTCTCTAATTGCGGCAACAAAATCTTCTGTTGAAGGATTCATTGTTTGTCCACCAGAAATTACTTTATCAACACGATATTCTTCAAATAGTGCTTTTAATCCATCACCTGCAGCAACTGCAATAATTGCATATTTCTTCTTTTCATTAGAAACTGGAGCTTTTGCTGGTGACTCAGCACCTTGTGTAATTGTGTTGTGTTGTTCTTGCATATTTTCAATTTTCAACTTAACAAATTCACCATAACGTTGTGCTAAATTCAATGCATCTCCTGGTGTTAATGTATGCACATGAACTTTAACAATTTCTTCATCTTGAACAACCACAATTGACTCACCAAGTTGTGCTAATGATTTTCTTAATTTTTCTTCTTTAAATGTTTTTAAACTTTCATTATTTAAACGAACAATAAATTCCGTGCAATAGCCAAAACCTTCGTTTTCCATTTCCATTGCAGCTGTATTTTGAACAGTACCTGTTTCTTCACTTGCAGCAATTGGATTACCTTCTAGTGCTGCTTTAAAACCTTCAAGTACAAGCAATAATCCTGCTCCACCACTATCAACAACACCCACCTCTTTTAATACAGGTAATAATTCTGGTGTTGAATCCAATGATTTTTTAGCTTCATTGCATAAAACAGTTAAGTATTCTAGAGGAGTACTTTCTGGATTCTCGTTTGCATATATTTGAGCCATTTCACTACTTTCGCGAATAACAGTTAAAATTGTACCTTCAACTGGACGCATAACCGCTTTATATGCAACACGACTTCCATTCATAAATGCTTCTGCAAGATCAATTGCAGTTACTTCTTGTTTAGAATCAATTCCTTGATAGAAACCTCTAAAGATTTGAGATAAGATTACCCCCGAGTTACCACGAGCACCCATTAATAATCCCTTTGATAGTGTTTTAGCGACAACTGATAAATCATCATTACCAGCTTGCATTACCTCTTTTACCCCATTAGTAAAGGTCATCGACATGTTTGTTCCAGTATCTCCATCAGGTACAGGAAATACATTCAGCGCATCAATTTCAGCGTGCTTATTGTTTAAATTGTTGGCTCCACTTTGAAGCATGTCTTTCAACATTATTCCGTTAATTGTATTCATGCTGTCCTCCGTTAGCCTATTACACGTACACCTTGAACATAGACATTTACAGCACTTAGCTCTAATTGAAGTGTCTTTTCAAGAACATATTTCACTTTCTTTTGTACTTCAGACACGACTTCCGATATTTTAACACCGTATCCTAATATTACATATACATCTAATTCCAATCCATTGTCCGTCTTACGCACAACGATTCCCTTAGAGAAATTTTCAATCTTTAATAATTCAGCCCAACCATCACGTAGGAACTTTCTCGAAGCCATTCCAACGACTCCATAACATTCCGTAACAACTCCACCTGTTAGTGAAGCAATTGCTTCTTCAGAAATATTAATATTCCCAAGATTTGTTACCTTTTCAATAGACATAGTATCTCCTCCTAGCCTTACAATATTATACCAAAAACCTACTAATTATCAAATTTTACGCTAGTTTTTTGTATATTTTTCGCTACTTTTTGACTATTTAACATATTTTATACAAATTTAATTCTTTTCTAACATCTAGTTATAAGTAATATTTCACTTTTTATTTGCTTCTTTGATTTCTTTCATAATCTGTTTTGTTACTTCAATTACATATTTTGTGTCTTTATTTACAAAGACATAAATATAGGCAAACAGGATTGCGATAACCAATACAATTTCAAGAATACACATAAAAATACCCAGTGAATTCAACCTATTTAAATATGTTGTAAAAATTACAATTACCCCAACTGCACCAATTGAATTCATAATCAAAAAGAAAATCATGAATGTTTTATAACCTGTACTTAGAGCTAAAATTGCAAGTGTTCGCATTAATATCGAATACATTAATTGCAAGCTCATTGGAATTTTACCTAATATTATTGATAAACCATAAAATAGTACTAAAATGATTAATAACCCTATTTGTATGTGTTTAATCACCTTTAATCCTTTTTGAAATAAAACATCATCTTTAATCTCTGGTTTTACCTTTGCAAGTGAATTAAACATTGATAATTTCCTCCTCTTTTCTAATTTCATAGATAGATAATTTTGAAATATCAAAGTGTTTTAATGGATCCATAAATCGAAAGAATTTCTTTATTAAAATTTCTATTCCTAAACAAATGAAGTATAGAATATACAAGGCTATTACACCCGTAAATCCATATGTCATTGCTTCAGATAATGGTGTTAACACAACAATTATTGCAACGATAATTAAGCAAAACAAAATCATAATCACTCTTTTAAATAATTTGGTTTGCGGTGACTTTAAAAAATAAATTATGTTTGCAACAGCTACTCCAACTAGAATAATTGCTGAAAATGGATTCATCGATAATGCATAAAAGAAACACGGAATATAGAGTAACGATATAATAATCAAAGAAATTGGATATTTTGGCATACTTATTCTATTTGCATCTCTTTTTGTATACTCAATCGTTTTATCTATATAAGACACATCACGATGAATTAGTAAAAAGAAACATAGCAAACAATAAAATGCCATCAAAATTATTTCATAAATATATATTTGATAAAATGGTGTTCCTTTTACTGCATTATAAATATCATAATACTGAAAATTTAATACAAAAATAATAACATTAAAAACAAGAACACCCACCATTACACTTCTTTTTCCTGTAAATAAAAGCGCAATGTATATCAAGCGTAAAGCTAAAGAAGTATAGGTTGTATACAAAACAAATATATTTAAGTACTTGGAAAGATAAACACAATATCCGATTGTTAATAACAGTAAAATAATTTGTACTAAATAGATTGTTTTCTTACCTCTTTGATATTGCTGATCTGTCAGCAAAACTGGATAGTTCTTGATTAGTTTATTCATACTTATTCCCCACTATTATTAAGATAAGCTTCATAATCATCTTCTTGTCCCATTGGAATTAAAATCTTGTTTCCATTACCATCGAGAATGAACTCTCCTTGGTCATTTGTAAAATATTTCTTTTCTACTGGATCTCCATATTGATTTACAACGATATTTCCTAATTCATCAATCCAGTATTCTTTTTCTTCTGCAACTAGATTCCATGGACAAGTCGATGTAAATGCAACCTTTAAACTATCATCAGAATAAATGCATAATCCACTCTCTGTAAAATCTGATGCGATTTCATTATAAGAATTCACTGTTGATAAAGAGTAATAACTTGCGAAGAAATTATTACCATCCCTCATAAATAATCTTAATGTATTTTCATCATATGACATCGGATATTGTGATACTTCTGATATTGATTCAATGATACTTCGATCAACTTTTTGGAATGCCTTAGCAATTCGTTCTAACTGTTCTTCTGTTTCAAAGCCATCAATATAAGGAACCTTTGCAATGATATCCAAGTATTCACTTTTTAATTCAACTGCTTTTCCTGATGTTAATAAGATTTCACCTACATCCAAATAGCGATATCCAAAAGGTGTTTCCTCTTCAATTGTGATTTCAATTACTCCTTGATCTTTATGTTTAACAGTCGCATTTTTAATTAGTTCCGATTCTTCGAGTTTCTTTTCTACAAAGTAATCAATAACCAAGTAATAGCGATTTTCTAACGTTAATCCTGATAATTCTTTAATATAATCTTTATCTAAATAATAATTATTCTTAATTGAAATTGATTTTACTTTTGATACTGGAGAAAAATAATAACCTACTGCAATAACGATAAGACCTAAACATACAGCCAGTATAAAAAGAAGAGGTTGAGCTTTTCTAAAACTAAAATCAGCTTTTATTCTCTTCCGACGATCAAAGACTTCATCAACAGCACTTTTTTCTTCTTTGATAGGTTCAATTTTTTGTTTCCTTTTTAATCCCAATTAAATTTCTCCACTTCCATGATTAATTCGCGACCAAGTTTTTCTTTTGCTTCTTTTTTGATTTCACAAACTAATTCGTAAAATTCAGTTGCTGTTGCATGATCAGCATTCACAATAAAATTAGCATGTTTATCTGATACAAACGCACCACCCTTTTTCTTACCACGATATCCTAATTCTTCTATAATTTGCCACGCAAACTTATCTTCTGGATTTTTAAAAATACTTCCTGCAGATGGGTATTCTAATGGTTGTGTTTGTAGACGTCTTTCTCTACGATTATCCATTAACTCCCGAATCTCATCTTCATTACCTTTTTTAAGACGCATTTTAACCGCAACAATAATCCAATCTGGATGACTATGGAAAATAGAATGACGATATTCAAATTTGCATTCTTCTTTACTTAACCATTCAAACTTATCATCACGAAATACAAAAACTTCTTCAATGATATTTGACATATTGCTTTTGTAGGCACCCGCATTCATAAAGGTAACACCACCTACTGATCCTGGTATTCCACTTGCGAATTCTAGACCCGATAAACCATGTTTCATCGCATCATAAGCAATTGAAATAATTGAAGCTCCTGCTTGTGCAGTACATACTTCATCATCAAAATAGAAATCATCAAAAGTACGATCTAAACGAATGATAATTCCTTCAAATGTTTTATCTGAACAAAGAATATTGCTTCCCTTCCCTAATACTTTATAAGGAATATTAAATTCTTTAATTGTTCTCATTAATTCATTTAATTCTAAGCTTGTTCTTGGATAAACCACATATTTTGCAATTCCTCCAAGACGCAGTGTTGTCATTGTAGATAGTGGTATATCACATTCTACATCACAATATTTAACTAATTCATCAATTAATTCATTACTCATTACGATCACCTACTAAATCTTTTATCCATTCCATCATATCATGACTTGCATTAGGTTTCCCTAGCTCTTTTGCATGAAGTGACATTTCCTTTTGTAAAGCTTCATTTGATAAAATTTCATCAATTTTTTCCACTAAATTTTCTGCCGTTAAATCTTTTTCCTCAATCATGATTGCTGCATTTTTATTTTGTAATGCCAACGCATTCATAACTTGATGATTATTTGGAACATATGGACTAGGAATAATAATTGATGGTAATCCTAGTGCAGTAATTTCTGCAGAGGTTGTTGCTCCACCACGAACTACAACAAGACTGGCAAGACACATCACCTCAATACCTTCAATGTAAGGTACAATATGAACATGCCCAGTACTCTTGCATGATTCAATAAACTCATCATATCCTTTTTTGCCTGTAACAACTAAGGCTTGATAATTTTTACCATCCATTCGTTTGCTAGCTTGTTTTAATACTTTGTTGACGCTCTCAGAGCCTAAAGACCCCATAACAATCACGACCAAAGGAAGATTATCTACCAATCCATATTTTTTAAGAATGGTTTTATCTTGAATCATCTTTGCTGCTTCACTTGCTCTAGGGTTTCCTAAAATTCTTGTCTTTTGACTTGGAAATTGACTTAAGTTTTCTTCATAGCATCCTACAACTGCATCGGCAGATTTCGCAAGCATTTTATTTGCTTTACCCGCATATGAATTTTGCTCATGCAACATAACAGGTATACCCAATGATTTTGCAGCCCAACATACAGGAACACTAATATAATTACCAAAACCAATTACAATATCTGGTTTAGCTGTTTCTAGAATTGTTTTACATTTTTTCTCAGCTTTTTTTAATAAATAAAAAGCCTTTATTTTAGAAAGTATTGAGCCATTCATGCCAATGACATCAATTCCTTGATACTTATATCCAGCATTAGGAATTTCTGTAGCTTCCATTCGATTTGTAGAACCAATGAACAGAAACTCAGCAGAAGGATCTTCTTCTTTTATTGCCTTCGCTAAAGATAAAGCAGGATAAATATGACCTCCTGTACCTCCAGTTGCAATTACGATACGCACAAATAACCAACTCCTTCAACCTATTATAGCATGCTCACTCTGTCTATTGAAGAAAAAAAGTCCGTTTTCACTAACCATAGATTAGTTCAAACTAGACTTATCTTTTACGATTTTAGGATAATATTTATTGGATAAAATCCATGTAATGGGCGGATTTACAATAATTAATAGGAAAATTGTAAGTATTGGCAAAACTGCTCCTTTTATTTGTAATAGCGTGAATGCAAAACTAAATAGTGCATTTTCTAAAACAAATAGAAGTAAATAGATAAAAAAGCAAGTAAAAAAGAAGATAATTTTTTGTTTCATTAATATTTAATCTTATTGTGAATCAATTTACCTATAATCTTGATTCCCTTTTCTTCAATTTCTTCCTTTGAAAATACCATTGGCTTATAATCATCATTCTCCGGTTGAAGAATCATTTCATCTTTTTTAAAGAAAACACGTTTCAATGTAACTTCGTTATTCTCCAATAAAACTACTGCAATTTCACCATTTTCTACACTGTCTTGTCGACGAATGTATACGCAATCTCCCTCCATGATACGAACATTCTTCATGGAATCCCCTACTACATTCAAATAAAAATATTCACGTAGTTCATCATTTCCTGCAACATACTCATACCCAGAAATATTTTCTTCTGCAAATAAACCCAATCCTGTCTTAACAGTACCCAACACAGGTACAGGTTGCAATTCAACAATATCTCGCGATAAGTTTTTATTAATCATGTCTTCAATTGGCAATTCAAAAAAATTAGCTAATTTTTGAATCACTGGCATTGGTGGAATTGATGTTCCATCCTCCCATTTTTGAATGGTTGTAAATGACTTATAACCTAAAAATTTCGCAAGCTCATCTTGAGATGTTTTATAAATTCGACGTAATGCTCTTAAGTTCTCTCTAAAATACATATTTATCACCATCTTCATTTTATAAGACAATTTCAACTTTTTCAATGTTTATTTGAAAAATATTCAAGTTTCACTTGAACTTGATTAATTTTCAAGTAAAATGTAGGTGGAGGTGATGATGTGGAACGAATTATCCTACATTCTGACTTAAATTGTTTCTATGCCGCTGTTGAAATGTTATACAATCCTGAATACAGAACTGTACCTATTGCTGTATGTGGTGACATTGAAGAAAGACATGGTATTATCCTTACTAAAAATGCTTTAGCCAAAGAATGCAACATCAAAACTGGTGAAGCTATCTGGCAAGCCAAACAAAAATGTCCTAATTTAATCTGTGTAAAAGCAAACTTTTCTCTTTATTTACGTTACGCAATGAAAGTAAAGAAAATATACCTCGATTATACCGATTATGTAGAATCTTTTGGTATTGATGAATCCTGGCTAGATATCAGTGATTGTCATCATCTATACCCCTCTGCAATAGAATTAGCTAACACCATCAAAAATCGAATCAAATTCGAACTTGGTTTAACTGTATCCATTGGCATTAGTTACAACAAAGTCTATTCAAAATTAGCATCTGACGCAGCTGAAGTAGATAGCATTTATACTATCTACAAAGAAGAACGTGAACAAAAAGTATTTCCCCTATCAATTAGAGATTTGCTTTTTATTGGACATTCAAACGCTAAGAAATTAAAGATGTATGGTATTTACACTATTGGTGATCTTGCAATGACATCTGTATCTACTTTAGAACACATCTTTGGTAAAGTTGGTCTTACCTTACATGCTTTCGCAAATGGTTATGAGACCTCTCTAGTAGCTCATCATACCACTAGTGGTTCCTTGAAGTCTATTGGAAATAGTACTACCTGCCCTAAAGATCTAACTACCCTTGAAGAAGTGAAAATTATTTTTACGATTCTATCAGAAAGTGTTTGTGCTAGAGCCCGTGAGCAAGGTTTTTATGGCAAAACAGTTACAATATCAATTCGTGATCATCAACTTGTAACAGTAACTCGCCAAATGCAATGTGAAATACCTACTGATTGTACTGATATTGTCGTAAAACATGCACTTTGTCTTTTTGAAAAACACTATTCATTTTCTAATCCAATAAGAAGTCTTGGTGTCCGTTTGTCCAACTTTACAAAAACTGCCCCTACCAAACAAATTTCTTTCTTTGATAAGAAAAAAGATTTAACTGTTAAACAATTAGAACTCGCTTTTGATGAAATACGAAATCGCTTTGGTCATTTCAAAATCCAACGAGGTTGTGTTCTACAAGATGCTGATCTCAACCGACTAGATCCAAAATCAGATCATGTTATCTTTCCAGAAAGTTATTTTAAATAAAAGGAGACCCGCTTATGAACCGCTGTTATGTTGAAGTTCTTTGTAGGCATACCCTACAAGGAGAAATTCGACCTGTATCCATTATTTGGAATAATGGAGTCGAATATAAAATTGATCGCATATTGCAATGTTGCCCCGCTGCATCCTTAAAATCCGGAGGTGCTGGAATGCGTTATACTTGTTTATTTAACCAAGAATGTAGATACTTATTTCATGATCATGATAAATGGTTTATAGAAAAGAGGTAGCCCTATGTGTGGACGTTATTTATTCTCAGATGGAAAAAATCCAACACTACTAAAAATCAAAAAATATTATCAAGAAAAACTCTCCTTTGATTTATACAATCAAATTAGTTTTGAAGAAGTATTCCCTAGTCAAAAAACAGTAGTATTCCTCATGGATGATGAAAACAAACTTCATCCAACAATTATGAAATGGGGAATCACATTAAATAAAAAACAAGTAATTAATCTTAGAGATGAAAATAAAATCGCTTCCCGATACAAACCTTGTATCATTTTAGCGAGTGGATATTATGAATGGCAAAAAAGCACAAAACAAAAGCATTTCTTCACTACCAGTACTGGTATGATTTGTTTAGCTGGTTGTTATAATGATGAAAATGAATTTGCGATTATTACAGAAGAAGCAAATGATGACTTATCTAAAATTCATTCCCGAGTACCCTTTACCTTATCACAAGAAGATTTCAATGATTACTTCAAACGTGATATTGTCTATTCAAATCAATACAAGATTATTGATAAAACCAATTAGCTATTATAATCCATCACAAATAGAAAAAGTAAAGCGTTGACTAATCTCAACGCTTTACCTATATATTGGACAAAATCTATCCTGGATAGATTTTTGGGTACAAATTGAATAATACTTTCATTTATGTTTATTTAATTAATTTCAAACTATTATTTTGATAATATGAATTACTAATAAAGCCATAGAAATTTATATCAGAAATTCGATATTTAAAATATATTTCATCTTTATTTTGTTTATAATTTATTTTCAATTTTTCATCTTCCATTAAATCCACTAAACTATTAAAATCATATTCTAAGAAAATTGCTTCTTTCTTAGATATTTCTATCGCATACATAAGACTTCCATCAAAAATTGGAAATAATGCACTTTTATTCATTTCCATCATAGATGTATACATCCACGCATTTTCTATACTATCAATTTCTTCAAAATCTTCGAATCTTTGATTAAACAAATCGATTGTTTGCTGTTTTGGATTATCTAGTAAAAACACAGCGACACCACATAGGATTAACTTAAAAACTAAATACTTATCATTTTTTATAGATAGTAAATAATTCGCGAAAACAATACACATCATGAACATCATAAACCAAAACAAGAAATTCAGAGTGAAATTATAAAACTTAATTTGCATCATAATGTTAGTTGTATAGATAAATAGGAACCCTAATAATAAAGAATAAATGTTTTTTTTCATTTTTGATTACATTGCTCCTGATTGGTACGGATAACTAGTAGTTAATGCTCTACAAGCTGCAGGATAACCATAATTACTTGGATCGCCTACCCAAAAATATGATTTTTTTGTAATTGTGGAACCAGTTTGTGTTCCTTTGCTCCAAGAACTTCCATCATATATGGCTTTAAATAATTTAATATCAGTTTTACTTGTCAAAATTGAACATTGGGAGTACGTAGCCATGCTATAGGATATATATACATATTGCGGCGAGTTAAGTGAATCAACTATCAACGATCCCCAAGAAGTTATTAATCCTGGCCACACCCCTATTGCAGAAGCAGCTAGTGCTACTGCTGTCGCAGGGCTATTGGTATAGTTCAAATTAACTAAAACCGGTAACAGTTGTGTATAGGAACTCCATGTAGATCTAGGTTGAATAAGTTCTCTTTCTATTTCTCGAGTATCAATTTTATTAATTATAATTAAGTCCCCATTAACTTTTTCATAAATATAGTCATTATATTTATAGAATTCATTAATCCCCTCTTTTCCTTCCACCGTAAATAACAACCCCTCTTCAACATTAAGATAATATATAAGTATCTCTTCTCCAATTTGAATTACTTCTTTGGTTTTTTTCTCTTTTCCCACTATTTTTTCTTGTCCTTGTTCTGCAAGTAAATTTAATGGCATAATAAAACTAGCAATAAGCATTGATGATAAAACTAAGCAGATAATTTTTTTCATATTAGCTTCCTCCTCATTTTTATTAAATTTAATCGCTAAATCTTTCTATTGATTAAATACATAAAGAATTTTTTACTTTCGAATCAAGTGGCTCTTGCAGTATTAGATTTTGTGTAACTTCAATCAATCATAAACCATACTTTATTGTCTCTCATATAATCAAAAACTTCTGTATAATTATTATTTAAATATTCATCTTTTGTATTTAAACAAAATTGTTCTGTAATGATATTATTGTCACCATCATAAATTATATAGTTTTCATAATTATCGCCATAAAACTCTGATCATTTACAATCGTATTATTATCTAATATTAAAATTAGTTTTTTCCTTTGCAAACGTTTTAAATACAGACAGTAGCCCAAAATAGAATTCTAAAATACTCACTATTGATATTTACCAATGATAATACAAGTACTAATATTCCAACAATTGCATTAAAATTATACTCTATCGATGTCTTCTTCACAAAGAAATTTTTTGTGTTTTTCACACTATCTTTCAGAGCTAGTTTAAAATATTAAAATCATATACTTTGCGAATTCTAGTTAAAAATTTTCTATTGTTACACAATTCTACTAGGTAAGGTTCTCTTTTTTTATAACTGAATTCCTAACTGCTTGTGTTTACACATAATATTCATACTATATCTTTCTTCTCAATAAATTTAATAGAAGTCAATATAGTAATAATTCCTAAAACAATGAGAAATACCAATAATATATCATAAATGAAAAGTGATGTTTCCTTAAAAAATAAATCGAATTCACTTTTGAATGTAATTGAATTTACAGATATACCAGAAACATAAATCGCTACACCGATTAGTGTTCTCATTGATACTTGGATTAAAATGGCGATTGTTGATATACATATTCCCATTTTAAATAATTCTATATTTTTTATTTTCATTTATTAACTAAAATCTAATTACCATTAGTAATTGTATTTAACATCCTGCGTAAGACCGACAAGAACCTTTGCCGTTCCGGAATCTTCATATGTTCCAAAAAGATGTCTATCATACGAATAATTTTGATATTTAGAGAAATATGTAATTGTACATGATCTAACTGTTTTATTTGCGTAAGTTTTTGAATAAGTTATAGATGAACTAGTAGATAGACCAATTGTAGTGTTAATGTTTTTCGCTACTTCATAAGACCAACCTACGGTCATTGTACTCTCATCTGTTCTACTTACATAAAATCGCTTGGATCCACCTGCTGCAACATCATCGCTCGATACAACAATATTATAGTCCGTAAATTGTGAAGTAGCTTTTATGTTTTTATTAGAATCTTCCGCATATGTAACTGTTGGAGTTAGAATTCTAGTAAATAAAAGTGTAGATAGTATAATTCTTGTAATCTTTTTCATTAAAATTTCCTCCTTTTAATGAAAATTTTTTTTGATTCTATTAGAATATTATAATGGCTAAGATTAATTTTTATAATCTGAATGTTTTACATATATGTTAATAAAACTGGGTTACCAATGAAATAAAATTACAATAGGCTATGCTCTTTTTTATTTTCATTCTTTTAAGAATTAATTGGATACTGTAAATAACTATTTAAATCAACATTTTATTCATATAACAACAAAGCATGATTCGCAATAATATAAGAAATCTATACGCTATTGAACTATTAGCTTGTAAACATCGTATTGCTAAATACATCCAAAATGCATTGCATAGTGCAAATAACCAAGTCATCTATAGTTCCTCATCAATCAAAGTTAATTGTAAATAACTTACATACAACAAATTCAAAGTTCTACGATTATCGATAATCTCAAAATCTACTTTTTACAGAACTGCTCATAAGATCAGCTAGGTTTGTGGGAACATATTCAGAGTTCTTATCTTGGAAGACAATAGAATTATTTTTTGTCTGCAAGAAATTCAATATTTTTTGTGCTACATCATTATCTAGTACAGGAATCAAGATTTCTTGGAGATTTGATTTAATATAAATCTTGTGGTTTCCCTTATATCCTGGACGTGTAATTTCAAACACATTTGAGTCATGTCTTGCAATTACAATATCTTTGTATTCAATAGCAACATACTTCTTAAAGCTATATGCTAAAACTACATTTTCAAAGAACAATGCATTCTCAAATGTTTTGTAACTATCATCGACTAAATTACTTACACTCATCATAAATTTATTTAATCTATTCAATTTAATAAGGAATAATATAACAATAATAAGTTCAAAACAAATAGTAGCCCAAAATAGAATTTTGAAATACTCACTATTGATATTTGCCAATGATAATACAAGTACTAATATTCCAACAATTGCACTAAAACTATATTCTATTGCTGACTTTTTTACAAAGAAATTTTTTATGTTTTTCATACTATCCTCCGCAGTTAGTTTAAAATATTAAAAACCTATACCTATTGCATTAACACCACTAGATAATACAGATAGAGTGGCATTCCCACTACTTGATGGAGTAACCTTTAATTGAAGATATGCTGAATAACTATACGCATCTTTATTAGCTGTATAACTATAAAATCCATAAGCACTAGAAGTTTTATTATTTCTAATACTAGAGGTTTTATCAATTCCTCCCCAACCTCCAGTAAATTCTGCTTTTACAGAAGATATTACAAATTTAGAATCATCCATACTCCAAGAAATTGTATTATCACAAGTTATCACGGTTCCGTGTCCTGTTGCAGAATATGAATATGATAACCTCTTTGTATAAGTTGTTGCTCTAGTCATACTTGAATTTTCAATTTCAATTGTACCAACTATATTTGCTTTTGGGTCATACCCTTGTGCATATAATTGAGTACGCAATTCACCTGCAAATTCTGGAAATTCATTAGGAACAAGTTCGAGAACAAATGCTGGATCCCATAATAAGTTTCCCTTTTCAAATTCATTCATTTTTTCAACTATTTGATTTCTTACTATCGCTTTTATCTCTTTATAAGTTAAGTTTGAAATATCCGATTGAGTTTTTATATTTGTTTCATTATCATTCAATTCAGAATACATACCATATGACAGTAATTTTTGTTTCAATACATCTTCATTATCTTCAGCAAAAACATTAGGTGTGATAAAAGTAAAAATTAACAATATGCTTAGTAACAACTTTATTTTTTTCATTTTTCTTCTCCTTTTTCATATTTCTTAGTAACAATTCTAGATATTTTAATATATTTACTTAATATTTTTCTGGTTGATACCAACCAAATGCTGACATAGTTCCATTTCCTACAACTGCAACAAACATCAACACAGTACCAAGAAAGTTTAAAATTTTCTTTTTCATACTCTGCCTCCTTTCTATTTTCTTCATCATTATCATATATAAATAAATCAAAGATACGCAATGGGTTTGGTTCGAATAGGCAAATTCTTGGTTTGAATAGATATATATAAGTTTAGTTAATCAAAAAAAAAAAAAAAAAAAAACTAAACCATACTCACCTTTTATAATCTAAATATATTGAAGCAGGATAAAATACTCTTAGATAAGGCAAAGAATCTAATATCTAAGAGTATCGATTGTTCAATAGACTATCATTTACTATGCTTCACTTTTACTTTTATTTCATGTGCGCAAGATATTGAGTTCTTTTAATCATTAATAATATTTTTACATGAAGAATAATTTTTTTGTTTAATAGTATTTATCTTTACCACTTAATCGAAGATAATGCTGTATAATAGATAATTACTTCACGTGACTATTAGCAACTTATAAAGTTTGGTTGAGAATGAGATTTTTGAATTGCTTGCATTCATTATAAAGTTTTTGATAATCTCCTTTCATAATGATTCTACCTTCTGAAAACAATATAATTTCATCAAATTGCATCATGACTTCCTTATCAATTCTATGAGTTACAATAACTATCGTTTTATCCAGTTTTAGAATACGTTGTTCTATCATACTAGATGAAATTCTATCTAACGCTGAAGTTGGTTCATCCATAATGATAACATTAGAATCTCTAAGTATAGCTCTCGCTAATAAAATACGTTGTTTTTCTCCACCAGACAACTTATTAGAATCAATGTGTGAAGTTAAAGACAATTTTCTTTTTTTCATAATATCAAGAAAACCCGTTATATCAAGGACTTTTTCAACATCAACCCAATTATATTCATCACTCAACAATGTAACATTATCAAAGATGCTTCCTTCAAATATAAAATCACTTTGAAGAACAAAACTTACTTGATTTCTAAATGAACTTAGATTAATATTTTTGGAATTAATCGTTGAAATAGTATAATCACCTTTGCAATCTTCACAAGGATTCAAAAGCAAATGCAAAGTTGTAGATTTTCCAGAACCACTTTCTCCAACAATGGCATATTTTTTATTTTTATATATTTCTAGATTTACATCCTTAATCGAGAACTCAGAATTTTCTTTGTGAAATGATACATTTTTCAAACTAAATACTGATTCGTTAAGCGATGTAACTAAAACTTCATTATTTTTAAAATCTATGTTAATTAAGTAATTAAGTCTTTCTCTTATTTTCTTCGTTGATATAATTTTATTAATATCTTTAGCTATATTTGTAATAGGAAAAACAATATTATTAGACAATTGAATTGATGCAATAAGGATTCCAATTGTCAAATATCCATTTAATGTCATATATGTACCAATGATAAATAGTGATATAAACACAGAGTTACTGAATAACGATGATAACGCAGAATACTTGCTTAAAAAATTATTATAATCAATGTTTTGCTTTTCAGAATTATTGACTTTTTCCTCAGCTTTTTTATAAAACTGCTTATGAGCATTATATCCTCTTATAGTAAGCAATCCAGAGATAACATTTTTTATAAAATTCAATTCATTGATTTTTGTATTTGAAACATCCATTTTCATTTTTGAATTTCTTGTAGATATTATCTTTGTTATAATCAAAGGCATACTCGAAAGTATTACTGTGATTAGGAAAATAATTATTGAATAATTCATTAAAATGACAATAGACGATATGCTCACAATTAATCCTCTAGCAATATTTATAATGCTTTTTAAGTAATCATTTTCATAACTGATCATGTCATTCGTTAATATTGATAAATAGCTATCACTGCTATTATTATCTTCTCCATAAATTAAATTTTGAAGAATCTTACATTTCATGTCTTTAATACTTCTAAATATATATTCATTCTGGAGTAATTCAGCAATGTACTGTGATATAGAAAACCATACCAATAATATTATCGAGATAATTACAATTGATTTATATAATTCTAAATTTTTATATACTACACTATCAATTATTTTTTGTTGAATCACAGCAAAAAGCACCATATTAAATGAATCAAACATTGCGAATATAATAGTAATCACAAATAGTATTTTATTTTTCATATTTACCTCCAGATAATAGTTTAAATATATAAATAAGAATAAACTTCTAATTTGAAAACTATATAAATTAAAGATACTTAAAGTTTTCAGCCTTATTTATTTTGGACTGCTATTCTTATGTTTTTCTTGAAATCTTTCAAGTCTTCTCCTTTAATTAGGCACAATTTTTCGATAATTCTATTAAATAGTATTTTTTCAGTATAACATCTACTATCGATTGGTATATTAATGGAATCATTATTAAGGAAATTTAATCCTTTGCACCAAACACCACAAAAATTCCTTACAGTGCACTCTTTACAGGTATCAACATTGGTACGATATGCATTAAAATCACTAAATAAAGACGATTCTCCACAATTCACTTTAAAACTATCTATATGCATTCTATAGTTTGTATCGTTAACAAACATTTGGCAAGGATAAATATATCCATCATTTGAAATAGTTATAGATCTACCTGACCCACAATCTTTTTGATATATTTTATTAATAATACCGTACACCATTTTTAATATTTTAAGATTCAAATAACTTTTCCCATGAATGATGTCATCAAAAAATATATCAACAAACTCTTCAAATAAATTCTTAATTTTTTTTAATTCCTTAGAATTATATTTTATTGATTTATCTACTACTAAAAATGTCGCATATCCATTGATTTCAAATCTTTCAAATATTTTCAACCATTTTTCAGCGCAACCTTTACTGTAATGTTTTATATGCTCATCTGTTATCGTCATCTCAATAGTCGGCTTAATTCCAATGAAATTGAGTTCATCAATAAAGTGACTAACAATATCAAAAGTCCCATGATTATTTGAATCTATACGATTTATATCATTAATATCCTTTGGACCATCTAAACTTACAGTAATTTTAAACTTTTGTTTTTTTAACATTTCAAATATCTCTGGATTCGTTATTGTTCCATTTGTAACGATTGAATATTCATGATACTTTTGTTGTTCATATAGATTATCTATGAATTTTTTAATTTCTATAAAATTTAATAATGGTTCTCCTCCAAAAAAGGAAATAGTTTTTATTCCACCACTATATTTTCTTGAAATTTCATTATAATATTTTAAATATTTATTGTAGTCAAAAAATTTATTTACTAATTGACTATTATATGTACCTTCATTAGCATAACAATATTTGCATTTCATATTACAACACTCTGATGACATAAACTGCAATGATGCTAATGTATTAGTAACCTTTAATTGATTTTTACTTATGTCGCAAGATTTGTCTATATATTCATTAATCTCATCATTAATAATTTCAATAGAGTTTTTGGTAAGTTTAAAATCTTCTCTAGATAGGTTCATGAAAATTCCTGTAGATATGTGATATAGAAAATTTTCATCTTCACCAATCAACATATACTCATCATTTTTAAATTTTTTCGCCATATATTTCTTGATCCTTTCACCTATAATTCATAAAATGGGAGAATTTATTAGATTCTCCCTGTTTTTTAATTTTATCCACAGCAACAAACTGCAATTCCAGCTGCGAAATAATCATCAAGTTCTACATCTGCTTCTATACTAAAATCAACTATTTTTTCCATTATGTCACCTCCTCTCAAATTAAGTCATTCATCTATTTACTAGTACTTAAATACTGCTTTATTGAATTAATACGGGCTAAACGATGATTTATTTCTATTTCATAAGAAGGAATAAATATTATTTCTATTCCAAATAAAACAAAAGTTCTTTCTTTCATTTAATTGATTTTTTATCCTAAACTTTAAATACATCATAGTTATTTAATCTGTTCAAAACAAGGTTCAATGCTCGAATAGTCATTATTTTGGTTCGAATAGTCATTATTTCAAATCACACAGTGATTTAATCATGATAAAATTAAATTATATACTTGGGAGGAAATTTAAAATGATAAAAATCGCAATAATTGATGATGACAATTTATTTATTTCTCTTTGTGAAGAGTATTTTAAAAATACAGATAAATACATCATCATTCCATACTCTGATTCTAAGTTATTTTGCGAAGAATACTTTTCTAATAGCTTTGATGTAATATTTTTGGACATAGAAATGCCTTTTTTTAGTGGATTAGAGGTTCATGAATTTTTGAAAAATAACAATTCTACATGCTTAATTATTTTTGTATCAAATCAAGACAAATACATATTAAACTGCTTTGATATCAATGTAATTGGGTTCATTCAAAAATCGAAAATTCATTTACAATTACCTACTGCTTTAAATAAAATCGAAAATATTTTCATGCATTCAACTTTTACTTTTCAAACAAAAAATGAGTTTATTAATCTCTCGAAAAATGAGATATGTGTTATTGAAGTTGTTAATCGTAAAATTGAATTGCATACAAATAATCAAATTCATATACTAAAAAATGGAAAAATAAGTACAATATATTGTCTTTTAAATGATGATTTTTTCTTGATTAATCGATCAACAATTATAAACATGCATAAAATTATATCTATTACAGGAAATCAAATTTTTATCAAAAACATAAAAAAAGCTTTCCTACTAAGCAAATATAGAAAAAAAGATTTTTACTCCAAATATTTCAGTTTAATAAAAGCGAGGAATTTGTAATGATTATATTGAATTTTATTTATTGTTTTGTCGAGCTAAATACATTGTTTATCTTATGCAATATTTTCATTGATAAAAAATACGGTGATTTGATTAATGGTTTTACCATATCTTTATTTTCTATTATTAACTTTTTGATAACTCAAATATATCCAAATACTTTAGGAACAATTTTTCTTGTATTATTTGCAACTATTATGTGTTTTATACTATTTCAATACAAAATCAAAGAAATTATTTTCCTATCCTTTATATTTTTTATAGTTGTTGGAATAATTTCCACCATTACAATTAATATTATTTCATTAACATCTGGTTTATCATCACATGAATTACTAAATAATTCATTAATTTATTTATTTGGTGGCATATTTAATAAACTAATCCCCCTAGTTCTTGTATTTTCAATTAGAAAATATAGAAAGAATAATGAAATTATTGAAATACAGAATATCATAATCTTTTTTTCATTAATCATTTTTCTCTTTATCATAATTGTCGCACAATATTCTCTCGTATTGACTATTCGAGATGAAAAATCAAGAATTTTATCTCTATTAATTTCATTACTATTAATAATTATTTTTACTATTATAGTAGTTATTTTATCCAAGTATAATAACTTACAAAAAAATAGCTTAACTTCACAATACAATAATAATATCCTAGCACTCTACAAAGACTACGAAATTAACTTAATTAGAAATAGAGAGGAGCTTATTATGATAAAACACGACTTAAAACACCATGATCAATTATTTAAAACACTAATTCTTGAGAAACACTATGATAAAGCAATTAGCTCTATTAATCAATTGATCGAAAAAACAAATTCTATATCATCAACGGTATTTAGTAATAATATTGTATTAGATAGTATTATTAATAATTTTATTACTGAATATTTAAACATCAAATTTACAATAAATATAAATACTTCTTTATCTTTGCTAGATGAGTTGGACACTTGCATTTTATTTTCAAATTTGCTAAGTAATGCAGCACATAGTGCACTAAAATCAGATAAAAAAATTATTGAACTTATAGTATTGGAAAATGAAAACTTCTATGTAATTGAAGTAATAAATTCAATGGAATTTGAATTTATTGACATTAATATCACTTCAAAAAGAAAAAATAGCAATCACGGATATGGTCTAAAAAATATTTACTCCATTATCCACAAATTTAAAGGAAATTATCATATTGATCAAACTAATCATCTATTTAGCTTTAAAATATTATTTCCTAAAGGAAGTATTCAAAATGAAAAAAATTAGCGAGAAAATTGCAATTTACATCAATGATAATGTTAATCAGTCATTTCCATTAAATAAATTAAGATATGGTATCGAATTATTTCTTAGTCAATCCATATTAATAATAAGCATGGTCTTGATTTCCTTGATGATAAACAAATTAAATTCTGTAATGCAATTTATGATTCCATTAATATTCATTAGAACTTTTTGTGGTGGATATCATACAAAAACATTTTTTGAATGCTTCATAATCACAAATAGTATTTGTTTTTTCAGTGTATTCTTTGCAGAGTATTATATAAATCCTATCTTCTATCTATTCCTATCGATTATTTCCTTAATTATTATTTTCATATTTACTCCTCTTATTAATCACGATACAAATCTACCGCGGAAAAAGATAAATTGTTTCATTGCGTATATAATCTCAAGTTTTTTCTCATTATTTGTATTACTTCCTATTGATATCTTAAATATAAATAAAAACATTATCTCACTGGTTTTAGTAGCTGTTGCAATTTCGTTATTAATTCAATATTTTATAAAAAAAAATAGAACATTCTATCTTTTGCAATTATTTAGTTAACACTTTAGTATTTTTACTTTTATTTATACTATTGCAAATTAAAAAATAATTCTATGAAATTCATTTTCAGAGAAAAAAATAACTATTCAATTTCTTCTTGAATTTTAAAAATATCTCTTAACACTTTTCATATACTGGATGTATTCCTCTTTAAATTGGTCCTTACACCATTTCTCCTCAGATAGGATAATCCAATGTGAAGATATTTGAAAAATGAGTACAATAATAAGCAATAGAATGGATTCTGTTAAGAGTGCACATCCCACAAAGATGAAGAAGTAAGAAACATACATTGGATTCCTTGAATATCGGTATATTCCATTTCTATTTATACCTGTTGAAGATGGTTTTGCAAAGTCATGAATTGTTAGTGTACATAGGATTAAGCCTAAACAATAGATTATAACTCCACTAAAAAAAAGCCAGCTAGTATAATTATCAATTTTCAAAAATATTAGATAGAGGCACAATCCTATCGTTGAAAATTGATAAATATAGTAAGCAATGACTTCATATCCTTGCATATTTGGAAAATGTGCTGCACGCTTTATTGCATGCTTGTTTAATTTTGATAAATAAACAAATCGAATAAGTAAAAATGGCACAAGTAACCAGAATCCATTCATAATAGAAATCCTCTTTTTATTTATTTTAACACATTACAATCTGATTTCTCATATTTGTTGTGTCCTTGAAGACTTTTCTTATATCTCCAACATTTTATTGCATCTTCTAAAGATTTGCCTTTATTGTCTTGAAAGAAAGCTCGAATATAGGTATTGTATTCAAATTGTTTATCAATGGCTGCACCTTGTTTCTTTTTGATATTCAATAGAATTGGATAGGCATCTATTGCATCTTGAAATGTTTTACCTGAATTTTCTTTTAACCATCTTTGAAAAGGAACATTGAATGAAAATGTTGGACCTAGATATTGTTTAAAGAAAGCTCTATGCTTTTCAGAGTATCTCATATGAGGTAAAATCACAGTCGCTAATGAGAAAGTTTGATTAACTTCAATAGTTCTTTGTTTCTTATTTGTCTTTAATACAGATCCATCTTTTAAATATTGTTGGATACGGTTAGTTAATTCTATTTTCCCTCCACTTGTAGGAAGATTATAGTCTCTACAAAATTGAATTAATTCTTCTTTAAGATAATAGAATTCAGTGAACAATTGACTATCTAAATTCTTATCCAGGATGGGTCTATTCATCTTGAGATTTACCACCTATTTGATTCGTTGCTTTCATTGTGAGTAGAAGTTTAAGATCCGTCAAATCGTTTAAATTAAGAATACGAAAATGTATCCAACCACCATCACTACATGGATATTTATTTTGAATTAACTCTTGGGTATCTTTAGATACACTATGAAATACATGATCAAATTGTTTATTATCCATTCTTAACATCACTGTAAAAGCATCCTTCTCCGCAAAAATATCACAGATATGTTTATTTTTACTAGCGTATTTCATTCCCCATCCATACTGATTACCATAAGGAAATCTCAAATTCTTCTTCAACTTTAATTCATCTATTAAAAATTGATCAATTTGAATAAAGTATTGTTTTCTTTTGCCACAAGTTTCTATAAACTCTTCAATCGAAGGCATCGTTTGTTTATCTAGCATTCTTTCATACATATTAAATTCCTAATACTTTCTTTGCTATATTAGCATTTAACATTAAATGTGTTTCATATTTTCCTTGATTAAAAACAGCCCAGTTATTAAATAAGCAAGGA
Organism: Anaerorhabdus furcosa; assembly: GCF_900167375.1. Lineage (GTDB taxonomy): Bacteria > Bacillota_I > Bacilli_A > Erysipelotrichales > Erysipelotrichaceae > Anaerorhabdus > Anaerorhabdus furcosa. The sequence continues at coordinate 68,494 of NZ_FUWY01000008.1, forward strand.
ATATTTTTTGCTATTTCTAATGTATCTATCACAATTAAATCCAAAGCTACTTTGTTTTCCTTGCACACTGTTTCAACTTCTTTAATACAGTTTTGTGTAAATGGACATTGTGGACTATAATAAATCGTTAATTTCTTACTCTTAATTTTCATTTCTTTTGCAGTATCCATAAAGCTTGGTTTTGTGCCATCAAAGGATAGAGCCATTAATTCGTAATCACCTATTGAATCCACCACTTCAAATCCATAGTGTTGTAAAAACTTCTTTTCAGATAAATAAGGTGTTTTCTTCTTAGACGATAAAATACAAATACCTGATTTCTTCTTTTTCTTTGCATCTTGTATGCAATATTCTAGTAAATTCTTCGCATGTCCTTGTCCTTTAAAAGAGCCAGAAACCCATAGACAATAAATATAAAAATAGTTATTTCCTTGAACAGGTATCCATGCTTTTTCTAGTGGTGCATATTCAATAAACACTTTCCCTTGAGCATTTAATTTTCTAAATACATGGCCCTCTTTCATTCTAGATTTTAGCCATTCTTTTTTTATTTCTACCCCTTGTTGATGTTTTTTATCACTGATTGCACAACATATGTGTTCTTCATTGATATTATCTTTCGTTAGATTAATATATTCATTCATTGTTATTCTCCTTTATTTAAATCTATTATAACGAGATAAACATGACATCAAGTGTCATGTTTAGTTATCTTCTAATAAATATTTTAACATCCTTTCAGGACAGTTTAAAAATTCTTTAGTTAAAATCACATGTTCACAATCCTGATACTCAACATGTCTAATTTCATTATCTTTGATTTCATAGATAAGTGCACCTGGATAGGAAAGTAAAATAGGTGAATGTGTTGCGATAATGAATTGAGAATTCTTTTTAACCAACAGATGGATCTCTGATAAAAGTGTCAATTGCCTTGATGGTGATAAAGCTGCCTCTGGTTCATCTAGAATATACAGACCTTTTCCAAAGAAACGATTTTGTACTAATGCCATAAAACTTTCTCCATGGGATTGATTATGCAATGACTTACCACCATATTGATCAACCAGCATTGAACCACTTGAATCCTCATCCAAATCATCAATATTGGTCGCAACATTATAAAAACTCTCAGCTCGCAAAAAGAAACCATCCTTTGGATAATCATTTCTTGCGATTGTTAAGTAATTGGCTAGGGTTGATGTTGTATTCCTTGTTTCAAATAGAAAATTTCGTGAACCCCCTTCTGCATTGAATCCTGCTTGAATCGCAATTGCTTCGACTAGTGTTGATTTACCTGTGCCATTTTCACCAACTAAGAAAATTACATCGCAATCAAAACTCAAACGTCCTTGATTAAGCAAATCTTTTACAACTGGTAAGTCTTTCACATAGGATTCATCATCAATTTGTTTGATAAGAATACTCTCAATATATCGTTTACTCATCATCAAACTAAATTAGCTTTCTACTCATTAAACTTCGAATCATATTTTTACCATTCATCCTTTGTACAAATGTCCTATAATCTAGTATATTTTCTTGTATTTCAAGTCGTTTTGCCCAGTTGACTAACTCTTCTTGGTGAATAAAATTTCGATTTATCATTATCTCGATGGCATTAATAAACCTTTCATCTTCCTCATGTGTAAAGATTGTCAAAGGATTTGTAAATACAGTGGATGCACTATCTAATATTTCAATGCAATCATTTTTATTTGCATCCAAACTGAGTACGATTTCTTCTATTGCATCTGAGCAATGTGCAATTGCATGAATCCAACCCCACTGTTCACTATAGCCACGATAATCTTTTTCCTTTTTAAAATAGTCGAATACACTTTGTTTCGTAGTTTGAAATTCTTCTCTTGATAAAAATGGATTTAATCGATTTCGATGCAAAATCAAAGCAACTACGAGTACAGAAAATGAACGAGTCAATACTCCTTGATTCTCTGATTGATTCATTCGGTAAAATAAATAGCGATCACTAATTAATTTTTGTAGTAATTCTTTGCACATAGGATTAGATATTTCTTTTCGTTCTACAATGAGTGTATAAAATGTCTTATAAATAAGTTTATCTCTTAATTTTGGATCTTCATCTCCAATATAAAATAACATGTTATTTAATAATTCATCTTCATTGATTGTTACTATCTTTTCTTCTAGTATTTCTTTCAATATTTTTGAAAGCTCTACTCTTGAATAAACATTTCTTTCTTCCATAAACAGTACCTCTTTTATTTTAGTATAGCGTACAAAATAAAAGAATGAAACTAAAAGCCTCATTCTAAAATAATTGATCATTATATGTAATTTGTAGATGTTCATATGCCTTTGGCGTTGCAACTCTGCCTCGTGCTGTACGATTAATAAATCCAATTTGAATCAGATAAGGTTCATATACATCTTCTAGTGTTAAAGGTTCCTCACCAATTGAACTTGCTAGAGCTTCAAGACCTACAGGACCTCCTCTAAAACGCTCAATTACACCTCTTAAATAATGAATATCCACTTCATCTAAACCCAATGCATCTACTTTTAATTGATCTAATGATGATTTCGCAATTTCAATTGATATGATACCATTGTTTAAAACTTGTGCAAAATCACGAACTCTTCGAAGTAAACGATTTGCGATACGTGGTGTTCCACGAGATCTTTTTGCGATTTCAACTACTGCTTCATCCACAATTTCAACATTTAAGACACGTGCAGTACGTCGTACAATATCACCTAATTGTTCAATTGTATAATAGTCTAATTTAGATACAATACCAAAACGATCACGTAAAGGTGCTGTTAAATCACCTGCTCTTGTTGTTGCACCTACTAGAGTAAATGGTGGTAAATCCAAACGAATGGAGCGAGTTGTTGCGTCTTTTCCAACGACAACATCAATGCAAAAATCTTCCATTGCTGGATAAAGTACTTCTTCTACAACTTTAGGCAAACGATGAATCTCGTCTACAAACAACACATCTCCAGCTTCAATCATTGAAAGAATCGCTGCCAAATCACCTGGCTTTTCAATACTTGGACCACTGCATGTTCTTACTTTACCCTTCATTTCATTACCTAGAATATAAGCAAGTGTTGTCTTACCTAAACCCGGTGGACCATACAACAACACATGGTCCAGTGTTTCATTTCTTCCAAGTGCTGCTTGGATAAAAACTCTTAAATTATTTTTTAGTGAATCTTGACCAACATATTCATCTAGCCATTGAGGACGAAGTGTTTCTTCTTCATCTTCATTTTCTACATTTGCAGATACAAGTCTCTCTTCCATTCTAACCTCCTACTTTCTTTTTCATTAAAAGTTGAAGTCCTAACTTCAAGTATTCATCACTTGATAAGCCTGGTCTTTCACTTAAACTATTCGCAACAGATTGAATTTCTCCTTGTTTATATCCTAAAGATTTTAATCCTTCTAATGCATCTTGTATTTCAGTTGATACAGGTTCATTTTTATTTGCACTAACCAGTTTACCCTTTAAATCAAGTATAATTTGACTTGCAGTTTTATTTCCTACACCAGGCATTCCTTTTAAGAAACTAATATCCCCGTTTTCAATGGATTGAACAATTTGGGTATATGGAAATTTACTACACATTGCCATTGCTGTTCTAGGCCCTAGTCCTTTAACCGAAATCAGTTTAAGAAACAATTCTTGTTCTTCCAAAGATAAAAAACCATATAAACTAAGTTCATCCTCACGTACATGTTGATACGTAAATATTTGAATTTCTTGATTTAATTTTACAGATTCTGGATGACCAAAATTAATACGATAACCAATCCCTTGATTATCCAATATTATCCAATCAATTCCATAAGCAAATACTTTTCCTCGAATAAAAGCTATCATATTTATCACCTTCCTTATTTTACCATAATTTGTATAGTGTAACCAAAGAAAAGAAGAACCTTTGTTCTTCTTTCTAACTTGAAATTATTCTTTACTTTGAATCTCTTCAATAATTTCTATTTCTTCATCATCGATATCATCTGGTTTATCTTCATATTTCAAAGCATTCGCAATATCATTTTCTAATTCATTTGTTTCAACGCATTCTTTGCGTATTGTCGAAACATCATCTTTAACAAGTAAAGCTAAATCATTTTGATTGCTGACCATACGTTTAATTCCTTTAAGTTCTTGCAAACTTTCTTCTTGAATTTCAATAAGTATTGCAAATCCATATAGTGATGCACTTGTCAAAATTGTCATGAATAATGTAGCAACAAATGCTGTTACATTAAATTGAGCTTCTACAAAGTATCGCATCATACCTCTCATTGACATTGTTGATAAACCGATTGATGCAACAATTCCAAATACTAAAAATAAAACTGCTAAAACCTTCAATGTTATAATAATAATTTTTCTCATATTTTCACCTCTTGGACATTCTGGTCTAGTAAATAAGAATGCTTCCTTATCCTAATTTGACTGTAACACCAAGATTTTGAAAATACAATGAAAACGATTATTCAAATTAAGAAACATAGCAGGATAAGAATAGCCCAAGGATTAAGTACAATTAGTGTTAGTGGAACAACATAAATTGCAAGTGAATAATCAATAACCAAGAATAATATTAATCCCATGTAGATAAGGATAACCCACCATTTATATTGAATAACAGAATCTTTAAATTCATATAAATCTTTCTTTCTCATTTGCCAAAGAATTATTGAAACAATAAAAGTAACAAACAATAAAATACAAATAAGATAAAACCACAACCCACCTTGTATTTCAGAAAAGTAAAGCTTTGTTGGTCCAAAATAAACATCATTGAATGCAACAGTTATAAAATATGTATTGAATATTGAAAACAATATAAGCACAAGCAACATTGACTTGAATTTTTTTGATTGCATAAAACCACCTCTTCGCAATGATAACATAATTTAATTCAAATCACGTGTCTAATACCCAAATTAAAACTCACTTGCGTGAGTTTAATCTAAATATTCAAATTGGAAATCATTAATGAAAACAAGGTCTCCTTCAGTAGCACCTGCATCATGCAATGCTTCATCAACACCAATTTTCTTTAATGTTGAAGCGAAACGATAAACTTCTTCCTCTTTTTCAAAATCAATTGAAGCGAATAAACGCTCAACACGTTTTCCTTCAATGCGCCATTGACCATTACCTAGATTATGAACAGTAAAGTCTGGTGCTTTTGGTTTGAATTTGAACAATACACCTTCCTGTTTCTCTTCCTCACCTGTTAATGGGAAGTCTGGTGTAACTGCAAGTAAATCCGCAATACGATATAAGACTTGATCTAAACCTTCATGAATAATTGTCACTGTTGGAAATATTTCTATGTTTGGATATGCTTCTTTAAAACGTTTCAAATTTTCTTCTGCAGCATCCAAATCCATCTTATTTGCGATAACCACTTGTGGTCTTTCAGTTAGTCTTAAATGATATTGTTCAAGTTCTTTATTAATGATGCGATAATCTTCAATTGGATCGCGCCCATCATGACCACCCATATCAATGACATGAACAAGTACACGACAACGTTCAATATGGCGTAAGAATTGGTGTCCCAATCCTTTACCCTCACTTGCACCTTCAATTAATCCTGGTAAATCAGCCATCACAAAACTTCTTCCATCACTTACTTGTACCATCCCCAAATTTGGAGTAATTGTTGTAAAGTGATATTCAGCAATTTCTGGTTTTGCTTTACTTACAACTGAAAGCAAAGTAGATTTTCCAACTGATGGAAATCCAACTAATCCTACATCCGCAAGTAGTTTAAGTTCAACAGTAACTTCCTTACTCTCTCCCTCATCACCAAGTTCGGCATAATCAGGAGCATTGTTTCTTCCTGTTGCAAAGTGCCAGTTACCACGACCACCTTTACCACCTTGAGCAATCACTGCTCTTTGGTCAGGCTTTACAAGGTCTGCAACTAAACCACCTGTTTCAAGATCTTTTACCATTGTTCCTTGTGGAACTTTAATAATGATATCTTCTGCATCTGGACCATGCATTTTATTACCACGTCCATTACCACCAGGTTGAGCTTTGATTAAACGGTTAAAACGAAGATCAAGTAAAGTCGATTTATTCGTATCAACTTCAAAAATGATACTTCCTCCTTTTCCGCCATCTCCTCCTGCAGGTCCTCCTAAAGGTACATATTTTTCACGACGAAATGCGACAAGACCATTGCCCCCATTACCCGCTTTTACTTTTAATTTGACGCGATCAATAAACATGTTTGGTCCTCCTTCTAAAGAAATAAAAATCCCCAAATGTTGGGGATAATTTACTAAGCTTGTGGATAGACAGAAACTTTAGTTTTGTCTTTTCCTAAACGTTCAAATTTAACGATACCATCAACTTTTGCGAACAAAGTATCATCACCACCACGGCCAACATTTGTACCTGGGTGAATTTTTGTACCACGTTGACGATATAAGATAGAACCTGCTGACGCAAATTGTCCATCTGCTTTTTTAGAGCCTAAACGCTTTGAATGAGAGTCACGTCCATTTTTAGTTGAACCTACCCCTTTTTTCGAAGCGAAGAACTGAATATCTAATCTAAACTTCATGGTTTTACACCTCCTGTTTACTTAATTTTATAAAATCACTATAGCTTTCTTGAATAGTTTCTAACTGGATAATTCCAGTTTGTAGAATAATTTGTGTTTGGTCATTGTTCGTATTATTTACAAGAACCGAAATTTTGTTGTCATTCATTGCACAAGCACAATCAGCTTGTAAGATATCTAATGCATTAAGTAGTCCAATCGCAATACTGCTGACACCTGCACACACTATATCTTCACCATACTCTTTGTACTTTGCATGACCACTTATATCCAAACTAATTACTTTATTTTCATGAGTTTGAATACGAATCTTAATCATAATTAAGCCTCGATTTTTTCAACAACCAATTTTGTATATGGTTGTCTATGACCTTGTTTACGATGAGAAGAACCTTTTTTAGCTTTGTATTTGTAAATTACAATTTTCTTAGCTTTACCTTGTTTTTCAACTTTACAAGTTACTTTAGCTCCATCTACATATGGAGTACCAACTTTAATTGAACCGTTAGAATAAGCTACTACCTTGTCAATTACAACTTCAGCTCCAGCCTCAACTTCTAATTTTTCAACGTAAATTGTTTGTCCTTCTTCAACACGTAGTTGTTTACCACCTGTTTCGATCACTGCGTACATTCGTGCACCTCCTACTCTTTTTAATGAATCTCTAGACTCGCCAAGATAAGGGGGCAATTAGCACTTAAATCCCTTTATTGAGCGGTTATAGACCCTAGTGAGGGCATATAACATAGGGAGTATAACACAAACTGAATAACGCAGTCAATAAGATTCTCTTTAAAAGCCCCCTAAATTCAATGAAATTTCGTATTTTTAGCGATAATTAAAATTTGAATTGTGCCTAGTACTACCCCTATTGCTAAAATAAACCATGAATATTCAAACGTAGTTGAGCTAAGTCCTGCTTCATCTTTCAAACACCCTAGAAATAACATCAAACTACAAATTCCTAATCCTGATAAAATGGAAATCGTAATACCCCAACTTTTGATTACTGTTGGAAATTTAAATGTAATATATGTCATTCCAATGATAACTAATAAAAACATAACTTGAGCAAATGTGATTAATTTTGAAACACTCACAAGATTTGCGATTTGATTATATGTACTCATTTCTTATCCCTCTTTATCTATTTTCATTATAAATCAAACAAGACAATCACACAAAGAAATAGTTATGTTACAAACATCCAATATAGTTTTAGTCTGTGTATACAAATCATATAAAAATCCCCAAACACTTTTATGGTGGTTGGGGATTTTATACTACCTACGCTGATTCTTGATAATAAACTATGGATTAATTCATTTATAGTAATCCACGTGTTTTTTTATTTATCAATTTCTTCCAATAAATTGATAAGATCACTTAATTGTTCAATTTTATGAATGGGTGTATCACAATATGCAGTCTTTATATTTGTAATCCAAATAGGAAGACAACCTGCTCGTTTCGCACCAAAGATATCATTTGAAAATGTATCACCTACATAAATAGTTTCGTGGGGTTCTACTTGAAGTTGTTTACATGCTTCATGAAATAAATGTGGATCTGGTTTATGAACACCATAACTTCCACTAACAACAAGACAATCTAAGTAAGGCAATAGTCCTGCTGCTTCAATTTTCTTGGTTTGTCCATCTTGTGGACCATTGGTAATCATACCAATCTTATACTTCATTTTAAGCTTATCTAAGACTTCAATCGCATCATCCGCAAGTTCTGTATACTCCCAAAAATTAGATTCCCAGAATTCATTAAAATCACCCATAGGTAAAACTATCCCATGCTTCTTTAATACTTTTTCTTTTACATAGTTTTTGTTTGTATTTCCATATTGATCCCACACAACCATATCTTGTAAAATAGCTTCAAATTCAAAATCGTTTACTTCTACTTTAACTATGTCTTGAAGAATATGTTTATACATAGCGTAAGCTGCTTTTTTACGATTTCCTAATGTATCATCAAAGTCAAAACATATCGCTTTTATCATATTAACCTAGTATCTCTTTTACAAGATTCATTAATGTTTTTACATCTTCAATGCGAGTATTACCTGATGCTTTATCTATAATCGAACTATAAACATGAGGAATTACTTTTTTAACACCCTGATTTAAACTAATCTCTACAATTTCTTTAAAATTATCTAAATCTATCCCGCCTGTTGGCTCTAATATTAAATCATTAGCGGCACATGCTTTAGCAACTTCAATAAGTTCTTCTTTACAACTTAAACCTTTCATTGGGAAAAATTTCAATGATGTACCACCCATATCAATGCACATCTTTGCCGCAACATCCACAGGGACAATAGCAGGCTCAGTCGCAGTTGAACTAAGTGGACCTGTTGATATCTTCACATACCCTGGTTTTCCTGTTGGTGAAACTAAACAATTGATTAATGATGTGTCATTTCCAACATTTGCACGTGTATAAGCTACTGAAGTAAATACTTGATTAAAGTGATTAGCTTTAATTTCTTTTGCAATATCCCCGACAACTAGACATTGTTTAGGATTCCCTGCACCAAGTCCTACCGATAAGTTACCTTCTAAAATATCCATGTAGTCTTTCATATCATTAACGGCACTTTTTACATTTGGATAATCAATTGACAATACACCAACTAAAACGCATTTCTCTGCCGCTTCATAAATTTCTTTGGCATTTTCTTTTGATCCTGCAAGTACATTTAAGCAAACTTGTTCTTTGTAATAATGTATCATGTTATCCCTCCACAATCTTTCTTAGTTTCTCTACAATCAATTCCTTATCACCCTCAACCATAGGACGAGGATCAAATGAAAGAATTCCTTGCGTTAGTAGATGTGTACGACAATGAATTGATGGATTTCCTTCACATAGAAGTTTATCAATTTCTACTGCTGTTTTACCTACATTTTTTTCATCAATCACAACTTGAGAACGGTAAATTTCTCTACCTGCTTCATCTTGAATTTCTCTTGCTGAACAACCTTTGATTTTACTAATTTCATCATTAAGATAACTTACTATTTCATGTTGTCGTTTGACATAACTCACTAAATCTTTATTGGTATAATTTTCTAAAGCTTGAAGTAAACCCATAATACCTTCTTTACCAATCTTCATTGGTCTTGCAATTCCTTTATATTGTTTCTTACAATATCCAATTAATGTTTTATTTCCTGTGATAAATCCTGAAGTTGTTGCCTCTAGTGCTTTAGCCCCACTATAAATGACAAGGTCAGCATTCATCTTAATATATTTTGTCATATCTTCTTCAGCAGCAGCATCAATAATGAGTGGAAGGTTATGCTTGTGAGCAATCTCAACCATTTTCTCAATGCTAATCATTCCTTTTTGAATGCAATGATGACTCTTAATATAAATTAATGCACAGGTCTTATCGGTAATTGCTTGTTCAACATCTTCAATAGCCACACTATTTGCCATACCCACTTCAACTGGAACACCACCACCTAAACGAATCATCGAAGTAATGGGTGCACCAAATTGCACTACATGTCCTTTTTGAAGAATAACTTCATTACAAAGACCTGTTGAATCAGGTAATCGTTCAATAATTGACTTTTTTCCTTTTGAAATAATACCAGCAACAGAAATTGCAATACCTGCAGATGCACTGCTTGTAACACAACTATCTTCACCACCAGTATATTTCGAAATGATTTCTCCTGCTTTATCAATTAAATCATCAATAACAACATAAGAGCTACCACCCTCAATTGCAGCTTTTGCTACACTTTCATTTAGTGTTGAAACACCAAGTGCAGTCATACGACCACTTGCATTGATTACTCTTTGTAATCCTATTTTTTCATAACAATTCATCTTCTAGCCTCTATCTATAGGAATATAGCACCTAAAATCATTGCTCCAATAATTGCACCACCAGTAATTTCTTTTTCTAATTTGTAGAAAATTGCACTTCCAATTAATGCTCCTAAACCTGCATATACATTGTATTGAGTAGCTGCAATGATAATAAGTGGTCCAAGGTATCTACCAGCTGAGTTTCCAGCACCCATCATGATACTTGTTCCTCCAACCGCAACACCCTTTGGCACAAATTTTCTAATAGCAATAATGATAAGTCCTAACACTAATCCAATTAATGCTCCAGCAATTAAAGCGAATAGAAAGTTATTAAATGGTAATGTAATATTCATTGATAGTAATAATGCTGGAATACCAATCCCTACACCAGTCATTAATGATCCACCAATATCCAAGATACCAACAAGTGGTCCCTCAAGTATACGAGCGATCAAGAAACCTGCAGCAAATCCAGCTGCTGCTGAATAACTACCCCCGTCAATACCTTCTTTTAACATAGCAACAATTGAAACATCATTGAATGCTCCAGTACCAAATTTGATATACATGAATGTTCCTGCAAAAATTGCAGCGGCAGCACCCATAATTAGTAAAATAAATGTTTCATCTTTTAATAAGAATTTGTTTAACTTTTCAGTAAATGTATTTTTCATTTTCTCATTCTCCCTTAAAATCCAAATTGATTGAAGAATCCTCTGAAGTAAGCAATCGCAACAAACATAATAACAACGATAGCAATTAGAATTTGAACAATGCTACTCTTGTAACCATTTTCTTCAGCCGATTTACCAATCAAAATACCTAATACAATTCCAGGAACAGCGTTTCCAGATACAAGTGCAGAAACACCTCCTAAAATAGTTCCCCAAAGTCCAGTTGTTTTTCCAGCATCCATTGCAGCTAACCAGAAAATACCAGGCATTACAGGATTTAATAACCAGTTTGCTGCAGGTGTTAATACATTCCCTGCTATCATCGCAAGTTTTTCTGGAATCATACTTGCAGCTGTATTTAAAACCGTAACAACTACTGCACCTACTCCTGCTCCTGTAAGAAACATTTTTCCAGGATTATATAAAGTTTCATCTACTTTCTTATTTCTAAGTAATAAGATACCTGCAGACCAGTTTGGAATAATACGGTGGAATACGTCACCTGACATAGCCCCTGCTGCTACAGCTGATGCAGCTGCATTAAAGAAAAATCCTAAACCAAATCCAAAGTGCGCAACTGGGTCACCAGCACAAGCATTTAACTCACCAAGAGTTCTAAATGCTCCCATAGCTTGAATCTCTGGAGCATGGAACATACGCGCAGCCCCTGCAGCAATACATCCACCTCCAACAGCACCAATAATTAGTGAATAAATAATGATCTCTATTGACATTCTATACCCTCCTATTCAAGATCAATATATTTAACTATTACATTAATTCTTGCAGTAATAGTAAAATAATCTTTTTTTCTTGGCATAAAAACAAATAAGAATTTTTCAGTCTTTTCTGTTTTTTGCACATCATCAAAATATACTTCTTCGGTATCCATTTGAATCACTGGTTTACCTATTTCCTGAAACACTTCTTTGCGCATACATTGAAATAGTTTTCCAACTGTATCATTGAAGTCATTACCAGAAATAGATACTTTGACTTCCATTTTTTTTGTTTTTAAAACTTGTGTTGATTCCATATTATTCCCCATGAAGTTGCTTATAGGTTTGTACAAGTTGATATCCTAAATCTTCTACATCCATAAAACCAAGACCAACAACTTTGCACCCTTCACGTAATGCTTGACAAGCACCTTCAATTGAGCGAATTTCTGATTTTACTTTCCATCCATATTTGTTTGCTGCAGTGATTGCACCTGCTCCACCACTTCCACAAAAACTAATACCAAATGTTGCATCATTCTCTTTCATAACATCGCCTAACTTCATATCTGCAGCCATACCAGGAATAACAATTGCCTTACCACCAGCTTTTTCAATGCCGCGTGCCACTGCTTCTCCTTTACCCATTCGGTGTCCAATTACTACTAAAATTTCATTTGCCATTTTCATTCTCCTCCTCTTTATTCATTTCGATGTGTGTTGCAATGAGAAAACTTTCTGTTTTATTCATCTCTAAGTTATTTTTACTTAGTACACTCCTGACAATTGAGTCTGCAGTATCACGTGCAAAACTCGATAATTCTTCAATCCCACATAATTCCATTTCTTCAATTAATTCTTTCGATACAATTCTTTTACTTAATACTAAGATGTGATTAAGAAACATCATTTCATGTGTTCCTTCTTTGAATGTCACACCACTTTCTACGCATTGCTTAACTATTTCTTCGTAGATTTCTTTTACTCTAGAAAGTTCGAATCCTTCACTTTCGATTTGACTCAATTGACTATTTATAAATTCCACTTTTTTCACCTCTACTTACAATTAAACATTGGGGTTCAATTTTAGTACGAAGTAAAATCTTATCTCCCATTGAATCTACCACTTCTTCTTCAACATCTTTCATCTTGAAAATAAATATATCTGCATAATACCCTTCTTTTAATTCACCCAACTTCTCTAAATTAAAATGTCTTGCAGGAACAGAAGTTACCTTAGCAATTGCATCGACTAATGGTTCACCACAATTAACCATTTTGCTGACAACATCCATGAGTGTATATACTGGTCCTTCATAGTTTTCACTATGTAAATCAGATGAAATAAGATCACAATCAAAATCAAGTTCTCTTGCTTTTTGATATACTTTTGAGCTAAAACTCGCTGACCCATGACCTATATCAAACAACACACCCCGACTTCTGGCACTTGTTGCTTCTTTGATAATTGATGATTGGTCTTCAGTTAAAATATTCCCAACTTTCCCATGATATGCATGGGTTACAATATCACCTTGTTCTAAGCAATTAAGTACATCTTCTAAATGTGGTGGATAATTGCCTACATGAACCATTAATGGTTTATTTACTGCATGTGCAATTTCAGCTGCTTTGCGTATTGGTAATATATCTAAATCTTGTACTACACTTTGACTTGCTCTTGCTTTTAATCCCACAATCACATTAGGATATTGTTTTATTATTTCAACAATGTTTTTCTCATTAATTTTTGCCATGTCATTTAATTCATGTTTAAATGCCAGTCCTAAACTTGATACATTAAGCAAAGCATACACCCTCGTATTGCATTTCTTAATTGCATGTTCATAGAAATCTTCAAAGTTACCAGCACCTGATGTTCCTGCATCTAAGATTGTACTCGCCCACCGCTTTACACCTAAAACATCTGGATCTAATCCTAAATCACCAATTGGATAGCAATGCGTATGAATATCGATAAATCCTGGTGATACATAACAACCTGTTGCATCAATTACATCATCGACTTCATCTAGAATTTCATCGTCAATTTTGACAATCATATCCCCTTCAATGAGTATGTCTTTTTTTACACATTCTTTATTTGGCAGTATACATGTTCCCTGCTTAATCAATCGTTTCATTGTTTCTCTCCCTCTCACTTAATATGTACATATAAAACGCATATCTTTCTCTTCTTGAAATTGTTATAAGTAAGCTTTTTTCAACAAGTTCGAAGAATTTTTCCATGATCATATAAATATCATTGTGCTCTTTTATAATCCGTTCATATCCTTTTTCAACTTCTTCATCAAATTCTGAATCATCACTCGCAAACCACCTTGGAATTGCCATATTCATGTGAATCACAACACCCAATAAAACCGAAGAATTCAAATGAACTAATTCAGAAACCATGGCTAGGTATTCAAGTAAAGTTAATGTTAATTTACTCATGATGTTTGATACATCATTTAACTCTTTTTTACCTATTCCTACTTTTGTATCCATTAAATTAAATGGATCAAGTTTATTACTTTCGTGGTAGGTTGTTTGCTGTATTGGTACCTTATCAGCAACACTTCCCAAATTAATGAACTCTTGTATTCTTTTAATATCTTCATCAGCCAAAACTATTGAAACTTTAACTACTGGTATTTTGATATTGGGAAGATTTACTGTTGAGATAATAAAGTCAACCTCTTCATCAATTTTTGATAAACCATAAACACTTGTTTGTCCTATAATTTCCAACTGTGGAAATATGTTTTGAATACGTGTAGTTAGTAAATTGGATAATCCCTTTCCCGTTGCACAAGCTACATATACTTTTAGTGCTTTCTTTTTGGTACTGATTAAGTTTTTATAGATGTAAATCGCAACATAACTAATTTCTGTTTCATCCATTTTGATATCAAACTTTTTTTCAAAAAGTACTAACGCTTTTTTTGCAATCATAAAGATTTTTGCATACTTACTTTTAATTTCTGTTAAAACCAAATTATCTTCCAATTGAATATCATATTTTTTCAATTTAAAGTAATGAGATAAATGCAAATGTAAGTCTTGAATTAGTTTATCTTTTTTTAATTCAAGTGAAATTGCATTGCATCTTTTTTCAATATCATCAACAAGTTCAATTACATCGTATTCAATTGCAGAATACACTTCTTTTTCAATGGGTGTAATCACACCATTTCGCAACATACAATCTACTAATAGTTTTATTTCATTTAAATCAATTTCACTTTGATTGTTTACCTTTTTTAGTATTTCACTTGCGTAACTCATATCCTCATCATTTTGTATTGCATCACAACAACTGGGATGATTTTGATTTCTTCTTTTTTGAAAAATACAATAACTCAATAAATTTAGATACCCTATATTTGAAACCCAAACATTGTATTTACCATTCACTTCTTTAATGATTTCACTAGTTGAAATGACCTCATCCTTAGAAATTGTTTGTTTAACTATGATGGGTAAAACATCATAACCCTCTTCAATCGTTGATTCTCGATTTAAATAAGATGAGAGTAAGTAGGATGTTGCTAATCTAATTTCATATTCATTACCTGCTAATTCATATCCCTTTTTCCCTTTTACGATTTTGATTTTGTCATGAGTCAAATTGACTTTATTGATCATCCTTAGTAAAGTTGATGGACTAATTGCTAAATCTTCACTGCAGTCATCTGCTTTCTTATCTTCACTTGCCAAAGCAAAGTACAATAAGATTTCATCTGGTAACTCATCATTATTCCTATAGTTTGCACCTATTTGCTTGTTTTCATGTTTTTTTATGAAATCAATGCATCGCTGTTTCTCAACAACAGGAATGTAATAACCTTGCTTTGATTTAATTCTCAAATTTATATGATGTACTTTAATAAGTTTTCTTAGTTCAATCACATCATAGTGCACTGTTCTTTCACTCTTACCAAATTTCATCATCAACATTTAAGTACTTACAGGTTTCGGTGATGTAACTAGAATTTTTAATAATTCAAGTTGTCTTGGTTTAATATTTTCCATGATGTTCTCTCCCTCTTGTCAAAAGTTTAACATTCTAACTCAAAGTTGAATGTTTACTTGATTGCAAAAAAATCATCTTTTTTTGCAAAATTGCAATTTTTCATAATTATCCCATATTTTCAAGACAAAAAAAGATTAAGCATCAGCTTAACCTTTCTTTGTTTCACAATAGATACAACGATATGTTTGTGTTTCTTCATCTGCAAGATAGAAGATATGATCTAATTCTTGTTCAATTGAAGTAATACATCGTGGATTTTTACATTTGTGAATATTTTTAATTTGTTTAGGTAATGTTAATTTCTTCTTTTCACTTACCTTACCATCTTTAATGATACATACTGAGATATTAGGATCAATGTATCCTAATACATCAAGGTTTACTTCAAAGTCATCATCTATTTTTAAGATGTCTTTGCGCCCCATCTTATTACTTTTAACATTCATAATCATTGCAACTGAGCAATCAAGTTTTGCAAGTTCTAGACTTTCATAAACTTCCATGGCTTTACCTGCAGTAATGTGATCTAAAACGATTCCGTTTTTTATGCTATCTATATTCATCTTATGCTCCTCCTATTTTAATCCCAACATCTTCATAATCAATGCCATACGAATGTATTTACCATATAGCGCTTGTCTAAAGTATGCTGCACGTGGATCATCATCCACTTGTACTGAAATTTCGTTTACACGTGGAAGTGGGTGCATAATTGTTAAATCTTTTTTTGCTTTTTTTAGTTTCTCTAAATCCAAGATATAAGAATCTTTTAAACGAATGTAATCTGCTTCATTAAAGAAACGTTCTTTTTGTACACGAGTCATATAAAGGATATCTAATTTATCCATGACTTCTTCCATTGTACGTGCTTCTTCAAAAGTTACATTTGATTTCTTTAATACATCTTCAATGATGTATTCAGGTACTCTTAATTCCTCTGGTGAGATAAGAATAAAATGAATATTCTTATAACGTGTTAATGCTTTAATCAGTGAATGAACTGTTCTACCAAATTTTAAGTCACCACATAATCCAACTACTAGATTATCAAAGTGTCCTTTTTCTCTATGGATTGTTAATAGGTCAGTTAGGGTTTGTGTTGGATGGTTGTGTCCACCATCACCGGCATTAATAATTGGTACCGTTAACCCTCTAGTCGCAACAAACGGTGCCCCTTCTTTTGGATGACGCATCGCAATGATGTCTGAGTAACACGCAACTGTTCTAGCTGTATCTGTTACACTTTCACCTTTTGCGGCACTACTTGAATCTGCTGATGAAAATCCTAATACATTTCCACCTAGTTCGAGCATCGCTGCTTCGAAGCTTAATCTTGTTCTTGTACTTGGCTCAAAGAAACAGGTTGCTAACGTCTTGTACTTACACACGTCTCTGTACTTCGTTTTGTCTAGGATGATATCATCTGCCAAGACAAGCAGATCGTTGATCTCCTCTACTGTTAAGTCCATTGGATCAATCAAATGCTTCATATTCACTTTTTCCTCCTCATAGTGAACTCTCTTGGATCACTATTGGAATAATTATAGCAGTTAAAACAAGTTTTGTATTCCTAACTTTAAAAGAAAACACAAAATTTTCATTTTGTGTCTTTATCGACTTAAATATCGAGGTTTTTCAATCAAAATCTGATTATTTTTGCCCTTTACTATCTCAAACAAGCTACTTGTAGAATATTCCTTATTGTCATCAAATACTTGTTTCATTCTTTTTATTTTAAACCCATGACGAAGGGCTTCTTCAACAATTTCAGTTAAGCGCATCGAACGATGGACTAAGTAAAATCGGCCATCCTCTTTTAGTAATCTCTTTACTTGGTCAAATAGCTCCGCTAATGTCAACATTTCTTCATGTCTTGCTATCCTTAAGTATTCACTCTCATTTACATTTGAGTTCTCATCTACTTTAAAAAATGGTGGGTTACATACAATAACATCAAAAGCAACATGTTGAAAATCTTGAATTTTACTACAATACAATGTCGCTTCTACTTTATTGTGTATAAAATTTTCTTGTGCTAAATCGATTGCTTCTTGAAAATAATCTACACCGACAAGTTCTTTTGGGTGAAATAAACTAGCATACAAAAGAAGTGCTCCATTGTTACACCCTATATCCAATACGGTTTCATTTTCTTTTACATCAATAAATTTACCTAAAAAATGCGTATCAGAATTCATTTTGAACATATCTTTTCTTTGTTTTATTTCGATTGTAGTTTCTGGTAAATAATCAAAAGACATTTTCTTGTGCTAGTTCAAACCAGAATGTTGAACCTTTTCCTTCCTCACTAACAACACCATATTGTGCTTCATGGTTGTCTAGAATTGCTTTAACAATAGCTAATCCCAACCCTGTTCCAACAGTTGCACGCTTAAATGATTTATCAATTTTATAATAACGATCCCAAATATAAGGAATACTTTCTTCAGGTATTCCTGATCCCTCATCTTCAACTTCTATTCTCACACAATCATCTTTCTTAATGATTCTTACAAATATTTTTCCATAATCATCAGAATGTTTGAATGAATTGGATAAGAAATTATAAATAACTTGGCCAATTTTAATTTCATCTGCATAAAGAATAATACTTTCATCACTTTCAAGTGAAACTTGGAAATGATGCTCATCAATAAGCACTTGAAATAACGTTAGAATGCTTTTTATCTTTTCAACAATATCAAAATTCTTGCGATTTAATTCGTAATTACCTGATTGCATCTTAGATAATTCTTGCATATCTAGTACTAAATGATCTAAATAATCTACTTCTTGGATAATCACATCCAAATGTTCTTCCCTTTTCTTTGGATTATCACCCGAGATATCTCTTATCATTTCGGCATAGGCTTTAATCATAGTTAGCGGTGTCTTGATATCATGTGATACATTTGCAATTAAATCCTTACGTAACTCATCTACTTTTTCTAGTTTGTGGGTTGCTTCATTAAGTGTTGTCGCTAGGTCATTGATTTCTCTAAAATATGAACCCTCAAAATGCGTGTTTTCATAATCTGCTTTTGACAGAGAATCCGCAGATGATTTCATCTTCACAATTGGTTTTGATAAACCATTTGAAATAAAAACTGAAATCAAAATTGAAAATCCAATAATAATTAAAGTATAAAAGAAATATTGTTCTTGGAAAAAACTTATAATCGAGTCTACTGGTTCTAGTGGACTATTAATATACAAATATAAATTACCTAAATTTGATTCTATTTTTTCACCAAACAAAATCATCTCTTGTTTACTTTTTGAATTGATTAATACCTCTGAGAATGAATTGAAATTAGCATCTACATGTTCATTCAACGCTATGCCATCATCAAAAGGAACAATTTCTTGTTCTTGTAATGTTATCTTTTGATTGAAAATGCAACTTTGGCCTAATCCATCTGCACTGTAAACAAGTTTGCCTTGTTCATTGAAGATAGCAGCACATACACTGTTGTTTACAGCTACTTGAAATGCTTTATCTACTAGATATTCACTACTTCCATCATTATCCACAATATACGATTCAAGCTTAGTTGCTACTTCTTGAATTGTCGTAATTTTATTATTGCGGTAATACGGTTTAATTAGTGAAAACTGTAGAATTCCAAGAATAAGTAATATCGCAAGTGCAAATAAGAAGAAATCCAACCAAACATTGAATTTTATTCCTCTTAATCTATGCCTCAAATTTATATCCCATTCCTCTCACCGTAACAATAAAATCACGGTAGTTTCCTAAATTGTGTCTTAGCATCTTCACATGGGTATCGACAGTACGATCATCCCCAAAATAATCATAATCCCATACTTCTTCTAAAAGTTTCATTCTTGACAATGCAATGTTTTTATTTTTAACCATATACAATAACAAATCAATTTCTTTTGGTGTTAAATTAACTTTTGCTCCATCAACCATTACACTTCGACCATCTACATCAATGGTTAAGCCATCAAATTTTAGAATTTGATTTTCTTTATTACGGCCACGTTCTAAAATGACTTTTACACGTGCCATTAACTCTTTAGGTGAAAATGGCTTAATAACATAATCTTCCACACCCAGTTCAAATCCAAACAACTTATCATATTCTTCTTGTCTTGCAGAAAGCATAATCACAGGAATATTTTTAATCTTCTTGATTTGTTTACATGCTGAGAATCCATCTAATTTTGGCATCATGATATCCAAGATAATACAATCAAAATCTTGCACCTCAACAAGTTGAATTGCTTCCAAGCCATCACTTGCTTCAGCTACCTCATAACCATTTAATAATGCATATTCACGAACAACTTCTCTTATTTTTAATTCATCATCTACGATTAATAACTTTGGCATCTTAAAACCTCCTATTTGTCATCCTCTAACAACTGAATTTTATTGACTAAACACGATTCTTTTTCATCTACTTTACCTTCAAAGTAAATATAATTTCCTTTTTGTAACATCACTTGTGCTTTTTGATAGATGTTAGGCATAAAAACTAAATCAAGTTCTCCTGATTCATCATATCCTTGCACAAATGCCATTAAATCACCTTTCTTAGTGCGGTGTTGACGCATTCGTAATATACAACAGAATCCCTTCACAAATCCTTTTGTATGTTTTAATTTTACTAGTGGTTCTAATAAAATGCTATGTTTTTTCTTAATATCGATAATTGGATGTGATCCTAGATAGAAACCTAGAACTGCTTTCTCCCTATCACTTTTCTCAATTGGATCTTCTTTTATCTGATATAGAACTGGTTTTGATACAAGACCTAAATCAATTCGTGATTGTCCATCTGTTTCGATTCTCACCAAATCAGCATAGCGAATTGCATCGTCTAAAGACGCCAACATACTCTTACGATTAATTTTAAATTCATCCAATGCTCCTGCATCAATCAAACATTCAATCACTTTACGATTTACTTTCCTTGTCATAATTCGTGCAATGAAATCATGAAAATCAGTAAATTCAGATTTACTTCTTTCATCAATAATTTCAGTAATTGCACTTCCCCCTACATTTTTAATAGCAAGAAGTGGGAAACGTATTTCATGATTCACTAAATCAAATGTAGTTGTACTGTAATTCACTGATGGCGATAAAATAACAATGTTCTTCTTCCTACACTCATCAATGTATTCAGCAGTTTTACTTTCTGAACCAATAACACTGTTTAAAAGTGCACAATAAAATTCATAGGGATAGTTCGCTTTTAAATAAGCCATTTGATAAGCAATTAGTCCATAGGCTACTGAGTGTGCTTTATTAAATCCATAACCTGCAAATTTTAGAATCAAGTCAAAGAGTTCATGTGCTAACTTTTGATTATACCCATTTCGCAAACACCCTTGAATAAAATCTTCTTCAAGTGATTTTAAATCACTTACTTTTTTCTTAGACATTGCTTTCCTTAAAATATCCGCTTTTCCTAAAGAGAAACCAGCCATGACTTGTGCTACTTGCATTGTCTGTTCTTGATAAATCATTATGCCATAGGTATCTTTTAAAATAGGTTCTAAATTTGGATGCAAATAAGTAATCTCATTGGGTTTCTTTCGTGCTTCTAAATAAAGTGGAATATTCTCCATTGGTCCTGGTCTAAATAACGCGATGGTCGCAACAATATCTTCGAATCGTGTTGGTTCCATTTTTCGTACTAGACTTTTCATTCCATTTGACTCAAGTTGAAATACACCTACAGTATCTACCCTACTTACTAAATCATAAGCAGGTTTGTTATCTAATGGAATTTGCAAGATATTGAAATTGGGTTGTTCTAGTTTAATTTTTTCAACTACTTGATCAATGATTGTTAGATTTCTTAATCCTAAAAAATCCATCTTGATTAAGCCTAATGATTCAAGATGTTCCATTGTATATTGTGTTGATACCATATCTTGTTCAATTTGAATTGTTGGTATAACCTCATTTAACGCTTTACTTGACATGACAATACCTGCAGCATGTGTACTTGCATGACGTGGTAACCCCTCAAGTTTTAGTGCATATTTAAAAAGTTCTGTAAATCTTCTATCTGCATCAATGTATTGTCTTAAAACACTTGATTCATCA
The DNA here is from genome assembly GCF_900167375.1 of Anaerorhabdus furcosa. Lineage (GTDB taxonomy): Bacteria > Bacillota_I > Bacilli_A > Erysipelotrichales > Erysipelotrichaceae > Anaerorhabdus > Anaerorhabdus furcosa. Next base: position 90,451 of record NZ_FUWY01000008.1, read on the forward strand.
TAAGCTCTTTTTAAGGTCATTTTAGGTGCAAATGGAACAGCTTTACAAATCATATCAATTTCTCTTAAAGGTATATCTAAAACACGACCAACATCCCGTAATACCTGTTTTGCCGCTAATGTTCCAAAGGTAATAATGTGGGCTATATGTTCTTTTCCATAGGTTTCATATACATACTGGATAACCTCATCACGTCGATCATCTGGAAAATCAGTATCAATATCAGGCATTGATATTCTTTCCGGGTTTAAGAAACGTTCAAAGAGCAAGTTATGTTCAATTGGATCAACATGCGTAATCCCTAAGCAATAAGCAACAAGTGATCCCGCTGCACTACCACGACCGGGTCCAACATAAATCCCCTCTTTTTTAGCAAATCGAATAAAATCATATACGATTAAAAAATAATCCTCAAAATGCATGGAAATAATAATATCCAATTCATATTTCAAACGATCTGCATATATCTTTGATACATGGTTATCCAATCGTTTTTTAAGACCTGCAATACACAATTGCGTTAAGTAATTCTTACCATCAATGTTATTGGGTGTTTTGAATTTAGGAATAGATGTATGAAATTCTTCAAAACTAAAATTGCATCGTTTAGCTATATTCTCTGTTTCTTGTAAATCATCTTGATCATATAACTTTTCCATCTCTTCTTTGCTTCGGATATATCGCCCTTGTATTGATGGCAGTGAATAATCGTTAAGTGTTTTTGCAAGACGAATGCCCGAAACTATTTTATAACAAATTGCATCTTCTTCTGTTTCATAATAAATTTTACTTAATGCTACTGTCTTACCACCACATTCAATCACATGCTTTTTTAACATTTGATTCTTTATCTTCCAATAAGATGCATCATTGAGTGACAATGCAAAAACACAATCATCAAAAGCTTCAAGCATTTCTCTAATTCTTTTTTTACATTCACTTTCATTTTCATTGACGAGTGCTGATTCTACTACACCACCCTCACCATAAACAATGACCACATTATCCACTGCATACTCTTTTAACTGTTCAAATGATAATTGGTTTTGCGAACTTGATACATAACTTGAGCATAAAATACAGTTTCTATATCCATTATTATTTTTAGCAATAAGTAAGAAGTTTACATTCTCCTCATTTAATTCACAAGTAACTTCAAGACCAAAAATAGGCTTTATTTTAGCCTCTTCACAAACTTTATAAAATTCATATGCACCAAACATGACATTATTATCCGTTAAAGCACATGCTGAAAAATTCAACATTTTACTTGTTTTCACAAGTTGTTGAATTGTGAGTGTGCTATTTAGTAATGAATATGAACTTCTAGCGTGTAAATGAATCATAAAATCTCCTTTGCTTTATTTTACCATAGATTCCTTTTATTTCTAGAATATCATTCAAGTTACGAATGAAAACCCTATCATTTTTTTCTACGCTAATTTCGGTGTAACTGATTAGTAAAAGATTGATATTTCACATTTTTTTGATAGTTTTTAAAGGCAAGATAGTTAATTCTGTGATAAAATAGATAGGCACATGTTTGGAGTGATAAAATGGATGACAAAATAAAGGTAACTCAGAGTGATACATTGAATGAGAATCCTAAAACAGAAAAGAAAAAAGCAACAGGAAATAGTAAACCTAAACAAAGTACTTCAAAGAAAAGTACTTCTAAGAAATCCAATGATTTGATAAAGGATGATTCTAAGGAAAAAGCAACCACAAAAAAGACAAATAAAAGTGTGGCTGCCAAAACAACTAAAGCAGCAACTGCAAAGAAAAAGAATGAATCAGTAAGTAATCCCTCTGATTCAATTTTAAGCGTTGATCAACCATCCACTAAACAAAAAACAAGGTCTAAAGTCGATAAGAAATCTACTAAGAAATTCATTGAAGAAGGATTTGCAGATTTTGAATCAAGATTAAAAGATATTTCATTAACAATTAATGAAACTCCTGAGTCCTCTAAAACAAAAGAGGATCAAGAGGATACTGTTTCTATCTTACCTATAAATAAGAAAACCGTTTCTAAGAAAGATAAGTCACTTAACGAAGTTGAAGATCTACCTAAAAATAAAAATGAAGGCATTCTAGAAGAAATACCAATGAAGTCACATGTTGAAGAAAAAAAGGAAGATACTCCTACTCAAGATGATGAAATCATCAATAACGAAACACCTAAACAAACGGATGAACCTATTCATATCTACAAAGATCCTGAACCTGAAATTGATTATATTGATGAGGGTGATGATGATGATAGTTCTTCAAAAGAAGAACACAAATTAAAATTACCTCTTTCTTTACCAACAAAGAAAAGTAAAAAACAAGATCCTTTAGAAGAAACAATACTATTAAAGAAAATCACACCTGATTTTGATGAAGTTCATAAACCTAGTAAAAAATCAAAACCATCCAAGACAAAACAATTCTTTGCTGGATTAATCATTGTGATTCTTTGTATTGGATTAATTGTTGGTGGTGTTGGTTTAGGTATCGTAGGTAAAATATTATCCAATACCCCTGAATTAAACTTAACTGATTTCACTGGAGCTGAATCATCTAAAATTTATGATGCTAATGGTGAATCTGTTGCCGAGTTAGGTGCATACCTTCGTGAGAACATTACTTATGATGATTTACCTGAATCTGTAGTGGATGCATTTGTTGCTATTGAAGATTCACGTTTCTTTACTCACCCTGGTTTTGACTTACCTCGTTTTACAAAAGCATTTATTGAAAACATTAAATCAGGTAGTTTTGCACAAGGTGGCTCAACTTTCACAATGCAACTTGTTAAGAATACTTATTTCAGTATTGATGATATCAACAATTCAACAGTTGCAGAGAAATCAATTGATCGTAAAGTTCAAGAAATTTACTTAGCACTAAAAATTGAAAGAGATTTTAATAAACACGAAATCTTTGAAAAATATTTGAACAAATTAAACTTCGGTGGAAATATCCGTGGTATTCAAAAAGCTTCGCTTTATTACTTTGGTAAAGATATATCAGAAGTTACATTAAGTGAAGCAGCACTACTTGCTGGTATTGTTAACTTACCTAACAAGTATAACCCCTACAATTATTTAGATTTAGCTACTCAAAGAAGAGATAGTGTTATCGATATGATGGCTTATCATGGCTACATCACTAAAGATGAAGCTGATTTAGCTAAAGCTATTAAAGTTGAAGATTTACTTATTGGAGAAGAAAATACTTACAATCGTACTGAGAGTCAATATCAAAGTTATATTGATGCAGTTATCAGTGAAGCACAAACACTGACTGGAAAAGATCCAGCACTTGCTAGTATGAAGATTTACACTTATATGAATAAAGATGTTCAAGAAGTTATTGATTCAATTCAAGACGGTACTGCTGGAATTCCATTCCCTGACGATTTAATCCAAACTGCTATGGTTTGTATGGACAATCGTACTGGTGCTGTCATTGGCGTTGGTGGAGGTAGAAATTATGAAGGTGCTCGTCTATTAAACCGTGCAACATCTGGATTTAGACAACCAGGATCTGCAGTAAAACCTTTCTTATCTTACGCCCTTGCATTTGAAAACTTATATTGGTCAAGCAAACACGTATTAACTGACCGTCCTTATACTTATCGTGGTAGTAGTCTTGTACTTAAAAACTTCGATGGCAAATACCGTGGTGATGTTATTGTCGATCAAGCTGTTGCTCAATCATTAAATATCCCTGCAATTGATACCCTTCAACAAGTTCTAGATGAAATTGGTAAAGAAGAAGTTGTAAAATATTTACAAACAATTGGATTTAGTAAAGTAACTAATGAAAACTTTGATATTAGTTATGCAATTGGTGGTTCATCATTTGAAACAACCGTTTTTGAAATGGCTGGTGCTCATGCAATGATTATTAATGGTGGTGTTTATAACCAACCACATACAATTCAAAAGATTGTTATGCAAGATGGAACTGTGGTTTATCCAGAAAATCAAAACGTGAAAGTCCTAAGTTCTGGTTCTGCTTATTTAGTCGCTGAATTAATGCAATATGCAGTTGATGGTCCTTATTTCAACTACATGCAAGTATTAAAACGTGATTATCCTGTTTATGCTAAAACAGGTACATCGGACTGGGCTAAAGATGGTTTAGTTTATAACATCCCTAAAGGTGCAGCAAAAGATAAATGGATGATTGCATCCTCAACACAATTTACAAATGCAGTATGGGTTGGTTACGATAAAGGTGTTAAAGATAAGGGAACTTACTTTAACGGCTATAAGAGTGGACTCAATCTTACTGGTAAAATAAGTGTTAAACTTATGAATGCTGTTGAAAAAACATCTTCAACAAAACCTACTGCAATTCAACGACCAAACGATATTGAAGATATTACTTATATTCTTGGTTCTTATCCATATGCTTATGCCGATGGAATTCATCAAACAGTTACTGCTGAAATTCGTAAAGGACATCCTGCACTAACTGATGTATCTGAAAGTTATACTGAGAATTCTAATTTAAATCTTGGTGGAATTTCTGCTAGTATTCTTCCAGATGGTAGCTTATCAGTATCGTGGTATGGTGGTGGCGGTTGTTCTAACGGTGTTAAAGATTTAACATTAAACGATGGCAAAAATTATATTCCTGCTTCTGGTGCATGTATCTTTGACCGCTCAGCTTCAGCTGGAGCTAGTTATTACGCAACAGTCTACATCGATGAAGTACCTCTATACAATATATCAAGCGGCTCAAGTTATTATCAAGGATGGCCAGGAGATTTATATGGAAGTATTAAGGTATGTGGTGGTTTCAGTACTGCAAGTGGTTCAAGTAATACACAATGTGCCTATGTTACATATTAAACAAATAAAAAAGTATCTACATTTTAGTAGTAAACTATACCCCTTGTCAAGGACACAAGAATAAAAGATATGAAGCAGGTGAATAAAAATCATCTGCTTTTACTATAAATAAATGATTGATTGAGGAACAATCACAGGCAGATATTTCACCAATGTTTTATCTGTCAGATACTGATCAACTTCATAAGGAGTCTTCTTATGAAGTCGTTTCTGTGGTCGATCGTAATTATAGTAATTGATATAATCAGTTATCGCAAAAGCCATTTCCTCATAAGTCCTATACTTCTTTAAATCCATTTCTGTTTTTAATATCGCAAAGAATGATTCTTGTGGTGCATTATCCCAACAATTACCTCTTCTAGA
>NZ_FUWY01000009.1 GCF_900167375.1 Anaerorhabdus furcosa
CTCTTTACGACTAAATCCTTCAGGTCGCATTGCTTGTTCCCGCATTCTAGTTGTCAATGAACCAACTCGCTTTGGTCCTAATATTTTGGGGCTAATTCCTAATTTGTTTAGTGCTTCTATTGGTGATGCTCCTGTATTGAGTAAACCTGTAAATTCATTCTTAAAATCATCTGTAAATCGTACATTTGCTTCACTGATTTTCTTTACATACTTGCTTTTTCTTAATTCTTCTATTTGTTCTTTACTAAAATAATTTCTTCCCATATTTTCTTTCCTCTTCTAAAGTATACTGAAACCCCGTAAGGTAGTCACTTTTTATCTAGTGTCTTCCTTACGGGGTATAGTTTACAAATTAAATTTGAATATCTTTTTTCTATTTAACACGAACAAATTTGTTTTTTATAGCAGTAAAACTTGAATATAATCCAATAAGAATAATGAAGATTTCTAATCGTCCAAATAACATACCAAGCATTTCTACAATAAGTGTAGCATTGTTTGTTGTCATTGTTGTGATACCAATTGAAAGTCCTACTGTACCAAGTGCTGATGCAAATTCAAACATACCTTCGATTAAGGATGTATTTGCAGTCAATGTGACTAGAAGCGAGCCAACAACATAAATAACTGTATACCAAAAGAAGAAGGAAACTGTATCCATTATTGTTGTTTGATCAATTTGACTCTTTCCTTGAGGTTTGATATATGTTTCAACGTTAATTGTTCTCGATGGAACGATTTTTCTTTTTAGATTCATCCAACTAATTCTTATCATCAAATAAAACCGAGATATTTTTAGTCCTCCTGCAGTAGAGCCAATGCCACCTCCAATAAACATTAGAAGTATTAAAATTGTGATTGAGAATTGTGGCCAAGTTGCAAAGTTCATTGTGGCATAACCTGTTGTGGATAAGGCTGATACCGCATTAAATGCAGCATGTCTTAGTGCGTCTAGCCAACTTAGGTTCATTTGTAGGGCTAGTGAAATAGCAATTAATGGTATAGAAACTAAGAAAATAATGAACATAAATTTTACTTCGCTAATGCTTAAAAACTGTTTCCACTTTCTTTTTGTAAGTATCAGTAGGGCTGCAAAGTTAGTAGTACCTATTATCATAAGCAAAATTGTGATCCATTCAATAGAAAGACTATTGTATTCACCAATACTATTTAGTTTTGTTGAAAATCCACCAGTTGATAATGAGCACATAGAATGATTGATTGCATCAAAGAAACTCATTCCAGCAAACCAATAAAGAAGTGTACCTACAATCATAAATGACATATACATTGTAAATATGACACGAGCTGTTTTCTTGAGATTGGGATAAATTTTATCTGGATGTCCCTCAGCACTATATAGATTCATGGTTTGTTTACCATGAACAAGTAAAATCATCATCATCACAAATCCTAAGCCACCACAAAATTGCATAAAACTACGATGAAACAAATAAATTTGGGCAGTGTTTGTGACATCTAGAACAGATAAACCTGTCGTAGTCCAACCGCTTACAGCTTCAAATAGCGCTTGTGTAAAGCGAAGTTGTCCTGAGATGATAAAGGGTAGAGCACCCATAAGAACACCAAAAGCCCAAATGAAGATAATCGTGATACTACCATATTGTAAATTTGATTGTACATGAGTACAGTCTTCGTTTTTCTTATAGAATAAACAAACAATAAATCCACTAAAAATAGCGATAGTACCAGGAAGTAAAAAGTCAAATAAGTATTTCGCATCTTGAGGATAGAAAGGAATTACAATAATTGGAATTAAAATTAAGACACCAATTAATATCATTAGTTTTCCAACATAATTTCCTTCTTTAAAACGGAGTTTTAAATCTGTCATTTACCCGTCAACTCCTTAACTGCAAGTGCTTGTTGTTGATCAGATGCGATCATAACAAGAATATCTCCTTCATGAATTCTAACATCACCACGAGGGACGATGTTTGTATCTCCACGCAGAATACAACCGATGACTACTTCTTGTGGTAAGTTTAATTCCCATAATTTTTTATTTACTACAGGTGCAGTTTTAGGGATCGCAAGTTGAGTTATTTTTACTTTTCCTCCATTTAATTCGAAAATAGAAGACATTTGATCCATTAGTGCTTGTTGTTCAATTAAATTTGTTACCGTTGTAATGGAGCACACAACAGAATCGATACCCATCTTATAAAAGAAATCAACTTTTTCTGGATCATTTACTAATGCAACAGTTCGTTTTACGTTGAATTTCTTTTTACATAATTCACAAATTACAAGATTATCATCATCACGTCTTGTTAGTGCAATGGCTAAATCAAAATCATAAATACCTGCATCATCTAAAATGTAAGGGCGAGTACCATCACCATGTAAAATATGAATATCTTCTATTTGTGCAAATTCAATGCAGTGTTGGTAGTTAAGGTTAATGATCGTAATTTCATAACCTTTAGTTCTTAAGGATTTTGCAAGTGCATAGGTTTTTTGATAGCCACCAACTAAGACTACTTTCTTTTTCATAGAATACCTCTTTTCTTATCTAATCTTTTTGTGATTTCTGCGGTGGATAAGATTGCGGGAAGTATTGTTTCAAAGCCCATATCTTGATATGTACAAGCTCTTTCAGGATCGTAGAGACGTATAATAACATTTTCAACATGATACATGGATTTAGCGATTTGGGCTGTCATAATGTTAGTACTATCATTATCTGTTACACAAATAATCGTCGTTACTTTATCAATTTGTGCTTCCTTTAACACATTAAAATCAATTGCATTGCCTACAATAGTTAAACCAGTAAAAGAAGGTGATAACTTGCGAAAGGAATCTTTGCTATTATCGATAATTAATACATTTTCTTCTTTCTCAGAGAAGATATTTGCAAGGCTTGCTCCAAGTCTTCCACATCCAACAATAAGAGTAGACTCATCTATTTTTCCATTAAATATACTCATGTCTTTCACCTTAAATTAAACTGTATTTTTTTCTAATACGTTTATTTTCAATGCAGTCATTTTCATCAAATGCACGAGTATGACATTTTGAGAATGTACCATAGATTTCAAGATTTACTCTTGCAGGTAAATAAGAAGGATCAAGAGCCCATGCAGCTCTAAAATGTTTCATTGCGATTGGATGTTCACCACTATCTTCTAAAAGTAACCCTAATAAGTTATGAGGTTGTGGAGCATGTGGGTAAGATTGCATAGCATTGCGTATGATTGCTTCACATTCACTGTATTTTTTCTCATTTAGAAATTGTTTAACTTGTTGACATAATTGTCCAAGTGCTTCGTTTGTATTGATTGTTTCCATATTCTTTCTCCCTATCAAGCTTTTCTTGATAGTCTTATCTTAAGTTATATCGTGTGAGTGGGATGTGAGAAAGGGGAAGATCGTGTGAGAAACTTGTGAGAAAGAAAAAATGGAATGTTTTCCATTCCATTCATGATTCTATTCATCAATTAGGCGATAACCTACACCGATTTCGGTCAGTAAGTAAATAGGTTTAGCAGGATTTTGCTCAATTTTTCTTCTTAATCCAGCCATTAAAGCACGAAGTGCTTGTGTATCTTCACCATAGCCTACACCCCAAACTTCTTTAATTATATAACTTGTGGTTAATACTTTCCCCACATTTTTAAAGAAGAGCGAAAGTAAACTATATTCAAGAGGTGTTAGATGTATTTCTTTATCAGCTAAATAAACAAGTCTTTTCTCAAAGTTAATCTCTAAGTTTTTCACTTTTATTGTATTTTGTATCTTTTGATTGTTTTGGCGATAAAAGTGACGTAGTGCAACTCTTACCCGTGCAAGCAACTCTGTAACAGAGAATGGTTTTGTAAGATAATCATCAGCACCTGCATCAAGAGCCATTGCCTTTTCTTTATCTTGGTCACGAGCTGAAACGATGATAACAGGAATTTCAGACCATTCACGGATTTTTCTTAAAACTTCCATTCCATCAAAATCAGGTAATCCTAAATCAAGTAACATGATATCAATTTGCTCTGATACAAGGAGTGAAAGAGCGGTTTGACCATTTTTTGCTGCAAGAGTAATAAAACCTTCTTGTTGTAGTGCAAAACTAATGAAGTTACTAATTTTATTATCATCTTCTACAATAAGTATTCTTGTTTTAACTGTCATGATTCTTTCTCCTTCATTGGAAGTGTGAATATAAACTCAGCACCTTTTCCAGCAGTGCAGTTTCTTGCTTGAATTGTACCATGATGTGCTCTAATAATTTCATCACAAATTGCAAGACCGATACCGATGCCATGTTGTGCATCAACCCGTTGTTTACTGCCAATAAAAAACATTGTAAATAAGTGAGGTAAGTCATCTTCGTTAATCCCATTTCCATAATCACGGATAGTGAATTCAATTTCACTTGTTGTTTCTAATTTTTTAATGGTAATATCAATTGGCTTATGTGATTTGTTATGCTTTGCAGCATTATCTAATAGATTAGTAAGTACTTGTGCAATGAGTTTAGCATCCATTGGAATAAGTACCGCCTCATTTGGCATAGCTACATTGATTTCCATTTTTGGATAACGCCGATTTATATTTTGAATCGCAACACTCAATACTTCTTCAACAACCTCATATTCATGTTTAAGTTGAAATTTAGAATCTTGAAGTTTTGTTAGGCTAAGAATATTCTCGACAAGTCCATAAAGCCAGTCTGCTTCTTTGTTGATATCATTGGATATATCGTGAATAACATCTTTCTTTTTACTTAGTGAAACAAGAAGTTCAGAATTACCCATAATTGTTGCAAGGGGAGTTCTTAAGTCATGTGAAATTGCTCGAAGTAAGTTACTGCGATATCTTTCTTGAGAAGCTTCTTCTTTTAGTCGTAGATGCTCTTGAATTCCATAGAAACGATCCATTGCCAAAGCTACATTTTCGGTCATTGTATGAACAAGTTTTACTTGATAGTCAGTTAATTTTTTGGCATGGGATGTAGGAACTCGTATTAGCCCAAGAATATTTTCTCTTCCGTAAATTGGGAAGTCATAAAATTCTTCGTTGATATCAACAATTGCATGCAAGTTTTCTATTCGTTTTCGTATTTCTTCAATATTTTCTGTTGCTTTTATGATTTGTTGACTACCATCTTCTTGTTGAATGTAAGTTTCTTCAGGATTACCATGAAAATCAAAGCAAAGGCAAGCAACATTACATGCAAGAAAGCCACTAATAGCACTTGTTGCAACAGAGGCAATTTCTTTAATGTCAACGGCATCAGTTAAATAGTTTGTTAAGTGATATAACGTATTTGATTCTACTTCTTTCTCTTTTGCTTCTTTTTCACTTTGTAGTGTTTTTGATGTTAAGGTACCGGTAATAATCGCAGTAATTGTCATAATAACAAAAGTGATTAAATAGTTTGGGTCATAAACTGAAAGTGAGAAATAAGGAGCAGTAAAAAAGTAATTGTAGGTTAGTGTTGCAATAATGGATGAAAGTACACCCATAAGGTAACCTTGTGAGAATCTTGCGGTAATTAAAACTGCAAGAATATAAACGATAACAATGTTTGTCTCAGGTATTTTTATGCTTTCAAAGAAATAACCAATAAGTGTAGCAGTCGCAATTGAAAAAATCATAATGATTAATCCAACAACTATTTTCTTTTGAGTTCCAGGTATTCTATTCATATTGTTTTCCTTCATATATAGGAAAATTATAGCGATTATTACTAATAAGAGCAAATAGTAAAAAAATCTTCTCTCGTCTTTTAAAAAAGAGTATACTATCTAAGTAAGTGGCTTTCGGAGTGGTTATGTTTTGAGGAGACTGAAATGAATAAAATTAAAGATCGTATTTGGAAGAAAATATTTATCTTGTCCAAAGAAGAAAAACAGGAATTTATTAATTATTTTCCAAACAAAGTGTATTTAACTGAAAGAAATATTTCGGTTGTAGTTGCACTAACACAAGTCGCAATGATTATTCTGTTTTTATCCAATAAACATTTGGATTTGAGCAATTTCCGTACAATAGCTTACTTATCACTTTATATTTATTTATTGATTGTTACGATAGTGGCAGTATTTTTGTATAGCTATGCTTATCGTACAAAACAATATAAACTATTAAATTGGTTAAGAAGAGTGTGTTGCTTCCTTATTTGTATTTGGTTAATGGGGATTACCTTTCTAGGGCAAATGAAGGGGAATGATTTATCCGTATTTAGTTATTTACTACCTACAATGGCAGCGGTACTTCTTCTATCACCTCTTGAGAGTTTAATTATTTTCTCATCGACTTGGGTGATGTTGGTCACGATGATTTTAGTATTTGGTAGTCATGAGGGCTTATTTGGAGTAGTCATCAATAGTATTTTTGTTACTGTACTTTCAATTTATATTTCGTTTCGATATTATCGCAGTATCGCCATCGAGTTTTTAGATCGTAAAATCATTGAAAACCAATATGAGGAAATCAAACAAACAAATCAAAAACTTGAAGAAATGGCACATGTTGATCAATTGACAGGATTGTATAATCGCCACTATTTGCATCAAAAAGTATACCCAATGTTCAATGAATACATATGTGAAGAAAATTACTCGATGTGTCTTTTACTAGATATTGATTTCTTTAAACAATACAATGATACATATGGTCATCTTCAAGGTGATGAATGTATAAAAAGTATTACAAGAGTAATTAAAGATTTTTGTGATAAATATGACGCTAATGCAGTTCGTTATGGTGGTGAAGAATTCCTTATTGTGAAGGTAGGGAAAGAGAAATTTGATGCAAATCAAATTGCAAATGAGTTACTACAATCTATTCGCGATTTACAAATACCACGCAATGATAGTGATTTAGGTTATGTAACCGTTAGTATTGGTTTGTGGCATAATGGTTTATTTTGTGTTAGTAGTTTGGAAAATGCTATCTTGTATGCAGATAATGCAGTATATTATGCAAAAGACAATGGTAAGAATTGTATTTATGAAGCAAAGCAGAAGTGATGTGAAATCGAACATCACTTTTCTTTTTTGTATCTAATTTGATATTTAGTGAAAGAAGCGTAAAATAAAAGAGTTCAAGGGGGTTTATATGAGTCAGAAAAGTGTAAGTGAAATTTATTCAGATTTAAATAAACTAAAATGGAATGTGACATTTAAAGGAATAATTGTAGGATTATTTGCAGGGTTTATTGTTGCGCTCTATCGAATGGGAATAGAGTATGCAACAGAGAAATCCATTGATATTTATCGTTTTCTTAAAGTGAATCCAATTTACATTGTAGGTTGGATACTGATTATAGTTTGTATTGGTGTTTTTATTTCCTATTTAGTAAAAGTATCACCGGATTCGAAAGGTAGTGGAATTCCACAAGTTGAAAGTGTTTTATTATATGGCAGGAAAATGAAGAGTTTTCTCATTATTCCTGTACGTTTTTTAGCAGGTATACTGAGTGCATTCTTTGGAGTATCTTTAGGAAGAGAGGGACCCTCTATTCAGATAGGGGCTTGTGGAGGAGATATAATTGCAAGTAAACTGAGCAAGAATAAGTTGGAAGAAAACTATTTGATTACTGCGGGGGCATCTGCGGGATTATCAGCTGCTTTTAATGCACCACTATCAGGAATTATCTTTTCTTTAGAAGAGGTACATCGCTCATTCTCTCCAAATATCTTAATTGCAGCAACAACAGCGGCCTTAACGGCAGATGTTGTATCAAAAGTTATATTTGGTTTAAAACCTGTTTTAAGTTATGTGGATGTATCACAATTTCCTCTTACCCAGTATTTTTGGTTAATACCACTAGGAATAATTTCGGGGTTAGTTGGTGTCTTGGTTCAAAAACTATTGCTTGGATCAGGGAGAGTATATGCAAAATTACCACCAGTTTTTAGACCCATCATAGCATTGCTTATTGCATTACCATTTGGACTATTCTTACCACAAGTTTTGGGTGGAGGACAAAATTTAGTTCAATTATCAGAAACAGCACAAATGAGTATTGGGGTATTATGTTTGATGCTTGTTTGCAAGATGATATTTACAACAACAAGTTTTGGTAGTGGGATACCAGGTGGGATATTCATGCCGATTTTATCAATGGGTGCACTACTTGGCAGTCTAATAGCACAGCTGGGATTTCATTTCGGTGTATCGCCAGATATGGTATCGGTCTTCTGTATTTGTACTATGGCAGGGGTAATGGCAGCTTCGGTTAAAGCTCCGATAACAAGTATTCTTTTAATGGTTGAGATGACTGGATCACTTGTGCATTTATTACCTGTTGCATCAGTTGCATTTATTGCACTACTTACATCTGATTTACTTAAGACATCACCTATCTATGAGATGTTATTGGAACGATTAATTGATCCGATTTTATCCCATACTAAAAAGAAGGACAAAGTGATTCTTGAAATGGTGGTGGAATTAGGGAGTGAAGTTGCAGGTAATCAAATTAAGGATATTCAGTGGCCAGAGGGGTTACTCATTGTAGGCATACGACGTGGTGACAAGGAATTTGTACCCAATGGTGATTTTAAGATTCTTCAAGGTGATTATTTAATCATTTTATCTTCTGAACATGAGTATCAAATAATAAATACGCAAATTAATCAATTGTGTAAACCAACAATGTGATTTATATCTTTGATGATATTACTTTGATATAATGGGGAAAGAAGGAGTAATGAAAAAATGAAACTTAAAACGTATTTCATATATATAGGTTTGTTTATTTTGGAGTTCTTTGGTTTCCAATTTTTAATCGAAGATACTGGCTCAGCGATGTTCATTTTGTTGATTGCTACACCTCTATGTGTTTTAATAGAATCCATCATGTTTGGTTATGCTCATGGCAAATTCGATATATTTTTTCTACTTATTTTAGAAATTGTATTTATTCCAAGTGTCTTTGTTTTTATGAATGAAAGTGCACTTATCTATGCCTTTGTTTATGGTGTCTTGGGTGCAGTTGGTGAAGCTATCGGTATTTTTATAGGTAAGACAAAGAAAAATGAAGATTAAAGAGAGATTAAATCAACTTCGTAAGGATGTTGAACTTGTTTTTGTTATATTAAAAGATTCAAATACACCTTTGTATACTAAAGTATTGGCTTATGTCACAATAGGATATGCTTTATCACCCATTGATTTAGTGCCTGATTTTATTCCTTTTTTTGGATATCTTGATGATTTACTAGTTCTGCCCTTATTGGTGTATTTAACCATTAAAAGTGTACCAAAAACAGTATTGGAAGAGTGTAAGAAAAAAACATTAGTTGAGAGACCTAAAAAGGAATGGTATTATGCTCTACCTATTTTTGCAATATGGGTATTGATTCTTATTTGGATTTTAAAAGGTTTTAGAATGATATGAATTGCTTTCGTTATCTAAAATCGCTATGATGAATCTAGAAAGCAGAGGGCAAATGAATGGGTGTTATTGATGATTATATAAAAAGTTGTCCTAAATCACATCAAGAAAAATTGATTGAAATTTATGGCATTATAAAGAAGGCGGCTCCGATGGCAGATGAAAAAATAAGCTGGGCAATGCCTACCTTTTATTTAAATGGAAATCTAGTGCATTTTGCGATGGGAAAACATCATATTGGACTTTATCCAGGTGCAAGTGGAGTGGAGCACTTTTTAGACCGTTTAGATGATTATAAGCATTCTAAGGGAGCAATTCAATTTCCTTTGGATAAACCACTACCTAAAAAGTTAATCACTGATATAGTAAAATTTAGAGTTAAAGAGAATAAGTAGAATATCTACTTATTTTTATTGGAAATGGGCAATTATACTGCTTTATGCTATAATTAGACGGGAGATTTTAATATGAAGCAAAGAACGATAAAGACAACTGTATCACGTTTAAATCTGGTTGAAGAAAATGGTGCTTTAATAGAACTAAATTTTGTTGATGCAACCGTTTCTTATCATGATAATACTCCGCTCTTGTTACAAGCTGAAAAAGAAATATTAGAATACATGAATGGTTCAAGAAAAGAATTTACAATTCCATTACAAGTAGAAGGAACAAGCTTTCAAAAAGATGTTTGGAATGCAATGTTACAAATTCCCTATGGAGAGGTAAGAAGTTATGGTGAGATTGCCAAAATGATTCAGCGTCCCAAGTCATGTCGGGCTGTTGGTAATGCATGCAATAAAAATCCAATTGCAATTCTTATCCCATGTCATCGTGTTATTGCATCCAATCATAAATTAGGTGGTTTTGGATGTGGAGCAGATAATAAGATTCGCTTGCATGAAATTGAAAATATAAAGTTATGAGGTAAAGCATGTTTAAAAAATATTGTATTTTGATCATCGTATTCGTTTTAGGACTTCTTCCTATTCAAGTGAATGCACTTTCTACAAGTGATTTCGTTGTTTCGGAAGATTTTTCGATTGTTTCAATTGAAAAAGATGTTGTAAATATATTGCAAACAGCAAAAAATTACAAAAGTGCTTTAGCTATTTATAATCGAGAAGCATCCAACTACAACAATGTTGCAATTGTTCAAAATGGAAAGGTTCTCCAAGCAGAATATGGTCTTATCAGCATTAAGAGTACACCTGCGTGCGATTATAATGTTGAATTTAGAAATGTCATTGATAATGGTTCTAACTATGTTAATGGTTGCTATGGTGCAGATGCAGCATACTTAGGCACAAATGAATCTGGTACTAAAGTCATGATGATGATTTCTGGAGTTGCAGGATGGGTAAATATCGATGATGTAACAATTTATCCACTAGAAATGCTTCCTTCAAGAAGTTCAACTTATGTTGTTAAAGAAGGGTACTTATATCATCAAATAAAACAATCATTTTCTTCTGATTTTTATTCAGCTCTAATTAATAATGGACCTGCGCCAAGTTATTTAGAAAGTGATGTTGAATACTATAGCTATGATGGACATTATTTCTACAATAATGACTCCTTGTGGGTGATGTTGGATGATTTAAAAGCTTCATCACGTGCATCAAGTGTAAATCCAAATGAACCTTACTATAACTATTACCAGTTTGTTAGTCATCGTACTCTAACTAATGTTACCTATGAAGAGGTATTAGATTACTTTAGAAATACATTGCAAGTTTCTCATCAAATCACAAGTTATTTGGACATGGATAAAGATTCAGCAGATGATACATTAAATCGTTCACAATTCTATGATGAAGAAGATTCTTTCTTTCAATATCAATATCAATATGGTGCCAATGCATTAATGATGATTGGATTATCTATGAATGAAACAGCGATAGGTAGAAGTTCTTTAGCATTTACAAGAAATAATTTATTTGGACATGCTGCATATGATTCTGATGTAGAGAAAAATGCATCACGCTATTTTGGTGTGAATTCATCAATTTATAGCCATGCCAAATATTACATCTCTGGAAGTTATGCAAATCCATTTCGTTTTCAATTCCATGGTAGTTTCTTTGGTAATAAAGCAAATGGGATGAATGTCTCTTATGCCTCTGATCCATATTGGGGAGAAAAGGCGGCACAGTTTTATTTGAACATTGATGAAGCATTTGGATTTAAGGATTATAATTCTGTTGCTTTAGGTATAAAGACGAGTCAAGAGGATGTTAAGGTATATCAATATGATTCAACAACGTCTACAATTCTCTATTCAACAGGTAAAAATCCAGATTTTGCATTTGTGATTTTAGATGAAATAACAAATGCTGAAGGTACATGGTATAAAATACAATCTGAGGCAACATTAAATGAAGAATCAAAAGTAGATATGATGTATTACTATGATTATTTAAATAATATTGCTTATATTAAACAAAGTGATGTTCAACTTTTACTTAATATGGATAAACTTGGACAAAAGGAATTAGTGGGTGTAACATTTGATGCAAATGGTGGAGTATTTCAAGATGATTCTACAAGTATTCACTATGCTTTAGAAATGGGTAGAACACCTGTAATTGAAGTACCTACAAAAGAGAATGCTTACTTTGTTGGTTGGGATAAGGAAATAGCGCCAATTAGTGAAGAAACAACATATGTAGCACAATACAAGGATGTAGCTTCTATTGAGATGAAACAGTTACCAATACAAGACTTTGAATGGAATGATAGAATCAATATTGATAAAGGTATTGTTCAAATTAATTTTACTGATCAAACAACAGAAGAGGTAGAGCTCTCTACGTCAATGGTATCAAATTTTGATTTGAAAACTGAAGGAGATCAAGAAGTAATTGTCAGTGTTGCGGGTAAAACTATATCTTATCCAATAACAGTGAATAAAGAATTGGATACAATAAGACAAGAATTAAAAGAAGAAATCACCCTGGTTTTAGAGGAAATGAGTGAATTAGAAGAATTAAGTCCTGAGCAAGTTGAACGTGTCTTAGCGCTTAAACAACGTATGGATGAGTATATGGTACCTTATCTTACACAACCTCAACTAAGGGCACTTGATGGCATTATATACAAAGCAATTAATCATCGAATTCATTATGTCATTTATAAGAATGATTTGGATGCATCCATTTCAGGATTATCTCTTTCAATTGATTTAGGAGATTCTTTGGATAAAAAATATTTAAAAGATACAATCAAATTAATTGTGAAAAATTCCATCAACAAGGAACATGAAAAACTAATGGAAGCTGTTGCGGTTGGAAATGGGTATAAAGTAGTAGATTCATTTGCAATAAAAACACAAAAGAATTTGGATAACTTTGAACTAAATACACCAGTATTGATTTCGATAAAGAAGCCAGAGGGTGCTAAAGACAATGAGTTGTTTACAGTATTATTGTATGTTGATGGTGAAGTTGTGAAGTGCTATACAAAACAAACAAATAATTACATACAATTTATGACTCCTGCAATTGGTGAGTTTATGCTTGTATCGAGAACAACTACCAATGAATACATCATAGATGATGTTATAGAAACTGTTCGCGTTGATAATAGTGATGCAGATATTCCAGCGTTAATTGCTGCAGGATTATTTGGATTAGCAATCCTATTAGGAGCTATTGTTGGTGTGGATGCATTGCTTAGAAAAAGAAGAAGGAAGAAAATTCATGATCAACAAAAAGATACCGTTGAAGATGATTCAATACAATAAAGTAGAAATCACAGAAGATTTAATTGAAAGTATTGAAGAAAGAGGAATTATTATTCCAGTAAAAGTAGCGGCATTGGAGAATGGGGTTTATCGTTGCGTTGATGGACATAAACGCTGCAGTGCATGTGAAGAAATTGAAAGAAAATTAAATAAAGAGATTGAGGTGTTCTGTATGTTGACCAATGATTTTTCCAAATCAGGGTCAACATATTGGGGTGCACGAAATCATCATTAAGGAGTGTGTCATGGAAAGATTACAAAAAATTATAGCTGCAAGCGGAATTACATCAAGAAGAAAAGCAGAAGAATTAATTGTTCAAGGACGAGTAAAAGTTGATGGACAAGTTATTACACAATTGGGATATCAAGCGAGAAAAGGTGCAACAATTGAAGTTGATGGCAAACAAATAAATAAAGAAAATAAAGTATATTATGTAATGAATAAGCCAAAGAATACTTTATGTACGCTGCATGATGAGCATGGTAGACCAACTGTTTTGGACTATATTAGAGTAGAACAAAGAATATTTACTGTAGGCAGACTTGATTTTGATACGACAGGTGTTTTGGTATTAACCAATGATGGTGAATTTGCGAATGAAATTATTCATCCAAGAAGTCATTTGGAGAAAACGTATGAAGTATCATTTAATGGTATTCTTACAGGAGAACAACTTAAACAACTTGAAAGAGGAATTGAATTAGAAGATGGCATGACGTTACCTGCAAAAGTTGCGGTAATCAACAAGAACATAGAAAAAGGTTCCATGCTTCTAGAATTAACAATTCAAGAAGGTAGGAACCGCCAAGTAAAACGAATGATTGAATATTTTGGGTTTGAAGTAAAACGATTAAATCGTAAACGTCTAGGGAATTTAATGGTAAATGATTTAAAACCAGGACAAGTTCGTTTACTTAAACCATTTGAAGTTAAACAATTAAGACAACTGGCAAACGAAGGAAAATAATTATTTTTCTAAGTTCAAGATAAACTCTTCATTTGGATCAATGTAAATTGTCTTATAAGTTGATAATGAAGCCATACCAGGTTTAGCACCTGGTATTTTTTTTAGGTTTTTTACTTGGCAATAATTTACAGGAACACTACTAGACTCTCTGCCTTTTGAATAATAACTTGCAAGCATAGCTGCAGTACGCAAGGTATCTTCATCTAAATCAGTTGCATGAACAACGACATGGGCACCATGGAAATCTTTGGTGTGAAACCACATGTCATTTTTATTTGCGATTTTGAAAGTAAGGGCTTCATTTTGAAGATTATTTTTACCATAACTAATCTGGATACCATTTGCTAGAGTAATTTTTTTAATTTTTGGAAGTGTATCTTTTTTCTTTTGTTTACGTATTTTAGAATCCTTCTTCTTTAAATATCCAAGTTCGACAAGTTCTTGATTAATTTCTTTGGCATCTTCAAATGTACTCAAATCGAGTTGTTCTTGAATACCTTCAAAATAATCGATTTCTTTTTCACATAAATCAATTTGCTCTTGAATATAGATTTGACCTTTTTTTGCTTTTGTATATTTTTGGAAGCATTTTTTTGCATTGCCTTTGATATCTAATTTAGGATCAAGTGGTATTTCGATAAGAGAATTATCATCAAAAGAAGGTAATTGTATTTTGTTTTCTCCCTTTGTATTTAAGTGGAGATGTGCATAGAGTAAATCCCCATAGGTATGCCATTTTTCGCAATCTAAGGATTCTACAAGAGATGATTCGAGTTTTGGTAGTTTTTGTTTTAGATGTTTTAACTCTTTATTTACAAAGCGATAAATATCGCCAGATAAATCTTTTATACGATCGCGTTCTTCTTTGTGATAATAAACTGTATCTAAGCCTTCGAGTAAAGGGTAACTCTTAGATTTTTGTTCAAGATGTGTTAAAGGAATACAATGAAATACGGTTTCATTATTTACAGTTGCAAGATAGAGTGAGTTTGAATCTTCAATTTCTTTCATGATATTTGAAAATGATTCATCATGTCCAAGGCGATACTCAACTTCCTTACTTAAGAAGGGAGAGAATCCATGAAATTGTTTTGTGAGTGTTAATTCATGATCGTAGGTGGAAGAAGTAAATGGATCTTTCTTACCATCTTGTATTTCAGTTTCTTTAAACATTGCACCAGGTTGAATGGTTCTTCGGTTATTTTCAAAAGGAGGAATACGTTTTAAAGCATCCATAATCTTACCGCTAGCATCAACAAAGATTAAGTTTGCATACTTACCCATAAGCTCTACATAGAGATAAAGTGTTACTTTATCACCAATGTCATTGCGTGATGAACATTCAAGTTTTACATAACGATCCAATCCACCTTGAATGATGCTTTGAATTACAGCTCCTTCTAAATGTTTTCTTAAAAGCATAACAAAAGAAGATGGCTCCTCTGGTGTTGGATAATTTCTCTGGGTTAAGTTAAGTCGATTGTAGATTGTATGACATGAAATAATCAGGTTCTTACGACCTGATTGACACTTTAATTGAAACAATATTTCTGAGTTTGAAACTTGATAAATCTTATTAATCTTTGCTGGAAATTCTTCTTTTATTTCACTTACGATTTTATGTAATAATATTCCATCTAATGCCATATTTGAAACCCCACAATTCTAGATGACTTTCGCTTGCTTTAAGCGGTCAATCTTTGTACAATTAATTACATACAAACAAGGAGGGAAGTTAAAGTGAAAAGAGGTCTATTGGTAGTATTGAGTGGTCCAAGTGGGGTAGGAAAAGGTACAGTATTAAAAGAATTTATAGATGATCCTTCTTTGAAATTAGCGTATTCAGTTTCATTAACAACAAGAGAGAAAAGACCAAATGAAGTTGAAGGGGTTAATTATAACTTCGTAAGTCGTGATCAATTTGAATCAGCAATCAAAAATGGTGAATTATTAGAATATGCAGAATTTGTTGGAAATTATTATGGAACACCTTTATCAACAGTAAATAAATTACGTGATGAAGGGAAGAATGTATTATTAGAAATTGAAGTTCAAGGATGTATTCAAGTACGTGAAAAATGTCCTGATGCACTTACAATATTCCTCGTACCTCCTAGCATGGAAGAATTAGAAAAGAGAATTCGTGGGCGCAATACGGAACCAGAAGAAATTGTTCAACAACGTCTTGCGAAAGCAAATCGCGAGTTAGATATGGTAGGTCAATACAAATATGTAGTTTGTAATGAAGATCCAAAACTTGCGGCAGATATTATTTCTATTATCATTAAACGTCATATGGACTAAAGATGCCTTCGGGTGTCTTTTTTTTTTTTTTTTTTTTTTTAAGTTGATTTAAGTAAAAGAAAAACTCGCATATGCGAGTTTTAATGTTATCTGTTGTAATATTCAACTACTAGAAGTTCATTGATTTCAGTGTTTAATTCATTACGTTCAGGAAGGCGTACATAAGTACCAGCTTTCTTTTCTTTGTCAATTGTAACGAATGCAACTGGATTTAATGTTGCTTCTAAAGCTTCTGCGATGCTAGGCATATTTCTGCTAGCTTCTTTAACTTCAATTTTTGATCCAGGTTTAACGATGAAACTTGGAATATCAACTTTTTTACCATCTACTAAGATGTGCCCGTGGTTAACTAATTGTCTAGCTCCGCGACGAGTACGTGCGAAACATAAACGATATACCACGTTATCTAAACGAGATTCTAATAAGAATAAGAAGTTATGACCTGTAACACCAGACATTTTAGTTGCCTTTTTGAATGTGTTATAGAATTGACGTTCATTTACGCCGTACATATGTCTAATTCTTTGTTTTTCTCTTAACTGAGTACCGTATCCGCTTAATTTAATACGTTTAGTAGGACCGTGTTGTCCTGGAGCGTATGCTCTTTTCTTTAGTTCTTCACCAGTTTCTAGAATTGAAAAGCCTAAGCGACGAGACGTTTTCCAAACTGGTCCATTAATTCTTGCCATTTTTATTCCTCCTTGTGTTTTATGGCTAAAACAACAACAGGTACAAATCATCGATAAGTAGTGTGTTTGTATTAGATTCTTTCGCTAATTGCAGCTAGTTACTTGAATCACAGTTATTACTGATACAAACGCGGGTTACTTGACTTTGTAAGCTGCCATCATTTGACGCTTAATAACAATAGCAAATAACCCTATAAAAGTCAATAAAATAAGCATAAAGATGAAAATTTTCAGTAAGTTTTACTTAAATTGTTACATGAACTATGATAGAATGATAGAGGAAAGATTAAAGGGATAAAATAATGGAAGCAGTGTTAAATTTCTTATCAAATAAATTCGTCATTATTGCTTTAGTGGCTTTAATTATAATATTAGTGGTATGGTTTGTGATTAGAAAGATGCAATCAAGTAAACTAAAGAAGCGCTTAAGTGATTACGAAGTACGTTACAACTCGATTAAGAGTGTACCTTTACCTTATAAATTGAATAAAGCGGTTGCGATTGCACGCGTAAATCAAGATGTAATGCAAAGTGTTACCAATTGTAAGGATGATTTTGATTTAGTTCAATCAAACTTAAAACAAATTTCTCAATTGCTTGCGGATACTGAAGATTTCTTATTGATGAATAAGAACAAACAAGTAAAAGAGGGTTTATTAGATCTTGATAGCATGATGGTATTAGGGGAAAAGCAAGTAAGCGAGATGGATGCTTTCCTAGATACAATTCTTGAAAAAGAAACTGCACAAAGACAAGAAGTTACTGGATTCAAAGATAAATTTAGAGAATTAAAAGCTTTTGCTTTTGAAAATAGTTCATCTTTATCATTTAGCTGGAATAAAATTGAAGGTGTTATCCAAGAAACAGAAAAAATGTTTTCTGCTTTTGAAGAGTGGATGTATGCATCTGAATTTGAAAAGGCTAGTGCTAAATTAGAAGAAATTAAGGGCTCTATTATTAATTTAGAATTGTTAATTAATGATTTACCTGATTTATTACAAGAAGCAAGAGGTGTTCTTCCTAATCTTGTTGATGAAGTTGCTCGTAACAATGCTATCTTACAAAAGAAAGGTGTATCTTTAGCTCATCTTGAAATTGAAAAGAATTTAATTGTTATTACTGATGCATTGAAAAATGACTTAGATAGTTTACAAAATGGAGAATGCACAGGAGTTAGCGAACATTTATTAAATTATAAAACTCGTTTATTGCAATTAAATGATCAAATTAGTAAAGAGGGTGTTGCTTATGATGACCTTCAAAATGCAATTAGTGAAGTAGAGAATGTTACAATCCAAACTAAAGAAGCAATTCAATTTATTAATGAAACATTTGAAAAACTCGGTAGTCGATTTGGATGGGGTAATTTAAAAGAACAAATAGCAGAACAAGAAGTAAAGTTCAATAAACTTGTTGAAAAGAAAGAACGTGTTGTAGAAAGTGTTCAACAATCGGATTCATCTTCAGTAGAAAACTTATATTTGTTAAAAGAATTATTACAAGATATCAATGTTTGTCATACAGAAATCGCAAAAATTAAAGAAGTGATGGATAATGCACATAGTGATGAAGAAAGAGCGAAGAAACAATTGCTTAAACTTCAATTAATTATGAATGAAATGCAAGTTAAAATTCGTAAGAATCGATTACCTGCTATATCTGACACTTATAATTCAGATTTAGATAAAGCATTTGATTATATTCGTAGTATTGAAACATTAATTGATGATACACCATTAAATGTACAATTACTAAATGCAACTTTAAAAGATGCAATCGATTATATCTATAAATTATATAACAATGTAAACAATGTAGTTGGTATGGCAGTTATGGTTGAAAATACAATTGTATTTGGTAATAAGTATCGTTCAACTTATGCTGATATTGATTCAGAATTAACACGTGCAGAATTGTGCTTTAGAAATGGTGAATATACGCAAGCTCTAACAATTGCAATTGCAACAATTGAAAAAATTCATCCAGGTACATATGAAACACTAATCAAGGAGAATGCGAAGAGTGCAGCCTAAAATCTACTTCGATAATGCAAGTACAACAGCATTGCATCCAGAAGTTTATGAAACTTATTGTAATTTGCTGAAAACAAAGTTTTACAACAGTGATGCTTTATATGATGCATCGGTCGAAATACAACAAATGATAGAAAAAAGTCGTCTTGCTATTGCAGACACTTTTTGTGTTAGGGCGAATGAAGTACTATTTACAAGCGGAGCAAGTGAGTCGAACAACATGGCAATCAAAGGAATTGTCTTTTCTTCCCAAGATAAAAAACATATCATTACAACACAAATAGAACATTCAAGTGTATACAAAACATGCAAAGAATTAGAAGAAGTATTTGGTTATGATGTTACCTATCTACCAGTAGATA
The DNA here is from genome assembly GCF_900167375.1 of Anaerorhabdus furcosa. Lineage (GTDB taxonomy): Bacteria > Bacillota_I > Bacilli_A > Erysipelotrichales > Erysipelotrichaceae > Anaerorhabdus > Anaerorhabdus furcosa. The sequence goes on from NZ_FUWY01000009.1 coordinate 19,466, forward strand.
AAGATGGAAAAGTAAGTGCTTCTAGTGTAAGAGAAGCATTAAGAGAAGATACGGTCTTAGTTACGATTATGTATGTAAACAATGAAGTGGGATCGATTCAACCAATTGAAGCAATAAAAGAAATCGTGAAGAAAGAATCACATGCTTATTTTCATGTGGATGGAGTACAAGCTTTAGGAAAAATAGATATTGATACTAAGAATATTGATTGTATAAGTTTTAGTGCTCATAAAATAGAAGGATTAAAAGGAAGTGGAATTTTAATTAAAAAGAGACATGTGCCAATGATTCCGCTTATTTGTGGTGGTCAGCAAGAATTTGGTTTAAGAGGGGGTACAAGTAATGCCTTAGTCCATATCTTGTTTGCAAAGACATTACGACTTGCATTGGATAATCAAAAAAAATATCATGACTTGATTCAAAGTCATCATGACTATTTATTGAATGAATTAAATCAAATAGAAGGTATTTGTATTAATAGTCCCAAGGATAGTGTTATAAATATTATTAATTTCTCATATCCACAAATACCAAGTGAAGTTATGATGAATGCTTTAAATAGTCATGGGGTATGTGTATCTGCACAAAGCACATGTGCTAGTAAACAAGGGCAACCTTCAAAGGTATTACAAGCAATGGGATTTGAACGTGAGCGTGCAAATAGTTGTATTCGTATTAGTATTTCTTATCATACTACGTTAGATGAATGCAAAGAATTTATAAAAATATTGAAAGAGAGTTGTGATAAATATGGTCGTGTATGATACTATTCTAATTCGTTATGGCGAATTATCTACTAAAGGAAAAAATAAAAAGGATTTCATCAATCGTTTATCAAAAAATATTCAAAGAGTGCTAGAAGATTGTCCAGAGTTACAATTTAAAAATACATATGATCGTATTTATATAAAACTAAATGGTGTAGATCCATTTCCATTAACTGAAAGAATTAGCAAGGTTTTTGGTATTAGTTCTTTTTCGTTGACGCAAAAAGTTGAAACAAACATTGAAGCAATTCAAAAGGCATGTCTTGAAATAGCACAAGATACACAGGTAGGTACATTTAAAGTTGTGGCACATCGTAGTGATAAAACATTTGAAATGAAAAGTGATGATATCAATCGTTCAGTTGCAACTGTAATTTTGAAAAATACGGAACATAAAGTAAATGTTAAGACACCTGATTTTAAGTTACATGTTGAAGTAAGAGCTGATTCAACTTACATTACAAGCAAGATTTATCCTGCTGCTGGAGGTTATCCAGTAGGTGTCAATGGTAAAGCGATGCTTTTATTATCAGGGGGAATTGATTCACCAGTAGCAGCATATTATGTCATGAAAAGAGGAGTAGAAATAGAAGCAATTCATTTCTCATCACCTCCTTACACATCAAATAGTGCAAAAGAAAAGGTACTTGAGCTTGCACGTTTAGTTTCAGGTTATCAAGGACGGATAAAAGTTCATGTAGTGCCTTTTACTGACCTACAATTAGCGATATACAAACATTGCAGTGAATCTTATGCAATTACAATCATGCGTCGTATGATGGTTAGAATCGCTGAGAGAGTAGCGCTTAGAAATCATTGCTTAGCATTAGCAACAGGAGAGAGTCTAGGTCAAGTAGCATCGCAAACACTAGAAAGTATGGGATGCATTAATGATGTAATTAAACTACCGGTAATACGACCAGTTGTTACATTTGATAAATTGGAAATTATTGCAAAGTCAAAAGAGATAGGAACTTATGAAACCTCAATTCTTCCTTTTGAGGATTGTTGTACAATTTTCACACCAAAAAGTCCTGTTACAAAACCTCTAATAAGAAGAGCAGAGGAGTATGAAGCACTATTCAACTTTGAAACTTTGATAGAAGAGTGTATACTTAATACAGAGTGTATCGTTGTTAAACCTATCAAAGAAAAGGAGAGTTATTTATAATATGGCAAAAAATATTGATCTTCCTGAGTATGTTGAACTCAAATCAGTAATTGAAAATCGTGATGATTTAAGATTTAGTATCGCAACAAGTGAATTTTTTGAAGTGATACAAAATTCAAATCTTAGACCAGAAAAGAAACTGGATATCTATGATTTAATTTCAAAGTTAAGTAATTGTCATCAACAAGAAAGACTTAAATATTTAAAGAAAATAGGTAAATACATTAAGTAAAATGGGGAAACCCATTTTTTTATTTGACAAAATTAAGATATTAGTGATACAGTTGATACAGATGATACAAATGATACAGAAGGAGAATGTGTATGTTTTTAATTACATTGCAAGGAAATGAACCTATATTTGAACAAATTATAACCCAAATTATTCGGTTTATTGATTTAGGTGTTTTAAATCCCAATGATAAATTACCCTCTGTTCGGATGTTAGCACAAGAATTAGGTATTACACCGAATACGGTTGTTAAAGCATATCAAATTCTAGAAGAAAGAGGTTATGTTTATACATACCAAAAGAAGGGCGTCTTTGTGTGTGGAGATATGAAAGAGATAGATTCTCAACACTTGGAAGCTGAGTTTCTTCAAATTGCAACCATCTGTATGACAAGTGGATTAAGTAAAGAGGAATTAAAGAAACTCATCGATGAAATGGAGGAGAAATAAGATGTTAGAAGTTAAGCATTTATCAAAATCATTTGAGGATCAATTGGTTTTAAATGATTGTAACTTTGTAGTTAAAGATTCGACCATTGTTGGTTTAGTTGGATCAAATGGTGCAGGCAAATCAACACTTCTTAAATGTATTCAAGGCATTTATGATTTTGATGGAGAAATTGCATTTGATGGAGAACTGGTAAAGGAAAATAATAAAGCAAAAGCGAAGATATTTATGATTTCTGATACACAATGGTTTCCTATGAACGCAACAATAGAATCAATGAAGAATTTTTACAAATCGATTTACATATTCGATAACGAATTATTTGAACATTATGTAAAGACGTTTAAGTTAGATACGACTAAGAAGATAAATGAGTTATCAAAAGGTACAATACGATTGGTATCAATAGCTTATGCACTTGCTATACAACCCAAACTATTATTAATCGATGAAGTCTTTGATGGATTAGATCCAAAGATTAGGAAAATATTCAAAGACTGCTTAATTAAGGAAATGGATGAATTGGAAATGTCGGTCATTGTCTCCTCACATGCACTACGTGAATTAGAAGATATTTGCGATGAATTTATTTTTCTAGATAAAACAATTTATACACAAGGTAGTGTACAAGATTTAAAACAAAATTATTGTAAATTACAAGTCATATCTGATGATATGGATAACATAAAATTAATTCTTAAAGAAGAAAACATTTTGAGTTTCAAAAGTTTTGGGAAAGTCAGTGTAATTGTAAGCAAGTACAATAAGAATCAAGTGATTGAAATGATGGAGGAACTTAAACCATTGTTTTATGAATGCTTATCTATAAGTTTCGAAGAGTATTACATGCTAATTGAAAAGGAGGAAGACAATGATAAATAAAAGATATTTTAAGCATCTAGCACTGGAAAATAGAAAAGTATTCTTTATTATTTCCTTATTAATTGCTTTAACATTTTTCATCACTAATACTTTTCTATCCATTGGATATGTTACCATAGGACTTTCTATGATTTCATCTTTATATTTCCTGACTTATATTCATAGTAAAGGAGAATCTGAATTAATGAATTCATTGCCCTTAACTAAAAAAACAATATGGAAAACTAGATTATTCTTTTCTATCGCAATTGTTTCGGCACTAATTCTTTCTTATGCAGTGTGGTTGCTTATATTGGGATGGTTAATCGATGGTTCGGTTATTGTTAAAGGATTAGTTATTGTTATTCCTCTATTGTTAGTAATGAATTTTGTTAACCAAATCATATTTGCTTGGATTATTGAAAAATGTAGAAATAGTGTTGATTCTATATTGGCAATAATTATATTTTCTTTCTTACCTTATCTAATAATGAATACTGCTGGTTATTTTATAAGTATGAATACTTATGTTTTAGAACTAAGTGAATTTATTCCTGATCGAACTTTATCATCAATGGGTTCATTTATGTATGCTATTGAAAAACTTACAGATTATCCACAAAATTTTAATTACATGACGCAAATAAAAATCCAATTTGTATCAATTACTTGTTGGTTAATTGTTGCAGTATTATCATATGGAAATACGATTAGAAATATTGAACGACGTGGTAGTGAGGAAGCAAATAAAAAAACAACAAACATCTTCATATTTCCATTAAGTATACTTGTTGTTACTACATTGTGTTTGTTTACAACGGTTGTTTCTAGAGAATATTTACTTGTAGGTTTGTTGATGAATATGTTTGTGTTTATTGCCTATATGATCGCATTTTGTTTTTATACTAGAAAATTTAGTATCAATAAAAAATTAATAGTGATCTTTTTAGGACTATTATTAAGTGTAAATATATTTCGTTATGTATTTATTCAAACTCAAGGTTTTGGTATTGAAGAATATTTATTAACACGTTGGAATTTTGTTGATGTTATGATTGAAAAAAAGAATCCAAATACAGGTTATACAACAGAATATTGGACAGGAACTGTAACTGATCCTGAAATTATTCGTGAAGTACGTTTGGAGATAAAATCCGTATTAAACGATTTTTATGGAGAAGATGGTGAATTTGGTATCAACCAAGATACATTAAGTGAATTACCAGTGCTTACTTATGGTTTTTCTAAGAAAAGTGACACTCATATTATTACAAATTTAAATATTGAAAGATTTGATGAATTAGTAGCTTTAATGGAAAGTAAAGGATATAAAAAAAATCTGTTGGATTATCGCTATAAGTAGTGAAATAATAAAAAAGATGAGTAGTTTGCTCATCTTTATTTTATCTATTCAGTTGTTGGAGTAGGCGTTGGCTCGATAGTTTTCTTTAATCGATAGACAACTACCTCAGCATCAGATAAGAATCGAATGTCCATTTTTGTTGTTCCAATACCATTCATAACATCAAGAACAAATTGATCGTTAATCTTATACTTGCCTTTGTTGTAGATTTCAGCATAAGGAGCAGTGTAGAAAGCACCGATGATTGGAAAATAAACTTGCCCCCCGTGGCTATGTCCAGATACTTGCAGATCAACCAAGTCAGGTGTTAAAGAATCAGCTATATCTGGTGTATGTGACACAACAATGTTGAAACTATTTGGAGATACGGTTGCAAATGCTGTATTCAAATCAGGTATACCTAGTAATTGACTATCTAGTCCAATAAGATTAATAGCTTCTGAACCTTTGTTTCGAATCATGATTGAACGATTTGTTATGATTTCAAAATCGGCACGATGCAGGACTGAGGATATCATTTCTTTTGTTGTTTCTGATTCTAAATCATGATTACCTAAGACTGCAAATTTACCTAAAGGTGCTGATATCGATTTAAGTTGTTCTGTAATTTTTTGTAGTACTTCCTCACTTGGAATATTGTTTGATGGATGATCAAACAAATCACCCACAAACACAACGATGTCTGCAGAAGTATCATTGATTAGTTGAATGACTTCATTAAAGCGTATTTCATCCATAAAATTATTATAATGAACATCTGAAAAGAAAAGAATGTTTACGTCGTTTAGTTGAGTAGGGATTTTAGTGGAACTTATAGTTTCATAGCGCACTTTAAAACGACTAGGAGCCACATAGAATGTATCATAATATAGTCCACCAATTAAAAATACCAATAGTGTGAATATAAGTAATATTTTTTGCCAAACTTTCATTGTTACCTCAATTCTTAAACTGTCCTTTTAAAAAGACTGTCTCTATTATATACTATTTGTGGATATGTGAGGATGGTAATATGGATAAAAAATGTTATTTTATTGATTTAGATGGGACAATGTATTGGGGAACAAAGGTAATTGATGGAGCAATTAAATGGATTAATTATCTCTTGGATAATCACATTGATTTCTATTTTCTAACAAATAATTCGTCAAGAACACAAGAACAAGCTTGTCAACATATGCAAAAAATGGGATTTACAGGAATTAAGCCTCATCATTTTTATACATCGGCTATGGCTGCAGCGGAAAAGATTGCACGTGATTATCCAAGTAAAAAAGATGCATATTATATTGGGGAAGAAGGACTAAAACAAGCTTTAATTTCTAATGGATTTACGATAAATCCAGAGAAAGCGGATTTCTTATTTATTGGCTTGGATCGTCAAGCTACCTATCAAGATTATTCGTATGCAGTAAGACTTGTAAAAGATGGTTGTAAGCTTGTAGGTACAAATAATGATCGCCTTTTGTTATCTGAAAAAGGGGTAAATATTGGCAATGGTAGTGTCGTGGCAATGTTTGAGTATGCTACAAGTAGTGAAGCGATAAAAATAGGAAAACCACACAATGCAATCATTGAAGGAGCATTGCGCTACGCAAAAGTTGCTAAAGAAAATGCTGTAATTGTAGGCGATAATCTTGAAACTGATATTTTATGTGGTAACCAAGCAGGTATAGAAACAATCTTTGTAACAACAGGGGTTCACAATATGGAAGATTGTTATAAGTTGGATATTAAACCAACCTATATTGTGGCAAACCTAAAGGGTTTAATTGATTAATTCACATAATTTACCATATTCTTAACAAATTACAACGATAGAATTAAGGTATAGTATAGTCATCAAGAGGAACACTCTTGAGGTGCAATATTCAAATATCCCCTAAATGATTATTGTACATACATTCTATCCCCTTATATAAAAAGAAATAGAGCCGTTAGGCTCTTTTTCTTTTTGTACATTCATAAAGTATAGGTGCATTCTCATAATTATTTTGATAGGAAATTACTTCAAACGATTTGGATAAAACCCAATTCTTAACTGCTTCATGCTCTTCGCGACCACCTGGATGACCAACATAACAAGCAAGCATCATTTTACCATTCTCTTTTAATAGGCTATAAGATGATTCAAGTGCTCTTATTGAAGATTCAGGTTTAGTTACAATAAGAGAATCACTTTTAGGTAAATATCCAAAATTAAAGATAATGACATCGACTTCAATATTTAAGTTTTGTATTTCTTCATGACTTGCATGATACAATGTTAAATTAGAAAGAGTGCTGCATCTTTTTTTAGTGTTTTCAATGGCATCCAGTTGAATATCATACGCATAAACATGACCGCAATGAACACAAAGAAAGAGAGTATCATTACCATTTCCTGCAGTTGCATCAATCGCAATCATTTCTTTTGTTAAATATTCTTTGAGTAAACGATGACATGTGGTGTTTATATTTTCCATGATGAGTTCATTCCTTGTGTCAAATGTTCACGAGCCATTTTTTTATCAATTTCATTTAATACAATTGTTTTCTTCAAAGTCCACGTGGGAGTAATTAATTCTTCTTTAATGGCATCGCCCGTAAGACGTTGAATAATAATGGATGGATTTAATACTTGCAGTTGCTCACAAACGATATCCACGTATTCATCTAATGTTAAAACGTGAAATGGAAAAGCTTCAAATGATCTGGCTAACTGGGTATTTTTTGTGATATGAAGCATATGAATTTTTACTGCATCAACATTTAAATCATTACATACTTTAGCAGTTTCAATCATCATTTCTTTTGTTTCGTCTGGTAAACCATTGATGATGTGTACACAAACTTTACAATTTGTTTTCTTGATACGCTTGATACAGTCTTCAAACTCATCAAAATTATGCCCGCGATTAATTTTTTTTGCGGTTAAATCATAACGACTTTGTAGTCCTACTTCTATCCAAATTTCTTTCTTGTTTGCACATTCATTTAGAAAATCTAATTTCTCTTGTTCAAGGCAATCTGCACGAGTACCTATAGCTATCGCAACCACTTCATCTAGTTCTAAAAAAGGTTGAAAGCATTCTTTGATTCTTGCTAAAGAACCATAGGTATTTGTATAGGATTGAAAGTAGGGGATTGTTTTACTATTTGGCCACTTTTTCTCCATTACTTGTTTACCTTGCTCGTATTGATGAAGTAAATCCATGCTTGATGGTTGAGTGAAATTTCCACTACCTACATCATTACAAAAAGTACAACCACCAATACCTTTAGAACCATCGCGATTTGGACAAGTAAATCCAGCGTTGAGGGCAACTTTATAAACTTTTGAATTGAATTGATGACGTAAATAATAGTTCCAAGTATGGTATCGTTTGTTATCATCAGAAAAGATAAATGAATTCATAATTTCTCCTTACTTTAGATCATCATACGCTAGATTAAGTTGACCTAAATTTGTTAATAGTGTATCTAAAATTACTTGAGCATCTTCATATTGGCTTGAACATTCGGTAATTACTTTATCTTTGCTATTAAATTTACAAGTAATTGTTTTGTCATCTTCGATGATGGTTAGTAAATCTTTATTAAAATTTATTTCGAAAGTTGCACCACTATAAGCAAGTGTGTCACATTGGGCAATAGTCGTTGACCAAATTGTATCGTGATTAAAATCAAAGGAATCATAGACACCTGTCATCCATTGATCCAATGAGCATATGTTATCTTTACATTGATAATCAAGTTCTTTTAGCTTATTTACGATGGCTTCTTTGGAATTACTACAAGCAGTTAGAAAAAGAATTGAAACAAGAATACATATTTTCTTTATCATAAATTCACCTCCAATAAAGTATAACAAAAAAAGAATAGGGTTACTATTCTTCGATTGCTTGAATTGCGATACAATAGGGTCCACCTTGTGTAATAAATGCACAAGATAATTCTAGAATTTCAACGATACTTGAAGGAAACTTTGTTTGAATTAACTTCATGATTTTATGAGCTTGCTCTTCAGCGAAAGCATGAGAGATATAAAATCGAGGTGTATTCAATTTAGCTTCAGCTAAAGCTTCAATAACTTTCTTTACTGCTAAATCAAAGGATCTTGCAGTAACAAATTTATCAAGACGACGTCCATCAGGTGTTTGTCGTACAACAGGTTGTAATTTTAGTAGACCACCAATTTTTGCAGTTAGTGGGGTACAACGTCCACCGCGTTTAAGATAATCAAAGTCTTGAGGCATTAAGAAGGATTGTGATGAATCAATTTTTGGTTGTATCGTTGCACAAATTTCATCAAGTGATTTTCCATCATTAATTAATTTTAAAATCAAATCAACTAAATAGCGATGTGGTCCACACAATGTTTTTGAATTAATGACACGAATGTTTTCAGCGTGATCTAATTCTTGAACAGCTGCACAGGCAGTTTGATATGTCCCAGATAAACCATCAGCCATACATAATAAAAGAATTTCATCACCACGGTGAGCATCAATTGAATTAAGAATTTCACCAATGGTTGGTTGTGAAGATGTAGGAAAGTCACCTTTTTGAATTAATTTTAAGAACTCAGATGAATTTATTTCTACAAATTCGTGATAAGAATGGCCTGCGATAGTAACGATAAGGGGATTAACTGTAAAGCCTAGTTCTTGGGCTATAGTTGGTGTATAAAGACAGGATGAGTCAGTAATTAAATGGATCATAAGTGACCTTTCTATGCAATAAAGAATGCAATAGCCAAGAAATGAAAGAATGTTCCAAGCAGAATGAAGATATGAAACAATTCATGAAAACCCCATAAGGTATTCAAATTTGGCTTTTTAATAATATAAATAATAGCACCTATAGTATAGGAAAGTCCACCAATAGCAATCAAAATTAGACAATTTGTAGGCATTGCTGAAAATCCTTGCCAATAGAAGACGACAGCCCAGCCCATAATTAAATAAAGTAACGTATAAAGAAGGCGAGGTGCATTTAGCCATATGATTTTTGTAATGATACCAAACAAAGCGATACCCCAAATAACTGAAGTAAAGATAAGTCCTGCAGGAGGAGCTAAATAACCAATTGCAATGGGTGTATAAGTTCCTGCAATAAGAACATAAATCATGGAATGATCTAGTTTTCTAAACAGTGTTTTTCTTTTTGAATCATTGGGAATGTAATGATAATAACTTGAAGCGCTATATAAAGCTATCACGGATAAACAAAATATAAGTGATATAACATGTATTGTGATGTCTTTTTGATTAGAATATGATATAATTTGTAATATTACTAAGTAAATGACACCCAAAACAGCCCCAATAAAGTGGGTATAACTGCTCATCGGATCTTGAGCGTTTCTAAAAAATTTCAACATAGAACGAACCTCCATCATCTAGTTATAATAACTAGATGATTTTATTTTATCATGTTTTAAGTAAATTTCAAGTGAAGTGAGAAAACTTTACATTCATTTTTCTTACTGTACAATGAAGATAAGTAAAGGAGTATTTCATGAAAAAAATAGGATTTTGTATATTAATAGTCATGTTATTGACTGGATGTGCGAATGCGCCAAAAGAAGTAGGAAAAACAATGACTTGTAAACAAGATGGGGAAGTAGTAAATATAATTGTAATTTTCACTACAAATAAAGATGATGAAATAATTTCTTCATCAGTGAATACGACAATTAAATTGAATACACCAGAGGATGCTATTGTATTACAGGCATCACTACTTCAACAAAAATTAGATTTTGAAGGTATTGAAGGAATTAAGTTTGATTACGATATTAAAGATAATCAAGCAACTATTATTGGTGAATATGATATTACAAAAATAAGTGCTGATGTTCTACCTCGCATTGGATTCACTGATGATTTAAAAACAAATGGTAAATTTAAAACTGACAAGTTTAGTGAACTATATGAAGAAGTTGGTGTTGCTTGCATCGTAGAATAGACTTTGATTGAAATCAATCAAAGTTTTCTTTTGCGAAAATTTAGGATTTTGTAAGAAATAAGTAAGAATTAATTTTTCCTAAATTGATAAAATCAAGTTGGCTAGTAAAGCCGGAGGAAGAAAATGAAAAAAATTTTATGTATGAGCTTAGCTCTTTTATTAGTTGCAGGTTGTTCAACTAAACCAAAACCTGAAGCAACTCCTGAAGTAACACCAGATACAACTAACCCAGCAACACCAAATGAAACTAAAGCTACTGCAATGGTATGTGGAGTCAATTCTAGTAATGAAACAATTACATCAACCTTTAAACTTGAAAATGGGAAAATTACTTCACTTGAACAATCAATTACGTATGCAATTGATGCGGATACAGATGTAGAATCTCTTAAGAAATCACTTGAAGACGATAAAGCTACAATGAGTTCGGAAAAAGGAATTACCTATAATATTGAAGAAACTGAAAAAGAAATCATGACAACAATTACATATGATTTAAATGAAGTTAGTGAAACTATTTTAACAACACTTGGATTAACGGAAGATATGAAAGTAGATGGTAGTTTTGATGCTTCTAAAGTTAGAGAATTTATGATTAGTAATAACGCAATGTGTCAAGAATTCTAAATTCTTTAGGAAGTCTTAAGTTTTAGAAATGATAAATCGTTGTATAATTCATCTTGCGTTAAGCAAAAGGAGAATTTCAAAATGAAGAAAATATTTTTAGGACTAATGGCATTGGCATTAATTGCAGGATGTTCAACAAAACCTACGGAACCTACACCTACAGCTACACCAAATGCTACTGTTACACCAGAAACAACACCGAATGCAAATCAACCAGCTACAGGTGATGTGCTACTTGCGTGTGAAACAGTTTCTGACAATGATACAATCGTTGTAACATTAAATGGTACAGATGGAATGGTTACAGAAATTACACAAGAAGTTAGATATGGTCTTACTGCAGATCGTGATGCAGAAACAATCAAAAAATCACTTGAAGCTGACAAAGAAGCGAACAAAAATATTGAAGGTGTAACATTTGTTGTTGAAGAAACAGATGCTGCAATTATTCAAAAAGTAACGTATCAACTAGATAAATTAGATGCTGATATGATTGCTAATGCTGGACTTGAAGGTCTTGCTAATGCTGATGGTAAATATGCTTTAGCAGATGTTCAAAAAGTATTTGAAACAAGTGGAGCTACTTGTAAATAGTTTACGTAAAAAGAATTGACACTCTACATCAAATTCGATATGATTATTACGCTATGAAACGGAGTAGTAGTTAGATATCGATTGATAGAGAGTCAAGGGTTGGTGAAACTTGATAGTCGTGACTAGTGAACTCACCGTAGAGCTGAATCTGATTAAAAGGATTCCGTAAGATCTGCGTTAAAGAAAAATTGAGTGCATGATTTATCATGAACTAAGGTGGTACCGCGTAATTAAACGTCCTTAGAATTTAAGGGCGTTTTTATATTTCAAGGAGGAAGTTATGGAATTCAATCATGTAGAATCAGAGAAAAAGTGGCAAGAATATTGGGAAAAGAATAAAACATTTGAAACCGATGTTTGGGATTTTAGTAAGCCGAAGTTTTATGCTTTGGATATGTTTCCATATCCTTCAGGTCATGGCTTACATGTAGGTCATCCAGAGGGATATACAGCAAGTGATATTGTTTGTCGTATGAAAAGAATGCAAGGCTATAATGTGTTACATCCAATGGGATTTGACTCTTTTGGTTTACCAGCTGAGCAATATGCAATTCAAACGGGAAATCATCCAGAGGGATTTACACTTGAAAATATCAAAACATTTACAACACAATTGAAAATGTTGGGTTTTTCATTTGATTGGGATAAAGAAGTATCTACTTGTGATCCTAAGTTCTATCAATGGACACAATGGATTTTTAAACAATTATATGAAGATGGATTAGCGAAATATGTAGATTTTCCTGTTAACTGGTGCGAAGAACTTGGAACAGTACTTGCGAATGATGAAATCATTGATGGTAAATCAGAGCGTGGAGGATATCCTGTTGTACGTAAAATGATGAAACAATGGGTTATTGATATCGTTAAATATGCAGATCGTTTATTAGATGGACTGAATGAAGTTGATTGGCCTGAGTCAACAAAGGAAATTCAACGTAACTGGATTGGTAAATCGCGTGGTGCTCATGTGAATTTTAAAGTTGATGGACATGATGAATCATTTACTGTTTTTACCACACGTTGTGATACGTTGTTTGGTGCTACTTATTGTGTACTTGCTCCTGAGCATGCATTAGTTGATCTTATTACAACACCTGAAGAAAAAGAAAAGGTTGCTGCATACAAACAAGAATGTGCTTCTAAGTCAGATATGGAGCGTACTGAGCTTAATAAAGATAAAACAGGGGTCTTTACTGGTGCTTATGCAATTAACCCTGTAAATCAAAAGAAAGTGCCTATATGGATAAGTGATTATGTACTTGCATCATATGGTACAGGTGCAATTATGGCAGTTCCTGCTCATGATGAAAGAGATTATGAATTTGCGAAGAAGTTTGGTCTTGAAATTATTCAAGTTTTAGATGGAGAATCAGTTGAAGAGAAAGCAATGGTTGATGATGGTGTTCATATCAACTCAGATTTCCTAGATGGTTTAAATAAAGAAGATGCGATTAATGTTATGATTGCATGGCTTGAGACAAACAAAGTAGGACAATCAAAGATTAACTATCGCCTACGCGAATGGATATTTGCTAGACAACGTTATTGGGGTGAACCAATTCCAGTTGTTCACTTTGATGATGGCACAATGGAAGCACTTGAAGATAGTGAATTACCATTGGTTCTACCAGAATTAAATGACTACAAAGGACAAGCAGGGAAATCACCATTAGATCGAGCAACAGCTTGGGTTGAGGGTGAAAAACATGGAAAACATTATCGTAGAGAAACAAGTACAATGCCAGGTTCAGCTGGAAGTAGTTGGTACTTCTTGCGCTACATTGATCCACATAATGAGAAAGAAATTGCGGATAAAAAATTATTAGAACATTGGATGCCAGTCGATCTTTATATTGGCGGTCCAGAACATGCGGTAGGACATTTATTGTATTCACGTATGTGGAATAACTACTTGTATGATAAAGGAATTGTTCCATGCAAAGAACCATTTAAAAAATTGTTCCATCAAGGAATGATATTAGGTGAAAATGGTGAAAAAATGAGTAAGTCTCGTGGTAATGTTATCAATCCAGATGATATTGTTAAAGCATATGGTGCAGATACATTACGATTATATGAAATGTTTATGGGACCGCTTGAAGCAAGCAAACCATGGAATGATAAAAATGTAGAAGCATCTAGAAAATGGTTAGATCGTGTATGGCGCTTGTTTATTGACTCAAATAGACTCGTGGATACAAATGATGGTTCATTGGATTTTAGTTACAATGCAACCGTTAAGAAAGTAACAAGTGATATCGAAACATTAAACATGAATACAGCGATTTCTCAAATGATGATATTCATTAATGATTGTTATAAGCAAGAAAAAATATATCGTGAATATGCATTGAATTTCATAAAAATGTTATCTTGCTTTGCACCACATATTTGTGAAGAAATGTATCAAATTTTAACAGGCAAACAAACCCTTACATATGAACCATGGCCAACTGTTGATGAATCAAAGCTTATCTTAAATGAGGTAGAGATGGCAGTACAAGTTAATGGTAAAATGCGAGGAAAATTCATGATTGCAAAAGATGAAGATACAAAGATTGTAGAGGAAACAGCTTTAAATCTTGAATCAGTTAAAACGCATACAGAGGGTAAAGAAATTAGAAAAGTTATCGTAATTCCAAATAAAATTGTGAATATTGTTGCAAATTAAAACGCTAGGTATCTAGCGTTTTATTCATTTAGAAACTCAATGAGTAGATGTAAGTCAAGATTAGGTTTTCTTGTGTTTTTATCCAGATACATTTTCTTATCGGCTTCGATTTGTGCATCTAATATATCGAATGAGCGATGATAAGATTCAATACCATAAGCAAAATCTAAATTGTTTTTGTTAAGGAAGTTTCGAATTTCTTCGATTTCATTTGTAACAGATTCAATAGTTTGCTTTTTTGCAATAACCATAAATTCATCACCACCGATTCGATAAAATGTTGAATTCTTCGTTAACATTGTTGTAAAGATAGTAGTAAAATAAACAAGACATTTATCACCAATATCATGACCATAAGTATCATTGATTTGTTTAAAATTATTGATATCAACTAAAACAAGAATACAGTTATCATGATGATTCATATCATTGAGGGTACTATCATACAACCTCCGATTAGCACATCCAGTTAACTGATCAGTAATATTGACTTGGATATTCAGCAATAAGTAATACAGGATTAAAGACATTCCAGAAAAATTCCAATTCATGAATTTCATCTTAAATGCTACTTCTAAAAAAGCACTAAACAAGATTAATGTAAGAACAAAGAAGACAAAGATACGTTCAATGTGCTTGTTATTGAGACGATGATTAACAGGTTTTACAATAAGCATAATCATGTAGAAACAAGAAATAAGCATGGGTAGAAGAAATAAAACACCACGATCATATTTATTATTAACTGAGATATGGAAGACAATATTTTCGAAAAAAATACTGCTAAAGCATACGAAAATGTTGATAATGATAGGGATATAAGCATAGGTATGCATTTTCTTATCATCAAATATTCTACACAAAACCAAAGGAATAATTGGGCCACATGCAAAGTTTAAAAACGATGTAATACGCCGTAGTATATAGAATTGTGGACCTGCTACCTCTAAATATGCATCCAAACTTGTAACAAGAATCATCAAGATATTTAATACGAAAACAAAGAGGAAGAGCCTGTTTTTAGTTTTATTGAATAGAGGATTTAGACTTAAAAAGGTGATAGCTAAAAAAAGTGCAGTAAAACAAACAACATTTGCCTGTACAATACTTACTATTTTTTCCATCACTTCACCCCATTAATATATAAATTATAGCATGAAGTCATGAAAAAACTCGTGAAATTGTGGATTTCTATGAATTATTAAGTTTATAAAACTATTTTAGTTTAGACTAGTGAGATTGATGAAATTTTGGTATAATTTTCTAGCGAGGTGGCAACATGACATTTACAGTAGCAATTGATCAATTTGAAGGTCCATTAGATTTAATGCTCCATTTAATCAAAGAGCAAGAATTAGACCTTTTTGACTTAGATATCAGCGTATTAACAGATCAATACTTGACTTATTTGAATCACATGGAAGACTTACATCTTGAAGTAGCAAGTGAATACTTACTAGAACTTGCAACATTAATTGAATATAAAAGTAAAAAAATATTACCTAAGGATCAATCATTACTAGAAGATGAGTTTGAAGAGGATCCAAAAGATCGCTTAGTTAGACGTTTATTGGAGTATCAACAATTTAAAGAAGTAAGTGAACAATTAAGTGATTTGTATCATCAAAGAGCAATGCAAATGTCAAAGCCGATATCTATTGAAGTTGATGAATGGACTAAACCAAAAACAGAGGATGCACCAATTGATGGATCACCTTATGATTTAGTCAAAGCTATGAATAAATGTCTTAGAAGGTTACAATTATCAAAACCAATTGAGACAAAGTTTACTGCTAAAGAATTATCAATGGAAGATAGATCGTTACAAATAAAGGCAAGATTAAGAGATTTACCAGATACATTCTCATTTGAAACATTAATTGAAGATTGTAATGATATGCAAATGGTAATTGTTACTTTCTTATCGATTCTTGATTTAGCAAGACAACATACACTCGTATTTACGATTGATGAAAACGAAACAATTTGGTTTAAGAGGGGGTAGTGAGTATGATTGAAAACCTTGAAAATAATAAAGAGGAAGTAATAGAAGAAAAAGAAGTGATGCTTCATGAAGAATTAACAAGTGAACAAGAAGAAAAAATTGAAGAAGCAATTCAAGAAACAAACAAAGTAGAAGAAGGTAATCGTGCAGGAACAATTCTAGAGGGATTATTATTCATTGTAGGTGAAGAAGGAATTACACTGGCACAAGCAAGTGAAGTCTTGGGAATTAGCCAAGAGAGAGCGGAAGAAGAGTTTAGTTTACTTCAAGCAGCATATGCGGAGGATAGTAGGGGTTTTGAAATTGCGAACTATGGAGGAACATATAAGTTCTTATCTAAAGCAATTGTCCATCCTTATGCAGAAAAGTTATTCCAAACAACGAAGACTGCTGGGATATCGCAAGCTGCATTAGAAACGTTAGCGATTATTGCCTATAAACAACCCAT
This sequence comes from Anaerorhabdus furcosa, assembly GCF_900167375.1. Lineage (GTDB taxonomy): Bacteria > Bacillota_I > Bacilli_A > Erysipelotrichales > Erysipelotrichaceae > Anaerorhabdus > Anaerorhabdus furcosa. The sequence goes on from NZ_FUWY01000009.1 coordinate 36,607, forward strand.
TACACGTGTTGAAATTGAAGAAATTCGTGGAGTAGGGTGCGATATGATGCTTAGAAAATTAGAAGCACGCAATTTAATTCGTGAGAATGGTCGAAGTGATGCACCAGGAAGACCTATTCTATACGAGGTAACTGATGAATTTATGGATAGTTTTAAATTGTATAGTTTAGACGAATTACCTAAATTACCTGAATTCAATACTGATGAAAACAGTGAAAACTTATTTGATTAAGAAGTGAGGAAACTCACTTTTTATATTGTTGACAAGTCTATTCTATCAGAGTAGAATGAATGTATATTCTATCACAGTAGAATGGAGGAAGAAAATGGTTGATAAAGTATTTGACTCAGAAAGAAATATTTTAGAGCTTTTATGGGAAAAAGATAATCAAAGTGCAAAAGAAATTGCTGAGCAATGTGAAAAAAATGTAGGTTGGAGCAAAACAACAACCTATACAGTGATAAAAAAATGTGTTAGCAAAGGATTAATTCAACGTATTGATCCAGGTTTTATTTGCCATGCATGCATTGGAAAAGAAATCGTTTGTGCTCAAGAAACAGATGATTTGATTCAACGAAACTATTCGGGTAATCCCGATTTACTAGTTGCCTCATTGTTGGAACAAAAGAAAGTATCCTTTGAAGAAATTCAAAAATTAAAAGAGTTAATTAAGAAATATGAATAATTTGCTCTCTTTTGTAGAAATAAATATTTTTGGAAGTATTCTAATTTTAGTTGTTTTATTCATTCGGTTGTTATTTACAAATCAACTTCCAAAAAAATTATTAATGGGTTTATGGGGACTAGTAGGTTTAAGATTTCTTTTTCCATTTAGAATTGAATTTAATTTTAGTTTTTATCAAGTTGCAGATCCAATTCTTAATCCAATTACAAAACAAGTTTTACCTGGAATTCTAAATCAAAACACAATTGTCAGCAGTAGTTTTGAGGATAATCTTTCTCTAGTGCTATTGATTGTTTGGGCAATTGGTTGTTTATTTGTGGCATCTAGTTTAATCTATTTCCACTTAAAAACTCGTTTTACCTATAAAGTATCTTTGCCAGTAAAAAATCATTTTGTCCAAGAGTGGTTAGAGAATAATCGTTTAAGAAGACCCATCCAAGTACGTTATTCAGATCGTATTGGTTCTCCTTTTACTACAGGTATTTTGTGGCCAATTATTCTTCTTCCAAAATCAATTGATTGGGAGGATACACAATGTTTGACCTATGTATTGTCACACGAGCGTGCCCATATTCGACGATTTGATGTACTCATCAAATGGTTACTAGCACTCATCGTTTGTCTTTATTGGTACAACCCACTTGTATGGCTTTTTTACCGATTAGCAAATCAAGATTTGGAATTTAGTTGTGATGAAGAAGTAGTTTTAAAAAATGGTTTATCCTCACGTAGTACATATGCTGAGGCTCTTGTGAAGATGGAAGAGCGAAGAGTAATACTTGCACCACTTACTTCAAACTTTTCAAAGTCTGGATTGAAAAACAGAATAGTATCTATCCTTCAAACAAAAAATATCACACTTACTAAAGTTATGATTTCACTTGTAATTCTGTTTGGGGTAGGGTTGCTTTTCTTTACTAATTCACCACTTCATCAAAATGAAATCATAGGAGAAACAAAGCATTTTGGAGAAGAGGATCCCACAATTTATGACTATGGTTATACCAAAGAAGAATTAGAAAAATTTCTAGAACTTACCCACTATCGTGATTATGAAACCATGTCAATTTCAAAATTTAATTCATTAATTCATAATTTATTTCAGAACGATATATCGGATGAGGGTATGATTTTGTTTGAAAAGGTGATGTGGAATACCAGTGAAACTAGTGAATACTATAGTTTTCTTGTAAATACAATTCAATGCTCAATGAATGAATACAATGCACGACTAGAAGAAGTATATTCAAACGAAGTAAATAATCCAACATATTGGATTAATCTAGAAAGTACACAAAATACCGAAGTGTTAGGTGTTAAGGGTAAGATGGATATTCAAATGAGTTTAGTCTTTAGTTATCGCATTCTTGATGAAGTAAATTTAACAGTAAAACAACGAGATGAATTTATTCAACGTATAAATCAAGTAGCCCAAGATACCTTTGAACATCAAATACAAATGAATGGAGCTAAAGAAGATTTCATTGTAGAGTTTGAAGAGAATGCAGCGAGATTATCTACAGAAAAAATTGAATTTGTAGAGTGTATAGAAAGTGAAACAGAAATTTATAATTAAGTAGAGGAAGAAAAATGAAAATAAATCGATCTATTAAAGTAGGTATAGTACTTTTGGTAGTAGTTTTAAGTGTGTCTTGTAGTACAAAAATAAATAAAGAAGAATCGCATAATTCAGTAACAAATCAAAGAAATAACAGATACTATTGGAATGATGAAGAAAAGTATACAAAAGAGGATTACAATTTTTTGAAAGAATTAGCACAGCATGATTTAGAGAAAATAACCGTTTATGACTTCAATAAAATAGTTTTGAATCAGGACAATGAAGAAGAATATCATAAAAATGAAAAGATAATTCAAAGATTGTATCAAAGTTTGGAAGAAACAGATGAGCTATATCCATTTTTGGAAAGTACTCTTTATACAAGCTGGGTGGAATCAGAAAAGAGTCATTACAACAAATGTGAAGAAAATAAATATCCATTCTTTGTTAAGTCACAGGATGTAAGTTTGTATGAAGATGTGTATGGTAATTCGGAACTTACACAACAAATTTCATTTTCGATTGATTTCAATTATCAAATTAAGGATCAAAAAATGTGTACTGTTGCAAAGCGTGATGCGATATTGGATGGAGTTTCATTATCACTCAAATCATATATCGAGGAGCAAGGATTTGAAAAGTTATATCATGATCCTCAACTCACGAAAGTGTTGCTAGAACAATTAAATAAAATATTAGGTACATTGAATGATGAGATACAATGGATGAATGTATCTGATTTACATTGTTGGGTATATAGCAGTGAAGATGTGATGGAAGAAGTTGAAGTCAATAATACTGAAAGAGAATTTGATTACACTAAAAAATACTCAAAAGAGCAATACAATAAATTGGTGGATGCATTAGTTATAGAGAACTACAAAGAAATGAGTATTGAAGATTTTGATAGAATAATTTACAATACATTCAATGAGGATTCAGAAAATTACTATGATAGTATTTCATTCTTATATGACTTTGTTTTAAATCAATTGGAAGAAACAGATCCACACTATGATTATTTATTGAACATCATTCCATTTGCTTTGAAAGAATACAATGCCAAAAGAGACGAAGTACTAAGTAAAAAAGATCATCCAATTGAATTTTATAATAATCTTTCAATTCAAATTAAAGGTAAAGTTTATGAAGATGAAATCATAAAAGGAGAATTGTATTTGTACTATACTTTTACTTATCGTATTTTGGATGCTAAGCAATGTACGGTTGCTGATAAAATCAATTTTATTGAAAATGTAAATAAGGAACTCAAAGAATACATTCAAAATAATTTATCAAATAATATCTCTGAAGAAGCACTACAAAAAGAATTTAAATCAATAGGAAATAGTTTAAGTAATGATAAAATTCAATTCGTTGATGCGAAAATTGAGTCATTCGAAGCAGCATACTAGATGGAAGCACCTGAATAGGTGCTTTTCTAATGAATTCCTAATAAAAAAACTTGTAATGAGGGTGGTCCTTGTGTATACTATATTCGTGATTAAACAATCACATTTGCTTGTATAGGTGTCAAGAATTGGCTGACATGTTTCTACCCACTGGCCTATAGTGGACTACAAGTAAACCTTTTCCCCGTATCTGTGAAATGGGTTTACTTTGTAATGGAGGAAAAGGAATGCTACATAACTTAAAACAGAACACAAGTAAATTATAACTACATATTGGTTTCAATATGTATTTTTTATTTTCCTGGAGGGTGCATGATGGATGAATTTAGAGAATTAATGGGTAATAAACTAAACGAAGAATGCGGATGTTTTGGAATCTACAATGTAAAAGATGCTGCAAGTCTTTCTTATTTTGGATTACATGCATTACAACATCGTGGACAAGAAGCTTGTGGTATTGCAGCAAGTGATAACAAAAACATTACTTGTTATAAAGGTAAGGGTTTAATTAGTGAAGTTTTCACAAATAAAATAATTGAGGAATTACCAGGTAAACATGCGGTTGGGCATGTTCGTTATTCAACAGCTCAACAAAACCAAATTGAGAATGTTCAACCAATTATGGTGCGTGCTCATCAAGGGTCGTTTGCACTTGTAAACAATGGACAAATTGTAAATGCTGAAGAAATTAAAGTGGAATTAGAAAATCAGGGAAGTATTTTTCAAGGAACAAGTGATAGTGAAATCTTCTTGCATTTAATTCAAAGAGAAGAAGGAACCATGGTTTATAAAATCATGAATGCATGTGCAAAACTTGAAGGTGCTTTTGCAGTTATTATTATGACAAAAGATTGCATGTATGCTGTACGAGATAAAAATGGATTAAGACCACTTTCAATTGCAAAATTAGAAGATGGTTATTGTGTATCAAGTGAGAGCTGTGCATATGATATTGTGAATGCAAAATTTGTTCGTGATGTTGAACCTGGGGAAGTGATTCGTATTGCAAGTGATGGAATACAATCTTTTAAATATACAGAGAAGACACAAAAGAAAATGTGTTCAATGGAGTACATTTACTTTGCACGTCCTGATAGTGTAATAGAGGGTGTCAATGTGCATAATGCTCGTAAATTATCAGGCAAATTATTAGCTAGAAAAGATAAAGTCAAAGCGGATATTGTAATTGGTGTACCTGATTCATCACTAAGTGCTGCAATTGGTTATGCAGAGGAAAGTCGATTACCTTATGAAATAGGATTAATTAAAAACCGTTATGTAGGGAGAACTTTTATCCAACCAACTCAAAAACAAAGAGAACGTGGAGTTCGTATGAAGTTGAGTGCTATTTCAGCTATTGTTAAAGGTAAACGTATTGTGATGATTGATGATTCAATTGTACGTGGGACTACAATGAAACGCATTGTTCAATTACTAAAAGATGCGGGTGCTAAAGCAGTTCATGTACGTATTGCTTCACCTGAATTCAAATCACCTTGTTTCTATGGTGTTGATACATCAACTTATGATGAGTTAATTAGCTCAAGACTCAATGTTAAAGAATTAAAAGAATATATTGGTGCAGATAGTTTGAAGTTCTTAACGATTGATGAAGTGAAAGAAGCAAATGGACCAGATTTATGTGTTGCATGTTTCAGTGGTAAATATCCAACAAATCTATTTTCACTAGGCAATATAATTAAGAAGTAGTAAAATGAAACAGGATGAAAGTCCTGTTTTTTTAGGGGGTCATATGGGAAGTATTGTAAATGCACTAAGTATTATCGTAGGTGGAATTCTAGGTATAATGCTTAAAAAAGGGATTAAAGAAAATATCCAAGAGGGTATCTATAAAGCGATTGGTGTATGTGTATTGGTCATAGGAATTAATGGTGTGCTTTCCAATATGGCAGTTGTATCAAAGGAATTTGTTTCTACAAGTGGAGAATTAATTTTGGTTATATCGATTGTTATTGGTACATTTATTGGCGAAGCAATGGATCTTGATAAAAAATTGAATGGGTTATCTTATAAGATAGAAAAGAAGTTTAATTTAGCTGGTTTTGCAAGTAGTTTTGTGGCTGCATCCATTATCTTCTGTGTGGGAGCAATGGCGATCATTGGTGGAATTAATGATGGTTTATTGCATGATCCCAATGTGTTGTATGTAAAAAGTATTCTAGATGGTATCACAAGTATTATCTTAGGTGCAACTTTAGGAATGGGTGTTATCTTTTCAAGTATTCCGGTTCTAATTTATCAAGGTGCAATTACTCTTCTTGCAGGTAGTTTATCATCGGTTTTAGTAGGTGAGTTTCTTCGACAAATTTGTATGGTAGGTTATGTACTTGTCATTTGTATCGGAATTAACTTTCTTGCTCCCAATAAATTAAAAGTAGCGAATATGCTACCATCGCTATTGGTTGTCATTGTTTATAATGTCATTTTGATGTTCTTTTAAATCATTTGTGCTAAAATAATTCATGTTGAAAGGTGGTAAATAAAATGAGTAATTGTAATCATAATTGTGGTTCTTGTAGTCAAAATTGTTCAGAACGTACTAACCCTGAAAGCTTTTTAATACAACCACATAAAGATAGCCATATTAAGAAAATTATAGGTGTTGTTAGTGGCAAGGGCGGTGTTGGTAAAAGTTTAGTAACAAGCTTACTTGCAACTGCAATGGCAAGAAAAGGATTTAATGTGGGAGTACTTGATGCAGATATCACAGGACCAAGTATGACAAAAGTATTTGGAATCACTGGAAAAGCTGAGGGAACACAAGACGCAATATATCCATGTGTTAGTGAGGGTGGCATTCAAGTAATGTCAATCAACATGATGCTTGAAACTGATGAAACTCCAGTGATATGGAGAGGACCAGTTATTGCGGGTATTGTTAAACAATTTTATACAGATGTTGTTTGGAAAGATGTCGATTATTTATTTGTGGATATGCCTCCTGGAACTGGGGATGTGCCTCTAACTGTATTTCAATCCTTACCATTAGATGGCATTGTGATTGTAACATCACCACAAGAGCTTGTAAGTATGGTGGTAGCAAAAGCAATCAACATGGCTAAAATGATGAATATTAATGTCCTAGGAATCATTGAAAATATGAGTTATGTACAATGTGATGAATGTGATCACAAGATTTATGTCTTTGGTGAAAGTAATATTGAACAAATCGCAAGAGAGGCAGAACTTGATGTCTTAGCACAAATTCCACTAGATCCTATGATTGCGAGTTTGTGTGATGCTGGTAATATTGAAGTGGCTGATGTTCGTGTATTGGATAAAGCAATAGAAAAAATTGAGGGGCTTAAATAGCCTCTTTTATTAACTTCACCCAAAATTCACATTTTCAATATATAATAAAGTTGGTGATAAAAATGAAAATATTAGTCGTTGATGATGAAAGCAAAATTAGAGAAATGATTCGCAAGTATGCCCAATATGAAGGCTACGATGTAAGTGAAGCAAAGGATGGAATGGAAGCTGTTGAGAAGTGCGCAAGTAGTAATTATGACTTAATTGTCATGGATGTTATGATGCCTAATCTTGATGGATTTTCAGCATGCAAAGAAATTAAGAAAATGAAAGATATTCCTGTTATTATGCTTACAGCACTTGGTGAAGAGTATGATAAGATTCATGGATTTGATTTAGGAATAGATGATTATGTCGTTAAACCATTTTCACCCAAAGAACTAATGATGCGTATTCAAGCAATTTTAAAACGAACTAAATCACAGAGTGAAATGGCGGAAGTCTTTACTCAAGAGGGTTTAAAAGTAGATTTTACAGCGCATATTGTTGAAATAGATGGTGAAAAAGTTTCTTTGTCGCCCAAAGAATTTGATTTATTAGAGTACATGATTCGTAACCAAGGCATTGCACTTACAAGAGAGAAACTTCTACAAAAAGTTTGGGGTTATGACTTTTTTGGTGATGATCGTACCCTTGATACACATATTAAACTATTACGCAAAAACATTGGACCCTATGCTAAGTTCATTGTTACGCTAAGAGGGGTGGGTTATCGTTTTGAAAAAGCCGATTAAACTCCAATGGAAATTACTCATTTATCTAGTTACCTTCATGTTTGGTATTCTTGCGCTTCTTTGGGTATTTCAAATTGGGTTACTGCAACCATTATATGAATACAACAAAGTAAGTGTAGCAAAAGAAACAGCTGCGAATATTGAAAAAGTAATCAACAATGAAGATATCAGTGATTACATTGCTTCATTATCAGAACAAAATGATTTGTGTGCACTTGTTATTACAGATTCCCAAATGATTAACACCAATGTAACAGGCTGTATGATTAATCGTTTACCTTATGATAAATTAGTTGAATACTATTCACTTGCGAAAGAGAATGGGGGAAGTTATCTTTCAAAATCCGAATTAGTTGAGATGTCATTTAATCCGAATGCTCCTGATGAAAGCTTTGTTTCAAAGTATAAAGGAGATAAAAATATTGTCTATACGAAAGTAGTGGAAGATGAAAGTGGATTGGTAAGTATCATCTTAGTAAATACAAGGGTGACCAGAGTTAATGCTGCAACCCAAACACTATCTGATCAACTATTTATGATAGGATGTATTATTTTTATCGCAACAGTTATTCTTGTATTATTTTTAACAAAGAAGATTGTTAAACCAATAGTAAAAATTAAGGAAGCTACAAATAATCTTGCTGGTGGTAAATATGAAAATGTCTCAAAAAAGGATGATTATTTGGAAATATATGAATTAAATAAAACGCTTGAGTATGCAGCCACACAAATACAAAAAGCAGATAAAGCGAAAAGAGATTTAATTGCGAATGTATCGCATGATTTAAGAACACCACTAACAATGATTACCGGTTATGGTGAAATGATGTTGGATTTGCCTGATGAAAAAACAGATGAAAACATAAAAGTCATTGTTGCTGAATCAAAACGATTGAATCTTATCGTAAATGATTTACTTGATTTATCACGACTAAATGAAAATAAGATTGAACTACACAAAGAAAACTTCAATCTAACTGAATGCATACAAGATGTCTTAAAAACCTATGAATCTTATTCGAGACAAGAAGAGTTTCACATTCAATTTGATTTTAATAGACCGATTATGATTTATGCGGATAAAAAAAGAATAGCTCAAGTACTACATAATTTTATTGACAATGCTATTAATTATTCAAATCAAAATAAGCGAATCGAAATAAGACAAATATTAAAAGACAACTTAATTCGCATTGAAATACAAGATTTTGGACAAGGTATTGAAACAAATCAAATTGAATTAATTTGGGATCGCTACTATAAAGTAGATAAAGAACATAATCGTGTTTCTCAAGGTTCTGGTATTGGTCTTGCGATTGTAAAAGAAGTATTGGAATTACATCAATTTAACTATGGAGTGAAGTCTAAAATCAATGAAGGATCAATATTCTATTTTGAAATGCCAGTTTTAGAAAGTGAGTAATCACTTTCTTTTTCTATTTAATCGTAGTAGAATTTTTGTATTGCAAGTTAGGGAGAACAGATAATGAATAAAACTAAAACTATTTTTGGTTCTTTGTTTATGATTAATTTAGTAATTAGTATTCAACCTTATTTTGGAACACTTTTATCACAAAATGTACCAACAAGTCTTTGGGGAAGTTATCTTGTAGAGAATTTTATCTTTCCAATTATTTTACTTATGGGAGTACTTGGCTTATTTATTAAAAATGAGAGGCATTTCATCATTGATTACTTAATTATGAACAGTTTATTTTTATCACTTCAATTATTTTATAGTGTTGTATGGATTAATCGAGGTTTTGCTGGATGGTGGATAAGTATCGGAGAAACACTTAGTTTATTAGTACCAGGTTGTCTTTTTGTCATGTGTATCACAGGGATTTCAATATTTAATTTAGTTAAGAAATATAAGGAAGTTCACTCAATATGAAAATTGCAATCATTGGTTATAGTGGTTCGGGTAAGTCGACTCTTGCTAAGAAGCTTGGAGAAATCATTCATGCTCCTGTTTATCATTATGACTGCATTCATTTTACTGATGGATGGAAAGAGCGAGATCGAGATGAAGTAACTAAGTTAGTGGATAATTCACTAAGCCAGTCATCATGGGTGATTGATGGTAATTATTCGGCATTTGAATTTGATCGAAGAATGAGTGATGCAGACTTAATTGTTTTCATGAATTTTCCTCGTAGAATAGCATTTCCAAGAGTGATCAAACGATACATACAAAATAGAGGAAAATCTCGTGATTCTATTGCTGAAGGATGTGTTGAAAAGGTAGATTTAGAATTTATTTATTGGTGCTTGATTAAAGGGCGAACAAGTAAATACACAGGTAGATATAAAAAACAAGGTGTACTCTATAAAGAGAAGTTTGTTGAATGTAAAAGTGATAAAGATGTAGTGCGATTAATAGAAAACATTGTAAAGTAGTAGAAATACTACTTTTTCTATTTAGAAAAATATCTAAATAGGTATTGTATTTTGTGAAAGTTGTATCTATAATGTATTTAGATAAATTTCTAAATAGGTGGTGATGAAGTGGGAATAAACGATACATTAAAAGCGATATCAGATCCAATACGAAGAGATATATTGGAATTATTGAAAGATGGGAAAATGTCAGCAGGGGATATTGCTGAACGATTTGATTTAACAGGTGCAACGGTTTCCTATCATCTATCAATTTTAAAAAAAGCAAAACTAATCATCGAAGAAAAACAAAAGAATTTTATCTATTATGAATTAAACTTATCGGTATTTGAAGATATCTTAGTTTGGATTCAACAATTGGGAGGGAATCAAAAGTGAAAAATGTAGATTGGAAAATAATTGTGATTACTGTGTTAATCACATGGTCTCCAATGATTGTTGGAGCAATCATCTATCAAGATATGCCTGAAATGATAGCAGCACATTTTAATATTTATGGTCAACCGGATGCGTATATGAACAAGGAAATTATCTTATTTGTATTGCCATTGGCGATGGGGTTTCTGCAAATCTTTACATGCTATGCCAGTGATACCAATAATGTCAATGCGGTACAAAAACCAAAGGTAGAATATATCGCTAAATTTATTATTCCGGTATTAAGTTTTGTTGTTTACTTCTTATCTATTGGGTATTCGATAGGGATTCAATTTGATATGCGTTTAATTATGATGATCGTTATTGGATGTCTCTTCTTGTTAATTGGAAATTATTTACCAAAGACAAGTGGAACCTATAAGACAAAGGTAGCTTTGTTTAAGAAATTCAAAAATTCAAAATTATATAACTATGATCCAGCATTAAGACAAAAAATGTATCGAATACAAGGAATCACCTTTGTGATATTTGGATTTCTTAGTATTTTATCAGTGTTATTACCAGTAGAGTATTCCTTTGCGGTAATTATGCTGTTGATCTTTGTTGTGATTGTAGAAACAATTGTATTTTTAAAAGAAATTTATAGAAGGGGTTAAGAAAATGAAACCAATGTTAGAAATTAAAAATTTCCATAAATCTTATGGACAAAAAGAAATTGTAAAAGGAATTAACTTAGAAGTAAATCAAGGGGAAATATTTGGATTTATTGGCCATAATGGAGCAGGCAAAACGACAACGATTCGAAGTGTAGTGGGTATTTTGGATTTTGAAAGTGGTGAAGTATTAATTGATGGAAAAAACATCAAAACTGATCCAATTGCTTGTAAGCAAGTGATGGCGTATATACCAGATAATCCAGATTTATATGAGCATTTAACTGGAATTAAATACATTAATTTTATTTGTGATTTATATGGTGTACCGAATGAAGTGCGTCTTCCAAGAATTCAAGAACTTGCTAAGGAATTGGAACTGGATACAAATTTAGGAGATTCAATTAGTTCATATTCTCATGGTATGAAACAAAAACTTGCTTTAATTAGTGCCTTTGTTCATGCACCAAAACTATTAATATTAGATGAACCATTTGTTGGGTTAGATCCTAAAGCAGCATTTACTTTAAAGAAACGAATGAGAAAAATTTGTGATGAGGGTTGTTCTATTTTCTTCTCATCTCATGTATTGGAAGTTGTTGAAAAACTATGTGATAAAGTAGCAATATTAAAAGAAGGTCAAATTGTATTACAAGGAGAAACGGATGAAATTATTCGAAATGAATCACTTGAAGAAATCTTCCTAGGACTTGAATAATGAAAAAGTTTTTTGAGATAGCTAAAATTCAAATCATCAACATGGTTAGAAGTACAACTCGTTCAGGTTCAAAAAATTCAAAAGGAATCTTCTTATTGGTTGTCATATTAGGTGGTCTAATTTTTGCATCAGCGACATACAGTATGGGAATTTACTCAGGGATACCTGCGGGTTATAAAGATTTTGTGTTATATACAATGGCTACAGCATCTGTTTTGATTGTTTTCATTTTTTCAATCACTACGGCTCAAGGGCAATTATTCCAATTTAAAGATTTTGATTTACTTATGACTTTACCTATTTCAAGAACAATGGTTTTTCTTGCTAAGGTTTTATCATTTGTAGTCATCATGTTAGTGTATTGTTTCTTATTCATGTTACCTGCCCTAGTTATTTATGGTGTAAATGAATCAATGGGAATTCTCTATTATGTATATGGAATTGTAGGTTTATTCTTCTTACCTCTTATTCCAATTGTAATTTCAAGTTTATTTGCGTTTATTATTCGTAAACTTGCAGGTCATGGTAAATATAAAAATTTACTTGTTAATTTAGGATCAATTATTTTATTTGCTGCTATTATGCTTGGATCTATGTCACTTTCATCTTTGGAGGGAACAACAATTCCAGAGGAAGTGTTTGTAACAGGACTAATGTTGATTAAAACATATTTGTATCCAATTTATATTTACATCCATAGTTGTATTAGTGGAAATATTATAGAATTAGTTTTGTCGATTTTAATTAATGGTGGTGTCTTTGCTTTGTTTGTTTACTTATTTAGCAAGACATTTGTTTCTATCAATAGTACTGTTCAAACGGGTTATAAAGCAAAAAACTTTAAACTAAAAAAAGAAGAGGGTAAATCACCATTACAAGCTTTGTGTGAGAAAGAGTTTAAGAAGTTTACTTCAAATATGATGTATTTTATGAATATGGGAATGGGTCAAGTTATGCTTGTGCTTGGAGGAGCTTATCTAGTCTTCAACAAACAAATGGTATTTGAAATGCTAACACAATTTGAAAGCTTGGGATTTCAAATCAAACCTACACTCTTTGGATTAATTTGTGGTGCAATATGTTTATTTGCATTAATGACACCAACTGCATCTGTGAGTATATCATTAGAGGGTAAACAATTTTGGATAACAAAAACAATACCTGTTAAAACAGAAACAATATTTTTATCCAAAGCCATTGTAAATGCAGTTATTATCTGGATACCTTCTATGATTGGCTTTATACTTATTAGTGTTGGATTTGGATTCACAATGTTTGAATTGATTGTAGGACTACTATTAATCTTTGTTTTAGGTATCTTTGTTGGAATACTGGGATTGTGTATCAATATTAATTTCCCTAAATTAGATTTTGATCGAGAAATAATCGTTATTAAACAAAGTATGAGTTCGTTCATTGCAATTTTTGGAGGCATGGTAGTTGGTGCTTTACTTATTTTCCTTTATGTAAATGTATCTGAGTTTGTAGGACCATTCAATTTCGTTATGATTATTGTGTCGATTTTATCCGCCTTAGATATTCTGTTGTGGATGTATTTAAGAACAGTAGGTGTGAGAAAATTTTGTGAGTTGTATTAAACTCAAATATACAAGACTGGATGAGCAGATAAAAATAGCTCGTTCAGTTTTTTTATATAGAAAAACACCAAGTTCATTTTAACTCAGTGTTTTAATAGGAGTAAATTTTATTCAAATGTAAAAGGCATATGGATAAATGAAGTATAGTTATCAAAGTAATTAAAGAATTCCTCTATATAATGAGGTGTGGTAACAATAACTCTATCTTGTTTAATTGCATCATGGATTGTAATATCTTTAGCCATGATTTCTGCAAAGGTTTCCTTTGAAGCAATGATTGTTTCATCACAAGTAAAATCAGAGTTGTGATGAATTTCAAGAACACCTTTTCTAATTTCTAGGATAAGAGTTTCTCTAGTTTCATCGATAATGCATTTTAATGAGGCATGTACATTTTCACTTTCTGGACCATTGAGTTTTGTTTTGTATGATTCAAACATGTATTCTGTTGGTAATTCAATAATCGTTTTAGAGAATGATGGGAATCCACCATTAGGTCCTGCTTGTTTAGCGATTGCATCAAAAGCTCCTTCTAATTGAAGAGCACAAGTTAAATACCAATTTCGCCATGTTGCATTTTCTGCTTGATAACCTAAGTAACGAACTGCTTTCGCTTTGATTAATCGCATTTCCATATCGTCTCTTTTAATGCGTATAGGATAGGTTGCAAGTTGTGCGCACCATTGATATTCTTTCTTATCTAACGCTTCTTGACATGCTTTTAATACAGCCTCACGACCACCCATCATGGCAACCATTTTAATTGCTTCTTCTTTTGGCGAAAGTTTGTTCAGGTTAGCGGGATTACCATCAAACCATCCAATATAAGTATCATAGATACCACGGATAGCTTGACTAAAAGTACCATAGAATTCACCAAGACGATCTTTGTGGTATAAGTGAGGTGGAAGTTGTTTTAAAGCATCAACAATCATATCTGGAGTTAATCCATGATTAATAAGTCGAACAGTTTGATCGTGAGTATATTGAATGATGTCGCGATAGTCAGTAAGTAATTGCATACACTCTTGCTTACCAGATACAGGTCGCATATGAGCACCAGTTAAATAGTGGGGTGCATAAGATCTAGCTTTATCAAGTCCTCGATACCAAACAACAGCATCACGGTTTTGACCACGGATTGTATAAAGATTTGGATAAGCTTCTGCTTGGATAGCGTCTGCAACATGGAGCAGTTTACTATCTTTTAGGAACACAAGCAAATGATCATCTGTTTCTGTTGGACAATTGAAAATTTCCATGTTTATTCCAGCAATCGTTAGTTCAAGTGAACCACCAGATTTGATGGTTGTGTTTGGAGTTACCATTTGAATTGTACCTTTTTGTAATAATGGACCAGCACCTTCGTTAACAACACCTTGTTCTCCATTTGGTAGGATAGAACCATACATCCAAATGGCTCTACCCATTCGGATATCGGCAAGTTGCCCATTAGAAGAGGAAACATTTTTCATAAAGCTTTCATGTGCAATCACGAGAACTTCTTTTGAATCAGATTGTTCTTGGGTGATGTAAGCTTTGGTCCCACCCCAATGATCTGGATGGAAATGGGTTATGATGACAGCTTTAACTGGTTTGTTTGTAATTTTTCTAAATTCATTATGTATATGAATTGATGATTCAAGTGATTCACCTGGATCTACAATAATTAATCCATCATCGCCTTCGATCATTAGAGGATTTTGTAATCCAAAACCTACAGCTGAGTAAACATTTCCGGCAACTTGATAGATTTTTTGTTCCATCACGCTGGAGTGATTAAGTAACCTTTGATTAATAAAGGGGGAAGCTTCTTTGGTAAATGCTAGATTGTTGTTCATTTTATTTCTCCTCAAGATGTTAATCTCTAAATTTATCTAAACATAAAAGAAATAAATTGTCTAAAGATGTGATTTTTAAATTTTTGCTATTTTATTAAGCAAAGTATGTTTTAATTAGTTTGCAAGATAGTAGGTAGAGTTAATAAATAATATATAATTAAATGTTATTTTGTAATCATATCGCTTGCCTTTTTGATACAAAATATCAATAATATTAGTGGAGGGGTTTTTATGAATATTGATCAACTTATTTCAATGGGGCCGGTAGCGTTGGCACTTTGTGCTTCATTGTTTACTTGGTTTATGACTGCTTTGGGAGCAGCACTCGTTTTTTTCTTCAAAGACATTAACCAAAAAATATTGAATGGAATGTTGGGATTTGCCTCGGGGGTAATGATTGCGGCAAGTTTCTTTTCATTACTTGCGCCTGCGATTGACTTGTCTGTTTCCTTAAATATGACACCTTGGTTTGTTGTTGCTGTTGGATTTTTAGCAGGAGCTGTCTTTTTGTGGGTTTCAGATCATCTAATTCCACATATGCATTTTCAAGATAGTTCAAATCATGTTGAAGGTGTACCTACAAAATTAAAAAGAAGTATTTTATTAGTTTTCTCAATTACTTTGCATAATATACCTGAAGGTTTAGCGGTAGGTGTTGCGTTTGGTTTGTTGGCCCAAGAAGCTACCGTCGTCGAATTGATGGCTGCATTTACCGTAGCACTTGGTATTGGGATTCAAAACTTTCCTGAAGGAGCTGCAGTATCGATTCCTTTAAGAAAAGAAGGATTATCACGCATGAAGGCGTTTCTATATGGACAAGCTAGTGGACTGGTTGAACCAGTTTCAGCAGTGCTTGGAGCATTGTTGGTTACGGTTGTAAGACCGATATTACCTTATGCACTTGCATTTGCTGCAGGAGCTATGATTTATGTTGTAACTGAAGAACTTATTCCAGAGAGCCAATCAGGAGGTCATGAAGCAACACACTTTTCAACGATGGGATGTATTGTTGGATTTGTGATTATGATGATTCTCGATGTAGCTTTAGGCTAAATCGATGAGTTACCTGAAAGAATTTGCGTTATAATAGATATATAAAAGGAGAAACTACACATGAAAGACTTAAAAGGAACAAAAACTGAAAAGAATTTAATGGATGCTTTTGCGGGAGAAAGCCAAGCTCGTAACAAGTATACTTACTATGCTAGTAAAGCAAAAAAAGAAGGTTATGAACAAATCGCTGCCTTATTTTTACAAACAGCTGAAAATGAAAAAGAACACGCAAAACTATGGTTTAAATTATTCCATGGAGTTGGTGACACGATGGAAAACTTAAAAGATGCAGCAGAGGGTGAAAACTATGAGTGGACAGATATGTATGCTCGCATGGCTGATGAAGCTGAGCAAGAAGGATTCCCTGAAATCGCAACAACAATGCGTGGTGTAGCTGCAATTGAAAAAACACATGAAGAACGTTATAAAACATTACTTGCAAATATTGAAAATGGTGAAGTATTTGTTAAGAAAGATGATACAGTTTGGGAATGTAGAAACTGTGGACACTTGTATGTAGGTAAAGAAGCACCTGAGATTTGCCCTGTGTGTACTCATCCTAAATCATACTTCATGGTTCATCCAACAAATTATTAGGCATAAAAAAAGTCAATAGCGATTGCTATTGGCTTTTCTTATTAGTCTTCTTTTCTACTTCTTTCGCGTCTAGGTTTTGATTCTTTTTTATCTGATTTAAATTCAGATTTCTTTGAATCGGATCTAGGTTTACGATCACTTCTTGAATCAGTTCTTGGTTTTCTATCATATCCACGAGAATCAGATCTAGGTTTTCTATCACTGCTTCTTGTATCACTTCTATCTTTTGATTTTGAAGATACTTGATTAACTTCGATAGCATAGCCTTTAATTGTAGCATTCTTAAGATCTTTTAAGATTTCTTTAATTACTTCTTTTGGTACATCTACAGTAGAAGTGCGGTCTGAAATATTGATTTTTCCAATATCTTTACCACTTAATCCAGTAGCTTCTGCAATAGCACTTAATAAGTGTGCAGGGCTTACTTTATGACGATGTCCAACATTGATTTCAATGGTTGCTTTGTCTTTTGATTGTACTCTTAGTGAGTTAGGTTCTTTTTCAGGTAATTTGATTTCTTGTAATAGGCTAGATGCAAACATATTGTTCGCAAGTGCCAATGCAAGTTCTTTATCACTAAATCCTTGCGTACTAAATTCATTAATTAAATCTTCTATTTCTTTTGAAACAGATTCATTTAACATGTTTTTAATATCTTCTTTTACTTGATTTGAACGGATTTCTCTAATCATTTTTTGATTAGGAAGAGGTTTTGATTCAATTTTAGCTTTTGTAGTACGTTCTAAGTCACGAACTAAGCCTCTTTGACGTGGTGTTAATAATGTAACTGCAAGTCCTTCTTTACCAGCACGACCAGTTCTACCGATACGGTGAACATAGTATTCTGCTTCTTGAGGGAAATCAAAGTTATAAACAACATCCATGCTGTCAACATCAATACCACGAGCAGCAACATCTGTAGCTACAAGGATATTAATCTTTTTACTTTTGAAACGTTCCATAACGTTAGCACGTGCTTCTTGCTTCATGTCACCATGAATTGCTGCTGCAGGATATCCTTTAGCAACTAAGTCACTTGTTAAGTCATCAACCATCTTCTTTGTATTACAGAATACCATAGCTAGGGTAGGGCGTTGAAGTTCGATTAATTGAATCAATACCTCACGTTTATCACTTTGCTTGCATTCATAGACTACTTGTTCGATTTTCGCAACAGTTAATTCAGTAGAAGGTGTTTTGATGTGAACAGGGTTTGTTTGATATTGTTTTGTAATATCAAGGATTGCTTTAGGCATTGTTGCTGAGAAAAGAATCGTTTGTCTTTCATCAGGTAACTCCTTAATAATTGCTTCAATGTCTTCTCTAAATCCCATGTTTAGCATTTCATCTGCTTCATCCAACACAAGTTTATTACAGTTTTCCATCTTTAATGTATGGCGTCTTAAATGGTCTAGAACACGTCCTGGACATCCAACTACAATATCGCAACCTTTTTTCATGTCTTGAATTTGTTTTTGAATTGGACTTCCACCATATAAGCATACTGTACGTAATCCTTCTTTGTACTTTGCAAATTTTCTGATTTCTTCTACTACTTGTAAAGCAAGTTCACGAGTAGGAGTAAGAATTAGTGCCTGAGGTCTTTTGTGCTTAGATACTTCCGATAATTCAATTAAAGGAATACCAAAAGCAGCTGTTTTACCAGTACCTGTTTGTGATTGACCCAAAATATCCCCACCAGTTAATAGTACTGGTATACAGGCACTTTGGATATAAGTAGCTTCGTTATAACCACAATCTTGTATCGCGCGAAGCATTTCTTTTGATAATTGTAATTCGTTAAATTTCATAGTTTATTTCTCCAAAGGAACACTATAACATAAAGTAACAAGAAAGTATACTTATTAATTTGTTGTGAAAGAAATAACTAATAGACGTAGTTATTGCTTTTTATTTATAAAGGAGTAAACTAAATATTGCTATAGATAAAGGGGATATTATGAATAAGGCAAATATGTCTATACGACAAATACTATTTAAAAAGGTTGGCGCTATGCCGCTATTGGCTCTAAGTTTTGCGCTAGTAATCTTTGTTGGTACTTTGTTTCTATGTTTACCTATAACAAATATTGGAACACCACAAAGTTTTCTTAATAACTTGTTTGTGGCAACAAGTGCAACTTGTGTAACAGGATTAGTTCCTTATGCAGTTGTTGATCAATACAATATGCTAGGACAAGTAGTTCTTATCTGTTTAATGCAAGTTGGGGGACTTGGGTTAATGACATTATTATCTTTAATGATGTCACTAATGAAACACAAACTATTTATTGGAGAGAAGAAATTAATACAAGATTCATTAGGGAAATCTGATTTACAAGATATTCCAAGATTTATCCGCTGTATTGTTATTTATACACTTGTATTTGAAACAATTGGTGCTATTTTATTCGCATTAAAATTTGTACCTGAATATGGTTGGTTTCATGGTATATTTAATTCTATTTTCTTATCGGTATCTGCATTTTGTAATGCAGGATTAGATAATATCTTACCAAACAGCTTAATTAGCTTCGTTAATGATCCATTAATTAACTTTACTGTTGCTGGATTAATTATAACTGGTGGTTTAGGGTTTGTTGTTTGGTTGGATTTGAGAAAGCATTTATCTGATTTATTTGGGAAAAATGGTAGTTTTAAAAAGTTATTAAATAAGTTGTCAGTTCATACTAAAGTTGTACTTATTATGACAGGCTTCTTATTGTTATCTGGAACTTTACTTATTTATGCATTGGAATATAACAACCCAAATACTTTGGGTCCATTATCTGAAGGAAGTAAATGGATGGCATCTTTCTTCCAATCAACGACGCTTCGTACTGCAGGATTTGCAACATTGCCTATTGCAGCATTAAAGCCAGCTACTCAATTTATTATGTGTCTCTATATGTTTATTGGAGGATCTCCAGGAGGAACTGCTGGGGGTATTAAAACAACAACATTTGCGATGTTATTTATCTTCGTGTTGTTTGTATTAAGAAATGATAGTCATATTAATGTAATGAAAAGAGATATACCACGTATTAACTTTATGAAGGCATACGTTGTTACTATTATTTATTTAACATCACTTGTTATTGCAATTATTATTTTATCTATTACAGAGAATGTATCTTTCTTAGCGATTATTTTTGAGTGTTTCTCTGCTATTGCTACAGTGGGATTATCTATGGATGTTACTCCACTCTTGAGTAGTATAGGAAAAATTGTTATTATCTTGTTGATGTTTATTGGTCGAGTTGGACCAATTACTATTGTTGTATTAATCTTTAGGGTGAATTCGAAAGTTAAACCTAAAGACATATCATATTCACACGGGGACATTTTAATAGGTTAGGAGATCTTTATGTCAAGTAAAAGTAAAACATATGCTATTTTAGGCTTAGGAATATTTGGTTCAACGATTGCGAAGGCTTTATCAGATTATAACTATGAAATTATTGCGATTGATCGTGATATTACATGTGTGGATCGTATTGCTGAGTTCGCGACCAATGCAGTACAAGCAGATATTACAGATATTGATCAATTGCGTTCTATTGGTATTCAAGATGTTGATGTTGCTGTTGTTGCAACTGGATCACACTTAGAAGACAGTATTATGGCAATTATGAATTTAAGAGAATTGGGTGTTCCTTATATTTTAGCAAAAGCTAAAAATAAGAAATACATGCAAATCTTTGAAAAAATTGGTGCTGATCGTGTTATTCGTCCTGAAAAGGAAATGGGTGAGCGTGTAGCAAAACAATTAATTTCTAGAAATATTGTTGATCTAATTGATATTGACCAAGAGTATAGTGTAGTAGAAATTATTGCACCTGAGAGTTGGACAAACAAATCATTGAAGAATTTAAATTTGCGTGCTAACTATGGAATCAACATTTTAGGTATTCGTAAAAAACCAGGAGAGCATTTATCGATATCTCCAGATGCAGAATATATTATTGAACCCAATGATCGTTTGCTAGTTATTGCAGACAATGCTGTTTTTAAAAAATTCGATAAAAACTTTAATAGATAAAAAAAATATGCTATTATATTAATGTTGTGAAGGAGGTGACATCATGTCAGTGAAGAAATTTACATATAAACCGAACGGAACTTGTTCTAAACTCTTTGAATTTGAGTGTGAAGATAATATTATTAAAGATGTACAAATCAGTGGTGGATGTGATGGAAACCTAAAAGGGATTTGTAGTATTATCAAGGGCAAGACCGTAGAGGAAGTCATTAGTGCTTTTAACGGGATTACTTGTGGTAACAAGATTACTTCTTGTCCAGATCAAATCGCGAAATGTTTAGCGGAAGAGTTCCGTTAAATTTGATAAAAAGCACGTAAAGTGTTTTTTATTTTATCTTAGTAGAGGGGGAAGGGACCATGAATACATGGGATTTTGTGAAGAAGTATTGTAAGGACAACCAAGTTAAGCTCTATATAATGATTGTCGTTACCTTACTGTATGCATTTTTAAACCTAGTTTCACCGCTTATCTTTAGCTTCTTTATTGATAATATTATTGATAATAAACCTATCACCAATGAATTGTTTGGAAGTATTCTGAATTTTCTAGGTGGTCGTGACTATGTAAGGTCGAATCTATGGATAGGTGCAGCGTGTGTGTTATTTGTGAATGTATTTGTCTGTTTAGGCGTATTTATTCGAGGACGTTTAAACGGTATTATATCTGAAAATATGAGTTATCATATCCGTAATGATTTATATGATCATTTGCAACATTTACCATATGCTTATCATGTTTCTGCGAAAACAGGAGATTTAGTTCAACGCTGTACAAGTGATGTTGAACAGGTTCGTAAAGTATTTGCAGGACAATTATCAGAAATGATTTATTCAGTTGCGACTGCTGTTATCGCAATTATTGTTCTATTTTCAATTTATCCACCCATGGCAATTCTAGCAATTGTTAGTATGCCATTATTAATCTTTTATGCTTATATCTTTTTCAAAAGAACACAAAAAACATTCTTAGAATCAGATGAAGCAGAGGGTACAATGACCACAACGATACAAGAAAGTTTATCTGGTATCCGTGTTATTAAAGCGTTTAATCGTGAACGTTATGAAATTGATCGTTTTGAAAAGAAGAATGAAGTCTTTAAAAATTTGACATTTAAACTTATTCGATTATTAGGTGTTTATTGGAGTACGAGTGATTTAATTTGTTTATCTCAAATTCTATTGATTTTAGTAGTGGGTATCTTTACTGCAATTGCAGGTAATATTTCTGTAGGTAATTTCTTTGTTTTCATTTCTTATGAAACAATGATTTTATGGCCAATTAGAAATTTGGGAAGAATTTTAGCGGATATTGGTAAAGCAACTGTTTCAGTTGGACGTTTAAATGAAATACTCAATGAACCAGTAGAAGACATTACTACAGGTGTTACACCTGTAATCAAAGGTAAAATTGAATTTGATCATTGTGATTTCCAATATCATGATGCCAATGAACCAATTTTAAGAGATGTTTCATTTTCAATTGAACAGGGTGAAACTGTTGCGATTATTGGACCAACAGGTGCAGGTAAATCGACACTAGTTCATTTGTTATCTCGCTTATATGATTATACTGGGGGTTCAATTAAGATTGATGGTGTTGAATTAAATACAATTCAAAGAGAACACATTCGTCGTCACATTGGAATTGTACTTCAAGAACCATTCTTATTCTCAAAAACAATTCATGATAACATTCGTTTAGCAAATCGTTTTTCTGATGAAAGTAAAGTTGAAAGAGCAGCTCGTGTTGCCTCAGTGCATGAAGTAATACAAGAATTTGAACTTGGTTATGAAACACTTGTAGGTGAAAAAGGTGTTACTTTATCAGGTGGTCAAAAACAAAGAATTGCGATTGCACGTACCATTATTAATGAAACACCAATATTAATATTTGATGATAGTTTAAGTGCAGTTGATACGGAAACAGATGCGAATATTCGTCGTGCATTAAATGAGTTAAACAAAGATACAACGAAGATTATTATTACGCAACGTGTTTCTTCTGCACAAGATGCAGATAAAATCCTAGTCATTGAGGATGGAACAATAACACAAATTGGTAACCATGATTCATTAATTCATGAAGATGGTTTATACAAACGTATCTATGAAATACAAAGTTCATTTATTAAAGGAGGTGATGAGAATGACTAGTCAATTCCAAGAACAAGAATATAATACGAATTCTTTAGATACAAGTTTATGGCGTAGAATCTTAGGCATGATGAAATCACAAAAGAAGAACTTGTATATGTTGTTTTTCTTGAATTTCTTCATCGCAATTTTGGATGTTGGATTTCCATTCATGAATAAAATCGCAATTGATTATTTTGTAGGGAATGGCATTATCGATTATAAACTTACAATCTTCATCGTTATCTTTATTGTTGGTATCATCGCTCAAGCAGCAATTGTTTATTTGTTCTTCTTACAAGCAGGTAAAATAGAAATGAATTTTGCTTATGAGGTAAGAGAGAAAGCTTTCCATAAATTACAATCTTTATCCTTCTCCTATTTTGATAAGACACCTATTGGGTGGTTAATGGCTCGTATGACCAGTGATATTGGTCGACTTGCAGAAATCTTATCATGGAGTTTGATGGATTTAGTTTGGGGCTTTAGTGTCATGGTGGGTGTAACAATTGTTATGCTTATCGTGAACTGGAAACTTGCATTGCTAGTATTAATTGTAGTTCCGATTCTTGCTTATCTAAGTGTGTGGTTTCAAATTCGCATCCTTAAAAATTACCGTTCTGTTCGTAAAATAAATTCACGTATTACAAGTGGATTTAATGAAGGAATCACGGGTGCTAAGACAACAAAAACATTAGTATTAGAAGAAAAGAACTTTAGAGAATTTGAAGAAGAAACTCAAAACATGAGACGTTCTAGTATTAAAGCTGCAACGTTATCTGCATTATTTATGCCACTAGTTATGGGACTTGGATCAATTAGTACTGCTGCAATTCTATGGTATGGTGGATATGAAGTTTTATTAGGTACATTACAATTTGGAACACTAATGATGTTTACGCAATATGCAACGCAATTCTTTGAACCTTTACGACAAATCGCAAGATTAATTGCTGAGCTACAAATGGCACAAGCGAGTGCTGAACGTGTATTAAGTTTATTAGATAGTCAACCAGATATTGTTGATAAACCAGAGGTCATTGAAAAATATGGTACTTTATTTGATCCAAAAACAGAGAATTATGAACCGATTAAAGGGAATGTTGAATTTAGAAATGTGAGTTTCCATTATTTACCAGGAGAGCCAGTGTTGAAGAACTTTAACCTAACTGTAAAAGAGGGACAAACAGTTGCTTTGGTGGGTGAGACTGGATCGGGTAAGAGTACAATTGTTAACTTACTATGTCGCTTCTATGAACCAGTGGAAGGACAGATCTTAATTGATGGTGTTGAGTATCGTGATCGCTCTTTGGGTTGGTTAAGATCACGTCTAGGCTATGTACTTCAATCACCACATCTATTCTCAGGAACGATTAAAGAAAACATTCGTTTTGGTCGATTGGATGCAACTGATGAAGAAATTATTGATGCTTGTCAACTTGTGAATGCACATGAGTTTATTACAAAGCTAGAAAATGGATATGAAACTGAAGTTGGAGAGGGTGGAGGAAAGTTATCTACTGGTCAAAAACAATTGATTTCATTTGCACGTGCAGTGCTTGTAAATCCTCGAATCTTTGTTCTTGATGAAGCTACATCTTCAATTGATACTGAAACAGAACAAATTATTCAACATACAATTGATCATGTTTTAACTCATCATACAAGTTTTATTATCGCTCATAGATTGTCAACAATCGTAAATGCGGATATAATCTTAGTTATAAAGAAGGGAATTGTAGTTGAATCGGGAACTCATAGTGAATTGATGGCTAAAAAAGGATATTATTATCGTTTGTATACCAATCAATTTAATGAAGATTTGGAAAATAAACTACTACATAAAGGATAATCATGATTTCTTATAAAATGGAAGATGTTGTAGAAACTACGATTGAAGATGGAATATGGCTTGATTTCTTAGAACAAACTTGGATTTTCTTTATTAAAGACTCCATATGGGTGGATGAAGAAATTCAAACATTTAAGAAAAAGAAATTACATTTAAGTTATTTTCAAAAAGGAATTGTGGATGGATTTCTCATTGATGTCAATGATGTGATTGAAACATCAGATGTGCCTTTCTGTATCCTAGATGTAACGAAAGATTTCTTAAATACATTGAAAGATAACCAAAATTACAATGCCTTATTTTTACTTATTGATGGAAGTAATAAGATACGTGCACGTAAAGAGGGAGCTATGTCATTTGAAGTAAGTTCTGTGATTAAGCATTGCTTACGTGAGCAAAGAATGAATGATTATGATGAAAAGGCATTTAATATCGCACTAACAAAGATGCAAAAACGATATGAACCTTATGAGTTAGAAGAATTCATTAAAACATCTCAAGATTTTTAAAAATTAAGAAATGAGGGAAAGACTAGTGTAAAACTAGTCTTTTTGGTATAATTACATCTTGTAAAGGTGAGAATATGAAACGTAAAGAACTATTTATATTAATTGGAATACTTGTTTTAGATTTAGGAACAAAATTAATTGTTCAATCTAATTTAGATTTACACCATCAAATACCGATTATTGACAATTTTTTCTACATTACTTACGCCAAAAATACAGGTGCTGCATGGAGTATGTTTAGTGGACGTGTTGGGATTTTAACATTGATGTCACTTGCGGGAGTTGGTTTATTTTCTTATATGTTTTCCCGTGTACCTGAAGAAAATAAATGGGAAAGAATTAGTATTGTTTTAATGATAGCAGGAGCGGCAGGTAATTTATTTGATCGCTTTGTATTTGGATATGTAAGAGACTTTTTAGACTTTGTTATTTTTGGATATGATTTTCCAATCTTTAATATTGCCGACTCAGCTCTATGCATAGGTATCGGTTTACTTATTGTGATTACCTTATTTAAGAAGGAGGAAGTGAATGGAAAGAATTAACTATTTAATTGATGAAACTGAAGAGGGTGGACGCCTTGATAAAATTTTAAGTGAGAAAAGTGAAGATTTTTCTCGTGCAAGAATTCAACAACTTTTAGATCAAGGATTAATCCTTGTAAATGATGAAATAAAGAAAAATAACTACAAAGTAAAACGTGGTGATGAAATCACGATTGATATACCAGAGGTTAAAGAATTGGAAGCATTTCCACAAGATTTGAATTTGGATATTCTGTATGAAGATGAAGATATTATAGTTGTAAATAAACCTAAAGGAATGGTTGTTCATCCAGGTGCAGGAAACCCTGATCATACTTTAGTGAATGGACTTTTATTCCATTGTAAAGACTTATCAGGTATTAATGGTGTTCTTCGTCCAGGTATTGTACATCGTATTGATAAAGATACAACCGGATGTATTGTTGCTTGTAAAAATGACAAAGCGCATGAAGCAATTTCAAAACAACTTTCAAATAAAACTTGTTCAAGAGATTATATTGCAATTGTACATGGTGAATTACCTCATGAATATGGGACAATTGATGCGCCAATAGGTAGAGATAGCAAAGATCGTCAAAAGATGACGGTAACGGATAAAAATGGTAGAGATGCAGTTACTCATTTTAAAGTAGAAGAACGCTTTAAAGGATTCACACTGGTTAGTTTTAAATTAGAAACAGGTAGAACACATCAAATTCGTGTTCATATGCAATACATTGGATATCCAATTGTAGGTGATCCTAAATATGCTTTCCGTAATACAAGAACTGATACAGAGGGTCAAGTACTGCATGCTGAGGCATTAACACTGGTCCATCCTACAACCAATGAAACAATGACTTTCAAAGCTCCTTTACCTGATTACTTTAAAGCATTAATTGAGGAAATGAGAGGGTATTAGTATGGCATTAGAGAGAGATTTAATTTTAATGAAATTGGCACAATACTTTGTAACAAAGTATCAATATAAATTTGTTGATATCAAACAAAACAATCATGAAATTTGGTTAGGAAGTAATCATAGTGATGAGTATCCTGTTATCCGTATTTCTTTAACCAATGCATCTGCTGCGACGTTTGAGAAATCACGTTTACTTGAAACAAGTAAAGCAATCTGTGATTTCTTTCATAAAAACGCAAAGCTATTGGATATTCATGTTTCAGATGAATTGATTGAAACAAGTGAAGAAGAATTCATTCAAGTAGGAATCACGGATGATAAGATTACAGGTGTTGATATAACAAATACATTCCCGGATTTTCAAAATGCAGTTTTGGAAATTCACAAGTTTAAAGAAAATCAAACACCACAAACACCATTTGATACCTTTAATCCTGCAAGAAAAACAAAACGCAGTATAAAAGATATGCCCTATATTACTTACGCAATTGGCTTGATATGTGCACTTGTCTTTGTGATTACAAATCTTATTGCATATAACAATGGGAATGATGCGATTACCGCAAGTATTGTCATGGGAGCTTATTATAAAGCGTTTATTGTTGGAGGTCATGAATTCTTCCGTTTATTAACAGTAGGTTTTGTTCATTATGATTTATTTCACTTCTTAATGAATATGGCGGCACTGGTATCACTAGGTCAAATTTGTGAACGTATTTATAAGAAATGGCAATTCATTGTTATTATTCTAGGATCAATATTAACGGGTAGTTTGTTCATCTTTGCAGCACAAGGCAATGTTTTAACGGTTGGATTAAGTGGTGGATTATATGGGTTAATGGCTGCATTACTGGTTTATGGCTTTGATTCTAAAGTAATCTATAATCCAGCAGTAGCTAAGAGCTTTTTATCGACACTGCTGATTAACTTATTGATTACATTTATGCCAGGGGTGTCAATGTATGGTCATATTGGTGGGTTCATTGGTGGTTTATTTTTATCTGTATTGTTTACTCAAAATAAGGCATGGAAACTACTTAGACAAAATGCGATCATTGCTGGAGTGATGTTACTTGGAATTCTAGGTTATCAATGTGTACAAAATTATAATGTTAAACCAATTTATTATGGAACAGACAAAGCTGTTTTAGATTATCTTGATTCTGTTGGATTAAGTGGTTATAGTAATAATATGAAGAATAAATTGAATGATTTTTATGGATTCGATTTAACGAAGGTGAAGTAAGATGAAAAGAGAAAATGTATTAAACTGGGATCAATATTTTATGGGTATGGCTCATTTATCCGCATTACGTTCTAAAGATCCTTCAACACAAGTAGGAGCAGTTATTGTTGATGAAACCAATCGTGTTGTTAGTATTGGTTATAATGGACTACCTCGTGGGTGCAATGATGATGAATTTCCTTGGGGAAGAGAAGGTGGTATGCTTGAGAGCAAATATGCATTTGTTGTTCATGCAGAATTAAATGCTATATTAAATAGTCCTCGTCCAGTAAAAAATTGTGCTATCTATGTTTCACTATTTCCGTGTAACGAATGTGCAAAAGCAATCATACAATCAGGAATTAAGAAGATTGTTTATGAATGTGATAAATATGCAGATACAGATGCAGTGAAAGCAAGTAAAAAAATGCTTCGTGCAGCTGGTGTTGAACTTATCCAGTTACAAGAGCAAATTTCAATTTCAATTGATATAAAAGAAGAGAATATCTAATTATAGATATTCTTTTAGTTTCTCAGTATTTTTAAAATGTAATTTTGCGACATTGCGAAGTTCATCAAAGCCATATTCTTTGACAAATCTTGCAGCATTTTGATCCACCAAATCACCAGCACCTTTTTGAAATGACATGTGATAGTGTTCTTCATATTTCTTAAGACAATCAAGAAAAGCGTAGCGAGCGATAACAGAGGCACACGCAACTGCGAGATACTTGTTTTCTGCTTTTGTTTCAAAATGAATACCACGAATAATGGTAGGTTCATCTTTGATGTAATTGTAATAGTTTTTCTCAGGAGTAAATTGGTCAATGATGATTTTAGAAGGCAATGTCATCTTCTTTGATAAATTGACATAGGCTTGATTATGTAGTTTTGCTTTGATTTGATTCATGTTGTTTGTTTTTTGAACTTGATTGTATTTGTGATTATCAAGAATGCATAAACTATAATCCAAGATTTTCATAATTTTAGGTGCAATTTCTTGGATGTATTCATCCTTGATGACTTTGGAATCTTGAATTGCGTAGTTGGCTAATGCTTCTTTGTTTTCACTTGTTACAACACATGCACAAACACAGATGGGACCAAAGTAATCACCTGTACCAACTTCATCACTTCCAGCTTGCGTTGTAAATGCTTCAACTTTCTTAAAAGCACTTGCGTATACTTCGGCATCATTGCCTTGAAATACTGCTTTCTTAGAGGTGTATACGGTAAGTACACAACCTTCAAGTTTGCATTGAAATAAAGCGTAAGGTGGTGTTTTTGATTGTATTTCACTACGAAAAGTAGTTTTGATTTGATTGATTTGTTCATCAGTTAAAATAAGAGTAATTGTAGACATAGATTTACCTCGGTAATATCATACCATAGTATTTGCACTTCGGTTTAGAATTAGTTATGATTATATGGATTGAGAGGATAGTAAAATGGAGTTAACAATTTTATTAATAAATGGAGGCATTGTTTTATTCTATATTATGATGTTCTTCATGGGTTATAAAAAAGGATTTGTATTACAATTAATTGATTTAATTGGGTTAATCGCAATTATTTATATTGCGTGGTTATTTTCACCAGTACTTGCGACTTATTTCTCGATATGGCCAAAAGATTTAGTACCATTGCAAGTATCAATATTTCAAGATGCAATTTATGGGTATATCAATCAATTTGCTTGGTTTATTGTAATTTTTATTGTTTTAAAATTAATTTTGATGGTACTACGACCTCTTATTAAAGTATTGCAAAATATTCCAATACTAAAGCAAGTAAATAGTATTTGTGGAGCTTTGTTTAGTCTATTGTATTCGACTGTTTGGATGATCTTGATTGCGTTTGTTTTGACACTACCCATACTACCAAATGGGAATCATTATGTTACAAAAACTTGGTTACAACCCATACTAACAAGTACAAGTACATTCATTAGCGGTTTGGAAGAACCACTATCAAAGAACAATGCTTTATCAAATATCGTAGATAATATGAATGAATTATCGGATAATGATCGAGAAGCATTAAAAGATTGGTTTGAAGAAAACCATTTAGATGAGGTAGGTAATTAAAATGAATACAGCAGGGATTGAACTTGAAGTCATAAAGAATCAAATCGCAAGTCTTTGCGCTTTTAGTCTTGGTCAAGAGAAAATCCTTTCTTTAGAACCAAACTTTAGTCCTTTGATTCTTAAAAGAGAAAACGCTAGAATTAAAGAAGCATTGGCATGCACTATTAAATATTCATCGATGCCTTTATCAGGTTTAAAGGATATTACACTTTTACTTGAACAAGCTAAAAAAGGAATGACATTAACACCACTTGATTTTGTGGCTGTGATTCAACACATCCGTGCAACTCGTGGTATTGTAAGTTACATGACATCAGTTGAAGAAAAGGTAGAAGAGTTAAGCGACTTAGTCGATTCATTGGTCATCTTTAAAAAGCAACAAGAAGAGCTTGAAACTTGTTTTAATGATGCGGGTGAAATTTTAGATGGTGCAAGTCCAGAACTTAGAGCGATCCGAAGATCTCTTTTAAAAATTGATGGAGAAATCCAAATAGAAACCAATCGGTTTATGCAAAAACATGCAGCATCCATGATTGATAATATTGTAACAACAAGAAATAATCGTGTTGTTGTGCTTGTAAAATCAAGTGATAAAAACAGTTTTGGTGGTTTTATTCATGGTGAGAGTGCATCGGGACAAACGGCTTATGTAGAGCCAAGTAACTTTGTCGAAATCAACAATCGAAAACAAAGTTTACTTTATCAAGAGCAAGAAGAAATTGAAAAAATATGTTGGAAGTGCAGTGAAATTGTTGAGGGCATTGCCCAAGATTGTTTGAATAATTTAGAAACATGTGCAGTACTGGATGCATTATTTGCAAAAGCACATTGGGGTAAGAAAGAAGATGCTTGTGTAGCAGAGTTAACCACAGATAAATCAATTTATCTAAAGAATACAAGGCATCCACTTATTGATAGAAAACACGTAGTTGAAAATACATACCGCATTCTAGATCCAATTCGTGTATTACTGATTACAGGTCCCAATACGGGTGGAAAAACGGTGAGTTTAAAGTGCATTGGACTTGCAGTTTTATTGACCTATTGTGGTATACCTGTTTGTGCAGAGGAAGCAATGATTCCATTCTTTGATCATGTCTTTATTGATATTGGTGATGATCAATCGGTATTGCAATCTCTAAGTACCTTCAGTGCGCATTTGTCAAAGCTTGCAGATGTGAGTCAAAATGCCACGTCAGATAGTTTAGTTCTTCTAGATGAGTTAGGTTCTGGAACAGATCCAAAAGAAGGAGAAAGTTTAGCAATTGCCATTTTAAATGATTTACGAGATAAAGGGTGTTTGGTTGTAGCAACGACTCACTATGGACGCTTAAAGGCATATGGAAAACGCCACGATGATATTCTTGTATCATCAGTTCAATTTGATGTAGAGAAACTAATTCCTACCTATCACTTTGTGGAAGGCTTAACGGGGCAAAGTAATGCTTTTGATATTGCACGTCGTTATAATCTAAAAGAGAGTATTATCAAAAGTGCAGAGTTTCTAAAAAATCAACAAAAAACAGAAGAAGATATCCTCATTGAAAAACTTGAAAAGCAAGCGGTAGAGAATCAACAACTAAAAGAAAAATTACTTGAGCAACAAGCTATTCAATCTAAGATGTTTAAAGAATTACAAAATGAGAAAGAAGTTTTTGAAAGAAACAAAGAAAAGAACATTGAAAAGGCAAAACAAGAAGCTGAGACATATCTTCAAATGGTCAAAGAAGAGGCGCAAGAAATATTAAGTGAGATGCGTCAAAAACAAGATACAAACAAATACCATGAAGTACTTGAAGTGAAAAATAAATTGGGACTTCTTGATGAAGAGGAAGAAATTGAGGAAGAAGAAAAAGAGTTTAAAGTTGGTGATACAATTGAAATTAAACAATCACATCAGATTGCGAAGATTGTAGCGGTCAATAAAAATCAAGTGACACTAAATTTAAATGGAATTACAGTGAAATCATCAAAAGATAAAATTAAACACACGCACAAACAAATTGCAAAACCTAAAAAGGTATTTTCAATGCGTACAGAAAAAATTCAATCCTTCAAATTAGAATGCAATTTAATTGGATTAAGGGTAGAGGAAGCATTGCCTATCTTACAAAAATATATGGATGATGCAAAGTTCAATCATATGGCTACTGTGCGCATTATTCATGGAGATGGTACAGGTGCACTTCGTAAGGCAGTGCATGAGTATTTAAAGAGTGATAGAGATGTTGTAAACTATAGGCTAGGAGCTCCTAATGAGGGTTCAACTGGGGCTACGGTGGTAACACTACGAGGATAAATATGACACAGGATTTACATGCAAAACTACAAAATTTACCAATGGAACCAGGATGCTATCTAATGAAAGATGCTTCAGGTACCATTATTTATGTTGGAAAAGCCAAGAAACTTAAAAATAGAGTGAATCAATATTTTGTTGGAGCACATGATTTTAAGACGACAAAAATGGTGAGTAACGTAAGAGATTTTGATTTTTTTATTACACGTACTGAAAAAGAAGCACTACTTCTTGAAATTAATCTAATTAAGAAACATCGTCCTCGTTTTAATATTATGTTTATGGATGATAAAACTTATCCTTATATAAAACTAACAAGAGAAGACTATCCAACCCTTACTGTAGTAAGAGAAGCTAAGAAAGATCGAAAAAGTAAGTATTTCGGTCCTTTTCCTGATGCCACTGCAGCACATCAAACAATTCGCTTGCTTCAAACGTTATATCCGCTTAGAAAATGCAAAGTAATGCCGAAGAAAGTATGTTTATATTATCATTTAGGTCAATGTCTAGGTCCATGTGAGTATGATGTAGATCCTAAGGTCTATCAAGAGATAGTCGACAAGATAACACGTTTCTTAAATGGAGATAATAAAGAAATCTTGCATGATTTAAAAATGAAGATGAAAGATGCAACTGAAAAGATGTTGTATGAAAATGCGATAGAATATCGTGATTTAATCCAATCCATTGAACATATTGCAGATAAGCAAGAGGTACAAACACAAGATAGATCAAATCGTGATGTATTTAGTTTTTATAGTGATAAAGGGTACTTATCAATTCAAGGGTTTTTCATACGTCAAGGGAAGCTACTTGAACGCGAATTATCCTTATCACCTTTATATGGTGAGGTTGAGGAAGAATTTACTTCTTTCATAACACAATATTATCAAAAGCATCCACTACCACCAGAAATCGTATTACCTCCACTTGATGATATACAAATATTGGAGGAAACACTTGAAACTAAGATTACAGTTCCAATCAAAGGGTATCGTAAGAAACTTTTAGATTTAGCATTAAATAATGCAAAGAATCAATTGTATTTAAAATTTGATGTCATTGAAGCAAAACAAGAAAATGATGAATCCTTGATGGACACATTCTCACAACTTGCGCATCGTGATGTACATCGTGTTGAAATTTTTGATAACAGTCATATTTCAGGTGCTTTTACGGTTGCAGCATGTGTTGTTTTTGATGATGGTAAACCCAATAAAGCAGAGTATCGTATTTATAAATTACATACAACAAATAGTGATGTTGATTCAATGAAAGAAGTACTATATCGTAGGTACTATCGTTTAATGATTGAAGAAGCAAGAATGCCGGATTGTATTCTTGTTGATGGGGGTAAGCAACAAATAGATGCTGCTAAAGCTATCCTTGATTCTTTAGGTTTAGATATACCATTATTTGGACTTGTAAAGGATGATAAACATAATACAAGTGGTATGATGAACCCACTTGGAGAATTAAAAAATATTGATAAGAATAGTCCTTTCTTTTTCTTACTAACGCGAATGCAAGATGAAGTACATCGCTTCGCAATTACTTACCACCGCAAACTTAGACAAAAAGCACAAACAAAGTCAATTTTAGATGAAATTGATGGAATAGGGGAAGTTAGAAAAAAGAAGTTGTTGAAGCATTTTGGTAGTTTTAAACAAATAAAAAATGCAACTGTTGAGGAATTAATGGAAGTCTTACCACGCGAAGTTGCCCAAAATGTAGTCCAAATATTAAGCGAGTCGAATGAAGAATAATATGCTATAATACTGAAAGAGGTGAATGAGATGAAAATTAAACGTGCTATATTTGTAAGCATGATTCTCGTTGTATCTATCTTGTGTTACGCTTTTATGAATGTGAATTACGATAAATTGTCTCGTTATCCATATAAAAATGAAGAAAATAATCGCTTAATTAGAAAATATTTAAATGATGAAGAGATAGAGTACATTATAGAATATTCCATAGCCCCAGCAACATTTATCGCCTATATTCAAGAAGATAACTTTAATATTTATCATGCTTCTGAATATCGTGAGTTAAATAAATTATTATGGGATGAAACTCCAGCTTCAATTGTAAGAATGGTAGAAGAAACTAGAAATTCAATGGATGTGATGACATTAGCGAATTATTTAGTACATTATAAATTTGATGAAATCTTATATTGGGTGGATCATGGTGATCCGTATAGTATGAACTCAATTTTAGTAACAAATGCAGGGAACCCGAATGCCTATGTAGATGATATCCATACAATTAGTATTCGTAAACCATTTAATCTACAACTGTTAAATGAAGATGTACCAACAGTTGATGGTGATGAAATGGAAGTTGATATTGCATTGCAAATACCATTAAAGGATTTGTGTGTAGCGATTCAAGAGGAATTACAAACAAAGAAGGCATGTGGTGGTCTTTTAGTGAGTGAAGGGTATATCTCATATGCTAATCAAGATAAGCGCTATAAAGAAGCGAAAGAAGCTTATGGAGATAGTGCAGATAAAGTTGAATTCATGCCAGGACACAGTGAACATCAATTGGGATTAGCAGTTGATTTTGTACTTGATGGTATAGAGAATGAAGACTTTAGTAAAACTGAGCAATACAACTGGTTAAAAGATAATGCTCATCGTTTTGGATTAGTTCAAACTTATAAAGTTGAAAATGCTTATCTTACAAATAAGGCAGAACAAAGTTATCACTTTAGGTATGTGGGCAATGAAATGGCTCATTATCTCTTCACAAATAATCTAACACTAAGTGAGTTAATATCAAATTAAAAGGAAACTGAATGATGAAGTTTCCTTTTTTAGTCTTTGTGATTGAGAATGTGTAAGAAGAATAAACAAGAAACAAGGAAATTCAATTGAGCCTTTTTCTTCTTATAATATGAACTAATTACTGTTTTCTTTGTTTGAGCAAGGAGTAGTTGTTGATTAATATCAATGACATCATCCTGTACTTCTTCAACGTGATTTAGTAGATGCTTAAGATTAAGTAACAAACGCATAGCATAAAACAGTGTTATAATAATCATAACAACAAATATACCGATTACGAATGGATTAATATAAGTTTTATACAATTCAAGTATGTTGTTCATAGAGTACCTCTTTTTTATTATAGCAAATAAGTAACTGAATGATAAGTTCTTCTTGATAAATTCTTGTTTTCTAGTAAAATTATAGGAGTGTAAATTATAGAGGGTTTTAATATTTATGAAAATAGTAGTAATAAGTGATAATCACGGGAGAGTTGAACCACTTCAAGAAATTCTGCAATATCATCAAGATGCAGATGTTTTTATTCATTGTGGGGATAGTGAATTACCTGTTGAATATTTGAGTGGATATGTAGCAGTTAGAGGAAACAATGACTTTTATGCTGAACTTCCAGATTACAGAGTTCTTGATTTAGGGGAACATCGGATTCTGGTGGCTCATGGACACCGACTTATGTTTTTAGATAATCGTGAGTTACTTGTAAATAAAGCTAAAAGTTTAGATTGTGATATCGTATGTTTTGGGCATACCCATGTATTTGAATCTCGCTGCATTGATAATATATATTTAGTAAACCCAGGATCAATTTCTAGAAATAGAGATGGCAGTGCACCTTGTTATGCAATCATTACTATAGAAGGTGATTCCATTGATATTGAGAGAAAAGAGTACGTTTTAGGTTGCAAATTCTAGTAGCCTTTGTTATTATAATATAGCAGTGTCCTCGTAGCTCAGTTGGATAGAGCATACGCCTTCTAAGCGTACGGTCGAAGGTTCGAATCCTTTCGAGGACGCCATTGAAATTTAAGTCCCTTAAACAGGGGCTTTTTTCATGCTTAAGTTAGAAATTATATGATTTTGATATGAATCATGAAATATATGAGAATAAGTTAAGTTTATTATCTTGATACACAATAATGATTATATTGATAAGGAGAAATGGGTAAATTTATTGGTTAATGAATGAAGGTTAAATCTAGAAATTGTGATTTTATCATATGAATACGAAAACTTTGATATAATAAAAAAAGGGAGATATTCTTATGAAGATTGCTGTAGTTGAAGATAATGTAGAATATTCTGATTTACTTTATCAAAGATTGATTAATCAAAATACCAATATCCATTTTGAGATATTCAATGATGGAGAAAGTTTTTTGATGAAAGAAGTGAATTTTGATTTAATTATTTTGGATATTGAATTGCCAGGAATTGATGGTATAAAGTTGTCGAAATCAGTTATAAATAAGAAGACAAAGATTGTTTTTTTGACTTCTACTTCTGACAGAGTATATGAAGCTTTTGGAGAAAATGTTCTTGGATATTTACTTAAAAGTAATGATATTGAAGTAAATATTAATCAACTCAGCAAATTTATAAATC
Organism: Anaerorhabdus furcosa; assembly: GCF_900167375.1. Lineage (GTDB taxonomy): Bacteria > Bacillota_I > Bacilli_A > Erysipelotrichales > Erysipelotrichaceae > Anaerorhabdus > Anaerorhabdus furcosa. The sequence continues at coordinate 73,564 of NZ_FUWY01000009.1, forward strand.
AAATTCAGGTAAGAACATCCA